>OZ251550.1:890000-2976967 GCA_965243425.1 Nitrospirales bacterium | reverse complement strand
CCGCATGGGTGATCGCCGCGCTCCCGGGGGCCGCGTCGGCGTCGGACACCCCATTTACCAGGACCGTCTGTGCCGTGTTCCAATTGGTCGTCGTCAGCGTCAGCGTCTCCGATTGCGACCAGGTCGAATCGCCCGGGCGTTGCAGCCTGATGAGCGGGCTGTCCTCGTTTGCCGTCACCACCACGTTGCCCGCCGGGGCCTTGTTGAGGCGCACGGTGTACGTGCTCGTGCTCCCCTCGGTGACCGCCAGCGTGCTCCGGCTCACAAGGATCTCCGCCAGGACGGCATTGCGGATTACGAATTGCTCCTGAGCCGTGACAGATGCCTTCAGGGTGGGGTGGAGGCTCAGGGTCGCCGCCACCATCGAGTCGCGCGCGTCGGTGATCGTGCCGCTGTTCAGTGCCAGTTCGGCTATGGCGATGGGGGTCTCTGCTCGATCACTTGACTGGACCGTGCGGCGGAACACCAACCTCCTGGTGCCCGAGCCGGAGACGTAATCGAGATTTTGGTGAATGTTGGAACCCTCGACATCCCACATAATTTGCGGCGTCCCCGTCACCGTCACCCGGCGGTCGTACGTCACCGTGACCTCCAGCACCTCCCCCGCCACGTAGGAGGGGCCAATGTAGGCGCCGTGGCCGCTCCCCACTATGTAGCCCTTCGGCGTGCTCGTGATCCGGAGGCCGATGGGCGCCGGCGTGGTGAACGTTCCCCCCGCCACCTTGTGGTTCGCGCTGTCGGTGATGGCGCGGAACCCCAGGCCCAGCACCGCGTTCACCGTCGTGCTGCCGGCCCGGCGGATCGTGCCGCCGTTGAGGGTGAGCGCGTTGGTCCCGATGCTGAGCCCGTCCGCGTCCACGTCCGCCTGCACCACCGTGTACCGGAACCGGAGCGCCGTGCTCGTGCTCGTACCCGAGACGTAGGCGGCCTGCCGGGTGTTCGTCCCGATCCTCAGCGCGAGCTGCGGGCTCCCCGTCACGGCCACCGGCTTGTTGAACGTCACGGTGACCTCAATGGGCTCGCCCCGCTCGAAGGTGTCGTCCACTTCGGGCGAACCGATCGCCACCCCGATCACCCCCGGCGGCCCGTGAACCGCTTCCACCTTGTGGCTTGCGGCGTCCGTGATCGCGTGCGTCCGCAGCCGCAGGTCCGCGCTCACCGTGCCGCCCGTCAGCCGGATCGTGCCGCCGTTCAGGGTCACCGCGTCGGCGCCGACGGCGATGCCGTTCCCGTCCAGGTCTCCCACCTGCACCGGGTAGCGGAAGGTGAGCGTCGTCGTGCCCGTGCCCGAGGCGTAGTTCGCCTGCCGGGTGTTTGACCCGATCGTCAGCGCGAGCCGCGGGGTCCCCGTCACGGTCACGGACTGATCGAAGCCGACCTGGACCTCAATGTGCTCGCCCAGGGCGTAGGTGCTGCCGGTCGCGGGAGTGCTCGTGATCGTGGCGCTGTTCACCACCGGCGCTCCTTCGTCGTCAAGGGTGGTGAACGCCACGTCAACGTTGGCGAGCGCGTTGTACTGGGTGTCCCCGGAGGAGGGGTCGAGCCGGACGTTCCAGGTCTGGTCGCCGTCCATGGCGCTGTCGTCAACGCCGGTCACCGTCACCAACTGGCTCCGCCACCACGTCGACCTCGTGAAGACCAGGGCCGCGGGGTCCACACTGCCCTCGGTCGTGTCCTGACTGAAGACCGAGATGGTCACGTTCCCCGAGGGCTCGGTCAGTAACCTCACCGGTAATGTCGCCGTGGTTTCATACTCAGCCACTACCCTTGTCCCGGACCCCACTATCAGCCTCGGATCTTCCGCGTACACCGTGATGTAGTTGGTACTTTGATTGTCCCCGGAGTTGGTGACCTGTCCGTCAAGGTTTACCCTGATCCTTTGATTTGTGGTGAACGTGCCGCCGCCGGTGTAGGAGAGCGTCAAGGTGGCTGTGGTGCCGTCAAGGGAAACGCCGGAGATCGAGAGGGTCCCGTCGCCTCCCCAGCTATCGATGGTATAGTAAGACAATGTGCCAGGATTGCAGCAGGTATCGATACCTGAAACGGTAATCGTCGCCTCGTGCAGGGTGCTCTTGAACAGCGCGTGCGGGGCCGTGATGGATTGCGCCGCGACCGGGTCCGGGGCCGCGGCGAGCAGCGCAGTGACGACGAGCCAGGCACCCAGCCAGCGGCCCGGGCCCCGTCTGGGCCGCTCCCCGACGCACGGACGACCGTTCATCACTTTTACCCCCCCCCCCCCCCCCCCACGGATTGGCTGCGGGAAGTGATGAGAGCGAGCTGCGCGTCTCAGTCTGCGTGCCAATGCTGACCATCGGATTGTCCTCCTGCTGCATCAGGGTGGTCCGTCGCCGTTGGAGTCGGCGTTCGTGGTAAGACATGGCGGTGGACTTTAGACGATTTCTCCACGCAATTCAAGACTTATTTTCCAGAGGGGGAACGGGGAGGCCGCGTGAGACGCGGCCTTTTCAGAATGACCCTTGTGCTGGCCAAGGGTCACTGGCCACTGACCACGGCGGGGCTACAGAAGGACAGGAAGGGGGCCTTGTGGGAAGGACGCGGAAGGGACGGCCTCTTTCTGTCATGCCCGACGGTGGTTATCGGGCATCCAGAGTCTTTTCTCTTCTCGTCATCCTTCCCCCTGAATTCCCGTTGAGGATGGATTCCCGCTAAAAACTTGCGGGAATGACAGAAGGGGGAGCCTACGGGAATGACAGACGGGGGAGCCGGCGGGAATGACAGAAGGGGGAACTACGGAAATGACAGACGGGGGAACTACGGGAATGACAGACGGGGGAACTACGGGAATGACAGACGGGGGAAGCAGGCAGGATAGGAGGGAGGACGGATTGACGAGGGCGAGGGTGCGGGCATGAGGCCGGGGGAGGCCGCGTGAGACGCGGCCCTACAACCCTTGCTCCCTCTCGCTTCGTCTATCTTGGTCCCTCTCGCCTTGTCTATCTTGCTCCCTCTCCCCTTGCGGGAGAGGGCGGGGGTGAGGGGTAGAAGGCCTGCGCTTGACCCTCGGTCCCACGGGTACGGCGTGATGTACGTGTCAATGAAAAGCGAGATTCTTCGCTTCGCTCAGAATGACAGAGGGGGACAGAATGACAGAGGAGGGACAGAATGACAGAGGAGGGACAGAATGACGGAGAGAGGATGGGATGACGGAGGGAGAACGGAATGACGGAGGGAGGATAGAATGACGCGGGTGTGGGCATGAGGCCGGGGGAGGCCGCGTGAGACGCGGCCCTACAGACCTCCTTCCCGGCCTTTCGTTGTTTTGTGGGGGAGTCCTTGACCGGGGCTTTTGTGACGACTTAGAATGGCGGGCGTCATGGGGTCCGGACCGGGGGCCTCGCAGGCTTGACCATGAGGATTGATTATAATAAAGGCGGGTTGCTCAGCCCGCAGAGCATCCCGCTTCACCGACGCGAGTCTCAGTCTGAGCGCGGACCTCGCAAGAAGGTCATGCTGCTCTTTCCGCCGGATTGGTATCCTTCCGAGCCGTATCTGAGCCTTCCTACGCTGACGGCGTTCCTTCGGCAGGCCGGGCATGAGGTCGTGCAGAAGGACGTGAATCTGGAGATGTACGATTGGTTTTTCAGTGCGGATTTTCTTCGGCGCGTCCTGAAACGAGTGCCGCACCAGCTTGATCGCTTAAAAAGACGTGCCCGGGACCGCGGCCTCTCTGAGGCGGACGCCGAACTCCAAGTGGCCTTGTGCGCATGCACGCGGTCGCGCGTGGCCGAGTTGAGTGAACGGGCCGAGCGCGCGAAAGCCATCGTTCGTTCCGCGGATTTCTACGACGTGGATCAACTGGAATGGGCGATGAACGTCTTTCGGGACGTGACGGCGACGATTTCTCTGGTGTACGCCCCGGCCCGCATTTGTCTGCCGCCCATGGAAACGGATTTGTCGTATAAATTGTTCATGTCTTCGGAGGTCCGCGCCGCGGTGGACGATACGCAGGTAAACGTCTATCGCGACGTGTTCGAGCACGTCGTGAAACCCGCCGTCGTCAAGGCACAACCGGACGTCATCGGGATCTCCATCGTCTTGCGCCAGCAGTTGTTTTCCGCCATGACGTTCTGCGCCATGATTAAAGAGCATTTTCCGCACGTCCACGTGACCATCGGCGGCAATACGGTGACGCGGCTGCGCGACGTGCTGCCGAAGACGCCCACCCTCTTTGCGCTCTTTGACAGTGCGATCGTGTATGAAGGGGAAACGGCCTTCTTGCAACTCGTTGAGGCCATCGGGACTGACCGCGACTTTGCGACCGTCCCGAATCTGTTGTGGCGTGACGACGCGGGCCTTCATACGTCTCCGGTGACGTTCGCGGAACACGTGTCGTCGCTGCCTCCGCCGGATTTTGACGGCCTTCCTTTGGAGAAATATTTCGTGCCGACGCCCGTGTTGCCGTATCTGGCCACCCGGGGCTGTTATTGGGGGCGGTGCGAGTTTTGCGATCACGGCGAGGGGTACACGGCCGGCTATCGGACCAAGAAGATTCAGGAAGTCATCGCGGAGGTGACGTTTCTCAGGGATAAATATCAGGCGTTTCATTTTCACTTTACGGATGAGTCGTATCCGCCGGCGTTGTTCCGAAAACTGACGCGCCAACTCAAGGAACATCACTTGGGGATTGCGTGGACGACGCACATTCGCTTTGAAAAGAGTTTGCTGGACGAGGACGTGTGGCGGGACGCCCGGGACTCCGGCTGCAAGTTTCTCCACATGGGATATGAATCCGGCAGTGAACGGGTGCTCAAACTCATGGATAAGGCCACTACGACGGACGTGGTGCAGCGGAGCCTGGAATTGTCGTCGACGCACGGGGTCTGGAACCACGTCATGGGGTTTTTCGGGTTCCCGGGCGAGCGGTATGAGGACGCGAAATTTTCCATGCAGTTTCTGGAGGACAACAAGGCGCACGTCCACTCCATCGGGTTCGGGACGTTCGATCTCAGCAAGCACACGCCGGTGGCCAAGAACCCGGAGCGATGGGGGATTACGTACTATCAGAATCCTGAATGGGACTTGGCGCTGGATTATTACTTTACCGTGAAGGACGGCCTGGGCGTCGAAGACGCCGAGCGCGTGTTTGAGGAGTTCGAGCAGACGCATTACGCCGGCTGGGATTTGAAAATTTACATTCGCGAGTACGTGTTTCTCTACGTGGCTCGCTTCGGCACGAATCATCTGCCCGCCTTGCAGTTCCGCGTTTCACCGGAAGAGAACGCGGCAGCCATGGCAAAGGTCTAGGACCCGTTCGCACTCCTGATGCTGAAGATGATACCGCGTCATTCTGACCTTCTGATGTGTCGTTCCGGGTATCATGTATCATTCTGAATTTCTGATGTGTCATTCCGAACTTCTGATGTGTCATTCCGAACTTCTGATGTGTCATTCTGAATTTCTGATGTGACGTTCCGGGTATCATGTGTCATTCTGACCTTCTTATATGTCATTCTGAACCTCCCATGTGTCATTCTGAGCGAAGCGAAGAATCTCTGAGTGAAAAGCAGATCCTTCACTTCGTTCAGGATGACACCAGGGGGTGGGCAGGATGCCATCAGGGGAGTCTTAGCCGTCTTTGATTGATCTGAACCAGACCATGGCTTCTTCCTTTATTCACATCGACAACGCGGCGTCAGGGACCAAGAGCGGTCGCAAGTTGAAGACGATGCTGCTGTTCCCGCCGGAATGGGTGCCCACCGCGCCGTATCTGGCGTTGCCGAGTCTCACGTCGGTCCTTCGAGCAGGGGGTCATGAGGTCGTTCAGAAGGACGTCAACATCGAGATGTATGAGTTGTTCTTCAGCGACGTGTTTCTGATCTGGGTCCATGCCCGCATGGTGCAACGGCAGCGCGCGCTGGAGGCTAAGGCGCACCGCGAAGGCTTGAGTGAAAAGGAGACGGAGCAGCGGGCCCGTCTGGACGAGGCGTTGGCGTTGGACGTGATGGACCTGGCGGCCCACGCCGAGGAGGCGAAACGCATCAACCGCAGTGAGGATTTTTACGACGCGGACCAACTCGAATGGGCGTTGAACGTGTTTCGGGACGTCATGCGGTATATTTCCGCGGCGTACTATCCGGCTTCTCTCGTGTATTACCCCATGGAAAGTCATCTGGGCTATCGGCCCGGCGTGTCGCGGGAAGTCCTCGCGTGCCTGGACGATGAGCAGGTGAACGTGTATCGGGACGTCTGCCGCCAACTGGTGTTGTCGGCGGTCAGCAAGGAGCGGCCCGACGTGGTCGGGGTGTCGATCGGGACCAAAATGCAACTGATTGCCGGGTTCACCTTCTGCAAAATGATTAAAGAGGCGTTCCCGGACGTCCACGTGACGGTGGGCGGCAACGTGGTGACCCGCTTGCAGGAAGATTTGGCGAAACAGGACGCGCTGTTCACGTCCGTGTTTGATTCGGCCGTTCTGTATGAAGGCGAACATGCGCTGCTGTGGTTGTTGGAAGCTCTGGTGGGTGATCGAGCGTGGGAGTCGGTGCCGAATCTGATGTATCGGGACCAAGGACGGGTGCGCGTCAACCCGGAGATTTATACGGAAAAAACCACGGCCCTCCCGCTGCCGGATTTCGAGGGGATGCCGTTGGACTCCTATTTCGTGCCCACGCGGATTCTGCCGTATCTGGCCACCCGCGGGTGTTACTGGGGGCGGTGTACGTTCTGCGATCACGGGCAGGGATACTTCGATCAGTATCGCGGCAAGCCGGCTCATGACGTGGTGCGCGAGGTCAAGGCATTGAAAGACAAATATCACGCGGAGCATTTTCTGTTCGCCGATGAGTCCTATCCTCCCGCGCTCTTCAAGAAGGTGTCGCAATTACTGGTGGAAGAACGGGTGGACGTCAAATGGACGACGTTGATCCGCTTTGAAGAAACGCTTCAGGATCCGGCCATCTGGGACCTTGCGGCCAAGTCCGGGTGCAAGACGCTGTATTACGGGATGGAATCGGCGAATGAACGGGTGTTGGACCTGATGGATAAGCACGCGAAGAAGAGCGTGATCGAAGGGAATTTACGGGAAGCGGCGCGGGTGGGCATCTGGAATCACGTCATGGCGTTTTACGGATTTCCGGGGGAAACGCGGGAGGAAGCGGAAGACACCCGGCAGTTTTTGTTGCGGAATCAACCCCACATTCATTCCGTGGAGGTGTTTTATTTCGTGGCGTATCGGCACACGCCGATGGTGAGGCATCCCGAACGGTTCGGCATGACGATTCATAAACAGGACGAGTACGACATGCCCTTGGATTATTACTACACGCTGAACGAACCCGGCGGCGTAAGCTGTCTGGACGCCATGCAGTTGTGCGAAGAGTTTTATCAACGTGACTTTCAGCCGTGGGCCGTGCGCATCAACGCGCGTGAACAGATTTTTCTGTATATCTCGAAGTTCGGATCCAACGTCCTGCCGCAAATTTACGCCACCCATCACAGCCCGGCCGACGCGCAGTCCGATACGGTTGCCGGCTTGATTACGTGGCCCGTAGCCAAAGCTGATCCTGAAGGTGGAAAAGAGGGAGACCCCGGCATGGCGAGGGTCGTCACCCATTCAGCCCGATAGACGCCATGAGCGTCCCGCGCCGGGTCGTCAACGGGCAGAGGGCGTGCGGTCCATCCATTCTTTCAGCACGCGATACGCAGCCTGAACGTCTTTTGTCATGGCTTCCCCTTTCTTGTACATTTGCATGTATTTCGTGGGATTGTTGGTCAGGTTGGCGTATCGGTGCGGATGCCAGGTCACCAGGAGTTCTTGATACCGCCGGTGCAGGGTCGTGGGGTGAAGCGGCAGGGTGAGATTGAAGAGCGTCAAGGCGTGGGTCACTGATTCGTCGGGTGCAGGGTCGGGCGGTTCGTTCAGTGAAGAGGGTGCGTGCATGGCTGAAAAGATCACGTGTCCACGTCAGGCACAGTGTGACAACCGCGGACGGAGCGTGTCAATGCGTCCCTCGGTGACCGTGAACCCTCGGGGGCGTTGCGGAGCGTAGCGAGATGAAACGAGAACTTCCGGTTTTAGAGCCCACGTTGGTGTTGCAGGGCAAAGGGTATCGGGAGGTGCTGACGCGCGAAATGGACGCGGGCAAAATCCCGTTGAGTCTGGGGAAAAAGTGTCCCGTGGAATGCTCCTTCTGTTATGAACTCGATCATTCGTATCGTGAAACCAACGACCCGCCGAAAACCACGCAGGATGATTGGGAATTTATCCTCAACTACATCAACGCCAAACCGACCGACCCCATGCAGTTCTGGTGTCTGGGCGGGAACGAATACATGGAATGGACGGATTTGTTTCTCCACCCGAAAGCCATGGAATGGGTGGAAGATTTTCTGAAATACACCGATAAGAACGTTCAATTCTTTACGGTCGGCTTCGTCCACGTGCCCAAGATTCATCAGTTGGCGGCGCAATATCCCGGGCGGATCAATTTTGAATTGTCGGTGATTACGCTGAGCCGATACCGGCAACGGATGATGCCGCATGCGCCGTCCGTCCGGCATCTGATGAAAGTGCTGGACGGCCCGTCCGTGTCGTCCGCCAATTTTTACACGTTCGACGAAGGGACGATGTCCAAGGACGCGGCGGAGATTTCAGCCGTCAATCAGCAATGCGTGTTGTGGATGGGCTGTCTCACGCCCGTTCGCGGCCTCAAGGAGGAGACGGCCGCTCTCATGCGGCAAGGACGCACGTTTCTGCCCGCGGAGGCGGAACGCATTTATGACCGCGGGTTGCCGAACGTGATGACGATTCATACTGAAGCGTCCGTGACGGCTTTTCTGAATCGGAAACGGATCGTGAGCCTGTTTGATTCATTGGAACTCGACAAAAAGGATCACGTGGTGACGGCGGCCAGCGTGCATAAAATTTTGACGATGTATCGACGCAACCGGGCCAGGCTTCTCCTTGTGCCGAACGCCGTTCTGGGGGGCGATTCCGATTGTACCGTGCTGCTGACGTTTGAAGACATTCAACGGCGGCTCACCGATCAGAAACGCTTGTACGTCCCCAAATGCGTGATGGAATCCGGGCGGGGGACGAACATGGACATCATGGGCGTGACCGTCGATGAATTTATGAACAAAACGGGAGTCAAGGTCCGGGTGCTCCACAAAATCGACACGAAATTTGCCAATGCCCGATTGTACCGGAACGGCACCCTTCATAATTACGTCGAAGACTACGTGCGAAATCCCTTGTCCCACGAATACGCGTCACTCTGAGCCATGCCGTCGTTGTGAGCCATGCCGTCGCTGAGCCGTGCTTGTCATTCTGAGCTGTGTTTGTCATTCTGAGCCGAAGGCGAAGAATCTAGGGCAGAAACTGAGATTCTTCCCTTCGAGGCTCAGGGCAGGCGTCGCTTCGCTCCTCAGAATGACTATCTACACTGACCTGTCGCGGCCTTTTTTCGACCGATGACCACTCCCACCAGACGCTTGCAATTTTACAAGGCGGACGTCTTTGCGGATGAGCCGTTCGGCGGCAATCCCGTGGCCGTGATTCCGGATGCGGAAGATTTAACCGACCGGGAATTCCAGCGGATTGCGCGTGAGATGAATCTTTCGGAGACCGTGTTCGTCGTGCCTCCGACCGATCCTGCCGCGATGGCCAAACTGCGCATCTTTACGCCGACCCAGGAAATTCCGTTCGCGGGCCATCCGGTCATCGGCACCTTTTTTGTGCTCGGTTCGTTGCAGAAATTTCCCTTGCGGGAACCCGTGACGCGGTTCACGTTTGAGTGCAACATCGGCCTCTTTCCCATTGAATTGTACGTGTCCGACGGCCAGGTTGATCACGTCGTGATGTCTCAGCCCACGCCGCAGTTTCTGGGAACGGTCGATGACGTTCAGTACCTCTATGAAATCAGTCGGGCCTTGGGGGTCACGAAGTCCACGATTACGGACACCCATCTGCCGGTCGAAGTGGTCTCGACCGGTTTGCCGGTGGCAATCGTGCCGCTCCGCACGCTCACCGCCGTGAAATCGATTCAAGCCGATCTGATCGAAACGAAGGAGGTGTGTCAAAAATTGGGAGTCAACGGCCTCATGGTCTTCACGACCATGACCGTCGAAGATTGGGCGAGCGTCCATACGCGCATGTTCGCGGCGCCCATCGGCATATCGGAAGACCCGGCTACGGGCAGCGCGAGCGGGGCCCTTGGGGCCTATCTCGTCAACAACGGCGTCGTGGACGTCGGTCCGACGACGGAAGTGCTCATTGAACAGGGATATGAAATTGATCGGCCGTCGCGCATTACCGTCCAGGTGTTTTCTGACGACGACGTCATTCAAAAGGTCAAAGTCGGCGGACAGGCCGTGATGGTGGCCGAAGGCAAGCTGCTGTTCTGAATGGGATACATCGGCCGGCGGGAAGAAGCCCGTGAGACGAACCATGAACGCGGTCACCTTTCATCAACACGGCGGCCCGGAGCAACTTCTCTATGAAGACGTGCCCGTCCCCGTGCCTCAAGCGGGCGAAGTCCTGGTCCGCGTCCGCGCCTGCGCCCTCAACCATTTAGACATCTGGATTCGTCAAGGAATTCCCAATTACCCGATCACGCTTCCGCATATCTCAGGGTGCGACGTGAGTGGCGTGGTCGAACGAGTCGGGGAAGCGGTGCAGGCGCCGTTTTCCATCGGGCAGCCCGTCGTGGTGTCCCCGGGCATCAGTTGTTGGCAATGTGAATGCTGTTTAGCCGGACGAGATAACTTCTGTCCGACGTATCGGCTCGTCGGGGCCCAGGTCGATGGAGGCTACGCGGAGTTTGTCAAGGTGCCCGCCGTCAATCTTCTCCCGATGCCGGCCGGGTTGACCGTTGAACAAGCCGCGGCCTATCCCCTGGTGTCGGTGACCGCGTGGCACATGGTGAAAACGTTGGCCAACGTGCAACCCGGGGAAACCGTGCTGGTCATGGGGGCCGGTAGCGGCGTGGGGAGCATGGGGGTCCAAATCGCCCGTCTTCTCGGGGCGCGGGTGCTGAGCACGGTCGGCACCGATGACAAGCGTGAACGCGCCGAAATGCTCGGGGCCGACGTGGTCATCAATCATGCCAGGGAGGACGTGACTGACCGCGTCCGGGCGGCGACGGACGGTCGAGGCGTGGACGTGATCATCGAACACGTCGGGCAAGCCGTGTGGGAGTCCTGTCTGCGCTCGTTGACTCGTGGCGGGCGGTTGGTCACGTGCGGCTCAACTTCGGGACCGGAGAGTCGATTGGACGTGCGCTCCGTCTATGCGCGGCAATTAACGATCATGGGCTCCTACATGGGCACCCGCGCCGAACTTCTGGAAGTCAGCCGCTTCATCCGAGACGGGAAACTCACCCCCGTTGTGGATTCGGTCTTCCCCCTGTCTGATGCCCGTCAGGCCCAAGAACGCATGCTCGCCCGAAAGTCCTTCGGCAAGATTATCCTTGTCCCCGACCGGTAAGGGACACGTTCTGGAATTTGTAAAACGGGTCACGCGTGACGCCAAGGGGCAACGGAAACGTTCCGGGGGGACGTTATTTCCGTAGTTCTCCGACGAGATGGGATAGTTCGGGAAGAATCAGGTCTTCCATGGCCAAGCGAACGGCCCCGCGTGATCCGGGAATCGAAAAGATCACTTTCCCTTGATGCAGGCCGGCCGTGGCCCGGCTGAGCATGGCCGCTGATCCGATTTCTTTGTAGGATAACGATCGGAAGAGTTCGCCGAAGCCGGGGATGTGTTTTTCCAGCAGCACGCGGACGGCTTCAAACGTGGAATCCCGTTGCGACACGCCGGTGCCGCCGTTGATGATGAGCGCGTCCACCGCCTGATTCCCGCCTGCTTGTCGAATGAGCGTTCGCACCTGGGACGGCTCATCTTTCACGACGTGATACGCGTGGATTCGATGCCCGGCTTGTTCGAGCAGGGTTCGAATGAGTTGACCGCTGGTATCGGTTTCCGGCGTTCGGGTGTCGCTGCAGGTAATAACGCTGCACGCCACGGACGCGGGACCGTGCGCTTTGTGTTCAGCGGAAGGCGATTCCGCTGCGCGAGTCGGGGAGCCGTGCTGATCGGCCATGGTAACACCTCGAGAATGCTCAGGACCAGATTGAATCAGGATGTAATTGCGCGGCGGGTGTTCCCTTCTTGATGTGTTCATCAAGGATCAAGGGCACGTGCTCTTCTTTGACCTGCGTGTACCACGTGCCGTCCGGATACACCACGACGGTGGGGCCCTGCTCACAGGGACCAAGGCAGGAACTGCCGGTCACGATCACTTCTCCGGGCTGAATCCCGCGTTCCATGAGCCCCACGTTGAGATTCATGAGAAGAGTCTGAGACCCCGCTCCGCCGCATGAGGGTTTCGGATGACCCGGCGGTCTGGTGTTGGTGCAGACGACGATGTGATATTTCGGCTTGGGCATGACGACTCCTTTCGCTGAGTGAACGTGAGGGCGTGGACCGTGGTGACCTACGTCCGGGGACGAAACCGTTCCCACGTGTCAAGACATTCTTCCGGCAGTTCCCAGTGCGTGGCTCCTTTGATGACAAAATCGAGGTAGTGACCCTTGACGCGAAATTTGCCGATGGGAGTGGCCGCGTGCGTGGTGACCAGTTCTTTGTGATCGTCTTCCGTGACCACCGTGGCTTCAAGGTGTCGGAACGCGCCTTCGGGGACTTCTCCCTCGAAGGCGTCCAGGATCTTCAAATCTTCGTCGGTGAGGTCAAACACGACGCCCCACACGCGCTCGCCTTGTGAAGGGGTAATGCTGGCCAGACCGCATCGCCATTGTGACGAAAACCGACAAAAGTGAATGGTGTGGTCCGGCAGGTACGCGTTGAATAAAAACTTGTGCTCCGGGGCTCGTCTTTTCAGTTGAGAGGGATTCAGATTGTCGGCGTAGAGAAAAACTCGCATGGGGGATCAGCCTGTCTTCAAGGGAATCACGTGTCCGGACGTCCTTTTCTATCACAACGACTTGTCGGCTTGTCAAGATTGTGGGCCTTTCGGCTACGGCCGGTGGAAGTGACGCACAGGTCTTAGGAACGTTCGCGCAAAAATTCTAAAATTTTTTCCACCCCCATTTTGAGTAACGTTGTCCCCGTTTCACGCGGTCCGTTTTCATCAGCGTGCCGGTCCGCCCAATCCAGGGCAACGGGGAGGGGAATCAATCGTGCCGGGCCGCTGGTCAGTTTCGCCCACGTCAGGCTTAAGATCGTCGCGACGCGAAACGGGACGGAGACGGGTTGCACGGGATTCCGTGCCACGTCCAGACACAACTCAGCCGGGGAGGTCACAAGGAGTTCTCGACACGCCGCCGGCCGAAAGTCATAAATACTGCACGCTTCATCCTCAAGAAAGGGGCACGGCAGGCGTCGGGCATAATAGGCTTGGTTCAGGGGCTCCACCTCTTCGTCGGTCAACTGCGTGCGGGTTTCGGCCACTTGCACGAGTTGCCCGAGGAGTCCGGCCTCGTTCAAGGCGTGCTTCATCGCGGACAGGCGCTCAAGCAGACGATCGCGTTCGGGTCCAGGTAATTGCTCAACCCGTTTCTTGAGTTGGAACGCTTCCGGCGGAGAAACCGGAACCAACATGCGGCAACAGGCCGCACACCCTTTTCTGCAGGACACCGCGTGCCCTGCCCGTTGCGCGTTCGCTTCTTCGAGTCGAAGGGCTTGTTCGCCCAGGGAACGCATGAGGGGCACAACGTCGGAGACCGGAATAAAACCGGTCGGCACGGAAATCTCGGCGCGGAGGTGGCCGGCAGGGGTCGGGAGGGAAAGGCGAAAGGTTTCGTGAGTGTTCGACGAACGCATGGAGCCCGTGTCCGGCATGGGAGACAAGACGGTCAGATGTTCCACCATAGGGAAATCTTCCGGTCAGCCGCAAGATTTTTGCCTTGCTCCGTGTGACGAATTTGGCTTATTCTGCACGTGATGACGATCTTTCAAAAAATTCTGAACGGCGAGATCCCCTGTCACCGCGTGTATGAAGATGAGCACGTTCTGGCGTTCCTGGATATCAATCCGCTATCTAGAGGCCATACGCTGGTGATTCCGAAAGAACCGGCGGAAACGCTGGATCGGCTGTCGGATGAATCCGCCGCGGCCATCGGGCGCGTCTTGCCGCGGCTGTGTCGGGCGGTGCTCAACGCTACGGGAACCCGACATTTCAACGTGCTTCAGAATAATGGGGCTTCTGCCCACCAAGCCGTGGGGCACGTGCATTTCCACATCATCCCGAAAGCCGAGGATGGGTCCGGCTTAGGGATCGGGTGGAACGTCACGACCCTGGAAAACGGCGCCGACCTGGCGGCAACCATCGCCGGGTGTCTTGAACGCTGATCGGGTGGAAGGAAATTTCCGATTCTCAGATCGTGCATCGTTTTGTGCCGGTATCACTCGCGTGAACAAAGGAAGTGTGGTAGATGAAACACGTTTCTGCTTATTACGACGGGGAAAACGTTGTCGTGAACGAATCCCTTACGCTTCCCGTCAACACGCCACTTGAGGTGGTCATTCCTGATTCCCCGGAAGAAACGACACAACTCAGGGAAGAAACGTTTCTTGCGTCCTTGCCGGTCTTGACCAGGATCTGGGCGAACTTGGCCGATGCCGAATATGACAAGCTATGACCGGGGAGACGTGATCCTGGCCATCTTGCCTTTCTCCGACCTGTCAGGAATAAAAAAGCGTCCTGTCTCCTCCTGCCGTCATTCCCGCCGCGCCCCCTCTGTCATTCCCGCAGTCCCCTCTCCTGTCATTCCCGCAGTCCCCCTCCTGTCATTCCCGCAGTCCCTCTCCTGTCATTCCCGCAGTTTTAAGCGGGAATCCAGCTTTTTCAAGCCTCCTCAAAACCAGGGAACGATTGTTGTCAACGAATTCGTGAACACGTCCCGACGGCCGAAACACTAATTGCCAATCATTTGCAATAATTGACAACCCGTCGGTTCAGTTGCTAGACTCCTGCTCCGAATCATGTTGCGCTCTCGACGTTACCCTCATTCACGCGGTGCTTCCCTCACGGCTGCCATGGTCGTGGTCGTGTTTCTCTGTCTTCTCCCCTTTGCCGGGGCGTTGGAAGTCCACCACGTCTTTGGCGACCTCGATCATGACGGGCATGAGCATTCGGATTTTGACCTTTGTCAGTGGGTGCAGGCGCACGGGAATGGATCAGTCGATATCGACCATCAAAACATCGTGACGCCGCCTTGCGTCCGTCAGGGGCGATGGCACTCCCCGAACGTGGTTGCTTCTTCCAGCGACCTCGCCTTCCACGAATCTCGAGGTCCTCCTCTGTTGGTCTAATCCAGTCACGGGCTGTGTTCCCATCAGGTTTGCCGGTGGAGTTTCGCTGGTGGAGACGTGTCATCATTCATGAATTCGAGACGCAGGGGAGGATTTATGTCGAACGGACGACAAGACAGGACGAACGTTGGAAGCGTTCTTTTACTCGTAAGTTGTTTAGCTTTTGTTCTCATGGTCTGTGGCACCGAAGACGTCTTGGCCGATCTTGGGGACCGGACCATTACCGGATACGTTCAAACGGCAGATTTGCGGCGCATGGGCCAAGCGACGGTGGAGTTGCGCGATCAGGAAGGAACCTTGGTGACCACTCAATCAACCAACGACGCAGGGGAGTTTACGCTTGTGGCGCCTCAAGCGGGCGCGTTCTCCATCAGCGCGATTCGGCAAACGTATCGCAGCGAGTACGTCGTCATCGAAAGCGAGGCGGCGTTGCCGACTCCCGTGGTGTTGACCTTGGCGGAGACCTCGGAGATTGCGTTGGACGTGACGGCGCCGTTCTTGCCGATTCAACCTGATTCTTCAAGCGAAACCTACGCCGTCAGCCGACAAGACATTGAAGCGCTGCCGCGCGGAAACAATCTCAGCACCGCCGACGTCTTACTCACCATTCCGAGTGCCGTCAGCGGCAGTCTCGGACAAGTCCACATTCGACAGGACCATGCGAACGTCCAATTACGGATCGACGGCGTGCCCATTCCGGACACCATCACGGCGCAGTTTACGGACCTGCTTCATCCGCGAGTCTGGGAGCGAGCGGACATCATTCTCGGCGGCATGGAGGCGCAATACGGGAATCGGACCGCCGCGGTGATCGACGTCACCAGCAAAAGCGGAACGAAGCCGGGCTTTGGGTCCCTCCAGGCCTTCGGCGGGTCGAATGAATCGGTGATGCCGTCGTTTGAATACGGCGGGACCGTGGGGGATCGGTTCCGGTTTTACGTGATGAATAATTACCTGAAGACCAATCGGGGGATTGATCCGCCCACGTTGGGGCAATCCATCTTTCACGGCGACGGCGAGCGGAACCAGACCTTCCTGCGGGGGGACTACCAACTCAACAACCGCAACAACGTCACGTGGTTGCTCTTGAACAGCGTGGCGGACTATCAGATTCCCACGCAACCGGGTCTGTCGCCGCACGAAGAGATTGAAGAATTGATCCGGGACCACACCGACCCGCAGTTTGTGCCGAAGCCGTCTGAAGCCATTGATGAAAACCAGCAAGAACATAACCAATACTCCCATCTGGTGTGGCGACACGACGTGAATGCGAATCAATTTTTCAGCCTGGCCGGCTACTTCCGGCACAGCCGGGCGACGTTTACGACCGATCCCTATGACGTGCTGGCCTATACCCAGGACGAAGGAGAACCGTTTTCCGCGGGAGATCAAGACCGGTGGGGAATTGCCGGCGGCATGCGGCTGGATTACACCCACGTGTTGAATTCTCGACACACGATTAAAGCCGGGGTCCAGATTGATCGGACGTCGGTAACCAACAAAACCCGATTGTTTGCGTTTGCCCGTGAAGACCCTGAAGAAGAGGGAGAGGATGACCACGATGGGCCTGATAACGGAGAGGATGACCATGAGGGAGAGGATGACCACGAGGGGGAGGATGACCACGAAGGAGAGGATGACCACGAGGGGGAGGATGACCACGAGGGGGAGGATGACCACGACGAGGGCGAAGCATTCGACGACCATGGACATGGACATGGTGAGCCGGTGGGCGGGGTCCTGAACCGCAATGCCGATCGCCGGATTGTTGGATATCGGGAAGAGTTCTGGATTCAGGATCAATTCAAGCCCAATGAGCATTGGACGCTGAACCTGGGCCTCCGGCTGGACCACGTGCATGGGTACATCAGTGCCACGCAGGTCAGTCCTCGCGTGGGCGTCACCTATGCGCCCAACAACCAACATGCGTTTCACGCGTTTTATGGGCGATTATTTACGCCGCCCAATCTGGAGGGCATTCCATTTCAAGTGCTCAATACCCAGGGGACCACGGCCGCGGCCGAGGACCAGACCAACGTCAAAACCAAAGCGGAACGATCGCATTACGTGGAACTGGGGTCAAAACACGCGATTGGGGACGGGGTCGTCCTCCAATTAACGGGATATTACAAGGTGAGCACCAACATGCATGACGCCCATCAATTCGGGGCCACGCCGATGCTGAATTGGTTTGCGCATGAACGCGGCTGGCAACGCGGAATCGAAGGCAGTCTGAAAGCAAGAGTGACGGACGCGCTCACCGCCCGGGCCAACGTGGCGTGGGGGCAATCCAAAGGCTACGGGTTGCAATCGGGACACTTTTTATTGCACGAGCATGAATTGGACGATATTCGAACGAGTCAAGGCGTCTTTACCGATCACAGTCAAACCATGACCAGTTCGGCCGTGCTGACCTGGCGGCCGTGGCAGCGGACCACGATCACCGGACAAATGCTGTACGGCTCCGGTCTCCGGAGTGCCAAGGAAGGGGCCAGAACGAATTCGGGAAACGCGGATTCACATACGACGTACAACCTGTCCATGACCCGCGTGTTTCCGTTCTCGAACAAGCAGAAACTGTTGGTCGGATTTGACGTGGTCAATATTTTCGATCAACGGGAGTTCTTAAACGTGGGAGAGCAAAGTGTCGGACTGGGTGTCTCTCATGCGAATACACCGCGGTCCTTTTTCTTCCGTGCCCAATGGTTCTTCTAGTTCCTGATTCCTTCTCCCTTGACGATCGTTCCGTCAAGAGAGAAGGTCAGTGCGCGGACGGAGGGGAGGAGAGAAGCAATGAAACAAGAAGGGATGAGGCAAAAGACGTGGATGATGGTCGTTCTGGCCGGTCTGGGGATGGTCGCGTTGCCGGCGGAAGGGCTTGGTCAGGTTGATCGCTCACCCCACGCTCCATGCCTTTGTGGAAGGCATTGCGTGTGCCCGGCGGAAGGGCCTGGTCAGGGTGATCGTTCAACCCACGAGTCCGACCACCTGGAGGATGAGGACGTCCAACTGCTTGAAACCGTCCACGTCCATGGACTCAGACTCAACAAGGATCGGCAACGTGGTCCCGTCCCGAAATTCACGCCCTGGCCCACGATACCGGCGGCACTACGGGGAAAAGTCATTGACGACTGGATGAAAGTGCATTTCCACGTCGACAAAACGGCCACGGCTCGGGTGATGGTCCTCGAACCCGCCCACGATCGCCTTCTCAATCTCGCCGGACTGCGCGCCCTCAACCAATGGACGTTCGATCCGCAGATGAAGGACGATGAGCCGGTCGATGGTGAATTAACCGTGAGGATTCATTTCCGGACGCGGTGAAGAGCGCCCGTATCGGATCTGCCTGACCGCGTCAGAATTGACATCATCTCGGTCGTTATGGTAAATGCCATCCACTTGCAGTAACGAGACGGCATCACGCCGTGGTCGCCTGTTTCGCAAGGAAGGACGGTGAAGATGGACGTGAAGGATGAAATTCGAGCGTCGGGGAAACGGATGACGCGGACCAGACGGGCCGTGTTGTCCGTTCTCGAACAATCGCAATATCCGTTAAGTCCCACGGAACTCTACGCGCAATTGAAGAAACGCAAGGTCGCGATCGACCTGGTGACCGTGTATCGCAATCTGGTGACGTTAAAAGAATTGGGGCTGGTGACGCAGCTTGAACTGCATCAGGAAGGGCAAGCCCGGTATGAAATGAAAGAGGGGCGTCAACATCATCACCACATTCGGTGTAAGAGTTGCGGCCGCATTGCGGACTTGTTGTTGTGTCCGCTGAAAAAGTTGACCGCGGTCATTGAAAAAGAAACGCGGTTTGTGGTGGGGGACCATTCGTTGGAATTCAGCGGGTGGTGTCCTCGGTGTCAGTAAGGACGAGGAACGGAGGGTTCGCGTGACGGTCGCAGGGGGGCGCTTTTCCAAGGCGGGTTCAATCATTTCGCTGGCGTGTGCGGTCCATTGTGCGTTGACCCCTTTGGTTGTGCTGGTGTTACCGTTACTGGCCGCACAATACGGCGGGGCCATTGACGTCGCGTTCGGCGCGGTGTTTTCGAATTCGTTTGAATGGGTGTTGTTAGGCGTCATCGTGGTCATTGCCGGGTTCGGCGTCCTCGCCACCTATCCGATCCATGGAGACGGGCGTCCTGCCGCGTTGACGGTGATCGGCTTTCTGACCTTGTTGTCGGTTCGGCTGTGGGGAGAGTATGGCTCGACGTTGGAAATAACGGGAGACGTCCTGGGTGCGTCGATCATTGCCTGGGGTGGATTTCTCAACCGGTCGTTGTGTCGTTGTCAAAGCTGTCATGAGGACGATGAACCAGGCGGAGCACCAAGTCCTCTCCCTGTCTCGACGGTTCGCGGTGATTGATGGACGGTGAGTTGTTCAAGACGGTCGGTGTCAGGAAGGACGAGGAACGGAGGGTTCGCGTGACGGTCGCAGGGGGTCGCTTTTCCAAGGCGGGTTCAATCATTTCGCTGGTGTGTGCGGTCCATTGTGCGCTGACCCCTTTGGTTGTGCTGGTGTTACCGTTACTGGCCGCACAACACGGCGGGGCCATTGACGTCGCGTTCGGCGTGGTGTTTTCGCATTCGTCTGAATGGGTGTTGTTAGGCGTCATCGTGGTCATTGCCGGGTTCGGCGTCCTCGCCACCTATCCGATGCATGGAGACGGGCGTCCCGTCGCGTTGACGGTGGTCGGCTTTGTGACCCTGTTGTCGGTTCGACTGTGGGGAGAGCATGGCTCGACGTGGGAAATAACGGGAGACGTCCTGGGCGCGTCGATCATTGCCTGGGGTGGATTTCTCAACCGGTCGTTGTGTCGTTGTCAAGACTGTCGTGAGGACGACGAACCAAGCGGAGAACCAAGTCCCATCCCGGTCTCGACGGGTTCGCGGTGATTGATGGACGGTGAGTGGTTCAAGACAGTCGTCGCGTGGGTGGTGAAGCAGTTTGAGGCGGGCCAAGGCCTTGCGTTGTTCGCCCTTGTGGCGATCGTGGTCCTGTCGATTTACCTGATGAGTTTACTCCTCTCGACGATCATCCCCATTTGGCGGCAGTATCGATCCCCTCAGTAGACGCGCGAGACGCGCCTGGGAGTCAGTCTGTTTCCTTCGGTCTTCCTGCAAAGCCGAGCGTCCCATTCAGGCCACCCCGGTCCTTTCTTTCCAGAGACGGTCTTCAGCGGATGCCGACGTGTTCCGGTGCGTGTCGGGCCAACGTATTCGCCAAGTCATATAACAAGGTTTCGGTTTCGTCCCACCCGATGCAGGCGTCGGTAATGGACACGCCGTACTCCAAGGGTTGGCCGATGCCCCAGGACTGTTTTCCAGGTTTGAGATTGCTTTCCAGCAACAGTCCCAAAATCCCCGGTTGCCCCTCGCCGTATTGTTTCAAGACCGATTGCGCGACGGCAATTTGCCGCGTGTGATTTTTGTCCGAATTGCCGTGGGAGCAATCCACCATAATGGGTCTTGAGATTTCCTCATCAACCAATCCGTCAAGGGCCTGAAGGACGTGCTCGCGGCTGTAGTTGGTTTTGCCGCCGCCGCCGCGCAAGACAATGTGCCGGTCCGGGTTTCCGGTGGTCTTGATAATGGACGTCACGCCCTCGTTGTTAATGCCCACAAAACTATGCGGCTGTCGTGCGGCGACCATGGCGTTGAGGGCGATTTGCAAACTGCCGTCCGTTCCGTTTTTGAAGCCGACCGGCATGGACAGGCCGCTGGCCATTTCCCGATGGGTTTGACTCTCGGTGGTCCGGGCGCCGATGGCTGACCAACTGATGAGATCAGAAAGATACTGCGGAGTGACCGGATCCAGCAATTCAGTGGCGCACGGCACGCCTCGGTCGTTCAGGTTCAGGAGAATGGTTCGGGCCCGTTTCACCCCTTCGGCAATGTCGCACGTGCCGTCCAGATGCGGATCATTAATCAGGCCCTTCCACCCCACCGTGGTACGCGGTTTTTCAAAGTACGTCCGCATGATGATCAGCAAATGGTCTTTGGTGGCGTCACTCACCTTTTTGAGGGAGGCGCCGTACACGCGGGCGGCTTCCGAATCATGAATGGAGCAAGGTCCGATAATAACGAGCAGCCGATGCTGGTCCCGGCCATAGAGCACGTCCCGGATGGCTTGGCGGGTCCGGAGCACCGTGGCTTCCGCGGACGCGGTCATCGGCACGAGTTCTTTGACCTGACGAGGGGTGAGCAGTTCTTTGATTTCTATGACGTTTCGATTATTGAGAGGTTCTTTCATGGTCATGACTTCTCGTGTTGAGAAAAAGGGCAACCCGAACGAGACGCGGTCAATGGTTCATTCTAAAAGAACCGCACGTCTCTCTGCAAGACAATGCAGGGGGGCCCACTTTGGGACTCGGAGACCCGGTCTTCTTCTCTTTCCCCTCTCTTTCCATTCCCCTCTGTCATTCTGGGCATAAATGCCAAAAAGAGTTGGGTTTCTTTCTGGGGTGGGAAGGACAGAAAAGGAGGCGGGCGGTAGGATGGATTCCCGCTAAAAGCCTGCGGGAATGACAGAAAGGGCATTGGGCATGACAGGAGAGGCCGGCCTCTCTCTGTCATGCCCGACAGTTCCCCGATAACAACCATCGGGAACAAGCCTAATCGGGCATCCAGTCCTCATAGCTTCTCTCCTTTCTTTGTCTTCGTCTTCATCCGGTCATTTCCGCAGTTCCCCCGTCCGTCATTCCCGCAGGTTTTTAGCGGGAATCCATCTTTCTGGAATCCATCCTGGCGGAGGTGTCGGTCGGAGTAGCGGAGCGTCCCCGTTGCCCGCTTGTTCAGCGGGTTCAATACAAAGAGGCAGAACCTCCTGGAACAAAAGGCGTTTCTTCTACTTTCCCCAACACTTTTTGGCCATTATTCCCATGCTGAGCCGAAGGCGAAGAATCTCTCCTCACCGGAAGAGGCGGGTGGAACACACCGGGGCACCCGTTCGGACCTCAGCCCGGGGCAGGCTGGGGGTGTTCGTAGAGGTATTCGCAGATGGCCAGTCCGCAGGTTGCCGACTGATTGCTGACGGGTCCGGTGACGTTGCTGGCGGTGACCTCAACGGGGATCGTTTTCAGCCTCTCCGTGAAGGCCATCTTGACGCCGGCCATGTAACTCGGCGACATGGCGAGCGGGCCGGCGATCACGAACATTTCGGGCGCGACGAAACGCACGGCTTGGATGGTAATGAGTCCGAGGGCGTACCCCGTTTCGCTCATCAACGGGACGATGTCGGGATACCCGCGTTGGTCGCGCGTGATGGCGTTGAAGAGATCGGTGGCCATCCTGTCGACCGGCAATGCCGAACGTTCGACGTCGTAGCCGTGCAGGTGCTGCAACACGGCTTGCCCGCCGGCGACCCTGTCCAGCGTCGTGAAACTGCCGTCCTTGGCGGGGATCTCCATGACGCCGACCATGCCGGCGTTGAAGTGGTGTCCCGCCACCAGGCGTCCGTTGAGGATCACCCCCGTGCCGACTCCGATCCCGCAGGTGGTCACCAGCACGTTCTCCCGTCCTCGTGCCGTGCCGAACCGCGTCTCGAAGAGCGCGATGGAGTTGGACAAGGAATTGATTTTCATCGGGATGCCGAGGAGGTCAGCGAGTTTCGACTGCAATGGGACGTTTTCCCATCTCAAATAGGGGGAGTGCCTGACGAGTCCCTGTATCGGATCCACCAACCCGGAGATCATGGTGAAACCGCCGAGCAGGTGGCGGCGATCCCGGACGTGCGCGTTGATGAGGCGCAGGCTTTCTTTGGCGATGGTGTTGATGACGAACTCCGGATCGTCAAGCGCGGAAAATTTCAAGTCGGTTCCCTCAATGGTCTGGTTTTTGAGATCAGCCAGGGTGACCGTCTGAATGGTCAGGCCGATGCCGATCCCGAGCACGTATCCGCCCTTGGGATTGACGTCAAGGTGCATAGTGGAGCGACCTGGCCCGGCCGGCCTGTCGTCCTGATCGGCCGGCCGTTCCCGTACCCATCCCGCGTCAATCAGGTGGCGCGTGATACGCGAGACCGTCGCCTCGGTCAGGCCGAGCCGGTGGGCGATCTCGACCCGCGACAGCGGTGCGCCCAGGACGATCTCCCGGAGCACGGCCATCCGGTTATTGTAGCCCATGCTGCTGTGGGTACTGGCCTTCATCGCGTTTGTCTATTCCTCCGGGCAGGGGAGAGTCTCTCGCTCTTCGCGGGAGAAGCCGAGGGGACGGGGGAAGGGGTGAAGCACTTGGCAATCTCGTCCAGCAGCCAAGCGCGAAAGGCCGTGACGACCGGCAGGGTGCGCAGGGACTTGGGTATCAGCAGCCAGTAGGCGTGTTCGATCTTCACGCGCTCGGCGATGGGGCGCACGAGGTGCCCGGCAACCAGGTCGTCATGGACGAGCGAGGTGTTGGCGATCGCCACGCCAAGGCCTTCGCACGCGGCGTCGAGGATCAACCGCTCGCTGAAATGAAGGCCTTGGGTGGTGTTGATGCCGGCAAGATTGGTGACCGACGTGAACGTGGACCAATCGATCGGCCAACTCCAGGAGTTCGGTAACTTTTCATGGTGCAGCAAGGTGACGTCGGCGAGGCTGCCGTTGACGGCGATCTTCGGACTGCACACCGGAAAGATCTCCTCGTCAAGGAGCTTTTCGGCGTCCGGGTTGCCTTCGAACCGTCCCCAGTCAATGAGCACGTCGGTGTCGAAATCCCCGTGCAGCATTTTGCCGGAGAGTGGCGAGGGGAGGTCGTGGACTATGAGTGTGACGTCGGGTGCCATCAAGCGATTGAAGGAGATCAGGCGGGGAACCAGCCACTTCGCCCCGAAGATAGGCGGGACGCGGAGATTGATGACGTCGCGGTCCGGATACTGAGACGTTTGCTCAACGGTCTCGGTGATCAGCGTGAACGCGGGATCAAGTCCCCTCCAGAGCCTCTTGCCAAGGGGAGTGACTTGCATGCCGCGGCCGTTGCGCTCAATGAGCGTGCCGCTGATTTCCTGCTCAAGGTGTCTGATTTGCCGGCTGACTGCGCTGGGCGTGACGAAGAGCACGTCCGCTGCAGCCGAGATGGATCCGAGGCGCGCGACGGTGGCAAAGGTGTAAAGGGCGTTAAGCGACGGCAGGGACATATTGTTAATTGTTGAGTTTTTGGAAAGTGTCCTAACTATAAAGTCATGTTAAATGTTTGGATTTTCTCTTGAGTTGCTCAAATTTTTCGACATAATACACAATTACTTACAGTTTGTAAATAATGACCATTTAATTTCTTACAGTGTGTAATTGTAGAGAATCTGTACACCATCGGTTAGCCGGATGTCTGACGAAATGAACCAGGCATCCCAAGGCCAGACGGGAATGATGATTTTGTAATAGTTAAAAGGTTCATACGAGGGTTCATATCATTTCCCTCTCTTCCGGCACCCGATTTTGTGGGGGGGGGGGGGGGGGGGGGGCGAAAATTGAGAGGCCGGCATCCGCAATTCCAGTCCCGTGTGAGTCGGGGTTTTCCTTTCCGGCGTTCACCTGAGCATCAACGGATGCCGGTGTCCTCGTGGCGTCCATCACCTCACCGAATCGGCGTCTCTCTGTCCGCCGTTGTCTTTCTTGCTTTCTTCACTTCAGGCAGCATGGTCTCTCCTTTCACTGCCGTGGCGCAGACCGGCGCGCCCGAGGTGCGTGGGGTCTACATCACGTCCCGCCCGAGCATGGTGTCGGCGACGGAGTTCCGGCCCTACGACCAGGGCGACCACATTGACGTACAGGTCCTCTTCCACCCGGCGGTCACGGTCACCGGCGCTCCGCGGCTGGCCCTGACCATAGGCTCCCGCACTCGCCATGCCGTCTTCCGGTCGGTGGACGGCGGCAACGTCTTCTTTCGATACGAGGTCATGGGAGGCGACCGGGACACGGACGGCGTATCCATCGCCGCGGACGCGCTGACGCTCAACGGCGGCAGCATCAAGGCGGGGGGCGCGTCCGCCGCCCTCGGCCTCGGCAGCCACGCGCTGGGCAACCAGTCCGATCACCGGGTGGACGGCGGCTGGCCGACCTATGGCGGCGTGGCGCAGCCCGCCTACGCCTTCACGCGCGGCGCGCGCGGCAGCTTCACGCTGCCGGCGGCCGCGGACGCAAATTCGTGGACGACCTATGCGCTGGCGGCGACGCCGGCCCTGCCCGGCGGCCTCTCCTTCGACCCGTCGACCCGCACCCTCTCCGGCGCGCCGGCGGTGGGGATGGCGAAGACGACCTACACGCTCAACGTCTTCCATTTCCTCGGGCCCGGGCGCAACGTGCTCGCGGACATGCTGCCGTTCACTGTCGCGGTCGCCGGCGCCGCGCCGGCCGTGAGCAGGGTCTCCATCGCCTCCTCCCCGGCCGGCGGCACCAGCTACGCGACGGACGAGAACATCGACGTTGAGGTCACGTTCAACTACCCGGTGACGGTGACGGGCACGCCGCGGCTCGCGCTCACCATCGGCTCCGCCACGCGGCAGGCGGCCTACCGGACGCACAGCGGCTCAACGATGAGCTTTCGCTACCAGGTGGTTGCGGCGGACGTCGACCGCAACGGCATCGGCATCGCCGCGGGGGCGCTGACCTTGAACGGCGGCAGCATCAAGGCGTCGAACGTCGCCGCCGCTCTCGGCCTCGGCAGCCACGCCATCAGCAACGACTCCGGCCACCAAGTGAACGATCCCCAGCCCTCCTTCGGCATGACAGTGGCGAACCAGCACTGGACCGCCGGCACGGCCGCCAGCCTGCAACTGCCCGCGGCGACCGGCGGCGACGCTACGGTGAGCTACACGCTGACCGGGCCGGGCGGGGCGACGACGCTGAGCCTGCCCGGGGGCCTGACCTGGGACTCCGCTACGCGCACGATCTCGGGGACGCCCCGCGCCGCCGCCGCGGTGGCCTCCTATAACTGGACGGCGACCGACGGCGACGGCGACGTGGCGCGGCTTGCGTTCGACGTCACGGTGGCCGCGGCCAACGCGCCGAAGCCGATGGGATTGATTTTTTTCACGCAGCCCGGCTTCGACGGCAACTACGTCGCCGGCGAGCGAATCACGGCGATCATCCAGTTCAATCAACTCGTCACGGTGACCGGCTCGCCGCAACTGGAGATCGACGTCGGCGGCAGCGTCCGCAAAGTCCCGTGTCATTCGTCGTGCAGGGAAGGCAACGTCAACGTGGTCTCGTTCCAGTACACGGTGACGTCGTCGGACTTCGACGGCGACGGCGTCAGCATCCGCGCGGGGGCGCTGTCGCTCAACGGCGGGACCATCGTGGGGGCGAACGCCGCCGCGGTGCCGGCCTCGCTCGCCATCGCCGCCTACGCCAAGATCAACGCCGCCGGGCACACGGTGCGCGACATGCAGCCCAGCTTTTCCCATGCCGCCGGGGCCGCGGCCCGGACGCTGGCCAAGGACGCGGCGACGGTCACCAACCTGCCCAGGGCCAAGGGCGGCGACGGCGCGCTCACCTACAGCATCTCGCCGGCCCTGCCCGCCGGCTTGGCGCTGGGGAGCGCGCGCCCGACCATCACCGGCACGCCCACCGCCGCCGGCGCGACCACGCATACGCTCACCGCCACCGACGCCGATGGCGATCAGGCGACGCTCGGCCCGTTCACGATTACGGTCGTGGACGGCGCGCCGGTGATCTCCGACGTGACCATCGCCTCTGTTCCGTACGCCAACGGCGCCTACGGCCTGAAGGAACTGATCCAGGTCACGGTCAAGTTCGACCGCAGGACCACGCAGCGCAATCTATTCAACTCCAAGCTGGTCCTGGACGTCGGCGGGACGACCCGCGAGGCCCACTCGAACAACTATCACCGCAACGGCGGCCTGCTTTACGAATACGTCGTGCAGGCGGCGGACTACGACGCGGACGGCATCAGCATCGGCACGGACGCGCTGGTTTTGAACGGCGCCGGCATCACCGACAGCACGACCGGCGTGGCCGCGTCGACGGTGCTGGGGACGCACGCCATCACCAACGCCTCGGCGCACCAAGTGGACGGCTCGGTGGCCACGGCCCTGGCCGTGGAGTCGGTGAACGTCCTCAGCACCCCGGCCGGCAGCGACGGCTACGACGTAGGCGAGGTGATTGACGTCCGGGTCGCCTTCTCGCGGCCGGTCAGGGTCAACGGGTCGCCGCGGTTGGCCCTCACCATCGGCCGCGACGTGCGCCAAGCGTCGGCGGGCGAGGGCAACGGCCAGATTGACCTTGACGAACTCGTGTTCAGCTATACGGTCACCGCGAACGAACGGGACGCCGACGGCATCTCCGTCGGCGCCTCGGCGCTGACCCTCAACGGCGCCACCATCCGCGACGCCGACGGCACAAACGCGGCGCTCGCGCTTGGAACCAACGCCATCACCAACGCCTCGGCGCACAAGGTGTACACGCCGGCGCGGATTACCGGCGTGACGATCAGCTCCAGCCCCGGCGCCAACGGCACCTACGACGTGGGCGAAACCATCAACGTGGATCTGTCCTGGTCGCAGCGGGTCGTCCACAGCGGGAACGGGGGGTGGCCCCGCCTCGCGCTCACCATCGGGGCGAATACGCGGCAGGTTCCATGGAACCAATCGGCCTACAGCATCGCCCCGTATCGCTACTCCTACACGGTGACGTCCGGCGATTGGGACGGCGACGGTATCAGCATCGGCGCGGACGCCCTGACCCTGCCGGCCGGCTCCCACCTGAAGGGCAACGGCAACGTGCCCGCGGTCCTCTCGCTCGGTACCCACGCCATCGCCGACGACTCCGGCCACACGGTGCGGGACGGCAAGCTGGCTTTCGGAACCGTGGCGGCGCGGCCCTACCTGCTCAACGTGGTGGTCAGCGACGAACTGCCGGCGGCGACCGGCGGCGACGCGCCGGTGACCTACGCGCTCACCGGGCCGGGGACGGCGGCGACGCTCTCCCTGCCCGCCGGCCTTTCCTGGGAGGCGGACACGCGCACGCTCTCCGGCGCGCCCCAGAGCGAAACCGCGGCGGCCTCCTACACGCTCACCGCCACCGATACCGACGGCGATACGGCGACCGCGACCTTTAACCTGTCGGTGGTGACCGACCCGGTGGTGACCGGCGTCGCCATCACCTCCAGCCCGGCGTCGGGCGACACCTACGCCGCCGGCGAGACGATTACCGCCGACGTGACCTTCGACCAGGTGTTGACGGTCACCGGCACGCCACAACTGGCCATCGCCGTAGGCGCCACCACCCGGCAGGCGGCGGGGAGCCACACCACCGGCGAGAGCAAAATCACGTTCAGCTACACGGTGGGGACGGCCGACAAGGACGCTGACGGCATCTCCGTCGCCGCCGGCGCCCTGACCCTGAACGGCGCCACCGTCCGCAACGCCAAGGGCGAGGATGCGCGGCTCGGACTCGGCGCCAACGCGCTGGCCGCGCAGACCGGCCACAAGGTCTCCGCCCCGCCGAAGATCACCGGGTTGGAGCTCCATTCGAACCGCCTCCGGTGCTGCTGGGGCGTCCAGCCGGACGGTTGGGCGGACGCCCGGCAGACCGACCACAACCGGTACCCCCCAGCCCTCGTGTACGTCGAAGTCACGTTCGATCAGCCCGTGGCCGTTACCGGCACGCCGCACGTCGCGCTCGGCATCGGCTTCGCCACCCGCCAAGCCGTCTACGACTCGTTCCTCAGCAAGATCCTCGCGAACCTCGCGCACCAGCCCGGGAACGTACACGTCGCGGGGTTCTGGTACGAACTCCAGTCCGGCGACCACGATGGCGACGGCGTTTCGGTGGCCGCCAACGCGCTGACGCTGGGCAGCGGCGAGATCCGCGACGCCGAGGGCGAGGACGCCGTGATCGGCCTCGGCTCCCACGCCATCACCAACGACCCGGACCTGCGGGTGGCGGACACGGCACCCTCCTTCCCTGCTTCGGCGGAATCGACGCGGCGCTACCTCCTGAACCTGCGGGCGAGCGACCGGCTCCCGGCGGCGACCGGCGGTGATGGGTCCCTGACCTACGCACTCACCGGGCCGGGTGCGTCGGAGACGCTGAGCCTGCCGGCCGGGCTTGCCTGGAACGCAGCCACGCAGACGATCTCCGGCACGCCGACCACCGCCGCGGCCACGGCCTCCTACACACTCACCGCCACCGACGCCGACGGCGACGCGGCGACGGTCACCTTCTCCCTTGCGGTGGTGACCGACCCGGTGGTGACGGACGTCGCCATCACCTCCAACCCGGCATCGGGAGACGCCTACGACGCCGGCGAGACGATCACGGTCGACGTGACCTTCGACCAGACGGTCGCCGTGGAGGGCACGCCGAACCTGGCGCTCACCATCGGCAGCGAGGCCCGAACGGCGGTCGGGAGCCACGTGACGGGGCAGAGCAAGATCACGTTCAGCTACACGGCGGCGGCGAACGACCGGGACGCCAACGGCATCTCCATCGCCGGCAACGCGCTGACGCTGAACGGCGGGACCATCCGCAACGCCAAGGACGAGGACGCACGGCTTGGCCTTGGCGCCCACGCCGTCGTCGGCGCCACAAACCACAAGGTATCGGCGCCGCCCCGGGTGGTGGAGGTGAGGCTCGACACCACGGAACTGGCGTGCTGCTGGAACACGCAGCCGTCCGGCTGGGCGGACCCGCGGCAGACCGCAACCAACCGCTTCGCCCCGGCCGTGGTGATCGCGGCAGTTGCCTTCGACCAGGCGCTCGTCTTCGGCGGCAGCGGCGCGCCGAGCCTGGCGCTCACCATCGGCGCCCGGACCCTGCAGGCGGCCTATGACGGCTACATAAGCCGGGAGATGGCGCGGAGCACCGGCCGAGACGCCTCCCAAGTGCTCGCGTTCCAGTACACCCTCCAGCCTTCGGACTTCGACGGCGACGGCGTCTCCATCGCCGCCGGCGCGTTGTCCCTGCCCTCCGGCATGACCATGCGCGACCGGGAGGGCGAGCCCGCAGTGCTTGGCCTCGGCACCCACGCCGTCACCAACGACCCGGCCTACCGGGTGCGCGACACCGCGCCTTCGTTCGGGACGGCCACGATCCAGCCTCAGCACTGGTTGGCCAGGATCGCGGGCTCGCTCACCTTGCCGGCGGCGACGGGGGACGGCTCCATCTCCTACGCCCTGACGCCGGCGCAACGGCCGTCCTGGCTGGCGTTCGACGGCGCGACCCGCGTGCTGTCCGGTACACCCCCGGGGTCGGTGGAGCGGACGACCTGGACGTGGACGGTGACCGACGGCGACGGCGATTCGACGGCGCTCACCTTCCCCCTCACCGTGGCTTCGGCCCGAGCGCCGAGGGTCTCGGACGTGAAGTTCCTCTCCACCCCGGCGGCGCACTCCATGTACCCGCCGGACGCCATGATCAAGGCCGGGGTCAAGTTCGACAAAGGGGTGACCGTGACGGGGGTCCCGACCCTCGCCCTCGACGTCGGCGGCGTGACGCGGCAGGCGGCCTACGCCGGAACGCAGAGCGGCTATCTGGTGTTCGACTACACCGTGCGGCAGGAGGACTACGACACCGACGGCGTGAGCATCGGCTCGGGCGCGCTCGCGCATCCCGCCACCGGCACCGGCGGCATCTTCGACGCGACCGACGGCGCGGTCCGGGCGGCGCTCGGCCTGGGCGCCCACGCCATCACCAACGCCGCCGGCCACCAGGTGGGTAGCCCGCCGCGCGTCACCGGCGTGAACGTCCGGTCCACGCCGCAGCAGGCGGGCACCTACACCAGGGGCGCGACGATCACCGTCCAGGTCGATTTCGATCAGACGGTGACGGTGACCGGCACGCCGCGGCTCGCGCTCGCCATCGGCGGCCAAACCCGCCAGGCCAACGCCGCCGCCGGCACGGGCAACGCCTACGTCCGCTTCTCGTACACGGTGGCGCAGGCGGATGCCGACACTGACGGACTTGGCGTCGCCGCGGGGGCGCTGACGCTGAACCGCGGGACCATCCGCGACGCCGACGGCCAGGACGCGGCGCTCGACCTGGGCAGCCACGCGCGGGCGGCCTTCGCCAACGCCAAGGTGGACGGGAGCAGGACCGGCCTCTGGCCGGACTTCGGCGCCGCGGCCGGCCCCACCCTGTCCCTGACCGTGGGGACGACGGCGAGCCACGCGCTGCCCACCGCGACCGGCGGCGATGGGTCGCTCCGCTACGCCGTGTCGCCGGCCCTGCCCGCGGGGCTGGGCGTGAACGCCTCCTCGGGCGTGCTTTCCGGCATGCCCGGGATGGAGAGCCCGAAGACCGGGTACACCCTGACGGCGACAGATTCCCACGGCGACGCTGCGACGCTGGCCTTCACCCTCAAGGTCATGGGCACCCGCCCGGTGGTGAGTGGGGTCACTATCGCCTCCACGCCGCTCTCCGGGGACACCTACGGGGCCAGCGAGGAGATCCGGGTGGACGTGACCTTCCAGCGCACGGGCACGGGCGCGATGATGGTGCATGGGGCGCCGCGGCTCGCGCTCGCCATCGGCGGGAACACGCGCCAGGCGTCGTTCCTCTCCGTGTCCGGCGCGGCGCTCCGCTTCCGCTACACCGTGCAGGCGGAGGACCGGGATACCGACGGCCTCTCCGTCGCCGCGGCCGCGCTCACCTTGAACGGCGGGCTGATCCGGGACGCCGCGGGGAACAACGCGATCCTGGGGCTGGGAAGCCATGCCCTGCGCGCCCAAGCGTCGCACAAGGTGGATGGCACCACCGGACGCGCGCCGGCGGTGAGCGGGGTCCGGGTGATCTCGACGCCTGCGAGCGGCGGCACCTACACGCGGGGCGAGACCATTGAGGTGGAGGTGCGTTTCGACCAGGCGGTCGGCGTTTCGGGTACGCCCAATCTGGCGCTGACCCTGGGCACGGCGAGCGCGCAGGCGGCCTGGAACCGGACCGGGGCAAGCCCGACGACGCAGATCTTCCGCCGCGTGGTGGCGGCGGCGGACAGCGACACCGACGGCCTCTCCGTCGCCGCCGGCGCGCTGACGCTGAACAGCGGGACGATCCGCAACGTCCGCGGCACGAACGCCGGACTCGGCCTCGGCAGCCACGCGCTCGGCAACCAGGCGTCGCACAAGGTGAACGGCGCCGACAACCCGTTGCCGGTGGTGACGGGGGTCTCCATCCGGTCGTTCCAGAGCGACGGCGTGTACGACCACGGCGAAACCATCACTGTGCGGGTCACGTTCAGCAAGGATGTCACGGTGCAGACGACCGCGGGAATCGGCTCCTCGATACTTGACACCAGGCCCAGGCTGGCCATCGCCATCGGCACCACCACGCGCCAAGCGTTGTATCACGCCTCGCCGAGCGGCCGCAGCCTGGACTTCCGCTACACGGTGCAGGATCCCGACTACGACGGCGATGGCGTTTCCATCGCCGCCGACGCGCTGGATTCCTACGGCGGGATCACCTTTGCCGGCCACGGCCGCATCACCCAACAGGTCAACAACCCCAGCCTCGGCAGCCACGCGCTCGGCGCCCAGGCGTCGCACAAGGTGGACGGACGCACCGCCACGGTGACCGGCGTTTCCATCAGCTCGACCCCGGCGTACAGCGCCGGCTATAGCGCGGGCGAGAAGATCAGGGTGACGGTGACCTTCAGCGACCTCGTCAACAATTTGTCGGACGGGTCTACTCGCTTGGCGCTGACCATCGGCGACAACACGCGCCGGGCCCCGCCACGCACGCGCTACGCCACGCTCAACACCCTGATCGGGGCCCAGCACGCCCGCAGCCTCTATTACGAATATACGGTCCAGAGCACGGACCGGGACCCTGACGGCATCTCCATCGCGGAGGGCGCGCTGACCGGCTCCTCCCTGAAGCGGCGGGAAGGCAACCCGGTGAACCTCGCCCTGGGCAGCCACGCGCTGGGCGCCCAGGCCGCGCACAAGGTGACCGGCGCCGCCCGGAAGCCGCGCGTGGACTCGGTCAGCGTGATCTTCCGCCCGCGGAGCAACCAGACGTTCACACTTGGGGAAGAGATACAGGTAAGGGTCCGGTTCGACCTCCCGATCGTCGTGAGCGGCGGGTCTCCGCGGCTGGCGCTCGCCATCGGCGCCGCCACGCACCGGCTGAACGGCAAGCCGTTGGGCAGCCCCTCCCGGGAGTTGCAGTTCAGTCACACGGTGGGGCCGTCCGACCGGGACCCGGACGGCATCTCCATCGCCGCCGGCGCCTTGACGCTCCCCGACGGCGTCACCCTGCTCGGCAACGTGGTGGGGGGGGCGAAGGCGGTGCTGGACCTGGGCAGCCACGCGCTGACGAACGACGCGCGGTTCAAGGTGGACGGCAGCCTCAACCCGGCGGCGACGGGTGAAGTGAAGCTCTCGGGATCGGCCCGCCACGACACCTTCCTCACCGGCGAGCGGTTCAAGATCCAAGTCGGATACGGCAAGACGGTGACGGTGACGGGCACGCCGACGATCGCGCTGCAGGTCGGCAGCGTCACGCGCCGCGTGCCGATGACCAACAACCTTGGCAGGCCTCTGACTTCCTTAAGAAGCACGCATCTGAACTTCTATTACACGGTGCAGCACGGCGACCGGGACCCGGACGGCGTCAGCATCGCGGCCGACGCGCTGCGCCTGGAAGGCGCCAGCATCACGGGGCCGGGCGGCAAGGCGGCGCAGCTCCGATTGACCAACAGCATCGTGAACGACGACATGTTCAGGGTCGGCGGCGCCGCGCAGCCGACGCCGACCTTCGGCGCGGCGGTGGTGCCGGCGCGGGTCTGGACGGTGGGCGCGCCGGTCGACTTCACCCTGCCGCCGGCGACCGACGGCGACGGGACGCTCACCTACGCGCTGACCGGGCCGGGCACGTCCGCGGCCACCTTGAGCCTGCCGCGCGGGCTCGCCTACTCCGCCTCTTCGACCGGCGCCTTCGGCGGCGGCAGGATCAGCGGTACGCCGGCGGTCGACAAGAACCCGGCAACCTACCGATTGACGGCCACGGACGCCGACGGCGACGCGGCGACGCTCGACTTCACCATCCAGGTCGTGCCCGACCTGACGCCGCGCTTCGAGGCGACGGTCGACGACCAGGAGTGGATCGAGGACGACGCGATCGACGCCTTGGACCTGCCGGCGGCGGTCAGCGGCAACGGGCCGTTGACCTACGCCCTTTCGCCGGCGCTGCCGGGCGGGGTGTCGCGGGCGGACCGCCGGGTGAGCGGCGCGCCGGACGCCGCCGCGGCGCGGACGGAATACACCTGGACGGCGACGGACGCCGACGGCGACGAAGCCTCGCTCACCTTCCACGTCACGGTGGCCGAGGACACCGCGCCGAGCTTCGGCGACGCGACCATCGACGACCTGTCGTGGTTGCAGGGCTCCCAGGTCACCGCGGTCACCCTGCCGGCGGCGACCGGCGGCAACGGCCCGTTGGTCCACGCGCTCAGGCAGGAGGGGCTGCCCCCCGGCGTCGAGCTCGACGGGCGCGTGCTGCAGGGTACGCCGACCGCGGTCTGGGAGTCGGTCGAATACACGTGGCGGGCCACGGACCAGGACGGCGACCGGGCGGAGCTCGCCTTCGACCTGGAGGTGTATGCGGACCTGCTGCCGAGCTTCGGCGATGCGATCCTCGACGACCGGACGTGGACCGAGCGCGAGACGATCGCCGCCTTCACCCTGCCGGCGGCTACCGGCGGCGACGGCGACCTGACCTACGCGCTGACGCCGGCCCTGCCCGCGGGCCTGACCCACGACGCGGCGACGCGCGAGGTTTCCGGCACGCCCACCGCGACGCTGCCGGCGACTGCCTATACCTGGACGGCGACGGACGCCGACGGCGACCAGGCGGAACTCACCTTCACCGCCGCGGTGGACGGCATCCCGACCTTCAGCGACGCGACCGTCGCCGACGCGACGTGGGTGAAGGGCAAGGAGATTGAGTCCTTCACCCTGCCCGAGGCCACGGGCGGCGACGGCCGGGTGACCTACGCGCTGTCCGCGGCCGCGCCGCATACGGGCCTGCCGAACGGCGTGGTCCGCGACGCGGCGACGCACGAGGTCTCCGGCACGCCCACCGCGACCCGGGCGCGGGCCGAATACACCTGGACGGCGACGGACGCGGACGGCGATGAGGCGTCGCTCAGCTTCTTCGCGGCCGTGGTCGAGCCGCCGGCGGTGACGCTGGTCCTCTCGGCCTCGACCATTGACGAGCACGACGGGACGAACCCCGGCTCGGCGACGGTGACCGCAACGCTGGACAAGGCGTCGAGCGCGGGCACGGCGGTGACGGTGACGGCGGCCGCGGGGACGAACGCCGCGGACGGCGACTTCGCGCAGACGGGTACGACGCTGACCATTGCGGCAGGGGAGACGACCAGCACCGGGACGGTGACCATCACCGCGGTGGACAATGCGTTGGACGAAGACGACAAGACCGTCACCGTGTCCGGGAACGCGGCCAACGACGCCCTGGTGACCGGCCCGGCCGACCTCACGCTGACCATCGCGGACGACGACGATCCGCCGGCGCTGTCGATCTCCGCGCCGAGCGTGGCAGAAGGCGCGGCCGGCGCGAGCGCGGCCCTGGACTGGACGGTGACGCTGAGCGCGGCGAGCGGCAAGGAGGTCATGGTCGCTTACGCCGAAGGGACGGGCAGCACGGCGACCGCGGGGACGGACTACACGGCCCTCGCGGCGGGCACGCTGACCTTCGCGGCGGGTGACACGAGCAAGACGGTCTCGGTGACGGTAACGGGCGACGCCGTGGACGAGCCGGACGAGACGGTGGTGGTGACGCTGAGCGCCCCGTCGAACGCAACGATCCCGGACGGGGCAGCGAGCGGGACCGGCACGATTACGGACGACGACGCCGCGCCCACGGTGACTCTGGCGGTGGCGGATTCCTCAATCGCTGAGAACGGTGGTGCCACCACGGTGACGGCGACGCTCTCTCACGCATCAAGCGCGGCCACGACGGTAACGGTGACCGCGGTCGCGGGCTTCTACACCGTGGGGTCGGACACGGCCATCGTGATCGCTGCAGGGGAGACGGCGACCGCCACGAATGGCGTAACGATTACCGCAGTGGACGACAACGTGGACAACGTGGGCGACCGGCGCGTCACGGTGACCGCCACGGCGGCCAACGAGCAGGCCGCCGCCGAATCGCAGACCGTGGCCGTGACCGGCGCGGCGCTGACGCTGACGGACGACGAAGACACGCCGACCGTCACGCTGGCGCTTTCAGAACCCGACCCCTCGAAGCCAGACACCATTGACGAGAGCGGAGCGGACAACGCGAGCACGGTGACCGCGACGCTGAACCGGGCGTCAAGCGAAGCGGTGACGTTGACGGTGGCGGCGACGGCAGGAACGCACGCGGCGGACAGCGACTTCACGCTGTCGAGTTTGGCGACACTGACCATCGCGGCGGGTTCGACGGCGAGCACGGGCGTCGTGACCGTGACGGCAAACGACAACCCAGTGGACGAGCCGGACAAGTCGATAACGGTGTCGGCCACGGTGAGCGGTGACAGCGGGGTGGCGGATCCATCTGCCGTAACCCTGACCATCGCCGACGACGACGCGGCGCCCGCGGTGACGCTGGCGCTGTCGGATGCCGCCATTGCAGAGGCCGGCGGCACGACTACGGTGACCGCAACGCTCTCGCACGCATCAAGCGCGGCCACGACGGTAACGGTGACGGGAGTGTCGGGCTTCTACACCGTGGGTTCGGACGCGGCCATCGTGATTGCGGCGGGAGAGACGGCGACCGCTACGAACGGCGTAACGATTACCGCAGTGGATGACAACGTGGACAACGTGGGCGACCGGCGCGTCACGGTGACGGGCACGGCGGCCAACGCCCAGGCTGCCGCCGAATCGCAGACCGTGACTGTGACCGGCGCGGCGCTGGCGCTGACCGACGACGATGACCCGCCGACCGTCACGCTGGCGCTGTCGGAACCGGATGCGGCGAAGCCAGACACCATCAACGAGAGTGGCGTGGGTAACGCGAGCACGGTGACGGCGACGCTGAACCGGGCGTCAAACGAAGCGGTGACGCTGACAGTGGCGGCGACGGCAGGAACGCACGCGGCGGACGGCGACTTCACGCTGTCGAACCCGGCGACGCTGACCATTGCGGCCGGGGAGACGGCGAGCACGGGCGTCGTGACCGTGACGGCGAACGACGACACGGTGGACGGGCCGGACAAGTCGGTGACAGTCTCGGCCACGGTGAGCGGCGCCAGCGGGGTGGCGGCCCCGGCCGCCGTGACCCTGACCATCGCGGACGACGACGCGGCACCTTCGCTGTCGATCTCCGCGCCGAGCGTGGCGGAAGGGGCAGCCGGCGCGAGCGCGGCCCTGGACTGGACGGTGGCGCTGAGCGCGGCAAGCGGTAGGGCAGTGACGGTCGCCTACGCCGAAGGGACGGGCGGCACGGCGACCGCGGGGACGGACTACACGGCCCTCGCGGCGGGCACGCTGACCTTCACGGCGGGCGACACGAGCAAGACGGTCTCGGTGACAGTAACGGGCGACGCCGTGGACGAGCCGAACGAGACGGTGGTGGTGACGCTGAGCGCCCCGTCGAACGCGACGATCCCGGACGGGGCAGCGAGCGGGACGGGCACGATCACGGACGACGACGCCACGCCCACGGTAGCCCTGGCACTGGCGGATTCCTCAATCGCGGAGAACGGCGGCGCCACCACGGTGACCGCGACGCTGAGCCATCCGTCGAGCGCGGCGACCACGGTGACGGTAACGGCGGCCGCAGGCTTCTACACCGTGGGGTCGGACGCGGCCATCGTGATCGCTGCAGGGGAGACGGCGACCGCCACGAATGGCGTAACGATTACCGCAGTGGACGACGCCATCGACAACGTGGGCGACCGGCGCGTCACGGTGACGGGCACAGCGGCCAACGCCCAGGCTGCCGCCGAGTCGCAGACGGTGACCGTGACCGGGGCGGCGCTGACGCTGACGGACGACGAAGATACGCCAACCGTCACACTGGCGCTTTCAGAACCCGACCCCTCGAAGCCAGACACCATTGACGAGAGCGGAGCGGACAACGCGAGCACGGTGACCGCGACGCTGGACCGGGCGTCGAGCGCGGCGGTTACGCTGACGGTCTCGGCTTCGGCGGGTACGCACGCGGTTTCCGGCGACTTCACACAGACGGGCACGACGCTGACCATTGCGGCGGGTTCGACGGCGAGCACGGGCGTCGTGACCGTGACGGCGAACGACGACACGACGGATGAGCCGGACAAGTCGATAACGGTGTCGGCCACGGTGAGCGGCGCCAGCGGGGTGGCGGATCCGTCTGCCGTAACTCTGACCATCACCGACGACGACGCGGCGCCCACGGTGACGCTGGCGGTCGCGGATTCTTCGATCTCGGAGAACGGCGGCGCCACCACGGTGACGGCGACGCTGAGCCATCCGTCAAGCGCGGCGACCACGGTGACGGTAACGGCGGTATCGGGCCTCTACACCGTGGGGTCAGAGGCGGCCATCGTGGTCGCGGCGGGGGAGACGGCGACCGCCACGAGCGGCGTAACGATTACCGCAGTGGACGACGCCATCAACAACGTGGGCGACCGGCGCGTCACGGTGACGGGCACGGCGGCCAACGCCCAGGCTGCCGCCGAATCGGAGACGGTGACCGTAACCGGGGTGAGCCTTACGCTGACAGATGACGAAGACCCGCCAACGGTGACGCTGGCACTGTCGGAGCCGGATGCGGCGAAGCCGGACACCATCAACGAGAGCGGAACGGACAACGCGAGCATGGTGACGGCGACGCTGAACCGGGCGTCAAGCGAAGCGGTGACGCTGACGGTGGCGGCGACGGCAGGAACGCACGCGGCGGACGGCGACTTCACGCTGTCGAACTCGGCGACGCTGACCATTGCGGCCGGGGAGACGGCGAGCACCGGCGTCGTGACCGTGACGGCGAACGACGACACGACGGATGAGCCGGACAAGTCCGTGACCGTTTCGGCCACGGTGAGCGGTGACAGCGGAGTGGCGGATCCGTCTGCCGTAACCCTGACCATCGCCGACGATGACGCGGCGCCCGCGGTGACGCTGGCGCTGGCGGATTCTTCGATCTCAGAGGCCGACGGCACGAGCACGGTGACCGCGACGCTGAGCCATCCGTCGAGCGCGGCCACGACGGTGACGGTGACGGCGGTCGCGGGTTTCTACACCGTGGAGTCAGACGCGGCCATCGTGATTGCGGCGGGGGAGACGGCGACCGCCACGAGCGGCGTAACGATTACCGCGGTGGACGACGCCATTGACAACGTGGGCGACCGGCGCGTCACGGTGACGGGCACGGCGGCCAACGCCCAGGCTGCCGCCGAATCACAGACCATGGCCGTGACCGGGGCGAGCCTCACGCTGACCGACGACGAAGACCCGCCGGCGGTCACGCTGGCGCTTTCAGAACCCGACCCCTCGAAGCCGGACACGATTGCGGAGAGCGGGGCGGACAACGCGAGCACAGTGACGGCGACGCTGAACAGGACGTCGAGCGCGGCGGTGACGCTGACGGTCTCGGCTTCGGCGGGTACGCACGCGGTTTCCGGCGACTTCACGCAGACGGGCACGACGCTAACCATTGCGGCGGGTTCGACGGCGAGCACGGGCGTTGTGACCGTGACGGCGAACGACGACACGACGGACGAGCCGGACAAGTCGATAACGGTGTCGGCCACGGTGAGCGGCGCCAGCGGGGTGGCGGATCCGTCTGCCGTAACCCTGACCATTGCCGACGACGACACGGCGCCGGCGGTGACGCTGGCGGTGGCGGATGCTTCGATCTCGGAGAACGTTGGCGCAACCACGGTGACGGCGACGCTTTCCCACGCATCGAGTGCGGAAACCACGGTGACGGTGACCGCCGTTGCGGGCGCCTATACGGTGGGGTCGGACGCGGCCATCGTCATTGCGGCGGGGGAGACGGTGAACGCCACGGACGGTGTGACGATTACCGCGGTGGACGACGCCATCAACAACGTGGGCGACCGGGAGGTCACGGTGACGGGTACGGCGGCCAACGCCCAGGCTGCTGCCGAGTCGGAGACCGTGGCCGTGACCGGCGTGGCGCTGACGCTGACCGACGACGAAGGCCCACCAACCGTCACGCTGTTGCTGTCGGAGCCGGATGCGGCGAAGCCAGACACGATCAACGAGGGCGGGGCGGGCAACGCGAGCACGGTGACGGCGGTACTGGACCGGGCGTCAAGCGAAGCGGTGACGCTGACGGTATCGGCGACGGCAGGGACGCACGCGGCGGACGGCGACTTCACCCAAATGGGCACGACGCTGACCATTGCGGCGGGAGAGACGGCGAGCACGGGCATCGTGACCGTGACGGCGAACGATGACACGACGGACGCGCCGGCCAAGTCGATAACGGTGTCGGCCACGGTGAGCGGTGATAGCGGAGTGGCGGATCCGTCTGCCGTAACCCTGACCATCGCCGACGACGACGCGGCGCCTTCGCTGTCGATCTCCGCGCCGAGCGTGGCGGAAGGGGCAGCCGGCGCGAGCGCGGCCCTGGACTGGACGGTGACGCTGAGCGCGGCAAGCGGCAGGGCAGTGACGGTCGCCTACGCCGAGGGGATGGGCGGCACGGCGACCGCGGGGACGGACTACACGGCCCTCGCGGCGGGCACGCTGACCTTCGCGGCGGGCGACACGAGCAAGACGGTCTCGGTGACGGTAACAGGCGACGCCGTGGACGAACCGGACGAAACGGTGGTGGTGACGCTGAGCGCCCCGTCGAACGCGACGATCCCAGACGGGGCAACGAGCGGGACGGGCACGATCACGGACGACGACGCGGCGCCGGCGGTGACGCTGGCAGTGGCGGATGCCGCCATTGCAGAAGCCGGCGGCGGGACCACGGTGACTGCGGCGCTCTCGCACGCATCAAGCGCGGCCACGACGGTAACGGTGACGGGAGTGTCGGGCTTCTACACCGTGGGGTCAGAGGAGGCCATCGTGATTGCGGCGGGGGAGACGGCGACCGCCACGAACGGCGTAACGATTACCGCAGTGGACGACAACGTGGACAACGTGGGCGACCGGCGCGTCACGGTGACGGGCACGGCGGCCAACGCCCAAGCTGCCGCCGAATCGCAGACCATGGCCGTGACTGGTGCGACCCTGATGCTGACCGACGACGAAAACCCGCCGACGGTGACGCTGGCGCTTTCAGAACCCGACTCCTCAAAGCTGGACACGATCAACGAGAACGGGGCGGACAACACGAGCACGGTGACGGCGACGCTGAACCGGGCGTCAAGCGAAGCGGTGACGCTGACGGTATCGGCGACGGCAGGGACGCACGCGGCGGACGGCGACTTCACCCAGATGGGCACGACGCTAACCATTGCGGCAGGAGAGACGGCGAGCACGGGCGTCGTGACCGTGACGGCGAACGACGACACGACGGACGAGCCGGATAAGTCGATAACGGTGTCGGCCACGGTGAGCGGCGCCAGCGGGGTGGCGGCCCCGACCGCCGTGACCCTGACCATCGCCGACGACGACGCGGCGCCAGCGGTGACGCTGGCGGTGGCGGATGCTTCGATCTCGGAGAACGTTGGCGCAACCACGGTGACGGCGACGCTTTCCCACGCATCGAGTGCGGAAACCACGGTGACGGTGACCGCCGTTGCGGGCGCCTATACGGTGGGGTCGGACGCGGCCATCGTCATTGCGGCGGGGGAGACGGTGAACGCCACGGACGGCGTGACGATTACGGCGGTGGACGACGATGTGGACAATGTGGGCGCTCGCTCGGTGATGGTGACGGGCACGGCGGCCAACGCCCAGGCCGCCGCCGAATCGGAGACCGTGGCCGTGACTGGCGCGGCGCTGACGCTGACCGACGACGAGGACATGCCGACCGTCACGCTGGCGCTTTCAGAACCCGACCCCTCAAAGCCGGACACCATTGACGAGAGCGGAGCGGACAACGCGAGCACGGTGACCGCGACGCTGGACCGGGCGTCAAGCGAAGCGGTGACGCTGACGGTGGCGGCGGTGGCAGGAACGCACGCGGTTCCCGGCGACTTCACACAGACGGGCACGACGCTGACCATTGCGGCGGGTTCGACGGCGAGCACGGGCGTCGTGACCGTGACGGCAAACGACGACACGACGGATGAGCCGGACAAGTCGATAACGGTGTCGGCCACGGTGAGCGGCGCCAGCGGGGTGGCGGATCCGTCTGCCGTAACCCTGACCATCACCGACGACGACGCCGCGCCCGCGGTAGCCCTGGCACTGGCGGATGCCGCCATTGCAGAGGCCGGCGGCACGACCACGGTGACCGCAACACTCTCGCACGCATCAAGCGCGGCCACGACGGTGACGGTGACGGCGGCCGCGGGCTACTACACCGTGGGTTCAGACGCGGCCATCGTGATCGCGGCGGGGGAGACGGCGACCGCTTCAGATGGCGCGACGCTTACCGCGGTGGATGACGCCATTGACAACGTGGGCGACCGGCGCGTCACGGTGACGGGCACGGCGGCCAACGCCCAGGCGGCCGCCGAGTCGGAGACGGTGACCGTAACCGGCGTGAGCCTTACGCTGACGGACGACGAAGACCCGCCGACCGTCACGCTGGCGCTGTCGGAACCGGATGCGGCGAAACTGGACACCATCAACGAGAGTGGCGTGGGTAACGCGAGCACGGTGACGGCGACGCTGGACCGGGCGTCGAGCGCGGCGGTGACGCTGACGGTGGTGGCAGCAGCAGGAACGCACGCGGTTCCCGGCGACTTCACGCAGACGGGCACAATGCTGCTCATCGCGGCGGGTTCGACGGCGAGCACCGGCGTCGTGACCGTGACGGCGAACGACGACACGACGGATGAGCCGGACAAGTCGATAACGGTGTCGGCCACGGTGAGCGGTGACAGCGGGATGGCGGATCCGTCTGCCGTAACCCTGACCATTGTCGACGACGACGCCGCGCCCGCGGTGACACTGGCGGTCGCGGATTCTTCGATCTCGGAGAACGTTGGCGCAACCACGGTGACGGCGACGCTTTCCCACGCATCGAGTGCGGAAACCACGGTGACGGTGACCGCCGTTGCGGGCGCCTATACGGTGGGGTCGGACGCGGCCATCGTCATTGCGGCGGGGGAGACGGTGAACGCCACGGACGGTGTGACGATTACCGCGGTGGACGACGCCATCAACAACGTGGGCGACCGGGAGGTCACGGTGACGGGCATGGCGGCCAACGCCCAGGCCGCTGCCGAGTTGGAGACCGTGGCCGTGACCGGCGTGGCGCTGACGCTGACCGACGACGAAGACCCGCCGACCGTCACGCTGTCGCTGTCGGAGCCGGACATGTCGAAGCCGGATACCATTGCGGAGAGCGGGGCGGACAACGCGAGCACGGTGACGGCGACACTGAACAGGGCATCAAGCGAAGCGGTGACGCTGACGGTGGCGGCGGTGGCAGGAACGCACGCGATTTCGGGCGACTTCACGCAGACGGGCACAATGCTGACCATCGCGGCGGGTTCGACGGCGAGCACGGGCGTCGTGACCGTGACGGCAAACGACGACACGACGGACGAGCCGGACAAGTCCGTGACCGTTTCGGCCACGGTGAGCGGCGCCAGCGGGGTGGCGGATCCGTCTGCCGTAACTCTGACCATCACCGACGACGACGCGGCGCCGGCGGTGACGCTGGCGGTGGCGGATGCTTCGATCTCGGAGCACGGCGGCGCGACCACGGTGACCGCGACGCTGAGCCATCCATCAAGTGCGGCCACGACGGTGACGGTGACGGCAGCCGCGGGCTTCTACACCGTGGGCCCGGACGCGGAGATCGTAATTGCAACGGGGAGCACGTCGAGCGCCACGGACACGGCAACGATTACCGCTGTGGACGACGACGTGGACAACGTGGGCGACCGGCGCGTCACGGTGACGGGCACGGCGGCCAACGCCCAGGCCGCTGCTGAGTCGGAGACCGTGGCCGTGACCGGCGTGGCGCTGACGCTGACCGACGACGAAGACCCGCCGACCGTCACGCTGTCGCTGTCGGAGCCGGATATGTCGAAGCCGGATACCATTGCGGAGAGCGGGGCGGACAACGCGAGCACGGTGACGGCGACGCTGGACCGGGCATCAAGCGAAGCGGTGACGCTGACGGTGGCGGCGACGGCAGGAACGCACGCGGCGGACGGCGACTTCACCCAGATGGGCACGACGCTAACCATTGCGGCAGGAGAGACGGCGAGCACGGGCGTCGTGACCGTGACGGCGAATGACGACACGACGGATGCGCCCAACAAGTCCGTAACCGTTTCGGCCACGGTGAGCGGCGCCAGCGGGGTGGCGGATCCGGTTGCCGTAACCCTGACCATTGCCGACGACGACGCGGCGCCGGGGGTGACGCTGGCGGTGGCGGATGCTTCGATCTCGGAGAACGGCGGCGCAACCACGGTGACGGCGACGCTTTCCCACGCATCGAGTGCGGAAACCACGGTGACGGTGACCGCCATTGCGGGCGCCTATACGGTGGGGTCGGATACGGCCATCGTCATTGCGGCGGGGGAGACGGCGAACGCCACGGACGGTGTGACGATTACGGCGGTGGACGACGCCATCAACAACGTGGGCGACCGGAGCGTCATGGTGACGGGCACGGCGGCCAACGCCCAGGCTGCCGCCGAGTCGGAGACCGTGGCCGTGACCGGTGCGGTGCTGACGCTGACCGACGACGAAGACATACCAACCGTCACGCTGTCGCTGTCGGAGCCGGATGTGGCGAAGCCGGACACGATCAACGAGGGCGGGGCGGGCAACGCGACCACGGTGACGGCGACGCTGAACCGTGCGTTGAGCGAAGCGGTGACGCTGACAGTATCGGCGACGGCAGGGACGCACGCGGCGGACGGCGACTTCACCCAGATGGGCACGACGCTAACCATTGCGGCAGGAGAGACGGCGAGCACGGGCGTCGTGACCGTGACGGCGAACGACAACACGAAGGACGAGCCGGACAAGGCGGTGACTGTTTCGGCCACGGTGAGCGGCGCCAGCGGAGTAGCGAACCCGGCCGCCGTAACCCTGACTATCGCCGACGACGACGCGGCGCCGGCGGTGACGCTGGCGGTGGCGGATTCTTCGATCTCGGAGCACGGCGGCGCGACCACGGTGACCGCGACGCTGAGCCATCCATCGAGTGCGGCCACGACGATGACGGTGACGGCAGCCGCGGGCTTCTACACCGTGGGTTCAGACGCGGAGATCGTGATTGCAGCGGGGGAGACGGCGACCGCTTCGGATGGTGCGACGATTACCGCGGTGGACGATGCCATCAACAACGTGGGCGACCGGCGCGTCACGGTGACGGGCACGGCGGCCAACGCCCAGGCCGCTGCTGAGTCGGAGACCGTGGCCGTGACCGGCGTGGCGCTGACGCTGACCGACGACGAAGACTCGCCGACGGTGACGCTGGCGCTTTCAGAACCCGACTCCTCGAAGCCTGACACGATCAACGAAGGCGGGGCGGACAACGCGAGCACGGTGACGGCGACGCTGGACCGGGCATCAAGCGAAGCGGTGGCGCTGACGGTGACGGCAGTAGCGGGAACGCACGCGGTTTCCAGCGACTTCACGCAGACGGGCACGACGCTGACCATTGCGGCGGGAGAGACGACAAGCACGGGCGTCGTGACCGTGACGGCGAACGACGACACGACGGATGCGCCCAACAAGTCCGTAACCGTTTCGGCCACGGTGAGCGGCGACAGCGGGGTGGCGGATCCGGCTGCCGTAACCCTGACCATCGCCGACGACGACGCCGCGCCCGCGGTGACGCTAGCGGTGGCGGATGCTTCGATCTCGGAGCACGGCGGCGCCACCACGGTGACCGCGACGCTTTCCCACGCATCGAGTGCGGAAACCACGGTGACGGTGACCGCCATTGCGGGCGCCTACACGGTGGGGTCGGATGGGGAGATCGTGATTGCGGCGGGGGAGACGGCGAACGCCACGGACGGCGTGACGATTACCGCGGTGGACGACGCCATCGACAACGTGGGCGACCGGGAGGTCACGGTGACGGGCACGGCGGCCAACGCCCAGGCCGCTGCCGAGTCGCAGACCGTGGCCGTGACCGGTGCGGTGCTGACGCTGACCGACGACGAAGACATACCAACCGTCACGCTGTCGCTGTCGGAGCCGGATGTGGCGAAGCCGGACACGATCAACGAGGGCGGGGCGGGCAACGCGACCACGGTGACGGCGACGCTGAACCGTGCGTTGAGCGAAGCGGTGACGCTGACAGTATCGGCGACGGCAGGGACGCACGCGGCGGACGGCGACTTCACCCAGATGGGCACGACGCTGACCATTGCGGCAGGAGAGACGGCGAGCACGGGCGTCGTGACCGTGACGGCGAACGACAACCCGGTGGACGAGCCGGCCAAGTCCGTGACCGTTTCGGCCACGGTATCGGGTCGGAGCGGGATCGCAGACCCAGCCGCCGTAACCCTGACTATCGCCGACGACGACGCGGCGCCGGCGGTGACGCTGGCGGTGGCGGATGCTTCGATCTCGGAGCACGGCGGCGCGACCACGGTGACCGCGACGCTGAGCCATCCATCGAGTGCGGCCACGACGGTGACGGTGACGGCAGCCGCGGACTTCTACACCGTGGGCCCGGACGCGGAGATCGTAATTGCAGCGGGGAGCACGTCGAGCGCCACGGAGACGGCAACGATTACCGCGGTGGACGACGACGTGGACAACGTGGGCGACCGGCGTGTCACGGTGACGGGCACGGCGGCCAACGCCCAGGCGGCCGCCGAATCGGAGACCGTGGCCGTCACCGGGGCGACACTGACGCTGACCGACGACGATGACCCGCCGACGGTGACGCTGGCGCTGTCAGAACCCGACTCCTCAAAGCCGGACACGATCAACGAGAGCGGGGCGGACAACGTGAGCACGGTGACGGCGACGCTGAACCGGGCGTCAAGCGAAGCGGTGACGCTGACGGTCTCGGCGTCGGCAGGAACGAACGCGGCGGACGGCGACTTCAAGCAGACCAGCACGACGCTGACCATCGCCGCGGGTTCGACGGCGAGCACGGACGTCGTGACCGTGACGGCGAACGACAACCCGACGGACGAGCCGGACAAGGCGGTGAGGGTGACGGCGACGGTGTCGGGTGCCAGCGGCGTGGCGAATCCGAGCGCGGTGACGCTGACCATCGCGGACGACGACGCGGCGCCGTCGGTGACGCTGGTGCTGTCGGCGGCGGCGATATCGGAGGACGGGGGCGCGGCGACGGTGACGGCGACGCTCTCGCATGCCTCAAGCGAGGCGACGACGGTGACGGTGACGGCATCGGCGGGGGCGCACACGGCGGCAGCAGACTTCAGGCAGACGGGGACGACGCTGACGGTGGCCGCGGGCGAGATGACGAGCACGGGCACGGTGACCGTCGCGGCGGTGAACGACGCGGAGGACGCGGAACACGACAAGACGGTGGCGGTGACGGCGACGGCGGCCAACGGTCAAGGAATCGCGGCCCCCCCGTCGCCGGTGACGCTGACCATCGAAGACGACGACGTGGACCGGAAGCCCACCTTCGGTGCCCAGCAGATCGCCAGCCGGCTCTGGCCGGTCTCCACCGTGATCCCACGCCTCACGTTGCCGCGGGCGACGGGGGGCGATGGGACGCTGACCTACACGCTGTCGCCGGCGCTGCCGGCGTGGTTGTCGCGGAACGGGTTCTTCATGACGGGCACGACGCCGGCCACTCCGACGAATCAGAAGCAATACACCTGGACGGCCACGGACGCGGACGGCGACGAGGCGTCGCTGGAGTTCCTCGTGGCGGTGATTCGTCCGGGTGACCCGCCGCGGCTGGTGAACCCGCCGGGGCTCGTGGTGAACACGGGCGACCTGCCGGCGCTGGCGCTGTCGTCGCCGCGGGTGCCGGAGGGGGCGTCGGGGTCGACGGCGACGCTGAGGTATACGCTGACGTTGAGCGCGGCGAGCACGAGCACGGTGGCGGTGTCCTACGCGGACGCGAGGACCGGGACGGCGACGGCGGGCGTGGATTACACGGCGCTGTCCGCGGGCACGCTGACGGTGGCGCCCGGGGCGACGAGCGCGACGGTGACGGTGACGGTGAGGGGGGACGGGATCGACGAGCCGGCCGAGACAGTGGCGGTGGTGCTGAGCGGCCCGGTGAATGCGCGGATGCCGGCGAGCGGGCGGACGGGGACGGGGACGATCGAGGACGACGACGAGGCGCCCACGGTGACGCTGGCGGTGGCGGCCACGACGATTTCGGAGAACGGCGGCACGACGACGGTGACGGCAAACCTCTCGCATCCGTCGAGCGCGGCGACGACGGTGACGGTGACGGAGGTGTCGGGCTACTACACGGCGAGATCGGACGCGACGATCGTGATTGCGGCGGGGGAGACGGCGAGCGCCACGGACGTGGCGACGGTGGCGGCGGTGAACAACACGACGGACGAACCGGATCGTTCGGTGACGGTGACGGCGACGGTGGCCAACGACGTGGGGACGGGAAGCGTAACGGGGGCGTCGCTGACGCTGACGGACGACGACGAGGCGCCGACGGTGACGCTGGCCGTGGCAGACCCGGCCATTGACGAGGCCGGCGGCGTGACGACGGTGACGGCGACGCTGAGCCATCCGTCAAGCGCGGCCACGACGGTGACGGTGACGGCACTGGCCGGTGCCTACACCGTGGATGCGACGAACGCGACCATCGTCATTGCGGCGGGCGCCACGGCGGATGCGTCCGCCACCGCGTCAATCACCGCCGTGAACGACGCCGTGGACAACGGCGCCGGCCGCGCCGTGCAGGTGACCGGCCGTGCCGACAACCGCCAGGGCATCGGCCCGGTGACGGCCGCGGCGCTGACGCTGAGGGACGACGAGGCGCGGGCGGTGGTAACGCTGACCCTGTCGTCCTCAATGATCTCCGAGAAGAACGGCTCGACCACGGTGACGGCCACCCTGCTCCCCGCGTCGAGCGCGGCGACGGCGATCACGGTGTCGGCGGCAGCGGGTGCCAACACCGGCCCTGGCGACTTTGCGCTGAGTCCGAACCAGAGCCTCTCCATCGCGGCAGGGGCCACCACCAGCACCGGGCAAGTGGCCATTGACGCGGTGGACAACGCCGCCACTGCCGCGAACAAGGCGGTGACCGTGTCGGCCACGGCGCAGAACGCCAACGGGGTGACCGCCCCGACGCCCGTGACGCTGACGATCACCGAGGACGACCCGACGGCGGACGCGGGCGAGGATCAAACGGTGCCCGAGGGCGCGGTGGCGACCTTGGACGGCAGCGACTCCTCGGACCCGGACGGCGAGCCGCTGAGCTACTCGTGGCGGCAGAGCGGGGGCAATCCGACGGTGACGCTGACGGGGGCGAGCACGGCGACGCCGACGTTCACGGCCCCGGAGTTGACCGGAGCCACGACGCTGACGTTCGAGTTGACGGTGACAGCGGGCGGGGCGAGTGCGACGGACGCGGTGGCCGTGGTCATCCAGGCGGACAATGACCCGCCGACGGCCGACGCGGGCGACGACCAGACGGTGAGCGAAGGCACGGTGGTGACGCTGGCGGGGAGCGGGACGGATCCGGAGGACGCGGCGCTGAGCTACTCGTGGCGGCAGAGCGGAAGCAATCCGACGGTGCCGCTGACGGGAGCGAGCACGGTCACGCCGACGTTCACGGCGCCGGAGTTGACGGCCGGTACGACGCTGACGTTCGAGTTGACGGTGACGGCGGGCGGGGCGAGCGCGACGGATGCGGTGGCCGTGGTCATCCAGGCGGACAATGACCCGCCGACGGCCGACGCGGGGGCCGATCAGACGGTGAGCGAAGGCATGGCGGTGACGCTGGCGGGGAGCGGCTCGGATCCGGAGGACGATCCTCTGAGTTACTCGTGGCGGCAGAGTGGGAGCAATCCGACGGTGCTGCTGACGGGGGCGAGCACGGCGACGCCGACGTTCACGGTGCCGGAGTTGACCGGAGCCACGACGCTGACGTTCGAGCTAACGGTGACGGCGGGCGGGGCGAGCGCGACGGACACGGTGGCCGTGGTCATCCAGGCGGACAATGACCCGCCGACGGCCGACGCGGGGGCCGACCAGACGGTGGCCGAAGGCATGGCGGTGACGTTGGGAGGGAGCGGCTCTGACCCGGAGGAGGCGGTGCTGAGCTATGCGTGGCGGCAGAGCGGAAGCAATCCGACGGTCACGTTGACGGGGGCGAACACGGCGACGCCGAGGTTCACGGCGCCGGAGTTGACGGCCGGTACGGCGCTGACGTTCGAGCTAACGGTGACGGCGGGCGGGGCGAGCGCGACGGACGCGGTGGCGGTGGTCATCCAGGCGGACAATGACCCGCCGACGGCGGACGCGGGGGCCGACCAGACGGTGAGCGAAGGCATGGCGGTGACGCTGGCGGGGAGCGGCTCTGACCCGGAGGATGCGGTGCTGAGCTACTCGTGGCGGCAGAGCGGGAGCAATCCGACGGTGCCGTTAGCGGGAGCGAGTACGGCGACGCCGACGTTCACGGCGCCGGAGTTGACGGCCGGTACGACGCTGACGTTTGAGTTGACGGTGACGGCGGGCGGGGCGAGTGCGACGGACGCGGTGGCCGTGGTCATCCAGGCGGACAACGACCCGCCGACGGCCGACGCGGGTTCGGATCAGACAGTGACAGAGGGCACAGCGGTGACGCTGGCGGGGAGCGGCTCGGACCCGGAGGATGAGCCGCTGAGTTACTCGTGGCGGCAGAGTGGGAGCAATCCGACGGTGCTGTTAGCGGGAGCGAGCACGGTGACGCCGACGTTCACGGCGCCGGAATTGACGGCCGGTACGACGCTGACGTTTGAGTTGACGGTGACGGCGGGCGGGGCGAGCGCGACGGATGCGGTGGCCGTGGTCATCCAGGCGGACAATGACCCGCCGACGGCGAACGCGGGGGCCGACCAGACGGTGAGCGAAGGCACGGCGGTGACGCTGGCGGGGAGCGGTTCTGACCCGGAGGATGAGCCGTTGAGTTACTCGTGGCGGCAGAGCGGAAGCAATCCGACGGTGCCGTTGACGGGAGCGAGCACGGCGACGCCGACGTTCACGGCGCCGGAGTTGACGGCCGGTACGACGCTGACGTTCGAGTTGACGGTCACGGCGGGTGGGGCGAGTGCGATGGACGCGGTGGCCGTGGTCATCCAGGCGGACAATGATCCGCCGACGGCCGACGCGGGGTCGGATCAGACAGTGACGGAGGGCACGGCAGTGACGCTGACGGGGAGCGGCTCTGACCCGGAGGATGCGGCGCTGACGTATGCGTGGCGGCAGAGCGGAAGCAATCCGACGGTGCCGTTAGCGGGCGCGAGCACGGCGACGCCGACGTTCACGGCCCCAGAGTTGACCGGAGCCACGACGCTGACGTTCGAGTTGACGGTGACGGCGGGCGGGGCGAGCGCCACGGATGCGGTGGCCGTAGTCATCCAGGCCGATAACGACCCGCCAACGGCCGACGCGGGGGCCGACCAGACGGTGACGGAAGGCACGGCAGTGACGCTGACGGGGAGCGGGACGGATCCGGAGGACGCGGTGCTGAGCTATGCGTGGCGGGAGAGTGGGAGCAATCCGACGGTGCCGTTGACGGGGGCGAACACGGCGACGCCGACGTTCACGGCGCCGGAGTTGACGGCCGGTACGGCGCTGACGTTCGAGTTGACGGTGACAGCGGGTGGGGCGAGTGCGACGGACGCGGTGGCCGTGGTCATCCAAGCCGACAACGACCCGCCGACGGCGAACGCGGGGGCCGACCAGACGGTGAGCGAAGGTACGGCAGTGACGCTGACGGGGAGCGGCTCTGACCCGGAAGACGAGGCGCTGACGTATGCGTGGCGGCAGAGCGGGAGCAATCCGACGGTGCCGCTGACGGGGGCGAGCACGGCGACGCCGACATTCACGGCGCCGGAGTTGACGTCCGGTACGACGCTGACGTTCGAGTTGACGGTCACGGCGGGTGGGGCGAGTGCGACGGATGCGGTGGCGGTGGTCATCCAGGCCGATAACGACCCGCCGACGGCGAACGCGGGGGCCGATCAGACGGTGAGCGAAGGCAGTGCGGTGACGCTGGCGGGGAGCGGCTCGGACCCGGAGGAGGCGGCGCTGAGCTACTCGTGGCGGCAGAGCGGAAGCAATCCGACGGTGCCGTTAGCGGGAGCGAGCACGGCGACGCCGACGTTCACGGCGCCGGAGTTGACGGCCGGTACGACGCTGACGTTCGAGTTGACGGTGACGGCGGGCGGGGCGAGTGCGACGGACACGGTGGCCGTGGTCATCCAAGCCGACAACGACCCGCCGACGGCTGACGCGGGGGCCGACCAGACGGTGAGCGAAGGCATGGCAGTGACGCTGGCGGGGAGCGGGACGGATCCGGAGGATGCGGCGCTGAGCTACTCGTGGCGGGAGAGTGGGAGCAATCCGACGGTGCCGCTGACGGGGGCGAGCACGGCGACGCCGACGTTCACGGCGCCGGAGTTGACGGCCGGTACGACGCTGACGTTCGAGTTGACGGTGACGGCGGGCGGGGCGAGTGCGACGGACACGGTGGCCGTGGTCATCCAAGCGGATAATGACCTGCCGACCGCGGACGCGGGGGCTGACCAGACGGTGGCGGAAGGCATGGCAGTGACGCTGGCGGGGAGTGGCTCGGACCCGGAGGATGCGGTGCTGATCTACTCGTGGCGGCAGAGCGGAAGCAATCCGACGGTGCCGTTAGCGGGAGCGAGCACGGCGACGCCGACGTTCACGGCCCCGGAGTTGACCGGGGATACGGCGCTAACGTTCGAGTTGACGGTGACGGCGGGCGGGGCGAGTGCGACGGATGCGGTGGCCGTGGTCATCCAGGCGGACAATGACCCGCCGACGGCCGACGCGGGGGCCGACCAGACGGTGGCGGAAGGCACGGCAGTGACGCTGACGGGGAGCGGCTCGGACCCGGAGGATGCGGCGCTGAGCTACTCGTGGCGGCAGAGCGGGAGCAATCCGACGGTGCCGTTAGCGGGGGCGAGCACGGCGATGCCGACGTTCACGGCGCCGGAGTTGACGGCCGGTACGGCGCTGACGTTCGAGTTGACGGTGACGGCGGGCGGGGCGAGTGCGACGGACACGGTGGCGGTGGTCATCCAGGCGGACAATGACCCGCCGACGGCGAACGCGGGGGCTGACCAGACGGTGGCCGAAGGCACGGTGGTCACGTTAGACGGGGGCGGCAGCACGGACCCGGAACGCCAACCCCTGACCTACGCTTGGACACCACTTGGCGACCCGACCGTGACCCTGAGCACACCCGCTACGGTTGCGCCGACGTTCACGGCGCCCACGCAACTGGCGGCGAATGCTTTCCTGACGTTCTCGCTGACGGTGACCGACCCGGGGCTGGTGTCTGCGACCGATACCGTCATCATCACCGTGACGGCAGGCACGAATGACCCGCCGACGGCGAACGCGGGGGCCGACCAGACGGTGAGCGAAGGCACGGCGGTGACGCTGGCGGGCAGCGGGACGGACCCGGAGGACGAGCCGCTGAGTTACTCGTGGCGGCAGACCGGGGGCACGGCGACGGTGCCGCTGAACGGTGCCGGCACGGCGACGCCGTCGTTCACGGCTCCGAACCTGACGGCGATCGCGACGTTGACGTTCGAGTTGACGGTGACGGCGGGCGGGGCGAGTGCGACGGACGCGGTGACCATCACGGTGCTGACTCGCTCGCTCGGGGGAGCGGAATTGGGGCCGACGTTCGGCGACGCGACCATCGCGGATCAGGCGTGGACGCAACACGTGGAGATTTCGGCTTTCACGTTACCGACGGCGACGGGGGGCACCGGCACGGTGACGTATGATCTGAGCCCGGCACTGCCTGATGGGGTGACCCGCGAGGCCGAGACCCACGAGGTCACCGGCACGCCGACTGTCGGGCAAGGGGAGACCACCTACACGTGGAGGGCCACCGACGCGAACGGGGCCACGGCCGACCTCGCCTTTACGATCACGGTGCTGACTCGCTCGCACGGGCGAGCGGAGGTGGGGCCGACGTTCGGCGACGCGACCATCGCGGATCAGGCGTGGACGCAACACGTGGAGATTCCGGCCTTCACGTTACCGACGGCGACGGGGGGCACCGGCACGGTGACGTATGATCTGAGCCTGGCCCTGCCTGATGGGGTGACCCGTGATGCCGGAACAGGGCGCCCGCGTTCTTCCCGTCTGAGCCCGGCCCTGCCTGCCGGGATGACCCGCGATGCGGCGACCCACGAGGTCACCGGCACTCCGACTGTTGCGCAGGAAGAAACCACCTACACGTGGACGGCCACCGACGAGGCCGGCGCGACGGCCACGCTTTCGTTCACCATCACGGTGGCGGCTGACTTGCAGCCGGTGTTTCAGGAAGGGGTGGAGGCGCAACGCTATCGGGTCGGCACAGCCGTCAGTCTGACGTTGCCGTCGGCGACCGGCGGCGACGGGGAACTCCGTTATGCCTTAGCACCGGCCCCGCCGTCCGGGCTGACGTTCGACCCGGGCACGCTCATGCTCTCCGGCACGCCGACCGAGATGGTGGCCCAGGAGGACTGCATCCTGACCGCGACGGACGAGGACGGTGACGCGGCGACGCTGGTGTTCGCCGTTGAAGTCGTATCCCGTGATGGGACGTCCCCGTTCCCGGATGCTCCTGCCAACTTGAGGGGGCTCCCGAACGACATGCAGGTGACCTTAGTCTGGGATGATCCCGTCGATTCCACTATTGTCGCTTACCACGTTCGGGTCGCCGCCGAGCCTTCCTGGGAGTATGGTCGCTGGACGGAGATAGAAGACAGCGACGCGACCACGACGGACCACACGGTGGATGATCTGAAAAACGGCGTGGAGTACAGGTTCCAGTTACGGGCGATGAACAACGTCGGGAATGGGCCGAAGGCTCAAACGATGGCAGTCCCGCCGGCGTGGTCAACGTCGCCTGATGCGCTGCCGACCTTCGGCGGGGCGACGGTCTCCGCGCAACGCTACGTGCAGTACACGGCGATCCCCATCCTGACCCTGCCGAGGGCAACGGGCGGTGACGGCAGACTCACTCATACCTTGACCCCGCGGACTTTGCCCGCCGGGCTGACGTTCGATCCGGCCACGCGGACGCTTTCCGGCACGCCGACCGCGGTGCAGGCCAGCACGATGTACACGTGGACGGCGCGGGACGTGGATGGCGATGAGTCGCGGCTGACGTTCCCCATGGAGGTGGTGTCGGGGGTACGCACTCGGGATCTGGGGTTGGTGCTGGCGGGGGTGGGGCGAACGCTGGCCACGGACGCCGTGGACGTGCTTGGGGGGCGGTTTGGATCGCCTGCGCCGTCCAGGGTGCAGGTGATCTTGGGCGGGCAGGTGCTGGGGTTGACGGAGGATGGGGGCGGTACGGAGAGCGACGCAGTGAGTGAGGACAGTGCCGGGAGTGCGGCCGGGGCCGAGACGGGCACGTGGCAGCGAGTGACGGGGCTGGCCCTCGACGTGGCCCGGGCGTTCGGCGTGGTCATTGACGGCGGGACCGGTCAACCCCTCGCCTCCCCTTCTCCCTCTCCCTTTGAAGGAGAGGGCAGGATGAGGGGTGCTTGGCAGCCCCAGGATCGCGTACAGCCCGTCTCCGGTAAAGAACTGCTGGCCCGGAGCGCGTTTGAGCTACCGTTGACCCGCTCCGGAGAAGACGGCGTCCCAGCTTTGACCCTGTGGGGTCGAGGCTCAGCCGGCGGCTTCTCCGGGGCACCCGAGAACGACTTCACGATGGATGGTACGCTCTACAGCGGCTACCTGGGGCTGGATTACCGACCCAAGCCGACGGTGCTGTTGGGGCTGGGGGTGTCCCACAGCACGGGCGACGTCAACTACGAGCGAACCGCGGTGTCCGAGCGAGGCGGCGTGGACGTGAAATTGACGAACGTGTTTCCGTATGCGCATTGGCAACCGCGCCCGGGCCTGGGGGTGTGGAGCATGCTGGGCGCGGGTTGGGGCGAAATGGATGTCAAGCTTGCCGGAGACGCGGGCCGAACGCGAACGACGGATCTGACGTCGCTGATGGGTGCCGTCGGGGGACGGCAAGCGTTGATGACGTGGCAGGGGATTGACTTGGCGGCGAAGACGGACGCGTTCTTGACGACGCTGCGTTCCTCGGGCAAGACGAACCTGCCGGGAGCGCGGGGACACGCGGAACGAGTACGGCTGCTGGTCGAAGGCCGGACGGAATGGATGCCGTCTGCGGAGTCGCGGATGCAACCTCGGCTTGAGCTTGGCGGGCGATGGGACAGTGGAACTGCGGAACAAGGGTTGGGGGCCGAAATCGGCGGTGGCTTGGCCTATACGCAGACGACGTGGGGGTTGAGCGTTGAGGCGCAGGGGCGGTATCTGGTGGCGCACCAAGACGGATCCTTTAAGGATTGGGGAGCGAGTCTGAACGTGCGGCTGGATCCCGGAGTCGCGGGTCAGGGTGCGTATCTGACGGTATCGCCGGCGTGGGGCCAGGCGGCGAGCGGGGTCGAGCAACTCTGGGGCAGCCCCAGCGCGATCACGGGGGACGTTGTTGGATCACGACCTGGGACGCCGGGGTGGCAGCCGCAGCAGTTTCAGGTGGACGTCGGGTATGGGCTGGCGCTGTCTGAAGGACGGGGCTTGATGACGCCGTATGGAGGCTTGGCCATTGAGGGGACTGGCGCGTCCCGGTACCGACTCGGCGGCAGATTGGACCTGACCTCCTTCTTGACCTTGAGTCTAGAAGGAGAGCACGCGAAGCAACCCGGTCAAGCCGCCACGCACGGCATAACCCTCCGCCTCGACTGGCAGCCGTAGCTACCAGCGGGGTGACCATTCTGGGCATACATGCCCAAATACCCTTTTCACCGCTGAGGCACGAAGGGCGAAGCGAAGGTTCTGCTTTTCTCCTTCCCCTGAAGGGGCACCTTGCTCTGGAACGAACGAGATTCTTCGCTTCGCCCTTCGAGGCGAAGGGCAAGCTCAGAATGACAGAGGGGGACAGAATGACAAAGGGGGACATGGAGCCTGTAGGGCGGCATCTCATGCCGCCGCAGGGACTCCTCCGCGGGGCAGAAGGAAAACGACTCTGGATTCCCGCTTAAGCCTGTCCCCGACATTTGTTATCGGGGAACGGCGGGAATGACAGGAGGGGGAGGCGGGAATGACAGGAGGGGAGGCGGGGTAGGATGACAGAGGAGGAGGGACAGAAGGACTCACGGTCTCAGAGGGTGTCTGAGGGAGATTGTTGAAAATTGGAATTCTGACGGCTATCATGAGTGGCTTTTTTGCGTGCATACACCTTGGGCCGCATGAGATGCAGCGCGACAATCTATAATGAGATGCGGCACGACAATCAACAATCGAAAATCCTACTGAGAAAGGGTTTCTTGGGATTTGGATAGGGAGGAGGGGTGATATCTGTGAATAGTGAGATCTCGGTCATCATCTTTGCGTTAGCATCCGGCGTTGCCGGCATTCTCTATGGATTGTATCTCACCTTTTGGGTGATTCGGCAGGAAGCCGGAAACGAAACGATGCAAACCATTGCGTTGGCCATTCAGGAAGGCGCGGCCGCCTACTTGAATCGACAATATCGGGCCGTCGGTCTCGTGGCCGGCGTCATGTTTGTGATTTTGTGGCTGGCCGGCTTCTGGTCGGAACATTTCGGACTGTTGACGGCGGTCGGGTTTCTTGTGGGGGCCACGGCTTCCGCGACTGCCGGCTACGTCGGGATGATTATCGCCGTGCGCGCCAACGTTCGAACGGCGCAGGCGGCGTCGCTCGGGTTGGATCCGGCACTGAACGTGGCCTTTAAGGGCGGAGCGGTCACCGGCTTGCTGTTGATCGGGCTGGGACTCGTGGCACTGGCTGGTTTTTATGCAATCGGGTCCGCGGTCGCCGGACCGGAACAAGCGGTCCATGCCTTGATCAGCCTCGGGTTCGGCGGCAGCCTTATTTCGGTCTTTGCCAGGGTCGGGGGCGGCATTTATACCAAGGCCGCCGACGTGGGAGCCGACCTCGTCGGAAAGGTTGAAGCCGGGATTCCTGAAGATGACCCACGCAATCCCGCGGTGATTGCGGACAACGTCGGCGATAACGTCGGGGACTGTGCGGGGATGGCCGCCGATCTGTTTGAGACCTACGTCGTGACGATTGTTGCCGCGATGGTGTTGGCCATGAGTCTGTTCCCTGGAACCGTTGCCCCCGTGCTGTATCCCTTGGTCCTTGGAGGGATGACCGTCTTTGCGACCATTATCGGGACGTTCTTTGTGAAGGCCGGTCGGGACGGGAGCATTATGTCGGCGCTGTATAAAGGGTTGTTCGTCAGCGGCGGACTCGCGGCCGTCGCGTTTTTCCCCGTGACGACCACGATGATGGACGGCATTGGGGGCGTATCAGGGGTCAATTATTTTATCGCGGCTCTCCTGGGCCTTGTAGTGACCCTGGCCCTCGTGCTCATTACCGATTATTTTACGGCTACCAAGTATTCGCCGGTTCAGGAGGTGGCAAAGGCCAGTGAAACGGGACACGCGACGAATATTATTGCCGGGTTGGCCGTGGGCATGCAGTCAACCGCGTGGCCGGTCATCGTCATTGTGGCGGCGATTCTTTCGAGTTTTGCCATTTGCGGGGGGAGCGACGCCGGGGGACTGTATGGCGTGGCCATTGCCGCGGTCGCCATGTTGTCCATGGCCGGCATCGTGGTGGCGATTGATGCGTTTGGTCCGGTGACTGATAACGGCGGGGGCATTGCCGAAATGGCGCAATTGGGTCCGGACGTTCGAAAAATCACGGATGCGCTTGACGCGGTCGGCAATACGACCAAGGCCGTCACCAAAGGCTATGCCATCGGCTCTGCCGCGTTGGCCGCGTTGGTCTTGTTTGCGGAATATGCGCGAGCGGCTCGCGCCGGAACCCAGATGTTGAGCTTTGATCTGTCCGATCCCAACATCCTGGTGGGGTTATTCCTCGGTGGGATGCTGCCGTTTATCTTCGGGGCGTTGTGCATGAAGGCCGTCGGTCAGGCCGGGGGCCTGGTTGTGGAGGAAGTGCGTCGGCAATTCCGTGACATTCCAGGCATCATGGAGGGAACGAGCAAACCGGAATACGGGACGTGTGTCGATATTGTGACGCAAGCCGCCCTTCAAAAAATGTTGATTCCCGGCATGATCCCCGTGCTCTCTCCCATTCTGGTTGGCGTGATTTTAGGCCCGGCTGCCTTGGGGGGCGTGTTGGTCGGCAGTATTGTGACAGGGTTGTTTTTGGCGATTACGATGACCAGTGGCGGCGGAGCCTGGGATAATGCCAAAAAGTTGATCGAAGAACGGGGACTCAAAGGAACGGAAACCCACAAAGCGGCGGTGACCGGCGATACGGTCGGCGATCCGTTTAAGGATACGGCCGGCCCGGCGATTAACCCGATGATTAAGGTCATTAACATCGTGGCATTGCTGATTGTTTCGTTGCTTGTGCAGTGAGATTTGTTGACCTTTCCCTTCATTCTCCCTTCGGAGGGCCGGTTCCTGATTCCTAACGTCAGTGACAGACTCCGGCCCTCTCCCGCAAGGGGAGAGGGAGCAGGGGCTGTAGGGCCGCGTCTCACGCGGCCTCCTCAGAATGCTTGTGCTGGCCACGGGTCACTGGCCACTGACCACGGCGGGTTCAGAATGTAGGGCCGCGTCTACGCGGCCTCCTCACTCCCCGTTGTCATTCTGAACGAAGGGAAGAATCTCGCGTCTTGTTGGCCCGGGCAGGACGCTGCGGGGGTATGGGCCAAGCGGGGCGAGAGCGGGTCTTCCTTCCCCTCACCCCGGCCCTCTCCCTCAAGGGGAGAGGGAGCAGGGGCTGTAGGGCCACGTCTCACGCGGCCTCTTTTCTATAGCCCACCAGGAGCATGGTGACTCCGAGGAGCACCATGGGCAGGCTCAACAGTTGCCCCATGGTCAACGTCCCGACCACGAACCCCAGGTGCGCGTCCGGTTCTCGAAACACTTCGCCGATGCTCCGCAGGATGCCGTAGCCCGTGATAAAACTCCAAAACACTGTGCCGGGCGGGGTGTGTTTTTTCCCGAGGACCCCGAGCACGAGGAAGAGGACGACGCCTTCGAGGGCCGCTTCGTAGAGTTGCGAGGGATGTCGGCACGCCTCCCCGCCTCTGGGGAACACCATGCACCAGGGCACGTCCGTGGGGCGTCCGTATAATTCGCCGTTGATAAAGTTTCCTACCCGTCCGCAGCCTAATCCGATCGGGACGGCTTGGGCGGCGAGATCCGCAATGGTCGAGACGGGGAAGCCCTTCCGATAACAGAACAGCACCAGGGCGGCACACGTGCCGAGGAGCCCGCCGTGAAACGACATGCCGCCTTCCCATACGGCCAGAATTTCGGCCGGATGGTGCAGGTAGTACGTCGGGTTATAGAAGATGGTGTAGCCCAGGCGCCCTCCGAGAAATACGCCGAAGGCCGCGTACACGATGAGATCGTATGCCTGCACGTTGCTGAGGGGGATCGCTCGCGCCGCTGCCCGCCGCGTGATGACAAAATAGGCCGCGGTCAGGCCGATGACGTACATCAACCCATACCAGCGGAATTGTAAGGGGCCGACTTGAAAGAAGACGGGATCAATCGCCGGGAAGGGAATGCCCGCCCGAGCCGGCACGATGGTGGAAAGGGCGTCTAATGCCACGGTTCTCTCTCATATCAGGGCGTCAGGCGGATGCCACACGTCAACGAACGCGATGTCGGCGTATCCTAGGTGGGGGCCGCCGGTTTTTCAAGCGGGATTTTTGGGGGCCGTGCCTTGCTGGGATGGGGTTGAGATTCTTCGCTTCGCCCTTCGAGGCTCAGGGGAACCTCAGAATGACAGAGGGGGCGACAGAATGACAGAAAGGGGGTTCAGGATGGCAGGAAGGGGGTTCAGGATGTAGCGCGTCTCACGCGGCCTCTTCAGAATTGCCTTGTGCTGGCCACGGGTCACTGACCACTGACCTCCCCGTTGTCATTCTGAACGAAGTGAAGAATCTCGCGTCTCGTTGGCGCGGGCAGGACGCCGCGGGTGTATGGGCCAAGCGGGGCGAGAGCGGGTATTCCTTCCCCTCACCCCGGCCCTCTCCCTCAAGGGGAGAGGGAGTAGGGCCGCGTCTCACGCGGCCTCCTCAGAATGTGAATAATGGCCAAGATGGCAGGAAGGGGCCTTGCGGGAAGGACAGGAAGGGGAGGCGGTTGACGGGGTGAGGGGGGGGGCGTTATTATAACGGGCTTTGAGGTATGGAGACGATGGCGAGGACATGAGAGAGGTTGCCGATGGAACGGCAGGAGCGTAAGTCTCAATCAGCAAAGAGTCCCCCCCCTTCTGAGCATCAGAACGTCACACCGAATCCTCACGTGATTGAAACAGGAAAGAAACTGCAGGAGGATACGGATCAGTTGGTTGAGAAGATTGATGAAGTCCTGGAAGAAAATGCCGCCGAATTTGTGAAGAATTACGTGCAAAAGGGAGGGGAGTAACTCCTCGTTCGTTTTCTCATCTCGCTTGCGCTGCCGTCCGTTCTTTCTTTGCTTTCCTCCACACGTCTCAGGTTCGATCACGCAGGCAGACGGTTTCCATGTCCGGGATGCTTCACAAGATTTGGAAGGTCCGCTCGATTGATGAGGGGCAGGTTGATGCCCTCGCTCGCGTCCTGTCCATCTCTCCCCTTACGGCGACGGTGTTATGGAGAAGAGGGGCCGTCGAGACCGATCAGGCCAGAGGCTGGCTTTTGCCTTCCGGCGGCGTGACCCATGACCCCTTTCTCTTGCCTGACGTGGAGCCGGCACTTGACCGGCTTCATCTGGCCATTCAACGCGGTGAACGTGTTTGCTTTTACGGAGACTATGACGTTGATGGTATTTGCGCCACGAGTCTTCATTTGCTCTTCTGGAGAAGCGTCGGGGCCAAGGCTGAGGTCTATATCCCTCATCGACAAGAGGAAGGGTATGGGCTGAATGACGCGGCCATTCGACGATTCGCCGACGGGGGCGTGTCCGTTTTAGTCACGGCGGATTGTGGAACGACTTCCCATCACGAAATCGAGTTGGCCGGCCGCCTGGGCATGGAGGTCATTGTCACCGATCATCATCAGCTCCAATCACCGGTTCCGCGGCCGTTGGCATTGATCAATCCCTACCGTCCGGATTCCCGTTATCCCTTCCAAGGGTTATGTTCGGGAGCCTTGGCTTACAAGCTGGGCGAAGCCTACGCACGCAAGTTCGGTGCATCCGGTGTGCAGATTGAGACGTTTCGCGACCTCGTTGCGCTGTCCTCTATCGCCGACGTCGTTCCCCTTCGGGACGAAAATCGGACGTTGGTGAGAGATGGGCTGGGTCAGATGACCCAGGGGACACGGTGCGGCATTCGAGCGTTGACGCAGTGCCTGGATCTCAACGGTCCGTGGTCGGCCGGCACCGTTGGGTTTCGGGTGGCGCCCCTCCTCAACGCGGCGGGACGGTTAGCTCATGCTGAGCTTGGCGTGCAGTTGCTCACCACGGATTCTGAAGCCGTGGCGCTTGACTTGGTTCAACGGCTCTCGCAGTTGAATCTCCAACGGCGACAGATTGAACAGGAGATCACTCGAGAGGCCGTGACGCAGGTGGAAACCGGCGCCCTCCTTCACGCGATCGTCCTCGGCGCCGAAGGGTGGCACAGCGGCGTGCTGGGCATTGTCGCCGCGCGGCTGGTGGAACGCTATCACCGTCCGGCGATCGTGGTCGCGTTCGATCAACGGGGTCAAGGCAAAGGGTCGGCAAGAGGGATTCCCGGCTTCGACGTGTGTCAGGCCTTGGCCGAATGCCGTCCCTTCCTCGTGGCGTTCGGCGGGCATCCGATGGCGGCTGGCGTCACGTTGAGAAAGGAAGCGTTTTCTGATTTTCGTCAGAAATTTGTTGAAGTGGCCGCGGGATTGATTGACGCGACGATGAAGGTGCCGACGTTGGAGGTGGATGCTGACGTGTCGCTTTCGCAAATTCGGCTGCCTCTGCTCCAGGAGTTGGAACGGTTGCAGCCCTTTGGGATGGGCAACCCTGAGCCCACCTTTCGCTGTCACGAGCTGTCGGTGTTGGAGAAAAAGGTCGTGGGCGACGATCATCTGAAATTGGTGGTTCGTCAGGATCGCTCCATGCCCCTGGACGGTATCGGGTTTCGGATGGGCGGATTCGCAGACGCCCTTGAGTCGGGTCATGGTCGGGTTGACGCCGTGTTTAGTCCGGAGTTGAACTACTGGAAGGGATATCATCGCATCCAACTGCGGTTGTGTGACGTGCGAATGAGCACCGCGAAGAAAGAAGGTCCCGTCGTTGTCTCGCGTGATAGAAATTGATGAACTCATTCGGCAAGTTCACGGCTTCTATCCGGAGGCTGATGAGGCCTTGCTGCGTCGAGCGTATGATTTTTCGGCGAAGGCCCACCAAGGCCAGACCCGTCGCTCCGGTGAACCCTACTTGCACCATCCTCTGGCCGTGGCGGGGATTCTCGCTTTTCTGAAACTGGACGTGACCGCCATCATCGCGGGGCTGCTGCACGATACCTTGGAAGATACCGTGGCAACGCAAGACGAGCTGCGGAGGCACTTCGGGCATGAGGTGGCTCACCTGGTCGAAGGCGTGACGAAAATCGGCCAGATTTCTTTCCGAACGTATGAGGAAAAACAGGCGGAAAATTTTCGGAAGATGCTCTTGTCCATGGCCGATGATATTCGCGTGGTGTTTATCAAGTTGGCCGACCGTCTTCATAACATGAGAACGTTGGGGCATTTACCGGAGAACAAGCGGAAACAGATCGCCCAGGAAACGTTGGAAATTTACGCGCCGTTGGCCAATCGTCTGGGAATGAGTTGGATGAAGCAGGAACTGGAAAATTTATGTTTTGAATATCTCAAGCCGGAGGCCTATTCCTTATTGAAACTCCGCGTGGCGAAACGAGATGAAGAACGGCAGGAATACGTCCGGTCGCTTATTCGGGACACCGTGGAGGCCTTAGCGAAAGCCGGGTTGCCCGGCGAGGTGGAAGGACGGCCGAAACACCTGCATTCCATTCATCAAAAGATGGAGCGCCAGGACATTCTGTTTGAGGAAGTGCATGATCTGGTGGCCATTCGGATCATCACCGACGGGCCGATGCACTGTTATACCATTCTCGGACTCGTGCATTCGTTGTGGGTGCCGGTGCCCGGGCGGTTTAAGGATTACATTGCGACGCCTCGAACGAATCTGTACCAATCGTTACATACCACGGTGTTGGGGCCTCAAGGCGACCACGTGGAATTTCAGATACGAACCGAACACATGCACCGGTTGGCGGAATACGGGGTCGCGGCGCATTGGCGCTATAAAGAACACGGAAAAGTCGGCGAGCGCGATGAACACGTCTTCAGTTGGCTTCGGCAACTGGTGGAATGGCATAAAGACCTTTCTGATAATCGCCAGTTCATGGATTCCGTCAAATCGGATCTCTTTCATCTGGACGTCTTTCAAGACGTGGTGTTCGCGTTTACGCCGAAGGGAGAGGTCAAGGAACTCCCTCAGGGTTCCACGTCGGTGGATTTTGCCTATGCGATCCACACGGAAGTCGGTAATCATTGCGTGGGGGCGAAAGTCAATGGGAAGATTGTCCCGCTTCGTGAACCCTTAACCAACGGCGATACCGTCGAGATTCTGACGTCGACCACCCAGACGCCGAAAAAAGAGTGGTTGAAGTTTGTTCAGACTTCCCGCGCGAAAGCGAAAATCAAACATTTTTTGAAAACCGAAGAGCAACAGCAGGGGTTGGAATTGGGTCGCCGATTGCTCGAACGTGAATTTCGTCGACATCAGTTCCCGGCTGCGCAGGCGTTCAAATCCGGGCAGTTGTCCGCCGTTGCGAGTGGAAAAGGCTATGATTCCGTCAATGACATGACCAGGATGGTCGGCTATGGTCGGCTGTCCGCGGCTCAAGTGGTGAACTGGATGGCGTCGCCTGGCGAGCGTTCGGCGAAGGCCGACACTGACGTCCACGCCTTGCCAACGAGCGTGCCGACGCCGCGGGCCGTCAAAGCCGTCAAGGTGATGGGCCGACGGGACGTGCTGATGCAGTTGTCAAAGTGTTGCGGTCCGGTACCGGGTGATCCCATTCTGGGATATATTACCCGTGGCCGAGGGTTGACGATTCACGTGAAGGGCTGTCCGAATCTTGAAGCGTTGGATTATGAACAGGATCGCTTCGTGGACGTGGAATGGGACGCAGCGATTGAAGGAAGTCATTCGGTCAAGGTGTGCGTGTTGACCATTGATCGGCCAGGGGTGTTGGCCAACGTGTCTTCGGCGATTTCAGCGTCTCAGGCCAACATCAGTCGAGCGGAAATTACGACCCGGGAAGACCAGAAGGCCGTTCAGGATTTTGTGATTGAAATTTCCAATACCCTTCAGCTTGAACGAACCCTCGAAGCTATCGGGCGAGTCCAAGGGGTTATTTCAGCGAAGCGCGTGCGGAGTTGGCAAGATTCCTGATCGCCCCATCGGGGAATTCCGCCTCATGAGGTTGGCATGTCGATGGTGAGTGTGACGCCGGGGGTCAGCTTCAGTTTGGCCGCTTGTCCTGCTCGGAGTTCGAGAACCTGAACGGCAGGGGTTTTCGGTCGATAGCGTGGGCAGAGATTGTCGGTTCTTTGGCAAATCGGGACGTGCGCTTCAACGTGAACGATCGTCGCTTCCTCGTCCAACCATAAGATGTCCAAGGGCATTTTTGTGTTTTTCATCCAGAACGTCCAACGCTTCGAATCCGGGAAAAGAAACAACATCCCGTGGTCAGGAGGCATGTGCGTCCGATACATCAGGCCGATGGTTCTTTTCCCCGGCGTATCGGCGATTTCGGAATAAATCGTCACGCCGTCCGGTGTCGTTATCGTGGCGAAGCCGGACGTTTGAGGGCTCGAAAGCGCTGAAGACGTTGAAAACGGCAATGCACTCCCGCCAAGAATCAAAAAGATCGTCAGACGCCACGTGATGAAATACCTCATGCCTTTTCTCCTCTTGAATCCCGATGCGGACGGGAAGGTCATGCTAGAACCGGCATCCGGAATCTGTCAACCAATGGATCCCATCGAATGGACCGGCCATCGGTTTTCTTCTCCTGCCGTTGCTTGACTGTTTCTTCACGTCACTTTATAATCCATTGTTTTTGGGGATGGTCCATGACCGTTTACGGTAAAGCGTGATAGACCCTTTTCCCCTGGCGCGGCAGGAAGAAAGGGGCGTGTGTCGGTATTCTCTCCTACCATTTCATTTTCCCTGTTCTGTATCGTTATTGAGGAGCGGACTGCCAAAACAGTGGGTGACTGACGGGGCAGGTACCCGAGTGGACAAAGGGGGCAGACTGTAAATCTGCTGCCATCGGCTTCCAAGGTTCGAATCCTTGCCTGCCCACCAGAGATTTTTTGTCGTGACGTGATATGACGAGCCGCGTCGTTGATCGTCCCCTCTTTGGGGCATGAGAACACGCGAGTCGGATTTCGATCAGTGAAGATCGTTGAGAAAACTGTAGCGGGCGTAGCTCAGTGGTAGAGTTCCAGCCTTCCAAGCTGGCTGTCGCGGGTTCAAATCCCGTCGCCCGCTCCAGTTTTATGTCCTCAAGTTGAGACGCGAACCCGCGAGAGTGAGTTCCGAAGAAGGCAACCCCTCTCTTTGGAGGGTGACGTGGGAAGAGAGCAGGGTGAAGGGCAAAGCGGGAACGGGTCACGAAATGCTTCACGTTTTCCGTTTTGAAATAGCAAGGCCCATGTAGCTCAGTTGGTAGAGCACGTCCTTGGTAAGGACGAGGTCACGCGTTCAATCCGCGTCGTGGGCTCCATTATCGTTTCACTGATCGTTTCTTGACAACGATGACTTTGTACGGATTCGTCTTGTGTGGGAACTTGGTGTTCCCTTTAATTGGACCACGTTTTTGAGGGAGGGGGCGATGGGGAAGGCGCGATTTGATCGGAAGAAGCCGCATTTGAACGTGGGGACGATCGGGCACGTGGATCATGGGAAGACGACGCTGACGTCGGCGTTGACGAAGGTGATGGGGGAGCGGGGGATGGCGCGGTTTGTGAGTTATGACGAGGTGGCGAAGGCGAGCGAGTCGCAGGGGCGGCGGGATGCGACGAAGATTTTGACGATAGCGATATCGCACGTGGAATATGAGACGGGGGAGCGGCACTACGCGCACGTGGACTGTCCGGGGCACGCGGACTACGTGAAGAACATGATTACGGGGGCGGCGCAGATGGACGGGGCGATTTTGGTGGTGTCGGCGGCGGAGGGGCCGATGCCGCAGACGCGGGAACATATTTTATTGGCGCGGCAGGTGGGGGTGCCGTACATTGTGGTGTTTTTGAACAAGGCGGACAAAGTAGAGGATGGGGAGTTAGTGGAGTTGGTGGAGTTGGAGGTGCGGGAGTTGCTGACGAAGTATCAGTTTCCGGGGGAGGAGGTGCCGGTGATCGTGGGGTCGGCGACGAAGGCGCTGGAGGGGGAGGCGAGTGAGATTGGGGTGGGGGCGATCCAGAAGTTACTGGAGGCGGTGGACACGTACATTCCGACGCCGGTGCGGGCGATAGACCAGGCGTTTTTGATGCCGATCGAGGACGTGTTTACGATCAGTGGGCGGGGGACGGTGGTGACGGGGCGAGTGGAGCGGGGGCGGGTGCGGGTAGGGGATGAGATTGAATTGGTGGGGTTAGGAGAGACGCGGCGGACGGTGGTGACGGGGGTGGAGATGTTTCGGAAGGTGTTGGAGGAGGGGCAGGCGGGGGATAACATCGGGGCGTTGTTGCGGGGGACGAAGAAGGAGGAAGTGGAGCGGGGGATGGTGTTGGCGCAGCCGAAGAGCATCACGCCGCATACGAAGTTTCGGGCGGAGGTGTACGTGTTGACGAAGGAGGAGGGGGGGCGGCACACGCCGTTTTTCAATGGGTATCGGCCGCAGTTTTACTTTCGGACGACGGACGTGACGGGGGTGGTGGGGTTAGGGGAAGGGGTGGAGATGGTGATGCCGGGGGACAACACGACGTTTACGGGGACGTTGATTGCGCCGATAGCGATGGAGGCGGGGGTACGGTTTGCGGTGCGGGAAGGGGGGCGGACGGTGGGGGCGGGGGTGGTGACGGAGATTCTGGAGTAGGGAGGCGGGGCAGCCGACCCAGACGGCTCCCCCGCCTGCCGGAGGAGGGGTTATGCGGGTGATTATTTCTTTAGCCTGTGGGGAATGTAAGCGGCGGAATTATTCGACGATGAAGAATAAAAAGAACGATCCGGACCGATTGGCAATCAAAAAATATTGCCGTTTTTGCCGCAAACACGTTTCTCATAAGGAAGTGAAATAACGTTTAGTGTCTTCCTGATGCACTGAGGCAATCAGAGAAGGGGCATGGTGTTAATGGCTAGCACGTCGGTCTCCAAAACCGAAGGTCCGGGTTCGAGTCCTGGTGCCCCTGCCACGAGTGTTGATGAGGTCGTCGGGCGAGGGATGGAAAAGGGACGTTCGTGATGAAGAAACTGTGGTCAACCATTCTTGAATTTCTGACTGACGTGAAAGGGGAGTTGAAGAAGGTTTCTTATCCTACCCGTGCTGAAACCATCGGCTCCACCTCGGTGGTGGTGGTGTTTTGTTTGATTATGTCCCTGTATCTCTCACTGGTGGATTCCGTTTTAGTCTGGTTGGTTGGTCAAATCTTTTAAGGGAAACGCTGAGGTCTCGTTCGATGGCGAAACAGTGGTACGTGATTCACACCTACGCGGGTTATGAGGGGCGCGTCCGAATTTCCTTGGGCGAGCGGGCCATGCAAATGGGACTTGAGGGAGAACTCGGGCAGGTTCTGGTGCCGACGCAGGATATCATCGAAATTAAAGATGGAAAGCGTCGCGCGTCTAAACGGAAATTTTTTCCCGGGTACGTGCTCGTGGAATTGGAAGATCCCGTCAAAGACGAAACCGTGATTATGATTAAAGAGACGCCAAAAGTTACGGGATTCGTGGGGGGCGGGACGAAGCCGATGCCTCTGCCGCAAGAGGAAGCCGACGTCCTTCTTCAACAAATCGAATCGGGGGCGTCGGTGCCTCGAGAGCGCGTCATCTTTTCCAAAAGCGACAACGTCCGGATTATTGATGGTCCCTTCATGGGCTTTCACGGCTTAATTGATGAGGTTGATGAAGAGCATAGTCGAGCCAAAGTGTTGGTCAGCATCTTGGGTCGATCAACCCCGGTCGAATTGGCTTTTTCGCAGATCGAATCCGGATAGCCTCGCCCGTGGCGTCGTGCAGGCAGGGGTGATGCAGGACCAAGGTGTTCATTCGTTAACCATTTTCCAGAAAAAAGGGTACAGACATGGCAAAGGAGGTCGTGACGCAAATTAAATTGCAAATTCCCGCCGGCAAAGCGAATCCTGCTCCGCCCGTCGGCCCGTCGTTGGGTCAGCACGGCGTGAACATCATGGACTTTTGCAAGCAATTTAACGCGAAGACACAAAAGCAGGAAGGCAGCGTCATTCCCGTGGTGCTGACCGTCTATAAAGACCGGAGCTTTACCTTTATCACAAAAACCCCGCCGGCTGCTGACCTCTTAAAAAAGGCGGCAGGCATCATTAAAGGATCCGGAGTTCCGCAGAAGGAAAAGGTTGGCACGATCTCCCGAAAGCAACTCCAGGAGATCTCCAAGCAGAAGATGCAGGATTTGAACGCGGTGAGTCTTGAAGGAGCGATGCGCGTTATCGAAGGAACCGCCAGAAGCATGGGAATCACGGTATCCGATTAGGTCGTTGGCGGATTGCAAAGAGGAGTACGAGTCGTGGGAAAGAAATTACACAACGCTGCGGCAGACGTTGAATCTAAGCTTTACAACCTTCAGGAGGCGAGTGCATTGGTCAAACGGACGGCCTACGCCAAATTTGATGAGACCGTCGAATTGGCCATTCGATTGGGCGTTGATCCGAAACGCGCAGACCAGATGGTTCGGGGTACGACGATTTTGCCTCACGGCACGGGGAAAAAAGTCAGGATCGTGGTGTTTGCGAAAGGGGAAAAAGATAAAGAAGCCAGGGAGGCGGGAGCCGATTTCGTGGGAGCCGATGACGTGTTGGAAAAAATCAAAGGCGGCTGGTTGGATTTTGATCAAGCCATCGCCACGCCGGATATGATGGCGTCCGTTGGAAAATTGGGGAAAGTGTTGGGCCCTCGTGGTCTGATGCCCAATCCTAAGACGGGAACCGTCACGTTTGAGGTGAAGAAGGCGATTGAGGAAATCCGAAAAGGTCGCGTCGAATACAAAGTCGATAAGGCCGGCATCGTACACGTGTTGATCGGGAAAGTCTCGTTTACCGTCGCACAAATTACCGAGAATGCTCATGCCGTCTTTGCGTCGGTGTTGAAGGCCAAGCCCTCCACGAGCAAGGGGAAGTATATGAAGGGTGCCACGATGTCGAGCACCATGGGGCCTGGCGTTCCCCTGGAGTGCATGACCCTTGCCCGACAGGTTGAGTAGCCGTCATGAGCCGTGGCGTGAAAAGGAGCAGGGAATGAAAAGAGCAGACAAGGCAGCAACCGTTGCTGCATTGCATGAAAAATTTGTGAAGGCGAGGTTGGCGGTCATCACGGAATGTGGCGGGATGTCCGTGAATCAGGTTGTCCAGCTTCGACGGCAACTGCGTCACGTTCACGCGGAGCTTAAGGTCGTCAAGAACACTCTGGCCGCACGGGCCGCGGAAGAAACCTCGATCTTGCCCGTGGCGTCGTTGTTCAAGGGACAGGTTGCCGTGGTCATTGGCTATGATGATCCCGTGTTGCCAACCAAAATCCTTCGCGATTTTATCAGGAACGAAAAATGTGACGATAAAATCGTTTGGCGAGGCGGCATTGTTGAAGGCAAAGTGCTGGAACCGGCACAACTGATTGCTGCGGCTGATTTGCCTTCCAAAGAGGTGTTGCTGTCGATGGTGGTTTCTGCCGTGCAAGGGCCTCTGCGAGGACTGGTCGGCGTGCTTCAAAACATCATCCGTGGATTTGTGATCGTGCTGGTGGCGATTCAAGAACAAAAGAAAGGAGAGGGAGCCATGACTGCAACGGAAACCAAGCTTTCAAAGGATGACATTTTAGGTGCCGTTGAAAGCATGACGGTTTTAGAATTGTCGGAACTGGTCAAGGGATTTGAAGAAAAATTCGGCGTGACGGCCGCGGCGCCGGTGGCCGTTGCCGCTGCGGCGCCGGCTGCCGGAGTGGCGGCGGCTGAAGAAAAAGATTCCTTTGACGTCGTGTTGGCGAGTGCGCCGCCTGAGAAGAAAATCCAGGTCATCAAAGTCGTTCGTGAGATTACGGGGCTTGGGTTGAAGGAAGCCAAAGATTTAGTGGAAGGGGCGCCGAAACCGGTGAAAGAGGATGCCGCAAAAGACGAGGCTGAAACGATCAAGAAGAAACTCACGGACGTCGGTGCGACCGTTGAGGTCAAGTAACATTCGGAGTTCATGATGGGACCGTTGCGGAAGATGAGACGTCTGAGAAACGGAGATACGTAAGGAGCCCTGATATGCCTCAATTGCCTGGAATCATCAAGCGCATGGATTTTTCAAAAATTCAATCGACGATTGAGATTCCCGACCTCGTCGAAGTCCAAAAACGCTCATACGAAGATTTTTTGCAAAAAGATGCCGAACCGGAACGTCGTGGAGACAAGGGGCTTCAAGCCGCGCTCAAGAGCGTGTTTCCCATTGCGGATTTTAATGGTTCCGCCATTCTTGAATTTTCCAGTTACGCTCTGGGAACTCCCAAGTACGACGTGCGTGAATGTCTGGAACAGGGGATGACCTTTGCCTCGCCGTTAAAATTGCGGATCCAGTTGATGGTGTTTGAGGCGCAGGAGAAGGGTGCGAAGACTAGCAAGAAAATTCTCGACGTGCGGGAACAGGAAGTGTACGTGGGTGAACTGCCTCTGATGACGGATCGTGGAACGTTTATTGTGAACGGGACGGAGCGGGTGGTGGTGAGTCAGTTGCACCGGTCGCCCGGGGTGTCCTTTAGTCACGATAAGGGACGTACCCATTCCAGCGGAAAAGTGTTGTTTTCCGCGCGTATCATTCCGTATCGCGGGTCGTGGTTGGATTTCGAGTTTGATGCACGGGATATTTTGTACGTCCGTATCGATCGTCGACGAAAAATGCCGGCCACGATTCTGTTGAAGGCGTTTGGTTTGTCAACGGATGACCTGTTGAAGAAGTATTATCGGACTGAGGAAATCCGGATCTCAGACGGCAGACTGATGCGGAAGTTGGATCCTGATCTGCACGTCGGATTACGGTCGTCGATCCAAGTCGTTGAGAAGTCCGGCAAGGACCCGATCGTTCGAGAAGGCGCGCGGCTGACGAAATCGTTGATGACCAGAATGCGCGCGGCGGGCGTCAAGGAGATTCCGGTGGAGCCGGAAGAATTGCTCGGGCGGGCGGTGGTGACGGACATTCTGGATCCGGGGAGCGGAGAGGTGCTGATTGAGAAACATCAACGGTTAAACTTGCCCAGGATTGAACGGCTTCTTGAATTGAGCGTTCAGAAGTTCAACGTGACGTATATCGACAGTGCCGCCACTCCCGTCATTCTGGATACCCTGGATGCGGAACCGGAACGAACGAATTCCGAAGAAGCGTGGGTCGAAATCTATAAACGACTGCGTCCTGGAGAGATTCCATCAGTGGATTCGGCCCGCGAGTTGTTTCACACCCTTTTCTCGAACCCGAAACGGTATGATCTGTCCCGCGTGGGGCGGTTTAAGATCAATAACCGGTTTGGGTTGGACCTGCCGCTTGACCAGCGCGTGTTGACCCCTCAAGACGTGGTCGAAGTCGTCCGCTGTCTCGTCGAATTGAAAATGGGTGAGAGCGAGGTGGATGACATTGATCATCTGGGAAATCGTCGGGTGCGTTCCGTAGGAGAATTGCTGGAAAATCAGATTCGCGTGGGCTTGGCCCGAATGGAGCGCAGCATCAAGGAACGGATGAATTTGCTGGACATGGAGACGGTTCTTCCCCACGACCTGATTAATGCCAAGCCCATTGTCGCGGCGATCAAGGAATTTTTTGCCGGCAGTCAGTTGTCCCAGTTTATGGATCAAACGAACCCGTTGGCTGAGATCACGCATAAGCGACGACTGTCTGCCTTAGGTCCGGGCGGGCTGACCCGTGAACGTGCGGGGTTTGAAGTCCGAGACGTCCATCCCTCGCACTATAGTCGGATCTGTCCCATTGAGACGCCGGAAGGACCGAACATCGGGCTCATCACCTCCCTGGCCACCTATGCGCGCATTGACGAGTTCGGATTTATCGAAGCGCCGTTTCGCAAAGTCCAGAACGGCCGCGTGGTGGGGCGAGTCAAATATCTCTCCCCCTTGGAAGGTGAACGGTACGAAATTGCCCAAGCCAATTCGAAAGTGGATGCATCGGGTCGGTTGTTATCCGATTCCATCACGGCCCGAAAAGCCGGCGAGTCTATTTCGACCACGCCGGATCGCGTGGATTATATCGACGTCTCCCCGAAGCAGGTGGTGAGCGTGGCAACGGCGTTGATCCCCTTTCTCGAACACGACGACGCCAACCGGGCGTTGATGGGTTCAAACATGCAACGTCAGGCCGTGCCGCTTGTCCGGAGTGAAGAGCCCTTGGTCGGCACCGGCATGGAAGCCGTCGTGGCTCGCGATTCGGGTTACGTTGAACAAGCCCGACGAGATGGGGTCGTGGAAAGCGTGGATGCGCGACGCATCGTGGTGCGAACTGAGCTTGGCAAACGGGAAGACGGGGAAAAGCGGACCAGACGCTTTCTGGATACGTATGACCTGGTGAAATTTCAACGAACCAATCAAAATACCTGCGTCACGCAAACCCCGATCGTCACCGTCGGACAACCCGTGAAGAAAGGACAGGTGTTGGCGGATGGCCCTGCCATTCACCGCGGGGAACTGGCTTTGGGGAAAAACGTCCTGGTCGGATTTATGCCGTGGGGCGGGTATAACTTCGAAGACGCGATTTTGCTCAGCGAGCGACTGGTGCGGGAAGACACCTTTACGTCCATCCACGTTGAAGAGTTTGAAGTAGAAGCCCGTGATACCAAATTGGGAAAGGAAGAGATCACCCGTGATATTCCCAACTTGGGGGAAGAGGCCCTTCGGAACCTTGATGAAAGCGGCATCGTGCGCATTGGCGCTGAGGTGAAAGCCGGAGACATTCTGGTGGGAAAAGTGACCCCCAAGGGTGAAACGCAATTGACCTCGGAGGAAAAGTTGCTGCGAGCGATTTTTGGAGAAAAAGCCGGTGACGTCAAAGATACGTCGCTTCAGGTTCCTCCGGGGATTGAAGGGATCGTCGTTGACGTCAAAATTTTCTCTCGAAAGGGCATTGATAAGGATGAGAGGTCGAAGCACATTCGTGAATCTCAAGACGTGAAGATCGAACGGAATTATCAGGATGAACTCCGCATTATTGAGGAGGAACGGAACAGGAAAATTCGGAAATTGTTACTCGGACAAGTCCTGGGCCGTGATTTGATGGATGCCGAAAGCGGTGAAGTCCTCTTAAAGAAAAAAGGCAAAATCACGGCTGACGTCTTGCGGAAGCTGTCTGACGACGTGCGCCACGTGACGTTAGGGGACCCGGAGGAGCAGAAAAAACTTGAGGACGTGAAACGCGCGGCCAAGGAACAGGAAGAAATCTTGCAAACCTTCTACGACGAACAAGTGGGGCGACTTCGTCGTGGTGATGAGTTGCCGCCCGGCGTCATTAAGCTGGTCAAAGTCTATCTCGCCATTAAGCGGAAAATCTCAGTTGGGGATAAGATGGCCGGACGTCATGGAAACAAGGGTGTGGTTTCTCGGATTCTTCCCGAAGAAGATATGCCCTACCTGCCGGACGGCACGCCAATCGAGATCGTCTTGAATCCGTTGGGTGTGCCCTCCCGGATGAACGTCGGACAAATTTTGGAAACGCATTTAGGCTGGGCCGCCAAAGCGTTGGGCATTCACGTCGCCAGTCCGGTCTTCGACGGAGCCACGGAAACGGAAGTCAAGGAATTATTACGCAAAGCCGGATTGCCGGAAAATGGGCAATCGGACGTGTATGACGGTCGCTCGGGTGAACCGTTCAAAAGCCCGGTGACGGTTGGTTACGTGTACATGATGAAGTTACACCACTTGGTTGATGATAAAATCCACGCTCGGTCCATTGGGCCGTATTCGTTGGTGACTCAGCAACCGCTGGGCGGCAAGGCTCAGTTCGGCGGCCAGCGGTTGGGCGAAATGGAGGTGTGGGCCCTCCAGGCCTACGGCGCGGCCTCCACCCTTCAAGAGTTTTTAACCGTGAAGTCCGATGACGTCCCGGGGCGGTCGAGAATGTATGAAGCGATCGTGAAGGGAGAAAATTTTCTGGAGCCGGGGTTGCCCGAGTCGTTTAACGTGTTGATCAGAGAATTGCAAAGTCTGGGCTTAGACGTGGAGTTGATGAAATCAACCGAGTAACGTCGTCGTTGATGAGTCACGTCACGAGGATGTCCTCATTTCTAACGGGAGGGTCGTGCCTTGGAAAGCATCTATGCTCTGTTTGAAAAGCCGCGTGACGCCGTGTCCTTTGACGCGATGCGCATTCGGATTGCTTCGCCGGAAAAGATTCGCTCGTGGTCATACGGAGAAGTCAAAAAACCGGAAACCATTAATTATCGCTCGTTCAAGCCGGAAAAAGACGGACTGTTTTGTGCGAAGATTTTCGGCCCGACCAAGGATTGGCAGTGCAATTGCGGGAAATATAAGCAGATGAAGCATCGCGGCATCGTCTGCGATAAATGCGGGGTTGAGGTGATTCAATCGAAAGTCCGCCGCGAACGCATGGGGCACATTGAACTGGCCGCCCCCGTTGCGCACATCTGGTTTTTGAAAGGCGTCCCGAGTCGGATTGGAATCCTGCTGGACATGAGCCTGAAACAGTTGGAAAAAATTCTCTATTTTGAGGCATACGTGGTGATTGATCCGTTGGATACTCCCCTCAAAGAGAAAGAGTTGCTCACGGAGGAAGAATATCGGAGGTACGTGGATCAATACGGCCCACAGGGCTTTCACGTCGGCATTGGGGCTGAAGCCATTCGTGAATTGTTGAGAACCATTGACGTTGAAACCTTGTGGGCCGAACGCCACGACGCGGTGCGGCCCACGTCGGTGGCCCTGAATAAGAAAATTACCAAGCGGCTGAAGGTGATTGAGGCCTTTTATAAGTCGGGGAATAACCCGGAATGGATGATTATGGACGTGATTCCGGTGTTGCCGCCGGAACTGAGACCGCTGGTGCCGTTAGACGGCGGACGGTTTGCCACTTCCGATTTGAACGATCTCTATCGACGGGTCATTAATCGAAATAACCGGTTGAAACGGCTGGTGGAATTAAAGGCGCCCGGGGTGATTATTCGTAACGAGATGCGGATGTTGCAAGAAGCCGTGGATGCCCTGTTTGACAATGGGCGGAGAGGGCGGACGATTCGGGGGGCCAATAAACGAGCCTTGAAGTCCCTCAGCGACATGCTCAAAGGCAAGCAAGGCCGGTTCCGGCAAAATCTTCTGGGGAAACGGGTGGACTATTCGGGTCGGTCGGTCATCGTGGTGGGTCCGGAACTGAAATTGAATCAATGCGGGCTGCCTAAAAAAATGGCGTTGGAGTTATTCAAGCCGTTTATCTTTCATAAGTTGGAGGAGCGTGGCGCGGCGACCACCATTAAAAGCGCCAAGCGTCTGGTGGAAAAGGAGCGACCCGAGGTCTGGGACGTGTTGGACGAAGTGATTCGAGAACACCCCGTGATTTTGAATCGGGCGCCGACGCTTCATCGCTTGGGCATGCAGGCCTTTGATCCCGTGTTGGTTGAAGGCAAGGCCATTCGCTTGCACCCCCTGGTCTGCGCGGCGTTTAACGCGGATTTCGACGGCGATCAGATGGCCGTTCACGTTCCTCTGACGGTTGAAGCGCAAATCGAAGCTCGCGTCTTGATGTTGTCCATCAATAACGTCCTGTCGCCGGCGAACGGACGTCCGCTGGCGATTCCCTCTCAAGACATGGTCCTGGGTTGTTATTGGTTGACGCAGGAACGGCCGGGCGCCGTGGGTGAAGGCAAAACATTGTCTTCGTGTGAAGAGGTGCGGATTGCGTATGACGCGGGACAACTGGACGAACAAGCCAGGGTCAAGGTGCGAATCAATGGGGAATTAGTCGACACGACCGTCGGACGAGTGTTGTTTGGGGAAATTCTTCCTGCATCCATTGACTTTGCCCACGTGAATCAGGTCATGACCAAAAAAGAAATGACCAAGCTGATTGACGTGGTGTATCGGAAGGTCGGTCTGCTTGACGCGGTCAAGATGCTTGATAAACTGAAGGACGTGGGGTTCTACTATGCCACCAAAGCGGGGGTCTCCATCTGCATTGACAACATGCACATCCCCAGCAAGAAGAAGGCGTTGCTGGACACCGCGCAACATGAAGTATCGGAGGTCAAGCAGCAGTACAACGAGGGGCTGATCACGAAGGGCGAGTGCTATAACAAGGTTATTGACGTTTGGGCACACGTGAGCGAGCAGGTGGCCGAGGAGATGATGAAAGAAATCAAGGCGGGCGGCGGTCAAGGACCGGAGGATACCTTGAATCCCATCTTTATGATGGCCGACTCGGGCGCGCGAGGCAGTTCACAGCAAATTCGGCAGTTGGGCGGGATGCGCGGACTCATGGCGAAGCCGTCTGGTGAAATTATTGAAGCCCCCATCAAGGCGAACTTCCGGGAAGGCTTGACGGTCCTTGAATATTTTATCTCGACGCACGGAGCACGAAAAGGCTTGGCTGATACGGCACTAAAAACGGCAAATTCCGGGTATCTGACCAGACGGCTGGTCGATATTTCGCAAGACGTCATCGTGAGTGAACACGATTGCCACACGACGGATGGGATCGACGTCTCCGCCCTGGTTGAAGGCGGTGAAGTGATTCAGCCTATTGAAGAACGGATTTTAGGCCGGATTGCCGCGGAAGATATTTGTGATCCTTTAACCAATGACGTGATCGTGGCCGCGAACGAAGAATTAGACGAATCTCGCGTGAAGGCGGTGGTTGAAGCCGGCATTGACCACGTCCGCATTCGATCAGTGTTGGCGTGTCAGTCGCGGTGGGGCGTATGCGTGCGGTGTTATGGCCGGGATCTCGCCAAAGGAAAGTTGATCGAATTGGGTGAGCCGGTCGGGGTGATCGCCGCACAATCCATTGGTGAGCCTGGCACGCAATTAACGATGCGGACCTTCCACATCGGCGGGACCGCCAGTAAAGTCGTGGAGCAAAGCGTGGTCGAATCTCGCCATGACGGCGTGTTGAAATACCTCAGTTTTGACGCCAAGAAAAATTCGGATTTTCACAACGGCAAAATGGCCGTGAAGAATAAGCAAGGCGAATGGGTGGTCATGAATCGAAACGCGAAGATCGCCGTCTGTGATGATTTGGGCCGGGAGCGGGAAAAATATCCGGTCGTCTATGGCGCCAAAATTAAAGCCAGAGACGGTGCCCGGGTGACGGTGGGACAGAAACTCGTTGAATGGGACCCCTATTCGTTGACCATTCTGACCGAGGTTGGTGGAAAAATCGCCTATGGTGACATCGTGGCGGCAACGGACAGCAGAGCATCGGAAGGCGTCACCATGAAGGAAGAGGTCGACGAAATCACGGGTCTGTCCCGCAAAGTGATCATTGAGCCTGAACGTTCAAAAGGTTCCACGAAAGACGCGGGAAAGACCACGAAATCAGATGACGGCACGCGGCCTCTTCGTCCAAGAATTTCCATCAAGGATGAGAAGATCAAAAATGAGAAGGGACGGGCAAAAACGCTGGCCAGTTATCTTCTGCCCGTCGGCGCCCACATAGAGGTCGAAAAAGGCAAAATCGTGTATCCTGGAGACGTGTTGGCGAAAATTCCGCGAGAAACCACGAAGACCAAAGACATTACGGGTGGGTTGCCAAGGGTGGCAGAGCTGTTTGAGGCCAGAAAGCCGAAGGAACAAGCGGTGATCAGTGAAATTGACGGAGAGATCTCCTTTGGTGAATTTATCAAAGGGATGCGAAAGGTGGTCGTTGACAACAAGATGGGAGACGCTGACGGTCGGAAAGAATACTTCATTCCTCGAGGCAAGCACGTCAACGTGCATGAAGGGGATTGGGTGCGTGCCGGTGAACCGTTAATGGATGGGTCTGCGAATCCCCATGATATTCTGAACGTGCTGGGTCCCAGAGAATTGCAGCGTTACCTCGTGAATCAGGTGCAAGAAGTGTATCGATTGCAGGGGGTGTCAATCAGCGACAAGCACATTGAGATTATTGCCCGGCAGATGTTGAAAAAAATTCGCATTGAAGACCCTGGAGATACCAACTTTTTACCAGGAGCCCAAGTCGGAAAATTTGCTTTCTCCAATGAAAATCGCCGGGTCCTTGACGAAGGAGGAAAGCCGGCGATTGGCAAGCCGGTCCTCCTGGGTATTACCAAAGCGTCATTGAGTACGGACAGCTTCATTTCAGGGGCATCCTTCCAGGAGACCACGCGCGTGCTGACGGAAGCCGCGATCAATGGCCAGCTTGATGATTTACGAGGACTCAAAGAAAACGTCATCGTCGGTCGTTTGATCCCGGCGGGAACGGGATTCTCCTACTACCGTGAAACCTTTGTGCCGACGCCTCAGGAGGACGTCCTCGAAGTCGGATCTGATAATGGCGGGGCTGAAGTCGAGCAAGGGAAAGAATTGGAGGGGCAATTCACGTGACGAACGTGGGAGACGTCAGGGTTTGCCTTGACAGAAAAATTCATCTTCAATACAATCGTCCGGTTGTCCGCGTGTTGGACGTTGTCAAGAGACGAACGGGAAGGAACGGCTAGGCGATGCCGACGGTCAATCAACTCGTGAGAAAAGGTCGGACGGCTCCAAAAGTCACGAGCAATAGTCCGGCGCTGAATCGGTGCCCTCAACGACGCGGGGTGTGTTTGCGCGTGTATACCACGACCCCGAAAAAGCCAAATTCGGCGTTACGGAAAGTGGCTCGCGTGCGTTTGACGACCGGCGTGGAGGTGACCACGTATATTCCGGGCATGGGGCATAATTTACAAGAGCATTCCATTGTTCTGGTTCGGGGTGGTCGAGTGAAGGACCTGCCGGGGGTTCGGTATCATTTGGTCCGCGGAACCCTTGACGCCGTGGGAGTGGCCAATCGAAAACAGGGCCGTTCCAAGTATGGAGCCAAGAAACCGAAATAAAAAATCATGTATCCGATGAGGAAGGTGGCTTAAAAAATGTCTCGTGGTCGCGGCGCCGGAGTCAGAACGCATCCGGCCGATTCAAAATATCGGGATCACCTGGTAGGAAAGTTTGTCAATATCCTGATGACCAGAGGCAAAAAAAGCACTGCGCAGCGTGTGTGTTATGGGGCGTTTGATGTGATTCACGGGAAGACTGGCGGCGATCCTTTGAAGGTCTTCCATTCTGCTCTTGGCAACGTCAAGCCAATGGTGGAAGTCAAGTCAAGACGGGTAGGTGGTGCGTCATACCAGGTGCCCGTCGAAATTCGACCAGTCAGACAGGTAGCCTTGGCCTTTCGATGGCTTAAGAAGAGTGCGCGGGCTCGAACCGGCAAGAGTATGCAAGAAAAGCTTGCAGCCGAGTTACTTGATGCTGCCAACAACACGGGGGCCGCGGTCAAGAAACGAGACGAGACGCACAGAATGGCAGAGGCGAATCGTGCGTTTGCACATTACCGTTGGTAACGGTTTCTGTTGCTGTAGTCGAACCACTCTGCACGCGTCGGGTTTTTGTTTTTCTCAATCGGTGTCCTGAGCGACGGTGTTCTGATTGAGAAGGGGTGGACGCACTACAGCATTGTTGTGTTTGGGGGAAGGGTGACAAAGGAATATCCATTAGAGCGGACGCGGAACATCGGCATCATGGCCCACATTGACGCGGGGAAAACCACGACGACCGAACGCATCCTGTTTTATACCGGCGTGTCGCATCGGATGGGGGAAGTTCACGAAGGCGCGGCTCAAATGGATTGGATGGAACAGGAACGCGAGCGGGGGATTACCATTACGTCTGCCGCGACGACCTGTTTCTGGAACGATCACCGCATTAACATCATCGATACACCCGGGCACGTGGACTTTACGGTGGAAGTCGAACGGTCTCTTCGCGTGTTGGATGGAGCCGTGGCCGTGTTTGATTCGGTGCAAGGGGTCGAACCGCAAACCGAAACGGTTTGGCGTCAGGCCGATAAATATCGCGTTCCTCGAATTACTTTTCTGAATAAAATGGATCGAGTGGGTGCTGATTTTCTGGGGAGCGTTCAGACCATTGTTGATCGTTTGGGGGCAACCCCGGTTCCCGTGCAACTGCCCATTGGAAAAGAAGCGGATTTTCGAGGAGTGGTAGACCTTGTCGGAATGAAGTCGTATCTCTTTGACGACGAAACATTAGGTGCCAGTTTCGTGGTCGAGGATATTTCACCTGACCTGTTCCCTCTGGCTCAGGAGTATCGAGACCACATGTTGGAAGCCGTCGCGGAATTTGATGAAATTGTTCTTGAGCAATACCTGAACGGCGACCCGATCAAACCGGATGAAATCAAGCGTGCCATCCGTGCGGGGACCAATCGCCTGAAAGTGACCCCGGTCCTCTGCGGGTCGGCCTTTAAGAATAAAGGAGTCCAGCCGTTGCTTGACGCCGTGGTGGAGTATTTGCCGTCGCCGTTGGACGTGCCTGAAGTGGAAGGGGTGGATCCGGTGAACGGCAATCCATTAACCCGTAAGGCCAATGAGCAAGAGGCGTTTTCGGCCTTGGCCTTTAAGATCCTGACGGATCCCTTTGCCGGGCAGCTCACGTATTTCCGCGTGTATTCCGGGAGATTGGAAACGGGCTCGTACGTGTATAACGTCACCCAGAGGAAACGCGAGCGGATCGGCCGGTTGCTCAAAATGCACGCGAATAAACGTGAAGATATCGACGTCGTGTCTTCGGGGGATATCGCGGCCGCGGTTGGGATGAAAGGCACGAGAACGGGTGATACCTTAGCCGATGAAAAGCATCAAATCTTGTTAGAGGTGATTAAATTTCCAGAACCGGTCATTTCCATGGCGGTCGAACCCAAGACCAAACAGGATCTTGAGAAACTTGGTTTTTCTTTAGAAAAACTGGCTCAAGAAGACCCGTCCTTTCACGTTCGGAGTGACGAGGAAACTGCGCAAACCATCATTTCGGGAATGGGGGAATTGCATCTGGAAATTATTGTTGATCGGCTGGTCAGGGAATTCAAGGTTCAGGCCAACGTCGGAAAACCTGAGGTGGCGTATCGTGAGACGATTCGCAAGAAGGGAGAAGCCGAGGGGAAATATATCAAACAATCGGGTGGCCGAGGGCAGTACGGGCACGTGGTGTTGACGGTTGAGCCGTCTGAACCCGGTGCGGGTCTGGAGTTCGTCAACAAGATCGTCGGCGGCGCGATTCCGCGTGAATATATCCCCGCAGTGGAGAAGGGGGTGCAGGGGCGCATGGAGTCCGGCGTGACGGCGGGATATCCGATGCGGGACATTCGAGTCACGTTGTTTGATGGTTCGTTTCATGAGGTTGATTCAAGTGAAATGGCCTTCAAAATCGCTGGGTCCATGGCCTTTGAACGGGCCTGTCACAAAGCCCACCCCATTCTGCTTGAACCGGTGATGAAAGTGGAGGTGCTGGTTCCGCAGGACTTTATGGGTGACGTCATTGGAGATCTGAATTCTCGACGTGGAAAAGTTCATGGAATCAAAGCGAGAGCCGGGTCGCAGGCCGTGGAGTCCACGGTACCGCTGGGCGAAATGTTCGGGTATGCCACGAGCCTTCGCTCCAAGACTCAAGGCCGTGCCACCCATTCGATGGAATTTGATGATTACCAGCCGGTTCCGAAACAACTGGCTGATCAGATTATCAGCAAACAACGTGGAGAATAACGTTCCGTTTTATTTGGACAGGTAAGCAAGCAACACGTTTGATCGTGTTTCTTTGTCGGTGAGTCTCAAAAGATTCGTATTGGAAGAGGGAGGGGGCGATGGGGAAGGCGCGATTTGATCGGAAGAAGCCGCATTTGAACGTGGGGACGATCGGGCACGTGGATCATGGGAAGACGACGCTGACGTCGGCGTTGACGAAGGTGATGGGGGAGCGGGGGATGGCGCGGTTTGTGAGTTATGACGAGGTGGCGAAGGCGAGCGAGTCGCAGGGGCGGCGGGATGCGACGAAGATTTTGACGATAGCGATATCGCACGTGGAATATGAGACGGGGGAGCGGCACTACGCGCACGTGGACTGTCCGGGGCACGCGGACTACGTGAAGAACATGATTACGGGGGCGGCGCAGATGGACGGGGCGATTTTGGTGGTGTCGGCGGCGGAGGGGCCGATGCCGCAGACGCGGGAACATATTTTATTGGCGCGGCAGGTGGGGGTGCCGTACATTGTGGTGTTTTTGAACAAGGCGGACAAAGTAGAGGATGGGGAGTTAGTGGAGTTGGTGGAGTTGGAGGTGCGGGAGTTGCTGACGAAGTATCAGTTTCCGGGGGAGGAGGTGCCGGTGATCGTGGGGTCGGCGACGAAGGCGCTGGAGGGGGAGGCGAGTGAGATTGGGGTGGGGGCGATCCAGAAGTTACTGGAGGCGGTGGACACGTACATTCCGACGCCGGTGCGGGCGATAGACCAGGCGTTTTTGATGCCGATCGAGGACGTGTTTACGATCAGTGGGCGGGGGACGGTGGTGACGGGGCGAGTGGAGCGGGGGCGGGTGCGGGTAGGGGATGAGATTGAATTGGTGGGGTTAGGAGAGACGCGGCGGACGGTGGTGACGGGGGTGGAGATGTTTCGGAAGGTGTTGGAGGAGGGGCAGGCGGGAGATAACATCGGGGCGTTGTTGCGGGGGACGAAGAAGGAGGAAGTGGAGCGGGGGATGGTGTTGGCGCAGCCGAAGAGTATCACGCCGCATACGAAGTTTCGGGCGGAGGTGTACGTGTTGACGAAGGAGGAGGGGGGGCGGCACACGCCGTTTTTCAATGGGTATCGGCCGCAGTTTTACTTTCGGACGACGGACGTGACGGGGGTGGTGGGGTTAGGGGAAGGGGTGGAGATGGTGATGCCGGGGGACAACACGACGTTTACGGGGACGTTGATTGCGCCGATAGCGATGGAGGCGGGGGTACGGTTTGCGGTGCGGGAAGGGGGGCGGACGGTGGGGGCGGGGGTGGTGACGGAGATTCTGGAGTAGGGACGGGGCGTAGGGAGGCGGGGCAGCCGCCCTAGACGGCTCCCCCGCCTGCCGGAGGAGAAATTCAGTGGTTGTCAGTGTCGATCAACGCATTCGCATTCGATTGAGGGGCTTTGATTACCGGATTCTCGATCAATCGGTGCGGGAAATTGTGGACACCGTGAAGCAGACGGGCGCCCGCGTCGTCGGGCCTGTTCCTCTTCCCACCCGTATTGAGAAGTTTACCATTCAACGGTCGACTCATGCTGATAAGAAATCCCGCGAACAGTTTGAAATCCGTACCCACAAACGGCTGTTGGATATTCTCGACCCTACTCCAGAAACAATGGATGCCTTAATGAAGTTAAATCTGTCGGCTGGAGTTGACGTTGAAATCAAGCTGTAGGATAACGTCGTTCATGAGACGTGCAGGATGAAAGGGTTCCATGAGTAGCGGATTGATAGGGAAGAAATTGGGAATGACGCAGATTTACGATGAACAGCGTCGTCTCCATCCCGTGACCGTGATCGAAGCCGGTCCTTGTTACGTGACTGCCGTCCGAACCAAGGAACGTCATGGATACGAGGCCGTGCAGCTTGGTTACGTCGAAGTGCCCGAGCGGAAACTCACCAAAGCTGAAACAGGGCATCTTCGTTCTGCCGGTTCTGAAAAACTTTTCAGGTATTTGCGCGAGTTTCGTGACGCGTCGGATCCCGCGGTGGGGGATGCCCTGACCGTAGGCCTGTTTGAAAAAGGTGATCGGGTTCACGTACAGGGTACCTCCAAGGGCAAAGGGTTTCAGGGCGTCATGAAACGGCATCATTACGCCGGCGGGCCTGCCAGTCACGGTTCGATGTTTCATCGTGCTCCGGGTTCCATTGGAAGCAGCTCGTATCCCTCTCGCGTGTTGAAGAATAAGTCGCTTCCCGGGCAGATGGGGAATGAGCGGGTCACGGTCAAAGGGTTGCAGGTGATGGAAATTCGACCGGAGGAAAACCTGATTCTCATTTTTGGATCCGTCCCTGGTCCCGTGGGTGGACTGGTTCTGATCCGTAAAGCAGGAAAATCGTAGGAGATTATGGCCTCCATAGAAGTCGTGGACCAACGGAAACAATCCGTGGGGTTCGTTGAGGTAATCGATCAAGTCTTTGCGGTGGAACCGCATGGGTCTCTGGTCCATTCAGCCGTGGTGATGCAGCGCGCCTCTCTCCGTCAGGGGACGGCCAGTACGAAAAGCCGTGGGGAGGTGAGTGGGACTGGGAAGAAACCGTGGAAGCAAAAGCACACCGGGCGTGCTCGCGTCGGTTCGAATCGATCTCCCGTGTGGCGTCATGGAGGAACGGTTTTTGGGCCTCGGCCACGAACGTATCAGTCCGCCATGTCCAAAAAAATGTATCGAAAGGCCATGCAAAGTGCCTTGTCTGCCAAGAAGGCGGCGGGCGATCTTGTGGTTCTGTCGGAACTGTCGTTTCCTGAACCAAAGACCAAGTGGATGGCCCAGGCCCTTAGTCAGTTGGGGTTGACCGGTACGGTCCTTTTCGTCGTGGGTCAAGACAATCACGCGGTCTTACGCGCGACGCGGAATTTGGCTCGGGCAAAGGCCGTCTCGCCACGCGAACTCAACGTGTACGACGTGCTTCGATATCACACGCTCGTGGTGTTGAAAGATGAATTGGCCACGCTCCAGGAGTTATGGTCATGAAGGGCGATCCGTTTGACGTGCTCATCAGGCCGTTGTTGACCGAGAAAATTACGGGGCTTCAGGAACGTGCCAACCGCGTGGCGTTTGTCGTGAAGCATGACGTCAATCGTATCGAGATCCGTCGGGCCGTCGAGTCGGCGCTCAACGTGAAAGTCAAGTCCGTGAACGTCATGAAGGTGATGGGCAAGAAGAAGCGACAAGGTCGATATCTGGGAAAGCGGCCGGATTGGAAGAAGGCCATCGTGACCCTCCATGAAGGAGAAAAACTGGAGTTGTATGAAAGTGCGTAGGTGCTCGCGTATGGAAGCGACGTGTGATCGCGTACAGGAGAAGAGGGAGAGAGCAGGCGATGCCCATTAAGCCGTATCGGCCTACCTCGCCTGGTCGGCGAGGCATGACGCTCCTTAAGGACGACGTGGTGTCTAAGGAGCGGCCTGAAAAAAGTTTGACGGTCTCTCTGGTTCACTCCGGTGGACGGAATGATCGGGGGCGGGTGACGAGTCGGTTTCGTGGAGGGGGGCATAAGCGCCTGTACCGCGTCATTGACTTTAAGCGAAATAAAATCGGCGTGCCTGGAAAAGTGGTGCGGATCGAATACGATCCCAATCGATCTGCTCGAATTGCGTTGATTGCCTGCGCCGATGGGGAGAAACGGTACATTCTGTCCCCGGTGGGCTTGTCGGTGGGAGACGTCGTTCAGGACGGCCTTGGGTCGGATATTCGTCCTGGAAATGCCCTTCCGTTGTCTGCGATCCCTCTTGGAACCACCATTCATAACGTTGAACTCAAGCAGGGAAAAGGGGGCCAATTGGCACGGAGTGCCGGCGCCGCGGCTCAGGTGATGGGACGAGAAGGGTCGTATGTTCAGGTTCGATTGGCTTCCGGCGAGATGCGTCGGATTCTTGGGACGTGTACGGCGACCGTGGGACAAGTCGGGAATCTTGACCACGAGAAGGTCGCCGTTGGAAAAGCCGGGCGTTCCAGGTGGATGGGGAGGCGCCCACACGTTCGAGGGGTGGTAATGAATCCCGTTGATCATCCTCATGGCGGTGGTGAAGGCAAATCCGGCCAAGGCAATCCCCATCCGGTCTCTCCGTGGGGTGTCCCCGCCAAAGGATTTAAGACTCGAAAGAAGAAGAAAGCATCCTCGCGGTTCATTATTTCTCGGCGGACGAAATAGGGATAACGAACGGAAACCGACTATGCCGCGTTCAATTCGTAAAGGGCCCTTTATCGATTCGCACCTTATGGAAAAGATTGAGAAAATGAACCAGTCTCGTGACCGGAAATTGATTAAGACGTGGTCGCGTCGGTCAACGGTGATTCCAGAAATGATCGGGCATACGTTTGCCGTGCATAATGGAAAGAAATTTATCCCGGTCTACGTGACGGAAAACATGGTGGGGCACAAGCTCGGAGAGTTTGCTCCGACTCGGTTTTTTAAGGGGCATGGGGCCGCCAAAACGGAAAAAGCCGTTCCATTAAAGTAGAATGCAGCGAACGAGGACAACCCATGGCTGAAGCAAAGGCGGTATTGAGATACGTCAGAATGACGCCGAGGAAAGTGCGAATGGTGGTTGACGTCATTCGAGGGCGTGGGGTGCCTGAGGCGTTGGCGATGCTCAAATATTTGCCGAGAGCCGCGGCCCCGGTCGTGGAAAAGGTGTTGAAGTCTGCCGTTGCGAACGCCGAACAAAAGGAGTTGGGGGACGCCGAGTCGTTGAGAGTCGCAAAGGCCTACGTGGACGGCGGCCCCGTCTTAAAGCGATTCCTGGCCAGATCCATGGGGCGGGCAAACCCCATTCATAAGCGAACGAGTCACGTGACCATCGTGGTTTCCCAAATGAATGGAGACGTCTAACCGGAGCGAGTCCGTTCAGTTGGCGTCGTGAGGTAAACGGGGATTATGGGGCAAAAAACGCATCCGTATGGTTTTCGACTTGGCTATACCCGGACCTGGCATTCTCGATGGTACGCCAAGAAAGATTTTGTGAAATTGTTGCATGAGGACGTGGAAATTCGGAAAACCGTCAAATCTCGTTTATATCACGCCGGCATTTCACGAGTTGAACTTGAACGTTCCGGGAATCAGGTCAAAGTCATCATTTACACGGCACGCCCGGGCATTATTATCGGAAGAAAGGGTGCGGAGGTTGATAAGTTAAAGGCTTCGTTAGAGCAACGATACGGTCGAAAGGCCTACGTGACCGTCAAGGAAATTAAGAAACCGGAATTGGATGCGCAACTGGTCGCCGAAAATATCGCCTTGCAATTGGAGAAGCGCGTGTCCTTCCGTCGTGCCATGAAACGAAGCGTGGCGTCGGCCCTTCGCTTGGGCGCCCAAGGCGTTCGGGTATCCTGTGCCGGCAGGTTGGGTGGGAATGAAATCGCCAGAACCGAATGGTATCGAGAAGGTCGCGTCCCGCTTCATACGCTGCGGGCTGACGTGGATTACGGGTTTGCAGAATCCCATACGACCATGGGCATCATTGGGGTGAAGGCTTGGATTTATAAGGGTGACGCGGAATTGCCGTCCGTGAACAAAGAAGAGTCGTCTTTGAGCGTCCTGTAGCAGGATTGGGAGATGAGCAGAACTCAGTCCCTTTTGGTCTTGATCGTGCATTCAGAACGTCTGGTGTGACCAAAACATGTTAGCCCCTAAAAAAGTTAAATTTCGAAAAATGCAGAAAGGCCGTATGCATGGGAAGGCTTACCGGGGCAGTGACGTGTCGTTCGGGCAATTTGGGCTCAAAGTGCTTGAGCCCGGGCGGATTACGGCGAGGCAAATCGAGGCGGCACGGATTGCGATGACGCGCCACGTGAAGCGCGGCGGGAGAATCTGGACGCGAATGTTCCCTGACAAACCGATTACCAAAAAGCCGGCGGAAGTGCGAATGGGAAAAGGAAAAGGCAGTCCGGAATTTTGGGTTGCGGTGGTCAAGCCCGGTCGAATTCTCTATGAAATGGATGATGTTTCGAGAAGCGTCGCTCAAGAGGCGTTTCGTTTGGCCGGCCATAAGTTGCCGTTGGCGACCAAATTCGTCGTGCGGGGCGAGTATTCGGTCTGAGGCGTGATGATGGACGTCAAAGCATTCCACGGCATGGACGTCGAAGAATTGGTCGCGCAGGTGCATGAGTTGAAACAAGAACTGTTTCATCTTCGGTGTCAACTCGCTCTTGGTCGCATCGAAAATCCAATGAGAATTCGACAGACGAGAAAAAACGTAGCCAGAGCCAAGACCGTTCTTCGAGAAAAACAATCCGTTGAACGTTCCCAAAAACCCCTTTCGTGATGGCGAACGATGGGCAATAACCACAAACGACGGCGCGTATCGTATGGACGAGTGATTAGCGACAAAATGAACAAAACCGTGGTCGTGGCCGTGACGCGGTTGGTGCCTCATCCATTGTATGGAAAAGTGATGCGACGGTTGACCAGACTCAAGGCCCATGATGAACACAATGCGTCTCGTATCGGCGACCAGGTGAAAATCGTGGAGACGAGACCGATCAGTAAAGATAAACATTGGCGGATTGCTGCCATCGTGGCCCGAGGTGAGTCGAATCCATCGTCATAATCCTGAGCGTCCCTGCTCGAAGCAGGGGTGAAGTGCTGACAAACGATGATTCAAAATTATAGCTGTCTCGACGTTGCGGATAATTCCGGCGCGAAGAGCGTCCGGTGTTTTCACGTCCTTGGGGGCACTCGCCGACGATATGCTGGGATTGGCGATATCGTGGTCGTGTCGGTGCGAGAGGCAATCCCCAAAGGATCAGTCAAAAAGGGAGACGTCGTGAAAGCGGTGATCGTGCGCACGAGAAAGAGCCGGCGTCGTGAGGATGGATCCTACATTCGATTTGATCGCAATGCTTGCGTGTTGGTGAATAATCAAGGCGAACCGGTCGGCACGAGGATTTTCGGCCCCGTGGCTCGAGAATTACGAAAAAAGAAGTTTATGAAAATCGTTTCCCTTGCTCCTGAGGTGTTATAGCGTTTATGGCGTTCCGAACCTCAAATCCAGGCTCCATCATTGCCAAATCTCGCGTTCGGAAGGGTGATACCGTGATGGTGATCGCGGGGCGGGAAAAAGGGAAGGTGGGTAAAGTCTTGCACGTCAACGCACGAGCGGGTCGAGTGACTGTAGAAAAACTCAACATCATTAAGCGGCACACGAAACCTTCTCAAAAAGTCCGACAGGGTGGGATCGTCGAGAAGGAAGCGCCGCTGGACGTCTCGAACGTCATGGTGTACTCCCATTCATTGGGGAAACCATCTCGAGTGATCATGAAAACCTTGGATGACGGGCGTCGCGTTCGAGTTTTACAGAAGAATCCGGACGACGTGTTGGATAAAGTGTAATGGGTAAAAAGAACGCAGCGGAACAACCCGACAAAAAGAAGCCGTCGTCGAACGGAGGCCGTCCTCCCAGATTGAAGGAACGCTATCGGAATGAGATCGTCCGGAAAATGATGAAAGAATTTTCGTATTCCAACCCGATGCAAGTGCCTCGTTTGGAACGGGTGGTCATTAACGTGGGAATGGGAGAAGCCATTCAAAACGTCAAGCTGTTGGATGGCGTCGTGGCTGAGTTGGCGTTGATCACGGGGCAGAAACCGGTGGTGACCCGGGCCAAGAAAGCCATTGCCGGATTTAAGGTGCGGCAAGGCATGCCGATCGGGGCCAAAGTGTCGCTTCGCGGTCCCCGGATGTATGAGTTTCTTGACCGGTTACTGAATATTGGATTGCCGCGCATTCGAGACTTTCGTGGTGTGTCGCCTAAGGCCTTTGACGGTCGTGGAAATTTTACGCTCGGGTTAAAAGAACAATTGACCTTTCCGGAAATCAAATATGACGACGTGGCCTCGATTCACGGGATGGATATTACGATCGTGACGAGTGCTCAACGAAATGACGAGGCCAAATCCTTGTTGGCTCATTTGGGGATGCCGTTTCGTTGACGTTGTAACCCGGCAGTGATTGACAGGGAGACTCTTGTGGCAAGAAAAGCATTACGGAACAAAGCCGCGGCGGAACCGAAGTTTCCCGTCCGCCGGTATCATCGATGTCCGCTGTGTGGTCGAGTGCGGGCCTTTTTACGACGGTTCCACATGTGTCGGATTTGTTTTCGCTTGCACAGTCTGCGTGGGGACGTTCCCGGGGTCACGAAATCGAGCTGGTAACGACCAATTTCTCAGTGAGAGAACGCGATGGCCATGACTGATCCAATTGCTGACCTTTTCATTCGAATCATGAATGCTCTGCGACGCGGTCATTCGACGGTCAACGTTCCTGCTTCCAAACTGAAAGCCCGTATTCTGTCCGTGTTGAAAGCCGAAGGATTTATTCAAGATTGGGCGTCTGCCACGGTCAATGGGCATCCGGCCCTCCACGTGGAGTTGCGGTACGTCCCCGGAAGGGAAAAGAAACCCGTCATTGAAGGAATCAAGCGGATCAGCAAGCCTGGCAAGCGGGTCCACGTCGGGATGTCGTCCATCCCTCGCGTGATGGGAGGGTTAGGCGTCGCGATTCTCTCTACGTCCAAAGGGGTCATGACTGATCGGCAGGCACGACGCAACGGGATAGGCGGGGAAGTCTTGTGCCACGTGTGGTAACGTCGGGATGTCCCGACGCGTTGAATGTTTAGGATCACGTCAGCGATGTCGAGAATCGGGATCAAACCAATTGCTCTCGCCTCAGGAGTCGAGGTGAACGTTGAAGATCATCACGTGTCCGTGAAAGGGGCATTAGGCCAACTGGGCTGGGATCTTGTTGATGGGATTGACGTTGACGTGAAGGACGGGGCGGTCCACGTGGGACGACGAGGGAATTCGGCTCGTATGAAGGCCTTGCATGGGTTGACCCGCGTTGAACTCTTTAACTTGGTTCAAGGGGTGACGAAGGGATTTGAGCGAACGTTGGAATTGACCGGCGTCGGATATCGGGCCCAGGTGCAAGGTCAGTCGCTGACCTTGAACGTCGGGTTTTCGCATCCCGTGGTCTTGTCGATTCCACCAAGCGTGCAAGTCTCGGTCGAGAAGCAAACCGTGGTCTCCGTCAAAGGCATTGATAAGCGTCTGGTCAGCCAAGTCGCCGCCAATATTCGAAGCGTGCGTCCCCCCGACGTCTATAAACAGAAGGGGATCAAATATGCCGGTGAACGCTTACTGAAAAAAGCCGGCAAGGCAGGCAAGAAGTAGGGGCACGAACGTGAATCAACGGACAAGACAACGGCGATTTGAGCGGCGAAAAGCCCGCGTCAGAAAAAAAATTCAGGGGACGCCCGCTCAGCCGAGGCTGACGGTGTTTCGAAGTAATGCACATATTTACGCGCAGGTCATTGATGATATCGCGGGTCGAACCCTTGCGGCCGCCTCATCCACGGATCCCGGTCTTCGTGAAACCTTGACGTCCGGTTCGTCAAAGGCGGCGGCACGGGCCGTGGGCAGACTCTTAGCCGAACGAGCCAAGTCGGCTCAGGTCACCACCGTGGTGTTTGACCGAAATGGACAACTATATCATGGTCGTCTGCAAGCCTTGGCAGACGCGTCCCGTGAAGCGGGGCTGACTTTTTGACCGGAGGTAGGGGATTTGGCGCGAGTAAATTCAGAAGAATTGAACCTCAAGGATAAATTGGTTTCCATTAATCGCGTCGCGAAAGTCGTCAAAGGCGGGAAACGTTTTTCCTTCAGTGCGTTAGTCGTGGTAGGCAATGGGCAGGGATGGGTCGGGATTGGTAAGGGCAAGGCCACGGAGGTGCCGCCGGCCATTGCCAAAGCCGTCGGCCGGGCCAAAAAGCAACTGATCCGGGTTCCGTTGAAAGACGGGAGTATTCCACACGACGTGCATGGGTACTTTTGCGGGGAGCACGTGTTGATGAAGCCGGCAAAAGAGGGCACGGGCATCATTGCCGGTGGAGCCGTCCGAGCGATTTTAGAGGTCTTGGGGGCGCACAACATTATTGCGAAAACGCTCGGCCGTGGAAATCCCTGTAACGTGGTGCAAGCCACGTTGGCCGGATTGTCCCAACTCAAAAACCCGAAAGACGTCAAGCAACTTCGTCGAGCGGAGAATGGGACGTCGCTCTAACCGTGCGAGGCAGGTATCGTGACTCACTCCAAACACGCGGAACACGTTTCCATTACCTTGAAACGTAGTTCCATAGGCAGACCGTATAGGCAAAAACTCTATTTGCAGAGTCTGGGATTGCGAAAACTCCATCAAACCGTCACTCGCCCACGAACGCCGCAAGTGCTGGGTTTGATTGAGAAGGTCAAGCATCTCGTCAGGGTGCGTTTCCAATGAATCTTCATGAATTGCAACCGGCACCGGGTTCCAGGAAAGCGAAGAAACGCTTGGGTCGTGGTCCGGGATCAGGTCGTGGGAAAACGGCAGGTAAAGGGCATAAGGGTATGCTGGCTCGTGCCGGACGAGCGAACGTGGCCGGCTTCGAAGGCGGACAGATGCCGTTGGCCAGACGATTGCCCAAGCGGGGATTCCATAATCCTTTTCGGGTCGAATACGCCGTGATTAACCTCGTGAGGCTCTCCGCCCTTGCCGACGTGGGAACGATAACCCCACAAGTTTTATATGAGAAGAACATTGTCAAGAAGCAGTCAAAACCCATAAAGATTCTCGGTGTCGGAGAGTTGAGTCAACCCCTGGTGATTGAAGCACATAAATTCAGTCAGTCGGCTCTTCAAAAAATTAACCAAGCGGGCGGACGCGCCAAGGTCATCGGCCGTGCTTGAGCGGCTCATTACGAGCTTCCAGAACATCCTCAAAATTCCGGAATTACGTAGCCGTGTCATTTTTACGTTGGCGATGTTGGCGGTCTACCGGATTGGGGCTCACATTCCCACGCCGGGGATCAACAACGATGAGTTGGCGAAATTTTTATTGGACCGTGGTGGAGCCCTCATGGGCTTCCTTGATATTTTTTCCGGAGGTTCGCTATCAAGGCTGACGATTTTTGCACTGGGCATTATGCCCTACATCAGTGCTTCGATTATTCTGCAATTGTTGACCGTGGTGATTCCACATTTATCGAAGCTGGCCAAGGAGGGTGAACGAGGAAGAAAGACGATTATTCAATATACCCGATATGCAACCATTGGGATTGCGCTCGTGCAGGGGTTCGGGATTGCGTTGGGTCTTGAAGGCATGAATCAAGGCCAATACGTCTTGGAGTCTGGTTGGCCCTTTCGACTCATGACCGTCATTACGTTAACCGCGGGCACCGCGTTCCTGATGTGGTTGGGGGAACAAATTACGGAGCGTGGCGTCGGCAACGGGATCTCCCTGATTATTTTTGCAGGCATCGTGGCGCGGCTTCCCAGCGCGGTGGTTCAGACCATCGATTTGTACCGAGTGGGAGAACTCAGTCTGCTCCTCCTGATCCTGTTGGGCGTGACCATGGTGGCGGTCGTCACCGCCATTGTGTTTCTAGAGAGCGGCAGACGAAAAGTGACGGTTCAATACGCCAAACGGGTCATCGGGCGCAGGGTGTATGGAGGACAGAGCACGCATATTCCGTTGAAAATCAATACCGCCGGCGTGATCCCGCCGATCTTTGCCTCCTCCATTATTGCGTTCCCAGCCACGATTACCTCGTTTATTCAAGTGCCGTGGGTTCAATCTCTGGGAGCGCAATTAGCTCCCGGGTCGCTCGTCTACACGTTGTTATACGTGGGCCTGATTATTTTCTTCTGTTTTTTCTATACGGCGGTCGTTTTGAATCCGGTGGACATGGCGGACAACATGAAAAAGTACGGAGGATTTATTCCTGGCATTCGGCCGGGCCAGCGAACCGCGGATTATATTTACAAGGTGCTCACGCGGATCACGTTTGCCGGAGCCATCTACTTGGCGGTTGTCTGCGTCATTCCGGAATTATTGATCTATCAATTGAACGTTCCCTTCTATTTTGGGGGAACCTCATTGCTCATCGTCGTCGGAGTCGGGTTGGATACGGCACAGCAAATTGAATCGCACATGTTGATGCGGAATTATGAAGGATTTTTGTCCAAGGGCCGCTTAAAGGGCCGAAGCGGATAACGCAAGATGCGGTTGGTGTTTCTTGGGGCTCCCGGAGTGGGAAAAGGGACGCAGGCTGAAATGGCTTCAGCCAAACTGGCGATTTTGAAAATTTCCACCGGGGACGTCTTGCGTGACGGGGTGGCCAAGAAGACGGCCCTGGGTCTTGAAGCGAAACAGTACATGGATCAAGGGACGCTCGTGCCGGACGACGTGGTGATAAGGCTGGTGGAAGAAAAAATCAGGTCTTCCGAATGCGAAAAGGGATTTATTCTTGATGGATTTCCTCGGACCGTTCTCCAAGCGGATTCATTATTGGGAATTCTTCAGAAGCATCGTTGGGATTTGGATCGGGTCATGTATTTCGTGCTGCCCCGTGATGAAGTGATCAGACGGTTGAGCGGACGACGAAGTTGTTCCAAGTGCCCCGCGGTCTATCACGTTGATTACGTGCCACCGCGGCGTGATGGAGTCTGTGACGAGTGTGAGGCGGTTCTCGTGCAACGGAGTGACGATAAAAAAGAAACGGTGGAATCACGACTCAGGGTGTATGAAGAGCAGACCTCTCCGCTGATTGCCTATTATAAAGAGAAGCGGTTACTTGCTGAATTAGACGGCACGGGGCGCGTCGAAGAGGTACAGGAGCGATTGCTCGCGTTGTTGCCCAGGGCTTATTCATGATTATGCTCAAGACCGCGGAGGAAATCGATCTGATGGCGGAAGCTTCGAAGATTGTGGCTGCGGCGCATCAGGTGCTTCAGCAGGAAGTCAGGCCTGGAGTCACCACCTTGTACTTGGACGAACTGGCGGAAACGTTCATTCGAGACCATGGAGGGATTCCCGCCTTCAAAGGCTATCGCAATTTTCCCAACACCTTGTGTGCCTCGGTGAATCATGAAGTGGTGCATGGCATTCCCTCTCACCGAGAATTGAAGGAGGGAGACATCATCGGACTCGATTTAGGGGCGATTGTGCAGGGGTTTTATGGCGATGGGGCCGTCACGGTCCCCGTTGGTCCGATTTCCGACCAGGTCGAAACCCTGCTCAAAGTGACGGAAGAGGCGATGTATAAAGGGATCGATCAAGCACGGATGGGACATCGTCTGTCGGATATCGGGCATACGATTCAACGTCACGTGGAGGCTCACGGATTTTCAGTCGTGAGGGATTTTGTGGGGCATGGGATTGGCCGTCAACTTCATGAGGACCCGCAGGTGCCGAATTATGGACGTCCCGGTCAAGGCTCGCGGCTTCAGTTTGGAATGGTATTGGCCATTGAGCCCATGGTGAACGTGGGGAGACCTCACGTGAAGGTGTTGGAAAATCAATGGACGGCCGTGACCCAAGATGGGAGCCTGTCGGCGCACTTTGAACACACGATTGCCATCCAACCGGAGGGACCGCCGAAGATACTGACGGCAGTGAAGGATCGGGTGAGCGTTCATTGACCGTGGGCGTGATTGGGGGTTATGGCAAAAGAAGACGTGATTGAAGTGCAGGGAGTGGTCAGGGAGACCTTGCCCAATGCCATGTTCCGCGTTGAATTAGAGACTGGGCATAAAATTTTGGCACATATTTCAGGGAAGATGCGCATGCATTTTATTCGGATTCTCCCCGGTGATAAGGTGACCGTGGAATTGTCGCCGTATGATCTCACGAGGGGGAGAATTACGTACCGATTCAAATAAGGAAAGAGACACGGTGATGAAAGTCAAATCCTCCGTCAAACCCATGTGTTCGAAATGTGTCGTGTATCGACGGCGGGGCGTTGTTCGCGTGCGCTGCACCAATCCCCGGCATAAGCAACGACAAGGATAATGAACGCGATGAATGCCTCGTCAATGCAGCTTGACGGCATGCGCGTGACGTGAAAAGGAGACCCCATGGCTCGAATCGCAGGCGTTGATCTTCCCGTTGGAAAACGAATTGACATCGGTTTGACCTCTATTTACGGAATCGGACCCCGAAGCGCACAACGGATATTACAAAAGACCGGCGTTGACGGTGCCGTGCGGGTTAAAGATCTTCAGGAAGGAGACATTGTCAAACTTCGTGAGACGATCGAGAAAGACTACGTGGTGGAAGGCGATCTCCGGAAAGACGTCACGCTCAGCATTAAACGTCTGATCGACACGGGGACGTATCGAGGTCTCCGGCATCGTAAGGGGCTTCCCGTTCGCGGACAGCGTACCAAAACCAATTCACGAACGAGAAAAGGGAAACGGGCGTCGATCGGCCGGATCAAAAAATAACAAGACGGAGAGAGAATGAGCGTGAAAAAGAGTCGAAAAAAAGAGAAAAAAGTCGTGCAAATGGGCATTGCCCACGTTCAAGCCTCATTCAACAATACGCTTGTGACCATTACGGACATGAGCGGCAACGCGGTGTCCTGGTCAAGTGCCGGCGGATTAGGCTTCAAAGGCTCCAGAAAGAGTACACCGTTTGCAGCGACGCGCGCGGGTGAGGCGGCAGGACGGAAAGCCATGGAACAGGGTATGCGCCAACTTGACGTCTACGTCAACGGTCCGGGATCCGGACGGGAGTCGGCCGTCCGAGCCTTGCAATCCGTCGGCTTACGCGTAAATTTGATTCGTGACGTGACCCCCATTCCTCATAATGGATGCCGTCCGCCTAAACGGCGAAGGGTGTAAAGGATCTTCAAGAAACGTTCGGACTCGTTGAGGCACGAGAACCTGGGTCTGAAGCATTGCAAGTGAGAGGAGCGAGAGGTGGCAAATTATCGTGGGCCAGTGTGTAGGATTTGTCGACGAGAGGGCGTCAAGCTGTTCCTCAAGGGGACACGCTGCATGACGGATAAATGTGCGATTGAACGGCGCAGTTATCCTCCCGGTCAACACGGACAATCTCGCAGTCGGGCGACGGATTACAGTATGCAGCTTCGCGAAAAACAGAAATTGCGCCGGATGTACGGCGTTCAAGAGCGTCAGTTCCTGGGCATCTTCAAGCGAGCCGAGCGTCAAGCCGGCGTCACGGGTGAAAATCTTCTGGCACTGCTTGAGCGACGGTTGGATAACGTCGTCTACCGGAGTGGGTTGGCGCTGTCGCGTAAGCAAGCCCGCCAATTCGTGACGCATGGGCACATTCTGGTCAACGGGAGAAAGACGGACGTTCCATCGTATACCACGGGGGTCGGAGACGTGATTCAGGTCAGGCCGCGGAGCCTGGAATTGCTGGCGATCAAAGCCGCGGTTGAGGTGACGGAGAGCTGGCCGATGGTCACCTGGATCGATTGTGACCGTGCCGCGTTGAAAGGGACCATTCGGGCGCTTCCCGCGAAGGATGATATCGGGGCGCCGGTCAATGAACAGGTGGTGGTCGAATTATATTCCCGATAAGGGGCAATCACGTAGCGGCCGAGGTTTCAGACTGAGACAGATGAGGTGAAGGGGGCGCAATGAGCAAAGGGATCAAGGATTTTCAGTTGCCGATGCAGTTGGAGTTGGAAAAAGAAACAACGTCGTCCACCTATGGGAAATTTACGGCAGAGCCGTTTGAACGCGGATTCGGGACAACGATTGGCAACGCTCTTCGTCGCGTGTTGTTGTCATCGTTGACCGGTGCGGCTGTCACCTCCGTCAAAATAGAAGGGGCGTTTCATGAATTCTCCACGCTTCCTGGCGTGACCGAAGACGTGACCATTATCATCTTGAACGTCAAAAATCTGCGCCTCAAACTCCATACCGAGAGAGCCAAAGCCGTACGATTGAAGAAAAAAGGGCCGGGGACGGTTTATGCGTCCGACGTTCAACGTGACGCCGAGGTGACGATTCTCAATCCTGATTTACACATCGCCACCTTAGACAAGAACGGCGTGCTTGACATGGAGTTAATGATTAAACCGGGACGAGGATACATTCCGGCCGACCGGAACAAGGAAGAAGGATTGCCCATTGGCGTCATCCCGGTCGATTCCACTTTTTCGCCGATCAAGCGAGTCAACTTTCACGTGGAAAATGCGCGCGTGGGGCGGATGACGGACTATGATAAATTGAATCTTGAGGTGTGGACGGACGGCAGCATCACGCCACAAGAGGCGGTGTCGTCGTCGGCGTCCATTCTGCGAGAGCATTTAGCCATTTGTATTCCCAGTGAAGACATGAAAGAGGTGGAATCGGATTCCGTCCAGAGTGAAACGCAAATGGAGTTGAATAAACATCTGGCTCGAAGCGTGAATGAGCTGGAACTGTCCGTGCGTGCGGCGAATTGTCTCAAAAAGGCCAACATCAAGACCATTGAAGACCTCGTCCAGAAAACCGAAATGGAGATGCTGAAAACGAAAAACTTCGGAAAAAAATCTCTGAATGAAATCAAAGAGGTGTTGGCCGAAATGGGGTTGAGCTTAGGCAACAAGCGGGAGAATTTTGGACGGACCAGCAACGAATACATGAGCGATTGATGGAGAGGATTGGCCGTGCGTCATCGAAAACAAGGTAGACAATTGGGACGTAACACGAAACATCGACGTGCGATGTATCGGAATTTGGTGACCTCATTACTCGAACACGAACGTATTGAGACGACCGAGGCAAAAGCCAAAGAAATACGCGGCATGACCGAAAAAATGATTACGTTGGGAAAAGAGGGGTCTCTTCATGCTCGAAGACGCGCCTTAAGTTTTATCCGGGAAAAAACCATCGTGTCCAAACTCTTCAGTGACGTCGCCGCTCGATTCCGCGGTCGTGACGGTGGGTACGTCAGAATTATTCCAACGAGACGACGCCCGGGAGATGCTGCAGAACTGGTGGCGGTGGAGTTGATCCATCTTGACGTGGTGACTCCTGAGACGTCCGAATCTCCGGCGGAGGAAGACAACGCATCATAATGGCTTCTCATGCTTACCTCCGCGTGGCTCGCGGATGTGCTCCCTCCTTCCCCCTCCTCCCGTGAAGTTTACCAGAGGCGGCGACTGTGATATTCTTTTTCCAGATGTGCCTCACGAATGAAAACGTGTAGAGATGCCGAACACCGTGTTCCGATGGATTTTTGCAGGAATCGTCCTGAGCGTGACGGGGTATCTCGGGTACGTCCTGACCCAGCACGTCAAGTCCAATCCTTCCGCGTCAGTGGCGACCTCGCCGGTCTTTGAAAACGCCGACGCCGGCTTGCAGGGATTCGTCTATCGTCAAACCGAGGAAGGAAGAATCCAGTGGGAGGTGGAAGCGCAAAACGCTCAGGTGTATGAGTCCGACCATCACGTCGTGCTGGAACGCGTTCACGTTCGGCTGTTGAGCGAAAACGGGCAAACGATGACGCTGGAGGCTGATAACGGAACGCTGGATACGGTCAACAGTAATTTTGACCTTCGGAATCGAGAAGAATGGATTGCCGTCGAATTAGCCAACGGCTATACGATCCTGACGCCGTCCATCCACTGGGAAAACGATGAACAGGAAATACGCACGAATGAATCAGTGACCATTCACGGACGTGGCCTGACCATGACCGGGAGGGGCATCATTGCGGAATTGCATGACGAAAAATTCAGGATATTGGATGACGTTCGGGTTGACGTGGTTTCCTAAAGCGAATCGTCTGATCCCATTGGCGATGCTGGTCTGTGGTTTCGTCTGGGGGACGCCCTTCAGCGTGGCTGAAAAGGACGAGACCACCACGATTACGTCGAGGACCATGACCGCCGAAGGAAAATCCCAACGAGCGATCTTTGAAGGCAACGTCGTTCTCACAAAAGGGGAACTCGTCATACGCTCTGAGCATATGATTGTGACGTTTGAGAAAAAGGATCAACACGGTCGCGATCAGCAAATGGAAGAGGAGACCACGAATCAGGTTAAACAAATTGTCGCCAGCGGCAACGTGATCATTGAAAAATCGGATGGAAAGGCCACGAGCGGACGAGCCGTTTATTATAAAGATGAAGAAAAAATCGTCCTCACCGAGTCACCCGTGGCTTGGCAGAAGGGAACGAAGGTGACGGGATCCCGAATGACGATGTTTATCAAGGAAGATCGGAGCATCGTCGAGGGTGGCTCCCGCGTGATTCTCGATGATCAAGGGCAGTAAGGCTGGCAACCTTGGATCAGGTATCTCCCGCCATACCGAGCGTTTGGCTGTATGCCAAGAGGCTACGAAAAAGTTTTAGAGGACGCGAGGTTGTTTGCGACGTCTCGTTAGACGTGGGGTCAGGAGAAATCGTCGGGTTATTGGGCCCCAATGGCGCGGGCAAAACAACCATTTTTGACATGATGGTGGGCCTCTGCCGGCCGGACCAGGGTCAGATTCTCTTAAATGACGAGTCGGTCACGGCCTTGCCCATGTATCAGCGGGCTCGTCGGGGGATTGGGTATCTCCCTCAAGAATCCTCCGTGTTTCGTCAATTGTCCGTTCAAGATAACATTGCCGCCGTCTTAGAATCCCTGAATCTTTCCCGGGAGGAGCGCAAGGAACGTTTGGAGAACTTGTTGGCTGATCTCGGATTAGCGAATCTTCGAAAAAGCAAAGCCCTGGTGCTCTCCGGGGGAGAGCGTCGTCGGTTGGAAATCATCAGGGCCTTGGCCTCGAATCCTCGATTTTTATTGTTGGATGAACCATTTGCCGGAATTGATCCCATTGCCGTCGTCGATATCCAAGGAATCATTCAATCCTTGAAAAGAAAAAACATTGGGATTCTGATTACGGATCATAACGTTCAAGACACGCTTTCCATCACGGATCGCGCGTATATTATTCATGAAGGAACGATTCTTGAAGCCGGAACGTCGGACTCCATTGTGAAGAGCCAAAAGGCGCGATCTCTTTATTTAGGCGAACGATTCAGACTCTGAAGGGTGTTCCTCTTCCTGGGTGGCCCAGATGGAACTGAAACTTGATCTTCGGCTGAGTCAGAAGTTGGTGATGACCCCCCAACTTCAACAAGCCATCAAGTTCTTGCAATTATCCAGGCTGGAACTCCAGCAAGTCCTCGCGCAACAGTTGCTCGAAAATCCCCTCCTTGAAGAAGTGGAGGAGGAGGAAAAAGAAGAGGGAGAGGAGCAGGAGAACGAGGGCGACCCGGGAGCAACGGAAGAGTTCTCTGAGCCGCTCTCCCCGGAAGGGTGGGAAGATTATTACGAGAGTGATTGGCGATCCGGAGACGGCCGTGATCCTGCTTCCGTACACGACGACTTTCCTTCCTATGACCAGACGCTGACGAAACCAACGACGCTGGCAGACCACTTGTTGTGGCAGCTCCGACTGTCTTCTCAGGATGACGAAGACAAAGCCGTCGGAGTCATGTTAATCGGCAACATTGATGAAGACGGGTATCTTCGCACGTCGATAGAGGAAATTGCCGAAGAGTCCCACGTCTCCGTTAAAAAGGTTGATTCGGTGTTGTCCCTCATTCAAACCTTTGATCCGATTGGCGTCGGTGCTCGCGATCTTCAAGAATGTTTGTTGATTCAACTCCGCCATCTTCTTAAAACGCCCCTTGGAAGCGATGACGTTCATGATGGACCCTCTCAAGAGTCACTGCTCGAACTGATAATCAAACACCATCTCCACGACCTTCAGAAAAAACGACTGACCGCCATTGCGAAAGCCGTCGGCCACGGCGTTGAAAAAATTGGTGAAGCCGTGCGCATCATTGAAAACCTGGAACCTAAACCCGGACGTCCGTATTCGTCTGACGACAACCACGTCATTGTGCCGGACGTCTTCGTGTTCAAGGAAGAAGGAAAATGGCAGGTCGTTCTCAACGATGACGGCATGTCTCGCGTGCAGATCAAGCCGTATTACAAACGGATGTTAGGACAGACGAGCGGCAACGGAGATTCCGTGAGGGCGTACCTCGAAGAAAAATTACGAGGGGCTCAGTGGATCATTCGGAGTCTCGATCAGAGAAATCGGACCATTCGGAAGGTCGTCGAAAGCGTAATCAAATTTCAAGAACCCTTTTTGGAAAAAGGCATTCAACATTTGAAGCCACTCGTGCTCAAGCAAGTGGCCGAAGACGTGGAGATGCACGAATCGACCATCAGCCGAGTGACGACGAATAAATACATGTATTGTCCCCAAGGCACGTTGGAACTCAAGTTTTTCTTTAACGCGGGCATTCAAGGGTCAGAGCCCGGCACGGAACACGTATCCTCGCTGACCGTTCGGGAGTTCATTCGTGAAATGGTCGGCAAAGAAAATTCCCGCAAGCCGCTGAAAGATCAAGAGATTGTGTCGAGGTTGCGACGAGCCCGAGGGATCGTTATCGCGAGACGAACCGTGGCGAAATATCGGGTGGACCTGAACATCGCCCCGGCCAGTCAGCGAAAACGGCTCTATTGAGCGTCTCGATCTCGATATCATCCTGAACAGCGGCGTTGCACGACAGCCGGTACCCCGGCAACGGAAATTCGTCTTCGATGATGAGCCGACTCAAGAAGTGGGCGTCCTCGTTTGCAACACCTCAGTCACGCGTGGGGATCGATATCGGCTCTTCCACGATCAAGGTCATTCAACTGGAACGTCGTGCCGCCCGAAATTGTCTGACGCGCTATGGGGTGCGCCGGCTTGAATCCGGGATCGTCGAAGATGCCGTGGTTCACGATCCCAGCCGCCTCAAGGCAGCCCTGAAGGGTCTGATTGAGGACCTGGAGTTGCGTGGCAGTCCGGTTGCGCTCTCGTTATCCGGATCAGCCGTGATGGTCAAGGTGATCCACGTGTCCGGTATCAAGAAGGACGATCTTGATGAATATTTGACCTGGGAGGGCCATCGCTACGTTCCCTATGCCATGAATGAGGTGTACGTTGATTATTGGATTCTTCCTGACTCTCGACGTGACCCCACGTCGAACGAGATGGACGTGCTGCTCGTTGCCGCCAAGCAACAGGCGGTTGAGAGCCGGAAAACGTTGTTGGAAGAGAGCGGGGTTCAGCCGATCGTGTGTGACGTTGACGGGCTCGCGTTGATCAACGTGGTGATGGGAAAGAGCCCGACCGTGAGGGGACGTTCATTCGGTATCGCCAACGTCGGAGCAAGTGGAATGAATCTGGCCTTTGTGGGGAATGGGAATCCCCTTCTGGTTCGGGACGTCAGCTTTGAGGACACGTCTTTGATGCAGGCGTTGGATGGGCAGGGCGCATCCGTTGATTCAGCCGACGTTCAAGGTGCTCCTGACGGTGGACTCGCGTATCCCCGCACGCCGCCGTCATTTGAGGAAATCATCAGGCACGTCCAAGGCTGTTTCACGTTCATCCTGGATCAGGACGAGGACCTCAAGATCGACAAGCTGTTCCTTTGCGGAGGGAAGTCGAAACATCCGCAACTGCATGACGACCTCCAACGCGCGTTGGGGATTCCGACGATCGCATTGAATCCTTTTGCTGAAATCGACGTAATGAATCATCAAGACGGGCACGCACTCGAGGATTCCGCGCATCTCGGAGGCGTGGCGTTGGGGTTGGCACTCCATCAGGACAACCATGATTGCCATTAACTTGCTCAAAGGCCCGCCAGCCCTTGACCGTCCGGCTCGCCGCCGCGCCCAGTCGGAACTCGTCGCGGGGGGCGTGGTTGTGGCGTGTACCGTCGCGGTTTGGGGATGGCTTGTCTTTGATGGGAATGATGCCGGACAACGACTTGAACAAAAAGTACGAGAGAAACAATCTCGTCTTGCCGTGATGGAAAAAACCCGGGATCAGGTTCTTGCCCTGAAGGCACAACGGCGAACCATTGCAGCCGAACAGAAACGACTGACGACCCTCACCCGCGATCCGAACGGACCCCTCCGCCTGTTGTCCGTGATCGGTCAAGTGGTTGATCCCTTGGACGTGTGGTTGCTGCGTCTTCAGACGAACGATCAACGGGTTCTGCTGTCCGGCCTTGCTCTTTCCCAGGACGCGGTTGTGAAGTTGACGGAGAATCTGGAGGAGACCAAGGTGATCGGTTCCATCAACACGTTTGAGACCCAGGCCGATACGGTTCAGCCGTCACGCTTGCGATTTTCGATAAACGCGGACGCCGTGGATCATGGTTGAACGAATGCTGGATTGGGTGGAGGACACGCCCATGACGTCAAAACTGCTCACGCTGTTTTTGGGCGTGGCGGTGTTGTCCCTCATCCTGTTTCAATTTGTCGTCGAGCCTCGCAATCAACGAATCCGGGCCCTTCAGGACACGCTTCAGTCGCTGAATCATCGGATTGCCGCCGGTGAGCACGGCGGTCAATTCGAACGTCTGACGGACGAGATCGCTCGTCTGAAGTCTCAAGTCGCGTGGCAAAAACGACGGTTGGGCATTCAGGTGCCCATGGAGCACGTGCTGACGGAGGTCTTCGACGTTGCTCAATCGGCTGACGTGACGCTGACCTCCTGGAAACCCGAGGAGCCGATTGCGCTGCCGGAAATGGACGTGAGTCGAGTCACGCTTCGGCTCTATGCAGAGGGGCGATATTACGCGCTCGCCCGCTTTCTTGAAGGACTGCACACGCTGCCGAAAACGTTGATTGTGCAGTCAATGGATTTTCACGTTGAGGAGAAGGGGACGGAGAGCCCGGAGGACGTCATTCACGCTTCGTTTGAACTGGTGGGATTCGAGGCAACCGAGACTGGACCCATGCGACAATCCGAGCCAGTCAGAAGTTAAAGGATAAGGGGTCCGCCGTGAGGCATCCCCCGTGTACACGTCGTGAGGAACGCGGACGCCACGGCGAAGCCGTTCACCAAATCAGAAGAGGAACCTGATGCTTCGTTATCTCAACGCCGGTGAATCACATGGAAAGGGGTTAATGGCCGTACTGGAAGGGGTTCCTGCGGGACTTCCTCTCACGGCGGAGACGATCAATCGTGATTTAGCAAGACGGCAAGGTGGCTATGGCCGAGGCGGCCGAATGCGGATTGAAAAGGATCAGATTGAATTCTACTGCGGCGTTCGGAAGGGCAAGACGTTGGGGAATCCGTTAGGATTACTGATCCGCAATCGGGATTGGGATAATTGGCAAGACGTGATGGCCGCGGAACCCGGTCCGCCGTCCGCGGAACGCGTGGTGACTCGTCCGCGGCCCGGTCACGCGGACTTGGTGGGTGCAATAAAATATGGGCATCGGGACATCCGCAACGTGCTGGAAAAGGCAAGTGCGAGAGAAACCGCGATCCGCGTGGCCATTGGAGCCGTGGCCAAGGCCTTATTAGCTGAGTTTGACGTGCAGGTGGTGAGTTACACGATCCGAATCGGATCCGTCGTGGCTCCGCGGGTTGATGATTACGTGGCGGCGTTTGAACGCGCCGAACAATCTCAGGTTCGGTGTGCGGATGCCGCGGCGAGTGAGAAAATGATTGAACGCATCCGATCCGCGAAACATAAGGGGGACTCACTGGGGGGGGTCTTTGAAGTGGTGGTGACGAATCCTCCCATTGGGTTGGGCAGTTACGCTCAGTGGGATCGTCGCTTGAGCGCACGGTTAGCCATGGCGGCCATGAGCATCCAGGCCATGAAAGGCGTAGAAATCGGCATGGGATTTGAGTCGGCTCAGCGATTCGGCTCTGAAGTACACGACGACATTTATCCCAGTGAGATCCAACCGGGATTTGAACGAAAGACCAACAACGCCGGTGGGTTGGAAGGGGGGATCACCAATGGTCAACCGATTGTCCTGCGGGTCGCCATGAAACCGATTGCGACGCTGTATCAACCCAAGCACAGCGTCGATATCCTGACCAAGGAACCCTTTGAAGCCACCGTGGAACGATCCGACGTCTGTACGGTTCCCGCGGCCGGCGTGGTCGGCGAAGCCGTGATTGCCTATGAAATGGCGAATGCGATGTTGGAAAAATTCAGCGGCGACAGTTTGGATGAGATGAAACGAAATTTCGCCGCGTACCAGGAATACGTAAAAAATTTCTAACCATGGTTCAACGTCACGATCAGCAAACCGTCAAAGTAGGTCTCGGCAAGCGAAGCTATGAGATCATCATTGGCCCCGGTGGGATGCAGCGGTTGGGGACGTATTGTCAAGCATTGGGATTGTCCGGAAAAGTCGGGATTGTGACCAATCCGACGGTAGACCGGCACTACGGAGCGCCTCTGAGAAAGGCCATGACGAACGCCGGTTTCACCTGTCGGACGATCCGTCTTCCTGATGGTGAGCAGGCCAAAACGGTTCGGTGGGCGTCGTCCATCCTGGATCAGTTGGTCACGCATCGATTTGAGCGTCGATCGGTTTTAATGGCGTTGGGGGGAGGGGTGATCGGCGACGTGGCGGGATTCGCGGCGTCACTGTATCTTCGAGGCATCCCCTTCGTTCAAGTGCCGACGACGCTCGTGGCGCAAGTCGATTCCAGCGTAGGAGGCAAAACCGGCGTCAACCATCCGTTGGGAAAAAATTTAATCGGGGCCTTTTACCAACCCGTCCTCGTGGTGTGTGATACCGATACGCTCCACACGCTGCCGCGACGAGAATGGCTGGCGGGATTGGCCGAGGTGATTAAATACGGCGTCATCATCGACAAGAAGTTTTTTGCCTTTTTAGAGGAGCGAATGCGCCATCTTCTTGACGTGAAGGATGAGGACGTCATCGAGGTGGTCAAGCGTTGTTGCGAAATTAAAGCGTGGGTCGTGGCCAAGGATGAGCAGGAATCCGGCCTGCGCCGCATCTTGAATTATGGGCATACCATTGGTCACGCCTTGGAGTCCCTGGGCCGTTACAAACAGTATCGTCACGGTGAGGCCGTGGGAATCGGCATGGTTCATGAAGCGTTGCTGGCTCAGCATCTCCAATTATGCTCCGCCTCGGTCGTGCATCGGCAGCGGGAATTGATTCAGCGAATGGGTCTGCCCGTACACATGCCGGCCCATCGCTTTTCCAAACTCTGGGAAGCCATGCTGCACGATAAGAAAGTGTCACAAGGGATCGTGCATTGCGTGCTGCCGAAAGCAATCGGGAACGTCCAGGTCACGCCTCTGGAGCAACGGGTGGTGAAGCGATGGTACGCGCGCGGCGTGAACGTCCCGACCAGGGAATCGGCAGACGCGCCGTGTACGCGACGGTCGTCGAGATGAGTCCGACGAAACAACCCATGAACCGACGGAAGAAGGACGTGAAGACCGTGCTCCGCGAACGGACGCGCGAAGTGGAAGTGCTCCATCGGATCAGTCAATCCATCAGCAGCACGCTCGATCTGGAGTCTGTTCTCACGCACATCGTCGAAGTCGTGGTTGAGGTGACGAAAGCCGATTCATGCTTGCTGTACCTGGTCTCCGAGAATCGGGATGAACTCGTGTTGCGGTCTTCTAAAAATCCTCATCCCACGCTCATCGGTCGAACCGCCTTGGGGTTGGGTGAAGGGATAACGGGATGGGTCGCGCAAGAACAGGTGCCGGTGGTGATTCCTCGTCACGCGAGCGATGATCCGCGGTTCAAATTTTTTCATGATTTGCCGGAGGATCGATACCAGGCGTTCGTGTCGCTTCCCATCGTGACGAAGGGGAACGTGATCGGGGTCATCAACGTCCAGCACAAACGGATGAAACGGTATCAGGATGCCGAGCTGGCGTTGCTGTCAACGATTGCGAACCAGGTCGGCGGGGCCATTGAAAACGCCCGTTTGTATGAAGCCATGAGACGGCAGGCGCTCCAACTGGATACCCTGTCCCAGGTTTCGGAAACCGTGGCGTCGAACCGGTTGATCGACGACGTGCTGGAGTTGATCGTGACGACGACGGCCGAAATGATGAATTCGACGATCTGTTCGCTGATGTTAGTGGACGAGGACGCGAAGGAGTTGCGGATTGCGGCGACGCAGAGTCTGAGCGAAGCCTATCGTCGAAAGCCTCCGATCAAAATTGGTCAGAGCGTCAGCGGCCGTGCGGTGAAAGAACAACGGCCGATTTACGTTCCTGACGTGACGAAGGAAAAAGAATTTTTCTATCAGGATTTAGCCAAGCGCGAGTCGTTGTGCTCCTTATTATCGGTGCCGATGATGAGCAAAGAAAAAATCATCGGCGTCATCAACACCTATACGTCCATGAGGCACGTGTTTGACGACAAGGAGGTCAAGATTCTGCAAGCCATTGCCAACCAGGCCGCGGTGGCCATTGAACATACTCGTCTGCTGGAGAAGTCGTTTGAAATGCAGGAGGCGTTAACCGTGAGAAAGCTCGTCGAACGAGCGAAGGGGTACCTCATGCACTCCAGAAAATTATCGGAAGCCGAAGCCTTCCGGTTGATTCAGCGTCAAAGTATGAACATGCGAAAATCCATGAGGGAAATTGCCGAGGCCATCATTGTCGCCGGAGAGTTGGAGGGCAACGCGACGGACCGGCCGTGAATCCATGAAGGACAACGCCGTTGCCCTCCGCGTCTGAAAACACCTCCGAAGAGGAGAGGGCGTTTTTTGCGATGAACACGTATCGAATTGCCATGGTGCAAATGAATTCAGTCGTGGGAGACGTGGAGGGAAACGCCCACGCGATGAGTCAATGGGTGAGGCGGGCACGGCGGAACGGGGCCGATATTGCCGTTTTTCCGGAATTGGCCATGACCGGATATCCGCCTGAAGACCTGGTCTTGCGGCCGAGTTTTCTCAACGACACGAAGCACGCGCTGGAACGGTTGGCCAAGCACTGTCGCGGCATCACTGCGGTGGTTGGCTACGTTGAAGAAGGCGGGCCGATTCGTTCGCGTGACGCCACCCCGTTCATCGTTTCATCGGGAACCCGTCACGTGTTTAACGCCGCGGCCGTGATTCATGATCGACGGATCGTGACGACGTGCCGCAAGACGTTCTTGCCGAATTACGGCGTGTTTGACGAGAGCCGATATTTCTCCCCGGGCGAAAAGACCGTCGTCTGCCAAGTCCGCGGGGTGTGGTTCGGCGTGAATATTTGTGAGGACGTGTGGTACGCGGATGGGCCCACTCGCGATCAGGTCGACGTCGGTCGTGCCCAGATCATTCTGAACGTCAATGCTTCTCCCTATCACGTCGGGAAGGCAAGAACGCGAGAGCACGTCTTGGCGCAACGGGCCAGAGAAAACGGCGTCGTGATGAGTTACACCAACATGGTCGGGGGGCAGGATGAGATCGTGTTTGATGGAAACAGTGTGATCGTGGATCGAACGGGGACGGTGATTGCACGTGCCAAGGCGTTTGCAGAAGATCTGCTCGTGGCTGACCTGCCGTGCGCCGCTCCGCGTGGAAGTCGCGTCGCGGTTCGCACGCAACGGTCAACGCAACGGTATCCCGTCAAACGAGTGAAACTGTCATCAGTTGAACGACGAAAACCGAAAAAGCCCGCGCCCGTGCAACGTTCGTCTCGCCTCAGCGATTTGGAAGAGATCTATCTCGCCTTGGTGACCGGAGTGCGAGACTACGTCAAGAAGAACCGGTTTCAGCGGGTGCTGGTTGCGATCAGCGGAGGCATTGATTCAGCCTTGACCACGGTGATTGCCGCCGATGCGCTTGGGCCGGACGTCGTGCTGGGCGTGTTCATGCCTTCCCCGTTTACTTCACGAGCCAGTCGGGTCGATGCGCAAGCCCTGACGAAGGCGTTGGACGTTCAACTCTTGACGATTCCGATTACGACGCTCTGGAAGCAATACATGCGGACGTTGTCTTCGACGTTCGGGTCGGGGACGGCTGACGCCACGGAAGAAAACGTCCAGGCTCGTATCCGTGGTACGCTGATGATGGCCTTGTCCAATAAGTTTGGTCATTTAGTCTTGACGACGGGCAACAAGAGCGAAATGAGCGTCGGCTACGCCACGCTGTACGGCGACATGGCGGGCGGCTTTGCCGTGCTGAAAGACGTGTCGAAAACCTTCATCTACGCCTTGGCTCGGTATCGGAACCGAAAAGCCGCGCGTGACGACGGGTCGCCGGTGATTCCTCAACGGATCATTGATCGCGCCCCGTCCGCTGAGCTCAAGCCCGATCAGACCGATCAAGAAACTCTGCCGCCCTACGACGTGCTCGACCCCATCTTGGCGGCCTACGTCGAAGAAGAGCGTTCTTTGACGGAAATGGTTCAGATGGGGTTTCCGGTTCAGACCGTCAAGCACGTGGTGACCATGGTGGACGGCAGTGAATATAAACGACGTCAAGCTCCGATCGGGATAAAAATCACGCAACGGGCCCTTGGGAAGGATCGACGGATGCCGATTACCAATCGATACGTGAAGCCTTGATGAAACGGTCCGAGTCATCGTCCGCGTTGCCGTCCGCGCGTGGAAAATTCGTGAACGGAAAAGAGGCGTTTCCGTGAAACAGGACACGCGAGAGGAAAATCCGACGGTTCATCCGTCTGAGACGCTCACCACCCAGGCGGTGTTACAAGATCGTCGAGAGAGCATCTGTCAACGATTGCGGGATGGAGCCTCGGGGGCTGAAGTCGTCTGGGGGTTTACGGATCTCGTTGACGCGGTCCTGATCGGTCGATATCGGAACGTGGTGAGACAGTGGAGCCGAGAGGCGTCCGTCGGCTTGCAACAGTGTTGTCTCGTGGCGCTGGGTGGGTATGGTCGGCGGGAACTCGCCCCCTATTCCGACGTGGACGTCATGATGCTGTATCAGGGAAGTGGGCGAAGCGTCGTGAATGATCTCTCGTCGCAGGTTTTTCACCATTTATGGGATTTGGGGTTTCAGGTGGGGCACAGCGTTCGGTCAATGCAGGACTGCACGTTCGTGGCCGATGGAGATTTGTCAGCTAAAACCGCTTTGATGGAGTCGCGTTTTTTAGCGGGAAGTTCTTCGGTTTTCCAGAAATTCCAACAGCGGTTTGCCAAGCGCGTGGTTGGAAGACGGGTGGAGAATTTTATCCGGGAGAAAATGGAAGAACGGAAGCGGGAGTATGCCAAATTTGGCGAAACGGTGTTTCTCCTCGAACCGAACATCAAGAAAACCAAAGGCGGACTCAGGGACCTGCATCTGCTTCAATGGGTGGGGATGGCCCGGTATCATGCGGCCACGTTGCAGGAGTTAGCCAACCGGGGAATCTTGTCGCGTCAGGATTATACGGCGTTGCGTGAGGCACGAGAATGGTTATGGACGGTGCGCGCCTTTCTGCATCTCGAAGCCGGTCGCGCACAGGAAGTGTTATCCTTCGATGAACAAGTCCGCTTGGCTCGGGAGTTCGGTTACCGGGATCAACCCCATTTGCTGGGAGTCGAGCAGTTCATGCAGCACTACTATCGTTTGACGACCGGACTTCATGATCGGGCGATGCGATTTGTGAATCGGACGAGATCGGTTTCTCTGGCGACCCGCGTGAAAAATCTTTGGCCTTCCCCGTTGATTGACGGGCTGTTTCGAACGTCCGATGGAAAGGTGACGGTGCCGGCGGAGAAACTCGCCCAGGTCCTGGATGATCCGGCAGTCCTCTTGAGCCTGTTTCTCCTTGCGCAACGACGCGGCCTCACGGTCGACGGACTGGTGCTGGAAGAGATTCACCGCCACGTGGAGAGCGTGCCGGATCATCTGTTTGCTTCCCCGTGCGTGAGTCAGCGGTTTCGCGCCCTGTTGTCCGGACCCGGGTCAGTTGCTGATTCCTTGACGCTGATGCACCAGGCACGGGTGTTGGAAAAATTCATCCCGGCCTTTGGTCGCGTGCGTGGGCTCATGCAGTTTAATCAATACCACAAATATACGGTTGATGAGCACAGCCTGCTCGCCGTGAAGCACGTCCAGTCTCTGGGGCAACAGCCTGGGACGTTAGGAAAGGTGTATCGGGAAATTCAGCAGAAGGATATCCTGCACTTGGCCGTGCTTCTTCATGACGCAGGAAAGGGCTTGCCTGAAGATCATAGTGCGGTCGGTCAAAAGATTGCGCAAGACGTGTCCGTCAGATTAGGACTCGACGAGCAGGAATCGCAAACCCTGACGTTTCTGGTTCATGAACATCTGCTCATGGCCAATACGGCTTTTCGGCGGGACCCTCATGATGAAAAAGTGTTGCTGACGTTTTCTCGGGCAGTAGGCACGCCCCATCGATTAAAAAAACTCTTACTCCTCACCGCGGCAGACATCGCCGCGGTGGGTCCGGACATGCTGACAAAATGGAAAGAATCGTTGCTGGTCGAGTTGTTTGAGCGGGCACTCTCTGAAGTGTCTGAAGAAAGCGACCAGAGTGAGTGGACCGTTGACGTCGAGTCCATCACCGACGAGGTCTTGGAGGCGTGGAAGGCCAATGGCCAATCGGTAGGACGTGGCCCATCGACTCAAAGGCCGCCTCTCCTGACTCGTGAATGGGTCAGGAGGCAGTTGGAAACCTTTCCGACGCGCTATCTTTCCGGGACGGCCAGAAATCGAATCGCTGCTCATCTTTCTGCGATTCAAGCCGTGACGCCCGAACGCCCCATTGTCGAAGCCACCTATCATCAGGAACTCAAGGTGTGTGAGTATTCACTGATTGCGCGTGACGCCGTGGCCCCCGGGACGTTTATGAAGGTGACGGGGGTGTTGGCGGCCAAAGGTCTGCGCGTGCTTGACGCCCAGATCGTGACAAAGTCGGACGGCGTCGTGGTGGATACGTTCTGGGTCAAGGACCACGATTTTGGCGGGGCCCCGACGCCGGCGCGGTTGGAAAAAGTCGAGAACGCCATCGTCAGCGTGTTACGCGGAGAAATCTCAATTGAAGAGGTGCTCGCCCAGAATCAACGCGCGTCGTTTCACAGCCAACGGCCAATTCAGGAACGTCGGACCGAAGTCAGAATCGACAATACGACGTCGGATCAGTTTACCATTATCGACGTGTTTGCCGATGATAAGCCGGGTCTCCTGTATGAAATAGCCAAAACCTTGTATGATCTCGGGCTTTCCATTCACGCAGCCAGAATCGGGACGCGCCTGGATCAGGTGGTCGACGTGTTTCACGTGACGGAACAGAACGGCAGCAAAGTCGAAGACGCCCGAACGCGTGAAATGATTCAAACGAGGTTGCAGGAGCAGGTCGATCGATTGTTACACGATCAGCCTTAACTGGCCTGCAAGCGAGGCGTTCCTTCCCGAAGGCTGGAGAAGATCATTCGACCGGCGTTGGTTTGAATGACGCGGGTCACCACCACCTCAACGTGTTTCCCGATCCACCGTCTGGCGTGGTCAACGACAACCATCGTCCCATCATCCAAGTGCGCCACGCCTTGTCCCACTTCTTTGCCTTCTCTCAACAGGAAGATCTTGAGGGATTCTCCAGGCAGGACGGTCGGTCGAATCACGTTCGACAATTCGTGGGTATTCAAAATCTGTATGCCTTGCACGGAGGCAACCTTGTTGAGGTTCATGTCGGTGGTGACGATTTTTGCTTTTTGGAGTTTCGCCAATTTCACCAGCTTCGTGTCGACGTCGGAAACTTGAGGAAAGTCGGCGTCACTAATGTGGACGTCCATGCTTTCCACGTTCATGAGGTCTTGGAGAACGTCCATGCCGCGTTTTCCTCGAATGCGTCTGTGACCGTCAGAGGAATCCGCGATACGTTGGAGTTCTCGGAGAACGAATTGCGGAACGATGAGCGGACCGTCCAAAAACCCCGTCCGGGATAAGTCTGCCACGCGCCCGTCAATAAGCGCGCTCGTATCCAGAATCTTCGGTTGCCGGATTTGTGACGCGGAGTCGGTGCCACGTGAGACGGGAACAAACGAGAACGTTCTTCCCGTTTGGATTCCCAGAGAAATTCCGATGTAGCAGAAAATGAGTCCGGTGGTGACGGTGAAAAAGGCGGTCAGCTCAGCATTGTGGATGAAAATCTGTTGGCTGATAAAACTGATAAGTCCACTTAAACAGACTCCAATCGAAAAACCGGCGAGGCCACCCACTATCTCACTCGGTCGTAGAGGAAGCATGAGACGTTCAAACCAGATCAATCCTATGCTGATCCCTCCCATGAAGAGACCGCCGAAGACGCCGGACGTGAACGTTTCCGTTCCCAGGCTTGATCCCAACGCAAATCCTGCTAGAACGCTGCCAATAATAAAAAGGGTTCGCACAACCATCACTGGTCTCCTTTCTTCTTCACGTGTAAGAGGCACATGCGCGCGTCATGAGAGACGTCTTTCTCCATGAAGTTCATGAGTGATGCAAGCGTCGGGACTGCCGACGGCAAAGGGTGGGCAAGGCGTCGGATCGGCAAAATCCTCCGTCCAGGGATACTCCACCAGGGTTTCTAAAAAGACATCTTGAAACCACTCAACAAACAGTTCAACCAATTTCGGGTCGAATCGAGACCCGGAGAGGGTCCGAAGAATTCGAACCACGGCCGTGGCCTGATCGGAGAATGAGTCGGATTTCTGGGTAAGCAATTGGTCCGCCACGTCGGTCAGTGACAGAATTCTTGCCCCCAAAGGAATCAGCGTTCTACGGAGACCAAAGGGGAGTCCCGTTCCGTCCCATCTTTCGTGGTGAAGTTCAATCAGGGTTGCCACGTTTTGGAGCGCCGGCCAAGGACGGAGCATCTCAACTCCGGCTCGAGGGGTACATTCCGTCATGAGATAATCGCCAATGATGGAGATGCCACCCTGCTGAATCACTTCATTCGGGACGGTCATCTTCCCGAGGTCGTGGAGAAGCGCGGCGTGATAAAGATCCGTCAGGTCGTCGTCGGACAGATTCAACGTCCGCCCAAGAACCAGGGAATAGGCCGCCGTGCGCATCCCGTGTTCGACCAGGACGGAATCGTGACGTCTCATGGCTTCGATGAGACAGGTGATGGTGTCGCAATCGGATAGCCGTTCTTGAACGGACGGAAACAGATGGACGTTGCCGTCAACCCGCGTGTTGACCATGTCTGCACCTCTTGTCTTCGGTTCAGGGAAATGGGCGTCTGTCTTGCTGATCGTATCCACGTCGAACGCTCTGATGGGTTTCATCGATTCTTCTCTAAAACACGTCCGATAAAGATAGTGAATATTATTCTCATAATTTTTCATGGAAATGTCAAGAGACAATCCAGGCAAAAACGAAGGTCCGACTTATTTTTCCGTCATGCTGAAGATGGGATCGTTTTTCATCATTGCTGAAACAGAACGGCAATCTAGCCTTGATCCGTGCCCCGCGTCGGTTTTTTCAGCCGGTCGGTGGCTTGCTGAATGGATTGATCAAGCCAGCGTGTGATGACCGGAGAGAGAAATCCTTTCCCATTGAATTCAAAGTCGAGGCCGTCCAGCATGGTGGGGTAGGGGCCTGGACCGTAGAGACGATTTGAGATGACGAGGACTCTTCCGGTTTTATTCCCTTCCTGAATAAGTTCGCGCACCTCCTTCACCGCCTTCTTGCGCAACTCAGGCCAATCTTCGCGTACGGTCGCGGCCTTGATGGCCTTCAGCTTTGCGCAATGCGGTTCCCGTCGGAGTTTCTCGACGTTGGCGTTGATCACCGACAACCAGCGTTGATTGTCTTCGTCGGATTTCGTCCCGTGAGCAAGAAGAATGACGGTTTCCTCCGAAGGGTTTTGACTGATTTCCATGATCCGGTCGTGCAACACTTGTGCAACGTCGGCCCCTTCTTCATAGCCTCCGAACGTCGAAAACACTGCGGCGCTTCGAATTTGTGGTGGTGGGGTACGGCCCTGACCCAACTCATGGAGATACTCGTCGGAAAGACCGAGGATATAATCCGTTTTCGGTTTCATGTGATCGACGAGCCCATACATCCTTCCAAACACGATTTTCTTGACGCCGCGTTGTTCAAGACGAGACACGGCGCGTTGAATAATGAGCTGATCTCCCATTCCATACGCCATTTCTATTTGATAGCGCCGCGTCAGCGGGGCAATTGTCTTTTCAACGGCATCATTGTACGGCTGGGTTGATCCGTGAGGCATAATGACGACCCCGATTTCGCTTGGAGGCACGTCCATGTGCTGATGTGCGGTTTTCTTGAGCCACACAAGCAGGTTGGGGTGAGGAGTGATTTCTTCCGGTTGAAACGCCACGTTCAGTTTCTGAAATTTGCGTTGAAACCAGGACGTCATGGCCATCATGTGATCGAACTTGACGCCAATAAACGCCGGAACGACCAAAGTGCGCCCTTGCATGGCGGCCAGTTCCGTCACGTGCGTGGTCGTCTTCTTATTTTTTTCACGGGCTTGTTCCGCGTACCGGTCATAGTAGACGACGATTTCACCGTCCTGGAACGACTGATATCGTCGGACGTACTGAAGCAACGGCGTTAAGTCGTCCTTGATCGCCTGCTCACTGGCTTCATCACGAGCGCCGATTCCGACCAGAATGAGTCGTTCGGTCTCAGGAGACTGGCTGATTTCTTCAATCCGATCCAGAAGGATCTGAGCAATCAGGTAACTCTCGGACATCGCCGGAGCCCATTCGACGTTCAGACCGTTGGCATAGGCGGGCAAGAGTTCCCGGACGGCGTGCAGTTGCGGGTCCGCATCGGAAAGAAACAACGGAATCGCGACGACGGACGTCGCGTTGAGTGAACGTAAGTGGTCCAGGGCTTGTTTCACGTAGGCCGTATACGCGGTATCGGCATTTCCATACTTGCTTCCGACCAACGCCAGGGCGGCAGGATAATCACGCTGAAATTCTTCGACCATTGTTCTGGTTTCCTGATTTCCAAGAAACCCACGGTCAGGTGCAACGACCAGAAAACCGGGATGAGATTGTCCCGAAACAGGGAGAGGAGTGACGCTCATCAGGACGAGTAGACACAGAGCCGTCCACGGGTTTTTCTTCAGATGTTTCATCATGGATCTCCTTATTTATGAAATAGCGAATCAATTTCAACTTTTGATTAATACCAGATAAAGGGAAGGGCGTACATGTTCAATCGCCGGAAAAATATGTCCAATGACCAGGGTCCAGAAAGTCCGCGGTCACGACGATCTGTCATTCCCACCCGGGGGCCTCTGGGTATGCCTGCCTGGTTTCCCCTCTGCTCATGCCACCCGGGTCCCCTCTGTCATGCCCACCGTGTCCCCCTCCGTCATGCCAGTCGGGTTTCCCCTCTGTCATGCTCACCGGGGGCCCCTCTGGTCATGCCGCCGGGTTTCCCTCTTTCACCCGATTACTAATGTCGGGGGCAGGCATTCTCGCCGGTTCCTCTCCGTCATGCCGCCGGTTCCTCTCCTGTCATTCCCGCAAGGTTCCCCGATAACAAATGTCGGGGACAAGTTTAGCGGGAATCCAGGGTCTTTTTCTTTTGTCCCCTCATTCGTGTGCCCCCGACTGGGAAAAAACCTCTGGATTCCCGATTAAAAATGTCGGGAATGACAGAGGAGAGGATGTCGGGCATGATAGGAGGGGATGTCGGGAATGACGGAGGGGATGTCGGGAAGGACAGAGAAGGGGATGTCGGGAATGACGGAGGGGATGTTGGGCATGACAGAAGGGGATATCGGGAAGGACAGAGGAGAGGATGTCGGGCATGACAGAAGGGGATGTTGGGCATGACGGAAGGGGAGGTGTTCCTGATTTCGTTGGCATTGCTGGTTCTGCCGTTATCCACGTTCTTTCCTGCCATGCCTGCCGGGTTCCCCTTCCGGCATGCCTTTCTGGGGCCCCTCTGGTCATGCCTGCTGGGGTTCCTTCTGGCGGGCGTCTTGTCAAGCGGTGCTTGAGGTGTTCGCTGATTTGGGGGGAAGAGCGTTATTGTCTTTCACCTGACGGGATACGCGGCGGTGAAACGTCGGGGTGGCCCTCGCCACGTTCAAGCCAGGCAAGGATTTCCTTGAGATTTGCTTGGGCATCTTGATGGTCCGGGGCACGTTTCAAGACAGCTCGATAATGCGTGACGGCTTCCCGGTAGTCCCCTGATTGAGCCAGGCTGTTGGCTAAATTGAATCGAGCGTCCATTGACGTGGGTTCGTGCGCCAGTGCTTCGCGGAACAACGTGGCGGCGGATTGATAGAGCCCCATGCGATAGCGGATTAATCCCAGATTGAACCAGACGGACGCGACGTGAGGCCACTTGGGATTCAGCCGAACGATGGATTCATAGAAATCCGCCGCTACCGGATCGTTTCCTTGCCGTGAATGGGTCAGGCCGAGGTCGAACCGCACGTTGAGGTTCCGTGCGTTGATCCTCAAAGCCTTGTGCAGCCAGGGGAGGGCAGCGTCGTCGCGTTCTTCGAGAACCAGCGCGTGCCCCTTGGTTGCCCAGGTCCGTTCGAGAAACGTTCGGGTTTGATAATTCGAAGGATGCAGTTCCCATGATTGAGTATAGAGCGCAAGGGCCTCGTCCGTGCGATTGCCGGCACGTGCCACGATGCCCTCAATCAGGAGTCGTGCCGCCGCGGACACTTGAGTCAATCGCGTGAGCGCGTCGTCGTCCGAGGACGGGTCCACGCGGACCACCTCGGTGAGGGGGCGGAAGTGGGGAAGCAGGCTTGCCAACGTGTCCGCGGCCAAGGTCACCGTATTCAAGGCGTTGAACGCAAGGGGCGTGGAGTATTCGATGAAGCGATTATCATCGGTATTCAGCGGCGCGTCGTCCGTCCAATTCCGAACGGCCGAGCCGTGGCTGACCAGAAGGCCCAACAGATTGTAAGGATCGGAATCGAGCCGGGACGGACCGCCCAATGGATCCTGACCCTCGTATCGTTCCAGGAAACGTTGAAGATCGACGCGGAGGGGATCACGTCCGCCCAGAATCAACAGGTATCCGCCGTTCAACCACAGGGAGGTCGCCGGAAACACGGATTGGAAGGTACGGACCAGGGTCCGTAAATCATCCGTGCTCAACTGATTGATCGTGATCCATTGGGCCATGAGGCCGCCGGGAGCCAATGTCTCACGACACTGCTGATAATGTTCCCGGGTGTACAGACTGCCGACCCCGGTCTGGTAGGGGAAAAACAATTCTTGCACGATGAGGTCGTACCCGGTGCGCGTCAGCTTGATAAAGTTGCGTCCGTCCTGTTCCACGACGCGGACTTTGGGATGCTCCAGAACGTGAGCGTTCGCCTGAGCAAAGAAACGTGCTGCCGCGTCCACGACGCCCCGAGAGATTTCGACCACCGTGACGTGTTTGACCTCCTCCCGTAAGGTGGGAGAAAGGGCGATGCCCGTGCCCAATCCTACCACGAGCACACGTTGGGGGTCGGGGTGCAGCAACAGCGGCAAATACCCTTGAATGCGTTGAACGCGAATCTCTTTGGGGTCGCTGCCCCCTTCCTGTCGCAGTCGGCTGGTCAGGAGCGTGCGGGCCAGCGTTTCTCTCTCTTCAAAAACCTCCGTGACGCCCATGGCGTCTTCATGATGATACAGGACCCGTTGGGAACTTCCTGCCGCGGCGTGCCGGAAGGTGAGGTCCGCGTTCGTTGCAAGCCAGCCAAGAACGCCGAGAAGCAAAAGAAAAACGAGCCCGTTGCTCCATGTGCCGGAAATCACGGCACGGCGCGGTACAGGCTTGTCTCGTACCGACGACGAGGGAAGACGCCAAACCAGCAACGCCAGCGTGCCAACGAGACAGGCCGAGAGCAACAGCCACGTATGGGTGAGACCCAACAGGATAAGAAACCCGAAGGTCGTGAGCACGGCTCCGAGCACGGCTCCCCAACTATGCCACGCATACAACCGTCCCAGCGGAGCAACCACGGCCGTCTGACCGTGGGGTGAGAACGTCGCAAGGTCGCAGAGACTGCAAAAAGCCATACCCAGACCAAACATGGGCACGCCGAGAATCGTAAAGGTCAGCAACGCGTCGCTGAAAAGAAGGTGCAGAATCGTCAGCCCCTCCTGGTGCTGCTCCTGGAAGAGACGATCAAACAGAGACGCGATGTCCCCCGCGGCAGGCACAACCGTGAGTTGAGCGACAAGGGCGATGAAGAGTCCCCCGATCAACAACGTAGATCGGTTGCGCACCCTTCCTCTCAGGAAGAGGTAGACGCCGGAACCGAGTCCCATCATGAGCAAGACCGTGGTGAGAAGGATGCCTTCCGCGTAGGCCGTGACGTTTACGATCAGCCAGACGTATTGTGCGCCGATGATCTCCAACGAAATGATAAGAAATCCCACGACGGCGCCCAGCGTTTGCAGGACGGAGCCTGAAAACGGGGCGGGCCGCACGACGTCTTGGACGCGACGTTTGCGAGATGGGGGTGCCTCGTCCTGGATGGGGGGCGTATGGTCGGGTACCCGGAAACTTGCGAGCAAGGCAGCCAAGGCAAGGACCAGGTTCGTCGCCCCGAGTGCCAGGGACGTGCTCTTCAATCCCAGAGAAGGAATCAAGGCGAGCGAAGCGAGCGAGCCCAATCCGGCAGCCAGCAGGCCGACGCAGTAAAGCAGGCCGGGTTTCGTCGTGCGCGAACGAACAAAGTATCGCGTGAGCAAGGAAGCCAGCACGGGAAAGTTCATTCCGTGCAGGGTGGTGACGGGAAGGAGGAGGAACCCGACGTAGAGGCCTCTCACCACAAGATGCCGGAGCCCTTCGGTGTCCGGCGCCGTGAGCACGTAGACGTGATCTCCCCAGGACAAGAAAAAAGGAAACGCGATTCCCAAGACACCCATCAAGGTTTGGAAGAGGGCGACGAGGCGACAGGTGAAGCGACCGGCAGGTTCCTGATGGTCTTGAGCCGTGCCTTTCCATCGAGCAATCACGTAACTGCCGAGGCCCAACCCCGCCATGAACGTGGATAACACGACGCCGAAAGCCGTGACCGTCATGCCGATGGAAGCGGTCAACAGCTTGATCCATACGACCTCATAGGCAATGCCCACGAAAGAATGAATCGCGTACAACAACAGAATCAGCGTGCTCATGGAAAAAAAGGCTCATTCCCTCTGATCGTAAGTGTTCTCGTCATGCCCGCGGGATCCCTTCCGTCATTCCCGCTTCCTCTCCCTCTGTCCCCCGATTACTCCCGTCGGGGGCAAGCATTCCCGCTTCCTCCCCCTCTGTCATTCCCGCAAGTTTTTAGCGGGAATCCAGTCTTTCTTTTGTCCCTTCATTCGTGTGCCTCTGCATGGAAAAAACCCCTGGATTCCCGATTAAAAACGTCGGGAATGACGGAAGGGGGACGGTCGGGAATGACGGAAGGGGGACAGTCGGGAATGACGGGAAGGGAAGGCGCCTCCTGATTTCGTTGTCATGGCTGGTTTTGCCGTCATCCCCGTTCTTTTCTGCCATAGCTGGAATCCGCCCTCTGTCATGCCCGCTTCCTCTCCTTCTGTCCCCCGATTACTCCCGTCTGGGGCAAGCATTCCCGCTTCCTCCCTCTGTCATTCCCGCAAGTTTTTAGCGGGAATCCAGTCTTTCTTTTGTCCCTTCCTTCGTGTGCCCCTGCATGGAAAAAACCCCTGGATTCCCGATTAAAAACGTCGGGAATGACGGAAGGGGGACAGTCGGGAATGACGGGAAGGGAAGGCGCCCTCTGATTTCGTTGTCATGGCTGGTTTTGCCGTCATCCCCGTTCTTTTCTGCCATAGCCGGAATCCTTCCTCTGTCATTCCCGCTTCTTCTCCTCTGTCATTCCCGCAAGTTTCAAGCGGGAATCCAGTCTTTCTTTTGTCCTTTCCTTCGTGTGCCCCTGCATGGGGAAACCCCTGGATTCCCGATTAAAAACGTCGGGAATGACAGAAGGGGGGCGGTCGGGAGTGACCGGAGGGGGGCGTCTGGAATGACGGAATGACGAACATCTTCCCGTCTACCCCACGTGACCTTCCTTTATAAGGGACCTTTGCAAAATTTCCACTCCCTTCACCTGAAAAATTGTACGTGTTGCTGCCCCGGTGTTCAAAGAAAAAGAGGCCGACCAAGGGTCGGCCTCTCGGACGTGACTTCTGCAATCGGGGAAAAGGAGGAGCAGAGTCACAAGTCGGACAATATTGACGTTACGGAAGGTTCATGGAGTACCACACCGACACCTTGGGATTAACGCCGGCCTCAGGAAGGACTGATAAGTGTCGACGGTAGTTTCGATCCGTCAGGTTGTCAATGCCTAGATTGACTTGGAATCCTTGAACCCACGATGTTGGAAGGTTGGGTAACAACGCTCTGCCGGGTTTCAAGGTGGCGTAGATATCGAAGATCACAAATCCTCCGGTTTCTTGTCTGGATCCCCGCGCGGGCCTCGGCACGCGCTCCTGGTCGCCTACCATTTGCGTTCGGCCGCCGATGGTCAATCCCCAAGGTTGGTGTTGATAGTCGATACCCAACACTCCACGTTTTGGGGGAATGTCCGGGAGTGGATTCTCCATGGTTTCATCCGTGCCGTGTGCCTGACTGTAGTTGCCGTGTAGGGTCACGTTCTGAAGTACGCGCCACTCAAATTCTGCCTCCCATCCCTGGATCAAGGCGTTTCCGATGTTCCGGTAGGTCCTGTTTCGTCCTCTCGGTCCATAGCGGTAAAGGGCAATATAATCCCTGAGTTGGTTTCTGAAGTAGGCCCCTTTGAAAATGAATCGGTCGTGGTTGGACAGCACCTTTGGTAGTTTCACGCGGAATCCCGCGTCAAGATTTCGGCTCCGTTCCGGATTCAGATCGGGGTTAGGAATGAAAATGCTCCCCGCAGCATGTGTGCCGGAGATAAAGAGTTGAGCAAACGTCGGTTGCCGGAATCCATGGGCATAGTTCGCTTCGAGGAAGAGAGAGTCCGTGACCTGAATCACCACGCCGACTTTCGGGTTCAGTACCCCCACGGATTTGGTTGGCTGGCCGGGTGCTGAATTTTTCCAATGATCCCAGCGCATGGCGGGAATGAGGTTGATGCGATCCATGATCATAATCTCGTCTTGCAGGTACAGGGAGAAGACGTCAGAGTCTGCATTGGGGTAAAACACTTGGGCGCCCGTGGCACTGCCGGAAGTGAGCGTGCGATTCCCTTTTCCCTTTTGACTGTTCCGGTAAAATTCTGAGCCGAAGGTCACAATGTGATGATGAGTCGAAGAATCGCCGAAATTCATGGAATTTCTCAGATCATACCCCGTCGTGTCGAAACTGATATCGTCTCTTGCCCGATCGGCAATCCGGATTTCCGTGATATCCAGCGTCGTCAGATAGACGAACCCTTGAAGATTGACGTACCGATTCGCCGGATTGTGGTGCGAGTAGCCTAAGCGATACGTGATTTGACGATTCGCTCGGTCGGCGATGGATCGCGTTGAAGCAGTTGAAGAATTAGTGTTGAAAGGGATCCGTGCGGCCTGTCGAGTGGCTTGAATGGAAAATTTGGCTTCGTCATGCGGAGTTGGTTTCCACACGATCTTAGCCAATCCGGCCCCGGTATCTTGCGCAGAGTTGGGTAAACGGCCCAGGTCGCCGCCGAGGCGAACGTTCTCTCCCGCCCGAAAGGTCCCGCTGGCCATGACTTCCCAGTGCTTGGCGATGCGAGCCGATAACGTGGTGGTGGAGAGGAGTTCTTCATTGGCGTATTGATAGCCAAGTTTTTCGCGAATGCCGTACCGCATGCCCGGAGCCAGATAGTCGGATGGATCCTTGGTCACCATGGCCACGACGCCGGCCAGAGCTTGGCTGCCGTACAAAGCTGATCCCGGTCCACGAATCACCTCCACTTGTTTGAGTTGATCAACGTCCAAGAAGATGCGACCCTTGTGGCCGGCTTGAAAGCTGAGTCGGACGCCATCCAACAACGTGAGGACTCGCGCACGTTGCAACCCTCGAATGTTCGGCCCCTCTCCCATACTTCGCGGCCCGATCCTCGAATCAACGCCCGGTTCATAGCGCAACACGTCGTCCAGGCTTTGCGCTTGGCGTTGCTGGAAGTATTCCTGAGTCAGGACGCTGACTTCGCCTGGGGTGGTCAATGGGTCCCGTTCGGTTTTGGTTGCGCTGACCGTCACTTGTTCGAGCCGTAGCTTGACTTTGTCGGATTGCGCGTCCGTGGCGTCTTCAGCGTCTTGCGCATGGACCCACGCCGTGGAAAGTCCAAAAAGCACACAGAGAATGGTCAAGAAACAAAACGTCTTAGTCACGTCTCTCTCCTTTTGTTTTGACAACGGTCATGCAAATGGTTGTTTGCGGGACTTTGATGCAACGGAGGACAACGTTATCAAAACATTATCAAGAATGATTTTGATATGCGAAATCTATATCAGATAATAAGCCACAAACGAACCCTTTGAATATGTGCAACGACCGGAAAATTATGTCGATAGACCGGAAAAGAGAAGTTATTGATCTGTCCTTCCGGAGCAAAGCGTGGTTGGTGAGATGAAAACTGCGAAGGTGGCGTGCCGGAGGAAAGAGGTACGACGATAAGCAAACAACGACAGAATCAGCGTGCTCATGGACAAAAAGCTTATTCCCTCTGATCGTAAGTGTTCTCGTCATGCCCGCGGGCTCCCTTCTGCCATTCCCGCTTCCTCCCCTCTGTCCCCCAATTACTCCCGTCGGGGGCAAGCATTCCCGCTTCCTCACTTTCTGTCATTCCCGCTTCCTCTCCCTCTGTCATTCCCGCAAGTTTTTAGCGGGAATCCAGTCTTTCTTTTGTCCCTTCATTCGTGTGTCCCTGTATGGAAAAAAACCCCTGGATTCCCGATTAAAAACGTCGGGAATGACGGAAGTGGGACGGTCGGGAATGACGGAAGGGGAGGCGGTCGGGAATGACGGAAGGGGGCGTCGGGAATGACGGAACCGCTTCCTTCCTCTGTCATACCCGCTTCCTCTCCCTCTGTCATTCCCGCAAGTTTTTAGCGGGAATCCAGTCTTTCTTTTTTGTCCCTTCATTCGTGTGTCCCTGCATGGGGAAACCCCTGGATTCCCGATTAAAAACGTCGGGAATGACGGAAGGGGGCGTCGGGCATAACGGAAGGGAGGCGGTCGGGAATCCCACTTCCTTCACCTGATAAATTGTACGTGTTGCTGCTTCAGGTGCTCAAAAAAAGAGAGGCCGACTGGTGTCGGCCTCTCGGACGTGACTTCCGCAAGGGGAGGAAGAGCGGAGTCACGGGATGAAGTGATCCGGGAGTCACTCCTTCTCGTCTTTGGCGGCGGGTTGTTCACCTTTGGCGGCGGGTTGTTCACCTTTAGCGGCGGGTTGCTCACCTTTGGCGGCGGGTTGTTCACCTTTGGCGGCGGATTGCTCACCTTTGGCGGCGGGTTGCTCACCTTTGGCGGCGGATTGCTCACCTTTGGCGGCGGGTTGTTCACCTTTGGCGGCAGGTTGTTCACCTTTGGCGGCGGGTTGCTCACCTTTAGCGGCAGGTTGTTCACCTTTAGCGGCGGGTTGCTCACCTTTAGCGGCAGGTTGTTCACCTTTAGCGGCGGGTTGTTCACCTTTAGCGGCAGGTTGCTCACCTTTAGCGGCAGGTTGCTCACCTTTTGGCTCGGATTGCGTGTCTTCGGCGGCTTGCACAAAGACCCCACTCGTAGAAAGTCCAAAGACCAGCAGGATAATCAAGAAACCACATTTCCTCATCGTTTCCTCCTTGTTTGTGTTATCTGAATGGACACGTGCCATGCGGCCTTCTCCTGACGTTCTGGATGTACTATATCAATTTTGATATGCACCATCAATATCAATTTATGGAATCTTAACTGGAAACAATTATCTTTAACATGTTCATTGGCCGGAAATTTATGTCCATTCACTGGAAAACGACGTGGTGATTCGTATTCGGTGGGTTCGCGTCCTTTCAAGAAAAAAGAGAGGCCGACCAAGGGGCCGGCCTCTTCTGTGACTTCTGCAATCGGGGGATAGGAGGAGCAGAGTCACAAATCATGGCGGGTTGCCGTCAGGGAAGGTTGAGGGAGTACCAGAACGACACCTTGGGATTGATCCCGGCTTCAGGAAGCCCCGATAAATGTCGCCGGTAGTTACGATCGGTCAGGTTGTCAACGCCCAGATTGACCTGAAATCCTTGAACCCACGATTTCGGCAGGTCGGGCAGCAGTACTTGACCGGGTTTCACGGTGGCCCAGATGTCGAAGAGCACGTAGCCGCCGGTTTCGGATTCATTCACGAAGGGATCATCGGAAACCGGCACTCGTTCCTGATCGCCTACCATTTGGGTTCGGCCGCCCAGGTTAACCCCCCATGGCAGTTGATAGTCGATGCCTAGTACGCCTTGCCTTGGGAGAATACTGGGTAATGGCCGTGAATTGATTCTGTCGGTGCCGTGGGTGTAACTGTAGTTTCCCATAAGTGTCACGTTCTCAGTCATGCGCCACTCAAACTCGGCTTCCACACCCTGGATCAAGGCATCCGGGATGTTCCTGAACGTCTGCACACTATCACGTCCCCGCTGGACGAGTGTGCCGAATTTAAACCCCGGAGTAACCCCTCTACCTCCAAAATGTATGAAAGGGCACGGTGGCGTGATCGGTTGCCTTGGGTTAAATCCTGGTCTGCCTGGAAGATTGGTGGGAGGATTCGTATTACAAATTTGGCGTTGTCCCGTCCCTCCTCGGACAAAAGCAATATAATCCTTGAACGAATTTCTGAAGTAGGTTCCCTTGAAAATGAATTGATCGTTACCCGAAAGTACGTTCGGCAATTTCAGGCGGAATCCCGCGTCGAGATTTCGGCTGCGTTCCGGTTTCAGGTCGGGGTTAGGAGCGAAGACTGACCCCGGAGCATGCGTGCCGGAGATAAAGAGCTCGCCGAACGTGGGTTGCCGAAATCCATGGGCATAGTTCGCGTGCAGGAATAGGAAGTCCGTGACTTGGATTACCGTGCCGATCTTGGGGTTCACGGTACCCACGGATTTGGTTTCACGGCCGGACGCTTTATTTTCCCAGTGATCCCATCGCACCGCGGGAATAATGTTGACGCGGTCCATGATCGTAATCTCATCCTGAACGTACAGGGCGAAGGTATTGGCCTCGGCAGAGGGAAAAAACACCCCTGCTCCCAGAGGCACAGATTCAGCACTCGTGCCAATGGGGAAACTGGGGATAGTAATAGGCGGCAGGAAGGGTCCCCGGCTGATACTTTGAGGCTCGGAGTAAATCAATCGAGCACTCGTGGTGCGGCTGCCCCGGGTCTTCTGGGTGTTCCGGTAAAATTCCGACCCGAAGGTCACAATGTGATGGTGCGTCGAAGGATCGCCGAGATTCACGGAGTTTCTGATGTCATACCCAAACGTGTCGAAACTGATATCGTCTCGTTGTCCAGGATCGGTAATCCGGCTTTCCGTGACGTCCAGCGTCGTAAGATAGATGAATCCTCGAAGATTCACCCAGGGGTTCGCCGGATTGTCGTGCGTGTATCCTAGGCGATACGTGATTTGACGATTCACCCTGTTCGCAACGGAACTTTCCCTGGAAGCTATAGCATTGGCCTGGAAGGGGACCTGGGCGGCTTGGCGAGTGGCTTGAATGGAAAACTCGGCTTCATCGTGCGGCGTCGGCGTCCATACGAGTTTGCTCAAGTTGGCCGCGGTATCCGACGCAGAGTTGGATAAACGTCCCAAGTCGCCGCCGAGATGCACGTTCTCGCCGGCTCGAAAGGTACCGCTGGTCATGACTGACCAGCGTTTGTCAATGCGAGCCGATAAGGTGGTGGTGGAGAGGAGTTCTTCATTGGCATATTGATAGCCGAATTTCTGGCGAATGCCGTACCGCATGTCCGGAGCCAGAAAGTCTGAGGGATCCTTTGTCTCCATGGCCACGACCCCGCCGACGGCCTGACTGCCGTACAAGGCCGACCCCGGTCCGCGAATGACTTCAACTTGTTTGAGTTGATCCATGTCAATGAAGAGACGTCCCTTGTGACCGGATTGAAACGTGAGCCGCATGCCGTCCAGCAGCGTGAGGACTCGATCACCCGCCAACCCTCGAATATTCGGGCCCTCTGCCATGCTCCGCGGCCCCGAGCCCGAATCAACGCCCGGTTCGTAGCGCAGGACGTCGTCCAGGCTTTGCGCTTGGCGTTGTTGAAAATATTCTTGCGTCAGGACGCTGACTTCGCCCGGGGTCGTCAACGGATCCCGCTTGGTTTTGGTGGCGCTGACCGTCACTTTTTCGAGCCGTAGCGTGACTTTGTTGGATTGCGCGTCCGTGGCGTCTTCAGTGTCTTGCGCGTGGCCAACGGCCGTGGAAAGACCCCATACACCTGAGGTCAGGATAATGACCAAAAAAAGATTCCTCATCATGCACGTCTCCTTTTGTTCCGAATCATGAGGGCGTCGGGTATGGCTGCGGCCTTCTACCGACGTTCGACGACGTTCCATAGAGAATATATCTTAATACATATAATCATTTTCAATTTTAACGATACCGTGAATCATTCAACATGTTCATTGGCCGGAAATTTATGTTCATTCGCCGGAAAAATCCGTTCATCAGCGTTTTTCTTTCATACAAAAAGAACCTTTCCGTCATTCCCGACGTTACCTTCTGCCATTCCCTGCGCTGGAATCCCTTTCTGTCATTCCCGGCATTAGAACCCCTTTCCGTCATTCCCGATGTTCCCTTCTGTCATTCCCGACGTTATTAATCGGGAATCCAAGGTTTTTCCCAGGCAAGTGCCATATAAATGAAGGGACAGAAGAGAAAGACACTGGATTCCCGCTAAAAACTTGCGGGAATGACAGGCAGGGGGCTGCGGGGAATGACAGGCAGGGGGATTGGTGGGAATGACAGAGGAGGGCTGCGGGAATGAGACGGGCAGGGGCTGGGGGAATCTATTCGTCGGCGTTTCTCTTTGATACAAAAAGAACCCTTTCTGTCATTCCCGACGTTGTTAATCGGGAATCCAGGGGCTTTCATGACGGGCAGGGGGCTGCGGGGCGAGACTTCAGGGCGTGTAGGGCCGCATCTTATGCGGCCGCCGGAGGGCGACAAAAGAAGGATTCTTAATATTGCAAAGAAATGGTCAGGGATAATCCGCGAGGCGGAAGGTCGAACGCGCTTTCTTGAAAAGCAGGCGGACCGAGGACAAGCGGGTTCAGGCTGAGACCATATCCTTCCGACGGCCACATGCCCAAGGTTCGATCAAGCCGGTTGTTTGCATTTTCGTCATGATAGGCCATGATCGCGTAGGTGCCGGGATCGAGGTCCGTAAACTCAACGAGGGCCACGCCTTGTGCCGCTTCCGTTGGGAGAACTTTGAAACGCTGTTCTTCATCGGGGAATGAGTCCGGGGAATTGAAGAGCAGAACGCGAACGGGTTGGGGGCTGTTCCGGACTCCCTCTACCGTGACGCGGAGCGTGGCCGCGCTGCTGGAGTCAATGGGTAACAATCCCACCCCAAGGACCCAGCACGTGATCCGGAGCCACGTGCTCACGCCATGAAGCCGGGACCGACTCCCACCCAGCACGTGGCGGATGGGGAAAAGATGCCGGATTATGGGTTTACGTTTGAAACGCCACACTCCGGTCGTCACTCTCGTTCAACGGCAAGACTGACGTTTGTTAATCCTGCGCCTCTCACGTCATCCACGACTTCAACGAATTGCTCAAGCTGAATAACGCGGTCGGCTCGAACGAGAACACGCGTTTCCGGTGAAAACCGCTGCAATGCGCTGAATATTGCTCCTTGTGGAAGGGGCTTGCCGTCCAAATAGACGTCCCCTGAGGAGGTTATCGTGATCGTAATCGACTCGCTCGACGTGGCGCCGGTTGCGTCGGCTTGCGCGAGATCGACGGGAATTTGTCCCGTCGAAATAAAGGTCGCCGTCGTCAGAACAATGACCAGCAGGACCAACATCACGTCAACGAGGGGAATGACGTTGATTTGATTCAGTTCATGATCCATGGAGAGCCTTATATTGCGTCATCAGCTCCGCCACCCGTCGACGCAACGCGTTGTTCATGACGACGCAAGGAATGGCGACCAGCAGACCGACCGCCGTGGCTTTCAACGCCAAGCTCAATCCGACCATGATTGCGCTCACTTCGATCGTGTTGGTGGTGCCCATGGTGTGAAACGTCACCATGATGCCGAGGACGGTTCCAAGCAGTCCGATATAGGGCGCATTGGCGGCAACGGTGCCGATGACGACGAGGCGTTTCGTCAATGAAATTTCCAGTTGCTGCGAATCAGCGAACTGAGCCAAGGGCGCACGTCGATAAAAGAGCCACCGTTCAACGGCAACGGCAACGGCCCACGTGCTCAACAGCAGGAGCAGCCCGATAATTCCATAATCAATGGCGTGATGTAAGGTGGTCATGCGTTCGCGTGCTCCTTCTCGTGTGTGGTGTCTTCACGCCTTACGGGGCTTGCGCTGACCGTTGGGCGCCGGGCTGCTTGGAAAACGTAATGGACCGAAGGCCGTTCATGGAAACGCGGGCCTCGCCGAAGTCGGATTGTCCGATGAGCGTCACCTCTTTTGCCAGGGGGAATTCCCCTGATTTCCCATTGAGCAACTTGATGGTCAGAGCCTGCCGCCCCTTCGTCGGGTGGTCGGGTCTGATTTGGATGCTCGCGATTCGTTCAAATTGGACGTTAATCGTTGCGGCTCCGCGTTTGACCGGCACGTGCGTGATTTCATGGGGGACAAACGTCGTCTCGTCAATTTTTTCTTCCCAGTAGAACCGGGCGTTGGAGATCGACATCTGAATGCCGTCAACGTCGGTGGTTTCAGCGAGAAACGTGCCGGGTTGAGCCATGGCAGACGTTGAAACCGAGATCGTCAGAGTCAGGAGGAAGGCGAAGAAACGTGGACGAATCATGATCCATTCTCCTTTGTAATGGGAATCGGGTTTGATCGTAGGGAACTCAACGACTTTTCAAATTGAAGTCAATGGGGACAGCAAGTTGGGCAACGTTGATGGAGTCAGGCGGTTTCACCGTCGAGAGAACTTTTTTCAACGTGGCTATGGCTGCCTTATCCAGAATCGCATAGCCCGACGGTCGCGAGACGTTCAACGCTTCCACCACGCCGGTCTTTGATAAGGTAATCACGACGTGGGTCGTCCCGGAATATCCCAGACGTTTGGCCAGACGCGGGAATTCGAGGGTCTGGGCGATTTTCTCACGCAGGAGTTTGGTGAAGGCCAAGAGTTCAGGAGAAAACCCGTCCGTCGAACCGGACCTGGAAATCGTTGCGGCCGTTCTTCTCGTTTGGTGGACGTGACGGGTCGTGGTCCGCGTCCGGACGACCGGCTTTTCTGATCGAAGTGATACCCGTTGACCCAGGGGCTTTGAGGAAGCGTGACTCACCGCTGCACGTGTGACGTGTGGCGTGTGTTGCATGGCTTCGATTGCCGGAGCACGGATGACGTTCTTCTCGTGAGACGGCAGGGTATGAACGGATTGCCGACGGGGAGGGGTACTGACGAGCGTGCCCACCGGTTGAAGGGTTGTGGTGACGCGCGTGGAGACCGTTGAGGCATGAACCGTGGCGGCCGTCCGTTGGCGAGTGGTCCCGATGGATCGTGACAATGGTTGAGGAGCAGGCTCGCCGTTTGTGATCGCCGGATGAGAAGACGCTTGGGCCTGGATGATCGTCTTGGATTGGACCGTGGGCATCCGCGTGACGCCGTTGGGACGTACCGATGGTTGAGGAGACGGCGTCCGGGAAGGTTGAACGATTGTCCGGGGAGCCACGGCGCGTCTGATCTGCGTCTGCGTGCGCGTTCTGGATTGAGTCGGTTCCTTGGGAATCGGTGTGGGTTGTCTCTGTGTCGTTTGCGTCGTCGGCGTGAGCGGTGGTCGTTTCACGGTCGGACGATGGGCAGGAGTCGTCCGGGGTTGGGTGATCTGAGGGGCGACGAAGGACACGGTGATCGGACGTTGGTCCACTTTTTTTGGAACGGGGAGCACGTGCGACAGGATCAGCGCCACGCCGACTATCACCGTGTGCGTGCCCGCGGACAATCCCCAACTCCAATAGACTGGATTATGCCTTGCACGCACAATACAACGGGACATCACGAGCCTCGCCGGTTCAGCGGGTTATATTTAATTGTGAAACCAATTATCAAAATCTTTCAAGGATAGACCAACGAGTACGTCCTGAAACATGTCGAATCGCCGGATTAATATGTTCAATGACCGGATTTTCGGCTTTCTTCTTCGATGCAAGGGCTGATTTCTTCAGGATGCGGGGAAAAGTTTATGCTCCTCTGAACTTGAGCGCATCCGGAACGTTCGTCCGCATGGCGCGAACGGCCGGGAGCAATCCGCCGAGGGTGGCCATCACGACGCCAAACAGGACGCCCCACGTTGCGATGGAACGCGTCAGGATAAAACCATAGACCAATTCAGACATGGTGGCGTAGTTGATGGTTGATAAAGAAGTGAATTGAAGCAGGGAGGCCAGCATGATGCCCAGACCGGATCCGATGAGACCGATGCAGGCTGATTCAAACACGAAGATGCCGAAGATCAGGCTCCGCGTGAATCCCATCGCACGCAGCGTGCCGATTTCAGTGGTGCGATTCGCCACCGCGCCGTACATCGTAATCATGGCGCCGAGGCTTGCCCCGGTACTGAAAAGCCCCGTCAACAGGAGTCCCAGCGTTCGGATAAAGTTCGCGAGCATGCCGGATCGTGATTCATAGTAGGCGGTTTCTTTGGTGATAGATATCGGCAGACGGGGATCCTGCTCAACGCGAGCTTGGAGCGTGGGAAGGAGCGAGGGGTCGCGGAGGCGGAACACCGCGGAAGAATAGTACGTGCGTCCGAACGCATCCATGAATCGGTCGGCGTCTCCCCACGTTTCGGATTCAAACCCGCTTCCGCCTGCTTCGAAGGTTCCGACCACGGTCCAGGTTTGTCCGCCGAACCGAAGCGTCCGGCCGACGTCCGCGTTCTTGAAGCGTCGAGCGATTTCTTTCCCCGTGACCACTTCATTGCTTCCGGGACGCCACGTGCGGCCTTTCACAATCTTGACTTGAGGCCGCACGCGAAACGAGTCTGCTGATCCGCCACGGAGCGTCACGTTGCCGGGGGCATCCGTTCCCCGTTTCACCAAGTTGATGAGCACGACGAGTTCAGGTGAGAACAGCACGCGGTCGTCCTCTTGTGCAACGTCCGGAAACGTTCGTAAGATGGCCGTCTGCTCCCGATAGAGTCCGCTGCCGATTTCGCTGATGGCGCCTTTCCGAAGGACCAGAGCGTTTTCCGGTGATCCCGTATTGACCAAGGTGTGTTCGACGCCGTGTGCCAACATGAGCACTCCCACGAAAATGAACACGACCAGCCCGACTCCCATGATCGCGAACAGGCTCGTGGCTCGTCGCGTCAACAGGTGCCGGAGATTATATGAGAAAAAAAGACGCATCGGTTGAGTCCAAACTACGGGTGTCCCTTCGTTCCTCTCTTACCCCACCCGCCTGGGAAATAATTCTGGGTTCCCGATTAAAAATGTCGGGAACGACAGAAGGGGGGAAAACGTCGGGAACGACAGAAGGGTCTCTCCTCTCTGTCATTCCCGCAGGTTTTTAGCGGGAATCCAGTGTTTTTCTTTTGTCCTTTTTCATTCATGTGTCCCTGCATGGGGAAAACCCCTGGGTTCCCGATTAAAAATGTCGGGAACGACAGAAGGGGGAGAAACGTTGGGAACGACAGAAGGGGGGTGTCGGGAACGACAGAACCGCCTGGTCCCTCTGTCATGCCTGCAAGTTTCTCTTCTGTCATGCCTGCAAGTTTCTCTTCTGTCATGCCCGCAAGTTTCGCCTCTGTCATGCCTGCCGGTCCCCTCTCTGTCATCTCCTGCTGGTCTCTCCTCTCTGTCATTCCCGCAGGTTTTTAGCGGGAATCCAGTGTTTTTTTCTTTTGTCCTTTTCATTCATGTGGCCCTGCCTGGGAAAAATCCTGGATTCCCGATTGAAAACGTCGGGAATGACAGAAGGGGGAAACGTCTGGAATGACAGAGGGGGGCGTCGGGAATGACGGAACCGCCTGGTCTCTCTGTCATGCCTGCAAGTTTCTCTTCTGTCATGCCCGCAAGTTTCGCCTCTGTCATGCCTGCCGGTCCCCTCTCTGTCATCTCCTGCTGGTCTCTCCTCTCTGTCATTCCCGCAGGTTTTTAGCGGGAATCCAGTGTTTTTCTTTTGTCCTTTTCATTCGTGTGCCCCTGCTTGGGAAGAATCCTGGATTCCCGATTGAAAACGTCGGGAATGACAGAAGGGGGAAACGTCGGGAATGACAGAAGGGGGGAAAACGTCGGGAACGACAGAAGGGGGAGAAACGTTGGGAATGACAGAGGGGGGCGTCGGGAATGACGGAACCGCCTGGTCCCTCTGTCATGCCTGCAAGTTTCTCTTCTGTCATGCCCGCAAGTTTCGCCTCTGTCATGCCTGCAAGGTTCGCCTCTGTCATGCCTGCAAGTTTCCCTTCTGTCATGCCTGCAAGTTTCTCTTCTGTCATTCCCGCAGGTTTTTAGCGGGAATCCAGTCTTTTTCTTTTGTCCTTTTTCATTCGTGTGGCCCTGCTTGGGAAGAATCCTGGATTCCCGATTGAAAACGTCGGGAATGACAGAAGGGGGAAACGTCGGGAATGACAGAAGGGGGGAAAACGTCGGGAACGACAGAAGGGGGAGAAACGTTGGGAATGACAGAGGGGGGCGTCGGGAATGACGGAACCGCCTGGTCCCTCTGTCATGCCTGCAAGTTTCTCTTCTGTCATGCCCGCAAGTTTCGCCTCTGTCATGCCTGCAAGGTTCGCCTCTGTCATGCCTGCAAGTTTCCCTTCTGTCATGCCTGCAAGTTTCTCTTCTGTCATTCCCGCAGGTTTTTAGCGGGAATCCAGTCTTTTTCTTTTGTCCTTTTTCATTCGTGTGGCCCTGCTTGGGAAGAATCCTGGATTCCCGATTGAAAACGTCGGGAATGACAGAAGGGGGAAACGTCGGGAATGACAGAAGGGGGAAATGTCGGGAACGACAGAAGGGGGAAACGTTGGGAACGACAGAGGGGTGTTGGGCATGATGGTGATGAGTGTCCGGGGGGCGGCATTTGGTTTTTGCATCGGTTTCTCCCAAGGTGCGGCAGACGTTCAATGGCGTTATCCCACGTTCTCCCCAATGGGCGGTCAACGTTTAATCGCGTTATCCTACGTAACGGAGTTCGTCTTGAATTCGGCTGCGGAGGCAGAGGATAAACGGGATGATTCCTCCGATCAGGCCAAGACCCACGCTGAGGACGACTGCCAGCATCGGCAAATGAGCGGGCAACTCAAAGATTGGGAAAAATCCTCCGAAATTGCGGATCAGGAGCGTGCCGAACCATCGGCTCGCGGGATATAAAAGGGCGACCCCAAGGATTCCGCCGAGAAGAGAGAGGCAGGCGGATTCACCGAAGATCAGGAGACCGAAATGAGGAGCCCGAAACCCCAACGTCTTCAAGATCCCGTATTCGTGCCGTCGCTCCCGAACGGTCATGGCCATGGCGTTGGCGACGACCAGGATGCTGATGCCCAGGATGATGACGGACATGATTTCGACCACGCGGATGACGGCGCCGGACATGGCGACCATGTTGGCTCGAAACGCTTGTTCCGTTTCCGTTCTCGTTTCCGCCGAGGAATTGGTAAAGGTGTGATCGATGGCCGCGGAGAGTTGCGCCGCGTCCTTCGGGTCGTCCATCCGCACCACAAACCAGCCGACGGTCCCCGCACGGGCAGGGTCTTCGATTCGTCGCCGTTCATCCATTGCGGCCCAATGAAGATACAGGCTCCCTTCATCAGTGGCAGGAGACGTTCCCGTGTAGATGCCTCGTATCGTGAATTCCCAATTCCCCGGATAGAGACTGCCTTGAAGGCGGACAACGTCGCCGATGTGCCACCCGAGTTTTTCAGCCAGTTTTCGTCCGACGATGCAGGCCCGACGGTCTCGGAGAAAGGCTTGTTGTTGTTCGGACGGTAAGTCAACGTCGGGATGGAGTGCGAGATACGAGGTCGGCTCGACGGCGTAGCGAGGGAAAAACGCTTTCCCGTCTTTCCAGCGTCCGCCGAACCAGTTCGCGTAGGAGACCCCGTTCACGCCGGGAATCGCGGCAATGCGTTGCTGGTAGCTCACGGGAAGTTGAAAGGAAATGGAAACGGCGTGTCGAGTTCTCAAACGATCGGGTGGCGACCCGAGGGCTTCCGCGTACCAGGCCGCGACCGTGGTGCGAAGAAGACCGAAGGCCAGAATAATAATGCTGATGGCCAGGATGGTCAGGGTGGTCCGCAGCGGATGACGGACCAGGTTACGAAGGACGTAGCGGAGCAACATCAGGCGTTTACTCCAATCGTCCTTTTTGCAACGTGCAGATGACCGTGGCGCGTTGAGCGGCTTCATGGTCATGGGTGACCAGCACGATCGTCTTGCCTTGTTCCGCGTTCAGGCGTTGGAGAAGGGTCATGATCTCGTCGGCGGCTTCACGGTCCAGGTTGCCCGTCGGTTCATCCGCAAGAAGAATTTTCGGATCCGTCACGATCGCCCGTGCAATCGCCACGCGCTGCTCCTGTCCGCCCGAGAGCTGGCGTGGGTAATGCGTCATCCGGTCGCTCAGTCCGACGAGACGCAGGGCCGTCGTCACGTGCTTGGCGCGCTGCACGCGGGACAAGGACGTCAGCAACAAGGGCAACTCCACGTTTTCCGCGGCCGTCAGCACCGGAATCAGATTGTAAAACTGAAAAATGAAGCCGAGCGTTTTCGCTCGCCATTTGGCAAGTTGACGGTCGGACAGGTGGCTCACGGTGGTCTGATTGATGAACACGCGGCCGCGCGTGGGGCGATCGAAGCCGGCCATGAGATTCAAAATGGTGGTTTTTCCCGACCCGGAGGGACCCAGCAAGGCGACGAAACTCGCGGGTTCGATGGCCAGCGTCAGTTGCTGCAGCACGGGAATTTCGATGTCGTTCCGGAAATAGGAGTGCGACACCTTTTGCAGGTCGATGATGGATGAGGGCATGGCGTCACTCCTGAACGCGTTCAATGAGGCTGCCCGTCACGAGATCGTCGGCGGGATTCATGACGACGGTCTGGCCTTGGACGACGTTGCCTCGAATGGGAATGAGTCCGTTCAAAGGCGATCCGGTTTCAACGGGAATTTCCGACACCACGTTGTTCTCGACCCGCAGGACCATCGGGTGTCCGTTTCGAGTCACGATGGCTTCGGGGGAAACCCCCAAGGCGTCGGACGGCGCTTCTTTTGGGGAATCCTCCCCCAAAAACGTCACCGTGGCGCTCATGTCCGGAAAAACCTTGTCGTCCAGATCCTCAAAGCGCACGTTGACGGGAATCGTGGCTTTTGTGCGATCGGCCGTCGGGACAATCCGGCTCACGCTGCCGTGATAGAGACGATCCGGCACGGCTTCCAGGGTCACGTGGACCGGTTGATCGAGGGCCACCGACCCGAGAAAGGGCTCCGAGACTTCGGCTTCCACTTGCAACGTGCGTAAATCGGCGATTGCGGCAACGGAACCTCTGGACTGCGCTGCGCCGGCCATGGGCGCCACGATTTCTCCGACTTCAGCGAACTTTTTTATGACGGTTCCATCAAACGGGGCGCGAATCACGGTATTTTCAACTTCGACCGTCACGGCTTGAATTTCGGCTTGGGCGAGAGTCACGGCCGAGCGTGATGACCGCACCGCGGCCTGCGCGCGGTGCAAACGGGCTTCTGCGGCGTCGAGTTCTGCCCGAGTGACGAGGCCCTTCTTCCATAAGGCTTTGATTCGCTGGTAATGAAGCGTGGCTTCTCGTAACTCGGGGCGCGTGTTGGCCAACGTGGCCTTGGCCACGTCTAAGCGGGCTTGCGTTTGTAAAAGTTTCGCCTTCACGTCGGCCTGTTCCAGCGTCGCAAGCACGTCTCCCTTGGCGACCCGATCTCCCACCTCAACGTGAACGGCCGTCAAGCGGCCCGTGCCTTTTGAGGCCACGGACGCCTGCCGCTGGGCCACGACGTATCCCGTTGCGGTCAACAGCCCTTGCTCGGGTAACGCAAAGAGACGCTGAACGTGGGTGACCCGAACGCGAGTGGCGTGCGAGGGGGAGCCGATGTAGAACACGAAACCAAGCAGCATCAGGACGGCTCCGATTCCCGCGGCGATGGTTGTTCCACGGCGCGGTTTCTTCCGAATGGAATCGTTCCCATCGATAATCAGGTCATGGAGATCCGGAGCATCCGCGTCCGACGAGGACGAACGATCCGGCTCCCTCCCTTTCATGCGCGCGTTCACGTCCGAGAATCCAAAAAGACGGCATTTCTAAAAGCCGATGGTGATAACCCCGTCTCCTTTTTGAAAAAATGGCTGAACGAGAATTGATCCTGAAATCCGATGGATTCGGCAATGTCCCGCATCGTCTTGTGTGGATTCCTCATAAGACGTTTGGCCGTTTGGAGTCTAACCCGTTTCATGTAAATCGTAAAGGATTCTCCCACGTGGAACCGGAACACGTTGGAACAATGCTTTTCCGAATATCCAAAATGTTCCGCGACGTCCTTGAGCGTGACGCCCTGATGAAGACGGGTCACGACGAACGTGCGGAGTTGGTCCGACAGAGTGTGGTCCGGTGACGGGACATCGTTGGAATCCGGGACCAGTCCTCTGGAGATAAAATCCGCGACGTGTTGCATGTCATGGTCCTGTCGGGCGCGATAAAAGCGTTTGACCCACTGTTCAGTATACTCGAACAATTCCAGAAGAAGGGGATCCTCGCGGTTCACGGTGGGCGGCAGGAATGAGCCCGGATCAAAGGGTGCGTGCGGCCGAAGGCCTCTGGTTTTTGCGTCCGTCTTCATGGACCACCCACGGGCTTTGGAAAGGGGGCCGGGAGGCTTCACAGGAGGGAGAAGCCGCCCGGCAGGGAGAGGAGCAAGGCCGTGCCTCGCTCCCTTCTTGGGCTATGTGAACAAGAAAGCCCAAGAAAGCATCGGCATTCTTGGGCTCTGGACGGGGATGGTCTCGGGCCTCAACGTGCGATCAACGACGAACCGTTATTCAGAATCTCCTTGCATCATCAAGGGACGCTTCACGATCCACATTTCGTACATGGGAATCGCAAACATGATGAGAAACGTGACCGTCATGAGCACGTCGCCGGTCAACAACGTCACCACGAAGAGGGGAGACACGTAGGTAATCAGCCACGGTGAGACGAGGTCCAACGTCACGCCGAGAAACGCCACCCACGTGGTCAGCCCCTTCACGAGCGGACCGGCCATGGTCAGATAGAGCACGTGGACCATAATCAAAAACACGACGGGCATCGTGAACAGATGAAAATGCGTGGTTTCCGCTAACTGGCCGAACGACATGGGCTCGCCGAAATTTTCAGGGGATCCGCGATAGTGCAGGGCAATGCCCTTTGGCGTCAGGTCGGTCATGCTGTGTGCCCACACAAAGGTGAAGACGAATCCCACGAACATCAGGAGCAGGAACCACGTATACACCAGCCGGATCTGCCGGTCGGTGTCGCGTAGCCGAAACCGCGTGTTGAAATTCCGCATCGTCCAAGTATCGTCACGTAACTGGATTCCCGCTTAAAAATTGCGGGAATGACAAAATCTGTAGGGCCGCGTCTCACGCGGCCGGACCGCTCAGAGCCCCAAGAGGGTTTCAAAAAATCCCTTTTCCTTAATGGTGGACGCAAGGACGTCTCTGTCGAGCCCGAGGGGCTTCAAATAGAATTCATTCACCAGGACCAGGACCCGTTTCACCCCGGCGCTCGCGGACCGCACGGACATCGTCGCCCCGGTGATGTTGATGATATCCCGATTGATCCGCACCGGGTCCCCGATGGTTTTCCCCTGATACTGATAATTGAAGCGTTTCGTGGCGATCTCGTTACCCCTGGCTTCCCGATACACCAGGACTTCAAAGTTCATACATTCGCCCGTCGGCGTCACGCCCACCATGTACGTAATCGGGCGATGCTTGCCGATGGTATTCTGGATGACCGCGTACCCGTCGATCTTCCCCTGGGTTTCCCCGATGAAGACGTCGAAGGAGTATTCCGGAAACTCCCAGCCGATGACTTTTTCAACAAAGGCTTTTTGTTCTGCCGTGAGCGTCAGGGTGTCTCTGCGGATCGTTTGGGAATCCGGGAACATGACTTTTGCGGCCTCGTCCTCGGTAAAATAAATCTCCAGATGACCCAATTCCTCCGGCGTGAGCCAGCGCTTCAATTCATGGTCCCAGATTTGTTCTTGAGGTTGCTCTTGGGCGAGGAGGGAAGAAGGAACCCCCGTCAAAACGCTGCAAAGAATAAAAATAACCGCACTCCGAAGGAGTACAAAAGGAGCCCTCCACAACATCCTAGCCCCCATCCTGAATCTGTCATTCCCGCCATTCATTCCCGCCTGATCCCCTCTCTCATTCCCGCCAGTCTCCCCTCTGTCATTCCCGCCGGTCCCCCTCCTGTCATTCCCGCAGGTTGTTAGCGGGAATCCAGTCTTTTTCTTCCGTCCCTTCATTTGTATGGCCCCCACATGAAGAAAAAACCCTCTGGATTCCCGATTAAAAACGTCGGGAATGACAGAGAAGACGCCTGGCCCCTCTCTGCCATTCCCGCCCAATTCCCCCCTCTGTCATTCCCGCCAGTCTCCCTTCCTGTCATTCCACTCAGTCCCCCTTCTGTCATTCCCGCCAGTCCCCCTTCTGTCATTCCCGCCAGTCCCCCTCCTGTCATTCCCGCCAGTCCCCCTCCTGTCATTCCCGCAGGTTGTTAGCGGGAATCCAGTCTTTTTCTTCCATCCAGTCTTTTTCTTTTGTCCCTTCCTTTTCCGTATTAACCGACGACGGGGCATCCTTTATCCAGCAGGCGTTTGGTAATGCGTCCGAGTAGGCGTTGTTCTTCTTCGGTGATGGGAGGAATGCGTTTCCAGGCTATGCCTTGCGAGCGTGCGCCCATGGGAGAATAGAACTCCCTGACTTGCTGCACGGAAATCCTGACCGGCTGCCGGCCCGGGTCGACGTTCAGATAAAACCGCGCGCGTTCCTCGTTGACCCGGCGTTGAAACCCCCCGCCGGATCGCCCGGACGCAAAGGCCAGCCAGTCGGTCTCAATCACGCCCTCGTCCTTATCCGTTTGCGTCAATGCGAATTCATCCACGCTCGCGAGGGCCACGGACCATGCCTGGTCATAGGCACAGCCCGTTTTCACGACGGAGGGGGCGTCTACAAGAGACGCGCACCCCCCCGTCGAAATCAGCAAGAAAAAAGAAATGACGAACCGGTTACCCATAGATCGGATGAAGCTTCCTTTCGGTTAGAAGTACGTGGACAGGTTGAATTGGAACCCGTCGGGATTCGTGGCTTCATATAGCTGATTCTTGTTGATGTCGAGAAATTTTCCCTGTCTATTCCACGTATAGGCGAATTTGATGACCGAATCTTCTATCGGCCGGAAATTGATCCCCAGGGTCAACCGCTCCTCGTCATTCAGGTTCAAGTCGGAATCGGTGTTGGTATCCGATTGTCCCCAACGAACGATGCCCGTAAACGTCGAGTCCGGACCGAAGTAGCTGGGAGCAGCCTTCCTGAGCGCTTCCGGCATAAAGTGGTAATTCAATTGCACGTAATATCCGAACATATTTTCGGGGACGATGTAGAATTCGCCTGGTTCTTGCAGAACTCGGCGCCGCGCTGAGTCGTCAGGATCCGCATCGAATACCTCCCCCGACACAGTCTCCTTTATACCGGATCCGTCGGAGTTGGCCCAGGCGGCTTCACCCATGAGTTCAAAGGGTCCTCGTTGCAGGTTTCCGTCAAGGGCAAACAGGGTCATGGCATACTTGTCTTTGTCGTCCCATTTGCCGTGGTAAACGGACCCTGCCACCTCTACACCCAACATCGGGCTCAACGAGACACGGCTGACGATTCCCTTGTTTTCGTTGTTATCCTTTTTATTACTTCCACGAGATTTTCTCATCCCGTTCTTTTCCGAAAACTGGCCGTTATGGCCATCAGGGCCATTTACGACGTAAAATTCGTAATCGATCTTGGACAGTGCGGTCGGATAGAACGTGCCGAAAAGGCCGATTCCGCTTTCGGCCCATGTGGAAGGCAGTATCGCTCGGCTCACCATGGGCCGAAGCGGCAAATCATTCAAGGGTGAGTCGTGGATGAGGTTGAACCGGCCCATGGGCACCAGGATGATACCGCCCCGCAGGTTGAACGCGTCGTTGAACCGGTAGTCCATGGTGGCGAATTCCATCTTGATTTCCCCGTCCGCTTGGCTGCCGTCGGGACCGCCGTGTTCCACCTCGAGTTCGGCGGCCACGCTGAGCCGGTCCGTGACCTGGGAATAGAAGAATGGCACGAAGCGTTCCTGGTCGAATCCCGAAGTAGCATCACAATCCCGTGCGGTCCCATTGCTACCCTTGCCATCTCTGGAACAACTCGAGAGCGTAAAGTCGATGTACCCCCCGATGATGGTTTTCGGAGCCTTGACGAAGGGTCTGGCGTAGATGGTCCGTCCGCCCTGCAGTCCGCTGCCCCCCGAGAAGTCCGTGCCGTATCGGACTGACTGTTTTGTGGTGTCGCCCATGGTCGGCATGGACGGCCCTGTTTTGGCCGGTGGGGACGGCGCCCTCCCGGGCATGGCTCGTTGTTTGGCCTGCCACTCTTCAAACATTTTTTCTATCTGTTTCATCTGGGCGGGAGTAAACTCGGTCTCCTCCGCCCATACCGTTGTGTGGGGCATCATCATGAGGACTGCCATGGCCCCCGCGATCACGAATAATCGTCGCATCGGACGACCTCCTTGGTGTTGGGGACTCCGCTGGTCCTCTGGTGTAATAAAGGGACTCTTCTGGTCCTCTGATGGCGACTTGGTGCGTGTCATGGATTCATTGTCTGTTGCTACGGTACGCACGGTGCTATGGTGATTTCGTGTTCCTTGAGTCTGTTGTAGGAAATGGTGACAATCCGCTTGCAGCGTTTGCACTTGACTTCGAGATGGGCTCCGCGAAGTTTGGCTATGAGTTGGCCGCATTCACATCGTGCTTCGGCAGACATGAGTTTTTTGCCCAGCGACAGGGTGTTGCTCTGAAAATTCATTGACTGAAACGGGAACGTGACGGACGTTTGGCAAATTTGTTACACACGGGCAAAAACAAGTATGACTTTCGTTTATAGCTACATCGATTTTGAAAACGATTGCGAAAATACAGAAATTTCCTGTTCTCTGTCAACTTTATTCTGCTATGAAGAACAAGAAGACAGGCATGAAAGCCAAATCCAGCACAGTGCCCCCGTCCGGGATTTCCGCTACACTTCCTCCGTCATGCCCGCCGGTTTTCAATCATCCGCCTCCCGTCATGCCTGAATCCCCCTCTGTCATTCCCGACGTTTGTAATCGGGAATCCAGAGGGTTTTTTCTCAGGTGGGGATCCCCGAAGGAAGGGCCGGAAGAAAAGGCTGGATTCCCGCTAACAACATGCGGGAATGACAGTTGGGTACAGCGGGAAGGACAGACGGGTACAGCGGGAATGACAGGTGGGTACAGCGGGAATGACGGATGGGTAACCGGTGGGAATGACGGCTGGGGAAACAGGGCGACACGAATGCGCCTCTGTCATGCCCCACGCCCCCTCTGTCATGCCCCACGCCCCCTCTGTCATGCCCCACGCCCCCTCCGTCATGCCCCACGCCCCCTCCGTCATGCCCGACGTTTGTAATCGGGAATCCAGGGGTTTTTTTCTCAGGTGGGGATCCCCGAAGGAAGGGACGGAAGAAAAGACTGGATTCCCGCTAAAACCTTGCGGGAATGACAGGTGGGTGGAAACCATGCGGGAATGGTGGCGGGGTGGTAGAATAGGATTATTGATTTTTTCAGTCGGGTTTTCGGGCGTCGGAGGGACTTGGGGGACGTGATGGGCGGCAGATTTTTTTCAGGGGGGGCGGGTCTTTTTCTTATCATGACGGGATGTGTGTCCGCGGGTACGGAGGTTGCCCCGGACTCGACGACGCATGAATTGGCGTTTGGTTACGTTCGAGTCGAGACCAAGGGGCCGTATCCGCGTGCGTTTCCTGCCGGACTGAGATTTTTTTTCGTGACGAATGAGGAAACCGGCGCGCGGTCTCGTGTGAACGTGGATTCCGGGTCGGGAGTGTTTTCCGTCAGATTGCCGGCGGGACGGTACGTCGTTGATCGTGTGCAATTCAGTGAGGGCCCGTTCAGGGTGGAATCTCACGTCCGATTGACGTTTCACGTGCCTGAGAGAAGATTGACTTATCTAGGCTCGTGGCACATCGAGCTTGAAACACCTCGCACCGTTCGACTCGTGCGGATCCGTATCCTTGAAGGGGAGGCGGAGTTTTCAAAGAAATTTTCCGCGGAGCTTGGACTGGACCAAACGCCCATTGTCACGGTCCTGCCGAAACCCGACACGTTCGAAACGCGCGGGTTTATGGTTGACGGGCAACCGAACGCCAGATATTTCCGTCGTCGCTAAGCCGCGGTCTCCAGGAATCCCTCATGCCGCCTCCTCGGTCATTCCCGATGCCCCCCTCGGTCATTCCCGACGTTAGGAATCGGGAATCCAGGTTTTTTCCCAGTCGGGGATATACGAAGGAAGGGATGGAAGAAAAGACTGGATTCCCGCTAACAACCTGCGGGAATGACAGATGGGGTAACCTGCGGGAATGACGGGAGAGGACCCGACGCGCCCGTCTCGGTCATGCCCGACGTTTGTAATCGGGAATCCAGGTCGGTCATTCCTGACGCGCCCTCTGTCATTCCCGACGTTAGTAATCGGGAATCCAGGGGTTTTGCTTTTTGCTTCGTTTGTGAAGAGAAAGATACTGGATTCCGGGTCAAGCCAGGGATGACGGATTCGGGGTGCGGTTGGCTATTTTTATACCAATGAAACTGATGCGTCTTGTCTTGCTGATACTCTTGGGGCTCTCGTTCGTCTGCTGGCCGGGCTTGGGTCTGCCCGGACTTGCGGCTTCGCCTCACGTGGTCAAGCGCGGTCAGATGCACATGGGGACTCTGGTTTTTTTGACGGCCGTGGCTTCGGACGACCGGCTTGCCCACGAGGCCATTGAACAAGGATTTGCCGAAATTCATCGATTGGAAGAAATTTTGAGTACGTGGATTCCGGACAGTGAACTGTCACGGATCAATGCCGCGGCAGGGCAACGGGCCGTCACGGCTGGTCCGGAAACGATTGAGCTGTTGGAGCATTCTTTGGAAATGGCCCGGTTGACGGAGGGCGGCTTCAACGTTGCTATTGGTCCGGCCGTTGAGGCTTGGAACGTCAGTCGTGAAGGACGCATCCCGACGAGGCAGGAGTTGGACGCCGTGCGACCGCTTATGGATCTTTCTGCTGTTCACGTTGATAGGGAGGCGGGCACGGTGTATCTGGCTCGGTCCGGGATGTGGGTGGATATCGGCGGCATAGGCAAGGGGTATGCTGCGGATTTTGCGGCCCGCGTGATGCAGGAGGCGGGCGCCGCCGCGGGCGTGGTGGCCATTTCCGGCGACATCAAAACCTTTGGACGCCTGCCTGATGGTCAACGGTTCGTGTTTGGCATTCAACATCCTCGAAAGGAGAATGGGATCACGATCGGGCAACTCGAACTTGAAGATGAGGCCGTGTCCACGGCCGGCGATTATCAACGCTATTTTGAGAAAGACGGCGTTCGTTACCATCACATTCTCGACCCGCGCACCCTGCGTCCGGCCCGTCTCGCTCAGAGTGTCACCATCGTCGCTCGGAGCGGCGTGCTCGCGGATGGTCTGGATACCGGAATCTTTGTGATGGGACCGGAAAACGGTATGGCCCTGATCGAACGTCTGCCCGGCGTCGAAGGCGTGATCGTTGGTGCAGATGGCCGCGTGTCCACGTCTTCGGGATTACAGGATCGGTTGCAGTTGAGTCCGTAACCTGTCATTCCCGTAGTGTTCCCTGATAAATACTGGAAAATACTGGATTCCCGCTAACGACCGGCGGGAATGACAAGAAGGGGAGACTGGCGGGGATGACAAGAGGGGGACGGTGGGAATGACAAGAGGGAGACGGTGGGAATGACAAGGGGGGGACGGCGGGGATGACAAGAGGGGGACGGCGGGAATCCAAGGCTGTTTTATGAACAATAAAACCTACTATGTGTACATCATGGCCAGCAAACGGAACGGTACTTTGTATGTTGGTGTCACCAATGATCTGATTCGCCGCGTGTATGAGCACAAAACTAATGTCGTAGAAGGGTTCACTGAGAAATATCGCGTTCATAAATTGGTCTATTGGGAGCAATTGGATAGTGTTGAGTCTGCCATTCAGCGTGAAAAGCAACTGAAAAGATGGAATCGGCAATGGAAAATCGCCCTGATCGAGAAGCAGAATTCTAACTGGCAGGATATGTATGAACAATTGCTTTAATTGAGGACTGGATTCCCGCTAACGACCTGCGGGAATGACAAGAGGGGAGACCGGCGGGAATGACAAGAGGGGAGACCGGCGGGAATGACAAGAGGGGAGACCGGCGGGAATGACAAGGGGGGAGACCGACGGGAATGACAAGGGGGGAGGCCGGCGGGGATGACAGGGAGGCCGGCGGGAATGACAGGGAGGCCGGCGGGGATGACAGGGAGACCGGTGGGGATGACAGGGAGACCGGTGGGAATGACAAGGGGGGTGCCCGACATCTCCTTGTGTCATTCCCGACGTTTTTAATCGGGAATCCAAGGTTTTTTCTCCAGGCGGGGGACACACAAATGAAGGGACAGAAGCAAGACCATGGATTCCCGCTAAAAACCGGCGGGAATGACAGGAGAGGGACCGGCGGGAATGACAAGAGGGGAGACCGGCGGGAATGACAAAATTTGGTGGCGGCGTTGATCCCGTTGAAATGGTCAATGAAGATGACTGAGTCAACCAGCCATCTCAATGGCGTTGCTCCCACTCTTCACGTGTGTTGGACTGATAGCGGAGTCCGTCGCCATGCCTCCAACTACCACGAGTGCGGTCAAGCAACTCGGCCAAGCGTCTCGATCTGCTGTTGCCGTGACGTTGGCGGTATTCGCGCACGGCGCGTCGCACAAGCTCAGTTATGGGCACCCGCTGGGACGAAGCTTGCCGGGCGAGACACGTCTTGTCCTCGTCCGGCAGGCTGAGGATGGTTCTAGGTCGTGTTGACGAATGACCGTAGCATAATCCAGGTCGAGACGAGATGAATCAACGCCAGGAAGGTTCGGCTGAGTTTCTCATCCCGCGTGGCCATGCGGCGGAATGGCTTGAGCTTGTTGAAGAATCGCTCCACCTGCTTGCGCAATTTGTCCTGCTCCGGGTACCCAAAAGGTTATTGGTGGAGCACCGATCAATCTCTCTCGAATTCGGCAACACGGTCTAGAGGAGGGTGTTGACCGTTTCCGGCGGACGGGCCAGAATCACGGTTTCGCCTTTTTCAACCAAGGGGCGTTGCAGAAGGTCGGGATGTTTGACGATGAGCCCGATCAATTCCTCTTCGGACTTGTCGGCGTTGGCCACATCCAAGGTGTGATACACCTCTTCCTTGGTGCGCATCACGTCTTTGGCCGTCAGGCCGGCTTTCTTGAGTAAGGCTTTGAGTTTCGTGTCGGTCAACGGCGTCTCGTAATAATTGACGGCCGAAAAGGGCTGGCCGCTCTCCTCAATCAGCTTGACGACCTTTCGACACGTCGAACACGTTGGTTTGTGATAGATGGTGACGTGGGCCATGATTTGCTCCTTGTCCGAAGATATCCACGGTTTCTTGACGACGTTGGTTGTGCGTGTTACAAGCTGAAGGGGACGGCATCGTTCTCATCCATCGCGTGCAACGCAACGAGAAACTGGTTATGTCGAACCCACCCGCTCCGGACGCGACTCAATTTGAAGTGGCCACGGATTCCCAGCGAACGTTGAAAGACCTTCGGGTCCGCAAAGCCGGCCAACCCGTTTGCGTGGTCGGCCACGGTGACGACCGTAAAGGCCAAGAAGGCGTCTTTCAACATTTCAACGTCCGGTTGGCGGTCGTGAAGTTTCCCGATGGAAAAACCCTGGGCTATGATCCGCTTGATCTGTTGCTGCCGTGCGAGATTCATGAAGACGGAGAAGCGTTTTTTGAGATTCGTCAATGTGCCCTGTGTAATCAGACGTTTCCGTTAACGTCGGATGAATTTCGTGCCGAGCAGGAACGGACCGAGTGTCATGAGTGCCAGCCGTGATTCGCGGGACGGCGGTCATCCGTCTCCCCATTTGAGTGTATTCCGTAAGACGTCGTAGTGGGTCCGGTCGGGAAAGCGGACCAGGCGGGTTCGATGGGGTGAGGCGCGAATGGTGACGCTCTCGTCATGCTCCATGGGAATCCCGGTTTGGCCGTCAAACGTGACGGTGCCGCCCTCCCTGCTGGTCAGTTGAACGTCCAGGACCACTTGGCTTGGGACAAGAAGGGGCCGATGGGTCAGCGTGTGCGGACTGATTGGCGTGAGCACCAACGTTTCCAAAGCCGGATCGACAATCGGACCCCCCGCGGACATGGAGTACGCGGTGGACCCGGTCGGGGAGGAGATAATCAGGCCGTCCCCCCGAAGCGTCGTCACGAATCGTTGATCCACCTGAATGGTGGTGTTGATCATCCGCCCCAAGGTGCCTTTGCTGATCACCACGTCGTTCAGTGCCGTTCCTTCATGGCGTTCGCCGGTGTGATGCCGGAGATGGGCTTGGAGTCGAAGGCGTCCGTCCAAATAGAATTTTTGGGCAAAAACTTTTTCCAGGGAGTCGTACATCTTGTCCAGTGTTGTTTCCGTCAGAAACCCGAGGCCGCCCAGATTGACCCCTAAGATCGGGACGGATCGTTTTTCAACCAGTCGGGCTGCTCGTAACATCGTCCCGTCCCCGCCAAGGACGAGGACGAGTTCCGTCTGCGCGGCAATGTGGTCATCACTCGCTTGAAGGCCTTCGGGAGAATCTTGTTTGGAACATGACCCAACCAGGACCGTTTTCTGTTTCTTACGGAGCCAGTCAATCAACTCCTCAAGGATTGACGTCCTCTGGGGAAAGGTTGGCTTGGTTAAAATGCCGATGATCGTCACGGTCGACTCATTTTAGTGGTGAGTGTTTAGTGGTGAGTGATGAGTGAGGGAGAGCAACCGCCCACTCTCCACTCGCCCCTCACCGCTCGTCGTAAGAGACCGAGGCTGATTGTGAAACGGCGTAGACGTTTGGCGATGGGAATGGAAAAAATTGTATCGCTGCCCCCGGCTTGAGTCAATGATGAACCGCGCGGAGGTTCATGATCGCTTGCCGATGCTGAAACGCAAGCGTCCTCCTGCCTTGACAGTCTTCCGACCGGATGGATAGACTACCGTCCACGTGCTTGCGGGATTTGTCTGACGACCATGGAGTCATCTCCCTGTTACCCTGAAGGAGGGGAACATGTTCGAGCGATTCACGGATCGAGGGCGTAAGATCATTATCCTGGCCCGCGAAGAGGCTGAACGCCATCAAAACGACTATCTTGGGACGGAACATCTGGTGCTGGCCATTCTCCGCGAGTCGGACGGCATTGCCCTGATGATTATCAAGAAAATGGGGCTCTCCCCCGAACAGATCCGGTTAGAGGTTGAACGCCATTTACCCGGCGGGGGAACGACCGTGACCTTTGGGGAAATTCCATTCAGCCCTCGCGTGAAAAAAGTGATTGAATACGGCGTCGAAGAGGCGCGGTTGCTCGGACATAATCACATCGGCAGCGAACACCTCCTGTTGGGATTGTTGCGCGAAGAGGAAGGCGTCGGCGGCAAAATTCTTCGCAGTCTGGGAGGAAATCTGCTCACGGCTCGTCAATTGACCGTGACCTTCCTGCGGAAATCGGGGACGCGGGAACGTGACAAGAAAAGCAGCACGCCCGCCCTTGAGGAATTCGGAAGAGACCTCACGCAATTGGCACAGGAATCCATGTTGGATCCGGTCATCGGCCGTGGCGATGAAATCGAACGCGTCCTTCAGATTTTGAGTCGTCGTTCAAAAAACAACCCTGCCCTGATCGGCGAATCGGGCGTCGGAAAAACCGCGATTGTCGAGGGATTGGCCCAGCGGATCGTTTCCATGGACGTCCCTGATAATTTATTAAACCGACGGGTGATTGCGTTGGATCTGGGGTCTCTCGTGGCCGGCACGAAGTACCGCGGGCAATTTGAAGAACGACTCAAGGTGGTCATGAAAGAAATTGTCCAGTCCGGCAACGTGATTCTGTTCATTGATGAGTTGCACACCTTGGTCGGGGCCGGCGCGGCCGAAGGGTCGATTGATGCCGCCAACATGCTCAAACCGGCGTTGTCGCGCGGTGAAATTCAGTGTATCGGGGCGACGACCCTTGATGAATATCGCAAGTACATTGAAAAAGACGGGGCCTTGAAGCGTCGGTTTCAGCCGATTTACGTGAACCCGCCTTCCGTGGAAGAGACCGTGAAGATTATTCAAGGATTGCGAGATCGCTATGAAGAACATCACGGCGTGGAGATCAGCGACGACGCGGTGATGGAAGCCGTCAAGTTGACGGATCGTTACATTACCGATCGGTTCCTTCCCGATAAGGCGATTGATTTGATTGATGAAACCGGTTCGCGGGCGAAGTTGCAATCCTACGCCCTGCCTCCTGAATTGAAGTCGTTGGAACAGGAACTCAAGCGCGTGGCTCGTGACAAGGAAGTCACCATCGGCTTACAGAATTTTGAAGAAGCCGTGAAATACCGGGAAGAAGAAGAGCGCCTTCGCAAACTGTTGGAAGAGGCCAAACGTGATTGGAAAAAGAACCAGGAACAGCACAAACCCGTAATTGGGGCGGAAGAAGTCAGCTTCGTGGTGTCCAAAATTACGGGCATTCCCCTGTTTAAGCTCGAAGAAGAGGAATCAGAAAAACTGCTTCACATGGAAGACTTTCTTCACAAACGGATCGTGGGCCAAGAGGAAGCGATTTCGGCCGTGTGTCGGGCTATTCGGCGATCGCGGGTCGGACTCAAGGATACGCGCAAGCCGATCGGCTCCTTTATTTTCTTAGGTCCGACGGGCGTTGGGAAAACCGAACTGGCGCGGGCATTGGCGGAATTTTTGTTCAACACCGAAGATGCGTTAATCCGAATCGACATGTCCGAGTACCAGGAAAAGTTTACAAGTTCTCGATTGTTCGGAGCGCCTCCGGGCTACGTCGGGTATGAGGAAGGCGGACAGTTGACCGAGAAGGTTCGGCGTCGTCCCTACTCCGTGGTCTTATTCGATGAAATCGAAAAAGCCCATCCCGATATTTTCAACGTCCTCTTACAGGTGCTGGATGAAGGGATCTTGACGGACAGTCTGGGCCGGAAAGTGGATTTCAAAAACACCCTGCTTGTGATGACGTCGAATTTGGGCACCAAGCTTATTCAAAAGGGCGTGTCCTTGGGATTCCAAAAAACGGAAGAAGGCGACGGCCACGCGCGAATGAAGGCCGACGTCGTGGAGGAATTGAAACGCAACTTCAGCCCGGAATTTTTGAATCGAATCGACGAATACGTGGTCTTCCATCCCTTGGAAAAAGTGCATCTGTTGAACATCGTTGACATTCTGGTTCAAGAGTTGAACGATCGATTGGCTGAACGTGACATTGAACTGGTTATCGGCGACGACGTGAAGCAATGGTTGATTGATGAAGGCTATCAACCGAAATATGGGGCGAGACCCATGCGGCGCACCCTCCAAAAGCTCCTGGGCGATCCCTTGTCCGAGGAACTCATCAAGGGGCGATTTAAGGACGCCAGGAAACTGAAAGTCGTGCTGCGGGAGAACGCTCCGGTTTTTGTTGAAGAGGAGGCGATGGCGGGCGTCTAGCCGTTCGGTGATGCCTCGTGGATCGTCAGACAACGGTTCGTTGCAGATTGGTTGCCTTCCATTCATACACGACTCTCGTTACGTTACGTGGCGGGAGTCGTTGTTTTTTCTGCCGACCTTCCGACGGTGATGAGTCAACACGGCTTAGGCCCATCCGGTCATCCGGCGGTCTCACGAACCCCGAGTCTCTTGGGTATTGAAACCTCGTGCGATGAAACGGCTGCCGCGGCGTTGTCCCTTCAAGGTCGTTTGTTGTCGAACGTCGTCGCGTCCCAACACGAGGTGCATGGACGGTTCGGCGGCGTGGTCCCGGAACTGGCATCGAGAAAGCACGTTGAGACGATTGAAGAGGTGACGCACGCCGCGCTTGAGCGGGCCGGTCTCGGTTGGACCGACGTACAGGTGATTGCGGTCACGCGCGGTCCGGGCCTTGCCGGCGCGCTGGTCGTCGGGGTCAGTTTCGGCAAAGCCCTCGCGTATGCCTTAGGCGTTCCGTGCATCGGCGTCAATCATCTGGAAGGCCACGTCGCGTCTGCGTGGTTGGAAGAACCGGATTTCGTGACGCCCTGTATCGCGCTGGTGGTTTCCGGGGGACATACGCATTTGTACCTCGTCCGCGAACGCGGAGCGTATGAACCGTTGGGCAGGACTCTTGATGATGCCGCGGGGGAAGCCTTTGACAAAGGCGCCAAGATGCTCGGGTTGTCCTACCCGGGTGGCCCGGCGTTGGACCGCTTAGCGCAATCGGGCGATCCGTCGGTCGTCCGGTTTCCACGCCCGTATTTGAATCGGGAAGGATTCCACTTCAGTTTCAGCGGACTGAAAACCGCGTTGTTGTACTATCTACGAGATCAGAAACGACAAGGAAAGGCTCTGCCTGATCTCGCGCACGTGGCCGCGGGGTACCAGGAAGCCATTGTGGACGTGCTGGTTGAAAAATCGTTTCGGGCGGTCCGGCGTTGTCACGTATCAGGCTTGGCCGTGGTCGGTGGGGTTTCCGCGAATTCTCGCTTGCGAGCCGCGTTACGATCTCGTTCGGAAAAGGAAGGCGTTCGCCTGGCGTTGCCTCGCGTGGATTTTTGTACGGATAATGCCGCAATGATCGCGATGGCCGGATGGTGGGCCCATCACCGTCAACGGTGGTCGTCGTGGGAGGTTGACGCGCAGCCAAGTCTGGGGCTGGAATCCGTTCCTCCGGACCAGCGGTCCGGCGTGAAGACGTAAGGCGGTCGGAGAGAGACGGCGTTATGCCACGGGTTCTTGGACATCTGACCGGCTTGAAACCAAACCAGATCACTCGGCTGGAACGGTTGTATCGCCGGCGCGTCCCGGTTGACGCGGTCATTTCTCCCGAGTTGGCCCGTTCCTGTACGGAACTGTCTCATGAAATGCGTCGGCAACTGGGGCTGTTGATTAATCGTCGAGGGATCATAGAGTCCGTCATCATCGGGACGGATCGGCAATTGGTGATCCCGCTGCTGGCGCGGAGCCGGTCGGGGCCGCGGTTATTACGAGGCGTTCGCTTCGTCCATACGCATCTTCATCATCAACCGTTGACCAAAGACGACCTCACCGATCTGGCCATGCTTCGGTTAGATTTAATGGCGGTGCTTGGCGTGGGAGCACGGGGCGAACCGGTTTCTCTCGCGTTGGCCCATCTGCTGCCGCCTAATCCGCAAGGCAAGGCGTATGAAGAATGGGCTCCGCAAAGTTTTCAGACGTTTCAATGCCGGTGCGATCAATTCGTGCTTTCGCTCGAAGCGGAGATTTCCAAGGCCACGCCTGCACTTCGCCGAACGGACGGCGCCCCCGGCGCCTTGCTGGTCAGCGGCATGGAGGGGAGTCCGGCGGATCAGGAAGAACGACTGCTGGAATGCAGGGAATTAGCGACGTCGCAGGGGATTCAGGTCCTCGGGACCGTGGTGCAACGATTGCGGCACGTCAATCCGAAGTACGTGTTGGGCATGGGGAAAATGACCGAGGTGATTATCCAAGCTCTGCAAAGCGGGGCGGATACGTTGATTTTTGATCGGGACCTGACCCCGACCCACGTTCGTTCATTGTCCGAGATGACGGAAATGAAGGTCATTGATCGCACGCAGTTGATTCTCGACGTGTTCGCCCGACGGGCACATTCCCGTGCAGGGAAAATTCAAGTGGAACTCGCGCAACTCAAGTATCTGTTGCCCCGTCTGGCTCAGTCCGGCACGGCGTTTTCCCGTTTAGGGGGCGGCATCGGCGCACGAGGACCAGGCGAAACCAAGCTGGAGACCGATCTGAGACGGGCACGCGATCGGATTCATCACCTCGAGCGGGAACTGAAACACGTGGGGGCTCAACGAGAACAGCAACGGACCAAACGGGTTCGCCGCGGGATGCCGATTGTCTCGATCGTCGGCTATACGAACGCCGGAAAATCCACCCTGCTGAACGCCTTGACGAATGGTCACGCGTCAGCCAACGATCGGCCGTTCGACACCCTGGACACCGTCAATCGACGACTCCGGCTCCCCTCGGGTCACACCGTGATCCTGACCGATACCGTCGGGTTCATTCGGAATCTTCCTCAAGATCTGCTGGAGGCCTTTCGGACGACGCTGGACGAACTCCGTCAAGCGGATTTGCTGGTGCAGGTCGTGGACGCGACGGCGTGGGACGGGGATCAACACGTGCGCACGGTTGACGCCGTGTTGTGTGATCTGGAGTTGTCGCACGTGCCGCGGGTGCTGGTTATGAATAAATGCGATCGATTGCGGCCGGATGAGGTGACCATTCTGGCCCGACGTTCCGGGGCATTGTGTGTCTCCGCGATTTCCCGGGAGACCGTCGAGCCGCTTCGAGACGCCATTGCCGACGCCTTGGGCTCAAGACGGCGCCCCACGTTGGCGGCGGAGACGGCGTGGAGGGCGGACTCCTCATCCGCGTTGGTGTCTTGAGAATTTTTCACAATGGTGTCCGTCAATGAAGGGACGTTCAGGAGATGTCAACGACGTCAGCCGACACTCGTGCCGGTCGGATTCTCAACCGCTTGAAAAAACAGAGCCCGACCGCGGCGGTGGAACTCGACTATACCACGCCGTTTGAATTGCTGGTGGCGACGATTTTATCGGCCCAATGCACGGATGAACGAGTCAACGGCGTGACGCCGTCTTTGTTCGAAACCTATCCGGGACCCGAGGAATTAGCCGATGCTTCCCTCCCGCGACTCGAAGCCCTCATCAAGTCAACGGGATTTTATCGGAGTAAGGCGCAACATCTCGTGAAGTGTAGTCGGGCTTTGGTCGAACGGTTCGGCGGAGAAGTGCCGAGGACCATGGAAGACCTGACGTCGTTGCCGGGTATTGGGCGCAAAACGGCCAACGTGATGTTAGGCGCCTGTTTGGGAGTCCCGTCGATTGTCGTGGATACGCACGTGAAACGGGTCTCACGTCGATTAGCACTCACGCGGCACACTGACCCGACCAAAATCGAGTACGACTTGCAAGCCGTCTGGCCCGAACGGGATTGGACCGAAGGCTCGCAGCGAATCTTGCTCCATGGCCGCTACACGTGTCTGGCTCGGAACCCCAAGTGTGAGGCCTGCGTGATTTATGAAGAATGTCACTGGGAAGGAAAGCGTCTGCGTCCATGTTGAAAAGCATGACCGGGTTCGGAAAGCGGGAAGGGACCCATCGAGGGATCACCATTGTGGCGGAAGTCCGCTCGGTGAACCATCGGTTTCGGGAGATCGTGACCCGATTGCCCAAAGGGCGGTTTGAATGGGAAGAGGGGCTCAAGGCGCTCGTTGCGCAGACGTGTCGGCGAGGGCGGATCGAAGTCACCGTCACCTGTGCGGGAGGCGAAGATCGCAGGACACACGTGATCCTTGATCGTCCCGTCGCTCGCCAATATTATCAGGCGCTCAAAACGTTACAGAAGGACTTTCAGGTCGAGGGTCGGATCGATGTCGGTCTGTTGGCGTCGTTCCCGGACGTCTTTCGGGTGGTGGAATCTCCGCCTGACGACGGGAACGTGAGTCGGGCGGTGACGCGGTTGGTATCGGGCGCGGTGGCAGACCTTGATCGCATGAGGTCCAAAGAGGGAAAAATCCTGCAACGCGACGTTGTGAAACGGTTGACGCACGTTCGGAGGATTCATCGATCGATCCGGCGTGATTTTCCCCGCGTGATGAAAGGGCTTCAGGAGCGGATGCGAGCGCGCGTTCAGGACTTGTCCGGCTCGACGAACGGTGGCGAGACGCGACTCACCCAGGAATGCGTGTTCCTGGCGGATCGGTGCGACGTGACGGAAGAACTCACCCGGCTTCACAGTCACCTCACGCAATTTGACGACCTGGTCAAAAAACGGGAGCCGGTCGGACGGCAGTTGGATTTTTTGTTGCAGGAGATGGGACGGGAGGTCAATACGATCGGGTCCAAGGTCAACAGCGCCGAAATCTCCACGCACGTCGTGACGCTCAAAAGTGAACTGGAAAAAATTCGTGAGCAGGTGCAGAATGTGGAATGAACTCGCCTCATGAGGCGGAGTCGCGCGGAGAAGATGATCTGATGCGGGGGAAAGGGATATCGGTTGTCGTGTCGGGACCTTCCGGCGTGGGGAAAAGTACGCTGTGCAAACAGATGATTGAGCGCGTGCCCAGGACCACGTTGTCGATCTCCTATACGACGAGAAAACCGAGGTCCGGCGAGCGGGACGGCGTCGAATACTGGTTCGTGGAAGAGGAGAAATTTCACGCCATGGTGAGGGATGACGCGTTCGTTGAGTGGGCGGAAGTGTACGGCCGTCAATACGGGACCCCCAAACGGCCGTTGCTGGAGGCCATGGACGGGGGATGGGACGTGTTGTTGGAAATCGATACCCAGGGGGCGAAGCAAATCATGGAGCGATTTCAGAAGGCCGTCTTCGTGTTTGTGGCTCCGCCGTCGCTTGACGTGCTCAAAACCCGGCTCGATCAACGGGGTGCGGAGACGCCGGAAGAAATCCAACAGCGTCTCCAAGGCGCCAGAAATGAAATTGCCAACGTCAAAGCGTATCACTACCTCATTCGGAACGATGACCTGCACCAGGCGACGAAGGAATTAGAGTCCGTCATTCTGGCCGAACGGATCAAAACCAATCGATTGAGTGACGACTGGTTCGCGGACGACGGACTACGAGACCCATTGACGATGAGAGAGATGGCCATCTAAGCGGTTGATGATTCACGCAAAGGAGTTTCCGTCATGATTGATACCCTTCCACTGCTGCCGGACGAGAGAGCCGGCACGTTTGATTCACGCTATCGCGTGGTTCGGGTCGCGGCCCAACGTGCGAGACAGCTCATGCGGGGGACGAAACGATCACACGCGAGTAAATTTACAAAAGAAACGTCCCTGGCCCTCGAAGAAGTGTTGGGAGGCAACGTGGACTATTTAATCGGGGAAGAAGCTCGTCAAGCCCTTCGAGAAGCGAAGCAAATCCAGGAAGACGCAAGGCACCCATCATGGTCCGCAGAGGCTGACGAAGACGCGAAGGAAATCAAACGGCAACTCGGCGTCTACATTGACGATTCGCCGAAAGAAGCCGCGCCTGCGTCGGATACGGAAGGGTAGCATGCCTGTCTGTATGCGACGCACGGGCAGGCCCGGACGAAGGCGATGAGCGACACGTTGCGAGGCAAGCGGGTCGTTCTGGGTGTGACGGGGAGCATTGCGGCGTATAAAGCCGTGTCGCTGCTGCGAACGCTTGCGCAGGAAGGGGCTGACGTGTCCGTCGTGATGACGTCCGCCGCGACGCAGTTTGTGGCGCCCTTGACCTTTGAAACCTTGTCCGGCCGGCCGGTTCGTCAGGACCTCTTTGCCGCCGCGGAATCCATGCCGCACCTGCAAGGCACACAAGAGGCCGACCTGGTGTTGGTGGCGCCGACTACGGCAAACTGCCTGACCAAATGCGCGCTGGGGTTGGCAGATGATCTTCTGAGCACCCTGTTGCTGGCGGCACGGTGTCCCATCGTGATGGCCCCGGCCATGGACGGAGAAATGTGGAATCATCCTGCGCTGGTGGCGCACGTGCGGACGTTGCGTGAGCGGGGAGTCGTCGTGCTGGAGCCGGAGGAAGGCCCCCTGGCTTCCGGTCTGGTCGGAACGGGACGGTTGCCCGCCGAACGGACGATCGTGGACGCGGTGCATGACCGTCTGGCTCGCCACCCTGCCCCTGCCGCGGCCTGCCTGGACCCTGGCAGACAGGCAGACAGGCGGGATTGGGTCGGGCAACGGGTGCTTGTCTCCGCCGGTCCGACGCGAGAACCCATTGACGCGGTTCGCTTTATGACCAATGCTTCATCAGGAAAAATGGGCTACGCCGTGGCGGCCGCCGCGGCCGAACGAGGGGCGGAGGTGGTCCTTGTCAGCGGGCCGACCGCGCTGACGCCTCCCCCCAACGTCCGAACCATTTCCGCGTTGACGGCTGAAGACATGTATCAGGCGTTGGAAGCCCGGTTTGCCTGGGCGACGGTCCTCATCATGACCGCGGCGGTAGGAGACTTTCGCCCGCGGCACCCCGTCCCGGCAAAGATGAAAAAACACGAATGGAACGGGATGCCCTTGGACCTTGAACGGACTCCCGATATTCTTGAATCGTTGTCACGGAAACGAACCCATCAGGTATTGGTCGGATTCGCCGCGGAATCCGAAGACCTGCTCGCCAACGGCCGAAAGAAACTGCATCAAAAAGACCTGGACGTCATCGTCGTGAATCGTATTGACGGCGATCAATCAGCCTTTGGCAGCGACACCAATGAAGCGATCATCCTCCCTCGTAACGGAGACCCACGTCACCTCAACCGACTGCAGAAGCGGGTCCTGGCCGATTGTATTCTCGATATGGTTCAGGAACGTTGTGTCCCTTCCCCCGTTCCTCTTGCTCAACCCAAGAGTGAAGGAATCAGACGAATTCACTAATCCTGTCATCTTCTCAAAATCCACAGAAGATGGAGAACAGTGTGACATCGGCCAGGCCCATGAGGGGATATCCCCGCACGTCGTGGGGATCATGAAAACGAACACGTCAGGATGGATGATCGAAGACGTCCATAACTGTTGAATATGAAAGGAAAGGAGAACTTTGATCAGCACCTTGAAACGTTCAAGGAGGTTTTGCCCCCTTTCATTCGTAATAAACGTCAGGTCGGAATGGTTAGCCATAGCTGTTTCATTCAATCATCACGTGAAACGCCGAGTGCGTCCGCCCATTTTTTGACCGTTTTTGATGGTTGGATTCGGAGTAGAACCGGCTTCGATTTTAGCGATAGGGTATAATGCCAAGTTCGCATTCTTTGAGGGAGAGTCTTGATCTTGATGGGGTAGTGGCGGAGAGGGTGGGATTCGAACCCACGGACCGTTGCCGGTCAACGGTTTTCGAGACCGCCCGATTCGGCCACTCTCGCACCTCTCCGTATCCCCTGACTCTACCGCCAAGCCGTCTGACCAATCAAGAACGGTGGACATCATCCACGTAAGACAATCAGGCTGGTATTCATTTCAGAATATTTTTCGGTTGATATTTGTATAGAATAATGTATATACTTAACGACAATGACTTGGCGATAGACGGCTTCGACTGGGATGACGGGAACCAGGAGCATTGTACAAAACATGGTCTCAGCCGTTTGGAGATCGAAGAGTTCTTTCAGCAGGATCATCTGTTGATTGCGCCAAGTCCTCTGCTTGTTCAACGAGAGGAGCGCTATTTGGCCGTTGGACGATCATGGACGGGAAAACCAATGGTGGTCGTGTTTACGATCAGGACGTTCGGCGAGCGCATTCGTCTCCGTCCGATCAGTGCCAGATACATGCATAAAAAGGAGGCCCAAAAATATGAAGAACAACGTTCCAAGATTTAAGACGGATCAGGAAGCCGAACGGTTTCTTGCCCGGGATCTGACGGACTACCTGGACCTGAAAAATTTCACGCCCGTCACCTTTGAACTGTTGCCGAAAACTAGACAGGTCAATCTTCGGTTTTCCGAGCCACTCCTTTCGGCGGTGCGGGAGCGAGCAGATGAGGAAGGGATTTCGTACCAGAAATATATTCGGCGGGCCGTGGAGGGATCGCTGACCACGCGGCGCGCCTCCGTCAAGAAAAAGCCCAAGGCCGTTACGTGATCGATTGGTTCTGTCGCATCCGTTGGAAGAATTGTTGAAGGAGGTCACGACATTCTTGTTCCAAGGGGCCTTGCGTGACGGCGATGCGATGATTCAATCGGTGGTCCTCGTGAACGGTAAAGAGTGAACCACATGCCCCGGCTTTCGGGTCCCACGTGCCGAACACTAATCGGGAAATTCGGGCGTGCAGCATGGCTCCCGCACACATGAGACAGGGCTCCAGCGTGACGTAGACGGTGGCGTCGGGTAAGCGCCACGATTGGAGTTTCCGGGCCGCCTCCTGAATGGCGATGAGTTCCGCATGGGCGGTTGGATCCTGTTCCTCTTCCTTGGCGTTCCGTCCACGGGCAATGACGGCGTGGTCAAGCACGAGAATCGCTCCCACGGGGACTTCTCCACGCGAACCGGCGCGTCTGGCTTCAAGCAGGGCTTCCTGCATGAAGGCCTCGTCAGTCTTGCGTTGAAGTTCCGGGTCGATGGCCATGGTTTTCGGCGTAGGTCCGTGGTTCAGCCCGCCGGTCTCAGGCAGGTACAAGATTTTGGTTCGGATCTGCCTGTGCGTCATGGGCAGACAGGCGTGAAACATGCTACCATACTCCCCGTTTCGTCCTCTATGACGGTCTGTTGTGAGGTTGATGGCGGATTATCCTACTCATCTCCACGTTCCTCTTTCTGCAGAAGCCCTTCACGTGCTCTGGCAGGGGTTGAACGTTTCGTATTTCCAGAATCGATTGCCGCCCATCGAGATTCAATGGAGTCCCCGTCTGACGTCGTCCGCGGGGTTGTTTGTCAGCCAAACCGGTCCGCGCGACGCTCGCCTGCTTTCGGCAGGACGGCATGGCAATGGTAGAGTCATTCGTCTGTCAATCCCGCTTCTTCACGATCAATCTCTTCTCCTCGTTCGGGACACGTTGGCCCATGAAATGATTCATCAGTGGCAGTTTGACGTGAAGAAATGCCGTCCGTCCCATGGACGGGAATTTCGACGCCTCATGGACGTGATGAATGCCGATGGGCTGAACGTGTCGATTTATCATACGCTGACCAAGGCCGTTGAGGGTTTCGCGAAGTTTACGTGGCGTTGCGTGCGGTGTGGATACGTCTATCATCGTCAACGAAACACGCTCTCGACGAGACGGCATCGTTGCGGGCAGTGTTCGGGACCTCTTCAAGAAATAGGAAACGCCCACGTGCGCGCACCCCGAAAATTGCCGCGCTCCCGATCCCTTCAGGCGGTCTGTCCCGTTCAGTTGTCTTTTGATTTTTGATGGTGGTGGGTCACTGCCGTGGACGACCGGCGAGGTTGGGCACGGTGGGACACTGAGTCAAAAGTCTGTCTGTGGCTCTGCGGACAGGGGTGCCGGGCACGTCTGATCGGCCCGTCTGCCCATAACGCACCGGCAGGAAGCGAAGCCTGGGTGCGCTCGTGATGCACGTGTTGCCGGAACGGGCTCGGGTTTGATACCTACATCCAGGTGGGGATCAACGACGAAACGCATCTTTGCCTTTCACAATTTTGTCGAGAAGTTCATCGGCTTGTTTGGCTGCGTTGCGGTGGCGCCACCACCGCATGCCGACTCGATAAACTAAAAGTCCGGCGAGACACGATACGATGATGATCGTTTCTTCACTCATGGGGTGTAGTCTAGTGCAACGGAAACATGTGAGCAAGAGATTGTATCCCGGACGGACTCTACTCTCCGCAGACGTGTAACGGCCTGCCTGGGCGTCATGGGCAGACGGGGAAGATTCGACGCATGGAAGTATGGGTGTTGCTCATTTCGTTACTTGCCATTTTGATTGGAGCGGAGGGGTTTACCAATGCGCTTGAGCATCTCGGGGAACGTTGGGGCATTTCCGAGGGGGTGACGGGATCGGTGTTTGCCGCCGTGGGCACGGCGTTACCCGAGGCGATGGTCCCCGTGGTGGCCGTGGTGGCTGCGACCGGAGATTTAGCGGTTCGGCATGAGGTTGGCGTGGGGGCCATTTTAGGTGCGCCGCTGATGCTGTCCACCATTGCCCTGTTTTTCATGGGAGTGGCTGCCGCCCATGGCCGGGGATGGCATCACGTCTTTTGTCCTGAACCCACGGGCCTCCACCGTGATCTGAATTGGTTTCTTTTTGCCTTTGCGTTGGCCGTGCTTGCGGTCTTTGTTCCGCCGGAATGGCGCATGATCCGACTGTCGTTGGCTTTGGGCCTGGCTTTGAGTTATCTCGTCTATCTGCTGTTGACGATTCGCGCTTCACGTAGCCTGGTTGATCGGGGTCATGGCACCGAAGCGGATCAGCCGCTTTTTTTAAGCCGGGTAGGGTTTTCTGAACGTCTCGTCACGATCCTGTTGCAATTGGTCCTTGGGTTGGGGTTGATTATTGGCGGGGCCAAGGGATTCGTCTATGGGGTGGAGCATCTGGCAGACTGGCTCGGTCTTTCCGCCTTGGCTTTGTCGTTGTTGATCGTGCCGGTGGCCACGGAGTTGCCGGAAAAAGTGAACAGTATCCTTTGGGTGCGGCGGGGACGGGATACCTTGGCGTTTGGCAATGTCACCGGGGCCATGGTGTTTCAAGGGAGTTTGTTGCCGGCGTTGGGGGTGCTGCTGACGCCATGGGTGCCCCGAAAGGAAGTGTTGTGGGGGATGGGGTTGACGCTTCTGGCTACGGTCTATCTCAAATTCCGCGTACGATCGCAGGCCTTGATGCCCGCCCACCTGATCTTCAACGGTCTGTGCTATCTCGTGTTTGCTTTACTCATTCTCCTAGGGTAGCCGCCTGCGTTCACGTAGTTATGTCGAAATTCCGCGTGTTGATGACCCGTCAATTGCCCGAGGTCGCCATGCAGGCGATACGGGAGTTTGCGGAGTGTGACGTGTGGCCTGAAGATCGACCGATGCCTTCTCCGGTGTTGTCGGAAAGAATTGCTGAAGCCGAAGGTTTGCTCTGCTTGCTGACTGACCGCGTGGATGCGGCTTTGCTGTCCCGTGCTCCGAAACTTCGAGTGGTCAGCACCATGGCAGTGGGCGTTGACCACGTTGATCTTGCGGCTTGTTCCGAACGAGGCATCCCCGTGGGGAATACTCCCGGGGTGTTGACCGAGACCAGCGCCGATTTGGCTTTTGCCCTGCTGATGACGGCGGCCCGTCGGGTGGTTGAGGGGGCGGAATACGTGAAGAATGGTCTGTGGCAAACCTGGAGTCCTACCTTACTGCTGGGCCAGGATATTTTTGGTGCGACGCTCGGCATTGTGGGCTTTGGGCGGATCGGACAAGCAATGGCGCGTCGGGCTCAGGGTTTTGGTATGCGTGTCCTGGTGTGTCATTCCCGTTCTTTAACTGATGAAGTCTTGCAGGCTCATCGGGTTGAACGGGTCTCGTTTGAGACGGTGGTTGGGGAGTCGGACTTTCTCAGCCTGCACGTGCCGCTCACTCCGGCGACCCGTCATTTGATTAACCGAGACGCGTTGAGCAAGATGAAACGCACGGCCGTGCTGATCAATACGGCGCGTGGCCCCGTGGTCGATACGGAAGCCCTTTGCCAAGCTCTCCTTGAAGGGAAAATAGCCGGGGCGGCGTTGGACGTGACCGATCCGGAGCCGTTGCCCGCCACGCATCCTCTCCTGTCGTTAAAGAATTGCGTGATTGTGCCGCATGTGGCGAGTGCCTCCATTGCGACCCGGCGTCAGATGGCTTTGATGGCCGTCGAGAACCTTCACGCGGGGTTACGCCGTCGGTGTTTGCCCCATTGTGTCAACCTGGACGTGTATCAATAAGACGATTCAGTCACGAGATTCCCGCGAAGAGTTTGGGTGCGTGCCGACCGGAGCATTAATTTGAATCGTGAAAGATTTGTTGTCGCTCTTCGTTTTTTATATAATTTTCTCCCTTTGTTCGCGTCGTTCTTTGACTGTTTCGTGAATCTCCTGCGCATTGAGGGGTTATGCTGGCACCGGTGGTGACCTGTTTGGACTTGGAAGGCGTCTTGACTCCGGAAATCTGGCTGGGTGTGGCCGAGAAAACCGGTCTTCCTGAATTGCAGGTGACGACGCGAGATATTTCGGACTACGACCAATTAATGAAGCATCGCCTGGACGTTCTGAGGAAACGTCACCTCAAGTTGTCGGATATCACCGACGTTGTCGCCGACATGAAGCCCTTGGATGGGGCTGCGGATTTCCTGGCTTGGTTGCGGGAACGTTGCCAAGTCATCATTTTGTCGGACACGTATTATGATTTGGTCGGTCCGCTCATGAAACAATTGAATTATCCTTCCCTTTTCTGCCATACCTTACAAATTGATGATGAAGGATACGTTCGCAACTATTCTCTTCGGGAACGCGACCAGAAGCGACGTGCCGTTGCCGCGGTCAAGAGTTTGAATTTTCGCGTGCTGGCTGCCGGTGATTCGTACAATGACGTGTCGATGCTGGAAGAAGCTCATGCCGGATTTTTCTTCCGCCCCCCGGATGCCATCTGTTCCGAATATCCTCAGTTCCCCGTCACGCGATCCTATTCTGAACTCATGGAGCGGTTGATTGCGGCCGGAGGGCTGTGTCCCTGAAGGAACGATTTGTGGAAAAGGAGACACGGGATGAGTTGCCTGTTTCATGAACGCCTTAGAAAATCCAAAAGAGACGTGGCCGGTGAACAAGCCGGTGGACAAGGAAGGGAAACGGCCTTCCATGGTGGGGGGAGTGAATCGTGGGAGAACTGGTCGTATTGGTGACGGCGCCGACGCATGAAGAAGCTCTGCTCATTGGACGCCGACTGGTCGAAAAAAAGCTGGTCGCGTGTGCGACGGTCGTGCCGAACGTCACGTCTATTTTTGAGTGGGAAGGCACCGTGACGGAAGAACGAGAATGCTTCATGGTGCTGAAGTCGAATTCCGAGGCGTACCCGTCCCTGGAAGCCGAAGTGAAAGCCAGCCACAGCTATGAAGTTCCTGAAATTCTCGCCTTGCCGGTGGTACGGGGTTCAAGCGCGTATTTGACGTGGTTACACGCTGCGATCAAGGTGCCGAATGAACCGGAGTGACCGCCTGCGACGGATGATCGAGTTCGGCACGATGCGATCACGCGTTGATGAACGGATGAACCGTCAAGTGGAATTCGTTGTTGATTCGTAGTGATTTTCTTGGGTAAAGTAGAACCGAGGCGTCCGACGTGATATGAAAATCCCTCATCCACCTAAAAGGAAGTTCATGCCTCCATCTGATGATGCCTATACCATCGTGATTTTTCGTGGAGCGACCGCCAACCCGTTCAGATTGCGTTTGCGCAAAGTGATACTCAAGCGAGCATTGCTCACGACGATGGCCTTGTTCGTCATGCAGGTCGGGATTACGGTTCATTACGTGGTCAAGATGGACCAAGTCGTCGAATTCAACGGATTACGTGATGACATGGAGCGGTCCAGAAATCAAACGGTTGCGTTTTCTGAAGCCATTGACGACATGGAGCAGCGTATGCTGTCCATGCAGAAATTGCACAGAAAGTTACAAACGATGCTTGGACTTGACACCGAGCCAATAGACGGCGTTGGAGTCAATGGTCAGGGTGGGGAAGAGTTTCCATACGACGCTCCATCCTCTAGCACCCCCAGCCGGGTTTCGCAGAACGTCCGTGCCGATGAATCCGTCAATCGCAATCCCGGCTTTCCCCCAACGACTTTGGTGATAAAGATCGAAAAAGGGTTGGCGTGGCTTGATCGACAAACGTTGAGAGAACAACGCATTCTGGCTCGGTTGCAAGAAACTGCAGGGAAACGAGCAGAACGGTGGGCCGCAACTCCTTCCATTTGGCCCGTCAAAGGTCCGATTACTTCAAAGTTTGGACCACGCATTTCGCCATTCACCGGAAAAAAGGCGTTTCATTCAGGGCTGGATATTGGTGCGGCCTTGGGGAAGGAAGTGCGGGCTCCTGCTAAAGGTAGAGTGGTCGTCGCCGGCTATGACGCGAGAATGGGCAGATATATTCGTATCAATCATGGGTACGGCGTACAGACGACGTATGGACACCTTTCGAAAAGGTTGGTCAAGAATGGCCAACAAATCAGACGAGGGGATCTGATCGGATTGGTAGGAAGTACAGGAAGATTTTCTACCGGGCCGCATCTCCATTATCAGATTGCGATTCATGGTAAAGTCGTTAATCCTTGGCAGTATATTTTGGACTGAGGTTCTTATCGAATCTGCCTGAAGGTTTCGACGTCAGCCTTTCTTTTGATTCCGGGCAATTCATTGTACGATAAGGTTGAGGACTTTGGGTCGGAACGTCTGTCTCCAACGTTGAACGCAACGACGAAGGTTACTTCCGTTGTGAAACATGAATTGATCTCTGCACGGGAAGATTGGTGGAAATGGGGCCAAAAGGCCTAGTCGGAAAATCTCTGGATAGGGCTTCTTTTTGAAGAGGTGGGTCTTCTTTTGTGTTGCCTTCTTCTACGGTTCACCTTTAGGATATTTGGTCATAAACGGCAGACAATCGGGAAACCGGAAACGCAGTCGATCTGAGAAGGTCTTTACGTATGAGAAAATATTCCTTGGACCAATCCGTTAGCATTCCATTACGCTTGCGTCACTCAACTCGAGAAAAGGAGGATCTGCGATGAGCCTCGACTACGTCAAATTTACGCCGGGATTTGGAAAGTTCATGCCCAAAGAATATAGAGATATGGTGGAGCATGGCCCATTCGGAAAAAAAATCTCCGTGTCTCAAGTGGGGACGTTTAAGGAGATTTTGGAAGAACATCCGATGTGTGCCGGATGCGCCATGACGTTGTTTATTCGACTGGCGATCATTGCTTTTCCGAATCCTGAAGATACGATCACCGTGGGCACGGCCGGGTGCGGACGTCTGGCCATCTCGCAAGCCGCCATTCCCTTTGTGTATGGAAATTATGGAGATCAGAATGGGGTGGCGAGCGGATTGACGCGGGGCCTTCGTCTGCGGTTCGGTGATAAACCCAAGGACGTGGTGGTGATGGCCGGCGATGGGGGGATGGCTGATATTGGCTTTGCGCAAACGCTGCACTCGTGGTTCAGAAAAGAGAAGTTTACCACCATTATGTTGGATAACGAGGTCTATGGAAACACCGGTGGTCAAGAAAGCGGAATGACGAACCGGAATCAAGTGTTGAAAATGGCACCGCTGGGTAAGAAGTTCGAGAAGATGGACATGTTGGGGATGGCAAAAGTTGCCGGGTGCGCCTACGTGGCGACGGTCGTTCCCAATAATCCTCGACGCGTTGAAAGCGTCATTAAAAAAGCCGTCCTGGTCGCGAGGGAAATTGGTCCGAGCTATATTCAAGCGTATACGTCCTGTAACATCGAATACGCGATTCCCACGGATAAGGTAATGGAAGACGCCAAAACCGTCGAAAACGATCGCTACAAGTTTTCAGAGTACATCACGGACGAAGCCAAGGAGTATTTGTCCCAGTTGTATGGGTACAAAGAATATCTTCCGAAACCGGCAGCGGCAGTAGAAAAGCAGTAAGGACCCGTCCGACGGCGGAACGAGCGGTCGGTGCGTGAAGACAGAAGAGGGAGGAAGACATGGCGATTCGTTATAACATTCGTATGGCGGGAGTCGGAGGGCAAGGCGTCGTTACGGCCTCTCATATTTTTAGTACCGGGGTGATTAATGCAGGTGGGGAAAGTACCATCGTGCCCTTCTATGGGTCCGAAAAGCGGATGGCTCCCGTGGAAAGTTACGTGCGGGTCTCTGATGAGCCCATTTATGAAATAGGTGAAATCACGTTCCCGCATATTATCATGATCTTCCACCCGCAGGTGATTACCCATGGTAAAAGTTATACGAATCCCTTTTACTTTGGCTTGAAAAAGGATGGAGTTGCCTTAATCAACAATGATGGTCCGATGAGATTGGAAGCGGATCAGGATCGAGAACTCAAGGAACTGAATGCCAAATTGTTCTACTTGCCGGCCACGAAGCTTTCACTTGACGTGGCGGGTATTGATTTAGCCACGAATATGGCGATGGTGGGAGCTATTGGTGCGATTACCGGTCTTTCGAACATGGAGGCATTGGCTCAAGCGGTGAAGGATCGATTCCTCGGAAAAGGATTCGTGGTGTCTGGGGGCACGGCCGCGTTGGATAGCGTGGTTGAGCGAAAATTCAAGAAAAAACAGGAATTGATCGAAAAGAATCTGGCCGTGGTCCAAGCCGCGTGGGAGTTTGCCGTGGAACGTGATTGGGTTCAAGTTAAAGAGAAATCCGACGCACCCGCAATGGCGTAATCCTCTAACCGACAAAAGAGGCCAATATGTATTTAGTCGCAAATATCGATACCGGGATTTGTGCAGCCACGAGTTGCAAGCTGTGTACGCAATATTGTCCTGAAGCCAACACCATCCTGTATAACAACGATGCGGGCAAGGATAAAGGGTTGAAATATGGGTCTGCCTACGTCGCAGTGGATCGCTGTAAGGGATGTGCTCAATGCGTATGGGTTTGTGACAACATGGCCAAGCACAACGCCATTAAAATGGAAATGATTGATCAGATTGGCGATACGGCCCTGACCCAGAACGTCACCTATGGTGAAAAGAACAGTTCCGCCACGTTGGCGAGTCCTATTCGAGGGTAAGTGACCTCCGAAACGGATCATCCTTCTTGCATCACATAATTGGAGTACAAGAGTGGCAATGACCGAACGAGAGAGAATCGTGGAGCCTGGGCCGGCGGGATTTCATCCGCCGTCCGCGGCAGAATTAGGCGTGCTCCCACCCAAACCCGAGCATGGCCTGACGTTTGGTCATGAAGTGCAAGAAGACCGGGCGATGGAAGAAATGGCAAAAGCCATGTTTACGAGAAAGAACGCGACGATCTTCCCTGGTCCCTTAGTCTTATGGAATTGGAATGACCACGCGGCGGATAAAGCACGGGCCGTCTTGGAACTTGCGGCTCAAATTCCTGAAGTCTTCATTATTCCGATGCCCGATTATCGTCCGAAATACCCGAAGATTGAACCCGAGGAAGTGATTAACCCGAATCATCCCAATCTCACGATCTGGGGGAATAAAATTGAAGCGTGTATTTTCATCGGAGTCCATTGTCATTATGCCAATCTGACGCTGAAAATGATTCGGGCCGGGACGAATTGTTGGACGTCGGCCATTTGCGCGGAGCAAGGCCACGAAGACGCGATGTTTACGGTTCGGGATTCTGATGCGACCAAGATTCGAAAGGTGACGGCGGTGTTTAAGCGGGTTCGTGAGGAAGTGGGGATTGCCCTGCCGGACAATGGCGAGAACGTCAGGTTCACCGGATTGCAGTCTCACGTGCATGGTGGACAGACCCATACGAATCCATTAAGCATTTCGTTGGGAGAAGAAGGGACGTCGAGTGCTGCTGCCTTCGGTCATAAGGCTGAAGATATGCAGCGGGAAGGATAGTCCCTCTCTATTATGCTCTATCATTGTTATCAAACGATCCCTGACGGTTCGGCCGGGGATGCCAACCCACCCATAGAGGGGGTAAGCCATGAGTGAAGGATTAGAAACCGAAGTCAAAACCAATCCACAAGGCGACCCGATTACCAGTACGGCTCCAGTGTCTTCCGGCCAAGATGGGAAGAAGGATCCGCACGCTGAAGCCAAGCTACAAAAGGTCGTCTCACCTGAGTATATGTTTTTTGAAGCGCCGCGTGAGCGGGAGTTCATTACCGGTAGTGAAGCGGCCAAAGAGGCGGTTCGCCGGTCCAACGTCGATCTCTCCATTGCCTATCCGATTACCCCGCAAAGTGAAACCATGCAGCTCATCGGGGTGTTATATGGAGAAGGCTACGTCAAAGAATATTATCGGGGCGAAGAAGAATATGGGGTCATGTCAGCCATTGCCGGGGGATCACGTTCCGGCGTGCGGTGTTTTACGGCGACCGCCGGGCCGGGAACGCTTCGAGGAATTGAGCCGATTGCTTCATGGCCGGGTCATCGTCTTCCTGCCGTGGCAATGTTTACGTGCAGAGTGGTGAATGCTCCACTAGCCATTCAACCCGATAACATTGAAGTCTCATATCTGCTGAATTGCGGCATGATCGTCTTTCACGCGGAAAATCAGCAAGATTTGTTTGATTTCATTATGAAAGGGTTCATTATCAGCGAAAAGAACGACGTGACGCTTCCCGTCGGAGTTTGCTGTGATGGATTTTTCGTGACCCATGCTCGGGGATACTGTTCGATGCAGGATCGAAGCTTAAAATTACCGTCGCGAGATTCTTGGAGAGGCGCGGTGCCGGTCTTGGACGCTGAAAATCCTCCGGCGCGGTTGTCGCGGGATGCTCCCGTCCAAAAATCGAATTTCATGGCGTATAACATTCATGCCGTCTGGCAACAAGAAGTCTGGGCCGCGGTTGAACGGTCCCGCAAGTATATCGACCTGTACATGAACGGTTTGATCGAAACGCAAGAGGTGGAAGGCGCTGACGTTCTTTTAATCGCCTCCGGCAGCGCCGCCGCTCAGTCGCGTGAAGCCATACGGATGTGTAAAGACAAGAACATTCACGCGGGGTTAATCAAGGTGAAATCCCTTCGCCCTTTTCCCACCAGAGAATTGCGTGCCCTGTGTGCCCATGCCAAACTCATCGTGGTGCCCGAATTTAATTTCGTCGGGTGGTTGGCCAAGGACGTGGCGACGGCCATTTATGGCTACTCCAAAGCGAAAATTGTCGCCGGCCCGCACGTGTATGGTGGGATGTCCATGCCGGTTGAAATGATTTTTGATGAGATTGAATGCGGGCTTACCGGGAAAAAGTCGGCGACGGTTCCGTCTTCCGCCATTATGGGAGCCGTCGATCAAGAAGCGGTGACTCACTTTATGCAGAACATTTAACGCCGTTTCGGTGCTTTTTGAGAGGACCGACGAAGCCTACCTCAATGGTCGTTGAGGTAGGCTTTGTTATATGAGACCCGTCGCTCGACTCTGATGAACATATTAGTCTCTAATGATGACGGCATTGAATCGCTTGGCATTCGGACTCTGGCTCAATACCTGAAGCAACTGGGTGAGGTATGGGTCGTGGCCCCCGAGCGCCCTCAGGACGCGATGGGTCGAGCTATTACGCTCCATAAACCCCTGAGACTCCATCGAATCGGCCGGCAAGTCTTCTCCGTGAATGGAACCCCATCGGATTGTGTCACGTTGGCGGTGGGACAACTCCTCAAGGACCGGTCGATACATTTACTGGTATCCGGAATTAACAAAGGTCTCAACGTTGGTGACGACGTCACCAATTCCGGCACCGTGGCCGCGGCTCTGGAAGGTGCCATTCGAGGGATTCCGGCCATGGCCGTGTCGTTGGAAGGCCTGAAACGATTTCGATTTCAATCCGCGGCTCACGTGGCGGTCGAGGTGGCACAACTTGTGTTGGACAATGGGTTGCCTCCTGATACCTTATTAAACGTCAACGTGCCGGACGTGCCGGTCCAAGAGTTAAACGGGATGCAGGTGACCTCATTAAGCCGACGACGATACCGAAATCCCGTGATTGAAAAAGTCGATCCCCGTGGCGGAAAGTATTATTGGATTGCCGGTGAACGCGAGACGTGGAATAGAAGAAGGCATTCCGACGTCGATGCCGTTGCACAAAAAAAAGTCTCGATGACGCCTCTCCATTTTGACATGACGCAATACCGTGCCGTGAAAAAGTTGAAGGCATGGGAATCAGTCGTGTCCAAACGACTGAAAAGGGCTCAGACCTCTTAACGATTGAGAAACCCCGACGATGATCCAAGACCTCTATCACTGGATGGTGTCATGGTCTGAATCCGCCTACGCGTATCCGGCCTTATTTCTGTTGGCGTTCGCCGAGTCTTCCTTCTTTCCGCTTCCTCCCGACGTCCTGCTCATGGCGTTGACGCTCGGTTCCCCGTCGTGGGGCATGTATTTTGCGGCTATCACGACGGTTGGTTCAGTCTTGGGGGGCATGTTCGGGTACGCGATCGGCTGGTTCGGCGGGAGGCCGCTGCTGCTTCGTGTGATGGGGCCGGATCGCGTCTCGACCGTCCACGACACGTTTGAGCGATATGAGGGGTGGGCGATTGTCATTGCAGGCTTCACCCCCGTTCCCTATAAATTGTTTACAATCGGAGCCGGGGCCTTTTATGTGAATTTTAAGATCTTCGTCGTGGCCTCGCTGATCAGCCGGGGCGCGCGTTTTTTCTTGGTCGCCGGGACGTTGCAACTGTTGGGTCCCTGGGTCAAAGAGGTTCTTGAGCAATATTTTAACGTGTTCACCATCGCGTTGGTCCTGCTCATCGGTCTAGGATTCTGGGTGGTAAGGGTCCACGCGAAGAAAACCCTGAAGCAGACGGCTTCGCCGGCCTCCGACGTGAACGCGCCGTGAAGATCTTTAACACGTTGACCAATCAAAAAGAACGGTTCGTTCCAATCGATCCGCCCAAGGTCGGGATTTACGTCTGTGGCGTCACCGCGTATGCGGAATGTCACGTTGGCCACGCACGAAGTGCGATTGCGTTTGACGTGCTGCGTCGGTACTTCCAGTATCGGGGTTATGATGTCACCTACGTCAAAAACTTCACTGACGTGGATGATAAAATCATCAACCGGGCAGCGGAAGAGAACGTTCCCTGGGACAACGTAGTGCAAAAATACGTGCAGGCCCATGATCGTGACATGAAGCGGTTGGACGTTGGAATCCCCGATGTCGAGCCTCGTGCCACGGAACACATGCCGCAGATCATTCAGATGATTCAGCGCATCATTGACAAGGGGTCGGCGTATCAGATCGACGGCGACGTGTATTATCAGGTTTCGGCTTTTCCGACGTATGGCCGGTTGGGGAAACGCAACCTCGAAGACGTACAGGCCGGGGCGAGAGTCGAGGTGGATGAACGCAAACGGGACCCCATGGACTTTGCGTTATGGAAAGCGGCCAAACCAGGGGAGCCGGCTTGGGAGAGCCCCTGGGGGCCGGGGAGACCCGGTTGGCACATCGAATGTTCGGCGATGTCCGTGCATCATCTGGGTGCAACCTTTGACATTCACGGCGGCGGGAAGGATTTAACCTTTCCGCACCACGAAAACGAAATCGCGCAGTCCTGCGCGGCCACCGGCCAAGAGTTCGTACGGTATTGGATGCACAACGGATTTGTCACCGTGGACGAAGAGAAGATGTCAAAGTCGGTAGGAAATTTTTTTTCCGTGCGGGAGATTTTTGATCAGGCGAATTGTCCTGAACCCGTCACGGCCGAGACGTTGCGGTATTTTCTGCTCTCCACCCATTATCGCGGGGACGTCAATTTTTCGGATCGTGCCTTGGCCGAGGCCAAATCAGCATTGGACAACGTCTACGATCTCTTCATCCGACTGTCCGAAAGACCTCACGAGAGTTCCCTCTCCAAGGAGACCGTAGGAGAAGCCTTGACGCGGTTTCAGCAAGATTTTGAAGAAGCCATGGATGACGATCTCAATACCCCCGCGGCGTTGGCGGCATTTCAACAACTTCGCGCCACGGCCAACCACGCCATGCGGGAGGGGCTCTCCGAAAAAGGGCGACGGGGGGTTCGTGAAGTCTTTCGCCGTTGTGGGGCGCCGCTGGGCTTATTTCAGCTCAGCGAACAAGAGTGGGTGTTTCGTGCGTTGGATTTTGGTACGGGCCGGTTTCGGACACGTGCTGATCAGGAGCATACGGATGAGTGGATTCAAGAACAAATCCAAAAAAGAGCCCAGGCGCGAGCGCGACAAGACTTTGCCGCCGCGGACCACATTCGGAAAGACTTGGCGGTCAAAGGGATCACCCTCGAAGACCGGCCGGATGGGAGCACCCGTTGGAAGCGATAGGGACGTTGACCGACTGTTCGGCATTCATGCCGTAGCGGAGGCCGTTCGGTCCCAGTCACGCAGTTTCGTCAAAATTCTTCTTGCTCACCGCGGACGTCAATATTCCCAGATCATCCGGTTCGCCAACGTCCACGGCATTCCCGTGCAGGTTCACCCTCGCGAGCAGCTTGACCATCTGATTCCCTTCGGCAATCACCAAGGCGTGGTGGGGGTGGTGGCGGCCAAGTCCTATGCGTCGGAAGACGAAGTCGTGACGTATGCGTCTCAACAAGGGGACGCCGCGTTCTTGTTGGCGCTGGATGGAGTGGAAGATCCTCAAAATTTTGGGGCGGTTCTCAGAATCGCGGACGCGGCCGGTATCCACGGGGTATTTATTCCTGCGCGCCGGTCAGTGGGCTTGACGTCAAGTGTCGCCAGATCGTCCGCGGGAGCCGTTGAATACGTCCGCGTGGCTCGATGCACCAATATCGGTAAACTGATCGAACGATTGCAGGATCGCGACGTGAACGCGATAGCCTTCGATCCGAGCGCCGACCAACTCTATACGGATTTGGATTTACAGGGACCGACCGTGCTGGTGTTTGGAGGAGAAGGAAAAGGGCTCAGACCCGGCGTCTTGCAAAAATGCCGCGCCCGCGCCCGCGTTCCCATGCGAGGCCACGTGGAGTCGCTCAACGTTTCAGCGAGTGTGGCTGCCGTCGCGTATGAAGTCGTGCGTCAACGGATGAGGTGAGAAAGGGCTACCGAATTTGAATAAGCCCTTCTTGAATGGCCGCGTTTAACAGTTGCGCGGCGTTGGACACGCGCACCTTTTTCATCATGTTGGCCCGATGGGCCTCGACGGTTTTGACGCTGATTGGCGGTTTGAGGCGTTGAGCAATTTCTTTACTTTTCAGGCCGGCCCAGATCAATTGGAGAACTTCCCGTTCCCGTCCGGTCAGCGCCTCAGGGCGTTTCCGTTTCACGGGAGGCACGTCTCTTTTGTGAGTCGTTTTCGCGTGTAACGCCATAGGTCACGAACATTTTTGCAAGATGAAACAACTACGGAATACTAGCAGTGTGTTTGTGAAAAAGTAAAGCATAGAAAATACGTATTTTCACGATGGGCCAGGGGGTTCAGTGACTCACGAGATATAGAAGAATGGACGTATTCGTCGCCTCTCTCTTGGCATTCATAACGGGTTTGTGCGTGGGGAGTTTTCTGAACGTGTGTATCCTGAGGGTCCCTCGCGGCCAATCCGTTCTGTGGCCGGGATCTTCCTGCCCTCATTGCGGGACACCCATTCAATGGTTTGACAACGTTCCACTCTTGAACGTGGTATGGTTGCGTGCGCGATGTCGCCGGTGTCGGCAAAAGATTTCATGGCGATATCCTCTAGTGGAGTGCGTGAATGGATTGGGGTATCTGGGTCTTGCCTGTCAATTTGGATTCAGCATGAAGGCCGCGGTGTATGCGTTGCTGCTGTCGGCCCTGTTGGTCGTGGCGATCATTGATTTCGATCATCGTATGATTCCTGACGTCATTTCTCTTCCGGGCATCGTCGTCGGCCTCGTGGCATCGACCTTCGTGCTTCCTTTGGGGTGGGTCGGGTCCTTGGTCGGCATGACGTTGGGAGGGAGCGTGCTCTGGGTGCTTGCGCTCCTCAGTCCCTATCTCTTTGGAAAGGAAGGCATGGGAGGTGGAGACATTAAACTTCTTGCGATGATCGGCGCCTTCTTGGGTTGGCAGTCTGTTCTCATGACCCTGGTTTTCGCGTCCGTGACGGGTGCCGTGGTCGGGAGCAGCCTGATGGCCCTGCGTCGTATGAAGCGAGGGGAGGCCATGCCGTTTGGTCCCTTTCTGGTGGGGGGCGCCGTGGTGTCAATGTTCTTTTATCAGGACGTCATCGACGTGTACGTGGCACTGTTGTGGTAAGACCGGCATTCGTCAGGCGTGACGCGACGTCAGTGAAGACGAGGCTGGCCGGCCATCTCTGGAACCCCAGGAAGTCTGCCGTGTGGCGACCGTTCCACAAACGACCGGATGATCCATCAGGGTACACGCTCGCCGAGTTGCTCATCGTCCTCGGCGTGCTCAGTGTCGTGATAGGGCTGAGCGGGACGTGGCTTTCTTCGCAACTCCCCACGTATCGGTTGAATGGGGCCGTTCGACAAATTCGAGCCGACCTCTTGGCGGCGAGGGCCCAAGCCGTGAGCCAGGGGAATGAAGTCCGCGTCTTTTTCACCAAGCCGCGCCACTATGATATGCTGGACGATGACAACAATAATGGCAAAATCGATTCCGGCGAGGCCGTGACCTCCCGATCAATTGATTTTCCCGGAGTCACGGTGGTCTCCAACAATAATCCCATCTTCCACCCCAGGGGCACGGCTTCAAGCTTGGCGACGGTCAAGATTTCCAATTCCGCGGGAGAAAAAGCCATCACGATCAGCATCACCGGCCGCGTGAAGGTCAAAACTCCGTCATAGGGACAACGAATGAAGACGCCGAGCATCATCGGGTCCCGCGTCGGAACCGATCAAGGATTAACCCTCGTCGAGGCGGTCATTGCCATGGGGTTGGTCTTCCTCGTCTTGTTGGCCCTGTCGGGGTTGACCGTCACGGCGAACAAGGGGGCGGCAGCGAGTAAACATCTCACGACGGCCACGACGTTAGGTCAGGACAAACTCGAAGAGTGGAGAACGGCCGGTTCCGCCTCATCCTTCACGAGTCCGATAGAAACGACGGAAGAGTATGCCGCAATCCCGGACTATCCCTTGTACAAACGTGAGTGGCGCATCCTGCCGGACCAGCCCGTTCCCGGGCTCCACACGGCGACCGTAACCGTGTGGTGGGCCGATGATCGACACTCGGTGTCCTTTTCCACCATCTTCGCACCGTAGCCCCGATGGTTCCCAATCTTCTGAAGAATCAAACGGGATTAACCCTCACGGAACTGTTGATTGCCTTGGTGTTGGGCATGATCGTCATTGGAGCGGTGTACAGCGTGCATCTCACGCAGATCAAGCGGCAGGTCGTGCAAGAGGACGTGTTGACGATGCAGCAGACCGCCCGTGCGGCATTGGACATGATGGTGAGAGAAATCCGTATGGCAGGGTATGACCCCATGGGCGTGAATCGGGACGCCGATCCGTCCAACGATTTTCAGGGAATCACCTCCCATCCGACGGAGTTGCGTCTTCGAGCGGATTTGAACGGGAACGGCACGTTGACGGACTCGAAGGAATCCATCGTCTATCTGTACGACGACGCAACGTCCACGCTCCGGCGCAAAACGGGAAAGGGCCGCCGACAACCCGTAGCGGAGCACGTCGAGTCCTTTACCTTTTCCTGTTTGGATCGCATGGGTCGCCCAACCACGCATACGCCGAGCATCCGGGCGGTGGCGGTGACGATCACGGTCCAGTCAGAACACCCCGACGACCAATATTCCGAAAACGACGGCTATCGGACCTTTACCCTTCAGTCCCGTATTGCCCCGAGAAATTTGTCGTGAAGCGTTCGCGTATCGTGTCGTTCTTAAGACGTAGGGCGCGATCTCATCGCGCCGGAAAGGACTCCCATGAGCAAACGGAATCACCCCCATGCGATAACCATTGAGAAACATCCCAAGCGCGTCACGGTAACGTTCAACGGCAGCGTCGTTGCTGAGACAACGCAGGCATTGGTTTTGAAAGAGGGGCCGCTTCCACCGGCGTATTACATTCCCCGGCAAGACGTGGACACGTCGTACTTGCAACGAACGGAGCACTCAACCCAGTGTCCGTTCAAGGGCGAGGCTTCCTACTTTTCCGTGACCGTGAACGGCAAGACTGCTGACAATGCCGTCTGGACCTATGAAAACCCAATCGACGCCGTGGCGGCCATTAAAGATCACCTGAGTTTTTATAAAGAAAAGATGGACGCGATTGAAGAATCATCGCCCTTACGCTCCACCAACGACGGGAGGACACTTGATATGAAAACAACGGCAATCCTGGTTTTTCTGATCTTGAGTCTTAGCTGCGGCGGGCTGGCGGTTTCCCAAGACTTGCCGGATGACGTTCCGGTGGATCAATACCTGTTGGAAGCGACAAAGGCGATTAAGAACGGGGACACGCAAAGGGCGTTGACGTTGCTTTCCACGGCACGGTCAAAATTAAAGGAATCCGAGCGGCGACAAGCGGAGGGGCAGCAACGAGGACAAGCAAACGTCAAAGCGTTGCGGCCGAAGCTGTTAGCTGACCTCAAGAAACAGATGGTATCCGTCCGAGGCGGAATATTCCGGATGGGTTGTACGGCTGAGCAGCGTCATTGCTATCCTGACGAAAAACCGGTCCATCAGGTTCGGGTCAGCGACTTTGAGATCAACCGGTATGAGGTGACCCAGTCGTTGTGGGAAGCCGTGATGGGCGAGAACCCGAGTGGCTTCAAGGGCTGCGCGCAGTGTCCCGTTGAGCGCGTCAGTTGGGAAGACGTCCAAAGGTTTCTCAAGGCGTTGAATGCCCTGACGGGAAAACAGTATCGGCTGCCGACGGAGGCGGAGTGGGAGTATGCCGCGAGGGGCGGACGGAAGAGTAAGGGGTACCAATATGCCGGGAGCGAGAACCTGAATGCCGTCGCCTGGTATTTCGATAACAGCGGGGACAAGACCCATCCGGTCGGGCAGAAGCAACCCAATGAGTTGGGGCTGTACGACATGAGCGGGAACGTCTGGGAGTGGGTGGAGGATTGCTGGAACAAAGGGTATACGGGCGCGCCGAGTGACGGTCGTGCATGGCAGAGTGGGGAGTGTGGCCTTCGCGGATTGCGCGGCGGTTCCTGGTTCATCGGACCGGAGCATCTGCAAACCGCGCACCGCGACAGCGGTGCCGTCGGCAACCGGGTCAACTACGTCGGCTTCCGGCTTGTACGGACGCCGTAAATCATGAAATCATGACTGCTTGATCCTACACTCCATCAAACCGATTGACACCTGTCGATGATTCCGTTATTTTTACCGTAATTCTGACGGAATCACCGACATGTACTCCCGAACCCTTGCACTTCCTCAAAAGAGTTTTTTCCTGTTCGGCCCGCGGGGTACGGGAAAATCCGTGTGGCTGTCGCAACGTCTTGGCCACGCGGCCTTGAACATCAATCTGCTGAAGTCAAGTGAGTATCTTCGGTATAAACGGGACCCGTCCCTGCTCGCTCAGGAAGCGGCTGCTCTCAAAAACCGAAAACCCTGGATCATTATTGACGCGGTACAAAAACTCCCGGAATTGCTGGATGAAGTTCATGCGCTGTTGTTCGAGAGCCGGCACGACTATCGGTTTGCCCTGTCCGGTTCCAGCGCCAGGAAACTCAAGCGGTCCCACGCCAACATGCTGGCGGGCAGAGTTTCCCCGAAAAAGATGTTTCCGCTGAGCGCGATCGAGATCGGCGAGGATTTCAGGTTGCCGAACGCCTTGTGCTACGGACAATTACCGTTGAGCGTGACCGCGGCCTCCCGAATGGAAAGAATCGAATTTCTGGATGCGTACGTCGAGAGCTATCTGAAAGAGGAAATTCAGCAAGAAGCCCTCGTCAGAAATCTCGACGTGTTCCACCGGTTTTTGTCCGTGACCGCCGTGATGAACGGGCAGATCCTGAACACCGCCAACGTCGCAAGGGACGTGGGCGTGGCTCGATCTACCGTCCAGGGCTATTTCAGCATTCTGGAAGACACGCTGCTGGGGTGGTTCCTCCCCGCCTACCGCAACAAAGCCAAAGTCAAAGAGGTCGCGCACGCCAAGTTCTACCTGTTCGATTGCGGCGTGCAGCGCGCCTTGGCGGGTCTGCACCGGGACAAGCCTTCGGCCATGGAAACGGGCGTGCTGTTTGAAACCTTTGTGCTCAATGAATTCAGGGCACTCAATTCGTGGCGGTCGCACGGCGCGCAGTTTTTCTACTGGCGCACGGAATCCGGCAACGAAGTTGATCTGATTTGGAAAAGGGGCAGGCAGGCCGTCGGCTTTGAAATAAAATCTTCCCCCACCTGGAAAGAAACGTTCAATAAAGGGCTGAACGTCCTGCTGCAATCCCGCGACGTCCGGCGGGCCTTTGGCGTCTATCGCGGCCCCCGCGTGCTGAAGGTCGGGCACGTCACGGTTCTCCCCTGGGAACGAGCCATCCGGATGGCTTCCGAGGGAAGCTTTCTCTCCGCGTCTTAATATCAGAAGATCGGGCGCCGGCTACCCTCGATCTTCCACGCTGATCCCGTTGTAACATTCCTTTTCCCTCCGCTTCACCCCCACACTCTCCCTTGACGGGAGAGGGATAAGAGGGTTTGCCCCTCTGACTAGACCTTAGCAAAACGTCACCATGAGCAAAGATCATGTCAATGAGCAAAGATCGTGTCAATGAGCAAAGATCGCGTCAATGAGCAAAGATCGTGTCAATGAGCAAAGATCGTGTCAATGAGTAAGATCTGTCATTCTGAGCGAAGCGAAGAATCTCAATCCTCAGAAGCCCCACCGAAAGAAGCAACCCCTTGACGATACAGCACGGGGGCCAATGCCAGGACCGGATCATCGTGTTGCCCGTCCTCAAAAAGCCGACTGAGTGTTCGTTGCTAAACCGGATAAAAGGATTCAGAGACCGGGAGGGAGAGGAAAAGACACTGGATTCCCGCTTACTCCTGCGGGAATGACGATTGGTTAGAAACGGGAATTCCCGTTTTCGCGGGTTTCAATCCTCACCCCCCTCGCAAGGTGGACACTACCGTTCAGAGCCGTCAGTTCCTCCCTGCGCTCGTAGGGAACATGTGAGTAATCAGTGACCCACTGTATTTTGTGGCGGTTCATCCCCACACTCACAGGAAACATGTCATTCCCGCAAGTTCCCCCCTCTGTCATTCCCGATGTTTTCAATCGGGAATCCAGCAGTTCCTCCCCGCGCTCGCAAAGACCATACTATAATCCATACACGGTTAATTGCAGTCTGCATGTCGGCAATTCCAAAATGCTCCACGCTTTACAGCATCTGAAGGCAATCACTGTCGCCAGTTTTTCTCGTAGCGTAGAGAACAGATTGTGCTCCACGCCTTACGGCATCTAATAGGTAATTAATGTCATTCTGGGCATAAATGTCAAAAGTGTTGGTTTTTGTCTTGAATGGCAGAGGGCCAATCCCTTGCTAATCCCTGCGCTACGCGGCTTTTTGGGGTTGATAACCGGCTTTTGGGGGCATCACCTTTGCCCGCTTGTTCAACAGGTTCAATACAAAGAGGCATAACCTACTGAAATAAAAGGTGTTTCTTCTACTTTTCTCAACACTTTTTGGCATTTATGCCACATTCCTCCTTCCCGCCTAAACCAGCATCCCAGAACCCCATTCTTAGGTTGACGAGCACCGTAGCAAGCCCGATTCGCTGGACTCTTGCAACTGTATTCGTACCATTTCGACGCCCCCGCAGGTATTTTCATTTTCTGCGAGCTTGCCACCAAATTACCTCCTATGGCGTACTCGAAGAATCGGACATCTATCACCTAGCCCTTACTATACTTGTTGTTTATCTCCAACTTTGTCTGCATCCCACGCTGTTCAACTTGCATAGTTCCTCAGGCTTAGGTGAGGAAACGTGAGTCACATTAGGACACTTCGTAAGGGCTCTCAGAACTGCCTCTCCTGCAGAACCGAATTTAGGATGACGATGTGTCCACATCCTTTTTACATCGTAGTGCGTGAAGTCTCCGATGCTGTAATCTATATCTGCAGGTTCAGGCCCCCAGTCAGGGCCCCAGGCATTCTTATCAACCCAGACGTTTCTCCAATTCTTGTCTTCTAGCGGCACATCGTCCTTGAACGACACTCCATCTAACGTCACCAGTAAACTGATCGGAATTAACCTTGCCAACTCCCACGCTATTGCAGCACCAAGACTGTGGCCAACGATGACCACTGGCCAATAATTCGAGGATTTGATCCCTTGTGCTGTTTCCTTCACCGGTTCCCATCGCATTATCTTCCAGAACCTACTCCAATATATTCCATTATCAACGACTGCGATCGTGATGCCTCTAGAACGGTATTCGTCTTCAATGTCATTCGTGAGAGCCCGTATACTCTTACCGCTTGAGGTCGACCGTCCGCCACCTTCAATCATCACTAGAAGTGGATGGCAGTGTGAGTTCGCGAAAGCAAGGGGTGTGCTAATCGTAAGGACGACGATAGCTACTAATAAAACTAATGCAAACTTAGTTTGACGCAACGGGCTTGCCATGATGAGATCCTCCTATTGAAGAGCCATTATATCTACCACCGCCGACATAAGGTTTCCAGCCTGAGCCCGGATCGAAATTGTAATACATGTTGCCCATGAAGGCAATCACCGAAATGTCCCCGCTGAGAGACTGTGTGCCCGTCACGGCATTCTGGGCTGCCATTTTGTGAGGTGGAAAAAGATTTGCGTATGTTGTCGTAGCGGGATTAGGGTAGAAAGTCCCGCCAGCGACGGCGTTTACTGCGGCAACTACCCCTGGAACTGCGAGTTCTACAGGGCTGCCCGGGCTTTTGACGTTTATGCCGTGTTGACGAATTGCCGCATAATCCATGTCGAGACGAGATGAATCAACGCCAGGAAGGTTCGGCTGAGTTTCTCATCCCGCGTGGCAATGGGCGGAACGGCTTGAGCTTGGTGAAGCACCGCTCCACCTTCTCGCGCAAAGCGTATCCGTCTCCTGGTCACAGGCAATCGCCTCGGTACGATTCGACCCCCGATAAGAGCATTCGGGGGGCAGACCGCTGGGGAATGACTGCCTCACTCCCCAGCGCCCCTAGAACGTGACGGATGGCTTGGCTAAGTGCATAGTATGCCAGATAGTAGGGGTTTATGCGTTTGTTTGTTTGCATGTGAGCCTCCAGTATTACACCTTATTTATAGCCTTGAAACTCATTGCTGGGGTTGTAGTCGTCCCCTATTGTTTGTGTGTCTGAAGATTTAGTGTCTGCTTCTTTTTGTTTGTTGAGCTTTTCGTATTTTTTTCGCTCGGTGTAGGCTTTAATTTCTTCGTCCATAAGACGAATTATTGTCATATTAAAATCGTTATACGCATTCATCCATGCCATATATTGAGTGTGCCAAGCAGCCCATTGGGCGTTTGAGGGGTTTTTTTTATATATATTTTTATAGTAATATTCTCTATAAGTGGTTTCTTTTTTTTTAAAGTCATCTGACAGCTTGATAACTGTAGCTTTTAGTTCCGGTGAGGTTATGACTTTACCCTCTGCTTTTACTTTTTTCCATGCGTCAAAGATAAAATCATGTTGTGTTTCTAAACAAGTTCTTATATCGTCCACCTCTTCAAAACTCATCTGGTCTGTTGCTTTTTCGCAGTCTATACCTACCAATTCAAAAAAATGATCAAACGGCAATTCAGCGTGAGTAATGGAACTAGAGCCGGGTTTGTTCTGAATCTCTTGTTTCCCGCAGGTCAACTCTCCGCCGCCCGCTCGGTCCAGGGCCTCTCGCAACACCACGTTTTCCTTTTCATGCACTTTCCCATACTGATAGGGGATGTACTCCTCGGGGTCCCGGATACAGGGGTCAGCGTTGCCCGCCAGCAGCGCCTCCACGACCTCGGTCTTGCCGTGGCTGCCCACCGCCTTCAGCGTTAGGTGCAGCGGCGTGTACCCCTCGGGCGTCTTTCGATTCGGGTCTGCCCCGGCGTCCACCAGCAAGGCCACGATCCGCCCCTGGTCCACCCCGGCCTTGACGAAAAGCTGGAGCGGCGTCAGCCCGTCCCCGTTGACCGCTCGCGGATTCGCCCCGGCGTCCAACAACACGGCCAAGCTGTCTTCCCGGGTCCTTTTGGCTGCCAAGTGAAGGGCCGTGTTCCCGTCCTGGTTGGCTTGGTTCAGCGGGGCGTCGTGTTGCACCAGCAGCCGGGTGCTCGGGGCGCAGGCCAAGTCCACTGCTATACCCCCCACGGCGTGGTGGAGCGGGGTATTGCCGTCGGTATCCCGCACCGTCACGTCGCCGCCGTGTTTCAGGAGAACCGCCAGGTTTTGCTTCGCACACGCCGCGGCCGCGGCGTGAACCGCGGTGAGACCCATGAACCCAGGGACGTTCGGGTTCGTGCCTTGGGTGAGCAACTCCCGCACATCCGAATGGGCCAGGTCACTGTCCGCGAGGTCGCGCAAGCGCGCCTCCTCCGCGGACTCGGAGTAAGCCGGGGCGACGGGCAGGAGGAGGGAGCCGGCCATCAGCAGTGCCGTTGTAAGCAGGGTTCGGGCAAGGATGTGCTTCATGTCTGGTCCTTTCGTGCGGATGCGTGTCGTGGATGAGACCCCAAGCCATCCAGGATGGTGACACACTCGGCGCATGAGATGCGCCGCTCCGCGCCGGTCAGCCCAAAGTCGCCAGGATGGTGTTGAAGGTGGCGCTTGGGCGCATACAGGCCTGGACCTTTGTCGGGTCGGGGTGATAGTATCCGCCAATGTCCATCGGCTTACCCTTGACGGCTTTCAACTCTTCAAGAATTTTCTCGACGTTGGCCTCAAGGTCTTGTGCCACAGGCGTAAATTTCTCCCGCAGGTCCGGATCGGCGGTTTGTGCGGCGAGTTCCTGTGCCCAGTACAGGGCCTCGTAGACGTGGCTTCCGGCGTTGTCCAACTCTCCGAGCACCCGACCCGGTGACTTGCGATTGTTCATGAGTTTGCCGGTGGCTCGATCAAGCGTATCCGCGAGCACCTGGGCCTTGGCATTGCCGCGCGTGCGGCTGAGATGGGCGAAGGCTTCTGCCAGCGCCAGAAATTCCCCCAGGGAGTCCCAGCGCAAATGCCCTTCTTTGACAAACTGTTGGACGTGTTTCGGGGCAGACCCGCCGGCTCCGGTTTCAAAGAGCCCGCCGCCGTTAATGAGCGGAACAATGGACAGCATTTTGGCGCTCGTGCCCAGTTCGAGGATCGGGAACAGGTCAGTGAGATAATCCCGAAGCACGTTGCCGGTGGCGGCGATGGTGTCTTGCCCGTCTTTGGCGCGTTTGAGCGAATGTTTCATGGCGTCCACCGGGGCCATGATCTGAACGTCCATGCCCGCGGTGTCGTGCTGCTTCAGATAGCGATTGACTTTTTCAATCAACTGCGCGTCGTGTGGCCGGTCCTTGTTCAACCAGAAGACCACGGGCGTGGAGGACGCTTTGCTCCGATTCACGGCCAGTTTCACCCAATCTTGAATGGGAATATCCTTCACCGTACACGCGCGGAAGATATCGCCTTGTTCCACGTCCCGTTCGTGCAGGACGTGACCGGCTCCGTCAATCATGCGGATGGTTCCCTTGCCCGAGGCTTCGTAGGTCTTGTCGTGCGAGCCATATTCCTCAGCCTTCTGAGCCATCAGCCCGACGTTGGGCACGCTGCCCATCGTGGCGGGATTGAATTCCCCGTTCTCTCGACAGAAATCAACGACGGCCTGATAAATGCCCGCGTAACTGCGGTCCGGGATCATGGCTTTCATGTCGTGTTCTTTGCCGTCCGGTCCCCACATTTTCCCGCCCACGCGAAGGGCCGCGGCCATGGAGGCGTCGATAATGACGTCGCTCGGCACGTGGAAGTTGGTGATGCCTTTGTCCGAATCCACCATGGCGAGACGCGGCCCCGTGTCCATCGCGGCTTGAACGTCGGCCTTGATTTCTTCCTGTTGCGCGGCCGGCAATCGGCCGATTTTGGCATACACGTCACCCAGGCCGTTATTCGGATTGACGCCAAGCTCGGCAAACGTCTTGGCGTGTTTCTGAAAGACGTCGTCAAAGTAGACGGAGACGCCGTGACCGAAAATGATGGGGTCGGAGACCTTCATCATGGTGGCCTTCATGTGCAGCGACAACAGAACGCCGCTCTTTTTGGCGTCTTCGATTTGCTCCTTGAAAAACTGGCGTAAGGCACTGGCGCTCATCTTCGTGGCGTCCACGACGTCACCCACGTCAAGGGGCAGCTTCTCTTTCAGGATGGTGGTGCTGCCGTCCGCACCGACGAATTCAATACGGCCCGTGCCGGCCGTGTGTTCGGTGATGGTCGTTGATCGTTCGTTGGCAAAAAAATCTCCGTCGGACATGTGGGCCACGTGCGTCTTCGAATCGTTGGTCCATTGGCCCATTTTGTGCGGATGCTGTCTGGCGTATTGTTTGACCGACGTGGAAGCTCGACGGTCGGAGTTGCCCTGTCGTAACACCGGGTTGACGGCACTGCCTTTGACCTTGTCAAATTTGGCTTTGATGATCTTCTCTTCATCGGTCTTGGGATCTTCAGGGTAGTCGGGAATCGCATAACCCTGTGATTGCAGTTCGGCGACGGCCCCTTTGATTTGAGGAATCGACGCACTGATGTTCGGAAGTTTAATGACGTTGGATTCCGGCTGCTCAACCAGTTCTCCGAGCAACGCCAAGTCATCGGGTTGCCGTTGTTCCGGCTTCAGGTTGTCTGGAAATTGCGCAATGATTCGGCCTGCCAGGGAAATATCTTTCCTGCCGACCTTCACCCCTGCGGTTCCGGCAAAAGCCTGAATAACGGGCAGAAACGACGCACTCGCCAGTTCAGGTGCTTCATCGACTTTCGTGTAAATAACGTCCGGTTCTGTTGACATGGTGTTTTACCCCATAGAAAGAGTGTGAAAGAGGAGACAACGCACGTGGTGGAAAGGCTGACTTTCCAACGGTTGACCGGTTATTGTAGTTGGCGTTGACGTTCGACGCAATCAACCGAAAGCCCCAGATTCGACCGAACGAAAGAACTAAACCCTATGGGTAAAGTGGCCGGTGCGTACGTAGAAATCCATCAACCCGCGTGTAACGTGACGCACGGACGTGATGATTCGGGCGGCGTCGGACCGTCATGGAGCAGAAACGTCGGGCCATCCGCGATCGGTCACCGGGGCTTTGCTCTTGTGGCCGTCATGCTGTTGATTGCCGTGGTCGGCATTGTGACGGCGGTCGTCTTGCAGACCACCTCCACGGAAATCAAAATCAGTGGAAACCACCGGCGGGCGACCCAGGAGTTTTATGCGGCGGAGGCCGGATTGGCCGAGGCCCGGTCGCGGTTGCGCAAATCGATGGGAACCGAGGACGTGTTCATCGGGAGCACGGGGATCTGGCAGGATCCCTTGTGGACGGCCTATATTGTGACCTCTTCGGATTGGGTGACGTCGGATGATCCTGACTACTCAACGCGATATTCCAACGTATTTCCCGTGAGCGGCAATCCACGGAATACGATTGTTCAATCGAACAGCGTGCAGACCGACCTGGAGTACTGGCTGAAGATTCGGCACAAGACCGAATATGACGCTGAGCGGGCAGGGCACCGTCCGGGCACGCCTCATTACCTCGATCAGGACGGCCGTACCAGTCGCCATAACAAGACCAACCGGGGCAACGTCGTGTACTTCGGCTATCCCTCACGGACCAGTCTTCGTCCTGTCTCTTTCACGACGACGCAGCGCACGCCGTGGTTGCCGATAGAGAACATTATCGCTCACGGGACCGGGCAAGGCGGCGGCGTGGTGTTGGAGGCGGAAGTCGTTCATCCGCCCGGCCCGAATCAGGTCGCGGCCCTGTATGCGTCTGGAAACGTGAGCCTCACCGGAGGGACGGGCGTACTTGATGGCCGCGACACGTGCAGCGCGGTCGATAGCCTGCCGCCGGTCCTTGCCGGCGGAACGGTGACGAGCGGCCCTTCCATTCAGTTCCACGGAACCCCGGCCACGCCTCAACCCAACGCGGTCGCGTTGAATCTGAATGACGCTCTTGCGAATCTCAGTACGGACGCCGTCGCGTTGACGGAGAATCAGCACAACCAATCGTTAGGCAGCGCGGACGTGCCGATGGTCTTTCTCGCCGCCGGCGCGTCCTTTCCGGCAGGTCTACGAATGCAGCACGTCACCGGTTCCGGCATTCTCCTGGTGGAGGGAAATGCAACCTTGGAAGGTGCGGTCCAATGGGACGGCATGATCCTGGTCACCGGTACGGTGTTTCTCAACGGCCATGGAAGTGGCATTGTGATTCGCGGGGCGGTCTGGGCCGGCGAGATCAACCAGCAGACGGGACCATTAACCGTCCGATACGATAGTTGTCGCCTTCAAGCCGCGCTGCTCGCCGTCCCGACTCAGGTACAAACGTGGAAAGAAATCTTTTAGCAGTGTGGCAGAGGCCCTAGACCTTAAAAAAACCATCCCTCTTTCAGAAATTCAAGATGCTCAAGTTTGTTCGTCGAGAAAGTCATACAAAACATCCTACCCCCTCTTCTCCTCCTCTCCCTCCTTGTCCTCCTGCCCCCTCACGTCATCCTGCCTCTCCCCTGTCATCCTGAACGAAGTGAAGGATCTGCTTTTTCTTCTTCTTCTTTCTTTCCTTCTTCATAAATGCCCCAACAGGCAAGGTGAGTATTGACTCCCGTTCCCCCTTGGGTTATTTATTCTCCGCTACCCCTAGCGGACAGCACCTGAGAGAGGACCCATGGTCATCACTCATATCCGCACGAAAGGACCAGACATGAAGCACACCATCCTTGCCCGAACCCTGCTTACAACGGCCCTGCTGATGGCCGGCTCCCTCCTCCTGCCCGTCGCCCCGGCTTACTCCGAGTCCGCGGAGGAGGCGCGCTTGCGCGACCTCGCGGACAGTGACCTGGCCCATTCAAAGGTGCGGGAGTTGCTCACCCAAGGCACGAACCCGAACGTCCCTGGGTTCATGGACCTCACCGCGGTCCACGCCGCGGCCGCGGCGTGTGCGAAGCAAAACCTGGCGGTTCTCCTGAAACACGGCGGCGACGTGACGGTGCGGGATACCGACGGCAATACCCCGCTCCACCACGCCGTGGGGGGTATAGCAGTGGACTTGGCCTGCGCCCCGAGCACCCGGCTGCTGGTGCAACACGACGCCCCGGTGAACCAGGCCAACCAGGACGGGAACACGGCCCTTCACTTGGCGGCCAAGAGGACCCGGGAAGACAGCTTGGCCGTGTTGTTGGACGCCGGGGCGAATCCGCGAGCGGTCAACGGGGACGGGCTGACGCCGCTCCAGCTTTTCGTCAAGGCCGGGGTGGACCAGGGGCGGATCGTGGCCTTGCTGGTGGACGCCGGGGCAGACCCGAATCGAAAGACGCCCGAGGGGTACACGCCGCTGCACCTAACGCTGAAGGCGGTGGGCAGCCACGGCAAGACCGAGGTCGTGAAGGCGCTGCTGGCGGGCAACGCTGACCCCTGTATCCGGGACCCCGAGGAGTACATCCCCTCTCAGTATGGGAAAGTGCATGAAAAGGAAAACGTGGTGTTGCGAGAGGCCCTGGACCGAGCGGGCGGCGGAGAGTTGACCTGCGGGAAACAAGAGATTCAGAACAAACCCGGCTCTAGTTCCATTACTCACGCTGAACTGCCGTTTGACCATTTTTTTGAATTAGTAGGTATAGACTGTGAAAAAGCAACAGACCAGATGACTTTTGGAGAGGTGAACGCTATAAGAACTTGTTTAAGAACACAAAATAAATTTATCTTTAATGCATGGGAAAAGTTAGAAGCCGAGGGGAAAGTAGTCAAATCACCTGAACTAAGAACTACAGTTATTAAGCTATCAAACGACCATGAAAAAGAAGAAGCTACTTATATTGAGTATTACAATCAATTACCAAAAAGCCCCTCAAACGCCCAATGGTCGGCTTGGAAGCATAAAAAAGTAGAATGGATGAATGCGTATAACGATTTTAATATGAAACTGATTAGCCTTATGGACGAAGAAATTAAAGCCTACACCGAACGCAAAAAATACGAAAAACTCAACCAACAAAAAGACGAGTAAAAAGAAGCAGACGCAGAAGCAAACACCGAATCTTCCGACATACAAACAGAAACAATAAGTGACGACTACAACCCCAAAAATGAGTTCCAAGGCTACAAATAAGGTATTTTATTAACTCTCATATAAGGCGGATTTAATCCACAAAGAGTGGGAAAAGTTAAAGGCAGATAATAAGGTTTTGGTAACGCCCGAGCTTATGAGCAAGGTCCGTGAGATGGCTATTAACAGAACAATGATATCCCGACGCTAATTCTCTGATCCACAAATCCCATAAGACCTGAACGTCCCTCTGTCATTCCCTCCTCGTAGTCATTCTGAGCCGTCCCCGTTGTCATTCTGAACGAAGTGCCTGCCATGAGGTTCCCCTGAGGTTCCCCTGAGCCTCGAAGTGCCTCAATGAGCCTTGAAGGGAAGAATCTCGCGTCTCGTTGGCATGAGCAGCACGGGCATGACGCCGCGGGTGTAGGGGACAGAGGGGTGAGAGCGGGCCTTGCTTCCCCTCACCCCGGCCCTCTCCCGCAAGGGGAGAGGGAGGAGGAAGAGAGGGAGTAGGGCCGCGTCTCACGCGGCCTCCTTACTCGGTCCTCCGTATACCGGCCTTGGGTTGGGGGTTCCGCTCACCTTGTCTCCGACGTGTGTTATCAGGGAAACCGTGGGTGCCGGCTCCGGCTTGGGTCTTTCGTGTCTCCCTTAAACTGGGCCTTTCGATTGATTGCGATACAGAACAAATCTCATTAGAATTCGCCGTCCGGTATCCGATTGTCATCACTCATTCACATTAAAAGGAGACCGTTGTCTTCGCTACGCTCGGCACGCCGTTGGGCAAAGGTCTCTAAAAAGGGTTGACCATGGCTAAGGTACTTGAAGGCCCGGGAATGGGCTTGTTGAAAAAATGGGGAGTGCAAACCCCCAATTATGCGGTCGTCAGTTCGTGTGATGAATTCGAACAGTTGGCGCAGGCCAACGATTGGTTGAAGAACGGCACGTTGGTGGTCAAAGCCCATGAAGCCCTGGGGTCGCGTTTCAAACTTGGTCTGGTCAAGGTCGGGGTGGATTTGTCCGGTGCCAAAACCGCCGTGAAGGACATGCTGGGGCGGAAGATCGATACGCTCACGATCGGACAGGTCATCGTGTCGGAAGCCGTTGACCATACCGACGAGTACTACGCCGCGATCAAGTCCACCCGGGACGGGGCCGACGTTATGGTGGCCAACTGCGGCGGGATTGAAGTGGAGTCAAATTGGGATCGCGTGAAACGGCTCTCGGTGGACGTGGGGGAATCTCCGGCCGCGGACGATTTGCAGCGGCTTGCAAAAGATGCAGGATTTTCCGGCGATCTGGTCAACGCCGTCGCCGCCTTTGCTCAAAAGTTGTTCCGGTGCTTCGAGAATGAGGATGCCCAGTATCTGGAAATCAATCCACTGGTGCAGAATGCAGCCGGCGAGCTGGTGGCCCTTGATGCCGTCACGCTGTTGGACGGGGACGCGAAGTTCCGGCATCCCGACTGGAACTTTTCCTTTGCCGCTGAATTCGGTCGGGCCTATACCCGGAAGGAAGAAGAAATCATGGCCGTGGATGCCAAGGTGAAAGGGTCGGTGAAGTTGATTGAAATTCCTGGCGGGGATACGGCCATGCTGCCGGCCGGCGGCGGGGCCAGCGTCTATTACTCGGACGCGGTGGTGGCTCGGGGCGGCAAGTTGGCCAATTATGCCGAATATTCCGGCGACCCTCCTGATTGGGCCGTCGAAGCCCTGACCGACAAAGTGTGCTCGCTTCCGGGCATCAAGCACGTCATCGTCGGCGGAGCCATTGCCAACTTCACCGACGTGAAAAAGACCTTCGGCGGCATTATCAACGCGTTTCGCCGGGCCAAAACCGACGGGAAGTTGAACGGCGTGCGCATCTGGGTGCGACGCGGTGGCCCGAACGAAAAGGAAGGGCTGGCCGCGATGAAGGCGTTGAAAGACGAAGGGTTCGACATTGAAGTTTTTGACCGGCATACGCCGCTGACCGACATCGTTGACATGGCCTTAGGCCGGTGACCCGGGGCCGGTGACGAACCACTCACCACTAACTTTTGAAGCAGGAGATTGATTGATGAGCATTCTGGCAACACAAGATACGCACGTTGTGATTCAAGGCGGAGTGGCGGGGGTCAACGCGGCTCGCCGCATGGGCGAGTTCCGGCACATGATTCGGCAGCCCTTGAACGTCTCCGCGTTTGTCTATCCCCCGGATGCAGGGAAAACCAACGAAGTCGTCTGCGGCAACCGACTCGTCGCGATTCCGGTGTATAAAACCATCGCTGAAGCGACCGCGAACCATCCGGAAATCAACACGAGCCTGATCTACGTCGGCGCCGACCGGGCCTACGCCGGGGCCAAAGAAGCCTTGGATGCTCCCAACGTCAAGGTGGTGTCCATGATTACGGAAGGGTTGCCCGAGAAAGATGCCAAGCTGCTCGGGAAGCGCGCCCGTCAACTCGGGAAAATTTTCAATGGGCCGTCCTCGATCGGGGTCATGTCCGCGGGGGAATGTCGTTTGGGCGTGATCGGCGGGGCCTTCGATAATCTGGTGGCGTGCAAGCTCTATCGTCCCGGGTCCTTTGGGGTCATCACGAAGTCCGGCGGCCTGTCGAATGAAATTATCTGGATCTGTTCGCAGTTCGCGGACGGCATCACGACGGCCATCGGGATTGGCGGCGACGCGTATCCCGGAACCGACTACGTGAGTTATCTGGAAATGTTTGAGAATGACCCGCAAACCAAAGCCGTGGTCATCGTCGGTGAAATGGGTGGGGATTTGGAGGAACGGGCGGCTGAATGGTACGGCGCAAAGAAGCGCCGGGTGACCCTCTTGGCCGTCGTGTCCGGCTTTTGTCAGGAAAGTTTGCCCAAGGGCATGAAATTCGGTCACGCCGGGGCCAAGGAAGGGCTCAAAGGGGAAGGGTCGGCGCGTGCGAAATCGGAAGCCCTGAAGAAGGCCGGGGCAATGGTGCCCGAGACCTTCGGAGCGTTGGGACCGGCGATCAAAGACACCTATGAGGCGTTGCTGAAGTCGGGCGAAGTGAAGCCCATTCCCGAACTCAGTGACGCGGAGCGTCCCAGACTGCCGCGGACCGTGGAGCAGGGCATGAAGGACGGCGACGTTCTGGTCACCCCGCTCATCAAGTCCACCATCAGTGACGACCGGGGAGACGAACCCTTGTATGAAGGGTATCCGGCTTCTGAACTCATCAACAACGGGTATGATATTCCCCACGTCATCGGGCTTCTGTGGGATAAACGACTGATTTCCCGGCAGGAGGCCGAAATTATTCGGCGGATCATCATCCTTTCGGCCGATCATGGACCCTGCGTCAGCGGAGCGTTGACCACCATCATTGCGGCCTGTGCGGGCATCGGATTGTCTCAAGCCGTGGCCGCGGGGTTGATTATGATCGGGCCGCGGTTCGGCGGCGCGGTCACGGACGCCGGCCGGTATTTCAAGTTTGCCGTTGACAACGGCACGTCGGTAGACGAGTTTCTGGCGTACATGAAGAAAAACGTGGGGCCGGTGCCGGGCATCGGCCATCGCGTGAAGAGCCTTCGAAATCCGGACAAACGGGTCAAGGAATTAGTGCGATACGTCAAAAGCCTTGACGTGCCGACGCCTCACCTCGACTTTGCCCTGGCGGTTGAGAACGTCACTGCGGCGAAAAAAGACAACTTGATTTTGAACGTGGACGGCACCATGGCCGCGGTGCTGGTTGACCTCGGATTCCCGGTCGATAGCTTGAACGGATTTTTCGTGTTGGCGCGAACCATCGGCCTGATCGGTCATTGGACCGATCAAAAACGGCAAGAAAGTCGCCTCATTCGTTTGTTTAACTATCTGGTAAGTTACGCGGCCCCGAGCCGTCGGGACGTGCCGCCGTTGAAATAGCCGTAGGGCCGCATATCATGCTGTTGAAAGTAGGGCCGCATCTCATGCGGCCAAAAAGAGATCGGAACGAGACCCCGCAGCGGCACAATATGAAATCGTTTTTATTCACTAACCGGAGAAAAAATCATGTCCATTGAATTGGTGAAAAACGTCTACGCAAAAATGCCGGCGGCCGTGGAGGCCGCTCGCAAGCAGTTCGGCCGTGGGTTGACCCTGGCTGAAAAAATCATGGTCTCTCATGCCGACGATCTCCGAACTCAGACGTGGGAGCGGGGAAAAGCCATGCTGGCCCTTCGACCGGACCGCGTGGCCATGCAGGATGCCACGGCTCAGATGGCCATGCTGCAATTCATCCAGGCCGGGAAGAAAAAAGCCGCGGTCCCCAGCACGATTCATTGCGACCATTTGATTCGGGCGGAGATGGGGTCTGAAAAAGACTTGCTGCGGGCCTGTGATGAGAATCGGGAGGTGTACAACTTTTTAGAATCGGCCGCCAAAAAATACGGCATCGGGTTCTGGAAACCCGGAGCGGGCATTATTCATCAGGTCGTCCTGGAAAATTATGCCTTTCCGGGTGGATTGATGATCGGGACGGATTCCCACACTCCGAACGGCGGAGGACTGGGCATGTTGGCCATTGGCGTCGGTGGGGCCGATGCCGGTGAAGTCATGGCCGGATTACCGTGGGAAGTGCTGCATCCCAAACTCATCGGGGTCAAGCTGACCGGCACGTTGAATGGATGGACTTCCCCCAAGGACGTGATTCTCTCCATCTGCGGACGACTGACCGTCAAGGGCGGCACCAACAAAATCGTCGAATATTTCGGGCCGGGTGCCGCCACCATCAGTGCGACGGGCAAGGGCACGATTACCAACATGGGCGCCGAACTCGGTGCGACCACGTCGGTGTTTCCCTTCGATCAAAAAATGGTGGACTATCTCAGGATGATGGAACGCGAAGACGTCGCCGCGCTGTCCGAAGCCAACAAGGCGATGCTGGTTGCGGACCCTGAAGTGCATGAATCCCCGGAACGGTATTTTGATGAAATCCTGGAAATCGATCTGTCCGCCCTGGAACCGCACGTGGTGGGTCCGCATTCCCCGGATTTAGCCAGGCCCGTGTCCAAGTTGGCGGATGAAGCCAGGGAAAAGGGGTATCCCGTGGAATTGAAAGCCACCTTGTTGGGCAGTTGCACCAATTCTTCCTATGAAGACATCAGCCGCGCCGCTCACGTCGTCAGACAAGGCTTGCAAGCGGGCTTGAAAGCCAAGACCGCCTTTCTGGTCTCGCCGGGGTCGGAACGGATTTTTCACACCATGAAACGCGACGGGTTTCTGGAGACGTTTGAAGATCTGGGGGCGACCGTGTTGGCGAACGCCTGTGGCCCGTGCATCGGCCAATGGAAACGGACGGACGGCGTCAAAGGCCGGGCCGATTCGATTGTCAGTTCCTTTAACCGCAATTTTCCCGGTCGGAACGACGGGATCGCCGACACCCTTTCCTTTTTAGCGAGCCCGGAACTGGTCGCCGCGTATGCCCTGTCGGGGGAGCTGGGATTCAATCCCATGCAAGATTCCCTGCCCACCCCTGATGGGCGGCAGATCAAACTCGATCCCCCGCAAGGTGAGGAATTACCCTCTCAAGGATTTGCAAAAGGCGGAGAAGGGTTTCTTCCGCCGGCGGAAAATGGCGAAGGGTTGGCCATCGATCTGCCGCCAAACAGTGAACGGCTTCAGTTGTTGCAGCCCTTTCCCGGATGGGACGGCCGGGATTTTGAAAAATTGCCGGTGTTGATTAAGACCAAAGGGAAAACCACGACGGATCATATTTCCCCCGCCGGTCCGTGGTTGAAATATCGCGGGCATCTGGACAAGATCAGTGACAACATGTTTCTCGGTGCCAACAATGCCTTTTCGGGAGAAACCGGAAAAGGGACGAACGTCCTCACCGGCGAGTCCGGTCTGACGCTGTCACACGTCGCGCGGGATTATAAGAGCAAAGGGACCGGGTCCTTCGTCGTGGGTGACGAAAATTACGGCGAAGGGAGCAGCCGGGAACACGCCGCCATGTCCCCGCGGTTCCTTGGGGTCAAGGCCGTCTTGACCAAGAGCTTTGCACGAATCCATGAAACAAACCTGAAGAAGCAGGGCATTCTTCCCATGACGTTTGCGAACCCCGCTGATTATGAGCAGATTGAACAAGAAGATCGAGTCAGCGTAACGGGCCTCAACGCGCTGGCCCCCGGAAAACCCGTTGCCGTCACCATTCACAAAAAGGATGGACACGACGTCACGATTCACGCCAATCACAGCATGACCGACCAGCAACTGAACTGGTTCCGAGCGGGTTCGGCCTTAAATGCCTTGAATTAACGTGTCGTGAAGAGAAGCCCTCTCACTATCCGTCATTCTAAGGAGTTGTCTCATCACCTGTCATTCTGAGGAGCGTGCGACGAAGAATCTCCCCCCGGACAATCACTGATGACCGCCGAATCCTTTGACAAAGACGACGCCGTGAGGCAGGAAGACGCGCTCCGACCGGAGATGGTCACGGTGGAGATCGAGGGAAAACCCTTTCAGGTGCCCGCGGGCATTACCCTCATGAAGGCCCTGTGGTATGCCGGTCACGACGTCACGCGAGGTGCCGGCTGTCTGGGTGGGTTTTGCGGTGCCTGTGCCACCTATTATCGGACGAAGGACGACCCGAAAGTTAAAACCTGCCTGGCGTGCTCCCATGCGGTTGAAGACGGGATGTCGTTTTCGTTTGCGCCGCCGTTTCCCGCCCGGAAAGCCACGTATGATTTGAATCAGGTCCAGGATCACAAGCAAGCCTTGTTTCAACTCTATCCGGAAGCCCCGTTGTGCCGGAATTGCAACGCGTGTACCGAAGCCTGCCCGCAAAACATTGACGTGCGCGAGGGGGTCTGGAAAGCCGTCTTCGGTGATTTTCAAGCGGTGTCGGAGACGTTTATGGACTGCGTGATGTGTGGCTTGTGTGCGCCGGTCTGTATTGCCGATATCGCTCCCAGTTTCGTGGCGGTCTATGCCAGTCGGGCTTATGGAGTACGGGAAATGGCCAAACCGCCCGGTCTGTTTGATCGCATCAAGGCCATTGAAGAAGGGCAGTATCATGACGATTGGAACCGCGTCTTACGGATGACCGATGAAGAATTACAGGAGATTGGTGAGTGTTGATTTGAGATTGTTGATGTGCAATCTGAAATCTGCAATCAACCCCGTTCCCGATGGACCTTCAAGCCCTCCACGCCGTTGTTCACACGTCTCGTGATGCCCGACAACGGCAAACCCTTCCCAGGCTGTCTCCGGCCGAACGCGACGCGCTGATTAAACAATTTCATCCGGATCATCGTCAGGCGGCCTACCGTCCGATTGCCTTCGGCCCCAATAAAGGCGACCGGACGGTTCGAGAACTCGCCTCGGTCCTGGAGGGCGACAGTTCGATTCCCGACGACCTGCCGCTCGTGCCGGACCACGCGGTTGACGTGTTGGTGGTCGGCGGGGGAGGCGCGGGATGCGCCGCGGCGCTTCATGCCCACGGGCAGGGCGCCAACGTGCTGATGGCCACCAAGTTGCGCCTGGGAGATTCGAATTCCGTGATGGCGCAAGGCGGCATACAAGTCGCCGTGGCCCCGAATGATTCGCCGGTGCAACATTTTCTGGATACGCTCAAGGGCGGTCACATGAAGAATGACCATCAGTTGCTGAAAACGATGGTGGAGGAGGGACCGTCGATTGCGAAATGGCTGTTGGAGCTGGGGGTCCTGTTTGATCGGGACCCCGACGGCAATCTCCACGTCAAAAAAGGCGGAGGGAGTACCAGGGAGCGGTTGCTCACCTGTTCCGATTATACCGGTCTCGAGATCATGCGCGTGCTCAAGGATGAGATGCTCAACCAACGGATTCACCTTCTCGAATTTGTCGCGGCCGTGGAACTCCTGAGTGACGACCATGGCGCGTGTACCGGTGCCGTGTTCCATGATCTCGATAATCAACGTTTTGTCGTCGTGGCGGCCAAGACCGTCATTCTCGCCACCGGCGGAATCGGACGATTGCACGTCCAGGGATTCCCGACGAGCAATCATTACGGGGCCACGGGCGATGGGTTGGCCCTGGCCTATCGAATCGGTGCGCCGATGACGCAGATCGATACGTTCCAATATCATCCTTCCGGGGGCGTGTATCCGGAGCAGCTCGTGGGACAGTTGGTCACCGAGGGCATCCGGTCGGAAGGCGGGCATCTGGTCAATGCCGTGGGTGACCGGTTCGTCAACGAGTTGGATACACGCGACGTGGTCTCGTCCTCAATTCTTCGTGAGTGCGAAGAAGGCCGGGGCGTGCGAACGGCGACCGGTCGCGTCGGCGTGTGGTTGGATACGCCGCTGCTGGACGTCGAGTCCGGGAAAGGCACGCTGGAGAAGCATTTCCCTGCCATGGTTCGGCAATATGAACGGTACGGCGTGGATATCCGAACGGACCCCGTGCTGATTTATCCGACGCTCCATTATCAGAACGGGGGCGTGAAAATCGACGTCAACGGTGAAACGCCGGTGAAGAATCTCTGGGTGGCCGGCGAAACCTCCGGCGGCCTGCACGGGCGCAATCGCTTAATGGGGAATTCCCTGTTGGACTTGATGGTGTTTGGCAAACGCTCCGGACTCGCGGCCGCGGCCAGATGCCACACGATGGCCCAGGGTCGGTTAACGCTGAACCACGTGCAACGCTTTCGAGCCGACGCGAAGCAACGCGGCGTCACCCATCAGGTGGTTTCCCCGATGGTGCTGCCTGCTTACACCAGGCACCCCTAGGCCGGGGCCGGTGAACGTCTGACCACCGGCCCCGGCCGCCGTGGTGAAGGTGTGAACGTTTTCTGAAGGGAGAATGATGGACATCCACGAATTCCAGGCAAAACAGTTGTTTGCTCAATTTGGAATACCAGTTCCTCAGGGCAAAGCCGTCAAGACGCCGCGTGCCGCGGAAAAGTGGGCCGCTGCGCTTGATGCCTCGGTTTACGTCGTCAAGGCACAAATCCACGCCGGCGGCCGCGGTAAGGCCGGTGGAGTGAAACTCACCAAAAATAGAGACGACGTCCCGGCCCTGGCTCAAGAACTTCTGGGCAAAGCGTTGGTGACGCATCAAACGGGACCAAAAGGCAGAAAAGTGCGGTGCGTGTTGATTGAAGAGGGGGCGGGCATCGACAAAGAGTTGTACCTGAGCGTGGTGGTGGATCGAAAGACGGGGTGCCCCACGTTCATTGCGAGCACCGAAGGCGGAATGGAAATCGAAGAAGTGGCCGAGACGACCCCGGAAAAAGTCATCAGAGAAGCCATTGATCCGGCCGTCGGATTTCAGGGACACAACGGACGGAATCTGGCCGTGGGCCTGGGATTCTTTGCTCTCGAAAAAACTGTGGTGAATCCATTCATCCGGTTGCTGGAAAACGTGTATCGTCTCTTTATGGAGAAAAACGCCGCGTTAGTGGAGATCAATCCCTTGGTCATCACCACGGAGAAAACGCTGATTGCCCTTGACGGGAAGGTCTCGTTCGACGACAACGGATTGATGAAACATCCCGACGTGCAGACGTTCCGGGACCGTCATGAAGAAGAACCGTTGGAAATTGAAGCCGGCGAACACAATCTGAACTACGTGAAACTCGACGGGGACATCGGCTGCATGGTGAACGGCGCCGGCTTGGCCATGGCCACGATGGACGTCATCAAGCTGGCCGGTGCGGAACCGGCAAATTTTTTGGACGTCGGCGGCGGAGCGACCAAAGAAACGGTCGCCGCGGGATTTCGCATCCTGTTGAAAGACAAGAAAGTGAAAGGCGTGTTCATCAACGTCTTCGGCGGCATCGTGCGGTGCGAACGCATTGCCTACGGCGTCATTGACGCCGCGAAAGAAGTCGGCATCACGCTGCCCGTCGTGGTTCGGTTGCAAGGCACGAACGCCGAGGAAGGCAGAACACTGTTGACCGACTCGGGATTACACGTTGACGTGGCCACGGACCTCTGGGAAGCCGCACAAAAGATTGTCGCCATGAAACGCAACCCAGCGTGATCAGTGGCCAGGAGCCAGTGACCAGTGGCCAGGAACTACTGACCACCGGCCACTGACCACTGACCAGATGATCTGAAAGGGAAACCGGATGAGCATTTTAGTCAATAAAGAGACGCGGGTGGTTGTTCAGGGCATCACGGGGAAAGAAGGGTCGTTTCACGCGACGCAGTGTCAAGCCTACGGCACGCGAATCGTAGCAGGCGTGACCCCCGGGAAAGCCGGTCAGGAGGTGGAAGGCATTCCGGTCTTTCACACGGTCCATGACGCCGTGAAGCAGACGGACGCCACCACCTCGCTGATTTTTGTCCCGCCGGCGTTTGCGGCCGACGCCATTCTTGAAGCGGCAAACGCGGGAATCTGGTTGGTCGTGTGTATCACCGAAGGCATCCCCGTGAACGACGTGGTGCGCGTCAAACGTGCGTTACAAAGCACGCAAACGCGCTTCATCGGCCCCAACTGTCCCGGGATCATCACGGCTGATGAGTGCAAGATCGGCATCATGCCCGGCTTTATCCATAAAAGAGGAAAAGTCGGGGTGATCTCCCGGAGTGGCACGCTGACCTATGAAGCGGTCAACCAACTGACCACCCTCGGGCTTGGAGAAACCACCTGCGTGGGAATCGGCGGTGATCCGATCATCGGGACGGGATACATCGATCTCCTGCAAATGTTTGAGCAGGATGATGAAACGGAAGCCGTGGTGATGATCGGTGAAATCGGAGGTGACGCCGAAGAGACGGCCGCCACGTTTATCAAAGAAGAGATGACGAAACCGGTCGTCGGGTTTATTGCGGGCATCACTGCGCCGCCCGGCCGGCGGATGGGTCACGCGGGGGCGATTATTACCGGAGGCAAAGGCACGGCGAAAGAGAAAATGGAGACGCTCGAAGCCGCGGGCGTCACCGTCGTTCGAAATCCGGCTGCCATCGGCGAAACCGTCAAAGCGGCCCTGAGCCGTTAATCGTCACGATCACGCCAAGCCATAAATGAGATCGATTGAAGCCCGTCATTCCCGCGTAGGGAATCCAGAATCGGCAATGCACGTGTCTCTGAATGGAAGTTGACCGCGACGTTCTTCCCATCAAGGCTCATGTGGCCTGCGTGGGGCCTACCACTTTCCGTCGCTCGAAATCGGGTTTGAGAGTTGAACGAAGATGGAGTGACTTCATCGGTGTGGGAACGGGTACAAGCGGTTCGTGCTGAATTGAGTCGGAGAGGGCTGAACGGATTCATTATTCCACACGCCGACGAATATCAGAACGAATATCTGCCCGCGTATGCCAGACGATTGACTTGGCTGACGGGGTTCACCGGGTCCGCGGGAACGGCCGTCGTGTTATCGAATCACGCGACCATCTTCGTGGACGGACGCTATACGCTGCAAGTCCGAGACCAGGTTGATTGCCGGGCGTTTGAGCCGCGGCATCTGTCCGAAGAAACCGTCCATTCCTGGCTGGCCGGCGTGCTGCACCCCGGCGACCGACTGGGGTACGACCCCTGGCTGCACACGCCTGAAGACGTCAAACAACTGCGAGAGGCGTGCGCCGGAGCCAAGGCGGTCTTGATTCCGTGTGAACCGAATCCGATTGACGCGGTATGGGTTGACCGTCCCGACCCACCCGCCTCGCTCGTGGTCCCCCATGACGTGGCCTACGCCGGCAAGTCATCCGAAGCCAAACGGCACGAGATTGCCCTGACGTTGCAGCAGAATGAAATTGAGGTTGTCGCGTTGGCGGCGTCGGATTCCATCGCGTGGCTCTTCAATATTCGTGGCGGCGACGTTGAGCACACTCCCGTCCCGCTTGGATTGGCCCTGCTTCGTCGTGACGGTACGGCGTCACTCTTTCTTGACGAGCACAAAATTTCGCAATCCTTGGCGTCTCATCTGGGATCGGACGTACAGATTCGTCCGATGCTCGAATTCAAGGAGGCCTTGGATCAATTAGGACAAGCCGGTGCGCGAGTATTGTGCGATCCGACGCGGACGGCCAGTTGGATACCTGAACGGTTGACCCGGGCAGGCGCCCGCGTGATCGAAGGAGAAGATCCGTGCGTGTTGCCCAAAGCCTGCAAAAACGCCGTGGAGATCAATGGAACGCGAGCCGCGCACAAGAGAGACGGGGCCGCGGTGTGTCGATTTCTCGCCTGGGTGGACCAGGAAGCGCACAAGGGAACGCTCTCCGAACTGGACGCGCAATCGTACCTTGACGACTGTCGGCGACGGTACGCACGCTGTCGAGACGTGAGTTTTCCAACGATTTCCGCGGCCGGGCCGAACGGCGCGATCGTCCATTACAGAGCCACCCAAGAGCATCATCGCCTGCTTGAGCCGGGCCACCTGTATCTGGTGGATTCCGGCGGACAGTATCTTGACGGCACGACCGATATTACCAGGACGATTGCCGTGGGTTCGCCGACGCCGGAACAGCGGGATCGCTATACTCGCGTCCTCAAAGGCCACGTTAACTTGGCCACGGCCGTCTTTCCCGCGGGCACGACCGGCGCCCAACTCGACGCCCTCGCCCGGCGACCGCTGTGGGACGTGGGCTTGGATTATGCGCACGGGACCGGGCACGGGGTGGGGAGTTACTTGAGCGTCCACGAAGGGCCGCAGCGTATTTCGAGATCCGGTTCAGTCGCGTTGGAGCCCGGAATGGTCATGTCCAACGAACCGGCCTATTACAAAGCCGGAGAGTACGGCATCCGCTTGGAAAACCTCGTGGTGGTCGTCCCGTGGACCCGCAACAAGGAATGGCTCGCGTTCGAGACGATTACGCTCGTGCCGTTTGACCCCTCGCTGATTGACGTCACCGTCTTGAACGCCGCCGAACGCGAGTGGCTCAACGCCTATCACACCCGGGTACGGGACACCATCAGTCCTCTGGTTGACGCCGCCACGGCCGAGTGGGTGTCCCGGGCCACGGAACCCCTGTCCGAAGCCTGACCCATCACGGAGGTACCTGCACGACGTGGAGCAAAATCTGACGGACGAACAGATTGCCGAGCGCATCCGCACCCGATTAGGGCCGACCGCTGACGTGGAAGCCCTGTTCGTGAAAGGAGACCTCTTGCAGCTTCACGTCTCCGAAGCCTTGTATACGCGCTTGGCCGTGGACCGGGATCGCGGACGAAAGATCGTGTTGACGTTGATGCAGCAGATGAAGGCCTTCACCGGGCTTCAGGACGTCACGGTGCGGGTCTACAGTCAAAAAGAAAAGATGATTGAAGGCAAGGTCAAGGCCTTCGGTGGCGACAACGTTACCTACATGCTGGATTTGTAAAACCTCCCTCTCTCCTCGGGAGCGGGCCGGAGTGAGGGAAGCGGGATGAGGGAGAAGGCCGACAAATCCATGAATACCATTGACGTCCCGGAACCTCAATCTTCACAAAAGACCGCGTCCATGAACGTAAGAACGTCTCCGGACGTCCACGTCCTCACCGTTGCGGACAAAACCATCATTCTGGTCGGGACGGTTCACGTGTCACGAGAGTCTGCGGATCTGGTCCGTGCCGTCATCGAAGCGGAACGTCCCGATGCCGTGTGCGTTGAACTGGACGCCCGCCGATATGAAGCCTTGTCTCAGCAACACAAATGGGAATCGCTCGACCTCAAGGACGTGATTAGAAAAAAACAGCTCAGCACCTTGTTGGCGAATCTCCTGTTGGCCTCGTATCAGAAGCGGTTAGGCAATCAGCTTGGCGTCCTTCCGGGCACGGAAATGCTGGAAGCCGTCACCGTGGCCGGAGAACACGACGTTCCGATCGTGCTCTGTGACCGGGACGTTCGCGTCACCATGCGGCGGGCGTGGCGCTTCACCCCGTTTTTGAAGAAAAGTCTCCTGCTGTCGTCGCTCCTGTTGAGCGTCTTCGACACCACGCCCGTCACCAAAGAATCCCTCCGGAATTTGAAACAACGGGACGTCTTGTCGGAGATGATGGAGGAATTCGGCAAAGACGTGCCGACGCTGAAAACCGTGCTGATTGATGAGCGAGACCGCTATCTGGCAGAAAAAACATTGCAGGCCGAAGGAACAACCATCGTCTCCGTGGTGGGCGCTGGACACGTGGAAGGGATGAAGGCCATTCTCCGGAGTGACCGGAGGATCCGACTTGAGACCTTGGACGTGATTCCACCCGTGTCCCTCGCGTGGAAATGGGTGGGATGGTGCATTCCGGCGATAATTGTCGGCTCGATTGCCGTGATCGGTTATCAAAAAGGAGCGGCAGCGGCTGGAGACAATGCCCTCTTCTGGGTGATGGCCAACGGCGTGCCCAGTGGGGTGGGGGCACTCCTGGCGTGGGCGCACCCCTTCACGATTCTGGCGGCCGTGGCCGGTGCGCCGTTTACCAGCCTGACTCCGGTCATCGGCGTGGGGTACGTCACGGCGTTCGTCCAGGCCTACGTTCAACCCCCGCTCGTGCGGGAATTTCAAACCGTTGCCGAGGATATTGCCGTCCCCCGTCGCTGGTGGCAAAGCCGCCTGTTACGGGTATTTCTGGCCTTCGTGTTTCCCACCATCGGCAGCATAATCGGAACGTGGGTAGGCGGAACGCGAATCGTGTCGAACCTGTTTTAAGGTTTCATTCGTCAATCCGGTGCAAACGGGAATCCCGGATGAAACGGATGAACGTCGTGGCGTAAGAACGCACGCTCAAGAAGAGAACCCGGTCGCGGCTTCTCGTGTCCGGGTTTGTTGAAAAATACACTGCGGGCAGGTGTAATGGATAAAGCGTCCGTCGCCCACGAGTCGTTTATCCATCGTGACGCGGCACCAGGTACATTGACGGTCAGGAAGGTCGCCTTCCGGCGACAAATCCGACGACGTTGGCAAAGGCGCGTCCATGAAGGCATTCTCATCAACCCCACCCCTGATTGTCAACGCAACACCAATGCTCCCCTCTCCCTAATTCATCCCTCTCCCCTGGCGGCAACGGTGTCTTTCTTTCTCCCCTCTCCCCTGGCGGGAGAGGGTCAGGGTGAGGGGGAGGCAGAATAATGAGAGAAGACAAAAGGCAGGGCGAAACAACGTCGAACCATACCGCAAAAGCCCGGCACCTGAGAGACCAGGCAACCGACGCCGAAAAAAAACTGTGGGGGCTCCTGCGAAGCCGTCAACTGGCAGGGTGCAAATTTCGTCGCCAAGTGTCAGTGGGGCGGTTCATCGTCGATTTTGTCTGCTTGGAGAAGCGACTCGTGCTTGAATTAGATGGAGGACATCACCAGGATCAGGCCGCGTATGACGAGCAGCGGACCACGTGGCTGGCGTCTCAAGGCTTCCGCGTGCTCCGGTTCTGGAATCACCAAGTCTTGACGGAGCCGGCTGCCGTACAGGAAGCCATTCTGCTGGTGATGGGGCGGGAGGCTTCGTCATCCCCCTCACCCCGGCCCTCTCCCGCCAGGGGAGAGGGAGTTCTTTGAGGGAGTAGACCACATCGAGAAGAGTTGAGATGACGTCCCAAGACAGTTTTTCCTCATCACGTGAACCCGGAAACAGAAAGGATGCCCCTTCCGCTCCCGTGGGCGGCGTCCTTCATCCTTCCCTCTCCCCAGGCAGCAACGGTGTCTTTTTTTCTTCCCTCTCCCCTGGCGGGAGAGGGTCAGGGTGAGGGGGAGGCAGAATAATGAGAGAAAACAAAAGGCAGGGCGAAACAACGTCGAACCATACCGCAAAAGCCCGGCACCTGAGAGACCAGGCAACCGACGCCGAAAAAAAACTGTGGGGGCTCCTGCGAAGCCGTCAACTGGCAGGGTGCAAATTTCGTCGCCAAGTGTCAGTGGGGCGGTTCATCGTCGATTTTGTCTGCTTGGAGAAGCGACTCGTGCTTGAATTAGATGGAGGACATCACCAGGACCAGGCCGCGTACGACGAGCAGCGGACCACGTGGCTGGCGTCTCAAGGCTTCCGCGTGCTCCGGTTCTGGAATCACCAAGTCTTGACGGAGCCGGCTGCCGTACAGGAAGCCATTCTGCTGGTGATGGGGCGGGAGGCTTCGTCATCCCCCTCACCCCGGCCCTCTCCCGCCAGGGGAGAGGGACTTCTTTGAGGGAGTAGACCACGTCGAGAAGAGTTGAGATGACGTCCCAAGACAATTTTTCCTCATCACGTGAACCCGGAAACAGAAAGGATGCCCCTTCCGCTCCCGTGGGCGGGGTTCCCGCGCTGGTGGTCTCGGGATTTTTAGGCTCGGGGAAAACCACCCTCGTTCGACACCTGTTGGCAGAGGCCCGGACGCAGGGCACACGTCTCGCCGTGGTGTCGAATGAATTCGGCGAATTGGGGATCGATCAAGCCCTGTTGGGAGACCAGGCAGGTCGAAATTACGTGGAATTGGAAGGAGGGTGCGTCTGCTGCAAACTTTCCGATGAACTCGTGACAACCCTGCAACGGGTTCGGGAAGAGAGTCATCCGGATCGCGTCATCGTCGAAACGTCCGGCGTGGCCTTGCCCTTTGACACGTTGCTGAATTTCTGGCGAGAACCGGTGTCCGAGTGGGTCGGCGATTGTGTGTCGGCCGTCGTGATGAACGCCGAGCAGGTGGCTGAAGGCCGTGACCTGGAAGGCACCGTTGAGCAGCAGGCGTCGTCCGCGGACTTGCTGATTCTCAACAAGATCGACCTCATTGACGCCGATCAACTGGATCGAGTCCACGCCGTGGTGACGAAGCTGGCGCCGGGGACTCCCGTCATACGGGCCGTGAACGCCAACGTCAGTCCGCTGGTCCTGTTTCCCCCTGATCCCGACGTCCTGCCGAAGCGCCCGCGCACGCAATCGAATCACGGTCCACATACGCACGAGGCGTTTGAAACGGAAGAATTCGTCGTTCCCCGTGGGATTGCCTCCGAAACCCTCATCCGCCAAATCGCATCGCGTCGGACGCTCAGAGCCAAAGGGTTTGTGCAAACGTCCGAAGGCCTTCGCCTGGTTCAAGGCGTTGGCTCCCGAGTCGACGTCATCGAACCAGCCGTCACCCCACCCGCTCATCTCCTTGGACGCATCGTCCTCATCCGTCGCCGTCACGAAGGCTCACGAAGCAGGTGAGGATGGCACTGGGTGATCGCGTCGCAGATGGCCGGATCCAGTCGGGCCTGCGCGAGCGTGTTGGCTTTCCCGAGTAACGCCGTTGAGACGTGCGTGGCGCCTTGGAGATTCGCACGGCGAAAAATGGTGCCGGTCAGCGACGCGTCTTGCAGGTTGGCGTCGGATAAGTTGGCGTCCGTGAGATTGGCTTCCCGCAGGTCGGCCCTCTTCAAGGTGGCGCGAATCAACCGGCACCCCTGTAAATTTCCCCACGGCAACGCGGTCTGAGTGAGGTTGGCGTGGGTTAAATCCGCCCCGGCGAGATTCGTCCGAACCATGCCCGTTCCTGAGAGATCAGCCATGACCAGGGTGGCGTTGACCAGGACGGCCTTGATGACGTTGGCTTCAATCACGTCGGCTTCGGTCAGGGTGGCGTCGGTCATATCCGCCTCTTCCAGATTGGCTTGAAGCAAGTAGGCGTCGGACAAATCCGCCTGGCGCAGGTCGCACCGGCTCAAGTCCATTCTCGTAAAATCATAACCCGAGAGGTCCGCCCCTCGAAGATCGGGGCGAACGTCCGGCTGGGTGCGTCGGAACTTATTCCAGACCTCCAATCCTTTCAGCACCAGAGCCAGATGGTCGGGATTGGCCATGAGGGGAGGGGGGGCGGCCGTCGTCCGGGAGAGAAGTGAGCCGGTTGTTCGTGACGGACGCAGAGAAAGAGAGGATCAGCGTTTCTTCAGGAATCGCAAAAATTCAGAATCGGGACTCAGGACCATGGTCGTCTTGTCGGAAAACGTTTTCTTGTACGCTTCCATGGACCGGATAAATTCAAAGAACTTCGGGTCCTGGCGATACGCGTCGGCGTAAATCTTGAAGGCTTTCGCCTCACCTTCGCCACGGATTTCCTGTGCGGTTTTGTAGGCGTTGGCTATAAGAATTTCCCGATCCTTTTCCGCTTCCGACCGAATCTTCTGGGCTTCTTCCGCGCCTTCGGCTTTGTACTGTTTGGCGATGCGTTCCCGTTCCGCCTGCATCCGGTCGAACACGGCCTTCGCGTTCTGTTCCGGCAGGTCGGCGCGTTTGATTCTCACGTCCAGGACTTCCAGGCCGTATTTCGAGGCTTTGGCGTTGGCTCGTTTGGCGACCTCGGACATAATTAACGGGCGGTTTGCCGAGACAATTTCCAGGAGTTCATGCCGACCGAGTTCCACGCGCAGTTCGGAATAGATAATGTCGTCCAACCGTTGCAGCGCGCCCCGTTGGGTTTGAAACGCCTTGTAGACCATCAGAGGGTCCACGATGCGCCATTTGGCAAAATTATCGATCAGGATGGTTTTCTTATCCTGGGTGATGACTTCACGGGCGGGCACGTCGTAATCCAGCAGCCGTTTATCGAAGTAGATCACTTCTTCAAACACGGGTTTCTTGAACTTCAGGCCCGGGTCCGTCAGGGTGCGCTTGGGTTCGCCGAGTTGGACCACGATGGCCGTTTGCGTTAAATCCAGAATAAAGAACGGCGACGCCCCCAGCATGAACAGCAGAAGGATGATTCCGACGATGCCGAGCAGCAGATTCTGTTTCATGGCGATCCCCCAGGAGAAGAAGCTTGAGAGGTGCTCGGGAGTTTCCGCATTCGTTCCAACGGGAGATACGGCAACACGTTCCCCGCGGCGTTGGAATCCAGAATAATCTTGTCCACGGCGGAGAGGACGTGCTCCATGGTTTCGATGTACACCCGTTTGCTGATGACGTTCTTGCCTTTTTTATACTCTTCCAGCGTCTGCAAAAAGTGATTCGCTTCACCCTGGGCCCGAGCGATTCTGGCCTGGGCGTAGCCTTTCGCTTCATTGATGTCCTGAGCGGCTTGTCCCTTGGCTTTGGGGATGATGTCGTTCCGGTAGCCGTGGGCTTGGTTGATAAGCTGTTCCCGTTCCTCCTTGGCACTCGCCACGTCCTTGAAAAATTTGGCCACTTTTTGAGGAGGATTCACGTCCAGCAACTGCACGGTGGCAATCTGGGCGCCGCCGTGATACTGATCCACGATCGTCTGGAGTAATTCTTGCGTGGCCTGTTGGATGCCGGCTTTGCCGACGGTCAGCGCCTCGTCGATTTTATTTTTGCCGATGACCTCCCGCATCGCGGCCTCCGCGGATTTTCGGATGGTTTCTTCGACGTCGGCCACGTTGAACAGGTAATCCTTGGCGTTGCTGATTTTGTATTGAACGATGAATTCCACGGAAAGAATGTTCATGTCCCCGGTCAGCATGAGGGCTTCCTGCGGGACGATCTGAGTACGGCCGCGAAGGTTGGTGCGGAACCCCACCTCCAGCCGGTGAAGTTTTTCCACCTTGGGCGTGACCACGGTTTCAAGAAACGGCACTTTGAGGTGAGGACCGGATCCCACCGTCCGCACCACGTCGCCGAATCGCTTGACCAGCCCTTCTTCATCGGGTTCGACCTTGAAGATGGATTGGGAGATCACCAGGATGGCCGCGACCAGCAGGATGATCGTTTTCATCCCGCGGGCGGGCTTCATCCGTTGCCATTGTTGTTGGGCTTTTTTCAGGACGTCATCCAGCGGGTCGCTCCCCCCGGATTGTCCCCACGGATCTTTTGGTTCCCACGCCATAATGTTTTACCTTCGTCCTTTCAACGACGAGGAAGGATGCGTGAACAAAGCAATGCCGCCCACGGTAACAGAAAACCCCGACGGAGGCAACCTCCCATCTTTTTTGCCCGGACATCATTGAAAGGACCGTATTGCCCTGACGTCATTGACCGCAGCGGCGCGCCTCGCGCGCCGAGCCGCGCAACGCCGTCTCATGCTTGAAAGGACCGTAGCGGCGCGTCTCACGCGCCGAACCGAGTAACGCCGTCTCACGCTTGAAAGGACCGCAGCGGCGCGTCTCACGCGCCGAACCGCGTAACGCCGAGCCTGATAGTTTTCCTCTAGGAATTTGCACCGGACTTTTGAGATAATAAAAAGAATGTCCAAAGAACGTCCGGCGTCGTTGAAACCATGACAAAGATCCGCAATCGAGAAGCAAGAGAGAAACCAATCCCGTAGAATCCTTGGACGTTCCCGTAATGAAATTGGCAAAGACGGACCCGCGCTCCGCTAAAAGCAGAAGCATCAGTGCCGTGAAGGCCGCGGCTGGGTTGCTGCTTGCGGCGCTGGCGGCGTTCGCCGCGGCGCCGGAGGCGGAGGCGCACGTCGGCAACAGCCACGCCGGCACCACCCACACGGACAGCTTCAGCATATATCGCCGCGGTCATCAGCTGGACAATCCCCGTATCGTTTCCCGGCCCGCATCCGGCGATACCTACTGGCCGGGCGAGACCGTCACGGTGCTGGTGCCGTGGGGCTGGGCGAACCAAGCCAGCATCAGCGTCAACTCGGTCGGCACGGTCCATCTCGTCCTCTCGGTGGGCAACACCACGCGCACCCTCACTGGGCGGTGGGAGGATCGGGAACGGCGCTACGGCCTGGGAAACACCTCCTTCCGCCGGCTCTATTTCGACTACGTGGTGCGGAAGGGCGACCGCGACAGCGACGGCGTCAGCCTGGCCGAGGACGCGCTGAGCTCCCCCGGCCGCGCCGAGAGCGGCATCCGGGGGACGTCCGGCACCAGTTTCCGGCAGTTCGAGCTGCAAAAGCTGCTGCACGGCTTCGGCAACCAGGCCGGGCACAAGGTAGATACGCCGGCGCCGAGCTTCTCCGGGGTGTCGGGGCCGACGGTCACCCTCTACACCGGCGGGTCCGTGAACTACCGGCTGCCGAAGATCGCGAACGCGGACGAGGCGTACAACGTCAGCTATTCAGTGACGCCGGCGCTGCCGACCGGACTGGCGCTGAACACGTCCACCGCGGCCATCACCGGGTCGCACAGCAGCGAAGCGGCGCGGGGCAACTACACGCTGCGGGCGACGGACGGGTTCGGGCGCAGGGCCGACCTCACCTTCACCCTGGCGGTCTCCGCCGACGTGGGGATCGAGTCGATCTCGATCACCTCGAATCCCGGCACGGACAAGACCTATGGTAAGAACGGGGATTTCGGGACCAACGACACCATCAACGTCACGGTGGATTTCACCCACCGGCTGGACACGGTGCTGACCGACCGCCTGTACTTGGATATCCGCATCGGCAGCCACACGCGGCGGGCCAGCAACCCGACCTTTGACAGGAGAGACTCCAACCGCTGGGACAAGCTCTTTTTCAGCTATGCGGTGCAGGAGGGCGACTGGGACGGCGACGGCATCTCCTTTCCGGCGAACCCGATGGGCGCCGGCAAGATCGGCGGCTTTCGGTTCCACACCGCCGGACGCGGCGGCGGCGACAACCGGGTGAACCGGAATTTCGGGGCGGTGCCGGACGATCCCGGCCACAAGGTGCGCGGGCGGCAGACCACGCCGACCTTCGGGGCCACGGCCAGCCCGTCCTATAGCTGGATCGCGGACAATGCAGTCTCGCAGCAGCTACAGGCGGCGACGCAGGGCGACGGCGGCGTGAGCTACAGCATCAAGGAGGAACTGCCGGACGGGCTCGCCTTCGACGCCGCGACGCGGACGATTTCCGGCACGCCCACCGCGGCCCAAGCCTCGGCGAACTACACGCTGGTCGCGACGGACGGGGACGGCGACAAGGCGGAGCTGCGCTTCTCCGTCGAGATCCAGGAACTCCGCTTCTCCGTCTCCTCGCCGACCGTGGCGGAAGGCGCGGCGGGCGAGACCGCGACCCTGGACTACGACGTGACCCTGAACAGGACGCCGGGGCGGCAGGTGACGGTGGCCTATGCCGCGGCCACGAACCCGGGCACCGCGTTGTCCGGGACCGACTACACGGCGTTCGCCGGCGGCACGCTGACCTTCGCCTCATCGGAGACGAGCAAGACGATTACCGTGACGGTGACCGGGGACGCCCTGGACGAGCCGAACGAGACGATCCGCATCGCGCTCTCCAATCCCGACGGCGCGGCCCTGGGGAGCGCGTCCGTCGGCACGGGCACGATCACCGACGACGACCCGACGCCGACGCTCTCGCTTGCGCTGTCGGATCCGGATCCCGGGCGGCCCGACACGATCGCCGAAAGCGGGGCGGGCAATGCGACCACGGTGACCGCGACCTTGGCCGGCGGGACCTCCGGCGAGGCGATCACGGTGACGGTAGCGGCCGCGTCGGTCTACGCGGCCCTGGCCCCCGACGGCGGCTACAGCGTGAGCGCGGCCCGGACCCTGATCATTGCGGCGGGGGCCACGGCGAGCACGGGCACGGTGACGATCACCGCGACGGATGACGCCATCGACTCAACGGACAAGAGCGCGACGGTGAGCGGGACGGTTGCCGGCGGGCACGGGCTGGTGGCGGCCCCGGCCGACCTGACGCTGACCATTGCCGACGACGACGCGCAGCCGCGGTCGGCCCTGGCCCTGTCCCCGGCCTCAATCACGGAGAGCGGCGGCGTCACCACGGTGACCGCGACGCTCTCGAACCCCTCGGCCAACGCGGTGACGCTCACGGTGGCGGCGGCGCCGGGCACGGGCGCGGCGGTGAGCGATTACACCCTGAGCCCGGCGAACACGCTGACGATTGCGGCCGGGCAGACGACGAGTTCGGGCACCGTGACGGTGACCGCGGTCGGCAACACGATGGACTCGGCTGACAAGGCGGTCACGGTGTCGGGCACGGCGGCGGGCACCCCCGGAGCGGCGAATCCGCCGGACGCGACCCTGACGATCCTGGACGACGACGGCCCGCCGACGGTCTCGCTGGTGCTGTCGTCGTCGTCGGTTTCGGAGACGGGCGGGGTGGCGACGGTGACCGCGTCGTTGAACGGCACGTCAAGCGAGGCGGTGACGCTCACGGTGGCCGCGGCGCCGGGGGCAGGCGCGGCGGTGGGCGATTACACGCTGACGGGCACGACCCTGACCATCGCGGCGAACGCCACGACGAGCACCGGCACGGTCACGATCACGGCCAACGACAACGCCGTGGATTCGCCGGACAAGCGGGTGACGGTCTCGGGCACGGCGTCCGGGGGCAACGGCATCGCGGACCCGGCGAGCCTGACGCTGACGCTGGCGGACGACGAGGCGACCCCCACGGTCCGGCTGGCGCTCTCGCCGGCGTCCGTCGCGGAGGCAAACGGCGTGTCGGCCGTGACGGCGACGCTCTCCGGCGAATCCAGCGAGGCGGTCACGGTCACGGTGTCGGCTTCGCCGGGCGCGGGGACGGATTACACGCTGACGGGCACGACCCTGACCATCGCCGCGGGTTCGATGGCGAGCACGGGCACGGTGACGGTGACCGCGACCCCGGACACGACGGATTCGGCGGACAAGCAGGTGTCGGTGTCCGGCACGACGTCGGGGGGCAACGGGGCCGAGGACCCGGCGGACGCGACGCTGACCATCGTGGACGACGACGCCCTGCCGACGCTGTCGCTCGCGCTTTCGTCCTCGACCATCGACGAAAGCGGCGCCGGCAACGTCACGACGGTAACCGCGGCGCTTTCCCACCCCTCGGGCGAGGCGGTGGAGATTGCGGTCTCGCTCATGCCGACGCCGCCGGCGGTGGCGGGCGATTTCAGTCGGAGCGCGAACAGGACCCTGACCGTGGAGGCGGGTTCGACGGCGAGCGTGGGCGTGGTGACGATCACCGCGGTGAACAACGGGGCGGACGCGCCGGACAAGACGGCGACGATCTCCGGCGCGGCCACGGGCGGGCGCGGGGTGGCGGACCCGTCCGGTTTGACGCTCACCGTCGCGGACGACGATGACGCGCCGGGGGTGACGCTCTCGGTGTCGCCCGCGTCGATTTCGGAGAACGGCGGCACGGCGACGGTGACGGCGATGCTGAGCCGGACGTCGAGCGCGGACACGACGATCACGGTGACGGCGGTTTCCGGGTTCTACACGGTGGGCACGGACGCCACCATCGTCATTGCGGCCGGGCAGACGGCGAACGCCGCGGACGTGGCGTTGGTCACGGCGGCGGACAACGACGTCTACGAAGGCAGCGGCGGGCGGCAGACCACGGTGACGGCCGGCATGGCCAACGACCAGGGCACGAGCGCGGTGACCGGGGCGGCGCTGACGCTGACCGACGACGAGACGGCGCCGACGGTGACGCTGGCGCTGACCCCGCCATCGATTTCGGAAACGGGCGGGGTGGCCACGGTGACCGCGGCGTTGTCGGGCACGGCGAGCGAAGCGGTAACGGTCAGGGTGTCGGCGACGCCGGGAACGAACGCGGCCGCGGCCGACTTCACGCAGACGGGGACGACGCTGACCATCGCGGCGGGGGAGATGACGAGTGCGGGGACGGTGACGGTGGCCGCCGAGGACAACAACGTGGACGCGCCGGACAAGTCGGTGACGGTCGCGGCGACGGCGGCCGGCGGCAACGGGGTGGCGCACCCGTCAAGCGTGACGCTGACGCTGGAGGACGACGAGGCGGCGCCGACGGTGACGCTCCTGCTGTCGCGGGCAGCGGTTGAGGAAAGCGGTGCGGCCAACGCGGCGACGGTGACCGCGGCGCTCTCGCACCCGTCAACCGAAGCGGTGATGATCACGGTAACGGCGAACCCGGTGGCCCCGGCGGTTGCGGGCGACTTCACGCAGACGGGGACGACGCTGACCATCGCGGCGGGGGCGACGACGAGTGCGGGGACGGTGACGGTGGCCGCCGAGGACAACGACGTGGACGCGCCGGACAAGAGGGTGCGGGTCTCGGGTATGGCCGCGGGCGGGCGCGGGGCCGCGGCCCCGGCGGCCACGACCCTCACCATCGTTGACAACGAGGCGGCGCCGACGGTGACGCTGTCGCTGTCGTCGTCGTCGATCTCGGAAGGCGGCGGGGTCGCGACGGTGACGGCGACGCTGTCGGGCAAATCCGGCGCGGCGGTGACGGTCACGGTGGCGGCGGCGGCGGGGACTGGCGCGGTGGCGGCCGACTACGCGCTGAGCGCGAACGATGCGCTGACCATCGCGGCGGGGGCGACCGCGAGCACGGGCCTGGTGACGATGACGGCGGTGAACAACGACGTGGCGGCGGCGGACAAAACCGTGACGGTCACGGGCACGGCGGCGGGGGGCCATGGGGTGGCGAACCCGGCGAGCGTGACGCTGACGATTACCGACAATGAGAGCGGAACGCCGACGGGGAACGACAGGCGTTGGGGACAGGCGCACAATTATGACGTCACCACGGCGTCGCTGTTGGGCAAGACCGCCCCGCAAACGATCGCCGTGACCGCGCCGGTTGCGGAGGACGCGTCGCGGCGACAGGTCTGGGCGTGCGCGTACAGGACGGCCAGGCGCGACAGAAGTTTCGGCCCCGCGCCGACCGAGGGCGCCACTTGCCGCCAGGCCACCGGCGGCGGCTGGTCCAGGACGATCCGTCTTACGCAGGCGATGATTGACAATGACGGCGTGGTCGTCCTCGTCACGGATACGCTCCGCGGCGGAACCGGCGGCAGACAGACCAATTTCTTCTACGCCGAATGGGTTCCCATCGCCGCGCTGCCCAAGGCGACGCTTTCCCTGTCTCCGGCAGCCATCTGGGAGAACGGCGGGGTGTCCACGGTGACGGCGACGCTGGACAAGGCGGCGGTGTCGGCGACGACCCTCACGGTGTCGGTGACGCCGGCCCCTCCGGCCCTGGCGGGCGACGTCGCCCCGTCGGCGTCAACGACGCTGACCTTCGCGGCGGGGTCAACTGACGGCACCGGCACGGTGACGATCACGGGGGTGGACAACGCGGTCGATACGCCTGACCGGCGGGCGGTCGTGCGGGCGTCGGCGAGCGCCGATGCGTTGCTGCCGCCCGCCGTGACGCTGACGCTGCGCGATGACGACGCCCCGCCGACGCCCGTGCTGATGGTGTCGCCGGCCTCGATTTCGGAGACGGGCGGGGTCGCGACGGTGACCGCGGTGCTCAGCCATCCGTCAAGCGCGCCGACCACCGTCACGGTCTCGGCCGCGGCGGGGACGCACGCGGCCGCGGTGGACTTCAGGCAGACGGGGGCGGCGCTGACGATCCCGGCGGGGCGGACGGAGAGCACGGGCACGGTGACCATCACGGCCGTGGGCAACGCGGCGGATTCGCCGGACAAGCGGGTGGATGTCTCGGGCACGGCGATAAACCGCCAGGGCGTCTCCGTGGTGACCGCGGCGACGTTCGCCATTGTTGACGACGATACGACGCCCACCGCGGCGTTGGCGGTCATGCCGGCGTCCATTGCGGAGACGGGCGGCGTGGCGACGGTGACCGCGACGCTCTCGCACCGGTCAAGCGAGCCGGTGACGATCACGGTGGCGGCGTCGCCGGGTTCGGGAACGGACTTCGAGTTGAGCACGGCGAACGTGCTGATCATCGCGGCGGGGGCGACGGCCAGCGCGGGCGTGGTGACGATCACGGCGAACGACGACAACGTGGATTCGCCGGACAAGCAGGTGGCAGTCTCCGGCACGGCGTCGGGCGGCCTGGGGGTGGCGAACCCGGCCGGCGTGACGCTGGCGATCCGCGACGACGACGGGGTGCCGCGGGTGTCGCTGCTGCTGTCGTCGTCGTCGATCTCGGAGAACGGCGGGACGGCGACGCTGACCGTGGCGCTGAGTTCGGCGGCGATGGCTGACGTGCGGGTCCTGATAGCGATCACGCCGAACGCCAACGTGGCGGGTTACCGCGCCGTGGCGGTGGGGGGCGCCGTGGGCACCGGGCTGACCGTCGCGGCAGGGCAGACGGCCACCACGGAGGCGGTCGTGTTCACGGGGCTGGACAATGACGTGGATGCACCGAACAAGAAGTTGCGCATTGAGGGCCGGGTGCCGTTCGGGTCGGGCGTGCCGGCGCATCAGGCGAAGGCTGCGTCCCTGGTCCTGGTGGACGACGAGCCGACCCCGTTGGTGTCGCTGGCCCTGTCGGCGTCGTCGATCGCGGAGACGGGCGGGGAGGCGACGGTGACCGCGACGCTTTCCGGAGAATCGAGCGAGGCGGTCCTGGTGACGGTCTCCGCGGCCCCGGGGGTCGGGGCGGCGGCGCGGGACTTCACGTTGAGCGCGGCGAACACCCTGACCATCGCGGCGGGTTCGACGACCAGCACCGGAACGGTGACGGTGACCGCGGTGGGCAACGCGGCGGTGACGCCGGACAAGCGGGTGACGGTCTCGGGCGTAGCCACCGGCGGCAACGGGGCGGTGAGCCCGAGCCCGCTGGTGCTGACCCTGGAGGACGACGACGCCCGCCCGACGGCCTCGCTGGTGCTGTCCTCGTCGTCGATCTCGGAGACGGGCGGGGAGGCGACGGTGACTGCGTCGCTCTCCTATCCGGCCCGGGAGGCGGTGACGATCACGGTCTCGGCAACCGAGGTGGCCCCGGCGACGAGCGGCGACTTCACGCTCTCGGCGGCGCGGACGCTGACCATCGCGGCGGGGGCCACGACGAGCACCGGCTTGGTGACGGTGACCGCGGTGGGCAACAACGACGACGCGGCGGACAAGCAGGTGACGGTGTCAGGCACGGCGTCGGGCGGCGGGATCGCGAGTCCGGCGGACGAGCGGCTGACGATCCGCGACGACGACGGCGCGCCGACGCTGTCGCTGGTGCTGTCGCCGGCGTCGATTGTGGAGAACGGCGGGGTGTCAACGGTGACGGCGACGCTCTCCGGCACCACGAGCGCGGCCGTGACCGTGACGGTGAACGCGGCGCCGGGGGCCGGGGCCGCGGCCCTGGACTTCACCCTGTCAAGACCGGGGACGCTGACCATCGCGGCGGGGGACGTGACGAGCACGGGCGTGGTAACGGTCACGGCCAACGACAACCGGACGGATTCGCCGGACAAAACGGTGACGGTCTCGGGCTCGGCGGCAGGCGTCGGCGTGGCGAACCCGCCCGACGCGGCCCTGACGCTGCGCGACGACGACGCGGCACCGGAGGTGACGCTGACGGCTTCGCCGGCGTCGATTTCGGAGAACGGCGGGGTGTCAACGGTCACGGCGGCGCTCTCGCATCCGTCAAGTGCGGTGACGAGGGTCACGGTGACGTCGGTGTCGGGCGCCTACACGGTGGATCCGCCCACCGAGGTGATCGTCATCCAGGCAGGGCGGACGGAGAACGCCGCGGACGTCGCGACGATCTTCGCGGTGGACGACGCCATTGACGAGCCGGACCGGCAGGTGACGGTGACGGGCACGATGGCCAACGAGCAGGGCGCGAGGGGCGTGATCGGGGCGGCGCTGACGCTGACGGACGACGACGACCCGCCGGAGGTGACGCTGGCGGTGTCGCCTCAGTCGATTTCGGAGAACGGCGGGGTGGCGTCGGTGACGGCGACGCTCTCCGGCGCGGTGAGTGAGGCGGTGACGGTGACGGTGACGTCGGTGCCCGGGGCCTATGCCGCGGGTTCGGACGCGACCATCGTCATTGCGGCCGGCGAGATGGCGAATGCGTCGGACGTGGCCACGGTTGAGGCGGCGGACAACGCGGATTACGAGGGCGTGGCGGGCCGGATCGTGACGGTGACCGGTACCGCGTCAAGCGGCCTCGGCGCGAATCCCGTGACCGGGGCGGCGCTGACGCTGACGGACGACGACGACCCGCCGGCAGTGACGCTGGCGGTGTCGCCTCAGTCGATTTCGGAGAGCGGCGGGGTGGCGTCGGTGACGGCGACCCTCGCCCATGCCTCGGTCGAAGCGGTGACGGTGACCGTGACGTCGGTTGCGGGGGACTACACGGCGGGGTCGGACGCGGAGATCGTGATCGCGGCCGGGGCGACCGCGAGCGGCGACGACGTGGCGACGGTGGAGGCGGTGGACAACGCCGTCCACGATGGCGGCGCGGGCCGTTCCGTCACGGTGACGGGCGCGGCGTCGAGCGGCGCGGGCGCGGTGACCGGGGCGGCGCTGATGCTCAGCGACGACGAGACCCTGCCGACGCTGGCGCTGGCGCTCAAGCCGGCGTCGATTTCGGAGTCGGGTGGGGTGGCGTCGGTGACCGCGGCGCTGTCGCATCCGTCCGGCGAGGCGGTGACGGTGATGGTGGCCGCGGCCCCGGGGACTGGGGCGGTGGCCGCGGATTTCGACCTCTCCGCTGCGACGACGTTGACGATCACGGCGGGGAGCACGACCAGCACCGGGACGGTGACGGTGACGGCGAACGGCAACGACGTGGACTCGCCGAACAAGGCGGTGACGGTCTCCGGCACGGCGGTGGGCGGCAATGGCGTGGCGATGCCGTCGAACGTGACGCTGACGCTCACCGACGACGAGACCCTGCCGACGGTGGCGCTGGCGCTGTCGGCGTCGTCCATCTCGGAGAGTGGCGGGGTGTCAACGGTGACGGCGACCCTGTCCGGCCCTTCCAGCCAAGCGGTGACGGTGACGGTGTCGGCGACGGCGGGGACGTATGCGGCGGCCAGGGACTTCACGCAGACGGGGACGACGCTGACCATTGCCGCGGGGCAGACCACCGGCACCGGCGCGGTGACGGTGAGGGCGAACGGCAACGGGTTGGATTCGCCGAACAAGCAGGTGACCGTCTCTGGCGCGGTGACGGGCGGCAACGGCGCAGCGGATGCGGCCGATGCGACGCTGACCATCAGCGACGACGACCGCACGCCGACGGTCACCCTCTTCAGCCCGACCGATGCCGGCTGGGAAGGGCACAGCGGCGCGGCGCGGAGGCCCGGCGGATTCACCTACGTCCAGGCGGGGCAGTTGAATTTCGTTTTGCAAATGAACGGCGCGAGCGAGCTGCCGATCACGTTCACCCTGGGGGCCTCCGGGTCTGCGACCGCGGGACTGGACTACACCGCCGTCGCCGGGCGGACGTTGACCATCCCGCCGGGCAGCACGTCCCTCAGCTTCCACTTGACGGTGCTGGACGACGACGTGGATGAGAACCTCTACGAGTCGGTGGACCTGAGGCTCACCAACTTGGTCAACGCCAACGCGAGGGACAGTACTGCGAACACGCGAATCCGCGACGACGACGACCGGGCGGGGCTGATAGTGGTGGAGACCCTGGGTTCGACCCGGACCACCGAGGCAGGGGGCGAGGACCGCTTCACGGTGGCGCTGTCCAGCGAGCCGACCGCGGCGGTGACGGTGGCGGCGTCGATTCCCTCCGGCTCGTCGGGCGAGGGCGAGCTGTCGGTGGACGACGGCGGCGCCTGGGGCGATTCGGGGACGCTGACCTTCACCGCGGCGACGTGGGACACCGCGCAGGAGGTGCGGGTGCGGGGCCTGGACGACGACGCGGACGACGGCGATGTGGGGTATTCGATCACGCTGAACCCGGACAGCGCCGCGGACGGCACCTATCGCGGCCTGGGGAACGTCACGGTGAACGTGACCAACGCCGACGACGACGCGGCGGGACTGACGGTGGTGGAAAGCCAGGGTTCGACCCTGACCGCGGAAACGGGGACCACGGATGCCTTCACGGTGGCCCTGTCCAGCGAGCCGACGGCGACGGTGACGGTGGCGGTGGCGAGCCAGAACACGGGCGAGGGGCTGGTGTCCGTCGCCGGGGGGTCAACCGCGGCGACGGCGACGTTGACGTTCGACGGGACCACCTGGAACACGGCCCAGACGGTGGTCGTCCACGGCCAGGACGACGCGCCGACCAACGCGGCCGACGGCGCCGTGAGGTATTCGATCACGCTGGACCCGGACAGCGCGGCGGCCACGGCCACGCCGCCCGGCGACCCGGCCTACCGCGCGCTGGGGCCCGTCACGGTGTCGGCGGCCAACCTTGACGACGACGGCGTGATGGTGACGCTGCATCTGTCGTCGGCACGCATTGAGGAGGACGGCGGCTCCGCGGGGGCGGCAACGGTGACCGCGACGCTGGCCGCGGCGGCGACCGCGGCGGTCACGGTCACGGTGTCGGCGACCGCGGTGGCGCCGGCGGTCATGGGCGACTTCGCGCTGTCGAGTGCGAACACCCTGACCATCGCGGCGGGGGCGACCGCGAGCACGGGCGTCGTGACCATTGAGGCGGTGGACAACAACGTGGACGCGCCGGACAAGGCGGTCACGGTGTCGGCGACCGCGGCGACCGGCGCGAACACGCCGGCGGTGTTGCCGGTGACGCTGACCATCGCGGACGACGACGCGGCGCCGGACGTGACGCTGGCCCTGTCGTCGTCATCGATTTCGGAGGTGGGCGGGTTTTCGACGGTGACTGCGACGCTGTCGCGTCCGTCAAGCGCGGCGACGACGATCACGGTGGCACCCGAGGCGGGGGCCTGGACGGTGGGTTCGGACGCGGCCATCGTCATCGCCGCGGGTGACACGGCGAACGCTTCGGACGTGGCAGTGGTGACGGCGGTGGACAATCTCCGCGACGAGAACGACCGCGCGGAGACGGTGACCGCCGCGGTGGCGAACGACCAGGGCGTCGGACGGGTGACGGGGGCGGCGCTGACCCTCAGGGACAACGACAACGTGCCGGCCCTGGCCCTGGCCAATCCGCCGTCGGCCGCCGAGGGTGACGCCGGCGACGCCATGCCCGGAACGCTGACCTTCACGGTCAGGCTGGGCGCGACCAGCGGCAAGACGGTGACGGTGGACTATGCCGATGCGGGCACGGGCACGGCGACCTCGGGGACGGACTACACGGCGCTGGCCTCGGGCACGCTGACCTTCGCGCCGGGGGAGCGGAGCAGGACCGTCACCGTGACGGTGATCGGGGACGCGGGGAACGAGCCGGACGAGACGGTGTCGGTGACGCTGAGCAACCCGATGAACGCGACGCTGAGCGAGGCGACCGGCACCGGGGTTATCGTCAATGACGACACGCAGCCGACGCTGGCCATCGGGGCGGCGAGCGTGATTGAGGGGGACAGCGGGTCGGCAACGCTGTCCTTCCCGGTGACCCTGAGCCTGGCAAGCGGCCAGACGGTGACGGTGGCCTACGCGGAGGGCACGGGCGGCACGGCGACCGCGGGGACGGACTACACGGCCCTGGCCGACGGCACGCTGACCTTCGCGGTGGGGGAGACGAGTAAGACCATTGACGTGACGGTGGCCGGCGACGTGCTGGCCGAAGCGGACGAGACGGTGGTGGTGACGCTCTCCGACGCGGAGAACGCGGCCCTGGGCACGGCGACGGGCACGGGAACGATCACCGACGACGACCCGGCACCCTCGGTCTCGATCTCCTCGCCGACCGTGGCGGAGGGGGACGTCGGCTCGACGACGCTCTCCTTCGCGGTAACCCTGGACGCGGTGAGCGGCAGGCAGGTGACGGTGGCCTGGGCGGACGCGGGCACGGGCACGGCGGTTTCCGGGACGGACTACGCGGCGCTCGCGGGCGGCACGCTGACCTTTGCGCCGGGGGAGACGAGCAAGACCATTGACGCGGCGGCGGCCGGCGACGCGCTGGATGAGCCGAACGAGACGGTGGTGGTGACGCTTTCCAACGCGTTACACGCGGCCCTGGGCACGGCGACGGGCACGGGCACGATCACGGACGATGACCCGGTGCCCTCGGTCTCGATCGATTCGCCGGTGGTGGGCGAGGGCGGGACCCTGTCGTTCGCGGTGACCCTGGACGCGGCGAGCGGCAAGCGGGTGACGGTGGCCTACGCGGAGGGCACGGGCGGCACGGCGACCGCGGGGACGGACTACACGGCGTTGGCCTCGGGGACGCTGACCTTCGCGCCCGGGGAGACGCGCAAGACCATCGGGGTGGCGGCGTGGAGCGACACGCGGAGCGAGGCGGACGAGACGGTGGTGGTGGTCCTGAGCGGGCCGATGAACGCGACGCTGGGCACGGCGACGGGCACGGGGACGATTTCCGACGATTCGCAGCCTTCGTTCGCGGTCTCGCAGGTCGCGCGGACCCTGGGGATCAACCGGACGTTCCCGACCTTCAGCATGCCGGCGGCGACCGGGGGCAACGGCACGCTGAGCTACGCCATGGCGACCTTGCCCGCGGGGCTGACCTACACGGCGCCGGGGGCGCAGGATACGCACGGCGGGCGGATCACGGGGCAGCCGACGCGGACCAGCACGGCGACGGTCTATCGGCTGACGGCGACCGACCGGGACGGCGACGTGGCGACGCTGAACGTCTCCATCGCGGTGTCCACTAACCCGGGCGTCGAGCGACTGCGCATCACCGACGACGGGGGCGCGGCGCTGGCGAATTTCCGGACCGGCAACTTCATCCTGTTCTCGTTCGATTTCGATGCCGCCATCGCCACGCCCGGCGCCGGCATCGCGATGAAATTCAAGATCGGCGACAACGACCGCGAGGCGGAGGCCGCCACGTTCTACGACACCAACCCGGGCGAGCTCACCTTCCAATACCAAGTGCAGGCGTCGGACTGGGACGGCGACGGCATCACCATTCCGCGCCATCCGTTCCGGCTGTTCTTCGACGCCGACGTAGGCGTCACCGGCTATATCGTGGCCGATAGAGGGCCCTATCACAACACGCCGGCGATCCTGGATATCGACGTGCGCACGCCGATTTCGTTCACGAACCGCCCTCCGCGCATCAACGACCGGGCGCCGTCGTTCGGCTCGGCAACGGTGGCGGCCAAGAGTTTCGTGAAGGGGTCGCCGGTGTGGGCCGACGATCCGGCGCTGCCGGCGGCGAGCTTCCCCACGCCGGGAGCGGGGGAGACGGCGACGGACGTCAACTCGTCCCTGACCTACAGCCTGACGCCGGCCCTGCCCGCGGGGCTTTCCTTCGATGCCGCCGCGCGCCGGATCACGGGCACGCCCACGGCCGCCGCGCCCGCGGCTAACTACACGCTGACCGCCACCGACGTGGACGGCGACCGGGCGACGTTGACGTTCTCGCTGACGGTGCAGGAGGACACGCAACCGGCGTTCGCGGCCGATGCCCCGGCGGGATACACGTGGACCGAAGACGCAGTGGTCTCGCAACTGCTGCCGGCGGCGTCTGGCAGCAACCTGCCCCTGGGCTACGCGCTGGCCGGACCGGGTTCGTCGGCGACGCTGAGCCTGCCCGCGGGGCTGACGTTCGACCTTGACGGGACGGGAACCTGCGGGGCGGCGCGCACGGTGTGCGGGACGCCGACCGCGGCGGCGGGGGCGGCGACCTGGACGTTGACCGCGACCGACCGGGACGGCGACGCGGGCAGCCTGGCCTTCACCATGACCATCGCGCCGCGGGCGCCTGACCAGGTGACGGGGGTGACGGCGACCCCGGCGGTGAACGCGCTGCGGGTGGACTGGACCGCGGCGGCGAAGGCGGACGGCTACAAGGTGCAGTGGAAGTCCGGGAGTCAGGGCTATAACCCGGCCACGCGGCAGGTGCCGGTGAGCGGCGGGGCAACGACCTACACGATCACGGGGCTGACCGCGGGCACGGACTACACGGTGCGAGTGATTTCGACGCGGACGGGGGCGCCGGACGGGGCGGCGTCGGCGGAGGCCGCGGGCAGATCAACGGACATGTTCCTGGCGCTGTCGCGGAGCATGATTGAGGAGGACGCGGGCGCGGCGGCGGGCACGCGCGCGGCCACGGTCACGGCGCATCTGACCGTCGCGCTGAGCACGGCGGCGACGGTCACGGTGTCCGCGGTCCCGGGGACGAACGCGGCCGCGGACGACTTCACGCTGAGCGCGGCGAACACGCTGATCATCGCGGCGGGTTCGACCGCGAGCACCGGGACGGTGACGATCACCGCGGTGGATGACGACGTCGACTCGATCGTCGATACCACCGTTGCCGGCAAGCGGGTGGTGGTGTCGGGCGTCTCCGGCGGGATAGGGAACCCGGCGGCCCTGAACCTCCTGATCACCGAGGACGACGACGCGGGTCTGGTGCTCAACCCGGCGCTGCCGGCGGACGCGAACGATCCGTGGCTCACGGTGGCGGAGGGCGGGGCCGCGACCTTCACGGTGGCGCTCGCCAGCGAGCCGACGGCGGACGCGACGGTGGAAGTGTCAAGCGACGACGCCGGCGAGGGGCAGGTGTCCTCGGGCGGGGGCGCGCTCGCGGCCTCGACGACGCTGACGTTCACGACGAGCAACTGGAGCACGCCGCAGACGGTGACCCTGACCGGCGCGGCGGACGGCGCGGTGGACGGCACCGTCGATTACCGGCTGACGCTGGACCCGGACGGCGTGTCCGGCGACGCCTACGACTCGTTGGCCTCGACCACCGCGAAGGCGCGGACCACGGACGTGGACGCGGCCGGGCTGGTGGTGTCGCGGAGCGCGCTGACGCTGGCGACGGAGGAAGGGCAGGAGATCTTCACGCTGGCGCTGTCGAGCAAGCCGGCGGCGGACGTGACGGTGACGATCACGAGCGGCAGCCCCACAGAGGTGCGGGTCGGCAAGATCCGGGGCGGTTTCTTATCCTCGCAGACGTTGACCTTCACGCCCGGCAACTGGAGCACGCCGCAGACGGTGGGCGCGGAGGGGGTGGACGACTCCCTGGACGAGGATGACGAGCAGGTCGCGTTCACGCTGGACCCGGCCAGCGCGGGCGACGCCGATTACGACGGCCTCTCCAACGTGATCGTGACGGTGACCGTGACCGACGACGACCCCGAGTCGGTGGTCTCCATCGGCGCGGCGAGCGTGAACGAGGGCGCGGCGGGCGCGGCCCTGTCGTTCCCCGTGACGCTGAACGCGGCGAGCGGCCGGCAAACGACGGTGGACTACGCGGAAGGGGCGGGCGGCACGGCCACGGCGGGGACGGACTATACGGCCCTGGCCGCCGGCACGCTGACCTTCGCCGCGGGGGAGACGACCAAGACCATCGCCGTGGCGGTGACCGACGACGCGCTGGACGAGGCGAGCGAGACGGTGGTGGTGGAACTGACCGGCGCGGCCGGTCTGACGCTCTCCACCACGGCGGCGTCGGCAACGGGCACGATCTCGGACGACGACCCGGGGCCGGAGGTCTCCATCGCCGGGGCGAGCGCAAACGAGGGAGACGATCCGGCGGTGCTGTCGTTCCCCGTGACGCTGAGCGCGGTGAGCGGCCGGCAAACGACGGTGGACTACGCCGACGCGGGCACGGGCACGGCCGCCTCCGGCGCGGACTACACGGCTCTCGCCGCCGGCACCCTGACCTTCGCGGCGGGCCAGACCGCCGGGACCGTCGAAGTGGCGGTGACGCAGGACGTGGCGGACGAGCCGGACGAGACGGTGGTGGTGGAACTGACCGGCGCGGCCGGTCTGACGCTCTCCACCACGGCGGCGTCGGCAACGGGGACCATTGCCGACGACGATGACCCGCCGGCCCTGTCAATCTCGTCGCCTAGCGTGGCGGAGGACGCGGCGACGCTCTCCTTCACGGTGACGCCGAGCGTGGTGAGCCAGAAGACGGTGACGGTGAACTACGCCGACGCGGGCACGGGCACGGCCACCTCCGGGACGGACTACACGGCCATCGCCGCCGGCACCCTGACCCTGGCCCCGGGGGCCGTCAGTGGAAGCATTGATGTGGCGGTGACGGACGACGCGGTGAACGAGCCGGACGAGACCGTGATCGTGAGCCTGAGCGGGGCGGTGAACGCGAGCGTCGCGCCGGGGGCCGCCGCCGGCACGGCCACCATCACCGACAACGACGCCATCACGGCGCGGCTGGCGGTTTCGCCGGACAGGGTGACGGAGGGGGGCGGGGCAGCAACGGTGACGGCGACCATCTCCCCGGTCTCGACCGAAGCGGTGACGATCACGGTCTCGCCTTCGGCGGACTTCACGCTGGCCGGTACGACGCTGATCGTCGCGGCGGGGCAGACCGCCGGCACGGGGCAGGTGACGGCAACGGCGGTGGACAACGCCACGGATGCGCCGGACAAGAGAGTGGCGGTGACGGCGACGGCCTCGGGCGGCAACGGGGCGGTGACGGTGACGGACGCGACGCTGACCATCCTGGACGACGACGGCCAGCCGGCGGTGACGCTGACGGTGGCCCCCGTGAGCATTGACGAGAGCGGGGACAACAACGTGGCGACGGTGACGGCCAGCCTCTCTCATCCGTCAAGCGCGGCGACGACGGTGACGATCTCGGCGTCGCCGGGGAAGGACACGAAAACCAGCGACTTCACGCTGACCGGCACGAAACTGGTCATTGCGGCGGGGGCGACGACCAGCACCGGCCGGGTGACGGTGACGGCGGTGAACGATGGCGATAATACTGGGGACAAGATCGTGACGGTGACGGGCGTGGCGTCGAACAGCCAGGGGGTTACGATCATAAGCGATCCGAGCCATGCGGATGCCGCGTTCGTGGTGATCCGTGAAGACGACGGCGCGGCCCTGGCGAGTCTGATGCTGTCTTCGGCCTCGATCGCGGAGGCGGGCGGGGTGGCAACGGTGACGGCCGGACTGTCAAGGACGGCGTCCGCGGCGGTGACGATCACGGTGACCGTCGTGAACCCGTTGTCGCCCGAAAGCAAGGACGATTTCGATGTGAGCGCGAACTCCGAGCTGATCGTCGCGGCGGGGCAGACCGCCAGTACGGGAACGGTGACCATCACGGCGAAGACCAACGACGTGGATTCGGCCGACGTGGCCCTGTCCGTTTCCGGCACGATCGCCGCCGGCGGCAGCGTGGACGACCCGCTGGACGTGACGCTGACCATCGTGGACGACGACGCCACGCCGGATGTGACGCTGGCGGTGTCCCCGGGGTCGATTTCGGAGGCCGGCGGGGTGGCGACGGTGACGGCGACGCTCTCCGGCGCGTCGGGGGCGGCGACAACGATCACGCTGACGTCGGTGCCGGGGCACTACACAGCGGGGTCAGATGCGACTATCGTCATCCCGGCGGGACAGACGAACAACAAGGACGACGAGGCGACGCTGACCGCGGTGGACGACGACGTTTACCAGGGCAGGGCCGGGCGGGACGTGACGGTGACGGCGACGGTGGCGAACGACGTGGGTGCGGACGACGCGGTGACCGGAGCGGCACTGACGCTGAACGACAACGATGCGGCGCCGACGGTGACGCTGGCGCTGACGCCGCCGCGCATTGACGAGCACGACGGAACGAATCCCGGATCGGCGGCGGTGACGGCGACGCTCTCGCACCCGGCGATCGTCGCGACGACGGTCACGGTGTCGGCCATGCCGGGGACGAACGCGGAGGCCGGCGACTTCACGCTGAGCGCGGCGAGGACGCTGACCATCGCGGCGGGAGACGTGACGAGCACCGGCACGGTGACGATCACGGCGGTGGACGACAACGTGGACGGGCCGAACAAGCAGGTGACGGTCTCGGCAACGGCGTCCGGCCCTCAGACGATTGCAGCCCCGGCCCAGGTGACGCTGACCATTGAGGACGACGATGCCGCGCCGGCGGTGACGCTGGTTCTCACGCCGTCGCGCATTGACGAGCACGACGGGACGAACCCCGGATCGGCGGCGGTGACGGCGACGCTCTCGCATCCGTCAAGCGCGGCGACGACGGTCACGGTGTCGGCCATGGCGGGGAGGAACGCGGAGGCCGGCGACTTCACGCTGAGCGCGGCAAGGACGTTGACCATCGCGGCGGGGGACACGACGAGCACCGGCACGGTGACGATCACGGCGGTGGACGACGACGTGGACGGGCCGGACGAGGAGGTGACGGTCTCGGGTTCGGCGGTCAACGATCAGGGAGTCATGGATCCCTCCGACGCGACGCTGACCATCACGGACGACGAAGCGGGTCCCGCGGTGACGCTGTCAGTGTCGCCGTCGTCCGTCGCGGAGAACGGCGGGGTGGCGATGGTGACGGCGACGCTCTCGCATCCGTCAAGCGCGGCGACGACGATTACGCTGACGTCGGTGCCTGGGGACTACACCGCGGGTTCGGACGCGACCATCGTCATCCCGGCTGGCCGGACGGCGAACGCCTCGGACACGGCGACGCTGACCGCGGTGGACAACGACGCCCACGAGGGGAGCGCCGGCCGGAGCGTGACGGTGACCGCGTCGGCGTCGAACGACGTGGGCGTGGGGCGCGTGACCGGGGGTGTACTGGCCCTGACCGATGACGACTCGCTGCCGGTGGTTTCGCTGGTCCTGTCGCCGTCGTCGATTTCGGAGGCCGGGGGGGTGGCGGCGGTGACGGCGACGCTCTCGCATCCGTCGGGTGAGGCGCTGACGGTATCGGTTTCGGCGTTGGCGGTGCCTCCGGCGGTGGCCGGCGACTTCACGCTGAGCGCGGCGAGGACGCTGACCATCGCGGCGGGGGCGACGACGAGCACGGGCGCGGTGACGGTCACGGCAAACATTGACGGCGACGATACGCCAAATGAGCAGGTGACGGTGACGGGCACGGCGTCGGGGGCCAACGGCGCGGCGGACCCGGCCGACGAGACGTTGACGATCGTGGACGCCGACGGCGACCCGCAGGTGGTGCTGGCGTTGTCGCGCGCGTCGATTTCGGAGGGCGGTGCCGCGGCGGTGGTGACGGCGACGCTGAGTCCTGCGGCGTCCACGGCGGTGACGGTCAGGGTGACGACGACGGCGGTGCCTCCGGCGGTGGCCGCGGACCTCACGCGGAGCGCGGCGGACACGCTGTTCTTCGCGGCGGGGGCGACGACGAGCACGGGGGCGGTGACGATCTCGGCGACGGACGACGACCGGGACGAGGCGGACGGAACGGCGACGGTGTCGGGAACCGCGTCCGGCGGCGGCGCGTTGGACCCGGCCCCCCTGACGCTGGCCATCGTGGATGACGACGACCCGCCGACGGTGTCGATCTCGCCCGCGAGCGTGACCGAGGGGAACGCGGGGGCGGCGACGCTCTCCTTGCCCGTGACGCTGAGCGGGGCGAGCGGCAAGCTGGTGACGGTGGAGTATGAGGAGGAGAGTGGCGGCACGGCCACGCCAGGCACGGACTACGAGGCGCTGGCACCGGGGAGGCTGACCTTCACGGCGGGGGAGACGAGCCGGACCGTGGACGTGACGGTGACGGGCGACGCGGCGGACGAGCCGAACGAGACGGTGAGGGTGACCCTGAGCTTGCCGGTCAACGCGATGCTGGGGACGGCGACCGGGACGGGGACGATCACCGACGACGACGTGACGCCGACGGCGACGCTGGTCCTGTCGAACGCGTCGATCTCCGAGAACGGCGGTACGGCGACGGTCACCGCGGCGCTCTCGCACCCCGCGAGTGTCGCGACGACGATCACGGTGACGGCGGCGGCCGTGTCGTCGTCGGGCGCGGGGCCTGGGGACTTCACGCAGACGGGGACGACGCTGACCATCGCCGCTGGTTCGACGACGAGCACCGGCACGGTCACGGTGACGGCGGCGGACAACGCCGTGGACGCGCCGGACAAGCGCGTGAGGGTGTCGGGGATGGCCGCGGGCGGCCGCGGGGTGGCGGCCCCGCGGAACGTGACGCTGACGCTGGCCGACGACGAGGCAACGCCGACGGTGACGCTGTTGCTGGCGCCGTCGTCGATTACGGAGGCCGGCGGCGTGTCAACGGTGACGGCCGGCCTGAGCGGGGCGTCGAGCGAAGCGGTGACGGTGACGGTGACGACGACGCCGGTGGCACCGGCGGTGGCCGGGAACTTCACGCAGAGGGGGGCGGCGCTGACTATCGCGGCGGGTTCGACGACGAGTACCGGGACGGTGACGATTACGGCCCGGAACAACGCCGTGGACGCCGCGGACGCGGAAGTGGCGGTGGCGGGGACGACGGTGGGCGGCAACGGGGCGGCGAACCCGCGGCCCGCGACCCTGACCCTTGAGGACGACGACAGACCGGCCGTGACCCTGGTCCTCTCGCCGTCGTCGATCCCGGAAGGCGGGTTCTCGACGGTGACCGCGAGGCTGTCGGGCCCGGCGAGGGCAGCGGTGACGATCACGGTGGCGACGGCGCCGGGGGCGAACACGGCCCAGGGCGACTTCACCGTGTCGGACGCGAAGACCTTGATCGTCACGGCGGGGATGGCGACGAGCACCGGCGAGGTGACCATCAGGGGGCGCCTCGATTCCCGGGATTCGCCGGACAAGACGGTGACGGTGACCGGGACCGGGGCGAGCGCGGGAGGCACGGTGGACGTGACCGGGGCGGCGCTGACCGTTACCGACGACGACCCCACGCCGACCGTGGCGCTGGTCTTCACGCGGAGCGGCCAGCAGACGCCGATTACGTCGATTGCGGAGAACGGCGGCGTGGCGTCGGTGACGGCGTCCCTGAGCGGCGGCCAGTCTGGCGAGGCGATTGAGATCACGGTGTCCGCGACCGCGGGGGCGAACGCGGCATCGGGCGATTTCGCGCTGTCGAGCGCGAAGACCCTGACCATCGCGGCGGGGGCGACGACGAGCACCGGCGCGGTGACGCTGAGCGCGGTGAACGACGAGACGGACTCGCCGGACAAGACGGTGACGGTCTCCGGCGCGGTCTCGGGCGGCTGGGGGCTGGTGGCGGACCCTGCGTCCGCGGACCTCACGATTCAGGACGACGACTCGACGCCGTCGGCGGGGCTGGTCCTGTCGCCGTTTTCGATTTCGGAGGACGGGGATGTCTCGACGGTGACGGCGAGGCTGAACCGCCCGTCAAGCGAGGCGGTGACGCTCACCGTGTCCGCGGCGCCGGGGGCGAACGCGGCCGCGGGGGACTTCACACTGAGCGCGGCGAGGACCCTGACCATCGCGGCGGGCTCGACGACGAGCACGGGGTTGGTGACGGTGGCGGCGGTGGACAACGACGTTCACGCGGTTCAGATGCCGACGACCAAGCAGGTGACGGTGTCGGCGACGGTCGTGGGCGGCCGCGGGGTCACGTTGTCGTCTCCTGCGACGCTGGACGTCCGGGAGGACGAGGCGATACCGACGGTGACGCTGCTGCTGTCGCCGCCGGCGGTCCTGGAGAGCGCGGGGGTGTCAACGGTGACGGCGAGGTTGAATCACCCGTCAAGCGAGGCGGTAACGGTCACGGTCGCGGCAGCGCCGGCCGCGGGGACGGCGACGGTCGCGGGGGACTTCACACTGAGCGCGGCGAAGACTCTGACCATCGCGGCGGGGGCGACGGCGAGCGACGGCGTCGTGACCATCGTGGCGGTCGGCAACACGGCCGACACGGTGAACCGGTCGGTCACGGTGTCGGGCACGGCGTCGGGGGGCAACAACGTCCTGATGAACCCGGTGCCCGCGACGTTGACCATCGTCGATGACGACGGCGGGTCGGTGGTGGCGCTGTCCCTGTCGCGCAACTCGATTTCCGAGACCGGCGGCGTGGCGACGGTGACGGCGGTGTTGAGTCCGGTGCTGAACGACCCCGTGACGGTGACGGTGACGGCGGCGCCGGGGACGGACGCGGATTCGGGCGACTTCGATCTGAGCGCGGCGAGGACGCTGATCTTCGCGGCGTCGGCGGGGACGAGCGTGGGCACGGTCACCGTGTCGGCGGTGGGCGACGCGGCCGATGAGCCGGACCAGGCCGTGACGGTGTCGGGCACCGCGTCAAGCAGCGGCGTCGTGTCGAACCCGGCCGACGTGACGCTGACCATCGTGGACGACGACAACCCGCCGGCGGCGTCGATCTCCTCGCCGAGCGTGGTCGAGGGTGCCGCGGGGTCTACTGCGATGCTCTCCTTCGGGGTGACGCTGAACGCGGTAAGCGGCAAGCAGGTGGTGGTGGACTGGGGGACGTGGACCCCGCCCGGCACCGCGACCGCGGGGACGGATTACACGGCGTTTTCCGGCGGGAAGCTGACCTTTGCACCGGGGGAGACGAGCAAGACCGTGGAGGTGACGGTGACGGGCGACGACGCGCACGAGCCGGACGAGACGGTGAACGTGAGCTTGAGTCTTTCGGATCTGACGGCCAACGCGGTGCTGGGGACGCTGCTCGGGACCGGGACCATCACCAACGACGATGCGCTGCCCACGGTGGCGCTGACGCTCTCGCCCGGGTCGATTGCGGAGGACGGCGGGGTGTCCACGGTGACGGCGGCGCTGTCCGGTGAGTCGAGCGAGGCGGTGACGCTGACGGTGTCCGCGGCCGCGGGGCAGAACGCGGCGGACGGCGACTTCTCGCTGAGCACGGACGCGACGCTGACCATCGCCGCGGGGGACACGGCGAGCACCGGGACGGTGACGGTGACCGCGGCGAACGACGACGTCTATGGGCCGGACAAGAGCGTGAGCGTCTCGGCGAGGGCCGCCGGTGGGAACGGGGTGGCGGCGCCGGCGCCCGCGACGCTGACGATTGCCGAAGACGACGCCGCGCCGACGGTGACGCTGGTACTGTCGCGCGACCGGATCAAGGAGGACGCGGACGCGGCGGCGGGCGAGCGGAGGACCGCGGTGACGGCGACGTTGAGTCGCCCCGCGAGCGTGGCGACGACGATCACGGTGTCGGCAAGGGCGGATACCAACGCGGCTTCGAACGATTTCACCCTGTCGAGTGTACCGACGCTGACCATTGCCGCGGGGCAGACGGCGAGCACCGGGACGGTGGCGATCACCGCGAACGACGACGCCATCGACTCGGTGGTCGATACCACCGTTGACGGCAAGAAGGTGGTGGTGTCGGGCAGCGCGTCCGGCGGGATCGCGGCTCCCGCGGACGTGGACCTGCTGATCGTTGAGGACGACGAGGCCGCGCTGGTGCTTGACCCGGCGTTTCCGAGCGACCCGAGCCGGCCCTGGTTCGTGGTAGACGAGGGCGACGGCACGACGTTCACGGTGAAGCTGAACAGCGAGCCTGCCGCGAACGTGACGGTGGCGGTCGCCAGCTCGAACGCGGCGGAAGGCACGGTGTCGCCGTCGTCGCTGACCTTCACGGCGACGACCTGGAACGTGGGGCAGACGGTGACCCTGACCGGCGTGGCGGATGACGTGGTGGACTCAGACGGCAATTACCGGCTGACGCTGGACCCGGACGGCGAGGCCACGGACGCCTACCACGCGGTAGCCACGGCCGGCGCGCCGGTGATCACCACGAACGCCGACGTCGCGGGGCTGGACGTGTCCGTCGGCGCGGTGACGGTCACGGAAGGCGGGTCGAACGCGACTTTCACGGTGAAACTGACCAGCAAGCCGGCGGCGGACGTGATGGTGACGGCGAGGAGCGCCGACGACGTGCAGGTCGCCGTGGGTGCCGGTCCGGGCCTGAGCTTCTCGGGATCGCAAACCCTGACCTTCGCCATCGGCAACTGGAACGCGGTACAGACGGTGACGGTGAAGGCGGTGGACGACGTGTTGGATGAGCCGGATAGCGAGTCGGCGGACGTCACGCTGGATCCGGCGAGCACGGGCGACGGCCTGTACAATGCCCTCGCGGACGAGACCGTGACGGTGACCGTGAACGACAACGATGCGGCGCCGACGGCAACGCTGGTTCTGACTCCGTCGTCAGGCTCGATTTCAGAGTCCGGCGGCGTGGCGACGGTGACGGCGACGCTCTCCGGCCCGTCAAGCGAAGCCGTGACGCTCACGGTCTCGGCAGTCCCGTCGTCCGACGCGGTCCCGGGTGACTTCACACTGAGCGCGGGGCCGACGCTGACCATCGCCTCGGGGCAGACGGCGAGCACCGGCACGGTAACGATCTCGGCGGTGGACAACGACGTCCACGCGCCGGACAAAGCCGTGACGGTGACGGTCTCGGCGTCGGTCACGGGCGGACGCGGGGTGGTGGCGGCGCCGGCTGACGCGACGCTGACCCTGACCGACGACGAAACGCTGCCCGTGGCGACGCTGGTCCTCTCGGAGAACCCGATCTCTGAAAACGGCGGCATCGCGAGAGTGACCGCGCGGCTCTCCGTCCCGTCGACCCAGGCGGTGACGATTACGGTGTCGGCGACGGCGGGGACGAACGCGACGGCGAACGATTTCAGGCTGAGCGCGGCGAAGACCCTGACCATTGCGGCGGGGCAGACGGCAAGCACGGGGATGGTGGCGGTCTCGGCGGTGGACGACGCGGTCGGGGGGCAGGGCAAGCAGGTGATTGTCTCGGGAACGGCCTCGGGCGGCAACGGCGTGGCGAATCCGGCCAACGTGACGCTCGCCGTCACGGACGACGACGGCGTGCCGCAGGTGACCCTGTCCCTGTCGCCTTCAAGCATCAACGAGAGCGGGGCGACCAACGCGACGACGGTGACGGCGACGCTGAGCCGGACGGCGCGATCGACGGTGATGATTACGGTGTCGGCGGCGGCGGGGACGAACGCGGCACCGGGCGACTTCAGGCTGAGCGCGGCGAAGATGCTGACCATCGCGGTGGGGCAGAGGATGAGCACGGGCACGGTGACGATCACGGCGGTGGACAACGCGACCGACGCACCAGACAAGCGGGTAACGGTCTCGGGCACGGCGGAGAGCGACCGGCCGATCGCGCAACCCGTGGACGCGACGCTGACCATCGCCGACGACGAGGCGGCGCCGCAGGCGACGCTGACGCTCACGCCCGCGTCGATTTCGGAGACGGACGGCGTGACGACGGTAACGGCGACGTTGACCCACGCGTCGAGCGCGGTCACGACGATCACGGTGTCGGCGGCGCCTGGTGCTGGCGCGGCCGGGACGGATTTCGCGCTGAGCGCGGCGAAGACGCTGACCATCGCGGCGGGGCAGACGGCGAGCGAGGGCCTGGTGACGGTCACCGCCGAGCCCAACGCGGTAGACGCACCGGACAAGCATGTGACGGTGTCGGGCACGGCGTCCAATTCCCACGGGGTGACGGATCCGTCCGACGGGACGCTGACCATCACGGACGACGACGACCCGCCGACGGTGACGCTGCTGTTGTCGCGGAACCAGATTGAGGAGTCGGCCGCCAAACCGGCGGACCAGCGGCGGACGACGGTGACGGCGCAGCTCTCGCACGGGACGCACGCGGCGGTGACGATCACGGTGACGGCGGCGGCGGGGACGCACGCGGCGGCGGACGATTTTACGCTGAGCGCCAACAAGACGTTGATCGTGGCGGCGGGGACGACGACCAGCACCGGGACGGTGACGATCGCCGCGGCGGACGACGCCGTCGACTCGACGGTCACCGCCCAGAACAAGCAAGTGGTCGTGTCGGGCGCGTCAAGCGGGGCGACGGATCCGGCCGTCGGGGTGGCGAACCCGTCGGACGTGACCTTGGAGATCGTTGAGGACGACGAGGCCGATCTGGTGCTTGACCCGGCGCTTCCCGCGGACGCGAGCGATCCGTGGCTGACGGTGGCCGAGGGCGGGACCACGACCTTCACGATGACACTGGCGACCGAGCCGACGGGGAACGTGACGGTCACGGTCGCAAGCGGCGACACCACCGAAGGGACGCTGTCCTCGGGCGCCGGGACGCCGGCGGCCTCAACGAGGCTGACGTTTACCGCCTCGAACTGGAACGCGGCGCAGACGGTGACGCTGACCGGCGTGACCGACGACGTGGTGGACGGCGACAAGAACTACGACGTGACGTTGGACCCGGACGGCGAATCCACGGACGCCTACGTCAACGCCGCCACGGTGACCGCGAAGGCGCGGACCACGAACGCGGACGCGGCGGGGCTGTCGGTGTCGAAGAACGCGGTGACGGTGACCGAGGGCGGGGCCGGCGAGTCGTTTACGGTGGCGCTGGCGAAACGGCCGACGGCAAACGTGGAGGTAACGGTGAGCAGCCGCGGCGGCCAAGTGGAGGTCGCGGTGGGAGGCAGCGTGAGTTTCGCGGCGTCGCAAACCCTGACCTTCACCGACGGCGACTGGAACGCGGTGCAAACGGTGACCGTGAAGGCGGTGGACGACGCGGCGGACGATCCGGACGGCGAGCAGGTCGACGTCACGCTGGAGACGGTGAGCACGTCCGCGGCCTACGACGCGCTCAACGTGACCGTGACGGCGACGGTGAACGATAACGACGCGACGCCGACGGCGACGCTGGCCCTCATGCCGTCGTCGATCTCGGAGCGAGGCGGCGTGACGACGGTGACGGCCAGCCTGAGCGGAACGTCGAGCGAGGCGCTGACGGTGACCGTGACGGCGGCGGCGGTGCCGCCGGCAATGGCGGGGGACTTCGTGCAGACGGGGACCACGCTGACCATTGCGGCGGGGGCGACGGAGAGCATGGGCGCGGTGACGATCGTCGCCGTGAGCAACACGGCCGACACGTCGAACAAGCAGGTGAGGGTGTCGGGAACCACCGCGGGGGCCAACGGGGTGGCGGCCCCGTCCGACGTGAGGTTGACAATCTTCGACGCCGACAGCGACCCGCGGGTGTCGCTGGTGTCATCGTCGTCGTCGATCTCGGAAGACGGCGGCGTGGCGACGGTGACTGCGGTGCTGAACAAGGTCATCCCTGACGCGGCGGTGACGGTCACGGTGTCGGCGGCGCCGGTGCCGCCGGCGACGACGGGGGACTTCGTGCAGACGGGGACCATGCTGACCATCGCCGCGGGTTCGACGGAGAGCACCGGGACGGTGACGGTGACCGCGGAGGACAACGCCGTGGATTCGCCGGACAAGGCGGTGACGGTGACGGCGACCGCCTTGGGCGGCGGGGTGACACCGGCCGCGGTCCCCGTGACGTTGGGCATCGTTGACGACGACCCGACGCCGCGGGCGTCGCTGGTTCTCTTGCCGTCCTCGATTTCGGAGTCGGGCGGGGTTTCGACGGTGACCGCGACCCTCTCCGGCGCGTCGAGCGAAGCGGTAACGCTCACGGTGTCGGCGGTCCCGGGGGCCGGCGCGGCCGGGACGGACTTCGCGCTGAGCACGGCGAAGACGCTGACCATCGCGGCGGGGTCGACGACGAGCACCGGGACGGTAACGGTGACGGCGACCGGCAACGCCGTGGACTCACCGGACAAGGCGGTGACGCTCTCGGCAACGGTTGAGGGCGGCAACGGAGTGGAGTCCCCGCGAAACGCGACCCTGACGCTGGCCGACGACGACGCGACGCCGACGGTGACGCTGGTGCTGTCGGACCCCTCGATTTCGGAGTCGGGCGGGGTTTCGACGGTGACGGCGACGCTGTCGGGCGAATCGAGCGCAGCGGTGACGGTCACGGTGTCGGCGGCACCGGCCGGCGCCGTGACCCTGAGCCCCAACCGGGATCTCGTCATTGCGGTGGGTTCGACGGCGAGCATGGGGACGGTGGCGGTGGCGGCAGTGGACAACTCGGCCGTGTCCCCGCCCAGGTCGGTGACGGTTTTGGGGTCGGCGTTGGGCGGCAACGGGGTGGCGAACCCGGCGGCCGTGACGCTGACGATCACCGACGACGACACGCCGACGGTGACGCTGGTCCTGACCTCGTCGTCGATCGCGGAGGGCGAGGTTTCGACGGTGACGGCGACGCTTGACCAGACCTCCACCGCGGGGGTGACGGTGACGGTGTCCGTGGCGGCGGAAACGAACGTGGACGCGGGGGACTTCACGCAGACGGGGACGATGCTGACCATCCCGGCTGGGGACACGACCAGTACGGGGATCGTGACGGTGACCGCGGTGGACGACGCCGCGGACGAGGACGACGGGACGGTGACGGTGTCGGGGTCGGTGGAGACGAGCGTTCGGGAAATCGGCGACCCGGCTGCCGTGACCCTGGCGATCACCGACGACGACCCGTTGCCGACGGTGTCGATCTCCTCGCCGACGGTGACGGAGGGGAGCGCGGGCGGGTCTTCAACGACGGCGCTCTCCTTCACGGTGACGCTGAGCGCGGCGAGCGAGCGGGAGGTGACGGTGAATTTCGGCGACGTCGTCTCCGGGGCCGGGGCCGGCACGGCGGCGTCGGGGTACGACTACACGGCCCTGTCGTCGGGGACGCTGACGCTGACCATCGAGGCGGGCACGACGACGGCGACCACGGGGACGCTGACCTTCGCGGCGGGGGAGACGAGCAGGACCCTTGACGCGGCGGTGATCGCCGACAAGATTGACGAGCCGGACGAGACGGTGAAGGTGGCGCTGAGCGGTCCGGTGAACGCCATGCTGGGCACGGCGGCGACCGGAACGGGGACCATCACCGACGACGACGACCCGCCGACGCTGAGGTTCGAGCACCAGGCGCTGCGCGTGGATGAGGACGTCCTGCACACCAGTTTCTGCATGATTCTGAGCCAGACGAGCGGCTATGGGGGGATAAGTGTGGAGGTATCGACCAGCGACGGCACGGCGACGGCGGGGACGGACTACACGGCCATCAGTTCCCAGCAGAACAGTTACACCGCCGTCCGGGGCATCAATGACACCGCCGGCACCGATCGTAATTGCAACACGTTCGAGTGGATCAACGACTCGCTGGATGAGCACGACGAGACCGTCGTCCTCACCCTGCACAACCTGACGGGCCGCGCAACCTTGGCGCCGAACGGGGGCACGAGCACGGTGACCATCGTGGACAACGACGCCGCGCCGACCCTGTCGCTGGCCCTGTCGGACCCGGTTTCGGGCCAGGCGGACACGATCAAGGAACAGGCCAACGCGCCGGCGGGCGAGCGCATGACCACGGTGACCGCCAGTCTGAGTGCCGCATCGGGCGCGGCGGTGACGGTCACGGTGTCGGCGTCGGCGGGGACCAACGCGGCGGCGGACGACTTCACGCTCTCCGCTAACAAGACGTTGACCATCGCGGCCGGGGCTACGACCAGCACCGGGACGGTGACGGTCACCGCGGTGAACGACGAGATCGACTCCATCGTGGACGACACCGTCGCCGGCAAGAAGGTGGTGGTGTCGGCCGGCGTGGCCGGGACGGCGAGCCAGGTGGCGGCGGCGAGGGACTCCCAGGGGAATCCGACGGCAGTGGCGGACCTGCTGATCTGGGAGGACGACCGCGCCGCCCTCGTGACCAACCCGGCGTTTCCGCGCTGCCGGCGGGCGCCGTGCCCTGTCTGGCTCTCCGTGGACGAGGGGGCGAGCGAGACCTTTACCGTGAAGCTGAACAGCCAGCCGACCACGAATATCACGGTGGCGGTGAAAAGCAGCGATGGGGACGAGGGTCTGGTGTCTTCGGGCGGCGATACGGCGGCGGCATCAACCAGGTTGACCTTCACCGCGGCGAACTGGGCGACGGTGCAGACGGTGACGCTGCACGGCGTGACCGACAACGTGGTGGACGGCGACGGCGACTATACGCTCCGCCTGTTCCCGGACACCCCGAACGAGGCGACGGATGCCTATCACGTCATAGGCGGGGCGAGCGTGCGGCCGCAGACCGTGCGGACGACCAACGTGGACGCGGTGGGGCTCGCGCTGTCCAAGACCGCGGTGACGGTGACCGAGGGCGGGGCCGGCGAGGCCTTCACCGTGGCGTTGACGAGTCAGCCGGCGGGGGCCGTGACGGTGACGGCGACGAGCAAAGACGCCGACGAGGTCCGGCTGGCCGTGGGGTCCGGCGTCCCGGCGTCTTCGCAGACCCTGACCTTCACCCGGGACAACTGGAACCAGCCGCGGATGCTGCGCGTGGAGGCGGTGGATGACGAGGTGGACGAGCCGGACGGCGAGACGGTCGGAGTCACGCTGGAATCGGTCAGCCCGGGCGACGGACAGTACAACGCCCTCGAACGAACCATGACGGTGAGCGTGAACGACAACGACGCGACGCCGACGGCGACGCTGGTGCCGTCGGCGAATTCGATTTCCGAGAACGGCGGCGTGGCGACGGTGACGGCGACGCTCACCGGCAAGTCGAGCGAACCGGTGACGGTGACGGTGGCGGCGGCGCCGGGGGCCAACGCGGCCGCGACGGACTACACGCTGAGCGGCACGACGCTGACCATCGCCGCGGGGGCGACGACCAGCACGGGCACGGTGACGATCACGGCGTCCAACGCGGCGAACGACGACGTCCACGCGCCGGACCGGACCGTGACGGTGTCGGCGACGGCCGCCGGCGGCAACGGGTTGGCGGATCCGTCCGCCGTGACGTTGACCATCAAGGAAGACGAGACGAAGCCGACGCTGACGCTGGTGCTCACGCCGGCGACCATTGACGAGAGCGGGACGGCGACCACCGTGGCGACGGTGACGGCGACGCTCACCGGCAAGTCGAGCGAGGCGGTGACGGTGACGGTGACGGCGGCGCCGGGGGCCAACGCGGCCGCGACGGACTACACGCTGAGCGGCACGACGCTGACCATCGCCGCGGGGGCGACGACGAGTACGGGCACGGTGACGATTACCGCGATGAACGACGTGATCGTCGGGGTGAGCAAGTCGGTCACGGTGTCGGGCACGGCCGCCGGCGGCAACAACGTCGAGGACCCGTCCGCCTTGACGCTGATGATCCGCGACGACGACGCGCCGACGGTGACGCTCGTGCTCACCCCGGCGGCCATTAACGAGGGCGGGACGGCGACCACCGTGTCCACGGTGACGGCGACGTTGAGCGCGGCGGCGACCGGGCCGACGATGATCACGGTATCGGCGGCGCCGGGGGCCAACGCGGCCGCGACGGATTACACGCTGAGCGGCACGATGCTGACCGTCGCCACGGGGGCCACGACCAGCACGGGAACGGTGACGCTGACCGCTGTGGACAACGCCGTGGACGCGCCGGACAAGCAGGTGACGGTTTCGGGCACGACGACGGGCGGCGACGGCGCGGGGGACCCGTTCGACGCGACGCTGACCATCAGCGACGACGACGCGGCCCCGGGTGTGACGCTGTCGGTGTCGCCGGACTCGATTTCGGAGAACGGCGGGACGTCCACGGTGAGCGCGACGCTGTCGCACCCGTCAAGCGCGGCCACGACGGTCACGGTGACGGGAGTGGCGGGCTTTTACACGGTGGGCACGGGCGCCGCGGGCATCATCGTGATTCCGGCGGGGCAGACGGCGAACGCAGCCGATACCGCGACGGTGACCGCGGTGGACGACGCCATTCACCAGGGCAGCGTGGGGCGGACAACGACGGTGACGGCAACGGTGGCCAACCCCGTGGGCACGGGGAACGTGACCGGGGCGACCCTGACGCTGACGGACAACGAGACCCCGCCGAACGCGGCGTTGGCCCTGTCGGACACCTCGATCCCGGAGATGAGTGGGACGTCAACGGTGAGCGCGACGCTGTCCGGGGCCTCGGCCGTAGCGACGACGGTCACGGTGACCCCGGTGCCCGGGTTCTACACGGTGGGGGCGGACGCGATCATCGCGATTGCCGCGGGCGCCACGGCGAATGCCTCGGACACGGTCACGATTACCGCGGTGGACAATGCGACGGACGAGCCGAACCGGACGACGACAGTCACGGGCACGCTGGCCAACAGCCGGGGCGCGGGGAGCCTGACCGGGGTAACCCTGACGCTGGAGGACAACGACGCGGCCCCGACGGTCACGCTATCGGTGGCGTCATCCTCAATCCCGGAGAACGGCGGTTCGACAACGGTGCGGGCGACGCTGTCGCACCCGTCAAGCGCGGTGACGACGGTGACGGTGACCGGGGGCGGCACGGCCTACACGGTGGCGTCGGGCACCGGGGCGACCATTGTGATTGCCGCGGGGCAGACGGCGAATGCGGCGGACGTGGCCACGATCAACGCCGTGAACAACGCCGTGGACGCGGCGGACAACGCGGTCACGGTGACGGGCACGATGGCCAACACCCAGGGCGTGGGCACGGTGACCGGGGCGGCCCTGACCATCACGGACGACGACGCGGCGGGGGTCACGGTGGCGCCGACGACGTCCACGTCGTCCCGGCTGCGGACCACGGAGTCGGGCGGGACGGCCACGTTCCGGGTGACGTTGGACAGCGAGCCGACCGGGGCCGTGGTCCTGGACGTGGCGAGTTCGGACACGGCAGAAGGCACGGTGATGCCGTCGGCCTTGACCTTCGCGGCCGCGGACTGGACCACGGAGCAGACGGTGACGCTGACCGGGGTGGATGATGCCACCGCCATGCCCGCCAACCCCGCGGACGGCAACCAGGACTACACGGTCACCCTGACGGTGAACCAGGCGGCCACTGCGGACGAGTATGACGGGGTGGCGATGGTCACGGTGTACGCGGTGAACGCGGACAACGAGTACGGGTTGGCCGTGGGCACGGTCATGGGCCAGGCCACGGAGGCGGGCGGCACGGCGACCTTCACGGTGAAGCTGTTTACGGAGCCGTCGGCCGCGGTGGCGGTGGCGGTGATGAGCCAGGATCCGAGCGAAGGCACGGCCTTGCCCGCGGTCTTGAGCTTCACGGCCGCGAACTGGGACACGGAGCAGACGGTAACGGTGACGGGGGTACACGACACCATTGATGACGGGGACGTGGCCTGGAACGTGCGGCTCACAACGTCCGGCGGCGACCCCAACTACAGCAGCCTCGATCCTACGGACGTGTCGGTGACCACCACGGACGACGAAGCCCCGCCGGACGTGACGTTGGCCCTGTCGCCCACGTTGATTGCGGAGAACGGCGGCACCGCGGCGGTGCGGGCGACGCTGACCCGGGCCTCGGGTGCGGCCACGACGGTGACGGTGACGGGAGTGGCGGGCTTCTACACGGTGGATACGGGCGCCGCGGGCATCATCGTGATTCCGGCGGGGCAGACGGCGAACGCCGGCGATACCGCGACGGTGACCGCGGTGGACGACGTGGTACACCAGGGCAGCGTGGGCCGGACAACGACGGTGACGGCGACGGTGGCCAACCCCGTGGGCACGGGGAGCGTGACCGGGGCGACCCTGACGCTGACGGACAACGAGACCCCGCCGAACGCGGCGTTGGCCCTGTCGGACGCCTCAATCCCGGAGATGGGCGGGACGTCGGTGGTGAGCGCGACGCTGTCCGGTGCCTCGGCCGTAGCGACGACGGTGACCGTGACCCCGGTGCCCGGGTTCTACACGGTGGGGTCTGACGCGATCATCGCGATTGCCGCGGGCGCCACGGCAGCCGCCTCGGACACGGTCACGATTACCGCGGTGGACAACGCGACGGACGAGCCGAACCGGACGACGACGGTGACGGGCACTCTGGCCAACAGCCGGGGCGCGGGGAGCGTGAACGGGGTCACCCTGACGCTGGAGGACAACGACGCGGCCCCGACGGTCACGCTATCGGTGGCGTCGTCCTCAATCCCGGAGAACGGTGGCTCAACAACGGTGCGGGCGACCTTGTCGCACCCGTCAAGCGCAGTGACGACGGTGACGGTGACCGGAGGCGGCACGGCCTACACGGTGGCGTCGGGCACCGGGGCGACCATCGTGATTGCCGCGGGGCAGACGGCGAACGCGGCGGACGTGGCCACGATCAACGCCGTGAACAACGCCGTGGACGCGGCGGACAACGCGGTCACGGTGACGGGCACGCTGGCCAACACCCAGGGCGTGGGCACGGTGACCGGGGCGGCCCTGACCATCACGGACGACGACGCGGCGGGGGTCACGGTGGTGCCGACGACGTCCACGTCGTCCCGGCTGCGGACCACGGAGTCGGGCGGGACGGCCACGTTCAGGGTGACGTTGGACAGCGAGCCGACCGGGGCCGTGGTCCTGGACGTGGCGAGTTCGGACACGACGGAAGGCACGGTGATGCCGGCGGCCCTGACCTTCGCGGCCACGGACTGGACCACGGAGCAGACAGTGACGCTGACCGGGGTGGATGATGCCACCGCCATGCCCGCCAATCCCGCGGACGGCAACCAGGACTACACGGTCACCCTGACGGTCAACCAGGCGGCCACTGCGGACGAGTATGACGGGGTATCGGCGGTCACGGTGTACGCGGTGAACGCGGACAACGAGTACGGGCTGGCCGTGGGCACGCCGAGCGGCCCTGTCACGGAGGCGGGCGGCACGGCGACCTTTACGGTGAAGTTGAACACGCGGCCGGCGGGAGCCGTGATGGTGGCGGTGAGCAGCCAGGATACAAGTGAAGGACAGGTTTCGCCGTCGTCGCTGACCTTCACGAACTCGAACTGGAACACGGAGCAGACGGTCACGGTGACCGGGAACAACGACTCCATTGACGACGGGACGGTGGCTTGGCAGGTGCGGCTGGACCCGTCAAGCACCGGCGACAGCAATTACAACGCGCTGGCGAACGTGGACGTGTCGGTGACCACCACGGACGACGACCCGGCGCCGGGCGTGACGTTGGGGCTGATGCCCACGTCGATTTCGGAGAACGGCGGGGTGGCCACGGTCACGGCGACGCTCTCGCACGCCTCGGGCGCGGCCACGACGGTGACGGTGACCGCGGGCACCGGGTACACGGTGGGAACGGACGCCATGATCGTGATTCCCGCGGAGGCCACCGCGGCCCCATCGGACGTGGCCACGGTGCAGGCCGCGGACGACGCCGTGCATCAGGGGAGCGCCGGGCGGACGACGCTGGTGACGGCGACGGTGGCGAACGCCCGGGCCACCGCGGATTCGACAACCATGGCTGTGACCGGGGGCGGGGCGACCCTGATGCTGACGGACGACGAGACGGCGCCGGGGGCGACGTTGGCCCTGTCCGATAACTCGATTCCCGAGGGCGGCACGTCGGTGGTGAGCGCGACGCTGTCCGTCGCCTCGGCCGTGCCGACGACGGTGACCGTGACCCAAGTGCCCGGGTACTACACGGTGGGGACTGACGCGATCATCGCGATTCCCGCGAACGCCACGGCGAACGCCGCGGACACGGTCACGATTACCGCGGTGGACAATGCGACGGACGAGCCGGACCGGATGACGACGGTCACGGGCACGCTGGCCAACGCCGTGGGCGCGGGGAGCGTAACCGGGGTGGCCCTGACGCTGGAGGACAACGACGCGGCCCCAACGGTGACGCTGGCGGTGTCGAGCACGTCAATCACGGAGAACGGCGGGCAGGCGATGGTGAGCGCGACCTTGTCGAATCCGTCGAGCGCGGTGACGACGGTGACGGTAACCGCGGTGACGGGGGTCTACACAGTGGGCGCGGGCGCGGCGGGCACCATCGTGATTGCGGCGGGGCAGACGGCGAACGCGGCGGACGTGGCCACGATTACCGCGGTGGACAACGCCGTGGACGCGGCGGACAACATGGTCATGGTGGCGGGCACGGCGCAGAACACCCACGGCGTGGGCACGGTGAACGGAGCCCCCCTGACCATCACGGACGACGACGAGGCGGCGATCGTGCTGTCCGCCGGGGCAACCGAAACCGCCCGGGTGCGAACCTCGGAGGACGGCAGCACGGCCGAGGTTGCGGTGTCACTGGCCACCCAGCCGACCGGGAACGTGGTGATGACCGTGGCGAGTTCGGACACGGCCCAAGGCACGGTGTCGCCGGCGGCGCTGACCTTCACGGCGACGACCTGGAACACGGCGCAGCCCGTGACCCTGACCGGCGTGGACGACGACCCCGACCTGCCCGACGGCAGCCAGACCTACCAAGTGACGCTGACGGTAGACATAGGCAACACGGCGGATGCCAATTACAACGCGCTCGCCGCCGTCTCCATCTACGCCATCAACGCGGACGACGAGTTGGGCCTGGACGTAGGGCCGGTGATGGGGCAGGCGACGGAGGCGGGCGGGACGGCGACGTTCACCGTGAAGCTGGTGACGGATCCCGGGGAAGCCACGGCACCGTCGCAGACGGTGACCGTGTCGGTCTCCAGTCGGGACCCTGGCGAGGGCACGGTGTCGCCGCCGACGCTGACCTTCACCGCGGGGGCCTCGGGCAACTGGAACACCTTCCAAACGGTGACCGTGACCGGGGTAGACGACGCCATTGACGACGGCACCGTAACGTGGCAGGTGCGGCTGGACCCGTCAAGCGCCAGCGGCTCCGACTACGACAACGTCCCGAACTGGGACGTGTCGGTGAGCACCGAAGACGACACCGACACCGCGTCGCTTGTGCTGTCGCCCGCGACGACGACCACGTCCCGGCTGCAGATGCCGGAAGGCGGGACGGTGAACATCACGGTAAAACTTGGGAGCGAGCCGACGGCGGACGTAGTGGTCGTTTTCTCCTCGGGCACGGTCGACGAGCCCGAGCGCGTACCGGGCGCCACGTTTCCAGACACCGACCTGAGGGATGGCTCTCCCTACAGGACCTTCACCCCGCAGAACTGGAACACGCCCCAGACGGTGACCATGACCGCGATGGACGACGACGTGTTCGACGGCGACCAGAATTTCAGCATCGATGCGAACGTGCATGACGCGACCACCGGCGACACCAATTATCACGCCGTCGGCACTACGACGATACACGCGACCAACGTTGACGACGACACCCCGGGGCTGGAGATTGTCCCGACTGCGGTGACGCTGAAGGAGCAGCCGACGGACTCGCCGGACATGGAGCCGTACACGGTGCGGCTGGCCACGAAGCCGACGGCGGCCGTCATGGTGACGGTGACGGTGACTGCGGAGAGTCCCAACAACCCCAACGCGGTGTCGGTCCTCCCGACCGCCCTGACCTTCGACGCGTCGACTTGGAACGTGGCCCAGCCGGTCACGGTGACCACGTACGAGGATGACGAGGATAGCTACCGGGACGAGGAGGTGAGGGTGACGCACATGGCCGCCAGCTCCGATAACAGTTATCATGATCTGTCCGCCGACCTGCGGGTGACCGTGGAAGACGATGATACGCCGCCCGAGCTCAGTGCTGCGGGAGATGACACCACCACGATTAACAGGCACACGGTGATGGTGACGGCGCCGGAAGGGGAGGCGACGCCGGATGTGACGGTGATCCCGCCGTCCGGCTTGGAGGGGGACCTTGTGGTGGCGACCAGGCCGGTGGCCGAGACCCCGCCAGATGTGATGGCGATTGACGAGACAGAGGGCACAGGGCCGGTACGTCAGCGATTTTCCCTTGGAGCTGAGGTGGCGGATCGCACGGTGGTGGATATTGAGGTGACGGGTGCGGGCCTTGCCACGGTGCGGGTCGAGGGGATAACCATCTGCCTGCCGGTGACTCCTGCATTGCGGGACGAGGCGATGGGGAGGCCGTTGGAACTCCTGCATTACAAAGACGGCGCGTGGACGGTCGTCCCGGAGCCGGAGGACCAAGGCGCGAGGGTCTGTGCCATAGTGACGGACTTCTCCCCATTTGCGTTGGGGTATAGGGACCTGGAGCCGGTGTTCGCGCCGGACGCGCAGCAACTGCCGCCGCGGACGTATCTCACGGGCCGGGCGGTGAACGACACCCTGCCGGGTGCCACTGGCGGGGACGGGCAACGCACCTACACGTTGACGGGTGAGGAGGCGGAGGACCTTCCGGACGGGCTGGCCTACAAGGAGCCGGAGGCCGGAGCGAGTCACGGCGGCACGATCACGGGTACGCCGACGACGCCCATGGCCCCGCAGGACTACACGCTGACCGTGGAGGACGAGGACGGGGATAGGGCTAGCATCACGTTCAGCATCGAAGTCAAGCCCGGGATTGAAAGCCGCGACTTGGGCCTGGTGCTGGCCGGCATCGGCCGGACTTTGGCCACGGATGCGGTAGAGGTGCTGGGCGGCCGCTTTGGGTCCTCCCCGGCGTCGCGCCTGCAAGTGACCTTGGGCGGCCAAGTCCTCCGCCTCACCCAGCCGGCGGCATCAGCGCCTCCCTCTCCCTCTTCTCCTCCCTCTCCCCTTGAGGGAGAGGGCCGGGGTGAGGGGTCTCTTCTCCAAGGCGAGGCTCCCCGCGCCAGCGCCGGCCCCAGCCCCTGGCAACGAGCCACCGGCTTGGCCATCGGCGTTGCCCGCGCATTAGGCGTCACCTTGGATGTCCCCTCTTCCGGCAGTTCACCCTCTCCCCTTGCGGGAGAGGGCCAGGGTGATGGGGGAGTCTTCCAAAGTAATGCACCCCTCCCCGGGCGCGTCCCCACCGACATCAGACGAGTCACCCCCACCTCCAACCTCCTCCGCCTCCAACCGGTCTCGGGCAAAGACCTGCTGGCCCGCAGTTCCTTTGAGTTGCCCTTGACCCGCACCGGTGACGACGGCGTGCCCGCCTGGACCCTCTGGGGCCGCGGGTCTGCCGCGGGCTTCGCCGGCCAGCCCGAAGACGGCTTCAAGATGGACGGCACGCTCTACAGCGGCTACCTCGGTCTTGACTACCGGCCTCAATCCACAGTGCTCATGGGCCTGGCCGTGGCCCATAGCACCGGCGAGGTGAGCTACGAACGCACCGAGGCCACGAAGGCCGGGGCCGACGTGACGCTGACGAGCGTGCTGCCCTACGTCCACTGGCAGCCGAACCCCGGGCTGGGCGTCTGGACTCTGCTAGGCGCGGGCTGGGGCGAGATGGATCTGAAATTGGATGGGGACCCCCAAACGCGGAGCACGCGCCTGACCTCCTGGCTGGGGGCCGTGGGCGGGCGGCAGACCTTGACCACGTGGCAGGGGATTGACCTGGCCGCGAAGACGGATGCGTTTCTGACCACGGTGCGGGCCGCAGGCACGGCGGAGGTGCCGGAGGCTCGTGGACACGCGCAGCGGGTGCGGTTGTTGATGGAAGGTCGGACCGCGGTGCCCCTCTCCCAAGTGTCCCGGCTGGAGCCGCGCCTGGAGGTAGGCGGCCGGTGGGACAGCGGGACGGCGGAGCAGGGGCTGGGGGCGGAACTCGGCGGGGGCATGGCCTACACGCGGACGGATTGGGGGTTGAGCGTTGACGCGCAGGGGCGGTATCTGCTGGTGCATGAGGACGGAGGGTTTGAGGACTGGGGAGCGAGTGTGAACGTGCGGGTAGACCCGGGCGTTGCGGGGCAGGGGGCCTATCTGACGGTGGCGCCGGTGTGGGGACAAGCGAGCAGCGGGGTGGAGCAACTTTGGGGCACGGCGCCGGTGTTGCCGCAAGCCGGTTCCTCGCGCCCCGCGTTGGGGTGGCGGCCGCACCGGCTGGAGGTCGATTTGGGCTACGGCGTGGCCCTGGCGGACGGACGCGGGGTCCTGACCCCGTATGGCGGCCTGGGTCTGGCGGGACCCGGCTCCTCCCGCTATCGGTTGGGGAGCCGCTTGGCGTTGAGTGGGTTGCTGGACGTGATCCTTGAGGGTGAACGGGCTGAACAGCCAGGGCAGAAAACCGTGCATGGTGTCTCGGTTCGGTTGGGGTGGCAGTGGTAGTTCGAACATCCCGGGAGCAGAGCCCCCTCACCTTGGCACTGGATTCCCGATTAATAAAGTCGGGAATGACAGTGTTTGAACCGTCGGGAATGACAGCGTGAGAACATCCCAGGGTAAAGCCCCCTCACCCCGGCCCTCTCCCGCAAGGGGAGAGGGAGGCGACCGCGCATAGTGTCTCGGGTCGGTGGGGATGGCAGTGGTAGGGGGATGATCGCTGGAACAGAGCCCCCTCACCCCGGCACTGGATTCCCGATTAATAACGTCGGGAATGACAGTGTTTGAACCGTCGGGAATGACAGCGTTTGAAACGTCGGGAATGAAAGCGTGAGAACATCCCGGGAGCAGAGCCCCCTCACCCCGGCCCTCTCCCGCAAGGGGAGAGGGAGGCGACCGCGCATAGTGTCTCGGGTCGGTGGGGATGGCAGTGGTAGGGGGATGATTCCAGGGGAGAGCCCCCTTACCTCGGCATTGGATTCCCGATTAATAACGTCGGGAATGACAGTGTTTGAACCGTCAGGAATGACAGCGTTTGAAACGTCGGGAATGACGGCGTTTGAACCGTCGGGCATGACAGCGTTTGAAACGTCGGGCATGACAGCGTGAGAATATCCCGGGAGTAAAGCCCCCTCACCCCGGCCTTCTCCCGGAAGGGGAGAGGGAGAAAAGGAGGGGAGTGAAGAAATGATAGTCAAGCGGGGCTACGGCGACGACGGGAGGCATGGATGGTTCTGTCCCGTTCGGTTGCTCATCGGCTTGTTGGCCTTGGCCACGTTTGATGTCACGTGTCTGCTGCTGTCCCCGCGGCCGGCATCGGCGGACGTCACCCACAACATCCACGAAATCGGCGTCGTGAGCAATCCCAGGGCGGGGAACGGCGGCTATTACGTCGCCGGCGATACCATCACCGTGCGGATACAATGGGATGACGCGGCGCGGCAGTCTCGACTAGGCCAGTCAGACGACAGGATGTGCCACGCGCAGAACGGCTACCTGGAACTTGACATAGGGGGAACGATCCGCCGCGCGACCCCGTCGGTCAATCGTGCCGCGCAGACCAGGCGATACGGCTTCATCGATTTCAAGTACCTGGTGCAGGCCAGCGACGCGGACGACAACGGCTTCAACATCCAGAGAGGCGCGCTGCACGGCAGGTATTTTTCCTGCCAGGATAATCCCCCAGGCTATAATACGTATCGTGAAGGGGAGACCAGTCTCCCCGTTCTGCCCTCTTCGCTCGACGCGCACACCCGCGAGCGATTGGGCCTGTATCAGGTCGCCATCGGCGGCGGGAGCCGCAAGGTCAACGGCCGCTACCGGCCGGTGTTCCTCAACGACGCAGGCCGTCCCCTGCGCATGGGGCCAGACCTGGTGTTCTACAAGGACGCGCCGGTGGACAAGACCAACGGGGTCAACCACGCCACCCTGCCGGAAGCGCAGGCCGGCGGATTCCTGGACTATTTGTACGAGGTGTCGCCGGCCCTGCCGGCCGGAGTCCGTCTGAGCCAGCCCCTGACCACGGACCCGCCCGTCATCACCGGCGTCCCGACCGTCGCGTCGTCCAGGACCACCTATACGCTGCGGACGCAGAATCGGGTCAGGGGGGCCGAACTCCCTTTCACCCTCACGGTGGAGGAGTCGTTCCACGTGACCGGGGTGCGCATTACCAGCCGCCCGCGGGTCGGCGGCGTGTACGCGGCCGGCGAAACCATTGCGGTGGAGGTCTCCTTCAACCGGCCGGCCCAAGTATTGAGGACCGGTCTTCTGGGGCTTGCCATTCGGGTGGCGGCGCTCGAAGTCGAGGTCGGGAGTACCGTCCGCCGGTTCACCTACACCTCGGGCAACAACACGCGGCAACTCGTCTTCAGCTACACGGTGCAGGTGAACGACGTCGACACCGACGGCATCAGCGTGCAGCGACTGGTCGAGACCGTCGCGCCCGGCATCGCCGGCGTCTTTTCGTCGACTCGGACGGCCCCGCTGCGGGACCTGTATTACGACCTGCCCGGCTTCACCATCACCAACGCCGCGGGCCACAAGGCGGCCGGCGTCCCGGTCACCTTCGGCAACCTGGCGCCCAGGCAATACACCTTCTACCAGAACGTGCCGGTCAACGTGGAATTGCCGGGGGCAATCTCCGCGGGCGTTGGCACGTTGACCTACACGCTGGCCCGGTCCTTTCCCCGCGCCGTCCTGACCACCATCGGCACGGAGTTGACGTATACGCCCCCCGCCGGCGGAGACGCGCACGGCGGCACCGTCACCGGCACGCCGACCCGGCTGCTGGCCAACGATACCTACGAGTTGACGGCCAGGGACTCGCGCAACGTCAGCGACGTGTACGTCTTCTATCTCCAGGTCTCCTCCCGGGGTGTGCTGACCGGGCTGACCGTCACGTCCGGTCCGGGTGCGGTGGGGTATTACACCGCGGGGGACGTCATCACGCTGCGCGCCACCTTCAACCGCGACATCCTGTCGTTCGCCAACGCCGCGGTGGACGTCGTCATCGGCAGCCGCACGCGCACGCTGACCGCGACGCACGACGGCAGCAGCCAGCGGACCTACGTGGACTTCAACTACACGGTGGCCGCCGAGGACCGGGATACGAACGGCATCAGCGTCGGCCGTGACGCCCTGTCCGGCACGTTCCGCTGGACGACGGACGCGTCGCTTCCCGGCGCGCTGCTGACGCACGCCGCGCTGGCCGACCAGTCGGGCCACTTGGTGCGCGGCACGCAGACCGTGCCGGACTTCGGCAGTACGACGGTGACCGCCCGGACCGTCACGCCCGTGGCGCCCGTGAACCTCTCGTTGCCCGCGGCCACGGGCGGGGAAGCCGGACTGACCTATACGCTGACCCCGACCCGCGCGGACGGGCAGCCGGACCTGCCCGGGGGGTTGAGCTATGCCCCGCCCACGACCTTGACCACCGGCGGGGTGATTGCCGGCCGGCCGTCCGCGGCCAAGGCTTGGACCACGTACACCTTGACGGCCACGGACGGCGACGGCGACGCGGATACGCTGACGTTCGCCCTGCGGGCCACCGACGACCAGCCGGCGTTCGGCCGGACGCCGCCCGACCGGGTGTGGGCCGTGGGCCGGCCGGTCGCCGAGACCCTGCCCGCGGCGACCGGCGGAGACGGCAGCCTGCGCCATACGCTGACGCCGGCGTTGCCCGCCGGCCTGTCGTTCGACCGGACCGCTCTCACGATCCGCGGGACGCCTACGCGGGTAAGCGCGGCGCGGACCTATACGCTGACCGCGACGGACGTGGACAACGACGCGGCGACCCGGACGTTCATCGCGGAGGTCCGGCGCGCCCGGGTCCGCGTCAGCCCGACGAACCTGTCGTTCGCCGAGGGAAGCAGCGCCACGTACACCACGGTGATGACCACGCCGCCCGGGGGCACCGTGACCATCACCATGGAAAGCGACAACGGGGACGTCACCGCGACCCCCTCCCCGCTGACGTTCACGGCGAACACTTGGGCTACGGCGCAGACCGTGACGGTGCGCGCGCTGCGGGACGCGGACGGCGAGGCAGACGCGGCCACGCTGAGCCACGCGGTCAACGGCTACGGCGCGGTGACCGCGGACGACGTGACCGTCACGGTGAGCGACGCCGACGTGCCGGGCGTGACCGTCACGCCCACCTCGCTGGACGTGACCGAAGGCCGCTCCGCGACGTACACGGTGGTGCTGGCCACGCAGCCGACCGGAGCCGTGACGGTTGCCCCATCCCGAACCGGCGGCAGCACCGACGTCACCGTGTCCGCTGCCGTGACCTTCAGCCCGACGGACTGGGCCACGCCGCGGCCCGTGACCGTGAGTGCGGCCGTGGGCACCACCGGCGGACGGGTCGCCACCATCGGGCACGCGGTCGGCGGCTACGGCTCCGTCACCGCGTCCGACGTGTCGGTGACGGTGATTGAGGATACCGTGGCGGGTGTCAGGGTTTCGCCAACCCATCTGACCGTGAACGAAGGCAGTTCGAATACCTATACGGTGGTGCTGGCCACGCAGCCGACCGGAGCCGTGACGGTTACCCCATCCCGAACCGGCGGCAGCCCCGACGTCACCGTGTCCTCCGCGCTGACGTTCGGCACGACGAATTGGAGCACGGCGCAGACCGTGACGGTAAGCGCGGGATCGGATAACGACGGTGAGGACGACGCGGCGACGCTGAGCCACGCGGTGAGCGGCTACGGCACCGTGAGCTCCGCCCTTCCCGTGGCGGTGACGGTGGATGACGACGAGACCCTGGGCGTCACCGTCAGCCGGACCAGCCTGACCGTGGGCGAGGGCGATAGTGCCACCTACACGGTGGTGCTGGCCACGCAGCCGACCGGGACCGTGACGATGCGCGTCACCAGCGACAACGGCGAGGTTACCGTGCAGTCCGGGTCGCAGGCCGCGGCCCAGAGTCTGTCGCTGACCTTCAGCATGAGCAACTACGATACGGCGCAGATCGTGACGGTCCTCGCCGCGGAGGACGACGACGCCGATCAGGACGCGGCGACGCTGAGCCACGCGGTGAGCGGGTACGGCACCCTGACCACCGCCGATCCCGTGTCCGTGACGGTGACCGAAAACGAAATGATGCGCGCGCCGGATTTCGGCACCGCGACGGTGGATCATCAGGACTATCGGACGGGCAAGGCCGTGACGCTCTCGCTGCCCGTGGCAATGGGCGGCAACGGCGGGTTGCGCTACAGCCTGGCGGGCACACTCCCGGACGGGCTGAGCTTCGACGCGACGACCCGTCTGCTGTCCGGTACGCCGTCCACGCCGCGGTCGGTGCAGACGTACACCTATACGGTGCATGACGCGGACGCCGACGTGACCGCGGGCGACGCGGATACGCTGACCTTCAGCATCAAGGTCGAGACGAACGTGACCCCGCGGTTCAGCGGAACGGTCCAGGCGCAACGCTACAAGCGGAACGCCGCGGTCAGCAGTCCGGCGGGGGCCTACGTGGAACTGCTCGCGGCCACGGGCGGCAATCTGCCGATCACCTACTCGCTGGAAGGACCGGGCGGTGCGACTCTGCCCGCGGGCCTGACGTTCGAGACGGCCACCCGGCGGATCTCCGGCACGCCGAGCGTGGAGACCACGGCAACCGCGTACACCTACGCGGCGACGGACTCGGACGGCGACGCCGCGACGCTGGACGTCGTCATCCGCGTCGTTGCGAACCAGACGGTGAGTTTCAGCACCGCCGCGGTTCAGCCGCAAACGTACATGCAAGGCTCGGCCATCTCTCCGCTGACCCTGCCGGAGGCGCAGGGCGGGGACGGGATGCTGGTCTACTCGCTGCCGAACCTGCCCGCAGGTCTGACGCATACCCCGCCTGTCCCCGCGGACCATCACGGCGGTACCATCACCGGCGCGCCGCAAGCGGCCCAGGACGCGGCGACGTACACGCTGACGGCGACGGACGCGGACGGCGACGCGGCCACGCTGGACTTCACCATTGCGGTGATCGGGGATCCGATGCCGGACTTCAGCCACGCGCGGGTTCCACCTCAGGTCTACGTCACGCAAAAGACGACGGTGAACTACGCACTCCCGAGGGCGAGGGGCGGCAACGCGCCGTTGACCTACGCGCTGACCCCGGCGGGGACTGACGGCACGCCTGATCTGCCCGTCGGACTGAGTTACGAACGCAACGTCGGGCTCCCGGCCGGCCATATTTTCGGGACGCCGACCGTGGCGCGCGGGGTGACCACGTATACGCTGACGGCCACCGACGCGGACGCCGACGCCGCCACGTTGACCTTCACCATGGAGGTGCAGACGAACCAGACGCCGGCGTTTCCCCCCGACTCGCAGGTGACGCCGGGGTCCGGGTACACGCAGTGGCAGAGCATTGATCCCTTTGACCTGCCCGCGGCCACCGGCGGCAACGGACGTTTGATCTATGCGCTGCCGGGTCTGCCTGAGGGTCTGACGTATACCCCACCGGGCAGCGCAGAAGATCAAGGCGGGGCCGTCTCCGGCACGCCGACGGAGTCGGGATCGTTCGACCTGTATCTGATCGTGGAGGATGAGGATGGAGACACCGCCACGTCGGCGCGTTTCACCATCGTCGTGGCGGCAGTGCCGTCGTTTCGCGTGGCGTGGGAGCCCGCCTATTTCGAGCAGTACATGGAGATAGCCCCACAGAACCTGCCCGCGGCCGCGGGCGGTGACGCTCCGCTCAGCTATACGATACCGGAACTGCCGGCCGGGCTGCGCTACTCGCCCCCCGCCGGCGGCGCGGAGCACGGCGGTCGTATCACCGGCATACCGGCCATGGTCAAGACTGAAGGCACCTACATGCTGGACGTGGAAGATGAAGACGGGGACGCGGCGAAGCTGCCCTTGGTCATCACGGTGTTACCGAACTACCCCCGATTCAGCGGGGAGACGGTCCTGCCGCCACCCTACGTGCAGAACGAGGAGATCACCCCCCTGCTCTTGCCTTATGCAGGGGGCACCCAGCCGGTCACTTACCGGTTGTCCCCGAAGTTGCCGGTCGGTTTGATGCACGTGCCGCCTGAGCCCATGGACAGATCCGGTGGGGTGCTCATCGGGACGCCGACGGAAGCCATGCCCAAGACCTCCTACACGCTCACCGCGGAGGACAGAGACGGGGAGACGGACTCTACCGTGTTTACCATTGAAGTGATGCCGGACCTGATACCGACGTTCGGGGACGCAGTGGTGCCCGCGCAAAAGTACTCGGTGGCAACGGCGGTCACGCCCCTGACCTTGCCGGAGGCCACGGGCGGCGACGTCCCGCTCACGTATGTCCTGACGCCGACGACCCTGCCCCCGGGGCTGACGTTTGACGCGGAGACGCGTACCTTGTCCGGCACTCCGACCGCGGTCCAGGCGCAAACGCTGTACACGTGGACGGCACAGGACCAGGACGGGGACACGGCGCGGCTACCCTTCACCATTGAAGTCACGTCGTCGATTCAGAGCCGGGATTTGGGACTGGTGCTGGCCGGGGTAGGCCGCACTCTGGCCGCGGACGCCGTAGAGATCATCGGCAGCCGCTTCAACCCCCCGGCGTCCCGCATGCAAGTCACCCTCGGCGGCCAAGTCCTCAGCACCGAGACTCCCGAGCCCTCTTCCTCTCCTCCTCCCTCTCCCCTTGCGGGAGAGGGCCGGGGTGAGGGGGCTCCTCTCCAAAGTGAAGGGAGTCTTCTCCAGGATGAAGAACTTCTTCGCCCATGTGCGGCCCCCAGCAACGTCGGTCGCACCGCCAGTGCCAGCCCATGGCAGCCAGCGACTGGCTTGGCTATCAGCGTCGCCCGAGCCATGGGCGTCGCCCTGGATCCTCCCGCCGGGTCTCCCTCTCCCCTTGCGGGAGAGGGCCGGGGTGAGGGGTTCATGGCGTCCACGCCAACCGATACCCTCAGACGCTCGAGGGATTGGCAATCCCCCCTCCGCCTCCAGCCCGTCTCTGCCAAAGACCTCCTGGCCCGCAGCGCCTTTGAACTCCCGCTGACCCGCACCGGCAAAGACGGCGTGCCCGCCTGGACCCTGTGGGGCCGGGGCTCCGCCGGCGGCTTCTCCGGCCAGCCCGAAGATGACTTCAAGATGGACGGCACGCTCTACAGCGGCTACCTGGGCCTTGATTACCGTCCGCGCTCGTCCTTGCTGCTCGGTCTGGCCGTCGTGCATAGCACCGGCGACGTGGAGTATGAGCGCATCGGGGTCACCAAGGCAGGCGTGGACGTGAACCTGACGAGCGTGCTGCCGTATGCGCACTGGCAGCCCTACGCCGGGCTGGGCGTCTGGGGGTTGCTGGGCATGGGCTGGGGCGACTTGGGCGTCAAGGTGGTGGGTGACGATCAGACGCGGAGCACGGGGCTGACCTCCTGGCTGGGAGCCGTGGGGGGGCGGCAGGCCCTGACGACGTGGCAGGGGGTTGATCTGGCGGCGAAGACGGATGCGTTCTTGACGACGGTACGGTCGGCGGGCAAGACAAATCTGCCGGGGGCGCGAGGACGCGCGGAGCGGGTGCGGCTGTTGGTGGAAGGCCGGACGGCGGTGGTGCCGTCGGCGGTGTCGCGGCTGGCGCCGCGCGTGGAGCTTGGGGTGCGGTGGGACAGCGGGACGGCGGAGCAGGGGCTTGGGGCGGAACTGGGCGGCGGGTTGGCGTACACGCGGACGGATTGGGGGTTGAGGGTAGAGGGGCAGGGACGGTATCTGCTGCTGCACCAGGACGGGCATTTGAGGATTGGGGGGCGAGTGTGAACGTGCGGCTGGATCCGGGGGTGGCGGGGGTCGGGGCGTATCTGAGGGTGGTGCCGGTGTGGGGGCAAGCGTCCGGCGGGGTGGAGCAACTCTGGGGCACGGCGGCGGTCTTGCCGCAAGGGAGCGGCCCCTCGCGGGCCGCGGCGGGGTGGCGGCCGGGCAGTTTGGCAGTGGACGTGGGCTACGGCGTGGCGTTGGCGGAGGGGCGGGGCTTTCTGACCCCGTATGCGGGCTTGGCTCTGGCGGGGGTCGGAGCGTCACGCTATCGGCTGGGGAGCCGCTTGGCGTTGAGTTCGTCGCTGGACGTGAACGTCGAGGGTGAACGGGCGGAGGAACTTGACCAGTCTACCGCGCATCGTGTCTCCATCCGGTTGGGGTGGCAGTGGTAGTTGGAACGTCCCGGGAGCAGACCCCTCACCCCGACCCTCTCCCTCAAGGGGAGAGGGAGGAAGAGGGGGATTCTCCCGATGAATCACCCACGCCATTCCTGCCCCTCTCCGTCATTCCCGCAGTTCCCCGATAACAAACGTCGGGGACAGGCTTAAGCGGGAATCCAGCGTCTTTTCCTTCTGCCGCGCGGTGGGGGGCTTCCTCGCTTAGTGACCGCCGGTCCGCGCACGCGGGATCCGGATGTGGCCGCGTGAGACGCGGCACTACAGGTCTGGCTCCGGTCCGCGCATGGGGGAAGCCCGAGGGGTGCCTTGGATCCCTGCGGCTGCCTCTTGATCCTCTCCCTCAAGGGGAGAGGGAGGAGGGGGATTAGAGGTTCTGAATGGCTTGGCGAAGGAAGGAAATTTGGCCGGTGGTGTTTCCGTGAGTGACTAATGCCGCCCTGATGTGGTCTTTCAAGTAGGAAGAAGAGCCGACCCGGTCGAGAAAATATTCGAGAAACGTTTCCCCGAGAATGGTGCTGTTCTTTTGTAAGGCCGTGACGTCTTCGGCAGTGAGCGGGACATACATGCTCCCGACGTGTAGAAGGACGGGGTAATAGGCTTCGTCGCCGCGGCGTTCGAATCGTATTCCTTCCATGAGGGTCCTGGGGGTTCCGGCCTTTCCGCTTGGATCAAGCGGCGCTCATTGTAGACAAACCGCTGAGGGGATGACAAGGTTTTGAATTGGGCGTTGGCATCCGGGAGGAACGGACAGTATGCTGTACGCGAGGGTTGAGCCGAAACAGGAGAACGTTTGGAATTCGGATTGAGATTCTTCGCTTCGCCCTTCGAGGCTCAGGGCAAGCTCAGAATGACAGGGATATTGCTCAGGATGACGGGGATATTGCTCAGGATGACGGAGGGGGTCATGGTGATGCGTCTGCTCTCTTGGAAAACAATCGCGTTCGGTCTTGGGTTGCTGTTGGTCGGTGTTCAGATCGGCAGGGCGGATTTTCCGCTGGGCGAAGAAGCCTATCTGTCGGAGGATTATGAAGCGGCGATGAGAATCTGGGCGCCGCTCGCGGCTCAAGGCGACGCCGACGCTCAAAACATGGTGGGGTTCATGTATCGATGGGGACAAGGCGTTGAGCAGGATTTTGAGAAAGCCCGTCAGTGGTATCGCTCGGCGGCGGATCAAGGTCACGCGAGGGCGCAAAACAATCTGGGGTTGCTGTATCGCTATGGATTGGGCGTCCCGAAAAACTACGCCACGGCGTTTCGGTGGTTTTTGCGAGCCGCGGAGCAGGGGAACGCCGCGGGACAGAATCATTTGGGATTGATGTTCTACAAAGGCGAAGGGGTGACGCAGGATTACGTGCAAGCCTACAAGTGGGCCGTGCTCGCCGCGGACCAGGGAATGGACCCGGCCATCCAGGCCTTGTCCACGTTGGAACGGGTGATGACGCCCGCGCAAATTCAAGAGGCCAAAGCCCTGGCCGCAGCGTGGAAATCAAAGGGGCCGGAAATGGTGTTGTAGGAGAAGAGGGTGCCCCATGAGACATCTGAAGGGTAGGGCCGCGTCTTATGCTGGATTCCCGATTAATAACGTCGGGAATGACAGATTACCATGAGCCCTCTGAAGGGTAGGGCCGCATCTTATGCGGCCAAGCCGAGAGGCCTGGGGCGTTCGCACGAAATCGAACCGTGTTTCTGCACAGTCAACGGGTTATCGTGTCTCTCGTAGAGAGAGTGGACCCGCCCTACACGTTGAATTTGAAGAGACAGACGTCGCCGTCTTTCACGACGTAGTGCTTGCCTTCCGAACGAATCAGGCCTTTTTCACGCAGGACCTGCTCAGAGCCGTACCGGTCAACGTCCGTGAAATCGTAGGTCTCGGCTTTGATAAACCCTTTCTCAAAGTCCGAGTGAATCACGCCGGCAGCCTGAGGGGCTTTCGTTCCGACGGGAATCGTCCACGCCCGGACTTCTTTGGGGCCTCCGGTGAAATACGAGCACAGTCCAAGAGTCTTGTACGCTGCGACGATCACCTGCTCCAGGCCGCTGTGTTCCAGCCCCAACTCAGCCATGAACGTCTCGCGGTCCTGGCCGGATAATTCGGCGATTTCGCTTTCGAGTTTGCCGCAGATGACGACGGACTCCGCCCCGCGTTGTTTGGTAAAGGCCTGAAAATCGGCAATCACGTCCGGGTCAGGCTTCTCATCGGTATTGCCGACGTACAGCACGGGCTTTGCCGTCAGCAGAAAGAACTCTGTGAGCACCCGAGGGTCGAGCGCCATGGTCCGGGCCGGCGTGCCCTCTTCGAGTCCCGTTTTCAGGGCGGCGAGGACGTCCAGCGTTTCTTTCGCCGCCTTGTCCCCTGATTTTGCCTTGCCGGAGATTTTGTCGAACTGTTTCGTGAGGCTTTCAAGATCGGCCAGCATCAGTTCGGTGTCAATCACGTCCACGTCGCGTTTCGGGTCCACGCTGCCCATGGTGTGAACCACGTCGGCATGTTCAAAGAGACGCGCGACGTGGAGAATGGCGTCCACTTCTCGGACGTTGGCTAAGAACTGGTTGCCGAGTCCCTCGCCGCTCGCTGCCCCTTTGACCAAGCCGGCAATATCGACAAAACGGCAGGACGCGGGAATGGTTTCCCGGGGGTTGAAGATATCCGTCAGCCTGGCCAGTCGAGCGTCAGGAACGGGGACGACGCCGACGTTCGGCTCGATGGTGGTAAAGGGGTAGTTTGACGCGGCCGCGCCCCCTGACGTCAGCGCGTTGAAGATCGTCGATTTGCCGACGTTGGGAAGCCCGACAATGCCGATTTCCATGGGTCCCGATTCATAATGCTTCGACAAGCTCATCAGCCGAGAGATCGCGGGGCAACCTCATGCGGTGAAGCCGAATGAGCTTGGGCTGAGTGTCCTCTTCAAAATGGCACTTGACCGCGTCGCGGATTTTCACGTGCAGGTCGTTGATGGAATCAGCTTCCGTAAAGATGGATTCGCCCAAGGCTCGGGCCAGGTATCCGCCTTCCGGGGCTTCTTCTATGAGAAAAATGATTTCGTGCATGGTTTATAAGCCAATACAGTCAAGGGGAATTCTATACCTGACTCGACAACTCTTCCGTTTGTGATTGAGATTCTTTGCTTCGAGATTCTTCGCTTCGCTCAGAATGACAGGGTGCTCGTTCAGAATGACAGGGTGGTTCTACCTCTTCGCTCTAGAAGTCAGGCCCAGGTCAAGCCGTTGAATTTTCAGGAACGTTATATGATAATCAGCCCGAATTCAACAAGGAGGTGGTCAGATGATGAAAGATTGGGCGCGTCGGGGTATGGCGATGACGTGCATCACGGCTTTATCATTTTGTGTCTTGGCGTTTTCTCCGAATGCGTGGGCGCAGGGTGAGAAAAAACCGCAGAAAAGTCCGGTGCTTGCAGACGTCCAGCAGTTGCAAGAAGTCGTGGTCACGGCGACCAGACGGGATTCATCCATCATGGACGTCCCGTTTTCGGTCAACGTGCAGTCGGAACAGGACATTCAGCGACTGAATACCTTTAGCCTGGAAGACTTGTCCCGCAACGTGGCGGGACTGGCCATCCAGAACCTGGGGCCCGGGCAGAGCGTGGTGAACATCCGCGGCGTGTCTTCCGGGCAGATCGTCCGCGACCAACCCGGCGTGAAGGAACAGGTCGGCATTTATCTGGATGACACGCCGATCTCGCTGTCGCTCTTTACCCCGGATATTGATCTTTATGACGTCAGTCGCGTGGAAACCCTGCGGGGGCCGCAAGGCACGCTGTTCGGGTCCGGATCCATCGGCGGGACCGTCCGGTACATCACCAATCAGCCCCAGTTGAACGTGAACGAAGCCAAGGCTCAACTTGATCTGAATACCATTGACGGCGGGTCCAACGGCGGCCATTTCAAGACGGCCTTCAACGCTCCCGTGGGTGACAAGGCGGCCGTGCGCGTGGTGACCTACGGCACGCAATATCCCGGGTTCATTGACGCCCTGCGTGAAGGCGGCGGCGTGAACAACGACGTCAACGACGGCGACCGCTGGGGGGGGCGCATCGCCTTCTTGTGGCAGCCGACGAGCAAGCTGTCCGTCACCCCGCGCATTCTCTATCAGAACATTGACATGGGCGGGTTCAACCGCGAAGAAGTGTTCAATCTGTTTGCGAATCCGTATACCAATACCATGAGCAACAGGCCTGGTCAGATTACTGAGAGACGGCCACCCGTTCGTCTCGGCAGGCGACAGCAATTTCTGCTGCTGAACGAAACATTTGAAGATGAAACCATGATCCTGGATAACGTAATCAAATGGAACTTCAACAATCTCCTTGAGGCGACGTACGTCGTCAGCTATACCAAACGCGACCTTCTGGTCAGCCGTGACGCCAGCGCGTTGTCTGGGAGCGTGGGCGTCGATTTTGGTCCGCAACCAGGTGGTCACGGATTATTCGATACGTATCCCCAAGATGAAGTGCTCCGTCCATCCAATTTGCGTGATACAACTGACGTTGAGCAGATGACCCATGAGATACGCCTCAGTTCAAATAACGACAACGCATTCCAGTGGCTTGCAGGCGTCTTCTATTCGAATATCAATCGCGCGTATTCTCAACGATTGCCCATGCCGGGGTACGATGCTGTACTTGACCCGGTTATTCACGCCGGACTTCTTAAGCTCAAGCTGAACATTCCACATTTTTCGGATGCGTCCAGCAATGGTTTTCCAGACAGAGACTCGCCGTACGTCTCCGATCTGACATACGACCTCAGGCAGGTTGCGGTGTTCGGCGAGGCGAGCTATAGGTTCTTCAACCGTCTTGGCTTGACGGCCGGCATGCGATGGTACGATTGGAAGGAGGATAAAACATTTAAATCGGGTGGTTCTTATTCTAATACTGATGCTCAGAACCAAAATGTGACGGTTTCCTCCGACGGCTTCGCACCCCGGTTCATGGTCAGCTACGATGTGACCGATCAGGTTGCCGTGAACGCGCAGGCTTCACGGGGATTTCGTCTCGGCGGCGTGAATGATCCATTGAACCAAGATCTTTGTGGCCAAGCAAACTATGATACCTACAGAGGTTTCCAGCGATTCAAAGATGAGACTCTGTGGAACTACGAGGTTGGCGTCAAATCCTCGTTCAAGAAGGTCACGCTGAACGGGTCGTTCTTCTATGCCGATATTGATAATCTGGGCGTAAACGTAGACGCCGGCCAGTGTTCGTCGCGTGTGACCATCAGCGTGCCCGCGGCTCATACCATGGGCGGGGAACTTGAATTGTCTGTTCAGCCCATGGAGTCCTTGGTGGTGACGTTTGCCGGCAGTTACGTGCAGGCGGAGTTTGATTCCACCGTGAGGACAACGACTGACGTGGTCAATGCAAGCGGTGAGGTGACGCTTCCGAAAGGGTCCGTTGTAGCGGGCATCAAAGACGGCAACCGCATCCCTTCCGTTCCCGATTGGCAGCTTTCCGCGTCTGCCACCTACACGCTTCCCGGCGTCTTGCGTGCCAAGGAGAGTTACGTCTCCACGTCCTGGCAGTTCGTCGGCGAACGCATTACCCAGTCCGGTGATCAAGAACCCGGAGCAGGGAGATTCGCTCATAGACTTCCCTATGCCGGCATGACGGGTGAAGAAGTGACCGACGTGGATCTCACGTTGAATCCCTACCACTTGCTCAACCTGAGCACGGGATTGGTGTATGACAGTTGGGAGTTCATGTTTTACGTCAGGAACATTGCGGACGAAAACCCGAAGTTGTCGTTTGACCGCGAACGCGCCGGACGTGCCCGTCTTGCCTATCGCGTCGGGCAGCCTCGCACGTTCGGCCTACTGACGCGCATTTATTTTTGAACCACGTCCCGCGGACCGCGTTGCCATTTGCAGTGGCTCCGCTCTCTTCGACCCTCTCCCTTGCCGGGGAGAGGGTCATCCTTTTTTTCCCTCTCCTCGGGAGACGGCCGGGAGCCTGCCCTGCGAAAGCGGGGGTAGGTGTATGAGGGAGCTTGGATGAGGGACGGGAATGTCCGCACTTGATCCGCCCCGCTCAGAATCAATGACGCCCATTCTCGGCACCGTGTCCCCCCACCGGCTCCCCGGCGGGCTTCGCCCTTGTCTCGCCGACTCCCCCTCAAGGGGGGAGTGATTTTGTTTGCTGCGGGTTGCAGAAGGAACAAAGATGCTGGATTCCCGCTAGAAACCTGCGGGAATGACAGGGGGAGGGGAGCGAGAATGATAGTGAAGGGGCGGGAATGACGTGTGACGCTTGGAATGACGTGTTCCACTGACTCCCCCCTTGAGGGGGAGTCGGTGTCGCCAAGCCGCCCGGCGCCGGCGACAGCGGTGGGGGGTGTTCCGTGTCGGCATTGGCACTACGTTTAAGGACTCCTGCTTCGTTCTCGATGTTGTCGGTATGCCGGCAGCGCCGGTCGGGGAGAGGCGGCCTTTGGCGTGTGGGCGGGGCCTGCGGCGGGGTGGAACCCCCCACCGGCTCCCCGGCGGGCTTCGCCCTTGTCTCGCCGACTCCCCCTCAAGGGGGGAGTGATTTTGTTTGCTATGGGTTGCGGAAGGAACAAAGATGCTGGATTCCCGCTAGAAACCTGCGGGAATGACAGTGGGGGGAGGAGCGGGAATGACAGAGGGAGGAGGAGCGAGAATGATAGTGGAGGGGCGGGAATGACGTGTGACGCTTGGAATGACGTGTTCCAATGACTCCCCCCTTGAGGGGGAGTCGATGTCGCCAAGCCGCCAGGCGCCGGCGACAGCGGTGGGGGGTGTTCCGTGTCGGCATTGGCACTACGTTTAAGGACTCCTGCTTCGTTCTCGATGTTGTCGGTATGCCGGCAGCGCCGGTCGGGGAGAGGCGGCCTTTGGCGTGTGGGCGGGGCCTGCGGCGGGGTGGAACCCCCCACCGGCTCCCCGGCGGGCTTCGCCCTTGTCTCGCCGACTCCCCCTCAAGGGGGGAGTGATTTTGCTTGCTATGGGTTGCGGAAGGAAAAAAGATGCTGGATTCCCGCTAGAAAGCTTGCGGGAATGACAGTGGGGGGAGGAGCGGGAATGACAGAGGGAGGGTGCGGGAATGACAGGGGGAGGGGAGCGGAAATGACAGGGGGAGGGGAGCGGAAATGACGGGGAGGGGAATGGTGGACACGGGCCACTGGTCACGGGCTACTGGTCACTGGCCACTTATGGGAAAGACAGGGTGCCATGAGATGGCACCCCTACGGGGGTGCGGTGCAATGGTCATACTAAGGGGTTCAAAATAAGGGGTTCAAAATTTTCGGTCATTTCTTTTCGATTTGTGCTACAGTTTGCTGAATGTCGTTCCTGGTTGGTGACCATCACTGACGTGGCGTGAAAGGAGAGGGTCATGGGTGCGGAAACGCAGGTCTTCGGAACGTTAGCGGTTCTCCTCCTGTTTTTTATTGCGTTGACGGGGTTTCTTTACCTTATTCCCATTCCTTTATGGATTGCCGCCTGGGCCTCGAACGCCTACGTGGGGTTGCTGACGCTGGTGGGCATGCGGTTTCGCCGCGTGCCGCCTACCACGGTGGTCACGGCACGGATCAGCGCGGTCAAGGCCGGCTTGAACGTTCCCATTAACGATTTAGAGGCCCATTTTCTGGCCGGCGGCGACGTCGTCAAAGTCGTCAACGCCATGATCTCGGCGGATAAGGCGAACATTCCCATGCCGTTTCAACGAGCCGCGGCGATTGACTTGGCCGGCCGCGACGTGTTGAAAGCCGTGCAAATGTCCGTCTTGCCGAAGGTGATTGAGACCCCCAGAATTACCGCGGTGGCCAGAGACGGCATTCAGTTGATCGTCGTCTCACGCGTGACGGTGCGGGCCAATATTGACCGCCTGGTCGGCGGCGCGGGGGAAGAGACGGTGATTGCCCGGGTTGGGGAAGGCATGGTGAGCACGATCGGGTCGTCGGACCGGCACAAGGACGTGCTGGAAAACCCTGATGAAATCTCTAAACACATTCTTGGGAAAGGGTTGGACGCGGGAACCGCGTTTGAAATTTTATCCATTGATATCGCGGACGTGGACGTCGGCGAAAACATCGGGGCCAAGCTGCAAATCGATCAGGCCAACGCCGATAAGCAGATTGCTCAAGCCAAGGCCGAAGAGCGTCGGGCCATGGCCGTGGCGTTGGAACAGGAAATGAAGGCCCGCGTGATTGAAGCCGAAGCCGAAGTGCCGCGGGCCATGGCCGAGGCGTTCAGAAAAGGCAACATCGGGTTGATGGATTATTATCGCATGAGAAACGTCCAAGCCGATACGGCCATGCGCGAGGCCATCGGGCGCGACGAGGAAGAGCCGTCAGGCGAGTCAAGCAAGTGAGACCGACGTGAGAACCGAATCGTTTGTCTTGTTGGGAATCGTGCTCGTGGTGTGGCTGATTGCCTTCTTGGGGAGTTGGTTGCGACAGGAGTTGGAGAAGCAGGCGGCCGCTCAAGCGGACTCGTCTGCTCCCGCGGAGGTTGTGCCTGCGTTCGAGTGTGAGCGTGGTGCCGCGGAAGAGGTGGTCACGGGTATTCAGGACGCCCCGGTCGAGCCGTCACCCGTCGTGGCGCGGTCGAAGCCGAAGCCGCTCGCCTCGAAGCGATTCCGGTATCGCAGCCCTGAATTGATGCGTCGCGGGGTGGTCCTGATGACGGTGTTCGGTCCGTGTAAGGCGCTTGACCGAGGCCAGGACTCTGCCCACGTCGGGTTCCTTTAGGTTTTGATTCTGACGGGAATGACTTTGACGCGGACTCGGGCTAAGCCCTTTTTATGGAACCCGAGCTTTCTCGCTGCCCCATAGCTCAAGTCGATAATCCGTTTCCCTGAGTTCGGGTTGTCGGCGCTGGGGAATGGGCCGCGATCGTTGACGCGGACGATAATCGATCTGCCGTTTTCCAGATTTGTGACTTTCACGTTGATCGGCAGGGGCAGGTATTTGTGGGCGGCGGTCAACCCCATCGGGTCGAACGCTTCACCGTTTGCGGTCATCCGGCCGCCTTTTTTGCGCCGGGTTTCTTCTCCGTACCACGAGGCAATTCCCGTTTCTTCATAGCGTTGGGCTTCTTTGACGCTCATGGGCACGTACCGTCTGCCCTTCACGACGTAGGGTGCCCATTTCACTCGACCGAGGCGGATGGCTTCTTTCACCGGAAGGCCGTCGATCGTTTCAATGTCGTCATTCGTCAGGGCCCAGTCCAGCGGAGCCCGAATCACCTCAAACGTAAATTTTCCGATCTTGTAGACGCCCTTGATGGTTCCGGCCGTGAGATAGTACACGCCCTTCACGGTTCCGGCGACGACCTTATAGCCCGTCTTGACGACCGCGCAGCCCGGCAGCAGGGACAGGCTGAGGACGACGGTCAGCAGCAGGCTTCTCCGCAACGCCGGCATCATGGCTGCCGCCACGCCACGTGAGAATGCTCGTTGTTCCACGTGATCCATCTCGTTGAAGAGAGTGCGTTCTTCGGCACGGGTGATATCGACATCGGAGAGCGCGTCCATCATACGCATGTATGACCGAAAAGGAAAGTGCGGCGTTCCGCGGCGGCGGAGCCCCTTTAGGTTGTATAGGCGGCGTTGATGCTCACGTAGTCGTAGGAGAGATCCGTGGTCCAGATTCGTGCGGTTCCCGGTTGCGTGCCGACGGTCAGCGTCACGGCATATTCCTTTTTCCGCATGATTCGTTGAGCCCGTCGGTCGGCTCGGCTTCCCACGCCTTGGCCGTTTTTGACGACGAAAACGTCATTGAATTGTAACGACAGTCTGGAAGGCTGAAATCCGACTCCGGCTCGCCCGGCCGCAGCCACGATTCGGCCCCAGTTGGGGTCTTCGCCGAATAACGCGGTTTTGACCAGCAGCGACGTCGCAATGGTTTGTGCGATGGTCTTTGCGGCACGGTTGGTTTTCGTCCCGCGGATGATAATCTCAACGATTTTTGTACACCCTTCTCCATCGCGGCAGATTTGCAACGACAGCGACAGGCATGCCTCGTAGAGAAGGGCATAAAATTGTTTCCATTGCGGGGTGCCGATCTGAATGGGCGGATTCCCGGCTCGTCCGTTGGCGAGGCAGACCACCGTATCATTTGTGCTCGTGTCTCCGTCAATGGAGATGCAGTTGAAGGTCCGGTGAACGGCTTGCGTCACCGCCGACTGAAGGGCTCGCGGGGCAATCACGGCATCGGTGGTCAGATAGGCCAACAGCGTTGCCATGTTCGGATGAATCATGCCCGAGCCTTTTGCCATCCCGCCCATGGTGACGACCCGCCGACCGATCATCGTTCGACGGGCGATCTCTTTGTGCCGGGTATCCGTCGTCATGATGGCTTGTGCGGCTCGCGTGTGACCGGTTTTGTCAAGGAGTCGGATGAGGCGTGGGACGGCTTGACGAATGACGGGCATGGGCATGGGACGGCTGATGACTCCCGTCGATCCCACGAAGACGGCGTGGGTCGGCACGCGTAATTGCGTGGACACGAGTTTTCTTATTTCCACGGCGTCCGCGACGCCTTGCGGCCCCGTGAAGGCGTTCGCGTTTCCGCTGTTGACGATGACGGCTTGCCCTTCGTGTTTTTTGAGTTGCCGTCGTCCCAGGTGGATGGGGGCCGCGACGATTCGATTGTTCGTGAAGACTCCGGCCATGACGCCGGGGTGCGTGGACGTCACAAGGGCAAGGTCCAGCAGGGGAAACGGCTTGATGCCGGCGTGGATTCCGGCGGCGAGAAATCCTCTTGGGGCCGTGACGCCGCCTTTCAATTTTTTTACGTTCACGACGGATCAGGAACGTGGGGCAGGCAGAGGGTGCGCGGTTGGCGTCGCGTCAGGGAAACACCCCGGGCGTCGTCAACGCCGTCTCCTCTGGGAATCCCATCATCAGGTTCATGGATTGAATGGCTTGGCCCGCCGCACCTTTGACCAGATTGTCCAAGGCCGACACGGTGACGACGTGGTTCGTCCGGTGGTCAACGACCGCGCCGATGTCGCAAAAATTCGACCCTCGCACGTAAAGCGGGCTGATGGTCGTCGGCTCCTCTCGAATTCTGATGAAGCGTTCGTGTTTATAAAATTCCGCGTACACGTGGTTCACGTCGTCGCTTGTCATGGGTTTCCGGAGCACGGCATAGGCCGTGCTGAGGATGCCGCGATTCATCGGGGTTACATGCGGGGTAAACGCCACGTGGATTCGGGTGTGTTTCCTTTTTCGCGGCGCCGAGTTTTTGGCAACGATGAGATCGAGTTCTTGTTCGATTTCAGGGGTGTGGCGGTGTCGTCCGATTTTGTAAGCCGTGATCGAGTCATGCGTTTCCGGAAAATGGCAGGACAAGGCCGGGCTTCTGCCTGCCCCTGACACCCCGGATTTTGCATCAATCACAATGGAGGCCGGTTTGATGACCTGATGAGCCAGCAATGGAGCCAACTGTAAAATGGCGGCCGTGGGATAGCATCCGGGCACGGCGACGAGTCGAGTTCGGCGGATGGTCGTTCGATGGAGTTCCGGCAGTCCATACGCCGCTTTTTTGATGAGGACGGGGTGCGTATGAGGCGTGCCGTACCAGTGTTCATAGGTTTCGGCTTGGCGAAGCCGATAGTCGGCGCTCAGGTCAATCACGGGGATCTTGGCTTGCACACATTTTGCCACCGGTTCCATGGACGTCGTGTGTGGGAGTGCTGAAAACACCAGATCGACTTTTTTGAGAACGCGATCAACGTTCAGGGGTTCCAGAACGAGCGCGTGAACCGCGTCGAGATGCGGGAAGAGTGACGTCACGGGCAGACCCGCTGACGTGTCTCCGGTTACCGCGGTGACCGTCACGTGCGGGTGGCAACTCAAGAGGCGAAGGAGTTCTCCGCCCGCGTACCCGCTGGCTCCCAGTACCGCTGTCTTTAATCGAGACGTGCCCATGGCGGAACGTGTCCGGGACCGTCGAAGCGTCGATCTGACGAAAAAAGGGAAGGCCGAGCAGCCTTCCCTTTTCTCATGAATCCTTGACCGAACGTCCGAGTCATTATCGCTTGGAATATTGGAATCGGCTTCGTGCCCCTTTTTGCCCGTATTTTTTCCTTTCCTTGACGCGGGGGTCGCGCGTCAGAAAGCCGTCTTTCTTCAGCGTGCCCCGAAAATCCGGGTTGGCTTGCACCAGGGCTTTCGCAATCGCGTGTCGGAGAGCGCCGGCTTGACCGGCCATGCCTCCGCCGCAGACCCTGGCCCTGATGCGAAATTGGCCAAGCGTCCCGGTTGCTTCAAGAGGCGATTCAACCTGTGCCCGATGGGGAAGAAGGGTGAAATATTGTTCAAGCGTTCGTCCATTGACCATCATTTCCGTCGTGCCGGGTTCGATCCAGGCGCGTGCGATCGCGTATTTCCGTTTGCCGGTGGCGTAGTGACGCTGGGTTGCCATGTCTTGTGCCTTTCCTCTCACGTTCCGTTTCTAACAAAAAGCGGCGGTTATGACCACGGTTCCGGACGCTGCGCCTCGTGCGGGTGGTCCGCACCCGCATAGACGCGCAACTTTTTCGCCATTTTATGCCCTAACGGGTTTTTGGGCAGCATCCCGCGAATGGCTTTGGACACGACTTCCGTGGGCTTTTTTTCTAAGAGCCGTTCGGCCGTTATGGATTTCAGTCCTCCGGGAAATCCGGTGTGATGATAGTACGTCTTATCCGTCCACTTTTTCCCCGTGAGCCGAATCTCTTTGGCGTTGATGACAATCACGTGGTCGCCCGTATCCACGTGTGGTGTAAACGTCGGTTTATGTTTGCCGCGGAGTAACGTGGCGGCTTGGGTGGCTAACCGACCGAGCGTGGCCCCTTTCGCGTCAAGCACGTGCCATTTTCGGTCGATTTCGTGGGGTTTGGCTTGAAAGGTACGCATCAGATGTTCTCCGGAAAGTGAGTCTGTCCCGCGTGGACCTACGCGTCGGGTTCGTCGAACTCTTTTTGGTCGAATCGGGTCAGCCACGCCTCTTCACCGTCACCGGTCCTCTTGTTGAGCACGTCTTGCATGACGTACATCGGACGTTTGACTCTGAGAGCCAGGGCAATGGCGTCACTGGGCCGAGCGTCGATTGTTCGTTCCAGTCCGTTTGCCGACAGATGAATCGTGGCGTAATAGGTGTTGTTCTGCACTTCGGTGACCACGACGTGACTGATTGTCACGCCAAGATGAGTCAAGAGACTCGTGATGAGATCATGACTCGTCGGTCTTGCCGGCACGCCGTCGTCCAACGCCAGGCGAATGGAGTCGCCTTCAGTCTTCCCCACCCATAGAGGAAGGACGTGGGCATTGATTTGATCGCGAAGAATCACGATTTGCGTGTCCGTCTTGCGGTCAATGAGGACGCCGTGAACTCCCAACGGGATCAAGTCCGTGTTTTGCTCAACGCTCATGAAAGACGCAGACGACGGTGATGGTTAAGACGGTCAAGAACACGTGACGGCGACGCCTCAGGTTTCAAACTTTCCAAAATCTTCAGGCGTTAAATTTTCAAGCCACCGTTCCAACTCTTCGGAATTCTGTTTGCGAAGGACTTCCTCGGTGGTAAAGATCGGGGCTTCGGCGCGCAACGCCAGCGCAATGGCGTCGCTGGGCCTTGAATCAACGGCGTATTCTGAATCGCCGTACCACAAGTGGATTTTGGCATAGTACGTATTATTCTTTAAGTCACTGACCACGGCGCTTAAAATTTTGGCGTCAACGTTATCCAGAATCGATTTCATCAGATCATGCGTCATGGGACGAGGCGGCGTCACGTTCTCCAGCGCAAAGCTGATGGCGCTGGCTTCGGATTTCCCAACCCATATCGGCAGCATGTCCGAGTTGTGTTCGTCCCGAAGGATGACGATGTACGCGTTGCTGTAGGGGTCAAACAGAAGACCCCGGATGTTCATCTGAGTCAGCATGGTCACTCACGGAGAGTTGACGTGGTCAGTCGGGCTAAACTAGCACTCAGTTCTTTCTCTTGTCAATTGTCAGGCAGGGAACGACTGGTCACGACGATGGGGGCCGACGGGATGAAGACACGTCTTGATCGTTCATCAGCGAGTGCATGGGGTATCAACGGGGAAGATCATAGGCGGAGAGTAACCGTTTCACGTGGGCCGGTACGGCATCCGGTTGTACGTTCACCACTTCGCCGGTTTTGCGACGTTTGAATTCGACGACGCCTTGGGCCAACCCCTTCTCGCCAATGATGAGATGAAAGGGCGCACCAATCAAATCGGCGTCGTTGAATTTTACCCCGGCGCGTTCGTCGCGATCGTCCCACAGGACTTCTACTCCTTCTGCACTCAATGAATCGTACAGGGTGCCGGCGGTGTTGCGCACGGTCTCCGACGCCGTCAGCGGAAGCAGGTGGACGTGAAAAGGCGCAATGGGAACGGGCCACGCCATGCCTTTGCCGTCATGATTCTGTTCAACGGCTGCCGCGGCGGTTCGGCTGACGCCGATGCCGTAACAGCCCATGATGGCCGGGACTTCTTGTCCTTGGGCATCAAGGACCGTGGCATTCATGGCTTTGCTGTACTTGGTCCCCAACAAGAACACGTGACCGACTTCAATGCCCTGGACCTCGTGCAGCCGACCGTCACTGCGAGGAGAGGGATCACCGGCTTGTGCCCGTCGCAGATCAAGAAACGCCTCAACGGTAAAATCTCGACTCCAGTTTGCATGTTTCAGGTGGGTGTCGGGTTTATTCCCGCCGACCACGAAGTTTCGCATGGCCTTGATTCCATGATCCGCCAGAATGCGGATACCCTGGAGTCCCACCGGGCCGGCGAACCCCAGCGGGACGGATGAGACGGAGGCGACGGTTTCCTCACGTGCCAGGGCGATTTCCGTGATTCCTAAATGACGACGGAGCTTGACCGTATTGGCTTCGTGGTCTCCGCGAACCAGGATGGCAACGACCTCACCTGTCGGTGTTTCATAGAGCAGGGTTTTCACCAGCCGATCCGGAGCAACCTGCAACAACGCGCATACGGCTTCCACGGTCTTCGTCCCCGGGGTGTGGACCGTTTCGAGGGGGAGTTGGTCCGCATCGTCTTCCTGGGCAGGCGGAAGAAGTTCCGCCCGTTCCACGTTGGCGGCATACGATCCCTCTTCGTCATACACCAGGGTCTCTTCTCCGGTTTCGGCCAAGACCATAAATTCATGGGACATGGTGCCGCCGATCAGTCCGTTATCGGCTTCGACTGCGCGGAACGTGAGGCCGCACCGCGTGAAAATCCGGTCATAGGCGTCATACATTTTTTGATAACTCACCCGTGCGCCGGCCTCGTCGGCATCGAAGCTGTACGCGTCCTTCATCAGAAACTCACGTCCGCGCATCAACCCGAATCGCGGGCGGATTTCATCACGAAATTTGGTTTGAATCTGGTAAAAGTTCACGGGGAGTTGACGGTAGGAGCGAACCTCCCGCCGAAAGAGATCGGTGATCACTTCTTCATGCGTAGGGCCAAAGCAGAAGTGCCGGTCATGCCGATCCTGACAGCGCAGTAATTCCTTTCCATAAAAATCCCATCGTCCGGTTTCACGCCAAAGTTCCGCGGGCGAAAGGATCGGCATGAGGAGTTCCTGGGCTCCGGCGCGATTCATTTCTTGGCGAATGATCCGTTCGATTTTTTTGAGCACGCGCAGCCCCAGCGGGAGGAAGGTGTACACGCCGGCCGCCACTTTTCGAATCATGCCGGCCCGTAACATGAGTCGATGGCTGACGACTTCCGCCTCGCCGGGATTGTCACGAAGGGTGGGAATGAAGAGTTGGCTCGTTCGCATAACTGAAGGAGTGGGTCAACCGTTCACCACGTGCCGTGGTCAGGCCGGGTGCCAACGGATTGACGACCGTTTTCGGGAAAACGTTGCCGAATTATTGAAGCATTCGTTGAATGTCATTGAAAAAAGCAAAAATCATAATTCCAAACAGCAGCACGATGCCGACTTGTTGGGCCACTTCCCGTTGCCGTTCGGCCAACGGACGACCCAACACCGCTTCGCAGGCAAAGAAAAAGAGATGTCCGCCGTCCAGAATTGGAATGGGGAGTAAATTCAGAATGCCCAGGTTGATGCTCAAAATGGCCACAAAGAACATCACGTCGGGGAGGCCTCGTTCCGCGGCCGTTCCTGAGGCACTCGCGATCATGAGTGGTCCCCCGACGTTGTTTAATGCAATGTCTCCGGTGAACATTTTGTAAATGCCCACCACGATCAATTCCGACCATCCCCAGGTCGCCTTGACTCCCTGGACGACGGCCGTGAAAGGAGAGGACGCACGCACCACCGATCGACCGGGACCCATAATGCCGATTTTGCCGATGACGACGGCGTGGCCTTCTTCAGTGACTTCATGGGGTTCCGGCGTGATCGTCAACGTGATCCTCGCGGTTTCACGCTCGACCTGCACGGTCAGCGGTTCATTCGGATGATCCCGGACAATTTTCGTCATCTGGGTCCAGGTGTGGATCTGATCCCCTTGAATCGCAAGGATGCGATCTCCGTCTGCCAACCCTGCCCGTTCGGCCGGCGTATCGGGCATCACGGAGGTGACGAGGGGCGGGGCTTCTTCGATTCCAATCACGTACACCGGATTTGTGGTATCGTCCGGATCGTAGAGCGTGGGAGTCACGACAAACGCCTTGAGTGCGTCGCCTCGCCGGACTTCCACGGTCAGGGAACGCCCGCGGCTTTCGGCAATGGCCTCATACACGCTGTTTCGCGTGGGCACGTCTCGTTCGTTTATCGTGAGAATCCGGTCGCCGACGTGCAGACCGGCTTTGTCGGCGGGCGAGTCCGCCTTGACGGCGTCAATCGTGGGTGACAACTCGGCAAAGGTCGGGATGGGCAATGGAAAGCCCATGGCCAACCAGGCTGAAAAAATCAAATAGCTCAGGAGAAAATTGAATCCCGGACCCGCGGCGACAATCAGGGTGCGTTTCCACAGCGGTTTATGAACGAACGATTGCCCCCGTTCTTCCATGGAGATCACGTCACCCACGTCTTCACCGAACATTTTGACGTACCCTCCCAATGGAACGGCCGAGACGACGTATTCGGTGTCTCCAATTTGGCGACTCAGCAATTTCGGCCCAAACCCCAAGGAAAATTTCAGCACCTTGACGCCCGCCCACCGGGCCACAATAAAGTGTCCGAACTCGTGAAACGTCACGAGCACGCCCAGGACGACCAGAAACCACCAGACCTTCTGGGCAACGACGTAGATGATATCAGGAGACATGGTGTCGCTCGCGGAGAAGCCGATGCGTGATGGGTTTCATCAGGTGACACTCAGAATACGATCCGAAGCTTTTTCCCTGGCACTCCGATCTGCATCCAGGGCATCTTCCAGTGACGTGAGTGGATGAACGTCGGTGCATTGTAGAGTGTGGTCAATGACGTTGGCAATTTCTCCAAAGGGGAGGCCATGATTCAGAAACGCCTCCACGGCGACCTCGTTCGCCGCGTTGAGGATCGCGGGACACGTTCCGCCGCGTTCGAGAGCCTCATAGGCCAACCGCAGACAGGGAAAGCGCACGGGATCAGGTTGAGCAAACGTTAATTGTCCGAATTTCCATAAATCCAGCCCGGGAGAATCGAGCGGCACGCGATGAGGGTAATTCATCGCGTAACTGATCGGCGTTCGCATGTCGGGTAATCCCAATTGGGCCATGACGGACCCGTCTCGATATTCTACCAGAGAGTGGATGATGCTTTCCCGGTGAATCAGAATTTCCAGTTGATCGGGCGGACAATCGAAGAGCCAGCGGGCTTCGATGACCTCCAGGCCTTTATTCATCAGGGTCGCGGAATCAATGGTGATTTTCGCCCCCATTTTCCAGTTCGGATGTTTGAGCGCCAGTTCGGGCGTGGCCGCGTCCATGAAGTCTTTTGAGCACTCCCAAAACGGGCCGCCGGAGGCCGTGAGAATGATCCGGCGCACGTCTTCCCGTCTATGGCCGACGAGCGACTGAAAGATCGCACTGTGTTCGCTGTCAACGGGAAAAATCGGAACGCCCCGGCGACGCGCCTCTTCTTGCATGAGCTGCCCGGCCATCACCATGGGTTCCTTGTTGGCTAAGGCGACTCGACGGCCCGCACGAATGGCCGCCAAGGTGGGAACCAAGCCGGCGCCACCTACGATGGCGGAGATGACCAGATCACTTTCGGGATGGGTCGCGACTTCAGTGACGCCGTTGGGACCATCAAGGATTTGAACCGTGGGATCGTCAACGCGGGTGCGCAGTCGTTTCGCGGCGTCAGGATCGGCAAGCGCCACGAATTTTGGACGAAACAATCGAATCTGCTCTTCAAGTTTCTCGTCACTCTGACGAGCGACGAGCCCTGTAATCGAGAATTGATCTGGAAATCTGTCGACGATGTCAAGAGTATTGTCGCCTATGGATCCGGTTGAGCCGAGAAGCACGATTCGTTTCATTGACAGGTATTCCGTTCACAAAAAACGACGCGTTCCCGATCCTTCTCTTCGCCAAGCCACGGAACGGGTGAAACGAGAAGAATAGGCTTTTTCACCATCTCACGACAAGCCTTTCACGAACGCCACGTAATAATAAAACGCCGGCACGCTGAGCAACAGGCTGTCGATTCGGTCGAATATTCCGCCGTGTCCGGGAATTAAGGCACTCGTGTCTTTGATGCCGACGTGGCGTTTCAAGGCTGATTCGGACAGATCCCCGACGACTCCCAGGATCGTCAACAGCAGCCCCAGGACCAAACAATCCAGGGACGTGACCATCGGGAGAAACCAGACGTGGCCGACCCAGGCCATGATGGGGGCCACCACCAGGCTGCCGAGAAACCCTTCCAGGGTTTTGTGAGGGCTTAACTGGGGAGCCAATGGGCGCGTTCCCCAGATTGTTCCGATGACATACGCGGCGGTGTCGCCTGCCCACGTGACCCACAACACAAAAAAAACCAGAAACGCCCCGTCTGTGAGGTTTCTCAACCAGAGCAAGTGCCCGAGTGTATAGCCAATGTAGATCATGCCAAACAGTAAAACGACCATGGACAGGTGGTTGGTGCCAAGCGGCGCGTACCCGACTTGATACACCAGGCAGCCCGTGAGGGTCATCAAGAAGGCGACGTGAAAACTGATCGCCGTTGGCCACTGCATCGCACTTAAGAGAAGCAGGGTTCCTGGAATCGCGATGATGACGTGTCCAAGAAGGGCACGTTCAGGAATGAACAGCCTCAAAAATTCCCATTGGGCAATCAGGACGGTTGTGCCGATCAGCACAAAAAACACCACGGGGGGAAGATGGCGGGTCAGCAGGTAAAAGAGCGGAATGAAAACCAGTGCGGAATAGATCCGCTTCGGATCGATTCTGCACGGGAAGGACCGTGACGAGACTGGCACCGGATCATTTGATGGGCCCTTGGAGGTGGGCTCAACCACCTTCGTGCTCACAACCCGTTTTGATGAGACAGCGTGGAGGAGAGACGACCGAAACGACGTTCCCGTTTCTGGTAGTTCAGCAGAGCCACCAACGTGTCGCGTCGTCGGAAGTCGGGCCACGGGGTTTTCGTAAAATACAACTCGGTGTAGGCGATTTGCCAAAGGAGAAAATTACTGATTCTCGCTTCTCCGCTGGTTCGAATGAGCAAGTCGGGGTCGGGAAACGCAGCGGTGGTGAGGTAGCGTTCAAAGAGGCGTTCAGTAATCGGTCCCGACACGGTTCCGCGTTGCACGTCTTCGATCAGGTCGTTGACGGCGTCAACGATCTCGCACCGTCCGCCATAACTCAGGGCCACCGTCAAGATGCGGTCGGTAAAATGCTTGGTTTCGTCGGCGACGGACTGCACCTGCTTTTGAGTGGAAGGGGGAAGCGTATGAATCTGGCCAATCGGAAGAAACCTGACTTTCCGCTCATGAAAGGTGCGTCGTTCCTGCTCGAGAAATTCCTCAAGCAGCATCATGAGCAAGTCAATTTCGGCCTTAGGGCGATTCCAGTTTTCCTGAGAGAACGCGTAAACCGTGAGCAACGGCACTCCCAGGTCAGCGAAGGTATTGACGACTTCGCGAAGGGCAATCAATCCCTCCTTGTGTCCGGCAATCCGCGGGAGACCGCGCTGAGAAGCCCATCGCCCGTTCCCGTCCATGATGATGGCCACGTGATGGGGCAGGAGGCCGTGATCCAGTTGTGACAACAGGTCGCTGTCCGTCAGTTCCGAGAAATTTTCTATTGAACGGGAAATCATCAGCCGTGCGTTGTGACGGGATGCGCCAGAGAATCCGCCTCTCAAGGGCGAAGTCGCAACGTGCTTAGTCTAATTGTGAGGCTCCGGCTTGTCAAACGAAGGGAGTGGTCGGGAGTGTCTCAGCTCAAGATTGTGTTCTCGATCGTTGCACGTCCGGCTTGCAGATCGGCTTGTCTCGCTATTTGGTCGGCGTCGGTCTGAGGCATGGCGGTCGTGTACGCCCGTCGGTGAGTCGAGGCAAGTTGTTTTCAGAGGACTGGCCTCGTGCTCGGTACTTGACCGCGAAGCGTGACGTGGAACAAAGATGGTACGCTCTTTCTTGCGAACGGTTTGGTTGACGTGGTAAGTGTACGGATCATGTCTCAGCAGGACGTTGATCTCGAACGGTTTTCTCTTCAGGAACGTGAAGTCGCGCAGGCTTTGGCGCGGGTCAACGTGCGTGACGTGGATTATGCCGACATCTATTTTGAATCCACGATTGCCGAGGCCGTGTCCATGGAAGAGGGAATCGTCAAACGAGCCGTCAAGAGCATTTCTCAGGGTGCCGGCGTGCGGGCGACTGCCGGCGAAAAAACGGGATTTGCCTACTCCGATGAGTTGTCTCGACGGGATTTGGAAACGGCAGCAGAGACGGCTCGCTATATTGCGAATTCCCCGCAAGGCGAGACGCCGGTGGGAATTTCCGTCACCCATCGTCCCGCCAAGACACGGAATCTCTACCCGCTTGACCCATCGAACGTCGACGTTCCCACTCACGAACGGGTGGATATTCTGACGCTCATTGATCAGGAAGCGCGCCGATATGATCCGCGCATTACGAAGGTCATGGCGTCGTTGAATACCGAGTCGAAAACAATGATGGTGGCGACGACGGAAGGGTTGCGCGTCGGCGACGTTCAGCCGTTGTCCCGGCTTCAGGTGACGTGCATTGCCGAAGACGGTCACAATCGGCAGGTCGGGACGTTTGGGGGAGGCGGCCGGGTCGGATTTTCCTTCTATCATGAGGAAGAGCGTGCCCGTTCGTATGCTCGGGAAGCTGCCCGCCAGGCCATTTTGAATCTTGACGCGGTTGACGCGCCCGCGGGAATCATGCCGGTGGTGTTGGGCGGTGGATGGCCGGGTATTCTCTTGCACGAGGCCATAGGGCACGGTCTGGAGGCAGATTTCAATCGAAAGAAAACGTCGGCCTTCAGCCAGTTGATCGGTCAACGCGTGGCTTCCGAGGAGTGTACGATCGTTGACGACGGGACGTTGCCCTTCCGGCGCGGGTCGCTCAATATCGACGACGAAGGGACCCCTACCACCAGGACCGTCTTGATTGAAGGAGGGATCTTGCGTGGGTACATCACGGATCGTCTCAATGCTCGGTTGATGGGCATTCCATTAACCGGCAACGGCAGGCGAGAAGATTTTCGAAGTCTCGTTCTGCCGAGGATGACGAATACCTTCATGCTGGCGGGTACGTCGGAGCCCGCCGATATTATTCGGTCCGTGAAAAAAGGGTTGTACGCGGTCTCGTTCGGAGGCGGCCAAGTGGACATTACCAACGGCAAGTTTGTCTTTTCCGCGAGCGAAGCCTATCTCATTGAAGATGGAAACGTGACGAAGCCCGTCAAAGGGGCCACGCTCATCGGTAACGGGCCGGAGATCCTGAAACGGGTTTCGATGGTGGGGCATGATTTGCAATTGGATTCCGGCGTTGGAACCTGCGGAAAAGAAGGTCAGTCCGTTCCGGTGGGCGTCGGGTTGCCCACGATTCGCATCGATGAAATTACCGTGGGCGGAACCTCCGCCTAGTGCGCCGGCATATTCCTCACGTTTTTTTCAGGTCGTGCAGAGAGTCCAGGATGGAGCCCTCATCGGAAACGTTTACCACCCTTGCCGAGACGTTGATTGATCGAGCCAAGGCCCAAGGCGCCACGGAAGCGGACGTGCTGGTTGCCGAAGGGGATTCTGTCTCGGTTCAGGTGCGGTTGGCGTCCGTGGATCGTTTGAGCAAGGCGCGTGAGAAGAGTTTGGGCCTGCGCGTCTTTTTCGGCAAACGGTCCGCGAGTGCGTCCACCTCAGATTTTTCAAACGAGTCCTTGGATCAATTGGTTGCCGACACCTGTGAGTTGGCCAAAGCCGTGGCTGAAGACGAGACGTCGGGACTGCCGGAAGCTGCGGCGATGGCCACCGATGTCCCTGATTTGGATCTCTTTGATCCGACCACCCTGACCGTGGACCAGGAAATTCACTTGGCGCAACGTGCCGAGCAAGCCGCAATGCACGTGGATGCTCGAATTACCAATTCCGACGGTGCGGATTGTACGTCGGCCCATGGCGTTGTGGTCTTGGCGAATACGCATGGGTTTGTCGGCCGTCATCGCAGTTCCCGGTTTGCCCTCTCCGTGGCGCCCGTGGCCGAAGAGGCAAACGGGCACGGTATGCAGCGAGATTCGTGGTATACGGTTTCGCGGAAATACCGGGAATTGGAGAGTCCGGAATCAATCGGTGACATTGCCGCGTCGCGGACGCTGCGCCGCCTGGGGGCGCGGAAGGTGGGAACCCAGCGGGTTCCCGTGATTTTTGATCCGGAAACCGCTGAAAGTTTGTTGGGTCACTTGTCCGGTGCGGTCTCCGGATATTCACTATATAAGAAGGCTTCGTTTTTACTGGGGCAATTGGGAAAGTCCATCGCGCCGGAATACGTCCACGTTGAGGATAATGCCTTACTGCCCGGCAAGTTGGGGTCTCGTCCGTTTGATGCCGAAGGCTTGCCGACCCGACAAACCATGGTTGTCGAGAACGGCAGGCTCGTCAGCTATTTGTTGGATACGTATTCCGGTAGAAAATTAGGGATGGCTTCCACGGGAAACGCCGCGAGAAGCGTTGGCGAGAGTCCTTCCGTGTCTCCCACGAATTTCTTCTTTCACCCGGGACCCCTGTCTCCCGATGAGATCATTCGGTCCGTCAAGCAGGGTTTGTTGGTCACGGAGTTGATTGGATTTGGCGTGAACCTGGTGACCGGGGATTATTCGCGGGGGGCTTCCGGTTTCTGGATTGAAAACGGCGAATTGGCCTATCCCGTGGAAGAGGTCACGATTGCCGGGAATCTGAAGCGTATGTTTCAAGACGTTGAATTGATCGGCAATGATTTGGCCTTTCGGGGTCAACTTGCGAGTCCCACCGTGAAAATACGTGAAATGACGGTGGCGGGGCAATGACGGTCTGCGTCCGGTCGCGATGCGGACCTTTGTCGAGAAAACGGAGAACACGACGGGCTTCAAGCGGCCGTGGGGACGCCTGAACTCCGTGGACGTGAGGAGTCGTCATGCCACTTGACGTTGAGGATGGAGCCAAAGTCTTACAGTTGGTCACCGCGCGATATGACCAGCGGGAATGGCGAAAAAAAATTGAGAAAACGTTGAGTCTTCCACCCGGTGGGTTTGAGGATGAGACGCAACGGAAAATTTTCGTCTACCTCAAGGTACACCTCCAGGCCTATAAATCCCGACGTGCTGACCCGCCTTCGTGGATCGTGGGCGGATATGCGACGAAAGAAGTGATTGATCGGGCTCGATTTCGTCCCGCGGACGTTGATCCGACTCTGACGGAGACGGAGGTGGCCTTGTTAGGGGTTGATCCGGGTGCAGCGGTTGATCAGACGTGGTGGGATGAAATGTTGGTCAAGTGGTTTGAGACTCCGGAACAAGAACGTGAAGAGTCCGAAGTCCCGGATGAAGAGCAAGCCGACCAGGAGAACGCCGGTTCTAAAACAAATCCATCTGAACCGGCTTGCTGACGCCGGCGGGCGAGTCGGCTCCCTCCTGCTGCGTCTTCGTCATCGTATCCAGCAACTGCTTGAGTTTTTGAAAGTCATCACGGAGAGCGGACAGAAGATGGCCTTGGTGAAGAGCCGCCGCGGGATGGTACAGCGGAAACAACAGAAAATCCGTTAATTGCACGTGTCGTCCATGGACCTTCGTGATTCCGACTTTTCTTCCCAGGAGCGTCTGCGTCGCAAAGTTTCCCAGTGAACAGACTAGGTGAGGCTTAATGAGCTGAATTTGCTGAAGAAGAAACGGTTGGCACGCGTCAACTTCATCTGGCTCGGGATCGCGGTTGTTCGGAGGACGACATTTAATTACGTTCGCGATGTAGACCTGAGACCGAAACAGTCCCGCCGATTCCAATAATTCGGTTAACAGTTTTCCCGCGGCCCCCACAAACGGAATTCCCTGCTTGTCTTCGTGAAACCCTGGAGCTTCTCCTACGAACATGATCGACGCATCGGGATTGCCGGTTCCGAATACCACTTGGGTGCGCCCGGACGCGAGACGGCATTTCTGACAGTTGCGCAACGAATCGTGAAGATCGGAAAGAGACATGCGCGCGGATCATAGAAATGCCCAATCCTGGTTGTCAACGAACGACGGCAACCCGTGGCGATCCTGATGACGAGGTTCACTCACGCGATGATTCACGCGCAGAGCGAGTGTTCAGCGACAAGCGTGCCCACGTCGTCAGAGCTTTGAGCATGCACAGTGACGGTGGTACGCGAACGCGAGAAGAAAACACGTCAAAGCGAGACGTTTCAACGCGGGTCAGGAGGCTGAAGTAAATGGCTCGCATGATTTCTGCAGGAAGGAGAGCTTGACGAGTCGTCGAAGACAGCGTGGCGTACACGGCTTGTGCCTTCTGATAGTAGTCACGTGCCCGAGCAGCCTGGAATTCCATGAGACGGATGAATTGCGGGGAATAAGTTTTCGCCAACATGTGTTGTTCCGAATAGTCAAATCTCACGAGGTCTTCTTGGGGCACGTAGATTCGATCTCGATCGGCATCCGATCCAACGTCGCGCATGATGTTGGTGAGTTGAAAAGCCATTCCTAAATTGATCGCGTACTCCTGCGCGCGCGGCGTCGTGGTCTCAAACACCTTCAGACAGATCAGTCCGACGATTGCGGCGACGCGATAGCCGTAGAGATACAGATCGTCAAACGTCGCATATCGTCTGATCGTCAGATCCATTTCCATGCCGGCCGTAAGTTCTTCAAGGTAGGCCCGTGGAACGCCGAACGTTCTGACGTGGTCCGCCAAACTGATCGTCACCGGGCGCCGCGGCGTGCCGTGATACACGGCTGTAATTTCTTGACGCCATTCCGCGAGTTGGTTGTGGGGGTCGATGCCGCGCGGAGGATGGTCGACGGTATCATCAAGCTCGCGACAAAACGTGTAAATGGTATACATGGCTTCCCGCCGGGGACGAGGGAGAAAGAAAAATGAGAGGTAAAAATTGCTCCCGCTCTCTTTCGTTTTTTTCGTGCAATAGGCGTGGGCTTCTGCGGGAGTCATTGGAGTCATCATCGCGGTGCAAGATATGAATGAAGATGAATGAAGCCGTGAGTGGGAAGGTTTGCGGCCCTCATTGTCGCGAACGTCGCGTTGTCGGAAAAGACGGAACAACGAGAACGAAAAGGTTCCACGCCTGACGCCGTGCAACGGGACGGGCGGTGGGGCTGAACCGGTTTGCCGTTCAGGATCGTGCTTGAAGGTGCTGTTCTTTAATCCATCCCGACGCGCCGGATTGTGTCCTGACGAAATAGACCCACGTCTTTCCGCTGAGACTCCCATCCAGGACGGTGAGCACGTCTCCGGCTTTCACCGGCGGGCCGGGCTGGTTGCCTTCGGCGTCATTGCTCAACCTGAGACGAGGACCATCGGTTGCTTGCAGGACGACGGTCACGGTCTGTTCTTCGTAATAGGCAGGAACGGGAGGAGTCTGCAATGGAGCAGGACGTGTGCCTTGTCGCCGAGGAGCGGGAGCCTCAGTCCGCGGCTTGGAAAATAGGCCGTCCCGCATCGACACCACGTTGACGAGGGAGGACATGATGTCCGGATTCATGACGACGTATCCCACGCCTATGACGAATAGAACGGCTAAAATGATCCTGAAAGGTCGTCGACCGGGTGGTTGACGTCGGAAGTGAAAATCTTCGAAGCGGTCGTCAACGTCAAGGTCCTGGTCGTCCTGATGCGCAAAGAAGAGCGGGTGGAGCGGCTGGGAAGACGGGGAGAGCGTCGTCACGGTCATGATGACTCTCGCTTGTGACAGGGTGCAGGCGAAGTGGATTGCTTCCACATGCGTCGATTCTTCTTCATACCACTCTCCCTGATGCATGTCAAACGGCGGTTCGGCATGAAGCGGGAGCCGTCGGTGCTGATCCCCGGAACAATCATTTTTGCCGGCACAATGATGAGTCAGTGAAAAGTTATTGACCTCACAAATTCCCCTTGCTACCTTCTCACGAGAGAGGAGAAACATTGATGGCAAGTCCGACCGCCGAAAAAGCCACCCCGGAAGAAATTTGGAAAATTCTCAGCAAACTTTCTGCGTCTCAGGAGAGAACGGACCACCAAATCAGCAAACTTTCCGAGTCTCAGGAGAAAACGGACCGCCAAATCAGCGAACTTTCCGAGTCTCAGGAGAGAACGGACCGCCAAATCCGGGAGACCAGACAGAGCATTCGATCGTTGCACGACCTCTTTACCACTCAATGGGGGAAGTTGATGGAGAGCCTTGTGAAGGGAGATTTAATCAAACTCCTCAACGAGAAGGGCATTGAGGTGGGCGGCCTCTCCCAAGAACATTCGCGACCATTCAACGGCGTGGAATACGAATTCGACATCATCGCCGTCAACGGTGCTGAAATTGTCGTGGTGGAAGTGAAAACGACTTTGCGATCCAACGACGTTGATCACTTTATCAAAAAACTGAAAGATTTTAGAACGGTCTTTCCCGAGTATCAACGCAACACCATTTATGGTGCCGTCGCCTATCTCAAGGCCAATCAAGGTTCCGACAAAAGCGCGGAAAAAAAGGGCCTGTTTATCATCAGGGCCACGGGGAGCAGTGCCAGCATTGCCAACAAGGAGGGCTTTCAACCGAAGTCCTTCGGTCTTTAATCAAACGTTCATCATTCCGGTGTCGGTCATCGAGAGACGCCAGCCCATGTCGAGATGGCATCGTCCAGATCCCTTAACCCGTGACCTGATTCATCTGATCAATGCACGCCGTCACGATCATGGTGATTCTGAACTTGCCATTGACGTGCTTCAGGCGTTGCTTGAGCAAGACCGCGAACATGACGTGCTCACCGTTCTTGCGGCGTTGGATGAAGAAATGGCCGAATGGTTGTTTGACCTGTTGGCGGAGGCTTCCTGCTCGGTCGTCATCGAGGGTGATTCCGATGATGCCCCGGCCTATGCCATTTTGGGGGCGTTCGAACTCTCGTTGCAGGCGAATTTGGCAGTACCCATCGGCCTGAAACTCCATCCAGAGAAAACCGCGGAATTATTGCGGCACTGTTTGCAGATTCCTCCGGGCACGGTGGTGACGGTCGAACCGCGGTTGCTGACGGATACCACGCTCGATTTTTTAACGCTTCAGAAGTTGCACGAACACGTCTCCGACATGGCCAATTCTCAGCGTCGCCAACCCATTGCCGCCCGCTTGCATCCTCCGGTCGAATCAACGGCCTTTTTACTGTTTGAATTAATCGGTGCGCGGGATTCCTCCATCCCGGAAACCATTGACGACGGGGGGCGTGAAACGTTGTTGCAGGGTCTGATGGAGCAATGTCCTGAGATCGCCTTGGCACCGGATAAATTGGACGTGCCCGTGTATGCCGCCTATGCCATGTTCGACGCTCAAAATGCCGTGCGTCTCCATCGGCTGGCTGATGAAACCGCCGCAGTGTGGCATGATCTTGATCCTCCCGTTCGAGGTCGGACGATCGTGCATCTGCATACGCAATGTGGCAATGGCGTGTATATGCCGGTGTGGACCGACTTATTCGATCCGGAATTGCCGGAAGACCATGGTCCCATCTGGACGTCGCCCGACGTCTGGGTCTTTACGGCCGACCTCCCGATTGAATGGCCTGGAGAAATGTTGACGAATCGCCTGCTGGCCGAAGGCTGCACCCGATTTGAAAATCACATCGTTGAAGCCCCGGAAAATTAGCCGGCACCTCGTCGTCGAAACTCTTCCGCACGTTCAAACTCGTCAATTCGCCTATCCAGTGTCTTTTGGAGAACGTCCATGGATTCCATTTTCAAAATTGTTTGTTCCGGTTCCAGCCCTTCAATCAATTCCCTTTCGAAGGGGTTGCCGTTCTGCCAGCCGTTCTCGCCAATCGCGTGATAGCGTTCGATTCTCCGAATCATGATTTCTGCAAACACGGGATCGACGTCGCATGTAAAGCACCTTCGTTGATGCGTAGCCGCCGCGATCAGAGTGGACCCTGAATGGCCAAAGAAATCCGCAACAAGATCGCCTTCCCGCGAACTGGCAAGCACCAGCCTCTCGATACCCTTCAACGGTTTTTGTGCGTAACACCCGTTGACGTTTTCCTCCATGCGATAGAAGACCTGCTGGATATCGACCCAGACGTTGCCGGGACGGATATTTGGGGATTTGCTTCGTTGGAAGTTCTCAGTCTTTTCTCCATTCACCGTCTTGTAATATCCACGAAGGATTTTGGGAATCTCAGTATATTGAACGGCAAATTTCGGGTTCCCCTTTGCATAGTAGAGGCACTCTTGCCTTACTGCCATCCAGTTGTGCTGGGTTCCATACCCTCGTTGATTCCGCATCGTAATGAGCGAGCGGCTTTTCAGCGACGTGAATTCACGCATCATCATCATAAACTCAGGTAATGGCCGGAAGCCGTTCTCCTGATCGGCGCCCAGCCAAATGTAAAGGGCGGAGTCATCCGCAAGAGTCTTTTCCGTGACGTCTATCCATTTCCTGCACCAATCAATGAATGCTTCGACGGATCGTTCCTCAAATGCAATCAGGTTGTATGGCGGGTCCTGGATCAAAAGCGTGGCGTGCTCTCCCTTCATGAGCAACTCGATATCTTCGTGAGAGGCGGCATCAAGGCAGCCGATGCGGTGTCCGTACTTTGGGTCTTCCCATATTTCGCCCTTTTTGAGACGGCAAAACGGAAGAAGTTGCTCTCGAATCTCCGGATTCTTATCCAGTCGGTCCATCGGATGATTCTTCATTTGCCTAAAATATCACGTCGAACGTCATTGCGAGAACCCCTCATGCGTGCATCTCGTCTGACGGCCGTCGCAGGAGATGGTGTGACGGCGTCGATCAATTCGTCCCATTGGACCTCCACGTTATGAAGGGGACTTTTGCGCGACAAGCCGTGCGGTGACGGCAGAGGGCTCCGGGGAAGCGGAGTGGTGTGGACCTTCGTGATAGGAAAGGACTCTCAGCCCGGTGGTTAAGTGAAGCAGTTCATTATGATCCAGACAGAATTCCTTTCTTCGCGGGTGCTGAAACAGACGATGATGATCGATCAGAAAGGTCTCATACATGAGGACGCCGCCAGGTTTGAGGGCCCTGAAGATCGAAGGAAACAGCGGTCGGAAGAGATAGAAAAACACCAGGATTCCATCATAGATTTCATCGCCAAGAGAGGGTGGGGAGTCCGGGTTCGTTTCCAAGTCGAGTTCCCACGTTGAAAGCTTCGCCATGTGACAATCCGCAGCCGTCCGCGCCAAAGCGTCAAGTGCCGTCGTGTCTCGATCAAGACCGATCACCTCATAACCTTGAGAGGCGAGGTACAGGGCATGGCGGCCACGTCCGGCGGCCACGTCCAGCACCTTGCCTTCAGGGAGCAGATGGACGTTGGTGGTCAGAAAGGGGGAGGGGCTTGAGGCCGGTGAGCCGACCGCGTTCGTGCGCGTTCGTGGATAGGTCAGGCGCACGCCCACGGAACCCGTGACGCCCGGGACCGGCGGCTCGGTTTTTCGAAGCCAGATCGTTAATTGATTGATGAGGAATTCCGTCAGTAAGACTTGAGCGATCTGATCCGCCAATCTCTCAAGGAGTGCCGTTTCGTGGGTCGTTCCGACGTCAATGACTCGTTGGATGACGTGGGCATAGTCCACGGTTTTTGCGATGGAATCGGAAGAAATGGCCTCTTCCGTTGAGCAGGAAAACTCAACGTCAACCAACAGCGGTTGGGGTCGTTGTCGTTCTTCATGCGTGACTCCGCATCGGCCTTGAAACCGGATGCTCTCAATGATGATGGCGTTGTTGCCTTCGTTCAGGCCGCGCATGGAGGCATTGTCGGGAAGGGGAAAATACGTGTCAAGCCCTAGGGCGTCAGTGGCTTGGTTGCTTGACCTGCTTTTCGCCGGACTCCTATAATGACGGAAATTTTTGACGAAGAGATGGTCTGATACGTGGCCGATTTTACACATTTTAATGAGTCCGGACGGGCGCGGATGGTTGACGTTTCCGCCAAGGCCGTGACGGAACGCGTGGCGGTGGCGCAAGGTCACGTGTTCATGTTGCCCGACACGCTCCGCCTCATCCAGGAAGGAAACATCGCGAAAGGCGACGTGCTGGCCGTGGCCCAAGTGGCCGGCGTGATGGGCGCGAAACGGACGCCGGACGTCATCCCCATGTGTCATCCGTTGATGATCACCAGCGTGAACGTTGATTTTCGAGAAGACGCGCAGCCGAATGACGCCGGCCGGTGTGCGCTCACCATCCGGGCGACGGTCAAAACCAACGGGCAAACCGGCGTTGAAATGGAAGCCATGACCGCGGTGACGATTGCGGCATTGACGATCTATGACATGTGCAAAGCCGTGGATAAAGGCATGAGTTTCGGCGAAACGTTTCTGGTCTCAAAATCCGGAGGGAAATCCGGAACCTATGCACGAGCGGGCGGGGTTGAGGTCACGTCGGCCCAGGGAATCCAGTCATGAGCGTCACCGTGAAATTGTTTGGGATGCTCAAAACTCAGTTGGGCACGGAATCCGAACTGACGGTGACGTTACGGCAAGGGGGCCTGGTGAATGATTTGATTGCGGCCATTCAGGCGATGAATCCCGAGGTGGGGGAGTTGCTGCTGAAAAAGAAAGTCCTGGTGTCGGTCAATCACGACGTTGCCGATGGCGACGTGGAACTCTCCGGTTCCGACGAAATCGCGTTGCTTCCACCGTTTTCCGGTGGATCACGCGGCCAAGGAGGATGAACGCCGATGTCTACCGTCGATACAGACGACGCCACGTTGGTGCGAGTCCAACGTGAAACGTTTTCAGTGGATGAAGAAATCAATCGGGTGCGCAGTCGATCCACGCGCATTGGGGGGATTGCCACCTTTCTTGGAACGGCTCGGGACCGGTCCGAAGGCCGGGACGTCAGGAGCATCACGTTTGAATACTACGAGGGAATGGCCCAAAAGACGCTCCGCGAAATCCGTGAACGCGCCTTACGCCAGTTTGACGTCATTGAAGTGCTGATTCTCCATCGGTACGGGGACATTGCCATTGGTGAGAACATTGTCTTGATCGTGGTGGGAGCCATGCACCGACCGGAGGCGTTCAAGGCCTGTAAATGGTGCATCGACGAATTAAAACGGATCACGCCGATCTGGAAATGTGAACACACCCCGGACGGGGAAACGTGGGTTGAACACCATCCATGAAATCCGTTCCCGCGCCATCGTTCCGTTCCGCACTGTCTGATGCGTTTCATCGTCCGCTGCGGAGTTTGCGCGTGTCGGTGACGGATCGGTGTAATCTGCGCTGTCACTATTGTATGCCGGAAGAGGAATACGCGTGGCTTCCCCGTGAAACCCTTTTGAGTTTTGAGGAAATCAACGTCCTGGTGGCAACGTTTACCGAGTTCGGCGTTGATAAAATCCGGTTGACGGGCGGCGAACCGTTGCTTCGTCGTGATCTTCCCACGTTGATCCGACTGTTACGACAACAGGATCGGCTTGACGACGTTGCCTTGACGACGAATGGGATTTTGCTCAAGGAACAAGCGGAATCACTCCATCGAGCCGGCCTCCATCGCATCACGGTGAGTCTTGACACCTTGAGACCCGACCGCTTCAAAATTCTGACCAGACGCGATACCTTTGATCGCGTACTTGAAGGCATCGAAGAAGTCAACAGGCTTGGATTTACGGGACTGAAAATCGATACCGTCGCGATCAAGGGGTTCAACGATGATGAATTCGTCGAGTTGATTGAGTATGGGAAGACCGTCAAGGGAGAGGTGCGGTTCATTGAATACATGGACGTGGGGGGGGCGAATGATTGGGCCATGGAAAAAGTCTGTTCTCGCGCAGAAATTCTGCTGAAGCTCCAACGGGTCTATGGACCAATTGAACCGATTCAGGAAAACAGTTCGGCTCCCGCCCAGCGGTTTCGGTTGGGTGATGCCACCACGTTCGGAATTATTCCTTCAACCACGACGCCGTTCTGTGCCACGTGCGATCGGAGTCGGCTGACGGCTGACGGCTTGTGGTATCTGTGTCTCTACGCCAAACACGGTGTGGATTTGCGAGAGCCGCTTCGGATGAAAGATTTCGCCACCGTGCGAGATCGGATTCGCTCCGGATGGCAAAATCGGACCGACCGTGGCGCTGAAGAGCGCAAAGCCCTTGAATCCTCACGCATGCGTGGTCAATTTATTGAGGTTCACGAGTTGCGTCAGGACCCTCATTTGGAAATGCACGCGCGCGGCGGGTGATTCTCCCTGCCTCTGAGTGGCCGCTGCCGTTTCGGATTCGACCTCGATCCCGTGCTACGTTTCTCGGGAACGTCCGTCGGGACACGTCAATGGCGTTGTTTAGAAAAGACTCCCCGAAAGACTCGGGAAAATTGAAAATCGTCGAGGGCATGTGGATTAAATGTTCCTTTTGCCGAGCGATGGTGTATCGGAAAAGCGTCGAACAAAACCTGAAACGCTGTCCGAAGTGTGGATGCCATTTTCCCTTATCCGTCTTGGAACGGATTGATCTCGTGCTTGACCCCGACAGCTTTCAGGAATGGGACGTTGAATTGGCTCCCGGCGATCCGTTGACGTTCGTCGACACGCAACCGTACGCCGAACGGGTCAAGACCTATCAAAAAAAAACCGGAAGAAACGATGCGATCGTGACCGGAGAAGGGCGGGTGCATGATCGTCCGGTGGTCGTCGGGATCTTTGATTTTACGTTCATGGGCGGCAGCATGGGGTCCGTGGTCGGAGAAAAGATTTGTCGGGCCGTGGATCGGGCCAGAGAAAGCCACACGCCGTTTTTTCTCGTCACGACGTCCGGTGGCGCGAGAATGCAGGAAGGCATCCTCTCGCTGATGCAAATGGCGCGGACGTCCGCGGCCATCGCCCGGCTGCATGAAAGCGGCGTGCCGTTCATTTCTCTTCTGACGGATCCCACCTTCGGTGGCGTCACCGCGAGCGTGGCGATGTTGGGAGACGTGATTCTGGCGGAACCGAAGGCCCTGATCGGGTTTGCGGGGCCCCGAGTCATTGAGCAGACCATCAAGCAGCGTTTGCCGGATGGGTTTCAGCGTGCGGAATTTTTACTTGACCATGGGATGATTGACGCCATTGTGGCCAGACCCCAGCTTCGAGACAGTCTCCACGCGATTTTACGGCATCTGGCTCCAAGCGTGTAGAGCAAGCAGGGAGGGGGACAGCCCGTCATTGGGAACCTGAACGGTGTTTTCCTACGAGGCCACACTGACGCGCCTCTATGGGTTGCAGCGGTTCGGAATCAAGTTGGGACTGGAGACGGTCTCCGCGTTATTGTCGGAACTGGGCAATCCCCAACGGCGTTTTCACGCGCTGCACGTTGCGGGTACCAACGGCAAAGGCTCCGTTGCCGCGATGACGGCGTCGATTCTCCATGCCGCCGGAGTCCGCGTCGGGTTATACACCTCTCCTCATTGTCTCGATTTTTGCGAACGGATCAAGATTCAGGGAATCGATATCCCCCACGATCGGGTGGTTGATCTGTTTGCTCGCCTCCAAGCCCTTCCTTCCTTTCTTGTGCAACCGACGTTTTTTGAAGTGGCCACCGTCATGGCGTTTCAGTATTTTGCCGAAGAACGGGTCGATATCGGGGTCATTGAAGTCGGGATGGGGGGGAGATTCGACGCAACGAACGTTTGTCACCCGCTCGGGACGATCATTACGAACGTCTCATTCGATCATGAGCGGTACCTGGGATCGTCCCTCCCGGACATTGCGTTTGAAAAAGCAGGGATCATCAAACGACGCGTTCCCGTGGTCGTTGGGCCGGTCGAACGAGACGTCTCCGCCGTGTTGCAGGAACGGGCGCAACATGAGAACGCCCCGCTGATCGCATTCGGCAAGGAATTTCTTTGCGTGTCTCATGACGCGGGGTCATTCGACGTGACGGGGACGAGGGCGGAATACCTGAACCTTCGCTGTTCCCTCGAAGGACGTCATCAGGCAGTCAATGCCGCCTGTAGCATCGTTGCGCTTGAATCCGGCGTGATGCCCCATCTTTCCATTTCCGAACGGATCATTCGCCGCGGCCTGGAGTCCGTCACGTGGCCCGGCCGGCTGGAACGACTTCAGCGTCGTCCCTTGATTGTCTGCGACGGAGCGCATAATCCGGCCGCGGCGGAATGCTTACAAATCCATTTGCAAGGTCTTCTTGACGAGCGAAACGGGCGACGGCTGATTGTGGTCATCGGGATGATGCAGGACAAAAACCTGTCTGCTTTTTTGAACGCGCTGGTTCCACTTGCCGATGAAGTCATTCTGACGCAAATCGAGCATCCTCGGTCGGCTCCCGTCCTCGCCTTGAAACGGGCCCTCCCGGTCGTTGACGTCCCGGTGCATGAGCGTGAATCGCCGCAAACGGCCATTGATTGGGCAACTCGTCTGGCGGACCATGACGATCTGGTGTGCGTCACCGGATCGTTGTTTCTCGTCGGGCACGTCAAAAGCCTCATGACCGGATCGACCTATGAACCCGTCGTTGGCTAACGCGTCGGTGAGCCCTTCGACGATGGTCACCGGACTGTTCATGTGTCTTCTGATTGCCGTTCAGACCGTCCTCCTTGGGCGGGAGGACGTCTATGCACAACCCAAGTTTCCTGCGTCGACGTCATCGGAATCGGAAACGTCCGGGTCGTTAGAGGTCACTGCCGACCGAACCGAGTTTTATCGAGACACTGAAGAATTCAAAGCGTTTGGTTCCGTGACCGTGACGCAGGGAATTTTTCGGTTGACCGCGGACCAAGCCGTCCTTCATGCGCTTTCCGGTCGATTACGTGGCAAGGGGCGCGTTCATCTGAGTGATCGCGGGACCGACGTCTGGGCCGAGGAACTGACCATCAACGTGAACACGGAAGCCTGGGGTATCACCAACGGAAAAATTTTTTTGAAAGAAGGCAACGCGTGGGTCCGCGGTCGTCTCTTGCAACGATTTTCGGAAACGCATTATCGCGTGAAGGACGGTACGTTTACGACGTGCGACGCGGATGACGGCCAGATTCCTGATTGGAGTTTTTCATTTCAAGACGTCGACTTGGAACTGGGCGACGGTCTGTCTGCCAAGAACGTGTGGTTGAACGTCCGCAATCACCCGATTGTCCCGCTTCCCATGCTGCGTTATCCGATGCCGGGGGCCAGAAAAACCGGACTGCTGATCCCTTCGGCCGGGTTCGACAACGTGTTCGGCGTTCAATACCGGCAAGGATTGTATTGGGCCATTTCTCCGAGTCAGGACCTGACCGTGACGCCACAAATATTATCCAAACGCGGGCAAGGCGTGGATCTCGACTATCGGTACATCCTGAGTCGCCGTTCAAGGGGAAACTGGGTGGTCAACGCGTTTAACGACACCCAGGAAGATCACGTGCGCGCGCAGATTACCGGTGCCCACGTTCATCACGTCCACGACGATCTTCTTCTCCAGACCAGGATCAACTACGCGACGGATCGGACGCTCTTACAAAGCCTGAGTACGTCCGGCGTCGTTCGTGCGCTTCCGAGTCAAGAATCGGTGCTGAACCTCACCTATCGAATGACGGGAGGCAAGGCGTATCTGATGGCCCAATATTTACAACCCCTGGGCGCCGGCGGACGACGCACGTTTCAACGGTTACCCGAAATCGGGCATCGCTATCGTCGGGTGATTCAGGGAGGAAACGTCCTCAACGTTGACGTGGGCGTGGATTCGACGTTTGTTCATTTCGCTCGTGAAAAAGGGTTCAACGTCAGTCGATTCGATCTCAGGCCGTCTCTTTCCGTAAACGGGATGCACGTGGGGCACGTGATTGGTCTTCGGCCCCAGTTGAAATTCAGAGAAGTGCTGTATTCTCATGGACGGAAGTCTTCACAACGTCGTGCCCGGGCTCGCGGAACGTTCTGGCTTGGCGTGGAGGCCGTCTCGAACCTGTCTCGTCGATTTTCAGTGGGGCAGGGGCGTCTTCGTCACACGATTAAACCCAGTTTGTTCTATGAATACGTCCCGGCCTCCACGCAATCCGATCTTCCTCAGATTGACGCCGTGGATAATTTATTGAAGAAGCACTTGGTGACCTACTCCGTGAGAACGCGATTGTCGGACGAACGTAACGCCCTACGGTCGACGACTCTGCTGGATCTCGTGACGGCGCAAAGCTATCATCTCGGCGAGGCCCCGGGCCAGGCGAATATTTTTTCTGACGTGTGGACAAGGACGACGCTTCAACTTCCCGTGGCCCAATTACCGCGGTCTCTAAGTCTTCTGCGCCTGACGTTTGACGTGTTCTACGATCCGTACGACCGCGAATTTACGCAGTTGAATTCGGACGTCGCGGTGCAGGCTCATCGGCAGGCATACGTGCAGGTGGGGCATCGCTATACCCGAGCCGGGACCGTCCCACGCCGTGGAGACATCTGGAACCCGTTATCCTTTAATGAAGTGTTGGCGCCTCAACAAGACGCCATTACGTTCCTGACGGCGGGCGGTGCCGTGCGTCTTCCCTTGGGGTGGACCGTCGGGACAAAGGTCTATCATGACGCGGCCAAGGGGCAGACTCCTGAATGGGACGTGGTTGGGTTGTATCAAAACCCCTGCAAATGTTGGTCGTTGGGCCTGTACTACATTCGATTGGAGGAAGGCGACAATCTTCCCGAGCGCAATCAATTCAATTTCGTCCTTACCTTACGGGGCGTGGGCGCCACGGCCGGATTAGGCATCCAGGTCCTTCAGAGCATCTTGGGCCCTCTTTTACAGGGTGAACCGGGTCTGCCGTGGGCTTCAAATTGATGAGGACGACGAAGCGCCGGTCTCCCTCACGGGGCCGTGGTCGAGCTTGTGGGGGTTTTCACGTGCTGCGAAGAACCTGCTCCACGGCGTGGACTAATTCCGCATCGGCGTGATGATCTTCCGCAAAAATTCGGAGTTGCACGAGGCGAGAAGGAAAATACTCAAACAGTTCCCGTAGCGTTTCCTTTTCAACCGACCGGGTGGTCGGATCATACACGTAAAACTGAAATTGTCCCATGTTCAGCACGTTAAAGGGGCGGGTATCTCTGCTGGCGATATCCACGTGAAAGGTGAGACCTTTCAGCCGGCGAGGGAGTCGTTGACGAATCCGGGATTCCAGTTTGGCCGGCGTCGCGACGGGACCACGTGGATGGTCGTCCCGAAGGGTCAAGACTTTACTGTAGGCGGTTTTCCATTTCACCCGTCGTCCCAACACGCGATGCCATTCCTTCCCTAACTGCCGTTTTTTTGGATCAGACGCCCGTTCCCACGTTCGGACCGTTTCCAGAAGGGACCAATCGGTCAGCCGAAGATAGTCGTCCAGGTGATGCAGGGGGTTGTCGGGAAAAAGACGTTCCATCGTGTCGTGAAAAATCTCCAAGAGGTGGAGGTCAATGGCCCGGGTGGTGCGATGATAGTACACGTTGGCATAAAGATAGAGCCGAGCATTGAGAAACATTTGCAGGGCGGGCAGACCGTTTTTATGAAGCGTTAACCCTTTCGGCGTGATCAACGTGTAGTGAATGAGTCGGGGAATATCGACGGGACCGATGGCTACCCCGCACATGTAGGAGTCGCGCAGGACGTAATCAAAGTTGTCCGCCGTGAACAGTCCTCCGATGAGCGGCTGGAGCAGTCGCAGCCATCGAGGATACGGCTGGCTCCGCTTGTGGGGATCCTTCAGGATCAGAAAAGCCACGTGCTCGGGATTCAGGATTTCACCTTTCGCAAACGTTCCCGAGGGACTGCGCCGCACTCGGCGGATCATCGTGCCTAATTCGTCGCGAATAATCGTTTGTCCCATCCGTTCATGGGATAACCCGAACCGGCGAAGCACGTGGTGATCAAAAAAATGACAGAAAGGTCCATGTCCCACGTCGTGAAGCAAGGCCGTGACGCGGAGCAATTCTTCGACGTAGGGGAGCGAGGGAACGCGGCGCACGGTTTTGGCGAGAGAGGGATACACGTGTTTGGCGTATCGTCCGGCAAGATGCATGGCGCCCAGAGAATGTTGGAATCGACTGTGCTCCGCGGCCGGATAAACCCATCGTGCGCTTTGCAGTTGGTAGAGGTACCGCAGCCGTTGGACCCAGGGAGAATCGATTAAATCTTTTTCAGTCGTTTCCGTTGAGCCTGAGGAAGGCACCGTGAATTGAATGTATTGATGGATCGGATCGGCAATCAGGGACACTTCATGACGAATCGGGTTTGACATCACGCGTGGAGTCCGAACGTGGAGAAAGCGTTCGTGAACGTCGTCACGGACGTGGCCGTCAGCGAAAATGAGTATAACTCTGCTTCATCAGCGTCCGGGTACGACCCCGGCCATCCGTGAGTCGGCGTCCGAATGATTTCGGTTGGATGGTGCCAATGCGGGAAATCGACACCTTGGTCTTTTGTGCCACGTCGAACACCTTCTGATGATGTTTGGAAGGGGCGGTAAACAGGAGTTCATAATCATCCCCGCCTCTGAGCGCAAATTCGACCGGATCGACCTCGTTGTGTTTGGCAAACGTGCGCAGGTGAGACGAGAGGGGAAGGGCCGTGGCCCAGATTTCGGCTCCCACCCGACTCTCTTCGCAGACGTGGCAGACGTCGCCGGATAGTCCATCCGAGAGATCAATGGCGGCATGAGCAATGCCTTGGCGCGCCAGGAGTTGTCCGACGACGATTCGTGGGGTCGGACGCAGATGGCGCTGGGCCAACCATCGTTCGTCTCTGCGTAATCTTGGGCGCGTATTCACCCGCGTGCGCAAAACCTGGAGCCCGGCGCGGGAATCACCTAACGTCCCGGTGACGTAAACGTGATCGCCCACTTTCGCGCGGTTTCTGGTGAGTGAACGATTCGATTGAATCGTTCCCATGATGGTCAGGCTGAAAAACGCGTGATGAAGAGACGAGGAGGTATCACCGCCGATTAAGTCGACCGCATAGGGGCTGCACGCGTCCCTGAGTCCTCGATACCACGCTCGAACGCGCGTGACCGGAAGATGACCGGGTACGGCCATCGACACCAGGAGATACAACGGGGTTCCTCCCATCGCGGCAACGTCGCTGAGATTGGCCGTTGCCGCGCGAAAGCCCACGTCTCGCGGCGATTGAAAGGTCAGGTCGAAATGCACGCCTTCAATGAAGACGTCGGTGCTGACCAGGAGTTGTTGGCCGGGTGACGGTCGGAGAATCGCCGCGTCGTCTCCAATGCCCTGCACCACCCTCGGCGAGGACGTTGGCCATTGACGTCTGAGTTGCTGGATCAGGCCGAATTCTCCGACCGTCGTCAGGGAGTCGCGTCCGGAGGTTCTGCTCATTATTGAGGAAGCACGAGCGGTGAGGCCGCCGCTCGTCGAGCCCGCTTCACGGGCACCGGCGACCGCTTTGTTCGATTCGACGGCAGGCGTTTGGGTTGGGACGGTGTCGGCGTTCTGGGTCTGGTGCGGGCGCGGGACGGGACGTGAAGCGCAGCGGCGTACACTTGATCCACGGTTTCCACAAGAATGACGTTCACGCCTTTCAGTAAATGTTTTGGAAGTTCCTCTAAATCTTTTTCGTTGTGTTTGGGGAGAATGATGGTGGTGACGGCTGCGCGCTTTGCCGCCAGTATTTTTTCTTTGAGTCCGCCAATGGGCAGGACTCGGCCGCGGAGCGTGATTTCTCCGGTCATGGCCACGTCGTGGCGGGCGGGAACGTTCGCAAGACTCGACGCGATGGCGGTGGCCATGGTAATCCCCGCGGACGGTCCATCCTTGGGGATCGCTCCGGCGGGAACGTGAACGTGAATGTCGGTGTTGGCGAAGGTCTCCTGTTTGATGCCAAGAGCTTGGGCTTGCGAACGAACGTAGCTCAGAGCCGCCTGGGCGGATTCCTTCATGACGTCCCCGAGGTGGCCGGTTAAGGTCAGATTGCCCTTGCCCTTCATCGTGGTGGCTTCGACGTGCAACGTTTCTCCGCCGGTTTCCGTCCACGCGAGGCCGATGGTCAGTCCCACTTGGTCTTTTTCTTTTTCGGTTTCCGGGAGATATTTGGGAACGCCCAGGTATTTTTGCAGAGTCCGTGGGGTGATGGAGTACCGTTTTGACTTGCCTTCGGCCACGCGTCTCGCCACTTTTCGCATGGTATTGGCGATTTCTCGTTCCAGGTTGCGGACGCCTGCCTCTCGCGTATAGTGGGTGACGATTCGTTGGAGGGCAGGATCGGTCATCAGAAAGTGTTGCTCCGAGATCCCGTGTTTCTCCAGTTGCCGCGGGATTAAATACCGCCGGGCAATCCCGAGTTTCTCTTCTTCCGTGTATCCCGGAATTTCAATGATCTCCATCCGGTCTCGGAGCGCGGAGAGGATGGGGTCAATGAGATTGGCGGTGGTGATGAACATCACGCGGCTGAGGTCAAACGGGACCCCCAGATAATGATCCGTGAAGGCGTGGTTCTGTTCGGGATCCAACACTTCCAGCAGGGCAGCCGAAGGGTCGCCTCGAAAATCCATCCCGACTTTATCGACTTCATCCAGCATGAACACCGGATTATTGGTGCCGGCTTGTTTGATGCCTTGGAGCATGCGTCCGGGGAGGGCACCCACGTACGTGCGGCGATGTCCCCTGATTTCGGCTTCGTCCCGTACTCCTCCCAGACTGATGCGGACGAATTCTCGACCCAAGGCCCGTGCAATCGATTTCCCCAAGGAGGTCTTCCCCACGCCCGGGGGGCCGACGAAGCACAGAATCGGCCCTTTCAGTTTCTCCTTGAGTTTCCTGACGGCTAAATACTCAAGGATGCGTTCTTTGACTTTTTCTAAATCATAGTGGTCCTCGTTGAGGACCTGCTGGGCCGACTGAATATCCAGATTGTCCGGGGACGCCTTACTCCACGGAATCTCGACCATCCATTCCAGGTAGGTTCGGACGGTCGCGGCTTCCGCCGTGTCGGGGTGCATTTTTTCCAACCGTTTCAGTTGCTTCTCCGCCTCTTTGACGACTTTTTCCGGCATGTTGGATTCTTCAACGCGCTTTCGAAATTCCTCCACTTCCTCGGCGCGATCGTCTAATTCACCCAATTCTTTCTGGATGGCTTTCAACTGTTCACGAAGGAGATATTCCCGTTGAGTTTTATCGATTTCACCCTTGGCGTCCGCTTGGATTTTCTGTTGCATCGACAAGACGTCAATTTCTTTCGAGAGAATCTCGGTCGCGCGTTTGAGTCGGGCCACGGGGTCTTCGATTTCCAGGATTTCCTGGGTCGGCTCCACTTTCAGGCCGAGATTCGAGACGATGATGTCCGCCAGACGGCCTGGTTCATCCAGGTTTTCAATGACCACCATGACGTCCGGCATCAAGACTTTTCCTAGACTGGCCAGTCGGTCCAATCCCTCTTTGGCGGTCCGAATCACGGCTTCGGTTTCCAGGGAAGCGGGAGGCTCGTGAGACGCCGGAAACGTGTGAATGTGAACCGAGTAAAACGGGTCGGACTGAACGTAGTCTATGATTTTGGCTTTCGTCAGACCTTGAACCAATATTTTGATCCGCTCATCAGGAAGTTTCAGCATACGCATAATCATGCCGACCGTGCCCGTGTCGAAGATGTCGTCGGGTTTCGGCGATTCCGTATCGTGGGCCTTTTGTGCCGCTAAAAACACCAATCGATTCCCGGCGAGGGCCGACTCAATGGCTTTGATCGACATGTCTCGTCCGACGAAGAGGGGCAGCACCATATACGGAAACACGACGATATCTCTGACGGGGATGAGCGGCAGACGGTCAGGTACGTCAACGCTGAGTTGCGCGGGACGGCGGTCTTGATTCACCGATTTGCGATCTGACTTTTTCATGAAAATTGTCGTTGAGGGCGGTACGGAACGACGGGCGGACGCGGCCTCTTCTCAGTCGCACGATGGTTCCTGCACGGGACAAGAACGCGATCGTGTTTCACGTTGCCGCGACGGGTCCTTTCCGACGTCTTTTCCGATGGAAAGAGTGATAGTAGGTGAACAAAAAAATACTTGTCAAGGAAGGAGAATCGATCCCGTTCCATCACTTTACAAGCCCCATGCGGCTATTTATAATGGCTTCGCCTGCCTGGGGCTCCTTTAGAGGTTGACGCGTATCTGAAACAGACCTCCGGAAAAACGGCTTGTCATTGGGATCGTATTTGGAACGGTCCCGTTTTGTTCCTGCCGCACGTGATCATTTTTTACCTCACCCTCCAACGAGCACGAGCATGAACGTCGGTTCATGGTGGAATCGTTCTGCTCTTTCTGACTCTCCTCGGCCGTCGAGACTCATCCGGGTTGCCGGTGGAGTGCTCTGCGCAACGCTCCTGGTCGTGAGTGGACCGTGGTCCGCGTGGAGCCAATCGGAAGATTTGGTCGTGGGAACCCTGACCGTGCAAGGAAACCAGCGCATCCAATCGTCGGCGATTCTTGAAAAGATTACGCTGAAAACCGGAGATCCCATGACGCCTCAGGTGATTCGAGAACAAATTCGAAAAATTTATGACATGGGGTTTTTCGAGGACGTGCAAGTTCAGACCGACGCGACGCCCGACGGCGTGACGGTGACCTTCGTGGTCCGGGAAAAACCGTTTGTGGTTGACATCGTGTTTGATGGAAATGAGGAGTTGTCGGATGACAAATTGAAAGAAGTGATTTCGTTGCAGAATCAAGTGTTTCTCGACCAGCAAGCGATGACCCTGAGTGCGGAGAAGATTCGGGCGGAATATGAGAAGAACGGGTACCACGCGGCCAACGTGATTCCCATCGTGCAGGCGTTCGATGAGAGCCGAAATCGCGTGACCTTCTTTATTCGGGAAGGTGAACGCGCCAGGATTCAAACGATTCATTTCGAAGGCGCGACGGTCTTCAGCAAAAGCGAATTGTTCAACGTCATCGCGAATCGAGAATGGGTCCCGATCGTGTCGTTAATCACGGACGCCGGCATTTTGCACAAAGAAGAACTGGCCAATGACGTGAAACGCCTCAAGGAATTGTATTCGAATAAGGGATACCTGGACGTGCAAGTCGGGACGCCGAGCGTGGAACTCAATGAGGATAAAGAATTCTTCACCGTCACGTTTCGCATCCTGGAAGGCCGTCCGTATACGGTGCGAACGGTTCGCTATGAAGGCAACGTGGTCTTTGATGACGAAGAGTTGGAACGAAACTCCATTATCCAACCCGACGACGTGTTTCAACGCACGACGGTTCGCGAAGAAGTCTCCCGGGTGACCGACTTGTACGGGGAAAAAGGATATTCCTTTGCAGAAGTGACCCCCGGGTTGAAGCCCAATTCGGATACGCTCACGACGGACGTGACGTTTACCATCTCGGAGGGGGCGCTTATTCGCGTGCGAGAAATTCACATCTCCGGGAATGATAAGACGCGCGACAACGTCATTCGACGTGAGTTGCGCGTGAATGAACAGGAAGTCCTGAGTTCCGTGGACATGAAGCGAAGTTTTCAACGTCTGAACAATTTGAATTTTTTTGAAACGGTCGAGATTCTTCCCAGTCACGTCGAAGAAGATAAAGTTGATCTGGCCGTCGCGGTTAAAGAAAAACCCACGGGTCAGTTCAGCGTCGGGGGTGGGTTCAGTACGCTCGATCAGTTTACGGCGATCGCCAACGTTTCGGAGGGCAATTTATTCGGATTAGGGTATTTAGTGCGGGTTCGCGGGCAGATTGGCGGACGGAGAACCATCGGGGTGTTGACGTTCAGGAATCCCGCGCTGTTTGATGGCCCCATGTCCTTTCAGGCGGACGGATTCAGCACGGAAACCAATTTTTTGACGTATACGGAACAACGAACCGGGGGAACGCTCCAAGTGGGCCGAGCCTTTTCCGAATATATCGCCGGCAGTTTGACGTTGGTGGGGGAGGCGATTACGATCAGCGGTCTGGCCGCTGACGCGCCGGCTCTCATCAGGGCCCAACTCGGTGACCAATCGACTACCGGCTTTCGGGCGAGTCTGTTCCGCGATACGCGAGATTTTTTCCAAGATCCTCGTTCGGGGTCGCGAGCGGGCGTGCGCCTCGGGTTTGGGACCGAGTTGCTGGGAGGCACCAATAATTTTTATCGGTTTGCTCTGGACGGACTGCAGTACGTTCCTTTACCCATTTGGGACTTGCGGACGGCTTTCCGTAGTCGGTTTGGGATGGCCCAAGGATATGGCGGAGATTCCGCGCCCTTGTCGGAACTCTTTTTTGTGGGGGGCATTAATACGGTGCGTGGCTTTCGATTCGGTCGTGCGGGCCCCGTGTCCCCCAGCGGAACCTTGGCGGGCGGGAATAAACAACTTATCTTTAACGCCGAGCTTATTTTTCCCGTGCTTCCCGACGCCAAGTTGAACGGGGTCGTCTTTTTTGATTATGGGAAGGGATTCTCAGAAAGCGAAAATCTGGACCTCAGTTTGCGCTCGGCGACGGGCTTGGAGGTGCGGTGGCTCTCGCCATTCGGGCCGTTACGGGCGGCGTGGGGGCTGAATTTGGATCGTCGCCCGCAAGAGCAAGGCACCGTCTTCGAATTTTCCGTGGGGAACGTCTTTTAGAAGGTGCGTGAAGATCATGCGTCGTTCAACCTTGTTGAAGATGAGTCGGGTCAGAATGTTGGCGGCCGGACTGATCTGCGTGGCCGTCGTGACGGGTTGTTCGACTTCCCCGTCGGGAACGTCCGGCGCGCAACGGTTGGCTTCGTCCGGTTTCCCCGTCGGGGTGGTGGATACGGAATGGTTGTTGAAAGAATCCAAGCTTGGACGTCAAGTCAGCGAGACCCTCGAGACGTTTATGCAGAATCGACAAGCGTTGCTCGAACTTGAACAACAGGAACTTCGTCGCCTGGAAAATCAATTGTTGCGTCAAGGCAGCGTCTTAAGTCCGTCCGCCCGGCGGGAAAAAGAAGAAGATTTTCGACGGCGTATGGTAGAGTATCAACAAAAAGCCGGAAACATGAACCGAGAGGTGCAGGCCAAACGGGTTGAGTCGCTGGACGAATTTCGTGATCGAGTGGACGTGATCGTGAAACGCATTGCCCTCGAGCAAGGGATGGCACTCGTGATAGAAAAGGGACAGAAAACCTCCACCCGGTATTACGAACCGAGCCTGGATCTTTCTCCCGCGGTCAAGGAAGCCTTGGACCGAGAAACGTTGACGGCGGGTCAATCATAGGCCTCATGGAGCACGTGAAGGTCGCCGGGCGTCGGGACACGTCGCATTGGAGGAACGGATGGCTGATGGTCACCCCGTCATAGAGAACAGCGAAATCCAGTCCATTTTACCGCATCGGTACCCTTTTTTGCTGGTTGATCGCGTCGTGGAGCTTGTTCTTGATCAACGTGCGGTGGGGCTGAAAAACGTCACGGCCAATGAGCCCTGCTTTCAAGGCCATTTTCCTGGTCGGCCGATCTTTCCGGGTGTCTTGATCCTGGAAGCCCTTGCTCAATTAGGCGGAATCTTAGCCCTTCGGTCCTCAAAAGTGGAGAAAACGCCGATCGTGTATCTCACGGGGATTGATAAAGCCAAGTTTCGCAAACCCGTCGTTCCCGGGGATCAAGTCCGGCTGGAAGTCCACGTGATGAAACGACGGCCGCCCCATTGGAAGATGCAAGGGAAGGCTTTTGTCGGGCCGGATCTTGTCTGTCAGGCTGAATCGAGCGCCATGGTGTCGTCGGAGGGAGCACCGGCTGCGCAGGTGGATTAGCCGGACGACGCGCGCGTCAGTTCGGCGAACGTCTGAAATGTCCATTCATCCCACGGCTATCGTGCATCCCAACGCCTCGCTCGACGAGGACGTGGTCGTCGGCCCTCATTGCGTGATTGGTGAGGATGTCGCAATCGGTCGGGGAACCGAATTGCGTTCGCACGTGTCCATAGAAGGCATCACGGAAATCGGGCAACGGTGCAAAATTTTTCCCTACGCGTCGCTGGGGGGGCCACCCCAACACTTGCAGTACCATGATGAACCGACTCGGCTGAGCATCGGCGACGACACCATCATCCGCGAGTGCGTCACGATTCATCGCGGGACGTCATTCGGCGGAGGAATCACGACCGTCGGTCGACAGAATTTTCTCATGGCCTGCGTCCACGTGGCGCATGATTGTCACGTCGGGGACCACGTGGTCATGGCCAACGGGGCCACGCTGGCCGGTCACATCTCGGTTGGGAATTCTGCCGTCATCGGGGGACTGGTGGGCGTTCATCAATACGCGCGAGTCGGCGATTACGCGATGATTGGCGGGTGCTCGGCCGTGGCCCGGGACGTGCCTCCGTTCATGCGGGCCGTGGGGAATCGAGCCACTCTCTACGGGGTCAATGCCATTGGTCTTCGTCGAGGAGGGTTTTCGGCTCAGCGCATTCGAATCTTGAAACAGGCGTATCAGGTGCTCTTCAGAAAGAAACAGCGCATGGCCGACGCCATTAAACTGGCGCGTCACCAATTTCAGAATAGCCCGGACGTCCTGGTCCTGCTCACGTTTTTGGAGAGCTCGACTCGCGGCACGTGTCGTGCCGCGAAAAAAGATAAAGACGATCCCGAAGAATTGTAAGGAACGACGCACCCGATGGCTGACGTCCTCTCATCGTCGTCGCGCCCGACCCCCGGCGACCGGATCGGTCTCATTGCAGGGAACGGACGATTCCCCGTCATCTTTGCCGAGAACGCCAGAAAACTTGGGTTGCGCGTCTCGGCCGTCGCGCATCAGGGAGAGACGGTCCCTGAGTTGGAGCAGGTCGTTGATCGAATCCACTGGGTTCGCATCGGGCAGTTCGGCAAGGTCCTTCGCGCGCTGAAGGGAGACGGCGTCCGGCAAGCCGTCATGCTGGGCGGGATGAAAAAAACGCATCTCTTTTCGAGCGTTCGTCCGGACCTGTGGGCCGTGGCGTTCTTCACGAAATTGAAGTCCTGGAAGGATGACGCCATTCTCAGAGCCATTGCCGCGTGGCTGGAAGAAGAAGGCATTGCCGTTCGAGAATCGACGTTTGGATTGACCGATCTTCTGGTTCCTGAAGGGGAGTTGACTCGACGGTTGTCCAAGGCGGAACGGGAGGACGTGTCCTACGGATGGACGGTGGCTCAAGAGATTGGGCGAATGGACGTTGGCCAATGCGTCGTCGTCAAGGATCGCGTGATCGTCGCGGTTGAAGCCGTTGAAGGCACGGATGAAGCGATTCGGCGTGGGGGCCGATTGGCTCGGAACGGTGCGGTCGTCGTGAAACGCTGCAAGCCTCAACAGGATTTACGATTTGATTTACCCGCGGTTGGTCCGCAAACCATTCAGGTGATGACTGAGGCAAAGGCCTCGGTGTTGGCCGTTGAGGCCGACAAGACCATCATGCTTGATCGGGAGGAGATGCTGGAGAACGCCCGTCAGTCCGGCATCGCGATTCTTGGTCTCCCCGCGTGACGCGTGCGTGGCCGTCGCTCCGATGTATCGCGTTCCGCCCGTGCGTCACGTGCCTTCCGGAACGTCGGACGACGCTGAATCTGAGGAAGACACACGATGAAACCGCTGAACGTCGGGGTGATAGGCGTCGGACACCTTGGGCAACATCACGCGAGAATTTACGCCCAGTTGCCGCAGACCCGTTTAGTGGGCGTAATGGATCGTGACGAGACCCGCGCCGCGGAAATCGCCCATCGTTTTGGCGTGCCGACGTTTTCGGAGTATCAGGCGTTACTCGGTCAAGTCGATGCCGTCAGCGTCGCCGTGCCGACGTTGCAACATTATGAGATCGTTCAAATCTGCCTTCACGCCGGGGTTCACGTCCTGGTTGAAAAGCCCATTGCGACCATGGTGAAGGAAGGGCGGCAGATGGTTCAGGACGCCCGCCGCCGGGGATTGATTTTGCACGTGGGGCACGTGGAACGATTTAATCCGGTGAGAGACAGGATCCACCACGTGATTCAGCATCCCAGGTTTATCGAATGTCATCGGTTGGCCCCCTTTCAATCGCGGGGAACCGACGTCGACGTGGTGTTGGATTTGATGATTCACGACGTCGATCTCGTGTTGTCTTTTGATTTGGGACGGGTGAACACCGTGGAGGCCATTGGCGTCAGCGTGCTGTCCTCGCAGGTCGATTTTGCCAACGCGAGGGTTGCATTTTCCGAGGGGTGCGTCGTCAATTTTACCGCAAGCCGAGTGTCGACCGGCCGGTTGCGAAAAATGCGTCTGTTCCAGGAGAACGTCTATCTCTCCGTTGATTATCAATCTCGCCAAGGCATTGTGTATCGACAAACGGGGATTCCCCCTGCTGAATCGTCCGTGATTGAGGAATCCATTCAGGCCGGGGATGAAGAACCCCTCAGACGGGAGATGGAAGCCTTCGTGGAATCCATTCAACGCGGCGTTTCCCGCGGCGTCTCCGGTGAAGAGGGCGTGGCGGCCCTGGAGTTGGCCCATGCGATTCGTGATGCCATCCGGGGAGCGACTCATCCGCTGGCCGGGGCGTCGAACGTCGGCGTCTCCGTGGCGTAGAATCGTGCCGGAACCATGGCTGGCCTTTCAATCATGATTGTGACCGGCGAGGCTTCAGGAGATCTCCACGGCGCACACTTGGCAAAAGCGTTGAAACACCTTCGGCCCGACGTGCGACTGATTGGCGTGGGCGGCCAACAGATGCACGCCGCGGGGGTTGAGTTGATCCGGGGGTTACATCGAGTGGACGCCGTAGGCGTGCCGGGGCCGGTGACGATTGGGAAGGGGGTGGCCAACGTGTTGACCCTGAAGCGGATTTTCAAACGGGAATCCCTGGATGGAGTCGTGTTTGTCGATAATCCGTCCATGAATCTCCGGTTGGCCAGAATAGCGGCAAAGTGTGGACACAGGGTGATCTATTATATTGCGCCGCAAATTTGGGCGTGGGGCCGACGCCGGATCAACGTGATCAAGCGGGTCGTCCGGCGGATGATCGTGATTTTACCGTTTGAGGAATCCGTGTATCGTGCCGCCGACGTCCCCTGTAGTTTCGTGGGGCATCCCTTACTCGACGGTCTGGCGCCGCGCTATGACAAGGCTCGACTGCGACGACAATGGGGGCTTCCCGTCAAAGGGGTGATTCTTGGCGTCCTCCCGGGGAGCCGTCGCGCGGAGATTCGATCCCTGTTGCCGGTCATGATGGAGGCGGCGTTGCGCATTCGAGAGGATTTCCCCGACCTCCACTGCGTGATCGGACAAGCGCCCACCGTGCCGGCGGAATGGATCGACGAAGGCGTTGATCGAACGACGTCTCCCGTGACCGTGGTTCCGAATTGCCCGAATGAAGTCATGGCAACGGCCGACTTGTTGTTGGTGGCCTCGGGGACGGCCACCTTGCAGGCGGCCTTGATCGGCACGCCGATGGTACTCACGTATCGCGTTTCCTGGCTCACGTATCTCGTGACCAAACTGCTCATGACGGTCGACCACGTCGGGTTAGTCAATCTGGTGGCCGGCCGTGGGATTGTCCCGGAGTTATTACAATCGGAAGCGACAGCGGAACGACTGAGCCAGGAGGCGCTTCGGCTTCTGAAGGACCGAACGCGGTATGAGCAGATGCAAGGCGCCTTCAAAAGCATCCGCGCGCAACTGGGCACGCCGGGGGCTTCTCGAAGAGCCGCGGAGGTGGTGTTGGCGGAATGTCAAGCGTGACCGTTTTTTTGAGAATTCTGTCTTATCTTCGTGCGTACCGGTTTCGAGTGATCACGGCCTGCCTGTGTGCGGTGGGCGTCGCGGGAATGTCCGGAGTCTACGCGTGGCTCGTTCAACCCGTCTTGGATGGAATATTCATTGCGAAGGATCACGTGTTGCTCATGGTGTTGCCCCTGGTGATCGTGGGGGCGGCCACGTTCAAGGGTGCCTTCGCGTACGGGCAGGCGTATTTCATGAGTTACGTGGGCAATCGAATCGTTGCGGACATTCGTCAGCAATTGTTCAGCCACTTTCTTCGTCTCTCGTTGACGTTTCATCACACGCACTCCAGTGGCCGATTAACCGCGCGAGTCATCAACGACGTCAACGAAATGGTCAATGCCGTTCCCCACGTGATTAAGGATTTGATTCAGCAGGGACTGACCTTTCTTGCGTTGAGCAGCGTGGCGTTTTATCAGAATTGGAAAATGGCCACGGTGTTGTTTCTGATGATGCCGGTGTCAAGCTATGCCATCGTCACCATCGGCCGGCGATTACGCAAATTGGCCACCAGGCGGCAAGAATCCATGGGAGACATGGGGGCCACGTTGAAGGAAGCGTTTGCCGGCATTCGAATCGTGAAGGCCTACGGAGGAGAAACCGTTGAACAACGGCGTTTTGCCGAGGGAAACAGGTCTTTTTTACGGGCGAACATGAAGTCGGAACAATTGATGGCGATCACGTCGCCCCTGTTAGAGATGATCGGGATAGGAGGCATCGCCCTGATTATCTGGTACGGTGGGTCTTTAGTTATTGACGATCAGATGCAACCCGGTGAATTTTTTTCCTTTTTAACGGCGATGGTGATGGCCTATGGACCGGTGAAACGAGTCGCCGCGACGAACTCGGCGCTGCAACGGGCACTGTCCGCCGCGAATCGAGTGTTTGACATGATGGATAGGGAGCATGAATTCGTCCGCGATCGCGGTCGGACGGCGTTGCCGAATTTCTCGCGTTCCCTTGAGTTTCGAAACGTGAGTTTTTGTTACGAACAGGCCGATACCCCGGCGATTGAAGACGTGAACCTCACCATCTCCCGTGGAGAAGTCATTGCGTTGGTCGGGAGGAGCGGGAGCGGCAAATCCACGCTGGTGAGTCTTGTCCCGAGGTTTTATGACCCATCAAGAGGGCAGGTCATCATTGATGGCCGGGATGTTAAGGAGGCGACGTTACCGTCGCTGCGGGACCAGATTGCCATTGTTTCTCAAGAGACCGCGTTGTTTGATGACACCGTGAGGGCCAACGTCGCGTACGGTCGTCCGGAAGCCCGTGAAGAGGAAATTCTGCAAGCGGCCCGGGCCGCGCACGCGTGGGAATTTATTGAGGAATTGCCTGATAAATTGGACGCGGTGATTGGAGAAAACGGGGTGAAACTCTCGGGCGGACAACGCCAACGGTTGGCCATTGCTCGGGCGATCCTGCGGAATCCGCCACTGCTTATTCTTGATGAAGCCACGTCCGCGCTGGATACTGAATCGGAACGGAACGTTCAGAGGGCGTTGACCGGATTGATGAAAAATCGGACGACGTTGGTCATTGCCCACCGTCTGTCCACGGTTCAGCACGCTGATCGAATCGTGGTCCTTGACGAAGGACGGATTCTCGCGGTCGGGCGACATCATGAGTTGTTGTCTCGAAGCGCGGTGTACCGTCGTCTGTATCAGACTCAATTCCACGACGTTCCGGCTGAATCCATGGTCACGGCGTAACGTCGATTGCGTTCCATGATGAATTGGCGAAGATTGAATCCGTTGCCGTTTTGTGGTGCCGCGACGATTCGCATGCTCGGCCGGTCGATGTCGTGGAGCGTGTACGGAGCCGAGCACGTCGATCGGCTCTATCGGGAAGGGTACACGGTGATCATCGCGTTCTGGCACGGACAACAGTTGATGATGCCGTTAGCCTACCGTGGCCGGCGGGCGCGGATTCTGATCAGTCGGCATCGAGACGGAGAACTCATTTATCAAATCGTCAAGCGGTTCGGGTTTGAAGCGATCCGTGGATCGACCACGAGGGGCGGGGAAGGGGCCTTGCGTCAACTCATTCGTTCAGGGCGGCAGGGCGTTGATCTGGTCGTCACGCCTGATGGCCCCAAGGGTCCCAGGCACGTTGTTCAACCGGGCGTCGTGGCCCTGGCCAGAGCCACCGGCCAGCCCATCGTCCCTCTGATTGCGGCGTATTCAAAAAAAAAGTCTTTTCCAGTTGGGACCGGTTTATGGTCCCGTATCCATTTTCACGTGGGACGTTTACGTGGGGAACCCCGATCTGGGTCGATCGAGACGCCGATGCTGATACCATGGAAACGACGCGGCAGGAACTTGAAGCCACGTTATCCACGCTCTCGTCTGAAGCTGAGACGATGGTTCACCGGCCAAAGTGACGGGCAACCCTTGCGCCTGCCGCACGCAACACGTCCTCGCTTCTCTTGTTGAGACACGAGGCGTGATCGTTTCTCGCTCATCTCATGAAGGCGCCGGCTGAGATGTGGTACCGTCTCTATAATCTTCTCCTGGTTCTCTGTTTTCCCATCATTCTTCTCACCTTGCTGATCAAGAAGCGATGTCGATCCGGCCTGTGGCAACGGATGGGATGGGTGCTGCCGCACAGTTGCGCCTCTCACGAGGCCACGTTATGGGTTCATGCCGTCTCGTTGGGTGAAGTGTTGACCATCGTTCCTTTTGTCACCGCGCTGCATCGTCGGCATCCACGAGTTACGATCATCGTCTCGACCGTGACGGAAACCGGACGAGAAGCCGTGGAACGACGCTTAGCCGGCGTCGCCACCCATTGCTTTTTTCCCCTCGATTACCCGTGGATCGTCCGACGATTTCTTCGGTCCATGAACCCGATGGGGGTTGTCGTAGTCGAGACCGAGTTATGGCCGAACGTGTTACGTGCCGTTTCTCAGCGGGGCATTCCTTCCATTATCGTGAATGGCCGATTATCGTCCCGGTCCTTCTCCGGATTTCAATGGATTCGGCCTTTCATGCGTCACGTCCTCTCAACCGTGTCGTTGGGGCTTCTGCAAACTTCCCGGGATCGACGTCGTTTCGTTGCGTTGGGGGCTCCTCCTGATCGGATGCACGCCACGGGCAACATGAAATGCGATTACGTCGTGAATGGAGTCTCTGAACCCTCCGTGACGCGTTCGGCACTGGGGATGTCGGAGGACGAGATGCTCATTGTCGCGGGCAGTACGCATCATCCTGAAGAAGCCGTGCTCTTGCAAAGTTATCGCACGATGGCACGTTCTCTGCCCAAGGTCATTCTGTTGTTGGCCCCACGGCACGTTGAGCGAAGTGACGGCCTGACTCACACCATTCAGCAGTTCGGGTTTCCGGTCGTGAGACGGAGCCGGTTGCTGAAGCACGTGTCACCCGCGGAACCTTCCGTCGGCCCTCGCGTCATTCTTCTCGATACCCGAGGAGAATTGGCGCAAGCCTACGGATTAGCCGTGCTGGCATTCGTCGGTGGGACGTTGGCTCCCATTGGAGGACACAATCTTTTGGAGCCGGCGGCGTGGGGAAAGCCCGTGTCTTTTGGTCCGTATACTGACCACTGTCAAGAAGTCGCGGAATTGTTGATTGAGACCGGAGGCGGGGTTCGGGTCCGGAACGGAGAGGAAGTGACGGGAACGTTTATGAAAGGAATTCAGGATCGGGATTGGGCGTCTCACGCGGGACGGAAGGCTCGGAAGGTTGTTGACGACAATCGGGGCGTCGTCGAGAAAAATTTGAACATGATGGAGGACATCATCAATTTTCGTACCCCACGTCCTGGTTGCCTGGAGAGAGAAGAGGCGTGAGGGGGCGGACGTGTGTGCCGTTCCTGGCCGCGTGAGACGCGGCCCTACGCATCAGGCGTGAAGAAGACGTGCCCGGACGTGTGCATCCGTTCCTCTCCTTCAAAGAAGAAGCCGGAAGAATCGTGAACCAATGCGAAGCGGATGGAAGTCTTTTGTCACGGCCCCGTACAAGTTCGCGACGCGTTCTCGCGCGTGGCTGTATGACCATGGGTGGCTGAAGTCACGTCGATTGCCGTGTCCGGTCGTCAGCGTGGGAAATCTTACGGTTGGCGGAACGGGCAAAACTCCCGTGACCATGTGGGTGGCTCAGAGGCTTCTGGAACGGGGAAGAACGGTTGGGATTCTCAGTCGCGGATACCGTCGAACACGCCGCGGAGAATTTTTGCTGGTCTCGAATGGACGGTCGATCCTTGCGGGGCATCGTGAGGCGGGCGATGAACCTTATTTCATGGCGCGTCAATGTCCAGGGGTCATCGTGGCGGTCGGTGCCGATCGATATAAACTGGGCCGTTGGATCTTGAGGCAGATGCCCATTGACTGCTTCGTTTTGGATGATGGGTTCCAACATCTGGGTCTCCATCGCGACGTGAATTTGTTGTTGATTGACGGGACCGACGTCGACGGAATGGCAGAACTGCTTCCGATGGGAAGGCTTCGTGAACCTCTTGATGCAGCCCAAAGAGCTTCGGAGATCATCATCACCCGGGTTGAACGGGAATCAGGGGCGTCCCGCGTCGTGGAACCGATAGAGACGGTTCTGGGTACCGCGATCCATCCCATTACCACGAGATTTACGGTGCAGGGGTTGCATGGGATATCGGCATCCACGCGTCAATCGCTTTCGGAGATTCAGGGGAAGAACGTCCTCATCTTCAGCGGCGTCGGAAATCCAAAGCAGTTTCGGCGGACCGTAGACGCGCTGAACGTCCGGGTGGTGAGTGAACTGGTTTTTCAGGATCATGACCCGTATGCCCCTTCGACGGTTGAAACAATTTATCGACACGTTGAACGGGTTCAGCCGGATCTGGTTCTGACGACGGAAAAGGATTTGGTGAAGTGCCAAGCGAATTGGTCGATTCCCACTCCCGTGTTTGCCGTCCGCCTCACGTTGGAGTTTGTTGAGGGCCGGAGTCGATTGGAAGCCGCGTTAGAGGCGGTGTCACGGGAATAGCGTTCCACGACCATGGCCGTCAATTTTTCCACGATCCGACCGGACGCGATCAAGAAGATTCTGGTTCGGGGCCCGAATTGGATCGGGGACGCCGTGATGTGTATCCCGGCGTTGCATGCGCTTGCTCGCGCGTTTCCGGACTCGGAAATTTTCCTGTTGGTTCGTCCGGCCGTCGGCGAGTTATTTGTCGGGCATCCCGGCGTGCATCACGTTGTGAGTTATGACCATCAAGGCGTTCACGCGGGATGGTTGGGCAAACGCAGGTTGGCCGCAAGCCTTCGACGAGAACATTATGATCTGGCGTTGTTGTTTCAGAACGCGTTTGAGGCCGCCTTCCTGGGGGTGCTTGCCGGAATTCCTCTGCGATACGGATACGCCACGGACGGCCGACGGTTGTTGCTCACGCATCCCGTCGATCTTCCGAATTCCCGACGGACGTTACACCAGGTTGACTATTACGTGGAGATGCTGCGCCCCATTGTCCGGGAGACGTTGACGATGAAGCCGATGCTCTACGTGTCTTCGGAAGAGCAGGACGCGGCGGATCGTTTATTGCAGCAAAGCGGCATCCGACAATCAGAGATTCTCATCGGCGTGAACCCGGGGTCCGTGTATGGCCGGGCGAAACGCTGGTTGTCCGAACGGTTTGCGGCGGTCGCCGATCGGTTAATCGTTGAACTTGGGCAACTCGACCCACGTCCCGTTCGATGTCTGATCGTCGGCGGTCCGGGCGAAGAGGCATTGGGCGACGCCGTGGCTCGACACATGGTTTCCAATCCGCTCGTGCTTTCGGGAAAGACGTCGGTCAGAGAATTGAAGGCCATTATGAAACGGTGCCGGCTGTTTGTGACGAACGACACCGGTCCGATGCACGTGGCCGATGCCTTGGGCGTGCCGCTCGTGGCGATCTTCGGTCCCACTGACCCCGCTGCCACGGCCCCGTATCACGCCCGGCACGCGGTCGTCAGAAATCCCGTGAGGTGCTCACCCTGTTGGCTTCGAGACTGTCCGATTGATCACCGTTGCATGACGTCCGTCTCGACGGACCAAGTGGTTCAGGCTGCCAAAGAGGTCGTGGGCCAATGAACGGCGTCCTGATGGACGGGCGGCGTCAGAACGTGAATGAATCTCCGCCGATGAACGTAAAACGGGCGGCGGTCTTTGTGGATCGCGACGGGACGTTGAATCACGACCCCGGATACATCGCGTCTCCTGAGAAATTTGAATGCTTCCCGACCGTCCCCGAGGCGATCCGGCAATTAAATCGTGCCGGCCTTACCGTCATCATGGTGACGAACCAATCAGGAATTGCCCGTGGATATTTTTCGCTTCAGAACCTGGAGGCTATCCATCAGAAATTGCAGGACGATCTTGCCAAATCCCGCGCGTGGTTGGATGACGTCCTGTTTTGTCCGCATCATCCTGATGATGGATGTCGGTGTCGGAAACCGAATCCTGGAATGATTGAACTCGCCGTGGCTCGTCATCCGATAGACGTCGCGGCGAGTTACGTGGTGGGCGATCAGTCCCGCGATATCGAGATGGCTCACGGCGTAGGGGCCAAGGGCATTCTGGTCATGACCGGCCGCAAGAGTCAGGAGGCACGAGCCGTCTGTCGGGAGAAACGTGTGCCGGTCGATTTCGTGGCGCCGTGCTTTTCCGACGCCGTGTCATGGATCCTTCGGCGGTAGGCATCCACGCGTGATGACCGTTCAACCGAACAATCTCTTGATTATCAAGCCCAGCTCATTGGGAGACATTATCCATGCCCTCCCGACCGTGAGTGCATTGCGGAGAACGTTTCCGCATGCCAGAATTTCCTGGCTGGTCAAATCGGAATGGGCGGAAATCTTGGAAGGACATCCGGATCTCTCTGAAGTCATCTCCGTGGATTTTCGCGTTCGTGGCTGGTGGGCGATCATCTCGAAGGTTCGTGCCCGGGAGTTTGATTGCATCGTTGATTTGCAAGGGTTGTTACGGTCCGGCCTGCTTGCGGCCCTGTCGGGCGCCTCACTTCGCGTGGGATTTGCCCGGGGACGTGAGGGCAGCCCCTGGTGTTACACCCATCGGGTGCCGGTGCCGGGTGCCGACGACGTGCCTTGGCGGCTTCTCGACGTACACGCGGTCGACCGAAATCTCGAAGTGGCAAAATTTTTGGGGGCATCCGCGGAACCGCCGCGGTTCTGGTTGCCGAGATGGGATGAAGATCGAACGGTGATCAATCAGGTGTTTGCAGAAGCCGGAGTGCAACGGCACGATCGGCTCGTTGCCGTGGCCCCGGCTTCCAGACGAACCATGAAAAACTGGCCGATGGAGCGATTCCTTGACGTGGCCGTCTCATTGGCTGAACGGGGGATAAAAATCGTGCTCATCGGATCACCACGTGACGATCCAATCGGCCGACGTTTTTCCGATGCTCTGGGAACGGCGCTCATCAATCTGATTGGAAAAACGCGGATTCGCCAATTAAGCCTCATCTTTGATCACGTTCGGCTGTGCATCGCCAATGATTCAGGCCCGATTCACGTGGCTGCGGCGTGTCGGGTGCCGGTGATTGCGTGTTTCGGTCCTACGAATCCCAACGCGACCGGTCCGTATGGGACTGGCCACGTGAACATGGTGAGTCGGACAACGGCGTGTCGTCCGTGTGGATTACGGACGTGCCGCAATTCTCATTATCTGGAATGTCTGGAATCGATTTCGGTTGAAGACGTTGTCAGCCAAGCCGAAAGAACGTTGGCGACGTCCTGACGCTGACAGACGTTCCGGGTGGGATTGTTCATTCCATGGCATCTAAAGTATCGGCGGTCGTCATTGCCTATAATGATGAACCCAACATCAGGCCGTGTCTGGAAAGCCTGAGATGGGCCGATGAACTGATTGTGGTGGATTCGCACAGCACGGACGCTACGGAAACCATCAGCCGCGAATACACCGATAAGGTGTTCCAGCATGAATTTTCCGGATTCGGGAAACTTCGTAATGAGGCCGTGGCCCATGCCACGCACGACTGGATCTTCAGTCTGGATACGGATGAACGAGCGACGGAGGAGTTACAGCGGGAAATCCGATCCCAACTGGAACGGGGTCCCGACGCGCAGGCCTTTTTCGTGCCCCGTTGGAACTACTTTTTAGGCCGATGGATTAAACGAAGCGGATGGTATCCGGATTACCGGCAGCCTCAATTTTTTCACAAAGGCTCCATGCGGTATCAGGAAGATTTCGTGCATGAATCATTTCAACTGGACGGACGACTTGGCTATTTGCACTCGCACGTTGAGCAATATCCGTTTCGTGACGTGGATCACTATCTGATGAAAATGGATCGGTACTCCACGCTCATGGCGGAAGAGATGGCCAGGCGAGGCCGGCGGTTTCGCGTTCATCAACTGCTCTCTCATCCCCTGTTTACGTTTCTCAAGATGTACGTGCTGAGAAGGGGGGTTCTGGACGGCAAGCCCGGCCTGATTCTGGCCGGGCTCTATGCCTACTACACCTTTGTGAAGTACGCCAAGCTCTGGGAGATTCACAGGAACGGTTAGAAGGTATCTCGTACGTGGATAACGCCGGCCCATGCCTCATCCACGTTCCCTCTTGTCATTCTGATCTCTCTTTGTCATTCTGAGCGAAGCGAAGAATCTAAGCCAGCGGACGTTCAGCCCAGAGGGCTGAGATAGGCCCTTCGAGGAAATGGTGCAGAAATTACGCATTCTTCATACGGAATCTTCCAACGTATTGGGCGGCCAGGAGTTTCGAACGTTACATGAGTGTCTGGGCATGAGGGCGCGCGGTCATCAGGTGTATCTGGCCGCTCAGCCTGCGAGTCCCTTATTTCACAAGGCTCAACGTTCCGGTCTGTGCGTCGTCCCCGTCCGGATGACGACCGTGCGATGGGCGTGGTTGATCGTCACGTTCCTGAAATTAATCAAGCGATTGGACGTTCAGATTGTGAATACGCATGGGTCAATTGATAGTTGGACGTGCGGCATTGCCGCGCGGTTGGCCGCAACGAAACCCGTCCTCATTCGGACGCGTCATAAATCGACCTCGGTTTCTCCCACCCTTCGACACGCGGTGTTGTATCGATATCTTCCTCACGCAGTGGTGCCGACCGGTGAACGGATTCGCCAAGATCTGGTGAGGAACAACGGGCTGCGTGAAGATCGAGTCGTCTCAATCCCCACGGGCGTGGATTTAACTTCATTTTATCCACGTGAACCCGATCTCTCATTGAAAAACACGTTGAACGTTCCCCTTGATTCTCTCGTCGTGGGTACCGTGGCGTTTCTGCGAAGTTACAAAGGGATCGGCGATCTTCTTTCCGCGGCAAAAATCGTCTTGACCCGCCGAGACAACGTCCGCGTGGTCATTGTCGGCGATGGGCCGGAGAAATCATCCTTGCAGGAGATGGCTCAACGGCTTGACATTGAAAACCGGGTGCTGTTTCTTGGATTTCGTGAAGACGTCCAGCGTCTTCTTCCGTTGTTTCACGTGTTTGTCCTGAGTTCCATCGCCGCTGAAACCACGCCCCAAGTGCTCACTCAGGCACTGGCCATGACCCGTGCGGTTGTCGCGACGGACGTCGGCAACGTTCCTGAAGTCGTCAGGCACGAGGAGACCGGGTTGCTCGTGCCTCCTGCAAAGCCGGAGGCGTTGGCGGAGAAGATTGAACGATTACTGGATCACGTCACGTTGCGGGAGAAACTTGGCCAAGCCGGACGGCGTTTAGTCGTTCAACGATACAGCTTCGAAGAAACGTTGAATCAAACCGAACGGCTTTATGAAAATTTACGATCCCGGTACGGTTGACGGACAATCACCACAACCAGGCACGTATTATCTTCAGCAAGTCAGGAGTTGGATCAGACATGAAAGTCAGTGGATTCACGATCTGTCGCAACGCCGTCAAATATGATTTTCCCGTTCTTGAATCAGTCCGGTCGGCTCTTCCTCTCGTGGACGAATTTATCGTCAACGTCGGGCAGTCGGATGACGGCACGTTGGAATTGATCCGGTCGATGGCTTCTCCAAAAATCCGAATCGTTGAATCGACGTGGGACGATGCGATGACAAAAGACGGACTGCTGTTTTCCAAAGAAACGAACGTGGCCTTGGCACGGTGCATCGGCGATTGGGCGATGTACGTGCAAGCCGATTAGGTCATCCACGAGAAGGATTACGACGTCATACACCAGGTCCTTCGAGACAATCTGCACAATCGGCACGTTCTCGGCTTTACCTTCCAGTATCTGCATTTCTACGGAGACTATTGGAGTTTGAACCCGTGGGCCTACCATCGCGCCGTACGCGTTATTCGCAATGACGGGTCGGTGGAGTCGTGCGGGGACGCGGTGGGATTCTGCGCGAAAGTCGATGGGGGCTATCTCCAGTCGATCCATAAGGACCGAGTGAGGCCTTCCGGCGCGCGCATGTTTCACTATGGATGGGTGAAGCCGGGGGACGTTTTGCTCAACAAATTTCGATATCAAGTGGCCAGGCACCACGGCGACAATCCTCCGCCTGACCAGGCGGACCGGCTCTCCAAAGAAACCTTTGACTTTCCCGACTATCACGTCATGAAGAGATTTTCCGGTTCGCATCCCGCGGTGATGAGCCAAAGGGTTGCGTGTTACCCCGTGCTCAAGAAGAGGCGGAACCGTTGATTGCAACCGGCGTTTTATCGGGCCGTCCTGAAACGAGGATTTCGAGGTTAGGCGGAGGAACGTGAAATCAGGTCGGATGAAACCATGACCCACGTGGTGAAGACGAGGCTTCCGTGAATCAGTGCGCGTCCCACGTGACCGCGGTCATTCTCACGAAGAATGAAGAATCGAACGTGACGGAGTGTCTCAAATCAGTCAAGTGGGCTTCGGAGATCATCGTCGTGGACTCGGAAAGCACGGATCGAACCGTGGAGTTGGCTCAACGGGTGACGAATCGGGTGTACGTGGTGCCGTGGCGAGGGTTCGGTCCTCAAAAGAATTTCGGCATTGAACACGCAAACGGTCCGTGGATTTTCATCGTTGACGCGGATGAGCGCGTCACGGTCGGCTTGCGGGATGAAATTCAGGATCTATTACGGAACGGCCCAGCGTCACACGTGGCCGGGTATCGCGTTGCGCGCAGAAATTTTTTCTACGGACGCTGGATGCAGCACGGCGGGATGTTTCCGGATCGTCAGTTGCGCGTCTTTCGAAAGAACGCGGGCCGATATGATGACACGTTGCTTCATGAACGACTCCTGCTCAAGGGAGAGGTGGAGGACCTCCAAGGGTTTCTTGACCATCATTCCGTCCCCACGATCGCGCGTCACGTTCGGAAGATGATTCACTATACGTCGTTGGCCGCCCGGGAAAAATTAAAAACACTTCGTCAAGTGACGTTCACGCACCTTTTCGGGCATCACCTTTGGATCATCATCAAGGTCTTTATCCTTCGACGGGGGTGGAAAGATGGGTTGCCTGGGTTGATCGCGGCGCTGTTCGCGGGTTTTCACACCTTTGCGAAGTATGCGAAGGCGTATGAGATTCTGGAAACGTCACCCTCCGAAGGCAACGGGGAGCGCGTTGAGAACAAGCCGTGAGGTCTCGCCGGGTTCAATCACACGTGCGGCGTCGAGAAAGAAGGCAGACAGGAACGCAAAAAGCGAAGCCACGTTCTTCGGGAAAAGGGAAACGACCTGAGGGATTGACGAAACAACGAGCGGGCGGTCTTCCGTTGATTGTGGGACAAATGATATTTGCCCATGTCGCTGTAGAGCATGGCCCATTCGTATTGTAAGGCTTTCGTAAGTAACGGGTCTTGCCGGCAGATGGGTGCATGTTTTTCCAAAAAGTATTTTCTGCTGGCATAGGCTAATTCTGACTTGGTATTCGCGCACGCACTCCCCCCCCCATCCCCTCGCGCCAACCCGTACCGTCTCAAAGAATAGAGCGGTTTTGCGATAGATGCGACACGATAGTGTTGGGTCAACCTGATCACGAAGTCGCGATCTTCCCAAATTCTTAGATGTTCGTCGAATCCCTTTATGGTCTCGAAAGCGTCCTTTCTTAAGAGCGAGCCTTGGATGGGGACCTTATACCCGTTGCTTAAAGACAAGATAGAATGGTATTTGTATTGTATATTCGTCTCCCTGTTTTTTAGATAGCACACGATGTTTTTATTCGCATTGATTTGATAACCATCCACGGATAGAATTGCGGTATCCTCTCCCATTGCTTGAAGACGCTGCGAGGTCTCTTCCAAAAACGTTGGTGCCCACAGGTCGTCCTGATCCAGGAAGGCCAGAAATTCGCCGCTGGCGCGTTCGGCCCCGTCGTTTCGTGCCGCGGACGGGCCGCCGTTGATTGCTCTTTGAGCATAGATGATGGGTGTATCCGGGCTGGCCGCCATGATCTGAGGCATCATGTCTTGGATAGACTCCAGGGTGCCATCCGTGGAGGCATCGTCCACAATAATGAGTTCGAAGTCCCGAAACGTTTGAGCCGCCACACTTGCCAATGCCTGATCCACAAAGCGTGCCCGGCCGTTGCAGGTAGGAATGATGACGCTGACGAGCGGCATAGGTGGAGAGAGAGTCAGGATCTGATTTTCTGAAAGTCAACCGAAGGCGGCTGATGTGAATCCCTGCTAAAGGAGTTTCACCAGCGTGGCCACGACGCCGATGGCGATGACCAGCATGGACCCCAAACGGATCGTGAGCTTCAGTGCCAGTTCGTTGATGTCACGGGTCAGCTTGGTTTCCAGTTCCTTGAACTTGGTTTCCAGTTCCTTAATGTCGCGGGACAACCTGGTTTCCAGTTCCTTGAGGCCGAGAGTCTGCTTGGCCTCTAGTTCTTTGATGTCGTGGGTCAGCCTGGTTTCCAGTGCCTTGATGTCGTGGGTCAGCTTGGCCTCTAGTTCCTTGAGGTCACGGGTCTGCTTGGTTTCTAGTGCCTTGATGTCGTGGGTCAGCTTGGTTTCCAGTTCCTTAATGTCGCGGGTCAGCCCGGCTCCCAATTCGTTCAAGTCGTGCTTCGTGGCGAGTTTGTCATCAATGAGTCGAGCCTGGGAATCCGCCAGCACTTCGGCCTGCCCTATCGGCATGCCCTCCTGGGTCAGGCGCTTCACAAACGTGTGGGTATCAAAACTGATCGTGCTCATGTCCTTCGTTGACGCCCTCAACTTAAAGAATGTTGGAAGCAGAATCTTAGCAGAAAAGATCAACCGCGTTCAACGCATCATCCGACTCGGTAGGGTCTCGGCTTGAGGTTCTCTAGCGGGTTTATCGCTGTGGGAGGAGACCCTCACCCCAGCTCCTCTCCCAGGGGAAGAGGAGTGTTTTTTGATTCTTCCCTCTCCCTTCGGGAAAGAGCCAGACCTTGCCCCGGACGCGATCCGGGGGTAAGGGACCTTCTCAAGAGTGAGAGATCTTCTCAAACTGAGATACGACCGAAAAGGTTGACACGTGTCACGACGTTGGGCAAGATATTTTACCCCTCGTCCCCTCATCGTGAGTTGCGTACCCTGAACGTGATGCACGTCGTTGACCAAAGCCGATGAGGTACATGGGAAAAAACCCCAAGCGTCGGATTGCAAAGGCGGGTCATTTCACTGAAGAACAACTTAACAACTTTGCGGACATGGGGCGTTATCACGGGAGCGCACATCACAAAAAGCGACCTGCTGATTATGGATTTCGCCCGCCGACCAGTCCGAGATCGTCAAAGTCGTTGTGCGACGACAAACGAGTCATTAAACTTAAGGAAGCCACGCGGCTCTTCAAGGACGGTATCGCTCGCGGCATGGTCAGCATCATGGAGCAGCAGAACGACTTGCCTAAGTACGTTTGGGCGCAGGACGAGCAGGGCGACGTGTACGAAGCGAAGCTCGGAGGTGATGGGCGAAGCTACCATGGATATCGATTGGGCGAAGACGACCGGATGCGCGAATGGGTGATCAACGAATGGAAACGCAGGAACGCCTGACGTTATCGGTGGTTCCAGAAACCCTTGACCTCGGGTCTGAGGAAGAGCGCGCGACGTTTGGCGCGTTCGTTGTGGAAGCGAATGGGCGGCGTCTGACCGAAGGCGTTGGTGTTGAGGGAAACGAACTTCGGCCCGGACCGTATGTGTCGGGGTACCACGTTGCCCAGTGGCTGGCTTGGAATTGGTGGCGACTGCGCTGGGAATCTCGACCGGTGGGTGAGGTCGGTCGTGAGTGGGACTTTGCTCATCGCTTATCGTCAATCGGCGAAGGCTACGTATGGCCCAACGTCGAGATTTCGTCTGACGGGTTCCGTTCACGTTTGACGTCGTCTCCGACCGTCGAACCCGAAGCGGCGTTGTTTCGATATGTTGGCGCGCCAAAAACGGAGGTGATTTCCGCTGCCGTATTGGAGAAGAGCATTGCCCGCTTTATCGTATCCGTCCTCGAACTGCTGAATGAGCGGAACGTCCGTGACACGAATCTCCACCGTTTGTGGCAAGACCTCAAGCAGGCGTGGGAAAATGAGGCGCTTTCGCGTTTCCGCCGCTTTGAGGCGTGCCTCGGCCATGATCCCGACGAGGTTGATGAGAACGGGATCCTTACGTCACTTGCAGACGCGACGCTCCTCGGCCAGGACGCGCTGGAGGAGTTGGCGGCTCACCCATGGCACGGCATTGGCGTCCCGTCCGCTGAGGAAGTGGTAGAGGCATCAAGACGTCACGGCTTCGATTCGCGTCCACAAGATGCCGTGCGATTGCATTCACGCGAGGGCATCCCTGCGTGGGGTTCATGCGCAGCTTGGAAGGTAGGCGTGACCGCGGCGCGAGCGTTGCGGCATCAGGAGTCGCTGAATGGGGAAACCCTCGAAAATCCACGCTTGGCTGATCTCGCCGGAACGATGGAAGCCGCAATTGGCGACCCGCGGCCTACGAAATCGATATCGTTCACGTTCGATGACGGCAACGGAGGTTCGCGTCTTGCCCTGAGACCGAAGTGGGAGACGGGGCGGCGTTTCGATTTGGCGAGACTGGTGGGAGACCGGTTATGCGTGGACGGTGAGGAACCTCTGTTGCCGGCCACTCAATCCTATACCTACCGACAGAAGGTCCAACGTGCCTTCGCGGCTGAACTGCTGTGCCCGTTCGAGGCAGTGGATGCGTTTCTCGGCGACGACCTCTCCGAAGAACGTCGCGACGACGCGGCAGATCGTTTCAAGGTTTCGCCGCTGACGATTCGCACGTTGCTGGTCAACAACGGGCGCCTCGAACGAGACGCGATAACCGATGCCCTTGATCGAATGTGACCGGCATCATCGATCTGCCGCCTCAGAATCACCATCTTGCCAACTGAGATTCTTCGCTTCGCCCTTTGAGGCTCAGGGGGACCTCATGGCAAGCTCAGAATGACAGTGGTGGCTCAGACTCGAACGCCCTTCGCATCGTCCCTGGGTTTCTCATCGGCAAAACGGTCGCAATACGGTTGTTTCAACGTGACGGGATGAATCCGTCACTGGAAAGACGGCGGGGATACCTGATGGGATGATGACAAGGCTTTTGGGTTGAGATGGCGTTGGACGGTAAGACGATAGCGTTTGTTCATGGCATTGGGGCCATCGGTGGGGCTGAGCGTGAGCTGATTCTGATTGTCAATCAGCTTGCTCGGCGGGGAGACCGTCCCGTTGTCGTGTGTCCATGCCCGTCCCCTCTGCAACGGGAACTGGCCGCGTGTGCCGTGGAAACACGCGAGGTCCCGTTTCCGGCGTGGAGAAAATGGAAGGCCTTCTTTGCTCGGAGCAAAAGCGTTCAGGTTCTCGAATCACTCATGGCATCGATCCGTCCCCACGTCATCCACGTCAATGACATCTGGTGGGTGCCGCAAGTCTTGCGAGCGTCTCGACGGTTTCCCATTCCGGTTGTGGCGCACGTTCGCCAGGAAATTGAGCCGTCCAAGGTCAGCTTGTATGAATTGAATGACGTGGCTCGTGTGTTTGCCGTCTCCAATCACATCCGCCGTTCTTTGGAGGCAGGGAGGGTTGCACCCCACCAGGTTCAGACTCTGTACAGCGGTCTTGATCTGGATCGGTTTTCCTTGAACGCCAACGGCTCTCAGATCAGACGGACGCTTGGTATTTCCGACGACGACTTGACGTTGGGGACCGTGGCAAATCTGTTTCCACGGAAGGGCTATGACGTTATGCTCCAAGCGATGCCGAGCATCATCGCCGAGTTTCCCCATACGCACTATCTGATTATCGGCAAAGGCGAAGGTGCATACGAACGGCGGCTTCGCAATGACGTCACGCGGCTTCGACTTGAGGGACACGTCCATTTTCTCGGCTTCCAATCCGACGTTTCTGCCTACGTCGCCATGCTCGACGTCTACGTCCAGCCGTCACGGATTGAAGGTCTGTGTATTGCCGTTCTTGAGGCGATGGCCATGGAAAAACCCGTGGTTGCAGCGGATGTGGGCGGTCTGTCGGAGGGGGTTCAACAGCAACGCACGGGGTTGTTGGTCAGATCCGATGATGCGCAGGCCCTTGCGCAAGCCGTGCTCACCTTGCTCTCGGATCCTGAGCGTCGTCGAGCCTTCGGCGTTCGGGGACGTCGGAGAGTAGAAGAACGGTTCACCGCTGCGAGAATGATGGACGAACTCGTTGACGGGTATGAGAACGTCTTACGAACCAGGTCCGGCGACAGCGTGGCGAGGGGATGATGCGCGTGGGAATTGACGCAGGGCCGGGGGTGGCGAGTCACGGCGGGGTCGGTCTCTACGTGCGGCATCTGGTCCGATCATTGGTCGATCGCAGATCGCGTCATGAGTTGCGACTGTATACGCCCCGCGGGACTTCCCTTCCTGATGATTTGAGGGACGTCACGAAAACGGGTACCGCGTCGTGGGCATCCATGCGTTGGTGGAATCGGCGAACAACGGGGAAACGGGATCAGTTGGACGTGTACCACGGGACAAACTTTCAACTCCACACCACGGGGGCTTCCGGCACCGTGCTCACGCTCCATGATTTGTGGTTGTGGCGGTATCCTCAATACAGCAAGAAGCTGGGAGGTGAACGATGGGCGTTGCAGAGATTAAAGCGCCGCGTGCGGTCGGCTCAGCGCGTCATCGCCGTTTCTCACTCGACGGCACGAGACCTTCAAGAATGGCTGAACGTTCCTTCGGAGCGCGTCCGCGTCGTTCATCACGGCACGCCCGTCGGGTTTTATCCCGATCATAATGCGCCGGCGTGGATGAAGGTGCGGCATGACCTTGGGCTTCCCGACGAGGCGTATTTCTTGTTTGTCGGGGGAGCCGATCCGCGGAAGAATCATCGCCTCGTCTGTCACGCGTTAAGTCGGGCACCGGCGCCATTGCGCGACTACCCCTTGATTATGGTGGGCAGTCGTCAGTCTCGAGGCGATGACCTCCTGGAAACGGCTCGGGCCATGGGCATGGCCGGGCGCGTGTACTGTCCGGGCACGGTGTCGAGACGCGCGCTCCGTCTTCTCTATTCTCATGCCACGGCTTTTCTCTTTCCATCCATCTATGAAGGGTTCGGGTTTCCCGTGCTCGAAGCCATGGCGTGCGGCGCGCCGGTGATTACGTCCAACGTGACGGCGCTTCCTGAAGTGGCAGGGGACGCGGCAGTGTTCATTCATCCTCAGGACGAAACGGACGTGCTGAAGGCGTTGTTGCGAATTATCGAAGACGGATCGTTCCGCCGGGCATTGATTGCGAAGGGGTTGAAACAAGCGAATCGTTTCACGTGGCAACGCACGGCCGAGCAGACCTTGGCCGTCTATGAAGAGCTGTGTGCCTAGGTCGATCCATCAGGTGCGTATCTATTCTCGTTGTCGATAATTTTGAGATTCTTCGCTTCGCCCTTCGAGGCGAAGGACAGGCTCAGAATGACAATGGTCGGGTCGTCTTGTCCATCCAACGGCGTTCCCATGCTTGAGACGATCCGGTGCGTCTCTCGAAAGAGTGAACCGTCACGTGATGTCCAACGTCCTCGTCGTGAAACTTCGCTACATTGGCGACGTGCTGCTGACCACGCCGTTTTTGCGCGCGTTGCGTCGGGGCTTCCCTGACGCTCGGGTGACGGTGCTGGTGAATCCCGGCACCGGCGAGGTGTTGCGGCACAATCCCGACGTTGATGAGGTCTGCTCTCTTCCGCGCACGGGACTGATCCCGCAAGTGCAGTGCTATCGTGAATTACGCGCACGCGGGTTTGATTGCGTCGTGGACCTGACGGATGGCGACAGGTCGGCGTTCATTTCGTTTATGACGGGAGCACGCGTGCGCATCGGTTTTAATCATGAGAATCGCTTACGGGGTCGGCTGTATTCACGTTGCGTTGAGGCGGCCTACGACGCCGTACACGCGATTGATTACCACGCGACGGCCCTTCCGTCACTGGGTCTTTCCATGGAGGGCGGAGACCCCATTCTGCCGCTGTCCGGGGAAGATCACGAACGGGCCCGTCACGTCGTGGAATCATTGCAGCTTGATCGGACGCGGTGGATCATGATCCATCCCGCGGCTCGCTATTGGTTCAAGGCGTGGCCGCCTGACCGGTTCGCCGCGTTGGGCGATGCGTTCCATGAACGGGGATTTCAGGTGGTGTTGGTGGGAAGCCCGGAGGAACGATCCATCGGAACGGAGATTCTTCAGACTGCCAGGCGTTCCATGATTTCGCTGATCGGCAACACGCGCCTGTTGGAGTTGGCCGCCCTGATGACGCGGTGTCGCCTCTTCATCGGCAACGACGCCGGACCGATGCACATGGCCGCGGCCGTGGGCTGCCCCGTGGTGGCACTGTTCGGGCCCTCCAATCCGGCCGTGTGGGCCCCGCGAGGGACACACGTCAAAACCATCCATAAAGGACTCGATTGCCGCGAGTGTTTTCATCCCGGTTGCGTTCGAGGGGAACAAGGCTGCATGAAATTGATTACGGTTGATGAAGTGTTGGAGGAAGCGACCGCGTTGTTGGAAGACGACGGGCAGAGGGGGGCGTATTAAGGAAAGGGAGAAAGCGGGGCATAGGTCATGGGAAACGTCAATACATCTTCGAGCCAGCGGCTCATCTCATTCATCGGTAAAGGCATCCTGTTCAACCGGACTTCAAGTTGATAGTGGCCCTTCGTGCCCATGATTCCCACGATGGCCGCGGCATCCGGGTGATTGGGAAGAAGGGATTGCGTGCGAAATTCCGAAACCGTGGTGTACAGTCGTCCCTCGTTTCCAATAATTTTCAGGAGGTCGGGGAGATCAGCGAGGCGGACGTGCGCGGAGCAGCGGTAGACCGTGCGCGTCCTGGGTTCAGTCGTTGTAAATTCGTTCAACGCTTCTTGAGAAAAGCCGGTCAAATAGATTCGGACCGTGGCCGTCGGCAATTGGTGCGTCGATGCCAACGTGCTGGCCGGCACGAGAAACGCGAACGGATCCGAGGAATTCAATTCGAATTGACACGGCCCAAACGCATCCGGCCAGGAACAAAAGAACGGGACCTCCGCGTGTGCGTTGTGCAGCGTGACGCGGCCTTGTTGCATCGAGACCTCGATCGGTAAGTCAAGCAGGTCAATGGCTTCACGAAACGCGGTCCGTCGTTCTTCGACCCACACCGGTCCTTGATGGGGCGCGTGGGGTTCACCCGGGGCAATCACGTGAGCCGTGTGGAGTCGAATTCTGATAAATGAGTGTGTATGGCGAAATCCGATCCAGAACATGGCCAGAGGGTGCAGGGTGGCCGCATGACCGGAAAGACGCCATGGGTGGCTGATGGAACAATAAGTGCCGACGGACTGGTAGCGTTGAAAAATGGAATGGCGGCGTCCGGCCAGGAGAAAAAAATCACCCGTCCACTCGTCAAGCACCTGAACCATCGTGACGTCTTCAAGCACCCATTGATCGAGTCGTTGAATGGCCTCCGGTGACGGCACAGGCCATTCTTCGACGTAACAGATGCCTTCTTTTTCAGGATCAACGGGAGACAGGCCTTGAGCCTGCAGGCGATTGAGCAGGTCAAGAACCTGCGGGAAACTGAGACGTTGACGGGATGCCCACCGCTGTTCACGCATGAGCGCGTTTCTCCGGGAGATGGAAAAAGGCCATCCCCTCCGGTCAATGGGACGCGGCAGAACGTGTCTCGGGGAAGGTTTGCGTTGACTCGCTCATGAAATGGCGGAGAGGGCGGGATTTGAACCCGCGGTAGGGGGTTAGCCTACGACGGTTTAGCAAACCGTTGCCTTCGGCCGCTCGGCCACCTCTCCGTATGGTCTTTGTTGATTGTGTGTATTCATGACCCTTCACTCCCGACTATCCCGGAGGGCGTGGAAATGGCCAGGGCCGTTCGAGTGAAGCAAACCGGGTTATCCTGGACGGTTCGGAAGAAACAGATAGGCAAGCAACGAAAGAGCCCCGATAAGAACACCAACCGCGACCCACAAATGGCCAAGCAACCAGACCTTCAATTCGGCTATATCAGCCTTCGTTGCGACCTTCAATTCGGTTATATCAGTTTTCAATTCGGTTGTATCAGCCTTCGTTGCGACCTTCAATTCGGTTATATCAGTCTTCAATTTGGTTATATCAGTTTTCAATTCGGTTGAATCAGCCTTCGTTGCGATCTTCAATTCGTCTATATCAGTTTTCAATTCGGCTGAATCAGCCTTCGTTTCGACCTTCAATTTGTCTATATCAGTCTTCAATTCGTCTATATCAGTCTTCGTTGCGACGTGCTCGCCCATCGCCGATCCAATGGTATCGACAACGGCTTCCGCCAAGTGTTCATCCGCCCCGGCGTCTCGAAGAACCTTGACGGCTTTGTGTGTATCAAACGCCAGTATACCCATGAGTGTCCTCCTCCTACGTCATATCCTGCCGTGCCACAACGGACGCTATCTTACGGAGTCAGGCAAAGCCCGTCAATACGTTGCGAGTGGCAACGGGTCCACCGGTCCGTGAGGGTGGTCCCCTGTTCTTCCATGCGGTGCCTGGTTATGGTGTTGCTTGCCCACCGACGTCCCGGCGAAGCCAGAGTGCGAAATACAGGCCGGTCAACAACCAGAACAGGTACGCCAGACTTCCGGCAAACGTCGTGCCAAACGTGTGTGCCGTGACCACTCCAACGATCATGATAGGAATACAGAAGCCGAAATTTCCCACGAAGGTCCCTTTCCGTTCTCTCGATCCCTCCATTGCTGTTCTGATTATCATGAAAAATATGAGGGCGAAGAGAGTCAATCCAGGCAACCCAATTCCATAGGCTAGCGTTAACCATGAGTTGACTATATGAAAATCCTCCACGGGAGTGTTGAGTAAGGCACTTTTCGCTTCGTTCATTGTTTCGTTGACTGTCATAAAAATATCGTTCCCGTATCCATATCCCACGATAGGCTGAGCAAGAATTTGTTCAACGGCTATTTGCCATTGATCCAGGCGAAATTTCAGAGAGCTAAAACTTAAAAGAGAATATCGGATTGGACTGGTCTGATAAGCGAAATACCCACCAATAAGGGTCAATCCAGAAGTCACGGCTACTACCGCCAGTTTCAGTTGGATGTTTTTAATCGTTATCAACCAGAAAACGATAGTCTGTGCAAAAAAGGCTACCCATGTTCCCCTTACATGAGATAAGAATAATGCCACAATAATCAAGGCGAAGATGATCGCAACGTACCACCCGTGTTTCCCCTCACGCTCCTGAAAAAATAGCCAAAGAAATGGAATCCCCATTACGAGATAAATAGAAAACCACGTCGCCGATCCCGCTAAAGATGCCGCATGGCTGCTTTTATCAAAAAGACTGTTGCCTCTTACCACGTGGTCAACTATGCCGAATGCACTCAACGACACGACCCCTATCATGAACGCAAAAAGAATGGAGCGCGCGTTTTGTTCTGTGCGCACCACGTTGACTAGAAAATAGAACATGAGAATTTTCGAAATGGTCTTGCGCCATTCCGTCAAACTGTAAGCGGGATCTACGGAAAAGGGAATGAGTGCCAATATCCAGACAAGAAACAGCAGAATGGGAAAATCTAACGGTGTCCTGACAAAGTGAAAATCTCGACGGCTCAACTTGATGCTACCCCAAAGAATCAACAATCCGATAAACAGATACTCGCCCACGTGGTACGATTTACCCACCATCATCAATAGCACAAAAGTCATGATCCCATATAGAAACACCTTTTCAGAATAAGTGATGTATCCGTTTTTGATTGATCGAATAACGTCCACGACGATGCTTTCCGGAGGAAGTTCAAGCGTTCACGGGTCAGGCGCGTCCTGCCGGTGAGTTCCGTTCCTCGTTCTCGTCTGAGGCGGTTCCGATGTGTTCGGCAAGACGGTGGAGTTTTTTGACGTGCGGATGATCGGGCGGGAGGGGATTGCCATACTCATCAGTGAGTAATTCCTGCATGTCTTCAAGCATGGCCTCCAGTTCGGGAAAGGGTGCCTTCGGTCGTTTTTTCTTGCTCATGGGGATGGTGCCTCTCGGGTTCAGTCGTTCTTGAGAATGCCGTTGATCAGCGTGCGAACGTTCTCAACGTCCAGATTCGAGACCAGAAGATTTCCGTCCAGGACCACGGTCGGGGTATGTTTGACGCCAATGCGTTCCCCCCAGGCTTTGCCTTTTTCAAGGGCCTGATAGGGTGTACCGCTGGCCAACCCGTCTTCGAAAGCGTTGACGTCCAACCCGACTTCTCGAACCAGCAGTGCGCGGAGGCTTCGATCAAACAGATGGATCGCATCCTGATGAATCGTTCGGAACAGGACCGCCTTCATTTCAGCACCTTTCCCCATGGTTCTGGCTTGTTCATACATTTCAAACGCCGTGGGGAGTTTTCCGCGAATCACGGGAAACCCGATCAGGCGCACCTCTAATCGTGGGCCGAATTCTTTTTTCAATGGGGTGGTCACGATTTTTTCAAAAAGATGGCAGTGCGGACAATAAAAATCAGCAAACTCCAAGAGCAAGACTTTCCCGGGGACGTGGAGGGAAGGTTCGCCCTTGATTGTTTCATAGTCGCCGGGTAATTTTTCTGAAGCCTGTCCACCGATGGCCAGCAGGTGGAGCAGCAGGGCAACGGTTGAAAGGATCATCCATCCGTTTCGCAAGACGTTCATCAGTGGCTCCTTGTGGTCAAGTCTGAAAACCCGTCCGCGGGTTCAGTGTACCCAGGGCCGCGTGAGACGCGGCCCTACCTTGAAAATCCGTCGCGGCGGGGACAGGCTACCATGATTGAGTCCGACGGAGCAAAATCATTGCACGGGTTGAATCAGTCAAGCATGATCGTGTGTCGTTATTGGGAGTCTCACGTGCCTTTGGTACAATGCCGTGGTTGAAACGTTGCGAGGAGGTGACACCGTGAAGGTAATCAGGTTGACGGATTTTCAGGGATTTTCCAGTGAGAAAATGACCAAACACAATCTGTTTCACACGCCGCGCTTTTTTTGCGACGTGTACTGTTTTGAACCGGATCAAGTGCAAAAGGGGCACGTTCACGCCCATGAGGACAAGATGTACGTGGTCCTGGAGGGCCACGGCACCTTTCGCGTCGGTGACGAGGAACGGGTGTTGGGTCCCGGGGAGGGCACGTTGGCCCCGGCCGGCGAAGAACATGGAGTCGTGAATCATTCCGGGGCCAGGCTGCGCGTGCTCGTCGTGATGGCACCGAATCCCGCGTAAACGTCAGGGCTTCAGAAGATCGTCGGACGAAGGGATCTGCGTCAGAATGATCGAACGAACTTGATAAATGCCGGGCAATCCGGCCCCCGTTGCGTAGACTAATCCCTTTTCCCGCGTGCCCAGCGTCAGAAGCCCGTGCGGTCGGCCTTTCGTGTCGATGCCGATGATCTCAACGTTGGGTGAGGCAAGGCCGTAGCGGCCGAGATGGTCTTGCGTCAGACTGACGGACAGTTCCGCGGGCAGATCGACGAGACGGCTGACCAGCAATTTCACCCGTTTCTGGTCAACGTCGTCCGATGCGTTCCCCTCCAGAGACCATTCCTCATGTTGTTGGATCAGGGTATAGTGCCACGCCTCTGTTTTGACGGTTAACAGGGCAATCTCTCCGACTTCCATTCCGAACAAACGTTTGTCCTGAAGGTGAAAGGCCCGCCTCGGCAACGTTTTGAGGACGTGGGCCGGTATCCGATACAGAGGCTCATGGATTGACGTGACGGCATACGCCTCCTCTTCAGGCGTCGGCGGTTGAAAGAATGCCACGTGATATCCTTTGTGCTTTGTGTGAACGGTGGCCGTCAACCAGGGAGCGTGAAGGGTTTTCAGCAGCGCGCGTTTCTCAGCTTCAGCATCAATGAACCCGGTGGCCGTCAAATCATCCAAGGTCATGAGGAACGTCCCCACGGCCGTTGTATCGGCCGGGCCTTCAACGGGTGAGGTGAAGCGCCAATGAGACGTTGGGCCATGGAACGCGGCTCCCCGCCGGAGCGTGACGTTCTGGTCCGGGGTCTGAAGTTGAATGCGTTCAACCGCCCTTCGATCAAAAAGAAGGATATCTTTGAGTCGAAAGGTGTACAGGCTTTTTTTACGAAAATCCGCAACTGAGAGCGTCGTCAACACGATCGCGTCGTCTGATCCGCGTTGCGCGTATAAGGTGGACGTCAACGGCCCCGCGTTGCCCAGTGCCAGGGTTTCGGTAGACTCGTCCGTCCGGATTTCAATCTTCACGTAGGGGGAGTGCAGGCCGTAGGTCTCAGGAGTCGTGGGGTCCTCTTGAATGACGCGAGAGATTGTGCCGATTTCCAAGGCACGTAACACGTTGCCGATCTCACGAGCATCCCCCTTGGCCTCAACGGGTTTGATGATGCGCCAGCGATTCCGGTGATCCCGGTTCATCTCAATGCGTTCGGTTCGCGTGGTATAGACCAGGTGCGTCACCTCCCGGTAATCAAAGGGCAACAGGCGCTGCGCTTCCGCGCGGTGCGCCGTTTCTTCTTCCATGGTGGGCACTTCAATGGTCGAGACGTAGATGCCGAGCGCGACGAAGACGACGGCAAGAAGAAGAGTCGTTCGATACGGCGTCATGCGAGGACACCCTCACCCCGGGCCTCTCCCGAGGGGAGAGGGAGACAGCGGATCACAGGCCGCGTCGCCGCCTCCGGATCGTGATTCCGAGAAAGAGAAGAAGGAACGGAATCGAAAAAACTTGCACGGCCAACAACACGTGCTCTTGGGTGGGATTCGGAATAAACGGGGCGAACGTTGAGGCTTTGGGGCTGATCGAAATCAACGTGCCTTCATCCGCCAACCACGAGACGGCGTTGAGAAAGAAATCCGCGTTGCCCGGAAATTTGACGTAGGCGTTGCTCGCAAAGGCCGAGTTTCCGACGATCACCATCGCGGGAGTGACCGGTGAACCTGAAGGCTCGGTCGTCCGCGCCAGGACGCCGGCAAGCGCAAAGGGTCCCTTGATATCTTGCCCCTCTTCAAGTTCCGGGGTGGTTTGACGAAACGTGGTCTCAGCCCAACTTTGTTCCGATGATTGCATCAGAGACGTAAACGTCAAGCCGGCGGCTGCGGCTTGTCGGTCAAACGTGACGGATTGGGAGACGGGGAGAAGCACGGGAGCCGTAAATCCTTTGGTCACGGCGTGGTTCGTGAATCGACGGACGAGTAAGGCCGTCGGGCTGCCTTGGGCCACTCGATCCTCATGGTCGACGACGATCCCCGGGCCGAGCGTGATCCCCCATGCTGAGATCCACGGGTCGAGTCCGGTCGTGGTGCGGGGATCAAGCAGGAACAGGAGCCGTCCTCCTTCGGACGCGAAGCGCGTGATCCGGCGGAGTTCTCCGGGGGCAAGGGATTCACGAGGGCCGGGAATGATGAGAACGTCCGCGTCTTCAAGGAGGGCCGAATCGGTCAGGAGTGAACCGCGTGCGACCGTGTAGCCGTGGGCTTCCAGACGATCTCGGGCCAGAGAGAGTCCCCCTCGTGCCTGGTCCGTGATTTGTCGTTCGCCGTGCCCTTCCAGAAAGATCAGCCGTTTCGCTTGATCGTTCGTCACGCGGATCAACGCGCTCGTCAGATTGCGTTCAGTGGGTGTGGTGACGTGAATCGTCCGTTCGCCGCTTTGAAAGACGGCCGTGTCGATTTTGGAAATCTCATGGTCGCGGGCTTTATCCGGGGCTTTTTCAGGATCGACGTAGGTCACGGATATTCGCGGGCTGGCGTAGGTGTATCCCTCCAACAGATCCCGATAGGTCCGAAATCCGGGGCTTCGCTCATGAGAGAACACCGTCACGGCAACGTTCTGCTCAAGGTTTCCCAGCACTTGAAGGGTTTGCGGGGCCAATGAGAAGTGTTGCGCCTCCGAAAAGTCCCACCGGCCGCCGTGCCGGATGACCAGAAAATTGATAATCACGAGGATGCCCGTCATCAGGAGAATGCTCAGAATACCGTTGAATCCGAGGCGAGTTGACCGGCGGCCGGAAAACGTCTTCAGACGGTTCCAGTTTCCCACGAAATACACGAAGAGGCAGAGGAGGCCCAACCCTTCCAACGCGAAGATGGTGCTGTGTCGATTCGGGTCGATTTGCGAGAGGACCATGCCTCCCAGTCCCATTCCGACTCCCGCCGTGCCCAGGATGGGTAACAGATGATTCAGTGCCATCGGTGTGAATCCACGACCCGGTGCGCCGTGAATAACGTCAGCACAATTCCGGAGACGTAATAGACCACGTCTTTGGCGTCCAACAGGCCGCGGACCAGTCGATCATAATGTTCAGTGAACGAGACGTAGGAGAAGATCATGCCGATCGTACTGTCGCCCAACGTGGACCCCAACCCGCCGATCAGCCACAGCACGACGATCATGCCGAAACTCAGAAAGGCCGCGACCACCTGGTTTTCAGTCAGCGCAGAGGCCAGCACGCCGCAGGCCAAAAACAAGCCGCCTTGCAACGCCAAGGCCACGTAGCCGGTGACAATGGGCGCCCAATGAAAGCTGCTGGACAAGGACAGCAGCACGGGCGTGAGCGCGGTGAAGCAGAGGAGACCGCAATAGATAAGCAGGACGCTCATGTATTTGGCCGAAATAATTTCATTGATTCCGATGGGAGACGTAAGCAGGAGTTCAAACGTTCGCAGCTTTCGTTCTTCCGCAAACAGACGCATCGTCAGAATCGGGAGGAGAAACATCAGCACAAAATCCAGACTGTCAAACAGTGACCGGAACACCAGTTCATTGAGGTTCAGTTGGGCGTAGGTATTTTGAATTTGCAACAACCGAACGGCCTGTTGGCCGGCGTTGACGACCATGAGGTGGGCGAGAAAGCCGGAGACAAAAAGAAACACCGTTCCGACGACGTACAAGACCGGCGACACAAAAAAACACCGTAATTCCTTCGCCAGCAGGGTGTGAAAGGGCGTCACGTCGCTGCTCGTTCGTTTGTGATTGCCGGCGCGTCCGGACCAGGGTCCGTCGGACTTCCCTCAGAACATTCTTCCCGTTGCGTGAGGTGAAGAAACACGTCTTCAAGAGAAAGGGACAAGGGTGTGAGTTCGAGCAGTCCGTACCCTTGACGCACGACGAATCGGGAGAGTTCATCCCGCAGGTCTTGCCCGAGTTGACATTCGATCGTACACGTATCCCGTTGATCGGTCGGAAAGACGTTGAGAATTCCGGGAAGCGTTCCAAGCCGATCCAGCCAGTCGGCCGACGGCTGTTTGACCATGAGGCTCAGCTTTTCAGATTGACGCACGCGGGAGGATAACCGTTCCGGAGAATCCTCGGCCACGATTCGGCCCTGGTGAATAATCATGACCCGGCTACAAATGGCGGTGGCTTCGGGCAGCACGTGGGTGCTCAGGATAATGGTGTGCGATCCGGCCAGACTTTTAATCAGGCCGCGGATCTCACGTATTTGTTTCGGGTCAAGCCCCACGGTCGGCTCATCCAGAATCAGAACCGGGGGATCGTGAATCAGGGCTTGGGCCAGACCGACTCTCTGCCGATAGCCCTTGGAGAGGTGTCCGATCACCCGGCGATGCACGGGGCCGAGCCCGACTTGCTCAATCACGTGGGCCTTCCGTGACGGCAGACGCGACGGCGTGATGCCCTTCAACCGTCCCACGAACGTTAAATACTCGTTGACGGTGAGTTCCTGATAGAGGGGAGGGGTTTCAGGCAGATACCCAAGGCGTCGTTTGACTTCCATGGGCTGTTCCAGGCAGTCAAATCCCGCGACGTGCGCCGTCCCTTCGGTTGGGGGCATAAAGCAAGCCAGGATTCGCATGGTGGTGGTTTTCCCTGCACCGTTTGGACCAAGGAACGCCAGAACGTCGCCTGTGCGGATGTGGAACGTCACGTCATGAACGGCCGTGTGGCGTCCATACTGTTTCGACACGTGTTGAACGGTAATCATGCAGACAACGAACGTGACCCGACGACGTCACGCACGTGAAGCGTCGGTATGAAGAACGTGGCAGGGGTCGAATCATACGGGTCTGAAAAAACCTTCGTCAAGCCGAACCCAGTGAACTTACTCAAAGGCGTGAACAAGGAATTTTCTAGAAACAGGTTGACAAGTTAAGCAGGATTTATTAGTAAATGCGATTACCAAATTCAAGAGAATCATCTGGTTTGCCATTCTGTGTCTGTATCGAGTGTTTTTCTCAATTCCAGCGTCGAAAGTGGCGTTGTGTCACGTCGTGTAATGGTCAGCGTTGAAAATTCGGGGGGGAACAAGGAACTCAAGAAGGTAGGATGGTCATGGTAAGTGGTAAAAGGGGCAGGATGAAAGGAGCAGGTTGGATGTCGAACGTAAAAAATGCGGCAATTCGTATCCTTGTCGGCATAGGGATCCTTGTGACGTTCTCCGCGTGTGAAACGACGAAACAGAGTAAGGTCATGAGTGCCGAGGATGTTCCTGAGCAGCAAGTCGTGTCCGACGGCGGCGTTGACGTAAGTGCCGGACGTTCGACGGACGAGGAGATGATAAGCGTTGAAGAATTCGGCTCATCGGATTTTAGTCCGGAAATCCTTCCCAGCCCGACGTTTCCTAAGAGTCCGAAACTCCCTGAGCCTGAATTACCTGAAGGGGAGTCTGATGTCGTCGCGGTTGAAGGCACTCCTCCGACTCGAAGCCTTCCGGCGGAGCCATTGGAATTTCCGAAGGGAAATCGTGGTCCGGCCTCCGACTACGTTCCTGAATTACCGCCTCAACCCGAGGGTGCCAGTCAGGTCGAGGTGACGACGGACGTCGAACCCGAACCGGCCGTCGAAGCCTTAACCACGGCCGACATTGACACTGAAGAACCTCCGGTTCAGGAAGAGGTCACCGAGGTCGTGATAAAGGACAGCAAGTTGGAGCACGTCTTTTTCGGCTTTGATCAATATTCCATTCGTGACGATGCCGTCTCCGTGTTAGAAAAGAACGCGGAGATGCTCAACGGTCTCTACAAAGATTCCGACGTCCTGATTGAAGGCCATTGTGACGAACGCGGGACGACGGACTATAACGTTGAATTAGGCAAACGTCGGGCCCAGGCCGTGAAAGATTATTTAATCGACCTCGGAGTAAACGAATCCAGAATCCGGATTGTCAGTTACGGGAAAGAAAAACCCTTTTGTCGAGAATCCGAACCTGAGTGCTGGAAACAAAACCGGCGCGGACATTTCGTGTTGCAATAGCGTACACGGCGGCGCGGCCTTGTTCCAAGACGAGGCCGCACGGCGTGTCTTCAAAATCGCCTCCCGTCAAGAAGTGAGCCTCTGCGTCAGTGAGCGACTCCCCTCGCCCGTCACTGAAGGTTTCACAACCTGAATCCGTTCACGTTCTCTCCCGCGGTTCCAACGTGCTCCCGCGTCTCCGGTCTGAAGCCGTCGGAGACGCGAGCCGAATGGTTGTATGAAGACCGTTATCTTCGTGACCTTTGAAAACGAATGTGCGCCCCTCGGTGGATTGGCGGCCGTCATGCGCGTGCTACCCGGACGCGTGGCTGAGCAACGGCGGGGCCGGTGTTTCACGATCACGCCGTTGTTTCGAGAGATCGTCAAATGTCGGCCCGCCGTCCTGGAATCGATCCGTCCGACCGGAATAGCCGGCACCCTCGAATTTGGTCGGACCAGGCATCGGTTTGAGATATGGCAACGTGACGTCCATGGATATACGACCTATTTCGTCGATTCACCGGAATTTTTTAACGCGCCGTGTAACTGTGATGATCCCGGTCCCGAGGCGCCGTGCAATCCGTACGTCACCCCTGCACAACCGGATCAACTCCAGCGGGACGCCCTGTTTTTTTGTGCCGCCGTCCCGAAGGCGCTGGTCGGATTACACGTGAGGCGGGATCTGATTTTGTGTCTCCAGGATTGGGAAACGGCCTGTACGGCGATGACCGCCAAACGGGAACCGGGCCTGTCGTCAATTTTGTGTCTGCTCACGCTGCACAACGCATACGACCCTGAACTGAGCGCCCAGGCTTGGCGGGCCGTGTCCCCTCGGCGGCGGTCGGGACGGACCGTCCTCTCCAAAATGGCCGGTCTGTTCGACGGTCCGATCTGCACGGTGTCGCAACAGTTTGCCCACGAATTGGAACATGAGCCGATCCAGCGCAAAATTTTTGCGCCGCATTTGCAAAAGCTGTTTCGCGAGCAAACGATTTGCGGCATTGACAACGGCACGTTCCATCCGCGTGACGTTCCCGTCGTTGCCGGAACCCGCGGGGCGCGGAGAAACGGCCGTCTGATTCTCAAAGAAAAGAGCCGACGGCGGCGGGAAATGATCCGAGCGTTAACGGACTACGTGCCGTCCCGCGCCTGGGGAACGTTGGACTTGACGAATTTCGACGGACCGGTGTTTCTGTTTTCCGGCCGCGATGACGCCAGACAGAAGGGCTATGACGTGGCGGCTGCGGCGATTCAGCGCGTCCCCGTGGGGCGAGCCCGCTACGTCTTTACGCCGATTCCCGGTGATGAAGGAGAGGCTGGACTCTCGTTTCTCAGAAAGTTGGCCGAAGAACGCGAAGGAGAAGTCAAAGTCTTTCCGTTTCGCATGGCATCCGGCTACGGAGAATTACAACGCGGGGCGTCGTTCATGGTGATGTGTTCCTTCTACGAACCCTTTGGGAGCGCCACTGAGGGCTACGCGGTGGGCACGCCGGTCGTGGCCCGGGCGACGGGGGGGCTGGTGCAGCAGATCGTTCCTTATCCGGGACGATCGTTGACCGCGGCGGTGAAAAAACTGAGCGGTCGCTATCATCAACCGTCAGACCCGCCGACCGGGTTCCTCTACCGGGAACCGGACGGAAAACCGAAAGAAACGGAACGGGAGTGGCGGCAGATGTTGAATCTCGTGCATCAGCACGATCGCGTCGCCGAACGTGCAACGATTCCCTTGTTTCAAGCGATGGTGGACCAAGCCGCGACCGCGTTACACGACGCGCTGGAACTCTACGAAACCGATCAGACGCAGTACGGAACCATGATCCTGAACGGATTATCCATGCTGGAGAAATTTTCCTGGGAGAAGACCGTTCAGCACTATCAAGAGATTTTCGAGACGCTCTCAAACGTGGAATGACGCGCTCTGGGCACGTGGGCTTCCGGATTCCAGGGTGCTGAGAGCCGTGAACAGATCCGGATGGCGTAACCGGTAATTGAAATCCGACAGGATTTTCCGGGACGACAGACGTTTTCCGACCTCCGCGGTCGGCGTCGGCGGCGGAACGGGAATCTGAAAACGCTCCGCGGCAAACCGGCAGATCTCCGACCAACGCCGCGGGTGACCATCACTCACAATGTAGGCTGAACCGGTCGAGGCGCGTTGCAACGCGAGCAGGCAAAGTTCCGCCACGTCTTCCGCGTGAACCAGATTGACGAATTTCTGAGAATGGCGAACGCTTCCTCGTCGGATCCAGTCAAACACGTGTCGGCCCGGTCCATAGATTCCCGCGAGCCTGAGAATGACGGCGCCGAACGTGGTGCGGAGACGTTCTTCAGCCGCCACTCGCGGAATCGAATGGTCAATCGGCGTCTGCTCATCAATGACGTCGGAACGGCCGGAGGGAAACGCGGCCGTGCTGCCCAGGACGACCAACCGGTTTCCCCGATCACTCACGCGCTGCGCAAAACGCGTCGCCTCATCTTCGGGAAGAGCGGGAAAACACCAGACGACGTCGGCCCGCGTGGGAACGTGACACCAGGTTTCCGGCCTCAGCAAATCGTACAAGACGCGGCGCTCAGGTGGCACGAACGGGAGATGGGCGTCGGGCGTGCGACTCGTGGCGAACGCCACGCGGCCATGACGCTGAGCGGCCTGATAGAGAAAGCGTCCGATGTATCCGGCCCCGAGGATGACAAGCGGGACCGGTGCGCGTGAAGGAGAAACCATGAGCGATTCGGAGGATGAGGCCGGCGAACGGCACACCCGTGACGGAAGACCGGTCAACTTTTGCTGACAATCGAGGCAATCACAAGAATCGTCAACACCGTCATCATGGCAACGTACACGGTGACGCTCCGGTCGCTCAACCAGGTGGTTTGCCAATCCTTCGGGTACAAGGCTTTTCCCACCAGATACCGGCCTTCTTCGTACAGGCCCAGGACGCGTTCCATCTCAACCAGGGTTTGTTTAGCGAGCCGGTGCCGGTCGCGCTGCTGCAAAATGAGGTAGACGAACAACGCCGAGAAGAGGGCCGTGCCCGTCACGGCAAACACCTTGATGGTGGGATCCATGGGAGACGGAGGAGAAAGCGCAAGAATCGTGATGAGGAGCAGGACCAGGAACGCACTGCCGAAGGCCGTCAGACGCACCATCTGCTCCCGGCGGCGGAACACTTCTTCTTTGTACCAGGGGTACAGCACCCGAAAGACTTCCATCTGTTCCTCGCTGAGCCTGGCCGGTGTCTCAGTCATCATGGAAGAAAATAAAAATGATGCGTCGGGCCATGCCCCCGACCGATTGCCGGAGCGTGACGAATGGCACCGGTGACGTACCGTTTCGCTGCGTCAACCGCGTCGGGCAGCGGTTTGCCCAAAGCCAAGTGAGCGGAAAGGGCCGCGGCATAGGTGCATCCCGTTCCGTGGGTGTGAGGGGTGTCGATCCATTCTCCCGGATACACGCGAAAAAAACGGCCGTCGTACAGCAGATCCGTCGCGGGACGTTCAAACGAATGCCCGCCCTTGATGAGCACGTGCCGGCAGCCCAACTCATGCAGGGCCTTGGCCGCGCGTCGAGCGTCGGCCAAGGATTGAATCGTCAGGCCCGATAAGCGTTCGGCTTCGTGGAGGTTGGGCGTCAGGACGTAGGCCAGGGGAATGAGGTGGCGTCTCAACGACTCAACGGCGTCGGGTTGTAAAAGGTCGTGCCCGCTTTTAGAAACCATGACGGGGTCAACGACCACGCAAGACGCGCCGTATTGGCGCAACTTTCGACTCACGAGTTCCGTGAGCGAAGCCGAGGACAACATCCCGGTTTTAACCGCGGCAACGTCAAAATCATCAAACACGGCGTCGATCTGAGCTTCAACGATGGACTCAGGGAGATCATAAATGGCCGTGACGCCCCGGGTATGCTGCGCGGTAATTGAGGTGATCGCCGACGTGGCATACGTGCCGTTTGCCGACGCGGCTTTCAAGTCGGCCTGGATTCCCGCTCCGCCGCCTGAATCAGACCCGGCAATGGTGAGAACTTGTTTGAGCATGGGTCAGGAGAATCGCGTGGAACAAGGCTGAAACCGCCGACGGGTTGAAAGCGATCGGACTCTATCATGGCACGCCGGAGCGGTCAAATAAACCCAGGCACTCCCCGGATCGTAGCGGCGCGTCTCACGCGCCGATCAAAGCCGATCAAAGCCGGTCAAAAAAACCCAGGCGCGAACCGTGGTGCAAGAAGGGGAGTCCCGACAGGCCGCGTGAGCCGCGGCCCTACGTCGTTACCCCCCCCCCCCCCCCCCCACGTGTCTTTTCGGCCGGTTCCAATAAAAAGAGAAAGTGGCACCGGGAGTAAATAAAGGTTGACACGTCACCAATTTGCCAGTAAATTCCTTCGCCATGCTCGCCATTTGGAAGTCTCCGAATTGGTCCAGGCAATCCAACTCGACGTCAAAATTAAAGAGGGGTCCATCATGAATAAGGAGTGTAGGCTTATGAAACCCGGCATCAATTTTTTCCTGCAGGTGCGTCTTCGTATGAAAAAGATCATTCCCTTGTGCCTGGCCGCCGCGTTCGCCCTCGGCGCCGGAGAGGCCGCGGCCCAGGAGGACTCTCAGGTATGCACCAACCCCGGCATCCCGGCGATCGCCGTCGTCGGCGAGCAGCCCTCCGAAGAGCGGATCCGTGAACTCACGGGCCTCGTCCGCCAGCATGGCGTCACGGAGAGCCCCCACTACTCGATCTATTGCCGCTATGGCCGCGCCGACCGCAACAACCGCGGCATCCTCGTCCACAATCCCCAGATCGTCGTCGTGGACGATTTCGTCCCCGGCATCGAAGCCTTCCACGAGGGCGTCGGCGATCTCAGCATCTTCGTCCATTCCGTCTCCGGAGAACCCGGCAGGGCCGGCAAATTCCAACACCACTTGCCGTCCGATTACGGCCAGGGCATCTTCACCACGGGCAACGCCGAGGATTACATCACCGGCGAGGACTCCTACGGCATCCACGCCCGCCACACCGGCGAGGGCCGGGCCGGCATTGACGTCCGCAACGTCTCGGTGCGCACCACCGGCGACCATTCCCACGGCGTCTACGCCTGGCAGCAGGGCTCCTACCGCCTCGGAGAGGACGGCAACAGCTATCGCGCCCGTGGCGCGGTGATCGTCAACCTGATCGAGACCGACCGCGACCGCGACCAGCGCGTCCGCCCGCTGGTCGCGACCAGCGGCGATGCCGCCGACGCGGTCCGGGCCCAATACACCCGCGCCGCCGCGCGAGGCCATATCGCCGTCACCGTGGAGGGCTACACCCTCTCGACCGGGGGCATCCTGCCCTTGGATGCAGTCGCCTCCCCGCAGGATCCGAGCACCTACGTCTTCGACCCCAACAGACCCTCTGTCCCCAATAAAAATTACGACCCCGATGACCCGAGTTCCCCCAGGTTCATCAACGTGTTGGTGCATCCCCATCGTGTGGATGACGCCGGGAATCGGCTGGAGGCCGTTGACTTGCGACCCTATACCGCCGTCTATCTCCCCCGCTCCAACCCGGATTACGACCCCGACAACCCGGATTCCCCCCGGTTCGTCAGCGGCGGGAACTCCGATATCGCCATCTGGAACGGCCGTTACTTCGTGTCGCAGGGCACGATCCAGCCCGAGGACGTCACCGCCTGCCAGGGCATATCCACGGCGGAAGGGCGCCGCGCCTGTTACGAGAACAGGGTAGCGGCCAGAAGCGAGGACACCAGGCCCACCGGCTTCAACGCCCGGGGCATCTACGCCAGCCATGAGGGCCACGGCGACATCCGCATCCGCGCCACCGACAACGACATCCGCACCTTGGGCGAAGGCGCCCAGGGCATCTACGCCATCCATACCGGCAGGACCATTGTGTGCGGCACCCCCGGTAGCAATTGCCGGGCCGGCGGAGGCACCACGCCTGGCGGAGGCGGCATCTCCATCAAAGTGAACGGTGGCGAGATCAGAACCGGAGATGAGGAAGGCATCATGGGTAAGGGTGAGGAATCCCACGGCGTCTGGGCGGTCCATCGCGGCGACAGCGGCGCCGACGAGGCCGACGGTAGCGTCGACCCCGACGACATCGGTACCGGCAACATCGCTATCGCCATTGACGGCACCAACATTAACACCGCCGGCGCCCACGCCCGTGGCGTCTTCGCCCTGATCCAGCAGACCTGCACCGTCGACACCGTCTCGGGGTGCATGGAGGCCGACAATCTGGTCGCCGGCACCGGCGTCGGCGACATCGCCATTGCCGTCACCGGCGGCTCCATCGCCACGAAGGGGGTCGGCGGTGCCTACGCCGTCCAGGGCATGCACGAGAACGAGGGCAACATCGACGTTCGCATGATGGGCGTGACCGCGACGACAGAGGGCAACGAAGCCCACGGCGTCTATGGCGAGCATCGCGGTACGATGGGCGACATCACCCTTGCCGTGACGGGCGGGTCCGTCGCCACGATGGGCGAGCGTGCCCACGGCGTCTATGGCGAGCATCAGGGCGAGGAGGGCCAGGTCTCCATCACCACGGCTGCCGCGGTCTCCACCGCGGGCGAGCAGGCCCATGGCGTCTTCGGCTGGCACGTCGGCATGGGCGACATCGCCCTTGCCGTGACGGGCGGCTCCGTCACCACGGCGGGTGCTGACGCCTACGGCGTCCGCGGCCTTCATACCGGCACCGCGGGTGGCCTGACCTTCCGCATGACGGGCGGGTCCATCGAAACGACTGGCGAGCGCGCCTACGGCGTCGGCGTCCGGCGCCAGGACGACGAGGGCGACGTGACCATCGACATGACGGGCGGGTCCGTCGCCACGAAGGGCGCGAACGCCCACGGCCTCTATGCCGGGCATGAAGCCGTGGCTGTCGTCATGGAAGAGGGCACGGAATTTCGTTCCGGGACCGGTAACCTCAATATTGACGCGGGCGGGTCCGTTATGACGGCGGGCTCCGGCGCCTACGGCGTGTATGGCATGCATACCGGGACCGGTAACCTCGGCATTGGCGTGACCGTGGGCGGGTCCGTCGAAACGGCGGGCGAGGACGCCCACGGCCTCTCTGCCCTGCATCAAGGTACGGGTGACGTCACCGTTGACGTGGGCGGGTCCGTCGCCACGGCTGGCGAGGACGCCCACGGCCTCTCTGCCCTGCATCAAGGCACGGGGGACGTCACTGTTGGCGTGGACGGGTCCGTCACCACGGCGGGCGCGGGTGCCCACGGCCTCTATGTCCAGCATCAAGGCACGAGTACCGTCACCGTTGACGTGGGCGGGTCCGTTACCACGGCGGGCGCGGGTGCCCACGGCCTCTATGTCCGGCATCAAGGCATGAGTACCGTCACCGTTGGCGGATCCGTCACGGCGATGGGTGCCGATAGCGACGGCATACGTGTGGTGAACGAGGACGGCGACGTGACGGTGACCGTGGCCCAGGGTGCCAGGGTCATGGGCGGCCGATACGGTGTCGTGGTTTCCAGCGGTGAGACCGCGGCGGCCCCGACGTCTACGGGCGGCACGGGCGCGGGCGTTCGCTCCGATGGACTGGGTGTCGTAGGGATGGGTATCGCGGTCCCCCTCGGTCATAGGGAGGATCATTCTTTCCAGTTCACCAACCGGGCGCCCATTACCGGGGGCCAGGTCGGCTTGATGTTGGGGGACAACGGCCGGGTGGAGAACAGGGGGCCTATTACCGGAGGACAGACCGGCGTGATGGTAGGGGCCAACGTCCAAGTTGAGAACTGGGATGCCATTACCGGGGGCCAGGCCGGCGTGATGATCGGGGCCAACGGCCGGGTGGAGAACCGGGGGGCCATTACCGGGGGACAGACCGGCGTGATGGTAGGGGCCAACGGCCAAGTGGAGAACCCCGGTATGATTGAGGGCCAGGTGGGTATTCAGGCCGGGGCTGCCAGCACGGTGGTGATCAGCGGTGCGGTGCGGAGCACGTCGGGGCCCGAGGGCACAGCTATTCGTTTCCCTGATGGGGGTGGGAACACAGTGACGCTCCGGCGCGGCATGAATATTGTCGGGGACATCAGAGTGTACGATCAGAACGATGTCGTTGATGCCTCGGATCTGTCGGCGGATGATTTGCTCCTCCGCATCGTCGTGGACCAGAACGATATGCCGTTTCGGAACGTCAAACTGCCGACGCAGAGCGCGGGATGCCGCACGCAGGGGGGCACGCTACTGTGTTTGAATTCCACGGCCTTTGCCTTGACCGACGAGGTGCTGTCCGACTTGACCGGCAACATTCATGCCGCGGTGATCGGCAACGGCCTGTCGGCCCATGCCAGCGGGGGTGACCCGGCCAAGGGTCGAGTCTGGGCCGCGCCGTTCGGGGGGGCACGCGAACAGAACGGCGTCGGTGGGCTGACGGACGGCACGCATTACTTCGGCGGCGGTATGTTCGGAGCCGGCTGGGGCACGGTCATGCGCATCGGCGTCTTTGTCGGAGGGTCAACGGGGCAACTGGACGTGGACAACGTGCAGACGATCGACATGCAGACGGTCTTCGGCGGCGTGTACGCGCAGCGTGCGTTGGGAGATCTGCTGCTGGATGCCCGGTTCCTGATGGGCAGCGTGAATCACGATTCCACCCGCCGGATGGGTACTAACTCCGCGGCGGTGGAGTACACGTCGATTTTCCTCTCCCCGGAAATCGGCATCGCTACGAACGTACAGTTGATGAGCAGGCTGCAGGCGACGCCGCGGCTGCGGGTGCGGTACGCCGGGCTGTTCACCGAGGGCTTCCGGGAACGCGGGCGGAACATGCTCGGGCAGGATACGGGCTGGGACCTGCGGTACGCGAAGCGGGACGTGCAGATCCTGGAAGCCCGCGGCCAAGTGGGTATCCCTATCGCGTTGGAGAACGGGGGACGGATTGAGCCGCGAGTGGGGCTTGAAGGCCGATATCTGTTGGCAGGAGACACGTTCGATGCCTCGCTGCCGACGGATGGGACTTTTACTGGGGATGCCGGTGGCGATAGGGGTGTGGCCACGGGGAGCCTGGGCCTTGGCATGTCCCTGCCCGTGGCGGACGCAACGTCGCTGGTGGGGAACTTCGACGGGGCCTTCACCACGGACCACGCTTGGCGGGCCACGGGCTACGTGGGGCTGGTGTACTCGTTCTGATGTCCTGCTTTTTTGTGGATTCCCGATAGAAAACGTCGGGAATGACAGGAGGGGTGATATGTCGGGAATGACAGAGGGAGATGTCGGGAATCTACCTCTGTCATTCCCGCCGACACGCTCTGTCATTCCCGCCGTCCTTAAGCGGGAATCCACAGGGTAGAAGGGGCGGACTGGGTACGTGCTTGACACGCTCTGTCATTCCCGACGTTTTTTATCGGGAATCCAGGACTGGGGCATGTGCTTGACACTTCTGGGGTTTGTTGTTACCTTCCACTTTCGCGTTTTTATCTGAATTGTTATGGCTTTTTCCTGATCCGGTCAACATACGCTGCCGGATGTAGCGGCAACTACTTCCGTGACCGTTCAGCATCTTATCCTCGCTCTTCATCAGTTCTGGGCAAATCAACACTGCATCATTTGCCAGCCGTATGACGTGGAAAAAGGGGCCGGGACCTTTAATCCCGCGACGTTTTTGCGCGTCCTGGGGCCGGAACCCTGGCGGGCGGCGTACGTTGAGCCGTGTCGTCGACCCACTGACGGACGATACGGGGAAAACCCGAATCGTCTTCAGCATTATTATCAGTATCAGGTGGTCCTCAAGCCTTGCGTGGAGAACGTGCAGTCGTTGTATCTGGACAGTCTCGCGACGCTGGGCATCGATCCGCGCAAACACGACGTTCAGTTTATTCAAGATGATTGGGAATCCCCGACCCTGGGGGCGTGGGGCCTTGGATGGGAAGTGCGGCTGGATGGCATGGAAATCACGCAATTCACGTATTTTCAGGAAGCCGGCGGCCAATCCCTCAATCCGGTGACCGTGGAACTCACCTACGGCACCGAGCGCATTGCCATGTATCTGCAGGACGTGGAGACGGTCTACGATCTTCAGTGGTCCGAGGAGACGACGTACGGCGATCTCTTCCACGACGCCGAGGTTCAATTTTCTCAGTATAATTTTCAGGCGGCTGACGTGGCGATGATCCGGGCGGCGTTCACGTCCTGTGAGGAGGAATGTCGGAAGTTGTTGGGGCAGGAACTGGTTTTGCCGGCGTACGATTATTGTATGAAAGCCTCTCATTGGTTCAACGTGCTTGATGCGCGGGGGGCGATGAGCGTGGCGGAACGAACGGGCTACGTCGGCCGCGTCCGCGGACTCGCGAGGGCATGCGCGACGGCGTATGTTCAACGACGGGAACGGTTAGGGTTCCCCTTGTTGCAATCAGGCGGAGCGCAGTCGGCCTCGTCCGCTTCGTCGAAACGGAAGGTGAAGCGTTCGTCCTCTCCGCTCGTCTGACTTATGAAATCCAAACGGCCGTCTCAACTCCGTGCGTCCGACACGCGGCACCGTCATGCGCCCACCACGTCGTTTCTGTTGGAAATAGGATCGGAGGAGTTGCCGTGGCAGATGATTCAGCCGGCCATGACGCAACTGGCTCAGTTACTGGAACGGGCGTTGGAGGAGCAACGCTTGGCGCATGGTCGCATCCGGTCGTTTGGCACGCCTCGTCGTCTCTCGGTGATCGTCGAAGACCTGGCGCTCACGCAAACGTCGGTGTCCCAGGAAGTGTTGGGTCCACCCAAGACCGTGGCTTTTGATTCACGGGGCAGGCCGACTCAAGCCTCAGAGGGGTTTGCGAAGGCTCAAGGCGTGGACGTCACCGCCCTGGTGACTCGAACGACTCCCAAGGGCGTGTACGTGTGTGCCGTGAAACGGGAAGCGGGTTTGTCCGCGGCCAAGGTGTTCACCGACCAGCTTGCTGGCCTCATTCAACGACTCACGTTTCCCAAAACCATGAAATGGAACGCTTCCGGCGTCCGGTATCCTCGACCGATCCGTTGGCTGGTCGCGCTGATGGGCACGAACGCGTTATCGATCGACGTTGCCGGCGTCCGGTCCGGGTCCCGGTCATGGGGACGTCGGTTCGCGTCAGGGGGACGGTCGGGTCATACGGTGACGAAGGGAGTCGAAATACAACGGCCGGAAGAGTATGAAGCCGTCCTTGAACGTGCCGGCGTCGTCGTTGATCCCGTCCGGCGTCGGACGCTCCTTCGGCAACGCCTCACCCGTCTTACCCGTTCCCCCGGAGAATCCGTGTATCAGGCGAATCGGGAAGCACTGCTTGAGCAGGCGGTGTTTTCCCTGGAATGCCCCAACGTTCTTCTCGGGACCTTCGATCCACGCTATCTTGCCTTGCCGCCGGAAATCCTGATTACCGCCATGCAGGAACATCAGGGATTTTTTTCGGTCGTGGACCAGAATCGAAACGTCCTGCCTCGGTTTCTCGCTCCCATCAACGTGAAGGTCAAAAACGTGGCGTTGATTCGGGCGGGGAATGAACGGGTCTTAGCCGCCCGTTTGGCGGATGCTCAATATTTCTTCCATGAAGACCGAAAAGGGAAACTGGTCGAACGGGTGCCGCAGCTTCACGGCGTGGTGTTTCACAAAAAATTGGGGTCGTTACACCAGAAGACTGAACGCACCGTTGCGTTGGTCGGCGCCCTTGCTCAGGCTGCCGGGGCCCCGGAGGTGAAGGCAGCCTGTGAGCGAGCGGCCTTCTTGTGTAAGGCGGATCTGGTGACGGGGATGGTTGGGGAATTTCCGTCCCTCCAGGGCGTGATGGGGAAAACGTATGCTGCGCACGACGGCGAACCGGGTGAAGTGTGTGACGCCATAGGAGAATACTATCAACCCAGGACGCCGGACGATGAGGTTCCCAAGACCATCGTGGGCCGATTGTTATCGATTGCCGACCGTCTCGATACCCTCGCGGCTTTTTTCTACGCCGGGATCGTCCCTTCGGGTTCGGAAGATCCCTTTGGCCTTCGCCGCAGTGCGTTCGGCCTCGTTCGCATTGTGGTTGAGGCCGGGATGACGCTTCACCTTGGGGACATCTTACGGCAGGCCGAACGGTTTCTGACTTGGCAGGGGGTCAAGGTCGCACGTCAGCCGGCGGGTGATTCCCGCAACGCGTCGGGAACGACGGCGGGGGATGAGGCGTTTCGTTTGTCCGTGCTTGGGTTTCTGTTGGACCGGCTCCGGTTTTATGGTCGAACCGCGTCCGGCTATCGTGAAGACGTCGTGGAAAGCATCATTCAGGGGCCGCACGCTGCCGACGGTGACCTCCGGGATTTGTTTTTACGCATGGACGCCTTGCAGACGGTCACCAAGCGGCAGGAATTTGATCCCTTGCTGATCGGATTCAAACGAGCACACAGAATCGTCGAAAAAGAAGCATGGACGAGCCGTGCCGTCAACGCGGAACGTTTGACGCATCCGACGGAACGTGCCTTGCACCAGACCGTCGAAACGATCCGACGGGCCGTGGACCAGTCCCTTGCCTCGGGCGATTACCATGGAGCCGTGAAACGACTCATCGACTTGAAACGTCCCATCGATCAGTTCTTTGAAGGCGTGCTGGTGAATGCCCCGGAGCCTGAAACCAGAGCGAATCGGTTGTCGTTATTGCGGCAGGTTGATGACCTGTTTTCAAGTTTTGGTGATTTATCCCGAATCCAGGTCCAGGGTCCGTAGGGCGGCATCTCATGCCGCCGGGAGGTAGGGCGGCGTCTCATGCCGCCGGAGACGTGTCGCGCATGGTTTTTTCCGAATCCGGATTCCGTTGGTTTCGCAGGGGCATTACGCTCGTCCTCATCGTGACCTGTAATCTGATTCTCCTGGGTGCGTTGTGGGTCAGCGGGTTGGATCTGGATTTTGTGTTGACGAACGCCGAACTTTACGATCCACAAGGGGGCTATTGTGTGCGGGTGGTCTGGGCCGAGGTGTCCGGGACGGAGGGGCCGGTTCGGGTGTGCTCGGAATGGTTGGACACGACCGATCCGACCGGCCAAGTCCATTCCCTCAGAGCGGGGGAGCCTTTAGCCATTGATGGTGAGGGGAATTTATATTATGAAAATGCCAGAAAGGCCGAACCCCGGCTCTTGGGCCTCATGATCTTTGTCGCGGCGGTCATCTATCTGGGCATGCGGAGTAAACGCTATTTGTTGACGTGGTATGAGATGCGGCTGCAACGGCATGAACGATGATCGCCGAACGCACGACGCCTTCGGGTGGTCCGGCGAGTCACTCGGCAGCGCGCCTCGCTCGGGACGCATCAGGCGTGGCACGGCGTGGTGAAGAAATTTTTTTGAGGAATCTCCGACTTGTGGTACATTTCTGCTTTGTTTCGTGAAACCGCGGTGAAGTGAACGTTCCGGCCGGGCGTTCCGGCGTCAGCCGACTGGGGGACTCAACTCATGGGGAAGAAGACGGGGAAGAAGAAGTACGTGTATTACTTTGGCGACGGCAAAGCCGAAGGCACGGGCACGATGAAAAATCTGCTCGGCGGGAAAGGGGCCGGTCTGGCGGAAATGACCAATTTACACATCTCCGTCCCGCCTGGATTTACGATCACGACGGACGCCTGTCTCGAATATTTTCGCGCCGGCAAGTCGTATTCCAAAGACGTGCAGGAACAGATTCTGGCCGGTCTGAAGCGGGTTGAGCGGTCGATGAAGGCCAGATTCGGGGATCCGCGCAATCCGCTGCTGGTCTCGGTGCGGTCCGGCGCCCGAGCATCGATGCCTGGCATGATGGACACGGTCTTGAACCTCGGGTTGAACTCGCAGACGGTCAGGGGGTTGGCTGAGAAAACGAAGAATGAACGGTTTGCGCTGGATGCTTATCGTCGATTTATTACGATGTTCGGGTCCGTGGTCATGGGGGTGTCGCGTGAAAAATTTGACGCCGTGCTTGACGCGCAGAAAACGCACGATGGCGTGGCCACCGATACGGACCTCTCGTCGGAATCCCTGAGCGAGCTTGTGTCCGAGTATCAACGGCTCGTCCGACGGGAAACCGGGCAGGCGTTTCCCGAGGATCCGCTTGACCAGCTCAGAATGGGCATTCAGGCCGTCTTTGCCTCCTGGTTCGGCGAACGTGCGGTGACGTATCGACGAATCTATGGGATTCCCGACGACTGGGGCACCGCGGTCAACGTGGTGGCCATGGTGTTTGGGAACATGGGTGAGACCAGTGGGACGGGGGTCGCGTTTTCTCGTGATCCTTCCACCGGGCGGCGCACGTTTTTTGGGGAATGTTTATTAAACGCCCAGGGGGAAGACGTGGTCGCCGGCATTCGCACCCCCCTTCCCGTCGCGGCCTTACGGCACACGTTACCCGCGGCGTATCGATCCCTCGTGAACACCCAGAAAATTCTGGAACGCCATTATCGAGACATGCAGGATATGGAGTTTACGATTCAGGAAGGCACGCTCTACATGCTGCAGACGCGGGTCGGGAAGCGAACGGGGATTGCCGCGGTCCGGATTGCCGTCGATATGGTCAAAGAGGGACTGATTGACAAAAGAGAAGCGGTTCGTCGAGTGGACCCGGAACAATTGGCTCAGTATTTGTATCCCATTTTCGATCAGGCGGAAGAAAAGAAATTTCAACCCATCGGCAGAGGATTGTCGGCTGGTCCGGGAGCCGCCTGTGGCAAAATTGCCTTGACCCCGGAACGGGCCGTGGCGCTCAAGCGTCGTGGTGAGCCATCCATCCTCGTCAGAAAAGAAACGAGCCCGGATGATATTCATGGTATGCACGCGTCGGAAGGGTTTCTCACGGCGACGGGTGGCATGACCTCCCATGCCGCGGTCGTGGCCCGACAAATGGGCAAGGTTTGCGTCGCGGGTTGCGAAGACGTTGAGGTGTTTGAAGAGGAAGCCAAGGTGCGGATTGGTCCGTCCGTCTTTCAGGAAGGGGAGTCGATTTCCATTAACGGGTTCACCGGCTGCGTCTACGGCGGGATGCTGTCCGTGACGGCCTCCGAAGTGATTCAAGTCATCCAAGGCAACCGTTCCGCGGCCCGGTCCGAAAAGTTTCGCTATTTTGCCACCATCCTGAAGTGGGCCGATGACATTCGCCGTCTCAGGGTTCGGGCGAACGCCGACGGCCCGGAACAGGCGCACATTGCGCGGGGATTCGGGGCGGAAGGCATCGGTCTCTGTCGAACGGAACACATGTTTTTTGCAGAAGACCGGGCTCCGATCATGCAAGCCATGATCCTGGCCGCGACCCCACAAGAACGAGAGCACTATCTCGATCAACTGCTTCCTCTCCAGAAAAAGGATTTCATCGGTCTCTACCGGGAGATGAAAGGACGTCCGGTCACCATCCGGTTGCTTGATCCCCCCTTACATGAGTTCCTGCCGAAACGGGAACAACTCATGGTGGACGTTGCGCGAGCGGAGGCCGCTCATGAGCGTTCACGCCAAGTTGAAGAAAAACGAAAAATTCTGGCAAGAGTCGAAGAACTCCATGAATTCAATCCGATGCTGGGACTTCGAGGATGTCGGTTGGGCATCACCATGCCGGAGATTACCCGGATGCAGGTTCGGGCCATCATGGAAGCGGCGTGTGAAGTGGCCAAGGAAGGCAAAAAGATCGTGCCGGAAATCATGATTCCCCTGGTTGGCATGGCCTCCGAAATGAAAGCGCAGAAAACCCTCATCACGGAAGTCGCGGAAGCAACCATGAAGCGGTGCGGAAAAACGTTGACCTATCTGGTCGGCACCATGATCGAGCTGCCGCGGGCCGCGGTCACGGCGGGACGGATTGCCGAAGACGCGGAATTCTTTTCTTTCGGGACCAATGACCTGACCCAGACCACCTACGGATTCTCCAGGGACGACGCGGCCAAGTTTACGGGTTTTTATCGCGAGCACGATCTGCTGGCGTTTGACCCGTTTGCCGTGCTGGACAGGGAAGGCGTGGGGGCCGTCATGCGGTTGGCCATGGATGAAGGACGTGCAACCCGTCCGGACATCAAGTTGGGGATTTGCGGAGAACACGGCGGAGAACCCAGTTCCGTTGAATTCTGTCATGGCCTTGGTCTCGACTACGTGAGTTGTTCTCCGTATCGCGTGGCCATTGCCCGTTTGGCCGCCGCCCAAGCCGCGTTGAACGCCGAAGACACAGAATCAGCAGCGACGTCAAGGAAACGGGCCGTGAACGCTTCGGCAAAACCCAGCGCGCCCGGCCGTCGCACGACTGCCGCGCGCTCGCAATCCAAGCCGAAAACACCAGCGCGGCGGAGAAACGCGCACGTTCGTCGGTGAGTGACGTTGAACAAGACCGCTCCTTCATGACACGCGCCCTCAGGCTGGCGGCTCAAGGGCGGGGGATGACTCGTCCGAATCCCATGGTGGGGGCAGTGGTGGTGGCCAACGGGACCCTCGTGGGTTCCGGATATCACCAACGAGCCGGCGGCCCCCACGCCGAGATCATTGCCCTTCGACGAGCCGGGTCCCGTTCTCGTGGGGCCACGCTCTACTGCACGCTCGAACCCTGTTGCCACGAGGACAAACGCACGGCGCCCTGCGTGCCCGCCGTCATCGAGTCGGGGGTTGGCCGCGTCGTCGTGGCGATGCGGGACCCGCACGATCGAGTGAGCGGACGCGGGATTCAGCGACTCCGACGAGCAGGGATCAAGGTCGACGTCGGATGCCTCGGCAACGAGGCCGCGGCACTCAACGAGGGATACATCCATTGGGTCAAAACCGGCCGCCCGTTCGTCGTGCTCAAAGCCGCGATGACGTTGGACGGTCAGATTGCCACGGCCTCCGGCGAATCGCAATGGATCACCGGCGTCAAGACCAGAGAGCACGTCCATCGACTGCGGAGTCAGGTGGACGCCGTTGCCGTGGGCGTCAGGACCGTGCTCAAAGACGACCCGCGGTTAACCGTCCGGCTTCCTGCCACGCACGCCAACGCGGCCCATCCGCCGGTTCGTCGGATCATCTTCGACAGCCGGCTTCGGAGTTCCGTCAACGCACGGGTGTTTCAGGAAGTGGAGCGGTTTCCCACAATCGTGGCAACCACGGGATTGGCGGCCTCCGCAAAAATTCAGCAATTACGAAACCGTGGCGTGGACGTGCTGGTGTTCCCTCAACGCACCCGTCGCGTGTCCCTTCGCCGATGTCTCCGCGAACTTGGAAAACGGGGGATCGCGAGTCTGCTGGTGGAAGGCGGGAGCGAGTTGTATGCCGGGTTCTTCCGTGCGGCTCTGGTCAATCGGCTTTACCTGTACGTGGCTCCCGTTCTCTTGGGAGGCCGCGACGCCAAAGGCTTGATCGGCGGGCTCTCGCCCACCCGTCTGAATGACAAAGTGGGAGTCCGCAATCTTCACGTGCAATCCCTTGGTGAGGACCTGCTCATCACCGGAGACGTGTAATGGAACGTAATCGTGTCGTCGGTTGGCATAAACGTGAACGAAACGACTTGCTGAGGAGGTCATCATGAAAAACGTTGCCGTCGTTCTCTCAGGCTGTGGGTTCCTGGATGGGGCGGAGATCACCGAAGCCATCAGTACGTTGGTGGCGATTGGACAACGAGGCGCGGCGTATCAGTGCTTTGCGCCGAATAAGGAGGCGGCGGAAACGAATCATCTCACGCAACAGCCGACCGGCCGCAACAGAAACGTCCTGGAAGAAGCCGCCCGTATTGCACGGGGCGAGATTCGGCCGCTTGAAGACCTCCACGCGCGGGACTTCGACGCCCTGGCGTTTCCCGGCGGATATGGAGCGGCCCTTCATTTGTGTGATTTCGCGCAAAAGGGGAGCGGAGGAGCGATTGATCCGCACGTCCTTCGGATCGTCAAAGAATTTCATGAAGGCCGCAAACCCATCGCCGCGATTTGTATCGCGCCGGCCATCATGGCCTTGGCGTTCGGGGAGAAGGGCATCAACGTGACGATCGGCAACGATCAGGAGACGGCGTCAGAAGTTGAAAAAACCGGGGCCAAACACAGCAATTGCGCGGTCGAACGGTTCGTCGTTGACGCGGCCAATCGCGTGATTACCACCCCGGCGTACATGTACGGGACCGCGAAACCGCATCAGATCTTTGAAGGCGTGAGCGGCGCGATTGGCGAGTTGCTGAAAATGGCCTGAGGCTTTCCGCGGACGGACGCCGGATCAGCCGTGGTCCGTCAGAAGTGGTATTTCAGCCCGATCGTCATTCCCCAGTACTGAACGTTGTCCAGTTTTATGCGGACCCGGTACGGCGTCACGCCGTCGGCAAGGACCGGTTCGTGACTGCGGATTTTGTTCCAGACGGCGTTGTGGCGGATGTTCTGAAAACGTGCCCAGCGCCCTTTCAGCCCGATGGAGACCTGTTCCGTGAGTGCGTAGTCCAGTCCGCCGAGAAACTGGAAGCCGAAGAGGTTCTTGTTGATCCGGGTGTTCAGATAACTGGTCGTCCCGGCAGCCTGAAGCTTGACTTCATCCGGCCAGTCCTGCCCTGAGACCGCGTCCAGATAGGCTTGGCCGCTCTTGCGTATGTAGAGGTTTTCGTAGCGCAGGCTGGTGCGTGCCCAGCCGAGGCCCGCGCCCAGATAGGGCGTCCAGGGTGAGTCGTTCCTGAAATCGTAATACACGTTCACGAAGAGCTGGTTGGCCTGGAAGTCGGAAATACCCGCGGACGGCGGCTGAAGCCATTCGCTGTCTTTGTCTCGGGTCACGTCGGTCGTGCCGGGCAGAAGAGATGAGTCGTCACCCTGGCGTCGGTGCAGGTATTCGACTTCGAAGCGCAGATTGTCCAGCGTGTAGCCCGCGCTGAGGGCACCGGCGAATCCGATGCCCGGCTCGAAATCAGCGGTATAGATCGGATCCTTGGGTATAGGCGGGCATTTAGCATCGGGCGGTATCTTGGACGTCATCATCGCTTGTTCATACAAGATCCTGTCGCAGCGCGTAGACTGGCTGATGCCCGAAAGGGGAGACCCCATGCTCGCGGCGTGGGTCAGCCCCAGTTCGATGCCGACGTAGAAGCCCCGCCGGCTTTCTTCAGCATTTGCCACGCTTGCCGATCCGAGGATGCAGACACCCAGGGCCACAGCAAGAAGGGCGTGCAAATTTCGCCGTTCCGTCTTGTTCATGATTTTCTCCTCTCGCAAGTTCATTTGAGTCATACCGTCCGCAATCAAGGGCCGACAAACGGGCCGAATTACACACGATTGACGGTGGAAAATCAACGACGGTGTTCAAGAACGCTGCCCTGAGCCGGGGACCGTCGGACGACCCGACTCAAGGTGCGAGCTGCTTGAGTGCCATGACGGACGCATTGTCCGGATGCGGGTAGATGGCGAGGGACTTTCGGAACAACGCGACGGCTTCCTCCGCCCGTCCCAGGCGATAACGCAGAAATCCTTTCAGATAGAGAAACCTGGCCCTCCGCTCTTTACTCATGATCTCGTCCTGCCTGTGATCCGCCTCCTGCACCCACTCGTCAATTTGTGCCAGATGCGAGGGATTCCCGTGATTCAACAGGACTTCGATCATTCCGATCAGACTGAAGAAACTCCGCGTGGCCAGTGCAAGCGTGCGTCGCGTTCGTTCCAACAGCTCGGCGTTGCCCGACAGCACGGCGTATCCAAGGTGCTCGCCGTAGAGGTAGAGCAATTTATGCCGTCGAAATCGTTCCCAGCTATCGACCGGCTGCCGGTTCAGGAGTTCCTCGAAATAGTGCTCGGCTTGCGGCCGGATGCGTAACTCCATGGCCCCCGGTGAACCCTCCCGAATGACTTCCTTGACGAAACCATGGCGTCGGCTGCCGCCGTCGTGGGGAATTTTTTCGTCTTCGATGGTATAGAACACGGGACGATCGGTGTCATTCACGAACCGCCGAAGGGTTTCGGCTTTGTGCCGATCGGACGTTCTCGGCCCGTAGAGGCGATTGCCGTACACCAGCCCCTGGGCACTCAGCAGGGTGACGTCCGGGCGACGCTGCTCAACGAAGCGGTAGTAGCCAAGGGGACCGATCTCCGAGTCACCGAACACGAACAGCACTGCGTCGTGCGGCAGCAAGTCCAACACCACTTGCGCGTACCGCTCAGAAAAATCGCTGCCGGAGCGATCGTTCAAGCCCCAGTTTGCCTGTACGGAATACGCCACCATCCCCAACCCCGCCAGGGCCGCGGCACCGGTTCGCACCCACGGCCCCGCGCGCAGCCCGGTGTGCAGGCGGTCCAGGAGAACCTGCAATCCGACCGCCAGCCACAGGGCCACGATCCCGTAGCTGACCAGGGAGTAGGGGCGGAAGACCGAGACGTTATAATCGTCGAAATCGAAGCGGAGCAGGACGATCAACACCGCGCTGTTCCCAAGGAACGCCAGCACCCCGGAACCCGCCTCGGTGTATCGCCGGCAACGGAACATCGCGTAGAGGCCCAGTGCGGCGAGCGCAAATCCCGGCAGCGTCACCTGCCGGAGCACTTCGTTCCCAAACCACCCCAGAAACGCCAGACGATCGCCCCAGCCCGCGCTGGGGCTCACGTCAACTTTGGAATAGCCGCTTCTGCTGACGTAGTACCAGAATGCGTCCCAGTCCGTAATCGGGCCGTAGAAACTGATGAGCGGTTCCTGCCAGGATCGCAACACCATCCACGCATAGGGAAGGGCCGCGCTCACCAGCGAAACCGCGACGAGTTTCGGCAGTTTGACGGGCAGGGACTTCCACGCCGGCAGGGCCGCCAGCAGCAGGCCGGGCAAGGCCAGCACCATCAGCGGCCAATGATTGGCCAGACTCAACCCGTACCCCACGGCCGCGGCCATCCAGATGCGGGGCCGTCCCGGCTGCCGCACCCCGTACAGAATCAGCCCATACGTGGCAAAGAACAGCAGCGCGTTTAGCGTATACACCTCCGCGATGATGGCCTGAGACCAGAAATGCTCCGAGGCCGCGAACAGCCAGGCCGCAGTCACGGCCGGCACGGGCGCGGCCTGCAACAGCCGGGCACACAGATAGACGCCGCCACATGCCAGCGCGCCCAGCATCGCGCTGGAGAGGTGGCCGAGGAAGGCGACGGTGCCGAAGGGCAACAGCGTGACGAGGTGGCAGAGGAGCGTGTAGAGGGGATAGCCGGGGGGATGGGCGACGCCGAGGTGGGCGCCGGCCATGAGGAACAGGCCGTCGTCTTCCAGGACGACGGTGCGGGGCAGCGTGAGCCCGTAAAGGAGGAGAGGCCCAAGCACCGCGGCGGCCAAGGCCAAGCCGTCACCCAGACGTGCGGCCTGGCCGGCAGCCGGAGGCCGAGAGGTTCTGACTGCACTCATGTCTCCTCGCCGCGCCATCGCCGTGATCGCAGAAACGTTTGTCAAACAAGCCCAGTAACGATGATCTTTGGTCAGTGGGTACGCCTCTGTATTCGAGGCGAACGTTCAGAAAACTTGCGTCAAGCGATTCTCGATGGGAGGTGATTCTATGAATTATGCTGAGCCATTGACGTTCTGAAATAACGACTCCCGGAAGCGGTCCAATACGACGTGGGCGTGTTCGTAGAACTCCTCTACGTCACGGAAGGTGACAGGACTTCCTTCCCCATGTGCAACTCGGTTGCGATTGTTCAAGATGTTGTTATACATCTCTTTGGTTTTTTGATCGAGCCTATTCGTAAATGTTTCTTTGCAAGATTTATCAAATCGCCCAAGCAACCCTGCCATTGCATCTATTTGCAGACCGCGAAAGCCACTGTCCGTACAACCTACAACAAAATTCTTTACAGCGTCGTCTGATATGGACGAGCATCGCTCTTTAATCAAATTTTTAATTGCACGTTCGAACTCAGCGTATATGAGAATCAGCAATGCTTGGGTCAGTAAGCTCTTTATTTCGACTTCGATTGTTTCTGAAGATAAATGCGATTGACATTTCTCCAATGCTTGATCAATCCGTGGAATACGCATGATTGATGCCGACGGAATTATGTACCAAAAAGCTCCAGTGAAGCACGTTGAAAACGCTTACGCACGATATCGACGTCCGTTGTTCTCTGCCTCGTGTACTGATTGAAATCATTGCTCTCGACGAGATTCTTATATCGAGCATTGATGTCTTCTGGAATTTGAGTGGTCAGGCGTTTGGAGAAAGCGACCATGACGGCATCGAATATTGCCGTGTTCATACCTGAACGAACGTGAAAGGGTTTTGGGCCAAGAGTGGTAATGATGATCTTGCAGGTCTTTTCAAATAGTCGGCGGCTGCCTTCTAACGTCTCTTTGGAGGGTTTTTTGTGTTTCCGCATGAATCTCGACAGAAAATCTTTCATTGGCTTCTTGTAGTCGTCTACCTCTTGCATGGCGAAAAAGCGCACGAGCAGTTCAATGTCTTTCCGTCGGCTGTCAGGTTCTTGTTTGCCAAGGATTGCTCGCCAGTCCGGAAGCGTGTTGATTTCTTTAAGAAAACTGACAAATTCTCCGCGATAGACACAATTGCGGACTTCCTGATTCGCCAATAACGTTCCACCGGTATTGAGTCTTTCGAAGATATGGTACATGCTTGTATCGTCATTGGGGTCGAGTTGCTGGACGATGAATGCGCGCAAGACAGCGTTTTTCAATCGCAGTTGATCGCTTTCACCAAGGTCATCAAATTTTTTTCCATGAAAGGGACTTTTCGGATGAAGGCCTTTCAGATTGAATGCCTTACGCGCATCTTGTTTTTCGGAGCCAAGATATCCCTCAAAATAGTAGAAGACACTCTTCAGACGTTGCTGTCCGTCTATGACGAGGTATTTCTGGCTTTCGCGCTCGCTGTAAAGAAATACAGCGGGGACCGGTAATCCTACAAGGAAGGACTCAATCAACTTGCTGGACTGAACCTGCTTCCAGACGAATCCTCGCTGGAATTCGGGAATCACGATTTCATTCTTTTCCCATTTTTGATGCAGCCCTTCCAGAGTGTAATCTGCTGGATACGTTGTAATCTGGTAGTCTGGAGGAGTGCTTTCGTAATCTTCGTCTTCGGACGTTATTGGCTCTAGTTCCAGGTCAGTCAGGTCCCGGGACGTTCGCTCGAACTCTACTCGGGCATCTTCCGTCTGGATGTCGGCTGTACCGATGTTCGACATTCTCTTCTCCTTATGTTTCAGAAGCCGTCAGGGAGGCAGCAACCGGCCGAATTGGATCAGACGTTCTATTTCGTTTCCGGCCGTGACGTCGAGAAGCCCGGACGTGGTGCTCAGAGGCGACCGTTTTCCCTGGTTCCAGTGACGACGCGATCCGTGTGATGTCATCGTGCCGGCGTTCTCAGTTGATGCTCAATGGATGAACTGAATTAGATTCTATGGACAATGGATGAGTCAAGGCGAAATGAAGTGCGCACGGGAGGGTCTCATTCATTGCGAAGTGTCCGGCCAATTCAGCCTTTTGGCGTTGTTCTGAACGTCCGCTGGGAGCAGACCTCTATCCGTCTTCATTGCGGAGGTCATGAATCGGGACGGCAGTGGCTGATCGTGTTGCCGACGTTGCGGTGCTGCTCTGCTATAATACGGCGGTGCCGCGGCGTGATCGTTGCTCGCGTCATCGGGGTGCATGGGGAATCAGGAACAACGGGTCATGGAACGGGTCCAATCCACCGACGCTGCGCTTCGTATTCTCCGGAGCGTCTTCGGACATGCGGCGTTTCGCTTGTGCCAGGAGGACGTGATTGCGGATCTGCTGGCCGGCAGAGATGCCCTGGTCCTGATGCCGACCGGCGGGGGAAAATCGTTGTGCTATCAGGTGCCGGCCATGATGCGGGAAGGGGTGGGCGTCGTGGTGTCGCCGCTGATTGCGTTGATGAAGGATCAAGTGGACGCGCTGCGCCAGTGCGGGGTGCGGGCCGCCTGCCTGAACTCCACGATGGGCCCGGCGGAAGTACGGGCCGTGGAGGCAGCGGTCAGTGGCGGGCGGCTGGATCTGCTCTACGTCGCGCCGGAGCGTCTCGTGCGGGATCGGACGCTGGAGTGGCTGGACGGCCAGACCATCGCCTTGTTTGCCATTGACGAAGCCCATTGCGTGTCGCGCTGGGGGCACGACTTCCGAGCGGAATATCTGCAATTGTCGGTGTTGCACGAGCGGTATCCCGCGGTGCCGCGCATTGCCCTGACTGCCACCGCCGACGCCGCGACGCGCCGTGAAATCATCACCCAATTGCAACTGGAAGAGGCCACCGTCTACAGCCACAGTTGTGATCGTCTCAACGTCAGATACGCCATCTCCGACGACGACAACGGGCGCGAGCGCATGTGGCGTTTTCTCCAAAGCGAGCACCCCGCGGATTCCGGCATCGTCTACTGCCTGACGCGCAAGAAAGTGGAGGAGACCGCCGAGTGGCTGCGTGCCCGTGGACGCGACGCGCTGCCCTATCACGCGGGCCTTTCGGACCACGCGCGCCGCCGACACCAGGAGCGGTTTCTGCGTGAAGAGGGCGTGGTGATCGTGGCCACGGTCGCGTTCGGCATGGGTATCGACAAACCCGACGTGCGCTTTGTCGTCCACCTCAGTCTGCCGAAAAGCATTGAGGCGTACTACCAGGAAACGGGTCGTGCCGGCCGGGACGGCCTCCCGGCCAGCGCGTGGATGAATTACGGTTTGAGGGAAATCATCATCTTCCGGCAATGGCTGTCCGAGTCCGAAGCCGACGAGGCGTACAAGCGAGTGGAGCATCAGAAACTGGAAGCGATGGTGGGGCTGTGTGAACTGGCCACCTGTCGTCGCCGCGCCGTCCGTGCCTACTTTGGTGAGGAGCCTGGGGAAGACTGCGGGAATTGCGACAACTGCCTGGACCCGCCTCACACGTGGGAAGGTGCCGAGGCCGCGCGAAAGGCCCTCTCGTGCGTTTCCCGCACCGGCGAGCGTTTCGGCGTGAACTATCTGGTTGACGTGCTCATCGGCAAGGCTCACGCGCGCATCCGAAATTACCGCCACGATCGACTCCAGGTGTTCGGCAGCGGCGCGGAGTACGTCGCCGCCGAGTGGCGCTCCATTTTCCGTCAACTGATTGCTCAAGGCTGCCTTTGGGTGGACGCCGAGCGTTTCGACGCCCTGCGCCTGACGGAGCAGGCGTATCCGGTGCTGAACGGCGAGCGGGGGTTGACCCTGCGTACATTGCGGCGTTCCGTGACGGGCACAAAAGAAAAGTGTCGCGTTGTGCCGGTCTCGTCGAACGACGAAGCCCTGTGGCAAGCGTTGCGGAAGGCGCGTCTGACTCTGGCCCGGGAGCAGGGAGTGCCCCCCTACGTCGTGTTTCACGACGCCACCTTGCGTGAGTTGGCCCGACTCAAGCCGCGAAGGCTGGAAGACCTCGCGCAAATCCCGGGCGTCGGCGAACATAAATTAAGGAAATACGGCAGTGTTTTTTTACGGGTCTTAAGAGAACGTCCGTCAGGGGAGTCCCCGATGACTCCCGTCGGGAGCGGGCGTGATGGTGAATGATGGGAATCTCATGCGCCGTGCTCTGGTGATCACGCTGCTTGTCGTCGGACTGCCGGCCGTCGGGAATACGGAGGCGGGTGCCGATGCGTGGGAACGGCCCACGCAGTCCGGTGCGGCAACCGGTTCGCTCCGGACGTCAGGCCAATCCTTGGCAACCCTTGTCGCGCACTATCTCGCGGTTGAGGATCGCGGACGGGCTGAGTCGGTCTTGCAGACGATTCTGGCGCGTCCTGATGCCACGCCGGAGCACGTAAGCCGCGTGCTCAAACACCGTCGCACCTATGACGCGGCTCCGGTGGGCATGCTTCCGAAACAGCCGATTCGGGTTCGCGGACGAACGTTTTCGTATGGCCTGTTCGTGCCGCCGTCGTATGATCCCGCGGTGGCGTTGCCGCTGGTAATCTGCCTGCACGGCGCCGGGTTTACGGGCGATGCCTATCTGGAGCGGTGGGCTGCGCGGTTGGGGGAGTCCTTTCTGCTTGCCTGTCCCACGATCAGGATGGGGACGTGGTGGACGCGATTCGGTGAAGAATTGGTGCTCGGCACCATTCAAGCCGTTCGGACGCGCTATCGCGTTGATCCGAACAGGATTTACTTGACGGGCATGTCGAACGGCGGCATCGGGGCGTGGATGATCGGCATGCACCACGCGTCGCGGTTTGCCGCGGTGGCTCCGATGGCCGGTGGCATTGACGACGTGGTGTTTCCCTTTCTGGAAAATCTTCGGCACGTCTCGGTGTACGTGATTCACGGATCCAATGATCGCGTCATGCCCGTCTGGTTGAGTCGAAACGTGACGAATGCGTTGTCACGGCTTGGGATCGCCTTTACGTATCGTGAACACGATTGGGTGCATCCGCACGCCGGCGGTCATTTTTTCCCTCGACAAGAATTGCCGGCCTTGGTGGCGTGGTTTGAGCGGCAGCGCCGTGACCCGTACCCGCGGAAATTGACCGTGGTTCGGGACGCCAGTCATTTGACGGACTTCGGCTGGGTGCGTATTGATTCAACGGATCGTATTGCCATGTTTTCAGAGCCGTTGATGGATTATCAGGATGATCTGATCAAGAACAAGGTGTACGCGAAATTGGCCGTTGACGTAAGGGATGAGAATCACATCGACGTCCGAACCGAACGGGTTCGTCGATACACCGTGTTTTTGAATGAGCACGTGATCGATTTTTCCAAATCCGTGACGGTCACGACGAACGGCCGCGTGAGTTTCCAAGGCCACGTGACGCCGCGAGCGGACGTGCTCCTCCGGGACGTGCGACGCCGTGGGGACGTCGATCGATTGTTTCCGGCCCGATTGACCGTTGACGTTCCGCGATAACGGTTCAGGCCGGTCGTTCACGCCCGCCTTCGATGATGATGGCTCAAGCACTTGCCATTCTTGGAACGGCGTCCGACGTGGGGAAGACGCTCGTCACCGCCGGACTCGGTCGAATTTTGTTCCGAAAAGGAATACGGGTCGCCCCGTTCAAAGCTCAAAACATGGCCCTCAATTCGTTTGCGACGGTGGAGGGGGGAGAGATGGGGCGAGCGCAGGTCTTACAGGCTCGGGCCTGTGGCCTTGAACCGCACGTGGACATGAATCCGATTCTCTTGAAGCCGGAAGGCGAACGACGGTCGCAAGTGGTGGTGCAGGGCAACGTGTGGGGCAGTCGGGAGGCACGGGATTCCGTTGATGACCGACATGAGCTGTTCGGCTACGTGCGGGCCAGCTACGCGCGTCTGGCGGCCGATCACGAGGTGATGCTTCTTGAAGGCGCCGGCAGCGCGGCCGAGGTGAATTTACGCGATCGTGATCTGGTGAATTGGCCCGTGGTGGAAATGGCCGACGCCAAGGTCGTGCTGGTCGCGGACGTTGACCGTGGAGGCGTCTTTGCCCAAGTCGTCGGTACCTTGGATTTATTGGAACCGCGGGAACGTGAGCGCGTGGTCGGCGTCCTGATCAACAAGTTTCGTGGCGACCGAAGATTGTTTGACGAGGGGGTGGCTTTTCTCCGGAAGCGGACGGCCAAGCCCGTGCTGGGGGTGCTTCCGTTTTTACGGAACTTGATCCTGGATCAGGAAGACGGCGTGACGATTGAATCGGGTGAACGGCTTCCTTTTTCCAGGGAAACCGTGAACGTGGCCGTCGTTCGGCTTCCGCATATAAGTAACTTTACGGATTTCAACGCGTTGGCTGCTGAAGACGACGTGGCGTTACGGTACGCCGAGACTCCTGAGGATCTGGTTGACGCGGACGTGCTGATTCTTCCGGGGAGCAAGCAGACGATTCAAGATCTTCACGACGTCAAACGGAAGGGATTTGCCGAACGCGTGCGCGCGCAGGTTCAGAACGGACGGGAAGTGGTGGGTCTATGCGGAGGGTTTCAAATGTTGGGAGACGTCGTTGAGGACCCTCATCGGATCGAAGGCGGCGGACGGGCGGAGGGCCTGCGGCTGTTGTCGTGTGATACCCGACTGGACCGCGTCAAACGGACCGTTCAAGTGACGGCCAATTCTTTGATGCCGGGAACGTCCCGATCAGGCGTCGTTCGTGGATACGAAATTCATCTGGGCGTGACCCGTCGTCGGCAATGCCCCCCGTGTTTTCAGATTCTCGATCAGGCCGGAAACAGAGACGACGGAGCCGTTTCTCCGGATGGTCTGGTGTGGGGAACCTATATCCACGGCGTGTTCGACGTTCCGTCTTTTCGCCGTGCGTGGCTGAATCGAGTACGGGCGCGCAAAGGTCTCCCTCCGAGAAACGTTTCCGATTCTGAGAACGTCACCCGACGCCTGACGTCGGCTCTTGATGAATGGGCCGACCACGTTGAGCGCCACGTCAATATGCAACCCATCCTTGAGGCGTTACGCCTGCCGTCTGCTTGACAAACGGATTTGGGGTTCTTTAGAGTCCGCTCGATTTTGACACGGATGTCCGGGGACAGGGAAGAAGGTGCAAGTCCTTCGCGGTCCCGCCGCTGTAACTGGAAACGAACCCCGCACGAGCCACTGTCAATGACGTTGCGTTTGACGGGAAGGCGCGGGAAGTAGGTCAGGATCCAGAAGCCAGAAGACCGGCCCGGGCAAAGAATGCCGTTTCGACGTTCCCTCGGCCAAGTGGTCCCCGGGATGATCGAACGAGCTTCACGACCTTCGAACCCTCGTGGGCTGGGGAACGGGTGAGGATGAAGACGCGGGTGCAATCCTCAGGGTCATTCTGGCCTTGGGGATTTTTTACGTCGTCGGACGTGGCGAGCGTCCGGGACGATCGTGGTGCAAAAGAAAGGAACCGGCGCGCTCGCGTGGGTCTCGTGTTCCTGACGAGCGCGCTGCTGATTGTTCCGGCCGGTGCTCCTCCGTTCGGGTTCTCCGACCCGTCCGCCCCCATGAAACGTCGCCAACAAGGAATTCTCACCGGGATGCCCTTTATGGCCAACGTGGCCCCGCGGACGTTCGTTGATGACCTTGGCCGGAAACTCTATCTTGCCGACACCCCGAAACGCATCGTCTCGCTGGCTCCGAGCATCACGGAAATCCTGTTTGCCATCGGCCTGGATCAGGAAATCGTCGGCGTCACGGAATTTTGCAACTACCCGCCTGCCGCGTCGGACAAACCCAAGGTCGGGTATTCCCAACCGAATCTGGAATCCATTGTGGCGCTCCGGCCGGAACTCATCGTTGCGCCGAAGTCATTTTTGAGAGTCGATTTACTCCATCGTCTGGAGCAATTGAAGATCCCGACGTTTCTGCTCGACCCCAGAACCGTTGAAGACATTTTGACGCACGTTCAGGTGCTGGGCCGCATGGTGGGGCGAGTGCCTGAATCCCTCAAGGTCAGTGAAACCATTCGAAAGAAAATAACGCGGCTGTCCGAACGCTTGACCGGGCGTCGGCGCCCCATGCTGTTATTCGTGCTCAATACCGATCCGCTCATGACGGTCGGCCCGGGGAGCTACATTCATCAGTTGATTGAACTGGCCGGGGCAAGAAACGCCGCGGAAAACGCAGGGGTGCCGTATCCGCGTCTCAGCATTGAGGAAGTGCTTCGACGGAACCCGGAATTTCTGTTGTTCCCGACGGGTCGTTTTGAGGGCATTCCTCAAGCCGAGCAGGATCAATGGCGGCGGTGGACGTCTCTGGAAGCCGTCAAACGGAATCAACTCGTGCAGATACACAGCGACGTGCTCAACAGGCCCGGCCCCCGCGTGATCGAAGGCTTGGAGTCGCTTGTGAGGATACTCCATCCCGACGTGCTTGAACCCGCGACGGGGGAGAAATGACGGACCGGCGTCCCCGCGTGTGATGGTTTCATTGACTCCTTCAAGAAAACCCGTTGACGTGGCCGCGCCGGCCTTGTCAACGTCAGTGTTCTCGCCTGCCGAGCGTGCAGAGGGCAGCGTGGCATTGACGGAGCAACCGACTCACGGAGTCGTTTCCCTTTCGCCGACGAAGTGGATGGCCGCGTCCGGAGGGTTGGGGGCGTTGTCTCTCGTGGTCTTCGTGGTCTGTCTGGGATTCGGGACTGAGACGATTCCGTTTTCTCAAGTCGCAAAAATTCTGGCCCAGGGGCCGCTTTCTGCAAGGGAGGCGCAAGAATCTCCCCACTCCATTATTCTCTGGCAGGTCCGTGTGCCCCGCGTCCTGCTTGCGTTTATGGTTGGCGGAAGTCTGGCGGCAGTCGGGGCCTCACTTCAGGCGTTGCTGCGGAACCCCTTGGCCGACCCCTACGTCATTGGCATTTCGAGCGGGGCCGCACTCGGCGCGGCCGTGGCCGTTCTGTTCGGCGTCGGCCTTTCCACGTTCAGTGTCTCGGTGTTGCCGATGTGTGCCTTCTTTGGGGCGCTGGTTGCGCTGCTCATCGTCTATCGCATTGCCGTCTCCTACGGGAGTTTTTCGATTCATACGCTGTTGTTGGGCGGAGTGGTGCTGAACGCGATTTTTTCAGCCCTCATCTTATTTCTGACGAGCCTGGCTGATCCGTACAAAGCATCGGGGATGTATGCGTGGCTGATGGGATCCTTAACCGGTCCGGATTTTCAAACCGTGTTCGTCTTAGCCGGGTATCTTCTTTTCGGGGTGTGCGTCCTGATTCGGCAGGCTCCGGCCTTGAACCTGCTCACGCTGGGCGAGGAGGTGGCGCGTTCATTGGGCGTCGAAGTCGAACGACTGAAGCGCGTGCTCTTTGCCGCGTCCGCGTTGGTCACGGGAGCGGTCGTGGCCTTCAGCGGTCTGATTGGATTCGTCGGACTCATCGTGCCGCACGCGGTTCGCCTGGTGTTTGGGGCCGATCATCGGTTGGTCTTGACGGCCTCGGGGATTGCAGGAGGCACGTTCCTCATGGTCGCCGATACCGCGGCACGGACGCTGCTGAGTCCCGCGGAAATCCCCGTGGGCGTCGTGACGGCGTTAGTCGGGGGACCGATCTTTTTATATCTGCTGGTGCAACGACGAAAAAGGATTGTCTCGTGAACCACGATCAAGCCAATCCAAGCGGCCCCCCGATAGGAACAGTCGGGGGCAAGCCCCCGATGGGAGCAGTCGGAGGCGGGCCGGCTTTCAGATTACACGCCGTGAGTTTCGGGTTCGGGCGAGGGAAAACGGCCGTTCGATGTCCGGCGTTGAACAACATCTCCGTCACGATTGCCTCGGGAGAAACGTTGGGAATACTCGGCCCCAATGGATCCGGGAAAAGCACCCTGCTGAAAGTTCTCATGAGAATCGTGACGCCTCAACGGGGGACGGTTGAACTGTTCGGGCAACCCCACGGTGCGTTTTCCCAGACCGAGATTGCCCGTCGCGTGGCCTTCGTTCCCCAGGAGACGCAACAGGCGTTTCCGTTTACGATCAATGAAATGGTGTTGATGGGGCGCTATCCCCATCACAATCGAACGTGGGGGATGGGATGGGAAGGAGACAGGGATCGTGCCGTGGCGATGCAGGCGATGAGAGAGCTGGACGTGGCTCGCCTCGGCACGCGGCTGATGACCGACGTCTCCGGCGGAGAGCGGCAACGAGCGGTGATTGCCCGGGCGTTGGCCCAGGAACCGGAAGTCCTGCTTCTGGATGAGCCCACCGCCTTTCTTGATCTCCATCACCAATTGGATATTGCGCGAATGATTCGGCGGTTGAATAGAGCGCGCGGGACGACCGTCGTTCTTGTCTCTCATGATCTGAATGTCGCCAGTCAGTCTTGCGATCGGTTGTTGTTGTTACAAGAAGGGGAAATCGTGGCAGCGGGTCCGCCGGAAGACGTGATTTCCAGAAAATCGCTCGAACCCGTCTACGGATGTCGGGTTCTCATCGATCACCATCCGCAGTCCGGTACGCCGAGAGTCACCTTGCCGGTATGAGCGGAAGGGGGTCGCTTAATAACAATCCAAGGAGGCGTTCTTAAAGGAAGCAAGCCGACGGCGACGGGGAAGATGGTGCAAATCCATCGCGGTGCCGCCACTGTAAGCGGGGAGTGAATCTGCAACGGGCCACTGTGAACCAGAGGTTCATGGGAAGGCGCAGAGGAATTGAGATCCGCAAGTCAGGAGACCCGATTGTCGGTGATGTCCAACGCCCTTCGTACCAAAGGGAGGTGGAAGATGTTGTTTCGCAGGTCCTGGTTTCTGTATTCAGTTTGTGTGCTCGCCGGTTTTTTGATCCCCGACGTTTCTTTCAGTCAACAGCGTGCAGCTTCTTCAGAGGTCCGGACGCTTGATCCCGTGGTCGTGAGTGCCACCAAAACGCCGATTTCCCTTCGTCGGGTCACGAGTGCCGTTGAGGTCTTGACCGAACAAGACTTGACCGAACGAAACATCAAGACGTTGGTGGAAGTGCTCCGTCTTTCGCCGGGCCTGGCCGTGTTCCAGAACGGCGGACCGGGCGGCCAGGCAAACGTACGGATTCGAGGTGGGAACGCCAGACAGACGTTGGTCTTGATTGACGGAGCGATTGTCAATAGTGCAACCACGGGAGCGTTCAATTTTGCCCACCTCACCGTCGATAACGTCGAGAAAATCGAAATCGTCCGGGGTGCCCAGAGTACGCTCTGGGGAGCTGACGCGATGGGTGGCGTGGTGAATATTACGACGAAACGGGGACGCGGTCCTCTGAAGGCAGGTGGGTTTTTTGAATATGGATCGTTCAATACGCTGCGAGAAGGCGGGCACGTGTCCGGCGGCAAGGGACCGGTTGATTTTTCTCTGGCGCTCTCTCGGTGGGATACGACGGGTATCTCGCAGATCAATTATCGAAGAGGGGCGTCCGAACGCGACGCCTATCGGAATTGGCAGGCTTCGTCTCGAATAGGCGTGGCCCTGCCTTCCGACGGCCTGCTCGACGTCAATTTTCGTTGGTGGAACAGTTCGCTCAATATCGACAACAGCTTCGGTCCTTCGGACGTTATCAAGGCTAGAAATGACAGCGAGCAATTCATCTTCAGCGGAACGTATCGGCAACCTCTGACCGATTGGTGGACGCACGTGTTGACCCTTTCCCGTTCTCAGGAAGCGTTGCTGAACGTTCATGGAATCCGGCAGCGTAATGTGACAACGGGAACGTGGGAGGTTTTCTCTCGCGATCCTAATACAATACGCGTGCTGGCGAACCGGATCGAAAGCCAACAAGACTTTCGTCTCAATCAGTACGTCACGCTGACCATGGGCTATCAATTTCGTGAGCAGACGGGAAAGAACGACAGCAGTTCCCCTTCTTCTTTCTCGGAGAAGATTGTTTCGTCTCACGCCGGTTTCAGCCAAGTGCAGCTCAGTCTGTTTGACCGATTCTTTGCCACCGCCGGGGTCAGGCACGACGGGTATAATACGTTCGGCGATGCCACGACGTATCGCGTCACGGGGGGGTATCTGCTCAAGGAAACGAACACGAAACTACGCGGGAGCTATGCCACGGGGTTTCGGGCGCCGTCGATTAATGACTTGTTCTTTCCGAATTATGGCAACCCCGACGTGCAGCCTGAAAAAAGCCGAAGTTTCGACGTGGGCGTGGATCAGACCTTGTTTGCCGACGGAGTCAAAATCAGCGGGGGCTATTTCTGGAATCGGTATCGGGATCTTATTGGTCTTATCCGAGGTGAAATCTGTGAGACGCTTTCTACGTTTGGTTCTTGTGCCGGCAACGTGGGGTCGGCAAAATCACAAGGCTGGGAAGTCGGGATCGACCTGGTCCTGGCCCGGGATCAACCGTGGATGAAGCGTCTGGAACTGAAAGGCCACTACACCATGACCCTGACCCGTAATCTTGGGACCGGCACCAGATTGCCTCGCTGGCCCGTTGACCAGGCCGGTCTCAGCGTCCGGTATCAACCGATTGATCCTTTGAGCATGACCCTCGATTTCCGTTTTGTGGGAGAGAGACCCGACACGCAGCGCCTCGGCTCGTTTGACGTGCTGAATCTGGCCGTGACCTATGACGTATCCGAACGGATCGAAGCCTACGTGCGCGTGGATAATCTCTTGGACGAAGAGTATGAAGAAATACTATTCTACGGCACCCCGGGCAGATCGATTTTCGGCGGCATCCGCGTGAACGTGGATCTGCCGTTGTTGTCGGATTAGGACGAGTTAGTGGGCAGTGGCTAGTGGAGAGTGGGGAGTGGGGAGTGGGAGGGGGCATGAACGTCTATGAGGCGTCTTCTCATTTGTGCTTTGTGCTTGGAGGGGTGCGTTCAGGGAAGAGTCGGCTGGCGTTGAAGCTGGCGGGGCAGGCCATGCCCAGGGCTTTTGTCGCGACCGCGGACGCCGGGGATGAGGAAATGGCCGCACGCATTCGCCGGCATCAACGGGAGCGTGACCCAAGCTGGGAAACCCAGGAAATTCCCATTGACGTCGGTGGCTGGATGGCAACCCGTGGACCCGCGTACAAGACCGTGGTGATTGACTGCTTGACTCTGTGGTTGGCGAATCTTCTCGGCAGCGGGATGCAGGTCTCCCATGTTCTTTCCCACGTGGATGGCCTGATGCGATCGGTTCGGATGGTTCCCGGAACGGTCGTCTTGGTCAGCAATGAAGTGGGCATGGGCATTGTTCCCGGTGACGCGGCGACGCGACAATTCCGGGATTGTGCCGGAGCCATGAATCAACGCGTGGCCGAGGCCGCGGATGCCGTGTATCTTTCCGTGAGCGGTCTCCCCGTGAAATTGAAGTGAGCGTCTTGTGACGCCGTGGGCGTTTGGCAGATGAGAGACGAGACGATCAACCGCGTGATTTCTGAAATCCGGCCGTCAAGCGAAGACGCTCGGTCCCGGGCATTCAATCGTCTTGATTCGCTGACCAAGCCCGCGGGCAGTCTCGGACGACTTGAGGAGGTGGCCGCGTGCTACGTCGGGATGACGGGAAACGTCTCTCCTCCGCCTCTTCAACCCGTGGTCTTTACGTTGGCCGCCGACCACGGCGTGACGGCTGAAGGGGTGAGTGCGTACCCACAATCCGTGACCGCGCAGATGGTCAGGAATTTCATCCGTGACGGTGCCGCGGTGAACGTCCTGGCTCGTCACGCCGGTGCCGCGTTGCGCGTGGTAGACGTGGGCGTGGCCGAAGACCTCGGCGCGCACGTCGGTCTTTTGCATCACAAGATTGCCCGTGGAACAAAAAATTTTCTTCATGAACCCGCGATGTCGCGTGAGCAGGCGCTGACGTCCCTTCACGTTGGAATGAACTTGGCCCAAGCCGCGTGCGCGGAGGGGAACAATCTTATCGCCGTCGGGGAAATGGGCATCGGGAACACGACGGCGAGTGCCGCGATCGCGTCGGTGTTGACGGGGTACGACGTGGAACGGGTGACCGGTCAAGGAACCGGCGTGGACGGGCAGCGTCTGAGGCGAAAAATTTCCGTGATTCAGCGGGCCCTTGCCTTGCATCGTCCGTCTCCTGACGACGTCGTGGACACGTTGGCAAAGGTGGGGGGATTCGAAATCGGCGGGATGGCCGGTCTGATGCTCGGGGCGGCGTCCCGTCGCGTGCCGGTCGTGCTCGATGGATTCATTACCGGCGTGAGTGCGTTGATTGCCGTGGCCTTGGCGCCCCGGTGCCGTGAGTATCTTCTGGCGTCGCATCTGTCGGAGGAATCCGGCCATCGGATCGTCCTTGACCACCTCAAGCTTGAGCCTCTTCTGGATTTGCGGATGCGGCTCGGCGAGGGGACCGGCGCCTGTTTGGCCGTCACCCTCGTGCAGGCCGCGTTGAGCATCTACAGCCGGATGGCCACCTTTGAAGAAGCAGGCGTGGCCGGCGTGGTCCGGGAATCCTAGAGGAGCGTTGGCCGGGGTCGTTGGCCGCGTGAGACGCGGCCCTACGTTCATGGAGCGTGAGGATGCCCATGACCGGAACCGCCGTGTTGTGTTGGCCGCGTGAGACGCGGCCCTACGTTTATGGAGCGTGAGGACGTCCATGCTCAGATCCGCCGCGTTGGCCTGGCATTTTCTTACGATCATTCCCTTTGACGGGGGCTCGCGTGGTCGGCCGACTCCAAGAGAAATGGCCTCTTCCATGCAGTGGTACCCCGCGGTCGGTGCCGTCATCGGGGGCATGCTCGGTGCCGGAGACGCCGCGTTGCGCGTGGCGTTGACGCCGGAGATGACGGCGTTGCTGGTTGTGTGCGGCCTGGTGGTCCTGACCGGGGGATTACACCAGGACGGGCTGGCCGATACCCTTGACGGTCTGGGGAAGAGAGGGAGTCCGCAGGAGCGGTTGGCCGTCATGAAGGACGGAAGCATCGGCGCCTTGGGCGCGACGGGGTTGACGTTGAGCCTCGGGCTACGGTTCGCCGGAATCCTGAATCTGCCCTCCGCCGACGGGCTCGTTCTCTTAGCGTGCATGCCGGTGATGGGGAGATGGGCCATGGTGGTGAGTGCGTTCGGGAGTTCGCATGCTCGGGCGGGCGGTGGACTTGCCTCGGATTTTTTGAACGAAATCCGGTTGAAGGACGTCTTGTGGGCCACCGTCTGGACCGGACTCGTTTTTTGTGGAACCTTCGGATGGCTGGCGGGCGGATTTCTCCTTGGTCTCGGGGTGCTCGTGGCGCGCGGCATGGTCTTTGCGTGTTCCCGCGTGTTCGGCGGCATCACGGGAGACGTGCTCGGTGCGATCAATGAAGTGACGGAGATCCTGTTTCTGATGGCGTCTCCGTCCGTCCTGATGCTGGCGGCGTCCTGATCCATGAAGCGCAATCTCAAGAAAACGTGCGAACGGTGCGGCCGTGCGTTCACGTGCGGACTGTACGGGTGCTGGTGTACCGACGTTCCGGTTTCCGACGCCCACTACGCGGTCATTGTTGAACGGTTTGCGGATTGTCTATGCGCGTCCTGCTTAATGGCCATTGTGCGCGAGCAGCCTTGACCACGATCAGCCGTTGGTTGACTCCATGGTCTTGACCCATGGTTGCCGTCGATCTGCTGGCCGCTTGTGTTCTTGACCGGATCGCAGGGGATCCCAGGTGGATGCCCCATCCCGTCCGGCTGATGGGTGCCTTCATCGTCCGGTGCGAGTCGCTGGTCAGAACACGGGTCGCCTCCGGTGCGGGTCTGCGCGTGGCGGGGTTGCTCCTTGCCCTGTTCGTGCCGGCGTTCAGTTTTTTCGTGGCGTGGGGCGCGTTGGACATGGCCCGCCTGGTCCACCCGTGGCTTGGCCATCTTACGTGGATTGTGCTTGGATACACGACGTTGGCGGCGAAGGATTTAGCGGACCATGCGTGGACGGTCTATCGCCGTCTTGACGCCGGGTCGCCGGAGGAGGCCCGTCAAGCCGTTTCGTTCATGGTCGGACGGGAGACTGACCGGTTAGGGGAGGCCGACGTGGTGCGAGCCACCGTGGAAAGCATCGCCGAAAACACGTCGGACGGCGTGATTGCCCCGTTGTTCTATCTGGTCATCGGCGGACCACCCTTGGCCTTGGCCTATAAAGCCGTGAATACCCTGGATTCCATGATCGGGCATCGGCACGCGTGGTATCGAGATTTTGGATGGGCCGCGGCGAGACTTGATGATTGTGCGAACGCGATTCCCTCGCGGCTCAGCGCGGGACTGCTCGTGCTCTCGTCGCACGTCCGTCTGAAAAACGGCTCAGTGGCTTGGCGCGTGTATCGCCGGGATTGCGCCAAACACGCGAGTCCCAACAGCGGACACCCCGAGGCGGCCATGGCCGGTGCGTTGGAGATTCCGCTGGGCGGGCCGAGCGTCTATCGTGGCATCCGAAGCGATCGCCCCCGATTAGGTGATCCCGTGAACTCGCTGCATCCCCGGCATATTCCCGTGGCGCTGGCGTTGATGTGGCGTGCATTTGCTCTGGCCGCCCTGCTCGGTGCGGCCGTCGCGACGTTGTGGAACGGTCTGTAGATCACGGCGGAAACATCTATCGCGTCGCCCGAGAGTCGGGTCGGGCCGCGTCGGATTTCTGTGACTTCAGCGCCAGCGTCAATCCTCTCGGCGTTCCCCTTCCCGTTCGGCGTCTCTTGCGTGGCGACGTTGACAAGGTTCGCCATTATCCTGACCCCGAGGGACGGCTGTTGGTCGAAGCCATTGCCAGGCATCATCGCATTCGCCCCGGCAACGTGCTGCTGGGCAACGGGACGATGGAACTGATTTATGCCGTTCCCGCCGCGTTGAACGTTCGGCGTGGCTTGATCGTCGGTCCGACGTTTTCTGAATATGAACGGGCACTGGCGTTGTCGAACGCGCGCGTGACGTCCGTCCTGGCACGTCAGGAACACGACTACCACCCGCCCGTTCATGACGTGCTCACGCGGTTGCGACCCGCACGTGCCGCATCTCGTGATGTTCCACGACGACGTCCGTCCGTTGATGCCGTGTTTCTCTGTAATCCGAACAGTCCGACCGGTCAGAGCCTCTCGCGACGTCACGTCTATCGCGTCCTGGAGGCCGTCACGCGGCAAGGGGGGCGTCTGATCGTTGACGAGACGTTCGTGGACTTCTGCGAAGAAAAGTCCGGCATCCGTCGGGCTGTCCGCGATGATTCTCTCCTGGTGCTGAGAAGTTTTACCAAGTTTTACGCGATTCCTGGCCTTCGGATCGGGTATGCGGTCGGGACGGAAAAGATGCTTCAGGCCATCAGCAATCGGTTGCCGCCCTGGTCCGTGAACGCGTTGGCTCAAGAAGCCGCCGTGGCCTGTTTGCAGGATACCCGTTACCGGCGGAAGAGTCTGCGGTTTCTTCAGAAGGAGCGTCCGGTCTTCCGGCAAGCACTTGAGCGGATTCCGGGACTTCGGGTCTATCCGTCGTCTGCCAATTTTTTTCTCGTGGAACTGCCCCGGTCATTGACGAGTCGTCGGGTACGGGCGGCACTCATTGAACGCGGTCTTCTGGTCAGAGACTGCTCGAATTATCCCGGACTTCATGACCACGTGCTGCGTTTCGCCGTGAGAACCGCCCGTGAGAACGCCAATCTGGTCAGATGCCTGCGTGACGTGGTGAAAAGCTGAGCGTCAACGGCGGTTGCACGACGGATTCAGAGAATGTTACACACACTAGCCCGTGAAAGCTGGACTTTGCAGGAGTATCCGATGACTGAACGAAGATGGGGAGGTGGCTTTTGACGCACGAAACTGGTGTGGATGACGCTTCTTTCGACCGGGGGGAAGAGGTTTCACTCGGGAGGTACGTGCGCGTGCTGGTCGCCTGGCGGCGGGAGATCGTGCTCGGCGCCGTTCTGGCCGCGGTCGGAAGTGGTGCGCTGATCCTGGCCATCCAGGTCATCCTGCCGATGTACGAGTCCTCGTCCGACGTGGCGATCGTTCGGATGACGAGCAGCGTCGCCCTTGATAAGAAATTCAGTACGGGCGCCACGACGGATGACACGAAACGACGGGTGCGGTCCCTGGCCATAGAGGCGACGGCCAAGCGTGCCGCGCTCCTGGGGCTCGTCAAGAGTGGAAACGTGGCCCAAGCCGTGAGCGAACGACTGCGTGAGCAATTGGATGAAAAGGAGGCCCACGCGGCCAGATTGATTGAAGAAATCGGGGCCGAACTTGTCACGGTCGGCACGCTTTCGCCACGAAACACCAGCAATCTGATCCGCATGACGGCCAGCGCCGATTCACCGGAGAAAGCCGCGGCCATTGCCAACGCGTGGGCGGAGGAATACGTGGATCACGTGAACCGGTTGTATCGGCATACGCCGTCGGACCAGCTTGACTCGCTTGTCGCGGAGCTGGAGAAGACGCGGGAGACCCACGACGCCGCTCAAAAAAAATTGGAAACGTTCATCGCCAACAGCAACGTCGGGCAATTGAACCGGTGGATTGAGGCGAAACACAATCTCGTCGTCAACTTGAGAGACCTCTGGAGTGACATGGTCGACGTTCAGATGCTGACGATGCGAAAAGCTCAGGAGAACCAGACCGAAACCGTCCGATTGTTGATCGAGTCCCGGGAGGACGCGCTGTCCGAAAGCTACGCGACCCGGCGAAGGCTGGAACACATGCTGAACAACGCGCTGGATATTCGCTCCCAGATTGAGAGAGGACATCAAACCAGCGTCGCGTCGAACGCGCTGGCCCTCATGATGCTCAAGACCGAAGCCTATGCCTCGTCAGCGCGACTCCTCAGCGCCCTGGAGGTCAATTTCGACAACGTGGTCGGGAACAACGGCGACGAGACGGATCAACTCACCGACGTGAACGCCCTCATTGCGACGCTGCAAGATCGGATAAAGAAGGTCGATCTGGATATTAAGAAGTACGAAAAGCTTCTGTCCAGTTATATTACTACTACTACTACTACTACTACTACTACTACTACTACTGAATCCTCTTTGTTGGCCCTTGAGGACATGGACACTCAGTTTACCGTCAAGGACGCGAACAACCCACTTCCTCGGCTTATCAACGAGTTGGAACGGGAGATTCAATCACTGAGGGCGGAGAGCGAAGCGGTGAGTACCAGGCTTGCCGTTCTCGTTCAGAATCGGGACGTCCACCGTTCGGCCTTGGAAACCCTTGGAAACGAAATCGTCGAACTGAAACTGGCGATGTCAGCCGTCACGTCGGAGGTGCGCTTGGCGTCGCGTGCTCTGGTGCCGGTGGATTCCGCCTATCCGTCCGCGCCGTTGGTCGCCGTCCTGGGTGGGATCCTTGGGCTGCTGGCAGCGGTGTGCCTGGCGTTTTTTGCGAATTCCGAAGGCGTGCGCCCTCTTCTCGAAAAACGGAGAACGGCACGGTCTGATCAGAACCGGGACGCTGAGTAGAGTCCGCGGCGACCGATGCAGAATCCCACGCCAGTCGACCCGCTGATTGGACCGCCCAATCGGCGGGTTTCGATGTCTCGTCCGGCGCGGTTCGCGTTCTGGCTGTTGGCGGTCGCGACCCTGTCGAACTGGAACCATTTTGCCAACATGACGGTCGGGCGGGGTACGTCCGTCAACCTCGGGCTTGCGCTGTGCTGCGCGTTCCTGTTCCTGGTCGTTCGTCTCCCCTTGCGACGGGCACTGGGAATCCCGGGTTTCCTGATCGTGGCCGCCATCCTCTCCTACCTCCTCATCGGCCTGAGCGTCGCGCTTCTCACCGATTTTGCATGGTACGCCATGAATCCCACGCTTCCATTCCACGTTGGCCTGGCCGTCCTGATTATCGTGGCAACGGCGCTCGGCGCGTCCGCGCTGTTGCCACGGATCGGCGTCGAACGGCTGTTGAAAGGGATGCTGGCGATTCTGGCCGTGACGTGCATCCTCATCCTGGCGACTCCCTTGTTGGCGAAATATCTCTATCGTCCACCGATCCATTTGTGGGATGCGTTGCATACGGCTTCGACGCGGTTCATCGGCACCTATACAACTCCGACGATAGCGGGGATGGCCGCCTGTTATGCAGCCGGTCTGGGGCTGCTCTTCCTGGATAGCGGCCGGTATCGAACGTTCGCCGGTCTGGTCGCGATCCTCAGCGGTACGGCATGCTTGCTGACGTTTTCGAGGATGGTGTTCCTCACGTATGCCTTGCTTCTTCTTCTGTTCCTGTGGTTCTCAACGTTCAACCTGTATCGTAAGCGAACGTTCCTCGGCGTCACGTTGGCCATGGCCTTCGCGGCAGTTTTTTTTCTTTCCATCTTCAACCTGGAACGTTTTCTGGAGCTGGAACCTGACCAATTCAAGCGGCTGACGTGGATGAGGACCCTCGATTTCAACACGAGCTATGATGCCAACCTTCGCCTTGATCTTTGGTCTCTGGGGTGGTCACAGATAACGGAATCTCCGCTTTTCGGTCACGGCCTCATGCGGTTCCACCAACTTGAAGGCGCCCACGATTGCCGAGTAATGATGTTAACGTGTGGAGTCCATAATACCTATCTGATGCTTTGGGGAGAGGCCGGCCTCATCCCTCCGTCGTTGTTTCTGCTCTTTTTCAGCTCCTTATTGTGGAAACGTCTGACGCTGCCGCGGTCTCTTGCCATGGATGCCGCCGTCGTCCTGACCTTTGTGTTTGCCATGGCGTCCATGAGCACCGACGGGACGGTGTATTTTTTCTGGCACGCCTTCATCCTGGGATTGAGTTGCGCCATGGCGGCGCATGCGACGCGTGAATCACGCAGGCGGAGGTCGGGGCAGACGTTGGAGACGCGACCGGCCCGCCTGCCCAGGCAGATATCCGCTCGGACCACGTCCCTCGGCACGGCACCCTCCGCAACGGGGTGAACTCGCCACCCATGTCGTCCCCCGTTCCCGACGCACCACGAGTTGAAGCAGGAGACCGATCTCACGCGACGAGTCTGGGTGCCCGAACGTTGGGCGGACTCGGATGGTCTTCCCTGACGGTCGTGCTCAAAGCTGCGTTGACGTTGCTGGTGTTGGCGGTCCTGTCCCGGTTGCTCACGCCGAACGATTTCGGTCTGGTCGGCATCGTCTGGATTCTGATGGAACTGGCCACGAGATTCAGTCAAACCGGTATCGGGCACGCGCTGATCCAACGCACCGAACTGACCGATTCTCACGTCGGCGTCGGGTTCACGCTCTCGGTGGCGCTCGGCGTCGCCGTGGCGGCGGCGACGTGGTTGTGCGCGCCAAGTTTCGGCCGGCTCTTCAACGAACCGACCGTGTCGTCGTTGCTCCGGATTCTCTGCGTGGCGTTCGTCATCAGCGGCCTGGGGGTCGTGCCGGAGCACCTGTTGCGCCGTGATCTCCGGTTCAAAACACTGATGGTGGCCGACCTTCTGCCGTATGCGGTCGGCTACGGGCTCACGGCAACGGTCCTGGCCTTCCAGGGATTGGGTGCGTGGGCGCTCATCTGGGCCGAGATCGTGCGCGCGTTGATCCGTACCGTGATGGTGGTCCTGTCTTCCCCGCTGCGCCTGCGCCCCCGCTTGACGGTCCGTGAAGCGACCGATCTTGTCTCTTACGGGGCCGGGTACGCGCTCATGCAGGTGTTCGACTTTATCGTACGCATGGGCGGTGCCTTCGTCGTCGGACGCTGGCTGGGAGCCACGGCCCTGGGGTACTACACGCGGGCCGACCGACTGGCCTCGTTACCGTTCCACTACCTCGGCGGTCATCTGTTTGAAGTGGCGTTCCCGGCCATGGCGCAACGCCGGCAACGAGTCGACCGCGTCGGCGTCGCCTATCTGCACGGCATCGAGATCCTGTTGCTGGCGGTGCTGCCGGTGAGCATCCTGACGTTCGTCAGTGCTCCCGGGATCGTCGCCGTCGTCCTGGGCAGACAGTGGGACGAAGCCGTTCCCGTTCTTCAGATCCTCGCGCTCGCGATCCCCTTTCAGACGGGCGGCGTGCTGAACGTCGCGGCCGTTCGCGCGTCAGGCGCCGTCTCCCAAGAGACGTGGCGACACGCGGCTCACGCCTTCCTGGTCGTGTTCGGCGCCTGGATCGGGAGCCGCTGGGGCTTGACGGGCGTGGCCGTTGCCATCGTCGGCGCCCAGATCGTCTCGTGTCTGCTCATGACCCGGACCGCGTTGTCGCTTCTCGGTCTGCACGTGCGACCGCTTCTGCGACGCTGCGTGCCGGCCCTGTGGGCGAGCGCGTGGGCGGGCCTTGCACTGTGGCTGACGGCCGGCCGTTCATGGACGTGGGCTCTGCCTGCCGGCCCGGCACTTTTTTGCGAGATTCTGATCTGGCTGACGGCGGTTGCCGGGGCAACGTATTACGCGCCGCCTTTCGCCCGCCTCTTGTCCCTTCCCTGGGTGCTGGCGTCCGTGCCTTTTGATGCCCTGGGCACGCCCGGGCGTTACGTGCGCTCAGGGCTGGAACGGTTGCCGTCTGCGCCGGACCGCGTTTCGTGTCTTCATTGAGGGGAAAAGTCCGTTCGTGTAGGTTGGGCCGTGAAGCGTTCCATCGAAGGTGCAGGATGTGCGGCATAGCCGGTTTTCTTGACGGACGTCATTTCATTCCCGAAGAAGCGGCCTCAATCGCCCGCGGGATGGCGGACGCCGTGGCGCATCGCGGCCCCGACGACGTCGGGGTCTGGCTTGACGGCAAAGTCGGGATCGCGCTGGCGCACCGGCGTTTGGCCGTCATTGACGTGTCCCCCGCCGGTCACCAACCCATGCCGTCCGCGTCCGGGCGTTACGTCATCGTCTTCAACGGCGAAATCTATAATCACCTGGATCTCCGGCGTCGGCTCGAAACCCGATTTCCGAACGCGTGTTCGTGGAAGGGACATTCCGATACGGAAACGCTGCTGGCCGCGGTTGACTGTTGGGGGCCGGAGGAAGCGTTGCAGGCCGCGGTGGGCATGTTTGCGTTTGCGCTCTGGGACCGGGAGGACAGAACGCTCTATCTTATCCGCGACCGGATTGGGGAAAAGCCGCTCTATTACGGCGTGCAGCATGGCGTGTTTCTGTTCGGGTCCGAGTTCAAGGTGCTGGCGGCGCATCCTGCGTTCGCAAGAGCCATCAACCGGGAAGCGCTGACGTTGCTCCTCCGGAACGGCTACATTCCGTCGCCGTGGTCGATTGACAAAGGGGTGCGAAAACTGCCGGCGGGCACGTACGTCAAGATCGCCGCGGACGCGGCACAAAAGGGCGTTGACGAGTTACCGGACCCACAACCGTACTGGTCGTTGCGGAACGTGGTCGAGGCAGGTCAGGCGGGACCGTTCGAGGGCACTTCCGAAGACGCGGTGGATGCTCTGCATGACGTCCTGCTCAAGGCGGTCCGCCGGCAGATGGTCGCGGACGTCCCGCTCGGTGCCTTCCTCTCCGGCGGAATCGATTCGTCAACCATCGTCGCGTTGATGCAGGCGCAATCGGATCGTCCGGTGCGAACCTTCACGATTGGGTTCGATGAACCCGGCTACAACGAGGCGGAGTACGCCAAGGCGGTGGCCGGCCACCTCGGAACCGAGCATACCGAGCTCTACGTGTCGGCACGGGATGCCTTGGACGTCATCCCCCGCTTGCCCGTCCTCTTCGATGAGCCCTTTGCCGATCCCGCACAAATTCCGACCTTCCTCCTGGCCGGCATGGTGCGACGGTGCGTCACCGTTGCCCTGTCCGGAGACGGCGGCGACGAGCTGTTCGGCGGTTATGATCACTATCTCCAAACGCTTCGGCTCCGGCGGGTGCTGTCAACCGTGCCGATGCCTCTTTGCCGGCTTGGTGCGCAGGCCATCGAGACCGTCCTGTCGCGTGGACCGGATCGGTTGCTGTCCCACGTGTTTCGCCGGATACCGATGGGCCACGGATGGTTGCCGTTGAAAGCCAAGGCATACAAACTGGCGCGGTTGATGGAGTGCCGAAGGCCGGAACAACTCTACGTTCACCGAATCTCGCGTTGGCTGAATCCGGACATGGTCACGGTTGTGCGCGGGGCGTCCGAACCCGCGACGATTCTGACCGAACCGGCAAGCTGGCCCCACGTGCCCGAGTTCGCGAGTCGATTGATGGCCGTTGACATGCTGAGTTTTCTTTCGGAAGACGTGTTGGTCAAGGTCGATCGGGCGGCGATGGGCGTCAGCCTTGAAACGCGTGCGCCGTTCCTGGACCACCGGGTCGTGGAATTCGCCTGGCGATTGCCTTTATCGGTCAAGATACGGAACGGTCGGCCAAAATGGATCTTGCGACGGGTTCTTGACAAATACGTCCCGAAGAGACTCGTCGAACGGCCGAAGGCGGGATTCCTGGTGCCGCTTGCCGCGTGGCTGCGAGGGCCACTGAAGGATTGGGCGGAAGCCCTGCTGGACGAGCGGCGGTTGCACGCGGAAGGATTTTTCGATCCGAAACCGGTCCGGCAAAAATGGAATGAGCATCTGAGCGGGCATGGACAATGGGACGACCACCTCTGGAGCATCCTGATGTTTCAAGCGTGGCTGGAGCATCATCGATGAAGCCGTTGAACAACGAGTGCCGCAACGGCACACGGGCGCTCAAGAAGCAGCGGGTGCTGTTGATCGGACCGCCGCCTTTCTTGGAAGGCGGTTCTCGCGTATCGTTCGAGATCATCTGGAACTACGTCAGAGACGTTCCTCATCTTTCGATTGAACGTTTCGATCTGCCCGTCCATCATCCGTTGTACCATGAAAGCGGTGCGCTCGGTTCCTTGAGTCATTCGCGGACCCTCCTTGGCTTGGTGCGTGCGGTCCTTCGGGTGCCATCCGTTGACAGAGTCGTCTTGTTTGGGACCAGCGATTTCTGCTTCTCGTACGGGCTTGCGTTCCTGCTCTTCGCCAAGCTGTTCCGCAAGTGCTGCGCCGTGCGGATGACGGGTGGTCGGGCGGTCTTTCGTACCGTGCGCCTTCCGGCACCCGTCCGTACTGCCTGTATCGCCGCGTTTCGTGCGGTTGATACTCTTCTGGTCCAAACGGAAACAGCCCGGGCCGATCTCCCGGCCGGACTGCGACGAAAGACGACCGTGGTCAGAGGCTTTCGACCGCGTCCGTCCGACTCGCCCCGGATCCGTCGTGGCGAAGGAGGAGGGATACGACTCGCGTTCGTGTCGGGCCTCGACAGGCAGGGGGAAATGAAGCCTTTGAAAGGGCTTGACGTTCTGCTGGATGCCTTCGATCACGTGTACGCCTCCGGAGTGACCGAGCGCGTCGAGTTGCACGTCTACGGCCCGATTGTCACCGGCTTGACCGGACGAGCGCATCGCACGCCTGGCGTCGTCGTCCATGGCCAGATGCCTCATGACCGGTTGCGTGCCGCGTTGTGGCAACACGACGTTTTGGCGTTCCCGAGCCGCAATGCGGTCGAAGGGCATTCCGGTGTGATCATCGAGGCGTTCATGGCGGGGTTACCGGTCATCGCGAGCGACCTGCCCGGGACATTGGAGATCGTCGAACATGAAGTCAACGGCCTCGTTGTCCCGACCGGCGACGCAGTTGCTTTTGCGGAGGCGATGAGCAGGCTTGTCAACGACCATGAGTTGCGCCGACGACTCGCGGCGGGCGCACGGGCGTCCGCGGGCGACTTCGATCAGGAGAACGTTCTCCCTGAACTGGCCGCGGCACTCGGACTGCTTCCTGCCGCTGCGACGTCCGATGGCGTGCGTCCCTTCGAGTCCCGGCGAGGCCCTTCGAGTCCCTTCGAGGCTCAGGGGAACCTCAGGGGAACCCTTCGAGGCTCAGGGCAAGCCTCAGGGCAAGCATCAGGGCGGGCCATGAGAGTCTTGCACGTGGTGACCGGCCTGTCGCCTGACGATGGGGGGCCGGCGACATCCGTGCAGGGATTAACGTCGGCTTTGGTGCAGGAGGGCATTCATTGCGAGATTTTCACGATCCGTCGTCAAGGATTCGGGGCCGGCGTCATTCCGCCTCCCCACGTTCCGATTCACCAATTCGAGGCTGGATTCCTCGCACGCTTCTGGAACGCGTACTCGAAAAGGTTGGCTCAGGCGCTCTGGGATAGAATGGAAAGCGGTGCGTTCGATCTCATTCACGTCCACGAGCCTTGGCACTACCCAGGATTCGTCGCGTTCCGCGCCGCTCGCACACACAACGTTCCTTATGTCTTGAGTCCCCGCGGTGCGCTTGAAGCATGGTGTCTCAGGCACAAAGCCCTCAAAAAGTCGGTCTATATGAAGATGATTCAGGGGCATATTCTGCAATCCGCCGACGCCATTCACGCACTGACGAACGAGGAGATGAAACGCATCTCCGAACTCGGATACAAGACTCCCGTTTTCGTCAATCCTAACGGAATCGATCCGGCCCCGTTTGAATGCTTGCCCGACGCATCGGAGTTTTTGACGGCGCACCCTGAGCTGTCGGGCAAGCGCGTGATTCTGTATATGGGACGCCTCCATCCCAAAAAGGGCTTGAACGTCCTTGCGCGAAGCTATGCAAGCCTGTTCCATACGTTCAAGGACGTTGCGTTGCTGGTCGCAGGGTGGGATGAGGTTGGCACCCGGAAACGAATGGAAGCCACGTTGAAGGCATCGTCTGCGTTAGACGGTACTGTCTTCACCGGCACGTTGACGGGCAAGGACAAGTTGGCGGCACTGGCGTGTGCGGATCTGTTCGTGCTGTCGTCCCACGCAGAGGGGTTCAGCATGGCCATACTTGAAACACTGGCGGCCGGATTGCCGGTGGTGATCTCGAAGCCATGCAACTTTCCTGAAGTGTCTGAATACGATGCAGGGTTTGTCGTTGAACCCAATGATGCGTCCGTGACTGAGGCAATCAGGACGTTGCTGGCGGACGACACACTCCGTGCCCGTATGGGACGGAACGGGCGAAAACTGGTCAGGGAACGGTATTCGTGGCGGCGGGTTGCTGCCTCAATGGCTGGCTTCTATCGAACGCTGGTTGCCAGGCGTCCGTCAAGGCGGGAGTAGAACCCCAGGAGATTCTTCGCTTCGCCCTTTGAGGCCCTTCGAGGCTCAGGGGAACCTCAGGGCAAGCTCAGAATGACAGATAGGCGCCGTGGGCGTGAATGTTCCGTGCTTTGCCTGGATTGGTGGATTCCCGATTACAAACGTCGGGAATGACAGGGTGGGAAACATCGGGAAGGACAAGGTGGGAAACGTGGGGAATGACGGGGTGGGCAGGGACCTGTCATTCCCGACGTTTTCTATCGGGAATCTAGTGGGAAACATCGGGCATGATGGGGTGGGTAGGGACGGGAATGACGGGGTGGGTTGGGACGGGAATGATGGGGTGGGTTGGGACGGGAATGATGGGGTGGGTTGGGACGGGAATGATGGGGTGGGGTAGGGGCGTTGAGGCGTCGGGGCTTCTATGAAAATACTGATAACCGGCGGAGGGGGGTACATCGGGTCGGTCCTGGTTCCCGAATTGTTGCGGGCCGGCCACCACGTCCGGGTTCTTGACTCGTTCATGTACGATCCGGCTTCGCTGGCGGCCTGTTGTCAATCGGATCGTTTTGACGTCACCCGGGGTGACGCCCGGAACGAGAAAACGGTCAGGCCGTTGCTGGCCCAGGCCGACCTGATTATCCCCCTGGCGGCTCTGGTGGGTATGCCTCTGTGCGCTACGGATGAAACGGCCGCGAAGACCACCAATGAGGAAGCCGTTTTGATGCTGTGCCGATTGGCGTCTCCGGATCAAAGGATCATCATCCCGACGACAAACAGCGGCTACGGCGTAGGCCGGAAAGACAGGTTCTGTACGGAAGACGCGCCGCTCAATCCCATCTCGTTGTACGGCGTGACCAAGGCCAACGCAGAAGCGGCCGTGCTGGACCGGGGCAACGGCCTGAGCCTGAGATTGGCGACGGTGTTCGGCATGTCTCCCAGGATGCGCATTGATCTGTTGGTCAACGATTTCGTCTACAGGGCGGTGCATGATCGGACGGTGGTGGTGTTCGAAGGCCACCTCAAGAGAAACTACATCCACGTGAGAGACGTGGCCCGGGCCTTCTTGCACGCCGTTGAGCACGTTGATGCCATGGCCGGGAAGCCGTACAACGTGGGGCTGGAGGACGCGAACCTTTCAAAGCTTGAGTTGTGCCGGAAGATTCAGGAACACCTGCCCGGGTTCGTCTATCTGGAGGCACCGATCGGCGAGGATCCGGATAAGAGAGATTACATCGTGTCGAATCAAAGGATCCTGGCGACCGGGTTCGCGCCGGAATGGGACCTTGACCGGGGCATCAGAGAGTTGGTGAAGGGGTATGCGATGCTTCGTAACACGCGATACTCAAACGTGTAGGAGTCTGATGAATTGTGGTCTGTGCCCCTGACATGATCGTGGCCGTTATCCTGGCAGGAGGGGTGGGCACCCGTTTGCGGGACACACTGCCGGACCGGCCGAAACCGATGGCCCTCGTTGCGGGGCGGCCGTTTCTTGAGTGGGTGGTCCGGTATCTGGCGGCACAAGGGGTTCGCCGATTCGTCTTGTCAACCGGGCATTTCAGCGAGGTCGTCAAGACTCATTTTGCACGCGGAATCGGTTCGCTCAAAATTTCTTGCGCGTGGGAGCGCGAGCCTCTGGACACCGCGGGTGGATTTCTCAACGGCGTGGAGTCGGTCACCCCGCGCCCAGGATGGTGGCTTGCGTGCAACGGAGACTCCCTCGCGGTCGCCGATCTGGGCGGCTTTCTGAATTCCACGGCGGCAAAAGGGGACGCCGACGGCGCGATTCTGGGCGTGGAAGTCGCCGACACCGGACGTTACGGACGTCTCATCCTTTCGGATTCAGGAGAGCTCAAGGGGTTTGGAGACAAACGTTCGGGACGCGGCCTCATCAATGCCGGGGTCTATCTGCTCCGTGACGAGTTTGTCCGCTCGCTGGGGCAGGTGCGGCCCCTCAGCTTTGAGCGGGACGTGTTTCCGGGAGCGTTGAAGGACGGGTCCCGTTTGCACGTCGCCGTGACGAACGGAGCATTTCTGGACATCGGAACGCCTCAGTCACTCGGGCAAGCGAAAGATTTTATCCTGACCTCCTTGCGCCCGTTGCTTCCGGATGAACAGGCGCCGTGGGTGTAGATTTCAGAGAATCTGAAGAGAGAGAACGAGCCGATGATTCACGTCCGCGTTCCACTCCGCATCAGTTTTTTTGGAGGGGGGACGGACTACCGAAGTTGGTCCGGCGAGTATGGCGGGCGCGTGCTGACGACGACGATCGACAAGTACGTCTACGTCTCATTACGGACACTGCCGCATTTCTTCACCCATCGCGTACGAGTCTCCTACTCGCAGGTAGAAAACGTTCTCACCACGGGGGAGATCGATCATCCCGTGTTTCGCGAAGTCTTTCGGTACGCGGGCGTGTTGAAGGATGTTGAGGCACACTATGACGCTGACTTGCCGGGAAGGACCGGGATGGGGTCGAGTTCAGCGTTCACCGTTGGCTTGCTGCACGCGATTTACGGGTGGCGCGGCTTGGAGACTTCCCCGATGCAGTTGGCCCGAGAGGCGATTCATATTGAGCAGAATCTGATCGGGGACGTGGTCGGGTGCCAGGACCAGGTCGCCGTTGCGTACGGCGGCTTCAACCTGATCGATTTCGGGTCCGACGGATCCATTTCGGTGACGCCGGCCGACGTCGATCATCGTTGCAGGGAGGAATTGGAACGCTCCGTGATGCTTTTTTATACCGGCCAGTCGCGCCACGCTTCCCAAGTGGCTGAGACCTACGCGGGTGATCTCGTCGGAACGCACAAGGGGACGGTGCAAGCGATAAGAGAGACCGTAGACGCAGGCTACCAGCATTTGAAGGACGGCGACGTGGACGCGTTCGGCCGTCTCCTCAACGAGGCGTGGTCCCTGAAAAAGCAGATCTCCCCCGTGATCTCGAACGAGAGAATCAACGCACTCTACGACGCTGCAACGCGCGCGGGCGCTTCAGGCGGGAAACTCTTGGGCGCAGGCGGCGGAGGCTTTGTCCTGTTGATCGTCCGCCCGGACTGCCAGGCGGACGTGCGTGACGCGCTCGGGGACGTTCAGGAAATTCACGTTCGATTTGAACGTGACGGCAGCAGGATCGTCAACGTCCGGTTGAATGGAAACCGTTAGCCGATTGGAGTGTCGTTGTGTTGGACTTGTCGAAAGAACGGATCATGGTAACCGGCGGCGGTGGCTTCCTGGGCAGCCACGTGATTGAACGGTTGCGACAAGACGGCGCTCATCATATCGACTCCATACGGAGTACTGATTGGGACCTCACGAAGGAGAGCCACGTTGAGGCCCTTTACGCGGAGGTGAACCCTACCGTGGTGTTCCATCTGGCCGGCCTCGTCGGCGGCATCGGCGCGAACAAGGCCCATCCCGGGCAGTTCTTTTACGACAACGTGATGATGGGGACGTTGACGGTTCATCACGCCATGAAGTCCGGCGTCAAGAAAGTCGTAAGCGCCGGCGCCGGGTGTGGATATCCGGAGTTCGCTGCCCTGCCTCAGAAAGAATCAGATTTCTGGAATGGATTTCCCCAGGTGGACAGTGCCCCGTATTCGCTGGCCAAACGGTTGCTCCACGTCCAGTCCCTCGCCTATTGGGGGGAGTACGGATTCAACTCGATCGTCACGATACCCGGAAACGTGTACGGCCCTCACGACAACTTCGATTCGGAGAGCGCGCACGTCGTTCCCGCTCTGGTGCGAAAATTTGTCGAGGCAGCAGATGACGGCCACGAGACGGTTGAGGTTTGGGGAACGGGAGTGCCTACTCGCGATTTTGTCTACGCCGGGGACGTCGCGGAGGGAATGATTGCCGCGGCCCGCAAACTGCAAGAACCCGCGTTGGTCAATCTGGCCTCGGGAGCAGAGACGAGTATCCGTGACGTCGTGCGGTCGCTCACGACCATCACCGGATTCGGCGGCACAATCGTTTGGAATCATGATCGGCCGAGCGGCCAAGCCCGCCGCGTGTTCGACGTTTCCCTGGCCGAGAAGCTGCTTGGTTGGCACGCACGCACGTCCTTGATGGATGGCCTCACGCTGACGGTGGACTGGTATCGGGCGAACCGCACCGTTGCCAAACACGCGACGTCTTATTGAAAACGACGGCGTCAGGGATGATAAACTTGCTCTCTCGCCACGCGTCTGCTTGATAGGTGGCGGCCCAACGTTTCGATGAGGGACGGGCTGAAGACCTGTTATCCGGACGTTGAGACTCGGCTTGCCGCGTCCCGTTCACGGTAACGCATCGTCAGCCCCGGGTTGTGGCACGAACGTCCCGTCCGCTCTCCCGGGCAACCCTCGCGCACGCCGGATTTTTCTTCGAGTCACGGGCGTGGTATTTTATGGACATGCACGACCTTCCGAAGTCGTTAGCCGTCGTTGCCAGTACGGATGCCCGCATCTATCGGCTTTACGGGCCGATCATGCGCAAGCTGATTGACGAGGACGTCACCGTGTACGCCGTGGCGCCGCCTGGCGAGTTCGTGTCCCGCATCGAGAAGACGGGAGCGGTCTTCATCCCGTGGGAGATGGATAGCTGGCTCCTGAATCCGTTGTCCAATTTCGGGTACGTGCTTGCCCTCGTGAGAATCTATCGGCGGATCAAACCGGATATGGTCCACCACTTTACCATCAAGCCGAACGTGTACGGTGCCATCGCGGCCAGGTTGTCAGGCGTCCCCGTGGTCTTCGGCGGAGTCACGGGTTTGGGGAGCGCGTTCTTGCCGGGCGGTTTGAGGCGCCGCACGTTGAGAACGTGGGCGTGGTTGCTGTATCGCATGGCCGCAAGGCTGAGCGACCGCGTGACGTTCCAGACACAACACGACGTCGACGTCTTGTTGGGGTCAAGTTCGGCGAAAACGAAGGCGCTGTTGATCCCGGGAGGATCGGGCGTGGATCTTTCGAAGTTCAGTCCTGACTGCGTTTCCAGTTCTGATCGAGAGAAACTCAGGGAAAAGTTGGGAATAGAGCCGGGGACGTTGGTGGTCATCATGGTCTCACGTCTGCTGTACGACAAAGGGATCACTCAGTACGTCAGCACGGCGAGTCTGGTACGGAAACGACGTCCGAACGTCTGCTTTCTCCTCGTCGGTGAACCGGAGACCGGCAATCCGGGATCGGTCACCAAAGAGGACCTCAACGCGTGGTGCCACGAGGGTTCGATTAAGCACGTTGGGCACTACGACGACATCCAGGCCGTGTTTGCCATAGCCGATGTGGTTGTCCATCCGACCTACTACCCTGAAGGCATACCGCGTGTTCTCATTGAGGCCGTTGCCATGGGGAAGCCCATCGTCTCCACCGCGATCTCAGGCGTCATGGAGGTCGTTGAGGAGGGTGTGAACGGACTCCTCGTGCCTCCGCGGGACGTGGACGCGACGGCCCGGGCAATCGACCGGTTGCTGACGGATGCCGAGACGCGACGCCGATACGGGGCCGAAGGGTTGAAAAAGGCTGAACGTCTGTATGACGACCGGATCGTGAGCGACCGGTACGTCGCTGAGTATCGCGGGGCGTGGACGCGTTGGAGAGCACGCCGTGGTGCCACGCAGGTCAAGGAGTCGCGGCCGCGCGCGTCCGTGACGAGCAAAACCGATTACGGCAGCATTGAATCGGTCGGCTCGGCTGATGGCCTTCCCTCGGTCTCGGTTATTATCCCGGCGCGTCACGCCGCGGCGACCATCGGGACGGCTCTTGATTCGGTGCTGTCCCAGGACTACGCCGGGTCGGTGGAGGTGCTCGTCGCCGATGGATCCCAGGACGAGGCGACGGCCAAGGTAGTCCGAGGGTATCACCCGTCCGTGCGGTTGATTCCCAATCCGGATCGAGTCACGTCGTCCGGATTCAACGCGGCGCTTCGGGTCGCAAACGGAGCGATCATCGTGCGGTGCGACACCTATACGGTCTTACCACCCGGGTATCTGCGCCGTGCGGTCGACACGTTGGAGAGAACCGGGGCGTCGAACGTGGGTGGCCGGCAACGGCCGGTCGGGACCACGTTCTTCGAACGGGCGGTGGCGATCGCGATGAGTACCTGGCTTGGAACGGGCGGCGCCCGCTACCGGCTTGGTGGGACCGAGGGGCCCGTGGACACGGTCTATTTGGGCGCGTTCCGTCGTGAAATGTTGGAGACGGCGGGCGGATACGATCCCTTCCTCCGTCGCAATCAGGATTATGAACTCAACTGGCGGCTGCGGGAAGGGGGCGGCACGGTGTGGTTCGATCCCGATCTCGTGGCCGTCTACCGTCCCCGCGGCACGGTGCGGTCGCTTGCCGCGCAGTATTTCGATTATGGTCGATGGAAGCGGGTCGTGCTACGACGACACCCGCGCTCGCTGCGGTTCCGACATCTCGCCGCTCCGCTGCTGGTGCTGGGTCTGGTTCTCTCGACGTTCCTGGTCTTGGCCGGCTTCTCCTGGTTGACGTTGGTGCCCGTGACGTACGCGTCGGTCATCGTGGCAGGAGGGCTATTTCTGGGGTTTCAGCGACGGGATGCAGCGGCCGTCCTCGTTCCGTTGGTCTTGGCTGTCATGCACGTGACGTGGGGAATCGGGTTCTTTCTTCCGCTGACCGACGGCATGAGGGACCCACAGGGCAAGCAGCCCGACCACGGTCAACGGTATCCACAGCGCGTGGACGGTCAGCGCGAAGGCCGCGGCGACTTCAGGTGAGGCGCCGTACGCGGCGAGGCCTTGGGCGGCGAAATAATCGAACGTCCCGACGTAGCCGGGCGCACTGGGAATGGTCGTCGCGAGGGTGCCGGCCGCAAGCGACAGCCACGGACCGAGTGCCGCGACGTCGGCCTTGAGTGCCACGGCTACGGTGACGAACGTCATGCCTTCACAGGACCAGCTCACGACTGATAGCCCGATGAGCATGAGCATTCTCGGCACTGATCGCACGAGACCGATTGCCTCGACCAGATGCGCGCCGTGCTGAGAAACGGCTTCCGTCCAGCGCCGGCCGGCGAAGAAACGACGTCCCGACAAGCGGTCCCGAAACCGCTCAAACAGAGGCAGGAACAGCATCGCGCCAAGTATGGCGGCTACGCCCGCGCCCCCGAGCCACGCCGTCGCGACGACGAAGCGGCGCGGGAACGCGCCGGCCGGCAATCCGAGCAGGCTTAGAAAGAACGTTCCAGACAAGACGATCAAATCCAGGGCTCGCTCAATCACGAGGGTCCCCAGCACCCGCATGGCCGGAGATCGGAGTTGCCGGCGAAATCCCATGACGCGAAGCGCGTCGCCCGCCCGGAACGGCATCACGTTGTTGACCGCCATGCCGGTGAGAAACGGCCGGACACAGTCGCTGAGCGGCAGGTTCGGTTCGAAGACGCGCAACAGAAGCCACCAGCGCACGATGCGCCCCGCGTGGCCCGCGGTCATAAAGCACAGAGCGATGACGACGGTGGAGACCGACAAGCCGGCGAACGCCCGGCCCAGCGCGTCCCCGTCCAGGCCGCGCGCGAGCAGCCAGCCAAACCCCGCGGTCGTGGCCAAGCCGATTGACGGCTTGATCCACCGCGTCCTATTCATTCACCGGCTCTTCTCGAATCGCGTGCCGAACGACGGACGCCGGCCGGTCTGCCGGCTCGAACCCCACCCGCTCCTTGACGAGATAGAGCGGGCGTTGCTTCACCTCGGCGTAGATGCGCCCCAGGTATTCACCGAGCACGCCGATGAGCACGAGTTGGACGCCGCCGAGGAACAGAATGGCGATAAACAGCAGCGTCCAGCCGGTGACCCAGACGTTGGTGAAGACGCGCAGGACGGCGGCGTAGACGATGCCCGACAGGGCCAGCCAGGCGGCAAGAAAGCCGCACCACGTCGCCATGCGCAACGGCGCGAGGGAAAATGACAGAATGCTGTCTACTGCCAGCCGCAGCATCTTTTTGAGCGGATACTTGGTTGCGCCTGCCACGCGGGCGTTCCGCCTGTAGGACACGGGCTCCTGACGAAAGCCGGTCCAGGCCACCATGCCGCGCACGAAGCGGTCGCGTTCCGGCATGTCAAGGAACGCGTTCACCACCTTGCGGTCCATCAGTCGGAAGTCACCGGCGTTGAGCGGAATGGAGACGTTGGCGACGCGAGCGAGGAGCCGATAGAACGCCGTCGCCGTCCAGCGTTTGAAGGCCGTTTCACCCTCGCGCTCGGCCCGCACGCCGTAGGCGACGTCGGCGCCCCGTCGCCAATGATCCAGCATCTCCAGGATGGTTTCCGGAGGGTCTTGCAGGTCGGCGTCGATGACGGCGGCGACGTCGCCTACGGCTTCGGCCAACCCCGCGGTGAGCGCGATCTGATGTCCGAAATTGCGGGACAAGGCGAGGACCCGCACGCGCGGGTCGGTCCGCTGGAATCCTCGCAGGAGGTCCAGCGTGGCGTCGCGGCTGCCGTCGTCAACGTAGACGATCTCGAAATCGACCCCGGGGGCTTTCTCGATGACGGCGACGAGACGGCGATGCGTCTCGGGTATGACGGCTTCCTCGTTGAAGCAGGGGACAACGACGGACAGGAGAACGAGGGAATGATCTCCCTTCCGGGAGGATGGGACGGCGTCTCGCGCACGTTCCGTCTGAGTGCCGGGCAGGCTCATTTGAGTCCGACGATCATGGAATCGGGGCCGGCCAGGTGTTCGACGCGGGTTTCGCGAAAGCCGACTTCTTTCATCCAACCGGAACCGTCTGCGCCGGTGTAGTCAAACCCTCCCGGGAGTTCGATCAGCATGTTGAGGCTCATCAAGAGTCCGAAGACGTTCTTGCGGCGTTCGTCATCAATGAGCGCTTCGAAGACGATCAAGGCTCCGCCTTGCGGGAGGGCATCGTAGGCTTTTTTGAGCAACAGCTTTTTCTGGTCCAAATTCCAGTCGTGGAGGACGTGTCCCATGACGAGCACGTCGGCTTTCGGAAGCGGGTCGTGAAAAAAGTCGCCCGGGATAAACGTGAATCGATCACTCAATCCGAATGATTCCACGTAGGCGGTAAAGAGGGGACCGATGGGTGGGAGGTCGAATCCGCCCCCGGTGAGATGGGAATGGGCCTTGCCGACTTGGACGACCAATCCACCTTGCGCCGAGCCCACGTCGATACACGTCCGGTAATCCTTCCAGGGAAATTTTTGGGCAATGGCGATGCTGGTTCCCATGCTGATCCCGGTCATGGATTGCATGAAGCTTTTCAATCGATCCGGATCGTTGTACAGTGTTTCAAAAAAGTTGCCGCCGTCTTTGGCTTCGTTTTGCGGTTGGCCGGTTTTCAACGCGGTGGTCAGGGATCCCCAGAATCGATATAATCGTGCGTTGGCCATTTCCAGGATGCCGCCGATGTACGAGGGTTTGGCTTTGTCGAGAAAGGCGTCGGCGTCCGGGGCGTTGCAATAGAGACCGTCGCGTCGGTCCAGCAGGCCCAACGCGACCAGGGCGTCGAAAAAATCCCGGGCACTGCGCTCGTGGATTCCCAGTTGCGTTCGCAGGGCGTGGACGTCCATGGGACCCTTGGCCAACGTCGTGAACACGTCGAGTTCCACGGCGCTTAAGACGGTCTTGGATTCCCAGAACGCCATGCCGAGATGCAGGATTTTTTCAGGAGTAGGATTGTTCATGGGGTGGCTCCTTCACGTGATGCCGCGTGGGTCAACTGTGTACGCCGAGCGTGACGGCGTGGACGCGGAGACGATGGCACGTTTTCTATCCCAAACCGGCGGTCGGAATCAAGCACGTCCGCGGCGGCATCCCGTTCAGTCGAACCGGGCCGTGGAACGGATCGGGTCCGCTAGAACGCGTCCGCGTGCCAGAGGGTTCGGAGTCCCACGATGATGAGTGTGAACGTGCCCACGATCATCGCCAGTGTCCCGACGATGACCCCGATGACCACCAGCCAGTCCCACGGCGTTGCCCGGGGGGTTCGTCGCGTGGCGTGGTGCCTCAGCAATTCGGCGTTTCTCAGGTTGCTTCGAAACCAGATCGAAAAGAGGTCTCCGATTCCCGGGATGGCCCCGGTCATGGCGTTGATGCCCACGTTCATCGCCATCCGGACCATGACGATTTTTGGTGCCTGGAGTTGGGCGGCGAGAACGAGGATCATCGAACCCATGAGCGTCGCGATCACGTCGCCGAGACCGGGAATGAGGCCCAGGAGGGGATCGATGCCGATGCGGATGGACGTCCCGGGTATCTGAATGGCTGAGTCGAGAAGCCTCGCGATCCAATCCGCGAACGCACGAATCTCTTCTCGGTGCGGCTCGCGTGCCTCGTTCGGAAGAGGCGTGACGGGTGGCGGGGTCTCGCGTGGGTCGTGTTCCATGGCGTTCGGCTCGCCGTCATGATACATCAGCGCAATCTTCTCAACAATTCGGCGGTCTTTTCGAGGTTGAGGCATCGAGGTTGAGGCATGACTCCTGCTCGCCCCCCGCGGCTTTCTAAATCCCGGTTTCTCTCCGGTCTTCAATGTCATAAACGTCTGTATCTGGAGGTCCATGCGCCGCAGTTGGCGACGGAACGTGACGCGCAACGCCGGAACCTGCTGGACGTGGGAAAAGACGTTGGTGAGACCGCTCGCCGGCGTTTTCCTGGCGGTGCGTTGGTGACGGAGGATCATCGTCACGCTTCATCTGCCCTGGAACGGACCGCGGCACTCATGGCCGACTCGACGGTGCCGGCCGTTTTTGAGGGAGCGTTTCACTTTGAAGGGACGTTGATTCGCGTGGACGTGCTTGAACGGGTGGCTCATGGGGTGTGGCGGTTGCTTGAAGTGAAGGCCGCTTCTCGCGTGAAGGCCGTCCACCTCGACGATCTTGCCGTGCAGACCTACGTGCTTCAAGGCAACGGGCTGGACCTGGCCGGGGTGTTCCTGATGCACGTGAATAGACGGTACATGTACCTCGGGGGGGAGGTTGATCTCAACGAATTGTTTACACTCACTGACCTCACCGACGCGATTCAGGAGCGACGGCTTGCCGTGCCCGCCCGCTTGGACCAGATGCGCGACGTGCTTGGCGCGGACCGCGCTCCCGACGTCGAGCCGGATCATCATTGCCACGTTCCCTACGTCTGCCCGTTCTGGGCGCATTGTACGGCGGCCAAGTCGCCGCGATGGATCTACTATCTTCCGGAGCACAAAGGCGTCGTCCGTCGATTGCAAAAGCAGGGGATTGCCACAATGGACGACGTTCCTCCGCGGGTGTCTCTGACGCCGTTGCAGCAACGCGTACGGGATCATCGTGAATGGATCTCTCCTCAGTTGGGAGACGTGCTTCAATCGATTCGCTATCCCGTCCATCATCTGGATTTTGAGACGTTTATGCCCGCGGTTCCGGTGTACGTGGGGACTCGCCCGTATCAGGCCATCCCGATCCAATGGTCGAACCACACGGAGACCGCGGACGGGGCGTGGCGTCATACGGCCTATTTATGGACGGAGCAGAAAGACGCGCGCGAGGACGTCGCGGTGCGCGTGCTGGAATCCGTCGGCGATGAAGGAAGCATTTGCGTGTACTCCGATTCCGAACGATCCATCCTGCGAAACCTGGCCGAAGCCGTGCCGTCGCTGCGAAAAGACTTGCTCCGATTAGTGGATCGTCTCTGGGATCTGTTGGTCGTCATGCAAACGCATTATTACCATCCGGACTTTCGGGGATCTTACTCAATGAAGTCCGTCCTGCCGGCCCTGGTGCCGTCCCTGGATTACGGAGACTTGGAAATCCAGGACGGGGCCACGGCGTCAGCGATGTATCATCGAATGGTGTGTGTTGAAACCGACTGGGTTGAACGCCAGCGGTTGGCCTCGGCTCTTCATGCCTATTGTGCGCGAGATTCCTTGGGGATGATGGAACTTCGCCGGGCGTTGTCTCAAAAGGTGGCCAACTTCTTTCGTTGACCGTCCGTCCGCTCCTTGCTAGAATTTTTTTACGTGTCAATGACCTGGGCGTGCTCGGGGATTGAGTTTTGGCGTGGCCGTCTCTTCCTCCCTCCCTTCAAGCATGCGTGTCTGACTCACTCACGAACGCCATCCTTTCATGATCCGCATCTTAGTGTTGCATGGACCGAATCTGAACATGCTTGGGGTGCGTGAGCAGGAAGTGTACGGACGTCAGACCCTCGCGGAGATTAACGCCCGACTCATGAAATTGGCCGAGGCCGAAGGGGTGACGCTTGAGGCCAGACAGTCCAACAGCGAGGGTGAATTAGTGTCCTGGATTCAGGAAGCCCGCGGCCGGTTCGACGCCATCGTCATCAATCCCGCTGCCTATACCCATACCAGCATTGCCCTTCGAGACGCCGTCTTGAGCGTGGCGCTGCCGACCGTTGAAGTCCACGTGTCCAACGTGTACCAACGCGAGGACTTTCGCCGGCAGTCTTATCTGGCCGGCGTGGTCATTGGCCAAATCAGCGGGTTCGGGGCGTTGAGTTATCACCTGGGAGTGCTCGCCGCCATTGATTACGTGCAGGAAACTCAGTCAACAAAAGCCTAGGCAGGTAAACGGGTCACCGTGGCACGCGTGCGTCAAGTCCTTCATCGTTCCGTGCAGGCGCTTCATCCGGTGGCGGTGAAGGAAAGGATACGTGAATCGTGATTTCAACGTCGGAATTTCGTAATGGGGCTCGATTGAAGGTCGATGGGGCCCCGTTTTTTATCGTGGAGTTTCAGCACGTGAAGCCCGGCAAAGGCGGGGCATTCGTCCGGACCAGGTTAAAAAACCTGAAAACCGGGCAGGTTCTGGAGAAGACGTTTCGATCCGGTGAAAAATTTGATGAACCGGATCTGGACGAACGGGAAATGCAGTTTCTTTACGCCAGCGGTGACGCCTATACGTTGATGGACACCTCGTCCTATGAGCAGTTCACCTATCAAAAAGACCAACTCGGTGATCAGACGGAGTTGCTGAAAGAGGAAACGGTCGTGAACGTCTTGCTCTATGAGGGCAACCCGATCGCGATGATCTTGCCGACGTTTCTGGAATTGAAGGTCATCGACACGGATCCCGGCGTTCGGGGAGATACCGCCGCCGGCGGCACCAAGCCCGCGGTGGTGGAAACGGGGGCGACGATTAAAGTGCCGTTGTATCTGGAAGTCGGTGAGATGATTAAAGTCGATACCCGGACGCGAGCCTACGTCGAACGGGTCAGATAGTACGCATGAACAGTGAACGGTCCAAAGAACTTCAGGAACTGGTCGACGTTCTGACCGAACGGAATTTGACTGAAATCGAGGTGGAACGAGCGGGCGTGCGCATCCGCGTGCGACGGGACGCTTCACCGCCGTCCCGTTCCTCGCGGCTGCCGGCCGGCCCCGCCGATTCAGGGACGAATCACCCGCCTGAAGGAACCGTCGACTCCGCGGGTGAGGATGCCTCGGCCTTGTTCACGGTCACGTCGCCCATCGTCGGGACGTTTTACCGATCGGCGTCACCCGATACCGACCCCTTCGTCGAAGAAGGCGACATCGTGAGTCGCGGTCAAGTGTTGTGCATCGTCGAAGCCATGAAATTTATGAATGAAATAGAGGCCGAGACTGACGGCCGCATTGTTCAGGCGTTGGTTGCGAATGGGGCAACCGTTGAATATGGCCAACCGTTGTTCATCGTTGATCCTCATCCCGTGACGTAGGGACCATCCGTTCCGCGAGGAACCCGCGTGTTCAAAAAAATTCTGGTTGCCAATCGCGGAGAAATCGCCCTTCGCGTCATCCGCGCCTGTCGAGAAATGGGCATTCGAACGGTCGCGGTGTACTCCGAAGCCGATGCCCGTTCCCTCCACGTGCGCTACGCGGATGAACGCGTGTGCATCGGGCCGGCCGACGGTGCGTTGAGCTATCGGAACGTACCCGGCGTCTTGAGTGCCGCGGAAGTCACGGGGGCTGACGCGATTCATCCGGGCTATGGATTTCTGGCGGAGAACGCGCATTTTGCCGAAGTCTGTGAATCCATCGGCATCACCTTCATCGGGCCGGCTTCCGACCACATTGCTCTGCTGGGGGACAAGTCCAAGGCGCGGGAAACCATGCTCAAGCAGGGGATTCCCGTGCTGCCGGGCAGCGACGGCGAAATTCGTCATCTCGATCACGCGATTGCCGTTGCCGAAAAACTGGGCTACCCGGTCATCGTCAAAGCGTCGGCCGGCGGCGGCGGACGCGGCATGAGGGTCGTCGGCCTGGAAGCCGATTTAGGAAAGGCGATTCTTGCGGCACAAGTCGAAGCGAGAACGACGTTTGACCATGACGGGGTCTACATCGAGAAGTACGTGCTTGATCCTCGCCACGTCGAAATTCAAGTCCTGGCCGATGAACGCGGTCATGCCGTCCATTTAGGGGAACGCGATTGTTCGATTCAGCGGCGCCATCAAAAATTGGTGGAGGAATCTCCCTCTCCGGCCGTGGATCACTCATTGCGGCAGGAGATGGGGAAGGTTGCCCTGAAGGTGGTCAAAGCCGTGAACTATCGGAACGCCGGCACCGTGGAATTTTTGCTCGATCACAATCGCAACTTTTATTTCATGGAGGTCAATCCGCGGATTCAGGTTGAACATCCCGTCACGGAAATGGTGACGGGCGTTGATCTCATTAAGGAACAAATCCGCGTGGCCGCGGGATTGCCCTTACGATTTCGTCAGAAAGACGTTCGTCTCAACGGGCACAGCATTCAATGTCGGATCAACGCCGAGTGTTCAGAGACCTTTGCCCCGAGTCCCGGGACGGTGCTCCGTTTTCACGTTCCGGGCGGACCGGGGATTCGGGTGGATACGGCCCTGGAAGCCACGGGCCACGTTCATCACCAGTATGATTCCCTGATTGTCAAGTTGCTTGCGCATGGACGCGATCGAGACGAAGCGATTGCCCGATCCCAGCGTGCCCTTGATGAGTTGACGATTGAAGGCGTGAAAACCACGATTCCGCTGCACCGGCTCATCTTACGCGATCCCGATTTTCAAAAAGGCCGCGTGTCCACCGGTTTTCTGGATCGATTCTTAGCCAGCCGCGTGGAGTAGGTCTCCATTCGTATTCCCGTGCGTCCCCCTTCTTCCCTTTCCGGCGTCTATCTGTTGTTGGATGAGCAGTGGGCGTCCAGGCTCGACTTGTCCCGCGTCATGGAGTCGGCAGTGGACTGCGGCATCCGGTTCTTTCAATACCGGAATAAGACCGATTCCATGGACGCCGTGGTTATCAAGGCCAAGGCCCTGCGCGCGGTGGCCGCTCGATTCGGCGTCGTCTTCATTGTCAACGATCGGTGCGACGTGGCCCTGGCGGTAGGAGCGGACGGCGTCCACTTGGGACAAGAGGACCTTCCGCTGGATTTGGCCAGACGCATCATGGGTCCCGACGGGATTATCGGCGTTTCCACGCATCAACCGGAAGACGTCACGCGAGCGACCCGGGAAGGGGCGGACTATATCGGGTTCGGGCCGCTCTTTCCAACGACGACCAAAGCGCATCATGCGCCGACCGTGGGGCTGTCCGGGTTACGCGGGATTCGTTCCCTCACCCCGCTGCCCGTGTTCGCGATCGGAGGAATTACGGTCGAGTCCCTTCAGGCGATCCGTGAAGCCGGAGCGAACGGCGTGGCCGTGGCCTCCGCCGTCCTTGATTCCTCTGAGACGGAGCGAACGCTGCGCGATTTCGTCGGTCAATGGCCTGCATAGCTTCTGGATCGTCGAAGCCTTCGCTCCCACGGATGCCGTACCGGCCGAGAGGCTGCCCTCAGATTGCCGTACTCCTGCCGATTTCCACGACGTGGAGAGAGACGAGGTCAGTCATTGTCCGGCTTCTCCTTGAAGCTGACCTCGGCTTTCCAGATCTGATTATTCCAAATGAATTGGCCGGTGCGGATGCGGGCAACGTCGTAGGGGGGCAGTTCGCGCACGGCAATGGCTCGCGTGCCGTGTGGAATGCGGAAATCTGAGAAAAGGAAATCCAGGTTGTCAAACTTCCACCGCTTGCGGCGTGCGGGCAGGTCGTTCACGTCAACGGGGATGACGTGCAGAAAAAATCGGGGTTCTCTGTAGATCTTGGGAGGCTGCGCGATGCTCGCCGCCACCACGGGGTTGGAGGCCTCGGTGCTCGCCCGGACCCACTGGCCCGTGCCGTCCACGTAGTCCACGTGTGCCCGCAGGCGAGCCCCTACGTCCGCGGCGGAGGGAAGGTACTGATCGGACGGGCTCGAGCCGTCGGCGACCGCGGTCCAGCCTTTGGTGTTGCTGCCGCGCTCCCACTGCCACGGCCTTGTGTGCGGGCGAGGAGTCGAGAGCCGGGCCTGGAACGGCTTCCCCACCATCGGCGTGGGGAGGTTGAGGAATGCGGCGACGTCGCGGCGTGGACGCCTGACGTAATACAGGCGGTTGTCGGAGAGGTACACGTCAATGGCGTATTCACGATACGCGGCGTGGAGGAGTGCCTCGGTTCCCTCGGGGATCGGGTCGATCCGCCAGTTGCGAGCGTGAGTGGCGTCGTAAAGGAACAAGTGCCGGTTTGCTGGTGTCAAGACCGTCTCCTCGTGGCGGTAGGGAGTGATGAAAAAGTCGATGGACCTGCTTTTTGACGGAGGGGTAGAATTGTTCAATGGGAGGGGGAGTTGGCGGGAGGACACGATCAGGGTCCCGGTTCCGGCGAGCGCGTAGCGCACCATGTTGCGGTATCCGTGAACGAGCACCACTTTCCCGGCCGTCAGCTTCCGAATCGCTTCCAGGTCCGCAATCAGGCTCTTCTGTCTCCCTGCGGTTTCGGCAGGGTGGCCGATGCGGGCCATCTGGAAGCCGGACAGCACAAAGACCAGCAGCGCGGCAACGGACAGGCCGATAACGGGACGGGGACCGACGAGCCGGTGGACGGAGAGCAACATGAACGAGAAGAGCACTAACGGAAGGCCGATATAAAACAGGCTCTCGAAAGCGTGGCTGTGGAGGCTGGTGGAATCGCGCATGGGCAGTCCCCAGCAGAAGCCGGAGAGCACCAGGGTGGCCCACAGGATTTGACGGCGGACGAATGCCACCCAGATCAGGCAAGTGCCGGACACGACGATGCCTAGAATTCCTATAACGTACTGCAATCCCAATGGTGCTCCCCGATAGGGATCATGGATGTCACGTCCAATCAAGGAAGAGGGCAGGGACATTCCCCCGATGCGGTAGAATTGTAATTTCAGGAAAGACGGCCAAGCCAGTCGCTTCGCTTTCAGGGCATTCAGTGCCTCGTTCTGGCCGGTGCGTCTCAGCATCGATTGGACGGACGGCAGGTCCGTCAGGCCCGTTGCCCCGTTCAGCGCGAAGTATTCGTTGGCGAAGTTGACACTCAGCACGGCCGTGCCGAACAGCAGGGCAACGACGCCCAACACCAGGTAGCGGCTGCGAAGCAGCGAGGTGGTCACGTGGGTCAGGTGCCCCAAAGAATTGATCCCCCCCACTCCCTCCCGAACGGCCTTGACCAGCGCACCGGTCAATCCCAGTACGACAAAGGGCAACAGCAGCGCATAGACGTGCCAGCCCAGCAGCAACGCGAGGCACGTCTTCACCAGCAGTTGGCGGAAGCGACCCTCCTGCACAAACAGCACCATGCCGTGGAAGACGAAGAAGACGCCAAAAAGGTCGGGGCACGCGTCGGTGGCCACCATGTCGTTGTAAGACAGGCAGTAGGATGAAGAGAAGGTCAGGAGCGTCGCCGTCAGGGCAATCCAGCGATGGGCCGTCAGCCGGGCGAGGGAGAGGTAGGCCAGCACCGCGGTGGCCGCAAAGAACAGCAGCATCAGCAGCCGGGCGGCGTAGAGTTGCGCCGACAGGTCATCGCCGAAAGGCAGCATGGCCAGCTTGATCAGGAGGTAGCCGCCAATCGGAAAGCGATTGTAGGCGACATAGGTCGGGGCGCCGTCGGCATTCAGGGTTTGCCAGTAGAAGCCCAGGAAGTTGTGAGCGGGTGAGAGATTCGCGGCCACTGCCATGTTGTGTGCCGTCATACCATTGCCGGGCACGTCCCGGCGGAAGTTGCTCCGGTCGTTGCCGAACAGGAACACCGTGGACAAGGCCAGCAACAGCAACAGAAGGGGGAACGCCGGAAGGGCCGACGCGCTGAGTTTCTTGACGGTCATGTTTCAGCGTGTTCTCTTTCGGATGGGACGCGATGCCGAATGTTAGGCGTAGGTGTTTCGTCGGTCAACGTCCTGTACAGCTCCTGGATCGTCGAATCCTTCGCTCCCACGGATACCATACCGGCCGCGGTCGTCGGCTGCCCTCAGACCGCCGCACCACCGCTGACCCCCACGACGTGGAGAGAGCCGATGTCAATCATCCACCTCCTTCTCGAAGCTGACCTCGGCTTTCCAGAGCTGATTATTCCAAATGAATTGGCCGGTGCGGATGCGGGCAACGTCGTAGGGGGGCAGTTCGCGCACGGCAACGTCTCGCTTGCCGTGTGGAATGCGGGAATCTGAGAAATGGAAATCCAGGTTGTCGAATTTCCACCGCTTGCGGCGTGCGGGCAGGTCGTTCACGTCAACGGGGATGACGTGCAGAAAAAATTGGGGTTCCCTGTGGCTCTCGGGGACCCGCGCGATGCTCGCCGCCACCACGGGGTTGGAGGCCTCGGTGCTCGCCCGGACCCACTGGCCCGTGCCGTCCACGTAGTCCACGTGTGCCCGCAGGCGAGCCCCTACGTCCGCGGCGGAGGGAAGGTACTGATCGGACGGGCTCGAGCCGTCGGCGACCGCGGTCCAGCCTTTGGTGTTGCTGCCGCGCTCCCACTGCCACGGCCTTGTGTGCGGGAGAGGAGTCGAGAGCCGGGCCTGGAACGGCTTCCCCACCATCGGCGTGTGTTGGTCAAGGAATGCGGCGACGTCGCGGCGTGGACGCCTGACGTAATACAGGCGGTTGTCGGAGAGGTACACGTCAATGGCGTATTCACGATACGCGGCGTGGAGGAGGGCCTCGGTTCCCTCGGGGATCGGGTCGATCCGCCGGTTGAGAACGTGAGTCGAGTCGTAAAGGAACAGGTGCCGGTTTGCTGGTGTCAGGACCGTCTCCTCGTGCCGGTAGGGAGTGATGAAAAAGTCGACGGACCTGCTTTTTGATGTCGGGGGAGGTTTGTTCGATGGGAGGGGGAATTGGCGGGGGGTCAAGATCATGGTCCCGGTTCCGGCGAGCGCGTAGCGCACAAGGTTGTAGGCGGTCTGAACGAGCACCATTTTCCCCGTCGTCTTCTTCCGAATCACTTCCAGGTCCGCCATCAGGCTTTTCTGTCTCTCGGCGGCTTCGGCAGTGGGGCCGACGTGGGCCATCTGGAAGCCGGACAGCACAAAGACCACCAGCGCGGCGACGGACAAGCCGATAACGGGACGGCGACCGAAGAGCCGGTGGATAGAGAGCAGCGTGAACGAGAAAAGCACCAACGGAAGGCCGATATAGAACAGTCCCTCGAAATTGTGGTAGGGGAAGGCGGTGAAATGGCGCATGGGCAGTCCCCAGCAGAAGCCGGAGAGCACCAGGGTGGCCCACAGGATTTGACGGCGGACGAATGCCACCCAGATCAGGCAAGTGCCGGACACGACGATGCCTAGAATTCCTATAACGTACTGCAATCCCAATGGTGCTCCCCGATAGGGATCATGGATGTCACGTCCAATCAAGGAAGAGGGGAGGGACATTCCCCCGATGCGGTAGAATTGTAATTTCAGGAAAGACGGCCAAGCCAGTTGCCTCGCGTTCAGGGCATTGAGTGCCTCGTTCTGGCCGGTGCGTCTCAGCATCGATTGGACGGACGGCAGGTCCGTCAGGCCCGTTGCTCCGTTCAGTGCGAAGTATTCGTTGGCGAAGTTGACACTCAGCACGGCCGTGCCGAACAGCAGGGCAACGAGGCCCAACACCAGGTAGCGGCTGCGAAGCAGCGAGGTGGTCACGTGGGTCAGGTGCTCCAAAGAATTGATCCCCCCGGAACGGGCCTTGACCAGCGCACCGGCCAATCCCAGCACGACAAAGGGTAGCAGCAGCGCATAGACGTGCCAGCCCAACAGCAACGCGAGACACGTCTTCACCAGCAGTTGGCGGAAGCGACCCTCCTGCACAAACAGCACCATGCCGTGGAAGACGAGGAAGACGCCAAAAAGGTCGGGGCATCCATCGGTGGTTACCACGTCGTTGTAATACAGGCAGTAGGATGAAGAGAAGGTCAGGAGCGTCGCCGTCAGGGCAATCCAGCGATGGGCCGTCAGCCGGGCGAGGGAGAGGTAGGCCAGCACCGCGGTGGCCGTAAAGAACAGCAACATCAGCAGCCGGGCGGCGTAGAGTTGCGCCGACAGGTCATCCCCGAAAGGCAGCATGGCCAGCTTGATCAGGAGGTAGCCGCCAATCGGAAAGCGATTGTAGACGTCATAGGTCGGGGCGCCGTCGTTATTCAGGGTTTGCCGGTAGAAGCCCAGGAAGTTGTGGGCGGGCGAGAGATTCGCGGCCACTGCCAATTGTTTTCCTGTTATACCGTTGTGGTCCCCGTATCGGTAGAAATAGCCCCGGTCGTTGCCAAACAGGAACATCGTGGACAAGGCCAGGAGCAAGAGCAGGAGGGGGAACGCCGGAAGGACCGACGCGCTGAGTTGTTTGACGGTCATGTTTCAGCCTGTTCTCTTTCGGATGGGACGTGATGCCGAATGTTAGGCGTGGGTGTTTCGTCGGTCAACGTCCTGCATAGATACTGGGTCGTCGAAGCCTTCGATCCCCGCGGCTGTCGTGCCGGTCGAGATTGGCGGCGGTCGCCGGACCGCAGAACCACCGCCGGCCCCCGCGACGTGGAGAGAGCCCTGTCAATCATCCGGATCCTCCTCGAAACTGACCTCGGCTTCCCAGAGGTGTTTCCACTGGCTATCTTCCTTCGTGAATTGGCCGGTGCGGATGCGGGCAACGTCGTAGGGGGGCAGTTCGCGCACGGCAATGGCTCGCGTGCCGTGTGGAACGCGGAAATCTGGGAAACGGAAATCCAGGTTGTCGAAGTTCCACCGCTTGCGACGCGAGGGAAGGTCGTTCACGTCAACGGGGATGACGTGCAGGAAGAACGTGGCTTCTCTGCGGCTCGTGGGGGGGGGCGCGTCGCTGGTGGGACTTCTGACGTAATACAGGCGGTTGTCGGAGAGGTACACGTCAATGGCGTGCTCCCGATACTCGGCGTGGATGAGTGGTACCGCCTTGATGATTGCGTCTATCGTGCTCTCGTAAGTGGAACGGGGGTAAAGGAACACCCGCCGATTGTCCGGTGTCAGCAGTGCCGCGTCATGATAACGCCGGTGACTGATGACAAAGTCGGCATACCTGCTTTTTTGATCGAGAAACAGCAGAATGGTTCCAGTGAGCGCGTAACGCATATTCATATTGTAAGCGACGTTCTCGGGCATCACCGCCACTTTCCCTGTCGTCATCTTCCGGATCACGTCAAAGTCGGTCATCCCGTTTTTCTGGAACTCGGCGGCTTCGGCCGTGTAGCCGACGCGGGCCATCTGGAAGCCGGACAGAACAAAGACCAGCAGCGCGGCGACGGACAGGCCGACGGCGACACTCAGGCGGCGACCGGAGAGCCGGTGGATGGACCGCAGAACGAGCGAGAAGAGAAGCAGCGGAAGGCCGATATAGAACAGGCTCTCGAAATTGTGGTAGGGGAGGGCGGTAGTTTGGCGCATGGGCAGTCCCCAGCAGAAGCCGGAGAGCACCAGGGTGGCCCACAGGATTTGATGGCGGACGAATATCAGCCCGATCAGACACGTACAGAACACGACGATGCCTAGAACGTGCTGCAATTCCAATGGTGCTCCAGGGGATGGATCCCGGAGGTCAGCTCCAGGAGATGGATCCCTGATGTCATGTTCGGTCAAAGGGAAGGGGAGAGACATTCCTCCGATGCGGTAGAATTGTGATTTCAGGAAAGACGGCCAAGCCAGATACCTCGCTTTTTCGGCATTAAAAGTCTCGTTTCGGCCGGTGCGTTTCAGCATCGACCGGACGGACGGCAGGTCCGTCAGGCCCGTTGCCCCGTTCAGTGCGAAGTACTCATTGGCGAGGTTGACACTCAGCACGGCCGTGCCGAACAGCAAGGCAACGACGCCCAACACCAGGTAGCGGCTGCGAAGCAGCAAGGCGGTCCCGCGGGTCAGTTGTCCCAAAGAACTGAGCCTCCCTCCCGCCCGAACGGCCTTGACCAGCGCACCGGCCAATCCCAGCACGACAAAGGGCAGCAGCAGCGCATAGACGTGCCAGCCCAGCAGCAACGCGAGGCACGTCTTCACCAGCAGTTGGCGGAAGCGACCTTCCTGCACAAACAGCACCATGCCGTGGAAGACGAGGAAGACGCCAAAAAGGTCGGGGCACCCCTCGGTGGCCACCATGTCGTTGTAATACAGGCAGTAGGATGAAGCGCACGCCAGGAGCGTGGCCGTCAGGGCAATCCAGCGATGAGCCGTCAGCCGGGTGAGGGAGAGATAGGCCAGCACCGCGGTGGCCATAAAGAACAGCAGCATCAGCAGCCGGGCGGCGTAGAGTTGCGCCGACGGGTCATCCCCGAAAGGCAGCATGGCCAGCTTGATCAGGAGGTAGCCGCCAATCGGAAAGCGATTGTAGGGCTGATAGGTCGGGGCGCCGTCGTTATTCAGGGTTTGCCTGTAGAAGCCCAGGAAGTTGTGAGTAGGCGAGAGATTTGCAGCCACTGCCATGTGGTTTGCCGTCAGGGAACTGTGGCTCTTGGGTCGATAGAAATGGCCCCGGTCGTTGCCGAACAGGAACACCGTGGACAGTGCCAGCAACAGCAGCAGAAGGGGGAACGCCGGAAGGACCGATGCGCTGAGTTGTTTGACGGTCATGTTTCAGCGTGATCCCTTTCGGATGGGACGCGATGCCGAGTGCTAGGCGTTGTTGTTTCGTCGGTCAACGTTCTGGATCGCTTGCATGGTCGAAGCCTTCGCTCCCCGCGGCTGCCTGCCGGGCGAGAGGGTCGCCGGACCGCAGAACCACCGCCGATTTCCACGACTGGAGAGAGACGCGGTCAGTCATCGTCCAGCTCCTCCTTGAAGCTGACCGCGGCTTCCCAGAGGCTTTTCCACTGGCTGCGACCAGACCTCATAAATTGGCCGGTGCGGATGCGGGCAACGTCGTAGGGAGGCAGTTCGCGCACGGCAATGGCTTGTTTGCCATGTGGAATGCGGGAATTTGAAAAATTGAAATCCAGGTTGTCGAACTTCCACCGCTTGCGGTGCGCTGGAAGGTCGTTCACGTCAACGGGGATGACGTGCAGGAAGAATCGGGGTTCTCTGTAGAACTTGGGGGGCTGCGCGTCGCTCGTGGGACTCCTGACGTAATACAGGCGGTTGTCGGAGAGGTACACGTCAATGGCGTGCTCCCGATACTCGGCGTGGATGAGTGGTTCGTCAACCGTCTTTGCGTCTATCGTGCTCTCGTAATTGGAACGGGGGTAAAGGAACACCTGCCGATTGTCCGGTGTCAGCAGCGCCGCGTCATGATGCCGCCAGCGACTGATGACAAAGTCGGCGAATCTGCTTTTTTGATCGAGAAACAGCAGAATGGTTCCAGTGAGTGCGTAACGCATATGCCTATTGGAAGCGACGTTCTGGGGAATCACCGCCACTTTCCCCGCCGTCATCTTCCGGATCACGTCATAGTCGGCCATCCCGTTTTTCTGGAACTCGGCGGCTTCGGCCGTGTAGCCGACGCGGGCCATCTGGAAGCCGGACAGAACAAAGACCAGCAGCGCGGCGACGGACAGGCCGATAACGGGCCGGTGACCGGAGAGCCGGTGGATGGACCGCAGAACGAGCGAGAAGAGGAACAACGGAAGGCCGATATAGAACAGGCTCTCGAAATTGTGCTGGGGGATGGCGGTGTTGTGGCGCATGGGCAGCTCCCAGCAGAAGCCGGAGAGCACCAGGGTTGCCCACAGGATTTGATGGCGGACGAATGCCAGCCCGATCAGACACGTACAGACCACGACGATGCCTAGAACGTGCTGCAATCCCAATGGTAGTCCAGGCACTGGATCCAGGAGAGCCCTGACCACGACGATGCCTAGAACGTGCTGCAATCCCAATGGTGGTCCAGGCACTGGATCCCGGAGATCCCTGAAGTCAGGCCCGGTCAAAAGGAAGGGGAGAGATATTCCACCGATGCGGTAGAATTGTGATTTCAGGAAAGACGGCCAAGCCAGATACCTCGCTTCTTCGGCATTAAAAGTCTCGTTCTGGCCGGTGCGTCTCAGCAGCGATTGGACGGACGGCAGGTCCGTCAGGCCCGTTGCCCCGTTCAGCGCGAAGTATTCATTGGCGAAGTTGACACTCAGCACGGCCGTGCCGAACAGCAGGGCAACGACGCCCAACACCAGGTAGCGGCTGCGAAGCAGCGAGGTGGTCACGTGGGTCAGGTGCCCCAAAGAATTGATCCCCCCCACTCCCTCCCGAACGGCCTTGACCAGCGCACCGGTCAATCCCAGCACGACAAAGGGCAGCAGCAGCGCATAGACGTGCCAGCCCAGCAGCAACGCGAGGCACGTCTTCACCAGCAGTTGGCGGAAGCGACCCTCCTGCACAAACAGCACCATGCCGTGGAAGACGAGGAATAGTCCAAAAAGGTCTGGCCACACCTCAATGACCACCATGTCGTTGTAATACAGGCAATAGGAAGAAGAGCACGCCAGGAGCGTGGCCGTCATGGCAATCCAGCGATGGGCCGTCAGCCGGGCGAGGGAGAGATAGGCCAGCACCGCGGCGGCCGCAAAGAACAGCAGCATCAGCAGCCGGGCGGCGTAGAGTTGCGCCGACAGGTCATCGCCGAAAGGCAGGATTGCCAGCTTGATCAGGAGGTAGCCGCCAATCGGAAAGCGATTGTAGACGTCATAGGTCGGGGTGCCGTCGGCATCCAGGGTTTGCCGGAAAAACCCCAGGAAGTTGTGAGCGGGCGAGAGATTCGCCGCCACTGCCAAGTGGTTTGCCGTTGTCTCATTGGAGGTCCCGTATCGGTAGAAATGGCCCCGGTCGTTGCCGAACAGGAACACCGTAGACAAGGCCAGCAACAGCAACAGAAGGGGGAACACCGGAAGGACCGACGCGCTGAGTTTCTTGACGACCATGTTTCAGCGTGATCTTTTTCGGATGGGACGCGACGCCGAATGTTAGGCGTTGTTGTTTCGTCGGTCAACGTCCTGCACGGCTTGCATCGTTGAAGCCTTCGCTCCCCGCGGCTGCCATGCCGGTCGAGATGGTCGGCGGTCGCCGGGCCGCAGAACCACCGCCGATTTCTACGACGTGAAGATGGACGCGGTCAGTCATCGTCCGGCTCCTCCTCAAAGCTGATCTCGGCTTCCCAGAAGAGTTTCCACTGGCCGCGACCAGACCTCATAAATTGGCCGGTGCGGATGCGGGCAACGTCGTAGGGAGGCAGTTCGCGCACGGCAATGGCTCGCGTGCCGTGTGGAATGCGGGACTTTGAAAAATTGAAATCCAGGTTGTCGAACTTCCACTGCTTGCGACGCGCTGGAAGGTCGTTCACGTCAACGGGGATGACGTGCAGAAAAAATCGGGGTTCTTTGCGGCTCGTGGGGGGCTGCGCGTCGCTGGTGGGACTTCTGACGTAATACAGGCGGTTGTCGGAGAGGTACACGTCAAAGACGTGCTCCCGATACTCGGCGTGGATGAGTGGTACCGCCTTGATGATTGCGTCTATCGTGCTCTCGTAATTGGAACGGGGGTAAAGAAACATCTGCCGATTGTCCGGTGTCAGCAGCGCCGCGTCATGATGCCGCCAGCGACTGATGACAAAGTCGGCATACCTGCTTTTTTGATCGAGAAACAGCAGAATGGTTCCAGTGAGCGCGTAACGCATATGCCTATTGGAAGCGACGTGCTGGGGCATCACCACCACTTTCCCTGCCGTCATCTTCCGGATCACGTCATAGTCGGCCATCTCGTTTTTCTGGAACTCGGCGGCTTCGGCCGTGTAGCCGATGCGGGTCATCTGGAAGCCGGACAGAACAAAGACCAGCAGCGCGGCGACGGACAGGCCGACGGCGACACTCAGGCGGCGACCGGAGAGCCGGTGGATGGACCGCAGAACGAGCGAGAAGAGGAACAACGGAAGGCCGATATAGAACAGGCTCTCGAAATTCTGGTAGGGGATGGCGGTGTTGTGGCGCATGGGCAGGGCCCAGCAGAAGCCGGAGAGCACCAGGGTGGCCCACAGGATTTGATGGCGGACGAATATCAGCCCGATCAGACACGTACAGAACACGACGATGCCTAGAACGTGCTGCAGTCCCAATGGTGCTCCAGGCACTGGATCCTGGAGATCCCTGAAGTCAGGCCCGGTCAAAAGGAAGGGGAAAGACATTCCCCCGATGCGGTAGAATTGTAATTTCAGGAAAGACGGCCAAGCCAGATACCTCGCTTCTTTGGCATTAAAAGTCTCGTTCTGGCCGGTGCGTTTCAGCAGCGATTGGACGGACGGCAGGTCCGTCAGGCCCGTTGCCCCGTTCAGCGCGAAATATTCATTGGCGAAGTTGACACTCAGCACGGCCGTGCCGAACAGCAGCGCGACGACGCCCATCGCCAGGTAGCGGCTGCGAAGCAGCGAGGCGGTCACGCGGGTCAGTTGCTCCAAAGAATTGATCCCCCCCCCCCCCCCCCCCCTGCACGGGACTTGACCAGCGCACCGGCCAATCCCAGCACGACAAAGGGCAGCAGCAACGCATAGACGTGCCAGCCCAACAGCAACGCGAGGCACGTCTTCACCAGCAGTTGGCGGAAGCGACCCTCCTGCACAAACAGCACCATGCCGTGGAAGACGAGGAAGACGCCAAAAAGGTCAGGGCACCCCTCGGTGGTTACCACGTCGTTGAAGTACAGGCAGTAGGATGAAGAGAAGGCTAGGAGCGTCGCCGTCAGGGCAATCCAGCGATGGGCCGTCAGCCGGGCGAGGGAGAGGTAGGCCAGCACCGCGGTGGCCGTAAAGAACAGCAACATCAGCAGCCGGGCGGCGTAGAGTTGCGCCGACAGGTCATCCCCGAAAGGCAGCATGGCCAGCTTGATCAGGAGGTAGCCGCCAATCGGAAAGCGATTGTAGACGTCATAGGTCGGGGCGCCGTCGTTATTCAGGGTTTGCCGGAAAAACCCCAGGAAGTTGTGGGCGGGCGAGAGATTCGCGGCCACTGCCAAGTGGTTTGCCGGTATACAGGCGTGGCCCCCGTCTCGGTAGAAATAGCCGCGGTCGTTGCCGAACAGGAACACCGTGGACAAGGCCAGCAACAGCAACAGAAGGGGGAACGTCGGAAGGACCGACGTGCTGAGTTTCTTGACGACCATGTTTCAGCGTGATCTTTTTCGGATGGGACGCGACGCCGAATGTTAAGTGTTGTTGTTTCGTCGGTCAACGTCCGGCATGACTTGCCTTGTCAAAGCCTTCGCTCCCCGCGGCTGCCGTGCCGGTCGAGATTGGCAGCGGTCGCCGGACCGCAGAACCACCGCCGATTTCCACGACGTGAAGATCAGATGTCAGTCCTCCTCCTCGAAGCTGACCTCGGCTTCCCAGAGGTGTTTCCACTGGCTATCTTCCTTCGTGAATTGGCCGGTGCGGATGCGGGCAACGTCGTAGGGGGGCAGTTCGCGCACGGCAATGTCTCGCTTGCCGTGTGGAACGCGGAAATCTGAAAAATTGAAATCCAGGTTGTCGAACTTCCACTGCTTGCGACGTGCGGAAAGGTCGTTCACGTCAACGGGGATGACGTGCAGAAAGAATCGGGGGTCTCTGCGGCTCGTGGGGGACTGCGCGTCGCCGGTGGGACTTCTGACGTAATACAGGCGGTTGTCGGAGAGGTACACGTCAAAGACGTGCTCCCGATACTCGGCGTGGATGAGGGGTTCGCCGACCGCCTTGATGATTGCGTCTATCGTGCTCTCGTAACGGGAACGGGGGTAAAGGAACACCCGCCGATTGTCCGGTGTCAGCAGTGCCGCGTCATGATGCCGCCGGCGACTGATGACAAAGTCGGCGAATCTGCTTTTTTGATCTGGAAACAGCAGAATGGTTCCAGTGAGCGCGTAACGCATATAACCGATGTTTGTGGGCATCGCCACCACTTTCCCGACCGTCATCTTCCGGATCACGTCAAAGTCGGTCATCACGTCTTTCTGGAACCGGCTCTCGGCGTATTCGGCGGTGTGGGACATCTGAATGCCGGACAGAACAAAGACCGGGAGCGCGGCAACGGACAGGCCGAGAATAAGGCGGCGACCGGAGAGCCGGTGGAGGGACAGCAGAACAAGCGAGAAGAAGACCAGCGGAAGGCCGATATAGATCAGACTCTCGAAATTGTGGTAAGGGGGGGCGCCGGAATGGCGCATGAGCAGGGCCCAACAGAAGCCGGACAGCACCAGGGTGGCCCACAGGATTTGATGGCGGACGAATGCCAACCCGATCAGGCATGTGCCGGACACGACGATGCCTGGAACGTGCGGCAATCCCAATGGTGTTCCAGAAGATGGATCGCGGACGTCATGCTCGGTGAAGGCGAAGGGGAGAGACATTCCGGCGATGCGGTAGAATTGCGTTTTTGGGAAATACGGCCAAGCCAGCCACTTGGCATGGAGGGCGTTAACGTCCTCGTTCTGGCCGGTGCGTTTCAGCATCGACCGGACGGACGGCAGGTCCGTCAGGCCCGTTGCCCCGTTCAGTGCGAAGTACTCATTGGCGAAGTTGACACTCAGCACGGCCGTGCCGAACAGCAGGGCAACGACGCCCAACACCAGGTAGCGGCTGCGAAGCAGCAAGGCGGTCACGCGGGTCAGTTGCCCCAAAGAACTGATCCCCCCTCCCTCCCGAACGGCCTTGACCAGCGCACCGGCCAACCCCAGCATGACAAAGGGCAGCAGCAGCGCATAGACGTGCCAGCCCAGCAGCAACGCGAGGCACGTCTTCACCAGCAGTTGGCGGAAGCGACCCTCCTGCACAAACAGCACCATGCCGTGGAAGACGAGGAATAGTCCAAAAAGGTCCGGCCATACCTCGGTGGCCACCACGTCGTTGTAATACAGGCAGTAGGATGAAGCGCACGCCAGGAGCGTGGCCGTCAGGGCAATCCAGCGATGAGACGTCAGCCGGGCGAGGGAGAGGTAGGCCAGCACCGCGGCGGCCGTAAAGAACAGCAGCATCAGCAGCCGGGCGGCGTAGAGTTGCGCCGACAGGTCATCGCCGAAAGGCAGGATGGCCAGCTTGATCAGGAGGTAGCCGCCAATCGGAAAGCGATTGTAGACGTCATAGGTCGGGGTGCCGTCGGCATCCAGGGTTTGCCGGAAGAACCCCAGGAAGTTGTGGGCGGGCGAGAGGTTCGCAGCTATTGCCAAATGGTTGGCTCCCATACCGTCGATCCCGTTTTGATAGAGGTGGCCCCGGTCGCTGCCGAACAGGAACATCGTGGACAGCGCCAGGAGCAAGAGCAGAAGGGGAAACGCCGGAAGGACCGACGCGCTGAGTTTTTTGACGGTCATGTTTCAGCTTGATTTCTTTGGGATGGGACGCGATGTCAAATTACGGGTGGTGTTTCGTCGGTTAACGTCCTGCATAGCTCCTGGATCGTCGAATCCTTCGCCACTCTTTTTATTTCAGTGTCCCATTGCCCTGCAAGTTCTGAGTAAAAGGGGAGTGGGTCCGGCACCGGCACCCCGCTGAGTTCGCGGATCAACTGAACGGTCGATTCGATTTGTCGGCTTTCTTCCGGCGTTGAGGCCGCGCCGGCGTGATTGAGGACGATTCCTGCTATCGGAATGCGGCGTTCACGCAGGGCCAGGAGCGTGAGTCGTGTATGGTTGATCGAACCTAAACTCGTTCGACTCACAATGAGACAAGGGAGGTTGAGCAGCGTGAGCAACGCACGCACGTCGTGCGTCTCGGTCAACGGCACAAGAATCCCGCCCACGCCTTCCACCAGCACAAACTCATGGCGACCGGCGAGCGCGTGGTAGGCGTCGAGAATGGCGTGACAATCGATGGTTTGTCGAGCCAGTCGCGCGGCGTGGAGGGGTGCGGTTGGTGACGGAAAGCAAGACGGGCCGACTAACCCGATAGGATCGTCCGGTGCTACTAATCGATGTAAGCGGCAGCCGTCAGACGTGGATTGTCGTGAATCCGGCGTGCATCCCGTCTCAACGGGTTTCATGACGCCGACGTCAACTCCGTTCCGTCGCAAGGCGAGCCCCAGGGCCGCGGTCACCACGGTTTTGCCGACGTTGGTATCGGTTCCGGTAATGAAGAGGCCTTTGGGAGTCGGGGGTACCGGCATGGTCTCGGTCCTTACCAGATCCGATTGTCCAGATTATACACTTGCCCTGAGACGTCGTGTGCCGTGGCCACGTGGTAGATCAAGTCGGCCACTTCATCGAGAGCCGGTGTTCGCGTGAGCACGTGGTCCAGCAGGTGGTCCCGTTGCGTGTCTTGATCGGGATAGGCTTCTCCCGCCAGGGGTGACCGCTGCCAACCTGGAAAGACGGCGTTGACGCGGACGTTGGCGTGCCCGAGTTCCCGTGCCGCGGACTTGACCAATCCGAGGACTCCGGCTTTGCAAGCGGCATAGGCCGTTTGCCCCGTACCCACGACGCCGCTCAGTGATCCGATCACGGTCATTGAGCCTCCGCGCTCGGGAAAGAGCGGTATCGTTTGTTGCATGCAGAGAAACAGGCCGGTGAGATTGACGCGAAGCACGTTGTCCCATGCCGACGGCGTGATACGAAGGGTGACGCGATTCAATGGTTGCCCCACGCACCAGATACACGCGTCCAGTTCCCGCCACGTCGCGTGAACCTGCTCAAATAACGCGTGGATCTGGTGCGGATTATTCACGTCGGCTTGAAAGGATTTGCCCCGGCGTCCCAGTTGCGCAATCGTGCGAAGCACGGCGTTGGTTGACGAGTGATTCGTGTGATAGTGAAGACCAACGTTCCATCCACGTCCGGCGAATCGAAGGCCGATCGCTGAGCCGATGACGCCGGAACCGCCGAGCACAAGGACCGTCGGGGCAGACCGGTCCGTGGAACGCCGATCCTGAGATCCCCGGTGATGGGACGGTGAGGCCATGGTGCAAGAATTATCTCGAACGGAACGGATGAAGACAAACCCGACGGAGCGAGACGAGGGGCGCGCTCTGCGTCAATTTGGAACCCGTTGGCACTCCGACGGGTCTCCGAGTGCCGACGGTGATGGCCTCCTCCACGTTGTTGACGGGTTTCGCTACGTTGTGCTATATGGTCTCACGTCATTCAGGACTCAGGATGTTTATTATCTTTCGAGATCTGCCGCAGAAGCCGTGAGGCCCGTCTGCGGTTTGTTTTTTTAGGACCTTTTTGGGAAACCGTTCTGAAAAACAGCGTTTCCCGTGGTCCGGGAGAAGGGAGGTGCCTGTGAGTGATCGCAAGTCTGGGACGGTGAAATGGTTTAATGATCGAAAAGGGTTCGGATTTATTCGAGTCGAGGGCGAACAAGACGTCTTCGTGCATTATTCGGCTCTTCAGGACGAGGGATTTAAGACGCTGAAAGAAAACGAACCCGTTGAATTCGATCTGGTGGAAGGAGCAAAAGGACCGCAAGCCGCCAACGTGGTGAAAACACCCACGGCGCAACAATCAGCCTGATCCGGAAATTTCGCGGAACGCGAGGGTCTCATCGGCTCACGTGACGTTGCGGTAAAAGGGGAGGCGAACAGCCTCCCCTTTTTTATGCTTCGGGAAAAAGCAGGGGAGCGTGGTGACTGATTCGCCCATCCGTTGTTGACTCATTTTTGGAAGGAGGCGTATACTTTCCGCCGATCTTGACAGGTTGATGAGGGACTGGCAATCGCCAACGTCCCTGATTATTCGATACGTTCATTCTAGTGAGGAGGGATTCAGCATGGCACTTCGCTTAGGGGATGAAGCCCCCAATTTCACTGCTGAAACGACGGCCGGAAGGATACAATTTCATGAATGGCTTGGAAATGGATGGGGGATTCTGTTTTCCCATCCCAAGGATTTTACCCCGGTCTGTACCACGGAATTGGGGGCCGTCGCGAAAATCAGCGAGGAATTTGCAAAACGCAACGTCAAAGTTCTTGCCGTCAGCGTGGATCCGCTGGATGCACATCGAGGCTGGATCAACGACATCAATGAAACGCAGAATTGTACGGTCGCCTATCCGATCATTGCCGACCCCGAACGGAACGTGGCGAATCTGTACGACATGATTCATCCGAACGCGTTGGATAACATGACGGTGCGGTCGGTCTTTGTTATCGGCCCCGATAAAAAGATTAAACTGACTCTGACCTATCCGGCATCGACCGGCAGGAATTTTGATGAAATTCTTCGGGTCGTAGACTCGTTACAACTGACGGCCAATTATCAGGTGGCCACCCCTGCCAATTGGAACGCCGGGGAAGATTGTATCATTGTCCCGGCGGTGAAGGACGAAGACGTTCCCTCAAAGTTTCCCAAGGGCCACCGGGCAGTGAAGCCGTATCTCCGGTATACGCCGCAACCCGACCACTAGGCCTTCTTACGGTCTCGGTGGGTTATTCTGAAAGAGCTGCCTCGATAGGGGCGGCTCTTTTTTTGAGGGTGGGTGAATGCCATCGGGCAGGAGTTTCTCAGGGTTGGCAGGTTTCGTAGAGGGAAATCTTGGCCTGAAAGCCTGCGTTACATTCGCGGCATCGAAATTGGACGACGTTCCTGTCCACGCTGACTTCCGTGACGTGCAGGGCTTCCTGGTGGGCGTTGGCGCAGGCCTCCAGCATACGGGCGGCGCCTTCTTCGAAGAAGTCTGCATCTCCAATGACGCGCGAAATGGTATCGACCGTCAGGCGATGTCGGGATTTGCAGTGAAGGCAGAAAACCCCGATTTTGTCCGGCAACGTCAGCATTTTCAAACTGAGCGACAAGGGATGCACGGAAAAACATTGCTGTAAAAACGCCCCGGATCTGAAAATGTTCGCCATTTCGAGAAATCCGCCTGTTTCAGCGTGATGACTGGTTCCAATGAGACGGACAATTCAACGATCCGTTTCAGCGTTGGCGACCGGTCAGTTATAAGGTGGTGTCGGCACAGGCTTCTCGCACCCAGCGTTGCAGGACGTTCGCTTGATTAAACGTCAGGATATAGTGGAAACATTCCGGTTTATTCTTGGCGGTGGCCTTATTGCCGCCGCCAATCAGTGCCGCGATGGCATTGGTGGCTTGGAGTACGCTCTCCATCGTGCCGACGCCCATGGGGTCGAGTTCATCCTTGGTCAGAGCATAGCGGTAGATCCACGTGGATTGGCTATATAACAGCGACGTCTTTTTTTTCCACGGTTCGCCGAACTTTTTCACGATTTCCTCTTGAGTGACTTCCTTCAGGGCACCGTTGAGGTACGACTCTCGCCAATGACTGCATCCCGTCAGCGTCATGCTCAGGACAAGCGCCGCCGTCCACGCAAGAAGCGGTCGGAGGACGTGGGAACGTTGCGTCGGATGAATCATGAATTCTGGTTGTTCCGGGATTGAATTTTGTACAGAAGCGATCTGTAGAAGGCATATCCTTGGGCACACAAGCCGATCACGATCAATCCCAGCGCCGCGTGCAGCCAAACCGGATTCGGCCGATTCAATCCTTCGATTCCAAGCACGAATCCCGTTGCGATTGCTATAATGCCGATAACTCGGGCGATCCAGACGTGGGGGTGGGTCAGAAAATTCACGCGTTGGCTCCCATAACGGGGTGGTATTTTGCCACAAGTTGTCTCCGGCGGCAATGAACTTGACGACGGGGTCGAGAACCCTATGAATGAAACGCCGAATGTTCATCCCAGTGACGCAGGATCGCGTCTCACGCGACCGGTCAGGTTTTCATAACGTGAAAACGTCTTCCCGTTTTCGGTCGTTGTTTTTGTTCACGTGTATGTTTTTGACGTGTCTGTTTCCACCTTTCGACGCTTCGGGACAACGATTCGTTGAAGGGGTGCCTCTGCTTCATGCTTCCAAACCCGCGTTGTTGGATGGATTTGGATATGCCGTGGCCAGTGAAGGCCGTCATCTCGTCGTGGGTGCGCCTCATGCCGCGGGAGTTGGTGGGCAATCAGGAAAAGTGTTTTTATTCCGGCGTGACAACGGGACAGTGGTACGGGAGTTCGTTCCGCCGTCGCCATTGGGAGACGACTTGTTCGGGCTGTCGGTGCAACTGACCCCCTCCTCCGTGATCGTCGGCGCTCCCAGAGGACAAGGAAAGGTTCGTCGCTTTGTGGGATCGGTCTCCGTGTTTGACCGGCAGACGGGAAAATTGAGACGAGTGATCACCAGCCCCAACCCATTCGCCGAAGCCTTTGGTCATGCCCTGGCCGTGCAGGGCTCGCTCTTGGCCGTTGGAGATCCGGAGGCCAGTCTCGCCGCCAAGTTTTATGTAGGAGAGGGCTACGTGGTTGATCCGTCTACCGGGAAGATTCATCGGACTTTTTCGTCTCCGCACGCGGAAAACAATACACGCGATCGTTTCGGTCATGCCCTCGCGTTTCTGGGTCCCACGCTGGCGATCAGTGCTCCTCTGGCTGGAACCGAACGGGAGAATCATGGACGGGTGTTTCTCTTTGATTGGGAAAGCGGACAATTACAAGGAATCCTTGAATCTCCTGCTCCTCAACCCCATGAGTATTTCGGGTGGGCCTTGGCCGGTGACGCAGAGTCGTTAGTCGTGGGGGCGTTGCGAAGCGCGGGGGCACAACCTGGAGCCGGCGCGGTCTACCTCTATTCGAATACGGGGCAACTCCTACAAACGTTCCAAGCCCCCGACCCCCGACCGGAGGACCACTTCGGGGAAGCCGTGGCCCTGCTCCGGAACGCGATCATCGTCGGGGCACCGGGAGACGATACCGCCGGCGTCGATGCCGGCGCGGTATTTGTCTTTGATCGACGGAGCGGAACGTTGAAATTGAAGATTGCCAATCCCTTGACTCCTACCGGTGCGGCCGACCTCTTTGGGCTTTCACTGAGCGGAGAGGGGGAGTATCTGGCCGTGGGCTCACCCTACGGTGACGTTGAGACAATGCCCGATGCCGGTCTGGTGCATCAGTTTACGCTTCCGGTGGGAACGCCGTGAGCATCGCGTCAACCGACGGCAATCAAGGCGTAGATGAACCCCCCGCGTTTTCGTTATGATGACGTCCATGCCCCTTGCTCAATCATTACAGGCGTGGCGGAAAGCCCGTCGCTGTTCACTCTCCAAATTAGCCGCTGAGTCCGGCGTTGACGTATCCACGATTGACGCGATTGAAACCGGAAGAATCGATCCGGCTGCGTCGATTGTCGAGACGTTGGCGAAAGGGCTGAGGATTCCGACGGCCTGGTTGTACAGCTCTCCTCAAGCCCTGGAATTGTTATTAGGAGATCCGGAGGCAGAAGATTCCATCTATCCCAATCTGGATTCTCCCGATCCCGTGACGGAACGTCTTCTTCGTGGTCATCAAACCGACCGGGACTTGTACGTGCTCCTCACGTCCCTGCTTCAGTGTGGCGAACCCAAACTCCTCCGTGCTGCCGAGGTCAATCTCCGCAGTCTTCTGAAGCAAGCCCGTACGGCCACCGTCCCTTGGCAAACTCGTCCCTCCGGCCATTTTGAACCCCCGAGTGATTAGCTGACGGAAAGGGTTTCCAAACAAAGAGTCTTTGGAGACACAGAGGTCGTTCTCTGACTTGCACGGACAAGTTTATTTACTATATAATGACAGGATTGAGCATTTTTCAACGTGTTGGCTTTTCCCACACGAATTTTTCCGTTTTTGATTGTATCTCAAATACGCAAACGTCTGCTTCCTCTCTGATAAAAGTCGTTCCTGCTCTTCTCGTGAATCTCCGATTGCGTGCAAGAAATAAAGTGGAAAGGGGACAAGCGTTGTTGCGCGTCGCGTCAGCGCCTGAAAGGACAACCCTGAACGTTTCATTCCTGAAAAGGCAGAATAGGGAGACGAAATGCCCAGAACCAGCGTCATAGGGAATACCGGACCGATGATAAGGGGCGGTAGAAAATCGAAACGGATGAACGTTGAAGAGAGACAGCATATCTCGCCGATGAAAGAAAACTCTTCCGATCAGCATTCGTCCTCGCTCACGATGCATGGAGAAGCCCCCTTCAAGAATGCGGTGCTCACTGAACGTGAAGGATTCGACGCTCACGCCAATGGGGATTCCGGCCGGACGACGTCGGTTGATGAACTCGATGAATCTTCAGAAGACTCCGAAAAAGAGATCGATCTGACGCCTGGGACGCTCAACCGGATTGACGATCCGGTTCGTTTGTACCTCAATGAAATGGCTCGCGTTTCTCTTCTTACAAGGGAAGGGGAGATCGAGTTAGCGAAGAAGATCGAGGAAGGGAAAGCGGAGTTGGTGCGGGCGATGGTGGGGCTGCCGCTGACGCTGGCGCGGCTGGAGGCGTGGCGGGCGGGGCTGAAGAGTGGGGCGGTGCGGGTGCGGGAGTTGGTGCATGAGCCGAGCGACGAGGAAGAGGGGGAGCGGGTAGGGGGGCCGGAGGAGGATGAGAGCGAGTTGCTGCGACAGACGCTGAGGGAGTTGGGGACCGTGCGGCGGTACAGCCAGCGGCTGACGGGGTTGTATGCCAAGCGGCGGCGAGCGGGGGCGGGGGAGCAGGCGCGGGTGGCGAAGCAGGTGGAGCGGGTGCAGGGGCACTTGGTGGCGCGATGGGAGGCGCTGAAGTTGCAGCCGGGGGTGTGGGGCGAGGTGTTGGCGGAGATCAAGGCGGCGGGGCGGCAAGTGCGGAAGGCGGAGGGGGTGTTGCGGGCGTGTTGTCGGCGGGTGGGGGCGCCGTGGCCGGGGGGCGTGAAGGTGTTGCGGCAGTTGGGGCGGGAGCCGGGCGGAGCGGGAGTGAGTGCGGGGACGGGAGGCGCAGTGCAGCGAGCGAAGCAGGCAGCGGCGACGCTGAAGGCGGTGGCGGGGCGGACGGGGCTGCCGACGGAAGAATTCAAGCGGGCGTTGGGGGGCGTGGAGGGGGCGGAAGAGAAGATGAAGCGGGGGAAAGCGGAGTTGATCGAAGCGAACTTGCGGTTGGTGGTGAGTATTGCGAAGAAATACACGAATCGGGGGTTACAGTTTTTAGACCTGATTCAGGAAGGGAACATCGGGTTAATGAAGGCGGTGGATAAGTTTGAATACCAGCGGGGGTATAAATTCAGCACGTATGCGACGTGGTGGATTCGGCAAGCGATCACGCGGGCGATAGCGGATCAGGCGCGGACGATTCGGATCCCGGTCCACATGATCGAAGCGATCAACAAGCTGGTGCGGACGTCGCGGCATTTGGTGCAACAGTTGGGGCGGGAGCCGACGCCGGAAGAGATCGGGGAGCGGATGGAGATGCCGTTAGAGAAGGTGCGGAAGATCTTGAAGATTGCGAAGGAGCCGATTTCGCTGGAGACGCCGATCGGGGAAGAAGAAGACAGTCATTTAGGGGACTTTATTGAGGACAAGAAGGCGGTGTCGCCGTTGGAGGCGGCGGTGCGGTATGACTTGCAGCGGCACATAGCGACGTCGTTGGAGTCGCTGACGGAGCGGGAGGAGAAGGTGCTGCGGAAGCGGTTTGGGATCGGGGAGGCGACGGATCATACGTTGGAGGAGGTGGGGCAGGACTTCAGCGTGACGCGGGAGCGGATTCGGCAGATTGAGGCCAAGGCCTTACGCAAACTTCGGTTTTCACGTGAAAGCAGGCGACTTCGGAATTTTGCTGAAGGATTTTAAGGAACGATTCTCGTTCTTTTCAGATGAAATCTGAAAAATGGTCGTGCTCGAAAGGGCATGACCATTTTTTTTGCCGACGGGGCAACCCGTTTCTTCGGTTGCGGACTCTTCGCGTTTCCTCAGGACCGGCAGAACGTCTAACTTTACTTTTTGCCGACGGGAAGGGTACTCTTTTGACGTTGACGGACGAACGTCTTGTCGAAAAACGTTGAGTCGCGTCTCGCCGACGATCAACGCATGAACCGCGCAGAACGAAGACGACAACAACGAGTGACGACGAAATCCGGGGCGTCGTCAGACGCGATGCTCCTGGAACGCCTGTTCAATGAGGCCGTCCGTCATCATCAGGAGAGACGTTTTTCCCGGGCGGAGGCCTGCTACGAGACAATCATCGCGCGTGACCCCGGACACGCCGACGCGCTTCATTTCCTCGGGTTAATTGCCTACCAGCGATCGCAGTATGATCGAGCCCTCAGTTTGATTGCCAAGGCCATTCAACGTCGTGCCACGCAGCCGTTGTATTTTTATAATCAAGGGCTCGTCCATCATGCACTCAATCACTTGCATGAGGCCGAACGTTCCTACAGACGGGCCCTCTCGCTCAAAGCCGATTACGTCGAAGCCATGGGGAATCTGGGTAACGTGTTACGAGAGAAAGGGGAATTGGATGCCGCCGCCGCGGTTTTTGAAAAGGCCTTGACCTTGAAGCCCGATTATGCCGAGGCCTGCAACGGCTATGGCGTGGTGCTCAAGGAACAGGGGAAATGGGATCAAGCAAAGACCGCCTATGAACGGGCGATTTCTCTCAATCCCCGAAACGCCGAAGCGCACTGCAATCTCGGAATGATTCTGTTTGAACGGGAACGGATTGATGAGGCCGAGGATCAATTCCAACGAGCCGTATCCATCAAGCCCCATTATGCCAAAGCCCATCATCATCTGGGTCTGGTTCGATTGTGGAAACAGAATTTGGATGGAGCGTTGCGCGAATTCCGTACGTCCGCGGATCTGATTCACAATCATGGACGACCCGTCCGGATACAGGCTCTGCTTCCTTCGCGGATCAAGCACGACGCCGAGCAAATCCAATACCTTGCCGAGCACGGATTCGCGAGGTCTTTCAATCCACATTATGAAGAAACCCTGTTCTCTTTACGCCAAAAGGTTTTGCAGGCAGGGGAGACTAATCAGCCCGTCCGGCTCGGTCAACAGGAATCTCAAGCCCTCGCTCCCTCATGGAATCGAATTCTTCATTACGCCGAGAATCCGGTTTTGCCTCAGGGGGCTCTCAATCCTGACCTGGACGCGGCAGACGTTGAACGACGGTATCACGCGAGTCATCCTGAAATTCTCGTTATTGATGCCTTACTGCGGCCGGAAGCGGTGAACGCCCTTCGGCAGTTTTGTTGGGAGTCTACCATCTGGAAGAAAGATTATGATGACGGGTACATCGGAGCGTTTCTGAGTGAAGGGTTTTCCTCTCCGTTGTTGTTGCAAGTCGCCGAAGAATTACGCACGAGCTTTCCAGGAATATTTCGCCGACATCGGCTGCTCCAGGCCTGGGCGTTCAAGCAGGACAGCACGCGACGGCCTCTGAACGTCCACGCCGACGCCGCGGCCGTCAACGTCAATTTCTGGATTACCGCGGATGACGCGAATCTCGACCCGTCGCGTGGCGGATTGATCGTTTGGAATAAAGAAGCGCCGAAAGATTGGGATTTCAAAGTGTATAATTCCAAGGCGTTCAAGCCGAAAATCATGGCGTTCCTGGAACGCACCGGCGCGTCACCCGTGAAAGTCCCTTATCGGGAAAACAGAGCGTTGATCTTTAATTCCGACCTGTTCCATGAATCAGACGCCTGCGTGTTTCGTGACGATTACGAGTCTCGGCGAATCAACGTCACGTTCCTGTATGGCCGACGATCCTGAAATGATCGTCAGGAGCAGGGACGCCTCCCCTCAATCTGACGGTCCGTTGACGCCGTGTACGAGAAGCGCGAAGAAAGGGAAGGAAGAAACGAGCAATTAATTGAAGGCAACGAAGCGATCACAACCCGTTATGATTTGGGAGAGAACTACGAGTCCACAAAACGTGACTTCTTGACCATACCCTTCCGTTGAAACCTTGTGTTGTTGACATCCATACGCACAGACGTTCAATTTCACGCCCGCCGACGCCAGATCAAGGAATTTTGGATTTTCCAGGTTTTTGACGCCTTCGTCGATCAGATACAGGTACACCTTGACGTTGGATCGCAACGCTTCTCTGCTCAAGCCGACGACGACGTCCGCGTGATGATGCGAAGGCGGCGTCGAGAGAAGCAAGCCCAGCTTTTTTCCTTCAAGGTCAACCATGGTCAGTCTTGCCGTTGCGGAATGGAATGAGCGGATTCCGTCACTCGAAGGATTTTCCTGGTGTCTTTCAACTTTTGCCGTTTCAAGGCGCGGTAAATCTGCGCCCCGTCGGCAAGCTGAAATTGTCGGTTGAAGGTCGAAGCCGCGGCGCACGGGCCGTCCGGTTCACGTTTGACCGAAGTCGAGCGGACAACCGTCTTGTCTTCTCGATCGATCCGAACTACCGTGATCGCGCATGGACCGGTCTGAGTCGGTTTTGTCGCAATGATCTTGTCGTCCCATGAGTCAATTTCAAAATACTGGGTTCGAACCAGAAGGCTTTGCGTATGACCCGGTGAGAGTCCGGCCGTCGAGTCGATGCACACGTTGAATTGGCGGCGGCACGTGAAGTCGGACGTTTGGAGGGCTTCGTGAACGGGAAGGTTTTCTCTCGCCCAGGTTCCTTGCGCGGAAACCACGTGATCGTTCTGATTTGTGAACGCATATTGAGGAAGAAATGGAATCGCCCGGTCAAGGGTTTTATTGTCGTCGGTCAATTGTTTCAACGTCCGGTAGTCAAGTTCTCCGGTTTCCGGCAAGCCCACGTCTCGTTGGTATTCTCGAAGTGCCCGTTTCGTGGTCTGATCCGCTTCTCCCGTAAAAGGGCCGACGCCGTAGCCAAATCGACCAAGAAATATCTGCGTGCCTAAGACAAGCGTTCGGTATTCCTCCGGCTTTTGTTTCAGGAACTCGAGTTCCTGGTCGGGCGTGAGGGACGGCGTGGAACCGGTTGAGGTCATTCCCGTTGGAGAGTGGCCGGAAGTGACGGTAGCGCCATCAGAGGCGACGTCTTCGGAATGGGCGACGCCAGTCAGCAGACACAAACACAATACACCCGTCCAAGACCGGCGCATGAATCTCTCCTTCGCGACGTGTCCGTTGTTCCCTGATCGCAAGGCTTTCTCGAGACGGCCGACGTTATTGAATTTCAATCGCTCCTCCCTGGAGGTCAACGTCAGCGTCTTTCAACTCCATCTTATTTCCGACGTGCCAGTGGTCGCTCGTGACTTCAGACGCGGTGCCGCCCGGTAAATAAAATTTCGCCTGCGGCACCTGCATGCCGTTTTCGCCGTCCTTTTTCACGAAGAAGACGACGCCTTTCAGCGTGTGATCGATCAGCATGACCGATTCCGGACCGGTCTGAAGTTCGAAGCGACCCTGGTCGTTGGACGTCCATTCGTTCCGCTCCAGCTTGGCCACGTGGGATCCGGCGGGATTATAGAGGTCCATGCTCAGCAGCAGGGACCCGTCGTCATTCTTCCGTTCAATTTTGATCAAGTCCTGGTCCTGGGCCACAAAAATTCCATTGGTGTTACGAAGACGATTTGAACCGATTGCAATATCCATAACGCTCCTTGTTCAGTCGAAGGAACTTGACTGGCCGAATGCCCCCTGGTCACGGGATCAAGCAACGCGTGTCTCACCGAGAGACGGGACGAAGATACCGACTTGGCAGTTGAGGGTCAATACTTGCCAAATTTCAATGGAATCCGATTGTGGTGAACAAACACGTGAAGCTTTTCTTCAGGGACGTACGCGGTCATGGACTCACCGATGTTTCTCGCGGCATCGGCAGTCGTGCGTGCGACCAGACGATGTCCGTGAACCTCAAAGTAGACGAGATGATCTCCGCCAAGGTTTTCATGGACGTCAATCGTGCCGTCCAACGCCAGATGATTCGTCCCCGGACGAGTCAAACACACGTCTTCCGGACGAATGCCGAGCATGCCCCGTTCAGCGTGGACGTCGGCTTGAGCCCGTAAGTGCAGCCTCAACGCTCCCGCCTGAAATTCCACGTGCGTCGCGGTCGGTTTCACGATTCCTTCAATGAGATTCATCGGAGGATTGCCGATGAATCCGGCGACGAATGGATTGCCGGGTTCACGATACACGTGATCGGGCGTTCCGATCTGTTGGATCGTCCCTTGATCCATGACCACGATTGTTTCACCCAGCGTCATGGCTTCGATTTGATCGTGCGTCACGTATACCATGGTCACGTTCAGCCGCTGATGCAGCTTCTTCAATTCCACGCGCATGGAGGCGCGGAGCCGGGCGTCCAGGTTGGACAGCGGTTCGTCAAAAAGAAACAATCGAGGTTTGCGGACAATGGCCCGGCCGATGGCCACGCGCTGACGCTGCCCGCCGGATAGTTCTTGGGGTTTTCCGTTGAGCAACGATTGAATGTCCAGCAATTCGGCGGCTTCGGCTATTCGCGTTTCAATGACGGAAGGAGATTCTTTTCGCATCTTCAACCCGAAGGCCAGGTTTTCTCTGACCGTCAGGTGTGGATACAGCGCATAATGCTGAAACACCATGGCAACGTCTCGGTCCCGTGGAGTGAGGTCATCAACGATTTGCGTTCCAATCGATACTGACCCGCTCGTCTGCGGTTCGAGGCCCGCAATAACGCGGAGCAGCGTCGATTTGCCACAACCCGACGGTCCGAGTACCACGACGAACGCGCCATCGGACGCCTCAAGCGAAACGTCGGATAAGACCCTCGTGCGTCCGAAGATTTTGGTGACGTGCTGAAGAACCAGACCCGCCACGGGTTACCCCTTCACCGCACCCGCGGAAAGCCCGCTGATGATCCTTCGTTGAAACAGGAGGACCAGCAAAACCAGCGGCAAGGTCGCGATGACGGATGCCGCGGCGATTTCTCCCCAAGGCATGGTGAACTCACCCTGGAACAATGCAATGCCGACCGGCAGCGTGTGTTTGGCAGGATCAGTCAGAATCAGCAGCGCAAAGAAAAATTCGTTCCAAGCGTAAATAAACGTCAAGATCGCCGCGGTAAATAATCCAGGTGCCGCGAGCGGCAGCATCACGTTGGACAACGTTTGCCACGCGGTACACCCGTCGATCCGTGCGGCTTCCTCCAACTCCAAGGGCAATTCCTTAAAAAAGGTTGCGAGAATCCAGACGGCAAGGGGGAGGGTCAGCGTGACGTATGGAAGCACCAGACCCCAATGGGTATTGAGTCCGCCGAGGCGTTTCAGGATTTGCCAGATCGGCCCGGCAATGACGAGTTGCGGAAACATGGCCACACAAAGGAGTCCCCCGAGAATCCACGCTTTGCCGGACAGTCGAAGTCGCGCGAGGGCGTAGGCGGCCGGGGTTGCGATGAGCAGGGCCATCACGGTGGTGGAACTCGCCACGATCAGGCTGTTTCCCATGGCGGTCAGCACGTGCCGGTCAAAGAGTACGGATTCATAAAAGGTCAGACTGCCGTCCGGCCACCAGGTCGGAGGAATGGCTTCCACGTGAATTTGGGATTTCAACGAGGTCATGACAAACCAGAAAAATGGAAACAGGCTGCCCACGACGGCAACGAACGTTCCAACGAGTAACACGAGACGCTCGGAGAACGGTTTCGTCACGTCGGCTCTCGTTTCAACAGGTTGGACCCCATGGTGCGGACGTAACACGCGGAGAGGAGCAGCAGCGCCACGAAGACCGTGACCGAGATCGTCGCGCCGTAGCCCATCCGTCCTTCGGTGAAGAGCGTTTGATAGCCGTAGAATTGAATCACTTGTGTGGCGTCGCCCGGGCCGCCTTGGGTCATGACGAAGACCAGGTCAAAGACTCGAAACGCATCGATCGTTCGGAACAGCAGCGCGGTCAGGAGCGCGGGTTTCAGCAGGGGCAAGGTGACGTGCCGGAATCGTTGCCAGGCCCTTGCCCCGTCAATGCGAGCGGCTTCGTAGATCTCATCGGGAATGACCTGCAAGCCCGCTAAAATCAGGAGGCCGGCAAACGACGAAGTTTTCCAGACGTCGGCCACGACAATGGCACAGAACGCCGTCCACGGATCGGCCAGCCAGGGGACGTACGCTCCGACTCGATCGCCGAACAGGATGAGATTGACGACGCCATATTGATCGTTCAACAGAAATCGCCACATCTGGGAGGCCACGACCGTCGGAATCGCCCAAGGAATCAGGACGGCCGCCCGCACCCATCCCCGTCCTCGGAAGTGTTCATGAATGACGAGCGCGATGCCTGTGCCCAAGAGCAGTTCAAACGTGGTGGACAGGATGACGAAGCCCAGCGTCACGATAAACGCCTGATGGGCGACGGAGTCCTGAAAGAGGTGAGTATAATTGCGCCATCCAATAAACGATTGTCCCAGACCAGGCAGGCTCAAATAGATGCGGTGAAGACTGAGCAGAAACGAATCCATTGCCGGATACAGGGAAAAAATCGCAACCACCGTCAAGGTCGGAAACACCATCAACCAGCCAGTGGTCTGATCGCGGGTCGATTGCGTCATAGGGAGAAAGCTCAAGCGATCAAGGAGTCGGCACGGTTGTTCTTCTCTCAGACGATCCTCGTCCTTTGTGCTCACCGACCAACGCCAGAAACCGATTGATCTGCCGGTCCGCCTCCTTGGCCTCTTTTACGATATCCACGTCGGAAAAGGCCAACACGCGACTGAAGTATCGTTGCAGAACGTGAGAAACAATCGGATACACCGGTGTACGCGGCCGAGGTCTGGCCGTTTGAAAAACCGGCAACCATTTTTTGTAGTGCGGGTTTGCCCGGAGGACTTCCGGATCCGAATACAGCGCAACGCGTGAAGGTGCCAGCGACGCATACCGGGCAAAATGGGTCTGCATCTCCGTGCCGGTCATAAACTCAATAAACGTCCACGCTTCCTTCGGGTGTCGTGAATAGGCACTGATGCCGTACAGCCAGCCGCCCAACGACGACACGCTGTGGCCGTTTGGAAAGTGGGGCAACGTCGTCACCCCGACGTGTCCCGCCACCTTCGAGCGTCGCGGATCATTCGCCAAGCCCCAGGCATACGGCCAATTACGATGGAAAACCGCTTTGCCTTGGACAAAGACCGCCAACGACTCCGGTTCTTGATACGTCAGCACCGCGGGCGTGGCCAGCTTTTGAATGATCCGTTCTCGTACAAACTGCATCACTCTGATGGTTTCGGGCTTGGCCAACAAAGAGCGGGCGCCGTCTTTCGTGAGCAATGATCCGTTGGAACTGCCGACGAATTCCAGCATGTTACACACCAGACCTTCATACTGCTTGAACTGTCCGCTGTAGCCCCGCAATGCAGGCTGTCTGATTCGTTCACCCTCGACAATCACGTCGGCTTGGCGCACCAGATCGTCCCAGGTTCTCGGGGGCGAAAATCCATATCGCTCCAACAAGTCCTTTCGGTAGTAGAGCATCCCGCCGTCAACGCGAGAGGGCACCCCGTAGACGCGACCCTGGTACGTGCCGGCTTCGATGGTGGCACGCAAGAACTTGCGACGCTCTGAGGAGGGGAAATACTCATCAAGAGGCAACGCCCATCCCGCCGCGGCAAACTCCGCCGGCCAGATCACGTCCATGAAAAAAAGATCCAGAGACTGATCCCGATTCTTGAGTTTTTGCGTCAGGACGTCGTGATACGCGGTGGACGAATGCGGTGCAATTTCGCGTTGGATGCGAACGTGGGGATAGGCTTGCTCAAAGCGTGCAATCGCCTCTTCCCACGCGTCCGGGTGATCCGCTTTCCACGTGACGAAGTGAAGAAGAGTCGGGACGATTTCGGCGCGGCGAGGTTCTGCAACGGCAGGTTCGTGAATAAAGAACACGAAAGTCAGCAACAGAACGGATAAGACCGGAAGTCTCACAATACAAGTCGAAGTCGAGGTGATCTTTCCTGGTTTTTCACCAGAATCTCAGATGCCTTTTATGGAGGTCAGGGAAGGTTGTTCTGAGAGCGTTTTCATGAAGAATGCTGAAGGAATGCGTTCAAGGAGTTTGGATGATTGACCCCACCGCGGACGTGGCAACCCGGTAGAGGCGATCATCAAGGTTGTGCGTCGTACCCGTGCCTATGGAGAAAAGCATACGAACGCGGCAGAATGCTGTCAATCTTACGTTGTGGGGTCAGAGATGGTGAACGTTTTCGCGGAGGTGAAGGAAAACGTTCTTCGAATCTATCTCAGAATACGTCATCGTCCAGTGAATGGTGTTGAAAGCCTATGAACACACGGAAGGAGTTTGGCGACTATCAGACGCCGAATGATTTAGCGGTGCAAGTCGTGGACATGGTGGCCGGATTGTTTGGTGTGCCTGATTGCGTCGTTGAGCCGACGGCTGGCCGTGGCGCATTTCTCATCGCGTGTCATGGCAAATGGGGGCGTGCTTGCCGTTACGAAGGTTATGAAATCAATAATGCCTGCGTTCATTCAGCAAATCGGCGTTTGTCGGATTTGGGGATCAGACTTTCTCAGCAAGACTTTTTCTCGGCTGACTGGCATCGAATGCTTAGAAAAGAGAAACTGCACAGAATTCTGGTTCTCGGCAATCCTCCCTGGGTCACCAATTCCGAACAGGGCATGCTGGGTGGCAACAATTTGCCGAAGAAAGCGAACTTTCAGCGGCTCCGGGGTTTTGATGCGAAAACGGGGAAATCGAATTTTGACGTAGCCGAGTGGATGCTGATTCGCCTGATTGAGGCATTGCCCGAATCAGGAACCATTGCCATGCTTTGTAAAACCATGACCGCCAGGAAAGTGTTACGCCATTTTTGGAAAACGGAAGGCGGCATTGAGTCGTCCAAGTTGTTTGGCATTGATGCAAAAAAACATTTTGACGTTGCGGTTGACGCTTGTTTGTTTTTCGCTTCTGGGAAGCGTACGGAAGACCGCGTTGCCGCGGTCTATTCCAGTCTCAACGTGGATTCCACGGGTAACGGAGTTTGGATTGGTTGATGGAAGTCTCGTTTCGGACGTCGAGACCTATACAACGTTTCGAGCACTGGACGGCGGTTCCCCTTATACTTGGCGATCAGGTATTAAGCATGATGCGTCCAAGGTGATGGAGTTCTCACGATGGAATGGACGCTTTGTGAACGGATTGGGTGAGGCCGTCGAACTTGAAGAGGAGTTTCTCTATCCCCTTCTGAAGTCTTCAGATTTAGGGAACCGGACAACAACGCCTCGCAAGGTGGTGTTAGTCACGCAACGCCGTATCGGCGATGACACCAGTCGGATCAGGGACGTGGCTCCTGAGACGTGGAAATACCTTGAGGATCACTCCGATGAGCTGGATTCACGGAAAAGCTCAATCTATCAGAATCGTCCGCGATTCAGTATTTTCGGAGTCGGCGACTATTCTTTTGCATCGTGGAAGGTTGCGCTATCAGGGCTCTATAAATCTTTCACGTTTGTCGTCGTTCCCCTTCACAACAATCGTCCCGTCATGGTTGACGACACGTGCTATTCGATACCCTGCAAGTGCGAGAAAGAAGCCTGGTTGCTCTGCGACCTCCTCAATGCGCAGCCGGCACGACGCTTCCTCCGGTCACTTGTATTCCCGGACTCCAAGCGTCCAATCACGGTTGACGTCCTGCGCCGACTGTCTTTCATCAACGTTGCGAAGATGATGAACCGAATAGATGAATTAAGAGCATTCACGTCGTCCGGCTCCGCCCCGCCGGACGGGCATCAACAACTCAACTTGGCCATAGAACAAGAACGTCACGATCAAACAAGGCGGCGTAGCCAATCGAAATGACAGTCACGTCTTGCAATGCCCTTTGCCTGAGCACAGGTTGTGATCCTCTTGCACTGATGAGACCTTTGCAAAACGTTATTCTGAGCCCAAACGTCGTTCTGAGCTCAAATGTCATTCTGAGCGAAGCGAAGAATCTAAAGCGAAGAATCTAAAGGCGCTGTCGTGGACAGGCATGCACGGGAGATTCAGGCTCAGGGCAGGCGGCGCTTTCCTCCTCAGAACGCGTTCTGATGTTCCCCTGGGCCTCGAAGGGCCTTGAAGAATGTTCCCTGGGACATGAAAGAATATTTTCGGCGATTTGCCCAGCAAATATCTGAAGATTTGACTTCATGGACGTGTGGCCTTCTTGTCCTTATCCCCAGCCTTTGACGGCACTGGAATCTTCATTGCTATCCGTCGTCTCTTGATGAGTGGTGGTTATCTTTTTCACAGGTTGGTTTTTTAGTCCGGGATGGAGGCAGTCTACAGTTCAGAAAGTGACGATTCAACTGAATGCATCTGATCTGAACGGGTGCCAAAGATCATGAACTTATACGGAGTCTTGACGCGTATTTCTTGACGGGATATAGTCATCCCTTTCCCAAGATTCGCCTGCAATCCGCCCGGCACTCTGAGACTCTTGTTTGGAAGTTGGGCGCGACCCTGACCAATCGCCGCCCTGTATCCTGAACTGCTCACCTGCGTAGACCGTGCAGGTTCAACCGTGAAATCATAGAAGTTTCTTACTAACGTTCATTCAGGAGCATTCGGTCCATGGGCAAAATTCGCGTGGCAATTGTCGGCATCGGAAATTGTGCCAGTTCCCTCATTCAAGGGATCTATTATTACCGCGATAAAAACCCCGATGACGCCGTCGGGTTGATGCACTGGGAGATCGGCGGGTATAGGCCTTCCGACGTTGAGGTCGTTGCAGCTTTTGACGTTGACGGACGCAAGGTCGGGCGAGACGTGAACGAAGCCGTCTTTGCCGAACCCAACTGCACCACGGTGTTTTGTACGGATTTACCGAAGACGGGCGTCAAAGTTGGGATGGGAAAGGTTTTGGACGGCATTTCCCAACACATGAGCGAATATCCGGATTCGTATACCTTTGTGGTCGGAAGTGAGCCTGAACCGACCAAGGAAGACGTGGTCCGGGTCTTAAAAGCGTCAGGGACGGAGGTATTGCTGAATTACCTGCCCGTTGGTTCGGACCAGGCCACCCGGTTTTATGCGGACTGTGCGCTTGAGGCCGCGGTTGCCTTTGTCAACAATATTCCGGTGTTCATCGCCAGTGACGCGCTTTGGGCAAAGCGATTTCAAGAGAAAAACGTTCCCCTCATTGGCGACGACATCAAGGCGCAACTGGGGGCCACCATTACGCACCGGACGCTGACGGACCTCTTCAAGAAGCGGGGAGTGCGATTGGAGAGGACGTACCAGTTGAACACCGGAGGCAACACGGATTTCCTGAACATGCTGAATCACGGCCGTCTGGTTTCAAAAAAGGAATCAAAAACCGAAGCCGTGCAGTCCGTCACGGCCCGGCGCTTGAATCGTGAGAACATCCACGTTGGCCCGAGCGACTACGTGGCGTGGCAAAAAGACAATAAGGTCTGTTTCATCCGCATGGAAGGGAAACTGTTCGGCGACGTGCCGATGAATCTTGAACTGCGGCTGTCCGTCGAAGATTCACCGAATTCGGCAGGGGTGGCCATTGATTCCATTCGGTGCGCCAAATTGGCACTCGAACGCGGCCAGGGCGGGGTGTTGACCGCGCCTTCCGCCTATTTTTGCAAACACCCGCCGGAACAATTCGCCGATAGTGAAGCCTATCAAATGACCCAGGCGTTTATTCACGGAGAACGAAATTGTTGAGTGACGCCGCCGATCCGTGAGAGACGTTCTTGAAGAGTGAAAAACGGATCATGCTGCAATCAAAGACTCAGGAGGAAATCATCGCGGGTAATCCGGTGATGTATGAGCATTTTTCCCGCGTGGCTCCTTCCTATCGACACGTTCGACGAACCGACCCTGAACCCATTTTGTTCATCAGCGAAACGTTGAAGGATTATCCACGGGTCAACGCCGCGGACGTGGGATGCGGGGCCGGGCGATACGACTTATTACTTTTTCAACACCTCAACAACCTGCATTTAACGTGTATCGACGTCAACGAGTCGATGTTGCAGCAAGTCGCCGAGTATTTGACGCATCATCAGTGCCTTCGCTTTCAGACCCTCAGAGCGAACGGAAACGATATTCCCCTGGAGGATCATTCCCTGGATTGCGTGTTCACCTTTAACGCGATTCATCATTTTGATTTGATTCAGTTCATCAGGAACGCCGTCAGGCTGATTAAAACCAACGGAAACGTTTTCATGTATACCCGTTTGAGAAGTCAGAACGCGGGAAACGTCTGGGGACGATATTTCCCTTTCTTCCTGGAGAAAGAAACGCGCTTGTATGAAAGGGATGAGATTGAAGAAACGATCCGGTCCGTCGGCGGGGTTGACGTGAAGCACGTCAAATCGTTTCGCTACCGACGAACGGCGACGATCCGGCAATTAGTCGAAAAGGTTCACGCCGGACATTATTCCACGTTTTCTCTCTACACCGAAGACGAATTGACTAACGCCTTAGCCGTCTTTCAAACCAATCTGAAAAACGCTTTTCCGCACGCCGTTGAATGGGTGGATGAAAATACGTTGTTCGTTCTTGCTCCGACTGCCGGACGGTCATAGCCGGGAAGAAATTTTAACGTATTGAATATTCATAGTGCTTCCAATTTTGTCCGGATCCTCTGCCGAAATAGTGCCACTTCGGAAAATTAAAGTCGGCGGTGATCGACTTTGGCTGGAGAAGTACGGCTTTCAGGAATGACTCCAGATCGGGCACGTTATAAATGTTGACGTCAAAATTCCATTCATCAAGCTGATTCAGCAGCTTGTGCAGACCCGGCGTTTCCCAACCGACTGAGAAACGGTTCACGCCCCACTCGTGAAACAAAGCGAGAGTCTCCCCTGCCTTTTCAGGAACGCCGATAATCATGGGCGTCAGAAAGTCGATGGGGCATTGGATGACGGCTTCGGGAAAGGCGCTCACCAAGTCACGAAATCCTTCCTGCTTGAGCACGTCCACCCGTCCGTTAAACCAGAGGTCGGAACTTTTCACGTGGCGGCGTCGGAGCAGAGCCAGCACGTTCTCAATGAGAAAGCCGCTTTCCTTCAGGTCGAGTTTAATGGATTTTCCGAATTGCAGGAGGGAATCTACGGCATCCTCAAACAAGAAGAACTGTTCCTCCTCCTGCAGCGGCGTCGTTTCAAAAGAATCATGGCGCAGAATGACGTCCGTGGTCACGGGGTCCAGGCGAACGTCAAACTCGCCCCATTGAACGTCGGAGGTCACGAATTGCCGCAAGTTGACCTCGTCATTCACCCCGTGCCAGACAAACTGGACGTGACGCGGTAAGGTTTTTTCGTGAATGAGTTCGGTCAGATCATACGTTGTCCCGCTGATGGAGTCGGACGGCAATCGCTTACGCTTGGATTCGAAGATCGTATTGGCGTGAAGCAGAAGAACGTCACCGTCGGGGTTGGATTCAGAGACGGCCTTGAGATTTTCCGGCTCATTATCGATGTATCCGAATACGCGATAGCCTCTGTTTTGAAAGTACCGGATTCCTTCCTGCTTGGCATGACGGACGCCCTTGTCCCATCCGTAAGAATTCATGTACAGCAGCTCATCGACGAAGCTGACCTTGTAGTGGTTGCCGAGCGAATTCAGAGAGCGCAGGGTATCGCTTCTGATGGTTTCGGGCCTGCCGGTATTTAATCCAACGTCGGTATTGGGTTGCATCTGAAACCATCGGATGACCTCCATCACGCCTTCAAAGGGACGGTGGGACTCACGAATGGCATCGGAAGACCATCGACGTTCGACGTACCAGGCCATCACTTCATCTCTGAGCGTTGGCGGGAACACCATGGTCTTCAATAAATCGGCCATCTGATTTTCGTGGACGGTGACGTCTTCAACGGTCAGGTGTTTGAAGAAATCGGTCTGATGTCGTTGATCATACGACCGGAGCACGTAGAGCATCATGTACCGCATATCCAGAATGGTGCCGTCAATGTCAAAGACCACCATGAGTCGATCGGCAGGGTAGAAGTCTCGACACTTTTGATAGTGCAAAGAAAGTTGTTTCATCCAGTTTTTTTCTTTGATCATGAATCTCTCCTTTACCTTTGTAGTCAGACGAAGTTGGCTCAGTATAGAACGGCACCATTAAATTGATATGAAATAACCATTAAGAAATTGTAAATAAGGGAGATTGCCGGCATGGCCATCGCGTTCGTTCGTCGGCCTGCATCGTCGCTTGTCCATTGTGAAGTGACGCACGTGGCTCGTGAAGAAATTGATCTTCCGTCGGCGTTTCGACAACATCAGGAATACCGTCAGGCCATACAGAACGGGGGCGTCACCGTTGAGAGTCTGCCGCCTGAGGAATCCTTTCCCGACGGCGCGTGTATTGAAGACAACGCGATTATCCTGCCTGAACTGGCGGTGATTGCCTCCATGGGTACGGCTTCGCGGCAAAGTGAGCCGGCCTTGCTCGTCTCCGTTTTGTCTCGCCATCGTCGTCTCGTTGACGTCTCGCCACCGGCCACAATCGAAGGCGGGGACGTCTTTCGGATTGGAAAAACGTTATACGTCGGAGCGTCGTCGCGAACGAATCGTGCGGGAGTCAACGCGCTTCGTGACGTTGTGGAACCGTTGGGATACGGCGTCGTCCTTCTACCCATCCGGGGATGTCTGCACTTGAAGACGGCCTGTACGCCGCTTGACGATGACACGTTACTGGTGAACCCTGATTGGCTTGACGGAGATGCCTTGAAGACGTTCCGACTGGTATCCATCCCATCCGAAGAACCGTTTGCCGCGAACGTGCTGCGTCTGCCCGCGGGTATTCTCGGCAATGCCGCCTATCCACGCACGTTGGATCGGATTCAGGCTCACGGCTACCCGGTGACGGGCGTGGAATTGACCGAGTTTTCCAAAGCCGAGGCCGGCCCAACGTGTTTGAGCCTGATTGTTGACTAGGCCGTGTTGACGAATTCGGAGAGAGAGAGGTTTTCCGCCGATACGCTTTTTCGGAGCACGATCAGGACGTGACGTTCTCATGTCGGATGCCGTCCGGGCCGAGTCGAACCGGGTCTGCGGGAACGCACACGACGTGGATGATGCGGCGGTCAGTCGTCAACGCGGCTTGGTTTTTCCAGAAGCTTGACATTGCCGGCCTGCGACGTTAGGATGAATCTTCTCCGTTGCGGCGGGCCTGGACCACGGGCGGGACGGTCTCACCGCATGGCTCAGGAAAAGCATCTTCCATCTACATGAATCATTTCATGAATAAGGAGACTGGTATGGGTCAGAGACACGAAAAGAGAAGCCACCTACCCCACTATTTCGGCACCCCCCCCCCCCCCCCCCCACGTCATTTCGCCTGATTCTGTTCCCACCCCATAGGTTCCACCCCATAAAGGGCGCCACGCCTGCTCCCCGTCGGATGAGGCCCGTCGTGGCTCAGGCAGGCCCCGGAGCGCCCAGCAGATCGAAATGGGAGGTGGTCGCCGCGCTCGCCCTGGGCCTGGTCTTCCTCCTGGCGCCGTCCGCGGCGCGGGCCCAGGACTGCGGGAATCCGGACTCCGACGGGGTGATCACCTGCGCGGACCAGGCGTGGGCGGGCGGCATCTCCGAAAGCAACGGGAACAACCCCTTCACGCTGATCGTCGGAGGCGGCACGGCGACCACGGTCACGGCCCCCAGCCCCGGCACCAACCCATTAGCAGCCATCTTGGCGACAGGCCCCTCGGGCGCCACCGGCAACAACATCCTCGTCAGGGTCGGCAGCGCGGGCGCAGTCCGGATCGTGAGGGCCGCGCACCCTAGTAGAAGTCGGGGCGTCCAACTGGTTCAGCAAGGCAGCGGCACGGCCACGATAGACGTAAGGGACACCGTCATGATCGGGAGCTCAAGCAACCCGATGAGCGGGCGCGGCATCAATCTGGAAGCGCAGGGCGCCGGCGCAGCCAGCATCACCAACGCAGCCGACATCTACGTCACGGATAGTCGCCATGGCATTGTTCTGTACCGCACGGCCGCCACCAGCGGCGCTACCACCATCACGAACCACGGCGACATCACGACGGGGACAAGTGGTTCGCCGAACGGCATCATGATGCTCTACGGCCAGAACGCCGCCAGCGGCACCGGCACCGTCCGCATCACCAACCACGGCAAAATCACGGCGAGGTCCGGCAGCGGCGCCGCCATCCGGTGGTTTACCTCCTCCTACGCTCCCGATGCCGGTTTGACGGTGACCAACCACGGCGACATCACGGCGGCGGGGGGCGGCATGAGTATAGGGTTCGCACGCCCCAACCAAGCCAGCACCGGTGACCTCACGATCAACAACCACGGCGACATCACGGCGGATTATGCCTTTGATATCGGATACTATGGCCAAGGCGACTTCGCGCTGATGAACACGGGCGATATCGTATCCACGGACTACCACGGCATCGGTATCTCTGTCCTGCAATACACTTCCACGATTAGAAGAACGGGTGACTTGACCATCACCAGCAGTGGCGACGTCTCCGCTTCCGGCTCCTCCTCCGGCGTCGGCTATGCAGGCATTTTCGCGCTGACGGCGGGCGATGGCGCCGTCAGCGTCACGGCCGGCGCCGGCGAGATCACCTCGGCAGCCGGAGCCGGCATCCGTGCCATAAGCGAAGGCACGGGCGCCGTCACGGTTTCGAGCGGCGCCGACATCACGGCGGCGACCCACGGCATCCACGCCGAAAAGATGGGGAGCGGGGCCACGGCGGGCGCCGTCTCCGTCACGGCCACCGGCGGCTCGATCATGGCCGGAACCGATGGCATCCGCGCCTCCTACGCGACGGCCGCCGACGGCAACGGCGCCATCGCGGTGACCGTGGCCGAAGGCGCGAGCGTCACCGGAGACGTCAACGGGATTCTCGTCTCGGGCAGTGGGACGACGTCGACGGGCGCGAAGAATCAGAGCGTCACCGTGAACGGCACGGTCATGGGCGGCACCGGCGCGGGCGTCTCCCTGACCGGCGGCGGGACAGTGACGGTCGGCACGACCGGGCGCGTCGGCGCGACTTCGGGCGACGGCATCCTCTCCGACGGCGCAGGCGACCTCGTCGCGACGGTGGCCGGCACGGTCGAGGGCGACGTCCGCGCAACGGGCAGCGGCGCGCTGCGGTTCGCGTCGCAGGCCGGCAGCCAAGTGACCGGCACGGTTCACGATCCCGTCGGCCCGTTGACGGTGGCCGGCAGCATCGGGCGGCTCCTCTATACCGGCGGGGCCACGGTCACGGTAGCCCCGAGCGGGCGGCTCACCGGCGTGGAGGGCGAAGTGATCCGGTCGGCCGGCGACCTGTCGGTGTCGGTGGCCGGCACGGTCGAAGGCGACCTCCGCAACATGGGCGGCGCGCTGCGGTTCGCGTCGCAGGCCGGCAGCCAAGTGACCGGCACGGTTCACGATCCCGTCGGCCCGTTGACGGTGGCCGGCAGCATCGGGCGGCTCCTCTATACCGGTGGGGCCACGGTGACGGTAGCCCCGAGCGGGCGGCTCACTGGCGTGGAGGGCGAAGTGATCCGGTCGGCCGGCGACCTGTCGGTGACGGTGGCCGGCACGGTTGAGGGCGACCTCCGCAACATGGGCGGCGCGCTGACGTTCGCGTCAATGGCCGGCAGCCGGGTCACCGGCACGGTTCACGATCCCGTCGGCCCGCTGACGGTGCGCGGCAGCATCGGGCGGCTTCTCTATACCGGCGGGGCCACGGTCACGGTGGCCCCGAGCGGGCGGCTCACCGGCGTGGAGGGCGAAGTAATCCGGTCGGCCGGCGACCTGTCGGTGTCGGTGGCCGGCACGGTCGAAGGCGACCTCCGCGCAACGGGCGGCGCGTTGACGTTCGCGTCGCTGGCCGGCAGCCGGGTGACCGGCACGGTTCACGATCCCGTTGGCCCGCTGACGGTGCGCGGCAGCATCGGGCGGCTCCTCTATACCGCCGGGGGTACGGTCACGGTGGCCCCGAGCGGACGGCTCACTGGCGTTGCGGGCGAAGTAATCCGGTCGGCCGGCGACCTGTCGGTGTCGGTGGCCGGCACGGTCGAAGGCGACCTCCGCGCAACGGGCGGCGCGTTGACGTTCGCGTCGCTGGCCGGCAGCCGGGTGACCGGCACGGTTCACGATCCCGTCGGCCCGCTGACGGTGGCCGGCAGCATCGGGCGGCTCCTCTATACCGACGGCGGCACGGTCACGGTGGCCCAGGGCGGGCGGCTCACCGGCGTTGAGGGTGACGCGATCCGCTCCGAGACCGGCGACCTGTCGGTGTCGGTCGCCGGCACGGTCATGGGCGACATCCGGGGGCAGGGCACGGGTGAGCACACGGTCAGGGTCATGGAAGGCGGCACGGTCACGGGCACCGTTCATCTGGCCGGTAGCACGGTCACGGTCGGCGGCACCGTCGGGCGCGTCACCCTTGAGAACACCGGCATGGTGACGGTGGCTCAAACGGGCCGGGTCACCGGCGTCCCCGGCGGCCATGGCGTCAAAGTCGGGGCCGGCAGCACGGTGACGAACCACGGCACGATTGCGGGCAAGATCGGGATTCAAGCCGGGGCCGGCAGCATGGTGGTCAACTCCGGCACGGTGCGCAGCACGGACGGAATTGACGGGATTGCTTTTGACTTCCTGGCGGGGTCGAGGCCAGACACGCTGACGCTGAAGCGGGGCCAGGTCCATGTGGGAAAAATCCGGGGGTTGACCGGGAACGACACCGTGGACCTGTTGGACCTAGACGCAAACGAGTCCCCGATGTTCACCTTTGTGGATGAGAACGGGAGACCGCTCACCCGTGGCAATTGTCCCGAGGTCCGGTTGTCGAGCGAGACCTTCACCCAGGCCGCCGACTGCTCGCTGATCCCCCGCTTTAACAACGAGGACACCACGGCCTTTGCCCTGACCGACGACATGCTGTCTGACCTGACCGGCAGCATTCACGCCGCGGTCGTGGGCACCGGCCGGCCCGCCCAGGCCCGCGAGGGCACCCCGGCCCGCGGGCACGTCTGGGCCACGCCGTTCGGCGGGGTGCGGAACCAGGACGGCACCGACACCCTGGCGGCCGGCACGCATTCCTTCGGCGGCGGCCTGCTCGGCGCCGGCTGGGGCGGCCCCGCCTTGCACGTGGGCGGCTTTCTCGGCGGCTCCACGGGCCGGCTGGACGTGGCCCACAGACAGGACGTGGACATGCGGACGGTCTTCGGGGGCGTGTACGCGCAGCAGGCCCGGGGAGACGTGCGGCTGGATGCCCGGCTGCTCGTGGGGCACATGAAGCACGACTCCACCCGCCGGGTCAGTCGCGGCACGGCCACCGCGGAATACACGTCAACCTTCTTCTCCCCGGAAGTGGGGGTGGCCACGCGCCTGCCGGTGACGGCCACGTTGCACGCGACGCCCCGGTTGCAGGTGCGGTATGCCGGGCTGTTCACCGAGGGCTTCCGGGAACGGGGGACGGGCGTGCATTGGGACCTGCAATTTGCAGAGCGCACCGTGCAGATCCTGGAAGTACGGGGCGCCGTGGGCGTGCCGATTCCCCTGGCGGGGGGCGGGCGGCTGGAGCCGCGCGTGGGGCTGGAAGGCCGCTGGCTGCTGGCGGGCGAGCCGGTTGAGGCGGCGGACGGAGCCGTGCGCCTGGCCGCCGGGGGCGATACGAGTGTGGGCACGGGGACCGCGGGGTTCCGCATGACCCTGCCCGTGGCGGAGGCCACGACGCTGGTGGGCAACTTCGACGGGGCCCTGACCACGGAACACGCTTGGCGGGCCACGGGCTACCTCGGCCTCACCTACTCGTTCTAGGCCGGGGTGACGACGGACCGCCGCACTCCCCAGTGCCCCCCGCTGAGGCCCGGGGGCTCCCGGGGGCGTGGGTGAGGGCACGCAGACCCGGTTCGACTTCGGCCCAGACGGCATCCGAGAGGAGGAGACGTCACGCCCTGAGCGTGCTCCGAAAAAGAGTATCGGTAGAGAACCTCTCTCTCGAATTCATCAACGCGGCCTAGACGCGAGGGCAATTTTTGTCCGTCGTGTTTTCGTCAACCGGCCCAACGACGTTTATCGGAGGTTCCGCCCGTCTTGCATTGGTCTGCGTCCGTCCCTACAATCCCTCCACGGCCGATGAAACGTCCAGCCAAACCTTCCAAACGCTCCAAAGCGTCTCTTGTTGCTCAACCCCTTCTGCCGCGAGGGATGAAACGTCGTTTTCAAATTCGTCTGCTGAAGTGGTATGACGAATTCGGACGCGACCTGCCCTGGCGTCGAACCTCGGATCCTTACAGAATTCTGGTATCCGAGATCATGCTTCAGCAAACTCAGGTTGATCGCGTCATTCCGAAATACCACGAGTTTCTGGAAAAGTATCCGACGCTCAAGGATTTAGCCGAGGCTGAACCGGAGGAGGTTCGAGAGACGTGGTATCCACTCGGGTACAACGTTCGACCCTATCGTCTTCACGGCATCGCGTGTGAAACCGTGGCGCAATACGGCGGACGGATTCCCCGCGATGCTCAACAACTGCAAGCTCTGAAGGGAATCGGTCGTTATACGTCCGGAGCGGTTCGGGCCTTTGCCTTTCATGAGGACGCGCCGATTGTCGATACGAACGTGATGCGAGTGCTTCACCGGGTGTTTCTTGGAACGGGCGACCCCAAAAAGCAGACATCAAAACTGTGGGCCATGTCGGAAACCTTGATCCCCAAGGGGAAGGGCTATGACTTTAATCAGGCCTTGATGGATTTTGGCGCGGTCACGTGTACGGCGCGCAATCCCTACTGCTTGTATTGCCCCATGCGGGACTTCTGCAAGGCGTATCCCGTGACGTAGTGTTTTGCGCTGATGGACAAGGCGGTTATTCAGGTCGCGGCTGCCGTCATTGAACGCCGGGGACGGTATTTGATTACCTGCCGGAAAGCCGACGTGCATTTGGGTGGATATTGGGAGTTTCCCGGAGGAAAGCGGGAAGAAGGCGAAACGTTTGAAGCGTGCGTCCGGCGTGAGGTTCTTGAAGAATTGGGCGTCGAGATCACGGTACTGAGACCGTTGATCGTGACTCACCATGAATATCCCGAAAAAATTGTCCGATTACACTTTTTCACGTGTTCACTTTCCCATGGTGCTCCCCGTGCTCTGGGTTGTCTTGATTTTCGGTGGGTGAAGGGTGAGGAATTGCTCTCGTACTCATTTCCGCCTGCCGATGCACCGGTGATTGCTCAACTGACGAAATCGAACGGATGCTCGTGACCCGATACGCATGAAGGTGGTGCTGGACATAGAAACCATCCAGGCTTCTCAAGACGAATGGGCTCGTCTGGTCGGGATCGAATTGACGCCTCGGGAGCCCGGCGAGGGAGATGAGAAGTCGGATTTATTTGCTCATGCGGAGGCTCAAGCGCAACGGAAGAAAGAAGAGGAACGCTATGAGCGATCGGCGTTTGACGGGACCTTCAGCCGGATCGTGTGCGTCGGGTTGCTCGTGTTTTCAGACTCCATGGAGCCTCAAGGTGCCGTGTCCTGGTATGGGGCCGATGAGGCCGAACTCCTTCGCCGGTTTTGGGCTCGGCTGGGCGAACTCCGACCCTCCCTGTTTATCACCCACAACGGGTTGGGGTTTGATTTACCGTTCTTGAAGAAACGTTCGATTATTCATCAGGTCAAACCGTCCATGGACGTAAATCTGGCCAGATTTCGGACGGAACCCGTGTATGACACCATGGCCGTGTGGAGCAACTGGGACACGCGGGGATGGGTCAAATTGGACGTGTTGGCGCGGGCGCTACACGTCGAAACGAAATCAGGAAGCGGCAAACACGTGGCGGAAATGTGGAACCAGGGACGAGGAAAAGCCATAGCAGAATATTGCCTGCAAGATACCTACGTCACGTATGCCTGTTACCAACGCATGACGTTCCGTTCCCCGCTCGGTCGTGACGTCGTTCTGAACGATCCCCAACTGATTGACGTGAACTAACGGGGATCAGCCTTTCGTTTTCTTGAGCGTTCAATCGGTTGGGGTCTCGTTGAACCATTCCCGCCGGAGAGATCGAATTTCTTCCAGAAGGTTTTTTGCTTTTTCGACGGTTGAGGATGAGGCGTCCGGCTTCGGGTTGGGCGGCGTGGCTGACGGAAGCGTGGATGAACGAGATGCTTTGAAAGGAGGCGTGGTCGGCTTCCTGATCGGCGCAGTCGTGGCTGAAGGCATGACGTTGGGTGGAACGAGAGGCCGGACGGCTTTCTGCCTGTCCTGAGCCTTGAAGGGAGTGCGGGGCGCAGGTTCCTTGTCCCGTGCGAACGAAGCGCCTTCAGCCGAAGTGAGCAAGGACAAATCGACAAGCAGGCGATGACGAGTGTGCGCGGGCGTGTACCAAGGCGATTCAGCTTCTTTGAGAACGGCATCTTTCGGCAGAAAGACGAGAGTGGGGCTTATCAATCCTTGATGGTCGGTTGGCGTACCTTTTGATTGCGTTTGCGTGAACGAGCCCTTGTTTGAAAAGGTAAAGGCGACGTGTAACGTGTTTTCGTTGACGACCATCGTGCCGGTAACGGTTTTGAACGCTGACGATGATGGTGCCGGCATCCGGATGGCGACGGATTCTCTACCCGTTGCTCGAGAAAATGCGCGTTGCAGATGAGGTGCGAACAAGGTGACGTTCGATGGGGAGAACAAGGGAGTCGGTGCCGCGTCACGGTTCAACAGGCTTTGAAGAAGCCTGCCCGATTGTCGAACGTGAATCCCTTGCAAAACCTTTTTCAGCGTGTCAATCGAAAGGGTGGCCGGATGCGACGCGGCTCGTGATTCAGCGGGTATGGCTCTCAGGAACACGCCTCCTTCGGACCCTTCATACACTGATGTCTCGACCCGGTGAGTCCCCAGACATCCAGTGAGACACACCAGCCCGAGCATCACGATGTACAGCCGTAGGTCAGAGGTCATGGCAATCGATAGTCGAACGGTTTCTTTCGCCGACTCCTTAGAAGTGATACTTGAGGTTCAGCGTGAAGCCGAACAGGCTGATGTCGTCGGTTTCGATCTGCCCGAACGCGGGTTGGCTTCCGTCAAGACGTCGGTAGGGCGGGTGGTTCCTGAGCGGGTTCCAGACCATCGTATCATTGAATGAACTGAAGGTGACCCAGCGGCCCTTCGCACCGAGAGAGACCGATTCCGTAAGCGCGTAGTCCACACCGAACAATATCTGGTAGCCGAACAGCGTGTCGCTGAGTTCCGTCTGGACGCTGCTGGTGGTGCCGGCAAGGTTCCGTTGGATCGTCTCCCTCCGATTCGGATTGCTGGGCGTGTTCCAGTCTTCGTTCGGGCTTGTGATCTTCGTCCAGTCACTGTTGCGTTGCCAGAGGCTTCCATAGTCCACGTTCGTGAAGCCGGCGCCTGCTCCAAACCCGATGTAGGGAGTAAACCGGCTGTCGTTGATGAAGTCGAAGTACAGGTTCCCGAACAGATTGTGCGACGTGAGGCTTCCGATTCGATCCGTCGCCCGTTGGATCTCTCCGTCGAGTTTGGCAGTAACCGACCCCGTGCCGCTAACAACGGAGGAAGTCTGATTGTATTCCGACTCCCGGTAAAAATATTCCAACTCAATACGGAAGCGTGCCCACGGGCCGTCGGGGTAGCGGTCCCGCAATCGGTACCCCACTGCAACGCCGGCTAGAATGCCGCTGGCCCCATCCATGTCACTTTTCCATCCGCCTGGCTTCTGGATGGCAACGCATTGGGATTGTTTATCAAAATCCGGGTTGATGAACTCATCGCACTCACTGGCCCCGTCGTAGCCGGTTCCCTTTATGTCCAGGCCAGGCGCGAAGTTGGCACCCATCTCACTGCTGAGATAAAACCCCGAGCCGGCGTGAGCAAAACCAGATGCCACTGCCCACGTGGCGATCGTCATGATGCCAATCGAATACCAGCGTCTCATCTGACTTCCTCCTTCTCGTGAATTGCCAGATCCCATGGACCGCCTGAAGCGTCGGCCAACTCTCCTCATCGTTCGGGAGACCACCCTCAAGTATCGCCGAATTGAGCACCATCAGACACAACTGACTAAGGCCGAACGATACCATACATCCCGCATGAGAACGCAAGCGTGCCTGCCATGAACGAGTTCAGAGAAAATTCTCCTGTAAGACACGTTGAAACAACTTTGAAATATCTATAAAATCATCCTGTGTATATTTCAAAAATATTGTTGATTTTCAGATAGATAGAAAAATATATCAACGAAATGAAAAAGAAATAACATGATAATAACATACATGCCGCCGTCCAATTGGATTCGCTACGATTCCAAAGCGATCTTTGATGTCCTGGTTGAAGCAAAGGCACGTGTGGCGTCTCTTATCGACCTGCCGTATCAACGAAGCTGGGTAGAAGAACTGCAAGCAATTCAACTTAAGCGGGAAGTTGCGGGGACGTCTCGGATTGAAGGAGCGGATTTCACCGAGAACGAACTGGAAGCGGCACTGAGTCAAACTTCCGATGAACGGTTTACCCGCTCACAGCGACAAGCCCGCGCCGCGGTCAGAACGTATTCCTGGATTGCTCAATTGCCGAATGATCAACCGATTAATGCCAAACTGGTTAAACAAATCCATCGATTGATCGTCACTGACGCGGACGATGACCATTGTCCGGCCGGACGCCTTCGACAAAGAAATCAGAACGTCACCTTCGGGATGCCGCCACATAGGGGAGTCGAAGGCGGTGCCGAATGCGAGCAGGCATTTTCCCGACTGATGGAAGCGATCAAGGGACCGTATCGAGAGCACGACCTGCTGGTTCAAGCCCTGGCGTTGCACTACCATTTCGCGGCCATCCATCCCTTTCTCGACGGAAACGGACGGACGGCTCGTGCCGTGGAGGCCCTGATGCTGCAACGCGCCGGCTTGCGAGACGCCCTGTTTATTGCAATGTCAAATTACTACTATGACGAGAAAGATGCCTACCTTGCCGCACTGGCGGAAGTGCGTCAGCAGCAGCACGACGTCACTGCGTTTCTCATCTTCGGTCTGAAAGGCGTGGCGATCCAGTGCCGGCGACTGTCTGACGAGATCCGCACGCAGGTTTCCAAAGCCCTCTTCCGCGACGTCATGTACGATCTGTTCACCAGATTGGAGAGCAAAAAGAAACGGGTCATCGCTCAGCGCCAGATCGAGATTCTGAAACTGTTGTTGCGGGAAAATCGGGTAGAACTGAAAGCATTGGAGCAAAAAACCTTCCAATTCTATCGTTCATTGAACAATCCCGTTCATGCGTTGCTCCGCGACCTGCGTCAACTGGTCGCTCTGAAGGCGGTATCCGTAAGGCAGGATCAACAAAAGGTATGGTGGATTGATGTCCGCCTGGAATGGCCAACCGAAATTACGCAGACCGATTTCTTCGAACGGGTTAAAAACTTTCCAAAGGCGAAGTCAAGCCCCGTCCTTCCTTGACACAAATTTCCTTCTACCGGGACCGTCGTGAAACACGGGATGATCCGCACATTGAGGCACGGGCTGAGAGCACTGGGCGTACTCGCGTCGAATCCCCTTGTCGTCAGGGACATCGCCAGCGCGTTGTCGCGTGGGGCATTCGACGACGCACGGCGGATGGCGTATACCGCACAACTGACGCCCGACCTACGTGCGGAGAAAATCGTTTCCCGCAAATATCGATTTCTCTGGATGTGCAACCCCAAGGTGGCGTCGCGGAGCATCATATCGGCGTTGCAAGAGGCGGATCCCGATGCCGAGATCATCCGTGGCAAGAACGTCTCCGACGTGTATGCCAGATATCCTGAAGCGAGAGAGTACTACAGCTTTGCGTTCATCCGGCATCCTTTCGCCAGGGCGCTCTCGTTCCATCGGGAAATACACTTCTCACGTGAAGTGTCCGTGGAGCAACGTCGCCACAAACTGGAGAAACGCCGGCAGTTCTTCGACCGGTTCCATGGACTGGCGAAAACCGGTTGTTTCGATGACTACTGCCTGTGGCTGAACACGCCGTATGGTTCGGACGCGTTCGCCGACCGACACTTTTTGTCCCAGCACGTGCAGATACGCCTTGAAGGCGGACGTCTGCCGGACTTCATCGGTCACGTCGAGAATATTGAAGCCGATCTGAACCGGGTCGCTGAGCACGTCAACATGCCGGTGCCGGCGTTGCCGACGTTGAACACGATGGCCGGTTGGCAGACGACGCCTGACGTGCTGAACGACGTTCGGTCGGAGGCAGAAGTTCACCTGACCGAGCCGAACAAGGCGTTGTTGAGAACCCGGTACGAGCGTGACTTGGAATTGTGGATGACCCACCGCCAAATCACGGCAACTGGCGACTCACGTTGACAATCAGAAGTCCGGACGGGGTCGGACGATCGTTACGTCTGCCTGAGTCCGCAGGATCTCGCAATGCCGTTGCGATATTGAAGCCAGACCTGTAAGCCCTGTTCTAATTTTTCCAGGACAAGCGTCTGGGTTCCGAACTTCACGGCTTCTTGCGCAATCAGGTCATACACGATGGATCGATTGCAGGGTTCGACCATCTCACGCGCCCGAATGAGATCCATGTGTTCCGGCAGGAGGCCATGATAGACCACGAGGGGATGTTTGCGCACAATCTCGTCAATTTCTACTTGGGGTTTCGGTGCTTTCTGCATCTGGACTTCCTCGCGGTCATTCGCCGAGCCTTCCACAAAAATGGTCAGGACGGCCGCGCCCACGATCCATTCCTCCCGGTCACAAATGGCGTCAAGCCATTCCCGATACGCGTAACTGCTTGATAACAGTTCCACGTCACGAAATTCAGCCCGGCTGTACCCGAGGCCGCTCATCATTTGCAGAAAGAGTTCCTGGTGTGGTTTGCCGAGCGACAGCCCGCCGGTTTCTTCTTCATAAATGGTCGTCGCCAGATGGCGACGGATTCGCCATGGCGGGTTTTTCCCGATGATCCGAGCAAGGAGGACGGAGAAATCTCGAATGTAGACCGCATATTCCTGACGAAAGTGAACGTTGAGCTGCGCGTTGGTGACCGTACTGCCGTTGAAGTAGGGAAGAGACCAATGCCGTTTACGGCCGACGATTTCAAAGATGCGTTCACGCAGTTGGTCAGCCGAAGATTTCCAGATCATGAGACCGGTAGGGGAGAGGATGAGGGATTTCGTTTTGCGTTGAACATCAGGCGTATGCGCGAACAAGAAATCAGACGATGGATAATCGGTTGCCCTTGACGGTCATTTGCTTTTCTCGTTTCGGCAAACCTACAATGCACCGTTTCCAGTTATACCACAAATGAGGGAAAAGCAACATGGCTTTTGATCCGGTTCATTTAGCGAATCCCGACGAAATTCTGACGTTTTTGTCCGACGTGGCCTTACGGGGAAAAGGCGTGACCACGGAAAACCTGATGGATTACGTGTTGGACGAGGGATTTACCGAGCCGACGTATCTAAGTGCCAAAGGTGAGGATCCCGAAGCGTTTTTCAAAGGCGAACCGAACGCCTGGGCGGTGTATCAGATTCGGGAGTGGAAACGGGTGCTCGTGGTGAGTGGCGGTGACCGACGTGAGCGGCGCGTCCAGATTACAGAAACGCCATGACGTGGTGAACACGTGGGACTGGTGAAGTTAATCGAATGCCACGATGAGGGCGAATTGTGCCTCATTCGAAGCCTGTTGACCGGAAACGACATTGATTTTTTCGTCCAGAATGATCACTTCGGCAGTCTGTACCCGGGACCCTCAATTCCTTTTAATACCCGAGTCGTGTTGGTGCCGGAAGAAGAGTTGGGACGGGCGCAAGTGCTGTTAAGTCGATTAGAGGAACCGTCGTCGTCGGATTGGGATACGGCGGGATAGCGTCCGTTTCTTAATACCATCCGCCCACCAGAATGCCCTCTTCAAAATACAGATAGCGGTGTCGAACGGACCCGGCGTCAATCCAATCTTCATAGACCCATTCTTCCCGCCGCACTCCACGGTCGGTATACGTGACGTTCATCTGGTAGGGGGATCCCCAGGCTTCCATGGCTTGCTCGCGGGTCATGCCCGCGATGACGTCTTTGTTCCGGATGTGTCGTTCAAAGGTGGGATCCATGATGCCAGGCAGAACCCCCCAAGCGATCATGAGAAGCGCAAAAGCCCCCAACAATGTATAAAGAGTCACCCGAACCGGGCGTCGGCACGGGAAAGAAGGCAATGGCACCGATGGAGAGGGGGCGGAGTCCTTTTCGTCGGGAGACGGGCCGTCGGGAGACGGTTGGAACGTCGAAGGGGATACGGCGTCTTTGGAGAACGGAACCATAAAAAAGTCTAACAACCGTTGACAAACGTCGTCAACGGAGGGCTGCCGGTGTTTATTGAAGTTGAGTCGAATCCGAACTGCGAAACGTCGGTGTTCCTTCGGTTTAAGGAACTTGGACCGGCGCAACGTCTTCGACAAGTGAAGAGTTATGAGCATTCTTCGCGGGGTGAATGGTGCGACATCGTGGGGTGGACCGCTGATGACGATCATCCTGAGTGCCCGGCCATGGTGCAACCGGTTGAAGAATCCGGGCGTGGGGCCGCGTACGTCGTGTTCGGCGGGCTCTGGGGGTTGCGTTTGAAGAAGGCGGGCGTACAAGAGGACTGGAGCCTTGAAAGCCCTGATCAGTGGGGTGAAGCGTACTTATTGCTGACGGAGCGGCACGACCTCCAGTTGGACGAACGATGATGCACGAAACGTTGGGATGCGGGGTCGGGCTATTCGGCGTAGACGGGAACCGGAATGGTTTTCTTCGTCTTCGGCGGCTTCGGGGGGCGATCGGCAAATTTCTGGGAATAGGGGTTCAGCGTGGGTTCGTGAGTATGACGACGGATTTTCCTGATACGGGACAGGCTTTGAACGGTCAATTCCAAACGGTCGATCTTGGAGTCGAGGGTCAGATAATCGGGCAGACCCGTGACGGCGAATAATTGATAGGCTAACGACCATTCCCAATCTTTCTTGTTCCAATCCACCAGGAGTTCGGCCTCCTGAGAAGGCGGGCCCTTGAACAGGAGAATCCAGAGATTGGATCGAAAGGCCGGAGCATCCAGGTCTTGGGAAGGGTGAAATTCCTGCACGAGATCCGGAATGGTCTTTATGGTGACCGCAGGGGTAAATTCGACTTCCACCCGTTTGACGTACAAGGTGGGAAAATCCCGATCCTCCCGGCGGTCCGGCGTATAGACGAACGAATAGCGGACCTGCACGCCGTCGCGTGAATACGTGTAGACGTCCTCGCCGTTTTCGGGCGAGACGAGCTTGCCGAAATATTTATCCCAGTCATTGGATGAATAATAACTGAACACCCGAAGGGCGGCCTTCCTTGATCGGATCGCGTGAGGGACGCCGAGTTTCTCATGGACTTCTTGTTTCGTGAGTCCCAGAAATCCGTCTTCAAAAAAAGGCGCAGCGTGAAGAGGGTGAGTCCACGTGCCCGGAAAGAGACTGACAAGGCAGGTGCCGACAATCATCAAGAAATGACAAAGAAATGGACGGATGAACATGGGTCACGCTACTCCCTTATCCTAAGCCCTCCGGGAAAAATTCGTCAAGCGAACGCCTGAATTCCCAAATGTCGCGTGAGCGGAAAGGTCGCGTGAGACGCGCCCCTACGCGGTGCGGAAAATGCCCACGGATTCCGAACCCCCTGTCATTCTCGCCTCCAGCCCCCCTGTCATTCCCACCTCCAGCCCCTCTGTCATTCCCGACATTCCCCTCCCTGTCATTCCCGACGTTCGTAATCGGGAATCCATTCACTTCCCACGGAAAGGTCGCGTGAGACGCGCCCCTACGTGGTGCGGAAAGCGCCCACGGTCTCCAACCCCCTGTCATTCCCGACGTTCCCCTCCCTGTCATTCCCGACGTTCGTAATCGGGAATCCATTCACTTCCCACGGAAAGGTCGCGTGAGACGCGCCCCTACGCGGTGCGGAAAATGCCCACGGTCTCCGAACCCCCTGTCATTCCCACCTCCAGCCCCTCTGTCATTCCCGCCATCCCCCTTCTGTCATTCCCGACGTTCGTAATCGGGAATCCATCCGCTTCCCACGGAAAGGTCGCGTGAGACGCGCCCCTACGCGGTGCGGAAAGTGCCAACGGATTCCGAACCGCTACGAGGCTTGACAGTTTCCTTTCAGGAAGAAGATTTTGACCCACGTCTGAGAGACCGGTTATAGTCGGGCACGTGTCTTCGAGAGTATCGGGCCGGAATGCGATTCACGTTTCTGTGCCTCAGGTGACAACCTCCGCTCGGGAGTTTTTCTTCGATGCGAGATTCGCCGGATTCGATTGATGAGTTGCGGGAGATTTTGAGTCGGCGCATTGCCGTGTTGGACGGGGCCATGGGCACGATGATTCAACGGCACGCCTTGGATGAGGCCGACTTTCGCGGAACGCGATTTGCCGATCATCCCTGCGACGTCAAAGGCAATAATGATTTGCTGTCCCTGACCCAGCCGGATCTTATTGCCGGAATCCATCAGGCGTATCTGGAAGCCGGAGCGGACATTATCGAAACGAATACGTTTAACGCCAATGCGATTTCCATGACCGACTATCGGTTGGAGGACGTGGCGTATGAGTTGAATCTGGCGGGGGCCACCGTTGCACGACGGGCGGTGGATGCGGTGAAAAACAACGATCCTGCACGGCCGCGATTCGTGGCCGGCGCGGTCGGACCGACCAGTCGGACGGCCTCAATGTCGCCGGACGTGAATAATCCCGCCTTTCGAGCCGTGACGTTTGAGCAGTTGCGGGAAGCCTATTACGAACAAGTCCGAGGGTTGGTGGACGGCGGCGTCGATCTTCTGCTGGTGGAAACCATCTTTGATACGCTCAACGCGAAGGCGGCGTTGTTTGCGATCGATCAATTTTTCCACGACCGGAGCATGTCCGTGCCGGTGATGGCGTCCGTGACCATTGCCGATCAAAGCGGCCGGACCCTGTCGGGGCAAACCATCGAAGCGTTCTGGAATTCGATTGCCGACGCGCGACCGTTCAGCGTCGGGTTGAACTGCGCGTTGGGTGCGAAGCAGATGCGTCCCTACGTTGAGGAACTCTCCGGGATTGCCCCCGTGTACGTCAGTTGCTATCCCAACGCGGGCTTGCCCAACGCCTTCGGCGGATTCGACGAAACACCCGAGCGCATGGCGTCGGACTTGCGGGAGTTTTCCGAAAACGGCTGGTTGAACATTGCGGGGGGATGTTGCGGGAGCACGCCCGCACACGTTGCGGCTATTGCCGAAGCCGTGAAGCATTCCAAACCCCACGTGGTGGTGCCGATGGATCGAGTCACGCGCTTGAGCGGCTTGGAACCGTTGGCGATTCAGCCGGAGCGGAATTTTATTAACGTCGGCGAGCGAACGAACGTCACGGGTTCCCCGAAATTTGCCAAGTTGATTCTCAACGGCGAGTTTGAAGCAGCCCTGTCGGTGGCTCGGCAGCAGGTAGAAGGAGGCGCTCAGATCATTGACGTTAACATGGACGAAGCCATGTTGGATTCGGAAAACGCCATGGTACATTTTCTGAATCTGATCGCGGCGGAACCTGACGTGTGTCGCGTTCCGATCATGATTGACAGCTCGAAGTGGTCGGTGATTGAGGCCGGACTCCGATGCGTGCAAGGCAAAGGCGTGGTGAATTCGATCAGCCTCAAAGAAGGCGAAGCGGCCTTTAAGGAACGGGCCAACCTGATCAAGCGTTACGGGGCGGCCGTGGTGGTGATGGCCTTCGATGAACGCGGGCAGGCCGATACCATTGAGCGCAAGGTCGACATCTGTACGCGGGCGTATACGATCCTGACCCGGGACGTCGGGTTTCCTCCCCAGGACGTTCTTTTTGATCCGAATATTCTGACGGTCGCCACCGGCATTGAAGAGCATAACGCGTATGCGGTCAATTTCATTGAGGCGACTCGGCAAATCAAGGCCACGCTGCCGCATTGTAAGGTCAGTGGGGGAGTGAGCAACGTTTCATTTTCCTTCCGGGGGAATCAGGCGGTGCGTGAAGCCATGCACGCGGCGTTTCTGTATCACGCCGTGCAAGCCGGTCTGGACGTGGGCATCGTCAACGCCGGTCAATTGGGCGCGTACGAAGAAATTCCCAAAGAGTTACTGGTGCTGGTTGAAGACGTGCTGCTGAATCGAAGGCCTGATGCCACCGAACGACTCGTGGCGTTTGCCGAGAGCGTGAAACAAGAGGGCACGTCGGTGGTGAAAGATGAGGAATGGCGAAACGAACCGGTCGGCGTGCGTCTTGCTCACGCGTTGGTCAAGGGAATCGTCGAGTACGTTGAGGATGACGTCGAAGAGGCTCGCCTCCACTACGGCGTGCCGATCAAGGTCATCGAAGGGCCGTTGATGGACGGCATGAACGTCGTCGGAGAGTTATTCGGTTCCGGAAAAATGTTTTTGCCGCAAGTGGTGAAAAGCGCGCGCGTGATGAAAAAAGCCGTGGCCTGTCTGTTGCCCTTCATGGAACACGAGAAGCAGGCGTCGGGAAGCCGCACGCAGGGCACGGTGTTGCTGGCCACGGTCAAAGGCGACGTTCACGACATCGGCAAAAACATCGTCGGGGTGGTGTTGGGGTGCAACAACTACGACGTGATTGATCTCGGGGTCATGGTGCCCTGCGAGAAAATTTTGAGAAAAGCCGAGGAAGCACGGGTCGATCTGATCGGCCTGAGCGGGTTGATTACCCCGTCCTTGGATGAAATGGCGTACAACGCGAAAGAAATGGCGCGCCACGGATTGACGATTCCACTGCTCATCGGCGGTGCGACGACGAGCAAGGCGCACACGGCCGTCAAAATTGCCCCGGGCTACCGTGAGCCCGTCGTTCACGTGTCGGATGCGTCGCTGGCGGTGAACGTCGTTCGGCAATTATTGAACAAAGAAGCAAAGCCGGCGTTCGTTGAAACACTTCGTCGTCAACAACGGCAGACGCGCGAGGCCCATGAAGACGGACGCGCCGTGAAAAGGTTGCTGCCCTTGGAAGAGGCGCGGAAGCGCCGCCCCGCGATCGACTGGCAGCTCTCGGATATCGCCGTCCCGAACGCCGTCGGCACGTGGGTGATTGAAGAGCAGCCGTTGGACGCGCTGGTGCCGATGATTGACTGGTCGCCTTTTTTCCACGCGTGGGAGTTGAAGGGCCGATACCCCCGGATTTTCGAAAATCCGACCGTCGGAAGTAAGGCCAGAGAGTTGTTTCATGATGCTCAAGGGTTACTCAAAGACATTATCGACCATCGTCTGCTTACGGCGAAGGCCGTGTATGGATTGTTCCCGGCCAACAGCGTGGGAGACGATATCGAAGTCTATCAAGATGAGACGCGGTCAGACGTGCGTACCGTATTTCATACCCTTCGTCAGCAGAGCGAAAAACCGGAAGGAAACGCACACTACGCGCTCGCGGATTTTATCGCTCCCAAATCGACGGGCTTCGTTGACTATCTGGGCGGGTTTGCCGTGACCGCGGGGATTGGAAGCGACGAGTTGTGTCAAGGGTTCGAACGAGACCATGATGATTACAACTCGATCATGGCGAAAGCCTTAGCCGACAGACTGGCCGAGGCGTTTGCGGAATGGCTGCATCGAGAGGTCCGCAACGTCTGGGGCTATGGACGAGACGAACACTGGTCAAACGAGGAGTTAATCAAAGAACGATATCGCGGAATCCGTCCGGCTCCGGGGTATCCCGCGTGTCCGGATCACACCGAAAAGCGGGTCCTGTTTGATTTACTGAAAGCTGAACGGTTGATCGGCCTTCAATTAACGGAGACGTGTGCCATGTTGCCGGCGGCGTCGGTCAGCGGCCTCTATTTTGCCCATCCCCAAGCCAAATATTTTGCCGTCGGCAAAATTCATCGTGACCAAGTGACGGAATACGCCACGCGCAAGCAGATGGACGTTGTTGACGTCAAGCGGTGGCTTTCGCCGAATCTGTACGATGCCGCGGGCTAATCGTCTTGTGACGTCTTGAACACGATGTCGCCGTAATAGGCGACGGCCGACTCCTGAGTGTCGTCCGTATCCGTCATCACCGCCACTCCCGAAATCAGCGGCGGGTCGTCACCAAACGCCTTCTGATAATCCTCATACAGATTGCGGGATTCGCGCACCCACTCACCGATTTTCTCGGTTCCACTTTCAATCACGATCATCTGAGCGCGGTCGGTAGAAGGATTGGGGACGATGGTTCCCACCGGGCTTTTGTTTGCCCAGATGTAATTGATGGCTCCGATGGGTGGATAGTCTCCGTACATGAGACGGGCCGCCTCGTACTGGGCTCGCTCGAACAATCCAACGGCCTCGCCGTTGTAGGCAAAGGTGAGATAAAGCCGGGCCGGGTAGTCGTCGCCGTCTTTCCTGGTCACGTCGCCGTTTCTCAAAACGTTTTCGACCTTCCACCGCCATTCCACGACGGGATACGTCCTGGGGTCGATGGTCACCGCTCGCGTCAATCCGGAAGCCGAGCCTTGGCTGACCGCTTTGAGAACCACGATGTTGTCGTCTTCCACCAGCGAGTAGTCTGTATGCGTTTCGATCGTTGGGAACGTTAATTCATTCCAGGAATCAGGATAAGGCCCACCGGCCTGGGCACGTGAGAAACGTCCGACTTCCAGGACCGACCCGGACAGAGCGAACAGCGTGCCGTGAAGCCCCAGCAAGCCCAACCCCAGCGTCGCCGTCAACGATTGCCGCCAGATGCCGTTCACGTGGTGTCTCGCTCCTGAACGTAAAAAAAACGGGGAATCAAGATATAGCGAGCCGTTCCCAAGGTGTCAAGACACGGGACAGCCTATGACCGTTGGTCCCTGAAGCCGTTGGACCCAAGCGTAGTTTCCCCTGTCCTGCCCGTCGCCTCCGTCCTTCTTGTCGCCTTCCGTCCTGCCCGTCGCCTTCCCTGTCCTTCCCAGAGTCTCCCCTCCTGTTATTCCCACAAGTCCCCCTTCTGTCATTCCCGCAAGTTTCAAGCGGGAATCCATCTTCACCGGGAATCCAGGGGAGAAGGATGGTGGGAAGAGAAAAGACCCTGGATGCCCGATAAAAACCGTCGGGCATGACAGAGAGAGGCCCGCCTCTCCTGTCATTCTCGTCGCCCCTTCCGTCCCTCCCGCCTCCCTCTTCTGTCATTCCCGCAGTTTCTCCTCCTGTCATTCCCGCAAGTTTTAAGCGGGAATCCATCTTCACCGGGAAAAGAGAAAAGACTCTGGATGCCCGATAAAAACCGTCGGGCATGACAGAGAGAGAGGCCCGCCTCTCCTGTCATTCTCGTCGCCCCTTCCGTCCCTCCCGCCTCCCTCTTCCGTCCTTCCCGCCTCCCCCTTCCGTCCTTCCCGCAGTCTCCCCTCCTGTCATTCCCGCAGTTTTAAGCGGGAATCCATCCTACCGGAATCCATCTTCAGCGGGAATCCAGGGGCGTGTGGGTGGGAAGAGAAAGGACTCTGGATGCCCGATTACAACTGTCGGGCATGACAGGCGAGAGGCTGCTCCGGCTCTGCCTGGATGCCCGATAACGCTTGTCCCCGACGTTTGTTGTGGGGGAACCGTCGGGCATGATCGAGAGAGAGGCTTCCTCGCCCGTCCTTCCCGCCGCCCTTCCTGTCATTCCCGCAAGTTTTTAGCGGGAATCCATCTTCACCGGGAAAAGAGAAAGGACTCTGGATGCCCGATTACAACTGTCGGGCATGACAGGCGAGAGGCTGCTCCGGCTCTGCCTGGATGCCCGATAACGCTTGTCCCCGACGTTTGTTATCGGGGAACCGTCGGGCATGATCGAGTTCTTGCGCGTCGTCACGCATCGGCGCGTCGCGTAGAATGATCACCGAATGATGTACAATGAGAGAGGAGCATGACGGTGATGACTCGACCGCGAGAATTGTTTGTTCCGGCTCGGATAACCGACGTGTATACATACGACCCGGGTGAGGTGCGCAAGGTCACCTTGACCTTGCCCGACACGTTCGAGGTCGATGGTCGAGCCGTCCCGGTGCGTGATCGTATGCGACCGGGGGCTGCGTTTTTGGCTAAACCGTTTGGTGTACGGACGCAAAAGTATCGTCGCAGAATGTATTCACGATCCAACGGCGCGGAAGACGGTCCACGCGTCCTGGAAACGATTATCAATGATACGCATCAAGAGAAAGCCGATACCTCTCCCTGGTGGCAAACCGATGAACCGGAACGACTGTTCCGCACGGGTGGGTTCATCAACGTGCGCGTGGATTATGATGAGGTGCGTTCGGAACTGGTGGTGTATCAAAATAGTGAGACCATTGAACGGAACAACCTGATCCTCGAATCGGATCAGACGTGGCCCTCCATGAACATTGTGGCGTTGGCCCTGTCCACGGGGCTGACGCCGTTTTTGTCGTACGTGTCGCACATGAAGGCCAAGGCGTTCGGCACCGATGACGGCACCGAAGGTGGCCACGTCAGTCTCATTGTGAGCGTGAAACGTCCTCGTCAGTTAATGGAGCACCGGGCGTTGCTGGATCTGGCGCGTCAGTATCCGCAACGTTTTTCCTATCATCCCGTGGTTACCCGTGAATGGCCGGAAGATTGGCCGCATACGAAGGGGCGAATCCTGCGAGTCGAGACGACCGACGGAAACGAAGAGCGCGTGAATCTCGATCCGCTTATGACGTTGGCGCCGACTCTCCACCAGTGCCACTTTCGGTTTTGCGGCAACGCCACGGCGCGGGATCAACTTGTTCGAGGGTTCCGGCAAGCGAACGTCACCCCGCTCAGTTTTCGATCGGAAGTATGGTGAAGAACGCCGGAACCTTTTCCGCCGTCACCCACGGCCACGCGATCCTTCGGCAGGCTCAGGACACGTTTTGTCCGGAAGGAAGACGAGGGCCAACGTCGGACGTTGAGGACGATGCGATGCTTCATCGGGAGTCAACGGAGGATAGAACGTCACGCGGTGGGCTTCGATTTGATTGAATAACGTGTGCCCCTGCATTTCCCGTTCTTGCCAGAATAGGCCCTGAACCTCCACGGTGCGTCCCGTCGTCAGTTGCACGTCTCCGAAGGTTCGATCATGGCGTCCGAAGACGAGCACCCGATCGTTCCCGCTTTGTAAGAAAAAGACGAAATTGATGAAGTGCTTCGTCTCGTCAAGATGGAGTTCCAGTCGGGTCACGGTTCCTCGGATTCGAATGAGTGTGTGATGGTATTCATCGGGAGATTGAAGAAGTTGCTCGATCGTGACGACTTCGCCGGGCGACGTCGTTTCATGGGAGTGCGTGAGCAGCGGAGGGAAAAGAGAGGGGAGGAACGCGACCACCAAACCTGAGAGCATCCATTCCCACCGGACGATCCGCATAAACGGCAACCGACCCAACGTGCAAGAACAAGATTGACGAATCATCGACGCCTCCGGTGACGGCAGAGCGCGGAGAGGAGGCACGGATGACGCTTGTTCGACGATCCTGCTCTCGTTATGATCGAAACACAAGGAGTCAATGAGCACTGATGGCACGAATCCATCTTGACTATTACGCCACTCTGGAAGTGACGCCGCAGGCCTCGGACGAAGAGATCAAGGTGGCCTATCGCAAACTTGCCTTCAAATATCATCCGGACCGGAATCAAGGCGACAAGAGCGTAGAAGAGAAAATTCGGGAAATCAACGCCGCGTATGAAGTGCTTGGTGACCCGGAGGCCAGAAAATCTTATGAACGGATCCGATTCGGCGGTCAGGGTCGAAAATCCGATTTTGCGCCGGAGCCCGCCGACGACACGATGCCACCCGGAGTGATCCTTGAGGGTATGGAGAAAAAGCTGTGGGAGGAAGGACGATTGGAAATCTTTCGGCACCTGATGCGCAATCTTTCTCTGATCAAACGGGAGTTGGCCACCATTCGAGAAGGCACCGTTGCGCAATTGGGCTATGATAAATTTTGCGAAGATATTGTGAGGCGTCAGGCCACGCGCACGATCAATGACGTTGTGACGCCTGAGATGAATGAGCGAAGAGAACGATTGTTGGACGTGGCCCTCCAGATGATGTTGTCCCAAGGGGTTGACGGCCGCGGCGGTGAAGAAGGCACGGAATGGGTCACACGACAATTAGCCGCGGCGTTTCACCGAGGGCGGGTTGACGGCTATTGTGAAGCCTGTGAGTTGCTCTACGTCCGGCGGTAAGCATCCGCACCGGAACGGCCCCGCGTCCGTTGGGGCATGCCGTTTACAGGGATGCCGGCCATCCCAACGTTCCGTTGCTCATGCCTTGCGTGCGTGGCGGAGGGGGTGGGATTCGAACCCACGGTCCCGTGAAGGACTCCGGTTTTCAAGACCGGCCTGATCGTCCACTCCAGCACCCCTCCTATGACTGGTTCCTTAGTTGATACTTGCTTCATTACGCTGAGCGTTGAGTTTGTCAATCTGAGCGTCCGCGTTTGTATTGATTGCTTTGACCAGAGCGTCGCAATCTTGGTCGTTTGAGTCGCAGTTCTTTTGTACGTCAGCGACTGCTGTTGCAGCATCTTGCTTGATTTGCGCCAATCGTCCGTCGAAAAATTCGTCACGAGCCGCGGCACTGGAAAAGCTCTTTGGCGTCAGTGAAATCGTAATGCTCTCAGGATATTCGTACATGGCACCAGATGCCGCATCGACTGCAACTCCGATAAGTCCCCCCAAAAGAACGTTACCGAATGTCATGCCGTGAAACGAACTGGAAAGAGTAGACATCTCGTCAAAGTACCCATCCTTCTTGCAAATGACGTTCGCGGTGTCCACGCTCCTGTCAAGCACTACACTGGCTGGCGTCGGATTTGCGACCCCCACCGTTTCGCCGTCACGGGTCAACGTACAGGTTGCTCCAGATGGATTCGTAAATACGGACAGGGTTTGATTATGCCCCTTGATAATCGTAGCACAGCCTCCCAATGCCAAAAGTGAGAATCCCACAAAAGTGAAATTCCACACGTTCCGCCATAACGTCAGTCGTAGTTTACATGATTGCATGTTTGTCCTCTCTACACGTAGGCGTGGTAAATAATGCCCCTATCATGGGGGACGTCAAACTTTTGTTGAATTTATGGAGAACCTCTCCTAAAAACGTGATGCCGAGATAGTGCGGAACGCGATAGTGGTTTCAGTCTTAGGCATAGGTTTCCTTCCGGTCTCTTTGGATACGAGGTGCCTTTTATCGCACGGGGTCTTCCACTAACATCCATCCGTGCTTCTGCATACAGACGTCGTAGCTTGCTGCTCCCTTGAGACCGCTGATGCCCGGGTCCTGTTCGCATTCGGCGCTGACCCGTTCAAATTCGTCCGCGGAGGCGCCGGGTTTCGACCACGAAGTGTGGGCGGGCGTCATGCTGCATCCGGCCATGAGCAAAATGCCTGCCAGTAGACAGATAGAACGTCGGATTTGTGTCATGATGCGACTCCTTGTCTGGAAGCCAGTGGCTAGTGGCCAGTGGTTAGTGGTCAGTGATCAGTGGTCACAGGGTGATTCGGGCGATTCCGTACATATAGGGTTGCAAGGCCTTGGGAACGGTGACTGAGCCGTCTGCGTGTTGGTAGTTTTCCAAAATCGCGACGACCGTGCGCCCCAACGCGAGGCCCGAGCCATTGAGCGTATGGAGATAGTCCGGCTTGCCTCCCTTGGGACGAAATCGGATGTTCGCACGTCTCGCTTGGAACGTCTCAAAATTGCTACACGACGAAATTTCCCGGTAGGCCCGTTGCGCGGGCAACCAGACCTCGAGATCATACGTCTTGGCCGCGGCAAATCCCATGTCGCCTTTGCACAACGTGACGACGCGATAGGGTAATTCGAGTCTTTGCAGGATCGATTCGGCCGCGGTGGTGATCCGTTCCAGTTCCGCATACGAGTCATCCGGTCCGGTGAACGCCACGAGTTCGACTTTATGGAATTGATGGACGCGGATCAGACCACGGGTATCTTGCCCGTAGGACCCGGCTTCTCGGCGGAAGCAGGGCGTATGGGCCACGTGACGAATCGGCAAATCGGCCTCCGGCACAATGGTATCGCAGTACATGTTGGTGACCGGCACTTCCGCCGTAGGAATCAAGATGTAGTCATCGTCGCGGAGGTAAAATAAGTCGCTTTCGAATTTCGGGAGTTGCCCCGTACCGGTCATGGCCTCTCGATTGACGAGATAGGGCGGGAGCACTTCCGTATAGTCATGAGCCTGGACGTGCGTGTCCAGCATCAAGGTGGCTAAGGCGCGTTCAAGGTGCGCCCCTGCGCCTAATGCCATGGAAAATCGCGCACCGGCAACTTTGCCGGCGCGTTCAAAATCTAAAATGCCCAACGCCTCCCCAATTTCCCAGTGGGGTTTCGGCGGAAAGGCAAAGACGGGCGGCGTGCCCCATCGTCGTACTTCCACGTTCTGCGAAGAGTCGGTCCCTTCGGGGACCGTGCCGTGCGGCACGTTGGGAATGCGGAGCACGTGGGCTTCCAGTTCGGGTTCAATCGTGCGCAGGCGTTGTTCCAGCGCGTGAACGTCGTCGCCGACGGCCCGCATGGCCGCGACGGCCTCTTCCGCGGGGAGTGCCTGGCGTTTCAATCGTGCGACCTCTTCGGAGCCCTTTTTGAGTTGATGCCGAAGGGTTTCAACTTGAGACAGAAGGGCCAATCGCTCTTGCAAGAGCGTGTTGATGGCATCCCACGCGACGTCCGCTCCACGGTGAGCCAGTCGGTCACGAATAGAGGAGAATCGTTCTCTGAGTAATCGAAGATCGTACATCGTAGACGTTCCACGTCGTTGAACGGATGAGCAACATGTAACACCTGTCAAAAAATCAGTCAATGAAGCCACCGCGTGGGACCTTGCGGTCGGATGGCGGCATTTCTTACCCTCCACCCATGCCGTATGTGTTTCCCAATGAAGAATTGTTCGTCGGGGGCGTGGCGTTCGTAATTGTCGGCCTGTTGATTGTGCGAGCGGTAGCCGTGAAAAAACAGCGGGCCCGACGACGCGCCGAACGGGAATTCACGCAGACGGATGAGGAAGAGTGAAGACGGGAGGGAGAGTGCCAGGGTGAGGGAAATGCTCAAACTGAGATACTGCCGTCGTCCGAGCGGGTTTGCTCTTTTTTCGACGTTGCCACTATAATCACGCCTTTTTAATCACGCCTTTAGGAATCATGATGGAAAGGAAGAGGGTTATGAATGGAACGGCACCGTTGCGCCGAAGAGATGGACGCCGACCGGATGACATTCGGCCGGTCAACGTCACCAGACCGTTTATCAAATATGCCGATGGGTCCGTCTTGATGGAAATGGGGGACACGAAGGTTATTTGTACGGCGTCGATTGAAGAAAAGGTTCCACCGTTTTTACGGGATAAAGGGCAAGGCTGGGTCACGGCTGAATATGCCATGCTGCCGCGGGCGACCCACGATCGGACGCAACGCGAAGCCTCTCGGGGGAAGCAAGGCGGCCGGACGTTGGAGATTCAGCGGCTCGTGGGGCGCGCGTTACGTGCGGTGACGGACATGACGTGCATGGGTGAGCGCACCATCTGGATTGATTGCGACGTCATTCAAGCCGACGGCGGTACGCGAACCGCCTCAATTACCGGGGCGTTTATCGCCTTGGCCGATGCCTTTGCCAAATTGCGGGAGAAGAAGGTTCTGAAGAACGTGCCCCTGCTGGATTATCTTGCGGCCATCAGTATCGGACGGGTGGACGGAGCCGCCTTGGTTGATCTGTGTTACGAAGAAGATTCCAGGGCTGAAGTTGACATGAATCTCGTGATGACCGGCCGGGGGCGCTTAGTCGAGGTGCAGGGGACCGCTGAACGCGGGTCATTTGATAAAGAGGAACTGGACCGCTTTTTGACGTTGGGATGGGCGGGCATCCAACGTCTCATCACCCTGCAAAAAGATCACGTGGGCCGTATCGGGTAGCCTCTATAGGACGCCAGTTAAAATGTTAATTGCGATTTTGATAAAATTCTGTGTATAACTGTCAAAAACAGTAAATACAGCGTGTTTTCAGCGTTCGTTATTCTCATTTTAACATTCTAAGTGAATTTGTTGCAAAAAAGCACCCCTAGGCACTTTGGGGTAGTTTTTCTCAATTAGACGGCCGTTTTTGGGCTAGCCTCACAACGTGACATCAACTGGTACAACGTGGAATTGATCCTCGCGACGGGCAATCGGGATAAACAACGGGAAATCACGGCCCTGTTGCACGATCTGGACGTGACGATTCGTTTGTTAGACGACGTTCCCGCGGCACCGGCCGTGATTGAAGACGGTGACACCTGCCACGCCAACGCGAGTAAAAAAGCCAGCGTGATTGCGCAGTTTACGGGAAAGCTGACACTTGCCGATGATACCGGGTTGGAAGTTGAGGCCTTGGGCGGGCGGCCGGGCGCGTTTGCCGCCCGTTTCGCCGGCGAACGTGCCACCTACGCGGAGAATTGTCGAAAATTGTTGGACGCGCTGCGTGGCGTTCCGGCAGACCAACGCGGCGCGCGATTCATAACGGTCGTGGCCATTGCCGGTCCCGCCGCGTCCGTCGAACTCGTAGAAGGCGTCCTGGACGGTCGCATCGCGGACCACGGTTCCGGCGACCACGGGTTTGGGTACGATCCGGTTTTTTTTGTCCCGGATTTAGGGAAAACCTTAGCGGAGTTGACACTTGACCAGAAGAATCGAATCAGTCATCGTGGACGGGCATTGGTCAAAGCCAAAGCGGTGTTGAAACGGAAACTTGCACGTGAGCACAACGTCGGGGCGTAGCGCAGCCCGGTAGCGCGCCTGCTTTGGGAGCAGGATGTCGGAGGTTCAAATCCTCTCGCCCCGACCAGTGAAATCGTCACGTTTCTTCTTCGGGCTGACGTGCCGCGGCTTGAGGGCCCATCACCAAGTCTTCCTTCCCTTTTCACGTGCGCCCGTAGCTCAGTTGGATAGAGCATCGGCCTTCTAAGCCGAGGGTCGCAGGTTCGAATCCTGCCGGGCGCGCCATTTCCCGGTGCGTCACTTATACCGCTGATTGACCTCCTTCACGACTTCATCGGTAATATCCAAGCCCTTTGCCGCAAAGAGGACGATTTTCAGCGTCTTCGCGCTTCCCTTGTCAATAATCAGGGAAAAGTCGTGTTTTTCCGCCACGGCTTTGGTCGCCGTCTCGATTTTGTTCATAAATTCCAACACCAGTTCCTGTTGCTTGAGTGCCATTTCCTGTTGAAATTCTTTGGCGCGTCGTTGATAGTCCTCAAGTCGCTTTTGAAGCTGGCCCTGCATCTCTTTTATCTCGGCTTCAGACTTCGTGCCCTTCTGTATCTCTCCCTGGATTTTCTGCAATTCTTCTTCGTCGGACGCCAACAACTTTTGACGAACGGTCGCGTGCTCCTTCAGCGTGGAAAGAACCTTTTTCCCGGGAATGGATTGTTCGATCACGGCTTGAGGGTCCAGGATCCCCACTTTGGACGATTGTTGACCGAACCCGGCGGGAAGGCCGACAAACAGATTGAGAATGAAACAGATGCTCAAACAGACGCCCAACGGCGACAGGAACCTTGTGGTTGCGTTGCGTGTAGTCAACTGACAAACTCCTTTGCTCATACGATACTCCTTCTTGGGACCAAACGATGCGTGAATGGTTAAGGTAACGGTGGGAACCAACGTGGTTCTAGAAACGAGTTGCCTTGATGGATCAACCTTGAACGGATAAGGATATTCACTGATACGAGACAGTGTCAAGAGGCGAGGGTCTCTTTGATCCCCGATACCACGTGTCGGGGACGGGTTTCCGACTATGAGCGCGTCAGGCATTCGAGACAATCACTCCAGAGGTAAGGCGGGAGAGTACGTCGCCGATCTCCTGACTCCGAAAACCGACCTGTCAATCGTCTCGGCCTATTTTACCATCCAGGCGTATGGCGCACTGAAGAACAAACTGAATCAGATTCAGCGCCTTCGATTTCTTTTCGGAGAACCCAGGTTTCTCAGCAGCCTGGACCGGGACCAGAAGGCATCAAAAGCGTTCAGGCTCACCGAGCAGGGACTTGAACTCGCGAACCAGCTCTTCCAACGAAAACTCGCCAAGGACTGCGCCGACTGGATCAAACGGAAAGTCGAGATTCGTTCAGTCAAACGAATGAGTTTCCTGCATGGGAAAATGTACCACGTTCAGAATGGTGAGGTCGCGCACGCCCTGATCGGCAGTTCCAATTTTACCGTCCCGGGCCTGGGCCTTCGTGAGAACGGAAACAACGTCGAACTCAACCTCGTGGTGGACGGCAATCGAGACCGTGAAGACCTGCTCGCGTGGTTCAACGAGTGGTGGTCGAAGAATGACCTGACCGAAGACGTGAAAGACGTGGTGCTCAGCGAATTGGAACGCCTGTATGCAAACCAGGCGCCGGAGTTCATCTACTACCTGACGCTGTTCCACGTCTTCAGGGACTTCGTTGACGGCGAAAGAACCGCGGAAGTCGACCTGCACGGGATTGCGCTCCCCGATACCGGCATCTGGCGAACGCTGTACGCGTTCCAGAAGGACGGCGCGAAAGCGGTCATCAACAAGATTCAATCCCTGAACGGCTGCATTCTCGCCGATAGCGTCGGGCTGGGAAAGACGTTCACCGCCTTGGCGGTGATCAAGTATTTTGAATTGAAGAACGAGCGCGCGTTGGTGTTGTGTCCCAAGAAGGTGCGCCGGAACTGGACGGTCTATCGCACCAACGACGCCTTGAATCCGTTTAACGATGACCGGTTCAGATACGACGTGCTCTCGCATACCGACCTCTCACGGGAAAGAGGGGAAGTGGGCGGCATCGACCTCGAAACTCTGAATTGGGGAAACTATGATCTCCTGGTCATTGACGAATCGCACAATTTCAGAAACAACGCCAGGGCCAGGCAAACCCCGGGAAAGGGAGAGAAACCCAGGCAGACGCGCTACGAGAAACTCATCAATGAAATGATCGCCAAGGGCATCAGAACAAAAGTCCTGCTGCTCTCGGCCACGCCGGTGAACAACGAGCTGTCCGACTTGCGCAATCAAATCTCGTTCATTGCCGGCGGCGACGTGACGCGAGATTCATCGGCAGACGTGGCGTTCCACGAGAGTCTTGAAATCCAGTCCGTCAAAGAGACGACCCGCAAGGCACAGAAACAATTTACGAACTGGTCGAAACGGCCGCCGGCACAAAGGACCAACCGCGACCTCTTCCAGACAATCGGCGGCGACTTTTTCAAGCTGCTTGACGGATTGAGCATCGCTCGTTCCCGCAAGCAGATTCAACGATATTACAAGGACGAGATGGCCAGGATCGGCGAATTTCCACGACGCCCCGCCCCACGCTCGATTCATCCCGCCATAGACCTGAATGATCGTTACCTGTCATTTGAGGAACTGGATAAAGAAATCGGCAAGCTGACGCTCGCCCTCTACAACCCGACCAGGCATCTTCGCGCCGACCTGCCGGAGCCGATCAGGAACACGTATCAGAACGAAATCTTCAGCGGCTTCACTCAGGAAGGACGCGAGACAATCCTTATCAGCATGATGAAGGTCAACCTCCTCAAGCGGCTTGAAAGCTCGGTGGATTCCTTTCGCCTGACGCTTTCGAGAACAATCGACAAAATTGACGCGCTTGAGAACACGTTCTCGGCGTTTGAAGTCCACGCGGAAGCCAACCCGGAAGTTGATTACGACGCCATGATGCCGGAAGACCTGGACGATCCTGAACTGGAAGACAACGACTTTGTCGTGGGCGGGAAGCGGAAATTCCACTTGGGCCACGTCGATATTCCAAAATGGCGTCAAGCCGTCGGCCATGATCGCACGCAGCTTCAATATCTTCTGGATAAAACGAGGGTCATTACACCGGCACGGGACGCAAAACTGGCAGAACTCAAGCAGGAAATTGTAAAGAAAATGGTGAACCCGACCACGACGAAAGACGGACGGACAAACCGCAAAGTGCTCATCTTTACGGCATTTGCCGACACGGCCCGGTATCTGTACACGCACCTGGTTGAGAGCATTCGGGAGCAGGGCGCTCATGCCGCGCTGATTTGCGGCGACGGTGGCAACAAAACGACCCTGGACGGCTCGGATTACGACGACGTGCTGACGAATTTCAGCCCGATTTCAAAAAACCGGGCGGCTCAGTCTCGCTTCCCGCGGGAGGAAGAGATCGACGTGCTCATGGCCACGGACTGTATCGCGGAGGGTCAGAACTTGCAGGACTGCGATCTGCTGATTAACTACGACGTTCACTGGAATCCCGTCCGTATCATTCAACGGTTCGGACGCATTGACCGCATTGGTTCCCGCAACGAAGCCGTCCATTTAATCAACTTCTGGCCAGTGGCGGACCTGGATCGTTACCTGAACGTCAAGCATCGCGTGGAGGCGCGCATGGCGCTCGTTGACCTGTCCGCCACTCAGACGGACAACTTGCTGGAAGACGAGCAGCTTGAAGAACTCATTGCCAAGGACCTTTTGTTCCGCAACCGGCAACTGGAACGACTGAAGAACGAAATCCTCGACCTCGAAGATTTCGACGACGGCGTCACGTTGTCCGACTTCTCATTGGACGAGTTCCGGCTTGATCTGTTGCAGTTCCTTGAATCGCGACGCGCCGAACTGGAAGAAGCGAACACCGGATTGTACGCCGTCGTGCCGCCCAAGCCCGACAACCCGATGGCGCAACCAGGCGTCATCTTCTGCCTCCGACATCGAGAGCAAGATGAAAGAGGGGAGCCCAGCCGGTTGCCCGTCCCGACCAGCGTCCCCCGGCCTGAACGTAGGGCCGCGTCTCACGCGGCCACGTCGCCCAACCCGCCCAGCGTCTCCCAGCCGGACCGTAGGGCCGCGTCTCACACGGCCACGTTACCCAACCCGCCCAGCGTCTCCCAGCCTGAACGTAGGGCCGCGTCTCACGCGGCCACGTTACCCAACCCGCCCAACGTCTCCCGGCCGGAAAAAGGCAGCGCGGAAGACATCAACCCGTTAGGGCGCTACTACCTGATGTACGTCCTGGATGACGGAACCGTCCGGTTGACCTTCGCACAGCCGAAACAGGCATTGAACCTGTTGCGGGATCTTGCGGCAGGACACGCCTCGGCTTTCGAGGACTTATGCGACCTGTTTGACGCCAGGACCCGGGACGGCGCCGACATGACGCACTACGACGGCCTCATCAAAAAAGCCCTCGAATCCATCACGCGCACGTTCAGCAAACGCGCCTTCGGGAACCTGTTCTCAGGCCGCGACAGCAAACTCCCAAACGCCACCGAATCCCCATCTGACCTGGAGGAAGAATACGAACTGATAACGTGGCTGGTAATTGTGGAGGAATCCCATGGTAAAGGATAGGAAACGGCGTGGCGTCACGACCGTCAAGGCGAGCAAGGAAAAAACCTGATGTCGAAACTGAGAACGATCAAGATCAAAGGCTTTCGGTCCATCAAAGAGACGGCGCTGGAACTCCGACCGCTCAACGTGTTGATTGGCGCCAATGGTGCCGGCAAGAGCAATCTCATTGCCTTCTTCAAGTTGGTCAATGAATTGATGGGCGGACGGCTTCAGCAACACGTTGGGGCAACGGGTCGGGCCACGGCCAATTTGTACTTCGGCCCCGGCGTTACGCCTCAACTAGAGGCGGAAATGGAGTTTGAGGTTGAGAATGGAACGGACACTTACAAGATGAGATTGTTCCACGCTGCCGGTGATTCCCTGGTGTTCGCTGAGGAGACGCTCTCTTTTCATCAGATGGGCTATCTCAAACCAAAGGTCGTGTCACTGGGGACCGGTCATCAGGAAACGCGAATTGGAGACGAAGCGGAAAAGGCCGAACCTGTGGCGAAGGCACTCAGACGTTTACTGAACCATTGTCGCGTCTATCATTTCCATGACACGTCGCCGACTTCGAGGGTCCGGCAATATTGTTACGTCGGCGACAACCGATGGCTGATGCCCGATGCGGCGAATCTGGCGGCGACGTTGTATGAGCTGAAGTCCCACCGTGAGACGGTGTACCGTCGAATTGTGACGACAATTCGGCAGGTGGCGCCGTTTTTCGAAGACTTTGACCTTGAGACGAGCAATTCTAAAGACATCATTCTCAACTGGCGGCATCGCAAATCTGATCTCGTGTTCGGTCCTCATCAACTCTCAGATGGTACGCTACGCGCCATCTGCCTGATTTCGCTGCTGCTGCAACCTAAAGACAATCTTCCATACCTGATTGTGGTGGATGAACCGGAACTCGGATTACATCCGTACGCGCTCAACGTGATTGCCTCGCTGTTTCGAGAAGCGAGTGCGCATGCACAGATTCTTATCAGCACGCAGTCCGGCACGTTTCTCGACGCGTTTGAACCGGAAGATATCGTCGTGGTTGAACGAAATGGCGAAGCGACGGAGTTTGACAGACCAAGTGCTGAAAAACTTGCCGATTGGCTGGAGGATTATTCACTCGGAGAAATCTGGGAGAAAAACATCATCGGCGGAGGGCCGCACTGATGGTTCGGCTTTATATCTTCGCCGAAGGCTTAACGGAACAAACGTTTGCGAATACGGTCTTGACGCAACATTTGGCGAACTTCGGCATCTACGTGCAGAAACCGGTTTTGATTGCACACGCCAGAAAGAAAGGAAAAGTCCATCGAGGCGGCGGAAGAAACTTCATGGCCGTGCAGAACGACGTCAACCGCTTTCTCAAGCAGGAATCTGGAAATAACGTGTTTTTCACCACGATGATTGACCTGTATGCCCTGCATAAGAACTTCCCCGGCTTGGAAAAAGCTGAAGAATTACGACACGACCCGTATAAGCGCGTGGAAGCTCTCGAAAAGTCATGGTTTGACAAAACCGGTGACAGCCGATTCATTCCGTTCATTCAGTTACACGAATTTGAAGGGTATTTGTTTACCGATGTCTCTCAGTTCGCCTTTTTCTTCGACAACGCAGATTCCCGAATCTCCGCTTTGCAAAGAATTGTCAAGAACGTCCGGTCTCCGGAACTCATCAATGACGGGCAACAAACGTCTCCCTCAAAGACGATTGAGGCTCAATTTCCCGGATACTCGAAAGCAACCGTAGGCCCACAGATGGCCGAACTGATCGGTTTGGAGAACATCCGGTCCAAATGTCCTCATTTTCGTCAATGGCTTGAGCGACTTGAGAAACTCGGGAAGACGGGCACACAATAGAACACGCTGCTGAACGACAATCGCACGCTGAAATCCTTGTGGAGGAATCCCCATGGTAAAAAACAGGAAACGGCGTGGCGTTACGATCGTCAAGACGAGAAAGGGCGACGTCGGACTTTGAGGAGGCATACGAGTTGATGACTTGGCTGAGTGTTCTTGAAAGCAACATTGACGCTGGGCAAAGTGGAATGAGCGGGGAGTATCATGCCGTTGACGGATAAGGAGTTGCTGAAAATAATTGAAGCGGGTGAATCTGACTGCATTGAGTTCAAGGAATCTTTGTCCGCTGCCAATCCTTCAAGGATCAGGGAAGCCATTTGCGCGTTTGCCAATGACTTGCCCGGCCACAAGAAACCTGGAGTCGTTTTCGTAGGAATAAGAAATGACAAAACGATAGGCGATCTGTCGGTGACTGACCAGTTACTCGAACAGTTGGCCAATATGAAAACCGACGGCAACATCGTACCCCCGCCATCAATGACGGTGCAAAAATGCAGGCTGCAAGGAAAAGAAATTGCCGTAATCACGGTGCAGCCGTCCAACTCACCGCCGGTTCGTTACAAAGGAATGATCCACGTCCGCATTGGTCCGCGACGGGGCATCGCGACGGCGCAAGATGAACGCATGCTCAATGAAAAGCGGCGGCACGGAGACTGCCCCTTCGACGTTCAGCCCATTTCCATCGCTGGCCCGTCTGACCTCAACCTGACCCAGTTTAAGAACGAATACCTGGTCCAGGCCTTTTCCGAAGAAATACTGATCGCCAATGATCGCAGTCTGAATGAGCAACTGGCCGCGACAAAAATGATCGCTGCCGCGGATCAGCCCATCGCGACCGTGTTGGGCATTCTGACCATTGGAAAGAATCCGCAGGATTTCCTGCCCGGCGCGTACGTGCAATTCCTCAGAATTAACGGACATCACCTCACGGACGATATTCTTGACGGCGAGGCCATACGCGGCGCAATCCCGGATTTGCTCCACCGGCTGGATAATAAATTGAGAGCCCACAATCGGACGGCAATCGATTTCACCACAAGCTTCGTCGAACGCCGGACGGAACTCTACCCCATTGAAGCCATCCAACAGATTGTCCGAAACGCGGTCATGCACAGAACGTATGAAGGAACCAATGCCCCCGTCCGTATCAGTTGGTTCAACGACCGCATTGAGGTCCTCAGTCCCGGCGGTCCATTCGGGACGGTCAACGCCGAGAATTTCGGTCAGCATGGATTTACTGATTACCGCAACCCTAATCTGGCAGACGCGATGAGAACACTCGGCTACGTTCAGCGTTTTGGAGTGGGCATACTCATATCCAGAAAACTTCTGAAAGAAGCTGGCCATCCGGAACCGGAATTCGACGTGGGGGATGCGCACGTGCAGGTCACGATACAGGCGACGGAAGGCAGTCAGGGAGCAGGAACGTGAGTGTGCCCGTTTTGACCTTCTTCAACAACAAGGGCGGCGTTGGGAAAACCTCGCTGGTCTATCATCTGGCGTGGATGCTGTCCGACATCGGACATCGGGTGCTGGCATGTGACCTGGACCCGCAGGCAAATCTCACCGCTGGATTTCTGGATGAAGCGCGGGTGCAGAAGCTCTGGGAAAGAGACAATGGCTTGCCCGAGTCCGGCCAAACCATCATGCAATGTGTCCAGCCGCTGACGGAAGTTGCCGACGTCCGCCGCCCGATTCTCGAACGCATCACGCCCGAACTGAGCCTGATACCAGGAGATTTGGCGTTGGCCGAATTTGAAGATACCCTCTCGACGGAATGGCCCGCGGCATTGGGTTCCAGCAGCTTGTACCGCCCGTTTCGTATCTTGACGGCGTTTTCCATCGTCATGCAGGCCGGGGCTGAACAGATGGACGCCTCCATCATTCTGGCCGACGTGGGTCCCAATTTCGGCGCCATCAACCGCTCGGCATTGATCGCAACCGATTACGTCGTTGTTCCGTTGGGCACCGATCTGTTTTCCCTCCAAGGCCTGCGAAATCTTGGCCCAACCCTGAACCGGTGGAGAGAGGACTGGAAGCAGCGAAAAGCCAACTGGACGCAGCCGGCGTTTCCCTTGCCGAATGGGCGTATGCAAACCATTGGCTACGTGGTACAACAGCACGGCGTGCGCTTGAACCGGCCGGTGAAGGCGTATGACCAGTGGGTGAACCGAATGCCGGAAGAATACGCCCGGAACCTGCTCGGGGACCACACGGGCCCTTACCCTCCGACACCGGGACAAGATGCAAAACATGCTCTGGCGACCGTCAAGCACTATCGGAGCCTGGTGCCCATGGCTCAGGAAGCACGCAAGCCCATATTTCGTCTTACCCCGGCCGACGGAGCCATCGGCAGCCACGCCGCTGCAGCCAGCGACGCCCGCCACGATTTTGAGGTTTTGGCTAAGAAGATCCTGGAGAGAGTCAAGCTTGGTGAAGGGTAACGTGCTGCCGTCGCGTATCAGACTTTCCAAGAATCAGAGAGAGCCGGTGGAAGAGGTCGCAGGGACCGCTGAAAAGAGGTCCAAGATCGTGCAGTATCTGTTTCGGACCTAGCAGCCCATGCCGTCTGAATCCCTCCACGCATCCATTCAAACTGCGCTCAACACTTTCGACGTTCAGCAGTTTCGCGCCTCCAACATGGCGCTGCTGAACGCGCTGGGATATTTGAGCGACAGGACACAGGCCATACCCGGCGCCGACCCGCAAGCCTTTCGGGAGATCGCCGAGTCTCATTCAGGCAAAACCCTCAATGCGGACAAGGCCAAGTTCGCGGAGTGGAAGCAAGCCGACCTCCTCTTTCAATTCACGGACGAAGAACTCAGCGAGCACAAGGGGCTGTTTCAGGACGCGGCCATCAACGCGAGCCAGACCCGGTCCTATCTCTTTTTCGCCATCGAATTAAGCGGCACCCGGTATTCGAGGACCGACCTGGCCACCATCTCACGCCAGATCAACCGCCTGTTTCCCATGCCGGTGGTGGTGACGTTCAGCTACCACGGCAAGCTCTCCGTTGCCGTCATCAACCGCCACCCGCACAAACGCGACGAAAGCCGCGACGTGCTGGGCAACGTGTCACTGATACGGGAGATCGACGTCAACAACCCCCATCGCGCCCACCTTGACGTTCTCCAAGAATTGTCCCTGCCCAAGCGGCTGAAGTGGGCAGACGACCACAACAAGCCGCACAACTTCGACGGCCTGCTGGCCGCGTGGCTGGCCGTGCTGGATACCGAGGAACTTAACAGACAGTTCTACAAAGACTTGTTCGCTTGGTTCGAGCGCGCCGTCACCACGGCCCGCTTCCCCACCGACGAAACAAAAACCCTGCCGCCCGAAGAACACGTCATCCGCCTCATCACGCGCCTGCTGTTCGTCTGGTTCATCAAAGAAAAGGGGCTGATTGCCGACGACCTGTTCAACGAAACCCGAATCGCCGGCTTGTTGAACGACTACGCCCCGGACACCGGCGATTCCTACTACCGGGCCGTGCTGCAAAACCTGTTTTTCGCCACGCTAAACACCGAAATCAACAAACGCGGATTCAGCAAAGAAACCCAAACCACCCACCGCGACTTTTCCCGCTACCGCTACAAGGCAGAAATGCGCGATCCGAACGAACTGTTGACGCTGTTCCGCCGGACGCCCTTCATCAACGGTGGCCTGTTCGATTGCCTGGACACCGAAGCGGCCACCCGTGACGGCGGATGGCGCATCGACTGCTTCACCGACAACCCCAGATCACGCAACGGCTACTCCATTCCCAACCGCCTGTTCTTCAGCGAGGACAAAAACAATCCGGGCTTGATAACCCTGTTCAACAAATACAAATTCACTGTAGAAGAAAACACCCCCGCGGAACAGGAAGTCGCCCTGGACCCGGAACTCCTGGGCAAAGTCTTTGAAAACCTGCTCGCCGCCTACAACCCGGAAACCCGCGACACCGCCCGCAAGCAGACCGGCTCCTACTACACCCCCCGCGCCGTCGTGGACTACATGGTAGACGAGTCCCTGACCGCCTATCTGTCGGAACCCACCCACCCGACCACCGCCACCGACCCCCACGGGCAGAAACGCATCCCACGGACCACTGGTCACGGGCCACAGGCCACTGACGACGCCCCCACCAACCACTGGCAACAACGCATCCGCTACCTCCTGGACTACACCGACCCCTTCGACGACGCCGAGGACCTCTTCACCCCGACGGAGCGAGACCACATCATCCAAGCCATTGCCGAAATCAAAGTCCTTGACCCCGCCGTCGGCTCCGGCGCCTTCCCGATGGGCATCCTGCACAAACTCACCCTGGCCCTCCGCCGCCTCGATCCCGACAACACGCACTGGGAAACACTCCAAAAAGGACTGGCTAAACAGAAAGCCGCATCCGCCTTCGACACGAAAAACCAACAAGACCGCGACGCCGAACTGAACGAAATCAGCGCCACCTTCGAGCGATACCGCGACTCCGATTTCGGGCGCAAACTCTACCTTATCCAAAACAGCATCTACGGCGTAGACATCCAACCCGTTGCCAGCCAGATCGCCAAGCTCCGCTTCTTCATCTCCCTGGCCATTGAGCAAGAACCGACCGGCAACGCCAAAGACAACTACGGCATCAAACCCCTGCCCAACCTGGAAACTCGCTTCGTCGCCGCCAACACGCTGCTGGCATTGGAAAAACCTGCCCAACTGACGCTGGGGCAAACCAAGGCCGTCACCAAGTTAGAACAGGAATTAACCGCCAACCGCGAGCGACACTTCCACGCCACCACCCGCACCACGAAGCGGAAATGCCGCATAAAGGACAAGGAACTGCGCGAAAAACTGGCCGCCGCCTTACAGAAAGCCGGCTTTCTCCTTACCGCCGCCGACAAAATCGCCAACTGGGACCCCTACGACCAGAACGCCGGCGCCGACTGGTTCGACCCCGAATACATGTTCGGCGTCACCACAGGCTTCAACGTGGTCATCGGCAACCCGCCCTACATCCAGTTACAAAAAAACGCCGGCGAACTGGGACGGCTCTACAAAAACGCCGGCTTTGAAACCTTCGCCAGCACCGGCGATATCTACCAGCTTTTCTATGAAAAGGGTTGCCACCTGCTCACGCCGCAACGCGGCATCTTGGTTTTTATCACTTCCAACAAATGGATGCGCGCCAGTTACGGCGAAAAATTACGCGGGTATCTCGCCTCGCAAACCGACCCAAAAATTCTTTTGGATTTCGGCAGTTTCCAGGTATTCGAAAACGCGACAGTGGACACGAACATTCTCCTGGCGCAGAAAGCATTGCCTTGCCACCAACTCCAGGCGACTCATTTCGCAGATGACTTTCAGAAAGACGACGATATTAAGGATTACGCAAAAAGCAATTCTGTCTCTATCACGACCCTCACAAGCGCCCCATGGCTAATTAGCGGCGTTGTGGCAAACGTGATGAAAGAGAAAATAGAGCGCGTGGGCACACCATTGAAAGATTGGGACGTGGCTATCTATCGGGGAGTGACAACCGGCTTGAATGATGCCTTCGTCATTGACGGTGCAACTCGGCAGGCATTGATTAAAGAAGACCCAAACTCCGCCGAAATCATCAAGCCTGTTCTGCGTGGGCGGGATATTAAGCGATATCAGGCGCGATGGGCGGATTTGTGGTTGATTACAACGTTTCCCTCAATGCGATTGGCTATTGATGACTACCCCGCTATAAAGAGGCATCTACTGTCTTTCGGTAAAAACCGATTGGAACAAAGTGGCAAAAGTTTAGCCAGTGGCGTCAAATCCCGCAAAAAAACACAACATGTATGGTTTGAAGCGCAGGATGCGACCGCTTACCACGAAGAATTCGCCAAGAAAAAGCTGGTATGGGCTGAGTTGTCCAGATCAGGCAACGCATTTTCTTATGATGACCGTGGTTCATTTCAGTTGAATACAACCTATATGATGACGGGTGGTTCACTGCATTATTTACTTGGTGTTTTGAATAGCAAAGTAATGTTGTTCTACTTGGATTTAACAAACCAAAAACTCGATAAAAACGGGTGGCGCTGGCTCGGTCAATACGTGGAACGCCTCCCCATCCCCAAAATCCCCGCCGCAAAGCAACGCCCGTTCATCCGCTTGGTAGAACGTATCCTGCAAATCAAAGCATCCAACCCTTCCGCGGACACCACCAAGCCCGAAGAGGAGATAGACCAACTGGTTTATGAGTTGTACGGACTGACGGAAGAAGAAATCGCTGCCGTGGAGAAAAGAAAATGAGCGAACCTCTAAAAGTCTTCATTACCTACTCGCATAAGGATACAGAAGCAAAAGATGAATTGATAACGCGCCTTTCTGAACTGATACGTGAAAAGAGAGTCAAACCTTGGCACGACAACGAAATTCTCGCGGGTGACAAATGGAGAGAAGCAATTTCCACGAATCTTACCGATCCGGATATTCTGCTCTACCTCGTCTCTGCCAAGAGCCTTGCCTCTCAAAACTGCAACAAAGAATTGTCGGAAGCGTTGGAATTGGCGGAACAGAAAAGAGTGACGATACGCACGGTTCCCATCATCCTTGAGCGTTGCGATTGGCAACATCATCAACTTAGCGAATTCCAAGCCCTTCCTGACGAAGGCAAGCCCATCAACGAATGGCAACCTGAAAGCAAAGGTTGGCAAAACGTAGTAGGTGGCATACGGAAAATTATTGACTCTCAAACAAAAGCCACTTCAACCCAAGAAGACCAACAAGAACTTTCGGCTGGTTGGGTGCTACAACATGGCAACTTCCTGCTCATGCTGGGTCAAGCGGAAAAAGCCATAGAAGCCTATTCACATGCAATCGAACTGAAACCAGATTTTGCTGATACCTATAACAATCGTGGTATTGCTTACGAGGCGAAAGGCGATCGTGACCGTGCCATCCAGGACTACGATAAAGCGATTGCCCTGAAACCTGACTCTGCCGAAGCTTATAACAATCGCGGTGTTGCTTACGGGGAGAAAGGCGAGGTTGCCAGGGCCATCCAGGACTTTGATAAAGCGATTGGCCTGAACCCTGCCTCTGCCAATGCCTATAACAATCGTGGTGTTGCTTACGGGAAGAAAGGCGATCATGCCCGGGCCATCCAAGATTTCGATAAAGCGATTGCCCTGAACCCGGCCTATGCTGGAGCCTATAACAATCGCGGCAATGCTTACAGGGAGAAGGGTGATTATGACCATGCCATCCAGGACTACGATCAAGCGATTGCCCTGAACCCGGCCTCTGCTGATGCCTATAACAATCGTGGTGTTGCTTACGGGGCGAAAGGCGATCATGCCCGGGCCATCCAAGATTTCGATAAAGCGATTGCCCTGAACCCGGCCTATGCTGGAGCCTATTACAATCGCGGCATTGCTTACAGGGAGAAGGGCGATTATGACCATGCCATCCAGGACTACGATCAAGCGATTGCCCTGAACCCGGCCTCTGCTGATGCCTATTGCAATCGCGGCATTGCTTACGGGGAGAAAGGCGATCATGCCCGGGCCATCCAAGATTTCGATCAAGCGATTGGCCTAAACCCGGACGATGCCAAAGCCTATAACAATCGCGGTGTTGCTTACGGGGCGAAAGGCGATCATGCCCGGGCCATCCAAGATTTCGATAAAGCGATTGCCCTGAACCCGGACGATGCCGAAGTCTATAACAATCGCGGCAATGCTTACGGGGCGAAAGGCGATCATGGCTTGGCCATCCAGGATTATGATAAAGCGATTGGCCTGAACCCGGACTATGCCAATGCCTATAACAATCGTGGTGTTGTTTATAGGGCGAAAGGCGATTATGCCCGGGCCATCCGAGATTACGACAAAGTGATTGCCCTGAAACCAGATGGTGTCAAAGCCTATTACATGCGCGGCGTGACGTGGTTGCTCCTGAAAGAATGGGACAAAGCCAGATCAGATTTGACTACTGCCAGGAACAGGGGAGTGGACATTGCGAAGTTCTTTTCTTCCACCTTTGGGAGTGTCTCGAATTTTGAGCAGCAATCTCACGTTCAATTACCGGATGACATCAAGGAGATGTTGACACCATAGGCGGGACGCTGACCCCGACAAAAATTGCTGTGTTGGAAGGTGAACGATGAGCACGCCAACCCATTCTGATTCCTCAAACGACCATTTGGACAAAGTTCTGAACATCATCAACCAACTGGCCAAAAAGTCAGCCGGCGGCGATTACATCTATCGCGGCGAACCCGAGCACTACGAGAAAGTGTCGTCAAGTCTCTATCGCCAATACAAGGAAATTGATGCTATAGGTTTTGACATCGAAGTCGTTCAAAAAGAAATGTTGAAAGAAGCCTCACGATACACTTCTCAAACCGATGAATCTGAAATCCTGGCCGAACTGCAACATTACGGTGGCAACACCAACCTGATTGACTGCACAACGGACTACCTCATTGCGCTTTTCTTTGCCTGCAACGGTGCTCCTGATAAGGGTGGCAGAGTTATCTTGTTGCAGAGGTCAGACGACGAGAACAAGCGTGTTTGGCCACCACAGAATCCAAACAATCGCGTCATTGCTCAGAAAAGCGTATTCGTTCAGCCGAAGAAAGGTTTTGTTGAACCGGCCGAGGAAATCGACGTTCCACGCAATCTCAAAGAACCCATCCTGAACCACCTGCGAAAATTTCACGGTATCTCCACAGAAACAATCTATAACGACCTACACGGGTTTATAAAAAACCAGAGCATCCACCAAAGCGCCTATGCAGAGTTCTTCTGGGCTATTACCTACCAGAATCAAGGCAATAACGAGAAGGCTATCGAACGTTACAACGAAGTGATTAGACTGAAACCGGACTTGGCCAATGCTTATTACAATCGTGGTGTTGCTTACGGGGCGAAAGTCAATCATGACCGGGCTATCCAGGACTACGATAGAGCGATTGCCCTGAAGCCGGATTTGGCCAAGACATATTACAATCGCGGCAATGCTTACAGGGCGAAAGGCGATCATGCCCGGGCCATCCAGGATTACGATAAAGCGATTGCCCTGAACTCGGAATTGGCCGAGGCCTATAACAATCGCAGCGATGTTTACAGGGCGAAAGGCGATTATGACCGGGCCATGGATGACGACATCAAAGCGATGATTCTGAACCCAGACTTGGCCAAGGCATATAACAATCGCGGCCTTGCATACGGGGCGAAAGGCGATTTTGACCGGGCTATCCAGGACTACACCAAGGCGATTCGACGGAACCCGAATGATGCCGCAACCTATTACAATCGCGGCGAAGCTTGTCTGCTCCTGAAAGAATGGGACAAAGCCAGATCAGATTTAACTGCTGCCAGGAACAGGGGAGTGGACATTGCGAAGTTCTTTTCTTCCACCTTTGGGAGCGTCTCGAATTTTGAGCAGCAATATCGCATTCAATTACCGGATGACATCAAGGAGATGCTGACACCCTAGGCGGGACGCTGTGGGAACAGTCTGATGGGGTAGCGTCTTCTTGGAGTCGTTGGGGGATTGTGCGTTTAACCTTTCTACCCTCACCCTGGCCCTCTCCCGAGGGGAGAGGGGAGAAGAGGAGGGGAATGGTTTCTCCTTCTCTGTCATTCCCGCGTAGGCGGGAATCCAGTTTTTGCCAAACTCATGCCAGAGGGGATACAGTTTGGAACAAATATTCGCATTAGCGACAAGCCGTTATGCGAGGTTAAGCTTGATCACGTGTATATTTTGCAATGAATGCCGTTTCAAAGAAATCTCTTTGCCGTGGAGGTACGCAGTTTCAGTGACCACTGGCTACTGCTAAAAGGAGGAGACAACTATGTCCAAACATATCAATGATTCCCCTCCATCCAGACGTGAACGAGAACGTGCTGCTATGCTTGAAGAGGCCCTTCGGCGACCGGGGGTACGCGAAGTCATGGAAGTCTTCGGTGCTTGGCAACGTGCAGACCGTGGACTTGATCCTTACCGTTCCGCAACGAAGGAAGCTGGGATCGTCACGACCACGGACCACGCAAACATCCAGTCGGTCTGATTGAAAGCAGCCCCTCCATGCCCATCTGAAGCGAGGAACTTAACGCAAGCATCCGGCAGGCAATTAGGATGTTACGCCGCGTAGGGAATGGCTTTTTCTAACCGTTCTGCGTTTTGACTCCAACAGAAAATCGCGGCAGTGGAGGGAGTGACAAAGTGAGTGCGCAGGAGAGGCGAGTTAAAAACGTTGCTGAATATCTTGAGCAGGTCTCAAGAATAAAAAAAGAACAATGGCGCAATTCCGTCTTAGCCTTTCGCGGTCAGGAAGATGAACGTTGGGGCTTGAGATCTTCAGCGGAACGCCGTCTGGATCCCATAAACCAAGACAGAATCGCCGATTCGTCCTTCATTGAGTATCACAAGACCCTGTTAGAGAAATGCAAACTGAAAAACTATGACAAACGAGAGGGAAAGCCGTTAGCTGAATTAGAACTCCTGGCCGACCTCCGGCATTATGCGTCTGCCACTTGTCTCATCGATTTCACACGTAGTGCTTTAGTTGCCCTGTGGTTCGCCTGTGAAAAAACGAGATCGAATGACTCGGATGGCAAAGTGTTTGTCGTCAACACGGCTGACGAGAAAGCCTTTTTGGCAATAGCACCGCCGGATATAGCAAAACAATCGATAGAAAATATTCTCAGATTCAAAACCCGGAAAACCGATACAGGTGAAGATCAGGTGACGAAATCTCGAGAACTGGGAACTTTTGAGGCACCCCAGAATAAACCAAACTTCTGGTACTGGACTCCGGCCCACTTGAATGAGCGCATAACGGCGCAACATTCCTTGTTTCTCTTTGGCCTCCCTTCCGTGTCAGAGCAACTACCTTCTAAAAAGATAATCATCGAATCGGAAAGCAAAGCCCAGATACGGCAAGAACTGAAAGAAATACACGACATCCATGAAGAATTTCTCTTTCCTGATTTTGCTGGTTTTGCCTACACCCAGCGACACAATGCCCCCTACGATGTTCCTGATCCCGAGAAATATTTCCGCTATGGAGTCGAGGCATACCAACGGGGCGATTTTGACCGTGCCATCCAGGACTATACCGAAGCGATTGCCCTGAACTCGGACTTGGCCAGGGTCTATAACAATCGCGGCAAGGCTTACGGGGAGAAAGGCGATTATGCCCGGGCCATCCAGGATTTCGATAAAGTGATTGCCCTGAACCCTGGCGATGCCACTGCCTATTACAATCGCGGCGTTGTTTACGAGAGGAAAGGAGATTATGGCTTGGCCATCCAGGACTTCGATAAAGCGATTGCCCTGAACCCGGATGATGCCGAAGCTTATAACAATCGCGGCATTGTTTACGAGAGGAAAGGAGATTATGGCTTGGCCATCCAGGACTATACCGAAGCGATTGCCCTGAACCCGGATGATGCCACTGCCTATTACAATCGCGGCATTGTTTACGAGAGGAAAGGAGATTATGGCTTGGCCATCCAGGACTATACCGAAGCGATTGCCCTGAACCCGGATGATGCCACTGCCTATTACAATCGCGGCATTGTTTACGAGAGGAAAGGAGATTATGGCTTGGCCATCCAGGACTATACCGAAGCGATTGCCCTGAACCCGGATGATGCCACTGCCTATTACAATCGCGGCATTGTTTACGAGAGGAAAGGAGATTATGGCTTGGCCATCCAGGACTATACCGAAGCGATTGCCCTGAACCCGGATGATGCCACTGCCTATTACAATCGCGGCGAAGCTTGGTTGTTCCTGAAAGAATGGGACAAAGCCAGATCAGATTTGACGATGGCCAAAAACATGGGATTGGATATTGCGAAGTTATTCTCCTCCACCTTTGGGAGTGTCTCGAATTTTGAGCAGCAATTTCACGTTCAATTACCGGATGACATCAAGGAGATGCTGACACCCTAGGCGGGGCGCTTTGGGAACAGGCCGTAGTCGGTACGGCAAATGGCAGATGCGGCGAGTGAGCCGGACTTTAGAAGAGTTTCGAGATAGCGGCGAAGGCGGCTACGATTGATCCCCATTGAATCCACAAGGACCTTGTAGTGCCGCGTCTCACGCGGCCTTGGTTGGGAGAACCAGCCCGCCGTTTTTCTCTTAAAACAACGGCTGATAGCGTTTTGAGTAAAGCCCGGTCGCTTCTTCTGCCAAGCCGAGAGAGGCGCGTTCGGGACGGTTTTTGTCGTTCAGGTTGACGGCGTAGTGGCCGCGAACCTGCTCCATGGCCACTTCAAACGGAATGGTGCTCTGGTAAAAATCGCCTGGGGCATGGGCTCCGACGGATAAAATTTCGATAGCCTCGGGTACGGCATAGCGGGGATCGGAAAAGATGTATACGTCGGCGACGGCAAATTCATCAACCGCGTTCCCCGGAGTCGTCGCAGGAATTTGTGACGAGAGGGACCCCTTCGTTCTCGCCTCCTTGAGGTGGGTGAGCAAGGCGACGATCTGGCTGTCGGTGGTTTGTTGAGGGACCAGCAGACTGATCGCGTTCATGTCTGCCGCGTGGCCCGTCACCGTAAACGTCGGCACAATCGCGGATTTGGCGTCTTTGAGTAACGCCGCGGCTTGTGGTGATCGTGCGTCAGACCTCTGGGGCGGTTGCACGTCTTTCGATTTGGGGATGATCGCTTGAATAAAGAGCCAGAGCCCGAGAATGACCCCGAAGATGACGATGGCCGGATGCAACCCGACGCGCCGGTTCCGTTCGTTGTTGTCTGAGTCAGGCATGATCCTGGTCGTTGCGAGGTGCGGGCGGTGAGGGAGTCCCGATTTGTTCCTGCTCTTTTGCCGCGTTCCATAAGGCGTCCCATTCCGGTGCCGTCATGCCGTGAAGGGGGCGTCCGTCGTGAGCGGCCTGCCGTTCCATGTATTGAAAGCGCGATTGAAAGCGGGTGTTTGCCTTTCGGAGAGCTTCCTCCGGGTTGATCGAGAGAAAGCGTGCGACGTTGACCATGGTGAATAACACGTCTCCGACTTCACGTTCAACGGCTGCCTGGGTGTCTGCCCCGGGTGCAGCGGCGTCGGGTTCCGGGGCGTGGTGCGCGCGGGTTGTTTCCATTCGGAGTTCGTCGAATTCTTCGTGCATTTTTTCAACGACCTGTTCCCAGGTTTCCCAGTCAAACCCCACGCGAGAAGCCCGCTTCTGCATTTGATACGCTCGTAACAGGGCAGGAAGTACCGGAGGGATGCCTTCCAGGACGGAATCACGTCCCCGTTTGGCGGAACGTTCGGCTTGTTTGATGGTGTCCCATTGCCTGTGGACCTGGTCGGAATCAAGCACCGGCGATGGCTCGGCGGTAAAGACGTGGGGATGCCGACGAATGAGTTTCTGCGTCAAGTCCTTGATGACGTCTTCCACGTCAAAGGTGTGCTGCTCGCTTTCAATGTGGGCGTGGAGCAGGACTTGGAGCAAGAGATCGCCCAGTTCTTCCCTGAGATGGCCGGGGTCGTCGTGGTCCAGGGCGTCAAGGACCTCATAAGTTTCTTCAAGGAGGTAGGGTTTCAGAGATTCGTGAGTCTGTTGCAGGTCCCAGGGGCACCCCTGCGGAGAGCGCAGCCGTGCCACGACGTTGACGAGGTCATTAAAGGCTTGAGACATCGGCACAGCCAATCGGTCGTGGGGGAACGGGGTTCACGCGTTTGTTGGACGGTTGAGTGTTCATGGGCGTCAGAGCAACGTGAGGGCCAGGATACGCTGTTTCAAGGTTTGCTTCAATCTTGGATTCCCGATTAATAATGTCGGGAATGACAGACTTGGACAGACTTGGCCGTGTTCTGCCGGTTTCCAGTTCTTTTCTGAGATGGATTCCCGATTAATAACGTCGGGAATGACAGACTTGGACAGACTTGGTTGTGTTCTGCCGGTTTCCAGTTTTTTCCTGAGATGGATTCCCGATTGAGAACGTCGGGAATGACAGGGCCGGGCGTGTTCTGCCGGTTTCCAGTTTTTTTCTGAGATGGATTCCCGATTGAGAACGTCGGGAATGACAGACTTGGACAGACTTGGTTGTGTTCTGCCGGTTTCCAGTTTTTTTCTGAGATGGATTCCCGATTAATAACGTCGGGAATGACAGACTTGGACAGACTTGGTTGTGTTCTGCCGGTTTCCCGTTTTTTTCTGAGATGGATTCCCGATTGAGAACGTCGGGAATGACAGCCCTAGTAATAACGTCGGGAATGACAGGGCCGGGCGTGTGTTGCGGGTGTGGGTGGATTGTGATACGGTGAGCGGCGTTTTGTTTGGTGTGCTGACCGGCTTGGGAGTGTGTCGATGGTTGAAGCTGAGGGATCAGGATTCGTTATTCGGGATAAGCGTGGTCAATCCCGGGAAGACTCGGATTCCACGCCCGTTGCGGAACCCTCAACGGTCTCGCCGGTCACGACGCCTCCATCGCCTGATGCCGGGCCGTCGGACGCGGCCCCGCCCCTCTCCTTTTCATCCTTCATTTTTTCTCTGGGCACTTCCGCCTTAATGTTGATGGGCGAACAATTCTCACCCGATCAACCCGCGCCCGGCGTGAACTTGCCGCAAGCGAAAGAAATTATCGATATTCTTTCCGTGTTAGAGGAAAAAACCAAAGGGAATCTGACTGAAGAAGAAGCGACCGTTATTCGGGACATGCTGTACACCTTGCGGATGAAATACGTCGAGTCGGCTTCAGGCACTGCGCAATCGTCATAATTTTCGTTGTTCCCGCCTTGTCTTTGCCGTACACTCAGGCGAACGGCTTGAGTCAACCCCCGTTCAATCCGTGAGTGAAGAATGGCGACGTCTTCTAAATTTGCTCCGCGTCTCTTTCCTTCCGTGAAGTTGAAGGAACGGCTCATTCGTGACGATGAGCCTGGTTCTCACGCCCAGTATCTTCATTTGAAACCGGTCTGGATCGTTCTGTTGTTCTTGATTCCGTGCGTCCTCTTGACCGTGTACTACGCCCAATACGGCGTGGTCGGAGGCGGGAAGACGGATTCGCTTCTGCCGAGCCCCAGTTATGCGTTCGTGTTGTTCCTCGTCTATTTGGACGTGGTTGGGCTGGTCGTGCTGACGCTCCTGTTGTCTCGAAATTTAATCAAGGCCTATTTTGAGAAACGACACCGGTTGTTCGGGTCGGGGTTTCGCACGAAGTTGATTGCCGCGTTCATCGGGTTTTCTTTGGTTCCGACCGTGCTTCTGGCGTTTGTGGCCAGCGGGGTGATTAATGAAGTGATGAAGGTCTGGTTTAACAATCACATCGAAGAGGTTCTGAAGGATTCTAAAGAATTGGCCACCCTGTATCATGAGCGGCAGGAGTCCTTGGCCGTGAAAAGCGCCCAGGCCATCAGCCAGGAAATTTATCGTGAAGATTTCTTGCAGCCGAACCATCGCGAGTTGTTGATGGCGGTCATGACCCGGAAGCGAGTGGAATTGGACCTCTCGGCCATTGAAATCTTTTCCCCCAAACTGGAAACCCTTGCGCGGATCGTTGATCCGGCACTCTCCGCGGAGGTCTTCGGCGTGCCGGTCGGACAACTTGTTTTGGATGCCTTGGAGAAAGGGGAGTTGACGTCCGTCCAAGTCGCACGCGTGGGCCGGCTGATTCGTGCCGCGGTGCCCATTTCCTCCAACGTCCAAGACGGCGGCATTGACGGCGTGGTGGTGGTCAACACCTACGTCCCTGAATCGTTCCTGACCAAAATGGAAGGCATTACCCGACAATATACGGATTTTTTGCAGATCAAGGCTTTGGAAAATCCGATTAAATTGGGGGCGTATTTATTTGTGGCGATTGTCACCGTCTTGCTGTTGTTCAGCGCGACGTGGTTCGGGTTTTACGTGGCACAAGGGATTACGGTGCCGATTCAGAAGCTTGCCGAAGGGACGGAGGCCGTGGCCAGAGGAGAGCTGAACGTGAGAGTTGCCGTCAACGCGACCGACGAAATCGGGACGTTGGTTGACTCGTTCAACGACATGACCACGGATCTGGCGAGCAGCAAGGACGCCCTCATGCGCTCGAACGTCGAAGCTGATCGACGTCGAGCGTACATGGAAGCGGTGGTGGATACGATTGCGTCGGGCGTGCTGTCGATTGATACACGCGGCATCGTGACGCGATTCAATCATTCCGCCGAACGAATTTTAGGCGTGGGAGCCGACGCCGTGCTCGGGTCCTCGGCGTCTGACGTCTGTAAGTCGCATCAGTTCACGCTCTTCCAGGAAGCGTATGATCGCATTTTACTTGACGGCCGTGAGAGTTTAACGATCGAAGGGCAGATGGAAGTCCAGGGAAAGCTTCTCACCATCGGCCTCAATCTTTCCAGGATGCGCGATAAAGGCGGCCAAGACTTGGGATTCGTGCTGGTCTTTGAAGATCGAACGGAACTCATCAAGGCCCAGAAAACCGCGGCGTGGCAGGAAGTGGCTCAACGCATTGCGCATGAAATCAAAAATCCTCTCACGCCGATCCAACTCTCGGCCCAGCGACTGCGAAAGAAATTTTTTGAGAACTCTCCCGATTTTCAAGGCATTTTCGATCAATCAACGAGCGTGATCGTCAGTGAGGTCGGAAGCTTGAAGCGAATGGTTGATGAGTTTTCAAATTTTGCGAGGATGCCGGCGCCGCACGTGACCAAAGAATCGCTGCACGACGTGATTGAAAACGTGGCGGCGCTCTATCGGGGCGGGCATCACGACGTGGAGGTGACGTTGTCCCTTGACTCGTCCGTCCCGCCGATCAACCTCGACCGGGAACAAATGCGTCGCGTGTTTGTGAATTTGTTTGATAACGCCATTCAAGCCATGAAACAAAAAGGGCGCATCCAGGTTTCGACGGAGATGGAATGGAAGCATCAACGGGTTCGGATCACCGTCGCCGATGAAGGACCGGGGATCCGTCAGGAAGATCAGGTGAAATTGTTTGTCCCGTATTTTTCGAAAAACCGGAGAGGCTCCGGACTGGGATTGGCGATTATTCATCGCATTGTGACTGACCACAACGGGACGATTCAGGTCGCCAATCGTCGTCCTCACGGGGCACGGTTCAGCATTGAACTTCCCATCGCCTGACGCGCACCGCGCCGATTGACGACGTGATCGGCGACCGTTCAGGATGAAGCCGTCGGCCGTTCTCGATCCTTGTTTTCTGACGTTCATGAGCATTGAGGAGTCACCATGTCGGAGACGATCTGTATTGTGGATGATGAGCCGGGCATCTTGAAAACGTTGAGCGAATTGCTGGAAGACGAAGGGTATCAGGTCACCTCGGCGAAAAGCGGCACGGACGCCTTGGACGTCATTCGACAGGACCCGCCGGATCTGGTGTTTCTTGATATCTGGATGCCGGATCTCGACGGCTTGGAAGTGTTGAAGCGCGTGAGACAGCAATTTCCAAACATGATGGTGATCGTGATGTCAGGGCATGGGTCCATTGAAACGGCGGTGCAAGCCACGAAGCTCGGCGCGTATGACTACCTGGAAAAACCGCTGGACAGCGAAAAAATCGCGATTCTCGTTCGGAACGCCCTGCACCAGCGCAAACTTGAAGAAGAAAATCTCAACTTCCGCATTCAGGTTGAACGCCATTTGCAATTAGTCGGCGATTCTTCCGTCATGAACAAACTGCGTGAACAAATTGCGGCTGCGGCTCCGACGCACAGCCGCGTCCTGATTTTCGGAGAAAACGGCACGGGGAAGGAGTTGGTGGCTCGATCCATTCACCGGCAAAGCCTGCGCCATCAACGTCCTTTTGTCGAAGTGAATTGCGCGGCGATTCCTGAGACGTTGATCGAGACGGAATTGTTCGGGCATGAACGCGGCGCGTTCACGGGAGCCGTGGCTCAAAAGCGAGGCAAATTTGATTCGGCGGACGGCGGGACGCTGTTTCTTGACGAAATCGGCGACATGAGTTTAGCCACGCAGGCCAAGCTGCTTCGCGTGTTACAGGAGCAGCAGTTTACGCGGGTCGGGGGGAATAAACTGATCAAAGTCAACGTCCGCGTCATCGCCGCGTCGAATAAAGATCTTCGTCAGGAAATTGAGAAAGGGAATTTCCGGGAAGATCTGTATTATCGCGTGAACGTCTTGCCCATTGAGGTGCCGCCCCTTCGTGCCAGACGTGAAGACATTCCGACGTTGACCCGACATTTTTTGAAAATTCACGCGGAAGAGCAGGGGGTCAAGCTGAAGGAAATTACCACCGGAGCCTTGCACGTCTTAGCCCGTCATGAGTGGCCGGGCAACATTCGAGAACTTCGCAATCAAGTCGAACGGTTGATGATTATGGTTCCTAAAACGCCCATCGACGTTGCCGACGTGTTGCCGTTCATGCCGGGCTCACCCGCGGGCTCCGCGACGTGGGTCAGTCCGACGGAGGCGTTTGATTCTCTGCGTGACGCAAGAAATGCCTTTGAACGGGACTATATCGCGATTCGTTTGCAGGAAAACGGGGGGAACATCTCGAAGACCGCGGAGGACTTGAAAATCGAACGCAGTCACTTGCACAGAAAAATCAAATTGCTGAAGGTCGAATAAAGGCATCATGACGCAGATGATTCGTCTCGGCGTGCTTGCCTCGGGCCGAGGCTCCAATCTTCAAGCCATTCTTGACGCGATCGAGGCTGAAACCATCACGGCGACCGTGGCCGTGGTGATCAGTAATAAGGAACGGGCTCCGGCGTTGACGCGCGCGGAACGCCACGGCGTTCCATCCGTTTTTCTTGATCCGAAGGTTGTGGCGGACGCGCCGGACCCTCGAGAGGCGTATGACCGGCAACTCCTGGAGCAGTTGAAGCGGTACGAGGTTGAATTAGTCATCCTGGCGGGGTACATGAAGATTGTCACGCCGGTGCTCATTCGCGCCTATGAATGGCGCATGATGAACGTTCATCCGTCCTTGTTGCCGAGTTTTCCCGGGTTGAACGCCCAACGACAAGCGTTGCACCACGGGGTGAAAGTTGCCGGCTGTACCGTTCATTTCGTTACGGAAAACGTCGATGAGGGGCCGATTATCCTGCAACGCGCCGTGCCGGTGCATGAAGACGATACCGTGGACGCCCTGTCCGACCGCATTCTCAAAGAGGAGCATCGACTCTTGCCCAATGCGATCCAACTCTTTGCCGCGGGGCGATTACAGGTCGAAGGGCTGCGGGTCCACGTGCGTCGTGCATCACTTGATTGCAGGCCGGAGAACCTTTTGATAGAGTGACGTGGCGTGACAGGCGTCTCGGCATCAGAACCGTAGGTGGGGGGCTAGCTCAGTTGGGAGAGCACAACGTTCGCAACGTTGGGGTCGGGGGTTCAAGTCCCCTGCCCTCCACCAGATTCCTCCTTTTTGAGGTCCGGCGTGACATCGTCAATGGGGCGGACCGACGCACCCTGAGAGCATGGGACGACCGTATCGACGGTTCTCCGTGTCCTTGGTCCCTGACGTTCAAGAACAAACGCATGACCCTTGGGACGCCTCACTAAGGAGTGGTCCATGGATACACATCTTCGGAGCGTGGTCAAAGGCATCAGTTGGAGGGTCTTGGCAACCCTGGTGACGACGAGCGTGGTCTTTTTGTATTCCGGCGAGCTGGCCGCGGCCGCCGTGGTTGGATTCAGCGATTCTCTCGTCAAAGTCGGCTTGTATTGGGGGCATGAACGAGTGTGGCAGCGTCTGACGTGGGGCCGAATTCTTCCCACGGTGACGTCGCCGTGACGCGAGATTGTTGAACGGAGCCGACAAGCTTCCTGGAACGACGGACCCATGAGGCACCTTCCATTTTCTCTTGACAATTTACAAAGCTGCTGGTACAAGACGGCCAATTCAGGACACCGGTGTCTTGAGGTGAAAGTTGAATTTCAGGTGGACGAAGAAGTCCTCAGCCCAGCATGAACGGTTGAGGGCTTTTTTTTGACGCGAGGGGACTCCAAGGATCAATCCTCCGCTCGCGCGGAACGCGCACAAGGAAGTGTGCAACAAGTTCATCTCCCTAACGTCAACGTGTTTTATTTTAGCGAGAACAAGGAGAACGTGAACATGATGAAATCGCTGATGATGCGGGTGATACCCCTCTTTCTTGTGATACCTGCGGCGTGCGTGATTATGCTTCTTTCCCCAATGGCGAGTGCCATCGCCCTGGCTGAAGATGACTCATCTTTGGCGAAGAAATTGGATCTTTCCCTCTACGGCTACGTGGAGGCCTCTTATACTCAAAACCTCAATAATCCTTCTACCGGAGTGAACAGCAGCCGGAGTTTCGACGGCGATGCGAATTCCTTCCGGCCCAACATGGCGCAGATTGTCCTGGAGAAAGTCGCCAGTTCCGAAGGTGCCCTGACGGACCGGGCGGGATTTCGCGTGAAGCTGAACGCCGGTGAAGACGCGAAATTTACCGGTGGAAGCAGTAAAGGTAACGACGACTTCGACTTTCAGGAAGCGTACGTGCAATACATTGCGCCGATTGAGAACGGCGTCACGTTTCAAGCCGGCCGGATGAACACGCTGATCGGTTATGAAGTGATTGAAAGCCCGCTCAATCCCAATTTTTCCCGGTCTTTTCTGTTCGGCATAGGAGAACCCTTTACCGTGACCGGGTTCCGGGCATCGTACGATTTTAACGACAGTGTCTCGTTTGCCGCCAGTGCCATTAACTCCTTTACCGGACTGCAAGCCGATAACAACAGCAGCAAATCGATTGAAGCCCTGCTTTCTCTTGCGCCCATGGATAACGTTGGGATTTCAGTGTTCGGGTTTTGGGGACCTGAGGGTGTAAGAGGGGAAAAAGATGCTGATCGCGTGCAGGTCGGCGGGATTCTCGACGTGCAGGTCACGGATCAACTGGAACTCGTGCTTGAAGGCTATTACGGGAATCAGGCTAATGCGAGTAGGACTCCAGATAGCACAATTCCGCTAGGCGTGAATGCCCGTTGGAACGGAGTCGCGGGATATTTCATTTATGACTTTACTGACCAGTGGGGACTTCACGTTCGCACTGAGGTCTTTGAAGATGCAGCAGGCGCTTTCTCTTGCGGAGGAACTCCGGGAGATGCGGGTAATGCTCTGGTGTGCCCTGATGGGGCCATGGCCGCCCAGACGTTATGGGAAACGACGTGGACCGTCCAATACAAGCCCGTTCCCAATTTAATTACACGAGCGGAATTCCGGTACGACAAATCTGATCGACTCACGTTTCAGGATGGTGCCGGGGTGGGCAATAATCAAACAACCTTAGCCGCGGAAGCGATCTTCCTCTTTTAGGGAAGTCTGAGAGAGAGGAGGAACAGATGCAGAACATGAGAGCTTTGACAAAACATATAAGCGTATTCTTCTCAGTCTTCATACTCTCCTGCTTCGCCGGGTCAGCCTTGGCGGATGAAGGAAGTGCAACGATCAGCGCCGGAGATACGGGATGGCTTCTGACGTCTTCGGCGTTGGTGCTGGCCATGACCATTCCGGGCCTGGCTCTGTTTTACGGCGGGATGGTCCGGAATAAAAACGTGCTGAGCACGATGATGTACAGTTTGATTTCCGTGTGCGTGGTCAGCGTGGTCTGGGTGTTGTGGGGCTACACGATTGCCTTTGGTACGGACGTCGGCGGCATCATCGGCGATTTCAAGTTTTTGTGGTCAAACGGCGTGGGAGCCGAAGCCTTTCCCGGGACTGCCGTCCCACATCTTGCGTTCATGGTGTTTCAACTCATGTTTGCCGGCATTACGGTGGCCCTGATCAGCGGGGCCATTGCGGAACGCATGAAATTCGGAGCCTACGTGCTGTTTGCGGTGCTGTGGGCGACGTTGATCTATGCCCCACTGGCCCATTGGGTCTGGGGCGGTGGATGGTTGGGCGAATTAGGGGCACTGGACTTTGCCGGCGGCACCGTCGTCCACATCAGTTCCGGTGTGGCGGCCTTGGCCGCGGCGTTAGTCCTGGGCAAACGGCACGGCTACGGGTACGAAAACATCTTGCTTCCTCATAACTTGCCCTTTACGGTCGTCGGAGCCGCGTTATTATGGGTGGGGTGGTTTGGATTTAACGCGGGGAGTGCCCTGGCCGCCGACGGGATTGCCGCGGGGGCGTTCGTGGCGACGCACGTGGCCACGTCTGCCGGCGTTCTGGCTTGGCTGGCGGTGGAATGGGGCTATCGTGGGAGACCGACCGTCCTGGGCGGAGCCAGCGGTGCCATTGCCGGGTTGGTCGCGATTACGCCTGCGGCTGGTTTTGTCGGCCCGATTTCTGCGCTGTGGATCGGCGTGGGCGCCGGAGTGTTCTGTTATCTGGCCGTGGTCTGGAAATCCAGATTCGGCTATGATGATGCCCTTGACGTGCTGGGTATTCACGGGATCGGCGGAACCTGGGGGGCGATTGCCACCGGACTCTTTGCCAGCGTGGGCGGGGGCACGGGATTGTTTTTTGGAAACCCGGGACAAGTCGTTATTCAGGTCGTGGGCGTGGGAGCCACGTGGGTCTTTTCCTTTGTCGGCACGTTTATTATTCTTAAAGTGCTGGACGCCTTGATGGGGCTTCGCGTGACCAAAGAGGAAGAGGTGGTCGGCCTGGACCTGAGTGAACATAACGAACGAGCCTATACGTAATCGTCATGCGATCGTGTCAGATTGAGACGTGTGGACGCGGCGGGGAGGCGTGAACGAGCCGTTGAGGGCTCGTTCACGCCTTTCTGCCACTATTTTCCATCTTGAGAGGGGATAGACCCATGAAACGTGTGGAAGCCATCATCAAACCATTTAAACTCGATGAAGTGAAAGATGCCCTGATTGAATTAGGCATTCAGGGGATGACCGTCACGGAAGTGAAGGGCTTCGGTAGACAAAAAGGGCATAAGGAGACGTACCGGGGCACGGAGTACCAGATTGATTTTGTGCCGAAAATCAAAATGGAACTCGTGGTGTCCGATACGCTGGAACCAAAAGTCATTGAAACCCTTGCAAAAGCCGCCAGAACCGGGAGCATCGGTGACGGGAAAATTTTCGTCTCAGACGTGAACGGCGTGGTACGGATTCGCACGGGAGAGACGGGAGAAGGCGTTCTCTAACCGGCTTTTCTCCATGAGTTGGCGTTGGCCGACTGATTGGGGAATCAACGAGCGATAACTTTTAACCCAAGGTGAAACCGTGAAGCAATCAACCGTCTCATTCACGTGGTTCCTGGTTGTGGTGCTGAGCTTCTGCTGCGGGCTTACGGAGGGATGGGCACAAGACGGCACACCGGAGGCCATTGATACGGGAAATACGGCGTGGATTCTGGTGTCTTCGGCGTTGGTGCTTTGTATGACCTTGCCGGGATTAGCTCTGTTTTACGGCGGGCTTGTCCGAAGTAAAAACATCCTCGGGACCCTTATGCACACCGCCATTATCCTGTGCATGATCAGTATCGTATGGGTGCTGGTGGGATATTCCTTGGCCTTTGGTCCTGACGTCGGCGGCGTGGTCGGCAATCTCGACTTTATCGGGTTGCTGGGGGTTGGCGAGGAAGCCTATCCGGCCGGCACGGGTATTCCTCATTTAGTGTTCATGGTGTTTCAACTGATGTTTGCCGCCATTACGGTGGCGTTGATCACCGGCAGCTTTGCAGAGCGGATGAAATTTACGGCGTTGCTTCTCTTTGCCGTGCTCTGGTCGATTTTCATTTACTCGCCGTTGGCTCATTGGGTGTGGGGCGGAGGGTGGCTGGCAGAAATGGGCGCACTGGATTTTGCCGGCGGTGCGGTCGTCCACATCAGTTCCGGGTTTGCGGCCCTTGTCTGTGCCTTGGTGTTGGGAAAGCGCAGGAGCTACGGGGTTGAGCCCATGCCTCCTCACAATCTTCCCATGACGGTCATGGGCACCGGATTGTTGTGGTTCGGGTGGTTTGGATTCAACGCCGGCAGTGCCCTGGGTGCCAATGGTGGGGCCGCGGTGGCGTTCGTGGCCACGCACATTGCGGCGTGTGCCGGTGGGATCAGTTGGATGGTGGCGGAATGGATCCGGACCGGCAAACCAACCATGCTCGGCTTGGCGAGCGGCATTATCGCAGGGTTGGCCACCGTGACTCCGGCAGCCGGATTCGTCGCGCCCTTGTCGGCTTTAGCGATTGGATTGGTTGCGGGCGTCGTCTGTTATCTGGCCGTCCTCTGGAAAATCAAGCTCGGGTACGATGATTCGCTCGACGTGGTGGGTATTCATGGAGTCGGCGGCTTCACCGGAATATTAGCGACGGGGTTGTTGGCTTCCGTGGGCGCGCAGGGATTATTTTTCGGAAATCCCGAACAATTCGTGGTTCAACTGATTTTGGCCGTTGTCACGGTGCTGTTTGCCTTGGTGGGAACGTACGTGATTTTGAAAATCGTGGATCTGGCCGTTGGCCTTCGGGTGTCATCAAGAGATGAGGAAGTGGGACTGGATTTGAGCCAGCATGATGAACGTGCGTATTCCCGCTGGGGATGACGGTCATAAGCCTTGGCTCGTGAGCTGAACGGACGGCGTGCGTTTCGAAGACGCCGTTCGCATCAGCGTCTGAGCCGTGATCACCTAACTGTTTTGTGGAGAAGGAGGTAGGGAATGACTCCGCGTGAAGCGTTGGATTTTGCAAAAAAGAACAAAGTGGAAATGGTTGATTTGAAATTCGTGGATTTGGCGGGAACGTGGCAACACTTTTCTATTCCGACCTGTGAGTTCACTCTTGATCTGTTCAAAGAGGGATCAGGATTTGACGGATCCTCCATCCGGGGGTGGAAAGCGATTCAAAATAGTGACATGCTGGTGGTTCCCGATCCGAATACGGCCAAGTTGGATCCGTTTACGGAAATTCCTACGCTCAGCGTGGTGTGTGACGTGCAGGAACCGATCTCCCGGACCGGCTATGAACGGGACCCGCGGGGAGTGGCTCGACGAGCGGAACAATATCTCAAGAGTACCAAAATCGGAGACGTTTCGTATTGGGGGCCTGAAGCCGAGTTCTTTGTGTTTGATCACGCCAGTTACGATCAGAACAGTCACTCCGGATACTATTTTATTGATTCGGAGGAAGGCATCTGGAACTCCGGAGAAGAGGGACGTAATTTAGGATCGCGTCCGCGGCACAAGGAAGGCTATTTCCCCGTTGCTCCGACGGATACGCAACAGGATATCCGCTCCGAGATGGTTCGGGAAATGGAGATGGCCGGGCTGTACGTTGAAAAGCATCATCACGAAGTGGCCACGGCCGGACAGGCTGAAATCGACCTTCGCTTTGATTCGTTACTGACGATGGCTGACAAAATGATGATGTATAAATACATCGTCAAGAACGTGGCCCGGCGTCACGACAAAACCGCGACGTTCATGCCGAAACCCTTATTTCAGGACAATGGAACGGGGATGCACACGCATCAAAGTATATGGAAAGATGGAAAACCCGCGTTCGCCGGCAAAGAATACGCCGGAGTGTCCAAAACGTGCTTGTATTACATCGGCGGGGTGCTGAAACACGCGCCGGCCTTGGCGTCGTTTACGAATCCGACGACCAATTCGTATAAACGGTTGACGCCCGGGTTTGAAGCGCCCGTGTTGTTGGCGTATTCGAGTCGGAATCGATCTGCCGGCATCCGGATTCCGATGTATTCTCCCAATCCCAAAGCCAAACGCATTGAGGTGAGATTTCCTGATCCTTCCGCCAACTGCTACTTGGCGTTCAGCGCGATGTTAATGGCGGGACTCGACGGTATTCAGAATAAAATCGACCCGGGCGAAGCCATGGATAAAAATCTCTATGATTTAGCACCGGAAGAAGCCGCCAATATTCCCACCGTTCCCTCAAGTCTGGACGAGGCCTTGACCAATTTAGAACGTGACCATCAATTCCTGTTGAAAGGCGGCGTCTTCAGCGAAGACCTGGTGGAAGCCTGGATCGGCTACAAACGGGAGAATGAAGTTGATCAGGTCAGAATTCGACCTCATCCGCATGAATTCTTTTTGTACTACGACGTGTAACGCCACGCCGTTTCGGTTGTCGAGACCTCAAGGTCCACAAGGAAGACGCGCTTCTCATTGATGGGAAGCGCGTCTTCTTTTTTCTTTCCGTCAATCTGCTTGAAAAAGTTTGACAAAAATTGCGTGCGTGCGAGTCATTCGTTCGCGGAGTTCCCGTTCAAAGACTCGTGCTCCGTCTTGCCACACGTCGGTGAGATACCCGAGTCTCCGGGCGAGGGAGATCATGTTGTCCGATTCTGATTGCGGCAGCACCAGGTCTTTGGCGTGTCCTCTGACAATGCGTAATCCGTCAATGACCTTCCGCATGAACAGATAGTCATCCGTCAACGTGGCGGCGTCCTGACGTGAAAGGCAATTTGTCTTACGCAGGGCTTTCAGCGCCTGGAGCGTGTTGGTGGTCCGGAGCGAGGGCTCCCGGTGTCCATGGATTAATTGAAGGTATTGCGTGGCGTATTCAAGATCAATGAGTCCTCCCGGGCTGTATTTCGCGTGAATCTTGCCTGGGGGAACCAGCTCTCGCATTTGCCGCCGTCGTAAATGGAGCGCCGTCTCTAAAGACCAGGGTTCATTGCTGTAGACGAATGTATCCCGGTAGTCCTCTATGGTTCGGCCCAGGACGGCGTCTCCCGCCACGCGTCGCAGTTTCAGCCATGCTTGCCGTTCAAAGGGCGCGGACCCGCCGCCGGGACCGTAGTATTGTTTGATTTCTTCCAAGGAAGAAGCCATGAGCCCTTTTTCTCCATGGGGCCGAAGGCGGGTATCAATTTGAAAGATTCCTTCCTGTTTTGCCTCGATCCAATGGAGAAACTCCTGGACGAGCCGTTCGTAATATTCACCAATGATCGGTTTCTCGGCAGAGGGCGTCTTCGGATGCACGTCGTACACGAAGATAATCTCGATATCAGAGGCATACCCCAGTTCACGACCTCCCAGTTTGCCCAACCCACAGATGCTGACGGCGGTTCCTTTCACGACGGAGGGCGGCGTGACCGAACGCGTGAGCACCGTCTGGGCTTCTCTGAGGGCTTGTTCCAGGATCACGTCGGCGAGGTTCGTCAGTGACGTTGAAAACTTGGGGAGAGGCGTCCCTTTGAGAATGTGGTGCAGGTCGATGCGGAACATCTCTGTATCCTTGAATTGATTCAAGGCTGCTTTTCGGGCGTCAGATTGTTTGTGTCGTTTGAGTCTGGTCTTCAACGTATGAGAAAGGTGCGTGTTTGACGACGGCATCTGTTTCGCGTGGACGTTTTGAATGATGGGCAAGAGGTTGGCGTGTTGTCGGCGAAGCACGTCTTCCCAGAGGAAGTCGCTCGTTCCAAAGAGTCGTGCGAGATTCGCCAACGAATCTTTGCGAGTGAGCCAGTTCACGTGTCGCGCGGTGGAGCGGTGTTCCAGAATCTGGTCGAGAAACTGATCAAAATGATCCAACGCGCTGCCGGGATCCGGCGCCCAGGTGAGGGAATGGGTAAATTCTTTGATAAGGACCGCGGCGACGGTTAATTCCTGCTGCTCCCGCGTCGTCACGATTTTCCGTCCGTGCTGACCGGTGACAAAAAAACGATTGCGGACGTTTGTCCCGTCTGCTTCAATGGTGGCTTTCGACAAATAAATTCCTCTCATGGTCAACGCGTTCGCAAAGGTATAGAGAAAGGCGGGAGAATCATCGGCGCGGATGTCCATGACCGTTTCTCGTGGAGAACGGTCATTGTTGAAACGGAGCTTAATTGGCCGAACGTGATCCGAGACACGCGATGGTCTTTTCCCGAGAGTTTGTACGATTTTCCAATTGATCCACCGTCGTGCCTCTTGCGTTTGACGGGACTCGAGCAATCGAATCAGTTCGGTCAATTCCCGGGACAGTTCTTTCTGAGCCTTGGCAGGGAACGCCGTACCCGATAAGGTTTGAACTCGAAACACGTCCACGACTTTTTTTCTTGAGAGACCGGCTCGTGGAGCAGGGCGGCGGATCAGCCGGTTCCGTCGCGTGTGAATTGAGGATGGCAACGCCGTGCCGCGGGAAGGAGCGGGTTGATCCCGGTAGGTAAAAATATCGGCTTCGCGAACGTCGAGACGATAGGCCGCCAGTAATCCGCAGATGGTGGCGAATTCCGAAAAATAATCGTACGCGACAACCGTCAGTTGGTACTGATTCGTCCCCTTGTTTCGTTGAACCTGAAGCGCACAGGGTTGGTCCAGGGTCAAGGTGTCGGCCAAGGCCACGTGCGTGGCAATCGTCGCGGGCGAAAATTGTGAAAAATAATCCGGATCCATGCGATCCAGAAAGTCGGCAATCATCGCCGGGTCGACGTCAGGACATCGCGTTTGTAATTCCGTTGGTTCCGGGATATTGTTCATCATCAGCCAGTATACCCTAACGCTCTCCCGTTGTAACGGGTTTCTTTCTCTTCTATAATCAGAACCCTCTTGACGATCATGACGCCCATGGTTTCTCACTCACCGTCGTCCTCACGCTTGGACCCTCAACCTCTTCTGCTGTCGCCCGATCTGGCGCGTTCGGACGTTGCACGGTTGTTGTCCTCGTATGGGTTCCATGACTGGGAGAAAGCCGACGCCAATCTTCAACTGATGGCGGGTGACCCCCGAAGTCGAAAACTCCTTGCCGTGATTCTTCCCGACCTTTTGCAAACCGTCTCAACGACGCCTGATCCGGATCAAGCATTAAATGAATGGGAGCGGTATCTGAACGCCGGGAAAGCCAGAGCCCAGGTCTTCAGTTTTCTGGCACAAGCGCCGCCCGTCTTGCAATTGGTGTGTATCCTGTTTGGCAACAGTCCGGCGATGGCTGAAACCCTCATCCGAGATCCCATGCTCGTCTATTGGATTGAGGAAGAACGCATTCTCAAATCTCGACCCGCCAACAAGCAACTCCAGGCCACGTTGCAGCAGTCCCTTGACCTTGTCAAAACCTATGAGCACAAACTTGGCGCCCTTCGACGCTTTCATCGCCGTGAGATGCTTCGTATCGGCGCCCGGGATCTCTTTCGCGTGTCGTCGGTGCGGGAAACGTTTGAATCTCTGTCGCAACTTGCCGAACTTGTGATCCACGCCGCCTATCAACTCGTCAATGAACGGCTTCAGAGACGATATGGAATTCCTTCTCATCCAGGCCCCCGGAATACAACCGTTGAAACCGGGTTCGTGGTGTTGGGGATGGGAAAATTGGGCGGACGTGAATTGAATTACAGCTCCGACGTGGATTTGATCTATTTATACGCTTCGAGTCACGGCCACGTAAAAACCGTGAAAGGACGGACGAGTGTTTCCGGTGAATCATTTTTTCAAATGCTGGCGAGAGAGTTGACCCACGTGTTGTCGGCTTCCACTCCGGAGGGGCGTTTATTTCGAGTCGACATGCGACTGAGGCCCGAGGGGGCGGTTGGACCATTGGCGTGGTCAATCCATGAAGCCGTGAAATACTATCAGACGCGGGGGAGAGCCTGGGAGCGCCTGGCGTTGTTCAAAGCGCGGTCCATTGCGGGGCAACGGGCTTTGGGTCAGGCGTTTCTCAGAAAAATGCGACCGTTTATCATCGGTCAAGAAGAACGGACGAATCAAACCATCGGAGACGCGGTTCGTACGCTCCGCGTGCAGATTCACCAGAACGTGAAACGAAAAGGGGAGAACGACCGCAACGTGAAACTCAGTCCCGGCGGCATTCGGGACGTTGAATTTCTTGTTCAGACGCTGCAACTCACGCACGTGGTCGGGCATCCGCGATTATTTGAACCGAATACGATCAAAAGCCTTCAACGCCTTAGAGACGCCGGCCTGTTATCCGCCTCTGATTGCAGCACCTTGACCGACGCTTACGTGTTTTTGCGTGACGTCGAGCATAAACTCCAGATGGTTCATGAATTGCAAACGCACACCCTCCCGGTACAACCCCCCGAATTGGCAAAATGCGCCATCCGCATGGGCTGGCCGTCCGCCCCTGAATTTCTCGCCCGCTATCGATCCGTTATGACCCAGGTTCAACGGATCCATCAACGGGTGCTGCCCTCGTTGTTCTGAGGGTGCCCCACGTTCCTGCTCCGATGACGTTCCGATGGCTAAAGGTCGCAGGCATATCCGCCCTCGTGCTTTTAGCGACGACGTTCTGTATAATTCGGGGATGTTTTCCGCGTCGGATCGAGCGAAGATGCCCGGGTTCAGTGTGATTGGCCTGGAAATTCTTTTGGGGCTGCTCGGCGGATTGGTGTTTTCCCATACGGTTCTCGCCGCCCCAGTGAATGAGGAGCATCGCTATTCCATTTCACTGTGGGGAATTCCGGCAGGTACCACGACGATGAAAACTGAGTCGCTGACGTCGGACGATGGGCGTTCGCTTCGGCGGTTCATGACGACGATTCGATCCAATGATTTTATTTCCGTGTTCTTTCCCGTGAGAAATGACGTCGAATCGATCGTTGATGCCCGAACCATGCTTCCCCAACGGTTGCTGTTTCGACGTCGTGAAGGCAGTCGCCGTGAAAATTTCGAAGTCACCTTTGATCACGTGACTCATCGGGTCACGGTCCTGAAGGACGGCGAATCTTCGGTTCATTCCATTGTCCAAGGGACGCATGACCCGTTATCGTGCTTCTATTATTTGCGTACGATACCGAACCTTGTGCCGGGATCGTCCGTGTATCTGAACGTTCATCATGACCGAAAAAATTACGAGGTCGAAGTCAAAGTGGAAGCCGTTGAGCCAGTCAGCGGCCCATGGGGAAACGTTGAGGCGATTCGGATGTTGGCGATCATGCCGTTCCGCGGGATTTTTTTGAATGAGGGCAACGTCAGATTTTGGCTGACCAATACAGCAGAACGGATTCCCGTGATGATGGAAGCCCGCGTCATTGTCGGGTCGGTCAGGGCGTTGATTGAAGGATGGACGCCGCCACCGGAATCCTTTTCGACGTTTTTACAGAAATCCTCTCTTGAGCGTGACGCAACCCTCGTTGCCCAGGTCGTCCGATGGTCTCTTTGACTCGCCACATTCGTGAACAGCAGCGGTTGTCTCCCGAAGTCGTGGGTGATTTGTCCGACATGATGACGCAGATCGCCTTGGGCGGGAAAAGGATTGCTCGGGACCTGTGTCGAACGGGACTCACCGACATGATCGGAACAACGGGTGAGACCAACGTCCATGGTGAACAAGTCCAGAAGTTGGATGAACGGGCCAATCAGACCTTTGTGGAGGTTTTTGAGCAGAGCGAGATCGTGCGAATCGTGGTTTCCGAGGAAATGGCAGAGCCGTTTGTCGTTCCACGGGCGGCCGGGTCCGGATCATACGCCGTGTTTTTTGACCCGTTGGATGGGTCCTCGAACGTCGACGTCAATGCACCGCTTGGCTCGATTTTTTCCATCCATCGATTGGACGCGTCCGGTCACGTTCTCAAGGAAGGAAGCGACCAACTGGCTGGAGGATATCTGTTGTATGGGCCCGGAACGCTTCTGGTGTACACGTGTGGCAACGGCGTCCATCAATTGACGCTTGATCCGCGGGACAATGAGTTTTTCTTATCGACTGCACACGTCCGCGTGCCCGCGTGCGGATCCATTTACAGCGTGAATGAGGGCAATCGGTCGAAATGGTCGGCCGACGTGAGACACGTCATTAATTCCTTTCAAGAGACGGATCCAAAAACCGGGCGTTCCTCTACCGCCCGGTACACGGGGTGTCTCGTGGCTGACGTGCATCGAATCCTGTTGAAAGGGGGACTCTATCTGTATCCCGGTGAAGTGAACAAACCTGAAGGCAAACTTCGACTGATGTACGAAGCGGCTCCGTTAAGTTTCGTGGTTGAGCAGGCGGGAGGCATTGGAAGCACGGGAGGAGAACGGATTGCGTCCATTCAACCCAAGTCCCTTCATCAACGTGTCCCGCTGATTATCGGCAGTCGTGACAACGTCGAACGTGTTGAGCAATTGTTGAGCGGACGGTGACGGCAGTTGGATTGTTGACGGTTCTGCCTGGACGAACATGGTGCGAGAGGAGCACGCCCAGGCATCTACGACGCCACGGGACCCTGCATGGCTCGGCAATCGATTTTTCTTGTTATCGGTATTCTTCTCGGACTCGCCGTGGGGTATCTCTCCGGAGAGGGACAAGGGATCTATCTGGCGGGTGGTGCCGTCTTTGGTGCCCTGGTCAGTGGCGTCATGGTCGCCTTGGAGTCTTCTGTACAACGGCTGCCTGCTCGTATGACCCTTGGAGGAGGCATGGGCCTCGGCTTGGGAGTCTTCCTCTCAGGAATGCTCATTTTTTCGTCAAGCCGGATGTTCTCTCCCTCCTCCGTCATATCTCAATTTGCCACGTTAGCCACGCTCCTGATCTTTCCATATCTCGGCCTGATTATCGGTCTTCGGTATGGGAGAGAAGACGGGCCGGACGTGAAGATCATGGGATTGAACGACGCGGGCCGGGCTCCTGTTCCCAAATTGCTGGACACCAGCGTCATCATTGATGGGCGCATTGCCGACCTGTGTGAAACGGGGTTTATTGAGGGAGGATTCATCATTCCACAATTTATTTTGCAGGAACTTCAACACATCTCTGATTCCGCTGATGGATTAAAGCGGGCCAGGGGTCGTCGTGGGCTCGACATTCTCAATCATATCCAGAAGAACGTCGAGGTCGACGTACGGATCGTTGAAGACGACTTTTCCCACGTCAAGGAAGTGGACGCCAAGTTAGTGGAATTAGGCAAAAAACTGGGCGCGAAAATTTTAACGAATGATCTGAATCTGAATAAAGTCGCTGAGCTGCAGGGAGTCCGGGTTTTGAATATTAACGAATTGACCAATGCGCTGAAACCGGTTGTGCTTCCCGGCGAAACGATTCGAGTGTTTGTGTTGAAAGAAGGGAAGGAAGCCGGTCAGGGGGTTGCGTATCTGGATGATGGAACGATGGTGGTCATTGACAATGCAAAACGATGTATCGGCAAAAACGTGGACGTCGTGGTCACCAGCGTGCTACAGACCAGCGCCGGCAGAATGATCTTTTCCCGTCTGAAAGAAGAAATTGATTGGGACGTGTTGAGTCTTGCTCGTGGATGAATGGGTTGCCGCGGTCGTACCCGCCGGAGGGCGTGGTGTTCGAATGGGGAGCCGGACCCCCAAGCAGTTTCTTCAATTCGCCGGCGTTCCGCTTCTCGTTCATTCCCTCCGCGTGCTTGAAGCCAGTCAGACGATAGGCGAAATCATTCTTGTCGTGCCCGAAACGGACGTGACCGCGTGTCAAAAAGAACTGGTGCCGGCGTTCGGTTTCTCAAAAATCAGTCAAGTGATCAGCGGCGGGACGCGACGGCAGGATTCCGTGTGGAATGGACTGCAAGCGGTTGACGGCCGCACCGACATCGTCGTCATTCATGACGCCGTGAGACCGTTTGTGACGGAAGCCATGGTGCAAGCCGTGGTTGATCGTGCTCGCGTCCATGGCGCGGCGCTCGTGGGGATTCCCCTCCGTGATACGATCAAACGGGTCGGGCCTGACGGGATGATTGACGCCACCCTTGATCGGCAACGCCTCTGGTCGGCTCAGACGCCTCAGGCCTTCAACGTCGACGTGTTACGGGAAGCCCATCGATCCGGTCAACGGGACAACGTGGTCGTGACCGACGACGCGAGCCTGGTCGAACGATTAGGACGTCCGGTCTCCATCGTCACCGGAACCGCGGACAACGTGAAAATGACTCGCCCGGAAGACCTGGTGATAGGCGAAGCCATCGTCGCTGCCAAAAGGCATGGCCCTTCCTGATAAACCAGCGTCCCTTTTCACTGATTCCTCTTTTCCTGTATCCTGACTTCACTTGATCGTTTCGGGAACGGTATGCGCGTCGGGATCGGCTACGACATTCATCAACTGAAGGAAGGAAGGCCCCTGATTCTGGGCGGCGTTCGCGTTCCGCACACCCATGGATTAGACGGCCATTCAGACGCGGACGTGTTGACTCATGCCGTGTGTGACGCGGTGTTGGGGGCCATGGGAGAAGGCGATTTAGGCCGGCACTATCCCAGCAGCAATCCCGCCGTTTACAATATGGACAGCCTTGAGATGTTACGAGGCATTCAGGCCAAACTTGCAGAGCGAGAGTTGTATCTGGTGAATCTTGATACGGTAGTCGTGGCACAAGCACCGCGGTTGGGGGCGTACGTGGGTGAAATGGGCAAGTGTGTCGCCGAAGTCTTGCAGGTTGATCCGTCGCGTGTGAACGTGAAGGTCAAAAGCCATGATTATCTCGGGACGCTTGGAAGAGGGGAGGGGATTGCCGCTCAGGCCGTGTGTCTGCTTGATCGAATGGGGCGGGACTGAGGGGGCGTCGTTGCGGGGTTGTTGAATGATGTTCGACGTGATGAAACAGGATCTCCTGGCCGTGTTTGACCGGGACCCTGCCGCCAGAACCACGGTTGAGGTCTTCTTGACCTACGCCGGATTCCAGGCGTTGTTGGCGCATCGGGTGGCGCATCGGTTGTGGAAGGTGCGAGTGCGACTCTTGGCTCGACTCGTTGCGCAGGCGGCTCGTTGGGTCACGGGCGTGGAGATTCATCCCGGCGCCACGATCGGCCGTGGATTTTTTATCGACCACGGGATGGGCGTGGTGATTGGCGAGACGACGGAGATCGGGGATTACGTCACGCTCTTTCAGGGCGTCACCCTGGGCGGGACGGGGAAAGAAAAAGAAAAACGTCATCCTACGTTGGGGAATCACGTCGTCGTCGGATCCGGGGCGAAAGTCCTGGGGAACATCAGGATTGGGGATTTTGTGAAAATCGGGGCAAATTCCGTGGTGTTGCGGTCGGTGCCGTCCAATTCGACGGTGATCGGCATTCCGGGTCGCGTGATCAAGTCGGTCGGGGTTCGCGTCCCTGAAGAGTTTATGGATCACGCGAATATTCCCGACCCGATTGCGGAACGCTTTCAAGCCATGGAACAGGAAATCATCGAACTCCGGAAAAAACTGGAAAACGATGCTCCACGGCGTGTGTGAACACGTCCCTGCCCGTGGGGATCACGCAGACGGGTTTGAACCGTCACAGGAGGGAACGACTCGTGAGTGGATGTCTCCAAATCACCAAGCGCGTTGAGGAAATCCTTGGGTATTACCAAAGTGAAGTGCCGGGCGTTCGGGCTCATTTGGCCAGATTGTTGTTGAGTGGCCGATTGGGCGGAACCGGCAAACTGGTGATCTTACCGGTGGATCAAGGATTTGAGCATGGCCCGGCCCGAAGCTTTGCGCCGAATCCTTCAGGCTATAACCCCCTCTATCATTTTGCACTCGGCATTGAGGCCGGATGTAACGCCTATGCCGCGCCGTTGGGCTTTTTAGAAGCCGGTGCGGCTGAATATGCCGGGCAAATTCCTTTGATCTTGAAGTTGAACAACAGCGACTCCCTGTCAAGTGGGGATGATTATCATCAGGCCGTGACCGGCAGCGTGCAAGACGCACTTCGCTTAGGGTGCTGTGCGGTGGGATACACCATTTATCCCGGATCGGCGTACAGCCGGGAGATGTATGAGCATTTGCGGGAGATCGCGTTGGAAGCCAAGTCCGTCGGACTCGCGGTCGTCGTCTGGTCCTATCCGCGGGGGGGACAATTAACCAAGGCCGGAGAGACGGCCATTGACGTGGTGTGTTACGCGGCTCAGATTGCCGCGCAACTGGGCGCGCACGTGATCAAGGTCAAAGTTCCCACGGATCACGTTGAACAAGCGGAGGCCAAAAAGGTGTATGAAGCTGAGAATATTCCGATCAAGACCCCGGCCGACAGAATCCGGCACGTCGTCCAGAGCACCTTCGATGGCCGACGAATCGTGATTTTTTCCGGCGGGGCAAAAGGTGCAGACGAGAAAATTTTTGATGAAATCCGGGCGATTCGTGACGGAGGAGGATTCGGTTCGATCATCGGCCGGAATTCGTTCCAACGCTCTAAACCGGAGGCGCTCACGTTTTTAGACACCTGCATGAAACTGTACGCCGGTGAAGTGGCGTAACCCCGATGGCGTACTCGTCGTCAAGCGAAGCGGTTCGTTGAATGGAATCGAACGAGAGGGCTGCGTCAGGGGTAGAGTCCTCGGGCCGTGTGCGCTTGTGCGACCTGGTCGATTCCACTCATGAGCGCGGCGATGCGCATCGTGGTGTGTTTCTCCTCCGCAAAGCCGTGTGTCCGATGAAAGGCGGCGGTGATGATGTCATGCAATCGATCACGGATATCATCCTCCTTCCAGAAGAAACGTTGCACGTCCTGGACCCACTCGAAATAGGAAACGATCACGCCTCCTGAATTGGCCAGGATGTCGGGAATAATGAAGACGTGCCGATCGTGCAGAATGGCGTCGGCGTCCAGCGTGGTTGGACCGTTGGCGGCTTCCGACAGAATGCGGCAGCGAAGGCGTTCGGCGTTGTGGACGGTAATTTGTTCCGAAATCGCGGCGGGAATAAGGACCGTACATTCCAGCGTCAACAGTTCGTCATTGGTCAAGAAATCGCCTGCGTTCATGTCCTGGAAGGAGACGCCGTGCCGGTGTCGTTGAACAATTTCGGCAATGGGCAGCCCCTTCGGATTCACGATCCCGCCCGTCACGTCACTGACGCCGATGACGCGCGCCCCGGCCTCACTGAAGATTTTCGCCGTGTGCGATCCAACGTTTCCGAACCCCTGGATCACCACGGTTGTGTCCTCAAGAGCGAGGCCCTGCTTCCGAAGCGCTTCAAGTGTGACGTAGACCACGCCTTGTCCCGTGGCTTCTTCGCGTCCCAAGCTGCCTCCGATGGCAAGGGGTTTGCCGGTGACGACGCCCGGGACGGAGAATCCGACCTGTTGGCTGTACGTGTCCATGAGCCACGCCATGACTTGTGGGGTTGTGCCTATATCCGTTGCGGGAACGTCTTTGTCCGGACCGATCAGAGGAAAGATTTCCGCGGCGTACCGTCGGGTGAGCCGTTCAAGTTCGGCGTTGGACAACGTATCGGGATTGACCGTGATGCCGCCTTTTGCTCCGCCATAAGGAAGTCCCGCGAGTGCGGTTTTCCAGGTCATCCACATGGCCAGCGCGGCCACTTCTCCGAGGTTGACGTCCTGATGGTACCGCAGGCCACCCTTTGATGGTCCGCGCGCAGAATCATGTTGCACGCGGTACCCTTGAAAGACTCGAACGTGACCATCGTCCATGCGAATAGGCAATCCCACAACCAATGAACGCTGTGGGGTTTTGAGGCGTTCCCGCAAATTGGGATCCAAATTCATGGCCTCCGCTGCCTGGTTAAATTGAGCGACGGCGAGCCGATACGTGGGGTGGTCGAATTCAGGAATCATGGACATGACCGTCCGGGTGTGTGAAATTCAACGTGCTGAGTCGGATGCCCTCTCTTCTTTTTCAATCCTACTCCTTTCGATTCACCATGTCACTTGACAACCCGGACGGACGGGGAGCGTGCGTCACCGGCCGTCGCTGAGTGAGGATCAGGCGTGAGGGGGTGCGAGTGACTTTCCTGAACGCGGAGGGTACACTTGCTGAACGTGGACGGCACACTTGCTGAACGCGGGCGGCACACTTGCTGAACGCGGATGGCACACTTGCTGTCATTCTGAGCAAAGCGAAGAATCTCAGCAACATGGAACGTGAATAATGAGCGAGGCGGCGAAAGAAAAGCGTTTTCTCGACGCGCTGGAATCCCTGTTCACCGGGGCCGAGGTGGAAGGGGAGTCCGGCTTCGTCAACCTGATGCGAATCAAGCGCACCTACTTCCAATCCATACGCGGAACACTGATGGAGGCGATTGACGGGCGTGCTGAGAAACAGACCGCCTTCCGCGAGGAACTGTTTGACAAACTCTACACCTTCTTCAACCGTTACTTCTGCGAAAGCGGGTCGATTTACTTCCGCCGCCTGCCTGCCTTTGCCAAGACCTACGAGCGCGTCTATGCCGACGGTGAGGACGTGGCCCTGTCGTGGAAAACCCGGATGCTCTACTACGTCAAATCCGACGTGCTGGTGCGCTCCATGCCGGTGGAACTGCGCAACCGGGACAACCCTGAATACGTCAGACGGTTTTACTTTGACGCCTCAGAGGTTGAGCACAAACGCAACAACGAACAACGCGAGTTCACGTTTGAATTTTCCAAAGTGGACAACACCAATGGCCGGCACGTCCTGAATCTGAACGTGTTTCACTCCGCCAACGGGAGAAAAACCAAGCCCGATGACATCATCAAACAGGCGCGCAAAGGCGGGATCATCCTGAGCGAAGACGAATTGGAAAAAGCCTTCCGCACCTTCCGACGGCAGACGGAAGCCGATTTTTTCATCAACAAGGACGCCCGCGGATTCCTGCGCGAACAGTTTGATCTCTGGCTCTATCAGTACACGTTTCAGGAGGAAACCATCTTTGAACAACCGCGGCTCACCCAGTTGCAGGCACTTCAACGAACCGCCTACGACGTCATCGATTTCATTGCCCAGTTTGAGGATGAATTACGGAGGGTATGGGAAAAGCCCAAGTTTGCACGCGACGTCAACTACGTGGTGACGTTGGACAAATTGCCCGCCGACCTGATGAAGAGAATCACCGAACACGAGGGCATCAAGGCACAGATAAAAGAATGGCAGCAGCTCGGGATGGTCGAAAAGGGCTTCTCTTTATACCCCTCTCCCTCTGGGAGAGGGGGAGGGGTGAGGGAATACCTTCCCCTGGACACCAGATATTTCAAAGACCTGGAGTTGGAAATTCTCGATGCCCTCGGCGACTTGAACGAGGCCCTGGACGGCGAATTGGTCCACAGCGAAAACTGGCAAGCGTTGAACACTTTGCAAAAACGCTATAAAGGGAAGGTGAAGTGCATTTATATTGATCCGCCGTATAACACAGGGCTTTCCGAAATCATATATAAGAATTCCAATAAACACTCGACTTGGCTGACTTTGATAGAGAACAGAATAGGCTTTGGAAAGCATTTATTAAGTGAGGCAGGAATACAATGCACGACAATTGACGATTATGAATTCCATAGACTTCGGGAAGTCATCTCGTCAACTTTCGGTGAAGAAAATATACTTGGTGTGGTTGTAATAAAAAACAATCCATCAGGTCGGTCAACAGTAAAGGGGTTTTCTGCCGCGCATGAATACGCAATATTTTCCACAACGTCGGGTGGAAAAATCGGCAGGCTTGAGAGAACGCAAAAACAAATAGACCGCTATTCAGAATCCGATGAACACGGCTATTTTGAGTGGGTAAATTTTAGGAAACATGGAGGCACAAGATCGGAAGCGCCTAAAATGTTTTACCCGATTTTTGTACGCCACAATAAATTACGTCTTCCTGAAATGCACTGGGATGAAGGTTCTAAAGAGTGGAAATTACATGAAAAACCTGAAGTCGGAGAAGTCGCTATCTACCCAGTTGATGAAAATGGCAAGGAAAGAAGATGGAAGTGGGCAATAGACAGATTGCAGAAGAATCTTGAAGAAATCTTCATAAAAAATGGAAGAAGGAAAGAACCTGCAATTTATATTAAGTCACGCTTAAGTGGAGATGGGGTTTTACCCCTCACCTGGTGGGAAAAGAAAGAGTACTCTGCAACTGCTTACGGCACGAATTTTTTGAAGAATATAATGGGTGATCTACGATCGTTTGATTATCCGAAATCCATCTATGCTGTTTGCGATGCCCTTAAAGTCTGTGTCTCAGAACGTGGAGGCATTGTTCTTGACTACTTTGCCGGTTCCGGCACTACCGCCCATGCCGTCATTAACTTGAACAGGGAAGACGGCGGCAACCGAAAATATTTGCTCATTGAAATGGGAGACTACTTTCACACCGTCCTGCTCCCCCGCCTCAAAAAAGTCATCTATTCCAAGGACTGGAAAGACGGCAAGCCCGTCTCCCGCGAAGGCAGCAGCCACTGCCTCAAATACTACGCCCTGGAGCAATACGAAGAAACCTTGAGAAACGCCCGCTACAAAGACGGCGAACAACTCGAAATCGACAGCCTGAAATCCCCCTTTGAACAATACGTGTTTTTCAGCGACGACAAACTCGCCCACGCCGTCAAGCCGTTAAAAAACGGAAAACTCACAATCAACCTCCACGACCTGTACAAGGACATCGACGTCGCCGAATCCCTCTCCAACGTCCTCGGCAAACCCATCCGCCGCCGTACCGCGAACGACGTCACCTTCACCGACGACACCACCGAAAAAACCAATCCCGCCACCATGACCGAGAAAGAAAAACAACACTTCATCTCTTTGATGAAACCATATCTGTGGTGGGGAGGAGAGCATTGATGACAGCCAGAGTGGAAAACGTCAATGTTGCGATATTGCGTCAATGCCGAGAGCAGATGGCCTTGGGCCTAGAAGAAGTCAAAAAAAGAGTCAGGGCTATTGAAGCCATAGAAGCAGGAGAGAAATCTCCGACATTCAAACAATTAAGCATTTTGGCGGAGATGTATAACGTACCGCGGTGGATTTTTATATCTGAGCAACTTCCGTCAGAATACAACTTTGTTAAAAGTATGCCAGCGTTTCGCCAATTTGTGGAGCAGACCGGAGAAGCTTTTTCTGACCCGAAAGTAAGGAGTGTCGTCGCACAAGTACAGCAGTTACGTGAATTGGTGATAGAACTGCGCAAAGATATGGATGAGCCGATAGAGCCTTTTCTCCTTCCTAAACTGCAGAATGGATCAATCGGAGAAATTGCCAAAACCATCCGATCATGGTTGGACATTCAAGATAATCCAGGATTTCCAGAGTGGAAAAGCAGGTTGGAGCGGAAAGATATTTTCGTCTTCATGACCGATACGTATCAAGGATGGTCTCATATAGATAGGGAAATATTTCGAGGACTGTCGATGCACTATCCTGTTCTCCCTGTCATTATCATTAACAATGCCGACGCTAAAAAAGCGCAATTGTTCACTTTGTTACATGAGTTGGGACATCTGATTAGACAGGAGCATGCCGTTGATAGCTGGTCTGAGCAAAACAAAGAAACAGAGAAATGGTGCGACCGGCTTGCTGGTGAAGTATTGATGCCAACCGTTCCTTTTCTGGAGAAGATCGGCAATGACGAGATGGATAACCTACAATCCGTCAAGAAACTTGCCAGGAAATTCCGTGTCAGTCCTTACGCTTGCTTGGTTCGATTGCGGAATCTGCAAGTAATCAATCAGGATGCATACTTAAGTTTTGAAGCTCAGGTAAAGCAAGAATACGAAAATCAGCAGAGAAAATTGAGCGAAGGACCTGGAGGCCCATCAAGAGACCGTGTACGGGAAGTGCTGAATCAATACGGCCATATTTATACCAGAACACTATTTCAGGCCTACTCCAACAAGGCAATCAGTCTGCATAAATTGAGCAAGGCATTGAACCTGAAGCATGCTTCTCAGGTGCTGGAATTGGCTGACAGGCTGTGAGTGCGGATTATTGTATCGACGCCAATATTTTTATCACCGCCTGGAACGTGTCTCATCCGACGGATGTATTTCCTGGCCTCTGGCGAAAGCTTGCCCACCATCGAACCGACGTGGTGCTGATAAAACCAATTTTTGATGAGATTGATCCTATATCACAGCAAGATAGAAACAAGACGGAAAGAGAAAAAGCGGATAAATACCCGTTGCGGGTGTGGCTGATAAATAACCATTTTACAAGTGCCCCTCTAGATGAATCAGTAGAAAAACTTTCTTTGTCTTTAGAGAAAAAGTATGAAATCCGAGATGGACCAGGAGGGGTAAACGAAAATGATGTCAAGCTAATTGCATACGCAAAGGTGCATGATAAAATCATTGTTACAGAAGAAAAACAACCGAACAAACCCAAGAAAAAGTACAAATACAAAATACCTCTGGTATGCAATGAACAAAGTGTACGGTGCATAGATTTCGTGGAGATGCTCAGACGTTTGAATATAGAGATATGAAATTCGCACTTGAACTCATTGTCCAGCCCCTGAACAACGACGACCTCCACGAAATTCCATGGGTTACGAAGATTGAACGTTTTTCACGCCAATGGTGTGGAGAAGCAGAACGATGCTGAGTGATGAAGAACTGATCCGCCTCATTGAGCGCGGCGAAAGTGATGGAGTGGAATGCACAGTTGCCACGAACGATCTGGATAAGTTGCGGAAGGCGATTTGTGCGTTTGCAAACGATCTGCCTGGCCACAAGCAGCCGGGTGTTCTCTTTGTTGGGTTGGAAGACGATGGCCGTTGCGCCAATTTGAGCATTGATGATGCTCTGCTGCAGAAACTCGGCGGGCTTCGTAGTGACGGGAAGATACTTCCGTTCCCCAGCATGGAAGTTGCCAAGAAGAACTTGCGAGGTTGTGAAGTTGCGGTGGTTCAGGTTGAACCCTCGGATAATCCGCCGGTGAAAATGGATGGTCGTTGCTGGATTCGCACCGGCCCCCGGCGTGCGCAAGCCAGCCCCGAGGAAGAACGCCGTCTCACGGAGAAGCGGCGCTGGGGAAACGTCTCCTACGATATGCAGGGGGTTGCCGGGGCCATAGTGGAAAACGATTTGGACGTGCAGAGATTCCAGAACGAGTATCTTCCTGCCGCGGTTTCCCCTGAAGTGTTGGCGGAAAACAGGCGCGATGAACGAGAGCAGATGAAAGCGTTGCGTCTTGTGACGCGGGATGGCACGCCAACCGTTACGGCAATCCTTATGCTTGGCAAGAACCCGCACGACTGGTTCCCAGGCGCCTACGTTCAGTTCGTGCGTTACGACGGTGAGGAAGTGCCGGCACCTGTCCTGGATCAAGCCGAATTGATTGGCCCCCTTTCGGACCAGTTGCGAGAAGCGGATCGTCTGTTGAAGCGGCATATCTCCACCGCGCTCGATACAGAAGGGGACAGACACGTTGAAAAACCAGACTACCCGTTTATCGCGTTGCGGGAACTCGTCCGCAACGCAGTGGTTCACAGAAACTACGAAAATTCTCATACGCCAGTGCGGGTGACGTGGTTGAATGGCCATATACAAATCAGCAGCCCCGGTTCCGTCTATGGAGCGGTGACGAAGCAAAACTTCGGGACGCCTGATGCGACGAGCTACCGGAACCCTTCCCTTGCCGAGGCCATGAAAAACCAGGGATTCATGGAACGCTTTGGGATGGGCATACCATTGGCACGTCAGGCACTGGAAGCAAACGGCAATCCTCCGCCTGAATTCGACGTTCAGGATACGTTTGTCTTTGCGACCATCAGGAAGCCACGATGAAAACCATCGCGTTCTTCAACAACAAAGGCGGCGTCGGCAAGACTTCGCTCGTCTATCATCTGGCCTGGATGTTTGGGGAACTTGAACGCCGCGTCGTCGCGGTGGATTTGGACCCTCAGGCGAATTTGAGCGGGATGTTTCTTGATGAGAACAGGCTTTCGGAGCTATGGACGCCACAGGGAAAAAAAACAATTGACGGCGATATTGCCCCTCTGTTTGAGGGTACCGGAGACGTTGCCGACTGTCCCCATCTTGAAAAAGTGACCGAGAGAATCGGCTTGCTGGCAAGCGATCTTGCGCTTTCCAGACGGGAAGACGAACTTTCTGCACAATGGCCGAAATGTCTTGACAGAGACCAGCGCGCGTTCCGCGTGACGACGGCCTTTGCGCGTCTGATTGCGCGGGCCGGACAAACGTTTGAAGCAGAACTGGCGCTGGTGGACGTCGGCCCGAACCTTGGCGCCATTAACAGGGCGGCCCTGATTGCCAGCGATTACGTGGTGGTGCCGCTTGCTCCGGATCTGTTTTCCCTGCAAGGGCTGCGGAACGTGGGGCCAACCTTGAAGACGTGGCGACGCGCTTGGAAAGAGCGCGTGAAGAAAAAACCACCGGACTTACAGGTTCATCTGCCTGCAGGCGACATGGAACCGCTTGGTTACGTCATCATGCGCCACGCCATCAGGCTGGACAGACCCGTCAGAGCTTTCGCGCGCTGGATTGAAAAGATACCCGAGGAATACATGAAATCCGTTATGGAAGAGGAACATGCGCCTTCCACTCAGAATGATGACGACGGGAACCGGTTGGCACATTTGAAGGACTACCGCTCGCTGATGCCGATGGCACAGGAGGCGAATAAACCCATGTTCATGCTGAAGCCTGCCGACGGCGTCATCGGCGCGCATCAAAGCGCGGCCCAAAATTGCTACAGAGATTTCCAGGCGTTGGCGCATAGCATCCTTGATCGCCTTGGAGTAACGAAAGACCAGTGATTTCCTCGTGTTGAGCCATGACGCAGCCCATTCTTGAATCCATCGCCCAATCCTTCAACCACGGCGACTTGCCGGAAACTTGGCGTGTCCCGGAGATTGAGCGTTTCTCGTCGCAAAAGACCCTCTACGACTACCAAGTCGATGCACTGAGAAACGCAGCGCGGGCTCTGTATCTCTACTACGGCCAGGACAACGTCTGGCAACCCGCCGAGATGCCCGAAACAGGCAGTCGGCGCAAGCAGAACTTCGCCTGCCACCGTTACGGAAACCAAACGGCCGAGTTTTCGATCCGGCGATATGAAAACAACGCCGACCGGAAAAACTTGAAACAAAACCCCGTCTTCAACATCCTCGCTGAATACATGACGCCGCAGGGCAACGTCATTCCGTATCACCACCTCATCAACCGCATGTGCTTTTGGATGGCGACCGGCAGCGGCAAGACGTTGGTGATGGTCAAGATCATCGAATACCTGCACCACCTGAAACAACACCGGCACGTTCCGCCCCACAACGTCCTCGTGCTCGCGCCGAGCGATCACCTGATCGGCCAGATACACCGCACGATAGAGGAGTTCAACGCAGGCACCTGGTTGAACGTAGACTTTGTGCCGCTACGCGGCGGCGAGCGTGAGCGCCAAGGAAGATTGGGCAACACGGAAACGGTCTATTACCACCGCAGCGACAATATTTCCGACGTGCAGAAAGACGCGCTCACCGACTACCGCCAATACGAGAACGACGGCAGATGGTACGTCCTGCTTGACGAGGCGCACAAAGGCGGCAAGGAGGATTCCAAGCGGCAGGCGTATTACGCGCTGATGGCGCGCAACGGGTTTCTGTTCAATTTCTCCGCGACCTTCACCGATCCGGAAGACGTCGTCACCACCGTCAAGAAATACAATCTGGCAACGTTCATCGGTGACGGGCACGGCAAGAACGTCTACCTGAACGAAGCCGAATACAAGGACTTCAGAAAACGCAGCGAGGAAATCAGTGAGCGCGAAAAAACAACAATCGTGCTGAAATCGCTGATCACGCTCGCCTGTGCGAAAATACGCGCCCTCGCCCTGCGTGAGAAGGCCGATCACAATGCTCTCTACCATCTGCCGTTGATGCTGACCCTCGTCAACTCGGTGAATACCGACGTTGAGAACGAGCGTAACGATTTATGGGCGTTTTTCTCGACGTTGCGCAACGTGGCCTCCGGCGGCATAGACGAAAAACAGTTCCGGGAAAGCAGAGATGAGTTGTTACGCGATTGGAGACAAGGGGAGTTGTTGTTTGTGGACATCAGCGGAAGCGCCGCCATAGGCGACGAGGCGCTGCTCAAGAACGTGACAATACCCGACTTACGCGAGGCGGTGTTCGGAAGCCGCAGGCGAGGCGCATTGCAATTCATACGCAGCAAGGACGACAGAGAATTGGCCTTTCAAATGAAAAACGCCGATGTTCCTTTTGCGCTCATCCGCATCGGCAACACGTCCAAATGGCGAAACGTGCTTCTGGCGGGCTTCGAAGAAGTCACCACGTTGCGCGAAAAATCCTTCTTTGACGCGCTGGAGAAAAGCCCGATCACCATTCTGATGGGTTCGCGCGCGTTCTTTGAAAGCTGGGACTCCACCCGCCCTAACGTGATTAACTTCATCAACATCGGCGGCAGCGATGCGAAGAAGTTCGTCACGCAATCGGTCGGGCGCGGCGTCAGGATCGAACCGCTGGCGAACCACCGGCGTCGCCTCGCCAAATTGATGCCGTCCTTGAACGAAGAGGAAAAACAAACGTTGGCGCCGCTGCAAGATTTGGTTGCGCCGGTGGAAACCCTGTCCCTGTTTGCCACCAACCGAAGCGCGATTTCCCACGTTTTGGAAGGCTTGACGTCGGAGAGAAGCGGCGCGTTCGAGAAGTTGGAGAACGTCAAAAAATCCGAAAGGCCGGTGATCAACGACCGGCAAATGCTGCTTTTCGTCCCCGAATACAAAGACAAAGAGGCCGAACGCGACGCACCGACGCGGGCGAAATTCGCAGTCAGCGAAGAGACGCTGAACAGGCTGGCAGGCCAGCTTGAGAAAACGTCCGACTCGTTGCTTGCGGTCAGGGACAATTTGGCACCGGAGCAGATACACGACCTGCGCAGGTCAGTTGAACGGCGAGAAAACCTTTCGATAAAACCGGACAAGGATTACGCCAACCTTTCGTTTTTGCAAACCCGCCTTGTCTCCCATCTTGGTTTCATTGAGAAGACGACCGATGGGGTGCGCACACTCGATGACAAGGACATCGTGCATTTCCGTGAAATCCGGGCGCAGTTGTCTTATGAAGAGCGGGACGATCTACGCGAGAAAATAACGCAGGTGGCGAAGGGAGGAATTTCTGAGGAAGAACGCCGGTATTTGGCAAGCCAATATGGCGCCGGCAGTATCACCAAAGAGACGTTTGAGGAATTAACGAGCGGAAAATCCAACACTTCATTCAAAGGACTGACAATCAAAAACATCGCCGAGCATTATTACCTGCCGATGATTATCGCTGAACGCGGCAAAGCCGACTTTATCAAGCACGTCGTAAAAGTAGAAAGCGAAGTGAAATTTTTGAACGACCTGGAAATCTGGCTGAAGGACAATCAGCCGGAATGGGACGCCTGGATGTTCAGCAAAATTGACGAGTCTTTGGACGAGATCCACGTCCCGTACTACGACCGCTCCGTGAACGTGTACCGCTGCTTCCTGCCCGATTTTATTTTTTGGATGTGCAGAGGAAATGAGTACCGGATTGTTTTCGCTGACCCCAAAGGCATGGCCTACGCCTCCGTGTATCCCAAGATAGACGGTTACGCCGAGCTCTTTCAGGAAAACGGGACATGCCGCGTGTTCCGAACCAGGACCAAGCCGGTACTGAACGTCAGCGTGGACCTCATGCTTTTCAATCCCAGGACGGATGAACAACCGGCCGAACGTTACGCCCGTTACTGGCACGACGGCCCGGAGGCGATTTTTGCGTAAGGCACCCAGGAGGAAACACGTGTCCGGTTTGGGTTGTCGTGCGTGGCTCCTGCTCGTCGTGGCGCTGCCGTTTGGAGCGAATGAGGCAGGGGTTTCTCATGTCGCGCTGTTGGATCGAGAGCCGTTTTATACTCCTGCTGCCGTGACGATTGTTCCGGGTCAATGGGTGCAGTGGCAGAATCAGTCGGTGCAGCCGCATACCGTCACGCATGACGACTGTCGGCGAGGTGCCTGTGCCTTTGAATCAGGGCACCTTCATCCTGGTGAGCGTTTTCGCGTGGGAGATTTACCGTCGGGGACGTATGCCTATCATTGCGACATCCATCCCTTTATGCGCGGCGTGGTCCAGGTACGGCACGCTGAGCGACGTGACGGCGTTATGGAATTGTAGGACGTTCTTCTCGTGAAGGGACATCCTCTTCATAGGTCACGTGAAGAAGATAGAGTCCTTGAGGCGGAGCCGTTGGTCCGGCCGTTCGTCGATCTTTAGCTGCGAAAATGGCGGCCATTGCATCGGGTGTTCTTTTCCCTCGCCCGATTTCCACGAGGGTGCCCACGAATGCCCGCACCATCTGTTTCAAAAACCGATCAGCCTGAATCGTGAAACGAATCAATCGGCCTTCCTGCACAAGGTCAATCCGTTGAACGTGGCACACCGGATTGTGTGTATCGGTTGGTGAACCTTGAAATGACGTGCAGTCACGTTTCCCCAGCACGTACCGGAAGGTTTCCCGCATGAGACGCACGTCAAGGGGGGTGGCAATCTGCCATGCCCGCAGACGTTCGAGTGCCGGTCGCGTCGGTTGGTTGAGAATCCGATACTGATAGGTTTTTGAACGCGCATCGTACCGTGCGTGGAATTGATCGGCGACCACCTCCGCGTCAAGGATACTGATGTCTTTGGGTAGCACGCCGTTTAACGCCCGGGTCCATTCATGGGGTGAGAACGGTGCATCCGAACGGAAACTGGCAATTTGCCCGAGTGCGTGAACGCTGGCGTCCGTTCGGCCGGCGGCCACGGTCGAGATTCGACTGTGCGTAATCTGACGGAGGGCGTCTTCGAGTGCTTGCTGGATCGTCGGTCGGTCGGGTTGCCGCTGCCACCCGGCATACGCCGTGCCGTCGTATTCGAGCCGTAACTTGTAGGTGGCCATGAAACGTCAGCGTGGCTCAAGGAGGGGGTTGTTCCTGACGAGCGCGTGATTTGATGACGTAGGCTTGAATGCCTTGATACATCCCTTCCGCCAACGTTTTTTGGAACGTTTCATTCCGTAACCGTTTTTCTTCGCTCGGGTTGGATAAAAACCCCACTTCAGCCAGGATGCTGGGCATGCTTGTGCTTGTAAAACGCAGGACGTAGAACGGCGCTTTTTTCACGCCATGATCTTTGATGGTGTAATGCTTCCGTAGCGTGGTGACCAGTTTGCTCCTTGCGGTCTCGGCGAATTTGCGGGATTCTTCGATCTCGTGGTCGAGCCGTTTTTCGGCAAGGATGTAGTGCCAGGGGGGGGCGTCATCTCCCAATTTCATGCCGTTTTCGCGAGCGGCCACGGCGAGAGCACGAGGATCACTTTCCTTTCCAAAATGGTAAATCTCTATTCCCCGAATGGATTGTTTCGGATGGGAGTTGACGTGAATGGACAGAAACAAATCGGCCTGTTTATCTTTGGCAAAGGCGACGCGATCATCGAGATCACGAAACACGTCCTTCGACCGAGTCAGCAACACCTTGGCGTGAAGCCGTTGTTGAAGGAGGTCGCGCAGACGTTTGGCGATCTGCAAGGTGATCGTTTTTTCCCTGGTGCCTTTTCGCCCGATTGCTCCGGGGTCTTTTCCGCCGTGCCCAGGGTCAATTACCACCGTTACGGCCTTTTGGTTGGGACGGTCCGTGGGTTTTGATTTCGCCACGGGTGTTTCAGCTTTCAGAGCTTTTTGTGGGGTTGCTTTTTGTGGGGACGAAGACGGCGTTGTCACCGTGGCGGGGGAGTCTTTTTGAGAGTCCTTTTTATAATAGAGATCCACGGCTACGCGATCCGGTTTGTGGAACGTCGTCAGTCTGTAGGTCCGGATCGCCTCGTTCTTCAGTGTCAGGACGACGGTGTGTGATTGTCCTTGAGAGACGGTCATGGCACGTGGAAACGTGTTTCTCTTGAGTGCCCGTTGAGCTTGTTGACTCAACCGGACGTTGGAAAGCGAAATGGTGACCGCTCGCTGACTCGTGGTTTCTTTGATTCCGACGCGTCCGCTCAAGTCCAGGACAACGCGGGTATAGGTGGTGTGAGGACTGTGGCGGATATTTTCGACGATAACCGGCGATGGTGCTGCTGGTGCCGCTGATCCTGACGTGATCTGGCAGAAAACAAAAATGAGGAACGTGCGAAAGACGGTCTGCGTGAACATCAACGTTGGCTCCATGAAGTAGGCAATAGGATACCAGACTCTTTTCGTTCTGTCATTGACACGTGGGAAGCCTTGGCATAGCCTTTCGCGCACAATGTCTCGGCACGTCATCATTGATGGATATAACCTGCTTGGGGTTCGAGCCGATGCGAAGTCGGAGCAACCGTCCGAGTTTGCTGAGAAGCGGGAAATGCTGATTCGTCGATTGTCAGGCTACAGTCAGGGCAAAGGCTATGCCGTGACCGTGGTGTTTGATGCGTGGCGAGGGCTTCGGAGTCTTGAGCATCGGGAACACCGAACCGGCGTGGAGGTGGTGTATACCAAAAGGGGAGAACGTGCGGATCAGGTGATTCAGCGTTTGGCCAGACACGAGGGCGGGGACTGTGCGGTGGTGTCGTCGGATTTGGAAATCATCCGGACTGCCGACGCCCACGGTGCCTTTGTGATACGCTCGAAAGAATTTCAGAGAAAACTTGAAGATTTTGAAAAAAGGGGCACGGTTGTGAGGAACAACCCACGCGCCCCCTTGAGTCAAGGGTATGGAAAGACCGAGGATGACGTCACGTTGCCACGCCGTGATAAAAAAGGCAATCCTCGAAAATTGCCCAAATCAATCCGGGTTCGCAACCGCCGGCTTAAGGGATTTTGAATACACGTTTCGTGTTTTGGACGGTGGCGTCCGCGATGGATTCGAGGGATGGAGAACCGGTCAGCGTCTGCGCCAGGGTCTGAGCCACGTGTTGCACGAAGGCGGGTTCATTCCGCGTGCCGCGATGCGGAACCGGGGTCAGGTAGGGACTATCCGTTTCAACCAGGATACGATCAAGGGGAACGGTTTTGGCGATCTCTCGCAGCGCGGTCGCATTGTTGAACGTGAGGATTCCGGAAAAGGAAAGATAAAAGCCTAAATCCAGGGCATCCTTTGCGAGCCAGGCATCCCCTGAAAAACAATGAAACACGCCTCCCACGTCGGCGGCCCCTTCTTCACGAAGGATGGTCACCGTGTCTTCTTGGGCCTCACGCGTGTGAATGACAAGGGGAAGGCGCAACTCCCGGGCAAGCTGAATTTGTTCACGAAATCGTTGACGTTGGACTGCACGGGGTGAATGGTCATAATGATAGTCCAACCCGATTTCTCCATAGGCCACGACTTTAGGGCGTTGGGACAACGAACGAAATGTCTCATACCAATCGTCGATCATTTCCTTGGATTCATGCGGATGAACCCCGATAGTGGCAAACACGGGTGGATACGCTTCTGCCAAGGCGACGGCCGACCGGCTGGTGGCGACATCGCAGCCGATCGTGATCAAGGCTTCAACGCCGGCGGCCTGGGCGCGCCGGAAGACCTCGTCTCGATCGCGATCGTATCGGGGATCATCTAAATGAACGTGACTGTCGATCAGCATCACCGCGCGTTCCTTTCCGTGGTCAAGTCTTTGAAGAAGACGATTCTATCATTGATCGTGTAAAAAGATCAGCAGGAGTTGCCAGCGAGTGGATTGGGATACCGCCGTGTTTCACGCCGTCAATGGATGGGTCGGTCAATCAACGGCCTTGGATTGGTTGATGGTGCAGTGTTCAAGGCCTCGCAATTTTGTCGTGGTGGCCGTGGGGTATCTGGCCTATCGAGTGTGGATCGATTGGCGCCAAGGTATCCTGATTGCCTCGGTTCTGGGTGCGTTGATCGGGATAGGCGATTTTCTGGGGGCTCAAATCAAACTTTGGATGGCTCGTCCGCGGCCCTGTCAGGTCTTTGTGGGGATCAATGGATTGGACCAGTGCGGAGGCACGTTCAGTCTGCCTTCCAATCATGCGTTGAATACGGCGACGGCCGCGGCCTTTCTGTGGGTGTTGTTCCCTTCCACGCGGTGGGTCCTGGGCACGTTCATGGTCCTCGGTGGTCTGTCCCGCGTGTATCTTGGAGCGCACTATCCAACGGACGTGATCGCGGGCTGGTCGCTTGGCGGCATGTTGGGGATGACCGTCGGCTATCTCGTGCTGAGATTGCCGTGGTATGGGAAAAAGCACGCTTGAACTGCCTGGATCGATGGAATCAGCACGTCAGACGCCGAGGTCCCGGAACAGTTCCTCGGCATTGCCGAAGCGCCTGCCCTTACCCTCGTCCAGTTCCTTCATGGCTTTGATGGAGGTGGCATTCGGGACTTGCACGGTGAATGGCAGCCGCTTCTCATTCGCTACTCGCAGCAACAGGAGGCGAATCGCATCGGATACCGACAAGCCCATGGCTTGAAGCGTTTCCGTAGCTCGTGCTTTGGTGTCGCTATCGATCCGAGCACGTACAACGGCGTCGGCATTCATCCGGATGTTCTCCTGATTGAAGTTGAGCTACTCGTGGCCGAATGAGAGTTTTACAGTTTCTGCAAGGCGGCGACTCGATCTTCAATGGGCGGGTGCGTGGAGAAGACTTGCATGAAACTTCGAGTGTTCCCGGAAATTTTCATGGTCGCGAGGGCGTCTTCCGTTTGATACTGATAGTGGACTTGATTCACCCACCGATCAATCGATTGCAAGGCTGAGATCATGTGTGCTTTGCCTACCGTATTGGCGGCAAACCTGTCCGCGGAAAATTCCCGGCGGCGTGACCACCAACTGATGGGAATCATCGCAAGGATCGACAGGACAACTTGCAGAAAAAAGTAGACGCCGAGCGCCAACATGGCATTGCGTTCGGCTACGTGTCGATAGACCATCCTGCTGATGAAATAGACGAAGGTATTCATCAATCCGGCGAGGACGGTCGTGGTAAACATGTCGCCGTTATAGACGTGGCCCATCTCATGAGCCAGAACGGCCCGGACTTCGTCTTCGTTCAGATTGTTCAGCAAGCCGGTGGAGACCGCAACCATCGAGTTGTTTTTCGATGGCCCCGTGGCAAAGGCATTGGGATCCGGCGAGTCGTAAATCCACACTTCCGGCGTGGGAATACCCAGTCGGTTGGCAATTTTCTGGACCGTTTCGTACACGAGCATTTCGGCGTGATTGCGCGGCTGGGTGATCTGCCGGCAATCCAGCATGGCTCGTGCCATCTGTTTGGAAAACGCCAAGCTGATAAACGCGCCGCCGAATCCAATGACGAAGGCCCACAAGAGATCCTGATGCACGATCGATCCACGGAGGTCGATCCCGAAGGCGGGGAGCACCACTTCCGACAGAATCGTGAACGTGATGGACAGCGTGATGAAGATCAGAATATTGGACAACAGCAACAAGCCGATACCTTTCAGGTTTTTCATGGGGTCCTCCTCTGGAAAATCGCTTTGCCAAAGATTTGTGAGCGGCAATCGCCCGACGTTTCTCTACATTCGTCGCTCTTTGCTATATAATACTCTCCTTTTTTGAGTCAAGACGAGAATGAGTTCCTTCCTTGACATTCGGCCGTGGCTGGTCGGGCTCGGGTTGGTCGTGGGTCTCTTATCAGGCGTGGTGCTCGGGAACGCCGGGAACGACGCCGTCGTTCTTGAACCCGGCGCAGACGGGGTGCAGCGGGCCACCATCGTTCTCGATAGTTATTCCTTTACTCCCAGTTCTCTCAGGATTCTGGCGGGCGTGCCGGTCGAACTTCACCTTGAAAATCAGAGTTTTCTGACCCCTCATAATTTTGTCATGGACGCATCGACCATGACGGTGCCCGTGAACGTCGAGGTGAGTGCCGGGGAGAGCGCCGACGTTCGGTTGTTGCTGAGCACTCCGGGAACGTATACGTTTTATTGTGATAAACAGTTACTGTTTTTTCCCAGCCATCGTGAAGAGGGGATGGAAGGCCGGATCGAGGTTCTGCCGGAAAGACGATGATGCCGTCGGAACGTCTTGAACAATATTTATTACAGGACCTTTTACGGCAAGTCTCGCGCTCGTTTTATCTGACGTTGACCGTCTTGCCCCGTGCCGTGGTGAAGCAAGTGGGTTTGGCTTATCTGTTCGCACGCGCCGCGGATACGATTGCGGATACGGGGCAGGTGGATCGAAACGACAGAAGAACGCTTCTGCATGGGTTCAAGCGTCAATTTATTCGTGACCGTCCGGATTGGGATGAGATCGGCCAGATTCAGGCCATGGCCCCGCGTCAGAGTCATCACGGTGAACGGACGTTGCTGGAGCAGCTTGCGTCCTGTTTTCAGATGTATCAAGGCTTGACGGCCGATGATCGATCGGCCATCCGCCACGTGTTGCCGATTCTCATCAGCGGCATGGAAATGGATTTGGATCGGTTCCCGGGAGAGTCGGCATCACGGGTCACCGCGCTTTCTTCCATGGAAGAGCTGGATGAATATATTTATAACGTTGCGGGCTGCGTCGGTGAATTCTGGACGGATCTGACGTGGGCTCATCTGCCGCGTCTACGCCGGAAGTGGGATCGTGACGCCAAACGGCGGATGGGCGTGCAATTCGGCAAAGGCTTGCAATTAACCAATATTTTGAAGGATCTTCCCGGAGACCTCCGGCGCGGGCGATGTTACGTCCCGTTGGAATTCTTAGAGCCGGAGGGATTACAACCCGGAGATTTGCTGGATAAGGGTGCCATGACGAAATTCAGACCCATTCTTCATCAGTTGGTGGGAATCACCCTGGCCCATCTGGATCAAGGCTGGGTCTATACCACGTCCATCCCAGGTCTCGAAGTCCGCCTGCGCTTAGCCTGTATGTGGCCGATTCTGATTGCTCTGAAAACCCTGCGCCTGCTCACGACGTGCGACAACGTTTTAGATCCCGCTCATCCGTTGAAAATTTCTCGATGTGAAGTCTATCGCATCATTGCGACGACGACGATGACCGGCGCCGGGCGGTTCACCGGCGCGGCGTATTGGGGGCACGTCCGCAAGGCGATGGGGTGAACCGTTAGTCGGCCCGTGGGCCGATGAGTTTTTCACCTTTTCGAAAGACGGCATAAATGGCTTGCGTCGGGCACGCATCCAGGCACACCCGGCACGTTTCCATGCACCGTGATTCGTCAAACTTGTAGGGAGGGGTGGACACCCAGGCCCCGGTGGGACACACGGGGATACACACCGCGTTATGGGTGCAACGATCGGGATGACGAACCAGATGATCCCGCGTAACCATCATGGGTTGTACTCCTTCAAAGAGCCCTCCTGAAAACATATCCAACATGTGTTCAGGACGTCGCATGGTAAAAATCTAAGAATCCCATTCCTTCACGAGTGAACGAATTCGGTCCTGTAACTCTGGAATCCGTTCCAGATTATTATGGATTGCCCCAACGATGTTTTCCATTCTCGCCGTTTGGGTTGCGCGTTCATCCCGTTGGGCCAGGACGTCATACTCGGCATAGGCGTCGGGATACAGGGGTTCGAGTCGAGCGCGAGCCGTTGTGACGCCGTCCCGGAGTTGTTTCGGCTCAGGTGCCAAAGGCGGCACAATGGCAAACGTGCCGTTCGTGAGCGTGAGCACCGTTCCCGCGTCCCGTTCGATGGGGGTGACGGACGCCACCGTCTGACCGACCATGTCGTCCCAGGAATGAAGTAACCCGGGAAACTGCTTGAGGAAGGCGACCTTCTCTTGATTCGCTTTCCATTTGGCGTCATTTGCTGACACGTGTTCCTCCGAAGGCGTGAATGTCACGATGAGAACGTCGGCATCGTCTCCATCGCGTGACCGTGAAAGATTATGAAGAAACGGCCGTGGCACGGGATTCGAGTGTGATCGGAGGCGCGTCATGGCCCGGCATCAGCAGGCGTTCCACCAGTTCACCCTTGACCACGTGTCGTTCCATGATTTCGGTCACGTCGGCTTCATTGCCCACCCAATACCAGACCCCTTCCGGATAAATGACGACGCTCGGACCGTATTCGCAATGATCCAGACATCCCGCCTTGTTGGCGCGAACCACGCCGTGGATCCCGAGCCGCTGAACTTCCTTTTTGAAGAAGGCGTGAAGTTCCACGGATCGATTGTCCGCGCAACATCCCCGTGGATCTCCTTTAGGGCGTTGGTTGATGCAGATAAAAATATGATGTTTGAAGCCACTCACGTCTCCGTCTCCTTCCTCCCTCTCTCCCTTGCGGGAGAGGGCCGGGGTTACCCCAAGTCTCCCCAAAAATCAAAATCGTGCTATGATACAAGAGGGTTCTTTCCGGTGTCCAGTTCTTCCGGTCATTGATGGGCGTCCGCATGGACGTCATTTCGCAGGGAGAGGCACTGTGGAAAGCCAAAGGGTTTCATTGAGATGAACATCGGCATTCCCAAAGAACTCAAAGACCATGAATTTCGCGTGGCCCTCACGCCGGCGGGCGTGGATGAACTCATACGGAACGGCCATGAGGTGTGGATTGAAACCGGGGCCGGCGAAGGCAGCGCCTTTCAGAATGATGCGTATCGCGCCGTCGGTGCGCGAATCGCTTCGACCAAGGACGAACTGTTCGATCAAGCTGAGTTGATCCTCAAGGTGAAAGAGCCTCTCCCGTCGGAGATGGCACATTTTCACCCTCGCCACACGCTCTTTACGTTTTTGCATTTGGCGGCCTCCCGGCCCTTGACCGAGGCCCTGATGAAATCAGGGATCACCGCCATTGCCTATGAAACGACGGAAGACGAGTCGGGGCGTTTACCCATGTTGCAACCCATGAGTCACATTGCCGGGAAAATGGCCGTTCAAATCGGGGCGCATTTTCTCGAACGTACGCAAGGGGGAGCGGGCATTCTGTTGGGTGGCGTTCCCGGCGTTTCCCCCGGGCACGTCGTTATTCTCGGAGCCGGCGGAGTAGGGTCAGCCGCGGTGGAAACCGCTGTAGGGATGGGAGCCCAAGTCACGGTCATCGGCAATGATTTGTACCAACTGCAAAGCCTGCACGAGCGGTTTCAGTGCGGGGTGACGACGGTAGCCTCACAGAGGCTCATGATTGAAGAAGCCGTGAAACGGGCAGATTTGTTGATTGGAGCCACGATGGTGAAAGGTGGCAGAAGCCCGGTCCTGGTTTCTCAGGCCATGGTGAGGACGATGAACCCCGGAGCCTTGATCGTGGACGTGGCGGTTGATCAGGGCGGATGTATTGAAACGACGAGACCGACCACGCATTCCGACCCCATTGTTGATGTGGAGGGAGTTCGGCATTACGGGGTCACGAATATTCCTGGAATTGTGCCGCAAACCGCCACGTATGCCTTGACCAACGCGACGCTACCCTTTATAGTCCGGTTGGCCAACGTGGGGAAAGACGTGGCTCTTCAGAAGGATCCCGGATTAGCCCGAGGAGTCAACGTTCGCGGAGGGGCAATCACCTACCCGGCGGTCGCGGAGGCACACGGACTCTCGTGTGAGCCCCTGGTCCGAACGGAGTCAAGAAACGTCATGGTATCGGGGCGTAGCGCAGACCGGTAGCGCACCGCGTTCGGGACGCGGGGGTCGGAGGTTCAAATCCTCTCGCCCCGACCAGCATTTCTGCATGAATCGGCCGCACGTGCTCTCAATGATTCCATACCTCTTGTCCCTTCCGTCGCGTGGGTCACGACGGACTTCCGGACGAAACCTGATCTCATGGATTTCTGGTTGGTGACGGGCAGTGGAATACTGGCCGGAGGGCTGGTCTTGCTCTGGTGGCGTTTCCGCGTGCTGTCTCACAAGCTTGAAACGTTCACGCGCCAGCAGTATTACGGTCTCAGCGAATTTCGGGAAACAACCCGTCGGCAGACTGAATCGATCGAGGTCCTGCGATTCCAACTCGCCCAGTTGGCAGCGGGACGGGAACCCGACCAGACACTGATTCAAACGGGACGGCTGTATCACCAGGTGAGTGCCGAGGAAGCACGGAAGATGATCGAACCCGAATCTTCCGAGGCGTCGTCACCTCTTGTGATCGTTGACGTCCGAACGCAACGGGAGTTTGCAAAAAGTCATATCCCGGGAGCCGGAAATCTCCCGCTTGAACAATTAGAAACCCGTTTCCAAAACGAAATACCCAGGGACGTTGACAGAATTCTCGTGTATTGCGGGCAGGGCGAACGAAGCCGGCTGGCGTGCGACTTTTTGAGCCGCCGGGGATACGCGAATCTCGTGACCATGCATGACGGGTTTCAAAACTGGACGGGGCCCGTTCGCGGCACGGGAAACGTTGAATTGATCCACATTCAAAAGAAAGTGGCGAGGGGAGAGTGGTAAGTGGAGAGTATTGTCATTCTGAGCGAAGCGAAGAATCTCAAACGAGAGCAGCATGGCTGAACCCTATACGATTCTGAACGTCATGGGACCCTATCGTGAGCCGAGAGAATCGGCGTTGTCCTTTGATTATTCCGTCCAGCGTCCCAATTGGCCGACCCCGCAGGGCATCCGCGTGAAGATCGGTCTGGAAGAGGAATTGGACGTGTTGAAGACAAACGTCATGCAGCTTTCAGGCGGGACCGCCGGTCAGCAACTGCGCGTGAATCAAATACTCGGACGGGCGATTGGCGACCGGAAGCTGGAAATCGCCAATGAAGAAAACTTCTTTAGCGAACGTCGGGACGTGATGATTGACACGTTCACGGGAACGTTGGCCTACCTCTTCCCTCGCCTGGAATCCTGGATGCACCAGGAACAAGGCAAGCTCCGGCAAGACATTAAAGAAACGGTCGGTTTGTAGCTTCCCCTCTCCCTGTTGCTCCTTTTCCTTCCTCTTTCCTTCTCCCCCATCCTCCGCCCTCTCCCCTTGCGGGAGAGGGCCGGGGTGAGGGGAAGACATGCCCGCTCTTGACCTTCTGTCCCACGACCCGGCGTTGTTATGCCTATGCTGCTTGTGCCAACGAAAAGCGAGATTCTTCGCTTCGCTCAGAATGACAGAGGGAGGAAAGAATGACAGAGGAGGGGCGAAGGACGGAGGAAAGGCGAAGGACGGAGGAAGGGCGAAGGACGGAGGAAGGGCGAAGGACGGAGGAAGGGCGAAGGGCAGAGGAAGGGCGGAGGGCAGAGGAAGGGCGGAGGGCAGAGGAAGGGCAGAGGGGCGAAGGGCGGAGGAGGAGCGGAAGGGCAGAGGAGGGGAGGCGGGGCGAATGACAGAGGAGAGGGGCAGATCTGAATCGGTGTTCAGGTGGTGGCTTTTGGCGAGGACCCCGTGTTTGAGGGGGGTGAGCTTGAGGGTGAGGGTGATGAGGATTGTGGTTGAGCGGTGGTGCTGGATTCACTCTTTGCGGACGGGCTCTCTGCTTTTTCCCCACTCTTGGCCCCGTCCTTTTCACGCTTTTCACTTCCTTCACCGGGCTTGGTCTGGCTGGGATCTTTCAGTTTGTTGGAGTAGTCCGTGACGTACCAGCCCGTGCCTTTGAACATGATGCCCGGAGCCGAGATGAGTTTTCGCACGCCATTTCCGCATTTGCCGCACGTCTCAACGGGAGGATCGGAGAATTTTTGTTGGACTTCGAATTGATGATGACAGGTTTCACATTCATATTCGTAGATCGGCACGGATATCCTCCTTTTTCTTTGGCGCGATGAGACCGCGCGCTCCTGACTCACGTGTTTTCTGCCGAAGTCGAGCCTTTGTGAGCGTCACGAGAGGTTCTGAACGGCCGTCTTGAGTTTCGTCAGACCGCGTTGGATGGTTTCGATCGGCGGGGTATAGGTCAACCGGAGATGGTTGACGCTGCCGAAGGGTTCGCCGGAGACGCACGCGAGATGTGCGTCGGTTAATAGATAGTCGGCCAGGTCCGTTGCCGAGGCAATCGTGCCGTTGGCGTGGCGTGTGCCGAAGAGTCCCGATACGTTGGGAAACACGTAAAAGGCCCCTGCCGGGGTTGGACAGGTCAGTCCCGGGATGGCGTTGAGTGCGTCAACGATGAGGCGGCGCTTCGGCGTGAGGTCCTTGCGCAGCTCGGTGAAAAATTGTGTGCCGCCGTGGAGTGCGGCCACCGCGGCTTTTTGTGAAATTGACGTTGGATTCGAGGTGCTCTGGCTTTGAATATTGGCCATGGCGGCGATTAACGCTCGAGGTCCCGCTGCGTAGCCGATACGCCAGCCGGTCATGGCAAAGGCTTTGGACACTCCATTCACGACGAGTGTCCGGCCGGCCATGTCCGGGACCGCGGTCACGATGCTCATGCACGGCGCGTCGTCATAGACCAGTTTTTCGTAGATTTCGTCGGAGACCACCAGCACGTCATGGCGCGTGGCCACGTCGGCCACGGCTTCAAGCGTCTTCCGGTCATACACGGCACCGGTCGGATTGGATGGGCCGTTGATGATGAGGGCCTTGGTGCGAGGGGTGATACAGGCTTCGAATCGTTGAGGGTCAATGGCGTACCCGTCGGCTTCCCTGGTTTCAAGGATCACCGGTTGTCCTTCGGCCAGGCGGACGATATCAGGGTAGGACACCCAATACGGAGCAGGGATGATGACTTCATCTCCGGGATTGACCAGGGCCTGGACCAGATTGTAGAGGGTGTGCTTGGCTCCACAGGAAACCAGAACGTGAGACGGTTCGTAGTGAATGCCTTGGTCGCGTGACAGTTTGTCACAAATGGCCCGTTTGAGTTCATCGGTGCCTGATGCCGGCGTGTATTTGGTAAACCCGGCTGCGATTGCCGCGTGGGCGGCCTCTTTCACAAAGTCCGGGGTATCAAAGGCCGGTTCTCCCGCGGAAAAATCAATGACGTCAATGCCCTGCGCCGCCATGGTTTTCGCGGTCGCCGAGACTTTCAGCGTGGGTGAAGGGACAATGCGCGTGGTTCGGTCGGCGAGTTTCATGGTGTGTGATGTCCATAGTGGTTGCGGAGATGGTCCGCCACTTCCGGGATGAGAAAGGCGTCCAACGCTCCTCCGAATAAAGCCAGTTCTTTGACGATGCTGGACGTGAGATACGAATATTCTTCGCTCGGCATCAGAAAGACCGTTTCCAGCCGATCATCCAGCTTTCGGTTGAGTAAGGCCATCTGGAACTCGTGTTCAAAGTCGGAGACCGCCCGGAGTCCTCGAATAATGGCCTGGGCCCCGCGTTGTCGAACGTATTCGACCAGGAGGCCGTCGAACGATTCGACCGTGACGTCGGGGAAGTTGCCGGTGGCGATCTGGGCCAGGTTGACTCGATCCGCAAGGGGGAGGAGCGGTTCTTTCCGTGGATTGGGGGCCACGGCCAGGATCAACCGGTCGAAGATCCGAAGACTGCGATTGACAATGTCCGTGTGCCCACGGGTAATGGGGTCAAAGGTGCCTGGGTAGACGGCTATTCGCATACGACTTCAGCTTCGGGTCTGCGTTGATAAAAGGTCAACGTGGTGTCGCCGTATCGTGCTTGGCGCGTTTGTGTGAGTGATCCGACGCGGGTCGGGACCGGGCGCCTGGTCTCATGTTCGAGAATGGCTCGACCGTCGGGCGCGAGTGTTCCGCTCAAGCTGAGGCGTTCCAGTAATTGCGTCAGGTCGGTGCGTTGGTACGGCGGATCGGCAAACACGATATCAAACGCCAGGGGGTCATGCCACGCCGGCGGCGCGGTTAAGAAGGTCTCCACGTTTCGCGTGAGGACGATGCACTGCCGGGTATATCCGCAACGTTCGATATTGTCACGAAGGAGCCGCGCGGTCTTGGCTTGATTTTCCACGAACACCACGTGTCTGGCCCCTCGACTCAATGATTCAATGCCGATTGCCCCGGTTCCGGCGTAGAGGTCAAGGACCTGCGCTCCCGCGACGTGAGCGGACAGGATGGAGAACAAGGCTTCTCGGACGCGGGCGGAGGTCGGACGACAGTCCCATCCTTGCGGGTTCTTGATGTCACGACCTTTTTGTGTGCCGGCTACCACGCGCATGGCTGAATCCATCTGAACGGACAACCGTAGCACACCGATTTTTTCAGCGGCAAGACGCGTCGTCCTCTTTGACAGGGTGGAGGTGGTGGTCTACATTTCTGGCCTTGTCCGATCCGGCAGATTTCCGACGTTCGGATGCGAAAGGCGTCAATGGGTCAACCCTCTTCAAAAGGCATTGCGCAGTGGCCGGAAGGTGAACGGCCACGGGAGCGGTTGTTGGCAAAAGGTGCTGAGTCACTGACGGATGGCCAACTGTTGGCCATTGTTCTTCGGGTCGGGAAGCATGACAAGTCGGCGGTCGAAGTGGGCATGGATCTTCTGGCTCATCTGGGAGGCTTGCAAGGGTTGGCGAATCGAAGCGGGAAGGAACTCTGCACGGTGTCGGGCATCGGACCAGCCAAAGCCGCCCAAATCAAAGCGGCTATTGAACTGGGGAAGCGCGTGTTATCCGCTCCGCTGACGGAAGGGACGGTCATTACCCACAGCCAAACGGTCTTTGACCATTATTATCCGCATTTGAGGGATCTCCGAAAGGAGATATTCAAGGTGATCCTGCTTGATACCAAACACGCGGTGATTCAGGAACGCACGATATCCGAAGGGACGTTGAACAGCAGTCTGGTGCATCCGCGGGAGGTGTTCAATGAGGCCGTCCGTGCGTCGGCCGCGGCCGTGATCCTGCTGCACAACCATCCAAGCGGAGATCCGAAGCCAAGCAGGGAGGATCGGGTGTTGACGACGCGGTTGCAGGAAGCCGGGGAAATTCTGGGCGTGCAGGTGCTTGACCACGTCATCATCGGGGATAAACGCTACGTGTCGTTTGCCGATGAGGGGTGGATGTCCCGCCCGTCCGGTGCTCGGCTCTAGGTCGAATGCCACACGGGGGTTCCCTCCCCTGACTCCCTTTTTCCAAGGGAGGGAGATGGGGGAAAGGGGAAGGTGAGTTCCGGCACGAATAGCTTTTTGATGGGCCTTCGTGGTACAACGACGCTTCGGCTTTGTCCTGGTTCGGGGCGAAATGCTACAATGAGCGCCACGACTCCAAGTCGGTGAATCCGATCAGGGAGCCTACAATCGTCAATGAACGTCAACATCAGTCAAGAAGAGGTTGAGCACGTGGCGGAATTAGCCAGGCTTCAACTGACCCGGGAAGAATCAGAGCAGTTCGCTCTTCAACTGAGCAGTATTTTGAAGTACGTGGAAGAGTTGAATGCCGTCGATACGACCGGTGTTCGTCCGACGACTTCCGTCGTGGCAGACGACGCCGGGGCGTTACGGGACGATGCGGTCCACCCTTCGCTCTCTCAGGAGCAGGCGTTGCGCAACGCGCCTGAGGCGGTTGATGGATTCTTTCACGTCCCGCACGTGCTGGGTCGCTAAACCATCAAGAATACGCTTATGGTACGTCAGATGTTGCGGGCGAAAATTCATCGGGTGGTGGTGACGGACGCCTGCCTGAAATACGAGGGCAGCCTGACGGTCGATGAAGATTTGTTGGATGCCGCGGGCATTGTGCCCTATGAACTGGTCATGGTTTCGAATTTGAACAACGGCGAGCGGTTTACCACCTACGCGATCAACGGCAAGCGCGGGTCCGGCGAGATCGTGCTCAATGGGCCCACCGCCCGAAAAGGGGTGACGGGGGATCAGATCATTATTTTTTGTTATGCGTATTACAACGAGGACGAGGCCAAGCGTCATTGCCCGACGATCATTCAAGTGGATGAACGGAATCGAATCATCAAGTGCTCGTAATTGCCCAGGGGATTCAGAGCATCCGGTCCGCTTGTGATCCTCTCCACGGGTGTCGGCCCCTTCTGTATTCTTCGCATGTCACTTGTTAAGTGGACGCTGAAAGAGCTTCAGGATCGATTTACGCGAGGCGACGTCAGCGCCACGGAGATCGTCCGCGCCTACGTTCTTCGAATCAGCGTGGTGGAACCCAAGGTCAACGCCTACGTGACGGTGAATGAGAAAGCGTCGCTGTTGTCCGCGGCCAGGACGCTGGATGACACGATGGGAACGTGGCGAAAGACCATGCCGATGATGGCGATGCCCATTGCGATCAAAGATAATATTTGTACGGAAGGTCTGCCGACGACCTGTGGATCCCGGATGCTCCGAGGTTTTATCCCGCCGTATGACGCCACGGCGGTGGAGGCGCTCCGGTCCCATCAATGTTTTGTGATCGGGAAAACCAATCTGGATGAATTCGGGATGGGGTCCTCAACGGAACATTCGGCGTTTGGGCCGAGTCGGAATCCCTGGAACCTGGCTTGTGTGCCGGGTGGATCAAGCGGCGGGTCCGCGGCGGCCGTGGCGGCCGATGAATGCGTGGCGGCTCTGGGGACGGATACCGGCGGCTCGATTCGTCAACCCGCGGCGTGTTGCGGGGTCGTCGGCTTGAAACCGACGTATGGCCGGGTGTCTCGCTACGGGCTGATTGCGTTTGCCTCCTCGCTGGATCAGATCGGGCCGATTACCAAAGACGTGATGGACGCCGCGTTGATGTTGAACGTGATTGCCGGCCATGATCCGCGGGATTCGACGTCCGCCAACGGGCCGGTGCCTGATTTTACCCGGGGCTTGAAGAAAAAAGACGTGAAAAAACTGAAAATCGGCGTCCCCGCTGAATTTTTCGGTGAAGGCGTCGATCAGGACGTGCATGATGCCGTGGGTCAAGCGGTCGCGGTGCTTGAAGAATTAGGTGGAACCGTGCAGGAGGTGTCTCTGCCGCACACCGGGGTGGCGGTGGCAACCTATTATCTGGTGGCGACCGCGGAGGCAAGTTCGAATCTGGCCAGATATGACGGCGCGAAATATGGATTCCGTGCAAAAGACCGTCACGATCTTCTGGAGATGTACCGGGCCACTCGGCAGGAAGGATTCGGGCCTGAGGTCAAACGCCGGATCATGGTCGGCACGTACGCCTTGAGCAGCGGGTATTATGACGCCTATTATGCCAAGGCGCAGGCCGTGCGGACGCTTATTCGACAAGATTTTGAACGGGCGTTTGAGGACGTGGACGTACTCGTCACTCCGGTGACGCCCACCACGGCGTTTCAACTCGGTGAAAAAATCGAGAATCCACTCCAGATGTATTTATCGGATCTCTTTACCCTGTCCGCGAGTCTCGCCGGTCTCCCGGCGATTTCGGTGCCGTGTGGGTTCAGTCGTGAAGGATTGCCGATCGGGATGCAACTCATGGGACGGCCGTTTGAAGAAGAGGTCATTCTTCGGACGGCCCGAGCGTATGAACTGGCAACAACTTGGCGTCAGAAACGACCACGTATTCGATAAGGAAGGTGTTGCATGATTGAGTTTGCCGTCGTTGTCATTGCCGTTGCCTTTGTGGTGTTGGTGGGATACGTCGTGCCGACCGTAATTCAGATCAGAAGGACCGTGTCCCAATCCGAGCAACTGCTGTCGCAGATGAACGACGCGTTGCCGGGAATTCTGAAGGAGGTCAGACAGACGAATAAAAACATCCAGGCCATCTCCATGCAGGCGAGAGAAGGGGTGGAGCGGGCTTCCGTGTTGATGAAGGCCATCGGCGACGTGGGACAGACGGTGACGCAAGTTCACGGGGTGATGAGGCAGAGAGGCTTGGCCGTTGCGTCGAACCTGGTACGCGTGTTGCTGGGGATGCGGGCCGCGGCCAATACGATTAAAGATCGGGTTCAAAAAGAAGGAGGGCAGATGAATGGGAAACAATAGTTCCGGCAACTCGGCCGGCGGCGTGCTGGTCGCCTTTTTGAGCGGGATGGCGTTGGGGGCCGTGACGGCCTTTTTATTGGCTCCTCAAACGGGCAGGGAATCGCGGGAAACGATCTCTCGCTTGGCGCGACGAGCGGGCGATGATCTGCGCGATCTTTCGGACAAAGCGACGGATACGTGGGATGAGGTCGTGACCAAAGGCCGCGAGTTTCTGGATGAGGCCGGAACCATCGTCAAGGACGCGGTTGACGCGGGTCGGGAGGCCATGCATCAGGATCGTCCCTCGTCCGCCGAACGCCCCAACTTGCCGTCGTGACGTTTGAACCGGTTATCGGGATAGAAGTTCACGCCCAACTCCGTACGCGGTCGAAAATGTTTTGCGGCTGTGCGACGGCGTTCGGATTGCCTCCCAACTCGCAGACCTGTCCGGTGTGTCTGGGATTACCCGGGGTGCTTCCGGTCGTCAATGCCCGCGCAGTGGAAATGGCCGTTCGGACGGGATTGGCGTTGAACTGTACCGTGCGTTCGACCAACCAGTTCGCGCGGAAGAATTATTTCTATCCGGATTTGCCGAAAGGGTATCAGATTTCTCAATACGATCTGCCCATTTGTGAGCACGGCCGGATTGCGCTCTCCCTGAACGGCACGACCAAAACGGTGGGCATTCGACGGGCGCATTTGGAAGAAGACGCGGGAAAAAACCTTCACGCCAATCAGCGCACCGGCAGTTTCGTTGATCTCAACCGCGCCGGCACGCCGTTGTTGGAAATCGTAACCGAGCCGGATATGCACTCGGCGGAGGAAGCCGTTGCGTATCTGAAGTCCTTGCGGGACGTCCTGATGTATCTTGACGTCTGCGACGGCAACATGGAGCAGGGCAGCCTTCGATGTGAACCCAACCTGTCGTTGCGGTCCGTGGGGTCCGACGCCTTGGGCACCAAGGTGGAACTCAAAAACATCAACTCATTCAAGTTTGTCAAAGACGCCGTGGAGTATGAAATTGCCCGGCAGACCACGGTCCTGAATGAGGGAGGAACGATTCACCAGGAAACCCGATCGTGGGACGTCACCCGTGGTCAAACCGTGGTCATGCGCAGCAAAGAAGACGCGCATGATTATCGCTATTTTCCCGACCCTGACTTGCTTCCCGTTTCCCTTGACGACGCGTGGATTGACGCCTTGCGGTCCACCATTCAGGAATTGCCCACGGATCGGCATCGGCGATTGACGAGCGACTACGGGTTGCCGGACTACGACGCCGGCGTGCTGACCAGTTCGCGCGCGCTGGCCGACTATTTTGAAGCCTGCGTTGCTTTGTTTGCCGAACCCAAGATCATCAGCAACTTTGTGATGAGCGAATTCTTGCGGGAACTCAATCAATCCGGCACGCCCGTGGAATCCTCTCCCGTGTCGCCTGAACGGTTGGTGGAATTACTGAGGCTGGTGCATGACGGCACCATCAGCTTGAACGTTGCTAAGGAGATTTTCCCTGAACTCTACGCCGGCGATCAATCGGCAACCCGACTGGTGGAAGCCAAGGGTCTTCGACAACTGTCCGATGAAACCGAGTTGCAAGCCTTGGTCGATGACGTGATCGAGAAACATCCGGCACAAGTCGAACACTATCGGGGCGGCAAAGAAGGCGTCCTCGGCTTCTTCGTCGGACACGTGATGAAAGCGTCCAAGGGAAAAGCCAATCCGCGAAAAGTCAATGCCTTACTCAAGACGCGACTCTCACAATAACGTCCGAACGGAAACATAGATTTGGAACCTTGTTCACGCCAAGTCTCAGATCATACGAACGACTCGTGTCAACGCGACGCGCCACGGGAAGAGAATCAGAACCGTCCTGTTCTTGCGTGTGAAGACAACCTTGTCTTCATGCGGCAGTTTTCCGACGAAGCGGTACACCTCGTCGTGACGTCGCCACCGTATAATCTGGGAAAACACTATGAACACAAGACGTCGATTGATGCGTACCTCGAAACACAAGAGCGCGTCATTGCCGAATGTGTGCGACTGCTGCACCGGCGAGGCTCGTTGTGTTGGCAAGTCGGGAATTACGTTCAGCATGGTGAGATCATTCCGTTGGACGCGATGCTGTACCCCGTGTTTCGTGCGCACGGTCTCAAACTCCGCAATCGGATTATCTGGTGTTTCGGACACGGGTTGCACTGTACAAAACGACTGTCCGGGCGGTATGAAACCATTAACTGGTGGACCAAGAGCGATCAGTATACGTGGAACCTTGATGCGATTCGGGTGCCGGCGAAGTACCCGGGAAAGCGGTATTTCAAGGGACCGAACGTCGGCAAGTTGTCAGGGAACCCGAAGGGGAAGAATCCCAGTGACGTGTGGGACTTTCCGAACGTGAAGAACAACCACCCGGAGAAGACGATTCACCCGTGCCAGTTTCCCGTTGAACTGGTTGAGCGGCTTGTGCTCGCCATGACGGACGTCGGGGACGTCGTGCTCGATCCGTACATGGGGGTTGGGTCGTCGATTATTGCAGCGTTGATGCACGACCGGATGGCTTACGGGTGCGACATTGTCCCTGACTACGTGGACGTGGCTCGTCAACGAGTCCGTGAATTCCACGCCGGTGCGTTGCGTACGCGTCCAATGGGGAAACCCATCTATGATCCGAATCAGTCGAATGGCGGTCATTGATGCAACTCAAGTGCCATTACTCTCACTTGAACGGAGAAGAATATCTGCTGGTCCATCATCCTGGCCTATGGGAAGATGTGAAAGAGGTGATCAATGGGGTAGATGCAGAGGCGTGCAGAACCAAAGTATCTGAGGAGCGTGGACGGCAGGGATCGCGTCTGTTTTCTCCCGTAGAAATGAATCAAGCGTTTAAACTTGGACTCCAACAACGAGGATGGAGTGAGCGGCGAAATACGTTTTGGGTTACTGCTGACGAGAAACTTATGCGTGGTATCTGTGGGCTACCTGAAAATGAGCAAAAACGGGTCATTAAAGATGCGGGTTATGAACCAATTATGTCTTACAATCAAACTGACTTTGTAAAAAACCGGGTTGCGGTTGAAGTTCAGTTTGGTAAATATGCTTTTGTTGCTCACGACCTATTTGTGAAACATCTTAGCTTCTATGTGTCGGACATCATTGACGTAGGGATCGAGATACTGCCAATGAAGGAACTTGAGCGGGAAATGTCTTCGGGTGTTCCTTACTATGAGAGGGACTTGTTGAATGTTCTACGGCAAGGCCGGGGTGTTCCAGCAGTTCCTTTGGTGCTCGTTGGGGTTGCTCCGTGACTGAAGGCCGGACAGTCAAGTCTACTATTCTCATCTTCTCACAATGATGTCCCCATGGTTTCTCATCCTTCCTGGGTAAGGAGCGTCTGGACTGAAAACCTCGTCTGACCTTCGCGGTGCCGTTGCGGGCTTGATAACAAGGGGAGTTCGTGGAGAGAAAGAGTACGGTGAATGAGTCACGTTCGGGACATCAAAGGCAGAGTCATTCTTGATTCTCGTGGAACGCCGACCGTTGAGGTGGACGTTCATCTGACGAGCGGCGCGTGGGGGCGTGCCGCGGTGCCGTCGGGCGCTTCGACCGGGACACGCGAGGCTCTCGAATTGCGAGACAATGACCCTGAGCAGTGGATGGGAAAAGGCGTGAGTCAGGCCATTCAGCGTATTGCGAACGTCTTGGCCCCTGAACTCCGGGGAATGAACGCGTTGGATCAATCGTTGATCGATTCCACGATGCTGGCGTTGGATGGAACCCCGACCAAGGCTCGTTTGGGCGCGAACGCCGTGTTGGGGGTCTCCCTGGCCGTGGCCCGAGCCGCGGCGGCGGAAACACGTCAACCGTTGTATCGCTACATCGGAGAGGGCAAGGCACGTGAATTACCCGTGCCGATGATGAACATCATCAACGGCGGCGCCCACGCGGATAACGGTTTGGATCTGCAAGAGTTCATGATTATGCCCGTGGGGGCGGCGCGGTTTTGCGACGGGGTACGCATGGGCGCGGAGGTGTTTCACCACCTGAAGGCGGTGTTGAAAGCCAAGGGGCTGAGTACGGCCGTGGGCGATGAAGGTGGATTTGCCCCGGCTCTTGCGTCGAATGAAGACGCCTTGGCGGTGATTGATGACGCCGTACAACGGGCGGGGTATCGACTCGGTCGGGACGTCGTGTTGGCACTGGACGCGGCCGCGAGCGAATTTTATCACGACGAACGGTACGTGCTGAGTGCGGAAGGCACCGACGGCCGGACGTCCGCGGACATGATTGATTTTTACGAAGGGTTGACCAAACGCTACCCCATTGCGTCGATTGAAGACGGGTTGTCTGAAGACGACTGGCCGGGGTGGACGCTTCTCACCGGACGATTAGGCGATCGGGTGCAGGTGGTGGGTGATGATTTGTTCGTGACCAACGTGAAGTATTTGTCGAAGGGCATTCAAGAACGGGCTGCAACGGCTATTTTGATTAAAGTCAATCAGATCGGCACGTTGACGGAAACGCTGGAAACGGTCGAACTTGCGAAGCGTTCGGGGTTCGGCGTGGTGATTTCCCATCGCTCCGGAGAAACCGAGGACACGACGATTGCCGATCTCGCCGTGGCCTTGAACGCCGGGCAGATCAAAACGGGTTCGCTGTCGCGAACGGATCGGTTGGCCAAATATAATCAGCTCCTCCGAATTGAAGAAGAATTGGGCGATGGAGCCGTCTATCGGGGGAGAGACGTTCTTCAAACGCGACAATCGTCACCGTCTTCTTGAACGCGCTGCCGCTCTCGTTCACTCAACGCACTGACGCGAACGGTGTTTTTCTCTTGTGCTTGGCTGCTTCTCGTGGCACCATGGGACTTCAGCATTCTGAACGTCGTCGGAGGGTCTTCGCGTGATTCGTCCAAACTTCAGACGGCCGGCCGTTCAACCGGGAACATGGTTGAGTCCGCGTTCCGGCGTCTCTTCCCTCGGCTTGCTCATTGGCATCGGGTTGTTAATGGTGTGGATGTTGGAGGTCACGGGAGTGCGGCAGTATATCCAGATGACGCAGGAACTTGAAAAGACACGTGAAGAAATTCTCGCGTTGGAGGAGGCGAATGTTGCGCTTCGAGAGCACATTCATCTCGTGGACTCCGACCTCTTTACGCTTGAGAAGTTGAGCCGGGAGCGTTTGGGGTACGTCAAGGAAGGAGAGGTGGTGTATCAATTCGTGGATTCTCCGTAACCAACGCCGGACAACGGCCTCCGCGCTCTTCTTGGTCTTCCCTTCCGTTCAGCATTGGTTGCGTGATGAAATTCGGCACCGTCACGATCGTGGGACGTTCCAACGTAGGGAAATCCACCCTCGTGAACACGTTGGTCAATCAAAAGATTGCCATTGTCTCTGATACGCCGCAAACCACGCGTTCGCGGATCTTGGGCGTGGCGCACGTTCCGCAAGGTCAACTGGCCGTGCTGGATACGCCTGGGGTACACAAACCCCGGCATCGGCTCAATAGACGGATGGTGCGAGCCGCGTGGGAGACGATCGACGATGCCGACGTGGTGGCGATCATGGTTGATGGACGACGGTTTCCTGGTCCTGAGGATCGGTTGGTGATTGATCAAATTTTTTCATTGGCTGAGAAATCAGCGGGGTTTCCCGTCTTTTTGATCCTGAATAAAATCGATATCCTGAATAAAAGACAACTCTTGCCGGTGATCGAAGCATATCGTGCCTTGGGGAAGTGGACGGAGATTGTGCCGTTGTCGGCCAAAACCGGCTTGAACGTGGATCGACTGACGTCGCTGACGTTTGAGCACGTCGATGAACGGGAAGACGTCTTTGATGAAGAGTTCGTCACGGATCAGCCGTGGCGCCGGCTGGTTGCGGAGACCATACGGGAAAAAATCATTGCATCGACGAAGGCCGAACTGCCCTATGCCGTGGCGGTGAAGGTGGAAGAATTTCAAGAAAACGGCCGCGTCACCAGAATCGCCGCCGATATTTGCGTGGAGAAACCGGGACAGAAAGCGATTGTGATCGGGAGAGCCGGGAGTCGCTTGAAAGAGATCGGTACCGCGTCCCGTTTGGAATTGGAGGGTACCCTGGAGCGTCGAGTGTTTTTAGATCTGCACGTGAAAGTTAAAGAAGCGTGGCGTGACGACGACCGGTTGTTGGTCGAATTCGGATATTAAGGTGCTCATCATGGAAACAGCCAAAGTCACGTCACCGGACGTCTCGGAGTCTCCGAAGGGTCCACCGACGTCCGCGTCTACGGATGCGCGGAGCAAGTTGGACGTGGTGCGACTCTCAGTGCGTCGGCTCTTGAAGCGCGGGGCCATTTCGAACGTCATGAATTTGATTGCCCGGTTGCATCCGGCCGACGTTGCGCGCGTGATTATGCACTTGGACACGCCGCAGGAGCGACGGACGGTGTTTGAGCTGATCAAAGACGTGGCGGAGCAAGGGCAGGTGGTCAGTGAGTTGAGTAACGAGATGATTCTGGAAATCCTCGAAGATCGCAACGCCGATGATCTGGCCTGGATGTTGCGAACCGTGCCGGCGGACGACGCCGCCTATATTTTAGGCGTGCTGCCTGAGGAGACGGCGCAGAATATTTTGCCGCTCATGAAGGCCGAGGACTCCCAGGAAGTTGCCAATCTCATGGCCTACCCCAAGGGAACGGCCGGGAGCATCATGACCACGGAATTCTTTTCTTTGCCTGAGGAAACCAGTGCTCGAGAAGCGATTCAGCTTCTGCAACAGGCGACGAAGGCCGAGACCGTCTTTTATATTTATCCGACGGATCGCGACGGTCGGCTCACCGGCGTCGTGTCGTTGCGCGAATTATTGGTCGTCGCGCCGACGGCTCCCCTCAACAGTATCCTTGCCCGCGACGTGATCAGCGTGACGGTGGATACCGACCAAAAGGAAGTCGCGCACCATGTTGCGAATTACAATCTTCTGGCCATTCCCGTCGTTGACGGGGATCATCGGCTGGTCGGGATTATTACCGTGGACGACGTGGTGGACGTCATTCGAGATGAAGACACGAAAGACATGTTAAAGATGGCGGGGGCGGCGGAAGAAGACGCTCAGATGCACACGAGCAGCCTTCAGGCCGCGGGTCTGCGCTTTCCATGGTTGTTTACCAATCTGGTCGGCAGTCTGGTGTCGGGATTCATTCTGTGGTGGTTCCGGTTTACGATTCAAGAGGTTGTGGCCATTGTGACCTTTATCCCCGTGATCGCGGCGATGGGTGGGAATTTAGGATTACAATCCTCCACGTTGATCATTCGCGGGCTTGCTACCGGTCGCGTCGAGCCGAGTGACGTGTGGAAAGTCGTGTTTCGAGAATTACGCATTGGATCACTCTTGGGGCTGCTCTGTGGGGTGTTGCTCTTTCTGGCCGGATGGTTGTGGCAGGGAAGCGGGTATCTGGGATTAGTGGTCGGTGGCGCATTGCTGCTGACGTTTGTCATTTCGGCGAGTCTGGCGACCGTGACGCCGTTGCTTTTGAAGAAATGTCACGTTGACCCGGCCGTGGCCGCCGGACCGTTTATCACCACGGCCATGGACATCACCGGTGTCAGCATCTACCTTGGATTCGCCACCGCGATGCTGGAGTTTTTGCAATAGGCCCGTTCAAGGTTCCGGTGATCGTCGTATGGCTCTTGTGACCACGGACGCGATCGTGCTCAAAAGTATGCGATGGGGAGAAGCCGACCGCATCGTGACGTTTTTGACCCTTCGACTTGGCAAGATACGGGGGATCGCACGAGGCGCACGCAGGATGAAAAGCCGGTTTGGTGGAACGCTCGAACTGTTTTCATCCGTCAAGCTCACGCTCTTTGATAAACGACACGACAGCCTTGCTTCGGTGAGTCAGGTCGATATCAGCGAACCATTTGCCTTCTTACGAGGCAACATTGAACGCACGTCAGCCGCTTCTTGCATGGTGGCGTTAGTCGATGGGGTGACCGCGGATCGTGATCCCAGTCCCTCGATTTTTCATAAGCTGCTGGATGGGTTGAGGTCGTTGGGTGAGACGGATGATCCTGAATTCCTCGCGGTGGTCTTTCAGATTCAGGCGTTGGGACAAGCAGGGTTTCGACCGCAGCTTGATCACTGTGCCGGCTGTGGTCGGAACGTTGGCTTGACCGCACCCAAGTTTTCCCCGTGGGCCGGCGGGTTGATCTGTGGGTCTTGTGAGCAAAAGAGTTGGGACGAGAGTTTGTCGATTTCTCCGGGCGGCATCGCGTTCCTCAAACAGGCGCGTCGGATGTCCTTTACCCTGGCAAGGCGGCTGAAGGCCACGGGCCAAGTCAGGAGTGAGTTGGAAGACGTGATCGATACCTACGCTCGAACCGTGGTCGGCAAACGGCTGCCGGCGAAAAACTTTTTGGCGGCCGAACCCGTCTCGTCCGAATATGGAACGGTCAGACACCACGCCGCGAGCGAAATGGAATGAGGACGGACGCCATTCACCCCACGGATATGAAGTGGCTTGACAAGGGCGTGCTTGGCATCGAGTGGAGCGATAACCATCACGGCGTCTATCCGATTCGTTTTCTGCGGTTACAATGCCCGTGTGCAGCCTGTACGGATGAATGGACCGGAGAGCGAAAAGTGAAATCCGATGACGTCCCGATGTTCATCATGCTGAAAGACGTCGAACCAGTCGGGCATTACGCCTTACGCCTGGTCTGGAGCGACGGCCATGATACCGGACTGTATAGCTTTACCCGGCTTCGTCAACTGTGCCAATGCCGTCTCTGCCAACCGGATCACGATCCGGAAGCCGAACAACCCCTTCGTTCCAGGCGATTACTCTAATTGGTTCCCTTCCCGTCTTGGTGTGACCGTTCACCGTTTAGAGCGTGGGCTGAGGGTTTGGTCTTCGTAGCGGGCGAAAAGACGCTTGGCGTCAGGGTGCAGGGTAAAGGCTTTGCCTTGGGCAATGTCGCGGGTGCGGAAGAAGGGAACGAGTTTTCCAGAAGGATCAAGATAGGCTGCGCGCAGGGGAACGGACCGATTGCGATGGTGGACCAGACGGCAGGGAGTCGAACGAATCAAGTTGATCCAAGCCGCGACTTCCTCGGGGTTGCCGATGGAGGCGGAGAGCAAGAGGAGCCGCGATTGAGCAGGACAAAAAATAATCGTTTCTTCCCAGACCACCCCGCGTTCCGGGTCAGCGAGAAATTGCGATTCATCTAAAATCACCAAGCCTAACGTATCCAACCGCATGTCAATCTCGCCGCTCGCCGCGTCATAGAGTAAGTTGCGCAGGATCTCGGTGGTCATAATCAGAATGCGCGCGTGTGGATTATCTCGCCGCTCGCCGGTGAGAATGCCGACGTTCTCCGAGCCGAAAAGATGGGCGAACTCGGTCAACTTGGTGTTGGACAAGGCTTTTAAGGGAGAGGTGTAGATCACGGTCCGGTCGGTGTTGATGGCGCGTCGCATGGCTTCCACGGCAACGTAGGTTTTGCCGCTGCCCGTGGGAACGCTGACGATCACGTCCCCCGTCGTCAAGTGTTCAATGGCTTCTTGCTGCCACGCATCGGGCGTGAATGGTACCGGTGAGGGCGTGCCAATGCCCTCAAAAAGTTCTTCTTTGGAGACGGCCGATTCCTGGGTTGAATCGTGGCGAGGCCGATGCCGGGGCGTCTGCGCCGTCGGGTCGGGTGGCAGCGGTGTTGCGGGTTGGGGCGTGGATTGGGGGCGAGCGGGTGCGGACAACATGGTTGCCATCTCGACGCCGATTTCGGTGCGTTGCTCTGGGGAAAGGTTCAGAAGGCTCTGAACGAGCCGGGCCTTTCCCATTCGGAAATGTCGAGAGACTCGCCCCTTGGCCAGATTATGCAGGAGTCTGCCCGGCAGGTCGGTGAGTCGTCGTTCGAGTTCAGTATTCGTCATCGTGAACGAGTTTCCCTCTTTCCCGTCTGCGTGCAACCCGCGGGCCGGCCTCTCATGGTAATTCTTCCAGGACGTCGCGTCGCATCAGCTCCATGGCACGGTCCGCAACGTTGGCCAGCCCTGGATGGGTGGCGTGTAATCCGTGGAGTTGCGAGAGATATTCCAACGTTCGGGCCAAGAGTCGATACACGTTTCCTTCTGCCATGGTGGTTGAACGAATGAGCTCGCTCCACGGCAGGGTGGGTTGGGCAATCCATACTTCCGTCACCGCGGCAACGTCTGACCGCAACAACGGAGGTTCTTCATGGGCCGATAACGCTTGCGCCACCTTCCGAACCTGTCCGAGGACGGAGGCCAGGGCCGAACTGCGTCTCGGAAATGATCCGGGCCGGTCATCGTCGTGCGCGATGCTCGCCAAGACGCCGGCCAGTAAGGCCGGCTCGATTCCCTCAAACGCGCCCCTCCTGATCAGTTCGGTAATCAGCAATGAATGATCGATGCGAATCAATCGTGCCCATTCGCCGTCGGACGTCAACTGACACGTGGGCGTGAGATAGCCGAACGTCTGTAATACTTCCACGTGTTGCTGGAACCGGTGCCGGAGTTCCGTGCGCAAGGTGTGAATGCTTTTGGTTAATCGATGACGTTCCTGGCTCACCTTGAGCGCCTGCGGATGATCCGTTCGACAGGCCTGACGGGACGGACAGGTGGGACAGGGAAACGCGTCGCTGAGCACGTCGGTCAGCATCGGGTTTTCCATGAGATCCTGATCGACGCGGACGGGCAGACGTCGCAAACGGGTGGGAAGAGCGTCTAACGTGTCGCTTGCGTGCTCGAGGCTGGAGGACGTACACCAGGGAAAATGTCGGGTCTCCGTGACGTCAATGACTCGGTCCACGACCGCGGTGACCGAGCCCGCGGGATATTCCATAATGCGTCCGCGGCTTCGAACGACGGTCAGCATGGCGTGGGCTTGGCTGCGGCTGCGATATTGGCGCAACACCACGGCTCGATCTTTGGACAGTTCGACGACGCGGCCGGGCGTGAGGAAGGCCAGGGTCGCCGAGAGTTCAGGCGATTCCATGGGCAGTTTGACGCGACGGGGCGAACGGCGTTTTCTGGCAAGGTCGAAGGCCTGCCATTGGGTAATCCAATCGGTGCATTCCCGCTGACCATAGTTCTCCAACTGCGTGGTCACCGTATCCAATCTGGTTTCAAAGACTTCGGCGCGCTGATTGAGTTGAAACTGTGCGAAGCTCTTTTCCAGGACGGGCTGAACGTGGTCAATGGCATGGGCTTTCAAGAGATTCAACACCATGGCGTAGGAGATGACAAACTGACTGTCGATGGGTTCCGGGTTGCCGGTTAATCCCTTGGCAAGGTGCTGAACGTCGATATACGGCGATGGCGTGACCACCACAAAGCCCACGCGATCTTTGCCCCGTCTCCCCCCACGTCCCGCGAGTTGTTGAATTTCGCTGACGGTCAAGTCCGTGAAGTCTCTGGCTTTCCGTACACTCGATTGGGTAATGACGACGGTGCGGGCCGGAAAGTCCACGCCGGCGGCTAAGGTGGTCGTGGCGAAGACGGCATCGAGACAGCCCTTGCGCATGAGTTCTTCAACGGCAATTTTCCAGGACGGGAGATGCCCGGCGTGATGCGCGGCGACGCCGTATTGTTGAACCGTGGGAATCAGGGGATGGTTGGTGATACTGGGGTAGTCCGCTGTGACCGTGTGGAGCACCTGAGTGATGGCCGCGGACCGCTTGGCCGGAATCGGGACGTGGCGATGTTCGAAGCTGTCAATGGCCTCATCGCACGCGCGTCGAGAGGTCAAAAAAATAATGGCCGGAGTCAGACGTTGGTGACGCAGGACGTGAACGAGATCGACTGGATGGATGGCAGGCGGCATGAAGCAAAAAAGTATAACAACATCTTACCGAAAGCACAAAGGCGTCAAGACGGGAATGCCCTTGACGGTCCTGCAACGTGTAGGATAGTTTCGCCGGACTGAAAAGCCACAATCGAGAGGAGGCAAGATGCAATCTGTAAACACGAAGGAAGAACATCGCGTCGTTCGGACGTGTGCCGGCGTCGTCGCCTTGGCGGCCGTGCTGGCAAGTCAGCCGGTCATTGCGCAGACCAGCCTCATCTTCTTCGGCGACAGCCTGACGGATAAAGGCAGACTGTATGAGGCTACCGGAGCGTTGAACGCTCAAAATCCTCAGGTGCCGGTCCTGCCGCCCAGCTCGGATTACTACCAGGGCCGATATTCTAACGGTCCGACGTATGCGGAGTCCCTGCCCGGCTTGCTTGGCGTGCCTGATTCCAACGTCGTCAACTTTGCTGTTGCCGGTGCCGAGTCGGGAGATATGAACGCACATCGGAGCGCGGATGTGGCTGCGTTATTCAACTCACTGAACGTTGACGCGCTTCATCAGGTCGGCCGGGCGGTCAGTGCCGGCGCAGTCGGTCCGGACTCGCTTGCCGTCTACTTCATCGGAGGCAACGACTACGTGAACCGGTTCAGCCCCGACCCTCAAGCGTTGCAAACGCTGGTGACGACGGTCATCGGCAATATCAACACCGGCATCAGCACGCTGGCCCAGGCCGGTCAGAAGAATTTTGCAGTGCTCAACCTGCCGAACATGGGTGCCACGCCCATGTCCCGACAAACCCCTGGCGCGAGCGACGTGTTCGGGCAGTTGACCGTTGCGCACAATGCGGCGCTTGCCCAAGCGGTCAATGGTCTTGAGTCAAGGCTTGGCGTCGAGATCACGCTGGTTGCCCTTGACGACCTGTTCGCCGACGTGGTGGCCAACCCCGGGCTGTACGGGCTGTCCAATACGCAGGATCCCTGCTTCTATGATGATGGCCGACGGCCCCGTGATTGCTCAACCCCTGAGGCGACGAATTCCGGATTGTTCTACGATGACATCCACCCGACCGCGCACGTGCATCGCATCAACGCCGAATACGTGGCCGCGTATCTGGGCATGAAGGCCGCCGCCGGCGCGGACGTGGCTTCACGCTCGATGCTTGCAACCCTCTCGTTGCGTTCGCAGCAGCGTCTGGTGCAATCGCGTCTGCTGTCCATGCGTTTCGGACGCCCCATGGGCAGGGAAGCGCAGGAAGAAAAAATGGGAGAGTATACGCTGTATCTCGTGGGGGATTACGGGTCCGGCGACCGGGATGACAAATCGAACCGTCGAGGTTTCGACTACGCCGTCAGGACCGGGATGTTGGGCATGGACCGGCGGCTCGGTCAACTGGTCGCGGCGGGTGCCGCGGTCGGGTATTCCAATGCTGACCAGTCGCTGGGTCGCGGACGCGGCGATGCCGACCTCGAAAGCTTTTTCGCCACGGTCTACGGGACCTTCGGTAGTAGGGGGGGGGGGGGGGGTATGCAGACGTGGGACTGGGTTATTCCTCCGACAACTTCGATTTCTCACGTCCGACGTACTTCTCGCCGCGTCCCACCGCGTCGGCCGACGTTGACGGATATACGTGGTTCGGCCTGTTGAACGGCGGCTATGACTTCAAGGTGGGAACCACCGTGTTCGGTCCGATGATCGGCGGGCGTGTCTCTCAATCCCGTCTCGATCCCTACACGGAAGACGCAGGGCCAGTGGCGATCTCAGTCCGTAAAACGACCATCGACGGCATGGTGGGCTACGTCGGCGGCCACGTGACGGGCCGGTTTGAATCCGGTGAAGTCTGGATCGTGCCGAACGTGCGGGTCACCGTCGAGAAGGATTTCGCCGACGAACAGAAAGTCACGGGCACACTCGGGTCCGGCCAAATCATCTCCGGTGACGCTGGCGACGACGAGACCGCGGTCTTGATCGGCGGGGGAGTCGAATTCGGCACCAGTGACCATCTGACCGCTCAAATCACGGGAGAGGCGACTCTCGGACGAGACGACGGGAAGGACTCCGGTATCCAAGGCCGTTTGATCTTCAGCTTTTAGAAGCGGTCTCCTCCTCTGTCATCATTGAGTGTCTCCATCCGCCTGGGGCGGCCGTGGTGGTTGGAACGTCCTGGAAGTCGAAACGTTGTAAGCGTTCACTCATTTCTCCAAGACCAATCTCGCCGATCAGACCGGTCAGAACCAGAACGCCGGACGCGTTGTCCGAGCAGCGAACAGCCGCTGATTTGTCTACAAGGACCGATGCTGCCGGCTGAGACGCCGCTGGTCATCGTGACGATGGCGGCGATACATTCCGCAGGAATCATCTTCCCCGGAATTTTCCCACCCCGTTGATGAATGGCACGAACGTGGATCGCGTGGAGAGAGGACGAACAACCGTCATGCCGATTTTTGTTCTCCTGTGTGCAGTGGGGTTCTGCTCCTTTGTCAGTTATAACTTGGTGCGAGTACCGGTATTGGCGCCGTTTGCGGAAACCCTGGGTGCAGGACCGGTGGCAGTGGGATGGATTGTCGCGGCCTCGACTCTCACGGGCGTGTTCTTGAAACTGCCGATGGGCGCGCTGTCGGATATTGTGAGCCGTCGCCGGCTGCTGGGAGTCGGGGTCTTGGCCTTTGCCCTGCCGCCGTTTGTCTATCCGTTCGTCACCAATCTCGAAACGCTGACCGCGTTGCGCGTCGTGCATGGGTTGGCCACGGCCGTCTTTACGCCGTTGGTTCTGGCCATGGTCGCGGCCATGTATCCGCAAGGCCGAGGAACGGCCTTGGGATGGTATACCGCAGCCGCACAAGGCGGGACACTGTCCGGTCCGATGCTGGGCGGATGGATCGTGGATTCGGCCGGCTACGATCAGACGTTCCTGACGGCCGGAGGATTCGGGTTGGCGGCCCTCACGTGTTACGTGGCCTTGTGCCGGTACGATCCTGAGCCGGTGGTCCCGGCGGTGAAGCAGACTCCACGCGTGCTCATGGCAAATCTATGGAAAGGCTTGCACGTCGTGTTACGGAACGTGCAGATGGTGGCGACGAGCGGCGCGGAGGCTGCGAAGATGGTGGCCAACGGCACCCTCATGGCGTTTTTGCCGTTGTATGCTCTTTCAATCGGGCTGAGTTTGGCAGAAAGCGGAGTGCTCTTCGGCATCCAGGGGATCACGTCGCTTCTTGCCAAACCGGTGATGGGGCGGGTATCGGATCGAGTCGGGCGACGACCCCTGATTACCCTGGGCCTCATCATCTGTGGAGTCACGATGATGACCGTTCCTCATGCTGCACACTTGGGGTGGTTGCTCTGTTGCGCAGCGGGGTTCGGGTTCGGAGAAGCCGTAGTGACCTCATCGTCCGCCGCCTTGATCGCGGATTTGGCCGACGCCGCCAACGTCGGAGCAGGCATGGGATTGCGCGGCACCATCATGGACGTGGGGCACGCCGGCGGGCCGATCCTGGCGGGTGTGCTCGTGGCGTTTATCAGTTATACTGGAGCCTTCACCATTATTGGGGGGATCCAGTTCATTGCGGCACTGGGGTTCTGGACGTTGACCAGTCAACGATCAATCGTCCGGACCGCGTCGTAGACGGCGAGAAAGGATAACCAGGCATGGAAGCAAGCATGACAACGGGCGACGTCGTCATCGGCTTGGTGGCCGGGGTCGGCGTCGTGGTGTTGGTGGTCGTGTTCGTGTGGGTCGTGCGCATGGTGTTTTTCGAAGGCGACAAAGAGAAAAACGATGTTTAGCGGCATCGTCGAAGAAATGGGCGCGGTGAAATCCCATGAGCACGGGCGGGCGGGGACGCGTCTTTCGATCATGGCTTCGTCGATTCTCCGCGATCTGAAACCGGGTGAAAGCGTGAGCGTTTCCGGCGCGTGCTTGACGGCCGTTGAGATTGGGACGGCGGACTTCTCCGTTGACGTGTCAACGGAAACGTTGCGCGTGACGACCTTGGGTGAGTTGACGGTGGGCGCGGCGGTGAATCTGGAACGGGCCATGACGTTGCACGATAGGATCGGTGGACATCTTGTGACCGGTCACGTTGATGGGACGGGTATTGTGCGGGAGCGCACGCAAAACGGCCGGACGGCGTTGCTGACGTTCGACGTGCCGGCCCCCATTTTGCGTTACTGCATTCAAAAAGGATCCATCACCGTTGATGGCGTGAGTCTGACCATCAATGCGGTATCGGAACGCGGCGTGTCCGTGGCGATTGTTCCACATACGGCCAACGTGACGACGTTAGGGGGCAAACAGCCGGGCGATTTCGTGAATCTGGAATCGGATTTGATTGGCAAATACGTTGAGCGGTTGCTGCAACACAACGGGACGCTTCCGGAACAACGGACGTGAAAAAACCTTCCATTCCCGTCCGCGTCCTGTTGTTTGCCACGTTTGTCGCAGTTGCCATCCCATTAGGATTGTGGTTGATCGTCCAATTCTACGAATGGAGTTGCACAACCTGGATCACCTGCGAACCCATGGGGAAGAAGCCCTAGAAATTTCCCTCCCTCTCCCCTTGAGGGAGAGGGCCGGGGTGAGGGGTCCCTGCTCTGGGATGTTCTCACGCTGTCATTCCCAACGTTTCAAATGCTGTCATTCCCGACGTCCTCTTCCTGTCATTCCCGACGTTAGTAATCGGGAATCCAAGGCCAGGGTGAGAGGTCCCTGCTCTGGGATCATCTCTCTACCACTGCCACCCCAACCGGATCGAGACATGATACGCGGTCGCCTCGCTCCCTCTCCCCTTGAGGGAGAGGGCCGGGGTGAGGGGTCTCCTAGGATCCTCCCTCTACCACTGCCACCCCAGACGAACCGAGACGCCGTGCGCCGTTGCCTGCCCGGGCTGCTCCGCCCGTTCCACCTCGACATTCACATTCAGGGCTGAACTCAACGCCAAGCGGCTCCCCATCTGGTAGCAGGAGGAGCCTGTGCCGGCCAGGGCCAGGCCGTAGCCTACATCCATGTCCACCCGGCCCTGCTGGTGAGGGTCTACAGAATGGATTCCCGCTTACTGACGGCGGGAATGACAGGGGAAGGGGCGGGAATGCAGGGGAAGGGGCGAGAATGACAAGACGGGGCAGGCATGACGCCGACATGCTTCCTCTTCCCTTTTTCCTCCCTCTCCCCTTGAGGGAGAGGGCCGGGGTGAGGGGGCTCTGGTCCGGGATGTTCTCACGCTGTCATGCCCGACATTTCAAACGCTGTCATTCCTGACGTTTCAGGCGCTGTCATTCCCGACGTTATTAATCGGGAATCCAATGCCGGGGTGAGGGGTCTCCTAGGATCCTCCCTCTACCACTGCCACCCCAGGCGAACCGAGACGCCGTGCGCCATTGCCTGCCCGGGTTGCTCCGCCCGTTCCGCCTCGACGTTCACGGCCAGTGACGAACTCAATGCCAAGCGGCTCCCCAGCCGATAGCGGGAGGAGCCTGGGCCGGCCAGGGCCAGGCCGCCATACGGGGTGAGGAACCCGCGCCCGTCCGCCAGGGCCAGGCCATAGCCCAGGTCCACCGCCAGCCTGTGCGGCCGCCACCCCGCGGCGGGCATGGCGGTGTTGCCCACGGCCTGCGGCATGCCCGCCGCGTTGCCCCAGAGTTGATCCACCCCGCTGGCCGCCTGCCCCCACACCGGGGCCACCGTCAGATACGCCCCCTGGCCCGCCACTCCCGGATCCACGCGCACGTTCACACTCGCTCCCCAGTCCTCAAACGCCCCGTCCTCGTGGACCAGCAGATACCGCCCCTGTGCCTCAACGCTCAAGCCTAAATCCGTCCGCGTGTAGGCCACGCCCCCGCCGAGTTCCGCCCCCAGCCCCTGCTCTGCGGTTCCGCTGTCCCATCGGCCGCCCAACTGCAAGCGCGGCGAGAGCCGCGACACGGGGGAGAGTGCCACCGCGGTCCGGCCTTCCATCAACAGCCGCACCCGCTGCGCGTGCCCCCGCGCCCCGGGCAGATTCGTCTTCCCCGCCGACCTCACCAGCGTCATGAACGCGTCCGTCTTCGCCGCGAGATCAATCCCCTGCCACGTGGTCAGGGCCTGCCGTCCGCCCACGGCCCCCAGCCACGAGGTCAGCCCCGTCGTGTGCATCTGAGGGTCTCTCGCCACCTTCAGGCCCATCTTGCCCCAGCCCGCGCCTGCCAGGCCCCACACCCCCAGCCCGGGACGCGGTTGCCAGTGCATATACGGCAACATGCTCGTCAGTTCCACGTCCGCCACGGCCTTGGTGGCGCCGGTGCGTTCGTAGCTCACCTCGCCGGTGCTGTGGGCCAGGGCCAGGCCCAGCAGCACTGTGGATTGAGGCCGGTAGTCCACGCCGACGTAGCCGCTGTAGAGCGTGCCGTCCATCTTGAAATCGTCCTCGGGCTGGCCGGCGAAACCCGCGGCGGACCCGCGGCCCCAGAGGGTCCAGGCCGGGACGCCGTCGTCGCCGGTGCCGGTCAGGGGCAATTCAAAGGCGCTGCGGGCCAGGAGGTCTTTGGCCGAGACGGGCTGGAGGCGGAAGAGATTTGAGGGGGTGGCGGAGCGGCTGCGGTCGGCGGGGAAGCGACCGAGGAGGGGTGCATTGTTTTGGAGAAGAGACCTTTCACCAGGGGCCCCCTCACCCCGGCCCTCTCCTGCAAGGGGAGAGGGAGCAGGAGAAGAGGGAGAGGGGGAAGAAGAAGAAGACGGAAGGTCCAAGGTGATGCCGAGGGCCCGGGCCACGCTGAGGGCCAAGCCGGTGGCTTGTTGCAAGGAACTGGGGGAGGACACGCCTGCCTTTTGGGGTTTGCCTTGGAGAAGCGGGCCTTCGCCTTGGAGAAGAGACCCCTCACCCCGGCCCTCTCCCGCAAGGGGAGAGGGAGCAGGGGAAGAGGGAGAGGGCGGAGCGGGGGTGAGGCGGAGGGCTTGGCCTCCTAGGGTCACTTGCGGGCGAGACGCCGGGGAGGAGCCGAAGCGGCCGCCAAGAATCTCAACCGCGTCCGTGGCCAGGGTCCGACCCACCCCGGCCAGCACCAGGCCCAAGTCCCGGCTCTGAATGCCGGACGTGACTTCGATGGTGAACATGATGCTGTCCGGATCCCCGTCTTCGTCCTTTACTGTCAGCGTGTATGTCGTTAGGTCTTGGAGTTCGGTCGGCGTGCCGGTGATGATGCCGTCGCTCGTCTTGGTCGGCAGCGTGCGCATCAATCCCTCCGGCAATGCCGGAGTCAGTGCGTAGATCAGCGTTCCGTTCCCGCCCGTGGCCCGCGGCAGCGTCGGCGGGCTGATCGGCTTCCCTAGCCGGTACTCCTGCGGATCGACCGTGGCACCCTCGAAACTGGGTATCAGGTTCTCCTCCACCACCTCGAGCGTGAACTGGATCTCGGCCTTGTCCCCATCTGTGTCGGTGACCGTCAGCGTGTATGTCGTGAGGGCTTGGAGTTTGGTCGGCGTGCCGGTGATAGTGCCGTCGCTCGTGCCGTCGCTCGTGTCGGTTGGCAGCGTGCGCATCAATCCTTCCGGCAATGCCGGCGTCAGTGTGTAGCTCAGCAACCGGTCCCCGCCCGTGGCCCGCGGCAACAGCAGCGGCTCGATCTGTACCCCTCGCGGGGAAACCCGCGAATCGACCGTTTTATTGAACTTGGGCATCGGGTCCACCACCACCGCGAGCGTGAACGGGAACTCGGCCTTGTCCCCATCTGTGTCGGTGGCCGTCAGCGTGTATGTCCTGATGGCTTGGAGTTTGGTTGGCGTGCCGGTGATGGTGCCGCCGTTGCTCGTGTCGGTCGGCCGCGTGAACGTCAATCCCTCCGGCAATTCCTCCTCCCGCATCAGTGTGTAGGTCAGCGGCTCGTTCCCGTCCTTGGCCCGCGGCAACGTCAGCGGTCTGATCGGCTTCCCTAGCCGGTACTCCTGCGGATCGACCGGGGGACCCTCGAAACTGGGCATCGGGTCCACCACCGCGAGCGTGAACCGGATCTCGGCCTCCTCCCCGTCTGCGTCGGTGACCGTCAGCCTGTATGTCGTGAGGTCCTCGACTTTGGTCGGTTTGCCGGTGATGGTGCCGGGGCTCGTTTCGGTCGGCCGCGTGAACGTCAATCCCACCGGCAATCCCTCCGTCAATCCCACCGGCAATCCCTCCTCCCGCCTCAGTGTGTAGGTCAGCGGCTCGTTCCCGCCTGTGGCCGCGGGCAACGTCAGTGGCTCGATCTGCTCCCCTTCCTGGTACTCCTGCGGCGGGACGGTATCCCCGAAACTAGGTTGCTCATTCCGCAGCCAGAAATGCACCTCATCCATGTCGCCATCCGAGTCCGTCACCGTCAGCGTGAAGCGGCGGGTCGGCAGGGCCGCGTCGGGAGTGCCTGTGATCTCCCCCCCGTTCAAGTAGCCCGATTGCATGTCGCCCTCAAGATTGATGACTCGCAGAGTCGGTGGGGTGTACACCAATCCCGGCGGTAAGGCTGGTGTCACCACAAAGACCAGCCGCTCGCCGGCGGTCGGCCGCGGCAGCGTGTACGTTACACCCGGCGTGTATGGACCCGCTGGCTGACTGAACATCGGCTGCGGGTTCGCCTCGATTGTGATGCTGACCGTCTGCGAGGCCGTGTCGCCGTCCGCGTCCGTCACCGTGTGCGTGTACACTGCCGCGGCCCGGACTGCCTGCGCCGCTCCCATGATGCGCCGCGTGTCCCCTTCATAACTCAGCCCCGCCGGCAAGGTCGGCGTCAGCGTGTAGGTCAACGGCGGGTCGCCGGTCGTGGCCGACGGCAGTTGCACTTGCACCTGCTGCTGCGCCTTGAAGGTCTTTGCCGTCAGCGTGGCATCGGTGAACGCCGGCATGACGTCGCCAGGCGGATCCACCGTCGCCGTCGTGGTATCCGTTACGGTCACCGTCAGCGTCTTGGTCACGGTTCCGTAGTCGCCGCCCGTCGCCGTGTGCTTCAGCATCACCGACTCGTTGGCCATGTTTGTGTCCGTCAGTGCATGAACCGTCACCGCCTGCGCCGTGTTCCAGGCGTTGGCCCCAAAATCTTGGCTGAAGATCAGCCACAGCGTCTCGGTCGCCGTCGCCTGCCCCGCGGCTTGCAGCGCCACGTCAGTGTTGTCGCTGCTCACCTCCACTGCCACGTCCCCCGTCGGCTCCGAGTCCAATATCACCGTGTACGGGGTAGACCCCCCCTCGTTCACCGCCAGAGTGCTCACCGTCAGAGTGCCCACGCGCAACGTCAGATCCTGATCTTCGTTGTCCGTCACCTGAACCGTTACGTCCGCGACGGTGACGCCCACATATTCCGACGCCCCCGTCAGGGTGTGCGTCAGTGTCACCCGCTCGTCTATCGCGTTCTGGTCCGCCGTCGCGGTCGCCGTCACCGCCTGCGCCGTCGACCAATTCGTCACCAAGAACGTCAGTTCCCGCCTCAACGGCGTCAGGTCCGTGTCCACTGCCACCGCCGGGTTGCTGCTTTCCACCGTCAGCATCACCGACCCCGTTGGCGCCGTGTTCAACACCACCGTGTACGTTGCGCTCGCTGTTGCCGGGACATCCTCCGTGAGTGGCCCCAGCGTTGTCGTGCTCACGGTCACCCCAGGTTGCTGCGCCGCGGCGGGCATGGCGATCCCTGCCGTGACGACCAGCCACAGTGCCATCCCCAGCAGCCGTCGCCACGGCGCTCGCATCCCGGTGCCGACGCTGTTTGCCGTTGTCATCTTTGCCCCCCAAGAGACGTTGAGGATGAACCTGATACGGTGAGCTTCCCGTCGCCAGGTTGCGCTCTCAATGCAGATATTGTGATTTTTCCTCTTGGTGTATTCATGCAACTCTGGCGTGAGTTAAAAGGAAGATTCCCCCTATCACATTACGCCGAAAAGTTCAAGGGGAGAGAGAAGAGAGAAGGGGGGAGAGGGAAAGTGATAGGAGAACGATCCATGAGGATTTTAATCGTACACCTCATGCCTGCCTGGATCTTATTTTGATCGAAGTTGAGGCCGGCCGGTCATCACAGGCAACACTCATGGGCCGTGACGACGTGACCGTGGAATCACTCTATGTTTCTCGTTCCCTTACGGAGGCAATGGGGTGTGACGGCGCATGAGATGCGCCGCTACGGGGCCTGCTAGTGGCCGGTGGTCAGCGGAGGGCGCGGTCGTCTCGCGCTGCCACGCCGTGGCTGGTGATTAGTGGCCCGTGCCCAGACCAGCTCACGATCCCTCGGCTTAAGCCGCAAGCCGCGATAATGACAAAAGACAAAAGGCGAGATGCTTCGCGGTGCTCAGCATGACAGGGGGTGGGTTCAGCGTGACAGTTGCTTCCCACGTATGGATCGGGTGTCACCCTGAGCATCGCGAAGGGTCTGCTTCGTCAGTGAACGTAGGGTGTGATCGTATCGCGCCGCCACACTTTGTCAGCGAGTGGCCGCTCACTACTCATTCGGCGCATGAGATGCGCCGCTACGGATCTCGGCACTCCTTGGGTGGTGGCGGCTCTGAGGGTTATTCTTCCAACGTTGACACGTCGCCCGGGTCTTGGCCGAGTTCTTTGGCTTTCAGGACGCGGCGCATGATTTTCCCTGAACGGGTTTTGGGGAGTGCGGTGACGACTTCGATCTCTCGGGGTACCGCAATTTTTCCGAGTTCCGTTTGGACGTGCGTTTTGAGGTCTTTGATGAGGTCGGGGGCGTCGCCTGCTCCTTGCTTCAGAATGACGAAGGCTTTAATCATTTCTCCCGCGGTTTGATGGGGTTTGCCGATCACCGCGGCTTCGACGACGCTCTCGTGACTCACGAGGGCACTCTCCACTTCTGCGGTGCCGATACGATTGCCGGCGACTTTGACCACGTCGTCGGCGCGCCCCATGAACCAGAAGTAGCCGTCTTCGTCCTTGTGACACACGTCACCGGCGGTGTAACAGCCGGGAATGTTGTTCCAATAGCCGAGGTAGCGTTCGGGATCGTTGTGAATCGTGCGCATCATGGAGGGCCAGGGTTTTTTGATGACGGCAAACCCGCCGCCCGTGCCGATGCTGTTGCCGGCCTTGTCCACGACGTCGGCTTCGATGCCTAAAAAGGGTCGGGTGGCCGACCCGGGTTTCAGCGGCACGCAGGGAAGCGGCGTCACCAGAATGGCCCCGGTTTCCGTTTGCCACCACGTGTCCATGATCGGTTTGTCTCCGCCGGTTACGCGATGGAACCACGTCCACGCTTCGGGGTTGATGGGCTCACCGACGGATCCCAGGACGCGCAAGGTGGAGAGATCGTAGCGGCCGGGCCAGTCTTCGCCGTATTTCATGAGCAGGCGAACGGCGGTTGGCGTGGTGTAAAAAATCGATACGCCGTATTTCTCGATAAGATGCCACCATCGGCCCGGGTCCGGATAGTCGGGTTTCCCTTCGGCCGTCAGGATGGTGGCTCCATTCAGGAGCGGGCCGTAGACAATGTAACTGTGCCCCGTGACCCAGCCCGGGTCGGCGACGCAGAAATACACGTCTTCGTCTTTCAGATCGAAGACGTATTTCGTGGTGATGTACGTGCCGACCATGTAGCCGCCGTGGACGTGGACGACCCCTTTCGGTTTTCCCGTCGTGCCGGACGTGTAGAGAAAATACAGCGGGGTTTCGGAATCCAAGGGTTCGGCTTGGCACTGCGTGGAGTGACCCGCGAGCCATTCTTCCCAGTCGAGTTCGCGGTCGGTCAGGGGGATACCGGGTTTTTCTCGCCGGACGACGACGGACGTTTCGATCGTCGGACAATTCGCCACGGCTTGGTCCACGACGGTTTTCAGGTTGATGGGTTTGCCGCGGTCGTATCCATAGTCCGCGGTAATGATAAGGCGGGCCTCGGCGTCTTTGATGCGCGATTCCAGCGCCGGCGCACTGAACCCCGAGTAGACGACGGAATGAATCAACCCGATCCGTGCGCAGGCCAGCATGGCTACGATTTGTTCGGGAATTTTCGGCAGGTAGATCGTGACGCGATCACCGGTGGTGAGTCCCAGTGATCTGAGCGCATTGGCGCACCGGTTCACCTGTCGAGCGAGTTCCGCATAGGTGAACATCCGTTCTTCTCCCGTTTCTCCGACCCAGATCACTGCGACTTTGTTTTTTCGCCATGAGTTCACGTGGCGGTCCAGACAGTTGTACGAGATGTTGCAGGTCCCGCCGAGAAACCATTTGGCCCAGGGGTACTTCCACTCAAGGACTTTGTTCCACGGAGAGAACCACGTCAGTTCTTTGGCAACGCCGGCCCAGAACGTTTCAGGATCGGCCATCGACGCGTGGTAGGCGGCTTCATAGTCCTTGATGTAGGCCTGGTCCAGCGTTTGGTCGGTCGGGTGATAGATCGTTGACGTTTTCAACAGCGTTTCAATGTTTTCTGCCATGGGTCAATCCTTTCAAAGGATAAGAGTCGTGGGTCAGGAGCAGGCTTCGTATTCGGGACGACAAACGAGGCCATTATGCGCAGGTTTGAATCATGGTGCAAGATGTTCTAGCCGTTGGGCGATTGGTGCGCCGGTAACAGCAGGTCCACAATGGTTTTGACCGGACTGAACGTGCTGCGTGGCACTTCGACGAACACGGTGTGCCAGTGGGCCATGGCCCCGTTCCACAAACCTGGACGTTCCAGAATTTTCACTTCTTGGCCGTCGTGGAATTTTCGGGAAATGAACGCCGTCTGAGGATCGACGAATCTGTGAAGGTCAAACGGGCGTCCCGTGTAATCGCGAACGCCGCAGACGAGATCCACGGGATTGAAGTGCGTTGAGGATTTGAAAATGTTTTGCTGCGTCGGTGAGTCCGGGTCGACCTGAGACGCTTCCACGATTTGTAACGAACTGGTCCCGTCCCCATCGTCCACCCAGAAGGGGCCGCCTCCGGGTTCTCCGGTGTTGGGAACCATCCCGCAGACGCGGAGGGGGCGATGGAACGCCGTGACCAACCATTGCGTTTTTTCCGAGTGCGTGAGTGGTTTCCACTTCTCGGGAAAGGGCATGGCCAGAGACTCATGTGCCCATTCCGTGATCTCCTTGAGCAAAACCGATGAGACTGATTCGGCGTTGAGTCTGCGCAGATAGGCAAACAGCACGTCTTGCAATTTGATCAGAAGCCCGCCGAGTGCTCGTTTATAGGTATACACGTCATCTTTGAGATGATCGTGGAGCACGTTGTCGATGTTTTTGATGAACAGCACGTCGCCGTGGAGTTCGTTGAGATTCGAGAGTAAGGCGCCATGTCCACCCGGCCGGAAGAGCAGATTTCCTTGGGCATCCCGGACCGGCTGGTTGTCAAGGTCCACCGTAATGGTATCCGTTGAGGACCGTTGAACGGAGCAATGCACCATCCACGTGAGCGTCCGGTCAAACAGACGTTTGGCCCGTTCGATGTGCCGTTGAATGGCTTCCTGGTGTGCGGCTGAACAGGTCAAGGCGAAGCGCACGTGACCTTCGGCGTCTTTGGCATAGGCAACGGCTTCGGCCAACTGTTCCTGGATCGGCGTGCGCGTGGTTGTGGCGTATCGATGGAAGGGGAGGAGTCCCTTGGGCAGCTTGGCGTAATGCAAGCCTGGAGTGTAGAGGAGCGTTTGGAGAACAGGATGGGAGTTCCGCGCCGAAACCAATTGGTCCAGGTCGTGCCCCTGCTGCGTGAGAGCATCGCGGAGGTCATGGTAACAGGCTAATTTCGGAAGATTGATGAGAAATTGTTCCAGGGCGTCCTGCTCCGAAGGTGATGCCGTGGCAGGAGATTGTTGATGGAACGCCAGGAGCGATTGAAACATTCGAGTGGCCGCGCCGGAGGCCGGGACAAACTTCGCGACGCGGCCCGCGGCTCGGGCTTTCTCAAAAATGTGGCTGAGGTCGGGTAATTCCGAGGCACTGATGCGCTGAATTCCATCATTGAGCGTACACGGTTTCTTGAGCCTGGCAAAAGGAACGCCTCGTTGAAACGTGGCGAGTTGCCGTGTGATCGCGTCAAGGGAAATGCCCCGTTCTGCCGGTTGACCGTGAGTCTGAGCAGGCGGCATCACTTGACTGTGAAGGTTGGTTGACATGCTGAACGACGGCGGGGCCGCGTGTCGGGCAGAGGGATCTCTCGGCAGAGAGATGCTGGGGGAGTCAGTCCTGTGCGCCTCCCTGAAGATAGCCTAGCCCGATTTTAATGGCACGGCGCGTGATTTCACACCAGCGATTGGGTGGATATTCCTCTAGTATTTTTGCGACCTTGGGATCCTGGACGTCGAGTTCGGTGACCTTGATGATCCCATCTTCGATTTTTACGTCTGCCACGGTTTCTCCTCCATCAGCATAAGATTTGATCGGATTCCGAACGGGATTGAGGCGGCATGTTACCATTTTTTCGTGGGTTTCTCTAATCGCAATGACGCTTGTAAGGAAGGAACGTTGTTCTCTATACTGGTTTTGGGTCGCATGAGATGCGCCCCCTACAGGCTGGTTCTGGGGTGCATGAGATGCGGCCCCTACGGACCGTGGTGTTGATGAAGATGTTTCGGCTCGTGTCCGAACGGTTATCCGTCCATTCTCCATGAAGTAGGTTTGTATCCGGGCGTCATGGAACGGCTCAATTCATTCATCAATCAGGTCAACGCCTTTGCGTGGGGTCCGCCCATGCTGGGGATGCTTGGCGTCACGGGGGTGTTGCTGACCGTCGGCATGGTTTTTATGCCGTGGCGAAAAGTCGGGTACGGCTTCAGATTGTTGTTTGAACAAAGTGAACCCTGCGACGAAGGAGAGGTCAAACCCTTCAATGCACTGATGACGGCACTCTCGGCTACGGTCGGGACCGGTAACATTGCCGGCGTGGCCACGGCCATTGCCCTGGGCGGTCCCGGTGCGGTCTTTTACATGTGGCTGATTGCGCTGTTCGGGATGGCGACCAAATACGCCGAAGCCGTCTGTGCGGTGACGTATCGTGAAGTGGATACGTCGGGCAGATACGTGGGTGGTCCCATGTATTACCTGCGCAACGGCGTGGGCGCATTCGCCCCCGAGTTAGGCAGATGGTTGGGGCTGGCCTTTGCGGTCTTCGGCGCGGTGGCCGCCTTCGGCATCGGGAACGCGGTGCAGGTGAATTCCATGGCGGCTGCTTTGGGAGAGACCTTCAGCGTGCCGAAGATCGTGACGGGCGTCATTGTGGCCGTGCTGGTGGGATTTGTCATCATCGGCGGCATTAGAAGAATTGCCGAGGTGGCCGGCAAGTTGGTGCCCGCCATGATCGTGCTCTACGTCGGGGCCTCTCTGCTCGTGATCATCATCAACGTTGCCGAAGTGCCGAAGGCCATTGGGTTGATTTTCACACATGCCTTTGCTCCTGCGGCTGCAACCGGCGGTTTTGCCGGGGCGGCGGTGGCCGCAGCCGTCCGGTTCGGGGTGGCGCGTGGGGTGTTTTCCAATGAATCGGGCTTAGGGTCCGCGGCCATCGCCCATGCGGCCGCCAAGACCAACGATCCCGTCCGCCAGGGCGTGATCGCCATGCTGGGGACGTTTATCGATACCATCATCGTGTGTACCATGACGGCGTTGGCGATTCTTACCTCCGGGGCCTGGACCGTCGTGGGCACGGACGGCGGCGGTCTGACCGGCGCGGTGCTCACGTCCGTGGCCTTCCAGAATTCCATGGCCGGCGGACAATATCTTGTGACGATTGCGCTGGCGCTGTTTGCGTTCACCACCATTCTGGGGTGGTCCTATTACGGCGAACGATGCTGGCAATACCTGTTCAGCGAAAAGAGCCTGATTCTCTACCGCGCGTTGTGGGTCGTGGCGGTCCTGGGTTTTGCCGACGTGAAGGTGGATTTCGTCTGGAATCTGTCCGATACCCTCAACGGCCTGATGGCCGTCCCTAATCTCGTGGGCCTGTTGTTGCTGGCGCCGATGGTTTTCAAGGCGACACGCGAATATTTTGCCGCGCAGAAGCATTCGGCGTGAGCGTCGTCAAGGCTCGCACTCCCATTCCCGTTGTAATTCTTGCACAATTTCCAGCCATTCCATGATTTGATCGTGCAGGGTTTCGTCCGGGGGCGCGTGGCCGTTCTCCACGGCGAGAGCGGCGTGACGCCGGCCAAGGGTGAGCAGGCGACAGACGCCCGATGAAGCCGGAATGGGTTCTCCGCTCCGTTGAAAAAGGGCAATGGCACGATACACCTGTTCTTGTGTGCGAAATAAATCAGCCATGCGTTGGTAGGGCGGATGATGGGTTTGGGACAATCGTGACTTGCCAAGCTGAGACGCCAGCAACGCGGCCTTCCCGATACTGATGGCCGCGCCGTCAGGATCACCTTGGGCCATGGAAGTTTCTGCTTGCGCGCGGAGTCGCGTGAGTTCTCCCTGATCACCGGTGAGTTGAGCGTGACCAGGGAACGTCGGGACGACAAGCACGAAAAGGGTGACCCCACGGGTCAGGTTGGTCCACATCCTGCTCGGGTCGTCGAACAACGGGGTTACATGATTTGATAATCCAGGTCCACCATTTTGGTGGCCACGTTGGCGGCGTCACGCAGTTTCTTCATCGCTTCCGACGTGTCTCGAATCAGCCAGATTTTGACGTTCAACTCTTCGATGGGCTTAATGGATTGTTCATTGCGAAGCTTGGAAATGGACCAGACCACTTCGGTGAGCACGGGAAAATCAATGTCCGAGGATTCATCCATGTCCTTCAAGTTGTTATTGAGATAATCAAGTAAGGGCGGCGTAATATTGGGGTCGCCGGTGAGGGCACCGATCAATCCCAGTCCCTTGGCCGCCGCGGCTTGAATTTGTGAATTCTTCGTGTTCACGAAAATATCGGTGAGGATGGGCGTCGAGGATTTGCCGATTCCAGCCAAGGCGATAATCGCTTCCGCGGCAAACTCGGCGTTTTCATCTTTGGCCAGCTTGACCAAATGGGGAAAGGCTTCTTGGGACTGGACCCGGGACATGGTCGCCAGAATTCGAAGCTTCCGGCGTGTATCCGTGTCCGGGGATTCCAGGAGCGTGGCCAACCGGTCGGTGTGTCCCCATTCCGTGGCGATCATGACCGGAAAATCAAATTCCTGTAATTTCAGGTTTAATTGTTCCATGGCGTATTGTCCGGAGTTTTTGGCTTTGGCGCGTCTTGCCGCGGCCACGGCGTCAGCAAAGTCAGTTCGCGTTTCTTTGTACCACCCTAAGTCTTGACCGTCGAGTCGATAGTTGAACAGACACGCGGGTCCCTTCCAGAGTCGCGCAGGGGCGTCTGCCAACTCCGCGTCTCCCCCGGAACGGGTCGTGCCGCTCCAGCGTTTTCGTTCTTCGCATTTGACGCGAAATTCCACGTCGTGAGGTTCTTTCCCGTTGGTGACCACCTTGTACCCGATTGCCTCGGTCCGGGTCCGGATGGTTGCCGCGAGATCATCTGAAGGCACTCGTCCGTCTTCCGTCAGGGCAATGACGTTGAGATAGATCGTGTGGATTTGGGCTAATTGCGTCCGCTGTTCCGGCGTGACGTGGCTGCGTCGTGCCGTGCTTTCGGTTGTCAAGGTCAACACAAACAAACAGACGAGGAGTCCGGATAAGTAGTTCATCATGAATCCTCCCGACGGGAATCAGAGTGAATGCAGAAAAGCGGGTGAATAATGGTAGCAAACGAGCGATTGCCTTGCCGGGTCATCAGTCGTTTCGGTCAGCTCACGTGCCCGTCCAGATCGAGTTGTTTATACGTCCAGTTTGCCGCCTCGCGGAGGGCTCTCATTTCTTTGGAATTATCGTTGATCAACCAGACTTTCCGGTTGAGTTCGGCCATTGGTTCCAGAGACGTTTCATCGCGCAGTTTGCCAAGGCCCCAGACCACCTGCGTTAACACCGGGAAGTTAATATCAGCCGGAGCGTTGAAATGCTTCAAGGCGTGTTTGAGATATTCCAGAAGAGGAGGAATGGCCGCCGGGTTGCCGCTGGCTCCTGCCACGTCACCCAATGCTTTGGCAGCGGCGCTTTGAATCGCGGGTTGCGTCGAGGATTGAAACAGATCGGTGAGCATGGGGATGGAGTCTTCGCCTATGCCTTTCAGTGCCTCGACGGCTTCCTGGGCTAAATCCTTATCCTTCATGAGTTCGGTTAATTGAGGAAGCGCGACGTCGGCTTCTATTGCACTCAGCGTGGAAAGAATGAAGAGTTTCCGAATTTTCGGCGTCCGCGGTGCGTCTAACAGGTTCATCAGGCGATGGGGTTGCCCCCATTCTGCGGCAATGAGCACCGGAAAGTCATAGTGAGAGAGGCGTTCCGCCAACTGAGAAAGGGCATAGGCACCTGCGTCGGTGGCACCCGCGCGTTTGGCCGCTTGCAGGGAATCAGAGAAGGTGGTCCGGACTTCCTTCGACCATCCGAGATTCTGACCGTTGAGTAAATACGTCAACACGCACGCGGGGCCTTTCCAGAGCCGCGCCGGGGCGTCAAACAGTTCGGCGTCGCCTCCTTCGGCCGTGGTGCCGGTCCACGTTTTCCGTTCTTCGCATTTGACTTTGAACTCAACGTCGTGGGGTTGCGTTCGATCAATCACGACGGAATAGCCGACGTCTTCGAGACGCCGAGAGACAAGCGTCCGGAGAGCGGTGGAATCGGTGCGCCCCTTTTCGGTCAGGGCCAGAGTGGTCAGGAAGATGGTTTGGGCTTGTTGGAGCCGTTGCTTCTGTTCCGCGGTCAAGTAGGTCCGGCGTGCCGTGCTTTCGGGAACAAGAAGGAAGGATAAACTGAGGATCGTGCAGAGGGTGCATACCCATGACCAGTATTTCATCAGGAGCCTCCTTTCGCATGGTGACGACATGCAGGGCAAGGGTGGCGCTTTTTGGTCATCTCACCCGGTTCAGGAGGCACTATCTTACTCCGGTCCTGAAAAAAGCGGCAAGTCTTTTTGAACGCCGCACCGGTCTACCCTTCTTATGACGGGGTGGGGGCAAGTTTATTGAATCAGTTGAATGGCCCTGATAACCGCGATATACTGTTCAGATTATGTTAAAACGAAAAAAGATTGCCATCATTGGTGCAGGGAACATGGCGGAAGCCCTTGTTTCCGGCTTACTGAAAAAGGAGGCACTCCCCCCGAATCAGATTACTGCCACCGACGTGGATGCCCAGAAATTGGCGTATTTCCAGAAACGTTTCCGTGTCCAGGTCAGTCGAGATAATGAACAATCCGCGAAGGGTTCCGACGTCGTCATTTTAGCGGTTAAACCGCAGGTGATGGATGAGGTGTTACGGGAATTGGATTTGTCTCATCGGGCCGACCAACTCATTATCAGTGTTGCCGCGGGTGTGCCGATTGCCGCCATCATCGCGGGACTCCATCCGCGGGCGTCCGTCGTACGGGCCATGCCGAATACGCCGGCTATTGTCTTGGAAGGCGCGACGGCCCTGGCTCAAGGACCGGGAGTCACGCTCGAACACGTGCAGGTGGCGCAGGCGGTGTTCGAGGCCGTGGGAAACGTCGTCATGGTTGATGAATCGCAGTTGGATACGGTGACGGGTCTCAGTGGCGGGGGGCCGGCGTACGTCTATACGTTCATTGAAGCCTTGGCCGACGGAGGGGTCAAGATGGGATTGTCTCGGCCGCACGCGCAACGATTGGCCGCGCAAACCGTGTTGGGTGCGGCGAAGATGGTGTTGGAAACGAAGGAGCATCCGGGGGTACTGAAGGATCGCGTGACGTCTCCGGGGGGGACCACGATTGCCGGGGTGCATCAACTCGAGAAGGGCCGGCTGCGCGGCACGGTTATGAGCGCCGTGGAGAGCGCGACGATTCGTTGTCGGGAGTTAGGACAACGGGCTCATGAGTCCAAGGAAACGTCCTTTGAAGCTCGTTCGACGAAACGAGCGAGATCAGGAAAGCGACGTCAGATCGAGCCATAGAACGGGGTTCAGAACGAGAAACGTCTGAACGGTCAGCACAACCAGAAAGGGGTGGGGGCGTGCAGTATTGGGTAAAAGTGGTGTTTACGGATAATCAGGAACTCACGGTGAGTGATGCCGTTCGGCATACCATCAGCGATGACATGGAAATCCTGGAAATTGATTCTCCGAAAGAAGTCATCATTATCCCGCTGAAGCAATTGAAGTATTTTTCGTGTGACGCGGCGGTGTTTCACAACAAACCGTAACCGACTGGGAGAACGTTCTTCACGTCGGATATCTTCAGTCGTGCAGTCTCGATGAGAAGGCGACGTTTCTCAGAACGACCGAGGACCACGTAGGGTTGACATGGAGAGGCGAGTGACATCCCATACAGAAGAAGAGGAGATGAACCAGCGTCGGCATTTGTTGGAACTGGCTCGGAAAGGAGACCCTAAAGCCATTCATCAACTCAGAGAACTGTATCAAGTTCGCGTGTATAGTGGCGATAAGATCAAATCTTTGAAAATGCGGCAATCGTTCCAGGTTGTCAATCCTTCAAAGTCCAAATTGGCCGCTAAAAAAAATGTGTCAAAGAAAACGCCGCGAGAGACACCGCCCAAAGGTTCAAAAACTGCGACGTCAAGGACCAAATTGAAACCGCAGAAACTGAGCAGAGCGAAAAGAACTAAATCAAACTCATGAGATGGGCACCCGTCGCAACGGGTGACGTCGTGTATGAACGATGGACGTTGAACGGAAGACGGGTGTCGGCCAAGAGCAAGAAGCACGTGGTCAGCGAACCTCGACTCGTAACCCGCCGGCAGCCAGTTTGCCCGCGATTTCATCCGCGGACCGTTGAGTTCCCTGGTACACTGAGGCCAGTCCATGGTGATCAATCCGCCAAGCCAACTCAAAAGCTTTGGAAGGACGCATGCCTGGAATATGCCGACAAAACAACTCAATCACCTGTCGATATGTATGACAATCACAGTTGTAGACGATCACTTCGGCTTCAAAGTCCAGACCGGTGCCGCGGCCGGTTTCTTCTTTTGTGAGTTCCGTGACTTCCGTGGCGGGTAGGGTACTCAAGATTCTCCTCATGAACGGGTCATTGGAACGTTGTTGATTTTCTAGGTTCCACGTCACGTCGAATGATACGACCGAAAGCCGATTGATACAATGCAAGAGCGCAAACAGGCGCGTTTGGTGAGCAAGAAGCATGAGTAAAACCATTTTTGTCACGGGAGCCGCGGGATTTATCGGCAGTCATACGATGCAGGCGCTTGTGACGCGCGGAGACCGAGTCGTGGGGCTGGATAACTTCAACGATTATTACGATCCGGCCAGAAAACGCGCCAACGTCGAAGAAGTCCGCCTGGCCTTGCGGCAGAGTGGTCAAGCGGAGGCGTTGACGTTTATTGAAGGGGACATCCGAAATCAGCATACCATAGCCCAAATCTTTTCCGACTATGAGTTTGAGGGCATCGTCCACTTGGCCGCGATGGCCGGCGTTCGAGCGTCAATGGAGAACCCGCGTCTCTATTACGACGTGAACGTGAACGGAACGCTGAATCTCTTGGAGGCTGCCGTGGGACGGGTTGGAAATCAGGTCACCCGTTCCGCGTTCCCCACCTTTGTGTTTGCCTCGACTTCGTCGGTCTATGGCAATACCCAACTCGTTCCGTTTCAAGAACGTGACCCATGTGAGCGACCGTTAGCCCCTTATGCCGCCAGCAAGCGAGCAGGGGAACTGCTGGGCCATTCGTATCATCATCTATTCGGACTGGCGTTTACCGCCGTACGCTTTTTTACGGTGTATGGGCCGCGGGGACGCCCGGACATGATGGCCTACAAGGTGTTGGACAATATCTTTTTTTCACGTGAAGTTCCACTGTATAACTCCGGACAGATGCGCCGTGACTGGACCTTCGTGACGGATATTGTTCAAGGCGTCGTCAATGCGGTTGATCGACCGCTTGGATATGAGGTGGTGAATCTCGGGAGAGGAGAACCGGTCCTGTTGACGGAATTTATCCACGTGCTGGAAGAATACGTCGGACGCCGGGCTAACCTGGTCTCCGTGCCGATGATGAAGGCGGACGTTGCCGCCACCTGTGCCGACGTGTCCAAGGCGAGAACGTTATTGGGCTATCATCCTCAATGGTCGGTGAAAGAAGGGCTGGGCGAGTTCTGGACGTGGTATCAAACGCACGTGCTGGATGCGTGACGTTCTTGTCTCTCCGGAAGCGCGTTGGTAGAGTGACCTCCCGTGCTGGAGTGGTGGAATAGGCAGACACCCGGGACTTAAAATCCCGTGCTTCGAAAGAGGCGTGCCGGTTCAAGTCCGGCCTCCAGCACCATTCCCCTCCCTGAGCCCATCAGCGTACCCCATCACGTCGTGTCGCCTGACGTTGTGAACTGACGCCGTGGCGGTCGCCGTTCAACGTCGTTGCCATGGCGACGGCGGTTTCCCTGCCTTGTCGGATCGCGTAGTTCGTGCCACGGTCTTGCGGATAAATCTGGGCCATGGTTGCCAGCAACAGGTTTGCCAAGGGTGTCCGCATAGCGGGGATCAATCGGCGATAGCCGCGTTCCACCACGGGTTGTGCGTAAGGGGCACGCCAGACGTGGGCGGCCAGGATCCAATCGTCCGTCAGATCCGGGAACATCCGGCGCAGATGTTCGAGCGTGACGGTGACCGTCTCCTGATCCGGCATCTGATAGAACGCGTCGTTCTCGGGCAGATACCTGGACAGATACACAATGTGCCGGCCGGCGTAGGTTGAGGCCGGCTCGAAATTCGTATGCTCAATGACCCCCACGAAGGGGAACCCGGGGTCGTTGACGTTCAGCCAGTAAATTTCCGAGAGGCTCCGGTCCAGTTCGAGCACGATGCAGACGTTGGCAAGATAGCGGATGCGACGCAGATGACGGGTGTACTCGTCCGGCACGTGCGGTTCGACGAGATCGGCGACGATCGGCAGGGCCGGCGTTGCCACGACGCCATCGGCGGAGAAGGTCGCCTCCGGGGTCACGACTCCCGTCACCCGTCCGGCGTCCACCTGCAGCTCGATGACCGGCACGCCGGTTTTGATTTCACTGCCTTGAGTGCAGATGGCATTGGCCAGCGCGTCGGCGAGGGCGGCGAACCCGCCCCGGTAGTAGGCAAGCCGTTCCGCTCCGTCCTTGCCGCGGCTGCCGCCCCGCAGTTTGAGTTTGTTCCAGAACCAGACTGCTGCAACTTCTTCCGCCAAGTGGCCGAATTTTCCCCGCAGAAGTGGTTCCCACACCACTCGGTACACCCGCTCTCCGCCCAGTTCCCGGAGCCAGTCCGCGGCCGTCCGGTCTTCAAGGCTGCGCCAGTCCCGCACGTGGCGCGCCCGGAGTGCCAGCAATCCGAGCCGGAGGCGGCTCAGGAACGGCAGGGGCGAGAAGCGCAGGAGATCAACGGGCGTCGAGAGCTTGAAGAAGTGGTGGGCGTGGTACACGCCGGTCCGGGTAGGACGTAACAGGATTTGATCCGACGTGCCCAATTCTTCGATGAGCCGCATCACGTGGACGTCGTTCGTGAACCAGTGGTGATAGAACTTTTCGAGTCGCTCGCCACCCGCGACGAAGCTGCCGGCGAGGCCGCCGATCTCGTCGTCCCGTTCCAGCACCGTGACGTGGATCCCGTACCGACCGAGTTCGTAAGCCGTGGCCAAGCCGCAAAAGCCGGCACCGATCACGACCACGTGGGGCTGAGAAGTTTTGGTCATCGAGAGCGCAGTCGGAAGGGAATCGGAGACCAAGTCGGAGTCATGCGTTCTGTTCTGGTGTTCCACTGCTCACTATGCGGAGGGATAAAGTATATCTCACCGTTCTGCGCAGTTTCAATCAACCTGACTTTGGCCCGCGTGAGACATGGCCCTGCAGAGGGGTCGGTCAACCGGACTGCTCCGTATCTTTTTGTAGAAGGGTTGGGAGTGGTCGAGAGTATTGAGTATAATGACGCCTTCGGCGAGAGAGGATACGAAAACTCGGCGCATGAGATGCGCCGCTACGGGTCGTGGCCGTTGAGTCATGAGAATTTCTAAAGTGTATACGAAAACGGGCGACGGCGGCCGAACGAGGCTTGCGGGCGGCCAGGAGGTGAAGAAAGATGGCGTCCGGGTTGAAGCCTATGGAACGGTTGATGAGTTAAACGCGTTGATTGGGCTCGCTCGCGTGTTTAACCAGGAACGGATGGAAGACCGTCAAGGCAAAGCGGAATTGGAAGATTGGATGAAATGGATTCAGAATAAATTGTTTGACGTCGGGGGATTGCTGGCTACGGCTCCCGGACAAGCCTTCAAGAATATGCCGGAGGTGACCCCTCAGGACGTTGCGCAATTAGAACGTTGGATTGATCGGTGTCAGGAGGATTTACTGCCGTTGAAGGAGTTCATCCTGCCGGGCGGTGGAAAAATATCTGGATTTCTGCATCAAGCCAGAACCGTTTGTCGGCGTGCCGAGCGCGTGTGCGTTCATCTCGCTCACGAGGAACCCGTCCATCCGCAGATTCTTCCATTTTTGAATCGTCTAAGTGACGCCTTGTTCGTGTGTGCTCGTTGGACGGCCCATCATCAAGGAGAGCCGGAATATTTATGGGATCGAAAAGAATCAGGATTCTCCTAGGCCTTGCCGTCCTGGTGTGCCTCATCGTCGCGGGCGTCGTGTTTCCCAGGCCCGACGGGCAAACTCCCGACGTTCCGGATGACCCGCAGGCACGCGAGGCGTTGACACTGGTTCGTTCTCATCCTGCTCGAAATGCTCCGACGTTGGAGGCTGCCGTCAATCAGTACGTTGAAGCGTTGAAAGAACAGGGAACGTCTTTCCGCAAAGGTGAGTGGCAAGTCGGACAAGAACGACCGGGGGTGTACGCCGTGAGACTGATCGTTCGGGAGAAAGGATTTGATGAATGGATTGAGCGAGAATTTGCTTGGCGGGTCACGTTACGCGATCAGACCGTCCGGGTGATTTCGTTAGCCGCCGTTCACTTCATGCCGTTTCATGAGTTACCGCCGTTGCCGCATCAGGATCAAATATCCGGACCCTTCAGACGGGTTCCCATGGAAACGCGACCTGGATGACGCCACGTTCCACGCGCGTCGGGTAACAGGGGACGGACCAAGCGGGTATGGGGTTTTTGACGCATTGTCCCGTGCGGACGTTAAATTCCCATCCGTGCCACGGGCACGTCACCCGCTCCCCGTCAAGGGTTCCTTCCCCGAGCGGACCGCCGGCGTGAGGACACGTATTATCCAGCGCCAAAATTTCTCCGTTCACGTGAAAGAGTGCAACCCCGCGTTCGCCGTCGAGTTCCACAGAGAGACACGTGCCGGGTTTGATGTCTTCAAGACTTGCGGCATTGATGAATTTCATGCTGAGCGTTTGACGGAAAGGACAAAAACCCTACCAAGGCTTCCGTCGTGACGCAAGTGATGACGTGACGTCGATATTGATTCAGGATTGCTCCTGATGCTATACACGTCTTCACGTCGTGTACGTTTCGTGAATCACGTTCGGGACCAGGTTCAATGACGTTACTGTTAAACGCGACTTATGAACCCCTGCGCGTCGTGCAATGGCAGAAGGCCATGACGTTGCTGTGTCAGGGAAAGGTCGAAGTTCTGGAGGTGTACGATCTGGAAATTCGAGGAGTCACGATTCGTTTCAAGCTTCCCTCGGTGATGCGGCTCTTGAAGGTCATCAAGGTCAGGCCCAGCCATCGGACGGTCAAATTTTCCCGAATCAACATTTTTACTCGAGATAATTATACGTGCCAATATTGTTCTAAACGGTTCCGAACTGAAGAACTCACGTTTGACCACGTTGTCCCCATTGCAAAGGGCGGCACAAAAACGTGGGAAAATATTGTGACCGCGTGTTGGCGTTGTAATAATAAAAAGAGCGGAAGAACCCCGGAAGAAGCGCACATGCAGTTAAAGAAAAAACCACAAAAGCCACGCTGGAATTCGACGCTGACCATCATGATCGGCATTCGGAACACGCCGGAAAGTTGGCGTGATTATCTCTATTGGCACGCGGAATTGGACTCTGAATGAATCCCGGCTTTCAAATTTCTTTAAATCTGCAGGGCCGGTTGGGCGTGGTCATTGGCGGGGAAGATGAAGCCGCTCACAAGACGGCCCTGTTGTTGGACGTTGGAGCGAACGTGGTGGTGGTGAATCCAACCCTGAACGCGCCGCTTCGGAAGCTGACGGCCGCGGGGAAGGTTCTTCACCGGGGGCGACGGTTTCGGTCGACTGATACGCAAGGCGCGTTTGTGATTATCAATACCTTGGCTCAAGACGTGGATCTTGCGAGATCGTTACGTGACGCCTCAGAGGCAGAGGGGTTTCTGGTGTGGTCGATCGATCAGCCGGAGTTGTCCGATTTCATGATGCCGGCCGTGGTTCGGCGAGGAGCCCTTCGTATGGCGATCAGTACCGGTGGGGCATCTCCAACGCTGGCGCGGACTCTGAGGCAGAATTGTGAAGAGATTTTTGATGATGAATTCGAACATTTTTTGGAGTGGTTGGGCGCGTTGCGTGAACACGTCCAAGCCGATGAGCCGAGTATGGTCAAACGGCAGGAACGCTTGAACGCGGCGGTGGAGGGTTTCCAATTAAAGGGAACCATTGACTATCCTCAAGCATGGACCGCCCACAAAGAGGCTTCGGGTTTATAACGTTCCGTTTCTGGAACGGGACCGTCTCAGGCGGTCAGGGAAGACGGTGTAAGCCGTCGCGGCTATAGTGAAAGGATGGCGTGGCCATGGTCTTATTGGAATTCAGCATGTCCCCATTGGGAAAGGGCGAAAGCGTAAGCGCCTACGTGTCCCGATCCTTGGAAATTATTGACCGGAGCGGCGTGGAGTATCGTCTGAATCCCATGGGGACCGTGCTTGAAGGAGAGTGGGATGAGGTGTTTCACGTGGTGCGGCAATGTTATGAGCGAATGAAGCAAGATTGTAACCGCGTCTCCTGCACGATTAAAGTTGATTATCGAAAAGGGCACAAGGGACGGTTAAGCGGAAAAGTCGCCAGCGTGGAAAAACGATTGAAGAAGACGTTGAAGACCTGAATCAACCGGTCTGCTCCCGCCTTACTCATCACACGCGTTCGCCAGTGGTTCATAGACGCGATGCACGTGTGGACCCAAATTACATAAGACTTCATAGGGAATGGATTCCTGCCACGTTGCAAGGTCGTAGGCGGTGACGTCCTGCCTCTCTGATTTGCCCATCACCATGACGTCGTCTCCCGGTTTGACCCCGGCGGCGTCAGTGACGTCAATGATCGTCATGTCCATGCAGATTCGTCCGACGATGGGACAGCGTTGGTCATGAATGATGACGGCTCCTTTGTTGGAGAGCTGACGCGCGTATCCATGGGCATAGCCGATAGGAACCACGGCCAACCGCGACCGCCTTCTGGTTCGATGGGTCCCGCCGTAACTCACGGGTTCTCCTTTTTCCACCGTTTTGACGTGAACGACTTTGGTCGTCAGGGTCATGACGGGTTGAAGAGAAATGGGGGTTTCTCTCTTTGGCACGGGGGCGTATCCGTATAACATCAGTCCGGGGCGGACCATGTCCAACCACGCCTGAGGGTGCCAGAGTATCCCCGCGGTATTGGCGGCGTGGACGCAGGGAATCGGGACGTTGGCCGACCGCAGTCTCAGCACGGCTGTTTCTAAATGGCTCAGTTGGTCACGGGTCCAGGCAGGGTCCGGGTTGTCGGCGTCCGCGAGATGGGTCATGAGCCCTTGGCAAGACAGCGTCTGCGTCATCATTGGAGACTGCAAGAGTGCCAACGCCTCTTCGACGCTGAAGCCCAATCGTCTCATTCCCGTATCGACTTCCAGATGGATGGGGTAAGGGCGGCGGTCGTGCGGCACGGTTTGGCTCAGCGCATGAGCGACGTCGTCGTTCGAAAGAGTCGGAATCAGATTAAAGGCCATGAGATCTTTGAGTTGCCAGGAGAAAATCCCACCCATCACCAGAATCTGTCCGAGAACGCCGGCTTCCCGCAGCACGATGCCTTCTTGCACTGAGGCAACCCCGAATTGTTGAATGCCAAGCTTGGATAAGGTGTCGGCGATAATCCGGGAGCCGTGGCCATAGCCGTCAGCCTTGACCACGGCCAAAATTTTGGTAGATGGCGGGAGAAGGCGGCGAAGTTCCCGAAGATTATGGGCAACGGAAGCAAGACGGACGGTGGCAACGGTCGGTGAAAGTGATGCGGGAGCGGTCAAGGGAATTGCAGAAGTCGGGTGAGACACGGGCGGGACGTTAAATCTCTAAAATTTCACCTTCTTTCTTCTTTATCAGGTCTTCGATTTTTTTGATCTCGCTGTCCGTAACTTTTTGAATCTCGGCTTCGCCTCTTCGGAGATCATCCTCGGTAATCGTTGAATCTTTTTGCAGGCGTTTGAGATCATCATTTCCCTCTCGACGAATGCCGCGAACGTGGATTTTCGTCTCTTCCCCATATTTTCGACACACCTTGACGATTTCTTTTCGACGTTCCTCGCTCAGAGGAGGAATCGGAATCCGGATCACCTTCCCGTCGTTGGAAGGATTGAACCCCAGGTCCGAGGAAAGAATGGCCTTTTCCACGTCTTGAATGCTTGAAGGATCCCACGGCTGAATCGTGATTACACGACTGTCGGGCATGGAGAGGGTCCCCACTTGTTTCAACGGCGTCGGGGTCCCATAGTAATCGACTTGAACGTGGTCCAAAAGCGACAACGACGGTCGGCTGCTTCTGAGCCCGACGAGTTCCTTTTTGAGGTGCTCAACGGCGACTGCCATTTTTTTTGTAATTTTGTCAATGATGGGTTGATGCGACATGCGTGGTACACCTGTGGTTAATTCAGTGCCGCGTCGTGCGTCACGAGGGTCCCCATTTTTTCCCCGAGGACCACGCGCTTCAAATTGCCGGGCTCCGTCAGATTAAACACGATCAAGGGGAGACTGTTGTCCATGCAGAGCGTAATGGCCGTGGCATCCATGACCTTTAAGCTTTTGTTCAGCACGGAGAGGAAAGAAAGGGTATCGTACATGGTGGCCGAAGGATTGCGGACCGGGTCTGAATCATAAATGCCGTTCACCTTGGTGCCTTTCAGGATGACGTCGGCTTTGATTTCCATGGCGCGTAAGGCTGCGGCCGTGTCCGTGGTGAAATACGGGTTTCCCGTCCCGGCGGCAAAAATCACCACGCGCTTTTTTTCCAGGTGACGGATGGCTCGCCGTCGGATGTAGCTTTCGACGAGTTGCTGCATTTCGATGGCCGATAAGACTCGCGTGGAAAGACCGGTTTTTTCCAGGACGTTCTGGAGAGCCAGGGCATTGAGCATGGTGGCGAGCATGCCCATGTAGTCAGCCGAGGCTCGTTCCATCCCGGAATCGGTTGCCGCCATTCCTCGAAAAATATTCCCGCCGCCGATGACTAACGCGACCTCCACGTCCATGGACACGACGTCACGAATTTCCTTGGCGAGCGTCGTCAGCACGTCCGCGTTGATACCGTAGCTTTGGTTTCCCGCGAGCATTTCTCCACTGATTTTGAGGAGAATGCGGCGGTACTGAACGGGCGTCATTCCTGGCCTAATTGGTATCGGGTAAATCGGGCAACGGTGATGTTTTCTCCGAGTTTCGCAATTTTTTGCGTCAGGATTTCACTGATCGTTTTGTTGGGATCCTTGATGAAACTTTGCTCAAGAAGACAATGTTCCTGGTAAAATTTTTCCAGCTTTCCATGAACGATTTTGTCAATGGCGGCGTCGGGTTTGCCCAATTCTTTGGCTTGGGCCAGATAAATGGCCTTTTCTCGCTCCACCTGCTCACCGGGGACTCCCTCACGGTTGACGTAGGCGGGATTGGCCGCGGCAATCTGGAGGGCCACGTCTTTGACGAACGCCTGAAATTCTTCATTGCGTGCCACGAAGTCGGTTTCGCAATTGATTTCGACCAGGACGCCGATTTTGCTCCCCGCGTGGATATAGGATGAAATGACGCCTTCTTTGGTCTCTCGCCCGACTTTCTTTTGGGCCGCGGCCAGACCGCGTTGACGAAGGAGGTCAATGGCTTTCTCAATATCCGAGTTGGTTTCTTTCAGCGCGTTCTGACAATCAAGAATTCCCGACCCCGTTTTGCCGCGGAGTTCTTTCACCAAGGCACTCATGCTGGACATCGTGCGTTCCTCTCTCTTGTGTTGGGTGAGGTGGCCAAACAAGCAACTGATGGAATGCTCAGGAAGGAGTCTGGATGCTTTCCACCTCATGGTCGGTTGAACGGGCGGAGATCATCTCCGCCATAATGCTGTCTTCTTCGTTGGCGGCTGCGCTTGCGGCCTCTTGTTTGGCTCGAAGGTTTTGACCTTCCAGACAGGCGTTGGCAATCTGAGTCGTAAAGAGTTTCAAGGACCGGATGGCGTCGTCATTCCCCGGGATGGGATAATCGATTCCCTCGGGGTCACAATTGGTATCGACAATGGCCACCACCGGGATGCCTAAACGATTGGCTTCTCTGATGGTGATGTGTTGAACGCGAGTATCGAGGACGTAGATGCAGCCGGGCAAGCCGTCCATTTCCTTGATGCCGTTCAAATATTTCTCCAGCTTGCCCCGTTCCTTTTCCATGAGCAGCACTTCTTTTTTCTTGAGGCGTTCATGGGTACCGTCGGTTTGGGCGGCTTCCAATTTTTTCAGTTGGCTGATGCTTTTTTGAATGGTTTGAAAATTGGTCAACATGCCTCCCAGCCAGCGTTGAGTCACGTAATACATGTCGCACCGCTTGGCCTCTTCTTCTACAATCTCGACGGCTTGACGCTTGGTCCCCACGAACAGAACCGATTCCCCGGAGGCCACGGTGTCCCGGACGAATCGATACGCCTCACGAAAAAGTTTGGCCGTGTATTGTAAGTCGATAATATAGATGCCGTTTCGTTCGCCGAAAATATAGGGCTTCATTTTCGGATTCCATCGATTGGTCTGATGTCCAAAATGGACGCCTGCCTCTAACATCTCGTTAATGAATGCCATACTGGATCTCCACCTCCCTTCAAATGATGAATGACGTGCTCTCAACGGACGTTCGTCGCTCCAGAAGATGCGCGCCGTAAAACGACAAAAACTAGCATAGTCCTTATTTTTATTGCAAGGTAAGTGAGTGGAGAGTGGTGAGTGGTGAGTGACGTCGATGGCAGGCGTGTTTTGACGAGCGCGTTTTGAAGCAGGTACAGTCCTCATCCCCATACCCCCGATTACTCACCGCGGGGGCAGACATTATTGACACTTTTCCGACGTGAGGGACAGAACATGGTCGAAATGCCGATAAAACTCCACGTTCAAAATCTTGCCAAACAAGCTAAAGCCGCAGCCCGTCCTTTATCCGTGATGTCCGGCACTGACCGCACGCAAGCCCTCAGAGCAATGGCGGAACACCTGGAAGCCAGCGTTGAGGACGTGGTCAGAGCCAATAAAGAAGACCTTGATGCCATTCCCAAGGAAGGGTCCACGGAAGAGTATCGGAAAGCGCGAGATCAGATATCCGTGACGGACCGGGACGTGCTCGCTCTCGTCGATTCGATTCGCGGCATTGCCGAAGAACCTGATCCCGTCGGGGAGGTGACTCAGGGGTGGTTGACGCAGGACGGCCTTGACGTGCATCGGGTTCGTGTGCCGGTAGGGGTCATTGCCGTCATTTCTGAATTCGGGCCGGCGGTCACGGCTGAATCGATTGCGATGTGCCTCAAATCGGGGAACGTGTGTCTTCTTCGAGGTGGAAAGGAATGGTTTCGGACCAATTCCGTCGTGGTCCACGTGTTGAATGAGACGGCTCAACGCCACGGCATACCGAAAGGGGCGATTACGTTCGTGGACCGACCTGAGCCGGAAGGCGTCCTTGAACTGACCCGATTGCGGCATCTGGTTCACGGGGTGGTGCCGAGAGGAAAAGCCGGCTTGCGGAAAGCGGTGATGGAACAGGCCCGGGTTCCCGTCCTGGGATACGATGGCGGCCTGTGTCACGTGTACGTTGATAAAGAGGCGGACGTGCCGTTGGCCCAGGGGGTCATCGTGAATTCCAAAATTCAGGACCCTCTTGCCACCAACGCAGCGGACGCGGTGTTGGTGCATCAGGCCATCGCACGACAGTTGCTTCCGGGACTTCTTCGTCGGCTGCTCAGTGAATTCAATCTCGATCTTCTGGGTTGTCCCAAAACGATTTCCATGATGGGAATTATGGAAATGACCGGTCATAAAGGGATTCGTCCGGCTACCGATGACGACTGGGAACGGAAAAGTCAATCGTTGAAGTGCGGCATCAAAATTGTCAAAGATTTGGATGAAGGCATTGCCCATATCGCGGCATTCGGCCCAGGGCATACCGATACGATCGTGACGCGAAATTACGGCACGGCCATGCGATTTGTCCGGGAAGTCGATTCCGGCGCGGTGCTGGTGAACGCCTCGACCCGCTTGCATTCCGGAACGCAAATGGACGTCGGCGAAGAAATGGGCATGAATACCTCTCGTTTTCACGTGCGAGGGCCGTTGACGCTTCAATCTTTGACCACTGAGAAATACGTTGGATTCGGGACGGGTCAACTGCGCCACCCTCATCCCGTGCCCCAAGCGTATCAGGACGCCATGATGCTGTCGGCGAAATTTTAACGCCACGTGACTGGATTCCCGATAAAGGATGTCGGGAATGACAGCAGGGGAGCCGGTCCCCGATTACTGATGTCGGGGACAGGTCCCCTTGTTGTTGTCGGGGACAGGCCCCCGGTTGTTGTCGGGCACAGGTCCTCGATTGTTGTTGTCGGGGGTTAGGGACAGGTCCCCGGTTTTTCTCGTATGCCGAAATGGTCAATTGAAGAACATCTGGCACACTGGGGTCTTCGTCTGTTTCACGAGGAAGAGGCTTATGACGTCTGGCAGCGGCAAGCGTTGTCCGGCCATCACCTTCGTGGCCTTCAGCAAGCGGCCCAAAGACGGAGCGACGCAAGCGATGCACGTGCCGATCGGGACTTTTATGACTTGGCGGCCTCTCCTGAAATTCTTCCAATAGTCTACAGCCAGCGATACGGGTATTATCAGGCCCTCGGACCCGCGATTGCGAATCGTCTGGAAGGGGCACATCGGGTTATGGACGTGGGGTGTGGAGTCGGCATTCTCACAACCTGGTACGCCGCCTGTTTTCCGGATCTGACGTTTCTCGGCGTTGACCGGTCTTGCAAATCGATTGAAGCGGCACGGCAGGTTGCCCAATCGTTGCATCTCTCCAACGTGAGTTTTGAACCGTGCGAAATTCCCCGACAAGTGATTCCCGGAGGGTTCGAAACCATCATCTCAACGCAAGCCCTGTTTCAGTCCGAATCCGACCCCGGCCTTCCAAGCCGGCACTGGTCTACCTTTGAACGCGATCATGACGACCGGCAACAACGCGAACTGGAAACGCGGACGGGTATTGGGCCGCGTCTCGATTGTCTCTCTCAAGGACTTGCTCCCGCCGGCAGACTCGTTCTGTTTGAAAAAGCATTCCATTCAGGCCGACGAGTGTTGTTTCAACGAGCCCTTGGCGCACGCGGTTTCGGTGCCGTCGAAGACCCACGGCTCTTGATCTATTCGGAACTGGGAGAAACGGTGGCAGAGGGGCCGTTGTACGTGATGAAAAAAGATTCGACGTCTTCTAGCGTGGCGTTGGATGAAGCGATGAACCATGATCCTCAACAAAGCCTCTATTATTGTCAGGGACATTCCGCGGACGTCGTGTACGCCAAGTTGCCAAAATCCGAAGTCCGGTCAGAAGCCGTATCCGAGCAGGTGAGAAAACAAGGCAGGTCCCCGATTACTGATGTCGAGGGCAGGTATGATGAAACGGGTCGAACGGCCGGGGGATTGGCCTACGTGCGCCTTGTGATTCCCGGGGTCTTTTCCGGACTGATCGTCGGGTTACGAGAATACCAATCCCTCATGGTGGACATCGTGCGGCACGCGGTGCAGCCGGGGCAATCCGAAGAGCCTCTTGATCGCCGACTGAAGCGAGTCTGGTCAGAACCGGAGAGTGAATCACCTGAGCAGTCCCCTCTTTACGAAAACCATGGTCCCGGTGCTCAACAAGTATGGCGACAGCTTCCGGACCGCGTGGTGTTACGGCAGAAGACGGACGAGGAGCCGGACGGGAGGCAACGTCACATTGAATACGGGTCCTGCGACGGAAACGTCCATTACCTGTATTGGGCCAACACGTTCGATCAACGGCAAATCGTCATCATGGATCAAGCAAGACGCGCCCTCCTGGAGACGTATTTTGCTGAATCAGTTGGTGAGGGGTAGACGGTGGAGGGTTCGGAACACGTTGCCAATTCCCGCCGACAGCTCTCCCTGTCATTCCCGCAAGTTTCCCCGATAACAAATGTCGGGGACAAGTTTAGCGGGAATCCATGGTAGAAAAAACTGGTAGGCGGTGGCGGGGTTCGAACATATTGTCCTTCCCGCGGGTACTCCTCCCTGTCCCCCGATAACAAATGTCGGGGACAAGTTTAGCGGGAATCCATGGTAGAAAAACTGGTGGCGGTGGAGGGTTTCGAACCCCCGGCCCGCGGCTTATGAGTCCGCTGCTCTACCACCTGAGCTACACCGCCATAGCGCAGAGTCATCCTTCACGATATACCACAAAGAATGTCCCCGCGACAATGTGACGGCTTCCACCATGGTCGGTCACGTGTCACCCTCCATGCCTTGTCCATTACACCCGAAACACCTTCATCACCTCGTCCCCGAGGTAGTTGATGACTTCACATTCAGAACGCGGGACAGATTTCTGGGTTGATTGCAGCGTGCTGTCTTGATGGTCAATTGCTGGTTCCGAAATGTCACCTTGGCGCGATTGAGGGCTTTGCGATCTTTTTCATGAATACGCTTTCCATAGAACAGTATCGGGTGGCAAGTGGGGTTGACGCCGGAATGATCTGGCGTAAAACGATCGGCGAACTCCGTACCGCGTTGCAATTGTTCGGACGCCGCCGAAGCGTCGATTTTGCCACGCTTAAGTTCCATCGGAACGATGACGAGAGTATCCTCGGCGGCGCCGATAAAGAAAAGGATGTAGTCACATCGTCTTCCTTCTGTGTTGTGGGCCGAAAAGGCGCGGTCTGCATCGACTAAAACTCGGGAAGTTGGCACGTCTTCCATGGACACCCGGCATCCATCCCTGCTGCATGTCTTGGTGAGATTGTCCGTTCCCACCCGTGATCGAATGCCGCTGAGAATTTCATCCACGTTCATTGCTCGGTGCCTCCTCTTGCTTCCTCAAGCCGATTCTGCAAATCCGCTGAACGGTTGTACAGTGCTTCGGCAACGTCTTCATAATCCCGAGGTTCCACGCCTTCGATGCGGTCGAAAGGAATCTCCTCCACCGTTGACCCCGAAGCCGTTCCATCCTTGCGGAACAACCAGATTCCCACTTCGCTGGGACGGAGTGAACTCGGAAGTCCTTCCTCTCTTGAGGATTGACCGATCTGCTCTCCCAATGCTCCCTCCCGCATCAGGTTCCCGATTTCCTTGAGCAGCCAATCGCTGTGCGTCGTGACCACGACGCGGACCCCGGCGCGAACCATGCGAGCCAGCGTCGCGGCCATCTGGGTCTGGGCAGCGGGATGCAGATGGGCCTCGGGCTCTTCAATGATGAACGTATCGCCCAGGTCGATGGCCCCGCGGAGGAACAGGACGACGGGCGCGAGCTCGGACACCATGGACGAGGCACGGGCCAAACGGATGTTCTGCTCGGTGTTTTGGGGACGGTACACGAATTCCGGGTAGCTTCCCGGCAGCGGTTTCGTGGTCAATATCCTGCCGGCAAGCGCCTCGTTTTCCAGTTGATCGGCGATCTTTTTCATTGGACTGTCATTCGATCCGCGTTCTTCGTACAGGATGACGCTCTGTATGAAATCCGCCATCACACCCGAATACATCGGAAGTTCTGAAAATCGCTCCAGTCCCGCGCGAGTGGAACGTGCCACAAGAGAACTCGCGATGACACGGTGGCTTTCCATAATGCTGCTTCGGGCAGCCGGCAGGTAATAGGTATCCACTTGTCCTACGCTTCCCTCAATGATTAGGTACAGTAACTTATCAACAAATTCTTCGGATAGATTTTGCAATTCTTCGGATGGATTTCGAAGTTCTCGTGTAGAAACGGGTTCTCTATCGATTATGTTTTTGAGTAAGAAAAGTACCCTAGGAAAAAATACCCTAAGAACAGTCTCCGCATCCTCCGCATCCATCCCTACTTTTGGGAAAAGAACCACGTCCTCAACTCGGCCATCCGCAACGACATCCGATTCAGATATCTTCATGTGAAGACGCCAAAGGTCTCGGTCTTCTTCTCCGACGACCAGAGAAACGTTCATCCCGTTCGGGTTGTCGGACAATCGAGTCAGATCGGAGACGGAGTTGACGTCGAAGCAGCGTATGATTTCTTTTTTTATATCGTTCTGTAACCATTCAAGGTGCGTGATTCCATCGCGCATGTTTTTGGGAAAATCCGAAAGTCTGAGGTCCTTATCGCCAGCTTCCAGTTTTTCAAGAAGAATCCGGAGTTCCTTCTGCATGTCAGGATCCATCTGAATCGTACTCGGCAGCAGGTGCCTCCACTCAATGTAGGAATAAGAGCGGTACATAACGGGAAGCCGAGGAAACCCGTCCAGAATTCGATGCAACGCATAAATCAGAACGGCGAAGTAAGTCTTTCCGGTATTACTTGGGCCGACGAACACCGTCAGCGGACGCAGATCTATCGTACCCTTCTTGATGGGACCGAAGTTCGTGACTTCAAACCGAACGTTCGTCTTGCTCGCTCGTGTATTCGAGGTCGTGTGATTATCAGGACTTCCCATTGGATAGACTCCTTACCTGAAGATGACAGAGAGACATGTTCATGATCCACTGACCATCGTCATGTCTGGCTTGCGGAATCCTCTGCGTGGCGTCGATCTGCGTCAGGGGTGCCAGACTGTCTGGGCGATCATTCACACTGGGTTCTTATACGAGAAAACAGAAGTCGTGTTCCATGAGTCGTGAGGCTTTGGCGCCCAGGAACGCGTTCGCTTGCGTGTGGCCGATCTCCGACGTGACGCCGTCGCCGACAAGCCGGATGTCACGGTCCAGACCAGCGTTCAGCGCACGCACGAGTCCGTTCCGCAATTCGCTCTTTCGTAAGCCGCGTCCTCCGATACGGATCACGATGCTCGCTTGGTCGGCCAGCAGTGAAGAGAAGCCGCGCACCGAGGTTTCCAGAAATGACCAGTACATCTCAGGGCTGGTATGGCGATCATCCTGGCGATCGTGCGGAACCAGCGCGTCTCCGCCCAGAAACCACACACGAAGCCACTGATCTTCACGGTAGTTGGTCGTATTGAGATACGGTGGTGATGTGATCACGTCGGTGACGCGGCCCGCGAGCGTCGGAAAGGCTTTCCCCGCCCGACGTGCATCGGTCTGAATCACCCTGCCGGTTTTTCTCGGCGGGCGTGTCCCGAAGCGATAAGCGAGCATCCGATTGAGAACGTCGAAGACGTCGCGCCGAGGCGCCATGCAGCCGTTCCGCCGCCACCATCGAACCGAGTAGTCGGGCTTCGTGCTGATTGTGCGGGGCATGCGGTTGCTGAAATAGTATGGCGATCGATGGGATTCTCCGTGCAGCGCGCCGAGACTCAGCGCGGCGATGAACCGATCCTCCCTGCGGTGACGCCAGTTCAACACCGACCTGAGATAGCGAATGTGTCGCAACGTCTCACGATGAAAACAAAGATTGAAGAACGGTTCGAGCTTTCCCTGCCACCCTTCGTCGTTCGGCTCGTGGAATCCTTGGCGCAATTCGTCGAGCCGTGCCCTCACCCTCGCTGGATCAGGCGCGTGACACTTGGCACCCGCAATGCAGGCCGCCACCGGATTCAGATCGCAGCCGGCGGCTTCCCGATTCTGCAACAGCGCCTGAAATACCGTCGTTCCGCGGCCACAGAACGGGTCGAAGACCACCCCGGCGTGCGGACTCGCCGCCAGATGTTTCTCCACGAACCTCTCCGGGAACATGGCAAAATACGGACAGATCGAATGAAAACGATGTCTCATGTTGCTGCCCTCATTCGGCTCCGATAATCCGTGACCCACCGCACGGCTTCCGGCAGCCGGTCATACCCTTCAATTGTTACGTCATCCTCCACGAGCCGGCCGGCCTCCGCCACCCGACGAGGTACCCGGAGCCGGTGCAGTACGTTGCCCAAGGTACGGACGTCATCAACGAACTGTTTGTCGGCCGTGGCGAACGGCACGATCATGTAGGCAATGAACTCCGTTACCGGCTGCGTCGAGAACCATCGACTCTTGAACGCCCCGAGATGGCCCTTCAGTGATTTATCTCTCATATCTTGACCAGTGGCCACCTGCGCGGCAGCAAGCAGAAATCCGGGCAATCGGTCAGGTAGTAATCGGGCCGCAAACACGTCAATCTGATCATCTTTCGGCTTTGATGGTGCCCCGGGCTGTGGCTTGACGTACCCATCACCGAGTTTTCCCCAGATTTGTTTCAACTTTTCGAGAAATGGTGATCTGTCCGGTCGTGGAAACCCAAAGGACCATGCGTGGCCTTGAATCTCGGCTGCCAGTGCCGCGGTCGCGAAGTATTGGAAATACTCCCGCAACTTCCGCACTTCATCTTCTTCCGGGTGAAGGTCAGAATGATTGAGTATCGGCGATACGGACCGCAAATTCGACAGCACAAGGCTCAAGATGTATGCAGCTTGTCCGACCGAACGCTCGTCCAGGGTACACGTCAGGAGGTCACCATCACGATCGAGATTGAAGGGATACTCGGAATCAAGGACACGCTGGCGTGTCTCTATCCGATTGACGGTGCTGGAGACCAATTCCTCCTCGCCGTTCTCTTCTGCTGTTGCGATTGATGGTCCGTTTGTGAGATCCGACGTGAATGCCATCGCATCGTTTGAGAAGAAGGCCGAGAGCTCCAGAAAATCCGCGGCCACGTCGGAAGTCCTTTCGTCAAGCGGGAGATACAAGGCGGGATTCACTGCTCAACCCCGGCTTCACGATGCTTCTTCGCCATGCTCAAATGCACACTGTCTGCCGTTTCCTTGACGTCTTCCGCAATGTCAAGCAGCGACCGGTCCCGTCCATTATAAGCTCTGAGCGACCCTGATGCATCCCGGATGGCGTCCCGCGCTCGAATCAGCGAGGCGGTGAACCGCTTGTCCACGGCCTCGGTACTGGCATGTGCCGCATCGAGATCGTCAGTTGTTTCGAGAACGTGGCGTGCCTCGGTGATAGCAAGCACCTCCCCGAGCCGCTTGATGTCGGGATTCTGCGATTGCACGATTTGCGGCGTATCATTCTTTTTTGATCCGTAGATCCAGACCAGCACTTTCCGAAGTTCTTCCTGTTTCCCGGCGGGCACAGGGTCTGGAGTCGGATCGTATTTGGCCCATGTCGTTCCGAGTCCGAGGTATTCCATGTACTGGGAACGCGAAAGCGCCGTGTAGAGATGGGAAAAATTGAACTTTGTCGTCTGCCGATCCTCAATGTCGAACAGCCCTTTGTCTCGGGCCTGATCCAGCACATAGATCGCCGAAACCATCCGCTTAATCGTGTCGTGTCGGTCGCCGATGGCTCTCGCGATATCTTCCAGACCGGCGACATCTGGCTGACCCGACTGGTACCAGTCCGCCGCGAATCTGGCCTTGGCGTACGCGTCCCATTTCGCCGGACCGTTGATGTGCTTAAAACCGATGAAGGCACGCGCACGTTGACGGTCGGCGACGGGGTACACGGACACCTGGTCCAAGGTGGAGCGCAATGATTCAGCAATAGGCGGAACCGTTATTCTGAGCCTTTCCGACGATTCGATCCTACTTGTCAGATCGGAATCGCGTAGCAGGCGAATCGCGGCGAGCCGCCGGTTACCCTCAAGGACGAGCAACGTGTCCTTATCGGGTTCGCGCATGACGACGAGCGGTTCAATATCGAGGTAGCCGTTGGCGGAGATTGACTGAAGCAACTCCTCAAGTTCGGCGGCTCGGTAGAGCCGCGCAATGATCGATTCCTCGGAAGCACTCTCGGCTTGGCCGATCAGCCGAGGGTTGTGACGGTCCAGCCGAAGTTGATCAATGGGTACCTTTGTGGTCTTTTCAAGTTCCATGGGAAGTATCTCCATGTGATTCACACCCGGAACACCTTCATCACCTCGTCCCCCAGATAGTTGATGACTTTGACGGCGATGCGGCCGGATGGGGGGTTGGGATAGTCAAGAATAGCTATTCAGTCTGAGAAGTTGGCCCGTTGTCAGGGCCAGTCGTTCCCTCACGTTGATGAGTGAAAGCAGGATGCTGCGCGTGGCGTACCTCGGGGAGCGGGTCTTCTTTGGCATTGTCCAGCCAGCGAGCAACAGTCGGATCGTCGCCAAAGCCATGCTCCGCCATTGCTATGGCAAGATGAGTGCAGTCCCAACGCAGAAGCGGTACGTCGAAGTCCTCGTCCTGCTGATGTTCCCTGTCGTACCGTAACTCATTGAGCAGATAACCGAGACCCTGTACAGCCAATTGGCCAATGATTTTTCTATGATCTTTGTTTCCTTCTGCAAATATCCACTTTGCAATCTGCAATGCCTGTGCGAGAACCACTTTTCTGCGGGTAGCAATTATGATGGCAATTTCACGAACCAAGTCATCAGGCGGAGGACGGAGTTCAGGTGTTGAGTCGGATGCGGACTTTAACCAAAAGTGTAATCCCCATGCCGCGTTCTTGACCAAATCGCGATCATCAGATGCCAATTCCGTCCTCACCAACAAAACAATCTCATCAAAACGATTGGGCAATGCCCTGACAATGCCGGCGATAAGTTCCAATCCTGGCGTGTCGGACCCTTTTAGTTTATGAATTTTTTCGTAGAGCTTTGTGGCTGTGGCTTCTGGAATCAACACTTTCAAGATGATGGATTTTAGACCGAAGATGGCTCGACGAACACGATCAATGTCCTGATGGTCGGGAAAGAATTTCCGAACAGGTGGAGATTCAGCCCATTGCCCGACAAGTCCTGCAAGATAATTCTGCTCTTTGTCCGAAAGCGTCAGCGATTGTTGGTACACGTTTAATCCGGAAATTGCAGAACCGATCTGCCAGAGAAGTTCATCCAAATCGGAACCATTCCTTTGAGGGAATTTGTCAATGTCAAGCCATTTATGACGAAAACGTTGTTCTGCAAGTCCCGGCTGCGGTTGCGGCAACGGAAGGAAGACCCATTCATAAAGATTAGTCCCACCCGGCAGATCGTTGGGTTCGGTATGATCGTTACTCCAAAGTGCTTGAGCGACTTGCGATGGCTCGGCGTCCGACAGCAGTCCTTTTTTGGCTATCCCGATTATTCTAATTGATGCTCGTTTTCGTGCTTCACCACCAGTGTTCAAACCACGTATGAGCAGACTGACAATTTCTTGCCAGCGGCGTTCGTTGTCCGGAGTGCGGGTAGGCAGAGACGATTCGTCTTGTATCAACTCTCCAGGTTCTGGGTAGCGTTCAGACGAAGCCGTAAATCCATCCATGCCAACAATCGGCGCACTCAAAAGATCAAGGACACGGCTGGTTTGGCGATCTTTTGGTAAGGTTTCCCATGAACGTTCCAGAATATGTTTGATTGGTTCTGCCAAGAATGGCTCATGAGCCACATGTTCATTCCGGTAATATTCAAGTGCTTGATTGAAAACAATTTCTGCCATTTCGGGGTCAAGTCGTAGGACAAGTCGAGATAATGCTTCCAAGACAACACGCAATCGTCTAAGACAGAATGTGGCACGCGGGCGTCCACCAGCGATTCGAGGCAGTGCATATTCAATGGCACTGTTACAAACCTGTACAAGCCTTTTCACCGAGTCCATCGGCATAGTGGCTACCCAAGTGCGTGAAAGAACATGGGTATCGTCATAGTTCGAAACTCGCAGAATCAGACGTGCAGCCATCTCAGGGTCCTTCATGGATAGTCTGTCGGCAGCAAGTTTCAATATATCCGAAGCTACGGCCATGTAATTAACAGATGGAGGCAACCCTGCTACTTCGGAAAGACGGGTCGCTCGGTAAGCTGCGACCTGTTGATCACGTTCTTCATACGATATGCGAAAAACAGGTCCGTACCGATTGGGAAAAACAGGTACGTACCGATGGCCGAGATCGAAAGGTAGTTTTTCTTTTTTGTCATTATGACCTCTTATTGCATCAGCATAATCATGCTTTTCCGCAAAGGCATTACATTTCAAAGATGTCAATTCTCGCCATCTCATAAAAGCCGGAGGTGCGTCGATCCGGTTTTTAACTGATTCCCCGAATAGACTTTCTCTTTCAAACGCCAGTGCGAGCCATAATGCCCAGCCTTCGCGGGAAGGGCCGGCTAGATTACGTTCATTAAAAAGGTTCTCCCGGATAGCTGAAAGCGCATGGTTGAGCAGTCGAATTGTGTCGTCGTTCCGGTTCATTTCGACGAGGATGGCGGCTTTTCGCAACATCCAGACCGGATCGCAGTTTTTAGTTTGCCAATCCTTGAGCAAGTCATCCAGTTTCTTGAAATCAAGCGCATAAACCGCCCAGAGACAACGTTCATGATGTATTCGCTGAGCGACGTCGGGATGATCGTTACGGAAAGGTGAGAGTGCCGCAATCCGTTTCTCAAATAGGTCTTCATCAAAGCGAAATCGTGCGACAGTCACGAGTGCAAGCGCGACAGTTCGCCACGTTTCCCGAACGTTCGTCCAGTCAATGCTTGGGTCGGCAACATCCTTGATTGTTCGAGTTTGACAATCTATTTCTTCCAACGCTTCCTGTGCGGAAGTCTCAAGTTTGGGAGAGATTGGGTCCAGCATGATTTCCCGTCGCCACACCAACTCGCGAATGGCCTTGAGACGTTCTAATGGAGCAAAGCCGGGGAGTACACCTAGAATTGGTGATTCCCATTGACCGGTAGGTGAACTCATTAAATATTGCGTACTTGTGGGTAAAACCAACCAACCTGGATAGATTCTCCTGTTATGTGCCCAAATCTTGAGATATTCCCTCACCTGTTCTGACAAATCTCCTGACTCATTTCCAGATTTTGATGGCGAGATCAGCTCTTCTTTCGGTTCATTGGGAACAATTTCTTTAACGGGTTGCAGTTCTTCCGGTATCGATTGAAGTTGCCAATCTGATCGAGAAGGCCACTCTGAAATTTCGTATGGGCGTCCACGCTCCAATGAGTGCAAAATCCACTCGGTTGCGTATTGGTGTCGTTGGTGTTCAGGCCATTCGCCAGATTTCGGATGAAGAGCAAGATCAATAGGAATAATGTTGCGCTCTTCAAGCATCCTGCGGCGGTGAGGCGACAAATTCAGCCATCCGGCCAGATAGATCTTTGGTGCTGACTCACCCAGGTTGTCACGAACCCATCCCGACCATTGCAGGAAATTTGGATCATCACTTGAAAAACCGATCAAACAGAATACCGTTTCCATCATTGCTTGCTGAACGGTGTTCACGAATGGAGCAAATTTCCTTGGATACGTTCGGTAATCCTCTTCCGTGAAGATCAGTGGGAAATATGCGGGAAGCGATCCATGAAGTTTCACGATGCGCGGTCGTACCGCTAAGGAAATTTCGTCCACGTTTCTTATAACGCTGTAGGAGCGATCGGCCACAAAAGAACGTGCCCGTTCCAAAAGCGTGTCCCAATTCGTTGTGAAGACGTCGCGCCATGGAAGCCGCAGCAGCCGAGTATGAATGTCTCCGGGTTTGAAATCCTCGTCCCGAATCAACTTTTGGATGAAGCGGTGCAGATCCCCACGTCCGAACGCAGCCTCATACTCTTGGGCTAACTTCAAGAAATCGTTCGTTGCCGCGGCTCCTGAACTCGTATCGCTGCCATTGTCTTGTGGATAGAGCTTATCGGATAACGCTTTCGCCATTTCGCGCCACGTCGGAGGATCATCGGGATCAGGGTGAGATTTCTGGGCATTTCTGCTGAAGCCGCTCCCAATCATAACGGATGCACCGCCTGAACGCTGCCAGAGGGCTTCGCACACTCGGTCAATGTGGCTTTGATCAGGAATAGACATGGCGTTTCAGTTTCTTCACACCCGGAACACCTTCATCACTTCATCCCCCAGGTGGTTGATGACTTTGACGGCGATGCGGCCGGATGGGGGTTTGGGGAAGGGGCGGGACGTGTCGCTGTGCAGGGTGGCCCAGGCTTCCTGGTTGATTTCGGCTTTGAGGGTGGTTTTCAGCGCCTGGTAGGGATCATTGGTGCCGAGGAAGTAGGCGTGGCGGACGAAGAAGCTTTCTTCGTTGTAGTCGGTGTCAATGAACCAGCAGGCAATGCCGTCGGGTCCGTCGCTGCGCACCTCGCCGGTGTTCGGGTGGAACACGTCTACGCCGTGGATCGTAATCTGTGACCAGTGGCCCGTGGTCAGTGAGAGAGGGAAATCACGTTCGGTCAGTTTTTCGAGCGTAGCGAGCGTTTGAGTCCGTTGAGCATCCGTCCGACGTCCTTCGCTTGTTTCAGAAGGGGAGCCATCTGCTCGGATGTCGCCATTTCCAGGCGTTGCGCCAGAATCAGAAACGTTTCCATCTCTGCCAGCGAGCCGCTGGCTATCCCCAGAAACTGGAGAAACTCCTTCGTTCCGCCTCGTTCGGATCCCTCCGCGACGTTTGCCGCGACCGACGTTGCTGCCCGACGAAGTTGACTGGTCATGCCGAACTTCTCCTCCGGTGGAAACCGAGCAGAGATTCGATAAACGCTCTCGGCCAACTCGATTGATTTCTTCCAGACTTCCAAGTCCTGATAACTCTTTAACGTGCTCATAATTCGCAATCATCCTCCCCTCGCTGGTCACAAGCCACTGGCCACTGGTCACCGAAATATCCGGCTCACCAAAGACGACGAAGAGGTTGCCCTTGCCCGTGTTCTTGAGGTCATCGGCCATGTGCAGGTCGGCGTTCATGTGTGCCTTGAGGATGGGGATGCGGCCCATCTCGTTGAATTCCGAGGCGCGGGCGTCGTAGTTGAAGGCGCAGGCGACCACGACGTCGAAGCCGGCTTCGGCGGCCTCGCGCGCGGCGGCGACCAGATCGGGGCGGGAGACCGTGCCGAACTCGGGGCCGATGAAAATCCCTGCACGCTTTTCAGTGGCCGGTGGCCCGTGGTCAGTGGCCCGTGGCTTTTTCTTCCGGCCACTGGTCACGGGCTTCTGGCCACTGGTCACTGGCCACAAGCCACTGTCAACCCGTCCTTCCGCGCAAATGTACTCGCCCGGCCACGGCGTGAGGGACGAGAACACGATCCGGTCGTCCTTGTGCGCCTGCTGCACGCCCGCGGTGCGCAAGTTGTCAAGGATCATGGTGACAAAGTCCGGCTTCTCGCCGTAGCCGAGCTGGGCGTCCGCCACGCTGTCAATGAGTTCGTCATTCTCATCAACGCCCAGGACGCGGTGAGGCGAGAGGCTTTCAACGGTGAAGGGACCGGCAACGCGGACTTTCCCTGTGTCTTCGTAGGGTTTGTCATAGAGGTGTTCATAGTCGGCCTTGGCCGCGATGGACGCGTCGATTTCCTTCTGGCGGGCCACCCTTGCCGCCCAGAAGGTCGTGAGTAGCGTCTCAGTGGTTGGTGGCCAGTCTGCTGGACGCTCACGTGGTATCTCCCACTCTTCAAGAGTTGTTACTTGGCCACTAGCCACTGACAACTGGTCACGGAGCGGCCTCAGCCGCTCCTCATGCTTCTCCCAGATCACGTCGATTTCCGCGTTGTTGGCGATGGATTTGAGAGTGACGTGCGGCACGCGCTCGTATACGAAGCCTTGACGGACGTTGTAGTGATGAGTGGAGAGTGACGAGTGGTGAGTTTTTTCCTGCTCTTCACTCGCCACTCTCCATTCGCCACTTTTCTTCCTCCCTTCCGGGCTGTCGGCGAGGAGATAGTAGGGATAGCGGGCACCCATGATGCGGGCGCGGGCCAGCGCGAGGGCGACGCGGGAGGTGTCGATGGTGATCCAGCGCCGTCCCCACTGCTCGGCGACGTAGGCGGTGGTGCCGGATCCGCAGGTGGGATCGAGCACGAGGTCGCCGGGGTCGGTGGTCATCAGGATGCAGCGTTCAACGACTTTGTAGGATGTCTGCACAACGTAGGACTTGCTCTGCTCTCCCCAAGTGTCTTGCCAAGATGTTGTCAGATAGCTTGACGGGAAATCCGCGGCATATCTCTTGTATCGAACATCTGCCTTGAAGCCGATCAGCCTCCCTGCCGCATCTAGGCGTCTCAGGCCAGAAATCCCAGTTGCCCAATGCATGTTCCTTGGTGGTTGGTACTCCTTGCGGTTGAACGCAAATGTAAAGCTGAGTCCTTCGGACGAACCAGGGCGGTACAGCCGTACGGGCTGGTAGTCGGATTCAGCCGTACTTGGAAGAAATAGCTGGCGGTACTTTGCTTCGGCAGTGTTCTTCGCGTACCAAAGCAGGTTGTCGGTTACGCTGTCGAGGAAGTTGCCTCCTCTCACACCAAAAACACGGTAAGGAATAGTCGCTATGCAATTCCCCTCCCCAAAAACTTCATCTATCACCGCCCGTACCCGATGCACGTTCTCATCCCCAATCTGCACAAACACCGACCCGCTCTCGGTCAACAAATCCCGTGCTACCGTCAGCCGGTCCCGCAGGTAGGTCAGGTACGAATGGATCCCATCCCGCCACGTGTCCCGGAACGCCTTGACCTGCTCCGGTTCTCGCGTAATGTGCTCCGCCTTGCCGTCTTTCACGTCCCGGTTGGTGGTGGACCATTGGAAGTTGGAGTTGAACCGGATGCCGTAGGGCGGGTCGATGTAGATGCACTGCACCTTGCCGCGTAGCCCCTCCCGTTCCGCCAGCGACGTCATCACTTGCAGGCTGTCGCCGAGAATCATCCGGTTCGACCAGTTCGCGTCGTGCTGATAGAACTCCGTTTTGGCGTTGCCGTCCGGCAGACCGTTGAAATCGGCGAACAGGTCGGGTTGTGAGTTGGGATCGGCATTCGGGCTACTGGCCACTAAATCATCAATCAGCGCCTTGGGATGCACCTTCTCCTGAATAAAGAGCGGCGGCGCCGGCACCACAAGGTCCGTCCGGTCCTGCTCGTCCTTTCCTCGCCAGACAAGTTGCGGGTCGAGGTCCCAGTTCCGACGTTCATAGGCGACCCGGACGGGGCTTTGATCGTCCTCCTTCATCACCGACTGATATTCAGCCGTCGGAATGTTCTTGCGCTTTGCCTCTTCGTGGGTGAGGGTCTCGACCTTTTTGCGTGAAGTGAGCTTTGGCATTTCAGGCGCTTTCTTTGTCTGCCGAATCCAGCAGGTTCCGTAGCCCGACATCCGGCCGATTTAGTGCGGCACGGTGTTTTTCCCTGGTCTCTTCGCTGAACTTCCCCTTATATCCCCCTGTTTTCATATTGAATCCATGTGGACGTAGTGCATTTTTTCGTTCCGTCCATTTTCTTTCAAAAAACTCTGCTTCCCGACTGGTTCCATGGATGACTTGCAATTCATGATATTCAAGAATGTCCTTAAATTTCTTGCCTTCCCGATACCCTGCCTGAATCCATTTATGGAAATAGCCGTTGTCTCTTTTTGCTTCTGCTTTTTTGTGTTGCTGAAATCGTCGATTGGGGTTATTCGTTATGCCGACGTACCACCGTAGCGGCTTTCCGTTCGGCGGGTGCTTTTCGACGTAGCCGTAGACAATGTGTCGGTCTACGGCTACGCCTGGATTCGTCTGCCTGGTTGATTTTTCTTTCATGTCGATTTTTCCTCTGCCTTAGCCTCATTTACCAAAATACTGATAATGCCTAGGTTTTCTGCTTCTTCTGCTATTTGGATAACCGTTTGCTGACCATCAAACTTCTCACGAAGAAAGGCTCTCATTGAAAAGCCGTATTGCTTTAATGTATCCAAACGTTTTTTTACATCATCAGCATCCGCATCCGGTTCCCCGCACAATAAGTATAATTCTTCAGCTTTATTTAACATCATGATTGCCTGCTCGAAAAGTATTGTAGTGTAATCTATCTTTATTCCCTTTAATCGGCAGAATGTCTCAACGCTATGCTGTTCCTGCCATTTTTGCTCAATAGGCTTTGCCCAGTACTTTCTCGCTGTCTTTTGTAGCCTCTGATTAGCTCTACCAATATTTTGCACACACAATCGGACATCATCTCCTATCATTGGCAACTTGGGATGGAAATCGGAATCATTTATAATTCCATGTAAACGCTCTGTTTCCTTTTGCAACTCCTTGTGAAGGTCATGCAACTCTATATTGAGTTCATCCCTTTGAGATTGACTTAAAGGTTTTTCTATCCATTGGTTAGGCTCATTTACAAACATCTTGGCTTCTTCTTTTTTGTTTAGACTCGATTCGTTCACCGTTCGCACGGTTGGTTGAGTTGTTGAATGGCGTAGTCCGTGACGGCTTTGTCATACCAGCTTTGTTTCATGCTGCGGATGGCCTCGGAGTCGTTGGGATTGTGGGCCGGCGGCAAGGGAAAGAGTTGCGCGTCTGCCATTGTTGAATAGATAACGCAGCCAAGTAGTACGCCAAAAATGAAGTTCCACATGTGTTAGCTCCTCTTGCTGACGGCAGATAGGTTAAAAGCAGATTCTTCGCTTCGCTCAGAATGACAAGACTGCTCACCATTCAAACAGCTTGAACGACAATCCGCGTTCATCCGGGACGGTGTGGTCATTGACCCATTTGGTGGACTCATCGAGCATCATGATGAACTCGGCTTCTTCGCCTTCCGACTTCTTCCAAAAATAGGTTGCCGTGAAGGTCGAGATCGACGTTGAGTCCGTCAACCACCTCTCGCGTCTCCGCCCCCGGCCCTGCCTTGAGTTCAACGTAGAGACTGTCGGTTTCCGCGTCGTCGTGAAGTTTCATGGCTTACCCCTCCGAAAGTTCCGATCAAAGAACGCGTGGTGAACGGTTGCGCGGGGTTTCAGTTTTTCAGTGTGTCGCGCCATGAATCTGCTCGGGATCGTTATGCGACGCGCCGAAGAAGTTTGCGATTGAAGTCTTCGTGCGACTCCAGCGACGAGATCATGTCGCCGCCGACGTCCGAGAGTCTGGCGAGATCTATTCTGGGAATCTCGGCTTGATTTTCAAACACGAGGATTGACTCGAAACTGAGTTTATGCCGATGGAAGTAAGACAGCATAATCGTCGTCAACCGCGCTTTGTCACGGTTTGGGATGCCATACAGGAACAACGGTACGTCGTCTTTGCCCTCAATCCGGTAGTCTACTGGATACGCTTGGGAATTGGGAACGTCGGGTTGGTAGTCGCGTTGCATCTTGGTCTCGTCTACCAAGCTGGAGAGGACGTCGGCAAGGTCGTCGTAGAAGGTGGAGCCTACGTTTGAGCGGGAAAGAAGCGTCAAGTCGTAGATTCTGGTCAAGGCTTGTCCGAATTGGAAGACGGCCTCCGGCAAGCGTTCGGGGGCCGTGTCCAAACAGAAGGCGCCGTTGTCCCATTGAAGTCCGCTTTCACCCATGAGGCGTTCGAGGAGCATTCCCCTGGTTCCGTCCATGAATGAGTCGATGTCATGCTCGTAGCTGACGTGCATGAGGGTGTGGCCATGATCGGACAACCGAAATCCACCCGATGCCGACTCGGAAAGATGGATCGGATAGCGGTCTCCGTCGGGGAACTGGAAATGCGTCCGCAGCATCAACGCACCGTCCGGGCGCCGTTCGATTCTCACGTCTTCACACAGGCGTTCGCATAAGAGACGTTGGAGTGCATCGAGATTGAGCGTCATTGCCAGAGCCCCGGTTGGTCGGGTTGAGCGGTGATTCCGCTCATGTTGAAGTCGTGTATAAGACAGGACAGGGCACCTTCCAATGTCGTGAATCGGTCGGTCTCTTCTGCTTCCGATTCAGGTTTTCTGCCCTCCGAGATGGCCTTTTCCGAGGCGCGGTGGACATGAGGACGATACGCGATGTCTCCATGTTTGTGGCTTGGTCCGTTGTAACGTGCCAGGGTCAGTGGGGGACTGCCGGGCGGAAGATAGGCGATCCCGCAGGAGAAATCACTGTCGTCAGCGAGGTTCTGGCGCTGATAGATTGAGAAACGAGCATGTTCATTTTGTCCGGATGCCTGGAAACTGCGCTGGCGGTGTGCCGGTCTTGACTTGGGTTTGTCCGACCAGCGGGCACCTGGATTGGTTACCCGTTTTGGCATTGACCGAAACGCGGCAAGTTCCTCGTTGCTATAGAGTTTGGCGTTCATCTGTTTCTATCTCGGAGAAACGTTTTTCGTTTACGCCATCCTACATAAAAATGTGAAGGTGATCGAATAATTCTTTTGGGAATTCTCTATCCTGAACAACCTTCCCGTTTGAGGTTGAGATTCTTCGCTTTGCTCAGAATGACAGCAGAGTTTTGGAGTGACGGAGTCCCAGGATGACGGAGTTTTTGGGCTTTCTCAGGTTACGGGTTGAGGTTTTTCCACGACGACGTTGTTGACCAAGTTGTTGAACGCGGTGTCCAGCGTGGCCTTGAGGTCGGCTTGCATCTCGTACACGTCGGTGAACTCGGCGAAGGCCCAGCGGCCGTAGGTGCCCAGTCGGTTGACGCCCGGTATCCAGTAGATGTCCATGGTGGCTTTTTTGTCGTTGGCGTCTTCTCCGCGATAGCCTTTGATTTCGACGATCAGGTGCAAGAGGTCGTCGCCGCGTCCGTCGTCCACCAGCACGATGAAGTCGGGGAGGTAGGTGCGGGACGTGGAGCTGGAACGGTAGGGCACGGTCAAGCCGAGGCCGTGGTTCTTGACGTAAGCGCGTACGCGGGGATGCGATTCGACGACGCGGCAGAATTCGGCTTCCCAGTCGCTGTCGCAGACCACCCAGTTGACGTGGCAGCGGCGGGGGTCAGTCTGCCAGCGGGTTTTCTTTGACGTGGTGAAGTGGACGTGGACGGTTGAGCCGGTGGGATTGTAGGGGTCAAGCACGGCCTTGATCGGGCGCTCTTCCCTGTGCTGTTCCACGATTCCCCGGCTGATGCGTTCGCAGGCCACGTCCGCGAGTTCCTGGTACAGGAGTTGTGCCGGGTAGGTGTTCCCCTTGCATACGAGGTGGTGGTCCAGCCATTGGCGCGTGATCCGTTTGAGTTGACCGAAGAGGTAGAGTTTCGGTTCCTCTCCCGGGTCACGCCACTTGGTCTCCAGCAGTCGCTTGGTCAGGTGAAAAACCAGCGTGGTCCGGCGCAGGTTGCGGGTATGGATCAAGTCGAGATCGACTCCTTCGCCGATGATCCCCTGATTGTGCGTGACGGACGGTCCCACGAGGTCGGGCGTGAGCGTCAGCGTGGAGTCGTTGTCGAACGTGGCCGAGAGGCGTTCTTCCGGGAGTTCGACGCGGTAGCCCGCGACACGTGGGAAACGTATCTCGCAGATGTCGCGATCCGGGGACGTGGCCTTGACCTGCACGGTTTCTCGCGGTGGCTTCGGCGGGACGACGACCGGCTCGGCTGCGAAGTCGAACGGGACGCCGAGCACGTCCGCGTAGTCCACGTCGAACAGGCCGTTTTCGTTCAGGTCGTAAGACTGCCGGCGCAGTGCCCGGCCGACGACCTGTTCGCACAGAAGCTGCGTGCCGAAGGCTCGTACCCCGAGCACGTGCGTGACGGTGTTGGCGTCCCAGCCCTCGGTCAGCATCGACACGGAAACGACGCAACGGGTCGATTCGCCAAGCCGTCCCGCCTTGCCGACGGTGTTCATGACTTCGCGTAATAAATCCTGGTCGGAAAGGTTTTCGGCTTGTCGGCGGTCGCCCGTGCGTTGGATGATCTCCCGTCGGAACCGCTCGATCTCATCGGCGGCCGCGGTGCGGAAGTTCTGGTCAAGGGTGTCGCCGGATTCGAGTTGTTCGCTGTCGATCAGCAGCGTGTGGGGACGGGCAAGAGAATTCCCGTGCTCGTCGAAGTTCCGGAATAATTCCAGGCGACCGTTTTCCAGTATCGTCGAACCGTCATCCTTCTTGCGTTGGAAGCCGGAGATATAGTCGTAGACCAGTTTGGACGTCGACGTGTTGTTACAGACGACGATGAAACAGGGCGGGACTTCGATGCCGGCTTGTTGCCACAGTTCGAAGGTCTTCGCGTAGTGCCCGTACAGGGCTTCGAGCGCAGTTTGCAGTTCGACGGGAATCTTGAGCGGGTCGAGGCCGGAAGTCTTTTTCGCGCCTTTCCTGGGCATCTTCTTGCCGACGTGTTCCCAGAGATTCCGAAACCTGGGCATCTCGGCGTTGGGTACGTTGTCGGCGACGGGGACGCGGGGCAGTTTGACGATGCCGCACTCGATGGCGTCCATGAGCGAGAAGTCGCTCATGGTCCAAGGGAACAGCGTGCCCTCGGCGTACCCTGACCCGCGCAAGAAGAAGGGCGTGGCCGAGAGGTCGATGACGCGGCTCAGGCCGAGCTTGCCGTGGACGGTTTCGAGGCCGGAGATCCACACCCGGGCGGTTTCTTTATTTTTTTCCGCTTCCTTGCGGGCCTCACCCTTCAGGTCGGGTTCCTCGTCTTCGTCGGGCGGCTTCTCGCGGTAACAATGGTGGGCTTCGTCGTTGAGTGCCATGACGTTTTTCATGCCCATCAACTCGGGCATGACCCGTTGGAGCATCTGTCCTTCGCTCTCCAACGTCTGGATCTCCGGGCCGCGCCCCCGGAGGAGCGAACGGCCTCCTTTCGAGATCTCCAACGTTTCCCGCCTCATGAAGGCGTGGTAATTGGTGATGATGATCTTCGCGCAGTCCAGGTCGCCGAGCACGTCGCCGGGCACGAGTTCGCGGCTCGCGTAGTAGCTGTCCGGGTCGTTTGGTTTCAGGACCCGCAGTCGATCACGGATCGTCAGTCCCGGGGTGACGATCAGAAAGCCGCGTGTAAACTTCTGGCTGCTTTGGTTGCGCACGGCGTTGATCGTCTGCCACGCGATAATCATGGCCATGACGGTGGTCTTGCCGGCGCCGGTCGCAAGTTTCAGTGCCAGCCGGTTGAGTCCAGGATTGGCTTGCTCGTTGGCCGCATCGAGATGATCGAGAAATCGGCGACCCTCTCTGCCGAGCTTCGGCGCAACCTCGGTCAACCAGATGATCGTCTCGATGGCTTCGACTTGACAGAAGAAGGGCCTGATATTGCTGAAACGGTGATGCCGCCAATGCTGCAAGAGCCTGGCGGTCTCCGGCGTGACGCGCCATTGGCTCGGGTTCGGCAACCGTCGCCAGGAATCGACGCGGCGACGAAGGTCGTTGACGACGTGCGCCAGATTATATTGCTGACTTTCCGTCTCGATCTCTCGGGAAGCCTGGTCGAACACGATCTCGCGTTGGGTCTGCTTGTGTTTTCTCGGCTGGGGGATGGGCGTGATGAACGCGACGGAGCGCCGTTCCGAAATGCTCCGGTTTGTCGGCTGGCCGTGCTCATCCAATTCCCAGTGCTGCGACGGGTACTGGTAGGGCGAGTTCAGGATCGGTTGGTCGAAGAACCGCATAGCTAGGGGGAGAGTGGTCCGTGGCCAGTGGCCAGTGACCTGTTTTCTGGCCACTGATCACCGGCCACTGGCCACTAACTAATGCGTACGTTTGTCGTCAATTTCGCCGGCGAAGGCGTTCAGGACGCCCAGGGCTTGTTCGCTGAGTTCAAGGGGTTGTTCGTCAGGTTGTTGCGTGGGCAGGGCATCGTCTTTGGACTTGGGTCTTGTGGCTCTGAGCAGTTCTTCTTCCAGCTCATCAAGCGTGGGTTCGGAGTCGGATTGAATGGCAAACAATCGTTGGAGCGCAAAGATGGCGCGAGCGTGATTTTCCCAGGGACCGCTGTGCTCACTGTCGTGGACGCGAGTCATCAGTTGCCAGAAGTTTGACTCCGCGGCCTCCGGCAGAGAACCGTCTGCAAAGGCTTTGAGTTTTTCAACCAACGCCTCTTCCGTTCGCTCAATGCCGGGGATAAACCCGACAATCGAACGCCGGCAGGGTTTTTTCGCAAGAACGCTGATGGTTTCTTTCCAGAGATCCGGACGCCCCTGGTTGGGAGCGGAGCCGTGCTCTTGATCGAGTCTGGCTTGAAGCGCCGTGAGATAGTGGGTGACGGCCTTGACTTTTCTCGCCGACAGGCTGCCCAGCGGGATTCCCCAAATATGGGCGACTTCGTGGTCCTGCAACGGAGAGAGGCCGGAATATTCGTATTCTCGCTCGGCGTTGATGAGCCGTCGCCGTTGTTTTTCCCTGCGCCGCAGCAGGGTCTGATATTCAATCAACAGGCGTTCCCTGTGACAGTCGTCTTCGGAGATTTCTTCTTGTTCCAACGCGCGAGTCAACCGTCGGATTTCCGGTTTCGGTAGAGCGGAAAGGGCGGATTGTTTGCGTTCCTTCAAGATCGACGGGTTAACCTGAAATTTGGACGTGAGCAACCCTTCAGCCGCTCGAATGGTCAAATCCGTCAATGCCAGTTGCTTGTTCAGGCATTCGACCTGGAGCCACGGGCGTTCACGTTTTTGGCGAAACAATCGGCTGTATTGGTCAATGCGTTGCGCGACTTCTCTTGCCGCGGCCACCACGGACGCTTTTTTTTCGGGTTGCCCGCCGGCCAGAAAGCGAGAGTCCGGTTGATCTTCGACGATGTATTGAACGTCTTCGTGAGACACCTCAAGGTACTGAAGGAGAAGCAGCCGCGTCATAATCCGGCTTTGAAGGGGGAGGGCTTCAATAACCGATTCAATGAGTTCCAACGTGAGAGGCGACTGCGTCGTGGCCGTGGTCATCATGACTCCTCCGATGCGTCAAGAGGAACGTTCGTGTTGTGCTTCCAGATATTGGGCCACGTACTCGCGGACTTCCTGAATCGTTCCTTCGGCGTACAGTCGGCGAGGAATTTCGACCACGTGAAGGTCTTCCGGTTTGATCCCTCGTTCGATGGCCCACTCTTCATCCGAATACAGGGTCACGGCCCCGTCGGGATGGCGATACACGAACAGGATATCGTTATCTTGATTGCCGCTTTCTTCCATCGTCCGTCTGAATGGCAGTGGCCGGTGGGCAGTGGCCAGTGACCTGTGGCTAGTGGCCTGGTTCTTTCTGGTCACTGACCACTAGCCACTGACCACTTCGTAGTCGTGGGATACCATACCCTGATAAACGCTGTCAAAAGAAGGCAACACTCAGGCAGATCGGTTCATCTCGCTAAGGCCGGAGAAGCGGGGTGAAAACAGGATCTCCGCCAAAACACGTAGAGGGTAAAGGCCACGAGGGAAAGAAAGAACACCGTCCGAATGCGGCCGTACCCGAAGCAGGCAAAATTTGCAGACGCGTTCAGTAATCCGAATCCGGCATAGGCCATGTAGATGAACAGGGCCCAGGGGCGAAGCCTGAGAAACCCATACCCAATGGCAAGATGAAGCGTTGGGGATTGGGCCTTGGCCAAGAAGCCCGGCACGCCTTCGGGTCTGGTGCAGAAGACGGTGAGGTGATAGTCGGGATTGGCGAGAATGATGAACAGATCCGTCAACGCCGTGAAGAGAAACAACCCGCCCAGATAACGAATATCGTGTGCTCGTTGCCAAGCGAGTTTCAGGGTTTCCAGTTGGCCAGGCGGGACGGGGAAAAAGGCTTGATATGCCTGAAGACACCACCATGGCGGAAGGATCAGCAGCCCGAAAAAAAACCCGGCTCCCGGTCCACCAATCCAGGTCAGGCCCCAGGTGATGAGTCCTAAGCATCCGCCCAGCCCGAGGACCCGGACCGCGTGCATGGGATACCCGCGAACCAATTGGCCAAGCCCCGGAACAAGGGAAGAGAGGAGTGCGCTTTTGATGGATGAAGACTTGGAAGGGTGGGGAAAAGCCTCGCTCATGGCTCGTTCAACGATAGCGGGACAACGAGGTCTGAGCAACTTCCGGTCGCGGAAGTTTGCGACACGCGGAGAACGGGCCGAAGAACCGAACGGAGGAAACCGGCGTCGGACGGAATCGTCCTGCTTACCCGCCGAGGGTATCGAGGGTTTCTTTGAGGCTCTTCATCACGCAGGTGAAAATGGGGACGTCCCGCTTGGTATAGCGGCTTCCCTCGGCCTCACGGAGGTGCATGACCAGATCAAGGAAATCTTCAGGACGGTCCGTTTCAAACGCCACGACGAATTCCTGGTCATCCAATCCGAACGAATAGGTCGTGTTGAGTTTGACCGACGGGTATTTGTGTCCGATTTCAATGTGCTCATCCATCATCCCTTGTCGTGCGGCCTTGGTCAGCAGGTACCATTCACGGGTTTTTTCAAAGGGATAGATGAAAATGTATTTGCTCCGTCCGGGGGTAATCTTCAAGCGCCGGCTCTCCTGACCTTCATGCACGTGGTGGTCCACGTACACCGATCGTTTCGTCATGGAGAGATAGGAATAGGGTATGGTCAGGTACTGCCCAAGGCCGGTGGCGAGAGCCTTGGTCATTTGTTCCTGGAAGAGTTCGAGTTCGTAGGTGATGCGCCAGAGCACAAAATCACAGTCGCCGCGAATGCCAACCGTGGTGTAGGGCACGACGATGACTTTACCGCTGAATTCTTCAATGGCTCGGATGAACTGTTGCTTGCCGGTTTGTCGCTCCTCCTGAGGGAGCCGGCGCCAAGCAGGATCCACTTTCAAAAAGCAGAAATTGACGAACTGACGTTTGGCCGGGGGTGCTGCTTCAGCCATGGAAAATCCTCCCTTATAATCTCTAGGGCTGTCCGGTCCGGGGTAGACCTCTGAGATTCTTCGCTTCGCTCAGAATGACAGTCTCGTTCAGAGTGACATCGTTGTTCAGAATGACGCTTGGCAGAGGTCTCATGGACTGGATTATAAGCCAGTTGATGCGTTCGTCTCCTCTATCAATTTTCGGTCGGCGTTGTCAACGAACGGCGTTCAGCGTGGCAAGCGAATGCACCGTCCGTTGGTGCGCACGTTGAATCTTCATCAAAAGCAGTATAAAAGTGACGTGGGCCGAGATGCTGCGCTTCGTTCGGCATGACAGGACATGAGAACCGCTGCGAGTCAAGTCCATCCTTCGTCGAAACGTCATGGGGTCACGGTGACGTGTGTGTCGTTACTGGTCGTCCTGTGCGGCTCTTTTTTGGAAAGTCGGGCGATTGAGCTTTCTCCGACGAAGAGCCAAATCAATGCAGCCGTGAAGAAGGGACTCCAAGCTGCGAAAGACCGGGTGCCGCCGAATCAACTCTATACTTGGTTTGGTTCCGAGAAGATATTCCGGCCCAAGGGTTTTCTGATGACCAGAATGAACGGCTTGACGGTCATGGCCAGCCATTTCGGGTTGCGCGGGGAGGAACCGTCTGATGCTGAAATTGCACGTATGTTGACTGGAGAGACGATGCTGGTGAGCGTGACCATTTTCGGTCGGACGCCGACGTTTGCAAAAGACAGCTATATCGTTCTGAAACAGGGGGAGAAACTGGTCAAGCCGGTACACGTGCGTTTCGACGGCGTGGCGCACCGAACCAAAATATGGCCGCGTGCTCCCCGGTACAAGGCCAAGGTCATCGGTTCCTTTCGCTATGGGGCGTTTGATGCGAACGCCCGGACCACGATCATCGTGTTTCCGAGCGAAGGGGGAGAGGTTTCGTTCGACGTTTATTTTTCAAGTATTACTTGAGAATTTCAGTTGTTCGTATTGCCGTGAAAGGAAAACCGGATAATGAGAGACATTGTGTTACTTTCGACTTTGAGCATCTTCGTGTATGCCATGGTGCCGGGCTTCGCTCTTGCGGGGTCGGGGTTCTACGTCAGCAGCGAGATCGGCGTCAACGTTGCCTCTGGGCTGGATACCACCGGATTCAGTAACGACCGGGCCACCGTGTGTGATGAATTCATTAACCCGGATTTCAGAGAAGTTCCGCCAAGCGTCGCAAACTGTACGGGACCCGGTCGCGGCGTGGGTGACGACTGGAAGAACGATTTCGACGGCGCAACGGGCATTCTGGCCGGAGCAGCCATGGGCTACAGTTTTTCTGAGACGTATCCGAATCAGCCTTGGGGCGGGTTGCGCGTTGAGCTCGAATACTTCTACCGGGAATCGAAATATGATGAGGCGTCCGTCATTCCCGCTGCGTTGGGCGAGAGCGGGAACATCCTTGATCGGGAACTTGTGGCGGCGACGGAGCGGATCAACGGCATCACCTCGCACAATCTGTTCGGAAACCTGTTTTTTGATCTGAACAATGACAGCCGGTTTACGCCCTATCTCGGGGTCGGGGCCGGCGTCGGGTTTACCGATATCGGTTATGGAACCGTCTGGGCGAGGCATAACGACCCGGATCGCATCCGCACAGGTGAGGGACTCCCCAACGTGACTGACATCCGCAACAATCTGGCCGGAAGGTCCACCGTTGCGCAAGCCACGCTCAGCGATACGCTCTTCGGATTTCAGGTGCTGTTCGGCGTGGATTACGCGTTGACGGAGGCCACGTCTTTGGGGCTCAAGGGGCGTTGGGTCAACTTCGATTCTTTTCGTGATGGGAGCGTCGTGCCGAATCCGTTACGCGGTCACGTGCCCAATCTGCGACGGGACGGAAGCGAACCGGTATCGGGCGGAATCAAGACCGACGACGTTGAATTGTTCGGCGTCAGCGTGAACGTGAAGTATCGCTTCTAAAGTCCGGGCGGGGAACGACAACCAAGCCGATCAAGTCAGGTCAGTGCCGCCCAATCAGAAAATTTCTTATTGTCTTTGTTATCGATTAAGAGTTGACAACCTACAGGTAAGCGTTATCTTATCCTTCTACCGGCATTCATTGACGAGACCGCTTTGACTTTCAATAAACCATTTGCCTGTTTTTGAACTTCATTCAGTCAAAAGAAAGGAATCGACAAATGTCTTCAAAAAAGGTCTTATTCGTCCTCACAAGCCATGACAAAAAAGGTGAGACGGGAGAAGCCACGGGGTACTATTTCCCGGAACTTACCCACCCTTGGGACGTCCTGCACGATGCAGGCTACGAGATTGACTTTGTCAGTCCGAAAGGGGGGAAAGCCCCCATTGAGGGATTTAATTTGGAAGATCCGGTCAATAAGAAGTTTTGGGAGCATGAGGCGTATCGCAAAAAAGTTGAAACGACCATGCACCCCTCACAGGTCAATCCAGAAAATTACGTGGCGATACACTACGTTGGCGGTCATGGAACCATGTGGGATTTTGCCGACAATGAAGAAATTGCTTCCATGGCAACGAAAATTTATGAAAATCACGGCGTGATCAGTGCCGTCTGCCACGGACCCTCAGGGCTTGTGAATATTAAGCTGAGCAATGGGAAATACCTCGTCACCGGCAAAAAAATAAACTCATTCACGAATGAAGAAGAGGTTGAAGTCGAATTGGAAAAGGTTGTTCCCTACCCATTAGAAACGAAGCTCATCGAACGAGGCGCCGTATTTGAAAAATCAGCCCCGTGGGAAAAACACGTGACCGTCGATCAGCGAGTCGTGACGGGGCAAAACCCGCAATCTGCCGAAGGCGTCGGACGGGCTTTGCTCACTGAAATTGAAAAAGTTCATCCGACAACGTAATCACAAGGAAGAGTTTATTACCGAAACACCTCACAACAAAAGGATGACCATCGTGAAAAAAATTCTTGTCTTCGTCGCCCTGTCAGTCGTCAGTTTCACTTCTTTAAGCGCCCAGGCGTCAGACTACAGCCTGATAGAACAAACGCTTCATTACTACTTGGAAGGTGGGACGGACAACGATTTTCAGACGTTAAAAAAAGCGTTCCATGAAACGGCACCCATGAAATATATTGATGAGAACGGTGAGTACCAAGAGGTGAATGCAATCGCTTTTTTCAAAAAAATCATGAAACCCGGACCAAAACTCGACCGCAAAACAAGAATTGCGTCCATTAATATTTCAGGTCATGCAGCAAATGCGAGACTGGAAATGGAATATCCTACCTTTTCGTATATTGATTACATGAATTTACTGAAAATTAACGGTGAATGGAAAGTTGTCAACAAGATATTTTTCACTCAACACAAGAGTAAAAATTGACGTGTCGATCGGTGGCTTGGTCTTTCAGCCCGACGACTCGGGCGGATAAACCGCCGCGTGCTTCGGCGACCGCCGGTGCCTCTTGATGACCGCGTTGTCCGGTAGGGGGGCCGTGACCGTCCACTGAAAACGGAAAGAGGGGCCTGCACCCCGTGGCGATGCCATGCTTCTATGCCGGAACGAACGTCCGACGTTCCGGCTTTCCTTCCTTGTTTCTCCTTAACCTTGCACGCTCGCAATGAGCACGGCTGAAATCATTGCCGTAGGGTCTGAACTTCTGCTTGGCGGGAGGACGGAGACGAACTCCGTTTTTCTGGCCGGGTTGCTGGCTGAGCAGGGCATCCGGGTCCGGTGGAAGACGGTCGTCGGCGATTCTCTCGACGACGTGGGGGATGCCGTGGCCCAGGCTGCCGCACGAGCGAAGATCGTATTCGTCACGGGCGGCCTTGGCCCTACGGTTGACGACGTGACCCGGGAGGCCGTGGCTCGCGTGACTCGCAAACCATTGCGCCTTTACCCTCAAGCGTGGCGGGCAATCAGGACCCGCATGAAATTGGCGGGAAGGGCCGTTTCTGAAAATCAGCGGCGGCAGGCGTTTCTGCCTGAGGGTGCGCAACTGTTGCGAAACGCCGTGGGGACGGCGCCGGGCTTTTTTTTGAAATGGAAACGGGCCGGCGTCTTTTGCATTCCCGGGGTGAGTCATGAGGCCCGGACGATGTTCAGCGAATCGGTGTTGCCGATTCTTCAGCGAGAACGCTGGCTCGGGACGCCCGCTGAAACCCGAATCATTCATACGTTCGGGCTGGCGGAGGGAGACATTGATCGCCGAATAGAAGGGATCATCCTCCCTGATGACCCGATTCGGCTTGGCCTGTTGGCTTCTGCTCTTGGGGTGTCGGTGTCGTTGACGTGGTTTCCCCCAAAAAAACCGCGCAAACGTGCAACGTCCGACGACGCGGCGGCACAGTCTCACGCCTCACTTGATGATCCGGAGAAGAAGGTTGATAAGGTTGTGCGTGTATTGGGAAACTACGTATTTGCGACAAATGGGCGGGGCATGGAGGACGTGGTGGGACAGTCGCTCCGCGCACAAGGATTGACCATTGCCTTAGCCGAGAGCTGCACCGGTGGGCTTATCGGACATCGGTTGACCGAAGTGGCCGGAAGTTCCGCCTACGTGGACCGGGGGGTCACGTGTTACAGCAATCAATCCAAGATCGAAGTATTGGGAGTCCCTTCGTCGATCCTGAAAAAATACGGGGCCGTGAGCGGGCCGGTTGCCAAGGCCATGGCTGAGGGCATTCGGTCCCGAAGCGGCGTGGACGTGGGATTGAGCGTGACGGGGGTTGCCGGGCCCGGCGGAGGCACGCGATCCAAGCCCGTCGGGTTGGTGTACGTCGGGCTGTCCGCGCCGCGGCAATCCGTGACGACGGCCTTCCGATTTCACGGTGACCGGAAAACGATTAAACTGCGTGCGTCGCAAGCGGCCCTTGACGTGTTGCGGCGATGGTTGGACAACCTGCCCGTTGAAGACCTGTCCGTGCCGCGGCAGGCAGGGAAGTAGTCGTGGGATTACGAACGTTTTTGGCGATTGATCTGCCTGCCTCACTGCGTCCGACGTTTGAGCGGAACCTTGAACGATTCAAACGGGACATACGCGGCGTCTCATGGGTTCGTCAAGAAAACCTCCACGTGACCGTGAAGTTCTTTGGTGAGACGACGGACACGCAGGTTTCGGCAATTTATCAGGTTGTCAAGCCGGTGCTCGCCGAATTTTCTCCGTTTGACCTTGAACTCAAGGGAGGTGGAGTCTTTCCTGACGCACGACGTCCTCGCACGTTGTGGGTGGGCATCGGGGGAGACGTTGACGTGTTGACCGCCGTGGTGACGCAAATCGATCAAGCCGTGGTGTCCGTGGGGTTCCCTTCGAGTCTCAAGGCAAACCCTTCGGAAGAACAACCGTTTCGTCCTCATCTCACGGTGGCTCGCGTCAAGACCAATCATCGGAGAGTCGGGGATATGCTGGAGGCCTCAGGCGCGTGTACCGACGCTTTTTGTTTTGGCCGGTTCCGCGTTGAACGGGTCACCCTGTTCAGAAGCGATCTTCGACCGGGCGGGTCGGTCTATACACCGTTATGGGACGTTGCGTTCACGGGATCGTGAAAAATATTCCTCCCTTGAGGGGGAGGGGGTGCAATCGGGAGAAAAGTCGCGTTAAGAATAAAATGTTGACCTGCTCTCGGGTTTTCAGTATCACAAACGTTTTATGGGCGTATACGGATTGAGGAGGCGTTATGCGTGAAAAAAGCGGAGAAGTTGAGGAGAAAAAGAAGGCATTGGAACTCGCCGTGACCCAGATTGAAAAACAATTTGGGAAAGGCTCGATCATGAAACTCGGAACGGGTGACGTGCTTGACGACGTTCAAGTCATCTCGACGGGGTCGTTGTCTTTGGACGTGGCCTTGGGGGTCGGGGGATTGCCCCGCGGTCGAGTGGTGGAAATTTTTGGCCCGGAATCTTCTGGAAAGACGACCCTGTGTCTCCATGCGATTGCGCAAGCTCAGGAGGCCGGCGGCACGGCGGCCTTTGTGGACGCCGAACACGCGCTCGATCTTTCCTATGCCAGAAAACTTGGGGTGCAAACCGATGATCTTCTGGTGGCACAACCCGATACCGGCGAACAAGCCTTGGAGATTGCCGAGACCCTGGTCAGAAGCGGGGCCGTGGATCTCGTGGTCGTGGACTCCGTGGCCGCGTTGGTGCCCCGTGCTGAAATCGAGGGCGAAATGGGCGATTCGCACATGGGGTTGCAAGCGCGCCTTATGTCGCAGGCTCTCCGCAAATTGACCGGAGCGATTTCCAAATCCTTGACCACGGTGATCTTCATCAATCAGATTCGCATGAAAATCGGCGTGATGTTCGGCAACCCGGAGACCACGACGGGTGGGAACGCCCTGAAATTCTATTCCTCGGTGCGTCTGGACATTCGACGAATCGAGTCCATCAAAGAAGGCCAGGAGATCATCGGGAGTCGGGTCCGCGTCAAAGTCGTCAAAAACAAAACGGCCCCTCCCTTTAAGCAAGCCGAGTTCGACATCATGTTTGCCGAGGGCGTGTCGAAAGTCGGAGAACTCGTTGACCTTGGGGTTGACCGGAAAATCGTGACGAAAGCCGGGGCGTGGTATTCGTTGAACGAGGAGCGGCTCGGCCAAGGTCGTGAAGCCGTGAAAACGTTTCTGAAGAACACCCCCGAGGTTGCCCGAGAAATCGAAAGAAAGATTCGGGAGCAATGTGGATTCCCGATGACGAACGTCAGGAATGACGGGAGGACCGGGTCCGTTGGTCAAAGCACGCGGGATTCTGAACTGTCGTCCAAGAAGACGGCTGCCCGAGGTGCTTCGGCGTAGCCGTCGTCGGTCACGGAGCAATCTTCCGATAGAAGGGTCACGTTCGTTATGCCCCATCGTGCGCATGAACTTCGACAATCCTTTTTAGATTTTTTCAGTGGCCACGCGCATACGGTCGTTCCGAGTGCGCCCCTGATTCCTCAAGCTGATCCCACGCTTCTTTTTACCAACGCCGGGATGAATCAATTCAAGCGGGTGTTTCTGGGAGAAGAGCAGCGTTCCTACGCGCGAGCGGTCTCCGTTCAACGGTGTATGCGAGCCGGGGGCAAACACAATGACCTGGAAAACGTCGGATATACCCGACGCCATCATACGTTCTTTGAAATGCTGGGAAATTTTTCGTTCGGCGATTATTTCAAAGAAGAGGCGATTCAATACGGCTGGCGGTATTTGACCGGGGATCTGGGGCTGTGTCCGGACAAATTGTGGGTGACGGTGTTCAAGGACGATCACGACGCGTTTGAGTTGTGGGAGAAGAAAATCGGGGTGCCGGCCGCTCGTATCCTGCGAATGGGGGAGAAAGATAATTTTTGGCAGATGGGCGAGACGGGCCCCTGCGGACCGTGTTCGGAAATTCACGTTGATCAAGGCGAGGCATTGGGGTGCGGGCGACCCGGGTGCGGAGTCGGGTGCGACTGCGATCGCTATTTGGAATTGTGGAATCTCGTGTTCATGCAGTTTAATCGGGACGCCAAAGGACGGCTTCATCCGCTTCCAAAGCCCAGTATTGACACGGGAATGGGGCTTGAGCGGATGGCAGCCGTCCTCCAGGGGGTCACCAGCAATTACGACTCCGACCTGTTTATGCCGTTGATCTCCGCGACCGGCGAGCGAACCGGCCACGTGTACGGGAACGATGCGGCCTCGGATCGTTCGTTGCGAGTGATTGCGGATCATCTTCGGGCCATCACGTTCATGATCGTGGATGGGATCGTTCCTTCAAATGAAGGTCGGGGATACGTCCTGCGTCGGATTCTCCGACGTGCTTCACGGCACGGCCGGCTCTTAGGGGTGACCGAACCCTTTCTCCATGAATTGACCGACGCGGTGGTGAGTCAAATGGGTGGCGTCTATCCTGAATTGACGCCAAGTGCTGAAATCCTTCGTCAGGCCGTCGAAGGCGAAGAAGAACGATTTATCGGGACGTTGGACCAGGGGCTGCCCATTCTGACGACCATGGTCAGCGAAGCCAAGGCCGACGTTCGCGGGAGGTTGGACGGCGAACACGTCTTCAAATTATATGATACCTACGGCTTCCCGTTGGATTTGATCGAAGAAGCCGCTCGAGAGCAAGGACTGGTGACGGATCTTGAAGGATTTCAACGGGCGTTGGACGCTCAGCGTGATCGGGCTCGCAAGTCGGCCGCCTTCAGCGCGGAGGGAGACAAGCCGGCCCTCTCCGCGCTGATGCAACACGTTCCGCCGACGGAATTTCTCGGGTATCAGACCCTTGAATCGGAAGGCGTCGTCCAAGCCCTCCTCAAAGGTGAACGGTTGGCCGACGAAGTCGTGGAAGGGGACGCGGTTGACGTCGTCTTAGAGGCGACTCCTTTTTATCCTGAAGGCGGCGGCCAGGTTGGTGACCAGGGTGCCCTGGTGGGGCCTGATGGCCGGATTCAGGTTCAGGACACCACCAAGGTCGGGGGACGGCTCGTTCTGCACAAAGGCAGGGTCGAGGCCGGCCGCGTTCGCCGAGGAGAGCCGGTCCGCGCGGTCGTGAATGGGGTCAGGCGACGTGAGGCCGCCCGAAACCATACGGCTACGCATCTGCTGCACGCGGCCCTCCGGGACGTCTTAGGCCAGCACGTGAAACAATACGGCTCCTTGGTGGCTCCGAACCGGTTGCGTTTTGATTTTTCGCACGCGAAGCCGGTTCGTGCTCGGGACGTTGATGAATTGGAATCGCTGGTCAATCATCACGTCCTTGAAAACACGCAAGTCCAGACGAACGTCATGGGTCTTCAGGATGCCCTGAACGTCGGGGCCTTGGCCTTTTTCGGTGACAAGTACGGTGAACGGGTGCGCGTCGTGGGCATTGGTGAATGGAGTACGGAGTTGTGCGGCGGAACGCATTGTCAACGTACCGGAGAAATCGGGACGTTTCGGATTATTTCCGAAGGCGGCGTTGCCGCCGGCGTTCGGCGGGTTGAAGCCCTGACCGGGACCGGAGCCTTGGCCCATGGGAAAAAGATCGAAGCCGAGATACACGCCTTGGCGGAGTTGCTGAAAACCAGTCCGTCGGAGGTTGGCCTGAAAACTCGAAAGCTCGTGGCGTTGTTGAAGGAAAAAGAACGGGAATTAGCGCAGGTGAAACTGAAAATGATGGATCAGGACCGTGGAACAGGCACGGTCCGGGTTCAAGAGATTCAAGGCGTTATGGTTCACGTTCAGGAAACCGAGGGATTATCCATGCAGGACCTTCGCCTGCTGTCGGACAAAGTGCGGAACACCATGCCCAAAGGCGTGATTGCCGTGGGCTCGGCCGCGGACGGAAAAGTCTCGTTGTTTGTGACCGTGTCGAAAGACTTGACCTCCCGATTGAAGGCCGGTGACTTCATCAAAGAAATGGCCGGGGAAGTCGGTGGATCGGGTGGCGGCCGGCCAGAAGTGGCGCAGGCCGGCGGGAAGAATCCTGAAAAATTGGGCCAGGCCCTTGCAAAGGTCTTTCAACTGGTTGCTGCGCGGGTCTAAAGAAACAATCAAGAACGGGAATCAAAGACTCTTCCGGCCGTGTTCAAACCTTGTGTGAGCGTTGTCCTTCTTGTGGTGGTCCTCGTCGGGTTCGGGACAGGCGCCGTTTTCTACGTGCAACTTCAACCGGTTGGTCAAGCGACGCGGGTCAGCGTCGTTGACGTTCCCGAAGGGGTTTCCTTTTCTGAAGTGGCACGCCTCCTTCATCAGCGTCACTTGATTAAGAGCGAACGGGCATTCACGTGGATGGGCCGGTTATTCGGTGCAGATCGGAAAATCATTCCGGGAGAATATGAATTCCATGGAGGCATGGGGGGGGCGGCGATTCTGAGCAAAATGACGAAGGGTGAGGTCATTCAGTACGTGGTCACCATTCCCGAAGGTTTTTCGGTGAATCAGATTGCCGATGTGCTTGAAGAGAAGCAATTGGCGGACCGTGAAGCGTTCATTCAGGCAACCCGGGACCGGGCGTTTATCCAAACGCTGTCGTTGCCTCATAAGAATCTGGAAGGCTATCTCTTTCCCGACACGTATCATTTCACGCGCCGGATGACACCGGAGATGATGATTCAGGCCATGGTCTCGCGGTTGAAGCAAACCGTATCGGATGAGTACGAAGCGCGGGCAAAGGAACTGGGGATGCCCATGCACCAGGTGTTGACTCTGGCCTCGGTCATCGAAAAGGAAACGGCCCGACCGCAGGAGCGCCCCTTGATTTCCGGCGTGTTCTATAATCGGCTTCGCAGAAACATTCCGTTGCAAAGCGACCCCACGGTCATTTACGACCTGCATCAATTTGACGGCGACTTGCGCAAAGAGGATCTGTCCATTGAGAGTCCGTACAACACCTACGTGGTGGTCGGCTTGCCTCCCGGGCCCATTGCGAATCCAGGAAAGGCCGCCATCCACGCGGCCCTGTACCCCGCGTCTACCGATTATTTATATTTCGTCTCTCGCAATGACGGCAGTCACGCGTTCTCGACGACGTTGGCTGAACATAATCAAGCCGTGCGGAAGTATCAGGGGCCTCAACGGCGCCGTTCTTCATAAACTCTTCCATCATGTCGATTGAGCACCGTTTGACGGACCTGGGAATGACGCTGCCGTCTCCGCCGAACCCCGTGGCGACGTACGTGCCTTCCGTTCAGGTTGGCGACCTCCTGTTTATCAGTGGAATGGTGCCCAGTCGAGACGGACGGGTGGTCTTTCGCGGAAAAGTCGGTCGTGAGATTTCCAAAGAACGGGCGTATGAAGCCGCAAAACTGGCGTTGCTCAATGCACTCGCGACGATTCGCCGTGCCGCTTCTTCCCTTGACCGGGTGCAACGAATCGTCAGGATGACCGGATACGTGGCCTCAGATGAAGGGTTCACGGAGCAACCCTTTGTGATTAACGGAGCATCGGACCTTCTGGTGGAACTCTTCGGCGAGGCCGGACGCCATGCTCGAGTGGCCGTGGGAGTGGCGGAATTGCCGATGGGCGTCCCCGTTGAGCTTGAGTTGATCGTCCGACTGGCCGGTGTCCGCTTGGAATAATAATGTTGAAAAGACAAGAACGTTTATGGAAAATAGCGACTTTCTTTATGGTTTTATCAACGGCATAGGGAGGAAAAATGACATGAAGAGGATTGAAGCATTTTGGAAGGTTATTCTGTTTCTGTGTGTGATGACGTTCTTGACGTTTCCTGCTCAGGTATTGGCTAAGGACGGATGGTACATGGGGATGGACCTGGGCTTCGCGAAGGGTCAGGACATGGACATGGCCGGTAGTGATAATGACCTGTCAACCCAAGACGATATATTTTGGAACGGAAAAAAAGATGCCTATCAGCGGACGGGGAATGAAGAACGCACGACGTGGATGAATCCCGTTGACGGAGGTACGGGAATTTTAGCGGGGTTTTCTCTGGGATATCGTCTGGGGAATTTCAGAGGAGAAGGAGAATACTTTTATCGGAGCACAACCCATGATTCACGATCAAATACGGTTGGGTTGGATCCTGCTACCGAACGCAAGAGGGGAGAGGAACTCCAAATACTGGACGGCGGGGTTGATGACGTGTTGTCGCATAACTTCTTTGCCAATCTGTATTACGATTTCAACTCGGATTCTCGGTTTACGCCATACGTAGGCGTGGGCGTGGGTGTTGCCCAAGTGTCGCTGGATTACTTCAGCCGGTGGCAACGGCACCATGACCCCCGATGTATCTCAACGTTTACAGGTGGTGGTCCTGGTTGTAATCAAACGAATGCCGACAACGAGCTGAATCGGGCTTTGGCCGGCTCAACGACCATCGCCGAAAGAAAATTGACGGATACTCTCTTCGGCTATCAAGTTCTGGCGGGCGTGGATTATCAGCTTAGTGATCCGGTTTCCATCGGCCTTAAGTTCCGTTGGGCGGATTTCGGTGAATTCGAAGATGAAGCAGAATGGGACCGACTCCGCAGTCATGATTCAACCAATGGAGACGGTGTTCGGGTTCGCTACAAGGTGATGACGGACGACATCCAATTTTGGGGTCTCAGCCTCAACATGAAATATGCCTTCTGAAATTTCTGTGAGAAAGAATAAGGAAGCAAATGTTTCACCTGAAACCCAAGTATGCGCTCGTGCTGGTTGGGATGATGTTGCTGATGTTTCCCTGCCGAGCAGGGGCCGCGGATGGGTGGTACGTGGGGATGGATCTGGGCGTCGCAATCTCCCCGGACGTGGACGTGGAAACCGGAGGGTTGGATGATTGGACGCAGTCTGATACTGAGATTCCTCCGGTCCGATGCGACGTCACGCTGAACCCTGATCGTGTTCAGGTTGAAGAAGGACAATGCAGCGATGATCCCGTCCCATGGGGACCCATGAAGGAGTCGTTTGACGGAGGCATGGGGATCCTGGCCGGTGTAACCTTGGGGTATCGAATGAGGAATTTCAGAATCGAGGGGGAATATTTCTATCGCAACGCCGCCCATGACGGTACGGACGTGCCCCGTACCGCGAATTACGATCCCAGCACGCTTCCGCAGTTCGAGACCGTCCAGGATGCCGTTGACGACGTGTTGACGCACAATTTTTTTGCCAACCTGTACTATGACTTTCACTCGGATTCGAAGTTTACGCCGTATCTGGGAATTGGAGTTGGGCTTGCGAGCGTTGAGGTTGAGTACCGGACGCTATGGCAGCGGACGAATGACGTCTCCAAAATTGAGGCGTTCGACACAACGGGCCCCGAGGGGGAGGCAGGGCTGGCGTTGAACCGGAAACTCGCCGGCGCACTTCTCCGTGACAGAGCGAAATTATCAGACGTGATGTTCGGCTATCAGGCGATGGCCGGCGTGGATTATCAGGTCAGTGATCCGGTCTCTGTCGGGCTCAAGTTCCGCTGGGCGGATTTCGGCGAATTCAAGGACGAGTCGCATTATGATTCTCTCCGGAATCATGCCTCCGTGGCCGGAAACCCACCGGTCCCCGTGACCTACTATGTACGGACGGACGACATCCAATTCTGGGGGGTTAGTCTTAACATGAAATATGCCTTCTGACGGGAGTGCGGAAGGGTTGGAAAGGGTATGTGTGACATGAAACACGTTGTTCTTGTGCTTGCGGTTGTGCTTGGGTTGGTGTCCTCAGTGCAGGCTGAATTGTTTCCGGATGCAGGGCCGCCCGGCACAACGGTGACGATTGGCGGGGGCGAATTTGGAGAATTTGTTTCGACTGCAGAGAATCGAGTTGAATTTAACGGGGTCCCGGCCTTGATTCAACTCTGGGAGCCCGACTTGGTGATGGTGAAAGTCCCGCTTAAGGCGAAAAGTGGCGACGTGAAGATTTCGGGGTCGCAGGGGACCATGGTGGCGGGCCGGTTTTCCATCACGCGGGTGAACGTTACGAAGTTGGTTCCCCCGGAGGCTGAACCCGGATCGATTCTCACCATTGAGGGTGAGAATTTCGGAAACACGGCAGGTTCTCGTGACCCGAATACCATGTTCGGGGTCAACCGCGTCTTGATTAACGGCATTTTGGCTGAAATACGGAAATGGCGGTCTTCAAAAATTGAGGTCAAAATTCCCGCCAATGCCGAATCCGGTGACGTGGTCGTGCAACTGGCGTCCTCTGATCCCCTGCCGGATGGCTCGTGTTGCGCGCCGGTCGACTATGCGGAAAGCAACCCCGTGCCCATTTCCCTTATTCCCAGCATTTCTTTTTCTCCGTCCCGGGGTCCCATCGGCACGAAGATCGTTCTGAGCGGACAACGGTTCGGCGAGACCAAAGGCCCCGATGACGCCATTTACCTTGGCGATCAACCGGTGACGATTTCCAAGTGGTCGCATCGAGTCATTGTGGTTCACGTGCCGTTGAACGCGGTCAGCGGTCCCGTAACCTTTCACGGAGACGGTCGCGTCAGAACGTTGGGGCACTTTGAGGTCGTGGAACCCCACGTTGATCGATCGTTTCCTGATAAAGGGCCCATCGGAACCTTGGTGCGCATTAAAGGAAAAAATTTCGGCGTGTTTTCCGAGGCCGGGACAACGGCGTATGCGTTTGATTTCAATCCGGGTCTCAATCGGGTGGAAATCGGCGGGGCCGCGGCGATCATTCACCGGTGGCAAGACAATGAAATCAACGTGTGGGTGCCCTTCAGTGCCCAATCCGGCCCTATCGTGGTGAAGCGAGGCGGGACGATTCCCAACCCCGATGGGACGTGTTGTCAGGAACAAGGCGTGGTGTCGTTTGATGCCGGCGTGTTTACCCTGACGACTCCTACCGTCACGTCCTATTCACCGACTGAAGCCGGGCTTGATGAAATCGTGACCATTCGTGGTGAAGGGTTCGGCGACTATCTCAAAATCGCCGAGGCGACTCGGTTGGAATTGAATACCGACGCGCATGATTGGAAATATTACCGCCTCGGGCCGGACGTTTCCCGAACGGAGGTGTTGGTGAACGGCGTCGCGGCTATCGTCGAATCCTGGACGGATACCGAAATAAAAATTCGGGTGCCGCGGCGTCACGTGTTCGGGTTTGGACACCCTGAAGGATTTTATACGGATCCGAGCAAAGGCGAACTCGTCGTGCGTCGGGGATCCTGGGATTTACTGGAAAACGGCCGGTGTTGTTCTCGGAAGCACTGGCTCAGTGCCGTCGCCGGAGAATTCCAAATTCTCCCCAGAGGGTTGCCGCACAAAGAGTTTTTCTACGATTACACGCAGGATAATTGACCGGACCCCCGTCGTCGTGAACGGACCGTCCCACCCCTCGCGTCTTCTCCTGCCACTCATGGTGTGGGTGGTTGTCGGTTTTGCCGGCGTGGCCGATCACGCCCAATCCCAACCCGAAGAAACGTTCATCGTTCCCGCCGTTCAGCAGAGCGGGACACAATCCACGTTGCTTGACACCTTCTTTCTGAGCACGCAACGGGGTTGGGCCGTCGGCGCCGGAGGAACCGTCTTGAAAACGGAGGATGGAGGGGAACACTGGCAAAAGGTCACGCGCCGGACGGCATCTTTGTTGACCGGCATCTATTTTTCCGATCCGCGGCACGGGTGGATCGTCGGGCAGAACGGAACCATTTTCTCTACGGACGATCATGGAACCACGTGGCGCCGTCAGCTTGCCGGGGTCAGCGTCCCGCTCTATGACGTCCATTTCTTCGATTCCGTACAAGGTTGGATCGTCGGTGGTCGGGGAACCATCCTGCATACCGTTGACGGAGGCAGAACCTGGGACGATCAGAGCAGTTCGACGTCGGCTGATTTGTTCGGCGTTCAATTTCTTGACGCCGAACGGGGGTGGGCCGTCGGTGCCATCGGCACGATTCTCGTCACTCACGACGGCGGAAACAACTGGATGCCGCAAGCGACGGATAGTGCCACGACGTTTTTTGACTTGTACGTGACGGATGCCAAGGTGGCCTGGGTCGTCGGATCTCAAGGTGCCATTTTTCAAACAATCACCGGCGGGAAGCAATGGATTGATCGGACTCTCCCGTGCGGGGCTCCGTGTATCAGACCGCCGGATCTTTTGAGAATCCGGTTCACGGGGTTTTTGGCTGGGTGGATCATTGGCGAGCGAGGTGCGTTTTTGCAAACGCGTGACGCGGGCTTAACGTGGTCCAAGCCGGAACTCCCCGAACCGTATAGCCTGTATGGATTAGCCTTTCCTGATCCGGGTATGGGGTGGGCGGTCGGCCAAGGCGGCACCATCCTGAAAATTTCCGCCCCTTCCTCTTAAGGCGTTCCCGTCTTATCCGACGTTCCCTAAACGATGGTGAATGATACTCAGCGCCGCCAACGTGGCGGTTTCGCCTCTGAAGACGTGGTCGCCGAGTGACACGTCGTGAACGTGATGGTCGCGGAAATTTTGAACTTCCTCCGGTGTCCAGCCTCCTTCAGGTCCTACGATGAGCACAAGGGACCCGCGAAATCCGTGATTGATCGGGAGTGCCCCCAGACGTTGTTGGGCGTCTCTTTCGACTAACGCGCACCTGAGTGCGTCCGGGATGCCATGCTCAAAGAATTCAGCTAAAGCCATTGGTGAGGCCACGTCGGGGATCGTCCATTGCTCCGATTGTTGTGCGGCATCAGTCACAATTCGTTGCCATCGTCCCTGGACCAGGCGAATCCGGTCGGCCGGTGGACGGACGATCACCCGGGACGTCAATAACGGAATAATGGCGGAGACGCCGAGCTCCGTGGCTTTTTGTATGACCCAGTTCATTCGATCTCCTTTGATGACGGCTTGGGCCAGGACGACGGACGCCGGCGGAACGGGGGGGCCGTGTATGGATTCGAGAACGGAGGCGTGAAGCGATCGAGAACCGACGCGGTTGACCTGAACGTGATAGCGAACGCGTTGCTCATCACCAACCCAAAGTGTCTCGCCTTTTTGAACGCGGAGACTTTTGGACAGATGTGAGAACAAGGGATCGTGAATCGTGATCGCGTCGTGGGAAATCTGGCTTGACTGAATGAAGAAGACCGGCATGTGAGGAGAAACGTCTGGGGGAGGGATGGTCGGGGAGGGATATGGATTTACTCGAACATGTTTTTGACTTTATCAAAAAGGCCGTCTTTCTGCTCATCCGTCAACGTCTCGTCTTCTTTGGCAAAGGCCGCCAGCAGTTGTCGTTGTTTGGCCGACAGTTTGGTAGGAACGTGGATTTTAATCCGAACGAGTTGATCGCCTTTGCCGCGTCCTTTCAAGGCGGGTGCCCCCAACCCTTGAAGCCGCAGAACGCGATCGTGCTGGGTCCCTTCAGGAATCTTCAGGATGCTTTTCCCTTTTATGGTGGGAACTTCAATTTTTCCCCCAAGGGTGGCGGTGACAATGTCAATAGATTGCTCAACCAGAATATCATTGCCGTTTCGGGCAAAGACCGGATGTGGTTTGATCGTGATCGCCACGTACAGATCGCCGGGAGACCCTCCGTTGAGGCCGTGTTCGCCTTCGCGAGCCAAACGCAGGCGCATCCCGGTTTCAATCCCCGGCGGAATCGTCACGGATAAGGTTCGTTCCCGATATACGCGCTTCTGACCTCGGCACGTTGGGCACGGATCGGCAATAATCTGTCCCGCTCCCTGACATTGTCCGCAGGTTCGATTGATGGTGAAAAATCCTTGTTGCAGTCGAATTTGTCCCATCCCCTGGCAAGCGGGACAGGGTTTGACGGCGTTGGCCGATTTAGCCCCGGTGCCGTGGCAGGCATCACAGCCTTCCCATCTGGGAATTTTGAGTTTGGCTTCCTTCCCGTCAATCGCTTCTTCAAAGGAAAGTTCCATGTTGTATTGAAGATCGTGCCCCTGTTCTTGACGAGTGCGGCCTCCTCTGCCTCCTCCAAAAAAATCTTCAAAGACGTCTCCAAAAATATCCCCGAATCCTCGCCCAACGTCGAATCCTTCGGCTCCTCCGAATCCTTGTGGGCCTCCGGAATGTCCGAACACGTCGTACCGCTTCCGGAGTTCAGGATTACTCAGGACTTCATAGGCTTCATTGGCTTCCTTGAACTTTTCTTCGGCTTTTTTCTTTTGCTGCGGGTCAGTCTGAAGGTCGGGATGATATTGGCGGGCGAGCCGTCGAAAGGCCTTCTTGATCTCGTCATCGGACGTCTCCCTGCCGACTCCGAGCACGTCGTAATAATCTCGTTTGGTCACGCTTGCCATCTTTTCTGATCTATGAAGAAAGACCGGAAATCACGCACGCTTTGCCTTTGCCACTTCCTTGACCGAATAGTCGATATGCAAAACCGTTCTGGCGGGGTAACGTCAGTGGAACGGGAAAGGCGGTTTTGCCGTGATTGACGATCTTGGGATGACCGGTGAAGTAAAAATCTGACTCTCGGGTCCGTCTCAAAGACTACCTTTGCAAGACCGGTTTGCCGTTTTTTTTCTGTTCCTGCAACCAACTGAAGGCAACGTCGTAATTCGTACGAAAACCGACTTGCTTGATGTGTCCTTTGCTCAATCCAGGTTCACGCCGGTGCTCTGCCTCCTTGCGGTCTATGTCCTTGGTGATACCCGTATGGACAATTTTATTGCCCTTCTTGAAATGGTATCTGTAGGTGTCTCTATCCGTTGGCATAGCGGTCTTTTTCAAAAGATCTGGTTAACTCGTATGCTATCCGCACAAACTTGATTATATCAAGCTGTGCGCGGGAGGTTCTACCTCTGTTCGTGCTCCTTATAGTCATTCTGTCAGTATAAACTTGCTTAGCTTTTTTATTGTCTGGTTTTGGATCACGGTAGGGCAATATCTCTTTGGCATGAATGACGGAATTACAAGCTTGTCTGAACGTGAGTGCCGTCTTTTTGCTGTTTTCAAAATCAGCCCAATATTCCCCGCAATACTGCTTGCTGAAGGTGTCCTTTCTTTTTTCCTGCAAGTCTAACAAGCCTCGTGCCGCCGTTGCTACCCATAACGTCAATCTCCTTACCTCGTTTTCGTAGAAGTCTCGTGTCCAAGCAACGACGTTGTGTACTTTGGCCACCCTTTCATCGGCCAGCAACAGACTCATCACAAGGTATAAGTCCCTGCGTACAGTCAGCATATCAACGATGGGGTTATCTGTATCGTTCATTGACAAATGTTTTTGTCATCGTCCACTAGGCGTTTAAGATTTCTTCTCCTTATCGACTTCTTCAAATTCGGCGTCTACCACTTTTTCATTCCCTCCGTTGGAGGGTTGGTCGCCGCCGTCGGTCTTTGCGTCGTCGCCGGGAGAACCGGCGGTGGCGGCCTCGGCGGAGGTACTTTTGTACATTTCTTCCGCGAGTTTGTGAGAAGCCGTGGTCAGGGTTTGCATGGCGGCTTTCATGGCTTCGACGTCGTCCCCTTCCATGGCGGTTTTCATGCCGGTAATGGCCTCTTGAATTCTGGTCTTCTCTTCTTCGGGGATTTTCTCGCCGTGTTCTTTGAGGTTTTTTTCCGTTCCGTAAATCAGAGAATCGGCCTGATTGCGGACTTCGACGGTTTCACGACGTTTTTTATCCTCTTCCGTATGGGCTTCGGCTTCCTTGACTAATTGTTCGACTTCTTCTTTGCTGAGCCCGCTTGACGCCGTGATTTTGATTGATTGCTCTTTCTGCGTGGCCATGTCCTTGGCCGACACGTGGACAATTCCATTCGCGTCAATATCGAACGTGACTTCAACCTGCGGCATCCCCCGCGGGGCAGGGGGAATGCCCACTAAATCAAATTGGCCGAGCAGTTTGTTGTCATTGGCCATTTCGCGTTCGCCTTGGAAGACCCGGATGGTGACCGCGGTTTGATTGTCGGCTGCGGTGGAGAAAATCTGGCTTTTCTTGGTCGGAATCGTCGTGTTGCGATCAATGAGCCGGGTGAACACTCCGCCTAAGGTTTCAATGCCCAAGGACAACGGGGTGACGTCCAGCAACAACACGTCTTTGACGTCGCCTCTGAGTACCCCGCCCTGGATGGCCGCTCCTATGGCCACGACCTCATCAGGATTGACTCCCTTATGCGGTTCTTTGCCGAAGAACTCTTTGACTCGTTGAATGACCTTGGGCATCCTGGTCATCCCGCCGACGAGGACCACTTCATTGACGTCGCCGGCGGAAATGCCGGCGTCGGCCAAGGCTCGTTTGCAGGGTTCAATGGAGCGGGCAATCAAGTCATCAACCAATTGTTCAAATTTGGATCGAGTGAGTTTCAACGCCAGATGCTTCGGTCCGCCGGCATCGGCCGTGATAAAGGGCAGATTGATTTCCGTTTCTTGCGCCGAGGACAGTTCGATTTTGGCTCGTTCCGCGGCTTCTTTCAGCCGTTGGAGTGCCATGCGGTCGTTTTTCAGGTCAATGCCCTGGTCTTTCTTGAATTCATTCACCAACCAATCAATGACGCGAAGGTCAAAGTCGTCGCCGCCTAAAAACGTGTCGCCGTTGGTGGCTTTGACTTCAAACACGCCGTCTCCGATTTCAAGAATCGAAATGTCAAAGGTTCCGCCGCCAAGGTCGTACACGGCGATGCGTTCTTCTTTCTTTTTATCCAGGCCATACGCCAATGACGCGGCCGTGGGCTCGTTGATGATGCGAAGCACGTTGAGCCCCGCAATCTGACCGGCGTCTTTGGTGGCCTGACGTTGGCTGTCGTCAAAATAGGCGGGCACGGTGATCACCGCTTCCGTGACTGGTTCGCCTACGTAATCTTCAGCCGTCTGTTTGATCTTTTGCAGAATCATGGCTGACACTTCAGGGGGACTATACGACTTCCCTCGAATCTCCACGTTGACGTCCCCGTTGGCGGCGGCGGTCATTTTATACGGCAGTCGCTGCATCGCGTCTTTGACTTCTTTGGAATTGAATCGCCGTCCCATCAAGCGTTTGACGGAAAAGATGGTGTTTTCAGGATTTGTAATGGCCTGACGTTTCGCAATCTGGCCGACCAATCGCTCATCTTTATCCGTGACCGCCACGACCGACGGAGTGGTCCGACCGCCTTCCGAATTGGCAATCACTTCGGGGTCGCCGCCGCTCATGATGGCGATACACGAGTTTGTTGTTCCAAGGTCAATTCCAATAATCTTGCTCATGTGTGTGCTCCTTCCTGCGGTTGCGTGGCTTCTCCTGTGGCAGGTCTGGCCTTGGCAACGGTGACCATCGCAGGCCGTAATATTCGATCATGGAGAAAATAGCCCTTCTGATATTCTTCAATAATGGCGTTTTCAGGGACGCTTGATGATTCCACGTGTCCGACGGCTTGATGCTTGGCGGGATCAAAGATTTCCCCAACGCTCGACACTTGTGTCACCCCTATTTTCTGGAGCGTCTCGAGAAAATGTTTATACGTGAGGTCAATGCCTTCAAGGAGCCCGTCGACGTTGTCCTGGTTTCGGCCGGCTTGAATGGCTCGTTCCAGATTATCCAACGTGGGCAGCATGTCCCGTAACAATCTTTCATTCGCAAACCGAATGGTGTCGTTCTGCTCCCGTTGGACGCGACGCTTGTAGTTTTCAAATTCCGCGGCCAAGCGTAAATATTTGTCGTTGACGGCTTCAATCTCGTCGGTTTTGTCGAGAAGTTGAGCCTGACTGTCGCTAACCTCTTCATTTTGTTGAGAATTTTCCGGAGGTTCTTCTACGGTCTCGTCGGAAGAAGCGGTCTCGGGTGATTCGAGAACGGATTCATCGTTCTGGACCACATCTTTTGATTGAATGTTTTCGTCCATGAGGCCTCCCCGGCGTTCTCTTCAGATAGTCATAGAGGGGGAAAAGTCAACCCAGGGATGAAAAAAAGATACAGGAGGAAAGCCCGTCGTACTCAAATGTTTTATCGGCCGTTTTGACGGCGATAGAGTAATTCCAGGCCTTCCAGCGTTAAGAAGGGGCGGGTGTCTTGAATGGTTCGCGTGAGCGGCGCAAGAATCGGAGCAAGGCCGCCCGTGGCGATCACGGTGGTCGATTGGCTGATTTCTTGTTGAATGCGGGTCACCAGTTCATCAACCAGCCCGATGTACCCAAAAATCAACCCCGATTGCATACTGCTGGCCGTATCACTCCCGATCACTTTTTCGGGAGGGGCAAGGTCAACGTTGGGGAGTTTGGCCGTCTGCGCGTGGAGGGTGTCCGCTGAAGATTTTAACCCAGGGGCAATAGCGCCACCCAAATACCGTCCATCGTCGGTCACGGTGCAAAACGTAGTGGCGGTTCCAAAATCCACAATGATGAGATTCGTATGATAGCGTTCGTATGCTGCCGCGGCGTTGACCAGACGATCCGTCCCGATTTCCCGTGGGTTGGCATAGTCCAGGGTCAACCCGAAGGGAAAGTCTGAGGACACGATAAGCGGGTCATGATGAAAACAGGTTGCGACCAGTGTTTCAATAGTCGAGGTGAGGGGAGGGACGACGCTGGAGATGATCGTTCCTTGGATATCTTGAGGTGAAATCCCGAATTCCCGCATGAGCGAGACGAACGTGATGCCGAATTCATCTGCGGTTTTGGTGGCGTCCGTGGCGACTCGCCATGAACGTCGCAGGCTTTGATGATCGAAAACACCAAAGACGATTTGCGTGTTTCCAACGTCAATGGTCAACAACATGGATTCACCTTCGCGGGGTTCATTGAAAAAACGTCCCTTCCCAATGGCGGTTCATCGAAATCTTAACGAAGATGGTGAACGTCCGCCGCTCGAATTTCCACGATGTGTGGCCCGCCCTGAGCCGCGAAGGGCCCGCCCCGTCGTTCGGTAGAAACCAGCAAGGCACCATCTCGACCAACGTCGAGAGCGGTTCCTTGAATGGTCGTCCCATCCACGCAGGAAACCCGCACGTCTCGTCCAAGGGTCGCACACGCTTCAGTATACGATTTCCGAATTCGTTCAACGTGTCCGGATTCCAGGGCATGATACCAATTCTCCAACCGGTTGAATACGTCGGCGACAAGGGCGTTGCGATCAAAGAATGTTTGAGTCTCCTGGTGGAGCGAGGTTGCGCCGGAGCGAAGTTCGTCTGGAAAGTCCTCGCCTCGACCATTGACGTTTATTCCGAATCCTACGACGCAGGTAAGGTTTTCCTGACCCTGACTTGAGCTTTCACACAACACGCCTCCTATTTTTTTTCCGCGACAGAGGAGATCGTTAGGCCATTTTAACGCAAGCCTGACGGCACAGGACGCTTGAATGGCTTCAGAAAGGGCCAGACCCGTGACCAGGGGCATCCATGACGGGTTCCGGGAAAATTGGAACGTGTTGAGGATGACGGAGCAATAGAGATTGAGATGAGGGGGTGAATCCCACCGTCGTCCTGATCGGCCTTTCCCTGCTGTTTGTCGCTCGGCGAGCACGGCGGTTCCATCGGCAGCCTTCGCACTCGCAAGCGTCAATGCCGCGTCGTTGGTTGAGGTGATTTCATCGAACAGATGCAGCGAGCGGCCCAGGCTTCGAGTGGTTAACCGGCGTTGAACGTCGTCGGTCTTTAATCGGATGGCGTGGGCGGCAGGAGGCATAGGTCAATGATTCGTGTTTTTCTGGATTCCCGCTTAAGCTTGTCCCCGACGTTTGTTATCGGGGAACCGCGAGAATGACAGTCTGCCACGGGGCACTGGCTACTGGCCACTGACCACTAGCCACTAGCCACTACCCCCGTTAAACTCATGTCCACGGCAGGGGCAGAATGGGTCATCGCACCTATTGAAATAGAATCAACGCCCGTTGCGGCGTATTCGCGCACGTTCCGGAGCGTGACGCCTCCCGACACCTCCGTTCTGGCTTGTCCTTTGATAAGGCTCATGGCTTCTTGAACCAGCGACGGCGACATGTTGTCCAAAAGCAGGACGTCGGCTCCACCGTCCAAGGCTTGTGCAACCTGTTCAAGCGTCTCAACTTCCACGCACACGTGAAGATGACGCGGGCCGCGTTCTTTCGCAATCCGACAGGCGTCTCGCAACGTGGTGCCTTGGGCACCCAACAACGCCAAGTGATTATCTTTGATGAGGAGTCCGTCACTGAGCGACAGACGATGGTTGGTCCCGCCGCCGAGGGATACCGCCCATTTCTCAAGTTGTCGAAGGCCCGGAATGGTTTTTCGGGTATCCAACAGGGTGGTGGGATAGTCGCGGACCGCGTCGCAAAATTGAGCGGTCAGGGTGGCAACGCCGGAGAGATGTTGCAGAAAATTCAGGGCGACGCGTTCGCCCGTCAGAATCGAACCGGCCGGTCCATGAAGCGTTGCGAAGACGCCGCCTGCCTGAAGACTGTCGCCATCCGCAACCGTTGGTGTCACCACGATCCTGGGATCGACGACCTGATACACGAAATCGAGAATCGCCACGCCGGCCAGGATACAACGTTGCTTGGCCACAAATTGGGCGTGGGCGCACAGATGCGGGTCAATGAGCGTGCGCGTGGTGACGTCGCCGAAGGGGACGTCTTCCGCGAACGCGGTTTGTACCAGCGATTCCAGGTCAGCGGAAGGCAAAGGTCCAGCGGGCATGGGGCCTCATGATACCAGTGCGAGGAGTTGTCGTTCGCTGTTGGAAAGGAGTGAGAGTTCAGCGGTCAGCCGCGCCAGCCGCTCTTGTGATTCTTGAATGACGTCGGACGAGGCTTTGGCGGTAAAGTCAGGGGACGCGAGACGACCTTGAAGTCGAGCGGCCTCCTTCTGCTTGGTGTGCGATTGTTTTTTGACGCGGTCCAACGCCTTGTTGAGGTTGACGTCCCCCTCGATCGTCATGCCGACGGTCGAACTGCCGATGACGAGGTGCAACATCCGGTCGGTCGGCCATTCATTCTGATTCGTGATGGAGACGGTGCCCCGACAGAGGGTTTCGAGGTGGGGCCGTGTTTCGAGTAATCGCGCCAAGTCTACCGGATCATTCGCCGTGCCCCAGATGGTCAACGTTTTTGATGGTCCGTAATCCAACAAGGCTCGCCCCGTTCTGACCGTGGTCACGAAGTGCTCAATCATTGTGAACGTCCGTTCCGCTTCGGGATTGTCCCACTCCGGATTCGCGACGGGGAACGGTTGAATGACGATGCTTTCACCGCGGTGTGGGATCGCCTGCCAGATTTCTTCGGTGACAAACGGCATGAAGGGGTGCAGTAAGCGTTGGAGTCGTTCAAAGGTGTCCAGCATTGTGGCGCGGGTTGATCGGGCAGCAGGGGAGTCTCCGCGTTGCAACGCCGGCTTAATCAATTCCACGTACCAGTCACAGTATTCATGCCAGATAAAATGATAGAGGTGACCGGCGGCCTGATCGAACCGGTACTCTTCCAGACGAAGATTGACGATTCTGGTGACGTCGTTGACGCGGCTGAGAATCCAGTGATCGATGAACGATCGGGCGGGATAGGGGACCGCGTCAGTGGGACCATCGGCATACATCAGAATAAATCGCGCCGCGTTCCAAATTTTATTGGTAAAGTTTCGGTAGCCTTCAATGCGGTCTTCAGACAGTTTAATGTCCCGACCGGGCGAAGCCATTGAGGCCAAGGTGAAGCGCATCGCATCGGTGCCATATTGCGACATCTTGGTCAGCGGGTCGATGACGTTGCCCTTGGACTTGCTCATTTTCCGACCCTCGGCGTCGCGTACCAGGGCGTGAATGTAGACGTCGCGGAACGGGGCCTTGCCGGTCAACTTGAGTCCCATCATGATCATCCGCGCCACCCAGAAGAATAAAATGTCCAATCCCGTCACCAGGGTCGAGGTCGGGTAATAGGTTTCGAGGTCTTTGGTGCGGGTTGGCCAGCCTAACGTGGAAAAAGGCCAGAGTGCCGAGGAGAACCACGTGTCAAGTACGTCGGGATCTTGAACGAACTCAGCGCGTTGACAGACTGAGCAGGTGGTTGGCGCCGACGTGGACACGATCGGCGTCGCATGAATCGGAAGAAGGTTGCTGCCCGCCCCCTTGAGAAGGTCGAGAGCGTCAGGATGACAGACGGTGCAATACCAGGCCGGGATGCGGTGTCCCCACCAGATTTGTCGGGAGATGCACCAGTCTTTAATGCCTCGCATCCACCCGAGATAGTTGTTTGTCCATTCTTCCGGGAGAATGCGAACGTGTCCCCGTTCAACGGCTTCAATCGCCGGGCCGGCCAAGGGTTGAACGTTGACGAACCATTGTGGTGACAGGAAAGGCTCCACCACGGTTTTGCATCGATAGCATTTCCCCAGTGACATCGGAGAATCCTCGACTTTGGCCAACAACCCGTTGCGTTGAAGTTCTTCGACGACGACGGGTCGGGCTTCTGTCACCGGTAGGCCGGCGATGGTTTCCCTGACTCGTGGTTCGACCTCCGCCCGTTGAAGGGTATCGGCGTCAATGAGTGCATGATGCGTCAGCATCGAAAAACGAGGGAGTCGGTGTCGTTCCCCGGCTTCAAAATCATGAAAGTCGTGCGCCGGCGTAATCTTGACGGCACCCGTACCGAATTCACGGTTGACCAGAACGGCGTCGCCGATGACCGGGATGGTTCGGGCGGTGAGGGGAAGTCTGAGGGATTTCCCGATCCACTGATGGTATCGAGGGTCTTCAGGATGAACGGCGACCGCGGTGTCCGCGAGCAACGTCTCCGGTCGGGTGGTGGCAATGGTGAGGAACGAGCGTGGATGATCGGCCAAAGGATAATGAACGTGGTACAGCTTGCCGGTTATCGGGTCATGTTCGACCTCAATGTCTGAAAGGGCGGTCAGGCATCGCGGACACCAATTGACTAACCGTTCGCCCCGGTAAATGAGTTCTTCTTGATACAACCGGACGAAGACGGCACGGACCGCGTTTGAGAGCCCTTCATCCATGGTAAACCGGAGGCGAGACCAGTCGCAGGACGCTCCCAGCCGTTTAAGTTGATCGAGAATGGTATTGCCGGATTGCCGTTTCCAGGACCATATCCGATTGACGAAGGCTTCTCTGCCGAGTTGTTCCCGCGTCGTGCCTTCTTCCAGCAGTTGCCGCTCAACGACGTTTTGCGTCGCAATGCCGGCGTGATCGGTTCCCGGCAGCCACAAGGTATTGTGCCCTTGCATGCGCCGCCACCGAATCAGCACGTCTTGAAGCGTATTGTTTAAGGCGTGGCCGATGTGAAGGGACCCCGTGACGTTGGGAGGTGGAATCACGATGGTGTAGGGTCTCCCCCGCGAGTCGGCCGCGGCACCAAAGTATCCTTTCTCGATCCAATACGGTCCCCACCGATCCTCAACGGCTTGAGGCTCGTAGATTTTTTCGAGTTGACGGGAAGGCATAGGGATGGAACGTGGTTTGAAAGAGTCGGGATAGTAGCATGGGGGTGCTACCCTCGCAAGCACGCGTCGGCTTGTGATGACGGGAATGAGTATGCTAAAACCAGCGGCATGATTGACGGGAACGTGACGGATTTGTTGAAGACACCGTTGGAAAAAGGAAAGAGAGGAGCCTATGCCGAAAGGACGAGAAAAAGATCGTGAATTGCGTCGAAAACATCGGAAAAACCAACAACGCATGAAGGCACTGGAGCAGAGACAGCGCAAGGCCGGCACTCGAAAGTAAGACCATTCCCTTTCCCCGTTTTTCTCATCGTTGGCCGTTTGATTCCTCCCGGCTTCCTTGATCTCCATGTCACGATCGTCCGTCCACGTTGTGTTTTTCGATGCCGCCGGAACGCTCTTTCGCGTGAAGGGGTCGGTGGGGCACGTCTATCTGCGGTACGCGGAAAAATATGGAGTGCCGAATTCCATGGACGTGGCCGCAAAGGTGAATCAGGGATTCAAGGACGCGTTTCAACACGCCCCTCCGCCCATTTTTGCCGCGGATCATCCGGAAAAATTGAAATCATGCGAACGACTCTGGTGGTTTGATCTTGTGTACGCGGTGTTTTATCGGGTCGGGATGTTCGACGGGTTTGATGAGTACTTTGATGAAATATATGAAGCCTTCGGCAGGGCGGACCATTGGGAAGTGTACCCTGAAGTCCCTGCGACGCTTCAGCAGTTGAAGTCGCAGGGATATGAGCTTGGGGTTATTTCCAATTTTGATACACGGTTTTTTAGAATTTTTCGTGGATTACAATTGGACCATTTTTTCGATTCTATTACGATTTCGAGCCTCGCCGGCTCGGTCAAACCATCTGAAAAGATATTTCAACGTGCCTTGGACCACCACGTGGTTGAGCCCGAAGAAGCCTTGCACGTCGGCGACCATCAACGGGAAGATTTTGAGGGAGCGACGCAGGCCAACTTACATGGCGTGCTGCTTGATCGGGAAGGGGCATTCAAAAACGGCACGATTCCCTGCATCTCCAAGCTTGATGACGTGTGGACCGTATTGGTCACTGAAGCGTAGCCTCAACGTGCCTTTCTTGACTTGAGAAATGACCGATTGCTAGGCTTTTTCCCAATTCATTGAATAGAAAATTTTTTATTCAGTTAAAAAAATAAACTAATTCAAATATTTACCATAAAAATCTTTAGCATAACTTTAGTATTGTGAGGGATTGATTATGAAAGATTGTTTCGAATGTGACGATCACCTTCTCCCATGGTGGCAACGGAGATTGGGGAGGGTTGAAGGTCTGGAAGAAGACTGGGGTGCCGGGGAGGGGACTGAACAGGAACAACTTCCTGATCCGCCGACCGGCGTCAAAGCCGTGCCCGGCAATGGGTTCATCACCCTGAGTTGGGAACCCGTCCCGGATGCGATGTACTACAACGTCTATTATCAAACCTCGAAAGGGGTCACCGTCAAACCGAATGAACTGACTCGTCCCATTGCCGGTCAAGACGATTTTAATCCCGTCGTCGGCGTCACCAAGGAAAAGGGAAATTGCATTGAGGGCCCTGCCAGTCCGTATACGCATAACGATCTGGCGAATGGGTTGTGTTACCACTACGTGGTGACGGTCGTCACGGCTGACGGAGAGAGCCGTGAATCTGAAGAGGTGCTGTCGATACCGTCGCCGTACTTGCCGGTGATGCAGTTTGGGGAAGAAGGCGTTGACGATGGGGAATTCCGTTCGCCCACCGGCATTGCCCTTGACCAGGATGGAAACATTTACGTGGCGGATACGGATAATCACAGCATTCAACGATTTGATAAGGAAGGGAAGTTTTTGGCGCGATGGGGTGGGGAGGCTGATTCCGAGGAAGGCGCCTTTTATTACCCACGAGGGTTGGCGACTTCACCGGATGGGCACGTGTACGTGGCGGACAGCGGAAATAATCGCATCCAGAAGTTCGACCTTGACGGCAACCTTGTGAAGGCGTGGGGCAAGTTCGGCTTTGCCTGGCGAAATGCCGATGCCGGCAAGTTTGACGTGCCTTGGGGGGTGACGACTGATCGGGAAGGGCATCTCTACGTGTCGGATACGAGTAACGCCCGCGTCCAGAAATTCGAGCCGGATGGCACGCCCTTGGTGAAATGGGGAAAAGACGGGAGTTTTGACGGAGCCTTTTTCTTCCCACGAGGCGTGGCCGTTGACTTTGCCAACCACGTCTACGTTGCCGATGAAGGCAATCATCGCGTCCAGAAATTCGATGCTCGTGGAAATTTTCTTGCCAAATGGGGGCGAGATGGAAACGGACTCGGGCAATTCAAATCCCCATGGGGCGTGGCCTGTGACGCCTTGGGCAACGTCTACGTCGTCGATAGCGGAAACCACCGGATTCAAAAGTTTGATTCGAATGGAACCTATTTGTGTTCGTGGGGGAATCGCGGCTTAACCGACGCGCAAGTGAATTTTCCTTCCGGTCTGGCCGTGGATAAGGAAGGGTTCGTCTACGTGGTTGATAGTGGGAATCATCGGGTTTTGAAGTTTGCACCGACCGAGGAAGAATTAGCTCGCGGTCGAGAGAAGGCTGAAAAAGTTGGGGAAGCAGTCGAAGGTCTCGCGATTGCGACGTTAGTGGGAAAACCCGGGGATACCGAAACCATTCTCAGTTGGATGGACGTTCCCGGGGCCGTGACCTACAACGTGTATTTCAGTACCACCCCGGGGTTGACCAAAGACGCGGCGACCCGAATCGAAGGCGTGACGAGCCCCTATACCCACACGGGACTGACGAATAATACCGCCTACTATTACGCGCTGACGAGCGTCGATGAACACGAAGTCGAGAGTCTGCTTTCCAAAGAGCAGGAAGTCACGCCCGTGCTGATTGACGTGGCGGCCCCGCAGAATCCGGACGTCGTGCTCAATCACGGGGCGTATATGACGAATTCGCCGGACGTGGTGTCGACCATTTCGGCGAAGGATCTGGATACCGGCGTCGTCGGATATTTCATTTCTGAAAATCCCATGACGCCCGGCGCGACGCTTCCGGGATGGATCGAGATTGAGCCGGAACATCGTTTTGGGGCCACGATTCCGTTTACGCTCTCTCCCGGGGATGGCCCGAAAACCGTGTATGCCTGGTTCAAGGACGTCGGCAACAACGTTTCGGTGCCCGCCAGTGCGAACATTTTGCTGAACACGTCGGGATACGTGTGTACGGCCAAGTGGGGGAAGCCCGGTCGCGGGGCCTCGTTGTTGCACGGCGGGGAATTCATGGCGCCGTTGTATGGCTTGGCGATTGATCGACAGGGGTCGTTGTTCGTGGTGGATAACGGCAACAACCGCGTGCAGAAATTTGAACGGAGTGGAAACTTTATCCTGTTGTGGGGAAACTTTGGAACGGCCAACGGGAATTTTCACAATCCCACGGGCATTGCCTGCGATGGAAAAGGCGACGTGTACGTGTGCGATACGAATAACCACCGCGTCCAGAAATTCGACGGGAAACTGGGGCAATACCTCATGAAAATCGGCAGCCGCGGGAACGGGGAAGGGCAGTTTAACGCCCCCTGGGACGTTGCGGTTGATCGGGTCCGTGGCTACGTCTACGTCGTCGATAGTGCTAATTTCCGCGTGCAGAAATTTGATGAGGACGGCGAATTCGTCATGCAGTGGGGAAGTTTCGGCAACAACGACGGGCAATTCTATTTTGCTCGCGGCGTGGCCGTTGACCAGAACGACGGCATGGTCTACGTGGTGGACATGGGCAATCATCGCATCCAGAAGTTTGACACGAGTACGAACGTGCTGCCGCAGTTGCTTGCCAAATGGGGCGGCGGAATCGGAGCCGGACACGCCAGCAGTGCCCAGGCCCATGAACCGGGCCAATTCCGCTCACCATGGGGCATCGAAGTGGACGGGGCCGGTGACGTGTACGTGTCCGATACCGGAAACCAACGAGTGCAAAAATTTGACCGCGACGGAAATTTCGTCACGCAATGGGGTGGATTCGGGAACGCCGACGGGCAATTCAACTTTCCCTATGGGCTGGCGGTTGATTACAAAGGGCACGTGTTCGTCGTGGACAGCGGAAACATGCGCGTCCAACACTTCATGCCGACCGAAGACGCAGAAGAATTCCTCCGCGAAGAAGCCGACACCGTCGCCGCCTTACCGGAAGGGGAAGAGCACTAACGCATTCACCCTTTCTCTTCTCCCTCTCCCCTTGAGGGAGAGGGCCGGGGTGAGGGGCGGATAAGCGAGTTCGTCTACGGAAAAAGGCCCCTTGACGCGAACGTCTACGCCGTCAGGGGGCTTTGTTTTTTCTGAATCCCGGTGGAGAACGAGAAGTGTCATTTTTTGTTTTGGGAAATTGAGTCTGCGTCAGGTAGCTATAAGGCAGGCAGAAGAGAGAAATGCACAATGAGTTATCAATCAGAATCCATTGCAGTAGCCATCAGCAAATTAAATCGTCAATATTTCCTCCCTGCGATCCAGCGAGAATTCATCTGGAAACCGGAACAGATCATCTCATTGTTTGATTCAATTTTGCGAGGATATCCGATTGGCTCATTCCTGTTTTGGGAACTAAAAGATGAAAATAGAAACAAATGGGAGATATACAAATTTATTGAGGACGCCAAGCAAGGAAAGCATAATGAACATGCCAATACCGATGGTATCCTGCAGATGAAGTTAGTACTTGATGGACAACAAAGGCTCACGTCTCTACTTGTTGGATTAAAGGGAACTTACACGACCAAGATCAAGCATCGCCATTGGAATGATCCTAATGCTTGGGTCAAACAACGATTGCACCTCGACTTGCTGAAGGATTCATGCGGGGAGGTTGAAGAAGACGGAGGTGTGGAAGAGGGCATATACTACGGTCTTTCTTTCATGAAGGACACACCAAAACCTGACAACGGTCACCATTGGTTCAGAGTCGGAAAAATTCTTGACTTCCATAGTGAAGATGATTTCGATGAATTTAGAGAGCAAGAGGTGGATAAGCTGCCTGACGAGATAACCAACGAACAGATGAGGATCTTTCGAAGGAACCTAGATCGTCTTTACCGTACCATATGGAAAGATGAGCCCATCGTTTACCATACGGAATATGACCAGAATTATGACCGCATTTTAGACATCTTCGTGCGCGCGCAGGGTGGAACAAAACTGAGCAAGTCTGACCTTTTGCTTTCGATGATCACGTCAAAATGGGGTGGGATAAACGCTCGTGATGAAATATTCAAGTTTGTTGACCGAATCAATACTGCGCTTACTCGGCGAAATGATTTTAACAAGGACTTTATTATGAAAACTTGCTTGGTTTGTGCCGACCTTCCTGTTGCTTATAAGGTACAAAATTTCAATAACCAGAATCTCAGGAAAATTCAAAGACGATGGAATGACATCAAAAGTGCCATTGAGCGTGCAGTGGATCTAGTAAATTTCTTTGGCATTGACCGAGACAATCTGACGAGTGTCAATGCCTTGATTCCGTTGATCTACTACCTCTACCACCGGCCAGGGTTGACGTTGAGGGGCACGACTCCTTTCGAAAGGAAAAATTCCGATCTGGTTCGCAAATGGGTAGGCGTTGCACTCTTGAATGGATGATCGTCTGACAACACCCTTCGCGACAGCCGCGAAGCCCTTAAGAGTTTCAATGATACGAGAGAGGCGGACTTTCCGGCTGATGAAATCAATAAAGCCGCCAAGCGTTCAGGACGCACAGCGTACTTCAACGATGATACAGTGAAAAATGTTCTCTTGTTGAAATACGGGATGAGGTCTACCTTTTTGGCGTTGACACTGCTTTATGAGGAAAATGGCTGGGGAACAATAACCCACCACCAAGACCATATTTTCCCGCAGAGCATGTTTGGGCTAAAGGGGTTGAAGGATGCCGGATTCGGTCGGGGTCGGATAAATTGCTACAGGGAACTCAAGGACAGACTTGGGAATCTGCAACTACTGTTGGCCCACGAAAACCAAGAGAAGCAGGACAGGCCCTTTGATAAATGGATTACTACGCGGGACAGAAGGTTTAAGGATCGCCATCTCATTCCAGATGATCCGGCTCTTTGGACGTTGGATCGATTCGATGATTTCATCAAAGCACGTGAGAAACTGATCGCTACGAGACTTAAGCAATTGTTCGGAGATGGCGTACCTACGGAGTAACGAATAATAATGAGGAAGTCCCATTTGTTTTCTTTATGTTGCGTAGGTTGAATAATCCAATAATCCCTAGCTTGTAAGCGATGTGGGTTGCATGGAATCACATATGAAACGATATTGGCAGCTTTTGCAAACGATTCTCCGTGGTCAGTCGGACGCCAATATTCGCTTTGCCGAGTTGTGTGCCCTGTTACAACACATGGGATTTGAGGAACGGATTCGCGGAAGTCACCATATATTTCGGAAACAGGGCGTTGCGAAGAAACTTAACCTACAACGTGATGATGGCCATGCGAAACCCTATCAGGTACGACAGGTCCGTCAGGTGATTCTCAAGCACAAACTGGAGGAGGAAGACTGATGTACAAGTACGAGGTCATTCTTTATTGGAGCAACGAAGATAGGGTTTTTGTGTCTGAAGTGCCCGAACTGCCCGGATGTATGGCTCATGGTGATACGCAAGAAGCTGCGCTCAACCACGTCAATCAAGCGATAGAACTTTGGATTGATACGGCGCGCGAGTTTGGCGACCCAATTCCAGAACCCAAGGGCGAACGTCTGATGCTGGCCTGACGGTTTATTGTGACGGGTGACCGCCGACATAGCGCGTTCAAGACGGATGGATAACGGTTTGCCTCAAACAAATTCCTCTATTCCCTTCAAAAACGTCTCCGCGGGGACAATTTTTATTCCTTCCTCGTGGTATCTGTGCGCACCGGCATAGATGAAAATCAATTCCGCTTTGGGGTGGTCTTTTTTGAATTATCTCAGACCCTTGAAGTCTTCACGCCTTGCGCGTGCTGAATGCTTAACCTCAATCGCCTTGAACCCCCGTTTTCCGTAGAGAATGAAATCGACCTCGGTTCCTTGCCGCGTTCTCCAGTAATAAATTTTGTAATCATAATTTTCATAATCGTTTTGGGCGGCGATTTTCTGCAAGACGAGCGTCTCTAAAGCAGCACCTCCTGTTTCCGAATCCGAATCATAGGGACCCGCTGGCCGTATGGCGCGAAAGACTCCCGCGTCAAAAAAATAGAATTTTACGCTTCTCATCACATCACGTTTCGCCCTTTTCGTGAAGGCTGGAATCTCATAGGACAAAACGGGGTTTCCGGCGGTGCAGGCGGCCGGCAGATGTCCGTATCTCAACGACCGCGCTAAATCAAAGTCACCACCTAGTTCTTTGGCGGTAAGCGGATACATGCGGCACGTCAGAGCACGTCCGCCCAGCAAATTGACGTTTGCTCTTTTCAAACGGCGCGCGCTTGAACTCGTCAGCACAAAACGAAGCCCTCGCTTCTGAATAAGGCGGTGTACTTCATCCAAGAGAGCGGGAACTTTCTGAATTTCATCAATCACGACCCAATCGGCAAATCCTTCGGGTATCCTGAGAGACAATCGGCTTGGGTCTGCCACGAATTCATTGAAGACACGTGCCTCAAGAAGGTCAAAGAAGAGCCCGTGTTTGTAAAAGCCTTCCACGAATACGCTTTTCCCCGTGCCTCTCGGCCAGAAAAGAAAATACGTTTGTTCTGCTGGGGGTGTGAAATCTCTTGAAAACATCTTTGTATGGTAGCAGGAAGTGACAGGTTTTTATGAAAAAATGGAGTTTGTTATTCAAAAAATATATAAAAAATGGAGTCATAAGGAAAATAAATGTCATTCTGGGCTTGCCCTGAGCCTTGAAGGGCGAAGCCAAGAATCTGAAGCGAAGAACCTAAGATGTCTGGGGGACAGATGCCGGCCAGGAGATTCTTCGCCGATGGCTCAGAATGACAAAGACGCGCGCGGGCATGACAGAGAGAGGCCGCCCCTTCCGTCATTCCCGCAGGTTTTTAGCGGGAATCCATCCTCAACGGGAATCCAGGGGGAAGGATGCTGGGAAGAGAAAGGTTGCTGGATGCCCGATTACCACTGTCGGGCATGACAGAGAGAGATGTCACCCCTTCTGTCATTCCCGCAGGTTTTCAGCGGGAATCCATCCTCAACGGGAATCCAGGGGGAAGGATGCCGGGAAGAGAAAGGCTGCTGGATGCCCGATTACCACTGTCGGGCATGACAGAGAGAAGCCTGCCTCTCTGTCCTTCTCGCACCTGAAAGAAAGACCGTTTTTCTACTTTTCCCAACACTTTTTGGCCATTATTCCCCGAATGACATCTTGCGGGAGGGTGGGGGCCGAACATCCTGACGGCGAGCCATTTCGCCGACGGCTCGGAATGACATCTTTTCAGCCTTCCATCCTGGGATGAGGGTTTTGAATTTTTCAGGCACCGTCGATTTTTTGAAAAAATCTTGCTAAGCTGAATATTCTCATTCGGGTTGCTGCAACGTCACGGCTGACGGTCTGAAGAAGGGATCATGGGACTCTGGGACAAAACGCGAATTGGACTGACGTTTGATGACGTGGTGTTGCTGCCGGCCAAATCCGAAGTCACCCCGAATGATGTCGAGTGTTCGACGCACGTCTCACGTCGTATTACCATCAACATCCCGATTCTGAGCGCCGCGATGGATACCGTGACGGACGGTCGTTTGGCTATTGCGTTGGCACGGGAAGGGGGCATAGGGGTGATCCATCGTGCGCTGTCGCCTGAACGCCAAGCCACTGAAGTGGACAAAGTGAAGAAATCCGAGAGCGGCATGATTCTGGATCCCATTACGATTTCCCCCAATCATACCATTCGTGACGCACACGAAATTATGGCCACCTATCGAATTTCTGGAGTGCCGGTGACGCGGGAGAAAAAATTGGTGGGCATTCTGACGAATCGCGATCTGCGCTTTGAATCTCGTTTGGACGTGCCGGTGTCGCAAGTGATGACTCGTGAAAAGTTGGTGACGGTGCCGGAAGGGACGAATCTGGCGAAAGCGAGAGAAATTCTTCATGAGCATAGAATTGAAAAGTTACCGGTGGTCAACGATCAATGTGAACTCAAGGGGCTTATTACGATCAAAGACATTCAAAAACAGATTCAATACCCCAATGCCTGCAAAGATGCTCACGGTCGGCTCCGGGTCGCCGCGGCCGTCGGGGTAGGGGACGACGTGCCGGACCGCGTGCAACGATTGGTCAAGGCCGGGGTGGATATGATTGTCGTCGATACGGCACATGGTCATTCCCGAGGCGTACTTGATACGGTGGAAATGGTTAAAGAACAGGTTTCGTCGATGGACGTGGTGGCCGGAAACATCGGGACGGCGGAAGCCGCCGAAGAACTCCTCAAGGCGGGCGCTGACGCGGTGAAGGTTGGGGTCGGACCGGGGTCCATTTGTACTACGAGAATCGTGTCGGGTGCCGGCATTCCTCAACTGACCGCCATTGCCGATTGCGCCGAAGCGTTGAAAGGAACGGGCGTGCCGATCATTGCCGACGGCGGCGTGAAATATTCGGGTGACGTCACCAAGGCGCTGGCCGCCGGCGCGTCCGCGGTGATGATCGGTTCCTTGTTCGCCGGGACCAATGAATCGCCTGGGGAAATGGTGTTGTACCAGGGGCGAACCTATAAAGAATATCGGGGAATGGGTTCGCTGGGAGCCTTGGAGCGAGGGGGCCGGGACCGGTATCAGCAGGAAGGCCAGCCCGTTGGCAAACTCGTGCCGGAAGGCATCGAAGGCCGCGTCCCCTATAAAGGGCCGCTCTCCAACGTGGTGTATCAATTAGTGGGAGGACTCAAAGCCGGCATGGGTTATTGTGGATGTCGGACGATTCCTGAATTGCAACAGCGCGCCCGGTTTATTCGTTTAACCCAGGCCGGATTGAAAGAGGGGCACGTTCATGACGTGGTGATTACCAAGGAGGCTCCCAATTACCGCGCTGACGTGGACTAGCGTGAATCCGTTGCGTACAGGACTTGGCCGCGACTGACGATAGAACGTCCCATGGCGTCCTGTCACGATACCATTGTTATTCTGGATTTTGGATCGCAATACACCCAACTGATTGCGCGTCGCGTTCGTGAATCTCGCGTGCATTCCATTCTCCTTCCGGCCTCCGCTTCTCTAGAGACCGTTCAATCGAATCAGCCGAAGGGCATTATCTTGTCCGGCGGTCCCGCCAGCGTGACGGGTGCGCGGCGGCCGAAGTGGTCGAAAGACGTGCTGAACCAGGGCGTTCCCGTTCTCGGTATTTGCTACGGCATGCAAGTCGTGGCTCACGCGTTGGGCGGACGAGTCGGCCGGGCCACACAACGAGAGTTTGGGCGTGCCCGGTTACTGGTGCAGGATGGGTCCGATTTATTGAAGGGATTCGATACGCACGATCCTTTTTCGGTCTGGATGTCGCATGGAGACAGTATAGAAACGCTCCCTCCCGGGTTCACGTCCATTGCGCGGACGGCCAATTCGCCCATTGCGGCCATGAAATCCGTGAATCGCCGGCACCGATTGTATGGTCTCCAGTTTCATCCGGAGGTCGCGCACACCACGCACGGTACGCAGATTCTCAAAAACTTCGTCCATCAGATTTGCGGGGCTCGACCGACCTGGACCATGGGATCATTTCTGAAAGACTCGATTGAAGACGTTCGTCAGACGGTCAAAGGAGAGAACGTGCTGTGTGCGCTCAGTGGGGGAGTTGACAGCATGGTGGCCGCGGCCATCACGCATCAGGCCATTGGCAAACGACTCACCTGCGTGTTCATTGACAACGGCGTGATGCGAAAAAACGAAGTCACGCAACTGAACACGGTGTTCAGGTCCCGTCGTTTCAATTATCGAATCGTCCGTGCCGCCGACCGGTTTTTCGCCGCGCTTGGTCGAACGAGCGATCCCGAAAAGAAGCGCAAAATTATCGGGCGTCAATTCATCAAAATCTTTGAATCCCAAGCCCGTGCTATCGGGACGGTCCGCTACCTCGTGCAAGGCACCCTGTATCCCGACGTGATTGAAAGCGTCAGCCGTCAAGGGCCTTCCGCCACGATCAAAACTCACCATAACGTGGGGGGGCTCCCCGCACGGATGAAATTGAAATTGATCGAACCGCTTCGTGAATTGTTCAAAGATGAAGTCCGAGCCTTAGGGAAGGAATTGGGGCTGCCCGACGAGATGATTCAGCGGCACCCCTTCCCGGGTCCGGGATTGGCCATTCGTATTCTCGGCGCCGTGACGCCTGATCGGTTGACCATGCTTCGAGAAGCCGACGCCGTTTTTATCGATGAACTGAAAGCCCAAGGATTTTACGGAGAGGTCTGGCAGGCTTTTGCCGTCTTGCTGCCCATTCGGACCGTCGGAGTGATGGGCGATCAACGGACGTATGAACACGTCGTCGGCTTACGAGCCGTCACCAGTGTAGACGGGATGACCGCGGATTGGGCACAATTACCGCCGTCCTTTCTCGCGCACGTGTCAAACCGGATCATCAACGAAGTTCACGGAGTCAATCGCGTCGTCTATGACGTGAGTTCCAAACCACCGAGTACGATTGAATGGGAATAGTCATGAAACACACGATGGTCGACACAAGTAGTGCCGCATCTCATGCGGCCACGATGGTTCGACTGCAAAAAGTCATTGCCGCCAGCGGCCTGGCATCCCGGCGTGCGGCGGAAACTCTGATTCAAGAAGGAAAAGTCACCGTCAACGGGGAGGTGGTGCAGACCCCCGGGCGGTGTATTGATCCCTTGACGGATCACGTGAAAGTCAACGGTCGTCATTTGAAACCGACTGAGCCGGAAGTGTTTGTCCTCTTACATAAGCCGCCCGGGTACGTGACGACCATGCACGATCCGTTGGGACGTTCCACGATTGCGGAGTTACTTGAGAGAGTGAAGGTTCGCGTGTTTCCCGTCGGTCGGCTTGATTATGACGCGGAAGGCCTCATCCTGTTGACGAATAACGGGAATCTGGCACAAGCCTGTCTGCATCCCCGATACCACGTGCCGAAGACGTACGTCGTCAAAGTGTCGGGGGTGTGTACGGACGAAGAAATTCGGAACCTTGAAGAAGGCGTCGCGTTGAAGGACGGGGTCACGGCTCCGGCCGTGGTCAGAAAATCAGGAAAAGCCGAGTCGAATTCATGGCTTGAACTCACGATCTACGAGGGCCGCAAACATCAGATCAAACGCATGATCGAAGCCCTGGGCCATCGGGTTCTGCGTATCAAACGAACCCGGTTCGGACCGATTGCCCTCGGAGATTTGCCCGTGGGGGCGTGCCGGTTTGCCGCCGATGTTGAAGCCAACGCCCTGCGGGCCATCGTTCAACAAACCACAACGTCCGGGCGCGGATCATCCCCCTCACCGGTCAGCTTGCGAAGTCAAGGGACGTCCGGAGATACTGGGCGACTCACGCAGGGGGGGAAGGCCGGTCTTGCACCAGGCACGGATATCGGCACTCAGCGAGCCGTGAGGGGATCGAATCACACCCGACCTTCAAGGCGCGTCGGGAACACCCGGAGCCGTCCTCGAACGGGGAGATCGTGACGGTGAGCCGTACACATAATTGTGGAACGTTGACCCGGGCACAAGACGGTCAGACGGTCACGCTGATGGGCTGGGTCCATGGCCGTCGCGATCATGGTGGCGTGTTGTTTGTTGACGTGCGCGATCGGTTCGGCGTCACGCAGCTCGTGTTTGACGTGGACAAAGACGCGGGTCTGCACGAACGGGCAAATGGGCTGCGCAGTGAATTTGTGATTGCCGCAACGGGAAGCGTGCGCATCAGACCGGAAGAATCGGTTAACCCTCAACTGACGACAGGGGAAATCGAGATCGAAGTGAGCGCGTTGGACGTGTTGAATCGAGCCAACACCCCGCCGTTTTCAATCGAAGAAGACGTCCACGCCACGGAAACGCTTCGGTTGAAGCATCGATATTTGGATTTGCGTCGGCCTTCCATGCAGCGATTACTGAAGCTGCGTCACGACGTGACCTATCAGACGAGACAGTTTCTTCATGAGCGGGACTTTCTTGAGATCGAAACCCCGATCCTGACGAAAAGCACGCCGGAAGGGGCCAGAGACTACCTCGTGCCGAGCCGCGTCAACCCCGGTGACTTTTTCGCCTTGCCGCAATCACCGCAATTATTCAAACAAATTCTCATGGTGGGCGGCGTGGACCGATACGTTCAAATTGCCCGCTGCTTCCGGGACGAAGATCTTCGACTCGACCGGCAACCCGAATTTACACAAATTGACCTGGAAATGTCGTTTGTGGAGCGTGACGACGTCATGAACCTGACGGAGGAGTTGCTGCGAGTCACGTTCAAAGAAGCCGCGGGCGTGGCCTTGCCGTCTCCGTTTCCACGTGTCACCTATCACGAAGCCCTGTCGAGATACGGGACCGATAAACCCGATTGTCGGTTCGGGTTGGAATTGCATGACTTGAACGACGTCGCCAAACGGGTGGAGTTTAAGGTCTTTCGGGAGACCGCCGAACAAGGCGGGCAAGTGTCCGGGCTGGTGGTCAAGGGCGGGGCAGCGATGGCGCGCAACCAGATTGACCGTCTCATTGACGTGGCCAGAGATTTTGGCGCCAAAGGGCTGGCGTGGGTGAAAATTGTCGAGGGCTGGCGGCTGGATTCGGTAATTGCCAAATTCCTCAACCCCGAACTCCTTCAAGAGGCCCTGCCCGACGCCGGCCCCGGGGATTTGCTGCTGTGTATCGCGGATGCCCCCGCCGTGACCTATGACGTGCTGGGTCGGCTTCGATTACATCTTGGGTCGGAATTAGGGCTGATTGAACAAGACGGGTGGGCGCCGGTGTGGGTGACCGACTTTCCCTTGCTCGAATATGATCCGGCTGAACGACGGTACGTGGCGCTTCATCATCCCTTTACCGCTCCTCGCGGAGAAGACCTGCCCCACCTGGATTCCGATCCATTGCGCGTCTCCGCTCAAGCCTATGACGTGGTGCTCAACGGGTTTGAACTCGGCGGGGGGAGTATCCGTATTCACCAACGCGACGTCCAACACAAGGTGTTTGATCTGTTGGGGATTTCCAAGGAAGCGGCTCAAGACAAGTTCGGCTTTTTGCTGGAAGCCCTGGACTACGGCGCCCCGCCCCACGGCGGAATTGCCCTTGGTCTTGATCGCCTGGTCATGTTGCTTGGTCAAACCGAATCCATTCGTGACGTCATTCCTTTTCCCAAAACGCAAAAAGCCCAATGCGTGATGACCAACGCCCCGTCGTCAGTGAGCCACGCGCAACTCAAGGAACTCCACGTCAAACTCGATGAGCAGATGACACGGCGAGATCAAACGGGAGATCGCTGACGTCACGCAACCGGTTGCCGTGAACCACGGTTTCCAGCATCTCTCGGATACGTGTGCCTGCCTTTTCCGGAAATTCTGACTATCTGCGAACTGATTTTGTGGTGATAGACTCGCCGTAATTCTGCCAGTGTTTTCATGTCACAACCCGCGAAGCAAGCTGTTGCTAGATGGACAGCGCCCGTTGCACCCCGTCAACCCGGGTTTTGGAGTAGGCCGCGTATTCTTCGTTCAGTTCGATAAGCACGGCCCGGCGGTTCAGTTCGGCGGCCACCGGGCCGGTCGTGCCGGAACCGGAGATGGGTCAAGGGTTGGCGCCGGTTTCTTTGCGGACGGCTTGATTATCGTAAATGGACGTGAAACGTGCGGGCTAGGCGTGGTGAACGTTGACGACGATGCCGTGCAGGCCTGTGGCGCCGTTGGGTTGGGGACGGGTGATTTCTGAAGTTTGAACGCGGCCGGTTGTGTCAATGGCCTGAACCGTGACCATCTGCTTGCCGGCCGGCGCGTCTTTCCAGAGGTAATTCCAGACGACCCAGGACCAGGGCGAGTGAGGGTGCGTGATCTCGGCCGGCACCCAGGTTTTCTCTTGATCGAAACTCAGTCGCACTTCTGAAATGGAGTGCGGACCGCCGAAGGCGATGCCCCGGAAATTCACGTTGGGGCCACGGACGTCCTGATAATGTCCGGGACTGTCGATTCGGGAAAAAATGTGGATCGTCCCTTCATCAGTCCAGCCTTTGCGTTGCCAATACCCCTGGTAGTCCCCGTTGTACACTTCAATTTCCGTCACCCATTTGACGTTTTTAATCCCGTACAGTCCGGGCACGATCACGCGCAAGGGAAAGCCGTGGGCTTTGGGGAGTTTTTCGCCGTTCATGAGATACGCCAACATCACCTCGTCACGCATGGCGCGCTCAAAGGGAATGCTGTCATGATACGCGTCGGCCCCACGGAAAATAACGTCACGGGCCGTGTCCGCGTCGGCGCCGGCTTCGATCAGCAGGTCCCTGAGCGAAATGCCGCGCCACACGGCGTTGCCGAGACTCGTGCCGCCGGGGAGCGTATCGATGCACATGAGGGTTGAGACCTGATCAAACGATTTGCGATTTAGGACGTCACGCCATTTCAGCATCATCGGCTTGGACACGGCTCCTTTGACCACCACGTGCCACTGCTCCTGGTCAAGATCGCGAGTAAAATTATAGGCCGCGTCCATATAATTGACCGTGTAAAATTTATCATTCGGCGTGAAATACGAGGTCTCCCGCGGCGGGACGGCAAACATGCTTCCCAGGTCACACCCCGTGGCCATGGTGGTGAGACCTGCCAGAGTTCCCAGTCCGCTGAGTTGAAACAATGTTCGACGGGTGATGTCCATGGTCATGGAGTCAATGGTAAGCGTTGCACGGCATCGCGGAGCGTATCAGCCCACCGACGGTTACTATAGTCCAGCGGTTCACTCTCTGCAAGAGAGCGAATCGCTCATGAACGTGGTTGAGCAAGCACTAACGGAACGGGTTCCCATACCTGCCCCCCGTTTCTTGTTCGGAACAGACCCGCTCGGTTGGTGCCGACGTACAAGGTCGAAGGATCCGTCCGGCTTATCGCCAGGGCGCGAACGTTGAGGTTGGTCAGTCCCTCATTGATCGCGCTCCAGGTTTGACCGGTGTCCCGGCTTTTATGGACTCCTGCCCGACTCGTCACGTACATCACGCCGGGCGTCACGGGGTCGAGAACGAGGTCGCTGAAGAATTGGTCGGGCAGAGATTCCCCGATACGTTGCCAGGACTCTCCACGGTCGGTCGTTGTGTAGAGCCCCTTCAAGGTCGCGGTATACACGGTGTGCGGCGCGTGCCGGTCGATTCTGATTTTCACCACGTTGAGGGCACGGGATGATTTCAACACGTCCGGCGGCACGAGGCCGTTGTTGACCTTTGTCCACGTGGCCGCGCCGTCCAGAGACCGATAGACGCCTCCGCTGGTTCCGGCGTACAGGGTTTGCGGTTGGTTGGGGTCAACGTCGATGGTCACGACCATGAGCACTTCTTTGATGCCCTCCATCCGTTTCGTCCAGTTTGATCCGGCGTCTTCGGATTCAAACACACCCATTGACGTCGCGGCAAACAGATGATGACTGGATCCCGGAGCGAACCTGATTTCGTGGACCACGGCGGTAATCGTCACGCCTTCCAACCCGTTGCGTCGTGATGCCCAGTGTTGGCCGCCGCTGAAACTCTTGAATATGGCGTCGCCTTTCGTTCCGGCGTACACGTTGGCAGGGAGCAGAGGATCGATAGCCAGCGAAATGACGCGAGAATGCGTCATGCCTTGTGAAACGTTTTCCCACGTGCGGCCGGTATCGCGCGTCTTATAGATGTAATCGTTTGTAGCGACGTAGAGAATATTGGGCTTCGTGGGGTGCAGAGCAATCTCGACCACCGCTTCACCGCTTCCACCGCAAGCCGTCAGGGTCAGACAACAAACGAGAATGACTGGGAGACGCATCAAGGTGCATTCGTGGTTTGGGATGAAAGGAGAACCGATCGTGGCACGATCACACAAATGCGTAGCGGCGCATCTTATGCGCCGGCACAGAACTCGGCTGTTTCGTATCACAGGAGTTCAACACCTTGAACGCTACAGATGTGACCGAAATCACGAAGATTGAACGTCAACATTGCGTCTATGCGGACGTTTGTGTCGGCAAGGATTGCACAAAGCACAGAATCGACAAAACTCCTGACGTTGCATTGTCCTTTCGCCCTTGTAAGTGTGTCCTGATATGCCTCAAGCCGATAAGGGCAATCGTCAAGGAATTCTGTTTCAGGCGTGCGCATAACGCTCTCAAAACGTGCAATCGTTTCCGGCTGCCTTGCGAACCGCGTGTTGAGGGTTTCATACAGAATTGGCCACGGCATGACAACGGAAAGCATTTCCAGCCATTCTTGTTTTTTACAAGCCGCAGCATGATGTTGGTCTCTCGGGTTGAAGAGAGCAATAAAGAAGCCCGAGTCTACCAGAAGCGTGTTATTGGAAGTCCTGCTCATCGTCGTGCTCTTCGTGTGTTCCGTATCCACCCCAGGGAGCGCTTTTCCGTCTGCCAATTACGTAGCGACCCTTAAGCTTTTTTTCGTCCCTATACACAACGTAGACCCGCGACCGTTTGTTCAGTGAGACGGCATTCTCTATCTCAGTTTTGAGAGATTTGGCTAAATCTCCGTCATAGGAAAATGAGAAACATGCGACGCTGCTACCGCACTCTTTTGCCTCGTGATTATCAAGCCAGGAGTACATCCCTTCGTAATCACCTGATACTCCAAGATCAAAAGATAACCAGATTAGACTGTTCATGCGTTTATCCTTTCGCTTCTGTGAGAGTAGAGCTTCCGACGTTTGGCTGATTTGGTAGTCTGCAGCGGCAATAATCCAGACGTTTCCTACCATTTTTATACAAAAGTCTACGTGTGTCTATCAAGAAACCGATAGACTCATGTAGACACATGTAGATTTTAGTAGAAACAATCCTGCGGTCTGGAAAGACCGACGCAACCGCGGCGTCGTTAGTTGATGGCAGGAAGGGGTGAGACGGGGGCTTTGGGGGCACGTTCATAGAGAGCCAGAGCTTCGGGCATCCATTTCTGAAGGTCTTGAATGCGGGTTTCATGTGAAGGATGGGTGGAAAGAAATTCAGGCGGGGCGCCCTTTGATGCGTCCGCCATGCGTTGCCAGAGAAGCACGGCTTCCCGAGGGTCGTATCCGGCCTCGGCGGCGAGGAGCAAGCCGATATAGTCCGCCTCCGATTCATGACTGCGGCTGAACGGGAGTAAGATGCCGACGCCTAACGCTTGCATGGCCAGCGAACTGCCCACGGGACCCACGTTGAAGGCATGGGAAGTGATTTGCATGCCTAGATTGGCCGCGAGATGGTGACTGGTTCGTTCGGCGCCGTGCCGGGCTAAGGCATGAACCACTTCATGTCCCATGATGGCCGCCAGTCCGTTTTCATTCTTCGCTTCCGGAAAAATGCCCGTGTACACGGCGATTTTGCCGCCGGGCAGCGCCCAGGCATTTTTCGTCGCGTCGTCTTTGATGACGGTGACTTCCCAATCAAAAGACTTTGCACGTTCGGCGTATTTTGACCGTTGGGCCGCGGAAATAATTCGTTGAGCCACGCGCTTGACGGGGTCCACTTCCGCTGAGTTTGTCGAGACGGCGACGTCGGGATCATCAAGAACCTGCGCGTAGAGTTTGTTGCCCATTTGAACTTCCTGGCCTTCCGAGATGAGCAACAGTTGCGACCGGTTGGTGTACGGGTTGCTCCCACACCCCACCACGTGGATGAGCAGCGTCAACGGGACGAGCGTTCGGATGAGATGTCGGACGTTCATCGCGGCGTCCTGTTCGGAACAACGGGTCGTCTGATTGACGACGGATCGGACTACGACGATTCGGGTATGGAGACGTCGAGTTCCGTCACGCTTGGGTACCGGGCCAACGCCGGAGCCGTGCCTTCTCGAGGCCCGACGACCAGGATGACGAACTGCTCCGGTTGAATCCGCGTATGCGCGGCCTTCCGAACCTGTTCTCGCGTCACCCGTTCAATGCCGTTTCGAAATCGCGTCAGCCAATCAGACGGATAGCCGAAATACTCATACGTGAGAAATTTCCCAAGCACTTTGCTCGGAGAATCCACGGAAAAGACAAACGAATTCAGCAGACTGGCCTTGGCCTTCACGATCTCGTCTTCCGTCGGCGGGTCCGCGCTCATGATTTTCTGCACTTCGTCCAGCAGCGCGTCGATTCCTGCCTGCGTGGTTTTCGTTTTGGTTGACATGGAAAAAATAGCGGTGGCCGGATAGTCCCACCCGAATCCGATCCCGCCGTGGACGTCATACGCCAGCCCTTTCTTCGACCGAATCGTAGAGAAAAGCCGGGCTCCGTAGGACCCTGATAATATCTGGTTGACAATGACGACCGGATAGTAATCGGGATGTTTTCGCGTCAATCCCAAATGGCCAATCAGGATTTTGGCCTGAGTCATGTCGTTTTTTTCAACGTAATACACGCCGTGGTTCGTGGTGGCGCGGTAGGGGACAACCGGGTCGGTCCATTCGGGTCCCTTGGGCCACGTCCCGAAGACCTCTTTCACCAGGCGTAAGGCCTCTTCCGTTTGAAAATCTCCGACCAGGCCGAGGATCATTCGATTCGGGTGATAATATTTGTCATGCCAGTCGATCAGGTCTTGCCGGGAAATATTGTTGACGGTGGCGTAGGTCTCAACGCGGGCATAGGGTGAATCCTGGCCGTAGACCAGCTTCGTGAATTCCCGCGACGCAATCTCGCCGGGGTCGTCGTTTTGCCTGACGATGCCGGCGATGACCCGTTGTTTGGCGATGGTCAATTTGTCCTGAGCAAACCGCGGTCGTCTGACCACCTCGCCGAAGACCGGCAGCACCTTGTGAAAGTCCTCGCTCAAACAGGTCATGGAAGCCGAGCCCGACGCGATGCCGATACCCGTTTCAATAGAGGCGGCTTTGCTTTCCAGGTAATCGTCAAGCTGGTCTCCGGTCAGGGTCGTCGTGCCGCCGCTTCGCATGACGGTTCCGGTTAACGCGGCTAACCCGACCTTGTCGGCGGGTTCCAGTCGCGAGCCGGTTCGGACGCGCAGCGACGCCCGCATGATCGGGAGTTCATGGTCTTCCAGGAAGAACACCACGAGCCCATTATCCAGGACGATGCGCGCAGGTTGAGGAATCTGAACCTCGGCAAGAGGCGGGTAGGTCAGGCGATCAACCGTGTCAACCTGACCGGACGCCTCCGTCATCGGCAAAAGACAGGCGGCGACGAACACCCACGCGAACGGGAGTACGTGGTGACGTTGGAACCGGTGGGGAGCACCATGACGTGGCAAACGGGTGTCGTTCATGCGGAATCCTGCGTCTCTTACGGGGCCGTCGGTTCGGAAGCGGGAGGCGTCGCCGTCGTTTCAATGTGTGCCACGATACGATTGGAAGCGGTAAACGTCTGCTTGGCGACGCGTCGAATATCTGCCGCGGTGACGCGATCAAAGCGTTCGAGAGAGCGAAACAGCTCCCGCCAATCACCAAAAAGGGCATGGTAGTCAGTAAGGCGCATGGCCAAACCGAGGTTGTTGTTCAACGAAAAAATCAGACTGGCCTTGGCCCGTGTCCGAAATTTCGCTAATTCCTCGTCCGTCACGTCTTCGGTTTTCAGGCGATCAAATTCTTCGCGAAGAGCCTGCTGAACGGATTCATTGGCGACGCCGCGCGCGGGAACGGCATACGCCACCCACAGATGCGGATATTGTTCACCAGGATAGGCTCCGTAGGATCCGGTGGCGACGGCAAGGCGTTTGTCCCGAATGAGGGCTCGAGACAATCGGGACGTGCGCCCATTCGTCAACACGTCGTCAATGGCGTCGAACACCGGTTGATCCTCATGCGTGACGGCCGGTTTATGGTATCCCTCCAGATAAAACGGTTGGGACGGATCGTTCAGCGTCACGATTTTTTCCGCGGTGGACGGCGGCTCGACCGTTCTCAAGGGTGGGGGAGGTGCCCCGCGAGGAATTCGACCGAAATATCGTTCCAACAAAGGAATAAGCGTCCGGGGGTCAATGGCTCCGACGATGGCCGTGACCACGTTGGACGGCACGTAATAGGTTTCATAAAATCGTCGGGCGTCGGTCATGGTATAGGATTGCACGTCACTGGCGTAGCCGATCACCGGATGGTGATACGGGTGGGCCGTGAAGGCCGTGGCCACGAATTGTTCAAGAAGTCGGCCGATGGGTCGGCTTTCCGTGCGCAATCGGCGCTCTTCCATCACCACGTCTCGTTCTTCATAAAACTCTCGAAACACCGGGTGTAAAAATCGTTCCGATTCCAGATAACAAAAGAGTTCTACCTTATTGGCGGGGAGTGCATAAAAATATCCGGTGACGTCGGTGCCGGTAAAGGCATTGACGGCCACCCCGCCTTCTCGCTCAACGACGTCGCCGAATTCGTTCTTTTTCACGAACTGCGCCGCGGCGCGTTGTTTGAGTTTGAAGTCGGCGTATAAACGGTCCACCTCTTGAGCATCGGACGTGGACCGGAGTCTGGCGTCCTGGTAGGCGAGATACGCCCGTTCCACGGCTTCCAGCGCGTGCTGCTCTTCCGCGTAGTTCATGGTGCCGAGACGAGGCGTGCCTTTGAAGGCCATGTGCTCGAACATGTGCGCCAGTCCCGTGACGCCGGCTCCTTCTTGGGCTGACCCCACGTTCACCCTGGTCATAAAAGCAAAGACCGGCGCAATCGGACGTTCAACCAGGATAAACGTCCATCCGTTGGGGAGCGTATGTTCCGTCACGCGCTTTTCAAAGGAGGCAAGGTCGATACCGAAAACAAGGGAAGGAAACCAGAGAAAGGAGAAAGCGAGAACCGTGGGCAGAGACTTGCGTCTGAATGATGTGGAAATGAATGACATGACGACGCCCGACCTCTGTATCCTAACCAGTCAACAAAAGTCTTGCAAGCAGACGGATCCCGCGGCCCGTGCAGAACCATGGCGACGTAGGGCCGCGTCTCACGCGGCCAGGGGAATACCCAAGCCTCAACCAATCACCCCAAGCCCCCACCGAAAGCAAAGGCAGCGGCATAAGATGCCGCCCTACAGATTGCCAGCCGGCCCTCAACCGGTCATCCTTGACCCCACCGTAGGGCCGCGTCTTACGCGGCCAACACAATCATCCGCCCCCCACCATCATCCCCTGCCTACCGATAGCAAAGGCGGCGGCATAAGATGCCGCCCTACAGATTACAGCCGGCCCCCAAGCTGGTTATCCTTGACCCGATATAGGGCCGCGTCTCACGCGGCCAGAACCGGTGGGATTGGGCGGAGGGAAGAGTCCCGGGGTTGAGCAATCGAGATCAGAACGAGTAGGTGAGGCCAAGATAGCCCGTGGCCCGCCAGGCGTGTTCCGTGGTCAGGGCCCCGTCGAAGTTGCCCACCAGGGTCGTGGCGTCTGCCACGGGCAGGGTCATGCCGAACCCTGCGGTCCCCGTGCCCACACTCGTATCGCCCCCGGCGGCCACGCTGCGAAAAGCTCTGCCCGGCAGAGTCGCCTCAACCGGCTCGCCCGCCAACAGGTAGCGGCCTTCCAGCCCCATGCGCGGCACCAGCCGGCCGCCCCCCTCGAGGGGAATCGGCACGCCCACTTCGCCCCGCACTTCCAATATCTGCACGGTGCGCTTGGCATATTGCAGGTCCCAATTCGTGCCCGGCGCGCGTTCCCGGAAGCCATCGGTGAACAGCCCGGCATACCGCACCCGTAACCGGGGCGTCGCGTGCAGTGTGTCCGTCACGGGGAGGTCCATGGCCAGGCCCACTTCCGGGGAGAAGAAGATGGACGTATAGTCCGCGGTGGCGGTGCTGCGGGGGACCCTGCGGGTGGAGTCGTGCTCCATCTGGCCCATGAGCACGCGGCCATCCAGCCGCACGTCTCCCAGGGCCTGTTGCAGGTACACGCCGCCGAAGACCGTCTGCATGTCCACGTCCTGGCTGTTGTCCACATCCAGCCGGCCCGTTGAGCCGCCGGCAAAGACGCCCACGCGCCGGGTGGTGCCGAAGCCGACCCCGAACAGGCCGCCGCCGAAGTAATGCGTGCCGTCCGCCAGCACGTCGGTGCCGTCCTGGTTTCGTGCCCCGCCGAACGGCGCGGCCCAGACGTGGCCGTGGGCCGGGGTGCCCTCGCGGGTTTGGCCGGGCCGGCCGGTGCCCCCGACCGCGGCGTGAATGCTGCCGGTCAGGTCAGACAGCATGTCGTCGGTCAGGGCAAAGGCGGTGGTGTCCAAGCCCACCAGCGCGCCGTCTGCTCTGAACAAGTGCCCCACGCCTCTCTTCGGCTCGGTGTACGTCGGGATCCCACCCACAAAGGTGAGAACCCCAACCTCGGTCGGGTATAAGTTCGACAGGTCTACACGGGTCGCGCCTTTGGTCGTCCCAAGGATGTGACTGCCCGAGTGGAGCGTCAGGGTCCCGGCATTCGGGAACTCAACGGCAACGCCTTCCATCCCGTCCGTGCTGCGAATCGTGTCGTAGTTGACCACCGCGCTGCTGCCTTCGGCTCGAATCCCGCCCGCAATCGTACCGTGGTTCGTTACCGTGCTGCGGGCCCCGGCTTGAATCCCGTCCGCAATCGTGCCGCGATTCGTCACCATGCTGTCGTCGCCGACTCGGACGCCGTAGTCGCCATTGGGGATGCCGGTGACCCGGCCCGTTTGCGCCACCGTCACCATGCCGCGGTTGTCAAGGGTGACGCGCCCGACGGTGCCGCCGACCGTGACCGTGCTGCCGGCTAGACGGACGGTGCCCGTGACCGTGCCGCCGACCGGCACGGTCACCACGTGGTCGCCGTCGCTCAAGCCGAGGATGTCGCCGTCTACTGTGCCCGTGACCATCGCGGTCAGGTTGCCGTCGCCGTCGCCGCGGACGTCGCCCGTGACCATACCGGCCACGGTTACGGCCAGGTCGCCGTCGTCGCTCTGAATGGCCGCGGTCTCACCGTCCACGCCGGTGAGGCGGCCCGTTGGCGCGACCGTGACCGTGCCGCCGTTGGTGTAGAGGAGCCGCCCGACGCTGCCGTGAACCGTCAGCGGGGCGACGGGGTCGTAGACCGTTCCGGTGACTTGGCTGCCGGCCATTGATGCGAACGTCAACGTGCCGTCGCCCATCGCTCGGATATCGCCCTCAACCGTGCCGGCCACCGATACCGACAGGTCTCCGGCCTCGGAGCGAATCGCTTCGCCCTCCACGCCGGTAAGCCGGCCGGTGGCGGCCACCGTGACCGTGCCTCCGCCGGTGTAGAGGAGGCGCCCGACGCTGCCTGCCACCGTCATGGGGGTGGGGTCATGGATGGTGCCAGTGACTGTGCCGCCTTCCAGCACCGTCGCGGTCAAGTCGCCGTCGCCCGTGCTGCGGATATCGCCTTGGACGAGCCCGGCCACCGTTGCGACGAGGTCGCCCGGCCCGTCGGATCGGATCGCGTCGCCTTCACCCGCGACGACGCGCCCGGTCTCGCCGACCGTTACCATCCCGCCGTCTGCCAGATAGACGCCCGCGCCGGTCCCGCCCGTCACCACGCCGTTCACCGTCACCGTTTGAGCCCGAAGGTCATCGTTCCCCGCGGCGAGGCCCGCGCCGCCGACGTAGATGCCGTGGCGTTCGCCGGTAATCCGTGCTCCGTCGGCCACGGTGACGGCGATGGCGCCGTTCCGGTCATGGGTCAGCACATAGCGCGCATCCACGCCGTCGCCATCGGAGGCGATGGTCCCGCCGGTCACGTCCACCCGGATGTCGCCTGCATTGTAGCCAGCCGCCAGCCGCCGGACTTCGTCCTTCCATGCGTCGGTGTAGGTCGCGGGCAGCGCCGCCAGCGCCGCATCCAGTTCCCCGCCGGTCAGCGCCGCCGCCAGCACCGCCCGCTCGGCGGGCGAGAGCATCCGCTGCGTGGCAAGCGTCTCCTGCTGCATGGCGAGCGTCGCCCGCTGCTGCGGGGTGCGGGCGTTCTCGGCGATGGCAGTGATAGTGGCGACGGAGGCGACGATGGCAGGGTCCTCATCACCGACCCGGATATGGTTGACGACCGCGAGGTGAGAAAGCGCCATGGCGCGGATGCCGGCATGGGAGAGGCCCAGGATCTCGCCTGCCGCCTCGTCTGCCAGCCTGCGGCCGGGGTCCGTCGGCTCCATCCCTGCCGTCCAGGTAAAGCGATCCGTCGGGCTCAGGGGGCGCGCGGCCAGAAAACCCCGCGCGCGTGTCTTCCAGACGTCGCTATAGCCGTCGGGAAGGGCCGCCAATGCCGTCTCCAGGGCATCGGAATCGTCCTCCGTGATGGCCTTGAGGACGGCCTGCTCGCCCGCCTGGAGCGTCTTGTCGTCGCCCTCCACGGCGGCGCGGATATAGGCGTCCATCACATTCTTGTTGCCCACCGTGATGTCGCCGCTGGAAGTGACATGGATCGTCGGTTCGTCTCCGGCCGTCTCGGCCGCGCTTTCCCCATCCCCGAAGGTGGATCTGATCATGGGATCGTCCCAGGCGAAAACGCCCACGTTCCGGGCCCGGACATTGCCCCTGTGTGTGACGACGATGCGGCCCGGCGCGGTTATCTGGCGGCCAGGCGCGACCGTCTGGCGGCCAACGATGCCGTTTGCGAACGGCGCCTTGATCGCGACATCCGCGCCGACCGCGATCTCGACGGTGCCGCCACCACCGGAAAACGCCTCAACGCCGATGCCGCCCTCGCCTTCCGCCGTGACGGTTGTATCGCCCGACACGTTGACGGCGACGGCGCCCGCGCCCCGGTGGCGTCCGGCGATGGCGCGGGCGAGCCGCCCTCTGGTCGTGACGGAGGCGTCCGCAACTTTCACCTCGACCCCTCCGGGCGTGACCGCGCTCCCTCCGGGCCTGACGCTGCCGAAGACGGCGAAGGAATGCAGCCCGAACGTCTCGACGGAGCCGCCCCGAACGTCGACGCGGAGGCTGCCCGTCGCGCCTGTATGCTGGGCGACGACGCCATGGGCGGTGCCGGCGTTGGTGGTCCTGACGGTGGTGTCTTTCAGCACAAGGGCGACATCCCCCGGGCCCGCCTGCAGGGCGCGGACGGCGTGAGAGGGGTAGCCTGTCGTCTCAACGTCGCCGCCCTCGATATCGACGTTCACGGATACCGTCCCCGCGCCTTGATGAACGCCGATGACGCCGAAGGCGTTGAAGCCGCTGGTCTTGACGATGGTGTTCCTGATGTCGATGTCAACGGCGCCGCTGGTGCCGACATGCCAGCCGATGACGCCATATGCCTGCGTGCCCGTGGTCGTGACGGAACCGCCCGTCAGGCCGACGTTGACGTCGCCGCTGCCCGTGTGCCTGGCATAGACGCCAAAGTCGGTCTGGGCGGTCGTCGAGATGGCGACATTGAGGGCGTTGATATCGATGTCGTTCGCGTCCCCCCGGGTGCAGTCAATGGTCTGGGTGCCGGTGGGCGTGTTGCTGCACACGCGCTGAGCTGCCGCCTCTCCCGCGGTGAGCGCGAGTGCGAGCCCCAGCGCGAGCGTGGCGGCCCACCCCCATTTCGCTTTGATGGGCGCTCCGGCGCCTGCCTTAGCGACGGGCCTTATCCGAGAGGGAGAAGGCGTTGCTCCCTTTATTGGTGGAAAAGAATCAGGCGAAATGACGGGGAGGGTGGGGGCGAAACAGCAGGATACGTGGGTTCTCTTCCCGTGGCTCTTTGTCACCATACGGGTCTCCTTCTTCATATTCATATAAAAAATGGCACGTTCTTTTCTTCGTCCGGTCGGGTAGGGACATTCCAGCCGCGGCACTGGCCCGCTGCGACAGAGAATGGCTATCCTAGGCGTTGCGGCAGGCGATGTCAATCAATCTTTGTAGTGCCGCGTCTCACGCGGCCAGCCCAATCGCCCGACCTCAACCAAGCACCCCCGGCACCACCGGCAGCAAAGGCGGCGGCATAAGATGCCGCCCTACAGGGTGCCAGCCGGCCCTCAACCGGTCATCCTTGACCCCACCGTAGGGCCGCGTCTTACGCGGCCAACACAATCATCCGCCCCCCACCATCATCCCCTGCCTACCGATAGCAAAGGCGGCGGCATAAGATGCCGCCCTACAGATTACAGCCGGCCCCCAAGCTGGTTATCCTTGACCCGATGTAGGGCCGCGTCTCACGCGGCCAGAACCGGTGGGGGGATTGGGAGGAGGGAGGAGTCTCGGGGTTGAGCAAGTGAGATCAGAACGAGTAGGTGAGGCCGAGGTAGCCCGTGGCCCGCCAAGCGTGTTCCGTGGTCAGGGCCCCGTCGAAGTTGCCCACCAGGGTCGTGGCGTCTGCCACGGGCAGGGTCATGCCGAACCCTGCGGTCCCCGTGCCTACGCTCGTATCGCCCCCGGCGGCCACGGAAGGAAAATCTCCGCCCCGCACCGTCGCCTCAACCGACTCGCCTGCCAACAGGTAGCGGCCTTCCAGGCCCACGCGCGGCACCAGCCGGCCGCCGCCCTCCAGGGGAATCGGCACGCCCACTTCGCCCCGCACTTCCAGAATCTGCACGGTGCGCTTGGCATATTGCAGGTCCCAATTCGTGCCAGGCGCGCGTTCCCGGAAGCCATCGGTGAACAGCCCGGCATACCGCACCCGTAGCCGGGGCGTCGCGTGCAGCGTGTCCGTCACCGGCAGGTCCATGGCCAGGCCCACTTCCGGGGAGAAGAAGATGGACGTGTAGTCCGCGGTAGCAGTGCTGCGGGGCACCCGGCGGGTGGAGTCGTGCTCCATCTGGCCCATGAGCACGCGGGCATCCAACCGCACGTCTCCCAGCGCATGTTGCAGGTACACGCCGCCGAAAATCGTCTGCATGTCCACGTCCTGAACGTTGTCCACGTCCAGCCTGCCCGTTGAGCCGCCGGCAAAGACGCCCACGCGCCGGGTGGTGCCGAAGCCGACCCCGAACAGGCCGCCGCCGAAGTAATGCGTGCCGTCCGACAGCCTGTCGGTGCCGTCCTGGTTTCGTGCCCCGCCGAACGGCGCGGCCCAGACGTGGCCGTGGGCCGGGGTGCCCTCGCGGGTTTGGCCGGGCCGGCCGGTGCCCACGACCGCGGCGTGAATGCTGCCGGTCAGGTCGGACAGCACGTCGTCGGTCAGGGCAAAGGCGGTGGTGTTAAAGTCGCCAATCACCACGCTACCTGCATTGATGAAGCGCCCCACGCCTCTCGGCCGCACGATGTTGCGGTCTTTGAGTTTGACCGGGTTATCGTTCTCGTCCACAAAGGTGAGAATCCCGACCTCGCTCTCGTCCAAGTTCGACAGGTCTACTTTGTCGCCGTCGTCAGCGGTTAAGCCCTGGATTTTCCCGATGATGGTCATGCCCGGATAGAGCGTCAGGGTGTTTGCCCCGGCATTAGGGAAGGCAACGGCAATGCCCGTCTCTCCCTCCGTGCTGCGAATCGTGCCGTAATTCACGACCGTGCTGTCCTCGCCGGTTTGAATCCCGACCTCGCCCGCAATCGTGCCGCGGTTGGTCACCGTGCTGTCGTCGCCGACTCGGACGCCGTGGCCGCCCTCGGGGATGCCGGTGATCCGGCCCGTTTGCGCCACCGTCACCATGCCGCGGTTGTCAAGGGTGACGCGCCCGACGGTGCCGCCGACCGTGACCGTGCTGCCGGCCAGACGGACGGTGCCCGTGACCGTGCCGCCGACCGGCACGGTCACCACGTGGTCGCCGTCGCCTGAGCCTTCAATGTTGCCGTCTACCGTGCCCGTGACCATCGCGGTCAGGTTGCCGTCGCCGTCGCCGCGGACGTCGCCCGTGACCATACCGGCCACGGTTACGGCCAGGTCGCCGTCGTCGCTCTGAATGGCCGTGGTCTCACCGGCCACGCCGGTGAGGCGGCCCGTTGGCGCGACCGTGACCGTGCCGCCGTTGGTGTAGAGGAGCCGCCCGACGCTGCCGTGAACCGTCAGCGGGGCGACGGGGTCGTAGACCGTTCCGGTGACTTGGCTGCCGGCCATTGATGCGAACGTCAACGTGCCGTCGCCCATCGCTCGGATGTCGCCCTCAACCGCGCCGGCTACCGTCACTGACAGGTCCCCCCCCCCCCCCCCCCACGGCCTCGGAGCGGATCGGTTCGCCGTCCACGCCGGTGAGCTGGCCGGTGGCGGCCACCGTGACTGTGCCGCCGTTGGTGTAGAGAAGCCGCCCGACGCTGCCTGCCACCGTCATGGGGGCGGGGTCGTGGACGGTTCCGGTGACTTGGCTGCCGGCCAGCGACGCGAAGGTCAACGTGGTGCCGTCGCCCATCGCCCGGATGTCGCCCTCAACCACGCCGGCTACTGACACTGACAGGTCGCCCGCGCCGTCGGAGAGGATGGCGTCGCCCGAGGCCGCGCCGATGCGCCCGGTCTTGCCGACCGTCACCGTCCCGCCGCGGCCAAGGTGGATGCCTGCGCCGTTCCCACCCATGACCGCGCCGTTCACCGTGACCGTTTGCGCCCGAAGGTCGTCGTTTTTCGCGTCCAGGCCCGCGCCGCCGACGTAGATGCCGTTGACGCCGCCCGTGACGCTCGCGCCCTCGGACACGCGCACTGAGATCGCCCCGTTGCCGTCGTGCCGGATGAGATACCGCGCCTGTATTCCGTCCCCCTCAGCGGTTATCGTCCCTCCGGTGGCCTCCACCCGGATGTCGCCCGCGCTGTGGCTCCCCGCGAACTCCCGCACCTGCGCCTTCCACTCGTTCGTATAGGCCGCAGGCAGATCCGCCAGCGCGGCGTTCACCGCGTCCAGGTCCGCCGCCAGAACCGCGTCAATCACCCGCCGCTCCAGCGGCGAGATCGCCCGCTGGGCGGCCAGCGTCTCCTGCTGCTGCGTCGTAGGGGTTGCCACGGACGCGAGGGTCGCGTCCACGTCCCCCTGTCTGATGGCGGAGATCAGGTTCGCGTGGCTCGTCCCCACCGCCAGAATCCCGGCCCGCGCCGCGTCCGGGACGACGCTGAATATCGTGTCCCCCACGGGGGCTTCCGGGTTTCCCGTCTTGAAGATTCGAAGACGCAGCATCTCCCGCGCCTGCGCCTGGTACGCGGGGGTGAAGGACGTCAGCGCCGTCGTCAGGGCGGTCGCGTCCTCCGCCTGGATCGCTTTCAGAACGGCCAGCTCCGCCCGTGAGAGCCGCCCATCATCCCCGGCCAGCACCGTGTACGCCGCCCGGGTCACCGCCGCCTGGGCCGTCGTGTAGCCCCGCTTCCGGAGGAGGTTCCGCGCCTCCGCCTTCCAGTCGGCGTCGTAGTCCGCGGGCAAAGCCTCCAGCGCCGTCGTCAGCGCGTCCGAATCGTCCGCGGTGATGGCGTTGAAGACGGCTTCCTCGCCCGCCGAGAGCGTCTCGTCGTCGCCTTCGATCCTGTGCCTGATGAAGGCGTCCGTCACCGACGCCCCCACCCTGACGTCCCCGCTCGAGACGATACGAATCATCGGCTCGGTCTCCGCCGCCGCGTCCTCCCTCGACACCCGCGCGACCCAGGCCAGAAGCCCCGCGTCGCGCGCCTCCAGCGTCCCCTCGTGACGCACCGAAACCCGGCCGCCCGCGTTCATCACGTTCGTTGAGCGTGCCTGCGCCCCGATGGCGAAGGGCGCCTTCACCTTCGCCTCCGCGCCGGTCCGCAACTCGACCGTCCCGCTCGTCCCATCGTGGGAGGCCAGCGCGCCCATGCTGTTGCCCGACGCCTCCACCGACCCTCCGGAAACCACCACCGAAACGTCGCCTTCGACTCGCTGATGGCCGTAAAGACCGTGAGCGTAGTCGCCCGTCGTCGAGACCGAACCGCCCGACAGACTCAACGAAACGCGGCCCGGCCCTGCATCCCGGAACCTTAGGCCGTACAGCCCGAAGGAGTCCGTCCCGGAAGTCGAAACCGAGCCGCCCGACATGGCGACCTTGGTCAGCCCCGAAGTCCCGCCGGTGTGAGCGGCCATAGCCCCGTACGAAACATCCCCCGAAGTCGAAACGACGATGTCGTCCGAAAGGTCGATGGACGCGTTCGCGGCGTTGGCCACGCGGACGAACGCGCCGTGAGAATTGGCGGCCGACGTCGTGATCTTGCCGCCCGTCAGGATGATCTCCCCTCCGCCCAAGCCGAACCGAGTGATGGATATGGCGCGGTTGCTCAAGCCCGACGTCGTGATGGAGCCGCCCGTCATGCGGACGGAGGCGTCGCCCGAACTCCCGCCGGTGTCCTGGAAGTGAATGCCACTCCCCGATGCGCCCGACTTCTCGATGGATCCGCCCGACAAGGTCATGTCGGTCCTGCCCGGGCCGGTCGAGTAAAGGTAGAAACCCGAACTGCCGGCGCCCGTCGCGCTGACCGTGCCGCCCTTCATATGGGCTGTGATGCCGGCCGCATTGCTGTTCTGGAGATTGACGGCGGAGGCATTACTGGCTGACGTCATGATCGAGCCGCCCCTCATGTCGAGGGTGAAGCCGCCCGACCCCCTCGCCTCGTGATAGATGCCATAACTGTACTGCCCCGCCGTCGAGATGGAGGCGCCGGCATCCATGGTGACGGTAATGCTGCCGGCGCCATCGTGCCGATTGGTGCTGCCATGGTGCGCGAAGCCGCCCGTCGTCATGACGTTGAGCCCCTGCCCCAAGTTGACGATGATGTTGCCGGCGCCGCCTTGGGCGTGGGCGACAATGGCGGGATCCGTCGCGGAGATGGAGACGCTCCGCGCGTTGATTGTGATGTCGTTCGTGATGCTGGACAGGCTGCAGACGATTCGGGTGTTCGCGGGGGGCTGGTCGCCCGCGCATACGCCGGTCTGGGCCAGCGCCTCTCCCGCGCCGAGGACGACGGCCAGCCCCAGCGCGAGCGCGGCGACCGACCCCCATTTTGCTCTCATGGATGGGTGCTCGGCGGCGCCTGTTTCAGGCATGAGATCATGGCTGTTCCTGCTTGTCCTCATATCGGTCTCCTTATTCACGATGGACCATTCTTTTTTTGTGGCGTTCGGGGGACACGTCGTCTGAGAAGAACTCGTCACGGGGGGGGCAGTATAGGCGGTGAGAGCGTGCGATGTCAATATTTTTGTGAGACACTCCCGTTGGGATTCGGAGACCCGTCGGAGCCCGTCGTCAGGGTGGTTGACCGGGAGAATCGGTCTTCGGGGATTGTCGTTTGAACAAGTACGTACCGCCGTATACGCGGGCGGGAATGTGGGTGAACGTGCCCACCCGAGTATACCACCATCTGCCTTCGGCCGTTAGCCCGTCTTCCGAGAGCAGGACTTCAAATTCTCCTTCGCGATCGTTTCCCGTTTGCGACCATTTTCCGGACCAGCGGCGGCCTTCCAACGTCGTCGTGGTGAACGTGCCGCCTTCATGCGTATATGGCCCGTTGCCGTGCGCGTCCAAGGTGGCCACGTATGTTCTCTCTTCTTCTTGGATTTCCCACGTGCCTTCCAGGTCGGCCAGGGTTGGGCTGGTTTGGGCGTGGGGCGATTTGAGGGGCGGGAGGGGCTGGGGGGGGTGGAGGGGGTTGAGATTCTTCGCTTCGCTCAGAATGACAGGGGAAGGGGTCAGAGTGACAGGGGAAGAGGGCAGGATGACGGGGGGGGATTTGATTTGGGGGGCGGCATGGGGTGGGGTGGTTGGGGGGGCGGGATGGGCGGCGGTGGTTGGAAGGGGGGTATGGGGTGGGGCGATTTGAGGGGCGGTATGGGCGGCGGGGGTTGGAAGGGGGGTATGGGGTGGGGCGATTTGAGGGGCGGTATGGGCGGCGGGGGTTGGAGGGGCGGCATGGGGTGGAGTGGTAAATATCAGAGTCAGGGAAAGGATGAGCATGAGATAAATCGGTGAGGGAAGGCTGCGCTTTTGTGGGCGGTGCAGCCACGGGGTCATCATTGATCCTGCGTTCATGAGAGTGACACCGTGGCGTGGAAACCGGGGATCTCAAGATCGAGGCCTGGACCATCCCATGGGTGAAGCGACGCGCCGTTGTAGGTGTAGCCGCCCGTGACGGGATCCGTCCTGAGTAACAACGGGGTATCGAGGTCGAGCACGTCAACGTGTCCCAACCCCATGACGAGGCCGTAGGAACATCCCATGGCCACCCGGGTTTCCACCATGCCGCCGATCATCACGTGCAGACCGGACGCCTTTGCGAACGCGGCCATGGCCATGCTTTCCAGTACCCCGCTTTTTGTGATTTTCAGGTTGAGATAGGTCGCGGCACGCTGCTGAATCACGGCTTTCAGGTCGTCAAGCGACCGTGCGGATTCATCAACGGCCACGTGAACCTGAAAATCGCGCCGGAGTCGGGCATGCCCTTCAAGATCATCTCGTGCCAGGGGCTGTTCAAGGAGGACCATGCGTGCCCCCGACCGCGTCACGCCCCGGATGAAGCACGCGGCTTCTTCTCTGGTATAGCCCTGGTTGGGATCAATCAGAAACGAGACGTCGGCATACTGGCGATGAATGGCTTCCAGCCGCCGGATATCGTCATCGACGTCGTGGCCCACTTTCATTTTGAATACGCGAAACCCCCGGTCATGCCACGTGCGCGCGAGTTCCACCGTTCGCTCCACGGAGGTGATGGGAATGGTCACGTCCGTTTCCCGCGGACGCACGTCTGCTCCGCCCCACAACGCCCAGAGGGGGAGGTTCGCTGCCCGCGTCAGGGCGTCGAGCAGGGCGGTTTCCATCCCGCACCGCGCGGCCGGATGGTCGGGAGCGAGTTCCGCCAGTTCACGCCCGAGACGCTGATAGGTGAGCGCCGAGCGGCCCAATAGATGGTTGCCGAGGACCTGCGCTTCCACCAGGCTGGTCTCGCGATTTTCCTCGCTGATGCCTGGAAACGGTGCGATTTCTCCGTAGCCGATCGTGCCGTCCTTCAGGGTCACGCGGACAAAGACGTTTTGTGCGACGTTCAGTTGGCTCGTTGCCACGACAAATGGATCAACGAGGGGCACGTCTACGGGACAGAACTCAATGGTGGTGATGGTGAAGGCGTCAGAGGCGTTCATGCCGGTCCATGATGAACATTGGAAACAGGGTGATGAAACGGTCCCGATCCTCGCTTATCCATACCGATCATTCTCCCACGGGAAGGCCGAGTTGGAATAGCCCCGAATTTCCCAAAATCCTTTTTGGTCACGTTCCGCGAAGGTGATGGTTCTGATCCATTTTGCCCCCTTCCACGCGTACCGTTTGGGGACGATCATGCGAACCGGTCCGCCGTGCTCTTTTGAGAGCGGCTTGTGATTCCAGGAATGGACAAGCAGCACGTCCTCGTCATCGCAGGCGGAAAGCGGCAAGTTGGTCGTGTAGTCGTCATAGGATTCGAAGAGCACGTATCTCGCTTCCGGCTTGGGGTTGACCAGACTCAGCAGATGTCGAAAGCTCACCCCGACCCATTCCATGCCAAGCTGACTCCAGGACGTGACGCAATGAAAATCGGAGGTCAACGTCTGCTGTGGCTGCGCTTGATACTCCTGCCACGTCCACGTGACGGGACGTTCAACCAGCCCATCCACGACCAACCGCCATTCCTCAAGTGAGACGTCAGGTTTATATCCCAGGTCCAGCACGGGCCAATTATTGACAAGATGCTGTCCGGGTGGCAACCGATCATCTTGATATGCTTCGTCAACCTCACGTCCTGAAATTTCACGACGGTGTTGTGCCATTTTCTGCTTGGCGTGAATGGTTTTTTCGTTGAATTGCATGGGCGGGCTCCGTTTTCTTCGTTGGTTGCTGATTCAGGTTTTTTGAGATTCTTCGCTTCGCTCAGAATGACAGGCTGGGATGAGAATGACAGGTTGGGGACGGGCTGGCAACCCGTAGGGCGGCATCTTATGCCGCCGCCTTTGCTCGGACTGCCGGCGGCGCGTGAGACGCGCCGCTACGATTTTTCGCTCAGAATATTTGGCCGTGGGGATTTGTCACCACGTTGGTGACCAGGGGATTCGCGTCATGCGGCAGATTTCTTGACTTTTGCGATCTGTCGCGTGGCCAGGGCCATAGCGGCTAATTTGCGAACTTCTTTCCAGCAATCGGAGGATTGGAGGGCTTTGGTCGTCCAATTCCCTGCATTGGCTTCGCCACTCATCTGATCAAGTTGTTGGTCCAAAGACATGAGCGCCGAACGTTCATCGTTCGTCAATCCGTTTCGTGACGCGGCTTCGCCGACGATTCGGAAACTGTCGTCGTAATCCAGCGCCAGTTCATCAACCGCGCGACTTTCTCCTGCTGCATCGAGAATGGCAAGCTGTTCGTTTGCAGGAAGGGCGAGGGTCAGCACGGCGTCCCACAGCGTCGAGATCTGTTTCTCCAATAAGTCCGTCGTAGCCATTGAGTCCGTTCTTCTTTATTTAAGGTCTGATCCGGCCGGAATCATTTTCGACTTTGTCCTGTAATCATTCACGCGCCAATACGGCTCCGTCCCATGACGACCACCACCCGGATGCCAACGAATTACACGTCCGGTTTCGTTTCCCTGCTTGAATGGATACCCTTTTTTGTATTCACGCATTACCCATCCGTTACCTTTTTGAGACCCTTTGCGTAATTTTTCAACCTTCCAATTTTCTGGTAGTGACTCCGATAGTCGAATTTCAATTTCTTTTGGTGTCTTATTTTCGAGCAGGTTAGGGTTAGTCAGAATATCTTCGACTGATTTGATACCTCTTTTGGCCATGCGAGAAGAGGTTTTCTTCAAGAAAATAGAAACGATTGTACCCCTTTGTATAACATTTTACCTTCTGAAACAACAACTGCGGAGGGGCCGTTACTGCTTCCAGGGGAAGTGGGAGGCGCCGGCCAGGGTGCGGGGGGGCTGGACGCCGGTGTAGCGTTGGTCGTTGATGATCCACGTGGGGTAGCTGCGGACGTCGTTGGCCACGCATGGGGCCGTGAGCGGGCTTCCGCGACCGCCGGAACTGCACTCGACGTAGGGGAGCCGCTTTGCCGACGCTTTGAACAAGGCCTTTTGTTCTTGGCAGCGGGGACACCAGTAGGCGCCGTAGAACTTGGCCCCCGTGTCGCTCAGGTGGACGGCCAGGGCCTGAAGCTGCGGGTCCTCCGGCCCCGCGGCTTCGTCGAAGACCCCGCTGTAGTGCAGGTGGAGTCCGCCGACGATGAGCACGGCGACGACCACGGCTTCTTTCAGCGAGGTTGACCACTCAGGCGGCCGACGCACGAGGCTGAGCCCCATGATCGCGGTGATGAGGCCGAACGAGGCCAGACAGTACGGACAGGTCGCTTCGATTTCGACGACGGAGATTATCGTCAGATAGGCACTGATGCTGAATCCGCAGATGGCGACGAACAACAACGGCGTCCAGCTTTTGGGTCGGGTTCTGCTCCGCCAGGCGAGTCCCGCTATGACGGCGTAGGTTATCAATCCCCACAGGGCCATGGGCATGCCCAGAAACGTGGCCCAGCGACTGCTTTGCACCAGATCGCATCCGGAATCTTCTCCGCAAAAGGCGGGGTGGGTTTCAAACGAGGCCGTGTAGGTGAGATAGGCCGTCAATCCCATCCCCAAGAATGCCAGGATGAGGATGACGACGCTGAGCGTAGACGTGAGCGGTGATTCTTCGGCCGTGGCCTGCCGCGAAAGGGTTTGGTCCCTTCCGACGTGTTCAGGTTTTTGCCGTTTCTGACGTTTGGTCATGGCTCTGCCTTTCGGTTGCTTACGCTTTTCCCAACGTCACGCGCAGGAGTTGTTCTTGTTGACCCCGGAGAATTCGAATCGTGACTCGTTGGAACGGTTCCGTGTGTTCAATCAAATAGTTTTTCAGTTGGCCGGCCGACTGAATCCGGTGATTATCCACGGCAAGAAGCACGTCACCTTTTTTGAAGCCGGCGCGTCGAGCCGGGTCCGTGGCTTTTTCCACGGCCACGTGCCATCGGTCGTTGAGTTTGACGGTCGTGAGTTGCAAGCCGAGTTTTGAGAAGCGGAACGGCTTGCCGTGTTTCAGCGCCGTGACGATCTTGTGGACGACGGGGCCCGGGACGGCAAAGGCAAAACGGCTGCACCGCCGTGTTTCTTGCGTGGCGTCGGTTTGAATGATCGCGTGGATCACGCCGACTATCTTTCCTTCCTCGTTAAATAATCCTCCGCCCGAATTGCCGCTGCACGCGGAAAGATCGACTTGCACCAGGCGCGCCGGAACCGTTTGCAAAAACGTCCGCGGGTTGCCGATGGTGCCGTAACTGACGGCGGGTCCCCACCCCAGGGGATAGCCTACCGTGAAGACGCGCTCTCCCGGGAGTGCCTCGGTCGGACTGAACGTCCTTGCGGAAAGGCTGCGGGGAATTGCCGATTGAATGCGGTACACGGCTACGTCTAGAAATTGATTGACGCCGACCAACGAGGCCGTGACCTCTTCCAATTCGCCGGAGATGACGGAGACGTGAGGGGGATCAACGGTGTTTCTTCCTTCGTGTTGCTTGGTGACGTGGCGGGACGTCAGCACGTATCCGTCACCAAGATAGACACCGGATCCTTTTACGGAAAACTTGGGTTGACTCGGGTCCGTGGATGACGAAGGAGCGCGTTTGAGAATGCCCACGGTCCCGTGACGGGCCTGTGTCACGGCCGTGGCAAAGTCCAAGGTCTGTGCCGCACTCGTTGAGGGAATGAGAACACATGCCATGAAAGTCAAACGGCGGAGGGTTGTAAGGTCGGGAGACATGGGGTGCCTGTTTTTGTCTTCTCATGCTACCCTTGGTTTTTTTTTGACTCAAGTTTCGGACGCTAGTCTCGGACGCCATGAGATGGCGTCCCTACGTTTTTTGAAGCAGGGGAGAGGTTTTGCTGCGAGATTCTTCGCTTCGCCCTTCGAGGCTCAGGGGAACCTCAGAATGACAAAAGGGGGATAGAATGACAGAGGGGCAGAATGACAGAGGGGGCGGAATGACGCGGGGGCGGGCATGGGGCTGGGGCGCTCGCGTGAGGAGGCCGCGTGAGACGCGGCCCTGCAGAGCTTGCTCCCTCTCCCCTTGCGGGAGAGGGTGGGGGTGAGGGGGAGAAAGGTCAGCTCTTGCCTCTCTGTCTCATACACCCGCGGCGTGCTGCCCGTGCAAACGAGAAGTGAGATTCTTCGCTTGTTGATTCCTGATGTCGGATCATGACGGCGCTTTTTGAATTCTTCAGCGGATTGCTGGATGGCGTGGCGCTGGTTGCTTTGGCGTTATGCCTGGGAGGCGTTGCGTGTACGCTCGTGATTCTGCGCCCCATGCAGGACCAGGCACCTTGTATTCGATTGGCCGGTCATACGCTGCTGCAGGTGAGTCTGTTGAGTATCTGCGTCGTGGCCGGCTTGCACGTGATCCGGTTGGCGTTAAAAGGATTGGCGTTGGCCGACGGGTTCGCCGGTGCCACCGTGTACGTCTTTTTTCAAACGCATCTGTTTCGGTCCGGGCTCTGGGCCGTGCTGCTGGCCGTAGGGGTTGCCGCGTCCGTGACGTGGTTTCGGCGACGCATGACGAGTGTGCCCGCTTGGGGCACGGTGTTGCTGCTGTTATGTTTGTTCATGGTGAATGAAGTTGAGCAGAGCCACGCGGCAGGGCGGTCACGTCACCCGTGGTTACTGGTGGCAACCCTGGTCCACGTGTGTAGTGCCGCGACCTGGGCCGGCGGAATGACCCATTTGCTGATTCTCCGGTGGTTCACGCGAAAAGAGGACGCGAGCCTGTGGCCACAAATGGTCAGGCGTTTTTCTCCTTTGGGAATCGGGTGCGTCGGGCTCATCGTCGGATCGGGAACGTTTCTTTCATGGCGGTACGTCGGTGGATGGCCGGCATTGCTTGGGACGAGTTACGGCAATCTCGTGCTGGTCAAAATCGTGCTGGTTCTCTGCGTGCTGGCTTTGGCGATTCCGACTTTCTTTTCGGTCAGGCAGTGGGCCAGGGCTCATGGACGCGAGCGGTTTCATCTGCGCGTGCCGTCGTCTATTGAGGTGGAAACGATCCTTGCAGGCACGTTACTGGTTACCGCGGTTTCGCTGACGGGATTGCCCCCGTCGGTTGACGTGACGAAGGCCGTCGTTGCCCCCGCTGACTTGTGGATCATGTACGCTCCCAAAATCCCGCACCTGAACGGGCCGGAACGCACGCTTGTTGATGCTCCTGAATTGACTGATCTCCGTACCGGTGCAACAGGGAAAAAGGAAGACGTGAGATGGGATCGTTTTAATCATAACGTTTCCGGCGTGATCGTGCTTGCGATGGTCATGATGGCGTTGCTCAATACATTCGGAAGGTGGGGCTGGACACGACGATGGCCCTTGATGTTCATTGGATTTTCTATCCTGATCTTCGTGTTTGCCAATCCCGGTCATTGGCCGCTCGGTCCCGTCGGCTTTCTGGCCGGCGTGCAGGACGTCGAGGTGATCCAGCACTGGTTGATGGCGGGCGTGGTATTCTGCATGGGATGGTTCGAATGGAAAGCACGAGGGCACGCCGTCGGGTTGACGTCCTTTGTGTTCCCGCTGTTGTGCGTGGTCGGAGGCGTGACGTTGTTGACGCATTCTCATGGCGTGATGGAACTGAAGCAGGAGTTTTTGATTCAGAACACGCACGTCGCCATGGGGGTGTTTGCCGTGTTGTTGGGTTGTACGCGGTGGTTGGAACTGCGTTTGCCACCGCCGTCTAGCCGCGTCGCGGGGATGCTGGCGTTGACGGCGATGTTGATGGTGGGGTTGGTGTTGCTTTTTTACGTCAATCCCGAGTCATTCATGGGATGAAATTTTTATGAAGTCGTTGAAGACCGGATCATGAGCGTCCATGGTCACGTTGATGGAATGAGGGACAGGCGGAATTCCTAAACGGAAAGGAGAACCCGCAATGAAAATCAGCAAATGTTTTCTCTTGCTCGTTCTAAGTGGATGGGGCCTGTTGAACGTGAGCAGCCCTTCCATGAGTGAGGTGCCTGACGGAACCCCGGCAACGGCTACGTTTGCCGGAGGGTGCTTCTGGTGCATGGAAGGGCCGTTTGATGAACTTGACGGCGTGTTGTCCACGACCTCGGGATATACGGGGGGGTATACGGCGAATCCGACCTATGCACAAGTCTCCGCAGGGGTAACGGGACATGCTGAAGCAGTCGAGGTGGCGTATGACCCGCAACGAATCAGTTATCAGGAATTACTCACCGTCTATTGGCGGAACATTGATCCTACGACTTCCAACGGGCAGTTTTGCGATCATGGGGATCAATACCGTCCGGCGATCTTTTATCACAACGAAGCACAACGTCGGTTGGCAGAAGCCTCGAAAGAGGAGGTCGAGCGGACTAAAACGTTCAGCGCGCCGATTGTGACGGAGATTACCCAAGCGACGGAATTTTATCCCGCGGAGGAGCATCATCAGGATTATTATCGCAAAAACCCGATTCGCTATAAATTCTACCGTTTGACCTGCGGACGGGACGCTCGTTTGACCGAATTATGGGGAAGCGACCGGGAACGGCACGGGTAGAGAATGATAGGAAACCCTTACGACTCATTCATGCGACCCGTGGTTTTTTTTGACTCAAGTTTTGGACGCCATGAGATGGCGTCACTACGGATACTGGGGTGGCGGCCCTTTGGCTTTGAACTTGGTGAGAGGTTTTGCTGTGAGATTCCTCGCTTCGCTCAGAATGACAACGGGGAGGACGTTCAGAATGACAGAGTGACCCGCGGACGGGATGCTCGCTTAACCGAATTATGGGGAAACGACCGGGTTTTGAATTGAGTTATCCTTGACGTAACACATAACGTTCACATAGGGTCAGCGATGATCGTCAGCTATCGTGATAAGAGAACCAGGGATTTTGTGAATGGAAAACGCGTCAGGGTCTTCTCTCGAATCGAACGGGCTGCCTGGCTGAAGATTGACCGACTGGAGGCGGCCACCTCACTCAAGGATCTTGCCGCGTTGCCCGGCAACCGGTTTGAAGCTTTGAAAGGTGATCGTAAGGATCAGTACAGCATTCGCATCAACGACCAATGGCGGATTTGTTTTGAATGGCCGCAGGGGTATCCAGGACCTGCGTGTGTAGAAATTATAGACTATCATTAGGAGGAGACTGTTATGGCCGTCCGCGCAATTCACCCGGGAGACCACCTTGCCGAAGAGTTGAAAGAACTCAGCATGAGTGCCGCTGCACTTGCCCGACAGATCAACGTGCCGACGAACCGGATCACCGAAATCCTCAACGGACGACGTGCCGTCACCGGTGATACGGCCCTTCGATTGGCTCATTTCTTCGGTACCAGTCCGGAGTTCTGGCTGAATCTTCAGAAATTCTATGAGTTGCGGCTTGCAGAGAAGAAAGTTGGTAAAGGCATTCGAACGTTACCAACGCTCAAGCGTCCCGAGGCCGTGCGCACCTGAAGAAGAGATAGTCGGAACGGGGGTGGTTCACGTTCTTTTCAACGCTGCGTTGGCGAAGGGAGAAGGGGTTGCGTTCAACTTCACGCATTTTCAGGATTTTTCCTTCCGCTGACGTGCCGTGCTGATTCCCATGCGTCTCTCCGGTCGACAAATAGGATTGCTCAAAGAGTACATGCACGATCTGGTTGAACAGGCGAAACAGGAAGAAGCCACGACGAAGGCCTTCGGGTATCGTTCGCAGCCATATCGAGTCGATCAGGCCATTTCGGATTTGCTGGCGATTCTGGATGATCGCATCGAATCAGAAGGGGTCCAGGTCGGACTGCCCGAAGGGTTTCTTCATCAGATGTGGACCCTCTGTAACGACGCAGGGTCGCACGTTCAGGAAACCGTCTGGCTCAGACGCCACCTGGACGGAGAACCCGCCACCAGAGTCCGAGTGCGCGAACTCACGTATCGTGCGTTGATTCAGTACCTGGAAAGCCTTCCGGAACATCCTTCCACGTCGCCCGGATAGGCGCCGACGTGCGTCATTTCCCACGCGTTCGTCACGTGCGTTGACGAGTGAGCCGGTAGAACGTATCGTCCGCGATGGTCAGTGTGATGGATGAACGACGCCAACGACTCAACCGGAGGATCCTTCGGAGCCTTGAACGCGGCATCAACCTGCTCACCAAGGGGAAACGCGCCAGCTTGACGCTCAGTCGTATCCGCATGGGGCTTGCGCTGGGCTGCGTTGCCGTCTGCGCGGCGTTGTACAACAAGGAATGGTTCGTCACGGGTAATTGGGTGCTTGCGGGATGTCTTGCCGCTTTTTTTGTCCTGGTCCACGTTCATAACCGACTGAAGGACCGATTGCACCGTCTTCGAGTCTGGTTGCACGTTCAGACGAGAAATCTGGCTTGCCTGCGTTTGGAGTGGACGATTCTCCCGGAAAGGGACATCACCCTGGCATCCGATCACCCATACGGAGCCGATCTTGACGTTGACGGGCCACGGTCTCTTCTTCGCTTGCTTGACGTGACCGTCTCACAAGAAGGCCGGAACCGGTTGATTGACTGGATGGCGAATCAGAATACGACCCCCCCGTCTTATGATGAATGGCAACGCCGTCAGACGCTCGTGCGGACGTTGACCCCCTTGCAGGGGTTGAGAACTCGTCTGCAACTTGCGGCAGCGTGCGTCAGTCCGAACCCGATCAACGGTGAGCGCGTCACCCGGTTGTTGCAGGAGCCGTTACCGGTTTCACGCGTCGTGCCCTTGTTGGTGACTGCCGGCGGCTTGGCGGCTTTCAATTTTTTGCTGTTTCTTTTCTGGGCCGTCGGAGGCGGACCGGCCTATTGGATTATTTCTTTCCTGGTCTACGCGTTGGTGACGTTGCTTGCCGGAGGGCGATTGCGTCACGTGTTCGAGCGAACGCTCGGCTTACACCTGGAGTTGAAGAAACTTGGGGTCGTCATCGGAATTCTGGAAAGGCGGTCGTTTTCACGGTTGCCCGCGCTTCAGACGCTGACGGAACCGTTGAGGACGGGGAAGGGGCAACCGTCCGTGGCCATTGCGCAGCTTGCCGGAGTCTGCAGCGGCCTCAGCGTTAAAGGTCATCCGATTATCCACGTGGCGCTCAATCTTGTGGTGCCTTGGGATCTCGCCTGGACCCGGTCGTTGCAAAACGTGTGCGGCCGACTTCGGCCCCTGTTGCCGGATTGGATGGACCGATTGGCAACCATCGACGCCGCCGCGTCACTGGCCACGTTTGCCTTTCTCAATCCCTCGTACACGTGGCCGATTCGAACCTCGGATGAAAACGCTTCTGACGTTGGCCTCGTCGGAACGTCCGTGGGGCATCCCTTGCTGGCTCACGCGGAACGGGTCGGGAACGACGTCACGCTCAAGGGTCTGGGCCGCATTCTGCTCGTCACCGGCTCGAACATGTCCGGGAAAAGTACGTTGTTACGAACCATCGGGATCAACGTCTGTCTGGCGCAGGCGGGAGGACCGGTTTGTGCCGAACGTTGGGAGTGGTCATGGATGCGGATGTATTCGTGTTTGAGGGTCGGGGATGACCTTGGAGAAGGGTTGTCCTCGTTTTATGCCGAAGTCAAACGGTTGAAACGCTTGCTGGTGGCCATGGACGATCACGGGCAACCGCCGGTGCTTTTTTTAATCGATGAAATTTTCAAGGGCACGAATAATCGGGAACGGTTGGCAGGCAGTGAGGCCTTTATTCGTGCGTTGACGGCCGGCCGGGGACTGGGACTCGTCACCACGCATGACTTGCAGTTGACCGGATTGGAACGAGACGCGCACGGCATTACCAACGTCCACTTTCAAGAAACCGTGGGCGAGAAAGAGTTGACGTTTGATTATCGGCTTCGTCCCGGCCCATGCCCGACGACCAATGCGCTCCGCATTATGGCCATGGAAGGGCTGCCCGTTCCGCAGGACACCGACGGACGGGACGCTCGTTGACGTGGGGGTGGTCAATCAGGGGAGAAACAATCGGGTTTCTTGTTCTTCCTGGTCGGTTTTTTCGCCGGTGGAAGTCCCGCAGTAGGAACATAAATATTCGTATTTGTTGCCGGTGGGAAGAACGAGCAAGAGCCGTTCACGAGCCGGGGTGGCTTCTTTACAGGTGGGACAGAACAGCAGCGTGGCATTGAGTGAACGAAATTGGGTGGGTTCAGCCTTCGTCTGCGCACGCGGACCCGGTGGCGTGGACCCGAAGGCACGGGTGTCAAACGGAAATCGCGGCATGAAGCGATCTTACCCAGAGGGAACCCATGGGTGTCAAGGTTTCCCTTGCCGTCACGCGCCGGACGTTCCCGTCAAGAAAACTCCCGGCGTGAGAGCGGGTAGCCAAGACGTTCCAGCCCGGGGCGGCAGCCTTCGGTCAGCATCGCCCGTTCGTCAGCTCCCAGTTGGTCGAAACGGGATGGGAGAGGCCGCGGAATACGGGCCACTTCGCGCAGCCAATCCTCGTCTTCCAGGCTGGGGTCTATGAACCGGATGAGACGCCGTATCTGGGCTTCCGGCTCGACCTGCACGTCTTCAAAGCGGACGTTCAGCAGACGGTCGGGCGGGAAGTGGCCGAACAGCCGGTGGCCCCGCTCAATCATTGCGCTCCAGAACTCACCGAAATCGGCCAGTGTCAACTTGTCGTAAGGCAACCGGTCCGGGTTGGAGAACCTGGTCAGCAGGTCCAGCCACGGGCTGATTCGGTCCCAGTAATTGCTCCCGGCCATCAGGCGGTTGACGTCAATGCCCACGCGCCGGAAGGCCAGGACGGCCGCAACGAAGGTGCGGAAGACGTAGTGACGGCTCATGGAAAGGGCCGTCTCCCGCCCGTCGCGGTAGACGTGAATGATCCGGGCGTCGGGGAACTGGCTCAGCAGCCGGTAGGCGAACACCAGCGACCCACCGGAACGTTCAGCCCAGACCTTCCGTTTCAACCGTTGGCACAACCACTCGAAAAGACGCCGGAAATGCAACGCGGGCGGCTGTGTGGGTTGCCCGTTCACGACCGGCTCCAGTTCGTTGAACAACGCTTCGTACTGGTCAGTCAGGTGGGGCAGCGTGGCGCCCATAATGGGCGGCATATCGCGCCGGCTGAAGCGGGCGTTGGGGTCATCCACCGGGTAGAGGAGTTCATCGTAATTCCCCCGCAGCATAAGCCGGGTGCGGGTCTGCTGCCGGGTGTACAATTCCCACATTCGGCCGCCGGTCACGCGGCGGCGGCGGAACACCCCCATCCCGACCGCGCTGAAAAATTCGGACAGGCTAAGGACGCACGGGTGCCGGTTCAGAACGTCAGACACCATCGTCGAACCACACCGCCCTGTGCTCAGCACGAACACCGGCGGGATGGACGTGGACGGGGCCGTCGGCTTTACCATGGCGTTGCCCCGTTTGCCCGCAAACGGTACGGCCGGCGGCAACTGAGGTTGGTGATCATGACGGTATCCGGCAGAAACACGACGTTCAATGGACCGGGCGCGGGCCGTTCAGCATTCTCCCGATGACGGTATAGCGGACGCCGTATTGATACATCATCAGAAGGATGGCGGGAACGCCCAGGCAGATCAACAGAAATTTCAGATGAACGCTGATGGGCCAATCTGCGATCAGCAACTGCGCAGTGATGATCAGGGGCACGTGTCCCAGATAGAGCCAGTAGGAGGCATCGGACATGTAACGCATCCAGAACCGCTCCCGTGACGCAATCCAGTGGAACAGCCCCATTAACCCGAAGCACATCAGCCAGGAATACGCGGTTTGTAATACTGCCGCCGTGCTCTTCACCCACGTCGCTGCCGGATCCAGGCCGAAGGTTTCGGGATAGGAGAAAGCCAGTCCCGGCGGAAAAACCAGCAAGCCCGGCAGCACGGCAGCGACCCACCACCGGCGTACAGGGATCGTGCGCTGGTAGAAGAAGGCGCCGAACAGGAAGAAGGTACAGTAATAGCCGGCGATGACGGGGTCGGGCAACACGTCAAGGGGCGTATCGGCGCCGAAGGTGGTCCGCATGAAATATTGAGGCACGATGGTCAGCGGAATGACCAGCCACCACAGGGTATGGCGGAACCGCCAGCCCAGCCTGACCATCATGATGAAGACCGAGGCCATCAGCAACAGATACTGGAGAAACCAGAGATGATAGAACCCGCCCATCCAGGCCAACGGCGGCCAGGTAATCGCCACGCAATAGCCGGCGATTGTCTCTCCGGTACGATTGGCTGCAAAGGTGATAATCCAGTGGGTGGCCGGAATGATGGTGAGCATACTCACCAGCAAGGGCAGGCCAATGCGCTTGAGGCGGTGCGTGCCCAATGCGTGCAGCCCCCGGCGCTGCCACAACATCGCGGTGAACAATCCGCTGAGCATGAAGAACACCGGCATCCGAAACCCATGAATGGCCGTAAAGACGTACCCGTAAGGATTGGCGTCCACGGCGGTGGCGTCCGCGTAGTCAAGCTGCACCGGCCAACAGTCGTAGGGTAACAGAAAAACGGCAGCGTGCAGCAATATGCCCAGAAGCATGACAAAGGCTCGCAGCACGTCCAGGTCGTGGAATCTGGTCACGGCGCGTCAATCCCGTTCGGGAATCGTTGCCACGTGGGTGTCGCTCGATCCTACCAGGGGCTTGTCCCGTCTGCAGAAATTTGATCGGGCAAGCGGTAGCTGATGCCCATGTCATCCAGGAGGGAGCGTTCCAGCAGCGTGGTGAAATTTTTGGCGCGGCGGCTGTGCGTCAAGCCGGGCACCAGCCGTTCCTGGAGTTTCTGAAATCGGCGCTTCCACCGCATGAACGGCAGGATGCCGGCGGTCCATTGCCGGGGAAACCTGAGCTGGTCGGCCAGTTCGTCGCCGATGAGCGCGCGGGAGATGCGGTACACAAATTTCACGAAGCGCCGTCGCGCCGGACCCACCGCGCCGACAATCAGAGGCGCCGAGTTAATCAGCCCGTTCGCCATGAGGATCGACTCCAGGTCGGGCGGCGGCTCGATCATAAACCCCACCCGACAGAGTTCCATCGCCTCGTCATAATTGCGAAACAGGATCTCTTCCGGGACACCGAAGAGCCATGCCGTATAGCGCCAGATATCCATGAAACTGTTCCGGGCCACTTCGTCAAGACCTCCCCCCAACGTCTCGCATTTCTCCAACAGCAGAGCGGAAAAGGCCGACGACGCGAAGGCCATTTGCGCGGCGCTGATCGGCGTTCCCTGGGCATCCACGTCCCACTCTTCTGAGTTGCGAAGCATGCGACGTATCCGGGCGTGGATCAGGCGGATGCGGACCGACAGCTTCCAGCCGTCTCCGTGTCGTTCCAAGCCGCCGGGCATACAAATCTCGATGAGGTGCCGGTTGTTTTGCTGAAGCCGTCGGAGCCCATGATCGGTCAGCCGTCCCGTCATGAAAAACGGTTTGCTGATGGTCGTGGCGAACCCCTCAACCAGCACCCCGGCGACGTGGGCGGCGATAAACAGGTCAGAATTCTGGTGATAGGCCAGCATACCGGGAAGGAGTTTCGTCGGGTCGAACCAGGAAGGCGGAACGGAGATCCGCTCAAAGAAATCCCCCAACACGGAGGGAACTTCCCGCAGAACGTCTTCCTGACGCTCCATGCCGGCGTGGATAAACCGATGCACCTGCATCTGGTCAAACGGGGCGAGCGCCTCAATGACGGCGTCCGCGGCCGGGTCGCCGATGAGGGTATGTTTGACGTAATTGGCCGCCACGCCTGGATTATCGGTCCGAGCCTTTTCGTACCCGGCTTGATAGATGGTCGGGATCCTGTTGCTTTCTTCATTCATGGAAAAACTCTACGCAACCAAGACGTGACGAGGGCATTGGGACAAGGAATTATAATGTTTTTGTTGCCGTGATTCTAGGCATTTTGACGGATGCTGATCGCGGGTAGACGTTCAATTTCAGTGGCTGGTCATGGGCTTGACGGGTGAAGGGTCAGTGCCGGGTTCTCCTTCAGGACACCCGCGATCTGACGCGGCACATCATGCCGCCACGTGTGGCCGTGCCCCACGTCTTGACAATCTTGATGCCGCTCTCCATACTGGTTTGATAAACCAGTCAGATAAGGAGACGCACACCATGATTGAAGTCGGGGCATTTGAAGCGAAAACGTATTTATCTTCCTTGCTCGAAAAAGTGGATCGGGGGGAAGAAGTGCTCATTACCAGGCGAGGCAAGGCCGTGGCGCGACTGGTGCCTGCTCAACGGGCTCAACAATCAGAGTTACGCACGACAATCAGTCAACTCCTTGCATTTCGTAAGGAAGTGAACCTTCACGAATTCGACTGGAAAACCCTGCGCGATCAAGGGCGTCGGTGAGTGCGTTTGTCCTTGATTGTTCCGTGGCCGTGGCGTGGCTCATTGAGAGTGAAGCCCGTCCTGAAACGGATACGTTACTCGAACGACACCTGCGGAAGGGCGGCGCACTCGTTCCTGACGTCTGGGGTCTGGAACTTGGCAACGTCCTGGTCCAAGCCGAAAAACGTGGTCGGATCACCCACGCACAAATGACAATCATGCTGGAGTTTGTCGGCAGATTGCCCATCACCGTGGATGGAGACGGCACACGCGCCTTGAAGGAGGTGCTGACCCTCGCCCGCGTGGCATCCTTGACAACCTATGATGCCGCGTATCTGGAACTCGCCATGCGACGCGGAATTCCGTTAGCGACGTTGGATAAGACGCTTCTCAGAGCAGCCCGAAAAGTCCAAGTCAAGACGTTACCGGCCTGACGTGGTCGCGTCGCCCAACGCGCACGCAACCTGCGTCAAAGGCGCCTGTTGTCCTCATTCAGAAGAGCGGGTCTTGATAGACGGATTCGTCGTTGACGAGGATTCGCTTGATGATCGCGCGACCGGTGGACGGCGAAACGGACGCTTCGACTTGGAGTTCCCCCTTGGCGAGTTTTTTCTCCATCGCGTTGGCGTCTCGTTCGGGGAGATAATATTGCTCTATGCCGTAGCGGATTTCGTAGTCTATGCTTTGGCCGTCGAGTTCCGAGAGGGAATCGACTCGACCTCCGACGATGCGCCCGCGAAGGACCGGGGCTTCGGGAGAGAATGACGGCATCGTGGTATGAAGGTCGGCGACGTGCCACGTCTCGTTCTCAGCTTTGTCCAAAGTGACGTAGACGACTTGCCCGAACGTGGCATCCGTTTCCTGGATCATCTGCTCGCGTATTCCGGAGATGGGAAATCGTAACGCGAGGTAATGGCCGAGGAAGGGGTGTCGGGGATCAACGGGTTCGGCGTTGAGAATCAGGGGTTCGCCGGATCGGAGAGCGTACACGTGGCGGGCGATCATGCCGCCAAGCATGACGGTCTGAAGCAGGAACGCGATGATCGTCCCGACGAGGATGCGGCGCGGCACGTTCACGCTGCCTGGTCTCCGATTCTGGTGACGGCCCACAGGTTGAAACGATGCATGGCGAAGGCGGTGGCCAGCAGGATCATTCCTCCCAAGATGAGAAACAAGCTGGTTTCCAGCAGCGACCCGAAGGCTCGGGCGTAGAGATGCAGGAGCTGTGCGGCGAAGAGCAGGTAGCCGAGTCGTCGCCAATGGTGATCGCCGCGGATCCCGAAATCTATGAGCCAGAGAATAAGGATGAGGGCATATCCGGCATGAAGCCAGAAGAAGAGTGCGTCCTGGTCCATGTCGGTGACGTAAGGTTGGAAAAGGATTCCGATGAGAAGCGTGACGATGGCCAGCACGTCGCGGATGGCGAGATTGTGCTTGACTCGCAGGGACACGATGCTCAGCACGACGATGGCCCCGCCGGCGAGGAGCGCGACGCGCGCGGGATTGGTGAAATCGCCGGTCGTTTCTCCGGTGCTGGCCGCGGCGTAGAGAATCGTGAAACCGAAAACGGCCAAGGTCAACGTGTATCGCTCAACGACGTAGATTGTTTGCGCGAGCCATTCATGACGTGCGGCGCGTGACGGGGATGCCGTCGTGATCGCTCGCCCCGCGGTGAAGAGCACGAGAAAGATGATGGCGAAGAGGGCGGTCTGTTCCGCTGATGGGAGGTTCGTCATGGAGGTGACGAGCGTCAGGATGAAAAAGATGAACGTGACCGCGGCGAGGTGAAGGACGGGTTTCCAGTTCCACCGGGCCGCGGTGACCACGGCGGCACCCCATGGCAGAAGGAAGATGAGCAGGGACGCCTCGAACGCGGCGGGTCCTGCGTCGAATCCGAGAGGGAACATTCCGGGTCCTTTGACGGCAGTCCAGACAAAGAGCAACGCGAAGACGACGTAGAGCGTGGCGACGGATCGTGTGCCCCACGCGGTGACGAGGCCGCCGACACACCAGAGCATGACGGCGGCGGAAATATCATCTGAGGCGATATTGTACATCTGAGCGATGAGAAAGACGTTGGCCCCGAAGAGCCCCGCGGCAAGCAGGAAGAGATGGTCCGGGATCCATGGACGCGTTCGGAGGTGGATGGCCGTGACGCCGGCGACGTACAAGGCGGCCATGGCCCCGAACAGGATGAGGAGTCGGAAGGCGTGGGATAATTCATCCCAGTTGGACGAGACGAAAGCGAGGGCGCCGATGAGAATCAGCACGACGCCCGCACCGAAGGCAACGGATGACGGGTGATCGCGTTCTTGTCGTTGTTGACCGAGTTCGTTGAGAATGTCGTCGCGGCTGGTTTCGGAAACCCATCCGCGCTCGACCCATCGTCTGAGGTCGCGTTGCAGACGGTGTTTGTAAAAGAACGGGGTCATGGCTATTGACTGGGCGTGGCAGGTGAATTTGTCGCTCGAATGGCTTCAATCCGGCGATCGACCACGCCAGCTTCTTCTTCACGGTGAGCGTGGCGGAGCAGGGCGGCATACCGCTCGTACAGGGGAATCAGACGAAGATGGTGGGATCCCATTGAATGCTCCGTAATACGAATGGCACGAACGTAGTAGGTTTCCGCCTGATCGAACTTTTTTTGTGCTTGGCTCGTGCGACCCAGGGTCACGAGGATTCGGACGAGATGCGGATGGTTGGGGCCTAAGAGGTGTTCGCTGATGGACAGACCTCTTTGCCACAGGGGCTCGGCTTTGGCAAAGGCACGTTGCGCGAAATACAATGAGGCTAAATTATTTAATCCCGTCGCCACGTCAGGATGCTCCGGGCCTTGGATGGTCTCAATCATCGTGAGAGCGTGTTGATAACGGAGTTCCGCTTGTGCATATTCACCCAGGGCCTCGTGGACGGCACCCAGATTATTCAAGGTCGTGGCGAGTCGCGGATCCGGCTCGGTCGCGTCACTGACGGACTCAATGGCTCGATGAAACAGCGTCTTGGCCATGAGAAGATTGCGTTCGTTATAGGCCAACATGCCGGCGGTGTTCAGTGTTTCCCACGATTCGATTTCCCCCTCCGCGTGAGCGGATGACGCCGCCAAGCCCAGCAACAGGATCAGGGCACCCCACGTGGTTGTCCATGGGTGGTCATGCGGGAGACGTGAGCGGGAAGGGGACATTCTCTTGTCTGAGGTCAACTCACACGGATGTCTTCACTGGAAAACCGTCTGAAATCTCGGACAGTGTAACAGATGGTCGCGTTAGTCTCCAACGACGTTGATTGCATTGTGGGTGCCCCCTCTCCCCTCTGTCCCATACTCCCGCGGCGTGCTGCCCGGGCAAACGAAAAGCGAGATTCTTCGCTTCGCCCTTCGAGGCTCAGGGCAAGCTCAGAATGACAATGGGGAGGGGCAGAATGACCACGGGAGAGTGGGGAGGCCGCGTGAGACGCGGCCCTACTTGCTCCCTCTCCCCTTGAGGGAGAGGGTGGGGGTGAGGGGAGAAAGGGCCGATCCGCCTCTCTGTCTCATACACCTGCGGCGTGTTGCCTGTGTAAATGAGGAGCGAGATTCTTCGCTTCGCCCTTCGAGGCTCAGGGGAACCTCAGAATGACAATGGGGGACGGGCAGAATGACAATGAGAGGATCAGAATGACAACGGGGAGGACGTTATGAATGAACGATTTCAGTGGCGAGATCGACGGATTTATCTGATGCTTTTGGGTTTGATGCTCTGTGGGTGGTTGATCGGCATGCCTGTTTCATTTGCGGGAGCGGCGGCCGTGAACGTCCAGGATCCCTTGGCACGGGCCAAAGTGTATCTTGCGGCAGGGGACTATCGCCGAGCGGTGGAAGCCTGCCGGATGAACGTCGATCAATCGCCGTCCGTGGAAAGTTACGTGTATCTCCTTTACGTCTATCATGCCCTTGACGGATACGTGGAGTGGTTGGCCCAACGCGATGAGTGGGTCAAGGTGGGGCAGGTGTCACTGTCCATGGTCCATCGCGGAACGATGGATCTTGTCGATCCGCCGGATATGTTGGCACGAATGGCCAAAGAACTGCTGCACGAAGGAATCCGACAGCAATACGACGTCGTCGCCGGCATGGCGAACCGGCTCAATAAGGCGCGCGTCGATCAACTGTGGTTGGAGAAACAAGCCTGGCAACGGGCACATCCTGACGATTGGTGGGCCGGCGTCCCAGAACCATGGCACTGGTAACGCACCGTTCGGGTCTGATGAAGTTGACAGTCTCGGCGGTGGCGGTTTAGGATTTTTTCCCCTACCGACGGACGAACCATCAGACAAGGAGGATCTTGTGGCTGGACTCGTGGCAGAAGCAACGACGGCAAATTGGGAAACGGAAGTGGAGCAGACCGACGGACTCGTGATGGTTGACTTTTGGGCGGTGTGGTGTGGACCGTGTCAAATGGTTGCCCCGGTTGTGGAAGAATTGTCGAACGAATACGAAGGCAAATTGAAAGTCATGAAACTCAATACCGACGACTGCCCGGAGATTGCAGGCAAGTTTCAGATTATGAGCATTCCGACGATCCTGTTCTTCAAACACGGCCAACCCGTGGAAAAACTGATAGGCGCGAGACCCAAACCCCAATTCAAGCAAATCATAGACTCCCTCCTCGCCCAACACTCGGCCTCTGCCTAGATGGGTCGGGATGCGCTCTGCTTATGCTCACCGAGCTGCGCATTTCACGTTTTGCGTTGATTGACCACCTCACCCTTGAGTTCTCATCCGGCTTTCACGTCCTGACCGGAGAAACCGGAGCAGGAAAATCGCTCCTGGTTGATGCCCTGCTCTTATTGTTGGGCGGACGCGCCTCCGGCGAACACATCCGCACCGGGGCACGGGAAGCCGTCCTGGAAGCCGCGTTCACCTTCGCTGACCGTCACCCGATCGTGGCTAAACTCCAAGCCCGTGACTTGCTGGTTGATGAGTCGAAGGACCTCATCCTGCGCCGCGTGCTCTCCCGGGAAGGCCGAAGTCGAATGTACGTGAACGGGACGCTTGTTCCGCTGCATCAGATGGCGGAACTGGGCGAAGGGTTGGTGGATATTCACGGGCAGCATGAACAGCAATCGCTGCTTTCTTCAAACGTGCAACTGGATGTCCTTGATGCGTTCGGCGGGCTGCTCGCGCTACGTGAGCAGTACAGAAAACAGTACCGAACTTGGCAGGACCTTGTGCAGTCCGTGGAAGAACTCAGCGGTCGAGCCGCGAAACAACAAGAACGGGAAGAATTTCTGCATTTTCAAATGGAAGAGTTACGCAAGGCCCAGTTGACGTCCGGAGAAGATGAAACCCTGACTCGCGAACACCACACGTTGCAGAACAGCGGACGGGTGCAGGAGATCGTCCGTCGGGTGTATGCGTTGGTGTACGAGGATCAACGGTCGGTGCTGGCGCAACTGACGGAAGTCAAGAAATTGGTCCACGAACTGGAGACCATCGACCGCACCGTTCAGCCATGGCGTGAATTCGTCGAAAGCAGTCAGGCCCAGGTTGAAGAACTGGCGTTGGCCACGCGGCGTTATACGGAGGGGTTCGATCATGACCCGCAACGACTGGCCCAGATCGATGAACGCCTGGCGCTCCTGCAACGGTTGAAAAAGAAATACCGCCTGTCGTTGGAAGAGTTAATTGAGCGTCAAGCCCGGATTCAATCCGAGTTGGACGAATTGGCCACTCTCGACGAGCACGTCAAGAAGATGCAGCAGAACGTCACACGGGCCGCCGAAGAGGCATGGGCTTTGGGTCAGAAACTGTCTGAATCGCGACGAATCGTGGCCCGCCGGCTTGAAGAACAGGTGGTCGCCGAATTGGCTCAATTAAAGATGGACCAATCCATCTTTCGCATTCAGGTGACAACGGCCGCGTCAACGGAAGCCCTTGGCCCCTACGGCGTGGATCAGATTGAGTTTGCGTTTTGCGCCAATCCGGGAGAAAGCGTGCAGCCGTTGGCGCGGGTGGCATCCGGGGGAGAACTCTCTCGGCTGATGCTGGCGATGAAAACAGTGCTAGCCCGTGTCGATCGCGTGCCCGTGTTGATTTTTGACGAAGTGGACGCTGGAATAGGCGGAAACGTGGCCGCGGCCATGGGGCAGCGGTTGAACGCCTTAGGCCGCACGCACCAGGTGTTATGTATTACCCATCTTCCGCAGATTGCCGCTCAGGCCCACGCTCATTATCGGGTGGCAAAAGAGCGCGTTCGGAAACGAACGATCACGACGGTTGCGCCCCTGCATGGCAAAGAACGAGAAGAAGAAATTGCCCGAATGTTGGGCGGCGCCACGATTACGCCGACGGTCAGGAAGGCAGCGGGAGAAATGCTGAATGCGGCCCGGTAGGACCCGTCCGCCCCGCGTCGGCCCTTTCCCATCTGCTCAAAGAAGAAAAGACGCTGGATGCCCGATAACAACCGTCGGGCATGACAGAAGGAGATGCTGTCACTCCCTTGTCCTTCCCGTCACTTCCTTCTGTCATTCCCGACATCCTTTATCGGGAATCCATCCTCACCGACTCGTTCTAACGGCAGGCAGCGCCCCTTCTTGTCATTCCCGCAGGTTCCCCGATAACAAACATCGGGGACAAGCTTAAGCGGGAATCCAGCATTTTTTCTTCGACTGTGACGGGAGGGTCAGTGTCGCTCATGGGGCACCATGAGACACGTCCCGGACTTTCGGATTTGGAGCAGGGGACGTTCTTTCACGCGACTTTCCAGAAAAACACGACGGCCATCCGTTTTGACGCTAATTCGGTTCCCCAACCGAAATAGGAAGTCGCAGAATGAATCAGATCGGATTTATAGGCGACGAGTCGATTAAATACGTAGGGGACTTCCAGAATTTCTTCAAACAGGGTCGGATCCATTTCTGGGAGCATCCCGGGCACGTCTCGCAGACTTTCATATTCTCGTGGACAGATGTTGCCTCCGGGTTCTTCGCCGGACAAATGTAGCCGATAAAACGACGTGCCGGCATGAGGAGTCGGAGGGGTCGGGTGGATGTACAGTACGGCGGCATAATCACAAATGGACGCCGAGTCCACGTGCGGTCGGGCGACGCCTTCTGCGCCTCCGCAGATTTGTATGTGGTTATGGCCTGACATGCCCATTTCGGAGTCGGTTTGCGGTTGAAGGTCCGGAACGTTGAGTCGCTGTTTGACGCACTCTTCAACGTGGCGCAACTCCTCGGGCGTGAGGGCATGGGGAGCCCTCATGCCCGGCCACGGTTCCGGACGCCAGGGTGAGCCCAACGTCCAGGTCGCGTTGGAGATACATCGGTGCGCCACTTCGAGGGCATTGGGAAGAACGTTGTCTTCGACCCAATAATCTTGTCCCCGTTGGGGTTCCCGAAAAGGAAGGTCTATCGCCATCGGCACGTTTTCGGATGAGACGCCTTCTGCCAGGGATGAAACCGGAAGAATAGTGATGGGAATGATCTCCGGTCAAGCGTGTTCGTCGTGAATCAGGACCACGGTGGTATTGTCTTGTCCTCCTAGCTTGTTGACGCCATCGATCAACGCCACACATTTTTCGGCGGGAGGGTGTCCGTCCATTTTCATGAGGGCGTCCAGAAGGTCGGCATCGTTCAACGTTTTATTCAGGCCGTCGCTGCACAAAAGCAATTCATCACCGGGTTGAAGTTCGACGTTCGACACATCCGCCTCGACGACGGGCTCCACGCCGACCGCTCGGGCAAGCACGTGGCCGAGTTGATGACGGGACGAGGTTGATCGTGGCAATAATCCGGCCCGGATGCGTTCTTCGAGTTCGGTGTGATCCGTGGTCAACGCGGACAGGTGACGTTTTCGAATGAGATAGGCTCGGCTGTCGCCCACGTGGGCGACCCAGGCGACGCCGGAAGACGTTGGGGGAATGAAGATCAAGACGACGGTCGTGCCCATCCCGATCAATGCCGGATGGGTCTTGGCATGGCTACGGACGGCGGCGTTGGCGTGATTCACGGCCGATCGTAACAGTTCCTGGATCTCTTTCGCCTCGTATACAGGGGATTGTTCCCGGTGCATCCTGACGTCGTCGTCAATGGTCTCTACGGCTATGTGACTGGCGACGTCCCCGCCGGCGTGCCCTCCCATGCCGTCGGCCACAATCCAGAGTCCCAGTTCATTTGACACGCGGAAGGCGTCTTGATTCGTTCGGCGCACGCGGCCGACATCCGTGACGCCGGTTCCACGCCATGAGACCGTGCGGCTCATTCTTCTTTATGAGGCATCCGGCGTGGGGGTATTCGGCTCATCGGCAAGGGGTTCCATCGTCGGCTGGGGAGGGTTGATGGGGAGTTCGATAATCATTTCGGTGAATTGGCCGGGTTCGGACTCGACTCGAATGGTTCCGCCGTGATTGCGCACGATTTCGCTGGACATTGCCAAGCCGAGCCCGGTCCCGCGGTCGGTGGGCTTGGTGGTGAAGAAAGGCTTGAAGATCTTTTCGATCACGTCTTCGGGTATCCCGTTTCCGTTGTCTTTGATGCGGATCTCGACGGTCTTCTCTTTGCGCCGGGTGGTGAGCCACAGGGCCGGCGTGTACGGCGCGGCGGGTTCGGCGTCGCCTTCCGGTTCACCGTCCGCGGGCTGAGCCGATTCCGGCGCAGGAAGAGCGGCGCTCCGTTTTTCATCGATTGATTCGCAGGCGTTGCTGACCATGTTCAGGAAGACGCGGCCCAAGTCCTGCGATACGACGTCAATCTCGCCGATCTCCGGGTCGAAATCCTGCTTCAAATCGATCTGGAAATCCGGGTCACTCACCCACGCGCTGTGGTAGGCAAGCTGGGCGTATTCCTCAAGCAGGTTGTTGACGTCGGTGGGCTGCCGCTCAAGCGCGCCGCGCCCCATCCTGAGCATACTGTAAACGATCCGGTTGGCGCGTTCGGTGTGCGATTGGATGCGCTTGACGTTGTTGGTCAAGTCTTGGGCGATCCCCCGGATGAGCGTTCGCTGGTCCTCGGTCAACTTCTCGCTGCACTGGCTGATGACCTCTTGCAGTTCCGTGAGGAGCTCTTCGGAAACCTCTGAGAAATTTTTCACAAAGTTCAGCGGGTTTTTGATCTCATGGACCACGCCGGTGGTGATTTCCCCGAGTGCCGCCAGTTTTTCACGCACGACGACCTGTTCCCGCGTGCGGCGCAGATCGTCCCGCGTGCTTTCCAGTTCAGCGTTTTTTTCTTGGAGCTCTTGCGTCAGCTTTTCTATCGGGTTCATGGTTTCCTGTACACGGTGAGCGTCGAATGGTTTCTGTCTCCCTCCCGCCGATAATGAATTTCATCCACCATCGTGCGCACGAGGTGATGCCCCAGTCCACCTACGGGCCGGTCCTCAAGCGCCGACGTCACGTCAGGGGCGGGCGCGTCATTCAGTGGGTCGAAGGGCCGGCCGTCGTCCTTGATCTCTATGGTCAGGGTGTCAAGGTTCGACGTCAACGTGATGTCGATCTCGTGAATGCCCTCATCGTGTCCGTAGTGAATGATGTTAATGGCCAGCTCTTCCAGCACGAGGTTGACTCGGAAGATGGCGTCCGGACTCCAGTCGTGCTTCTGCCCGAATTCTTCGACGGCGGCGAAGATTCGCTCGAGTTCTTTGAGCTTGGTTTCAATTTTGATCGACAGGGTGGCAGTCACGGTTCAGCCTCCTTGCGGTGGAACGTCAGACAGGTTACGTCGTCGGATTGCGGGGTGTCGCCGGCAAAGGCTTTGACGGCTTCGAACACCCTCACGTTGCATTCCTGAGAATGTTTCGGCGGCGACGCTGCAAAGATTTCGCGCAGACGTTCAAGGCCGAACTCTTGATCTTCGGCGTTCATGGCCTCGGTGACGCCGTCGGTATAGAGCATGAGGATGTCACCGGGTGACAGCGTTACGGTTTCCTGTCCGTACTGGAAGTCGGGCACCACTCCGAGCGCAATGCCACCGGTCATCGGGATCACGGTCGACCGTCCGTCGGCGTGGATGATCAGCGGAGCGTTATGCCCGCCATTGGCATAGGTGAGTTCTCCGTTTTTCGGATCGTAGACCGCGTAGAAGACGGTGACGAACATGGCGACGTCATTGTCTTCACAGAGCAGGTTGTTGACCGTGCCCAGGACCTCACCGGGACTCCTGCTGCCGATGGCCGCGCCCTTGATCAGCGTCCGGCTGCACATCATAAAGAGAGCGGCGGGGACGCCCTTGTCCGAGACGTCTGCGATGACGAGGCCGATCCGATCGTTCTGCAGACGCAGCACGTCAAAGAAATCGCCGCCCAGGTTCCGTGCGGGCTCCATTTGCGCCACGATCTGGTAGTCGGAATTTTCGTGAAACCTGGTGGGAAGGATGGACTGTTGGATCTTGCCGGCCACGTTGAGTTCGTTCTGCAGCGTGAGCAGATTGTCGCGTGACGCGAGCGCCTCCCGCCATTCCCTCAGATGGGCCAGCGTCCGGTCGATCGTGAGGTGCAGGTCCTCAAAGTCGATCGGTTTGGTGACGAAGTCGAACGCTCCGCGGTTCATGGCCGTGCGGATGTTCTTCATGTCGTCATAAGCCGAAATGACGATGGAACGGACGTGGGGATTGATCTCGCGTATCCGTCCGAGCAGCGTGAGTCCGTCCATCTTGGGCATGTTGATGTCCGAGATCACCACGTCGACGTCTTTGTTCCGATTCAGTTGATCGAGGGCTTCCAGGCCGTTTTTAGCAAAGAGAAAGGTATAGTGGCCGGCTTGAATGTAGCGTCGCATCCGTTGCAGCATGAGCGGCTCGAGATCCGGCTCATCGTCAACCACGAGAATTTTGGATGGGGGGTGCATCACTCCCACTCGCTTTTTGGGGATCCCCGCGGGGTGGGCATCCCGACGTTTCAGATTCCGGACGCTTGTGAAACGGATGGCCCTCAGTTTTTGAGTGCGGCGATGGCTTCAGCCTGCGAAGCATGAACGGAGATGATTTTGTCGAACCCACTGATTTCAAAGACTTCACGGATCGGGGCCGAGAGGGAACAGACCGCAAATTTGGCGTCCTTTTTCAGGAGGGCTTTGGCGGTCAGCAGAATGACCCGAAGCCCCGCGCTGCTGATGTAGGAAACGTGCTCAAGGTCCAGGATCACGACACGGGCGTTCGCGTCCACCGCGGTTTCTAACTCCTTCTGGAATTCCTGTGCGTTGGTCCCGTCGATACGCCCGTCGGCCTTTGCGACCAGGACTTCGTCTTTCCACTCGATGTTAATTCCCATTGATTTTTCCCCTCTGAGACGGGGACACGGCGTGCTCTCGTACCACGTCCCCATGAATTTACCGAAAACATCCGACGACGTTGAATCATTAGTATATTTTTTTGTCATTTTGTGCAAGAATTAAGACGAGAATTTTGTTGAGATCGTGGATTGAAACCGTCAGCATCAGGCATCTCGTATGACCATCCCGTCCGTCTATCAACCCGGATACGCCAAGGCGCGTGACGCAAATCCGGATCTCGCGGCGGCGTACCTGGAACACGCGGTCATCGGTGATCCTGTGGCCGACGACGTCGCCGACGCGCTGGCCTCATTCAATCAAACACGCGTGCATCAGTTCATCAAGGCGGGCATGGAGCAGGATGCGAAGACGCTTGCGGACGCGCCTCAGCCGTTGCGAGATTTCTTCAGTCGAATTGAGGTCGCGCCTCCTTGGTTCGATCAGGCTTCGGTCCACGCCGGGTGCCGAGCCTTTCATACGTACTCGGACCTGTTTATCACTGCGTTCTTCGTCGTCACCCTGGAAAACGTCGCTACCCTGATGGGCAAGGCGTTCTACATGACGGGAGGGGTGACGACCGGGCAAGGTCCGCGGCGAATCCGGCAAAACATCCGGCATTTTATCGAAATCATGCTCCCTGGTGCCCTTGATCGTCAGGGAGAGGGGTGGAAACTCTCCGTCCGCATCCGGCTGATACACGCGCAGCTCAGACGGCTGATTCGCGCGTCGGACGAATGGGATGAGGCCGTCCACGGCGCGCCGCTGAGTGCCGCGCACTTGGCGCTGGCGTCGGCCAATTTTTCCGCGATGATGTTGAGGCACGCGGCGAGACTCGGGGCGCACCTGGACGATGAGGCGCGTGCCAGCTTCATGCATATCTGGCGCTATGCGTCGTGGCTGATCGGGACGCCGGATGCGCTGTTGTTCGACGGTGACGAGGCGAAAACCGCGGAGTTCTATCGTATCGCCAGACTCTGCGAACCGCCGAGCAACGATGAGTCGGTCGTCATCGCCAACACGTTGGTCAACGCCTTGCCCCTGATACCCGGCCTGACGAACCTGGCCGCCCAACGGTCCATGCTGACCCACACCTATCGGGTCTCCCGCGCGCTCCTCGGCAACGAACTTGCCGACCGGCTCAAGTTTCCCCGGCTGCGGACCGCGGGGCTGTTGACGTGGTTAAAGTGGAAGCGCGGGGCACGCCGGATTGCCCACCGGTTGGCTCCGCGCGTGGCCCGCAAGTGGCGAGGGAAAAACTTCGTCTTTCTGCTTGACGCCTCAATGCTTGATGATCTCAGCTACCGGTTGCCGGATCAGTTGAAAGCGGATAAGGCGAGCCCGTGGTGAACTCCGTGCCGTGACCATCCCACCTTTCCTGAAACCGCCAATGGGTTTCAGATTGAAAAATCAGCAATCAGGAATCTTTCTTCTTCGAACGTGGTTCCGTCCCGGCGGCGTCGTTTTCGCGGGCAAGGCGGCGGTCAGGAATAGCGATAGGGCCGCCCGGCCTTTTCCATCGTTGCGCGGTACTCTTTCAATATCTCGATGACCCGGGCCGCCCGCGGGCTGGTTCGGGCGATCTCGTCCCAGAATTTGAGTGCTTCGTCTTCTACCAGTTTCCATTCCTCGTCGGGAATGGACGTGAGTTTCAGTTTCGTACCCGTGGTGCGCAGGTACGCCTCGCCGCCCCAGTACCAGTGCTGGCGGTAATAGTGCGAGCTCTCCACGCAGACGCGGAACAGCGCCTGCAACCGTCCGGGCAGAGCGTTCCACGAATCGGTATTGACGAAGAACGAACCGCACCACGCGCCGGAGACGTTGTTGGTCAGGAAATACTTGGTCACGTCTGCCCAACCGACTGTGTAGTCCTCGGTGATGCCCGACCAGGCGAGGCCGTCCAGTTTGCCGGTCCGGACCGCGTCTTTGACGTCTGCCCACGGCAGCGTGACCGGCACCACGCCGAAACGGGACAGGAACGTGCCCGCGGTCGGAAAGGTGAACACGCGCTTGCCCTTAAGATCGTCGAGGCTGCGGATGGGATCGACCGTGTTGAAGTGACAGGGATCCCACGCGCCCGCGCTCAGCCACGTCACGCCGTCGATTTCACGATAGGCTTCTTCCCAGATTTCCTTCAGGCCGTACCGGTTGAAAAGCACCGGCACGTCAAGACTATAGCGCGTGGCGAACGGGAAATAGCCGCCGAAGACTGAAACGTCGGCGGGCGAAGCTATCGAGTCGTCGTCGCTCTGGATTGCGTCAACCTCGCCCTTCTGCATCGCGTGAAACAGCTCGGACGTTGGCACAAGCTGGTCCGCCGTGTACAGATCGATGATCATTTCGCCGTTGGCGATCGTGTTGAACGAGTCAACCATTGGCTTCACCACGTGCTCCGCCAACGTGCCGCCGGCGTAGGTTTGCAGTCGCCACCGGATGGGGGACTTGGATCGGACGATCACCGCCGGCGGGGCAACGACGGCCGCGGTGGCGATGCCGGCTTTTTTCAGAAAATCGCGTCTGTTCATGGTTCTCCTTTTCCCGTGATGGACGTTGCCGTCATCATGCCAAGTTGAGATCGCAGAGTCGAGCCGCCGTTACTCTTGACGAGACCGTTGCGAAACCGTCATTCTCACACGCCGCATTGAGGTGGGTCGGTTCCGTCGGTTGAAAATTTCGTCGATGGAACGTTTATGGGCACGTGAGACGCATAAGGGGATTGACGCGAGCATGGACGGTACACTCAAGCGTATCATCATCACGATTGGCGGCGTGGTCGTCGAAGCCGAATTGAAGTCCACGCGCACGGCGCACGGTCTCTATGAAGCGTTGCCGGTTGAAGTCAAGGTTCATCAGTGGGGAGAGGAGTTTTATGGCAACGTTCCCGGCGTGAAAGACTACCGCGAAACCGCCACGACGAACGTCAAAACAGGGGACGTGGCGTTTTGGGGGCTTGGCGGTATGTTGGCGGTGTTTTTTGGCCCGACCCCCATGAGCATTGGAGACGATCCCGTGCCGGCCGACCGGGTGAACGTGATCGGACGTGTGATCGGAGACCCCAAGGTGCTCCGGCAGGCCGTGGGTGCCGCGACGATGAAAGTGGAAAGGGCTTCGTGAGCAAGACGGGGCTGGACTCGGGCGAAAAGCGGCAGGTTCCGTCGTCAAATGCTTATGAAACACGGCAAGGCTCCATGCGCTCGCATCAAACGGTCGGCGCGTGAGACGCGCCGCTACAGGTCTCGGCAAGGATGTCCCATGCGTGGTTGAGTCATTGTGGGAACGGTATCGTGGTTGTGTATCGGTCCGGCACGTTCGGGTGTCAAGGATGCTCAACCTGGTCAGTTGCCGGCGTTCGCCGATCCGTCGTCGCAAACCCCCTGGTTGTCCTTCAGCCATTCCAACAGCGTCTCCGCCGCCCAGCGGTGGCCGGCGACGTTCCAGTGCAAGTCGTGACGGAAATAGGCGTCACTGCGCTTGTCCCTCTGACGGCGGATGTAATCGCGTTGGTCAATGACGGGAATGCCGCTGGTTGCAGCCATTTCACTCATCCGGTCGAACAGGTACTGGGCACGGCGTGAGCTCGCCAGTATGATCAGTCTCACGCCGTCGCGGTCCGTGCGTTTCTTGAACTGCTCCAGCGCAAAAGCGGTGAAGTCCAAGCCGTCTTCAATGAGGTGCGGCCACTTCACGATCTCGCCCCAACCATGCCTTGAGAGCTCCGGGATCCGCCGCCATCCTTCAAGCAGAGTGGCATAGTCGGGACGTTGGCTCAGTCCTTCCAGCCGTCTGATAAGTTGTGCAGGATGAAACGCTGGGGAAGGAAACATTTTCTTGACATCCAACCAGTTTGCGAAGTAGGAAATTTCTTTCAGGTTCCTCGTGACGCGAACGCCCCAGGATTCTGGTACGGACTGTCGGGGAGATCCGAATTTCGCATGATCCGGATGGGGTGGCAGCATTTTTATTGTTCCGTCCGGATTCCTTTCCACACTGGGATACGGGGGATATTTCGGATCCCATCCCGATCTGAGGACATGCAGAATTGGCGAGTTATTCCGGATGTCGTTGTAAACGAAAACCAGGACGAGCAATTTCGGACGCAGAAGACGTGCATATTCGTCGTAAAGAGGTAATTGGTGTATCTGACCGGTGTCCTCAATTCCGAAGGCTGAAGTGGTGACGTTCAGGTGGGGGAGTTCGCGGGCAGCGAGTTCTTCGAGTTGCACGTGGAATTTGTCATTGATAGAGACGTGCGACGCCTCCACGAAAGAGTCGCCGATCATGGCGACGTGGCAACTGGCCGCGGTGCGCTCAGGGGGCAGCGGTTCCCGGTCAAGAAAGCCCAGGCTGTTGACGCGGGAGATGGTCCAGAAGTCGAGATGGTTCGTATGGCGGACCTCCGAGCCGGGCTGCAGGACGAACCCCACCTTCGGGACGAACTCCTTGTGGCGGACCGATTTTATGAACGGCACTGTCAATCGGAAGTATGCCTCCCCGGCGATTGCGAGCAACGCTACCCCTACGACGAGGAGAATCGCGTTCCAGCCGACCACGTGCAGGACGCGGCGGATTCTCCGAGGGGGAGAGGGGGGGATTGTCATTATACGCTTAAGGTCATCGTCCGCTTGCGGTCGTCTTCCGCTCTGTGGAAGCCGGTTGATGCCGGTCAACGATTTCTCTGCTTTGCATCCGCCCGATGCGCTGACTCCGGCCGCATTTCGTCCCTTTGTCGCATAGAGGAAGTGTCGCGTTCAACCTCGAACCAGTCCTCAACGTTTCTGTCATGCACTTTTTTTCCGTCATTCTTCGCTTCGCTCAAAATGATGTGTTGAACGTGGAAAGGGCCTCGTGACGCGATGCGCGTGACCAAACAACGCATTCGATTTCTGGCCACGGCCGTGGTGGATCGATTGCAGGGGCAACACCTTCTGGATGTTTCCGGCTCGAAAGATCGGTTGGTCGAGACCTTGGATAGAGCGATCACCGACGAACTGTCCCTGGAAGACAGGCTCCACGAGGAAATTCGTCGCTTATTAAAACAGTATGACGCCGAGTTTCAAAGTGGCCGCGCTGATTATGATCGGATGTTCACGATGGTGAAAAATAGACTGGTCAAAGAGCGCGGATTGATTCTGTAACCGGCCTTCACCGGCCCGTTTCATCTTATGGGTCCACTTCTTTCCGACGATAAACGGAGCCATCTCTCCCACGTGATTGTGCAGACGCTTGAAACGGCGACTGACGCCAAGCTGCGCGGCGATTCCGTCCAAGCGTTGAAGGAAATAAAACGCATCATTGCGGACCAGATGAAACTGGAACAGTCCATTGACCAGTTCGTGCGATCTCGCCTTGCCTCCTACTCTCGCAAAATTGTCGAGGGCTCTTCGGAATGGGACGTGCTGTATCAGAAGACTTACACCCAGGAACTTCAGAACCGAAAACTGGCCTAGGTCCCGGTCACGCTTCTCACTTCTCTTCTTCCAACCTTACAGAGATAAGGGCTGATCGTGCTGAGCATCCCAGCACGGGGCGCCATGAGATGGCGCGGCTACGAAAGACGGGATGGCCGGAGACATCGCACGATTCGGAATGCAATAGGGCCGGTGGACGGCCGGTTGAGTGGCAGGCATCCGCGGATGTGAACGCACGGTGAGCACTGCCGGTCAAGTGGGGTTATGAACCCGGGCCGGTGGACGGCATCAGGAGTGAACATGCAGGGCAGACCTATCAGAAGTTTGTGCGCGACGTGGGACTTCCGAACGTGGAGACGTTGACGTGTCGCGGGGCATCCTCGTCCAGGACGAGGGGGACGAACGCCACGTCCGCGCCCTCCCGCCACTCCGCAAGGCTCGGATCAGTCTTGATCTCCTGAACGGCGCGCGGCTCTGGAATCGTTTCCCCATTCTCCATCATGCCTTCGACGTGAAAGGCCAAAGCAACGGTGCCGTGATGGATGGCTTCCTCTACGGTATCGCCCTGCGATACGCACCCGGGAAAGTCGGGAAAGCTGATACCGAATCCCGGGGCGTCGTCACCATGAATAAACGCGACGTAGCGCATGTCATCCTCCTGTCACGTCCAGCCCGCCTGCCTGTAGATGGAGGCCACGGTGCCGCGTTTGAGTTCCTTGTCCGAGTAGGGGATCGTGACGATCCCTTTTTTGACCGGATGTTTGAACTGCTGGTGACCGCCTTTGGTGCGGACTCGAATCCAGCCGTCTTCTTTCAAGAACTTGATCAGCTTGCGCGTGTTGCGTTCCATGATACGCGGAGCGACCTTCTTCGTGATTCTGGAAACGGCTGTGCCTCATTTCTTGTCTCACGTTCTTGTCGTCCGGAACAATCGTTTCGTACATTGATCCCTGAACAATAGGATGAACGGATCGTTCCAGTCAACGGTGCGCTGCTTTTGCCGATTGTTTCGGCAAATTGTCCACGTTCAATCGTATGCCGACGGAATAAGGAGATACGCTAACTTTTCTGCGGGAAGCGAGCGCATGAGAGTCAAGAGCAACGCTCTTTTCCTTCGTCCCTCCGCAAGGGCCTTTTTTACAACGTCATCCTGAGCGAAGCGAAGGATAGAAGGCGACATCGTGAGACGGTCTTGCCTTGGAGTTCTGGATTTTTTCAAGGTCAACGTGCTAATTTATCGGGACGAAACGGGCTCGGCGTGGCCCACGGGTTTTTGCCGTTTGCGGAGAAATTTCATGAAGGCTCTGGTTCTTGCCCGTCCGGTATTGTGGGCGGTGATCATGATCCCCATCGGGGTTCTCTTTTCTCTTGTGCCGGCCATGGTTGCGGCGGATGAGACAATCAAGGGACATCTGATGGTGGAAGACGTCATGGCCCGACCCGGGACGCCGGTCACGTTGAAGGCTCGGCTCATGGAAGAAGGGGTACTCGGGACGAAGGGATTGGGAGGAGAAATCATTGTGTTTACGGTTCAGGGTCAGCGCGTCGGGACGGCGCTCACCGGCGGCGACGGCCGCGCCTTTTTGGAATTTCGGACCAATATGCGGGGCAATCACAACGTCGTGGCCAACGTGGAAACCAGTCCACGGGTTGAATCAGCGGAGGGAATTGGCAACCTGGCTTCCTGGGAAAGACGCCGCCCCATTCTGTTGGTTGACGTGGCGACCCTCATGCAAGAAAAGGATTCGATCGTGAATGCCTTGCCCACGCTTCCGTTCAACGTTAATCTCACGGCCTTTGGCGAACCTCAAGAAGATGCCGCGCAGGCGTTGTCCAAATTGTCTGAGTTTTATTTCAACGTCATTTATCTCCATGACTCTTCAGAGACGGTGTTACAGGAAACCCGTGAATGGTTGCGGCAACATAAATTTCCCGTTGGGATTGCCAAACGGGTTCCTCCGAAATCCAAGGCGTTGCTCGCCTTTATGGAAACGTTGAAAGAAGGCGGTTGGGATAATCTTGAAGCCGGTATTGGGAGGACGTGGGAATTTGCCCGCGCCTTGGTCAAGCAGCGAATCAAGACGGTCATTTTTCCCGAACCGAACGAAAAAAGAGAATATCCACGACGTGCGAAGATCGTGAAGTCGTGGAAGGAAGTCCGGAAGCAGTTGTAAGCCCGGTCCATTCACTGGTTGTCCGCCGTTCGCATGAAACTCGCCAAATCCCGTACGATCTTCATCTGTCAGGCCTGTGGGTTCCAAACCCCGCGATGGGCGGGACGGTGTCCGGATTGCGGACAATGGAACGCTCTCAAAGAAGAAGTCCGGCACGGGACCGACGCCCATGAAAAGAGGCAGATCGGAGAGCAGGAGTCGGCGATTCCCATCAAAGACGTTGCCGTCACCAACGAGATTCGATTGACAACGGGCCTGAACGAGTTTGATCGGGTGCTGGGTGGGGGAGTCGTCTCCGGTTCCATCATCCTGGTGGGCGGTGATCCCGGCATTGGGAAAACCACCTTGTTACTTCAGGCGTTGCGTGGGCTGGAACGGCGGCATCCGCCCGTGCTGTACGTTTCAGGCGAAGAATCCGCCCAACAAATCAAAATGCGCGGAGAACGCCTGGGGATTCTGAGTTCCTCCTTATACGTCTTGGCGGAAACTTCTCTTGAAGCATTGCTCAAGGCCGCGACGGCCCTGCGAACGCATGCCCTGGTCGTGGATTCGATTCAGACGGTCTATACCGACCGCGTGCCGTCGGCTCCCGGAACCGTGAGCCAACTTCAGGAAGTGGCATGCGAACTCATGTGGTACGCGAAACGCACGGGGACGACGGTCTTCGTCATTGGCCACGTGACCAAGGAGGGGATGATTGCCGGGCCCAAACTGCTTGAGCACATCGTCGATACGGTGTTGTATTTTGAGGGTGATGAACACCACGCGTATCGTATTCTGCGCGCCGTGAAGAACCGGTTTGGGGCAAGCAATGAGATCGGCGTGTTTGAAATGGCTGATACGGGATTGCATGAAGTTGCGAATCCTTCCGAATTGTTTTTATCGGGACGGCCGGCTTGCAGCACGGGCTCGGTCGTGGTTTCGAGCCTGGAAGGCAGTCGCCCGATTCTGGTTGAATTGCAAGCCTTGGTGACGCCGACGTGTTATGCCATGCCCAAACGCATGGCGAACGGAATGGAATTGAATCGCGTCGCCCTGTTGCTTGCCGTCCTGGAGAAGCGATTAGGGTTGCATCTGTCGGGACAGGACGTCTGCCTCAACGTGGTGAGCGGCCTTCGCGTTGATGAGCCCGCTATTGACGTGGGTATCGTCGCGGCGATCGTTTCGAGTTTTCGGGACCACGCGCTTGATGGCCGAACGTGTTGTATCGGGGAGGTCGGCTTGGGAGGCGAGATTCGGCCCGTGAGTCAAGTGGAGTTACGCGTTCGTGAAGCCGTGAAGTTGGGATTCCGCCGGTGTCTCTTGCCTCAAGGCAACGTGACCAAGCCGATCAGAACCGCGGGAATTGAACTCCATGGAATGAACGACGTCGGGGAAGTGCTGGATTGCGTGACGGCGTCGGCTTCCTGACGTCGTGGGGGATGAACACGTGAATGGTTCCACGCGGCACCGGAGTCTCCTGTTTGTGACGTGGTCCGTTGTGGTCGTGCTTCTGTTCTGTTTGGCCGGCTGTCCTCGTCTTGCCCCCGTCCGGTCGCCACCGCCGGACGTCGCGCTGACCCCTGAGACGGTCCTCTCAACTCTTCGAGAGCGTGAAGCGAATCTTGAAACGCTCAGAGGGTTGTTCCAGGTCGACGTCCAAACCTCTGCCCTTTCTTTTCTCTCTCGCGTTCGAGGGACGGTGGTGTACCAACGTCCGCAATCGATTCGTATTACTGGGATGACGTTCTTAGGGGGAGCGGCGTTTGATTTCGTGGCACACGATGGAACGTTCGTCCTCCGCGTACCCTGGCAGCCGAACGTCATGGTCGGCCGCGTGGATGATTTGACGGGTCTGGGGGAGTGGCGCTCGCCGATTCAACTGAGTTTGGGGGCATTGCAGGTCCTTCTTGGAAACGTTCCGATGACCGCCGACTCCGAGGTTCGGCTTGAGGACGAATCGTATCGATATACGATTCTCCTTTCGCGTGGGACGTCTCTTCTTGATTTTGCCGACGGCATTCAACACGTGTGGGTGGATCGATATTCGGCGCAAATCCGAGCCATCGACTATCTGACGGTAGACGAACGGACGCACTTGGCCTTCACCGCGTCGGATTTTCGAGCCGTCCGTGATGAATCGCATACGGGCGAACGTTCCATCGTGCTGCCTTTTCACGTTCAGGCAAGAGACCGCACGACGTCGGGATCCATGAGCTTGACGTTCTTGGAACTTGCGGCAAACGGTTCATTGTCTGAGAAGGCGTTTGATTTCAGGTGACATGAAAATTCTGGCCATTGATACGTCCACTCGATGCCAGAGCGTGGCGGTCTTGGACCAGACGGCTTTGTTGGCTCAGGACGTTCACGAGCACTGCTCCTCTCACGCCAGCTTGCTGATTCCTGCGATTCAACGATTGCTGGCATCCATACCGCGTTCGTTGTCGTCGATTGAGGGCTTGGCCGCGTCTGCCGGCCCAGGGTCTTTTACTGGTTTGCGCGTTGGCCTTTCGACTATGATAGGATTTCGAATGGTGACCGGTCTGCCCCTCGTGACCGTCCCGACGTTGGAAGCCATGGCCTGGAGCCATCAAACGTGCTCTCACGTGTTGTGTCCCATGTTGGTATCCCGCGCTCAAGAAGTGTATTGGGCGCGATTTCAATGGAGAAACGGACGATTGGTTCGATTATCGGAAGATCGGGTTGGTTCAATTCAGGAAGTCATTGATTCCACTTCACGCCCCACGGTTTTTTGGGGAGAAGGTTGGCTCAGGCACCAAAGCCTGCTGACGGAGACGTTGGGAGATTCAGCCGTTGGCGGGTCATTGGCCTTCACCCATCCGTCCGCCTATCACGTGGGGTTGGCAAGTTTGTCGTATTTTCAGACGGGGAACTTGGCCGGGCGTCGTCCGGCGCCTCATTATGTTCAACGTGCCGAGGCGGACATTCGATGGGATTCCACTCGTCCGCGGAATCTTTCCCCGAGTGCCTCCGATTGAGTCCGTCGGGGGCAGGCTCGACGATGAAAACCCGAACCACGTCAGACGTTGACGTTCGCGTGCAACCGTTAGTGCCAAGCGATCTGGACGATGTTCTGGCCATCGAACGGGCGTCGTTTGCCGCGCCTTGGAATCGGGACATGTTCGATTGCGAGTTGCTGCGGAATCCTTTCGGTCGGCTGTACGGAGCCTTGCGCGACCGTCCGACTGGGCCGGGAACCAGGCTGCTGGGGTACGTCTGCTATTGGGTCGTCTTTGACGAATTGCGACTGATGAACCTGGCCGTGCATCCGGATCATCGACGGCACGGCATTGCCCGGCGTCTGATTCGATATGCCTTAGGGGATGGACTCAATCAAGGAACCACTCGGGCTCTTTTGGAAGTACGGGCAAGCAATACCGTAGCCCGACGGTTCTATCACGTCTTGGGTTTTCAGCCGTATGGCCAACGGACTGCCTACTATACGAACCCCAGTGAAGATGCTATTCTCATGCAATTCACGGATTGGAATCCGGATGATTTCTACATACGTGCGGTCACGTTGAGAAAGGAGGGTGGCTTCATGCTCACTGACGATCAAATTGCCGAACAACTTCGTCTGACCAATCCCGATTTTCGGGAGCTTCAGGAGACGCATCATCGATTGGATGCCGAACTTCAAGAACTCCTCAAAAATCACATTCTGACGCCGCAAGAAGAATTACTCAAAAAGCAGATTCAAAAGGAAAAATTGAATAAGAAGGATCGAATGGCGGGACTCATCCGGGAATACAGGCACGAACAACAGAAGACTCCGACGCCGTAACCGGTCATTGACGAATTCACGTTTCCACGGTTCCTTGAAAAACTATGACGGCCATCGTCCATCCCTTTACTCGTCACGTCCGTGACATCAAACGTCGGCTGCTGATTATCGGCGCGACGATTATGGCGATGTTCGTCGTGACGTTTTCGATGTCTGCCGAACTGATTGACTGGTTCAAGCGGCCCTTCGAGGATGATCTGTTGTTTTATGGACCGGCTGAAGCCCTGTTTGCGTCCATCAAGATTTCATTTCTGGCCGCGATTGTGGTCAGTCTGCCCGTCATGCTTCATCAGTTCTGGAAGTTTGTTCAACCGGCTTTGTTGCAGGGTGAACAAAAATGGGCCATCCCGTTGTTTCTCCTTGCCACCGGGTGTTTCGTGTTGGGCCTGGTCTTCTGCAATTTCGTGATCCTCCCGTTGGTGATAAATTTTTTCGTATCGTTTGGGTTAGAGCGGGAACTGAAACCGGAATTGGCCGTGGGGACTTACGTGGATTTCAACGTGAAGTTTCTGCTGGCTTTCGGGTTTGCGTTTGAGATTCCGTTGGCCCTTTCCCTGTTGGCGCGGGCCGGGTTGGTGTCATTCGATCATCTCGTGAAATATCGACGGCACGCGGCCATGGTCGCGCTCATTGTCTCCGCGGTGCTGACGCCTGACGCCACCCTTTTTACGATGCTCCTCATGGCCGTCCCGCTCATGGTGTTGTATGAAATCGGCATTTGGGGTGCCAAAATCTTCGGTCGCACGCGGGCGGCTCCTGCTGAAGAAGAAGGGCAACCCGATGATGATACGCCCATGCCAACCGGGACGGCAGGCCATCATGCGTCGTAATCCACCGTCGCGTCTTCTGTTCCGCGTGGGACACCGTTCGACGTGGAACACGTGTCGGCGGGTCGTGGACATCACGCTCGTGCTGTGTTTGTGGGGTGGACCGTGCTTCGGTCAATCCACGGGGCACGGCAATCCTTTGGATCGTGCGGCCGGGTTTCCCCCGAGCATTCAAGCTCTGGTCTCCACCGATGATGGAAGAATCTATGCCGGATCATTTGGTTTCGGCATATTTTTCAGCTCTGACGACGGAGCAACGTGGGAGGCGATTAACGCCGGTCTGGATGCTCGATTCATTTTATGTTTGAGCGCGGACGCGAAAGGCACAGTGTACGCCGGAAGCGTCAGACGCGGCGTCTTCCGGACACAAGAAGATGGAAAAACGTGGGAAGCGATCAACGCCGGATTACGACCCGTGGAGATCAAGTCCCTGCTTGTCCGTTATGGGAACGTTTACGCGGGAACCGGAAAAGGGGTCTACCACTGGACTGAAGACGCGAAGCAGTGGTCCGCGGTGGCTTCCGGGTTGGAACAGACGTTAGTCGCGAGTCTGGTCATGACCGACGACTTTCAATTGTTTGCCGGAACAGCCGGGAGAGGATTGCTTCAGATCGATACCACCCGACCCGGCGTGGGCAAATGGCGGAGGGTGGGCGATCCATTCGTCGATCCCAAAGAATATCTCATCCACACGCACGTTCGCATTACCGTCGTGAGCCCCGAACAACATTTGTACGTGGGCACCCAGGACGGAGGCATTTATCAAAGTAAAGATTTCGGGAACACGTGGCGATCAATCGGACAGTCGTTGCCGAATGATTCAATCCGCGGCATCGTGTCCACGCAATCGGCCTTATACGTTGCCACGGGGCGAGGGATTTATAAAAATAATTTCCAAGATTCCAAATGGGTGCCGCTCAACGCGGGATTGACTGAATTGTCGATTCAGGTCCTGATGGGAACGCCTCAAGGTGCATTGTACGTCGGCACCAATGCAGGGGCCTTTCGCAGCCGGGACGCCGGAGCCCATTGGGTAAACATCAGCGAAGGATTGGGCCTTTATGATTCGATGCCGCGACCGTATGTTGATCTGCCGGTTCATTGAGGGAAGGAGACGGTATGCCGGAACGTATGGAAACAACCACTGACACGCACGCCACGATTTCAGTGACGTCTCAAGGCAAAGCCTGGGGAGACGTTGTTTTGAAATTTTATCCGGACGTGGCCCCCGGACACGTCAGAAATTTTTGCAAACTGGCGTCGGAACAGTTTTACGACGGAACCACGTTTCACCGCGTTATTCCAGGTTTCATGATTCAAGGCGGCGACCCGAACAGCAAACATGCCGACCGATCAACGCACGGCATGGGTGGCCCCGGATATCGAATCAAAGCCGAATTCAACGACAAACCACACAAGCGCGGCGTGCTCTCGATGGCTCGCGCCCAGGATCCCGATAGTGCCGGCTCACAGTTTTTTATCTGTGTGGCGGATGCGTCGTTTCTCAACGGCCAATATACGGCGTTTGGAGAGGTGGTCAGCGGGATGGAGATCGTGGACCGCGTGGTGAACGCACGGCGAGACGACCGTGATAATCCGTTCGATCGGATTGAAATGGCCGTGACGCTGACGTCATAAAGCGGAGACCGGTGGGGCAGATTGCGTCCGATGTTTCGGAAGTCGCAGGAAGTGAAAGGTGGAGCTGGCGAGAGGAATCGAACCTCCAACCGGCGGTTTACAAAACCGCTGCTCTGCCGTTGAGCTACGCCAGCTTATGGATGGATTATGCGGTCATCTGTGTATCATGCCTGCTCCCTCCCGCCGATTCCCAACCGTCCGTCGTCGTGTAGGCCACTTCATCACCAGAACGTCGATCGTCGTGTGAAACGCGGCGGCTATTCGAGATACTGCCGCAGTCGAGCCGGATTTGATGCCGCGTTCGATCTCTGAAAGGTAGCTTGCGCCGATGCCCGTTTGTTCGGACAGATCACGTAACGTGATGCCGAAATGGTGCCGGAACGCCATAAACGGACTCTTGCCACGCATAATAGCGAGAGCCACCTCGTGAGGGATACGATTGCCGTCGTCTGCATCTCGTGCAGCCAGCGTCTCCTCAAGCTCTTGCTTGCGGGTGAGGAGTTCATCGTACTCCGCCCGACTCAGGGTAATGGTGTCAGTGTTCGCCATAGGCTTCCCTCCGATGCCGAACTCGTAAGACAACCATGATGGCGGTCTTGTCGCGCTCGATTCTGAAAATGATGCGATAGTGGCCAACCCTCATCCGTCGATATTCGCTGCCAGTCAGCATGACAACTTGATTGGTCAGTGACGCAGGGTTTCGGGCGTACTGTTCGATCTTGGTGATGATTCGCTCTCGGTCCCGCACGGAGAGGCGACGCATATCCTTCACCGCCCTGGTCGCCCATTCAATTCGTATGTTCTGGTTCACGCGGAACACGTTCGCATATAGCGAATATATCGTCAATAGGCTTTCTGGTTTTGGGCAATCCCCTAGCTTGTTACTTGCAGAAATGTTTTTATGGACGGGTGTTTGTCATTCCGTTCAACGCACTTCCCTCCGGTTCTCCGATGGCTCTCCTACGTCATGTCTACGATAATCTTTAACGCGCCTTTTGCTGCGGCGTGCTTAAATGCCTCTTTGCCCTGATGAATGGGGAAACGTCCGTGAATGAGGGACTGAACGTCCACGGCATTGTCACGCAGCAGGGCTATCGCCGGCGGGAACGGACCGCATCGTGATCCCACGACGGTAATCTCGTTCACAACGAGAGCGGTCAGGTCAACGGCCGTTCGATCATGATGGGTGGATTTCAGCACAATCGTGCCTCTCGGACGGACGTATTCACCGGCCAACGCAAAGCCGTCAGGCGTGCCGGTCGCCTCGACCACGATATCGAATCTCCCGGATGGAACGTGAGAATCCCAACGGACGTGGATGCCGCGCTGAGCAAGAATCTGCAATTTTTCCTGATGCCGTCCCAGTGCCGTGACGTGACAACGGGTGCGGTGCAGGAGTTGTGCGCACAACAGTCCCAGTTTTCCGTCACCGATGACCAGTACGCGGTCTTGTGCTCCGACGGGTATTTGTTCGAGAATTTGACACGCCGCGGCAAGCGGCTCCGCAAAGACGGCCTGGTCATTCGTGATTTCATCAGGAAGCGGATACAGATTCTCAGGAGGAAGACGGAGAAAATCGGCAAAAGCTCCATCGCGTCGGTCAATGCCTAACGTGGTGCGAGAGGGGCAATGGGTCCGTCTCCCTGCCTGGCACGTGGAACAGATTCGACACGCCGCGTTGATTTCACCGACGACGCGCTGACCTCTAAGTCCGGTCTCCACGGGAGCCTCTTCCACGATTCCGACAAATTCATGTCCCGGCACTCCTTGAAAGCCCATATAGCCTCGTACTAATTGTAAGTCAGTGGCGCAGATTCCCGCCTGGAGCACGCGCACGAGTGCTTCGCCTTTGGCCGGTTCCGGTGCGGGGTATTGATCGCAATACTCCAAGGTTGTCTTCAACGTCAGTGCGCGCATGGTTTCGAAGAACCCGTCAACGGGGCCAAAAGAGACGGGGCTTCTTCCTTCAACGTAATAGGGAAATTCCATTTTCTCAAGTTTCTTGAACCTTCCCGCGTTCAGAGCCCTTTGCAAAACGTTATTCTGAGCAAAGCGAAGAATCTAAGGATTCTTCGTCGCTTCGCTCTTCGGAACGACAGAAAAGGGATTGTTGCAAGGGTCTCCGGTCGGTGCTGGACAAGGACGAATTTGCCGGATTTGCCTTTGAACAGCCACAAGAGATTAGTGTAAAATCTCTCTAATCAGAAACGAGACAGTCTTGACCCTCATAACAACGGCCAGCCGGAATCACTCCGTATTCTTTTTACGATGGGGTCTCGCTGACCTCAGCTATTAACCTTAAAGGATAATTTTCTATGAACATGAACACCTTACTCAAACGTCGCAATACACGCGTTGGACTATCGATGATGGCCTTCTTTTTTTGTGGAATATTGTCGGGAGGGGCGCCTCATGCAACTTCGGCAACGGTTCCCGAGGCGTTTAGCCGGGGATTCTCGGATATTGTTGAGAAAGTCCGTCCCGCCGTGGTGAACGTTGCGGTTACCGGATCAGCGGGACCACGTGGATCTCGTCGCCTTCCCCCTGGACCGTTTGGCGGCCCACCCGGGCCTCCCATGCAGCCACCGGGCCCGCCAAGACCGTTCGGACCTCCCGGGATGAGTGCCGGGTCGGGCGTTATTATCAATCCGGAAGGATTCATCGTGACCAACAACCACGTGGTGGAAGATGCGGAACAGATTACGGTGACAAACTTTGAAGGAAAAGAATTTTCAGCGAAAATCATCGGCACTGATCCGAAAACGGATCTGGCCGTGATCAAAATCGACGAAATCAACCTCCCATTCGTGTCATGGAGCACGGACGAGAAAGTCAGAGTTGGAGATCTGGTCTTGGCCGTAGGGAGTCCTTTTGGGCTGAAGGCCTCGGTGACGATGGGGATTATTAGTGCATTGGGTCGTGGCAACGTCGGCATCACGGAATATGAGGACTTTATCCAGACCGATGCGCCGATTAACCCGGGAAATTCCGGTGGCCCTCTTGTCAACATGTCGGGCGAAATTGTCGGCATCAACACGGCGATTTTTTCTCGTACCGGTGGGTCGGAAGGGATTGGATTCGCCATTCCCGTTGAAATTGTCAGAAACATTACTCAGAGCCTCATCAGGTCCGGTCGGGTCGTGCGGGGCTGGATGGGGGTTGCCATTCAAGAGTTGACGCCGGCCCTGGCCCAGTCTTTTCAACTCCCGGAGTCCCATCCCGGTGGGGTGCTGGTCAGTGAGGTGCATGAACGGGGACCCTCGGCGAAAGGCGGGATACAGCGGGGAGACGTGCTGCTGGAATACCACGGGAAAAAACTGAGAGACGTGAATCACCTCCGACATATTGTGGCACGGACGCTCGTTGGTGAAGAGGTTGAAATCCTTGTGTTACGCGACGGCGAGCAAAAGATGTTGACCGTGAAAGTCGGGGAACGTCCCACCGATGAAATGCTGGCCGGTCGACGCCCCCCCTCGCTTCCTTCCGCATCAGAAAAATTCGACAACGTGCTGGCAGGCTTGGACGTTGACACGTTGACGGATGAACGAAGAGAACAGCTCAATCTTCCTGAAGACGTGACCGGCGTGGTCGTGAATGAAGTGAAACCCGGCAGTGAAGCAGAGGCCGCGGGGTTACAACAAGGTGACGTGATTCAAGAAGTCAGTCGAAAGGTGATTACCAGTCTGAGTGATTACCAGAACATTGCCTCGAAGATCGAAAAAAATGAAATGGTCGTCCTCTTGTTGAGCCGTCGCGGGAACAACCTGTTTGTAGCCGTGAATCCAGGTAAATAAGGCGTCTGCTTAGGAAAACGGGTGATGGTGGGCAAGTCGGTCCGAACGTCGGTGGTGGAGAATCAGCTATGACCGGACAATCAAAATTTTCAAAATGGATGCAGGACAACGTCTTTAATCCTTTTGAGGATAAAAAGATGCCGGTCATGCAGCACTTGTTTGAATTTCAAGCAAGGCTGACCAAAGCCGTCATTGTGGTGGCCGTGTTTTTTGTCGGGACGTTTTTTTACGCCGATACGCTGGTCCAATGGTTGCGCGTTCCCTTGCAGAACATGTTTGTGCCTGGAAGCCTGGAATGGGTCCCGACGGACCTGCCCAAAATTCCATTTGTCTTTTTGGCTCCGGCCGAAGCCTTGTGGCAGAACCTCAAAGTCGCCGCGCTGTTTGCCCTGGTTCTCGCGACGCCGTACATCCTGTGGGAAACGTGGGCGTTTATCGTCCCCGGCCTGCACGTGCAGGAACGTCGCTTTGTGGCGCCGTTTGTCGTCACCAGTACCATCGCGTTTTATTTGGGGCTGGGCTTTTGTTTTTTCTTCGTGTTGCCGTTTGCCCTCAACTTTTTGATTTCCTACGGCGTGCAGGCCGGATTCATTCCCCAATTGTCGATTGCCAGTTACGTGGGCTTTGCGTTGTGGTTTCTGGTGGTCTTTGGTCTGGTGTTTGAAGTACCGTTGGCCCTCACGCTCATGGCCAAATTGGGATGGGTTGATGCCCCGTTTCTGAAAAAGTACCGCAAATGGGCCTTCCTGGGAGCATTTCTCTTCGCCGCACTCTTAACGCCGACCCCTGATCCGTTTAACCAATGTCTGATGGCCTTGCCCATGTATTTTTTCTATGAAGTCGGCATTATCAGCGCCGGCTTCTTTAAGAAAAAACCGACGGCTGAAGAGAGTGAAACTGAAACGAACGTGATACCAGGCACTTCAAAGGGAACGAGCGTGCTCAAACCCAAAACGGCAACCGCAGGCGGTACGGGTGGTCCTGATGATGAGTACCTGAGCGTTCCCTGACGGTGTCGCACTTTCACGGAATCCGGAACGTGGGACTGAGAGAGGGGTTAATAAGCAAGAGAGTCATTCGTAAGGCGATCCCAGGCAGAAATGTCAGATGAAAAACCAGCAAAATCTCAACCCAAAAGATCAACCGGTCATCATGACGTTTTCTTTAAGAGCTTTTATTCCAATCCCAAATATGCCGTTGAACTCTTTCGGCTCATCTTCTCCAAAGAAGAACTCAAAGCGTATGACTGGAAAAAACTGAAAGCGGAAAAAGATACGCTGCAGGATAAACGAGCGGACGTTGTTTTCTCCGTTCCACTGAAAAACAAGCCGCACGTTCGCTTTCGAATTTTTATTCTTTTGGAGCATAAATCTCATTACGACCCTCAGCTTTTCACCCAACTTTTGTATTATCAGACCTTCATCCATCAACACACGGTTCAATCAGGCCGGCCCAGCCCCGTTATTCCCGTCCTGTTTTATCATGGAAAAAAATTCTGGAAATGGAAATTATCTTTCCAAGAGGCTGTGTGGGGAGACTCGTTGTCTGAAATTCCTGTTGCATCTCGAAAAAATATGATAAATTACACGCCAAAGTTATTGAATGCTCATGATCCGAAGATACAAGGAGTACTTCAAGATAGGAGTTTTCAAAGTCGAGGAGCTTTACGTTTATTGGGGGGGATATGGTCTCTCAAGCTGTCCCGGACTGAGTTAAAAGAGGCGCTTGCTTTATTCAGTGATTTTTCAGGGAAGCGAAATGATTTGATCGTGAGTGTGGCGGATTATTTGGAGGCTGTTTTGAAAGAGAGCCGTAAGTTTCGTCGTTTATGGGAACAAGTGGAAAAAGAGTTGGTGGAAGAGGGTATCTTTCAAAGAGGGGGATATATGGATATAAGAGACCATATTAGAGAACAAGGCATACAGGTAGGCATACGGAAAGGTATACGGAAGGGTCGGCAAGAAGGCCGGCAGGAAGGTCGGCAGGAAGTTGTCTTAAACATGCTGAAAGAAAAAACACAAGTTTCCTTTATTTCCAAGGTGACGGGGCTTTCCAAAGATGAAATCAAAAAACTGAAAAATGGTGGTTTGCAAACGTCACGCCCTGTTTAAGATCTCCTCAACCCTCATTTCGACTACAGACCTGTGATAGAGATCATGATTGTTGTCGCGGTCGTCGTGATCAACAGTAAGATTTATTCGGGAGCGGAGAAAGACAAGGGAGCAGAAAGCCTGCGACGATACTTGCAGGAACATGATGCCCGGATTGTGGACTATGAAGTCGTACCGGATGATCGGGAGAGCATTCGCAAGCAGTTATTGCATCTGTGCGAAAACCCGGACCTTCACGTGATTTTGACCATCGGTGGAACGGGCGTCCGTCCCACCGATTGGGCTCCTGAAGCCACACGAGACGTTATCGAAAAAGAAATCCCGGGAATTGGGGAAGTCATGCGAGCGGAAAGTCTGAAAAAAGTGAAGACCGCCATGTTGTCAAGGGGAACGGCCGGAATTCGCGGCTCGACCATGGTGATTAATCTTCCGGGAAGTTCAAAAGGTGCGATAGAGAATTTATCGGTGTGCCTTCCGCTTCTGGATCATGCCGTTGAGAAACTCTCCGTAAAGAGGAAAGGTGAAGAAGAAGCAATCTTACAATAATAAATCTGTCATTCTGAAAATCTGTCATTCTGAGCGAAGCGAAGAATCTTTCACTGAACAGCAGATCCTTCACTTCGTTCAGGATGACCGGTTGGTCGAATAACCCGTGACCATCGTAATGCTGAAATGTATCCAATGTCCCATTTGACCATAGATTCTTTAATCGATCGTAACCGACGACGTGGAGGCGTTCATGAGTCCTGAGTTGAAAATGTTTCAACCTTCAACGCAAGGTGATGCCTGTACTTATATGTGGGCATGTGCCATTTGTGATGAGAATGAAACCTGTCAGAAAGATAAAGAGGGGCATAGTCGGTGGCTGGTGGCGAAACGGATGGAGCGCATTGACTATAAGATTCTGGTCATGAGCAACAAAGGCGGGGTCGGCAAAAGTACCGTCTCCACGAACTTGGCCGTAAGCTTGGCGTTGAAGGGCTATGAGGTGGGTATCTGCGACATGGACATTCACGGCCCCAATATTCCCAAAATGGTGGGGGCTGAAGGGCAACGCCTCAAGATCAGCACGGGGGGCGGGATCATTCCGCATCAAGCCTACAACATGAAAATCGCGTCAATGTCCTTCCTGCTTCAGAGCTCCGACGATCCCATTATCTGGCGGGACGCTTATAAGTTTGAATTCATCAATCAATTACTCGGCGGCGTGGAATGGCAGGATTTGAATTTTCTGATCGTGGATTTGCCGCCCGGCACGGGCAATGAATCAGTCACGACCATTGACCTGATTGGAGAAGTTACGGGGTGCGTGATCGTTTCGACTCCTCAGGAAGTCGCGTTGCTTGACGCGAGAAAATCCGTCACGTTTGCGAGGGACAGTGAGTTGCCGATTATCGGCATCGTCGAAAACATGAGCGGCCTCGATTGTCCGCATTGCCACCAGCACATCGAAGTCTTTCGGATGGGTGGGGGAGAGGCGTCCGCCCATGACATGCAGGTTCCCTTTTTAGGACGAATTCCGCTTGATCCTGAAGTCGTGCGGCAAAGTGATTACGGCGAACCGTACGCACTGTTTCATTCCGACCTGCCCACGGCCGACGCCTATCACAACGTTGCCAATCAGGTTGATGATTTTTGCAAGAAAAAAGGCTCGTTGGTTCAAATTACCACCAAAAGCCCCTTTAAGAAAAAATAGCGATCATGAATGGATTAACGCCGCTAAAGGAAGCGCAGCGCGTCGTGTTGGATGCCGCTGCTCCGCTGGGATGTGAGAAAGTTGGATTGCTTGACGCGCTCGGCCGCGTTCTGGGTGAGGACATTGTCGCGCCGAGGGACAATCCTCCGTGGAACAATTCGGCCATGGACGGATTTGCCGTTCGTTGGGAAGACATCAAGAAAGATCATGCCATCACCAAACCGGTAGAACTGGACGTCGTGGAAGACGTACAGGCCGGACACGTGGCCACGAAAACCGTGGGGCCGGGTCAAGCCATTCGAATCATGACCGGAGCGCCGATGCCCGACGGCGCCGATACCGTCGTGCGCGTTGAATTGACTGAACCGTCCGACGCCGGCGTTCGGATTTTTCAACCGGAACCCCAGGGAGCCAACGTTCGCCCGAAGGGAGAAGACGTTAAAGAAGGCGAATGTATCATTTCCGCGGGCACTCCGCTGCGTCCCGCCGAAATCGGCATGTTGGCGATTCTGGCCAAATCATTCGTCGTGGTGCATCAACGCCCGCGAGTGGCCATTCTCTCAACCGGTGATGAACTGGCGGACCTTGATGAGAAGTTTGATGAAAACAAGATCGTCAACTCGAACAGCTACGGCATCGCCGCGGCCGTCCGGGAAGCCGGAGGAATCCCGCTGCTGCTGGGCATTGCCAAGGACACGCCGCCGTCGTTAAAGGAAAAAATTTCTCATGGATTGGGCTGTGACGTCCTGGTGTTATCGGGCGGCGTGTCCATGGGTGACTATGATTTTACCAAAGCCGTGTTCGCGGAACTGGGGGCGGACATGCACTTCTGGAAACTGGCCATTCGTCCGGGTCAACCCGTGGCCTTTGGAAACATTCAAGGCACCCTAGCGTTTGGATTGCCTGGCAATCCCGTCTCCTCCATGGTCACGTTTGAACAACTGGTTCGATTAGCGGTCATGAACATGGGCGGGTGTCGGCACGTTGCACGCCCCGTGGTTCAAGCCGCGTTTCAAGAAAAATTTTCCAAACGTCCCGACCGCCGCCATTTCTTACGAGGAATTCTGGAACGCCACCACGGACGGCTCACGGTTCGGACGACCGGACCACAAGGCTCCGGAATCCTGACCTCAATGGTGAAAGCCAACGGGTTGATCGATATTCCGGAAGAGGTCGAAACACTCAACCCCGGGGATATCGTTCAGGTTCAAGTCCTCAGTCAGAATTTTTAATCCATGGCCGCTCCCATCTTATCCTTCGTCGGCCGCTCCAACAGCGGGAAAACCACGTTGATTGAGCGCGTGATTCCAGAATTAACGCGAGCGGGGTATCGCGTGGCCACGGTCAAACACGCGGGACATGGTTTCGAGTTGGACACGGAAGGCAAAGACAGTTGGCGACACAAGCAGGCCGGAGCGAGTACCGTCGTGGTCGTGTCCAAAGGCAGCATGGCCATGTTCGCCGACGTCTCGAAAGACATGAAAGTAGAAGACGTCAGGGATCGTTTTCTTGACAGCCAAACAGATTTGATTATTGCCGAAGGTTGGAAAAGTGAAGGATATCCCAAAATCGCCGTCGTTCGTGAAGAATTTGAGGAAGTGAACGTCTCGCTTGATGGGTTGTTGGCCATCGTTTCGATAAAACCCATCGAAGCGCCCGTGCCGTGTATTGATCGAAACGATATTGCGGCGCTCGCCAAACTGATTATTCAGCACTACCCCAAACCCGCCTTCGCGTAACATGAATCGAAGGACCGTAACCGTCCCGTTGGTGGCAGTCGGAGTCCTCATGGTCCTCGGCACTGCAGCGATTCCGATTACCAACCATCCGGAGTTTTGTGCGTCCTGTCATACCATTCGCCCGTCCGTTGACAGTTGGAAAGGCTCGTCGCACAAAGACGTGACCTGCGTGGATTGCCACGTTCGACCGGGCTTCCGGGGATTTATTGAGGATAAGGTATTCGCGGGACTTGAAGACGTGGCCATCACGTGGTTCGGGACGCCGACCGACCCGCACGACTTGGCATCGTCCGTGGATTCTGACGTCTGTTTAGGCTGTCATCGGGCCATTCTTCGAGTGTCCGAAGTCTCAACGAGAGATTTGCCGAAACCCGTCAACGACGTGGGGTTGGTCATGAGCCATCGGAAACACATGAAGGCGTTTGAAAAACGGGGGCAAGGGGAAGGCTGTACCACCTGTCACGCGCGCGTGGTCCACGGCAGGCCCGTCAAAGGATATCCGATTGTGATTCCACGAGGTCACGTCAAATTGGATGGAAAGCCGCATGATCCCGATCATCCCGAAGGGTCCGCGTTGTGGAAGTCCTCCCTGGCTGATTGCGTGCGGTGCCATGACAATCAAACAACCTATGAGGGACGGGCGCTGCGCAAGGATTGTGACGTGTGTCACGTCCCGGAAAAAATCTCGGATTTTTTGTTTTAATCCCACGGAATCCCATTCATGGCTGACCCCATCGTTCGAGTGCAGAATCTCACCAAACGGTTTGGAGATTTTACCGCGGTGGACCACGTTTCCTTCGAGATCCAACGGGGAGAAACCGTAGGATTGCTGGGACCCAATGGCGCGGGGAAAACCACGACGTTTCAGATGCTCTTAGGCGTGATCACTCCCACGCACGGGACGATTGAGATGTTTGGCCTCGATCTGATGAAGCATCGGGAAACCATTCTCCGGCAGGTCAATTTTTCATCCACGTATATTTCAATGCCGTATTCGTTGACCGTGGAAGAAAATCTCCGCGTGACGGGTAAGTTATACGGCACTCCCGATGTCACGAGACGCATTGATGATATCGTGAAGAAGTTGGAAATGGAGGACATTCGCCATAAACTCACCCGCAAATTGTCATCTGGCCAAATGACGCGACTGACCCTGGCCAAGGCCGTGATGACCGAACCAAAAATCCTGTTTCTGGATGAGCCCACGGCCAGCCTGGACCCGGATATCGCGTACAAGATCAAAGGGTTTTTGAAAGAGTATCGTGAAACATCAGGATTAAGTATGCTGTATACCTCACACAACATGCACGAAATGGAAGAAATGTCGCATCGGATGATCTTCCTGCAGCAAGGGAAAATTATCGCCCAAGGCACAACCAAGGAAGTTATGTCTCAATACGGTGAACGCGATCTTGAACGGGTCTTCCTGAAAATCGCCCGCGGCGGTTGACGACGGTCTGCAGCCGCTTCCTGTTATCCTGACCGCTTTCTGTCATTCTGAATCCTTGGTGCGATCCTGAACCCTTGGTGCCATTCTGAACACTTTTTGTCATTCTAAACATTCTTTGTCATCCTGAACCCTTTCTTGTCATTCCGGCCCTCTTCTTGTCATTCTGAGCGAAGCGAAGAATCTCAGGAATCTCTCAAGAGCAAAAGCAGATCCTTCACTTCGTTCAGGATGACAGAGGGGGTGCAGGATGACATGGGATATTCAGGATGACGTGGGATGTTCGGGATGACGTGGGATATTCGGGATGACGTGGGATGAGAACTTCCAGCCAAGAAGTTGGGCACGGTCATGGTAAGAAAAAGTAGCCAAATACCCCAACGCGAACACAACGAATCCCGGATTCGTCGTGCCGAGAGTTGGTTAGAGCTAAGCAAAAATTCCAAATCTGCCGACGAAAAATTTATCTTCCTTTGGATTGCATTCAACGCGGCTTATGGAACCGAACTCCCACATCCTGATACGAGTGATCCCCGCGAAAGGAGAGAAAGGAAACGGTTTACGGATTTCGTGAACAAGATTGTGGAACACGACCGTGGAGAAACTATTAAAAAGATTTTCGAGCCGTTTAAAAATCCAGATAACCTGATTAGACCGATTCGTAAATTGAAGGACAATGAGTATGTATTCCGTCCGTTCTGGGATTGGGTGATTCAAGACGAACTGCTAGAGGACTATTGGCGAGCAGAACTCGAAAATAAGAATAGAAAATTGGATGAAGCATGGAACAATCGCGATATTTCCTTTGTTCTCCGAGACACCTTGGAGAGGCTTTATGTATTACGCAATCAGATTTTCCATGGTGGTACGACTTTTGAAAAAGGCTGGGGCCGAGACCAAGTGAGGAATGGTAGCGATATTATGAAAGTCCTTATGGAACTGGTCTTGAAGATCATGGAAGATGTTATTAAGGAAGACCCCAATTCCGATGTTTGGGGAAGACTCGACTACCCGCGAGTACGCGATGAATGATCGTCTGGATAGGACAACCACTCCATGAACGTCGGCCGTATCTCAGCCTTGATCGCCAGGCATCTTTTTCTTTACCGCCGGAGTTTTCCGCGGCTGTTGGAGATTTTTTACTGGCCGTTATTGGATCTGGTGGTTTGGGGATTTATTACGATCTATTTGGCCCAGGAAGGAAAAGGCATGCACGGCGCCGTGACGTTTTTTCTGGGGGCGCTGATTTTCTGGGACATTCTGTTTCGCGCACAACAGGGGATCACCATCTCGTTTCTGGAAGAAATCTGGTCTCGAAACCTGATGAATCTTTTTGCCAGTCCGTTGACCGCGGGAGAATTCCTCGCGGCCACGATGGCCATGAGCGTCTTCAAGGTCGCCGCGGTTTCCATCATTATGGCCTTTGCTGCCCTGCTCTTTTATTCGTACAACGTTTTTATCATGGGATTGACGCTCATTCCCTTTGTCTTGAATCTGATTGCCGCAGGGTGGCTCATCGGCATTTTGACCATGTCGGTCATCATGCGATTCGGTCAACAGGCAGAAGTTCTGGCGTGGGGGTTGGTGTTTCTCTTCCAACCGATCTCATGCGTGTTCTATCCAATGTCCGTCCTTCCCGCTTGGCTCACACCCTTGGCTTTGGCCAACCCGGCTGCTCACGTCTTTGAAGGCATGCGTGGGGTGTTGCTGGATCACACGGTACCCTTGGCCCATCTCGGATGGGCGACGGGCCTGAACGTTCTGTATCTGCTGCTCATGATTGCCCTTTATCAATACACCTTCTCGGTGTGCAAAGACCGGGGCATGTTAGTACGAGTCGGGGAGTAAGGGAGAAGGATTGGTCATTGGAGATCGTTGATTGAGGATTCGGGAATCACTCATCCACAATCCATAATTTCAGCCGTTGGATTGTTTCAGCCGATCCAGGCGCGTGTGTTCTATCGTGACCCACGTGGTTTTTTCTCGCGTCACGGTGACTGAGCCGGGTTTCGCGCCTTTGGGTTTTTTGACGTGTTTTCTCAACGTGTAGATCACGTCACCCTTCCCGCTTTTGCGCACGTCGCTGTAAAACAACGCCAAGGTCGCGGCATCTTTTAACGTTTCCGGAGGAATCTGTTGGTTCTTGTCCAACTCGACGATCACGTGTGACCCGGGAGTGCCGCGGGCGTGGAGCCAAAGATCGTTGGCCTTGGATACCTTGAAGGTGACGGCGTCATTGTCCTTGGCGGTTTTCCCGACCAGGATCGCGTGTCCGTCCCGCGAACGAAACCGACGGTAGGGTGTCGCCGTTGGCGTGTTGATCCTGGATCGTCGGGTATCTTGTGGCAGAGTCGGCGACGTGAACGGTTCGGACGAGTGTCCGGAAACGTCCGTTGTCTTTCCACTTTCCAATTCCTGTAATTTTTTCTGAAGTTTGGCCAAGTCGGTTTTGGCTTGCTCAAGACGAGGCACGAGATTTTTTTGTGCTCCGATAAATTTCCCATGTTTTTTGAAATAGTCGTCGAGATTCGCGGGTCCGGTTTTTTCGGGGTCTAACTGAAGCGTGAGTTCGGGCAGGCGTTCATCAAAATAATCAACGACGGTAATTTCAGTGTGTCCTTTTCTCATGGTGGAGACGTGGCTTTTCAAGAGTTCACCGTATCGTCCGTATTCCTCATACGCACTGACTCGTTTCAAATCTTGCGTCAACCCTGCTATCCGGCGTTGAAGTGTTTTGACCTGTTTTCGTAAGCGGGTGAATTGTTGCAGACGTTGTCGCTCAACAAACGTGCGTCGTTCCGACGTGAGATACATTTCTTCGATCCGTTGAGACAGGGGAAAGCCTCGATCGTCAACGTCAACGGAAGATGGAAGCGTCGCTTGGTCTGATGCCGTGGCACAAGGAAAAGGGGAACATCCAAAGGGTTGCCCTGCAATTTGACGCCCGGGTTTCAGGGACCGTAGTACCGTCGTCTGAGAATCCAGGACGAACACATTGGCGGAGCGTCCCGTGAGGGCGAGAACCAGAAACAACGCGGTGTCCTTTTTGTGCAGTTCAAACCAGACGATTCGATCGTGTGGCGTTTCAGCGAGCCGATGAATCTTTGCCCCTGACACGTGAGCCCGCAAATATTGACAGAACGAGGGCGTGGGTGGAGAGCTTGGGATTGTTGTCTGCACGAGATGCAGTCGGCCGTGTTGAGCATGAGCCGAGAGTAAAAGCGAAAAAGAACGTCCGGGACGACGAAGAGAGAGGAGAATTGTATCAGGCGTCGGCTGTTGAATTTTCTGAATGAAACTGCCCACGCACGCCGGTGCCAGTTCGGCAACGACTCCATGGACTTCATTGAGGCTGAGCACCGTTTGGAAGGACAATTGTTACGTGACGTCGTGAGAGACGGCAGCTTTGAGTTTGGCCGTAAACCGGCTGATGGTTTGAATGAAATCAGGATCGTGTCGGTGTGCTTCGACCATTCGAACAAGGGCGCTGCCCACAATGACGCCGTCCGAAAACGCGGCGATGCGTCGAGCATCGTCCGGCGTCGCAATGCCGAATCCTACGGCCACGGGTTTTCGGGCTTTCTTGCGGAGTGCGATCACGTTGCGTTTGATGGAATCCCTCTCTCGGAGTTTCGCCCCGGTGATGCCGGTCATGGACACGTAATAAATAAAGCCGTTGGTTCGTTCGATCACGTGGGCTTTTCTCAGGGCCGTACTCGTCGGTGCAAGGAGAAAAATGACGCACAGTCCATTTGCCTGAGATGCCTCTTGCAAGCCGTCGGCTTCTTCCGGCGGCATGTCCGGCACAATGACGCCATCCACTCCGGCTTGGACGGCCTCGCGACAAAACGTGTGTTCCCCCATGGCCATAATGGTGTTGTAATAGGCCATCAGAATGAGCGGCAGTTGCGTCCGAGTTCGCAAGGATTTGACCGTCCGTAAAATACGGCGAAGCGTCGTGCCTGATCGTAAGGCCCGTTCAGCCGCCCTCTGGATCACGGGTCCATCGGCAATGGGATCGGAAAACGGCACGCCAAGTTCAAGCAAATCGGCCCCGGCTTGTTCCAGTGCCGGCACCAGGGCTTCCGTTTCCGCCAATGAGGGATCCCCGGCCATAATATAGGGAATCAACGCTTTTTCCCCTCGTTGTCGAAGTCGGTCAAAGGTGGCAGGAATGCGGTGAGAAAGCATGAGCATGACGGATGAGCGTGACGTTCTCCTTCTGAGTGGACCTGGCCCTTAGAATTGAATGCCCCGCATTTGAGCAATCTGGTTGACGTCTTTATCTCCGCGGCCGGACAGGTTCATAATCAGGATCTGGTTTTTCTTCATCCTGGGAGCACGTTTGATGACTTCGGCGACGGCATGCGCACTTTCCAGGGCAGGAATGATGCCCTCGACTCGTGACAACAGATCAAAGGCTTCCAGAGCTTCCTCATCGGTCGCTGAAGTATACTGAATCCGTCCCGAGTCGTGGTGCATGGCATGTTCGGGGCCAACGGCCGGATAATCGAGTCCGGCCGATACGGAATGGGTGAGATTGACTTGGCCATGCGGATCTTGAAGCAAGTAGGTCATGGTTCCATGAAGCACCCCGGGGGATCCGCCGGCAAATCGAGCCGCATGTTTTCCGCTGGTCAAGCCCATCCCCGCGGCTTCGACTCCCACCAGTTCAACCTGGGCGTCGTGGAGAAACGGGTAGAACAGGCCGAGGCTGTTGCTGCCACCTCCCACGCATGCGACCAGACAACGTGGAAGCGTGCCTTCCTCGGTGAGAATCTGCCGGCGTGCCTCGCGGCCAATGACGGATTGGAAATCACGAATCATCATCGGGTACGGGTGCGCCCCTAACACGGAGCCCAGCAAGTAATGCGTGGTGCGGACGTTGGTCGTCCAGTCGCGCATCGCCTCATTGATGGCGTCTTTGAGGGTTCGACTGCCCGCATCCACTCCCGTCACGTTGGCGCCTAATAACCTCATGCGGAAGACGTTGAGCGCCTGCCGTTTCACGTCTTCCGTGCCCATGTAAATTTCCGCGTCCAGCCCGAACGCAGCCGAGACCGTGGCCACGGCGACGCCATGTTGTCCCGCGCCGGTTTCCGCGATGATTCGGCCTTTTTTCATGCGTCTGGTCAGCAACGCCTGTCCCACCGCGTTGTTGATTTTGTGCGCGCCGGTGTGACACAGGTCTTCCCGTTTGAGATAAATTTTGGCCCCGCCCAACGTTCGGGTCAATTGTTTGGCAAAGTACAGCGGGGTCGGCCGGCCGACGTAGTGTTTGAGACAGTCTCGAAACTCTCGTTGAAAGCCACGATTCTTCCGAAGAGCGACGTACACCTTTTCAAGTTCAAGAAGGGCGGGCATGAGGGTTTCGGGAACGTACCGTCCTCCGTAAGTGCCGAAACGTCCTCGTTTGTCTGGAATCAAGACCATGGAATCCTGCTTACAGGGAGTGAGCGTGAGGCACTAGAGTGAGTTGCCTGACGTCGTCACAAGCTTCACCGCTTGGATAAAGGCGTTTATTCTGGCGGGATCTTTCTTTCGGCGACTGGCTTCAACGCCGCTGCTGACGTCGACTCCATACGGCAGCACTTTCTTCATGGCTTCCTGCACGTTTTCCGGAGTGAGTCCTCCGGCCAGCAAGAACGAGAAGGACTGCGCCGCTTCGGCCGCCACGTTCCAGTCCGTCACGGTTCCGGTCCCTCCGTAGGAGTTTTCCGAAAAGGCATCCAGGACAAATCCTCGAACCCGTGCGCGTCCCTTGTATTCCGCCATGGCCAGAAACGTGTTGCGGTCACGCAGTCTGATCCCTCGAATCACGGGACGACCCAGTCTTTCACAATAATCAGCCGTTTCATCTCCATGTATTTGTGCCAAGGCCAAGCCGCACTCATCCATGACGTCGCGAACGACCGTGGCTTCTTCATTGACAAACACGCCGACGGGCAAGACAAACGGCGGCAGATCGGCCACGATGCGTTTCACCACGGGGGGGCTGACGTGACGGGGGCTCTTTTTATAAAACACAAAGCCCAACGCATCGGCGCCCGCGCCAACGGCGTGTAACGCGTCAATGGCGTTGGTAATCCCACAAATTTTAATTTTCGGGACGGTCATGGTTGTCCGTGCATGAGAAAGGCGTTCGTTAGACTTGGTGACGGCATTGAGAGGCGTGACGTTCACCTTCCTGTAGCGTGACCCCGCGCAGGTCTTGGATTTTGTCGCCGATATCATCGGCTCGAATCAACGATTCACCCACCAGCATGACCTTGGCCCCGGCTTGAAGAATCTGAAGCACGTCGTCACGTTTGTGAATGCCGCTTTCACTCACGATGAGTTTATCCGACGGAATCCGTGGGGCAAGCCGGACGGTCACGGCTAAATCCGTGGAAAACGTGTTGAGGTCCCGGTTGTTGATGCCGATCAGTTTCGCGTCGGGAACCCGTTCCAGAACCAGATCAACTTCCCGTTCATGATGCGTTTCCACGAGGACGTCCATGTGCAATCCTTTGGCCATGGCGTAAAAATTCTCCAGTTGGATCCGATCCAACGCGGCCACGATCAGCAACACCGCGTCCGCTCCATGGGCACGGGCTTCATAGAATTGCACGTCATTTATCATGAATTCTTTATTCAACGTCGGCAGTCCCACGTGGTCTTTGACGTGAACGAGATCATCCAATTTCCCTTGAAAGAAGGCGTGATCGGTCAAGACCGACAGGGCCGCGGCGCCGTGCTGCTTATACGCGGCGGCGACCGTGACCGGATCAAATCGGTCATGAAATTCCGGACGCATCACCCCCTGACTCGGGGATGCTTTTTTGACCTCGGCGATCAGAGCAGGGGAGTCGGGAGTGCAGGCCTGCTCCAGCACGAGGCAAAAATTCAACGGGTCAGGTCGATCCGCAATTTTTGCCTTCAAACTCGACAGATAGCCGCGGTTGGCTTTCCGGCGGAGTTCGGCTTTTTTACGTTCGAGGATTCGCTCCAACATCACGTGGTGACCCGATTTGAAAACGTCGTAAGTTTTTCAAATTTCTCATAAGCCGCGCCGCTGTCCAATGCCGCCGTCGCCTGGTTGTACCCTTCCTTCAAGGTTGTGGCTTTTCCGCACGCCACAAAGGCAGGGGCGGCGTTCATGAGGACCACGTCCCGTCTGGCGTGACGATGGCCCTTCAGAACGTCCTGAATCATGACGGCGTTCTCTTTCGGCGTGCCTCCCTTCAACTCAGCCGGGTGGACTCGGGTTAATCCGAAATTTTCCGGACCAACGTGATAGCTCGAGACCCGGCCGGCCTTGCCTTCGGAAACATAGGTAAAATCGGTCAAGGTGATTTCATCTAATCCATCCTTACCATGGAGAACAAAACAACGTTGCGTTCCCAGGCGGATGAGGACTTGGGCCAATTTTTCCGTTAAGGCCCGGTCGTAAACTCCTAAAATCTGGATCGTGGCTCCGGCAGGGTTGGATAAGGGACCCATGACGTTCATCAACGTCCGGATCCCCATTTCAGATCGTGGAGCGGCACAATGCTTCATGGCTCCGTGGTAGAGCGGGGCAAACAGGAAGCCTATCCCGATTTCATTGATGCAGGCTTCCACGCGTTCGGGTGGCAGGTCAATGTTGATGCCCATCGCGGCCAACACGTCCGCGCTTCCGGACCGCGAGGACACGGATCGATTCCCGTGCTTGGCAACGGTCATCCCTCCACCGGCCACCACGAACGCCGTCGCAGTAGAAATGTTAAAGGTATTCGCGCGACCGCCGCCGGTGCCACAGGTATCCACCACCAGGGGGTCCCCCACATGGACGCGCACGGCCATTTCACGCATGGCTCGGACCGACCCTGTCATTTCATCGACGGTTTCTCCCTTCAGCCGGAGCCCCATCAGGTAGGCTGCGATTTGTGCGTCCGACGCCGCCCCGTGCATGATCTGGATCATGACGTCGTAGGCGTCCGTTTCCGTGAGGCTGATGCCGTCAGCCAATTTCGTCAAGGCGTCTTGTATCATGCGAGACTCCTCGCTTCGCTCAGAATGACGGATGGGCTCAGTCCTGTATCATGGCGGCGAAGGGGGTTACGCCGCGAGCGGCGTTCCGCTGAACCGGTGAGGGTTGAGAAAGTTTCTGAGGAGATCCATGCCGGCTTTCGTCAAAATCGATTCAGGATGAAATTGCACGCCTTCTGCGCCGGTGGGCAGGTGGCGCAGACCCATGATTTCTCCCCCATTCGTCGTTGCTGAAATTTCAAAATCCTGAGGCAGCGTCTCCCGATGAACAATCAGTGAATGATACCGGGTGGCCTCAAATGGATTGGGCAAACCTTGAAAGATGGTTCGGTCGTCGTGCGTGATCCGCGACGTTTTGCCGTGCATCAATCGATCGGCACGGATGATTTCCCCACCAAAGGCATAGGCCAACGACTGGTGCCCGAGGCACACCCCCAGGACCGGAAGACGTCCGGCAAAACGGCGAATGACCTCGACGGAGACACCGGCTTCTTTAGGCGTCCCCGGACCGGGAGAAACCACGACCTGCTCGGGTTTGAGTCTCTCAATCTCCTCCAGGGTAATCTTGTCATTGCGATGGACCTGAACGTCTGCACCCAGTTCCCCGAAATATTGAACGAGGTTGTAGGTAAATGAATCGTAGTTATCGATCATCAACAACATGGCGACGCTCACCCCCCGCGTTTGGGGGATAGATTCTCCATCAAGCCTCGTGAGACGCGGCCCTACTCCAAGCCCTGTTCCGCCATTTCAATGCTTCGCATCATGGCCCGGGCTTTGTTGTACGTTTCCTCGTATTCTCTGGTCGGGTCGGAATCAGCAACGATTCCCGCTCCGGCTTGAATGAAGGCCTGAACGTTCTTCATGACGATGGTTCGAATGTTAATACAGGTATCCATGGATCCTGAAAAACTGAAATAGCCGACCGCCCCGGCGTAAGGCCCCCGCTGCGTAGGTTCGAGTTCTTCGATGATTTGCATGGCGCGAATTTTGGGGGCACCCGAGACCGTGCCCGCCGGGAAGCACGCCTTCATCACGTCATAGGCCGTCCGGCCTTTCAGCAGGGTGCCGTTGACTTGTGACACAATGTGCATCACGTGCGAATAACGCTCAATCGTCATGAACGGATCAACGGTGACCGTTTTGAACTGCGCCGCACGTCCAACGTCGTTGCGGCCGAGATCCACGAGCATGACGTGCTCGGCCCGCTCTTTTTCATCTGCAAGGAGTTCCGTTTCCAGAGCGTGATCCTGGGCCGGCGTTGCTCCGCGTTTCCGCGTACCGGCAATGGGACGCACGACGATTTGATCATCCTCACAGCGCACCAGGACTTCCGGCGACGATCCCACCAATTCAACCCCGGCCACTCGAAGATAAAACATATAGGGTGAGGGGTTCACCACCCGTAACGCCCGATAGATTTCCAAGGGTGAGACGTGAATCCTGGTCTCCCATCGCTGTGACACAACCGCTTGAACAACGTCGCCGGCCTGGATGTATTCTTTCGTCCGCATGACCATCTTTTCAAAATCGTCCTGCGTTACGTTGGACGTGAAGTGAACCGGTTGCACGCGGTGAGCGGTCAAACGGCGTGGAAGCGGTTTCTTGAGCTTCTTAATGATTTTTTCAATGCGGGCGACGGCGTCCAGGTACGTTTTCTTCAAGGCGGGTTTGGCGTGGGAAGGAATCAGGGCGTTGGCCACGATCTTGATCGTATGGGCGACGTTATCGAAAATGAGGACGGTGTCCGTCAGCAGAAAAGCCAATAACGGCAAGTGCGACGACTCCTTGGAACGGGCCGGAATCGGCTCGAAATATCGAACCACGTCATATCCGAGATACCCGACGGCCCCCCCGATAAAGCGGGGCAGACCCGGAACGTGAACCGGTTGAAACGGTGCCAACATCTCTTGAACGTGATTCAAGGGATTCTCATCCAAAGGAAGCCTCTCAAGCTTCAGGTCACGTTTTTTGACCAGTTTGCCGTGCTCTTCCCAGATGACTTGAGTGGCACCGCTGCCCAGAAACGAATAGCGCGTCCAGTTTTCGCCGCCTTCGATACTTTCAAAGAGGAAGGCGGTTTCGCCGGTGTTGATTTTTGAAAATGCGCTGACGGGCGTTTCCATGTCCGCTAAAATTTCCCGATACACCGGAACCAGATTTCCTGCCGGCGCCAATTCGCAAAATTCCTCAAAACCAACTGAATAACAAGGAGTTTTCATCGGCAGAACGGTATCATGGGGGTAAAAAACAAGTCAATGAAACGCCGCGTGGCGCTGATTCATCAATGGCCTGCGGCTACGTGGAGCGACACCGTGGTTGGGTCGGCTTACTGAAGGCCCTTATAGACGTTGGGATTCTTTTTCCCTTCCACCTTCAAGAGACCCAGCGCGCCTTTCTCGATGCGGAAAATCGAGTGGTCCACCGTGATATACGTCCCAGGCACTTCGACGGTAAATTCCGCAACGGCAGAACCCGCAGCTGGGACCAGCGTGGTTTGCACGTTTTCCAACGGTGGGGTCGTGAGAGAGCCTTCCGGCCATACTTTGTCGAAAATCTCACCGATGATGTGCCATGAAGCCACCAGATTGGGGCCGGCGTTACCGAAAAAAATCCGAACGCGGTCACCAACTTTTGCCTTGAGGGGATTCTTGACCAGAGACCCGGCCATGCCGTTATACACGACGTAAGTAGGATGTTCGGCGGCCCCTTTCTCGTGGTCAAACTCCAAAACGTTACCGCCAGCCTTGGCCTTCTTCGTATAAAAATCACTCTGCAGGAGATAGAATTCCTTATCCACGGGAGGAAGCCCGCCTTCCGGTTCCACCAGCACCATTCCATACATGCCATTCGCAATGTGTGCCGGAATCGACGGCGAGGACGTCGCGCAATGATACACGTAGAGACCGGGATTGATCGCCTTAAAGCGCAGTCCGGTTGTCTCCCCGGGTTCAGTATTCAGCTTTGCGGCACCACCGCCCGGCCCATTCACCGCGTGGAAATCGATATTATGGCTTTCCGTGCTGTCCTTCGCGTTCGTTAAATGAATGTCCACGGTATCGCCCACCCGGACCCGGATCATGGGGCCCGGCACCGTGCCGTTAAAACTCCAGAATTTATATTGCACCCCTTCCGCGAGCGTCCCGACGTATTCCTTCGCTTCCATCTCCACCACGACCGTTGCCGGCGTGGACCGGGTAATGGGCGGAGGAACATCCGGCGCCGTTGCAAGCTGCGCCGTGATTGTCTCCGCGAACGCCGGCACCGGACAACAGGCAAGACACAAGGCCACCACCCACATACGACGAATCCCGACCATCTGAGAAAAGTAATCTTTCATGATTCGTACCTCCTTAAATCTTTACAAACTGTGATTCCAGGCGAGAAACTGTCATTCTGAGCGAAGCGAAGAATCTCAGAAGTCCATCCGTGAACAGACCTGCCCTGAAAAACCTTCCCTTTGAGCCTCAGGTAAACATCAAAAGAGAATTTTATACTCCCTCATACTTTCGTTCATGCATTGACTTTTTTGCTATGTCTGATATATATGAAATATGACAGATTATCGAAACATATCGACAACGCTACGCGCCATTCGTGCCAATCTTGACCTCACGCAGGAACAACTCGCAGAGCGACTCGGCGTCTCCTTCGCCAGTATCAACCGCTGGGAGGGCGGCGTGACCAGACCGCAGAAGGCAGCACGGGAAGCTATTGCCGCACTCGCCGCCGAAGCGGGTGTTGACGCGGAGGAGTCGGCCACGGAGCCAACCGAAGTTGCAACACGAGTGACACGTCGGCGAACTGGTGCGGCTCGTCGCACTTCTTCTCCTTCAACGAAACCCATGGAGGAGATGCTATGGAGCGCGGCCTGTTCCATCCGTGGGGAGAAGGACGCTCCGAAATTCAAAGACTACCTGCTTCCACTCCTCTTTCTCAAGCGCCTCTCGGATGTTTTTGACGACGAGATTGATCGGCTGGCCGAGGAATACGGAGACCGCGACGTGGCCAAGGAGATTACCGAAAACGACCATGGCTTGCTGCGCTTCTACCTCCCCCCGGAAGCCCGGTGGAGCATCATCAGCGGACGTGAAACCTGTGAGTGGCCGCTTGACGATCACGGACGAAACACGCGGCCAAGAGACATCGGAGAGCATCTGACCAAGGCAGTGCGTGCCGTAGTCCGGCAAAACCCTTCGCTCTCAGGCGTCATCGATCTCGTTGATTTCGCAGCCGAACGCAACGGCGAGCGGGACGTCAACCCTGCAAAGTTCGCTGCCGTCGTTGAAATCTTTTCTGACCCGCGTTACCGGCTCGGTCTCGCCGACGTGCAACCCGATTTTCTCGGCCGTGCCTATGAATTTCTCCTGCGCAAATTTGCAGAAGGTTCGGGCCAGAGTGCGGGAGAATTCTTCACGCCCACGGAAGTGGGGTTCCTGATGGCGCACATCATGCGCCCGAAACCAGGCGAGCAATGCCACGACTACGCCTGCGGCTCGGCCGGCCTGCTTGTCAAACTCCAACTCGTTGCCCGCGAGTTGGACCCCACCAGCCGCGTGCCGATCAAGCTCAGCGGACAGGAACTCCAAGCCGAGAACTACGCCATTGCCCACATGAACGCGATCATCCACGACATGGACGTCAAAATCGCTCGTGGCGACACCATGATCAACCCGAAGTTCAAGACCGCTGCCGGCCAAATCGACACACACGACATCGTGGTGGCCAATCCCATGTGGAACCAACCGTTCAACAGCGACGTGTTTACCGACGACCCGTTCGACCGCTTCCATACCCGAGGCGGTGTAACCACGGGCAAAGGCGACTGGGCATGGCTCCAACACACTCTCGTTTGTCTCAACGAACGCGGACGCGCCGCGGTCGTACTGGACACGGGCGCAGTCACACGCGGTTCCGGCGCCAAACACGAAGACAAGGAACGCAACATCCGCAAATGGTTCGTGGATCACGACTTCATTGACGGCATAATCCTGCTGCCGGACAACCTCTTCTACAACACGACCGCAGCCGGCGTGATCGTCGTGCTGTCAAAACGCAAACCAGCGGCGAGGAAGAACAAGATCGTGCTGCTGAACGCCAGCAAGCACGTGAGGAAAGGACGACCCAAGAACTTCATCCCGGAAGAGGATATTCGTCCGTTGGCGGAGGCTTTTGTGAAGGGGGAGCCAGTTGAAGGTGAGATCGCCGTCATCACACGAAAGCAGGCAGAGGAGGTCGATTATAATCTCAGCCCAAGCCGGTGGGTAGGGCAGACGACGGATGCTGATATTGTCCCTGTCGCTGACTTGATCAAGAAATTGCGGCAACTGTCATCAGATGCACATGAAATAGACAAGCAGCTTTTCTCCACTTTGGAAAAACTACAATGAGCATACCGTTCCCGACTGTGAAACTAGGCCATCAAGATGTAGCATCCGTAATTCTCGGCCAGTCGCCTCCCTCTTCGGTTTATAACGAAGTTGGTGACGGCCTGCCTTTCTTCCAAGGAAAGGCCGATTTTGGGTTGCTATACCCCATGCCGCGGGTCTGGTGTCGGACAGGTCAGAAGTTTGCATCTGCTGGAGACGTTTTGATTTCTGTTCGCGCACCTGTCGGTGACGTAAACGTCGCGACTGATGAGTGCGCTATAGGACGTGGCATTTCAGCAATTCGCGCAGGATCGAAAATGGACCATTGGTTTCTTTATTTTGCTTTGCTCTATGCAAAACCAATCCTTGAAGGCAGAGCGACTGGATCGACATTCGCCAGCGTCAATAAGGCAACCTTGCTTGATCTCGACATTCCCTTTCCCGATAAGTCTCAACAGTCGAAGATAGGCGTGTTTCTTCATAATCTGGTCAAACAGATTGAACAAGAAACGTTAATTATCGCCGTCGCTCAAGACATCAAAAAAGCCGTGATGCAGATTCTGTTCACGCACGGCCTGCGAGGCGAGACACAAAAAAAGATGGAAATCGGCCCAGTGCCGGAGAGTTGGGAACTATGCCCACTTGAGACACTCTGCAAGAAAACAGATACCGTCGATCCTCGGCGTGAAGGTACGCGTATCATTGAATATGTTGATGTTTCATCCATTTCCCGTGAATTTCTGACGATAGAGGCAACGTCACAATCTACACTCCAGGAAGCACCAGGCCGAGCACGAAAACGCATTATTGAGGGAGACGTGATCTTTGCTACGGTACGGCCAACCTTGTTACGTGCCGCTTGCGTTCCCGCAGAATTGAATGACCAAGTATGTTCAACCGCATTCTGTGTTCTACGCCGTAACCCCAAAAGAGCTGCCGATAAATTACTTTACTACCTCGTCCAACGAGACCAGTTCATACAGCAACTTGCGGGAATTGAGCACGGCGCCAGTTACCCCGCAGTGACGGACCGCATCGTCAAAGAACAGATCGTGCCCGTTCCTGACTTGGAAGAGCAACGCGAGATCGTCGCCATCATGGACGCCATCGACCGGAAAATCGACCTGCATCGAAAAAAACGGGCCGTGCTAGATGATTTGTTTAAGACGTTGCTGCATAAACTGATAACGGGCGAGATTCGCGTTGCCGATTTGGAATTTTCGAAGTCTATGGATAACTCTCTCTTCAATGCTTTCGGCAAATGGTAGTCATGAACATCATCGCTAACAGAATGGTTTATCGAAGGCCAGGACTCATATCGCAATGGAGACAGTTGCGTGCGTGTATTGACGAATTAGAGTCGGAAATTTCGAAAACCAGTTTTCCCCACCCGACTGCGCGAATGTGCGAGTTCCTGATAATTGCTGAAGATCATCGTTTCGCGAGACATCCGGGAGTGGACCTATGGGCACTCTGTCGGGCGGGATGGAAAACCTACCTTCGCAATTCAAGACAGGGCGGTTCGACAATCGCAATGCAGTTGGTTAGAACGATAACAGGCCATCGCGAAGCAACGTGGCAACGAAAGATCGTGGAAATTCTTCTCGCAATTTTTTTATCACAATATGTTTCTAGAAACAGACTGCCAATTCTTTATTTGTGGTGTGCATACTACGGCTGGAAGATGAATAACTTTAGAGAAGCATGTATCAGATTGCAGATTGATCCGGCATCTGCCAGCGCAGTTGATGAGGCGAAGCTGATTGCACGTCTAAAATATCCTCAGCCACAAAGATACGATGTTATACGAATGAGAAAAATACACCGACGGGGTCTTCATATAATGTCCTTAGCAATGCTTCAGGAACCCGACTTTTTCACGGACTATTTGGAAATACGGAATGAAACCATTTGAAATCGTAGAATCGATGTCTGCCTTGAAGAGTCACTATCCTGATGCGAGAACGCTGATAAATGCAGCACATGAAGGTGGTTGGCAAGCCCGGGTCGCTATTGCTCAGTTATGGTTGACTGAAGGAATTCCATTTGCATTTTCTGAGTGTCCGGCTCTTTATGCTTCAATTCGTTCTTGGCTGGGAACCAAATTGGATGTACACGCGAAGGAAATAAGCATCGTGGGCAGTGCTCGTCTCGGCGAATCACTTAACCCAGAGAAAATTGGCACGCCATTTAACAAGGAGTCTGATTTAGACTGGTTTGTCGTGTCTGGAAGACTGTTCAACCAACTTCGAAATGAGTTTAATGTTTGGTCGAACGACTACGAATCTGGTGTCATTAAACCTCGCTATGAGAAAGAGAAAAGCTATTGGATGAAGAATAAGGAGAGAGGCATGGAAGTAATAGATCGAGGATTTATTGACGCAAAAATGATTCCCACTTGGGATAGATACCAAACGTCACAAAGAACGGCTAATTGCATGTGGCAGTTGGTAGAAAAATTGAAATCTACTGCCAACTCACCCAAACCACCGATGGCTTCTATTCGTTGCTATAACGATTGGGATAGTGCTGTTAAGCAAATTTCCTTGAACCTTCGCAAAAGCTAATCAATGACTGATGTCGCATGAGAAGGAGAGGAAGATGAAGAACACAACCAAGTTTCCGCCAGAATGGGATGAGGAGCGAGTCCAGCGCGTCCTCCGTCACTACGATTCGCTCAAAGAGGACGAAGCGGTTGCCGAAGATGATGCCGCATTCGAGGATTCAACACAAACAGTGATGGAGACTGGTTCCTACCGTGCGGGCGTTGCTTGCAGACCGTGCTAGGTGGCTTCAACTTTCCCGTTCCTACCACGGATTGCAGGTGGCCGATTATTGTTGCTGGTCGATTTTCCGGAAGTGGCAGAAGGGGGAAAGTACTTGGTACGACTGTCTTAAACCAGCGGTGCGTAGGGAGTTCGATGTCTCTTGCGTGGGAACGGAGTGCTGATGGATGTTTCTGCCGAAAGTATGACCCCTCTGACTACCCCAGACTCGGGAAAATCACCCATGGCGTTCTTGTCATCAGGGAGGGACCTTTTAAGATTTCTAATCAGAGACGAAGATACTTTCTTCGGTAATTCGTGTCAAACTCGACCAGCTCAATCCGTACCACAGCCGCGCCGTGGAGTAGCCTGATCGAACGGCAAGAGACCCGTTGGATCGTGCAGACGACGGTCTGACCATTTTGGGTCTTCAAAAAGGCTTCTGATAACAGAGAAAGAATAAGCCATGTATTTTTTCTATTTTGATGAGTCAGGTTCCCGAGATCCTTCAATCGGCACACAAGAAAAGCCGAAAGATCATCTGTATGTACTGCTTGCGGTTGGAATGTTTGAGGGACAATGGCGGCGGTTTGAAACAGCAATTTCAGGGTTGAAATTTGCCCTTGCTGATCATCTTCACCAAAGTGGAAAGGGACCTTTTGAACTTGCAGACTGCGAGATCAAATCAAATTGGGTCAGGAACGTAAAAGAGCGTAAAGAAAGGAGTTCATTTTTAAGTGGGCTTGCTGAAAACGATATTAAACGGCTGGTCAATACGTATTTCCAGCAAATCGCCGAGCGTCGAGTCGTTATCATGACCACGGTTATCGACAAGCGATCTTTGTATGAACACACGACTCACGAAAAACTTCACAAGAAAGCCTACGAATTTATACTGGAGAGAATTCAACATTACATGCGTGAGTACCATCCAAAACATAACGCCCTGATTGTGATGGATGACACGGGCAAACAACTCAACCGTGCCATTGCAATGAAACATGCTTTCTTTCAGAGATCCGGAAACCAGAATATGGGGTTCCCGGCTATTGTTGAGTACCCGTTTTTTACGAGAAGTGAGCTATCGAACGGAATTCAACTGGCAGATTTATTGGCCTACAGCGTTTATCGTGCTTTCAGGGATGAGGACATGGACTACTCTTATTTCCAAAGATTGTTGCCTGGTATATACCAAGGACGAGATCAGATGGTTCTTCACGGACTCAAAGTATGGCCGGAGAAGTCTCCACTGGTGCAGCTTGCGCAAAGTGCAAGGGAAGCCCCACAAAAAGAAAAACCCTCTGGGTAGAGGGTTTTGTGATGTCAGGCTGGGCGAACCATATCGAGCTCTCCAGGAGCACCCGACAAAGTCAATATATGTTTGATTAGGCTTTATGTCAATACCTACCCGATTATAGGTCAATACTTTATGAGCAAGATACACCCGAAGGCGCTGTTACTTTTGAACTTGCCGCGAGGAGGTCGGGAGTGTGCGTCATGCTCAATCAACGGGACGCTCACACGCTATGCGGTATGACGCCAGACAGGATTGGAGGCCAATGCCGTGCATCTGAGGTTCTATATTGACCGAGAAACGGGCTTACCCCACATTTTCTCTCATGGAGTTGAGAAAGTGAAGTCGGAGACTTCATCAGGGAGGGCTAGCTGCGATCAACCTCATTGAAGGAGTTGTGGTCTACCAGAGGCGGCGAACGCCGTATGAGTCGAAGTGCGCCTCACTCGATATGAGAACGAGGTTACGAGACAAGGCTTGGGCGACGCGTGGGTATCAAGCAGGAGACGCAACGCTCACGCCTCCCAGGCGGAGAGTTCAGCCTCTGGGAGCGAGTCGAAGAAGCTGTTGTTGATAACTAAGCGGCCCTTTAATGCGCCGAATTGCCATTTGCCTTGACGCTGGCAGCGCACGAGCCGCGCAATCGGCTGGCCGTTACGGGCAATGACTATGTCCTCGCCTGCTTCGACCCGTGCGAGTAGGCGCGACAACTGGGTTTTCGCTTGATGAACGTTCACGACTGGCATCGTGTGGTGTCCTTGGATATGAGGTGAGCTAACAATATGACCGGCATGGCAATCTCGTCAAATCGGGCGTCTCGATCGTGAGTCAATCACGAGACAACAACCGCATTAGGACGTACATGGGTGGCAATCTGTGACCAACCTCAAGATCACCGAGGCTACCTTTGTTCAGTTTCCCATGGTCCGCCACGCCGCGGAAATTGGGTGGACGGCACTCTCCCCGCAAGCCGCGATGCAGAAGCGCGGCGGTGAGGCCGGAATGCTGTTCCGCAACGAACTTGAGTCGAAGTTCCGTCAATTCAATCCCTGGATGACGGAAGACGCCATCCGCGCCACCGTTGAGCGACTTGAAGCACTTCCGCCGACGATTGAAGGGAATCGGGAGATCCTTGCTTGGTTGCGTGGGGAGCGGCAGTGGTACGACGAGGCAGAGAATCGTCACCGACCCGTCAGGCTCATTGACTTTGACAGACCGGGCGTCAATGCCTTCCACGTCACGTGGGAATGGACAGTCAAGCCTCCGGCCAGAAAAGCGAACCGTGCGGACGTGATGTTCGTCGTCAACGGCGTGCCGGTCGCCATCGTGGAGCACAAGAACCCGACGGATACCGATGCCATTGATCGGGGAGTCGCGCAGTTGCGGCGCTACGAGATGGAGACGCCGGAATTGCTGGGCGCCACGCAACTTTTCAACGTCACGCATCTCCTTGATTACTGGTATGGCGTCACGTGGAACGCTTCGCGTCGCTTCATGGCACGATGGAAGGAGCATCCGGAGGAGAGTTACCGGTTTGCCGTCCAATCCTTTTTCGAGCCAACTGATTTTCTGCGTACTCTGCGAGACTGGATCCTGTTTTACGTCGAAGACGGGGAGACGCGGAAATCCGTGTTACGCCAGCATCAGCGCCGGGCGGTGGATCGCATCGTCGAACGTTGCTCTGAGTCGGCGAAACGGCGTGGGCTCATCTGGCATACGCAGGGTTCCGGTAAGACGGTTACGCTCCTTATCGCCGCGCGCTTGGTCATGGAACGCAAAGACCGGTTCGGTAAGCCGACGGTCGTGGTGGTCGTGGATCGAACGGAACTTGAAGGGCAAATCAAAGGCTGGGTCGAGAGGTTGCTCGGCGAGATGCAGCAACAGGATATTGCGGTGTGGCGCGCGAACTCCAAGGCCGACCTTCGAAATCTGCTCAAAACCGACAAACGTGGCTTGATTCTGTCCATGATCCACAAGTTTGAAGGTCTCGAAAGAAACGTGAACACCCGTGACGACGTGTATGTCTTCATTGACGAGGCGCACCGCTCGGTGGCCAAGGACTTGGGTACGTATCTGATGGCGGCCGTACCTCACGCGACGATCATCGGATTCACCGGTACGCCGATTGACCGTACCTCGCACGGGGAGGGCACCTTCAAGATATTCGGTGCCGACGATGAGTTGGGGTATCTTGACAAGTACACCATCGCCGAGTCGATTGAGGACGAGACGACGTTGCCGATTCGTCATACGATGGCGCCGAGTGACATGACGGTACCCGCGGAGCGACTCGACAGGGAGTTTTTCGCCCTGGCCGAGATAGAAGGCGTCACCGACGTCGATGAACTGAACAAGGTGCTTGATCGTGCAGTCGGGCTGCGCACGTTTTTGACCGCCGACGATCGTATCAAGAACGTTGCCGCATTCGTCGCTGAACACTTTAAGAACAACGTCGCGCCGCTTGGATACAAAGCGTTCCTCGTGGGCGTCAATCGGGAAGCCTGCGCCAAGTACAAGCACGCGCTTGATAAACTCCTGCCTTCCGAATGGACCGTGCCGGTCTATACTGAGAACGTGAACGACGTTATTGACCGCCCTCTTGTTGCGGAACTCCAACTCTCATCAGAACGTGAGGCGGACACGCGCCTTATGTTCAAGAAGGCAGGGGAAAACCCGAAAATTCTCATCGTGACGGACAAACTGCTGACGGGCTACGACGCACCGATTCTCTACTGCATGTATCTCGACAAACCGATGCGGGATCACGTGCTGTTGCAGGCCATCGCGCGCGTGAATCGTCCCTGCGTGGACGCGGGCGGTACCTGCAAACGTATTGGTCTGGTCATCGACTTTGTGGGCGTGCTGCGCGAATTGAGAAAGGCGTTGCGGTTTGATTCGTCCGACGTCAGCGGCGTGATTGAGGATCTCGATTCGCTTCTCCGGGACTTTCTGGACAAGATCGAACGGGCAAAAACAGATTATCTCGGTGATGAGGGAAATGACGGCGCGGACGAACGCCTTGAACGGATCGTCTATACACGCTTCCTGGACCCGGATGCCCGCAAGGGTTTCTTCGAGACTTACAAGGAAATCGAGGCACTTTGGGAGATCCTGTCTCCTTCGCCGGAACTCCGTGATTACGTCGAGACCTTCAAGCGGCTTGCCCATCTCTATACCGTCGTACGAAATGCCTATGCACGTCGCGCCAACTACGTGATGGATTTGGCCAACAAGACGCACTCTCTGATACAGGACGGCGCGATACAGAAAAGTCTTGGCTACCTGACAAAAACGGTGACGTTTGACTTGAACACGCTCGAAGCCCTTCGAGCCAAGCAAGGCTCAGACGAGGCCAAGACGTTCAATCTCGTGCGCGGCCTTCAGCGGGAAATCGAGAACGAACCGGAGATGGAAGCCGTGTTGTTGCCTTTGAAGGATCGTGCCGAACGCATTTTGAAGGACATGGAGGATCGCAAGACGACCGGGCTCGCGGCGATGGATCGGCTGGCCACGCTCGTTGGTGAAAAGGAAGCGGCGGTCGAAGCCGCGAGAAACAGTGGGCTGTCGCCGTGCGCGTTCGGCGTTCATTGGGTGCTGAAAGATGATCCGCGTCTGGCGGTCGCCGGTATATCGACGCTGAGCTTGGCGCGAGAAGTGGAAGGGCTTCTCGGCCGGTTTCCCAACGCGACCGTCAACGCCGATGAACAACGGCGGCTGCGTGCGGCCCTCTATCGCCCGCTTCTTCGATTGGAGGGAGATGAACGGAGCCGCGTCGTCGAACGCATTCTCATGATTCTTCTGAACGCAGGCACTGATGAAAGCGGATAACGAACGACGCGAGATGATTTGTGCCCGCATCGAATACTGGGCACGGCGATTGAACGTTCATCCACGACGGATTCGCGTTCAGCAGATGACGCGGAAGTGGGGCTCTTGCTCGACGTCGGGAATCGTGACTTTTGCTGCTGACTTGGTCAATCAACGTTCGAATTTCCAGGATTTCGTCATTGCGCACGAGTTATTACACCTGCGTGTGCCCAACCACGGCAGGCTCTTCAAAGCGTTGATGACGATGCACGTGCCTGATTGGAAAAGACAAGACGTCAGGAAAGTCTCTTCGTGAAAATTATCAGGTTTCAGGATGGGACGGGCGGCGTTCGGTATGGCGAACGGGTGGACGAATGGTCCGCTCGACTCGTTGAGGGCAATATTTTTCAAACGTATCAGGTGACGAATCGCGTTGTTCGAATCGAGAAGTTGCTTGCGCCGGTTGCGCCTCCGACGATCCTTTGCATCGGATTAAATTACCGCCGGCACGCGGAAGAGACGGGAGCAGCGATTCCGGAACGTCCCGTGCTGTTTATCAAGGCGGCAAACGCGCTGACTCATCCGGGCGATCCCATTTTTATTCCAAACGTTGCCACGGGGCAGGTCGATTATGAATGTGAATTGGCCGTGATAGTTGGAAAGTCTGGAAAAAACATTGAACGGCGTCGCGCGCTGGACCACGTGCTCGGGTACACCTGCGCCAATGACGTCAGTGCGCGTCGTTGGCAGAAAGAAGGCGGCGGGAAACAATGGTGTCGAGGAAAATCCTTTGATACGTTCTGTCCCCTCGGTCCTCATCTGGTCACTACCGATGAGATTCCGAACCCCAATGCTCTCAGGATCAAAACCATGCTCAACGGTGAAATCATGCAGGATTCGAACACCTCAGACATGATTTTCGACGTTCCGGCTCTGGTCAGCTTTTTGAGCGAAGGAACGACCTTGTTGCCGGGAACGGTTATTTTGACGGGGACGCCACAGGGAGTCGGGTTCGCCCGCACTCCGCCGATTTTTCTGAAGGATGGGGATCGGGTCACCATTGAGATAGACCGTCTTGGCGCGCTGGTCAATCCCGTTCAGGAAGAACGCTGACGTGGCGCCGCTGAACGTGGACAATCTTGCACCCGTGACGCAACGGCAAGCACGGCGTCGAACTTTTTCGCGTTGCTTGTCGGATATGAGAGAGGGATGTATCATACGCTCATGATCGCCGGCGTGAAACAATCCTATTCGATCAATCAAAATACACGGCAACGCGTTTTTGATCTTCTGACCGGTGAAGTGGTCAAGGTGCCGGAAATTATCTTTGCTTACGTTTATGGGTCAATCTTGGACTCAACGTCGGTTCATGACGTTGACGTTGGCCTGTATCTCGACGATTCGCAATTATCTCGGCAGTCTGAAATACTGGACACGTTGACTGATCGTGTCGTCGCTGCCGTCGCGTTGCCCGTGGACGTGCGTCTTCTCAACGCAGCGCCCGTTTCCTTCTTGTTTCACGTCTTTCGCGGACGTCTTCTGCTCTCTCGTGACGAAGAACTCCTCACGGATCTTCTTGAAAACGTTCCTCAACAATATTTGGATATAGCCCCCCTCCTTCGTCAAGCCACGAAGGAAGCGTTTTCCCCATGACGCTCAACCCAGACCTCGTCCGGGCCCGTTGTGCCGAAATTGAGGATTCACTCAGTCGGTTGGAAGCATTTCGGTCCGTCCCTCGAGAGACGTTTGTGGCGAACCGCGATATGCTTGATATTGCCTGCTATCGCTTGCTTGCCGCGATGGAGGCGGCGTTATCGCTCTGTTTTCACGTTTCTGCGAAACACCTGCATCAAGTACCAAGTGAATATGCAAGGTGTTTTGATGCTCTTCACCAAGCGGGAATTCTCCCTGCTGATTTAACTGAACGACTTCAGGATATGGCTCGTTTCCGAAACCCGTTGGTTCACGTGTATTGGAAAGTTGATGATGAGCGAGTCTATGACGTTGTTCAGAATCAACTTGCAGACCTCCGTGCTTTCAGCGCAGCCGTGACTCGACTCCTTTAATTGAAAACACTCCAATTATGACTTTTGCCGATTTTGCTCAGCACGGGTCATCGGTTTCTAAAAGATTGTGGGCGTAATGGATGAGTGCGAGGACGGGTAGCCCGAGCAGGGTGGTCATGATGAAGAAGCGTGAATAGCCCATGCTATCGACGATGGTGCCTGAATAGCCCCCCAGAATTTTGGGGAACAAGGTCATCAGCGAACTGAAGAGGGCGTACTGCATGGCGGTAAATTGAACGTTCGTGAGTCTGGAGAGAAACGCGACAAAGGCGGCCCCGGCCAATCCTGCCGAAAGATTGTCGATGGAAATCACCACGTAGAGCACGTCGAGATCATGTCCCATGGAGGCCAACGCGACAAAGAGCAGGTTGGTGGCGGCGGATAACAGGGCTCCCAAAAACAGGATGCGGACCACGCCGTACCGGACGGACAGGACGCCCCCCACAAACCCGCCGGCAATGGTCATGAACAGCCCGAACGTTTTCACCACGCCGGCAATTTCCGGTTTGGTGAATCCCACGTCCTGATAGAACACGTTGGCAATCACGCCCAGGACAATATCGGAAATTCGATACACCCCGACCAACGTCAGAAGCAACAGCGCGGATTTCGTTCCGTATCGTTCAAAGAAATTTTTCACCGGGGCGAGATAGGTTTCCTGTATCATCTCCCGACTCACGATTCCGGCACGAATCACAAACGTGGCGACCAGCCATGCGGCGACAATTCCCGTGCCCAGTCGTGCCGTTTCGACCACAAATCCCGCGACAGTTTCGGCACCAACCACCTTGGTCAGGCGACGGCTGAGATCGGCCGTTAATTCGGCTGAATAGTAAAAGGTCAGAATAAATCCGGTGGCCGCAGCAACAAAGGTGAACAGAACCCTCGCATAATCCCCCGTTGAGCGGGGAGACACGCGCGTTTGTCGAGTGGTTGGTTCGGAAATGACGAGCGTGGTCAGCACCCCCACGAACATGGTCATGGCCATGATGAAATAGGCCCACCGCCACGCCTGATAGTCATAGGCGCCGTTGGCTGATCCGAAAATACTGGCCAAAAACAGGGCTCCCGCCCCTGCGACCAGCATCCCGATCCGATAGCCCGCAATGTAAGTGGACGACATCAGGGCTTGAAGCGAGACGCCCGCGGATTCGATTCGGTAGGCGTCGATCACGATATCCTGGGTGGCGGATGAAAACCCAAGCAACACCGCGGCCAACGCCATCATGGTCAGGCTGGCCCGTCCATCGGCAGGATCAATCAGTGCCATGCCTGTAATCGCCGTCATGACGGAACCTTGTGCCAGCAACATCCAACTGCGTCGTCGGCCCAACCGATGCGTCAGGAAGGGGAGGGGTAATTTGTCCACGAGTGGCGCCCAGACAAATTTGAATGAGTAGCCTAACGCCGCCCAACTGAAAAAGGTCACGGCTGAGCGTTCGACTCCCGCTTCACGCAACCACAATGACAGTGATGAAAAAATCAACAAAAGAGGAACACCCGCTGAAAAGCCGAGAAACAACATGGTGAGCACCCGCGGGTGCCCGAACGACTGAACAGCGTGCCGCCAGCGTTGTTGCGTCTTGTCCATTTTCACTGATCTGAAAGGACCGTGGGCCGTGAACCCCGCGTGATTGATTGAGGTTGCTTTGCCCGTTAGTCTACCATGCTCTAGGATGATAACCGAGCATCGCCGTTTCGGAGCGTCTCAAATCATTGCACGTTGTTATTCAACGGAGGAGAAGCGTGCGGACGAAATACACCGACTTCATCAACTACCACCTGACGATGCTGATTGATGAGGTGCGGACCAGTTCGTATAGCCGGGCGATTTCTCAGGTCGTGAAGCCGGGTGACGTGGTGGTCGACGTGGGCTGCGGCTCAGGCATTCTCTCTTTTTTGGCGTGCCGCGCCGGTGCGCGTCACGTGTATGCCATTGAAAGCGAAGCCGTCATTGACGTTGCCAGACTTGTGTCGGTGAAAAACGGCCTCCAGGACCGCATGACGTTTTATCATGACCCGTCGTTCGACGTGCAGTTGCCTGAGCAGGCGGACGTGATCGTGACCGAGACGATGGGGACCTTCGGTTTTGAAGAAGGCATCCTCGGGTCGCTGACCGATGCGCGGGATCGTTTTTTGAAGAAAGGCGGCACACTCATTCCGCATCGTCTGGATTTATTCCTGGTTCCCGTCGAACTCCCACAATTTTACGAGCACGTGGTTGATTTCTGGGTGAAGAAGTGCCAAGGCTTTGATTACTCACCCGTGCGCGACATGACCGTCAACAATTTTCATTCCTTGAAGCTGCATGAAGGGACGTTCCTGAGCGATCCCGCCCGCGTGGAAGCCATCCAATTTGCCGACACCACCAGGACGGAGGTGAACGCCAAGGTTTCGTTGTATGCCAAACGTCGGGGGTGGTTACACGGGTTAGCCGGTTGGTTCAGCGCGGCGTTGACGCCGAATCTTCACGTTTCAAATGGTCCGACCGATAAAGCCTCACATTGGGGGCTCGCTTTTTTCCCTCTCGCTCGCCCCGTCCGCATGGACCGCGGCAATCGTCTTGACGCACACGTTTCCTCAAACAACAATGGAGAATCCTGGACGTGGACCGTCAACGCGAACGGATCGCAATTTGAGCAATCGACGGATCAAAGTGCTCCCCGTCCTTTTCCGAATGCTCCACTCGGTTAGCGAATTGGGCGCGTCGCCTTTCCTGCGTTGTCCTGATTGGGTTCAGAGGACTTGGGTTGAGTGTCGCCAAGCCACGTCGTGGCACGCTCGTCTTTTTCTGCGGTGTTTCTGAAAGGGATGAGACTCGTGACACACACGAATCCCCCGAAGAAGAACGCGTTCTCAAACGGGAACGGCCGGAGGATGAACGGTCAGGGCTGACTGACGATGAGCCGTTGGCCAATCAAAATGTTATTGCTGGAAAGCGTATTCCACAGTTTCAATTGACGAACGGTCACCCCGTATTCACGAGAAATGCGGTATAACGTCTCTCCCTGCACCACGGTGTGATACGTCGGTTCTCCGATGGCACCGGTCTCCGGTGCTTCACCGCCAACGTCGGCAAAATCTGTTTCGTCAAATGAAAGATCACCCAAGCCGAATTCGGCAAGAGACTCCTCGGATAACGGCTCATCCTCTTGTGCCACGTCAAGGTCACTTGACGGAGCGGGAACGTCACTGGGTGCCGCGTCTTCTTGCGGGCTTGGTGTGTTCGAGCGAAGGGCTTCAAGCTCAACCGTCGCCTCACGATTTTGTGTTTCCAACGTCTCGACTTGGCTTTTTGCCTCTTCCAACTGGACCTTCAGGTCATCGGCCAGTTTTTCTTCTTGTGCCAACAAGCGTTGAAAATTCAAAGCACGCGCTTTTTCCGCTTCATACTTTCCCGAACTGACGCAGCCGGATAACAGGGCAACACCCAGCAGACAGAGCGTTCCCCGATAGACCGACCGTCCGGTCGCTGATGAGTGATGGTGATGGTGACGCTGCGATCCGTGCTGAGGTGTGGTCATGGTCGGACTCCCTTGATGGCTTATGGTTTTGTCGTCGGCAGTCGATTTAGGACGATTTCCGGATACCGGAAATCTTAGGCCGTAAGAATAAATTGAGAGGTCGGGAATGTCAAACGCCAACACGAGGGATTTTCGTAGGCAACCGGTCTTCAAGACGTTTCGTGCTTCGTTCGTACCGCGACGTGGAGTTCGTTGACCCTCCAGGAAGCCTATGTTAGGTTTTGGTTGGGCTTATACGTGGTACGTAGACGTCAAAAATTCGAGCACCATGTCGCACAATCCTGAACGGAGTCGAACGATAGAGGGAATTTCCGTACGGCTGGCTCAGGCCGACGCCTCACAACAGGAATGGATCGGCGATCGTGAAATTCTTCAACAACTGCTCGCCTGCTGGCTCGTGATTGATGACAAAGATCTGCCGTTGTGCCCCCGCGTCATCGGACAGCCCGGCATCGGGAAAACGACCTTGGCAATGTCGGCCGCGCGTGAGCGTAAACAAGACTTATACGTCTATCAATGTACGGCCGACACCAGGCCGGAGGATTTGTTGATTACCCCGGTGATTGCTGAAGGGAACACCATCACGTACCAGGCGTCTCCTCTGGTGACGGCGATGGTGACCGGTGGGGCGTGCTTGTTGGACGAAGGCAATCGCATGAATGAAAAAAGCTGGGCGTCCCTGGCGCCCTTGCTTGACCATCGTCGATCGGTGGAATCCGTGATTGCCGGCGTCCAAGTGAACGCCCATCCGGCGTTTCGGTGTTGCGTGACCATGAATGATGACGCTTCCACCTACGAAGTGCCGGATTACATTCTCTCGCGCTTGCAACCCAGTCTGAAGCTTGAGTTTCCTTCACGCGATCATGAGTTGGCCATTCTCCGCTATCATCTGCCGTTTGCTCCACAAGACATCTTGGCGTTGACCGTTGATTTTTTGCAAAAGGCGCATCGTCTCGATCTTGGATTTTCAGTCAGAGACGGCATTCATCTGGTGCAATATGCTCTCAAACGTTTAGCGCAGGACCCCTCACATCCCTTGTCCCGCGATGACGTGTGGCGTGAGGCGATCCACAACGTACTCGGTGAAGAGGCCCAAGACCTGAATGCGCTGGCTCAGCAGCGAAAACGCGCCGTCGGCGAGCACGCCTTGCCCAAAGGGCTGGGGGACTTCTTTTTTGACCCGAGCGATCCGCTTCACCCCGACCACTGATCCTTCATGAGTGACCTCTTGACGGATGCGGTCTTTCAACTCTCTTCTCGTATCCGATTGGTTCCCATTCGCCATGGGAGCGCCGACGTATCCCAGACCATCCGCGACCTGTGGTTGAGCCAACGATTTGATTGTGTCGGTCTTCCCTTACCGGTTTCCGTAAAGCACCTGGTAGAGGAAGGCGTCAATCTCCTGCCGGTCATCAGCCTTGTCGTCATGCCGGAACCGGACGGGGAGCACGGTCCTCAACGGAGCTATATTCCCATCGATCCCTGTCAACCCGTGATTGCCGCGATCCGTATGGCCATGGAAGAGGGGATTGATCGGGCCTATCTTGATCGGGATGTCGCCGCGTATGAGCCCACGGAATATCCGGCCGCCGATCCTTACGCGCTCAAGCACGTCTCCCTTGCTTCCTTTTCAGGTGCCTCCTTGCCTTTTCTTCCTTATCCGAAACCGCATGGCCAACGCTGGAAACGGATAACGTGGATGGCCTTCAAACTCCATGAACTCGAATTGGATTATCAATCGATTCTGTGTTTGTGTTCCATTGAAGACTGGCCCTGGCTTCGGGACGCGTACCGGCGTTCCTGTCCCTATGAGCCGCCTGAACGGCTGACCGAACGCCCCACCCTGTCCCTTGTTGAACCGAACACCTTGTACTTTATCCTGTGTGAATTGCCCTATCTCACGGACCTGTTCGAACGTCGACGAGCCGCGGCCCGTTCTGACGCCCATTTGTCAATCGATGGAATCAAGGAACTGCTTCTTGAATCGAGAAGCCGTTGGCTTGCCACGCGGCCGCTCCACGTCCGGCAAGAATGGAATTGGGTGACGCCTCAGTTGCTTCAGATGTATCTCCAATACGTGCGAAATCTGGCGTTCGTCGAACATCGACTCACGCCGGATATGTTTACCCTTGCCCTCGCCGCCAAACAGTTTGCCGGCGATGATTTTGCGGTAACCTTGCTCGAAACGGCCAAAGATTACGCCTACCGTCCGGATGAATCATTACGGACGTCGTTGTCGTGCTGTTCAGTCGGCCGAGGCCTCCTGAAATCATCGGACGGACGGGTCGCCAAGGGAAAAAATCGCTTGAGTTGTACGCCGGTCTCCTGGAGAACGCTGTCTCTCAACCCACGCCCGGAACACCGCCGACGCCGTCAGTGGGCCTACCGCTGGAATCCTTTTGGCCAATGTTCCTGGCCGCCGGAGGATAATCGGATTGAGGCGTTTACCGCCCACGTGCGTGAACAAAGCAAAGCCCTGCTAGGATCGGATCTGGCGCACGTGGATAAATTTACCACGTCGATCCGGGACGGCATTGATATGCGAGAAACCTTACGACGTTGGAATCCCAGCCAAGGCCTCAAGGTGACCGACGTGTACGTCAAGGACGTTCCACCGGCCCGCGGCAACGTCGAAATCGTGGTTTTCTTATTCGAGGTCCCCGCGGATCCAACGAAATTCTCCTGGCACGCCACTTGGTACGCGGAGCATGCGCAAGAATCGACGTTGTGTTTTTATGCCACCCCTTTTTTAGAAAACATGCTGGGTCCAGGCATTGGACAGTCACAGTACGGCGGAATGCTGTTTCTCTTTCCACCAAGACCCATTCCAGACATTTGGAAAGATGCGCGACTGGATTTTGCCCAAACCCTGGAACACCGACTGCTCGCGGCGGCAGCCTTCCATTCTTTGGAACGGCACGTCACGCTTGTCAGCCCCGTCCCGCCGTTGGCAGACTGGAAACACATTGCCGGAAGGTTTGGTCGCAAGTTTATTCCCATTCCTCTGGCGCGGTTTTCCGGACAAACCGTGGCTCGCTTACGGCGATTTGCCGTGCTGAATGGTCGTCAAATCCGAAGTTTTGCCGGCCAATTTATTCAGGGGTAGGCGCTGCGCGCGGTGACTCGCCAAAGCATGAATACCGAAGACGCTAAAAGAAAACACTGGCAACTTGCCGAACAAATCCGACGGCACGACCACGCCTATTACGTTCTGGCGCACCCCACCATTTCGGACCGGGAATACGACCGGCTTTATCAGGAACTCGTCGGATTCGAAACGGCCTTTCCTCAATTCATTACCCCGGAATCCCCCACTCAGCGAGTCGGCGGCAACCCCGTGAGCGAATTCGTCTCCGTCCGGCATTCGGTTCGCATGATGAGCCTTGACAACACCTACTCCCAAGCCGAAGTGCGAAATTTTGTCCGGCGGATCCATAAACTCCTGCCCGAAGCAGAACTCGACTGGACGGTCGAACCCAAGATTGACGGCGTCGCCGTCAGCCTTCGCTATGAAGAAGGCAAAATTGTCTTGGGAGCCACTCGGGGGGACGGCGAACGGGGCGACGACATCACGGCGAATCTCCGCACCATCCGCAGCCTCCCGCTGCATGTGTCCTCAAACCTGAATCCCATTCCAAACGTTCTCGAAGTCCGCGGCGAAGTCTTCATGTCCAAAAAAGGTTTTGCCAAACTCAATGCCGAACGCGAGGCGACTGGCGAACCCTCCTTCGTCAATCCGCGCAATTCGGCGGCCGGTTCCCTGAAGCAATTGAATCCGAAGCTGGTCGCAGAACGCCCGCTGGATGCCATCATCTACGGCATTGTCACCTTGGAGCAGGAAAACGGCAACGCGCCTCAAACGCAGATCGAAACACTGGATTACCTGCGAGCGGCGGGTTTCAAAACTCCCGAAAAAGTCTGGCGATGCCGGACCGCCGACGAGTTGCTGTCCCGTATCGGCGAACTGGAGTCCATCGCCAAAACCTTCGCTTACGAAACCGACGGCGCCGTCATCAAACTCAACCCCATCGCGCTCCGGGAAAAAATCGGCACCACGGACAAAGCCCCGCGTTGGGCCATGGCCTACAAATACGCCGCCGAGCAAGCCGAAACCACGCTGAAAGCCATCACCATCCAGGTCGGCCGTACCGGCGTCCTCACCCCCGTTGCCGAGTTGGAACCCGTCTTCGTCGGCGGTACCACCGTCAGCAGGGCTACCCTCCACAACGAAGAAGAAATTAGACGCAAAGATATCCGAATCGGTGACACCGTCCGCGTGGAAAAAGCCGGCGAAATTATTCCCGCGGTCGTGGCAATCAATATCAAAAAACGTCCCACACACGCCGAGCCGTTCGACGTGTGCGCAGCGACCGGCAACCAATGCCCGGCATGCGGAGAAAAGATTTGTAAGGACAAAGAGCTTGTCGCTTGGCGTTGCGTCAATCCGCAATGCCCGGCGCAGGCGGCGCAACGGCTCGATCATTTCGGCGCCAGAACCGCACTTGATATCGAATGCCTCGGCAACGTTGTTTCCGACAAACTCATAGAACGCGGTTTGGTGAAAGAACCGATTGATTTGTTTGATCTTGCCGTTGAGCAACTCGGCGCGCTCAACCTTGGCACCGATGACGAGCCACGAACGTTCGGCGAAAAAAACGCCGCCAAACTCGTCCAATCGCTCGAACGCGCGCGCGGCCTGAGTCTCGACCGTTGGCTCTTTGCCCTGGCCATTCCCGAAATGGGCCAAACGACCGCCAAATCTCTGGCCAAGTTTCATAAAAACCTCCGCGACGTCGCCCATTCCCCCTTGCTCCGCAACGTCGTCTGGTTGGAAGAAAAGTACGAAGAGGCACAGCGCATCAATCCGCGTTCAACAAAAAATCCGACGAAGTCCGCTGAGGAGAAAAGCGAGAGGGAACGGCAACATGCGAAACTCGTTTCAGAGATACGCGAATGGCTGAACGACTTGAAAGAACGAGGTTTTGCCCAAGTTTCCGAAGATAAAAAACAACTTCGTCCGCCCAATTACACCACCGAAATTGGACCGTCGGCGGCCAGGAGCGTGCTGGATTGGTTTGCTTCCGAAACCGGCCAAAAAACTCTCGACTGCCTGAACAAACTGGGCATTGACCCGCAAAGCCGCGAACGCAGAGAACATACAAGCAAAGGCGATTCGTCGGAGAGAATCGCAGTGCGAATTTCTCAACTCACGGTTGATAAGAAACTCGACAAACCAGCGTGGTTTTACGACCCGCCCACAAACCGGCAGATCAAGGTCTTGAAGTTCTTTCACGCCAATGTGCCACCCAACAAGGGCATAGCATCCGGCACGATCATTCGTCTGTTCCGTAAAGAGGAAAATAAGGAACTTTGGGAAAAGTACGTCTACCACGCGGGCGATGAATCTCAGGACGACGCTGACCTGATGCCGTGTGATCTTGAGGCGTTGCGGGCCGTCGTCATCCCTGATGCTTGGCGGCCGAAGCAGGCCCCGGGACTTCCGAGCAAACGACGTGAGCGTCTACGAGACCTGATCGTCGAGATCCTCAGGGAAGGAAGTCCGTTTGATGACCCCGTTCCTGAAATCAGATTCGCGGGCGCTTCGTTTGCGTTCACTGGAACGTTCGCTTCTGGAACCCGTGCGGAATGCCAGGAAGCCGTAACGGAACTGGGAGCGGTTGCGCAGAACGAGGTGAATCACAGGACGGATTATCTGACTCTCGGCAACGAAAGCAGTGAGAACTGGCATCAAGGATCGTACGGACGCAAGATTGAGAAGGCACTCATCTTAAGGATGGAGACCGACAAACCCGTCATCCTTGCAGAAGGCGACTGGTTGGCAGCCGTCCAACGTGAACACGACAAACGTTGACGCGCCGACCCTCGAAACATTGCGTCTCGGAAGAGCTCCCGGGGTCCAAATTGGACGATGCCAAGTGCTTGAGCGTTGCAATCTTCAATGAAGCAGCATTCATGACGCTCATTGGGAACCATGAGGCGACGTGAAGCTCCAGGTGCGCACCAATGGGTTTTTATTCGGAAGAGACGGCGGGAGAAGGCGTGGGTTCTGCCTGAGAAACGTCAGCCGAAGGTTCTTCGACCTTATGGATTTGGACGCTTTTGATGGATTTTTTATCGGCGTCGTTGACAATCAACAAACAGCCGTCCGCGTGCAGTTTTTCGCCGACGGAGGGAATGTACCCCAACCTCTGTTGAATGAGGCCGCTGATTGTATTTTGTTCTTCTTCATCAAGGTCGACGTCTAAGGCCTCATTGATTTTTCGAACTTCCGTTCGTCCTCTCGCCAGAATCTTATCTTTCCCAATCCGTTTGATGAGTTCTTCGGTAATATCGGTTTCGTCTAAAATCTCACCAACGACTTCTTCGAGAAGATCTTCCGTGGCGACCAATCCCATGACCCCGCCGAACTCATTGACGACGATGGCAATGTGTCGCTTTTCTTGCTGGAATTGTCTCAACAGATCATCCGCTGGTTTGGCACCGGGAATGAACAACGGCGGGCGAGCCAGTTCTTTAAGAGTTCTTTTGTGATGGCCGCGAGCCAATTCTCGCAGGGCGTGGGTGCGATAGAGAATCCCCGTTATATTATCGATATCACCTTCATAGACGGGAATCCGTGAATATTTGGACTCCAGTAATCCTCCCTTTGCCTTCTCCAGGGTGAGACGGGCATTCATCCCGAACATGTAAATCCGCGGCGTCATCACGTCTTTGGCCGTGAGGTCGGTGAATTCAAACACGTTTTTAATCATCTTGACCTCGTGTGACTCAAGCACGCCGGCTTTGTCTCCGGCTTCCAGCATGATCTTGAGTTCTTCTTTCGTCACAAATGGCACGGTGAGTCCTCGTCCGCCGGTCAACTTCAGAATCAAGGGTTCCAACAGGTAGAGAACCGGAGAAAAGAGTTTTTCTACCCAATAGAGGGGATGGGCCAGCAGTTGCACCACGGAAGTCGCGTGTTTGACGCAGAAGGTTTTGGGAACGATTTCTCCGAACAGCATGACGACAATCGTCAAGACCCCCATGGCCACCGCAACTCCCTGAGAACCGAAACGTTGAAAGGCCACGACCGACACCAAGGAAGCCGCAGCCAGATTGACGACGTTGTTCCCGATTAAAATGGTCGAGAGCAGTCGCTGAGGGTTTTGTCGGAGAAACAGGGCCAGCTTGGCCGTTCGTTGCCCTTCCTCAACCATGGTTTGCAGGCGGCTCTCCGTGATGGAGAAAAACGCAATTTCAGCTCCTGAGAACAGGCCGGAGAGCAATAAACAAATCAGGATGGCAAGATATTCCATAAACGTCGATCAGAGATGGGACATCTGAAACGGGGGTGGGCAGTTAGAAGTCTCACGCCTTTTGGTCTGATGCGGCCATTGAGCGAAACAATCGTCGAAGAATAGCTCGGAGTGTGGTTGGAGAGCCTTAAGCCGGCGGGGAAAACATCGTCTGGGACCGTCGTCATCCATCGGTTCTATGAGCGTAGCACAGCACTTTCTTGCTTTCAACTGCTATCCATCCTTGATTGTTGATATGCACCCATCCATGCCGGTGATTTTGTCACGTCTCTGTTTGTTCAAGTATTGTAAAAATAATTATTTATCAGCAAGTTATGAACATTTATTTATGAAATTGTTCAAATTTGTAGCTTTGCTTGCTCAAAACGGGGAAAACCGTAAAAATCGGCGTGCTATGGGGAATCAAGCCCGTCTCCGTGCCTGGACTCAAGGTCAGGTGTAAGTTGACAAAGTTAAAACTTAACCCTTCCTGCCACGGTTGGGATTGGGCTTCGGCGTAGGTCTCGACTTTGTCCGAGGCATAGGACCTGGTCATCAGGCCGGCACCGCCTTGGAGGCCATATTCATACAGGTCCGGCGCGCCTTGTATCAGAACGGAGACCTTGGAGGCGTCAAACCAGATCTTAAAATTACAACTCACCTGAATGAACGGCCCCAGGCTGCCCGTATGCTCCAGCACGGCGTGGGGGTAGGCGTATTCCGGTGGAACGTCGGGAGGAGGATGCACGGAATGAGTGAGAAACTTGGAATCTTTAATGCCGGAGACGGAGACAAACAACAAATGAGGGTCATCAAGGGCAACGTCATACACCTGACCGTCATGGTAACTGCACAATTTTCCCATTTCATACCGAAGCGGGTACGAGTACCCCATTTTGGCGTAAAAGATGCGAACGCCGGCCTCCAGCGGATCATCGGGCCGCCGGCTGATTTTCAAGTCGAACGGCAGCATCAGATGAAAGGCATTGGTCCGAACTGCCATGAACGGGGCACACGCACCGGGGAATTCTTTGTGCAAGGTCTGATTGTCGGGTTCAAATCGCTTGGGCGTCCCACCAAAATGCTGAGCCGTTTTGGCTTCCTTTGTCAATCTGTATTTGTTCTGATAGTAGGCACTTGCGCGTTTTTGCGCCAGATCTAAAAAATATTCAGGAAGATCCGTCTCGACGATCAACGTGTGACGGTCGAGGCCCGGATGACGAGACGATTTCATGGCCTCGGTATAGATGTGTAGCTCGGCGCCGGTTTTTTGAATATCGTGGTCCAATTGCCGCGCCAGATCAGGATCGAAATATCGCGTATCCGGTAAGAGCTGCCGCGCCTTTTGCAGCAATTCCAATTTGATTGAATGCCGTTTGGGTTCCGCTGCAAACGCTTGAGTCGTGGCAACGAGCAGATTGAATTGTTCTTCCGGAGAAAGCCCGAGGGCGTTCAAGTCCCGTTCACGAAGAAACGTCATGGCCAAAGGGCCAAACGCTTCTTCACGGCGAAGACTTAACGTGAGGAGATAATTGAGATACGAGCGGGCTTCATCCTGGGTCATGAGTTTTAACCTGCGTTCATTCTAAGGAAACCGTGTTCGAGAGAACAAGGGACAAACGTCCGGCACGACGGCCGCGTCCACGTCCCGTCGGATCAAGCGCGTCAGCCAAGTCACGTCGCGCTTGATCGAATATTGCAACAACCTACCTGCTGCGATATGGTAGCCACGTGGCCCTTCGATCCTTGCAAGAACGTCGTGAGTCGGCTGTTGTCCGGGATTCTCACCACGTGCGAGAGAAATTTCGACCGGCCCGGCAGATCGAGTAACGGGATCTCGCCTCAATGGCACAAGACGCACCCTGCTATCTGCAATACAAAACGTCCGCCCCCGTCGTTGCCGGCCTGGATCATCAGGTCGCAAACCTCCGCTGCCTGCTAAGCGAGGCGCACGTAACGGGTCGGCTCGCAGTGCTGCCGCCGCTCTCCCTTTGCCCAAAACACAACTTCGGCGTCCGACGCGATTGGAAGTGGGAGACGTACTTTGACTTCGGCGAGAGCAGACTGGTGGACGCCACGGGGCGGGAACGTCCATTGCCCATCGCGGATGAACGGCCGGATGCCGACGTTCGGACCATAAGGCTGCGACCTGGAGAGCGCATGCCGTCGGAGGCACGGCACTACGGGCTGGTCGTTCGACACCTCAATCTCATCACGTTTAAGAAAGACGTCCCGGCTGATGATTGGCCGGCCATCACGATCACGTTGCATGCTTCGGCTTCAGTGACCGAGCTTGCGCGGCACGTTGTTCAGCATATTGCGATGCTTGATGGCGGTCGGTTCGCCGCGGTACACGTCAGACGCGGTGACAGACTCAAGCAATACCCTGGCCGGTTAACGGAGCCGGCTCACATCAGGAAATATCTCACGGAGCTGGGCGCGGCCGAGGGGTCGGTCCTGTTCATTGCGTCAGATGAACGCGACCCGAACTTCTGGCGACCCTTGGCGGAACACTACCGGCTGATTCGTTACGTTGATTTTCCAAGGCTTGAGGCACTGGCGGCGAAGGGTGGTGCCCTCACGGACAACTATCTGCTCTATCAAGTGGAGCGCGAAGTCATGCGGTGTGCCTGGCTGCGGGTCGGCACCTTGCCCAAGCATGATGAATTATATATGCATGGTTCCCTCGTCAGCGAAGAAGATTGGTCGCGTTCGCCCGTTGTGCATAACACCTGGGCGGGGCGGGTCGCGTCACGTTGGAGGCATCGGAGAGATTGCGTTATGGCCGTCTGCCGCTCGATCTATCGAAGCTGGTATCCCTGCAAAACCCAATCGGAGAAGGAGTGACCATCGAACCGCCCGTCCCACCGCATGGACGACCCGATCATCCGGAAACGAGAAAAGATTCATATCGCGACATCGCGAAGGGCTCTTTCTGAAACACTGATTCATGCCTGCTCCCTCTCCCTCTGCCGTTTCCCGTACCCAACAAGCTCTTGAATGGCCACGCGTGTTGGAGGTGTTGGCCTCCTACGCCCATTCTTCATTGGGAGCGAATGCTTGCAGGACTCTGTTTTTGGAGGAAACCGTTGAGTCGGCGAGGCTTCGAATGCAGGAAACGACGGAGATGGTTGAGCTGCTCAATACGCCAACGCCCTTTCCCACCTTGCAATTTAACGACCTCTCCCATGCCCTCCTGAAGGTGGAAAAGAGAGGAGAGTTGGACCTGAAAGAGTTTCGAGACCTGTCGGTCATGGTCAAGGCGTCCGGTGCCGTTCGGCGGTGCCTCGTGGCAAATCAACGGATCGCACGGACGCTGTTTTCCGTGTATGCGTCCGTGCCCGATCTATCCGATCTCCAACGGGCCATCGATCAATGCGTCAGCACAGAAGGAGACGTGCTTGAACGAGCCTCGCCGGCTCTCTATGAAGCCATTCAAACGGCTCAAAATCTGAAACAACGTATGCGGCACCGGTTGGAAAGCATGGTGGCATCATCACAGCATCGAGAGCTGCTGCAAGAACCGTACTTCACGCAGCACGAAAATCGATACGTCCTGCCGATTAAGGCAGAACGTCGGCACGACCTCCAAGGGATTGTTCACCGCGTATCGGCCAGCGGGGCGACGGTGTTCATGGAACCGCGGGAACTGATTGATTTGAATAATCGGATCAAAGTCGCCGAGAGTCAGGTATCCAATGAAATCAACGGGATTCTTCGAGATCTCACGTGTCACGTCTCGAACCACCTTCAAGACGTAAAAAGAATGCTGCGGACTTTGACGACTCTGGACTGCATCGGCGCCAAGGCTCGCCTGAGCGTGTTCATGAAGGGCACGTCCGTTCAACTCAATGAACGTGGGCACATTCGTCTCCGGAAGGCGCGCCATCCGTTGCTCCTGACAACCAAAAAGGACGTGGTTCCTAACGACGTCACGTTTGAAAAGGAGTACAACGTGCTGGTCATCTCCGGTCCCAATACCGGCGGAAAAACCGTGACGATGAAATTATTGGGGCTCTTTAGTTTAATGGTGCGAGGCGGTCTCCTTCCTCCCTGCGGAGACGGGTCGGAAATGGCATTTTTCAGAGAAACGTTTGCAGACGTCGGCGACATGCAGGACCTGACCAAAGATCTGTCAAGTTTTTCCGCCCACGTCATCAGAATCGTCGGTCTGCTTAAACGCATTCAAGCCCGCCCGGTCGGCGCGACCACACATGTATTTGTTCTCCTGGACGAAGTCATTGGTTCCACCGATCCGGCCGAAGGTGCGGCCCTTGCCGAAGCACTCCTCCGTCGATTTGTGGAACTCAACGTCAAAATCGTCGTCACTACTCACTATAACTCCCTGAAAGTTCTGGCGCTTTCCACTCAGGGTTTTCTCAATGCAAGCCTTGAGTGCGACGCCAAAACGTTCACGCCGACCTATCGACTCATTTCCGGGCTTCCGGGCGGATCCTCTGCGTTTGATGTGGCCGCTCAACTGGGAATGGATCCGTCTATTCTGGATTGTGCCCTGAGCTTGATTGATCACGACGATCGTCAACTCGACCATCTCTTGGCCGACCTTCAACGCACGCAGCGGACGCTACACGAAGAACTCCAACAAGCCCGGAAGCAGCGCGAGATCGCCGATCAAGACTCGAAGCAGGCACGTGAAATTCTCGAACGCCTGCGCGCCGTCGAACGCGAAGAACTTGGACAAATGAAAAAACGATTCCGTGAATATCTCCGTGCGGCACGTTCCGACGTACTGGAGATCGTCGAGTCATTACGGCAGGAACGCAGATGGGAAATGGCGCAAGAGGCTCAGCGTCGTTTGCAGGAAATTGAAGCATCCGTCGTGCAACGAACTGAGAAACAGAGGGAGACCGTTCCCGTGGAGTCACTCAAAGAAGGCGACGTCGTCGAAATTGTCAATCTGGAAACCCTTGGACGGTTGCTTGAAAGGCCACAAGGCAAGAAACGAGTGCGCGTGCAAGTCGGCTCCGCGGAACTATCGGTTCAGCGTGAGTTGCTCATTGGACGAACAAAAGGGGAGGGGACACAAGATTCCGCCGTGAGCCCGCAGTCAACTACGGCATCCAGGACGAACCGGCCGGTTGAAGCAACTGGGCAATTGACGTCGGCGGAAACCGAACGCGATTTGACCAGCATTGATCTGCGGGGGCACATCACGGACGGAGCACTCGAACGGTTGGCGGTCAAATTGGATCAAGCCGTGCTGCACGACGTCGGACCGATCCGCATTGTTCATGGACATGGAACGGGAAAGTTGAAGATTGTAATCCGACGCTATCTCGCTCAATCTCCTTACGTCGCCTCGTTTCGACCGGGAACCCGAGCGGAAGGCGGTGACGGCGTGACGGTTGTGGACTTGAAGTAGCACGGCGATGAGGCGTCGGCGTTCGTCGACGCAATGGCGACGTTTCGTTGAAATCCTGAAAACTTCGCCCGCCGAATCGGAGAACCTTCAAAAGATCGTAAAAATTCTTTTTCGGTTAATTGAGCAAGGTCATGCAAATTCGGGCTTTTCGTGACGCCGGTCGGTGAAAACGCGGGTTCATCCGTCGTGGGCGCAAACGCATTATACGGACACACGTCCAAACAATCATCGCAGCCAAAGATGTGATTTCCCATTCGGCTTTGTATCTCTTGCGGAATGGTCTCACGGTCTTCACGATATTCGATAGTCAGATATGAGAGACATTGCGTGGCATCGACGACGTACGGTTCGACGATGGCACCGGTAGGACACGCTTGCAGACACAAGGTACACGTTCCACAAAGGTCGGTCCCCGGTTCATCGGCCTCCAGTTCCAACGTCGTTAAAATTTCTCCCAGAAGCAGCCACGATCCGAACGTCGGGGACACGAGATTCGAATGTTTGCCGATCCAACCTAACCCAGCCTGCTGCCCCCAGAATTTTTCCATCACGGGGCCGGTGTCCACGTACCGGCGCGTCCGGCAGTCCGGGGCAAAATCTTTCAGCACCCGTTCCAGTTGCTTCAGCTTTTTTTGAAACACGCGGTGATAATCGTTGCCCCAGGCGTATCGGGCAATCCGTCCGTTTCCTTGCCGCTCATCGGCCGAAACCGCCGTCCAGTAATTCATGCCAAGAGAGATAATTGAGCGACAATCGGGCAGGACGGCCAGAGGGTCTGCACGTCGTTCGGGACAACGGCCCATCCACTCCATCGTGCCGTGGTACCCTTGGGACAACCAATGCCGTAACCGATCAAACGGGCTGGTGAAGGAACCGACGGAGGACGCATGGCGTGATGCAGGAGGGACGCGGGCAATGCCAACCGCGTGAAAGCCACGTTCTCGTGCGGCTTGTTTAATGAACGTTTCGGTGGGTGACACAAATCAAAGAAGGGGGGCGATGCGTGAAGAACGTGCTGAATCAACGTTCCTCATCTTTGTAGACCTTTCTTGGCTGTTCCGTGAACGTCTCACGTTCTCCACACGTAAACATCACACTGAACCGGGCGGAACAATTATCGGTTCCACAAGGACCACAGGACCCGACAATTCTGGTTTTCCAATCGGTTTGGTCTTGATCGATTTCACAGGTCGTCTTTCCACCTTTGGAGACGTCAACCCATGGGGCATCAAATCCCGGAAAATTGGCGACTTGGCACCCTGAAGGGATCGGCACGTCACACGTGCGGCCTTCCTCTCCTTTGACCATGCCCAAATTGCAAATGGATTCAGTCCGAGGTTGCGCGGAGACCTCATCGCTACCCATGAAGAACGGTGTCCCGGCAATGAGCGCCATGGATACGATGACGGCTTGTGGTTTCACGCTACGTTCCTTTTGATTATCAATCGACCCAGACGAATGAACTGTCCATCACTCTAACACAGAATTTTCAACGGGGCTAGTGTTTCTGAACTTCTATCTGAATAGTGCCGTCCCGAATCAAAGGATTCAAAAAACACGAGGGCCCGAGAACGTGTTCTCGGGCCCTCAAAGCGACGCGACTACCGGGCAAAGGGAGTCGATTACATCATTCCGCCCATTCCCCCCATGTGATCGTGCCCATGTCCACCGCCCATCGGTTCCTTCTTTTCTTCCGGCAAGTCCGTGACGGTGACCTCGGTCGTCAGCATCAACCCGGCGACACTCGCGGCATTTTGGAGAGCGCAACGCGTGACTTTGGTCGGGTCGATGACGCCGGCGTCAACCATATCAACGTATTGGTCAGTCGCGGCATTGTATCCGTCCGTTGCTTTGGCGTTGCGCACTTTATCCACGACGATCGATCCTTCAACGCCGGCGTTTTCCGCAATCAACCGGATCGGCTCCTCGGTGGCTCGTCGAACGATGTTCACGCCGAATTGCTGGTCGCCGTCTAACGTCATCTTTTCCAGGACCGGCACCGTGCGGAGAAGGGCAACGCCGCCGCCCGGCACAATCCCTTCCTCAACCGCGGCTTTCGTCGCGTGCAGGGCGTCTTCCACGCGGGCTTTCTTTTCCTTCATTTCGGTTTCGGTTGCTGCCCCGACGTTGATGACCGCCACGCCGCCCACGATTTTCGCCAAACGTTCTTGCAGCTTTTCACGGTCGTAATCCGACGTGGTTTCCTCAATTTGCGCTTTAATTTGTTTGACGCGGCCTTCAATCTTTTTGGTATCACCGGCGCCTTCCACGATCGTGGTGTTGTCTTTGTCAATGGTGACCCGCTTGGCACGTCCAAGATCGGTGAGTTTCACGTTCTCCAGTTTTAAGCCGACCTCTTCAGAAATGACTTGGCCGCCGGTGAGAATGGCGATATCTTCCAACATGGCTTTTCGACGGTCCCCGAACCCTGGAGCTTTCACCGCTGCGATGTTCAACGTGCCGCGTAGTTTATTCACGACCAACGTCGCCAACGCTTCACCTTCCACGTCTTCGGCAATCATGATTAAAGGCTTGCCCATCTTGGCAACTTGCTCAAGGAGAGGGAGCAGGTCTTTCATCGCGCTGATTTTCTTTTCATGGATCAGGAGAAACGGATCTTCAAGGGAAGATTCCATCCGTTCTGCGTTCGTGACGAAATAGGGAGAAATGTATCCGCGGTCAAATTGCATGCCTTCGACCACGTCCAGAGAGGTGCTCATGGATTTGGCTTCTTCAACCGTAATGACGCCGTCTTTGCCGACTTTATCCATGGCTTCGGCAATCAACTCGCCAATCGTCGCATCGTTGTTGGCGGAGATTGAGCCGATTTGACCGATTTCCTTTTTGGATTGACAGGGTTTACTCAGTTTTTTCAACTCTTCCGTGGCCGACTCAACGGCCTTGTCAATTCCGCGTTTTAATTCCATCGGATTAGCCCCGGCGCTGAGGTGTTTCACGCCTTCACGAAAGATGGCTTGGGCCAACACCGTTGCGGTGGTCGTGCCGTCACCGGCAACGTCACTGGTTTTGCTGGCCACTTCACGGACCAATTGAGCTCCCATGTTTTGATAAGGATCCTTCAGTTCGATTTCTTTGGCCACGGTCACACCGTCTTTGGTGATAGTGGGGGCACCGAATTTCTTGTCTAAAATGGCATTTCGGCCTTTGGGTCCCAACGTGGCCTTGACGGCATTGGCCAATTGGTTGACCCCTTGGAGAATCGCACTTCGGGCTTGCTCACTATACAATAGCTGCTTCGGCATAATGTTCCTCCATCAATGTTAAGTATTACTTGAAATTCCGGTCGGCTTGATTGGCAAGGACGGTTACGAATCAACAAAGACTCCCAGAATATCTTCTTCTTTCAGAATCAGACAGTCTTCATTTTCGATTTTAATTTTCGTGCCGGAATACTTGTCAAACAGCACTTGATCTCCTACTTTCAAGGTCTTCACGTCTTTTCCGACGCCTTCAACCGTCCCACGTTGCGGTTTTTCTCGTGCAGAATCAGGCACGTAAATGCCGCCGGCCGTGCGTTCAAGTTCCTCCGTATAGGTCACGAAAATCCGATCGCCGAGGGGTAAAAACCCTTTGGCTGACGTTCCTTTGGTTCCTTCTTTTTCCTTTGTTTGCGTGGCCATATGACAGCTTCCTCCTTTGGTTAATGGTATCTGGTCTCTTCGTGAAGTGATAACGAGGTCGTTGGCAATGTAAGAGAGAGAAGCATCCCCGGTTGGATCAACAGGTAAGGCTTCTTTCCATGAAGTCAAGGCCCGACGACTAAAAAATGTAAAAATCCGCAAGGTTGGCGTGCATGGGTGGGGGAACGATCGTCGAACTTAACTCCGTAATTCATCGAAATCCTTGATTTCGGCTTTCATAAAGTCTCGCAACCTGTTGATAATACGAGTCTCCAATTGTCTGGATCGTTCTTTTGAAACGGAATACTTACGGCCCAGTTCTTCAAGAGTCAGTGGCGTTTCAGAAAGCAGCCGGTTGCGAAGGATATCTTCATCCCGTTCATTCAGGGTCTTGGCAAATTCCCCCAGTTTCTTTCGAAAGAGTCGCCGCAGTTCATCGTGGGCAAGGGACTCATCGATTCTTGGGACTTGGCTGGGGAGCAAATCAAGAAACGTTCCGTCTCCCTGGTCACCGCCAACGGGTTGATCAAGGGATAATTCCCAGCCACTCAAACGCTGATCCATTTCCACCACGTCCCGTTCCCGTACCTGAAGACGATCGGCAAGGAGTTTGGCGTCAGGGACAAACCCGAGACGTTCAAGTTTGGCTTTTTCCTTTTTCAAGTTATAAAAAAGTTTTCGTTGCTCTTGCGTCGTGGCGATCTTCACGAGGCGGTGGGACTGCAAGAGATAGCGGAGGATATACGCCCTGACCCACCAAGCGGCATACGCGTAGAAGCGGACGTTCCGGGACACGTCGAATTTTCTAATGGCCTGCATCAGGCCGACGTTGCCTTCCTGAATCAGGTCCATTTGATCGACGCCGGTATGAGCATATTCCGAAGCAATGGCAACGGCCACGCGCAGATTGGCTAAGATAAGCTTGACGGCCGCGTCTCGATTCCCTTGCACGTGATATTCCTGAAAGAGTTGTAATTCTTCCGCTTTGGACAAAAACGGATACCGGCGCACTTCAGCCAGATAACGGGACAGCGCAGTGGTGGGAACCAGGTCCGTGGGTTGAGCTTGACTCGAAGGCGAATCAACGGACGAGGCGGTTACGGGCGCCGCAAACGCTTGAGAAGGGTCGTCTTCCTGATCGACCTCAATGGAAAAATCAGCCTCAATGGGTAGAGAAAGATCTTCGTCGTCGAGTTCAGAATAGTTGCGCTGTTGAGGCGTCTGGTTTTCCATCTGAGGGTATCTCCGCCGAAGACGGTTTCTTCGTTCCAAAATTATAAACGCTCTCAAAGGGAATCACAAAATAACTGCAAGACGCCGTGGCGCGGTGAATGACCCTTGGTGGTTTTGAAATCGAAATGATATAGTCGGCTGGCCTTATCGGTCTCACCCAAGACGTTCTCGGACGTGATGACGTGACCCCTCTCCGTATCTTTATCAGTAGCGTACAGAGCGAATTTGCCCGCGAGCGCGAGACGCTACGCGACTACGTGCGTAAAGACCCGCTGATGCGACGGTTCTTCGACGTGTTTCTGTTTGAGGACGCGCCGGCGTCGAACCGACGGCCGGACGAACTCTATCTGGATGAAGTTGAACGGTGCGACGTCTATGTAGGACTGTTCGGTTGTGACTACGGAATCGAGGACGAAGAAGGGATCTCGCCGACGGAACGGGAATTTGACCGCGCCACCGCCGTTGGCGCGCATCGCCTCGTCTTCTTGAAGGGATCGGACGACGCGGTGCGGCATCCCAAGATGCAAGCGTTGATCGGCAAGGTCCGAACTGGGCTGATCCGCAAGCGGTTCAACGCCACGGAAGAACTGAAGATCGGGCTCTACGCCGCGCTGGTGGAGTACTTGGAAGTCAAGGCGTTAATCCGTTGGGGACCGTTTGACGCGGCTCCTTGCATGAATGCGTCGTTGGATGATCTGGATTTCGAGCGGATGTCTCCATTTATCCGTACTGCGCGCAGAGTCAGGGGGTTCCCGCTGGCGGAAGATGCTTCCCCTGAGGCCTTGTTGACGCATCTGAATCTGCTGAATAACGGGCGGGTGACGCATGCCGCGGTATTGCTGTTCGGAAAGTCACCGCAGCGGTTTCTGCTCTCCTCTGAAATCAAGTGCGCCCACTTCCACGGAACCCAGGTCGCCAAGCCGATCCCATCCTATCAGGTTTACAAAGGCACGGTGTTCAATCTGATTGATCAGGCAGTGGACTTTGTGCTCAGCAAGATCGCGTTGTCGGTGGGCACGCGGGCGGAGACCGTTCAGGCACCCGTAAGGTACGAGATTCCACAGGAAGTGGTGACGGAGGCCATCGTCAACGCAGTCGCGCATCGCGACTACACGAGTGCCGGCAGCGTGCAGGTGATGCTTTTCGCAGACCGCCTGGAGGTCCGAAATCCCGGCAGGCTGTCGCCCTCGCTGACTTTGGACGATTTGAAGGTTGCGCACACCTCGGTGCCGGGCAATCCCTTGCTGGCAGAGTCGTTGTACCTTGCCGAATACATCGAACGGATGGGAACGGGAACTCTGGACATGATCCGCCGTTGCGTCGAATCCGGTCTGCCGGGACCGGAGTTCACCGTTACCGATGGATTTGTCACGACGGTTTGGCGAAAAGTCGTACTCGCAGGAGAGGTAATAGAGCAACCGGAATCACGGGCCAGACATGGACGAGGTGGGGGACAGGCTAGGATGCAGGCTTGTTCGCAAGATGGGGTGCAAGTCAGGGTGCAAGATGGGGTGCAAGTTGAGTTGGAGTCTAGGGACATAGCCATACTGCGAGCTTGCGCGGACAGGGCTGCGACGAAGAGGGAGTTGCAAGTGGTTGCAGGTTATTCCAGGCGAACGCGTAACTTTGAGCAGCGACTTGAGCGGCTTTTGCGTGAGAACTTGCTGGAAATGACCGTGCCCGATAAACCGAGAAGTCGATGGCAGAAGTACCGGCTATCGGAGAAAGTCAGGGGTGTACCGGATGGGGTGCAAGATGGGGGGCAAGTCGGGGAGCAAGATGGGGTACAAGATAGGGGGCAAGATGGGGGGCAAGTTGAGTTGGAGTCTAAGTTGGAGTCTAGGGACATAGCCATGCTGCGAGCGTGCGCGGAAAGAGCTGTGACGAGGAGAGAGTTGCAAGCGGTTGCAGGCTATTCCGGGCGAACGCGTAACTTTGAACAGCGACTTGAACGGCTTTTGCGGGAGAACTTGTTGGAAATGACCGTGCCCGATAAACCGAGAAGTCGATGGCAGAAGTACCGACTATCGGAGAAAGGGCAGACTGTCACGGCAATCTTGAAGCCGGAGAGGATGGAGAAATGAGCACGGTCTTGATGCCGGCCCAAAAGCCGCATTCTTGCTTGGAGTCCATCCTTATACGTTCGACGCACCGCGAGCCCGCTTGGGTTCCACCTCTTTCGCAAAAATCCATCCTTGTACGTGCTCACACTTCCTGAAGCGGCGCAGCAACAAACACGTATGCAAGGTGATTGACAAGTTGATGACTCAATGGCGGGTGTACGGGGGAATAGGGAATCAAGCACCGTCGGCGCATCAGGCATGGGAAGACCGAGGCAACCGGCCTCGTCCATGAACGTGCGCGTGCTCAGAAGCGGTCACTGGCCTTCCTTATTGGGAGGCTGGCTCCATTTTGAGGTAAGTTTTGTCGTCTGGCTTCTGATTGGGGCCTTAGGCGTGGCCATTTCGCAAGAATTCGGGTTGAGCGCCACGCAAAAAGGGTTATTGGTTGCCGCGCCGTTACTCAGCGGGGCTTTGTTGCGGATCGTGGTCGGGCCGTTGACGGATCAGGTCGGCACCAAGGGCGTCGGTCTCGGGATTCTCGGCGTAGAAGTGATGGCCTTGCTGTTGGGATGGCTGTCCGGTCACGGTTATGCGCAAATGCTGGGTATCGGATTATTGCTGGGGCTGGCCGGAGCCAGTTTTGCCGTGGCGTTGCCGATTGCAAGCCAAGCGTATCCCCCGCAGCATCAAGGCTTGGCCATGGGAATTGCCGCAACCGGCAATAGCGGAGTCCTGTTGGCGGCCTTTTTTGCTCCGCGATTGGCTCTGCACGTCGGATGGCACGGCGTGTTTGGATTCATGGTCGTTCCGGTGGTGATGACCGCCGCGGCGTTTGCCGTGCTGGTTCCTGCCCGTTCTTTCCGAACACCGCCGCCAAGCAAGAAAAGATTGACGGAACGGTTCCGGATGGTTCGACAAGAACAATTCATGCAGAGGCTCTGTTTTTTCTACGCCGTGACCTTTGGCGGGTTCGTTGGGTTGTCGAGCTTCCTGCCGATTTTTTTCCACGATCAATATGGGGTGGACGCGGTCACGGCCGGAACCATGACCGCGGCATGTGGGCTCGCGGGCAGCGTTGCCAGACCAGTGGGGGGGCACGTGGCAGATCGACGTGGCGGCCTGAAGTTGTTGAAGGCAGGCTTTCCCGTGCTCGGAGGATTGTGCTTTCTGCTGTCGTGGTTGCCGGCACCATTCTGGGCGTTCCCATTGACTATCTTGATTGTGCTGGTGTTAGGCGTGGGAAACGGCGTGGTGTTTCAAGCCGCTTCGCTTCGGTATCGGGAAATGATGGGCACCGCGTCAGGATTTATCGGAGCAGCCGGTGGTCTCGGTGGGTTCTTCCTTCCATTCTGGTTCGGCCTGTTAAAAGACGTCACCGGAACCTATGCAAGCGGATTTCTGGTTTTGGCCGTCCTCGCGGGAGTGGCCGCGGGCTGCGTACACTCCATGCAACGGAATTGATGAGCGTGGCGTAGTGATTCCTCAATCCACGATCCGGAATCAGCCGTCAGAATTCCCGGGCGTCGCGCAACGGGTCGGGAGACCCTCACCGGGACTTGTCATTGACAGACTCGTGGAAACCTCCTATATACGACGGAAAGGATTGGAACCATGACGCCGATCTTTCATACCATTGACCAGGCCCTTGACGACGTGCGCGCCGGAAAATTCGTCATTCTGGTAGACGACGAGGACCGGGAAAACGAAGGTGACCTGGTGATGGCGGCCGAAGCCGTGACGCCCGAAGCCGTCAACTTCATGGCCACGCACGCCCGCGGCCTCATCTGTCTGTCCCTGACGGCCGAACGTGTCAACCAATTGCAGTTGCACCCGCAGACGTTGGACAACACCACGCCGTTCGGGACGGCCTTTACCGTGTCGATTGACGCGGCCCGTGACGTGACCACCGGGATTTCCGCGGCCGACCGGGCGACGACGATCCGCATGGCCGTGGATCCCGCCTGCAAACCCGCTGATTTCACCAGACCCGGTCACGTCTTTCCCTTACGCGCGCAGGACGGCGGAGTGCTGAAGCGGGCCGGTCAAACGGAAGGGTCCGTCGATCTGGCGCGCATGGCCGGGCTCTATCCGGCCGGCGTCATTTGTGAAATCATGAATGAGAATGGAACGATGGCCAGAGTGCCGGACCTGATCGAAGTGGCGAACAAGCACGATCTGAAGATCATTACCATTAAGGATCTGATTCAATACCGGTTAGAGCGGGAAACCTTCGTGAAAAAATCCGTCCGCGCGCAATTGCCGACCGTGTTTGGAAATTTCAACGCCTGGGTCTTTGAGAATGAACTCGACAGCGGGACGCACGTGGCCCTGGTGAAAGGACGCATTGACGCCGCGCCCACTCTCGTGCGCGTGCATTCCGGGTGTCTGACGGCGGACGTCTTCGGTTCGTTGCGGTGCGATTGTCGCGACCAGCTTCATCGAGCCTTGGAACTCATCGAAAAAGAAGGCAAAGGCGCGTTGCTGTATTTGAATCAGGAGGGCCGAGGCATCGGGCTGCTGAATAAAATCAAAGCCTATCACCTCCAGGACCAGGGAAGTGACACCGTGGAAGCCAACCTCAAACTCGGGTTCAAGCCCGACTTACGGGATTACGGCATCGGTGCCCAGATTCTGGTGCGTCTCGGCTTAAAACAAATTCGGCTCATGACCAATAACCCGCGAAAAATCGTGGGGATTGAAGGGTACGGCTTGACGGTGGTGGAGCGAGTGCCCATTGAAATCGACCCCAAAGCAACGAACGTCCACTATCTCCGAACGAAAAAGTCCAAACTTGGGCACATTCTGAATAACGTCTGATTCGTTCAACCTTGAATGACCGGGAACGGTCATCAATCGGCCCGATTGTGAAAACCCTTGAAGGCAATCTCAATGCCCGGGATCTGCGATTTGCCCTGGTGGTGAGTAAATTCAACGAATTTGTCACCGGTCGCTTGGAAGCCCGCGCGCTGGAAACCTTAAAAAAGCACGGGGCGGAAGACGAAAAAATTCAAGTGATCCGGGTTCCCGGGGCCTTCGAAATTCCATTGGTTGCCCGACAAGTCGCTTCCTCGAAACACTATGACGCCGTGATTTGTTTAGGCGCGGTGATTAAAGGAGAAACCGTGCATTTTGATCTCATCAGTACGGAAACGAGTCGAGGCATTGCGCAAGCCTCATGCGAGACGGGCATTCCCATCGTATTCGGCGTGTTGACGACTAAGACCGCCGAACAAGCCGTGGCGCGGACCGGAACCACGGACGTTGATCGAGGCGCGGACGCCGCGCGCACGGCCATCGAAATGGCCACCCTCATGAAGGCGTTACACGAAAAGGACAGAAAGACAACCGGGTTTCTGTAGAGCCTGCCTGCAAACGTCCGCGAATACTCCTGCCATGACCATACCAGAACGATCCGGAGATTCTTTGCCCAGCCGTCAACGAGAGCATCCACCTTCGTCATCCTCGGGAAACCCGTCCTCAACGTTTGTTATCGGGGAACGGGAATCCAGGAATGATGATTTCTTGTCCGAATCTCGACAAGGATATACGCGACGCCACGCGCGCGAACTGGCGCTTCAGATTCTCTTTCAATGGGACTTTCACGGTTCGACCGGATGCGGGCCGGAACAATTCTGGTCGCAAAATCAGACATCGCCCCACGTTCAAGAGTTTGCAGGGCAGTTGGTCACCGGCGTCCAAACCCATCATGGTGAACTCGATGATCTGATTACCGCCCATGCGAAAAATTGGACCATTGATCGGATGCCGCTCGTGGACCGAAACATTCTTCGACAAGCGATCTATGAATTGATCTGGATGTCGGACGTACCGGCAAAAGTCACGGTGAATGAAGCCATTGAATTAACCAAATGCTTCGCGGACGAAGAGACCGGACGATTCGTCAACGGCGTCTTGGATCACCTCATCAAAACGGACCCGCGGCTGGCCCCCAAACGCATGGCCCTCGCTCTTGAGCAAGAACCTTTGTCCCGCGAGCGTGCAAAACTCGATCCGAACGTTGAAAAGACGTTGGCTGAAGAAGTTGCCGCGGACGCTTCGGCACGGCCCAAGCGTAAGAAATCCATCTCATGATCGAACGCTACACCTTGCCCCGCATGGGTGCAGTCTGGACTCAGGAACGCAAGTATACAGCCTGGTTGCAAGTGGAACTGGCTGCCTGCGAAGCCCTTGAAGAAATCGGGGAAGTGCCCGAAGGCGTGGCGCGCCACGTCAAGCGCAGGGTCAAGATCGACTCCGACCGGATTGCAGAAATCGAGCGCGTCACCAAGCACGACGTCATTGCCTTTTTGGAATCAATCGCCGAACAGGCCGGTCCCAAAGCCCGACATTTGCACGCGGGGCTGACCTCTTCCGACGTGTTGGATACCGGACTGGCCCTCCAATTAGTTGAGGCACGGGAAATCATCCTGGACGATCTCGATGCCTTGTTGGACGTGTTCCATACGCAAGCCCTCAAACATAAAAACACCGTCATGGTGGGACGATCCCATGGGATGCACGGCGAACCCATGTCCTTCGGGTTGAAGATGGCGATCTGGTATGAGGAGTTTATGCGCCAACGCAACCGGTTGATTGCCGCGGGAGAGGACGTCGCCGTGGGAAAACTTTCCGGGGCCATGGGCACGTTCGCGCACGTGCCGCCGCACGTTGAAAAAACCGTCTGTACGAAGCTGGGATTACGCCCCGCGCCCGTTTCAAACCAGGTCATCCAACGGGACCGCCACGCGGCGTTTCTGAGCACCTTGGCCTTGATGGCCGCCAGCGTTGAAAAAGTGGCCACGGAACTTCGTCACCTCCAGCGAACCGAAGTCCTGGAAGCCGAAGAATATTTCAGCCCCGGGCAAAAAGGGTCCTCGGCCATGCCGCACAAACGAAATCCGGTGGGGTCTGAAAACCTCTGTGGCCTGGCGCGAATCATTCGAGCCAACAGTCTGGCGGCGATGGAAAACGTTGCGCTCTGGCATGAACGGGACATCAGCCATTCCTCGGTGGAACGCATTATTATCCCCGACGGCACGATTCTGATTGACTACATGCTCGTGCGCCTGACGAATCTCCTGAAACGGTTGGTGGTGTATCCCGAACGAATGCGCAAGAACCTGAACCTGACCGGAGGACTGATCTATTCCCAACGCCTCTTGTTGGCCTTGGTCAAAAAAGGCATCGAACGCAAGGCCGCCTATGAGGCGGTGCAGCGCAGGGCCGTGGAAGCCTGGGAGGGGCAGGGGAGCTTTCAAGAACTGGTGGCCCGAGACCCGTTGATTGCCGCACGACTTACGTCGGTGGAAATCCGCGCCTGTTTTGACCCGCACGCCTATTTGCGTCACCTCGACCACGTGTACCGTCGGGTGTTTGGGCGAAGTGCAAGATCCCGCAACGCGCCCGTCCGCGTGCCCCGCACGGGCAGGCAAAAACCTGGAAAGAAAAAACGAACGTGATGAAAGCAAAAGTCTACGTTACCTTGAAACCGGGCCTTGTAGACCCTCAAGGACGAGCCATTCAGCAATCATTAGTCACGTTGGGATTTTCGACCGTCAACGACGTGCGCGTCGGCAAGTTCCTGGAAATAGAAGTCAACGAAGAGAGTCCGGCCGAAGCAGAAACGCGGCTCAAAGCTATATGCGAAAAGCTCCTCACCAACACCGTGATTGAAGATTATCGCTACGAACTGGAAACCCCGCCCGTCGTCAAACCATCATGAACTGGGGCGTGATCGTCTTTCCCGGGTCGAATTGCGACCGCGATGCGGCCTACGTCTTGTCGGAGAGTTTTGGGCAACGCGTTGACCTGATCTGGCATCAGGAAACCTCCCTGAACGGAAAAGACGTCATCGTGCTTCCCGGCGGATTTTCTTACGGAGATTACCTGCGGAGCGGAGCCATGGCGCAATTTTCTCCGATTATGACCGCGGTCAAAGACTTTGCCCGCGACGGCGGGATCGTCCTGGGAATCTGCAACGGTTTTCAAATCCTGCTGGAGATGGGACTCTTACCGGGAGCCATGCGGCCGAACGTCGGTCTTTCCTTCGTGTGCAAAGACGTCTGGGTGAAAGTGGAAAACGCCGACACGCCGTTTACCCGAGCGTATAAATCCGGACAAGTCATTCGACTCCCCATTGCCCACGCCGAAGGCAATTACTACGCCGATCCGGTCACCGTATCCAGCCTCCGGGCCAATGCTCAGATCGTGTTCCGGTATTGTGAAGCGGACGGAACGCCAACGGAGCGGGCCAATCCCAACGGCTCCCTTGATAACGTGGCCGGCATCCGAAACGTAGCGGGCAACGTCTTAGGGCTCATGCCGCATCCCGAACGCAGTGCAGAATCCGTCCTGGGCAACGAAGACGGCCGGTTACTGTTCCACTCCCTCATCAACGCCGTCCCAGTGCAGAAAAGCGTTCAAGACGGCCCCAAAAAGAGTAGAAAGGACGATGAGCGATAACGTATCATCGCCGTGACGCAGCCTGATGGAGCCCGTTGATGGAACGTATTGCCAAACTGCACGTTGAGAAACTGCCGGAGGGCGTGTATCTGGCAACCTCTGAGGATATCCCCGGCTTGGTTGCCCAGGGGCGCACCATTACCGAGACGTTGGAGATTGCCCGTGACGTGGCCAAAAAACTCCTGGAAGCACAAGCGGAACCCCATCAACAAGCTAAGCTGATGACCGCCAAGGATTCGTCGATTACGCTCTACCACCATCCCCAACCATCCCGGCGATATACCTGAAGGGACGCTTAAAGCCATTCTCAAGCAGGCTGACGTATCTATTGAGGAGTTCTTAACGGCTCGGACCGACGGCAGAAACGTTCCTTGAGGCAAGCGTGCTGCGACGCAACCCATGAGTCGTGACGCTTTGAAAAAATAGTGGTGCCGAGGGGCAGAATCGAACTGCCGACACCAGCCTTTTCAGGGCTGTGCTCTGCCAACTGAGCTACCTCGGCACAAGGGAGGATTGCGCCCGACGAGACGAGAAGCACCGTCGTCCACGTTGGCTGAAACGAGTCAGGCGACATGGTGTAACAAGATTGCACAAGAAAAATCAAGGGGATGGCCAGGGAAAAAACAAGACCCGCGCAGAAAGCATCAACACGGTCGGCCGCGTCGCCTTCGTTCAGTCGGTCACGGCGTCGGCCCTCGCCCGCACAAGGACGTCTTCAAGGATTTCCGGTTGAACGATCCCGTGACCACGGTCAAGGCAAGCGGGACTGGATCGGCCTCGCGCTGCTGTTCATCGCGGCATTTGCCCTCTACCTCGCGTCAACGCCGCGCACCGTGATGCTTGAAGACGACGGCCTGTTCATCGCCGCCGCGCACGTCGCCGGCGTCCCACACCCGCCCGGATATCCGCTGTACGTCATACTCGGCTGGATGGCCGCACACGTCCCGTTCGGAGCGGTTGCGTGGCGCGTCCACGCGTTAAGCGGAGCCATGGGGGCACTGACGTGCGTCTGTATCGCGTGGCTGGTGTGGCGACGCACCGGGAACCGCCCCGCGGCCTATCTTGCCGGTGCGGCCCTCGCGGCCTCCGAGCACTTCTGGTCACAGGCGATCATCGCCGACGTTTATACGACCAACGCCGCCGTGCTGTTTCTGACACTGGCGTTGGCGCAAAAAGCGGCATGGCAAGGGGAACGGGCCACGTGGCCGTGGACGGCAGCCGCCGTGGTGTACGGCCTTGGTCTTGCCAATCATTGGCCCCTGTTGATTCTGGGCAGTCCGGTCCTGCTCGCGCCGATGATCGCGGCCGGACGAGACGTTCGAATGCGGCTGTGGTATCTCGTCCCGATCACGCTGCTGACCGCGGCCACGTTGTACGGGTGGATGGTCTGGCGTTCGCATCAATCGCTACCGATCAACTTCCTCGGCCCGATTGAATCCTGGGGCGCGCTGGCATCGTTCATCGGACGCGACATGTACGGCAACGTCGACGTCAGCGTCAACGCCGGCCTGAAGGACAAACTGCTGTACGTCCGATATTTCCTGACCCAGGTGCTCGTCCAATTCAGTCCGCTGGGCTGTGCCGTCGCCATGGTCGGGCTGGTGGTCACGTGGCGCAGCGGATGGCGCCTTGGCCTGGCGTGCGAAGCGGCCACGATGGGAGCCGGAAGCGTGCTGTTGATTGCGTGGCTCGGGTTTGATTACGAATATTTTCGCACCGCAATCTTTCGCCCCTACCTGTTAGTGCCATACGGCGTCCTTGCCCTGTGGCTTGGCTACGGCGTTCACGCGTTGGCGCGGCAATCAAGCGCGTGGATGCCCGCGTCTTGGCGCGCGCGTGACGAAATGACGGCGCCCATCGTCTACGGGCTGATCGGCATTTCGCTGGCGGCACTCTGCGTCTGGAACCTCGGGACAAACTACCGTCCGCGTGACCGCTTCGCGGAAGAACAAGCGAAGGCCGTTCTTGCTCTCATCGAACCCGGTGCAGTCTTCGTCGGATACGGCGACGCCTACGTGTTCCCGATCACGTACCTCCACGTCGTTGAAGGCGAACGCGCCGACCTGCGTCTGCTCGAAACGCGAGGGCTGCTCTTCAACGATCACGTCGTGCATCTGTCGTGGAGTCAACGCCGCAAAGACGCGGCGTGGAACGCGTTCTTCGCCGACCTCAAGGTCCCGGGCTATTTTCAAAATCTCGGCCCAACGCTGGCAGGCTTCGGCCAACGGGATCTGGGCTTCCTCAAGCAGATCGATCCGGACGTGGCCCCGGGCAAGATGGGCGTGGCGACCAGCGTATACGCCAAAGAATACGCCAAACGATTGCTCACGATGCCGGAAGGAAAAGATCATTGGGTCGAACACCATCGCAACGGCATGATAGAAATCTACGGCAAGTATCTGGGGTTTGCCATTGAGATCGACCATCCACCCGTCAATGAGCACGTTGCCGACGTCCTGCCCCTGGCGGAAAACAACTACTGGGCACTTGTCGGAATGGCAAGCACGTTGCTGATACAGAGCGGCACCAGGCACGTGGCAACGGCCGAAACCTACTTGCAACGGGCCAAGCAACTGGCCGACGAGAAAAGGAGCAAAGCGGCGCGGGCTCACGCGTGGTATCTTGAAGGAATCCTTGAGGAAAAAAAAGGCAATCCGGACAAGGCCAAAGCCTTGTTCGTGAAGTCCATTGACACCAACCGTTCACCAGGCAACTTGGCACGCAAAGCACTGCGACGGCTGACGTTGCCCGAACCAAGTCCCTGATCGGCCCGGACCGTGCCCGCGTACGAACCACGACGTTTGGCCACAAACCACGGGACAAGGACTGGCCGTCATCTTGACGATGGTCACGAGGGATGAGTATTTTGATCCTGCGCAACGCAATCAGCCACGCCCTCACGATGCCCCGTTCCCGAGGGAAAAGACCAGAACCTGTCCCCGCGAACGCGAGGGTGAGAAAACAACGACGTCTTTTGAAGGATCACACACCATGAGCACGGAAGAAATACAAGAAGAAGTCAAAAATCAGACCCTGGAAGAACGTGGGGAGGAATCCCAACCTCCCGAAGAAGAACCCGTTGACGTTCCCACCTACCTCCATAACCTGCTCGAACGGGCGCGCGCGGCGTCCGCTGGACTCAGCAGCCTCACGGCGTCAGTCAAAAACGCCGCGCTCCTGGCCATGGCCGAAGGGCTGGAAACCGCAACCGACGCGATTCTTGAAGAAAACGCCAAAGACCTCGAATCCTTTGAGACCGGCAACGGGCGAGAAGCCGTGGTTGATCGGCTGACCCTCACCCCTGAGCGGATTCACGAAATGGCGGACGGCCTTCGCCAGATTGCCAAATTACGCGACCCCGTCGGCCGATCGGCAGGCATGTGGACCCGGCCGAACGGCATGAAAGTGGGGCGGGTTCGAGTCCCCATCGGCGTCATCGGGATCATTTATGAATCGCGTCCCAACGTCACGGCCGACGCCGCGGCCTTATGTCTCAAGTCCGGCAACGCCTGCGTGCTGCGCGGCGGATCAGAAGCCGTGCATTCCAACGCGGCCATTGCCCGAATCCTGTCCGACGCTGCGGAACAAGAGGGGATTCCCGAAGGTGCCGTTTCCTTCGTCGAACGCACCGAACGAGAGGTCGTCCTTGAACTGCTGAAACGGGACGAATTCATCGACCTCATTATTCCCAGGGGCGGGGAGTCGCTCATGAAAACCGTCACCGAACACTCGACCATTCCCGTCATCAAACACGACAAAGGGGTGTGTCACGTCTACGTTGACGCCGACGCCGATCTGGCCATGGCCGAAGGCATCAGCGTCAATGCCAAAGTCCAACGTCCGTCCACCTGCAACGCCGTGGAAACCCTGCTGGTGCATCAGAACGTCGCCAGAAATTTTTTAACGAACCTGGGAAAAACCCTCACCGCCGCCGGCGTAGAAATTCGCGGCTGTCCCAGGACCCGCGAATATATTCCCGACGCCGGAGAAGCGACGGAAGCCGACTATGGTCAAGAATTTCTCGCGTTGACCCTGGCCGTCAAAGTCGTGAAGGACGTGGATGAGGCCATGACGCACATCCGCACCCATGGGTCCCGGCACACGGAAGTCATCGTGACGCGGGACTACGCGAGGGCCATGAGATTTATCCGAGAAGTCGATGCCGGCACAGTGATGATCAATGCCTCGTCCCGACTCAACGACGGCTACCAATTCGGCCTGGGCGCGGAGATCGGCATCAGCACCACCCGCATTCACGCTCGAGGCCCCATGGGCCTCGAAGACCTCACCTGTTCCAAATACGTCGTCTACGGATCAGGCCAGATTCGGGAATAAAAACTACCCGCAAAACCCTGGATTCCCGCTAAAAACCTGCGGGAATGACAGAGGGGAGATGCGGGAATGCCTGTCCCCGCCGCCTGTCATTCTGCACCTTCCCCCTGTCATTCTGCACCCGCCCCCCTGTCATTCTGCACCCACCCCCTGTCATTCTGCACCCGCCCCCTTGTCATTCTTCCCTTCTCCTGTCATTCTGCACCTTCCGCCTTGTCATTCTTACCTCCCCCCTTGTCATTCTGAGCGAAGCGAAGAATCTCGTTCGTTACGGAAAGCAAAAAGGTCCCTGACAGGCGGGAAGAGCAAAGAGCAAAGCAGATCCTTCGCTTCGCCCTTCGAGGCTCAGGGCAAGCTCAGGATGACAGACCTAGGCCCAGAATGACAAAGCCTAGGCGTGGGATGCCGGGCAGGGTCAAGACAACAGGCAAGCCCCGGACAACATTGCTCAACGGTCTCTAAAACGCAAAGCGCCAACCGGCCAGGAGTCGCAGGCCGGGGGCCGCGTCGGCGGAATGGCCGGGATGACGCATCCAGGTGGCGGCGAAGCGCAGTTCGCCGCAGTCGGCGAGCGGGTGGCGCCATTGAGCCGAGACGTTCATCTGCCGGCCCGACGGCGTCAGGTCGGCCGCCAAGGAGGAACGCAGGACCGCGCCGCTTTTAGTCCGGCCGATGGGAACGGAGAGGGCAGCCCGGCCCTCCTCCACGCGCAACGGCTGCGAAACCGAAACCCGAACCGACCCGCCGTTCGTCAGAAGCCGAGTGGCGTGGAGCGCAAACGCGCTGGTGGTGAGGGAAGACATCCGGGTCATCATCCCGCCGCGAAGACGCGGGATCGCCGTGCCCAGTTCGGCGTCAGCAGAAAGCCGCCACGTGCCCACGTCGAACCCCGTCTCGATCCCCGCAAACGCGGCATCGGCCGAAAGCGAGCCGAACGCCCCTGCAGCCGCGGTGCCCAGCAGCGTACCCCGTTCGTTCATCCAGCCGGCGCGGAAGCCCACCGGCACGTCAAAAGGCCGCCACGACAGCGCAGCCCCCGACGTCGGAGCACGGCCCGCAAGACCGGACGTCGTAAACGCGGTAGCCGCCATACCGTTGGCCCCCATCAAGGTCAACGTGGTCGCGTTTCGGGCGAGCATGAAATGACCGCCCTCGACGCCCGTCGGAGTCTCCAGAAAGCCGAACCGCAGTCGGCCGTAGCCGAGATCCTGTTCAACCGAGCCGCCCACGCGGCCCGGCGTCAACGTCGTCAACTGACCGCCGATCCATTGCGAAATCGGGGCATCGTCCATCAACTCATAAAGGCGCAGCAGCGACGACGGAACCGGGGTGCTTCCCGTCAAATCAGCCAGCCTGAACCAGAACGGGGCACCAAGAGCATCGAACGCGGCGATTTCCTGCCCGGCCAGCGACTGGCCCAAGGCATCGCCAAAGGCTCCGCCCAGCCGGAGATTGGTCAAGCGCAGGCCGATGCCGCCGTCCGAGACCGTGTCCCCACCGGCGACCGTGGGGGTGCCGACGGGGTAAGTCGCGGCACCAAGGTCCATCATGCCCTGGCCGTAAATCGAACGGTCGGCATACCTGCCGCTTTTATTGGCGGTGGCGAAAAGCCGCGTCACCAGTTCCGTGTTCGAAAGCTGATCACGGAAAAGCTGTTTCATAATCGCGAGTCCGCCGGCAACCATCGGCGCGGCAAAAGACGTGCCTGTATAATCAGACGTGAACCTTTGTACTTCAGGTCGTCCTTGGTAGGGTCCGAAATAAGCCACCCGCACACGGTGGCCTGGTGCCGCGAGACACCACTCGGCGGCGATGCCACATCGGTTGGATCTAGCGGCAATATCGCCGTTCCGATCAACCGACACCACGGCGATAGAATGCCCGCGTAAGGATTCAATCAGCGCGACAAGACCAGGGAAGAGCTCGACTGAACTGGCATCAATATATCCCCCCACGCAATTGGCAGCCCCCATTGTACAGCGCGAAAAATTGGCGTTGCCCGCGGCCCAGACGAGAATCGTTTTTTCCGCACGTCCGTCGTTTTGCTCCAATGCGGCAATCGTCTGACCGAAATTGTTCTTGAGCTCGTCGGCGTCGTAGTTCTCGATGATCCCTGCGGTACCGAAGCTTAAATTCAAAATGTTGAGGTCCTGGCCCAGGACGTAGTTAAAAAGGTCTGCCCAATCTTCATCTATAGAATCTAAGCGACTATCTGATATTGGCATATACATCGGATCTGCAGTGCCGAGTGGAATCGCAAACATCTTCAGAGTAACACCCGGAGCCACGCCGGAAAAACCGCCATCCTCGAAGTCCGGGGTCGGTCTGGCGGCAATGATGCTCGCAACCATGGTCCCGTGAGAAAAGCTTCCACCTCTTTCATCAACCGCACCAGGCCTGATATCTTCCGTGATACGCCCGCGCCCGCCCTTGAAGGAGGGATGATCCAGATCGATACCGGTATCAATCAGCCCGACGGTCACGCCCGCGCCCGGAGCCACGCCTGCTCCTTTGACACGTTGAAGTTCCTTCCAGGCTTGTTCCGCCTTGATGAGGTCCAACGCCCATTGGCCTGCCGACGAAAGGCAGCCGAGGTCAGCGGTTTGAATGCCCTGACAGGGGACAGGAGGGGGAGGGGGAGAAGGAGGGGTGGGCTCCTCCTCCTCCATAGCCTCCTCCATAGGAAGTCTTTCCCGCTCTTCCTCGTCTGGGGGATTCTTGGGAGGAGGAACGCCCCCTCCACCCCCGCCACCCCCACATCCTGAAAAAAGCAGCCCGACGAGTAGCAGGATAGCCACGCCCCGCAGTCGTTGGATCCAACGGGGATTGGCATCAAACCGAAGAACGATGGTCCGATTTGAACAAAGCAGATCGTGCTGATTCTCCATCATGAACTCCAAACCTCCTCGCTTTCTTTGCGCGTCTCCATTATGATGATCCCTCATTTATGGTAATCCCTCATGGTGAGCCCTTCTTTATATGGTGCCGCCTTCTTTATGATGACCCTTTCTGTCATTCTGATAACCCCCCTCTGTCATTCTGATGCCCCCTTTTGTCATTCTGAACGAAGTGAAGAATCTGGCGTCTTCGGTGGAGAGGAGAAAAGCAGATTCTTCGCTTCGCTCAGAATGACAGGGGAGAGGGAGCAGAATGGGCAGAATGGCCAGAATGACAAGAAATGCACCCCATCTACGTCTTAATGACAAGAGATGCACCCCATCCACGCCTTAATAACAAGAAATGCACCCTATCCACGTCTTGCCCCATGAGCAACGGCCACGAGTTCCCCGATGAAGCCCCCTTTTACCGTATTTGCTGAAATTCTTCAAACCCCTGGCGCGCTGACGCTCAACGCCGACCACGTGGCGAAGTGGTCGCCGGACCGCGTGACCTGGAAGCAGCTCACCTCCGGGCATCTCGTCGTGTATGGCCCATTGGGGCGTCGAATCCTGCTGACCGATCCCGACGGGCACCCGCTGCACGAATGCGAGTGGGAGGAACGGGGAGACGGCACCGTCCATCTGGTCTCGGCCAGGGTTTTTCTGGATTGGGGCCAATGGGTGGGCATCAAACCCGACGGATTGATTCACGCCATGAACCTGGATCTCTCGACCCGACCCGGCTGGCAAACCCTGACGCGGCAGGATCTCCGTCTCATGGCGGCCCAGGCCATGGGCGTCGCGGTGAAAGAAGTCGAATTTTTTTACACGGACGACGACCTGCTGCTCGGTCCGACGGGGCAGGCCGTGATTCGTCAACGGAAAGATGCCCTGTACGTGCTGGAGAACGGCACCTGGGAACGCGCGCGCTTCATGTCCTGCATGAGCGCCATGCACTGGGCACGTATTGATTATTTACCGGTGGTGGAACTCTTTCAATCCTTGTTGCCCGGGACCGGCAGCGCGACATTTGAATTGATTCGCGGCCTCTACGACGATCAAAACCCGCACGACCCGCGGCCGCTTCGCTACCGGGGCATCCCAACCTATCCCTCAGAAGCGGCCTTCGGGCTGTTCAGCAATTTTTTCACGGCAACGCATCCGGGGACAGAAAGTCCAATGGCCGCGTTCATGGACCCCCCGCGGTCGCATCAAGTCGAATGGCGTCCCCATCCGCATCCCCCGCTGCGCTACGTGGACCCGTCGCATCAGCTCTGTCTGACGGTGAAACACGGCACGGTCCGCAAGGTAACCAGAATGGACGACGCCAGCGGTCTCCCGTTTGTCGCGCCGAATCAACACGGGTTCGCCCCGTGCGGCAAACGGGTCGTCCTGCGCGCCGGGCGTCTCTCCCTTTCCGACCATAAGAACGACGACGACGTGGCCGTGCAGCCGCACTGGGGCGTAACCCTTCCCTCCCCCCTTGAGGGGGAAAGCCAGGGTGGGAGACACACGCCGAGAGTCGGCGGGATAGGGCTTCCCTCCCCCCTTGAGGGGGAGGGCCAGGGTGGGAGACACACGCCGAGAGTCGGCGGGATGGGACTTTCCTCCCCCCTTGAGGGGGAAAGCCAAGGTGGGAGACACACGCCGAGAGTCGGCGGGATGGAGTTTCCCTCCCCCCTTGAGGGGGAGGGCCAGGGTGGGGGGACGGCCCCGCCCCCGACGGCAAAAACGGCACAGAGCGAAGACCGTCCCTCACCAATCACGAAGTCGTGGGAAGACGTTTTCCCCGACGGCCCGCCCCGGGTGTCCCCGCGGGATGCCTACGCCGCGGTGTTGCTCTATCCGGAAGACGAGACCCGGATTGACGAACTGCCCAGCCAACCCTTTATCGCGGACTTCTGGGAGGACCTCATCGAACGGGACCAACAACTGGCGTGGCACGTGGAACGGGCCGCCCACGTACTCATTCACGGCTTCGACGCGGTCATCGGCACGTTGCTCACGCTTGACCGGCCACGCTCCGCTACGGCCCAACGCTTCACCATTGTGTATGCGGCTGAAGCCCACGCTCAGAAACAGGCACAGACCCTCTGGAATCGACTCGTGCGCGGGCATCGGGGGGAAAGGCTGGAGGCCTGTCGATTCGTGCCCGAGGACGCGAACCACCACGGCGCCTATGAGTCCACCTATGATCTGGTGTACGTCTGGATGCCCTTTGCTTCCTACCGGGACCACGCAACCCTTCGGGATCGTCTGCAACGACTCAGCGCGGCGCTCCGGCCCGACGGCCTGGCGTTGCTGGCGGGACCGGAATCGGTGACGGCTCTCATGTCCGGCCTCTCGTTGGAAACCATCCTTGAGGAGTCGGCATCCCAGGTACGGCCCTTTCTCATGCACCGAGCAATCCTCCCCCGGGCCACGCTGCATCCCGACCTCCGGATCCGGATCCTCAAAAAATCATCGTAACCAGGCACTGACGGTATTGCATCACGACTTCCCCTCCCTCTCCTACACGGGGAGGAGCGAGGCGGTCATTTACACAGTGGTCAGTGGTCAGTGGTTAGTGGTCAGTGAAGAGGAAAGGGGAGAGGGAGGAAGTCTGCCATTTGCACCCTCTCTTGTCATTCTGAGCGAAGCGAAGAATCTGCTTCCCAATGTCCCGGGCATGACCGCGGCGGCGGGTGGCGACGAGAGCGGTGAACAAGGAGTCGCACGCGACGGCATTTCCATCGCGCACTCCGGTTCCCTCATCCGGTCTTCCCCTCACCCCGGCATTGGATTCCCGATTACTAACGTCGGGAATGACAGTGTGAGCGGCACTGGATTCCCAATTAATAACGTCGGGAATGACAGCGTTTGAAGCGTCGGGAATGACAGCGGGAGAACATGCTGGAGCAAAGCCCCCTCACCCCGGCCCTCTCCCGCAAGGGGAGAGGGAGGAGGCGGTCATTTGCCCTCCCTCTTGTCATTCGAGCGAAGCCGATGAAGCAAACATACCGTCGTCAAAGCCTGTCATTTGCACTTTCTTGTCATTCTGAGCGAAGCGAAGAATCTGCTTCTCGATGTCCCGGGTATAACCGCTGTGGCGGGTGGCGACGAGAGCGGTCGTCATTTGTTCTGAGCGAGGAGTCGCATGCGCCGGCATTTCCATCGCGCACTCCGGTTCCCTCATCCGGTCTTTCCCTCACCCTGGCCTTGGATTCCCGATTACTAACGTCGGGAATGACAGCGGGAGACGTCGGGAATGACAGTGTGTGACGTCGGGAATGACAGCGTTTGAAACGGCGGGAATGACAGCGGGAGAACGTCCCGGAGCCCCCCTCACCCCGGCCCTCTCCCGCAAGGGGAGAGGGAGAAGGGCGAGGGGAGAGGGGGAGGGAAAGGGGAGAGGGAGGAAGAGAATATGTGGGGACAACCCCCCGTGGTTGTCCGTTGATCTTGATATTTTCGGGGGCGTGGTTATCTGACGGGATACGCGACGTCGTCGAACACGTGAGCAAAGGAGTCGAAGCGTATGGATATGAACCGGATGACTTTGAAAGTTCAAGAGGCGCTGCAATCAGCCTCTGCCGTTGCCATGAGCCGCCATCATCAGGGGATTGACGTTGAACACGTGTTGGTCGCCCTGCTGGATCAAACTGACGGGTCGGCAGGTCCCATCCTGGAACACGCCGGTGTCTCCGTTTCCGCGGCCAAAGCCAAAGCCGAACGCCGACTTGAACGGATGCCTCAAGTCAGCGGCCCGGGAGCCGCGCCTGGAACCGTTCATTTAACCCAACGAACGGTGACGCTTTTTTCTCAAGCAGAACGAGACATGCAATCCTTGAAGGACGAATACATCAGCGTCGAGCATCTGTTGCTCGCCATGGTGGCTCAGGGTGGCGTCTTGCAGGATCTGGGACTCACGCGGGACAGGGTGTTGGCCGGGTTGCAAAAGGTGCGGGGTCATCAGCGCGTCACCGGTCAGGAACCGGAAGGCACGTACCAAGCGTTGGAGAAGTACGGCAGGGATTTGACCGGATTGGCCGGACAGGGAAAGCTGGACCCCGTCATCGGTCGGGATGAGGAAATTCGGCGGACGATTCAGATTTTGTCCCGACGAACAAAAAATAATCCCGTGCTCATCGGTGAGCCCGGCGTCGGAAAAACCGCCATTGTGGAGGGGTTGGCCCAACGCATCATCAAGGGCGACGTGCCGGAAGGCTTGAAACGGAAACGGGTGGTGGGTCTGGACGTGGGCGCCTTGGTGGCGGGGACAAAATTCCGAGGGGAATTTGAGGAACGGTTGAAAGCCGTGTTGAAAGAAATTCAAGCGGCTAACGGGGAAATTCTGCTCTTTATCGATGAACTCCACACCATCGTCGGCGCAGGGGCCGCCGAGGGCGCGGTTGATGCGTCCAATCTGCTCAAGCCCATGCTCGCGAGAGGGGAACTTCATCTGATCGGGGCCACGACCCTGGACGAATATCGCACCCACGTCGAAAAAGACGCGGCGTTTGAACGTCGGTTCCAACCGGTGTACGTCGAACAACCGTCGGCGGACGACACGATTTCGATTCTCCGGGGACTCAAGGAACGGTATGAAATTCATCATGGAATACGGATTAAAGATTCCGCGTTGGTGGCCGCGGCTCGCCTGTCTCACCGATATATCGGCGATCGCTTTCTTCCGGATAAAGCCATTGACCTCGTTGATGAGTCCGCCGCTCGACTTCGTACGGAAATCGACAGTATGCCGGCGGCCTTGGACGAAGCGTCCCGGAAGGTGCTGCAACTGGAGATCGAACGGGAGGCGTTGAAAAAGGAAGAAGACCCTGGAAGTCAAGCCCGATTGGCAACGTTGGAAGAGGAATTGAACGCCAAACGGCAAGAATCCGAGCGATTAACCAACCAATGGAACGCCGAGAAATCCGCGGTCGGACGATTGCACCGGATTCGGCAGCAGATTGAAGACCTCAAGCATCAGATTGAAAAAGCTGAACGCGCGTATGATCTCAATCGCGTCGCGGAATTCCGATATGGCACGCTTCCGCGACTGGAACGTGAACTTCAGGCTGAAGAAGCACGGCTCGATCAGACGAAACGGGAGTCACGGCTTCTCAAGGAAGAAGTCGATCCCGAAGACGTTGCCGAAGTCGTGAGCCGCTGGACGGGTATTCCAATCAGCCGTCTCCTTCAGGAAGAATTGGAAAAACTCTTGCAGTTGGGCGAGCTGCTCCATCAACGCGTCGTGGGTCAGGAGGAAGGCGTTCGGGCGGTTGCCGACGCGGTTCTTCGTGCCCGGTCTGGCATCAAGGACCCCAACAGACCGATTGGATCCTTTCTGTTTCTTGGGCCGACGGGAGTGGGCAAAACGGAACTGGCACGTGCGTTGGCGCACGTCCTCTTTGACGATGAAGCAAATCTCGTGCGGATTGACATGTCGGAATACATGGAAAAACACGCGGTGTCACGACTCGTGGGCGCCCCTCCCGGTTACATCGGGTATGAAGAGGGGGGGCAATTAACGGAGGCGGTCAGGCGTCGTCCGTTTTGCGTCATTCTGTTGGACGAAATTGAGAAGGCCCATCATGAGGCGTTCAACCTGTTGCTGCAAGTCCTTGATGAGGGACGGTTGACTGATTCGCAGGGACGAACCGTCGATTTCAAGAATACCGTGCTCATCATGACGTCGAACATCGGCAGTCAGGAAATCCTTGAGGTCCAGCAACGAGGACGGTCGTATGATGAATGGCAAACGCTGGTGTTCGATGAGGTCAAACGCCACTTCCGCCCGGAATTTTTAAATCGGATTGATGAACTCGTGGTCTTCCGTCCATTAACCACGGACGAACTCAGTCGAATCGTGCAAATCCAGTTGGCACGCTTGCAGGCACGCTTGGAGGATCGGAGAATTCGTTTGGACGTGACCCGGGACGCCTTAGCGTATTTGGGAACCCGAGGGTATGAGCCTCTCTACGGGGCGCGGCCGTTGAAACGATTGATCCAACGTGAGGTCGAAACGCCGCTGTCAAAACTGCTGGTCACCGGAGAAGTCAAGGACGGCGATACGGTGACCATCGATTGTCAAGATGGTCACCTGATTCTTGTCCCGTTTCGTTCTCGTTAGGCCCCGTTCCCGATCCGTCCCGTTATTTCTTGACGGCTCGTTCGACGGCTTGGCGAAGGGCCGACGAATGGCTGTTTGTCACGGAGTGGGTGATGAGCACGTCCGCCGGTCGAACCTTTTTTCCATAATAGGCTTCATTGGCGTCATCGTCCGTATAGATGATGGATCCTTCAAACGACAGGCCGGCGTAGGCCCCCCTTGAACGAGAGAAGGAAAGAAAGTCGGCGTCCAAATTTGCTGACGTTGCGCCCTCTACCCCGGCACCATAGGGTCCGGCGGCAATCGAGGCGTCTCCGCCGAGTTTGAAGGAAGAGGCATACAAATTATCGACGGCTCCCTGCGTCATCGCCAGGAGAATAACTTCAGACACGTCCCCGCCGAATTGCAATCCCAGACTCAGCCCACCCACCGTATAAAAGACCGGTTCGCTCCACTTCCCAACGTTTTCATCACGGGCTATCAGGACCCCGCTGCCTCCGTCCGCCCCGACAAAGAACGCGGCCCGTAATTGTTGTGGAATAATCAGCAAGGCTTTGGCGTCTTTCACGTGCTCTTGGAACCAGGTCAAATTCGGATCGTTCATGAAACTTTCAACGGTGTGTTGCGCTCGTTCGACCAGTTGTTGCTCGTCCAGGCTTTCGGCCTGAACGGGAGTTCCTGAAAAACACGTCAAGAGAATCAGCCCTAAAGCACACCGGCGTATCGCACGGCGTCGTTCATCGTAGAGGTGGGTTCTGCGCGTCATGACTCCTCCTGTTCATGAAATAATGAATTTATTCACCCATGATTTGCACGACGATCTCACGGGAACGGGACCGCGTATCGAAATCAATGAGCCCGATTTCCTGCCACGTTCCCAATAGCAACTGTTTGTCGGCAAAGGGAATCGTGAGGGATTGCCTTTGCAGTTGTCCGCGTAAATGGCTGTGCCCATTATCTTCTCCGGGATTTCGGGCGTTGTGCTGCCAGGCGGGATCCGCGGGGATCAGACGATCCCACAAGGTTTTGGTATCGGCCCGTAACCCCGGTTCATCTTCGAATATCATCACCGACGCCGTGGTGTGTTTCACGAATATGGTGAGAATGCCGGCCCGAAGGGGGGTTTGGGAAAGGCAGCGTCTGATTGAATCGGACACGTTTTCAATCTGAGCGTGGCCTTGCATCCGTATCGTCAAATGATGAGTGATGACCGGCATGGCGTTCTGGGGACGTTAGAGTGATCGAAGAAATTGTCGTTCACGTCGTGACACGGGTCCTCCGCGAGCGGCATTCAGCAGGGAGTCGAACGTGCCGCCGGCCGTGACCCGTCGCAGAGCCGTTACCACGCGACGGCTCAATCGTCGTTGTCGTTGTAATGCGTCAAGATAGGTGAAGGCCTCACGGAAACTTTCTTGTGAACGGGTATAATAATCTTTTCCCCGTCGATGGTTACTATAGGCTTCTAACTGTTCGCACGCGACGAGCACTTCCCCCAGTTCTTTGACCCATCCGGGGGATTGTGTCAACTTTTCGGGGTAATAATAATACAAGGTGACGAGTTCCATCCATGGCCGCCACCGAATGCCCAGGGTGTTCAAGGTCGGTTTCGCCCTTTTCAGTTGCCGGCGATGACGGCGAGCAAAGCCCAGACGCATTTCAATTTGCTCACGGGCCCAGGCGTTCAGAAGCACTCCTGCGTCGGCTAAGGGTTGACGGTAGGCTCTCACAAACGCTTCGGTTTCTCTGCCGTACGTCGTCTGCGGGTGCCTCGCTCGCCATTCAGCCGGTCGGGTCGGCACGTCGTGTTGACGCGCCCAGGACCATATTTTCCCGAAGAGGCGTCGGTCAAGGCCGGCTCTGCCCAAGTCATGGAGCAAACAGGCAATCTGGAAGTCATACACGCGGGCAGGGTCATGGGCAAGGTGTTGGGCAACCCCCGCACACATCTTCGCCGTTCGGAAGGCATGGGCTTTGTCATATCCCGGAACGACGGTGCCCGGTTTCAGCGGATGAGGATAGTCATACAAGGCGAGCAACGTTGTCGCCAGGGACGGTGGAACGAGAAGCAGCGGATATCTCATGAGACCGTCGGACGGGGACGGGGAGACCGAGTGTCTGACGTATGACCTCGGAACGCCATCCGGCAGAATGGGAAAGGAACATACCCCCGACGTTGCCCGAGTGTCAAGACAATGGACGCGGCCATGCTCTCGAAGATGGGCGACATGCTTGTCCGTCTTTGTTAGAATGCCGCGTCGTTGTCTCCGGCCGCCCTTTCTTTCTGATTTGTGAAGACGTTACACGCGAAAGGAACACGTGAAGTCTAAAAGAACGCGCTTCTTGGTTCGTTTCATCCTCGTCGTGGCCTTCTGTTGCCTGGGCGTGGCGTATCTGATGGTCTTTCATCTGGATGCCCTTCAAAAAGTTGTTCTGGACCAAATCGCACGGGCCTTTGGAGGGCAGGTCACGATTCAGGACGTTCACGTGGGATTTTCGCCGTATCCGCAGTTGGAACTGGTGGACGTTCGTCTTCATGACCAGAACGGGGAGCGGACGATTTTTCAGGCTTCTCACGTCTTCGTGGATTTGAGTTTTCTTTCGTTGATGCAGGACGCAGTGACGCCCCGTGCGTTGGTTATCGAGAATGCTCATCTTGACCTTGAGCGGGATGACCGGGGGCAATGGAATTATCAGACGGTCTTTCACGGCAATGAGACCGAATGGATCAGCGTGCAGGACCTGTTTTCAACGTATTCCCTGGAACTTGTCCACGGTTCGGTCAGCATTGAAGATCGATACGGTCATGACCTTCCGTTCATGTTCCAGGCAGACGAGGTGGACCTGTGGATTGATGAATTCGTCCTGGGTGGTCCGATGGAGATTGCTCTTTCTGCACGACTGTCCGATCCTGACGTGGAATCGTCCTTTTCGTCTTCCGGCACCTTGGAAAACGTCGAAGGATTTCTGGACGTGGAGTCATCCGGATCGCTGGATTCTGCTCCGCGGCTCGATCTTGACGCAGCGGTGGAATTGGATCGAACCGTTCTTTTGCAATTGGCGGAATTGTTCAACGCGGGGGAGATTCCGGTGGGACTCCAAAGTCGGACCAAGGCCCAAGGACACGTTCATTTTGCTCCGGGCGTGCGAGGATATGATCTGGTGGTGTCCGACCTGTCGGTGTTGACGGACGTTCTTGACCTCAATGGCGAAGTGAGTCTTGCCGGGTTATTACAGTCGGACCCGCCGACCTTCTCCGGCACGTGGGCCGGCAAGCCGTTGGACGTTCGGCATCTTCCCACGTTGCTTCCGGCTGAATGGATTCCCGCGGGGCTTTTCGACGTCATTCAGCGCCGAAACGTGAGAGGAAAGGTCGAGACGATCTCAGCCAAGGTCTTCGGGACGGCTCGTGAAGGACTGGGCTATTCCCTCACCGGAGAATTTCAGGTGTCGGAAGGGGCCGTGACCATGGATCCCGGATGGGGAACGGCCGAGGAGATTCAAGGGAAGATTTCCGTCAAATCGGACCAGATTCAACTCGTGGATTTTCACGGCCGTTATGATCCCCTTCCGATCACGTCAGGAACGGGAACCATCGTCTTCAAAGAAGAAGGCCCCTGGCTGACGACGACGCTCACGGGAGCGGTCTCTTCTCAAAAATTACTCCACGTCATCCGACGCCTCTTTGATTGGAACGCCCCGCGGCATCCGATGAACCTCTTCAAAGGACACGCAGGGAAGGGGTTGATGACCATACGATTCGCCGGGCCTCTTCAGAACCCCGACGGCGTCACGTTCCGGCGCGCGGAGTATCACCCCAAGCAGGTGACGTTACACGTCCCGGGCTTGCGCGAACTGCTTACTCACGTCGGAGGGACCTTCATCTTTTCGCCGACGCAACTTGGCTTCAAGAACGTCACGGGGTTCTATCGGCAAAGTGATTTTCGAATCGACGGAAGGATGAATTTCGAAGCACGTCCTTTTATGAAAGGCCTGCGCGTTCAGGGAAACGTCATGCTCGCTGATCTGTTGAATGAATTTTCCGCGTCGGCTGCACTCGAACACGACGGTATTTCCGGGAAAGCCGCGTATCGGGTGCTGGTCAACGGTCCACTGGACACCCCGAACGTGAAAGGCTGGATGAATCTGCGCGGCGTGAAAATGCACGTGCCGGGTCTCGTGTCCAAATCTCCGGCTCTTGGGGGCAAACTCGATTTTGCCCTTCAGGTCGGCAACAATCACCGACTCTCGTTTGAGCACGCGTTGACCGTTCACCCCGTTCGCTTAACCGGACGGGGATCCGTGCGTTATGGTCAAACGCCGTTCCTTCGGATGTCGTTGGGGAGCAAGCCGATCATCGTTGAATCGTTACCGAAGGGGTTGGAAATATTCGACAAGCGGTTGTCGGCCGGAACCTTGGAGGTTTCTTTGGCGATGCAGGGGAAGGGAACCGATTGGAGATCGTGGAAGAAATCGGGATGGATTGCCTTAACCGACGGGGTCATGACGATCGAGACGTTGACCGCACCGTTTTCTCACGTGTTTCTTCGGGTCAAGCTTCATGGGCACACGGCGGAACTCAAGCGCGTGCAATGGAACGTTGAGCAAAGCCAGGTTCAAATGACGGGAGTCGTTCACAAGTGGGACAGTGCCCCGGAAATGAAACTGGAATTGACTTCTCCGGAATTTGATCTTGCTCTTCTCAAACAGGACGACCGGAAGTCCGCCTTGCGGAAATTTCTGGAAGGCCTTGCCGAATCGGCCAAAGTCGGGGGAAGTCTGAAATTCGATCGGGCCCGGTATAAGGACTTATCGTTGAAGAACGTGACCGGTCGGTTTGTCATCGACAAGAGCGTGGTTGGCGTTGATCCCATTCAGGCGAAGACCGACACCGGAACGATTCGGGGCCGCTTGTTGATGCGCCTGCCCGTTAATCAGCCCGCCACGGTCAAAACGTGGTTTGACGTGGAAGACGTTCCCTTGTTGACGCTGGAACAAACGTTCTTCGACAAAGAAGCTTTGGAGCAACGCTTAATAACCGGCATCGTCTCTGCCAATGGATTGATCCAGGGACACGGCAACGACCCGCGTGGGGTGCTGCCGACGCTCAATGGGAATTTTCGACTTTCCATCAGGGACGGGAGCATCAAAAAAGGTACGGTGCTCCCGAAAATCTTGACCGTCATGAACCTTCCGACCTTGTTGCAGGGAAAAGTTGACGTTGTGGAAGAGGGATATCCCTTTGATCGGCAAACCGGTACCTTTACCATAAAGAACGGCGTCATCAGCTCCGAGGATATCGTGCTTGACGGACCGATTCTGAAAATGACGGCCGCGGGCAAGCACGATCTGGTGAACGATCATCTGGACGTCGTGGCCGCGGCCAGCCCGTTGGGGCCGTATTTTAATCTTCTTCGACAAATTCCGTTGTTCGGGATGTTGCTGGATGGTCAGGAGGGGTTCAGGTTGGCCATGTTTCAGATCAACGGCTCTTTCCGTGATCCTCTGGTGGAACCGATGCCCTTGGAATCCTTTCAATCGGGGTTGATGGGATTCGCCGGATTGGCGTTTACCGTTTTGAAGAATACGGTGAGTCTGCCGCAGAAGATAATTTTTCCTGACGCGAACGCCGAATCCGTCTCTGCACCCGACGATGCGACGGTCGAAGAAGAGGATTTTTAGGTGACGTGCGTCTTGAAAGGGTGATGACGTGGGTCAAACCTATCGGTTTCTTGAGGAGATTGCCCTGGCCGACGTGGGGTTTATCGCGACCGGCGACTCCGCGTCCGAGTTATTCGCGGCCTCGGCCGCGGCGGTCATCGAAGCGATGGTCAACCCGGTCAGCGTCGGGACGAACTGGACGCGAGAGGTTCGATTGTCCGGAGAGCAGGTGGATGAACTGCTCTTTGACTGGTTACATACCATCGTGTTTCTCAAGGACGCCGAAGCCGTCGTGTTTCGGGACGCCCATGCTCTGGTGAGCTATGATTCCGGTGCCGGCCTGTGGCGTCTTTCCGCCACGCTGATTGGCGACCACGTTGATGCGAATCGACAGGAATTGCGAACCGACGTGAAGGCCGTCACGAAACATCTGTACGAAGTCAAGGAAGAAGAAGGGACGTGGAGTGCTCACGTGGTGGTCGACGTCTGACTCGATTCTACGCCGTGACGCCGCCTTGCGTCGTCATGGGTTTCCCCGAAAGGGATTTCACCTTCCGTACCGTCGGCGTGGATGATCCATGAAACTTGCCACCTCAATGACCGTGAATCGGCTTTCAGAGGTTGTCTGGGAAATTCCTGCAACGGAAAAGCCTGGAATGCTCGTTCCCGCGCGAATTTATGGGACGGAAAAGATTCTCGGCGAAATGGATGAGGGAGTCTTTGAGCAGGTCACGAACGTGGCGTGTCTGCCCGGGATTCAGCGTTACGCCGTGTGTATGCCGGACGGTCATTGGGGGTATGGATTTCCCATAGGAGGCGTGGCGGCCTTCGACGTCCGGCACGGAATCATTGCTCCCGGCGGGGTCGGGTACGATATTAACTGTGGGATGCGGCTGATTCGCACGGATTTAACGCTGGCCGACGTCAAACCGCGATTAGAGGCCCTGATGACGAAATTATTTCAGGTCGTTCCTGCAGGCGTCGCGTCACGGGGGTTCGTGAAGTTGGACCATCAGACTTTTCAGGCCGTCATGCGAAAGGGTGCCCGATGGAGCGTGGAGCAGGGGTACGGATGGGAAAGCGATCTCACGTATACGGAGGAGGGCGGATGTCTGAACGGAGCCGACCCCGACTGTATTTCTGAACAGGCACATCAACGGGGGATGCTGCAACTGGGCACCCTGGGATCGGGCAATCATTACCTCGAAGTGCAAGTGGTCCATCATGATCGGATTCACGACCGGCACGTGGCTGAACAGTTGGGGATTCATGGTCATGACCAGATTGTGATTATGGTCCATTGTGGGTCGAGAGGGTTTGGCCATCAAGTCGGGACCGATTATTTACGACGTTTTGAGGAAGCCGCGAAAGGGTCCGGTCTGGTCGTCAAGGATCGGCAACTGACGTGTGCGCCGTTCCAGTCACGGGAAGGGCAAGACTATTTTTCGGCGATGAATTGTGCGGCCAACGCGGCCTTTGCGAATCGGCAAGTGATTGCCCACCGGATTCGCGAGGCGTTTCGTACAGTGTTCAAGCAGACGCCCGAGAGCCTTGGTATGCGTCAGGTCTATGACGTGGCTCATAATATCGCCAAAGTTGAACGGTATGAGGAAGGGTCATTGCTGGTGCATCGTAAAGGAGCGACGCGGGCATTCGGGCCGGGTCATGCCGACGTTCCTGAACCATTTCGACGGATTGGCCAACCCGTCATCTGCGGCGGGTCCATGGAAACGGGCTCGTATCTGTTAGTAGGAACGTCGCGGGCCGATGCGGAATCATTCGGATCGACGATGCACGGGGCCGGGCGGACCATGTCCCGAGCGCAGGCCAAACGAACGGTTCGCGGCGCTCAACTCCAACGCGACATGGCCCAACGCGGAATCCTGGTCAAAGCCGTCTCCATGACGGGCTTAGCCGAAGAAGCGGGTCTCGCGTATAAAAATATTTCCGACGTCGTGGAATCGGTGGAGACTGCCGGTATCACGAAAAAAGTGGCGGAGTTTTTACCGATAGGGAACGTCAAAGGTTAGGAAAATGAGAGAGCGTGAAAGGGAAGAGAAAGGGTTCGGCCATGATTCCTACCGTTGAATGGAAGGACGGCGTTGTCCACCTTCTTGATCAAAGTCAACTGCCTGGGCGCGTCGAAATTCTTGAATGTCGAGACGTCGAGAGCGTGGTTTCCGCGATTCGGTCGTTACGAGTGCGAGGGGCCCCCGCCATCGGCGTGACGGCCGCCATGGGAATTGCACTGGGAGCCCAAGCAATCATGGAAAACGAGGTTTCAGCGTTGACACGAAAAATCTTAGACGTCTGTCGTCAATTCGCCGACACGCGGCCGACGGCGGTGAATTTGTTCTGGGCCATTGAACGGATGAAGGGCGTGCTGCAAGGCGGCCGTGAGTGTCCGGCGTCTGAGATACGCTCGCGATTGCTGCAAGAGGCGTTGGCCATCCAACGGGAAGACGTTGCGCGGTGTCAAACCATCGGCCGCCATGGGGCGAATCTGATCAAGGACGGACAGCGTATTTTGACGCATTGCAACGCAGGGGCATTAGCCACGGCCGGATACGGGACGGCCTTGGGCGTGGTTCGGGCAGCGTGGGAACAGGGGAAAAAGATTCACGTGTTCGCGGATGAAACGCGCCCCGTGCTTCAAGGGGCGCGCCTGACCGCTTGGGAATTGATGGAAGACGGCATTCCCGTCACCTTGATTACCGATAACGCAGCCGGAACGGTCATGCGACAAGGCAAAATTGACCTGTGCGTAGTGGGGGCGGACCGGATTGCGGCGAACGGGGACGTGGCGAATAAGATCGGGACGTATTCCGTCGCGGTGCTCGCCAAGGCACACGGCATTCCGTTCTACGTGGCGGCGCCGTCGTCTACCATTGACGTTGCGACGCCGGTCGGGTCGGCGATACCGATTGAAGAACGACCAAGTGACGAAGTGACGGCGCTCAACGGGGGGCCATGGATTGCGCCGAAAGGCGTCGCCGTCTTCAATCCGGCTTTTGACGTCACGCCGGCTGAATACGTGACCGGCATCATTACTGAAGAAGGCGTGGTGGATCCAAGCCGGATTGCGGACACGTTTCAAAGCTGACGTGCAGGCACACGTGAAACGTCTCGAACGGGAACAATCGGTCTCCATGAAAGAAGGCGTTCCACGCGGGCTGCCCGCGGGCTGCCTGATTTATGATTCTCATTGTCGCTTGTGCGTGGCGGTGAAGCAGAAATTAGAACGGGCACGGTTGTCCGGGCAAACGGAGTTCGTGCCCTATGCCAGTCAAAAGGCCAGAGAACGTCTCGGACGCGACTATCAACCCGGCCGGCGGCCGCCGATGGCCTATTGGGTTGACGAACGCGGTACCATCGTGGGCGGATTGGAAGCGTTTCTGCCCTTGACCACGGGTCTGAGGATCGGAAATATTTTCATGTTTTTCTGGAGGTTTCGCGTGTGTCGCGTGATATTGCTTGCTCTGTACAAACTTGTAGCCCAGCACCGCTATCGCTGGTTTGGGGCGAGCGATGAACCCTTGATCAATGAAAAGCCGGTATCTGCGCATGGGTCAATTGAGAACCGGGACTAAGATCAGGCCCGCCTTCTGAGTGCCTTTCCTCGAATTTCAGTTTCCTCCAGCAATTGCACGAACCCTTCATTCAGGGCCTCGTTCAGCAATTCTTCCAAATACCCTTTCGTATCATAGATGAAATCTTCGTTGGTGCCCCCGGATACACTGGTCACGTGGACGGTGCTTTTGTCCGCTGAGTTGTGGATCGTGAATTCCATGGTCACGTCCACTTCAAGAGAAGAAGTCAGGAAATAGTCGGTGGCTTTGACGGCGAACGTTTTGAGAACGGCGTCAATCCTGACGTCGGAAGATTGCACGTCCCCCACGGCCTTGGCTGAAAAACCTGAATTATTCAGGAAACCAATAAACGAGTCCGTGACGTGGGAAGAGACGTTCTCATCCATGAGGTCGAAATAGGTTTTTTCTCCTCCTTGATGGATGTGGACGCCTAGATGATCGGTTGATGGGCGTTGATCGCTGAAGGAAGACACCGCCACGAGAAGATTCGATCCCGTGCTTTCCGTTTCCGAGTTCATCTCGTTGAGATGTAACGTGACAACGTGTTCGCTGACTTGACATCCGGCAAACGTCAGACCGACCAACAGGCATCCCGTGAGGAAGAATGGTTTCATGAGAGGGCACTCCTTTTTCTAAAGAGTTAAAAGAATAGTGATTGTGCGAATCGTTCAGTGCGCGTGATGACGGCAACCGCTCAAACCCGCTTGGTCTAGACTCTAGGCTAACCCAACAGGAAAAAACAAGTCTTTCTTCCGGTGAGAACACGTCATGCAGACGTTTGAAAAACGTGCCGACGGTTGACTTTCATCGTGACGCCTTGACAGTATCGAACAAGTTTACATCCATGCTTCCTTTTTTTCTACCCATGTGGAACCATAATTTTCTCTTTCGGGCTCATGAAGCCGTTCCCTTGTCTCAAAAGGAGAATGATCTGTTTCATGAAACGGCCCCGGCGTTGGATAGTTCCGGATTACAGATGGAGAAGTATCTTTCGGTCTGGATGCAAGGGGAAGGGCAAGACGATCAGCCCACGGCCTATACCAACGTGTACGTGAGAACTGCCACGCTCGACCCTGAAAAAAAAGTCGGGTTTTTGCAGCCGCTACAGGGCCGTACCCACCAAATCCGTCAGATGCTCTCTCCTGAGCAAAAATCCTTTTTGAAAGAGTGGCTCAAACACACCAACGCTACGGCTTGGGAAGAAGCCGACGAACATTTTCAAAAGATCTTTGAAAATGAATAAGTCCGTTCTTTCCCGCCCGATCGCATGGACACCCACGTTGACATCGTCGTGGTCGGAGCCGGAGGCGGCGGTGCCGTCCTGGGTCTGCTGCTGACCCAACGGGGCATTCGGTCGCTGGTGCTTGAACGGGCCGCCGGTCCTCCCCAAGGCATACGAGGGGAAATTCTTCAACCGAACGGGCAGAAAATTCTGGATGACGTCGGGCTGTTGCATCACCTGCCGAAAGAGGCCGTGCGTCCGGTCCGGCATTTTCATTTTCGGCAAATCGGCGGGAAGCGGCTGTGTTCGATTGACTATGATGAGTTGCCGCCCCCCTATAATCGAGCCTTGGTGACCGTCTCCCACGCCGTCCACCACGCCGTCCTTGAGGCGTTGGAACAACAGAATCCCGGCGGCTTGTGGTACGGCGCGTCCTTTACCAACGTCCTCAAACGAGGAGACGCGGTCGTCGGCGTGGAAGCGGACGTTCAGGGCAAGCCGGTCCGCATTTCCGCCAACGTCGTCGTCGGGGCCGACGGTCCATTTTCCAAGGTGCGCGAAGCCATCGGCATTCCGGCCCGACTCCATCGTTATCCTGAAAGCTACCTGGTTGCCGTTTTAGAATGTCCTGAACGGCTTGAGGAAGCGCAATACTTTCTTGGAAAAAAAGAAATTTTCGGGATATTCCCCGCTGCCGGGGAGAATGTCTATCTTGTCTACATGGTGCAGTCAGGATCCATGCAAGAGGTTCACGCCGCCGGAGTCGAAACCCTGCACAGGCGCTGGTCCGCCATCTGTCCTGAGTTAGCGGGCACGTTCAAGGGGTTGACGAATTGGGAACAGACCGCGTACCTGCCGACCGGTCGCGCCCGTGCCCAAACGTGGGTCACGGACGGGGCCGTGATTATAGGGGATGCCGCGCATGGGATGAATCCTCACGTCTCACAGGGACGCATGCAGGCGATGGTTGACGCCGTGGCACTGGCGGACGTGCTGCCGTCCTGTTTCGCCGAAGACGATTTTTCCGCGGCGAAACTCAAAGACTATGAACACCGGCGTCGTCCCATGGTCGAAATGCTGCAACGACTGGCGGATGAAGAAGTGTTTTTTTGGAACACCGGCAATCCCATCGTTGCCATGCTGCGAAATCGCGTCTTCTCCACTCTGGACCGAAATCGACGCCTCAAATATCACGTCTTGACCGCGACGGCCGGGCTTCGGGACACTCCGCCGTTCGGGATCATGGACCGACTGCAAGCCGCGGGATTCTGGCCGGACCCACGTGCGGACCAACGTCCGCCTCACGTTCGTGCTCAAAATCATGAGAAGGGCTCGTTCTAGCCGGACGGGAAAATGAACGTCGCGCCGCCTTGGTCTCATCTCCAGGAAGACGCGCATGAGCCGCTTCGCGGATTTCTCCGATCCGTGAAAAAACGCAAAGACCTGACGCCTCAAGCGATTCTTGTCTATGGAAGTGCGGCACGCGGGGAGTTCCTGCCCGGACGCTCCAACGTCAACCTGCTGATTCTGCTTGAGCAGGTCACGCAGCCCGTCCTGCAAGCGTGGGCCGGTCTGTGGAAACCATGGAATTCGCAGAAAATCGTCACGCCGTTGTTGCTGACGCAAGAGGATCTCCATCAATCATCAGACGCGTTCCCGCTGGAATTTCTGAACATCAAGGAGCACCACGTGTTGCTGCAAGGACGTGACCCGTTCCCGGAATTACCCATCAATACCGCCCGGCTGTTTCTTCAATGTGAACAGGAATTGCGTGGCAATCTGCTGCGAATCCGTCAACGCTACGTTGAAGGGTGGGGGAGGGTTGAAGCCGTCCAAGCCTTGTTGCCGCTGTCATTAACGGCGTTGATTCCCTGTCTGCGCGGGGTGTATCGATTGCTGGACCGTCCCTCGATCATGAAATCCGACGCCGTGTTACATGAACTGAACGTTGCCTTGAATCTGGACCCTGCGGTGTTTCTCGAAGTCTGGCAAATGAAACGGGGCCTCAGCACCCCGGGCAAACACGCCCTCCCGAAATTATTGGATCGGTATCTTGCCGCATTACGCCGATTGACGGACCGTCTCGAAACCATGAAACAGGAAGGGCGATTCCAATTAGCACCACTCAAATAGGGGTGACACCATGTGGAATATGAATGATGTCATAAAAATTACCTATAAAAATGATTACATCTTTCACGTTGAGTTTAATGATGGTGTCGCTGGCGATATTGATTTCCATGAATACATCAATAAAGGTCCTGTTTTTCTGCCGTTAAAAGCAAAGGAGTTCTTCAAAAAGGCCGTCGTAGAGGGTGGAACGATAACGTGGCCAAATGGAGCAGATATTGCCCCGGAGACGCTGTATGAGAAAATTATTTGCTGATTTGTAACCTTAAGGCTTATCAGGTGGAGGAGAGATCCTATGGCAATAGCGAAAAAGAAGATGAAGGAAGTCATTGAGTCGCAGCCGGATGATGCGACGTATGAGGAAATCCTGCGCGAACTTACATTCGAACGCATGGTGGAACGTGGTCTTGCGGATTCCCGAGAAGACCGCGTGCTGTCAAATGAGGAAATGGAGCACCGTATTCGCTTATGGCAGAGATAAGATGGACAATTGAGGCCGAAACGTGGCTGAAGGACATCTACGACTATGTTGCCCAAGGCAATCCTCGTGCAGCAGATAGAGCCATGGTTCATGCAATTCAAGACTTTGTTCAATTGAAAGAGGAAAGAAGATGAAACCCTATCGTTTTTCCGTCGTCATAGAAAAAGATGACGAGGGCTTTTTTGCCTGGTGTCCGGAATTGCAAGGTTGTTACACGCAAGGAGCGACCTACGAAGATGCCGTGGAAGCGTTACGTGACGTTATCCGCCTCCACGTGGAAGATCGTCTTGCGAATCACGAATCCATCCCGCAAGTCGAGTCGATCAGCCTGTCCTCCCTCGAAGTGGCGGTATGACGGACAAGGCTCCCCGCGTTACTGCGCAGCGAAGATGTGTCAATTATGAAGGCCGAATTCACAGCAATGGTTCAAAGAGATGGTGCTTGGTGGATAGGGTGGATCGAGGGAATCCCAGGTGCGAATGCTCAAGAAAAAACAAAAGAAGAACTGATCGAAAGCTTGAAAGAAGCGGTCATCGATATTCTGGCAGTAACAACGGTGAAGTCATCGCAATACCGCAACATAATGAAATCAGGGAATTCATGGCTCAAAAAATCTGCAAAGACCTTGGCATTGAATGACCGTAACAAGAAGGGGAAAACACAAGTCTTGTGATTGAGCAAAAAGTTTCGAAACGGACTGAGATTCTTCGCTTCGCTCAGAATGACATGACCACAAGGCCGGTGAGCAAGCAAGAGGTTTTGAAACTCCTCGGTGAGTCAACGTGACCACTCCATGGAAGAAAGTCCGGCCAAGCCTGACAATCCTGATTGTGCTCTGTGCGGTCGGGGGAACGCTGAGTTGGGCAGGGGATTCCGTGGGACAAACGCCTCGGACGTTTCCCACGCCCCGTGGGTACGTGAGTGATTATGGAAATTTCATTGATGCCACGTGGCAACGCCGAATTCGTGAAGTCTGTAAAGAACTGGAAGATCACACCGGCGTTGAGATGATCGTCGTGACCACGGCGACCATCGATCCATACGCCCATGCGCGGGAGTATGCAGAAAAATTATACGCGGCGTGGCGCATCGGGACGGCTCAACAAGAGCGGGGCATCTTGTTGTTGGCGTCCTTACAGGAGCAGCAAGCCGTGGTCGTGCTCGGCCGCAATCTGCTCCCGGTGATAGGAAAACCGCAGTTGGACAACCTCTCGACGCGACACCTCGTGCCCATGTTTCAGAACGCGCAATACGGAGAAGCGTTGTACCGAACCGCCGTGGGATTAGCCTCAGCCTCGGGCAATCTGACCAACGAAGCAGGGCAACCCCCGCAATCCTCAAGCCCCGGATTCTGGATGAACCTCGGCGTGGTATTGACGATGGTGTACGTCTTGTGGCGGTTTACCAGACCCGAACGGAAACATCCTTTTCAACGTTGGCGTCGGGGAGAATATTGGGGAACGGGCCAAGGCGGCTTCGGCGGCAACTTCGGCGGCTTCCGCGGCGGAACCGGCGGGCGAGAACTCTCCTGAAGCACAACGGTGTCACAACGGAGCAAACCGGTTGAGCTACAGCGGATGCGACCGAGAGGGCACCCGTCGCCCTTCCTCAAGATCAAGCAGGTCGGCCCAGGTGGTCACGTCAACGCGAGTCGAATCGATGCCGTCCCGAATCTCCTGAAAATAGGCGCGCTTCTCGTCCGTATCGGGTCCACGGGTCAGATGCGAACGGTTCCAGTTGTCAACCTCCTCAGTCGTATGCGGTGTGGCCGTAGCCTGAAACCAGTCAACAACGTCCTGATCGGTTTTTGACGTCACCGCCCCCCAAAAGTCATCTCCGCTGATCCCCGCAAAATCCAACAACCGCTGATCCATAGGGCACGGATAGATGTACTCCCCCAACGTGCTGGCAACCTTGGCCCGACATTTGTCAATCATCCGGGCCAGATGCACGTATCCGCCTAATTTCACGTACACACTACGCGGGTAGTCTGATCGAAGATCCATTTCCTCTCCTCCTGTGTAATCCTACCCCTCCCCCCTTGAGGGGGAGGGCAGGGTGGGGGGTACTCACAGCAGCCTATGATTTTCAAACGCAAGCACCCGCGTCACCATGGCCCCTTTCTCATAAGAAATAATCCGGCGAGTCGCGGGTAGATCCGCATTCCCGACCCTGGCATGACTGTCGGAAAAACTCTCCACGTTCGCCAGCGAGCCATCCTTCGGAGAAAAATAATACACGGTATAGCGCGTGGTCAGATACCGTTCGTCCTGCGTCACCGCGCTGTCCTCCACGTTAATCGTAAACGCCACGTGCGGCATCCGTCGGTTAATCTGCGTGATGCGGTCGTCCTTGATCCGATAACTCGACCCCATGGAATCATTCAAATTAACGCGCGGCCCTTGAGGATGATGCTCCTCACCGGCAAAGGAGAGCGTATATTTCCCATCGGATTCATCAAAACTGCGAGGCCCTCGATGCACCGCAATCATCGAAATCTGCCCCTGGGCCCACTGCTGAAGATCAGCATCCGGCAGCGACACCACCACGTCCTTTGAAGATTTCACCGTAACCGTCCCGCGTGTTTCCTCCCCGTTCACGTTTACCCGCAACTCAGCCTCAAACCCACCGAACCCCTCCGGCCACCGCGAAGTCTTTGCAAACGCCCGCCGCAACAACTCCCGCGCCTTCGGATCATCCTGCACCTCAGTTTTCCCTGCCTCTCTCGCGTACTCCATACTCACGCTCCTTTTTCAATAGTGCAATTTGCCTTACGATCATTCCGGTCAGAATTATAAAAGACTGATGAACATCGGACAATGTAAAAAAATTCCTGAATTCACATTGACTTGCTTGTGTCTTTCATATATAGGACCACGAAACCATTCCTTTTGCCAAAAACGTTTCATCTATCAAAATGAAAAACCAAGAGACCATAACGATGTGCTCATATCCCCCAACTTCTCTTTATAAGAATAATACACTAAGTAGAAATACTGGTATTAGGGGGGGGGGGGGGGGTATTTCTACGTAGGTTCGGGAAATCCATACTCGCTAACCTCTCGCGTAGATTCCTGCGCGGCGTTCCTCACAAAAACAAACCGACAGTCTGTACCCAGTCGTCTCATCCCAGCCGTGGCGCGGCTTCGTGCGCCACCGTGCCCCCCACGTCCGGACCAAAGCCCTCACACGGGCCAAACATCGAGTCAACATCAGAGAAGGCCGAATATCAACCGATAACGAGGAGGTATCCCGTGACCAACTGGAAACTCATAGCAATCTGCCTGCTGACGGCCGTTGCGGCAGGCAGCCCCGTAGCCCAGGCATCCGATCAGGATCACATCTACTGCATCATCAATGATTCTGATAACGACAACCGATACTATAGCGCCATCTTCCTTGGTGATTATTCTCGTCACATCGGCTTCGAGAACGCTTTCCGTGATTATCTAAGGAGGCGAGGGAATGATCCCAATCCAGTGGAATCCTACTGTTTCTTCGAAGACAGCTACCAGGCGGCTGACCGTGAGTATCAGTATAAGGTTCGCTCCGATACTCGTGCCCGTACGTACAACATCGTTCACACGCACTGGGCACCGGACAGCTTTACCAACCGACCGCTGCGAGATTTCAAGGTGACGGTGCCCTCCTCCAGGCAGAAGGTGCGGGTCTGCGTGCGTGACCACGAATGCGAAGACGGCGACAGGGTGAGGGTGTCCGTCAATGGTGGGAGCGTGTTTTCCGGTGAAATCGACAACCGGTGGGCCTGCGAGGTCATTCCCGTGAACAAAGGCAGAAACCGCATCAAACTGTACGCCGTGAACGGCACGGGGCGTAAGGGCAATTGTTCCTACGCCAACGTCAACACCGGCGAAATCCGCGTGGAAGGCAAGACCGGCGAAACTCAATCCTGGCGCCATCGCGGCGGCGCGGGCTCAAGCGCAAATATCATCGTGGACGTGAAATGACGGGACGCGCACGAAGAAGGCGTCCGAACAGCAACCGAGGGTAACCATGAGAGGAGGTGAGTCCATGCAGACTGACAAACACCTGCCTGCGGACAGCCTCGCCAACGGCCGACGGATTCTCGGGGTCGACGTGGGTTTTGTCGATCGAGTCAATCGGGAAGTGGGCACCGACTGGGCCGCGATCTCCATCATTGCCCACGAGGTGGGCCACCACGTTGACGGTTTTTCTCCGGGAAGTTCGATCCGACGCGAGTTGAACGCCGATTACTGGAGTGGGCAGGTACTTCAGCGCCTCGGCGCGTCGAAACACGCGGCCACGCGCGCCATTCTTCAGATCGGGACCGATTACGATAGTTTCACGCATCCCAACAAGTGGGCCAGGGCCAAGAAGATCAGTCAGGGCTGGACCGATGCATCGCAAGGAAGAATCGACTATTCACATTGTATGAATTGTCAATGAGCGCATCAGCATTTTCTTAATTCCTACCATGGAAGGAGCAATCATGAAGAACGTCTTGGATCCAAAAGTCACTGCGAATCGCACGTCTTCGAACGTGCAAGGCGGCGTCATGCACGCATCTCTCTTGAGCAAGAAGGGGTATCGAATCGTGATGGCGCTGCTCCCCCTGGTGGCCCTCCTGATTCTTGCGGCTATCCCGGCGATAGCGGAACAGGAACCGAAATGTCCCACCCAGACTGAGAAAGGCGATCCTGCGTGCTGGATGGAGGTTGAGAAGAAACCCGGATGCTTTATATGGAATCCCTTTCCTAAAACTGATGAGACCGTCACCTGGTCCGGCTCGTGCTCCGGCGGCTTTCCGGACGGACATGGAACGGAGACATGGATCTGTGACGACTACTGCCCCGTGGCCTCTACCGGGAGATATGTTAATGGCAAGCGGAATGGGGTGTGGAGCGAAGAATCCGATGCCGGTACTGCAAAAGGCCCTTACGTCGATGGCAAGCGGAATGGGGTGTGGAGCGAAGAATCCGATGCCGGTACTGCAAAAGGCCCTTATGTTGATGGCAAGCGGAATGGGGAATTCGTGATAAAAGAACCGGATGGAACTATTTGGGTGTCTAATTTGGTGGATGACGAAATGCATGGCGAAACGACACTCTATATCCATGGAGAATGTCTACTGAGGCAAACTTGGGTATATGGTCATATGACGTTGAAAGAACCGTGCTAATTGCTCAGTCATTTGCAGGAGTGCCAAAGGCTTCTGAATTTCTAAACGTCTAGAGAGGAGGGCAGGACGTTGAACAACTGGATACCACCAACGGTCTGTTTCGTTCTGAGTGCCGTCGTCACGATTTGTTACTACAAGATGATCCGCCGGATGAATTTCAAACTGACGCCCATCGCCTATAAGGGCGAGCAATGGTTCCACATACCGAACCATCTGCGGGTGCCCATGTGGGTAGCGGGTGGATTCTCAGCGGCTTCATTCCTTGAACTCGTCCTTCTGCTGGGTTGGGGCGTCAAGCTGTCTGAGAGTACCCGGCTCATGTCACCCCACCTTTCGATGGTCCTGACATTATTGCTCTATCTGTTGGAACCAAATCATCCAATGCATCCGAGCGCTTCCCAACGTAAATATCCATCCTTCTTGGTATCACTTGGTCTTGGAGCCAGTCTGGCATTATGGGTTCTTAGCATGTTTCTTAGCACGTTCTAGGCCGGAAAGAAAGGAGTACATACATGAGAGTCAAAATCTGCGGGATCGGCAAATGTGGCGTTCGTATTGCCTATGACTTCTTCGCCTATATCGAGGATATCAGTTCCTCATACGAAATTCGGATCGGGATTCCGGAGAGTCCCTTGGCCAAAGCATTGAAAGCAATTGGCTTGGATCCGAACAGGGTGATAAAGGAACTCAGGGAGATTTCCGTGGTTCCCGAGGTCTTCCGAGCCAACCGACTCTATCGTATATGCGAGTACCCTAGGTTCGTGACCATAGACTCGGACGTGAAGAACAATGAGATTTTAAATTTGATTGTGTCGGCCGCAACGAAGGGCCAAAAGAACAAAGAAAACCAAAAGAACCAAGAGAGCAGAGAGGTCCAATTCCCTGGAGAAAATTTCAAACTCAACAATCACCAGGGCGGGTGCAATTTCCATATTGTCAGTGAATCGCTCGCACGGGGCTGGAATCCTATGCATCCTGTCATTGGTAACATTGGTAATATAAACCAAGGTGATGGTATCGACATTTACGTGACCAGCTTTTCCGTTGCCGGCGGAACCGGCGGCGGGAGCGCCCCGATTATTTGTCAAGCGTCAAGGACGGCGAATAATGATTCTCGGTGTCATTACATGGGATTGGGCGTTCTCCCCAAATCAGACGAACAGTACGTTGAGGATGAACGTGCCCTGACCATGCCGGACTATGAAAAATTCAGCACGGGCCGGTTTCTCGCGTCCATTTACGGCCGCCGCGTTCCTGACGGGATGAACAGCCTGTGGTTGTTCTCGAACGACGCACTCCGATTCCTGCTCTCGGAACAGGAAAAAGAAACGCTCAGCAAAGCCGGGGGTGAGATGAATTTGAACCTCTCACTGGTCAACTTTCTGGTGGCACGGTCGTTGACGCTGTTGGCCAACTCGTCGTCGTCTTCCACAAAAGCCGACTCCAACGTAGACTCACGCGAATTGAATGACTTCCTTGACGGACGGCCCTTTATATCCGGGATGGCCGAGCAAAAGGTTGAAGGAGGCAAGGATTCTGAATCGATCGTGCGCGCCGTCAAGAAACTGCTGCGCGGTGCCTTGAGCAACATCAAAAATGAGGGAGGAAAACTGGAAGGGCTCAGCGTGCCGGTTCGTGCTTCCGACCTGACCCACCTGGAAGAAACCCTCGAAGAAATGAACAACGCCAGCCGTAGCGAATTTCTCAAAGCCCTGTCAGCTTATGACGCGGATAAGGGGCCTCGTGAATTTCGGACGACGTATCGGCTCCTCATGTTCTACGGCCAACCTGAGAAGCACTGGTCGGAAAAAAAGAAAGACTTGATTGAGCGTGCGTGTGGTCGGTTTTTTCCAAATGCCCAAAAACTCCACTACCACTTTCGGCACTATGCTGAAACGGAAACGTTGTTGGTGTTTCTGGTTGATCCCTTTTTGGGTCCCATCGTGTCCTCAGTCTATTACTATGCGAATAATGCCTGGAGTTCGTCCGGGGAAAACTTCGCTCGCGAATTCGATCAACTCCTTGCGGCACCTACGTTCGAGAACCCGGATTTTTTCGAGCAAAACGAATTGTTCCCAAAAGACATATACGGCAATGGGAAAGAAGACGTGGAAGATCGGGTCAAAAAGAATGAGAAACTGATGGTCAAACCTGAGCATATTCTCCAAGCTTTTCGTCATCTTCACGAAATATACAACCGGAGGCGGCCGTCAATGGATACGAAGTCCTCGTTGGAATAAAAAGGATACGTCGTCAGTGAGAAGAGGGAATAACCCTGTGGTCCGGATCATGCGGCGACGGAAGAGAATGAGACGACCGGATTGCACAAGCCCAGACGTGACGTGAGCCTCCTTTCCCTGGATTCCCGCTAAAGCCTGTCCCCGACGTTTGTTATCGGGGAACTTCGGGAATGACAGCGGGGATAAGGCAGGAAGGACAACGGGAGTAAGACGGGAATGACGGCGGGGGAACGAAAGGATATCCTTATGAAGAACATGCTTGGAAGAACCTTGGCAGGCCTACTGCTTTTGACCGGGACGGCGTGCGGTGGCACCGTCTACCTCCACGAGGCCGCCAGGAAGGGCGATACCGCTGAGGTCAAGCGATTGCTGGAGGCCGGGGCCGACGTGCAGGCCAGGAATGCCGACGAGGAGACCGCTTTGCACCGGGCCGCCTACTATGGCCGACTTGACGCCGTCACGGTGCTTCTGCATGCCGGATCCGTGGTCAATGCCAAGGACGACAACGGCCATACACCTCTCCACAGGGCCGCAGAAAATGGATACGTTGAGACCGTCACGCGGCTCCTCCAGGCCGATGCCGCGATTGAGGCCACGAACAAATGGAAGGAGACTCCCCTCTACATGGCCGCCGAGGAGGGCGAGACCGCGGTCGTTACGCGGCTCCTTCAGGCCGGCGCACGGGTGAACGTCAAAAACAAATGGCGAGATACGGCCCTGCACAGGGCCGCTGAAGACGGCTATGCCGAAACCGCCCAAGTCCTTATTGAAGCCGGCGCCCACGTCAATGCTCAGAACAAATCCGGGCAGACCCCGCTCCACTTGGCTATCGTGTATTTCGATATCGCCGGCCGCTCCGGCGGCAGTATCGAGATCATTGACGTGTTGCTGGCCGGCGGGGCGGACGTGCAAGCCGGTGACAGGATCGGCGATACCCCGTTGCACAAGGCCGCAGAATTCGGCCACGTCGAGACCGTCACGCGGCTGATTGAGGCGGGGGCCGACGTCCATACCCGGAACACGGGCAAAGTCCGGGAAACACCTTTGGACAGAGCCCGCGAGGCAGGCCACACCGACGTCGTTGATCTGCTCCGGGCGGCGGGTGCGCGATAGGATTATGGGAGGCCACGAGATTTTGTTTGGCTTTGGCCGCGTGAGACGCGGCCCTACGGGAGGGGCGGAGTGAGACGCGGCCCTACAGTCGGGCAGGATCCGATGTTTTTTGCCGCAGCCGCTTTAATGGCTTGCATCGGGCTGGCCCGTGGCGTTAAGATAGCCCCATGTCTTTGATCGATATCCTGAGACTCAAGACGAATCTTGAGCAGGCAGATATGGACGATGCTGCCATTGCCGATGCCTTGGGGCGCGCCGACCTTGACCAACCGGCGACGAAGGCGGACCTCGCGGCCGTTCAAGCCGAGCTCAAGGCGGAAATTGCCATGGTCAAGGCCGCCATCACCGCCATCAAGGCGGAAATCATGGAGGTCAAGGCCGCCATCAAGGCTCTCAAAGCCGAACTCGCCGACATCAAAGCCGACTTCAAGAAGGAAATCACGATCATCATCGGCATATTCCTGGCAATTCTCGTGAAATTGCTCTTCTTCTGACCTCCCGTCCATTCGTGCCTGATACCGGAAGCCGGCCCGCCGCACGAAAGCCTCTCCGCCACAGCACCGGCGGAAGGGTTTTTTTCTCTCTCCAACCTTCGCCGTTCTCACAAAAGATTTTTGTAAAAATGCCCACCGGCTGGATGGGGCGCCATAAGATGGCGCGGCTACGACGGATCAGAGAACGAATCCCATCCGCTTGTAGCGGCGCGATCTCATCGCGCCTGCCTCTCTGTTATTCTGAGGAGCGAAAGTGACGTTTGCCCTGAGCCTTGAAGGGAAGAATCTCTGGCCACTTTCAGGCGGCACCTTGAGATTCTTCGCTTCGCTCAGAATGACAGAGAGGGGGCAGAATGACAGAGAAGGAGGAGAACGATAGAGAAAGGGCAAAATGACAGAGAAAGGGCAGAACGACAGAGAAAGGGCCGAACGATAGAGAAGGGGCAGAATGATAGAACGGCCTGGACTGAGACAAGATTCGTCCGTCCCTTCCATTTTTATCGGCAATTATTTTTCCTTGGGCATCTGGAAACGGATGTCGTGCTTCCCGTATGATGGGTGGTCTGTGCTTTCCTGCGTGTAGACGCTCACCGGAAAAATAGGGAATCGGGTGTGAAACGAACTGAGAAGAACGTTGATGGACGCCCGTCTATGGCTGAGCTGGCCGACCCTCACGTCTTGTATGAAAAAAGTGTGCAGAGTCCTGAGTATGATTGTTCGTTTTTGAGCGAGTACGTTGAGGGCTCTACCGGACGATCCCTTCGCGTGTTGCGTGAAGATTTTTGTGGAACTGCGGCGTTGTCCGCGTATTTTGTGACGCAGCATTCCGACAATCGGGCCATCGGGGTTGATCGGGATTGGCCTACCCTGAATTGGGGCATGAAACACAACGTCTCGGGCCTGACTCCCCATCAACAGCAACGAATCAACCTGATCCACGGCAACGTGCTGGACAGCCACCCGTCGGAAGCGCACCTCACCGTGGCCATGAATTTCAGCTACATGGTGTTCAAAACCCGTTCCACGTTGCTGCGTTATTTCAAGAGAGCCAAAGTCTCTCTCGTGCCCGGCGGATTGTTCATCATGGATAGTTGGGGCGGCAGTGAAAGCCAGGTCTTGCAGGAAGAATCCCGTGAAATCGACAATCCCGATGATGACGGGATCGGCGATTTTGTCTTTATCTGGGATCAGGACGCCTTTGATCCGATCACGTACCATTGCACCGCCAGGATTCATTTTGCCTTTCAGGACGGCAGCGAACTGCGCAACGCCTTTGTCTATGATTGGCGTATGTGGACCATCCCGGAAGTCACGGAATTATTGCAGGAGGCAGGGTTCCAGGACGTCCACGTTCTCTGGGAAGGAACGGACCCTGAAACCCATGAAGGCACCGGCACGTACCATCGCGCCAGGAAAGGCGACGCCGACTTGGCTTGGGTCGCGTATATTGTCGGCGTCAATCCGGATGAGGATTCAGCTTCCAAACGAGCGTTAAAAGGAAATCGGCAATGACGGCTTCTCATGCTCCCAAGTTGTATCTGGCCGGACCGGAGGTGTTTCGGCCCGACGCGGTCGCCTACGCACAAATCCAACGGAATCTGTGCGAGCAGTACGGGTTTGTCGGCCTTCACCCGATGGACAACAACCTTGACCTGGGCGACCGTTCCATGCACACGGCGACGCGCATTTATCGGGCAGACGTGGCTCAGATCAAAGCCTGCGACCTGATTGTGGCGAACTGTAACGCCTTCCGCGGCGTGCTGATGGATGACGGCACCGCGTATGAATTGGGTTATGCCAACGCGCTCGGGAAACCCGCCTACGGCTTCATCCGCCGCTTGATTCCGGCAATCGAATTCGCGCAAACCCGATGCGTGTTTACCGAACAGGAGGACGGTCGCTTGATTGACGAGGACGGATACGCGCTGGTTGATGACTTCGGCACATCCATCAATCTTATGATGCAGTGCGGGATGCTCGATACGGGCGGACGCCTGGTTGAAGGCGATTTTGAGGCGTGCCTGCAAGCCGTCAGGCATGACCTGGACCACGGCAGGCTTCGTCTGTCCTGATCGGAACGTCAGGCACGCCGATGGTTGCCGGTCTGATATATGAATCGTTGTTTCTGCATTCCCGCTAAACTTGTCCCCGACGTTTGTTATCGGGGAACCCTGCGGGAATGACAAAGAGGGAGAGGCAGGAATGCCAAGAAGGATGGTGGTGCGGCCAAAAGGAATAGCTTGGCCTGCTAAAAGGGCCCTTTGCAAAGTATCACAACTTGTCATTCTGAGCGAAGCGCCTGCCCTGAGCCTCGAAGGGAAGAATCTCATGTCTCCAAGAATGGAAGCCAGCCGGGACGTATTGACATGACGCCGGAACTGATTCGCCAACATGGTCTGACGGAAGACGAATACCGGCAGATTCTTGCGCACTTGGGGCGTGAGCCGAATGCCGTTGAACTCGGCGTGTTTTCCGTCATGTGGAGTGAGCATTGTTCCTACAAAAGTTCACGCATTCATTTGAAACGGTTCCCCACGGAAGGGGAGCGCGTGGTCCAAGGTCCGGGAGAAAACGCCGGAGCCGTGGATATTGGCGATGGCCTCGCCGCCGTCTTCAAAATGGAATCCCATAATCACCCGTCGTTTATTGAACCGTTCCAGGGGGCGGCGACGGGCGTCGGCGGGATCCTGCGGGATATTTTCACGATGGGTGCCCGGCCGATTGCGATCCTGAACTCCCTTCGATTCGGTGAGTTGGACCTTCCACGGAATCGTCAGCTTTTGAAAGGCGTGGTCTCGGGGATTTCCCATTACGGCAACTGTATCGGGGTGCCGACGGTCGGCGGGGACATTGCCTTTAACGACGTGTACGCCAAGAATCCCCTGGTCAACGTCTTATGTCTGGGGATTGTTCAAACCCGTCAACTGCTGCGCGGTGAAGCCAAGGGCGTGGGGAATCCCGTCCTGTACGTCGGCGCGAAAACCGGGCGGGACGGCATCCACGGGGCCACGATGGCGTCGGATGCGTTTGATGACACCTCCGAGCAAAAACGGCCGAACGTTCAGATCGGCGACCCCTTTTTAGAAAAATTACTCCTGGAAGCGTGCCTGGAATTGTTGGATCAAGACCTGCTTGTCGGCATTCAGGACATGGGTGCCGCGGGGTTGACCAGTTCGTCGTGCGAAATGGCGGCACGAGCCGGGACCGGGATTGAACTCGAACTTGCTCACGTCCCTTGTCGAGAGCCCGACATGACGCCGTATGAACTGATGCTGTCCGAATCTCAGGAACGCATGTTGCTCGTGGCAAAGGCCGGAAAAGAAGGGCAGGTCCTGGCGATTTGCCGAAAGTGGGGCATTGACGCGGCGGTGATCGGGAAAGTCACGGATGACGGCTTGATTCGCATCAAGGAACGCGCAACCGTGGTCGCAGAAATTCCCGCCAAGGCGTTGGCGGACGAAAGCCCCAAGTATGACCGTCCGGCAAAGCCGCCTGACTATCAGGACCTGTTGCAATCCCTCACCGTTGAGAATATGCCTGACGTGAAGCATGCAGAAGACGTTCTGCTTCAACTGCTGGATTCCCCAACGATTGCCGGCAAAGCCTGGGTGTATCAGCAATACGATCAGATGGTGGGCATCAATACCATCGTGCGTCCGGGTTCGGATGCCGCGGTCGTGCGCGTCAAGGGCACGCACAAAGCCTTGGCCCTGACCACGGACGGCAACAGCCGGTACTGTCTCTTGAACCCCTACGTGGGCGGGACGTTGGCCGTGGCCGAAGCCGCTCGAAACGTCACGTGTTCGGGGGCTCAACCCATCGGCGTGACGGATTGCTTGAATTTCGGCAATCCCGAGCGGCCTGACGTGATGTGGCAGTTCGTCCTGGCCGTCGAAGGCATTGCCGACGCCTGCCGGGCCTTCAACGTTCCGGTCGTCAGCGGCAACGTGAGTTTGTACAACGAAACCAACGGTCTGTCCATTTATCCCACGCCGATTGTGGGCATGGTGGGGCTGATTGAATCGCTGAATCACGTCACAACCCAGTGGTTCAAGACGCCGGGCGACAGGATTCTCCTTTTTGGAGAAACCAGGGAAGATTTAGGTGGAACCGAATATCTGAAAGTCGTACATTATCGGGAGCAAGGGTCTCCCCCCTGGCTCAACCTGGAAGCCGAAAAAGCCCTGCATGATTGTGTGTTGCGAGTGATTCGGGAAGGATTGGTCCAGTCGGTACACGATTGTTCGGAAGGCGGATTGGCCGTCACGCTGGCGGAATGTTGTTTTTTGCCTGAGGAGGCACAAGGCCAACCGCTGGGTGCGACGATTCACCTCCATGCCCGCGGGCTTCGGACGGATGCTTTGCTGTTCGGCGAGAGCCCCTCACGCGCGGTGGCGTCCGTGTCTCCTGCGCGGGTCCAACACGTGCTGACCATTGCCCGAGAGTACGGCGTGCCCGTCGAAGACGTCGGCGTGGTCGGTGGAGATCGGTTGATCGTTCGCGTTGACGGGCACGCCGCGGAGACCATCAACGTCCCGGTCGCCGCCTTGTTTGAACGGTGGAGTCAGAGTTTAGAACGCAAACTGGCATAAAAACCATGCGGCATCCATCACAACAGAACAACGCGCTTCCCCGAATCACTCCCGATAAATTTCACGACGAATGCGGGGTGTTCGGCATGTATGGGCATAGGGAGGCTGCCAACTTCACGTATCTGGGGTTGTACGCGTTGCAGCATCGTGGTCAGGAAAGTTCGGGCATCGTCTCGTCGGACGGTCAGAATTTTTACGTGGAAAAAGGCATGGGACTGGTTTCGGATATTTTCACGAAAAAGACCATTCGCTGTTTGCGGGGGAACAAAGCCATCGGACACAATCGCTACTCGACGACCGGGAACAGCCACTTTCGGAACGTGCAACCGCTCACCGTCAATTTTGCATTCGGAAACTTGGCCGTGGCCCACAACGGCAATCTGATGAACGCCTCAATCCTTCGGAGTGAACTTGAGGCCTACGGCTCGATCTTTCAATCCGATTCCGACACGGAAGTCGTGATCCATCTGATGGCCCATTCCAAAGGGGACACCTTGCTCGAACGATTGATTGAGGCGCTGTTCCTGATTCGAGGGGCGTATTCCCTGGTGCTGCTGAGCGATCATGACTTGATCGCCGTGCGGGACCCCTATGGGTTCCGCCCCCTGTGTCTCGGCAAATGGAAAGACGCCTGGGTCGTCGCCTCGGAGAGCTGTGCGTTTGATCTGATCGGGGCCGAATTTATCCGGGCCGTCGAGCCGGGAGAACTTATCGTCTTCAACGACAAGGGGATGACCTCCCATCATCCCTTCGTTGTGCCGGAAAAGCCCGCCCAGTGCGTGTTTGAATACGTCTACTTCTCACGACCGGATTCAAAAATATTCGACGACCACGTGGTCTATCCCATTCGAAAAGCCTTGGGACGTCAGTTGGCCAAAGAAGCGCACGTGCCCGCCGACGTGGTGATTCCCGTTCCGGATTCCGGCGTGCCCGCGGCGTTGGGGTACGCCGAAGGGTCCGGGATTCCGTTTGAAATTGGATTGACGCGAAACCATTACATCGGCCGGACGTTCATTGAACCCGAACAGTCCATTCGGCACTTCGGCGTCAAGTTGAAATTGAATACGGTGCCCGACGTGCTCAAGGGACGCCGCGTGGTGGTGGTTGACGACTCCATCGTGCGCGGAACGACGAGTCGGAAAATCGTGAAACTCATTCGCAACGCGGGGGCTCGGGAAATCCACATGCGCATCAGTTCTCCGCCGACGATTGCGCCGTGTTTCTACGGCATTGACACGCCGACGCAGAAGGAACTCATCGGGTCCAACCATTCAACCGAGGAGATTCGAAAATACGTCACGGCCGATAGTCTGCAATATCTGAGCCTGGACGGCATGCTCAACGCCGTTCCAGGGTGCAACGACCACTACTGTCACGCCTGCTTCACCGACCAATACCCCATTCCCTTCACCAAAGCCGAAGAACGGCAACTGGGCCTCTTTGATGCACATTCCACCAAGCGGTAATCGTGACCCCGGAAGTTTCAGACAACGTGAGGAAAACGGCTGGCCGTCGGCAATGCCCGGACGTTGAGGAAAGACGTCAGGGAGAACGCCAAGTCCGGCAGACCGTGAATGAGCGAACCACCGATGTCAAAGAAAAGCCGAACGAGACAGCAACGCGCCAAGCGCGACGGTGCTGCTTCCCGTAGCCCGACGGCCGGCCGACGTTTCCTGCCTGTCCTTGTGTTCGTCACGTGCCTCGGCGCTTACGTGAGCAACGGCGACTTTCTCTACGGCGCCGACCAGGAAGGGAACATGCTGTTCAGCGTGAACCTGTTGAAGCGCCACGCCTTCTCGCTGACTCCGCCGGATGCGCCGGCCTCGTTCTTCTGGAGACTGGAAGAGCCCGGTCAGGAACCGCGCGGCGTTCAATTCAACGAATGGAATCAAGATCTCAGCGATCTGTATGAGCAGGGCCGATTGAAGTACGCGAAGCACTACTACCTGGTCGAAACCACGCACCCTGGAACGTACGTCAACACCTTCGGCATCGGCGCAGCGTTGGCCGGGTTGCCGGTCTATGCGTTCCTTGACCTGTTCGTGGACATAGAATCCAACCGGTACTGGTGGTGGCACGGCGGGGCACTGACGGCCTCCCTGCTCACCGCGTTCACGGCCTTGCTCATCTTCCTGGCGGCGCGCCGGTTCGTCGCCGCTACGCCGGCGTTTCTCATCGCGCTGGCCTTCGGGCTGGGCAGTTGCGCCTGGCCGGTGAGCAGTCAGGCGCTTTGGCAGCACCCCGTGAATACCTTCTTTCTCACCCTCGGTGCCTACTTCCTCGTGGCCGGTCCTGAGCGTCGGCGTGATGCTGCGTACTGCGGGGCGGCCCTCGGCATGGCGGTGTTGTGCCGTCCGCCGAGCGCCGTGGTGGTCGTCTGCGTGGGGGCCTGGTTGCTGTGGGCGGACCGGGGCCGGTTTGCCGCCTACGTCGCCGGCGGGCTGCCGTTCGCCGTCGTCCTGGCTGCGTATAACGGCTACTACTTCGGGAGCCCCATCGAGTTCGGACAAACCATCGCATCAAAAGCCATTGCCCTGAGATGGTCGGGATCTGAGGATCTCTGGTCGGCGCCGTTGTGGGAAAGTCTGCCGGGGCTTTTCATCAGTCCGTCACGGGGCTTGGTCTTCTACTCGCCTGTATTGGTGTTCGGTTTCGTCGGGGCCGTGCTGGCGTGGAGAACGCCGCGCTACCGTCCCTTGATCCCGCTGCAAGTGGCGACGGTGATTCTGATCGTTCTGGCCGCCAAGTGGTGGGATTGGTTCGGCGGCACGACCTGGGGCTACCGGTCCATCGTTGACGTGGCTCCGTTTCTGGCGCTGTCGATAATTCCGATCATCGAACGGGTGATGGCCAACCGCCGGATGCTGACGCTGTTTTGTGTCCTGCTGCTGTGGTCGGTCGCAGTGCAATTCGTCGGTGCCTGGTCCTACAGTTTGATAGGCTGGACCAAACAGTGGGAGAAGTACGACAATCCCGACAAAGCCAGCCTGTGGCAATGGACGCGCCCGCAAATCACCTACCACGTTGCCAACTTCAAGTCGGAAAGAGCCATGAAACAGAGAATCATGAAAGGATACGTGAACAACAAAGCCCCGATCCTCAACGTTCCTCCACCGGAATTACCTCCCTCTCCCGTCAAGGAAGGAAAATAAAAGATTCTTCCCTCTCCCCTGGCGGGAGAGGGCTAGGGTGAGGGGGCTGGATAATGGCATTCGGTTTTTGAAAGCTCTTGTTAAGGGAGAGGCGAAGATGAGTCCGACAATGAGCATTCGGAGCACAAACGTGGCTGTCGCGCTTCTGTGCGGGCTGTGTGCTTGGGGTGCTCCCGTGGCTTCCGTGGCCGGGGAGACGGTCTTTATCAATGGGGTTGTCTGGACGGCGGACCCGGCACGCCCTCGGGCCGAAGCGGTTCTGGTGCGTGAGGGTCGGATTGACTACGTCGGGACGAACGGGGAGGCGTCACGGCGCGCCGGTGCAGGTCACCGCGTCATTAACCTCAAGGGGCGAATGCTGGTCCCGGGGTTCGTTGAGAGCCATTCACATCCCGCGGTGGCCGGTCTGCTCACCTCTCAATTACAGATTATCGGCACGCAGACCGTCGCCGACGTGCAGGCCGCACTCAAGGCATACGCCGCCGCCCATCCCGATAAAAAGGTCCTGTTCGGCTTCGGTTTCCCGAGTGTCCTCAATACCGCCGTCAATGACGCGGGCGTCAAAGGCCCCTACCACAAGGATCTGGATGCCGTCGTCTCCGACCGCCCGGTGGTGCTCATCGCTCTCGACGCGCACAGTGCCTGGGTGAACGGCAAAGCCCTGGAAGTCGCCGGCATCACAAAGGACACGCCCGATCCTCTGCCGGGCGTCCACTACTACCAGCGGGACGCAAACGGCGAGCCGACGGGCTGGATGGTGGAAGGCAACGCGTTCTGGCCGCTGTTGCCGCTCTTCGGCATCGGTTCGGAAGAGGATTTCCGTGCGGCCTTCTCCGCAATACTGCCTGACTATTCGGCCATGGGGATTACCACCGTGTTCGACGCCGGCGTTCCCGGCGGCGATACCATTTTGCGTCATGCGCTCAAGGCACTCGCGGGCATGGAGCGCGACGGGCAACTTCCCCTGCGTTACCGCGCCAGTGTCTACCTCAACAACCCGGAGCGTGACGGCGCGGACGTGGTTCAGAGCGTCATCCGAATGCGCCGTGATTTCGCTTCCGACCTCATTGACGTTCATACGGTGAAGATTCCGAACGACGGCACCATTGAAGGGGAGACTGCCGCGGTACTCAGACCCTACGCCGAAGGCGGCAGCGGCGCCGTTCTGCTGTCGGGAGCACCGCTTGTCCGGTTCCTCTCCGCGCTACGGGAAGCCGATCTGGACGCGCACGTCCACGCCATCGGCGACCGCACGTTGCGCGTGACGTTGGACGCAATCGCCTCGGCCCATGACCGTGTTCCTCAATCGGACAGTCGCTTCACCGTGGCTCACGTCATGCTCGCCGCGCCGGAAGATTTGCGCCGCCTGAAGGGACTTGACGTCATGATCCAGACCACGCCTCATTGGGCGCACGATCTGAACGGAACCCTGGACCTCTATTCACGCCTGCTTGACCGCAAGCGAGGCACCAACGTCATGCTCCTGCAAGATCTCTGGGATGCTTCACCGCTCGTGGCCTTCGGAGCCGATTACCCCGCCACGGGCTTGCCGTTCCCGCAGACGGCCCCCCTGTACGGCATTGAAATCGGCCATACTCGTCGCAAACCGGGTGCAACCGACGGCGCGCCGCTGCCCCCTGTCAATCAACGCATGGCCCTGACCGACCTCCTCAAAGGCTATACGGTGAATGGAACACGTCAACTTCGCTTGGCGAAAGAAGTCGGCGTGATCGCCCCCGGCAAGCAGGCCGACCTTGTCGTGCTGGAGCGCGACCTTTTCCGCGAGCCGCCGCACCGTATCCACGCCATCCGAGTCGATCTCACCATGCTGGCGGGACACATTGTCTTCACACGCCCCGGCGCCGGATTTTGACTCTCCCGCCCCTATTCCCTCCCCCCTTGAGGGGGAGGGCCAGGGTGGGGGGTCGAGAAGTTCCTCAACGTATCATGGTTCTCCTGCCCTCTGTCATTCCCGCAAGTCGTAAGCGGGAATCCAAAGGATCGGGCAGGGTGCCGGGCAATCGCTGGCCCGTCTGAGGCACGGTTAGGCTCAACCTTGCGGCGGAGTGGAAAAGTCTTTGTTCCCTCCCCCCTTGAGGGGGAGGGCCAGGGTGGGGGGTCAAAATCGTGGCGGAGGAGAAAAGTCTCTGGATTCCCGCTAAAGCCTGTCCCCGACGTTTATTATCGGGAAACTACGGAAATGGTGACGTTGCAAGGGGCTCGTTATGCCATCGTCACGTGCATGCTTGACCCTTTGACTCCTGATGACATTTAATTTGGGCCGTTCGCTTGCTTGCAAGCCGATAGAGAGTTGAGAAACCCCATGCCATCCTTGGACTTCAAAGGAAAACAGATCATCTATGCTCACCATCTGACCGTGCCGGCGCGAACGCTGGAGCCGGATGCCACAAAAAGCTGGCCCCCGCGTCAAGGAAAAGGCCATAAACCCTCCCTTGACGACAATCTGATTATCCACGGTGACAACCTGCACGCACTGAAAGCGTTGCTCCCACGCTACGCCGGGCGCGTGAACGGCATCTACATCGATCCGCCCTACAACACCGGCAACGAGGGCTGGGCGTACAACGACAACGTGAACGGCCCGCTGATGCAGGAATGGTTGAAAACCACAAGCCCGGTCGACGGTGAAGACCTGGAGCGGCACGACAAATGGCTCTGCATGATGTGGCCGCGGCTGCACCTGTTACGCGACCTGCTGGCCGAGGACGGGGTCATGTTCGTGTCGATTGACGACCACGAGCAGCATCGTTTGCGGATGATGATGGATGAAATATTCGGGGAGGAGAATTTTCGTAACATTATTGCTGTATCCCGCGTCAAGAAAAACATCAGAGAGCGTGAGCATATACGCGCGCTCAATCTTGGATATAATTTCGTCACGTTTTACGCAAAATCGGCGGACGGGGTCGTCATTCCTCCCACAATTATTCAGACAAAAGAGGCAAGATGGCATGCTTTTGATGCACCGGGAATCAGACCTACGATGGACTATGAGCTTTTTGGCATGAAACCTCCGGAAGGAAGGCATTGGATGTATTCCAAAGATCGGGCAGACCATCTGATCGCTCATGATCGATTACGCCCCAACCCGCGGACGAAGAAACCACAATACCTTCTTGACGCCAGTGACAGCACCATGTTGGACTCGAACTGGACTGATCTTCAGGAATATGACACCAAGTTCAACTTCCCCAATGGCGAAAAGAATGTTCACCTCATCCAAAGAATCATTGGGATGTTGGATAACAAAAATGCCATCATTCTCGACTCCTTTGCCGGTTCCGGCACCACGGCACACGCCGTCTTAGCACTCAACAAGCAAGACGGCGGCAATCGCAAGTTTATCCTGGTGGAATGCGAAGACTACGCCGACGGCGTCACCGCCGAGCGCGTGCGCCGCGTCATCAACGGCGTGCCAACGGCCAAGGATGACACTCTGAACAACGGGCTGGGCGGCAGTTTCACCTATTGCACGTTGGGCAACGAAATCAGCCCTGAAAAAATGTTCACCGGAGAAACCCTGCCGGACTACGAAACCCTGGCGCGCTACTTGGTGTACACCGCGACCGGCCAAGCCCCGGAGACCATCCGCAAAGCGCGGGGCAAGGACGGGTGTTTCCACGAAACGGCCGACCGGCTGTTCTACCTGATCTACGAACCAAACCTCTACTTTCTCCGCAGCCCGGACTCCGCCCTGAACGGCGACCGTGCCGACCGCATCGCCAAGCAGGCCAAGCGCAAACGGAAACCCGCCGTCGTCTTCGCCACCCACAAATTCATGAGCCAAAAGGAATTAACGGGCATGGACATTACGTTTTGCCAGTTGCCGTATGGCATGTACGAAACATCGTGAACGGATACGATTGCAGGCCGGTACAACGATTCAGACGGAGACAGACACCATAGCACGTATAGAGACGACAACCGGAGGTTCAGAAACGATGAAATTTCACGTGACGGTTCACAGGGATGAAGACGGAGTATGGATTGTTGAATGCCCCGTTATTCCAGGCTGCGTGAGTCAAGGCCCAACCAGAAAACAGGCACTTGATAATATCAGAGAGGCCATTGCTCTTTGCCTGGAGGTACGGGCGGAAAAGGGAATGCCCTTGACCATTGAGACGCAACAAATAGAGGTTACGGTGTAATATGCCGGCATTACCCACTCTAAGTGGGAAGGAAGTCGTGCAAATCTTCAAGAGCTTTGGCTGGATGGTGTCACGTCAAAGAGCCAGCCATATTATCATGACAAAGGAAGGAGAAATTGCCACCCTCTCCGTGCCTGATCACAAAGAAATCGCCAAAGGAACTCTGAGAAGCCTCATTCGTGCTGCCGGTCTTACGGTCGATGAATTTTCGGCTACTAAATAAATGGGACTCCAAGCTACGACTTCTCGTAGGAACCATGAGTTCCAGGGAGAACGGCGTCAACTCCACCTTGAACGGCGACCGCGCCGACCGCATCGCCAAGCAGGCCAAGAGCAAACGGAAACCCGCCGTCGTCTTTGCCACCCACAAATTCATGAGCCAAAAGGAATTAACGGACATGGGAATCGTGTTCTGCGGCTTGCCGTACAACGGTTACGGAGTCTAGAATCCTTGACCAACAAAGGCGGGATTCGGTCATGAACGGGAACAAAATTTCCTTCACAATAGAAGGCACCGACGAGAACCGCGGTCATGTGGAATTGTCGGTTTTTGCAGAGAAAGTCAGACATTTTCTTGATCTGCTGAATGTGAGCGTCAAGGATCGTGGCGAAGAAACCGTGGTATTCCACGTCGTCCATCTTTCTCATTCCAGTCCCGCAACAATAGAATGTGAGGCCATAGCAGAAGGTGAGGATGCTGCCGCTGCTGCCGTTCACGCGATCGGCGAGAATCTGACGTGCGTGGAAGAGAATACAACTCAAAATCTTTCACACCCCGTTCTGTCCGCCATGGAACAGCTTGTAAAATTCAAGCCTTCAAAGATTGCGTGGGCCGAAATGCAAATTTTGGGGAATCAAGTCGAAGATAAGCGTATTTACAAATTGGACGACAACTTCAAAGAGCGATTAAGCCACGTGCGACGCATAGAAGAAAGAACAATCAGCACAATAGACGGCAGACTTGAGCAAATTAACATCCACAACAACGCAAAGACGTTTCGGATTTATACAACCTTACCGGTCTTTTCTTCGATAACTTGTGTGTTTCCGAGCAATTTGCTTGAAAAAGTGCAAAATTCTTTAGGGGCTTTTGTTTCCGTTTCAGGCGAATGCTTTTATCGTCCGGAGGCACCGTTTCCTTACAAAATGCACGTTCGGGACATGGTTATCCTGCCTTCGAATGAAGACCTTCCTTCCCTCAGCGATCTTTACGGTATTGCCCCCAGTGGAGAGGGAGAAAAACCTTCCGAACAGTTCGTGAGAGAACTACGCGATGGATGGGGTAAGGATAGGCAATGACGCAAGATGTAATCTGCTGGGATTCATCGGTTTTAATCAGTCTGATCCGCGGCGATGAGGACGAAAACAGAAATCGATCCATAAGATTTGTCATAGAACAAGTCGAAGCCAGAGCCTGTAAACTGGTTGTTTCGGTCTTGTTGTACGTGGAAGTGCTGGAAAGAACCATGCCGGGGCACGCGATAGAACAATTTAACCGATTTATGCAAAATAGAGAGATGATAGAAATATTGGCCGTAGACATTCGTATTGCCCAAAAAGCCCAGACAATACGGAACAGAAGTCACAAGACAATATCAGTACCTGATGCGGTTCACCTTGCAACGGCAATTCTGAGCGGGGCGAAAGTGTTCCATACGTTTGATAAGGGTTTATTACAATTGCACGGGAAAAATGAAGTGGAAGGTCTTGCGATAAACGATTGCTCTATGCCGGGAACGAACTGCCCACTAAAGCTACAGTTCTAACGGTTTACAGTTTTGCAACTCAAGAGCTACCAACAGAACGCGCTCGACTATTTGGATCGGTGGCTTGAAACCCTGAAGGACGCCGGTGTACACGCGAACAAGCCGCAAAAGCCCTTGCAGGAACCGGTATCAAAGCTCCCGATGACTTGAAAAACTACCCCCGTTCCGCGTGGACGTCGCTGAAAGACCAACCGTTCTTCCTGCCGATGAGGCGTTGAGAAACCCCATGCCGTCCTTGGACTTCAAAGGAAAGCAGATCATCTATGCCCACCATCTGACCGTGCCGGCGCGAACGCTGGAGCCGGATGCCACAAAAAGCTGGCCCCCGCGTCGAGGAAAAGGCCACAAACCCTCTCTCGACGACAATCTGATTATCCACGGTGACAACCTGCACGCACTGAAGGCGTTGCTCCCTCGCTACGCCGGGCGCGTGAACTGCATCTACATCGACCCGCCCTACAACACCGGCAACGAGGGCTGGGCGTACAACGACAACGTGAACGGTCCGCTGATGCAGGAATGGTTGAAAACCACAAGCCCGGTAGACGGCGAAGACCTGGAGCGGCACGACAAATGGCTCTGCATGATGTGGCCGCGGCTGCACCTGTTACGCGACCTGCTGGCCGAGGACGGGGTCATGTTCGTGTCCATTGACGACCATGAGCAGCATCGTTTGCGGATGATGATGGATGAAATATTCGGGGAACAGAATTTTGTGACGAACGTTGTCTGGCAAAAGAAGTACGCACCTGCCAACGATGCCAAATACTTCTCCGACAATCATGACTTCGTTCTGTGCTACGCGAAAAACCGTGGGAATGGAAAAGACGACGAGATCCCGACGTGGAAACGGCGTCTGCTCCCGCGCACGGAGAAACAGGACAAACTGTATAAATATGACGATCACGACGGCAGAGGCCCTTGGCGCACGGGAGATTTAAGCGTCAAGACCTATTCGTCTGAATATGATTATCCAATCGTCAATCCCAAAACTGGAAAGAAATACAATCCGCCGGAAGGAAGGTGTTGGGTAACAAGCAAAGAGCACATGCAGGTCTGGCTGAAAGAAAACCGCGTATTCTTCGGACATGATGGAAACGGCGCGCCGCAATTAAAACGATACTTGCGAGAAGTGCAGCAGGGAATTGTTCCGCTGACCATTTGGACGTATGACGAGGTTGGGCACACGGACGGTGCCCGCAAAACCTTGAAAGACATTTTCAGTGACCGACAATTACCGTTTGACAATCCGAAAGCCTTGGGATTGTTGCAGCGGACCCTTGCCCTGGCAGGGGACAAGGACGCCGTAATTCTCGACTCCTTTGCCGGTTCCGGCACCACGGCTCATGCCGTCCTTTCGCTCAATAAGCAAGACGGCGGCACCCGCAAATTCATCCTGGTGGAATGCGAAAACTACGCCGACGGCGTCACCGCCGAGCGCGTGCGCCGCGTCATCAACGGCGTGCCGACGGCCAAGGATGACACTCTACAAAACGGACTGGGCGGCAGTTTCACCTATTGCACGTTGGGCAACGAAATCAGCCCTGAAAAAATGTTCACCGGAGAAACCCTGCCGGACTACGAAACCCTGGCGCGCCACCTGGTGTACACCGCGACCGGCCAAGCCCCGGAGACCATCCGCAAAGCGCGGGGCAAGGACGGGTGTTTCTACGAAACGGCCGACCGGCTGTTCTACCTGATCTATGAACCGAACCTCTACTTTCTCCGCAGCCCGGACTCCGCCCTGAACGGCGACCGTGCCGACCGCATCGCCAAGCAGGCCAAGCGCAAACGGAAAACCGCCGTCGTCTTCGCCACCCATAAATTCATGAGCCAAAAGGAATTAACGGGCATGGACATTATGTTTTGCCAGTTGCCGTATGGCGTGTACGAAACGTCGTGAACGGATACAAATGCAACTCAAAACCTACCAGCAAAACGCGCTCGATCAGTTGGAGCGATGGCTTGACGCACTGAAGGACGAACGGTTCAAACACGAACAAGCCGCAAAAGCACTTGAAGCAAAAGACATCGAAGTTCCCGATGAATTGAAAAACTATCCTCGTTCCGCGTGGAAGTCGCTGAAAGATCGAACCGTTCTTCCCGCCGTTCAGAAACAGGACGGAACCTTCGAAATTCCTGACTACATTTCCCGGACGGCAGCGTCCGGTGAGCCAGTGCCGCACGTCTGTTTGAAAGTTCCCACCGGCGGCGGCAAGACGCTGTTGGGCGTTGCCGCGCTTGAGCGTATCAGGCAGGACGTGGGCGTTGTGCTGTGGATCGTGCCGACCAAGGCCATCTATGAACAAACGATCAAAGCCTTCAGAACCCGCGAACACCCCTACCGGCAAATGCTTGAGCGGCTTTCCGGCGGCACGATCAAACTGTTGCAGAAGGACGACCGCTTTACCCGACAAGACGTCGAAAGCCGGCTGTGCGTCATGCTGCTGATGCTGCCGTCGGCCAATCGGCAAAGGGGCAAGGATTTTCTCAAAATATTCAGGGACAGCAGCGGATACACCTCGTTCTTTCCCGAGCAGGACGACGCAACTGCGAACCGCGACCTTGCAGAACGACGTTCTGATCTGGAGAAAAACGAACGCGGCGATTGGATCAAGCACAGCCTCATCAACGTCCTGAAACTCGTCCGTCCGACCGTGGTTCTGGACGAGGCACACAAAGCGTATGGGCCGAACGACAAGAACAATCAGGAGTTCGTCAAGTCCGTCAACCGGCTCAATCCTCGTTTCGTGCTTGAATTATCCGCCACGCCCAAGCTTGGCATCAGCAACGTCCTGGTCAACGTCTCGGGTACCGAGTTGCATGGCGAGGAAATGATTAAGCTCCCCATCGAGATTCACAGCTTCAGTAACTCCGACTGGAAACACACGCTCGCTGAAACGCAGAAGAAATTAGAGCAACTGGAACACGAAACGCGAAACCTCCAATCAAGCGAAAATCGCTACGTTCGTCCCATCGCGCTGGTCAGGGTCCAACGGACGGGCAAGGAGCAGCGGAGCAGGGGATACGTTCATTCCGAAGACGTGCGCACGTACCTGATAAGCAATCTTGCCGTACCGGAGGCGCAGATACGAGTTCAGTCGTCCGAACACAAGGAACTCGCACGCGAAGATTTGTTGAGCGAACGGAGCCCCGTCCGCTGGATTCTCACGAAAGACGCACTCAAAGAGGGGTGGGACTGTTCGTTTGCGTACGTGCTGACCTTGCTGGACAACACGACGGCCACGACGGCCATGACGCAAATGGTGGGGCGGATCATGCGACAGCCCCACGCCCGAAGGATTGAGGCAGGTCGCGCACTGAACCAATGCTACATCTATTGTTACAACAAAGACGTGGGCAGGGCAGTCGAAGGGGTGAAAGCCGGGCTGGAAAACGAGGGATTGACGGGGTTGGGCGATACCGTTCACGCGCACGGCCCGGGAGATGCGCCGAAACCGATAACCGTCCGGCGTCGTGGGAACTACAGTAAACTTAACATTTTTCTTCCTCAGGTGTTGCACAAAAAGGGGAAGGGCTGGCGTCCGATTGACTATGACCGCGACATCTTGAGTGCCGTGAGTTGGGATGGAATCGACGCAGGCGAGGCGGTGAATCTGGATCAGGAAGACACCAGGCGGGAGATTATTGCCACGGTTGACGTTCAGGGCGGAAGAAACGTCTCCGATGAAATTTTTGACACCGGCGAACGATTGAGCCTTGATTATTTTGTCCGGCGGTTGACGGACGTGGTGCCGAATCCGTGGCAGGCGGCGCGCATAGCACAGAGTTTTCTCCGCAAGCACGAGATGATCGGACGCGCCGGTTCCACACTTTTGAACAACCGCGTCTATCTTTCAGAAATTCTAAGACGCAGAGTCAAAGACGACGTTGACGCCAAAGCCGAAGCCGTTTTCCGCACGAAGATCATCAAAGATGAAGTCCGGTTTCATCTTGAGACCGATGAGCGGTTGAACTATGCGCTGGGCAGGTCGTTCGAGGTGTTCGTTTCTAAGGAAGAGAAAACGCTGCAAGGCGAACACGGCAGCCAGATCCAACGCAGTCTCTTCGAGCCTCTGTTTGAAAGCGGATTCAACGGACTGGAAAAGAATTTTGCGCTGTATCTGGAAAAGAGCAACGCGGTCTATTGGTGGCACCGCGTCGCCGCACGGCAGGAATATTCATTACAGGGTTGGCGGCGACAACGGGTGTATCCCGATTTTGTCGCCTGCCGCAACGACGACGGCAAGCTGCTGATTCTGGAAACAAAGGGCATTCATCTAAAAGGCAGCGAAGACGCGAACTACAAGCAAAAACTGTTGGCAACCCTTGAAGAAGCCTACACGGGCGCCCTTGAAAGAGGACGCATGACCATCGGCACACCTCCCGCGACGTTTCGAATGATGTTCGAAGATCGCTGGCAAGAGCAGGTCTATGAACTTCTTGAACAAGATGAAGGCTATCAGCCGCGCAACCGACAAGCGTCTCGGCCGCGGGGAAATGCACGTGCTCGTAATTAAGCCCAATTTTTTACCGACTAATTGTTCTTAAAGAAACCTTTATTCCGCTATGAATATCGGAAGTCCAAATTTCAAACCGCCGATGCCGCTGAAACTGACCGACCAACAACGGGCAGTGTTGGAAGCATTACAGGGTAAAGAAACGGAGAGATACCCACTAAGTAATTGGTACCTTGGTGCGCTTTATGCACTGGACAACCCTCATAATCCTGATCGTTTTTCCCAGGCGGCACACTCGCTACGAGAGCTTATTGAAAAACTCCCACGAGCGGCGGGGAAAATGGACGTGCAGGGCTATTCATCTAATTTTAGAGATATGCGAAGTAACATAGATGCGCGCTTTACAAAAGACAAAGAGCGTTATGGTAATGCTTGGACAGGCAAGAAGGTCGATTGTGAACTTGCCAAGACACTCGGAAAAATAGACCGTTATTTGATAACCAACCAACAACCAACTCGGCGAAAACAGGTACAGTCGGCATTGGAGAAACTCGATCCCATGGTCAAGCACTTAGACTCCGATGTTCGACGACAGAAGCAGGATACCATACACAATTTATGGAACAAACTGGAAAACTACGCACATCATCAAAACAAACAGATTATAGAAGATTTCAGCGAAGGCTTGACCATCCTGGAAAGAACAGTGCTGGAACTTCTTGCCCCTGTCACCGCACAAGATCAACAGGAAATTCACTCGATTTTGGATCGCCCCATTCGTCTTGACAGTGACGAAGAACGTTTGCTTGTACTGATTGAACGTAAGGGAGCAAACTTCACTTTCTTTTTCCAGCATGTAAGTGACGCCACGTGGATACCTATCATCAACAAAAAGGGCTATTTCGCTCATCCACCGGGCGTGGAGCTGATTGATGACGACAGGATAAATTTCCCATTTTGGCCGCCGCTTTCCTATCTGATTCGAGTTTTTGATTCAGAACCTGAAAAAGTGTTGGGCATTTTGGATCAACTTCCGGATACAGACAATCCTCGGATTCTTGAGGAGATTATTGATGTTGTTCTAAAAGCTGATTCTCCGGAGGTCATTCATCGGTTTGCAAAGAAGATTATGGCTTTTGTCGATAATGCCTGGGTTAATACCTGGATGGGGGATAATATTATTGAACTACTCAAAAAGCCCTATCTCTTTGAAAAGCCGCTTGAGGGTTTTGCCTCCTCGTTGTTGTCCAAAGTGGTTGAATTCCGCCCAGACCCACAACCTCAATTCGGCCATTGGAAATATCAGAAAATATTGAACAATGGTGTCCGGCCACTGGCAGAAAAGGAACCCTCCAGGGTTGCCCTCATTCTCATTGATACTGTCGCCACCATGATTCCTCAGACAATACACGAAGAATACCTTGATAAGGGCAGGGGGAAAGACGTATCCGAGGTATGGTGTCGGCGGCTTAACGTGAAGGGTTCTGCTTATGAGGACTCTAGGGCAACACTTGTTCGTACTCTGACATTTGCATGTGAGAAGGTTTACGAAAAGTCGTCCGAATCGGTTTCGGATTTGGACAAGGTCCTACGCAATCAGCGGTGGAAAGTTTTCAAACGCCTGAGGCAACACCTTTACGCGCTATATCCGAATGAGCAAACCAAGCCCTGGATTCGGGAGTTAATCCTGGAACATGGAGATTATGCTCGGGGGGAACATCATTATGAATTTCAGCAGATGATACGGCGTGCGTGTGAACACTTTGGGGTGGAACTGCTCACGGAAGAAGAGCGTACACAAATTTTCGATGCCATCCGTAGAGGTCCGTCGAAAACTGATTTTCGCGAGTGGGTGGGTGAACAATTCACGGAGGAGCTTTTCAGACAACGTGAGCGTCGTTTCCACAGGATGCAACTCAACCCCTTTGTTTCTGTTCTGTTCGGCGAATACGCGACTTATTTTCAGGAATTGGAAGCTGAAGCCAAAGAACAGATTTCCGATGAAGATTATTCTCCTTTTGGTGAAATAAAGAGTGGAGTGATGTCGGAATGTAGCCCAAAATCAGGTGAGGCTCTCGCAAAACTCACTGATGAAAAATTACTCACCTACATTAACGAATGGCAGGAAGAACACTATGACAAGGACAACTGGCTCGTAAAGATCAATATTGAGGCACTCGCAAAAGAGTTTCAATCCGTTTTCAGAGATTCGCTCATCCCGGATACCGATAGACTCAGGTTTTGGATGGAAAATCGGGAGAGGATTGAGCGGCCCATTTACGTGCGTGCGATGGTCGGTGCGATGCAGGAGTGTGTAAAGGCGAAAGATTTCGATAAGCTTGACGATTGGTTGACGTTTTGCGAATGGGTGCTTTCACACCCCGACCAAGAGCACGAGGACTATAGGCATGATGAGTTCCGGGAGAATCCCTGTTGGCGTAGTTCACGGCGAGCGGTCGGTGACTTTGTTGAAACCTGTCTCAAGAGTGACGTGGATGTGCCGATTACTGCGCGGGATCCGTTGGCAAAACTCCTGGAGATGCTTTGCACGCAGTTTGATTGGAGACTGGATCGGAACAAACCAATAGTAGTGAACCAAGACGATCAGATCGACGAGGCCATCAACAATATTAGGAGTTGCGCGCTGGAGAGCTTAGTCTCTTTCGGGTTCTGGTTACGGCGGCATGATCCGAAGGCAGATATTTCTACAATAACGACGATTCTTGAAAAACGTTTCTCCTCGGAAACGGACTATCCTTTATCACTGCCTGAATACGCCATTCTAGGCATGCACTACAGAAACATTTTCGTCCTTGATCGGATGTGGGCGACTGAGCACAGGTCTCATTTTTTCCCACAGGATAAACTGCGTGTATGGTTGGAGGCATTCAAGAATTTCCTCCGTTTTAATCGCCCATTCAAACCAACCTTTGAAATTCTGCGCGACGATTTCGATTTTGCGTTGGAACATCTTAGGGGTCTCAGAGACAAAGAGCATCCCAATAGAAATCCAGTTGATATTCTTGGACATCATCTATTCACCTATTATTTGTGGGAAGCGTATCCGCTCACGGGAGAAGAAAGCCTGCTTGAGCGTTTTTACCGGAAGACAAATGACGACCGAGTGCGCTGGACGAATTTATTCGAACACGTGGGCACAATGTTACAAAACAGCGAAAAACATCTTGACCATGCCTTAAAAGAGAAATGTATTCAGTTCTTTGACTGGCGGTTTGGAGTTGGAGATCCAACGGAACTTCGAGCATTTCCCTACTGGTTGGATGCCCAATGTCTGGACGCCGGGTGGCGGTTGGATGCCTATTCGAAGATTTTGGACATTTGCATATCGAAAAACGTGAAACCTTGTCGTGAACATGAGGCATTAAGATTTGAATCACTATGTAGAATGCTTGCGGGTCACACTGCAAAGGTGGTCGAATGCTTCGCCAAACTTACCGATTGTGCTCCCGAACACGACACCTACTTTCTTGAAGCGGGTGAGGCAAAAACCATCCTCCAAGCAGGTCTTGAAAGCAATAACGAGAATGTACGTAAAAACGCCGAACGCGCCCGTGAAAACCTGCTTCGTCACGGCAGATTCGATTTTCTAGGTGTCTGATAGCTTTGGCTCGAATCGCATTGTTACATTGCTTCCTTAGAAGCAGATGCTGGAGAAAAGAGGATGCCCTTGACTATCGAGAACAGGCAAATAGCGGTTGTGATGTCATTCCGGCGTTATGAGAAAGAAAAAGAATATGACTGAAAAGGACCCGGGCGTTCTATCTTTAGATGAGATTGAGGAAATTGAAAAGCTCACGTTACGTTGGGTCTTTCAAGCGGTTTATGATTTTGGAATGGAAGCACATGAGATATTTCTCAAATCGCCCGATAGCGTTAAGGATATTGCTGAGGATATCACGAGAGAATTACTTGATCGACTTTCCGGGTTTAACGTGCAACAGAGAGTCTACGGAAACGTTGATTACAAAAAAGCACGATACGTGATTCTTCCCGAGCAAACGGTTAGACAAACGTTGTTTATTGACTCAAAAGCGGAAAAGGAAAATCGTTCTGCAACGATTCAGATGTCACAAACGTCCATGTGGGTGAGACAACGGAGATCTGATGCAGAGGTCAATGAAAAAGGATTTTTGCCTGAAATATCCGAATATGGCGGTAAGCATTATCTGACGACAACGTGCCTTATTCATTTCATGTACCGTGATGATGAAGAAGGGACACATCATTTGAGGGAAGTGACCATTGCAGCGATTCCGAATGGAAAGTTGCAGGAAAGGTATAATCCAACGGTTGATGATGGAATCTGGCTGGCGGGGAGAAATGCCCCGACGTTGGGAGAAGATTTCAGAGTGAGAGTCAGCTTTGACAGGTTGAAAGGCAAGGCTTCGTGGAGAATACAAACGCTTACCTACGATCAAGAAAAGCAGGAGTGTCCGGGATCATGGCAGTCGTAAATCTGTTTCCTCCGCTTGTGCCGAACAAGATTTATCATGGCGATTCGCAGCAGCTTTTGAGAAGAATCGAGCAGGAATCTCTTGCTCTCAGCGTATGGTCCCCTCCCTATTACGTTGGAAAAGGATATGAACAGGATTTGTCGTTTGAAGATTGGAAAGGGCTGTTATGGGAAGTGATCCGGCTGCATTTTCCCATTATTAAGCCCGGCGGATTTTTAGTGATTAATATTGCCGATATCTTGTGTTTCAAAGATGAAAACATGCCGAAAATCATGGCGGAAAACGTTTCTCGGAGGAAAATTGCGCTGACGCGGGAGAACGTCTTCAAGGTTCAGAAACAGCATCCGGATTGGAACCGGTACAGACTTGCAGAACATTTCGGATGTAGTGAACAGACCATTGATCGACGGTTGAACGGGAACAACGTTCGAGGTGGAAAATATCAGACTCAAACAAGAGTCTCTCTCGTCGGCGGATTCATAGAAACGGCGGCCATGAACGCGGGTTTTTATTTATACGATCGACGTATATGGGTAAAAGATGCAACGTGGGAGAACTCACGATGGCATACCATCTCGTACCGTTCCGTTGATGAGTCGGAATATATCTACGTTTTCTGGAAGCCGGGGATCACCAAGGTTGATCGATCACGACTGACGAAACAGGAATGGGTGAATTGGGGGTCTCGGGGAGTATGGGAAATCCCTTCGGTGCGAAGCAATTCAGATCATGATTCCAAGTTTCCTGCTGAACTGCCTCGACGAGTCATTAAGCTGTTGACTGAACCTGATGAAATCGTCCTTGATTGTTTTATGGGCAGCGGGACGACGGCTTTAGCGGCATTGAGTGAAGGAAGACGATATATCGGCATTGACAAAGAGAAGAGGTCGATCGAGATAGCAAGAGAAGCGATACAATCATTCAAGACGTATCATAAAGAACCTGAGCAGATGGATCTCATGATAAGGGATTTGGAAGCGAGGTACGAAGGAACATGATCGTCCTGTACCTTCATTGTCCCTCTGAAAAATCGTGTGGTAAAATTCGGGAGTTATTTTGAGGTCCGTCGGTGTTTATCTTGATTGCTTCTTGCCAGCGTGGAGGGTGATATGAAACGTCAACTTTCTGGACTCATAAGTGTTGTGCTTGTCGCGGCCATGGTAACGGCGGCTTGGGCCGGTGGGTTATTTAAGGTCGGGGAGCCGGCGCCGATCTTTTCGCTTTCTTCAGTCACGGGGGAAGCGGTTTCATTGGAAGCGTTGCGGGGCAAGGTCGTGGTGCTGGGTCTCTTTCATATTTGCGAACCGTGTCTGGTTCAAGGGACGAATTTACAGAAGGTGCATGAAGCCACTCGCGGACGGAACGTGGCGGTGGTGGGCGTGAATTCGTCGGGCGATTCCAAAGCCGACGTGCTTGAATTTTTGAGCGTCTTTCCCGTGAAGGTGACCTATCCGTATCTCACCGATCCCGACAAAATCACGGATAAATTGTACGGCGGCGGACGCTTTATTCCGAACGTGTATATTCTGGATCAAAACGGCGTGATCCGGTGGCAGCGCGTCGGCAACATGGAGTTGGCGGACCATACGGCTATTCTGGACGAGGTCAATAAATTGCTGGCATAAAAGGAGCGGATGAATCGAATGGAAGACTTTGAAGAAGGGAAAGCCAAGTTTCTTGAGTTGGTGAACGGCATTGACGGGGCGGTCGACGTGGTCATTCCGACGACGCCCTCCAACAGTCAATTTTTGATTTCTTTGACCAAGGGGCCGAATCGGAAATTTCTGACGATCCACGAAGATGATATCCTTGATCTTCCGTCGGAAGACGATATTCTTGCCAAAACAACCACTCTGGTTCAGGAGGCCATCGCCGAATTATGAAACCCATTCTGCCGGGCATTGCCACGTGGTCGTGGTTTTCGGAAGAAAAGCAGATCAATTTCAACGGTCACTTGTTGGACGTTGGCGAACATCGAATTCTCGTTGATCCGCCGCCTCTCCCGGATTCCGATCTGGCGCAGCTCCGCACGGCTGGCCAAGTCGATTACATTCTTCTCACCAATCGGGATCACGTGCGTGAAACCGCGACGTACAAAGAGACGTTGAAGACGCGGGTGTACGTCCCGGAAAAAGACGCGCCGGACGTGCCGGTGAATCCCGATAAAACCTTTGTTGACGGGGAACTGCTCCCCGGCGGCATCTGGGTCGTGCAACTGTCGGGGCAGAAGTCGCCAGGGGAGTCGGCATTGTTTATCGATCAGGGGCGGGGCATTCTTCTTGTCGGGGATGCCTTGCTCGGCAAACCCGAAGGGTCGGTGACCATGTTGCCCGCTGAAAAATATGCTGACCCAGACGCGGCCCGTGAGGGGTTACGCCGATTGCTGAAGTATCGTTTTGATTCGCTCCTGGTCGGTGACGGGGCTTCCATTTTGACCGGCGCCAAAGCGGTCGTTGAACGGGCGTTGCATTAAGCCGTGACTGTTCCCTTTCTCGTCTAGCGTCACGATTCAGACGTGACCATCCTCATGCAACCATCTCATTCGGCTCGACTCAACCAGCAAGGCAACGCACACTTTTCCCGGGGGTTCTACACCGAAGCCTATGCGTGCTATGCCCAGGCGTTGGAGGTTGATCGGAGAAACAGCGATCCGCGGGCGTTGACGGCCACGCTCGGAAACCTTGGAAACATCTGCGCGGTCAGTGGAAAACGTCCGCAGGCACGACGCTATTATCAGGAGGTCCTGGAACTTCAGAAAACCTTGGGAGACGATCGGGGGATCAGTGCAACGTTGACCAACCTCGGGAACGTCCACGTGGACGCCGGCGAATGGGAACGAGGTCGTGCCTATTATTTGGAAGCCTTGGACATGATGGAACGGTTTGAAGATGACGCAGCCAAGGCCGTGCTGCTGTCTGATTTAGGATTGGTGGCCAAGGAAACGCGCCAGTTTGAACAAGCCGTGGACTATTATTCACAATCCATCACGTTGATGAGACGACTCGCCAATCAGGGCGGGCAGGCCGACGTCTATAAAATGATGGCCAGAATGTACGCGGCGTGGGAACGGTACGAAGACGCCGTGGCCTGCGCCCAAACGAGTCTGGCCATCGCCGAACGCCTTCGGGATGAGCTGCGCGTGGGCGGAGCCTGCTACGCCCTGGCCGAGTGTCATGAAGCGCAAGATCGGGATGAAGAAGCCGTGAGATTTCTCCATCGCGTGGTGCGCGTCGATCAAAAGTACGGGTTGCCCAAACTGGACGAAAACACGCGACGGCTGAACGTCCTTCGGCAACGCCTGGCAAAGAAACGTTCCCAATCGAGGGAAGTTGTTTCATCATGAGCGAAGGACGCGATCAAAGATGGCAGCGCGTGCAGGAGCATTTGAAAAACATCAACGCGGGTTTTGTGCAGTATGAACCCGGCGGGGCGTTGACGCTTGAACTGGAGAATGAAGACTGGCAACTTGAAGTCACGCCGGCCGGATTTCTGATCTGTCAGGCAGGATACGCGCTGGAAGACGTGCAGAGCCTGCTTTCCGACGGTACGGCCGAGGATCTTGGCAGCGATGAGTTGGCCAAGCAGGCCAGATTCTACATTCAACAAGTCGTCTCAAAGTATCGCGGCAGTCTGAAAAAAGACGGGTTCACCGAACGGGTCGAAATGAATGAAGAGTACGTCGCGGCGTTTTTTGAACGTGCGATTGATTTAGACAATCTGCCGGAACTTGAGCAATTGATCTCGCGGTATCAACGGCATTTTTCTGCCGTCTGAATCGTTTCCTTGGTTCATCACGAAAGGAACGGGGACATGAAGACTCGCTCTCGCATTCGCACGATGGATGACTTCCGTGACGTCGTCTACGATTTTCGCTTGCCGCGTCTGCTCGCCACGGCCTTAGATCTGGACGTGTTCACCCTGATGGGGCATCGGTTCTGGACTCCCAAAGCCTTGGCCAAGGCCTTACACGCGAATGGACGGGGAGTCGAAATTCTCCTGCGCAACTTGGAAACCGCGGGCTTGCTCAAAAAACGCGGAACGTCCTACGCCGGAGAGAAACTCAGTCGCACGTTTCTGAATCGGAAGAGTCCCGACTATCAAGGTGCCTGGTTGAATCTGCTCCATTCCCAATGGGAAAACTGGTCACACCTCACCAATGCCGTTCGGACGGGCAAGCCGATTGAGCAGAACGGGCCGGATGATCCGGAATATCGCCGCTCCTTCACCTGGGCCATGCACCAGCGTTCCTTAAAGGCTGCCAGGCAAGTGGCGGCACAACTCGATTTGAGAAACGTAAAAACGCTGTTAGACGTAGGAGGTGGCCCAGGCACCTATGCGTTGGAGTTTCTGAGGAAAAATTCCGGGCTGCGGGCGGGGATATGGGATAGAGCGGCTGCCCTTGAAGTCGCCCGGGAGATCGCCGGACCTTTGCGACGTGCCGAACGACTGTCGTATTACCCGGGCGACTTGTTTGAAAGTCCGGTACCCGGACGGTTTGACGTGATCTGGATGTCGAACGTCCTTCACATTTTTTCTCCGGCCGAAAATACAAAGCTGTTTCGGAAACTCACGCGCACACTCAACTCCGGCGGACGTCTGCTTATTCAGGACACCTTCCTCATGAACAAGCCGGGGTTTGACGTGACGGAAACCAACCTCTTTGCCGTCACGATGCTTCTCTACACGCCGACGGGGAACACGTACCGTGCCGACGACGTCCGACGATGGCTCAAAACCTGCGGGCTTAAGAAAACGCGGTGTCTCCAGTTAAAAAAAGGAACCGGCGACTGGGACGGAGTCATTCTTGAGGGGAGGGTCTAGACGCGACGGCGTCTCATACGGTTAAAACCTGGCGTCCGCCGATCACAATCAGCAGAACGTTGAAGAAGGTGGTCATGAGGAGCAGGCCGACGTCGTGCAGTGAATCCATTTCAGCGGTCGTGCTCTGCACAAACGTGGCAATATCCAAAGCCAGACCCACCGTTCCATACATCACTCCCCCCATGCAGGCCCAACGTTTGCCGGTTAAACACAAGCCCCCGACCACGATCGGCAAACCGAATTGAAAGCCGTTCCAGAGATATGTTCCAACGTCTGAGGAAAATTCCTTCTCAGGGTGTAACGCATCCAAGGCCATGGCGCAGGCAAAAAGCCCACAACACAGGGCCACCATGAAGCGGGCGTCCCGATTTCTCATTCACGGCTCACACGTCATTTGACAAAGGTTTTCGATTCCTTGCGGCTTCCCAATTCGCCATCAATTCATCTTTGTGTAAGATAGACCACTCCATAACGGCATTCAACGTCCTTCTCGGGAATTTGCCGGTCATTCAGCGTGAAAATGGGCGGGGAAGTGCTTGTCAAGACCCACCATTGATAGGTAGTGTCTCAGTCTGAGAATTTCCCTCACCCAGCCCGTAGCGATACATCCGCCAAAAAATTTCAACCTGAGACACGGCCCATTGATAAGATTCCTGGAATGACCCACTTCAAAAGGAGGGCGTATGACACAATCCGATTCCATCCGAAACGTGGTTTTTGCGTCCTATGTCGGTGCAGGAAAGACCTCTCTCGTTGAAGCGTTGGTGTTTTCAGCCGGCGTCACGTCGTCCATGGGGAGCACCTCCGGTGGCAATACGATCGCCGATTTTGAGCCGGAGGAGGTTCAACATCAGCACTCCATGAGTACGGCGCTTCTGCACTATGAGTATAAAGACACCAGCCTGAATCTCTTTGATACGCCCGGGTCGTTGGACTTTTTTGCCGATACCAAAAACACCATTCACGTGGCGGACGCCGCGGTGTTGGTGATCGGGGCTTCGGGGATACGATCGGAATTGGATCGGGTATGGGATTTTATTCAAGAACGCGGACTTCCCTGCCTGGTGTTTATTAACGAACTGGACAAGGAACGGGCAAATTTTGAAGCGATACATGAAGAGATTCAGAAAACCCTTGAAACCCGATGTATGCCGATTGCGTATCCCATCGGCCGGGAAGCGAACTTGCGGGGCGTGGTAGACGTGGTGACGCAAAAAGCCGTGATCCCCGTGCCAGACGGTCATAAAAGCCGGGAAGAACCAATCCCCGAAGACGTGAACGACGCCGTGTCCGAGCTTCGGAAGCAGTTGATTGAAAACGCCGCGGAAACCAACGACGACCTGGTCGAAAAATATTTAAGCGAAGGCGACCTCACGCAAGAGGAGATCGTGCAGGGGTTGGGCCTGGGCACGAAGAACCGCCAGTTTATCCCGGTCCTGTGCGGCTCAGCGATCCGGAACGTCGGAATCACGACGTTGCAGGAGGCCATCGTTCAATTCTTGCCCTCTCCCGTCGAACGAGCAACAACCTCGCCGTTGACCGGAGCGCATCCGCAAACCGGAGAAGAGGTCGTGCGCGCAATGAGTGCGGAGGAGCCCTTTTCCGGCTTTGCGTTCAAGACGACCATTGATCCCTTCATGGGGCGACTCACGTACGTCAAAGTCCGTTCGGGCGTCCTGGAAGCCGATTCGAACTTTTTCAATCCCGTGCGCAACGCCAAAGAGAAAGGGGGACACCTGTATCGTCTGCTGGGCAAGAAAAGTACCCAGACGGCACGCGCCGCCGCGGGTGAGATCGTGGCCATTGGAAAATTAAAGGACACGCAAACGGGCGATACGATTTGTGCCGACAAACATCCGATTGTCTTTCCGCCGGTGAAACTCAGCCGGCCCGTCATGTCGTTTGCCCTTGAGCCGAAAGCCAAGGCCGACGTTGATAAAGTGAGTCTCGGCCTCCACAAGTTGGTTGAGGAAGACGCCTCGTTGGAATTTATTCGAAATGATGAGACCAAGGAAATGTTGTTGAGCGGCGTCGGCCAGACGCACATCGAGTTGACCCTGGAAAAACTGCGGCGCAAATACGGAGTGGACGTCAACCTGCACACGCCGAAAGTCGCGTATCGGGAGACGATTCAGAAAATGTCCCAGGCCCAGGGCAAATACAAAAAACAAACCGGCGGCCATGGACAGTACGGTGATTGTTGGCTTCAACTTGACCCGTTGCCGCGTAACGGGGGATTCGAGTTTCTCAACAAAATCGTGGGTGGGGTGATTCCACGGAACTTTATTCCCGCGGTGGAAAAAGGAGTGGTGGAGGCCATGCGCGAGGGCACGTTGGCGGGCTTCCCGGTCGTGGACATGCAAGTCACGGTGTACGACGGGTCCCATCATCCCGTGGATTCTTCGGAACTGGCCTTCAAAGTCGCGGCGTCGATGGGATTCAAAAAAGCCATGGAATCGGCTCAGCCCGCGTTGCTCGAACCCATCATGATGATTGAGGTCACCGCCCCGGATGATCTGGTCGGGACGGTCATCGGAGATTTGAACGGCCGGCGGGGTCGAATCTTAGGCATGGACGCGAAAGGCCATAATCAGATCGTCAAAGCCCTGGTACCGCTGGCGGAGATTCTGAAATACGCGCCGGTCTTGACCTCCATGACCGCTGGGAAAGGCTCATACGTCATGGAATTATCGGGTTATGAACAGACGCCCCGCGAAGTGGCCAATAAGGTCATTGAGGAGCATAAAGCAACGAAGGCCGCGGTTTCGTCGTAAACCGGACTGTCATTCCCGACGTCCGGATCGGGAACGACGTTGGTAGGATTTGGGAATGCGTGCCCTTGACGTTTTGAATCGAGGGACGCAGATTCGCGCGGATTGACCGCGGTGGGCTTCACTGATTCGGTTTCAGCACGACGAAAAAGGCTTTTGATTTGCGGAGAATTCGGAGGAGCACGGTCTCTCCGGGCGTCACCGCTTCCAAGGCTCGCCGAAATTCCTTCATGGTTGGCACTTCCACGCGATTGACTTCCTGAATCACGTCTCCTTTTCTCAACCCTTCTGAAAACGCAAGGCTGCCTTGGGCCACGCGGACGATCAGGATGCCCGTGGCCCGTTCGAGTGCAAACTGCTGAACCAATTCATCGGTGAGCGGGGAGACGTCGATGCCCAGATCGATTTCTGCTACCGTGGGCGGGAGCGCGGCGACGATGGGCTTCTCTTTTTTCGCACCCAACGCGACGGGGAGTCGGAGTGGTTTCCCATCCCGGATAATGTGGACCAGCACCTCTTGACCAGGGGAAAACCCGGCAACGACGCGAGAAAGCTGATTGGGGGACTCCAGCCGTTCATCTTCGATTTGCGTAATGATGTCGCCGGATTGAATGCGGGCCAGGTCCGCGGGATCGTTCTGAAACACTTCATTCACCAGAATCCCGCCGCCGTCGGGGACCCCGAATTTCTTCGCCAGTTGAGGGGTCAACGGCTGAATGCCGACCCCAAGCCAGCCCCGGACCACTTTGCCGTCATTTTTTAGTTGCTCAACGATGCGACCGGCCATTTTGGACGGAATGGCAAATCCGATGTTCTGGGCAAAATTGATAATGGCCGTGTTAATCCCGATGACTTCGCCTTGTAGATTGAAGAGCGGTCCGCCGGAATTGCCCGGATTGATCGACGCATCGGTCTGAATAAAGTTTTCATAGCGGGACAAATTCATGTTGTCTCGACCGATCCCGCTGACGACTCCCAACGTCACGGTTCGGTCCAAACCAAAGGGATTCCCCACGGCCAACACCCATTGTCCGACTTTGACCGAACTGGAATCGCTGAACGTGGCACTCGGCAATTTATGGTCGGCGTTGACTTTCAGAACCGCCAAGTCGGTGTCGGGGTCCCGGCCGACGATTTGGGCAATCAGCGTCGAGTTATCCGAAAAACGGATTTCCGCTTCCACGGCGTTCCCGATGACGTGGTCATTGGTCACGATGTAGCCGTCTTCATGAATCACCACACCCGAAGCAGACCCGGGTTGCGGACCACCTTGTCGTGACCGCCTTCCGGGTGGGGATAATTTCCTGATGGACGACACGCCGACCACGGTGGGCGTCACGTGCTCGGCCAACTCAGAAATCGCGTCTTGAATATCTTTCAGAACTTGAATCCCTTTGGACTCTTTTAATGAAGCAGCGGAGGCACGAGCTGAAACCGGAAGGACAAGAATGCCGGTCAAAATGACGGACAGACAGAAAAAGGGCGTGAAACCCAAAAATCTAAAATGTCGCATAATAATTATTATGTCAAATTAAAAAATTACAGGGAATCGGCCCCTATCCTGGGCTCCGTTCCCTGCAACAAGTGGGCAATATTGTCTTTGTGCCTGAAAATAATGAAGGCGCTCACAAGGACGCTGAAACCCGTCAATTCCACGTCTCCGGTCACAAACCAGCTTGCGACGGGAAACGCGCAAAAGGCCGTGAGGGCTCCGCCTGACGAATATCTCCAGATGCCCACGGCCATGCCCCAGATCACAACCAAAAGAAGCCCCAGGGGAAAATGAATGCCTAAAATGCCTCCCAGCCCCGTGGCCACGCCCTTGCCTCCGCGAAATTTTAAGAAAATTGGAAAGAGATGTCCAAGCAGGACGGCCATGACGGCCACAAGCCCCCAGAGTTTCGGCACCCCTCCGACGCTCGCGATCCATCCCACCAGCCACCCTTTTCCCACGTCGCCGATTAACGTGAAGGCGCCGACCGTTTTCCCTGATAATCGCATGACGTTTGTGAACCCGATGTTTTGACTCCCGGCTTGTCTGGGGTCCTGCATGCCCCAGAGAGAAGAGAACACGACCCCGAAGGGAATGGACCCAAGAAAATAGGCAATGAGACAGAAACCCACCCATGGAAGCTCTAGAGCCATAAATACACGGTCATGATAGAACGGAGGTCATTTTTTGAGACCAGTTCCCGACGGTTTCAATCGGGGAAGTGCTTTCCAGACTTCAACAATATAGTGTCCGGCGGAAACCAGAGACAAGACGAGTGCCGCGTACAGGCCCACTGTACCGATCAGATGAAGACTCAGCACCGGCAAGGCAAACGTTCCCTCCAGGGTCAGCACGATGATGGCCATCATTTGAAAAACAACTTTATATTTTCCTAACGTGCCCGCGGCAATGATGAGTCCTCGACTGGCGGCGATCGCCCGGATTCCGGTGATGGTCAGTTCACGGGTGATAAGGGTAATGGCCAGCCAGGCCTCCACTCGTTGGAATTGGACGAGTAACACCAGCCCGGAAATCACGAGAAATTTATCGGCAATGGGATCCAGGAGACATCCGATTTTCGTAATTTGAGCGCGTTGTTTGGCAATGTAGCCATCCAACAGGTCCGTCAGTGCCGCAATCCCGAACACGGCCGCTGCCGCCAGGGATCGGTTGACCGTGGGAGTAGAAAATAAGGTGACGTACACGGGAACCAGTAAGATTCGTGAAAACGTCAGAAGGTTCGGAAGGTTGAACGCCTGCCCTGAGGTTCCAAGGGTCCGTTCACCGACCCGGTCGGGTGCAGCCACGGCTTGCCCTGAGCCTCGAAGGGGTTGAAGTTTGGCGACTTTAGCGGGCGGCATCGGACGACTTACAGCGTGAGATTCGATCCCTTGCCGGAAACCGCGCACAGCTTCCGCAATTCCTCAAGTAACACTTTCATTTTATTGAGTGGGATCATCGTCGGGCCATCGGATAACGCCTCGTCGGGATTGGGATGAACTTCCATGAAAAATCCATCGCACCCCGCGGCAGCGGCTGCACGGACCAACGGCACGATAAAGGCGCGTTGGCCGGTTGACCGAGTTCCCCCGCCGCCTGGAAGTTGCACGCTGTGCGTCGCATCAAACACCACGGGGTATCCCAATGCTCTCATGACCGGAAGGGACCGCATGTCAACGGCTAAATTGTTATAACCGAAGGAAAATCCCCGTTCCGTCAAGAGAATGCGCCGCGTTCCGCTTTCCTCTAATTTTTTCACGACGTTGCTCATGTCCCACGGAGACAGAAATTGCCCTTTCTTCACGTTGACGGCTTTGCCGGTTTGCGCGGCCGCAACCAGGAGGTCCGTCTGTCGGCACAGGAACGCGGGAATCTGCACAATATCGACAACCTCACCGGCCTGCCGCACGTCCTCAACGCTGTGAACGTCGGTAAGCACGGGAACCTGAACTTTTTCTCTCACTTTTCCGAGGAGAGCCAAGCCTTCTTGAATACCCGGTCCTCGGTATGAATGAATGGAACTTCGGTTGGCTTTATCGTAAGAGGATTTGAAAATGTACGGAAATCCCATTGATCGAGCGAGGTCAGCCAGTTGAAAAGCGGTGTCCAACACAAGGCCTTCACTCTCCATGACGCAGGGGCCGGCAATCAGGAAATGCGGATGCCCCCCTCCCGCCAGAAACCCTCCTAACTCAACGTCTCGCACCATGGTGTCCGTGCAACTGGTCTACCGGCCGAATTTACGTTTCAAGGCCGCCTGAATAAACGCCGTACAAATCGGATGAGGAGCATGAGGTCGTGAATGATATTCGGGATGGAATTGGGTACCGACAAACCAGGGATGATCGTTCAATTCGACGATTTCAACGAGGCGACCGTCCGGCGACGTTCCGCTGATCAGCAAGCCGTTCGCGGTCAAGCGTTCCCGGAAATCATTATTCAATTCATACCGGTGTCGATGTCGTTCATACACTTCGGCCGTGCCATAGGCGCGTCGGGCCAGCGAGCCTTCTTCAAGACGGCAGGGATAGACCCCAAGCCTCATGGATCCGCCTTTCTCCTCAATGGTCCGCTGTTCGGGAAGGAGGTCAATCACCGTCGCGTCCGTGGTCGGATCAAATTCAGCACTATTGGCCCTGGGCAGTCCGACCACGTGGCGGGCAAATTCAATCACGGCGCACTGCATTCCCAGACAAAGCCCGAAAAATGGAACGCCCTTTTCTCGAGCATATTGAATCGTCGCCACTTTGCCTTCAATGCCCCGCGTGCCGAATCCGCCCGGAATCAAAATACCGTCGGCTTCACTTAACGGCGGCTCCGGCCCGAGTCGTTCGACGTCCTCGGATTCAATCCAGTGAATGGTGATTCCCGCGTCGTTTGCCAGTCCGCCGTGGACGAGGGCCTCGGACAGGCTCTTGTATGATTCTTTGGAGCCCATGTACTTTCCCACCATGGCAATGGTGACTTGGTGAGTCGGGCGCTTGAGTTTCTGAACCATGGCGTCCCAATGACGGAGATTGGGCGGCCCGGCTTCCAGCCGTAACAAGCGAATGATGAGTTCGTCGAGCCCCTCCTTCCTGAGCACGATGGGCACTTCATAAATGGTATCGATGTTTTTCGCGGTGATCACCGCTCCCTTGTCCACGTTGCAGAACAGGGCGATTTTTTCTTTCACCGACGGCGTCAGGAAGCGATCGGTCCGGCACAACAGAATATGGGGTTGGATGCCGATTTCACGAAGCTTGTTGACGGAATGCTGCGTGGGTTTGGTCTTCAACTCCCCCGCGGTTTCAATAAACGGAACCAGGGTCAGATGCACGTAGAGGACGTTGTCCCGACCCACGTCGAACGGCATCTGCCTGATGGCTTCGAGAAACGGCAAACTTTCGATATCCCCCACCGTCCCGCCGATTTCCACGATCACCACGTCGAAGCTTGCCTCCGACGGTTTCAATCGGGGGCCGTGTGCCACGTTGACGATGGTCCGTTTGATTTCATCGGTAATGTGCGGAACCACCTGAACCGTTTCGCCCAAGTACTCGCCGCGGCGCTCTTTTTTAATCACCGATTCATAAATTCGGCCCGTGGTACAATTGTTTTCCCGGGACAGCGTCAGATTCGTAAACCGCTCATAATGCCCGAGGTCCAGATCCGTCTCCGCCCCGTCGTCCGTGACGTAGACCTCTCCGTGCTGATAGGGGTTCATGGTGCCCGGATCGACGTTGATATAAGGGTCCAGTTTGAGAAAAGTAATTTTGAGCCCTCGGCTTTCCAGAAGATGGCCGATGGAAGCCGAAGCAATCCCCTTCCCCAACGAAGACACCACCCCGCCGGTCACAAAAATGAATTTACTCACACACGTCCACTCCGTCACTCGCTCCACGGGTATCCGGCGCCACGACCCCCACGTCGTCATTCCCGCGCAAGCGGGAATCCAGAAGAATAGGCAAGACCCCCAGCCCGTGTCCGCCGTCATTCATCATGGTTTCCCCTGCCCTGTCATCAGGCGGTCCCATGATTTGTTGGCTTTCTCCAGATCTTCAGGCGTGTCGATCCGAAGGGAGGCATGGGCGGTGTCCCAGACGTGAATGGGAATGCCGTGTTCCAGTGCTCGTAACTGTTCAAGCTGTTCCGCCTGCTCCAACGCTCCCGTCGGCAATGCGGCAAAACGATCCAACGTCGCTCGGCGGAAAATATACACGCCGACGTGAAGAAAGGCAAAAGACGCCTGCCCTGAGGTTCGAAGGGACGGAGACGGCGCCTGGTCCCGCACGTAAGGAATCGGGGATCGGGAAAAGTACAAGGCCCTCCCCTGCCGATCCGTGACGACCTTCACGGCTGAAGATTGGCTGAATTCTTCCCCGCGTCCCATGGCCCTTCGCAGCGTGCCCATTTCCGCGGTGCCGGCAAGAAACGGATTGATGAGATCCATCAGAAAATCCGGTGAGAGCGGAATTTCATCACCTTGGAGGTTGACGACGACCTGACAGGCCTGCCCTGAGCCTTGACGGGCGAGCGTTTGGACCGCCGCCGCGACGCGGTCCGTTCCCGTTCGGCACGGATCGGTCATCACGGCAAGGCCGCCGAAGTTCTGAACGGTCTCGGAAATGCGAACGTCGTCCGTGGCCACCAGAACCCGGGCATTCGCAGGGACGGTGGCCGCCCGTTCATAGACGTGCCGGATCAAGGGTTGTCCCGCCAACAGAGCCAACGGTTTCCCTGGAAATCTGGAAGACCCGTATCGAGCCGGAATGACGACGGCAATGGATGGATTATCCGCCGGCATGGCGAAGGGCCTCTTTCAGTTGCGCGTTCGTCACGGCAGCGGTTCCGACCGTGCCCACCGCAACCCCGGCAGCCTGATTGGCCAACGTCGCGCTTTCCCGGATGGAGGCGCCGGCACTCAGGCCAAGGGCCAAGGTGCTGACCACGGTATCACCCGCGCCCGTGACGTCATACACCTGTCGAGCCATGGCCGGGATGTGCCAACTGCGTCCCGTGGCTTCGCACAGACTCATCCCCTGCTCGCCTCTGGTCACCAACACGGCTTCACAACCCAGTTTTCGGCGCAGGTGATGTCCCGCGTCGTGGATGGCCTCATGGTCGGTGGCCTCGTGATCGTGGGCGGCACGATCGGAGGCCTGCTGCGCTTCGACGTGATTGGGGGTGACGACGGTGACGCCACCGTAATAGCCGACGTGTTCAACCTTGGGATCGACAATAATGGGAAGGGTGCATCGGCGTGCGAGCGTTCTCACGTGCGCCATCAGCGAAGGCGTGACGACGCCTTTGCAGTAATCAGAGACCACGACGCACGAAAGAGAAGAACCATGCGTCTCGATGTAGTTCACGATCTGCTTCGTGAGTCGGGAGGACACGTCGTGACGTCGTTCGACGTCGTAGCGAACGACTTGCTGGCTATGAGCGATGATTCTGGTTTTTTTCGTGGTGGGACGAGTCGGATCAACGAGAATTCCCTGCGTTCCATTCAGGTGTAATTGCTTGAGTAACGTTGTGCCGGCGTCGTCCGACCCGACCACGCCGCAGAGCAGAGCGTGGCCGCCCAACGAGAGCACGTTCGCGTAGACGTTAGCCGCTCCCCCGGGTTGGACGGATTCCCGTTCCACGTGGACAATCGGCACGGGAGCCTCAGGAGAAATACGGCTGACCGCACCCCAGACGTAGTGATCCACCATGAGGTCTCCCAGGATCAACACGCGCCCGCGTGAAAATCGACGGAGATACCGTTCAAGAGACGCGGGAGAGATCGCCGAAGTATCAGAACGACGGGTGCGGCTGCGAGGAGAAGCAGGTTGTCGCGTCAATGACCGGACCACGCCGATGAACTCCGTGGAACTTTAGTCGATGATTTTCCCGATTCGATTCCAACGAACCCATTCCATCAACGAACCCCGGCCGTTCCACGACCAATACACGAGAAACGCCCGGCCCTTGATTTTATGCTCCCGGACGTAGCCCCAGAAGCGACTGTCCAGGCTCTGGTCGCGGTTGTCGCCCATGACGAAATAGGAGTGAGGCGGAACCGTGACGGGGCCATAGTTGTCACGAGGATTGATCCGCCCGTCGATGATGCCCGGGTCCACGCGTTGGGTAAACGTGGCGTCTTGAAACGGCTCGCCGTTGACGTACACGATTTTATTGCGAATCTGAATGGCGTCGCCCGGCACGCCGATAATGCGTTTGATAAAATCCTTCTGTTCATCCTCCGGATAGCGAAACACGATCACGTCTCCCCGCTCGGGTGGACCGAAATCCACCACCAGATCGGAGGAATAACAGGTGACGGGAAGAAGGGACATTTCGAGCTCGCAATCTCCGGGAATCTGGATCCCATACGCGAGTTTATTGACCAGAATGTGATCGCCGATCTGCAAACTGGGAATCATGGACCCCGAAGGAATTTTGAAGGCCTGCACGATAAACACGCGGATCGTCAAGGCCAGGATAATGGCAATGACGAGAGCTTCGGCGTACTCCCGCCACAACGATTTTTTCCGGGGAGTCCGGTGATGATCCTCTTCACGCGACGCAGACGGATCAGATTCCGTGGAAGACGATGCCGACGAGTCGGGTGTTGAGTGATGATCGGTCATGACGCATCCTTGACTTTCAAAAGGGCTAAAAAGGCTTCTTGCGGCACTTCCACCCGCCCCAGTTGCTTCATGCGTTTTTTCCCTTCCTTTTGTTTTTCCCAGAGCTTGCGTTTGCGCGTGATGTCTCCGCCGTAACATTTGGCCGTAACGTTTTTCTTCAGGGCGGAAATCGTTTCGCGTGCGATGACGCGCTTGCCGAGGGCCGCTTGGATCACCACCTCAAACATCTGTTTGGGAATCAACGCTTTCATGGTTTCCGTCAACTGCCGACCCCGGTGATACGCCTTATCTTTATGGGTGATAAACGACAAGGCGTCAATGGTTTCGCCGTTCAGCAGCAGGTCGAGCTTGACCAGATCCGATTGCCGATACTCCGCCAGTTCGTAATCCAGCGACGCGTATCCCTGGGTACGGGATTTCAATTTATCGTAAAAATCCAGCACCATTTCGTTGAGAGGCAAGTCATAGACCAGCATCATCCTCGTGGCGTCGAGATAGTGCAAGCTTTTCTGACTGCCCCGCCGTTCCTGGCACAAGGCCATGACGTTGCCGGCGTATCGTTCCGGCGTAATGATCGTGGCCTGGATAAACGGCTCCTCCATGGTGTCAATCATGCCCGGATCGGGAAGCTTGGCCGGATTGTCAACGTCCAGCACCTCCCCATGGATCGTCCTGACCCGATGAACCACGGTGGGAGCCGTGCTAATCAGGTCCAATCCATATTCCCGGTGCAGGCGCTCACGAATAATTTCCATGTGAAGCAGGCCCAAAAACCCGCAACGGAACCCAAAGCCCAAGGCCAACGACGTTTCGGGTTCGTACACAAACGAGGAATCATTGAGGCGGAGTTTTTCCAGAGAGTCCCGAAAATTTTCATAATCCGCGTTATCCGTGGTGTAGAGTCCGCAGAAAACCAGAGGGTTGACCTCTCGATACCCGGGCAAAGGCGTGGCCGTCGGTCGGTCGGCCTCGGTCAGCGTATCGCCGATTTTGGTATCGGACACGTCCTTCATGCCCGCCACGACGTAGCCGACGTCACCGGTGTTCAACTCCGCGGTTCTCGTGCGTTTTGGCGAGAAAATCCCGACTTCCGTAACGTCAAACGTCCGATTATTCGACATGAGCCGGATGGTCATCCCCGGCTTCACCCTGCCGTCAAACACACGAATCAGCACAATGGCCCCCTGATAACTGTCAAACCAGGAATCGACAATCAGGGCCTTCAGCGACGCACCGGCCGTTCCCGTCGGCGGAGGAATTCGTTGCACCACGGCATTGAGGACTTCATCCACCCCGATCCCCTGCTTGGCGCTGACGAGCAGAGTTTCAGCGACGTCCAAGCCCAGGACGTCCTGGATCTGGTGCGTCACGCCGTCCACGTCCGCGCTGGCGAGATCGATTTTATTGATGACGGGAAGAATCACGAGGTCGTTCGCAATGGCAAGGTAGGCGTTGGCAATCGTCTGGGCTTCGACCCCCTGAGTTGCGTCCACCAGCAACAGGGCGCCTTCACACGCGGCCAGACTCCGCGACACCTCATAAGTGAAGTCCACGTGCCCGGGGGTGTCGATAAGATTCAATTGATAGTCGCACCCATCACGTGCTTTATAGGAGGTGGTGACGGCGTGGGCCTTAATCGTAATCCCACGCTCGCGTTCCAAATCCATGTCATCCAGGATTTGTTCACGAAATTCCCTTGCGGTAATGGCTCCCGTTATTTCCAGGAAGCGGTCGGCAAGGGTCGATTTCCCATGGTCGATATGGGCGATAATGGAGAAGTTGCGGATACGGGACAGATCGTTCATTGTGGTATGAAATCCATTGATTCTATTAGGGTTCTCGTATCGTGTCAAAGAGAGAAGGCAGGCCACGTTCTCAACGCACAGACGGAACGGCATCTTCGGCGGCCCGACTCTCCCGATGGGATCGTCGATACGTCTGGCACCCGTTCACGCAGATGCAGGAGTGGGAACGAGAAGAACCGCTCATCATCGAAAAAGCCAAGGGCCCGTATCTCTACGACACGCACGGCAACAAATATCTGGACGGCACTTCCTCCCTCTGGGTCAACCTGCACGGCCATCGACATCCCGCCATTGATCGAGCCATTCGTGAGCAACTCACCAAAGTAGCCCACAGCACCTTGTTGGGCGCCGCGGGTCCGCCGTCGATTCTGTTGGCCAGGACACTCGTCACCGTTGCCCCGAAAGGGCTGACGCGCGTCTTTTATTCAGACGACGGATCAACCGCCGTGGAAGTGGCACTCAAAATGGCGGTGCAATACTGGCAGCAGCAACGCCCCCCGCAACGACGGAAAACGGAATTTATTCGCCTGGATGCCGCGTATCACGGCGACACCGTGGGAAGCATGAGCGTGGGCGGCGTCTCCCTGTTTCACGAACGCTTCCGGCCGTTGCTGTTTTCCACCAGTGCAATCCATGCTCCCTCCTGCTATCGATGCCCGCTGAATCTCCGGTTCCCGTCGTGCAAGACGGCCTGTCTTGACCCCTTGGAAGACGTGTTATCCAAACGGCATCAGCACGTGGCCGGCGTCATCATTGAACCCCTGGTCCAGGCCGTGGCCGGCATGATGACGCAGCCGCCGGGCTACCTCTCCCGCGTGCGGGCCTTGTGTACGAAATACCGCGTGCTGCTCATCGCGGATGAAGTGGCCACGGGCTTTGGCCGGACCGGCAAGATGTTTGCGTGCCATCATGAAAACGTGACCCCGGACCTCCTGTGCGTGGCCAAGGGCCTGACCGGTGGATATCTGCCCCTGGCGGCCACGCTCACCACGGAGTCAGTCTATGAAGCGTTTCTCGGCGACCACGCCGAAGACAAAACCTTTTTTCACGGCCACAGCTACACGGGCAACGCCCTGGCCTGCGCCGCGGCCCTTGCCAATCTGGACATTTTCAAAACAGAACACACGCTGGCCAACGTCAAGAAAAAGGCGCGGCTTCTGCAACAACTTCTCAAACCGCTGGCGGACCTGCCCATCGTGGGAGACGTCCGCCAATGCGGACTGATGGCGGGCATCGAATTAGTCAAAAACAAACAAACCCGGGAACCCTTTCCATCAGCCGCCCGCATCGGCCATCAAGCCGCCATGGAATGCCGCGGTCAAGGACTCCTCATGCGCCCAATCGGAAACGTCCTGATCCTGGTCCCTCCCCTCGTCACGTCCGAGCCGGAGCTGCGACGAATGGTAACCATCATAACCAAATCCTGCCAAACCTTGTACCGAACAACGATGCCGACATAGTACTCCCTCTCCACTCGGGAGAGGGCCGGGGTGAGGGTAACATTCTGAATCCTACTCTTAGATTCGTTCAGGAGGATGAAATGAAATGTATGTATTGTCAGGCAAAAATGGAACAAGGGACTGTGCCGTTTCACATTGATCGAAAAGGTATCCATGTAAGCCTGGACGAAATCTCAGCTTGGGTTTGCCCTCAATGCGAGGAATCTTATTTTGAGGAGCAAACCATTGATTCTATACAGGCTCTGGTAACAGTAGTCGAAGAACAGGTACAGAAGTTTGCAAAAACAGCATAAGACCGGACAGCAGCCAGAGACAGAAAAGGCAACAGTATATCCCGCCCCCCTCCGTCATTCCCGTCCTCCGCCGTCATTCCCGTCCTCCGCCGTCCTTCCCGCCCTCCGCCGTCCTTCCCGCCCCCCGCCGTCCTTCCCGTCCCCCGCCGTCATTCCCGCCCCCCGCCGTCATTCCCGTCCTCCGCCGTCATTCTCCCCCCCGCCGTTATTCTCGCACCCCCTCCGTCATTCCCACAGTCCCCCCTTCTGTCATTCCCGCAAGTCTTTAGCGGGAATCCAGAAAAATAAACAGCCTTCACCCCAGACATACCAATGCTGAGTAGTGCGGTGGTTCATGATACCCGGTGGAAGAATGCGGCAGAATCCCCAGATATACACAGTGCAGGATGGGAAGGTGGTTCCCGATGCCGGCTCGGTCGCTTCTCATTCCCGTTGCCCGTTTTTGAAACACAACATGGATTCCCGCTAAAAACCTGCGGGAATGACGGAGGGGGGACAGAAATGACGGGAGGACGGAAATGACGGGAGGACGGAAATGATGGGAGGACGGAAATGATGGGAGGACGGAAATGATGGGGGGACGGGAATGATGGGAGGACGGGAATGATGAGGGGACGGGAATGACGAAGGAAGATGAATGACAGAAGGAGGATGTGACGGCCATTCATCGTGTTTCGGTTCCAATTATCTTGACGGTGTTTATCGATTTTCCTTACCCTCCGTCCAGTGAAGGAAAACCAGATGGAACTTCACAAACTCATCCTTGACGTAAAACAGCTTGAACGGCGACTTCCGCTCTACGAAGAAGAATACGGCATTCTCATCCAGGATTTTTTGTTGCCGAAACCCTGAATCGCCCTTCTGTTCGCCAATCTCACCTTGATGAACCTTCTCTCCGTTATCCTTGCCAGTCTTCTCGTCATTCTCGTCATCTTAACCGGGCTTTTCCTGGCGGTCATGTTCCTGAAGCCCACTGAAGCATGGATTTTTCAACTTTTAGGAGTAACTCAAAAATCTGAGGCGCTGAAATTCCTGGGAATCGGCATGGGCGGTATTCTGCTTGCCTTGCAAGCCTTGGCTTCTCATACACGTGCCAAGGCGATGGAAGACACCGCGAAAGCACAAGCTAAAGCCACGCAACAACAGGCAGCGGCTAATCAGAATGTCGAGCGTGGGCAACGGCAGGAACGTCTGAAAAATGCCATTGAACACCTGGGACATCAGTCAGACTCCGTGCGTTTGGGCGGCGCTTACGAACTCTTCCATCTTGCACAAGACACCGAAGATTTGCGTCAAACCGTCCTGGACATTCTCTGTGCCCACGTCCGCCGGACGACGGGAGAAAACGAATATAGAAAGAAGCACAAATCGAAGCCCTCCGAAGAAGTTCAAAGTCTGCTGACCCTGCTTTTCGTGCAGAAGCATGAGGTCTTCAAGGGGCTACATATTAACTTACGGGGAAGCTGGCTGAACGGGGCTGATCTTAATAGAGCACGTTTGGAAAATGCCGTTCTGGTTGATGCACGGTTGCAAAAAGCTGAACTTGAGCGGGCACATCTACGAAAGGCTGATCTTTGGCGGGCACACTTGCAGGGGGCTAGATTTCCATTTGTCCACATGGAAGGAACTCAACTTCAAGAAGCACACATGCAAGGCTCTCTATTATTGGGATCATCCATGCAAGGGGCCGATCTTTCGCAGGCTCGTCTGCAAGGGGCTTGTCTTGGGGGGACACGCCTCCAATGTGCTAACCTTTGGGGGGCACATCTACAAGGGGCTCAACTTGTGGGGGGAAACTTGCAAGAGGGTCAACTTGGAGAAACACAATTACAAGGAGTCATTAGTATAGGCATGCCTCCTTGTAGTTTTGAAGAGCAGATAAGAAGTCAAATTGGGCAAAACAGCGATCTAAAAGGAGCAATTTTTTCTGGCGGATTGAGTCGAGTGGTCCTGGATTCTCTTGTTGAGGACTTACCTGATGAAATCGCAAACCACTTGCGACACAAACTGATGCCGCACGTTGATAAACCACTAAGTCATCAACTGCCGGAAAACAGCAAGGCCATTACCGGCACCTATTCCGCAGAGGAAGCAGAGGAATGGATTGCCGAGTACAGAAAGGCCACGTAGGCGGAGGCGGGCGATAACTGATGCCGGCGAGAAGCGGACGATCGGCGCGCTTTGGGAGCAAAGAAGCAATGGTCAGGGTTTGTTCATCGTTACGGAGAAAAGCATCAACGGCAAGAACGTGCGGCGGCAGTTGACGGAAAAAATCGGAACGGCTTGAGCGAGGCACATAGTACTCCCTCTCCCCTCGGGAGAGGGCCGGGGTGAGGGTAACGTTCTGAATCCTACTCTCAGATTCGTCCAGGAGAATGAAATGTATGTATTGTCAGGCACGCGGACGCTCACATCTTTCTGTTGACCCAGTGGTCGTTCAGGAAGTTGCGGAACAGTTCCCGACCCGTGAGGTTGCCGAAAATTCTGGCTCGCCTGTTCCACCATTCGCTGCCCGGGTGAGGCGCGCTTTCAAACGGAAGATTGCACTCCTCAACGATGCCGCGGGCATAGTCACCGGCGAAACGTGAGGCCGTGATCACCAGTTGAGGGTCGTAGCACTTGATGAACCATCTGAGCACGTTCTCGGCCACTTTGCTGTCCTGCTGAACCCAGTAGCCTCTTATGCTGTCGCCCTCCCTTGGCGACGGCCGCTGGAAGAAGTTGTAGGCCGTGTTGATGAATTCGAGAGACAGGTTCTCCACCGATACTCTTTTTCAGAGCACGCTCAGGGCGTTCCGTCTCCTCCTCTCGGATGCCGTCTGGGCCGAAGTCGAACCGGGTCTGCGTGCCCTCACCCACGCCGCCGGGAGCCCCTCATCTGAGGGCGCTGGGGAGTAAGGCGGTCAGTCGTCACCCCGGCCTAGAACGACCAGGTGAGGCCGAGGTAGCCCAGGGCCCGCCAGGCGCGTTCCGTGGTCAGGGCCCCGTCGAAGCTGCCGACCAGGGTCATGGCCTCCGCCACCGGCACCGCTACCCCGAGCCCCACGGTCCCGGTGATGACCCCGGCGTCGCCGCCGACGTCAAGGCTGAACGGTGTGTTGCCGAAGTACATCCCCTTGATCTCCGACCCCGCCAGCAGATAGCGGCCTTCCACTCCCACGCGCGGATTGATCCATCCCCCGCTGGCCAACGCGAACGGGATGCCCACTTCGGCTCGCGCTTCCACCAGGTGCAGCGTTCGCTCTTCGACCTGCAAATCGAACATCGACGTCTGCCCACGCTCCCGGAAGCCCTCAGTGAACAACCCGGCATACCGCACCCGCAGCCGGGGCCGCGCCTCCAGCGTGTCCGTCAAGGTCATGGTGGTGGCTACCCCCACCTCCGGCGAGAAGAAGACCGACGAATACTCCACCTCCGCGGTATCCATGACCGGGATGCCGCTGCGGGTGGAATCCTGGGTCAGGCTCCCGACCAGCAGCCGGGCGTCATAGAGGACGGGGCCGAGCGCCCGCGACGCGCCAAGCCCGAAGAAGATCGTCTGCATGTCCACGTCCACATCCTGGCCCACTCGGGGCTTGCCGGAGGCGGCAAGCTGCCCCACCGACCCCCCGATGAAGCCGCCCACGCGCACGTCCTTGGCGCCCCAACTCATCCCGAGTATGCCCCCGCCGAAGTAGTGGGTGGCGTCCGCCATCACGTCGACCCTGCCGTTCTGATCCCGCGCCCCCCCGAACGGCGCGGCCCAGACGACCCGCCCGCCCGCGGGGTCCCCGCGTCTCAGGACAGTCTCCGTGTCCACGACCGCCCCGTGAATGCTCCCCGTCAGGTCGGACAGCATGTCGTCGGTCAGCGCAAAGACCGAGGGGTCCATGGGCATCCTCTGGGAACAGTTACCCAGCACGTTGGGAGGAGGAGTGCAGTCACGACCACCACCACCGCCGCCACCGCCGCCACCACGTTCATCACCAGGAAAGGTGATATTGTTATAATTTCGGGAGTCGAGCGGGTTATCACAGGTTTCGTCTTCCTCACGGCAGATCCTGACCATGATAGCATTTGGGGCCGCGTTACTCGCGTCGAAGAAGGCGTTGGGGTTATCGGGATCGGGGGGAGAAACTTTCCCGGACATAGTCGAGTCCGGGCCCGACGTTACCTGATATGCCCCGGTCCCGTGAAGAAGGAGATAGCCATCATCGCCAGTGTTTTTAAGCGTACCATCATTCTTCACCGTGAGGTCCCCACTTGAGACTAAAATTGTAGGCTCGCCCTGGCTCTGAATCGTGCCGCCGTTCTGAATGGTAATGGTACCGCCGTTGTCGAGCCTGACGCCGTAGTCTCCGGGGCGGCCTCCGCGTGTGCCTTTGACCATGCCTCCTCCCTCAACCGTCACTGTGCCGCCGTTCTCAAGGAAGATGCCCCCGACGATGCCGCCGACCGTCACCGTGCTGCCGCCCAGATGGACGAGGCCCGTGACCTCGCCGCCGTCCGGCACGGTCACCACGTGTTCGCCGGCACCTGATCCTACAACGTCGCCATCGACCCACCCGGAGATATCCGCCGTCAAATCGCCGTCCCCCAAGCCGCGGATGTCGCCCCCGACCGTGGCGCCCGCGGCGATCGTCACCGACAGGTGTCCGGCGTCGGAGCGGAGGGCTTCGCGGCGCTCGCCTTCGGGGACGCCGGTGAGGTGCCCGTCCTGGGCCACCGTGACCGTGGCGCCGTTGGTATAGAGAAGCCGCCCGATGCTGCTGACCACCGTCAGCGGGCCGACGGGATCGTGGACCGTGCCGGTGATGACGCTTTCGGCCGCCGCCGCGAACGTCAACGCGCCGCCGCCCATCGCCCGGATGTCGCCCTCAACCCGCCCGGCGACGTCCGCGGTCAGGTCGCCGCCGCCGTCCGCTTGGATGGTGCCCCCGACCGTGGTGCCGGCGACGATCATCACGGACAGGTCGCCGGCCTTGGAGCGGAGGGCTTCGCGCACGCCGTCGACGTCCACGCCGGTGAGGTGCCCCCCCGAGACGACCGTGACCGCGCCGCCGTTGCGGTAAAGGAGCCGCCCGATGGTGCCCTCCACCGTGTTGAACGTGTTCGTGAGGTTGTCCACGGTGCCGGTGATGACGCTTCCCGCCGCCGCCGCCAGCGTCACGGTGCCGGTGCCCGAGGCTTGAATGTCGCCCTCGACCCGCCCGGTCTCGGTGAGAGTCGCCGTCACGTCGCCGTTGCCGCCCGAGGTTTGAATGTGGCCCTTGACCGTGCCGGAGACGTCCGCATCCAGGTTGCCGCCGCCGTCTGCGAGGAGTGCGCCGCTGACCGTCCCGGCGACGTCCACGTCCAAATCGCCGCCGCCGTTCGCGCGGATGGCGCCCCCGACCGTCCTGCCGTCGGCGATCACCACCGACAGGGCGCCGGCATCAGAGCGGATGGCTTCTGTTTCGCCCCTCACGCCGGTGATGGCGCCCGTTGAGGCGACCGTGACCGCGCCGCCGTTGGTGTAGAGGAGCCGTCCGATACTGCCATCCACCGTGTTGAACGCGCTCGTGAGATCGTGAACCGTGCCGGTGATGACGCTTCCCGCCGCCGCCGTCAGCGTCACGGTGCCGGTGCCCGAGGCTTGAATGTCGCCCTCGACCCGTCCGGTCCCGGTGAGAGCCGCGGTCACGTCACCGTTGCCGCCCGAGGTTTGAATGTGGCCCTTGACCGTGCCGGAGACGTCCGCATCCAGGTTGCCGCCGCCGTCCGCGAGGAGGGCGCCGCTGACCGTCCCGGCGACGTCCACGTCCAGGTTGCCGCCGCCGTTCGCGTGGATGGCGCCCCCGACCGTGGTGCCGCCGGCGACCGTCACATCCAAGGCCCCGGCGCTGCTCTGAATGGCCGTGGTTTGGCTGGTCACGCCGGTGATGGCGCCCGTTGAGGCCACCGACACCGTGCCCCCGTTGGTATAAAGGAGCCGCCCGATGCTGCCCGCGACCGACAGTGAGCCCGTGGGGTCGTGAACCGTGCCGGTGATGACGCTATTCGCCGCCGACGTCAGCGTCAACGTGCCGGTGGCTTGAATGTCGCCCTCGACCCGTCCGGTCCCGGTGAGCGCCGCGGTCACGTCGCCGGTGCCGGTGCCTGAGGTTTTAATGTCGCCCTTGACCGTGCCGGAGACGTCCGCGTCCAGGTTGCCGCCGCCGTCCGCGAGGAGGGCGCCGCTGACCGTCCCGGCGACGTCCACGTCCAGATTGCCGCCGCCGTTCGCGCGGATGGCGCCCCCGACCGTCCTGCCGCTGGCGATCACCACCGACAGGGCGCCGGCAGTGGAGCGGATGGCTTCTGTCTCGCCGGTCACGCCGGTGATGGCGCCCGTTGAGGCGACCGTCACCGCGCCGCCGTTGGTGTAGAGGAGCCGGCCGATGGTGCCATCCACCGTGTTGAACGCGCTCGTGAGATCGTGAACCGTGCCGGTGATGACGCTTCCCGCCGCCGCCGTCAGCGTCACGGTGCCGGTGCCCGAGGCTTGAATGTCGCCCTCGACCCGCCCGGTCCCGGTGAGCGCCGCGGTCACGGCACCGTTGCCGGTGCCCGAGGTTTTAATGTCGCCCTTGACCGTCCCGGAGACGTCCGCGTCCAGGGCGCCGCCGCCGTCCGCGAGGAGGGCGCCGCTGACCGTCCCGGCGACGTCCACGTCCAGGTTGCCGCCGCCGTTCGCGTGGATGGCGCCCCCGACCGTGGTGCTGCCGGCGATCGTCACATCCAAGGCCCCTGCGTTGCTCTGAATGGCCGTGGTTTGGCCGGCCACGCCGGTGATGGCGCCGCCCGAGGCCACCGACACCGTGCCCCCGTTGGTATAAAGGAGCCGTCCGATGCTGCCCGCGACCGACAGCGAGCCCGTGGGGTCGTGAACCGTGCCGGAGACCCGGCTGCCGGCTTGTGACGTGAACGTCAACGCGCCGCCGCCCGTCGCCTGGATGTCGCCATTCACCGTCCCGGCGATATCCGCACTCAGGGCACCGCCGCCGCCGGCAAGGAGGTTGCCCGTGACCGTGCCGCCGCTGTCGACCGTCACAGCCAAGGCCCCGGCGCTGCTCCGAATGGCCTGGCCGCTCACGCCGGTGAGGGCGCCCGTTGAGGCGACCGTGACCGTGCCCCCGGCGGTATAGAGGAGCCGTCCGATACTGCCCGCCACCGTGTTAAACGCGCTCGTGGGGTTGTACACCGTGCCGGTGATGACGCTTCCCGCCGGTGCCGTCAGCGTCAAGGCGCCCGCCGCGCGGATGTCGCCCTCGACCCGCCCGGAAATATCCGCCGTCAAATCGCCGCCGCCCGAGGTGGTAATGGCGGTGCCCGAAGTCGCGACGACGACTCCGGTCGTCCCGACCGTCACCGTCCCGCCGCCGACCAGGTGGACACCCGCGCCGGTGCCGCCCTCGACCCTGCCGTTCACGGTGACCATCTGATTCTTCGTGCCCGTCGACGTCGTCCCGCTGCCCGAGACGAGAATCCCGTTGACGCCGCCGCTGACGGTCGCGCCTGCGGCGATGGTGACGTCGATGCCGCCGTTGCTGTCGTGGCCCGTCGCGTAGTAGGCGCGGATGCCGTCGCCCCGCGAGTCGATGGAGCCGCCGCTCACGCTGACGCGGATGTCGTCCAGGTTGTAGCGATCCAGCAGCGCGTTCACCGCGGTCTTGTAGGCGGTGGAGAAGGCCGCGCCCGTGTCGGCGAGCGCGGTGGTGAGGGCCGTGCTGTCGCCCGCCGCCACCGCCTGCAGGACCGCCTTCTCCTCGGTCGAGAGGCCCTGCGCCAGGATGTTCCGCAGCAGGGTTCGGGTGGCCCCGTTGTTCGTCCGGAGATACGCCACGATCTGGGCGTCGGTCAGATCGGACACGGCGGTCGTGGCGGTGGTGCCGATGGCGGTGAGGACTGCCGATGCGACGTCAAGGTCCATGTTCGCCAGCGCCGCCTTGAACTGCGCGATGTAGGCGTTGTCGCTGGCGGTGGCGCCCGTCGGCACGACCGTCGTCTGATCTCCGGCCGTCAGCATGCCCGGGTCGTCGCCCTTGGCCACCTGTGCCACCACGTCGCGCCACGACAGGGCATGCGCCTCGATGCCCGCGGCCGAGCCCCAGCGGACCGTTCCCGCTACGGCCTTCACGGCCTCCGCCTCCTGATCGAAGGTGAGCACTTGCGCGGCGCTCGCCGCGGCGAAGCGGCCGTTGTCGGTCGTCGCCGTCCCGCGCGTGATGCTGCCGCCCGTCCAGTCAATGTCAATCGCGGGATCGTGATCCGCGCCGTCCATGCTGCGCGTGCCGCCCGTCGTGAGGGAGCGCGTGACCTGAGCGTAGACCCCCGTCCGGCCCTGAATCGTCCCTCCCGACTGGTCGACGTCAATCCGCGCCGCCTTGCCGCCGATGTAGATGCCGTGGGCCTTCCCCGTGACGCTGCCGCTGTTCGTGACCTCGACGTCGCCCTCGACGACCCGCTCGATGCGGATGCCGTCCCCCTCCCTTGACAGGACGGTGCCGGAGTTCGTGAGATCGACGACCTCGTCCGCCGTGGCCAGATAGACGTAGAGGGCGTGGTTCTTCGAGTCCAGGGCGCCGCTGTTGTCAACCGTGATCGTACCGCCGTTGGCGGCGTAGGTTCTTCCCTCGCCGAAGGTGACGCCCTCCGCCAGATAGATGGCGTGCCCCAGGTGCTGCGCCGCGTCGCCCGTCACCGTGATGTCGCCGGAGTTCGTGAGCGTGACGTCGCCGCCGGAGAGCTTCTTGAGCCGGATGCCGAAGTCGGACGCCCTGATGTCGCCCGAGTTCGTGAGCGTGACGGCCTGGGCGCTCTGGTTGTCCCAGTAATCGAAGTTGAACCGGATGCCCTCCTTCGCCGTCTGCCCCGCCACCGCGCCGATGTTCCCGCTGTTGTCAAGGCTCATGCCGCCGGCGCCCCAGTAGTTCATCAGGATGCCGGTGTAGGCGCCGCCCAGCGTGATGTCGCCGTCGTTGTCGACGATCAACGAGCCGGTCAGCGAGGTCCCGCCAACGAACGCGAGGATGCCGTGCGGCCGGTCGTCGCGGTAGTTGCCGCCGGTGGCGGAGGGGTTGCCGACGCCCGAGTAGATGTCGCCGGTGTTGGTGATGGCGGTGTTATCGTTGGTGCCCCCTTGCGTCCGGTAGACCCGGATGCCCTGCCTGGCGGCATAGATGGTCGCCGCGCTGGTGAGTGTGGTGCCGGCGGAGCCTCGGCCCTGGCTGGTACTACTGGCGCGCGGTTCGAGGAAGATGCCGTGCCTTTTCATCGGTGTGGCCATCGTGCCGATGGTCACCCCGGCTCTCACATTGACGTCCGCACTCGCACCGGTATTGTTGGTCGACTGCCACAGATAGATGCCGTTGTTGCGGTCGGCGCCGGTGTGCGCGTTCGTCCCCTGGACGATGTTGATGACGTGGGCGGTCCCGCCCGTCGCGCCGCCGATGTTCAACGTGAGGCCGGTACTTCCGGTCTTCTGCCCGCCGATGGCGACCCCCAAGGGGCCGGCTGTGATCGTGATCGGCCGGGTGGCGGAGCCCAGGAGGTTGATCGTCTGGCCGATGCCGGTGCCGACGAGGTTGTTGCCGTCGCCCGCGATGCCATAGACGATGCCGTTGGTAAAATCCGTGACCGCGCAGTTGAGGGTGAGTGAGTTCCCGCCCCCGCATTCCGCGCCCGCCCGCGCCGTCTCCGGCGCCAGCAGCAGGGCCGCCGCCAGCACCGCCGCGCCCAGCGCGCCTGGAATGAACGGTCCCGCGCCCGCCGCCTTCGTTCGAGGGGCCGGGCCGGTGGAGAAGGAGGCGCGCCCCGAGCGGCCGGCGGGGCCGGGCTTCCCACTTGCCGTTTCCAGCGGTCGGGCCTTCATTTCTGACCCCCCCCCCCCCCAGATGCGTGGGGGCGAAACAGCAGGATGCGTGGCTTCTCTTTCTGTCCGTCACTGTACCCATACCGGCCTCCTTCTTCATAGAAATGGGACGTGCTGTTCTTGAGCCGTTCGGGTGAGGACGTCCCACCCGCGGCCCGGCCCGCCGTAACGGTGGAGGGCTATCTTACACGCCGCGGCAGGCGTTATCAAGCCTCAGGAAACCCCAGGCCGTGGTGACGACCGACCGCCGCCGCATCCATGGCACGTGGGAGGTCACGCAGACCCGGTTCGCCTTCGGCCCGGACGGCATCCGAAATGAGGAGACGCCACGTCCTGATCGTGCTCCGCAAAAGAGTATCGGCGGAGAACCTCTCTCTCGAATTCGTCAACACAGTCTCGTACGCGACATGGTTGAGCGGGAACTTCTCGTCCAGAGGCACATTGTTCTCCTTCAGTATCCCGGCGATCTCATCCTGGATCGACCGGTAAATGCGATGTGCCCTCTTCCATTCTCCGATGATGCAGCCGTCCGTGTGTATCCATGCACGCTCTTGACCGGTCAATTCTTCCTGTCGGCTCCCGTACCATGTCCTGGGCTCGCGATGGATAGTGGATCCTTCCGGCAGATAAAAGCTCTCACCCATCACCAGCAGCCGCTTGTGGTGCCCATCTTGATACCGGTTGCCGATCCGGGGATTCATACAGGGGAACCGCATCAGGTGATCCGGCCGGTTCGAACAACACTCCTCGTGCATATTCATACCGTGCCTCCCTTCTCATGCTATCCCATTTTTCTCGTTTCTTTGGGTTCGAACACCAGTTCGGGTACAACCACTTCCCATGCGTCGCACGCCAAGTGTTTGCGATACTCCGGGGAGGAGATTTTGTGATTCCAGGCCACCACTGCCAGCACCGATGCGGAACGGCACCGCATTCCCGCCGGCGGAGAGAATTTCTTGGCAAGTTGCCCAACCACCGTGCCTTGGCGATCAAGCAACTTATAACTTTCCCCTGCTTCACGCATGGTCAGGGGATCGCCAGGAACGAGGTTGGCAATGGCGGCATGTACCCGATGGTTTTTGCTTTGACAGCCGGCGAAGTTCAAGAAAACGTCGCGTAGGCCAAGCTGCCTGCGAACGGTTGCCATTGCCGGAGTCCTGGGCGGCAAGGCGACCGGAGCGCGGCGCAACACCGCGGGACTGCCGAGCAAACGGTCCTGCAGTCGATGCGGGCCATTGAAGCGCATGAGCGCCAGGGTTTGACGGGCGCGCGTCATTGCCACGTAGTAGAGCCGTCGCGGCGCATCCCGGTCTTCATTCTTGCCCACCCTGTCCCAGCCGCCATCCAACACGACCACGTGATTGAACTCCAGCCCCTTGGCACGATGCGCGGTCAACAGCAGCAGACCGCGTTGGCGGCGGCGCACGGCCCGGCTCCACTCCGCCAGCCACTCAATGAAATGCTCCGTTGGCGCTTCCGCGCCGCGTGTGTCCAGATCATATTCGTCCAAAGCCTCCCGCAGCAGGTCGATCCAGGGACCCGGTAATTGGGCATCTACCCAAGCATGAAGCTGCTCAGATGTCAGGGTGCCCGACGCTTGGCGGGCCAGCCACGCCAGGAGCGCCTGCGTTTCCCGCAAGCGCCAATGGCCGCGGAATTCCTCGTTGCTCATCTGCACGGGAACGTCCTGGGCTTCGCAGCAGGCGCAAAGGGGTTCAAGATACTTCCACTCCCGAGCGATCACGGCGCAGTCGGACCAATCCCAATCCGACGCCAGCCTCGCCAAGCGCAGCAGTTCCGCCAACGCGGCCTGAGCTTGGGAAATGGGGTCGGGGCCTGACGGCACGATTTGCACGCGGCCATGCGCCACGGGATCAAGTTCATTCCAAGCGCCTCCGGCCGGTTCTTGGCGGCGCCCGTCATTGATGCGAATTGCATGGCTGGATTTCATGCGGTTTTTGGCACCTTCGATCACCGCGTTCGCCGCGGCGATGACGTGTGCCGTTGAACGGTAGTTCTCGGTCAGGAAGAAGGGTTTGGCTTTGTAGTCCTGCTCAAAGCGGCGAATGAACTCCACGGAGGCGCCGGTGAAGGCGTAAATGTTTTGATCGTCGTCACCAACGGCGAAAAGATGAAGTTTTTCATCCGGGTCCGCCAGCGTGCGGCCGGCCAGGGCCGAGATCAGTTCGTATTGCTCCGACCCGACGTCCTGGTATTCGTCTACCAGTATCCAGCGGAAACCGGCCAGCAGCCGAGATCGGTGCTCATCGATTTCCTCAGGCGGCAGCCCTTGGCCGCGCAGCAGGTCCGTGGCTTGGCGCAGCACCTTGTTGAACCACCGGTCGTCCTCCATAGTTTCCGCTCGGCCACTGAAGCTGGCACCGATCAGGCGCATGGCGAGGCCGTGGCAGGTGAGCACGGTTACGCCGCGCCCATCGTCGCCGATCAAGTCCGTTAAACGGCGGCGGATATCCACAGCCGCGTGCCGATTGTACGCCAGCGCGATGATGCCGCCGGGGTTCTCTCGGCGCACCCGAACCAGGTAGGCGATGCGATGGACCAGTACCCGCGTTTTGCCGGAACCCGGGCCGGCCAGCACCAGCACGTTCGTTTGTTCCCGATCATCCGCGACGATGCGGCGCTGGTGAGGGTTGTTCAAAACTTCGACGATGCGACGCCAGGATTCCGGTGTGGTTTGCAGCAGACTATCTTTGTTCGGCAGCCAACGGCGCAGAAAGTCTTTCTGCTTCAGCGTGAAGTAGTCCATCGCCAGCCGCAGGGCCTCGGCCATCGTCTGCAAGCCGCGATTTGCATACTCCGCCATCACGTGAATCTGCCGTACCTGATCGTCGTAATGCAGCTTGAGCGGGGCGAAGTCGGCGTTCACAAAGCCGCGCTTGTCTTGGCTAAGACGAATGGTCATAGCCGGCCGAAACACCGCCAGCCCCTTGTTAAGGCGAATCACCTCTTGTTCGTGCAGCCACATCAGGGCGCGGTTCAGCAGTCTGTCGGGATTTTTTACGTCGTTCGTTAAGACCAGGTCTGAGCGGATTGCATTGAGCAGCTTGCCGATCGTGGTTTCGGCCAACAGGTCCAGGCCCCGACGACCAGACGGCACGCTGTTGAGCAGATGCCGCAACACTGCCTGCGCCCCCATGCGGCGGCGTTCGGCAATCTCGGAGAGCGCCGCCCATTCGCATTGCAACGTTACGTAAACCGTTTCCCTGCCCACCTCACGCAAGCCCAGGCCGGCGCGGCCCTCTTCCTCCCTGCCATCGGCCGCGAGGCTGTGAAGAAGCCGCCGCAACCGCTCCGGCAGCGCGTGCTCATGCCCGGCATCCTTAAGCTTTTGCGTGGCGACCCGCAGATGCAGCGGATGGGTGTCGTTTTGACTCATGTCCGGGGCGGCTTCCCGCAGATCGTTGATGAACGCCTGCTCCAGTTCCGCCGTTTCCTTGAAGCGTTTTTCCGAACTGCGTTGCACCCTGACGTGGACGTAGGCGGTCAACGCGGTGTCGTTGTTGGCGATTCCAAGCCGCTCCAAGTCATAGAGGGCAGCCCTCACGCCTTCCGATTCCAGCCCGGAAACAGCCATCAATTCATCAGTCGATATGCCTTCGTCAGGGTCCGCATTGAGCAACATTTCGGCGATGTCAAGCAATTGGTTACGGTAGTCTTGCCTGATTTGTGTTTTTGCAAGTTTTGCACGTGCTTCCTCCGCCGAGCTTACGCGGAGGGAGGAGGGAAACACCTGAACGTGATTGTCCTCCCGCGCCAACAATCCCGCGTCCTCCAACCAGGAGATCGCCGTGCGCACCCGCGTGTCGTCGGTGACGGAATTCTGCTCGAACGCGCCTTCGCGCTCCTCGCTCAGGATTTCGCCGGCGGTGGCGATCACCTCGCCGTTCATCCGCTTATTGCGGTCCCTACGGTCCAGATTGCGCAGGGACTTCAGGATGCCTTGGATTTCGTGCCGAGTGAGCCGAAAACGCGCCGCGAACCCGAATTGGCGCTCTACGTCGTCCGGCGTGTACAGCAGCACGCAACGGGCCGTCTTTTGGTCACGGCCGGCGCGGCCGGCCTCCTGCAGGTAGTTCTCCAAGGATCCGGGAACGTCGGCGTGAATCACCAAGCGCACGTCCGGCTTGTCGATGCCCATGCCAAAGGCGTTCGTCGCGACGATCACCCGCAGATCCCCGTTGATGAAGCGTTGTTGGGTGTTTTTCTTGACCTCGGGTGAAAGCCCGGCGTGGAAAGGGTCGGCAACAATTTCCTTGTCGCGGAGAAAGGCCGCCACGTCTTCGGTACGTTTGCGGGCGGCGCAATAGACGATGGCACCTCCTGAGGCGTTCGGCGGCAGGTCCGCCATGAGGACGTCGTGAACGTCGGAGAATTTTTTGCTGCTCGTGGTCTCCACCACCACGAAGCCCAGATTGTCCCGTTGGGCACCGCCGTCAAAGACCTTGAGTTCGACGCCCAGCTTGTCACGAAAATGCACGACAACGTCTTCTTTGACGTCGGGTTTGGCCGTCGCCGTCAGGCACAACACGGACGCGGCCGGTGCATGGTGACGGATGAACTTCGCCACGTAGCGGTAGTCGGGACGAAAGTCGTGCCCCCACTTGGACAGGCAATGGGCCTCGTCTAGGACCCAGGCGCCGACCTCGCGTTGTTCGAGCGCGCGGCGAACCGCTCGGCTGCGCAACTGCTCAGGAGCGACGATCAGGATGCCGGCGTCGCCAAGGCGGACGCGATCCAGTGTATCGGCGCGTTCCGGCATGGACAGCAGTCCGTTGATGGTCACGCAACAGCCGATCCCGCGTTTCTCTAAACCCATGACTTGGTCCGCCATGAGCGCCGCCAACGGAGAGATGACCACGGTCATCGCGCCTGTTTTGTGATAGCGAGACAGCGCCGGCACCTGATAGCAGAGCGATTTGCCCACGCCCGTAGGCAGTATGCCAAGAACGTGCTCGCCGGCCATTGCCGCTTCGACGATGGATTGCTGCATGGGCCGCCCCGCATCGTCCTGTGGCTTGGCGCGGAACGCGCTATAGTTGAACCAACGTGCCAATTCCTTCTTGGCGTCGTGCCTTTCTCGGCACCAATCACAGGCCGAATCCCTGCAAGGCGTGTCCCGCAGCCGGCGCACCAAGTCGCCGGCCTCCGGAAACTCATGCCTGACCCAAGGCGGCATGACGGAATTGCCGCCGGATACCGAAAGCCAAGCCAGTGCGTAAGCGAGGGACCATCCGTACCGATTTGTATTTTCGAGGACTTCACGGCCTTGGATGGTGCATCCCATGCCCTCCAGTTGACGGCTGACGGCCGCCCGTGCTTGGGACTCTGCCGGTCGCGGCGCCAGCCGCAGATCGCTGAAGAACGCCTCGAACCCCGCGCCATCCGCACCAACGCCGGTCAGCCAATGCCAGGAATTCAGCAGGTCGGGCGACGCTTCGCGCAACGCCTTCCGTTGTTCGCCAAGCACTTGCAGGGCGAGGCGTGCATCCAATTCCGGATCGTTGATCCGCCCTCGTTTAAGTTGCGCGTCCTGATAGTGCTTGACCAAGTGATGGTAGGGGTTGCGGGGAAAGGCCAGAGGGTTCAGCCACAGGGTATCCACCCTCGGCAACCGCAGCAGACGAAGATTGGGGTTGACGGCTTGGAGGTGGGGAACGTCGAAACGGATCAGATTGTGACCAAGCAAGCAGTTCGCACCGTCCGCGAAGTCATCCAGCGCCGTCAATGCGTTGGCCAGGTTGCCGCCGCTCAAATGTAAGGATTGGCCGGTGTCTGCGCGTACGGCCCCAAGTTTGTCAATGCGTTCGTCGCGCTTGCCGACTTCCAGATCCAGCGCGACGCAGCCATCGGCGAACGTGCCCGCAGCAAGGTTCATGCGCTCATCGGATCTCCAGCGTCGTGCCGGTTTTGAGGTTGAACGTTTCGGCGACGCTCGCTTCTTTCATAAAGACTTCCAGATACCCGTTGCTGTTAATGAGGGCGTCGGGTCTTTCTTTAGACCCCTGCGCGTAATGCGTTTTCAGCGCGGTGATGGTGACGCCGCCGACTTCAAACGAAATGCTGTGACGTTTGGTGACGGCTTGGAGTGCGTGAACGTCCGCGAGCGTGACGTTGGTCGTCGCGTTGCCGAATCGGTCAACGTGGGCAACGTGACCGTACAGGATGCCTTCCCGCACCTCGGGTTTGGGAATCGGTCGCGTTTCATAATCGGCGATCAAGCGACCATAGGCCCCGGGCGTTTGTCCTCGCGTCAGCCAGGCCGCGGACGGGGCGAATAAATCCCGGCCGTCAAAGGTCGCCCCTTCCGAATCCAAGCGGAATTGACGATTTTCGATCTGCCGAACTTCGACGGACCGTTCGTTTTCGAACACGGGCGTCAGCACGCCGTTGTCCGGGGCGAGAAAGAAAAATCGCGACGTTGTGACGAGTAACCCGCGGCGTGATGACCCGACGCCGGGGTCCACCACGACGACGTGGACGGTCCCGTCGGGAAAATAGTGATAACAGGCGTTCAAGAGAAACGCGGCTTCGTCGATGGAGTGCGGGGCCACGTGATGGGAGACGTCGATGATGCGCGCCTGAGGATTGATGCCCAGGATCACCCCTTTCATGCTGGCAACGAAGTGGTCACGTTCCCCGAAGTCGGTGAGCAACGTCACAATGGACGTGGCGGAAGGCATACGGCTACTCCTGGAAAAAGATTTCTTGAATTTCGTACTCAATCATTCCCGCCGGGCGATGCACTTGCACCACGTCGCCGACGCGATGGCCAATCAAGGCCCGGCCAAGGGGCGATTGAACGGAGATCGAACCGTTTTTGACGTTGGCCTCTTCCTGGCCGACCAGCGTGTACGTCTTTGCGTCTTCTGATTCGACGGCCGTCAGGCGGACGGTCGTGCCGAACACCACGGTGTCACTCGTGCCGCTGCCGACCTCAATCACCTGGGCCTCCCCCAATTTTCGTTCAATTTCGCTGATTCGGGCGTCGATAAATTGCTGCCGTTCTTTGGCCGCGGTGTATTCGGCGTTTTCTCGCAAATCGCCGTGTTCCCGGGCTTCGGCGATGTCTTGAATGTTTTGCGGGCGATCGACTTTCCGCAGTCGTTCCAACTCGGCCTTGAGAGCGTCAATTCCTTTTTTTGTAATTGGTGTACCCATCACGTCTCCGAGTTCAACGCAGTGACGGCAGGGAAACGACAAGCAAGTCGTGCGGTCAGGTCGGATGATACTCTTGCAGGGGTTTGACCGTCAGTGAAGATTTCGTCATGACTTCCATGGCCGTCACGGCGGCTTGAAGACCCTGAATCGTGGTGAAATACGGAAGATTCTGGTGAAGGGCCTCGCGTCGAATGGAAAGGGAGTCCGCTTGCGAAGACGTCGTGCCCACGGTATTGACGACCAGCGTCGCCCGGCGGTTTTTGATGTGATCCACCAAGTGGGGGCGTCCTTCCTTGACTTTATTGACGATCTCAACCGCGAGGCCGCGTTTGCGTAAATACGCGCCGGTTCCCCGCGTGGCCTGGATCGCAAACCCGAGGGCTTGCAGGCGTCTGGCCACCGCGAACGTACCGGGTTTGTCCCCGTCTTTCACGCTCATGATGACGGTGCCGGCACGAGGTAAACTCAGGCCTGCCGCCGCCTGAGACTTGGCGAAGGCCCATCCGAAATCCCGATCAATCCCCATCACTTCTCCCGTCGAACGCATTTCAGGACCCAATAGGACGTCAACGTTCCCGAATTTCGTAAAGGGAAACACCGATTCCTTGACGGCCACGTGCCGAATGGGGGGAACGGTCGTGAAATGGAGGTCTTGCAGCGAATGGCCGACCAGGATTTTCATGGCAAGTTTGGCCAAGGGCACGCCAATGGTTTTACTCACAAACGGGATCGTGCGTGACGCACGCGGGTTGACTTCCAATATATACACGTCGTGGCCACGCACGGCAAACTGCACGTTCATGAGTCCGACGACGTGCAGTTCACGCGCCAGGGCAACGGTCTGTTCACGAATGCGTGCAATCACCGCCGGGGACAATGAATGCGGAGGCAAGGAGCACGCGGAATCTCCGGAATGGATGCCGGCTTCTTCCACGTGCTCCAGCACGCCGGCCACCACCACGTCCGTTCCATCGGCAATCGCATCCACGTCCACTTCAACGGCATCCGTGAGATAGTGATCGATCAGGAGCGGATATTGAGACGGGGTCAGGACGTTCGTTTCGACGTAGCGTCGAAGCGATGCTTCATCATACGCAATTTGCATGGCGCGTCCCCCCAGCACGTAGGAGGGGCGGACAATGACCGGATAACCGATGTGCGAACCCAGGTCACGGGCTTCCTCGCCGGACCGGGCCGTCCCGTTTCGAGGTTGCCGGAGATCCAACGCGGTGAGTAACGCACTGAACCGTTCACGGTCTTCGGCGAGGTCAATGGCGTCGGGACTCGTTCCTAAAATCGGAATCCCCGCTCGGGCCAACGGCAGCGCCAACTTGAGAGGGGTTTGTCCGCCAAATTGGACGACCACGCCCATGGGGCGCTCCACGTCGATGACGTTCAGGACGTCTTCCTCCGTCAGCGGCTCAAAATAGAGCCGATCCGACGCATCATAATCCGTACTCACGGTTTCGGGATTACAATTAATCATGATGGTTTCGATGCCCAATTCCCGTAACGCCAACGCGGCGTGAACGCAGCAATAATCGAATTCGATCCCCTGCCCGATCCGGTTCGGCCCACCACCCAGAATGATGACCTTCTCCCGATTGGTCGGACGGGCTTCACATTCTCGACCGTACGTGGAGTAGAGATAGGGAGTCATGGCTTCAAATTCCGCGGCACAGGTGTCTACTCTGGAATACGTGACCCGTTGGTCGGCCAGATGCGTCTTGCGAAACGCCCGAACGTCCGCGGCCGTCGTCGCCAGTAATTGGGCCAGTCGCTCGTCGGAAAATCCCAAACGCTTCGCGTCTTTGAGCAGATCGCGGGCCTCCGTTCCTTGAAACGGCACGTTCAGCGTGGTGTCCTCGGCGTTCGGACGCTTGCGCGCGTGACGCAGCAACTGCCGTTCACAAAGCACGAGTTCTTCCAGTTGATCCAGAAACCAGGGATCAACGTGGGTCTCCGCAAACAGTTCTTCTTTCGAGATGCCGAGACGCAAGCCATCCGCCACGTGCCACGGGCGGTCGGGATGCGGCGCGCGCGTGGCCGTCCGCACGCGTTCCAGGACGTCCGGCTTGGGCCCGTCTTCCGGCAGGTACTGGTCCAACGCGTTGAGAGAAACCAACCCGCACCGGTCGATTTCCAAGGACCGCAGGGCTTTGTGAAACGCTTCCTTGAACGTTCGTCCCAACGCCATGGCTTCCCCCACGGATTTCATTTGCGTGGTCAGCGTCGGATCAGAACCGTGAAATTTTTCAAAGGCAAATCGTGGAACTTTCACGACCACGTAATCAATCGTCGGTTCAAACGCGGCTTTGGTGACTTGGGTCACGTCGTTGGTAATCTCGTCCAACGTGTACCCCACGGCGAGTTTGGCGGCAATTTTTGCGATGGGGAAGCCGGTGGCCTTGGAGGCCAAGGCGGAACTCCGGGAGACGCGCGGGTTCATTTCAATGACGATCATTTCTCCGTTTTCCGGATTGAGGGCAAATTGAATGTTTGACCCACCGGTATCCACGCCGACTTCCTGGATGATACGAATCGCGGCGTCCCTCATGCGTTGATATTCTTTATCCGTCAACGTCATGGCCGGCGCAACCGTGATGCTGTCGCCCGTGTGAATCCCCATGGCGTCGAAGTTTTCAATGGGGCAGACGATGACTACGTTATCGTTCAGATCACGCATGACTTCGAGTTCGTATTCTTTCCACCCGATCAAGGAACGTTCGATCAACGCCTCGCCGACCGGACTCGTGAGCAAGGCCCAATCAACGTCCCGTTCAAATTCTTCACGATTGTAGGCGACGTTGCCGCCGGTTCCGCCCAAGGTGAAGGACGGACGCACAATGGCCGGAAATCCGACGATCTCCAAAAACTTCACGGCGTCTTCACGGGTTCGGGTCAACCGACTCAAGGGAGTGGCCAGCCCGATTTTGGCCATGGCCCGTTTGAACGTCTCCCGATCTTCGGCCTTGATAATCGCGTCGTAATCGGCCCCGATGAGTCGGACGCCGTGTTTTTCAAGAATGCCCCGTTTGTGCAGGTCGATGGTCACGTTCAGGGCGGTTTGTCCGCCCATCGTGGGCAGCAGCGCGTCAGGCCGTTCCCGTTCAATGATTTGTTCCACCACTTCCACGGTGATGGGTTCGACGTAGGTGCGATTCGCCAAATCGGGATCGGTCATGATCGTGGCGGGATTGCTGTTAATCAGCACGACCTCATAGCCTTCCCGTCTGAGCGCCTGACAGGCCTGGGTGCCGGAATAATCAAATTCACAGGCCTGACCGATGACAATCGGTCCCGAGCCGATCAAGACAATGCGGTGCAGGTCGTCTCGTCTGGGCATGAAGATCAGCTTGCCGGCGTTGAGGAGGGTGCCGGTCCGGACGACGGCGCGGGTTCCCGTTCCGGATTCTCCCGGGCGGGGTGGTAATGCCGAAGCGCCTCGGGAATCCAGGCCTCAATTTGTCGAATCCGCGTGGCGTCGGAAGGATGGGTGGAAAGGAATTCAGGAATCGAGGCGTTTGATCGAAAACAGAATTTTCCGATCATCTGCTTCGGGCACCCACTCATGCGTTCCCAGAAACCAATGGCCTCTCGAGGATCATAGCCGGCTTTGGCCATCAGGATGAGGCCGATTTTGTCGGCTTCGGATTCCTGGCTCCGATTGTGCGGGAGCGTGACCCCGACGCCATACGCGCTCATGGCGCCCATGGCGAGTTGAGGATCAACCTGGCCGCTGACGGCTCCGGCTATCGCGCCGATCTGGGCAATCTGATCGATGAGTCCCCGACTCATGCGTTCGGCGCCGTGCCGTTGCAGGGCGTGCGCGATTTCATGGGCCATGACGGTGGCCAGTCCGGCCTCATTCTTCGCGTGTTTCAAAATGCCGGTATAAATGGCCACCTTTCCGCCCGGAAGGGCAAACGCATTCACCGTGTCGTTATCGTAAATCACGGCAAATTCCCAATAATATTCGGGTTTGTTCGCGGCCTCGGCAATCCGTCGTCCCACGCGGTGGACCATGGCATTGATGGCAGGGTCGGTGCTCAGCCGGGCTTGTCGCAGAACGCTGCGATAGGCGCTGATTCCCAGGGCCATTTCTTTTTCTTCCGAAATAAGCATGATCTGGTCACGTGCGGTCCCCGGGGCTTTGACGCACCCGGCCACGACAAGAAACGTCAAAACAATCAAGACGTATCCGCCGAGACCCGCCGAGACCCGCCAAGACCCGCGGATCGCGGGGCCGTCCGCGGGGAGTCGTGACCGTGATTCATTCAGATCGTGTCTCATGGTTCTACGGAAGCCAGAGGTACATGAAGGCGGGAGTCCCACCCCCTAACAACGTGGTCAGTGCAACGGGGTCGAGACGCGGAAAGGACCATCCCGGCTCGGAGGATTGCCCGGCCCATTGTGCATAGACGTTCGGGGTGTATCCTCCGCGACGCTGGTACATCACAACCTGCGCTTCAGCAATCCCCGCCTCGCGTTTGGCGAGGGCAATCGCGTCGTCAACGTAACCGATGCGATCAATCAATCCGTTTTCTTTCGCTTGAGACGCCGAGTAAATGCGGCCATCGGCCAACCGACGAATCGCGTCGGGCGTCAGGTTCGGCCGACCCCGTTCAATGACGTCCACAAACCGGTCAAAAAAAGACTGGATCACACTTTGAAAAATCGCCCGATCCCGTTCGGTCATCGTGCGGAACGGCGATCCCATGTCCTTGTGCGGCCCCGAGGTCACCGCGGTCGCCTGAATCCCGATGGTTTCCAACAAGCCGGCGGCGTTGAGCGTGAGCATGATGACTCCCAGACTTCCCGTCACGGAAGACGGGTGCGCGATCACGTGATCCGCCCCCATGGCCACGTAATACCCGCCCGACGTGCCCAGGTCCATGATGGAGGCAATCACCGGGATCCGACGGGTTTTCTTGAACGCTTGCAGTTCATGATACAGAACGTCGGACGCCGTGACCGTCCCGCCCGGCGTGTTGATTCGAAGCACAACGGCTTTGACCGTCTCATCTTCCGCGGCTTTGGTCAACTCTTCCTTGAATCGCGTGGGCAAACTCGGGCGATTGAACAGTCGATCAACGATCCCGCTGGGTTTTGACGAGGTCAAAATCCCGGAAAGGTCAATCAGCAACACCTTCGCGTCCCCTTTCCCTGAAAGCACGGTTTCCTCCAGTGGGCTTGTCTTGGGAAAGAAGGATGGGGACACGCATCCCGCGACCGTCGTCATCAGCAGCCCGAGCACCAGGAGATTAGGCATGGAATTGCTCCATCATGCGACGAAATTGACGAAACAGATACGAGGCATCATGCGGCCCGGGCGCAGCCTCAGGATGATATTGGATGGAAAGAACGGGGATGGACATGCCGACGAGGCCTTCGAGACATTCGTCGTTGAGGCTCACGTGCGTGGGTGCAAATTGCCCCCAAGGGGTATCAAAGACCCCCGTGGATGGGTCAACGGAGGGCATCGTCACGGCGAAGTTATGATTCTGCGAGGTAATGGCGATCGTTCGGGAGCGGACGTCCATCACGGGATGGTTGGCGCCGTGATGCCCGAATTTTAATTTGTACGTGGGCAGTCCGAGCGCCAGCCCCAACAGTTGATGCCCCAGACAGATGCCTAGCATCGGCCGCCACCCCAGCAGATTTTGAACGTGAGAAACCGCATACGACGCGCCTTCGGGATCACCCGGCCCGTTCGACAACAGAATGCCGTCGGGATTCATGCCGCGAACGGCCTCAGCCGTGGTTGACGCCGGCACGACGGTGACGGTGCAGCCTTCATCCACCAGTCGCCGTAAAATATTGTGCTTGACGCCGAAGTCATAGACGACAACGTGGAATCGTCTCGTCGGAACCGGGACGGGGCGGCCCTCGGCATCGACGCAGGAAGGCCAGGAGGCACTGCCGTCTTTCCATTCGTAGGAAGACGCGCAGGTCACGGTGCCGACGAGGTCGCGTCCCGTCGTCGAAGGCAGAGTTTTCGCTTGAGCACGTAACTGCGCGGGGTCCCGATCAACGTGCGAAATCACCCCGGCTTGGGACCCGTGGTGGCGCAGACGGCGCGTCAGATACCGCGTGTCGATGCCTTCAATGCCCACGACCCGATGCTGAACCAGGTACTCGTGCAGCGAAAGAGCCGAGCGCCAATTACTGGGCGCGCGTGACGCTTCATTGACGATAAACCCCTCCGCCCACGTGCGCCGGGATTCATCGTCTTCTCGGGCAATGCCGTAATTGCCGACGTGCGGACACGTCATCACGATCATCTGACCTTTGTATGAGGGGTCCGTGAGGATTTCCTGATAGCCGGTCATGGCGGTATTGAACACCACTTCCCCGGACGTTTCACCGTGAAATCCTAATGCCCGTCCTTCAAAAATCGTGCCGTCGGCCAAGGCAAGCAGAGCCGTGTTCTTCATCAATTGCCTTTCCTTTGCTTCGCCCTCACCCTGGCCCGTTCCCGGGGGAAGAGGGAATGAGGGGGAGCGCGTCGCTGCCTCGGTGGATCCACTGCCGAAATTTGACGGCCAACAGACTGACGGCCAGCCCGCCGTTGACCAGATGGAGCGCCCTGACGATCAGATGCACGTCAAAGAATGCGTCATAGGCCGTCTTCTTCATTTCCGGCGTCGTTGCCGCAAACGCGGCCTCCTGCAAGTCAACGGCTTTTGGACCCAATACCACGACGATCAAGCCGGTGACACACGCCAGGGACGCCAGCAGCCCGACTTCCAATCTCGTCAACGGCGGAATCCGGTCCGGCGCCCGTTGACGTTGCCAATGACGAAAGAGGGCCGTGCTCACGAACAGGACGACGAGGCCGCCGGTCATCGCGTTATAGCCGTCAAAGACCCGTCGCAACAAACGTCCTCCGGCTTCCATGCTCAACGTGTTGAACACCGCGGGAATCACGGCGGTCAGGAGGACCGCCAACCCTCCGATCCACGTCATCAGCCCCAGCAATTCCAAAAGCGAACAGGAGACGTACCAGTGAAAGGCTTTCGCCGCCGTGACGTTTCGCGCGGACGTCTCGTCGCCCTCAATGCTCTTTCGACGGTCACGGATCATCGTGGTTGACGTGGGAGGGTTTCATACACGACGGCTCCCCCGACCAGGGTTTTCTCGACCCGTCCTTTCATGGTCCATCCCGCAAACGGTGTATTCCGGCTGAGTGAATACGATTGAGCGGGGTCAACAACCCACGCGGCGTTCGGATTCACCAGCACAAGGTCGGCTTCGGCTCCCGGGGCCAGAGTGCCGTAGGGCAAGTTGAACGCCCGTGCCGGGGCGCTCGTGAGTTTGGCAACGGCTTGTTCCAGCGTCAGAATCCCCTCCTCAACCAGATTGAGCGTGAGCGGGAGAGCCGTTTCCAGCCCGATGATTCCAAAGGGAGCCGAGTCGAACGGCCATTGCTTTTCCTGTACCGCGTGCGGAGCGTGATCCGTGGCAACGACGTCGATGGTCTGATCGCGCAATCCGTCCTTGACGGCGAGGACGTCTGCATCCGTTCGCAAGGGCGGATTCATCTTGGCGTTGGCATCATACGAGCGCACGGCTTCCTCGGTCAGTGAGAAATGATGGGGGCAGGCTTCGGCCGTAACGGCCACGCCCCGAGCTTTGGCTTCCCGCACCATCCGCACGGACCCCACGGTGCTGACGTGGGGGAGATGTAAGCGGGCTCCGGTGAATTCCGCCAAGGCAAGGTTTCGGGCCACCATCACCTCCTCGGCGGCTTTCGGAATGCCGGGGAGGCCGAGTTCGGTCGAGACGAGGCCCTCATTCATACTGCCGTCCTGCGAGAGATGCGAATCTTCGCAATGATCGATCACCGGAAGCGTGAAGGCAGAGGCGTATTCCATGGCGCGGCGCATGACGAGGCTGTTCATGACCGGCATACCGTCGTCGGAAATCGCCACGCAGCCGGCTTCATATAAATCGCCGATTTCTGCAAGTTCCTCACCTTTGGACCCTTTGGTAATCGCCCCGATGGGCAGGACGCGCGCCTTCTTCGTCAGGGCCGCCTGGGCAAGAATAAATTCCGTCACGGAACGGGAATCGTTGACGGGCCGGGTATTCGGCATACAACACACGGTGGTAAACCCACCGGCTACGGCCGCGGCGCTGCCCGTGGCAATGGTTTCCTTGTATTCAAAGCCGGGTTCACGAAAGTGAACGTGCAAATCCACGAAGCCGGGACAGACGATCAGGCCTTTGGCGTCAATGGTCGTGAAGGACGCTGATTTCTCAAGTTTTACATGAAGTTTCGGCTCGACGGCTTTGATCGTTCCGTCCTGAATCAGGACGTCGGCCTCCCCGTTCCATCGGCCGGGGTCAATGACGTGACCATGCGTGATGAGGATCGTCATAACGTGTTGGCTAATGGAGTTGCGACAACAGATACATCAGACCCATGCGCACGGCCACGCCGTTTGACACCTGATCCAGGATCACCGCGGAACGGCTGTCCGCAACGTCGTGAGAAATTTCAATCCCTCGATTCACGGGGCCCGGGTGCATGACCAGCACGTCCGTCGCCGCCCGTTGCAGCCGCTCCGCGGTCAGGCCGTACAATCGTGAATATTCCCGGATGGAAGGAAAAAGCGAACGTCCCTGGCGTTCCAGTTGCAGGCGCAACGTGATGATGACGTCCACGCCGGACAGGGCTTCATCCAGATGATGGAACACGCGGACGCCGAGTCGTTCAAGAAAGGGCGGGATCATGGTCGGCGGACCCGCCACGCGCACATGGGCTCCCATTTTCGTCAGCGCGTGAACGTTTGATCGTGCAACCCGACTATGGGCCACGTCGCCGACAATGGCAACCTGAAGCCCGCGGATGCCCCCTTTTTTCTCCTGAATGGTAAACAAATCCAAGAGCGCCTGGGTGGGATGTTCGTGCCACCCGTCGCCGGCGTTGATCACGGACGATCGAACGTGTCGGGCCAAGGTTGTCGCCGCGCCCGCCGACGAATGCCGGAGCACCAGAACGTCGGTCTGCATGGATTCAACGTTGCGGATGGTATCCAGTAAGGTTTCCCCTTTCACCAGGCTGCTTGACGACGGTGAAACGTTAATCACGTCCGCACTGAGCCGTTTGGCGGCCAACTCAAAGGAAGTCCGGGTTCGCGTGCTGGGTTCAAAAAATAAATTGACCACGGTTTTCCCTCGCAGGGCCGGCACTTTCTTGATCTCGCGGCCGCTGACTTCTTTGAAGGGTTCGGCGGCTTCAAGGATCAGGGCCACGTCTTCAGGAGACAACGCGGCAATGCTGAGGACGTCCTTGTGCTTGAAACTCATGACGCGCGCCTCCGGCTGCTGAGTTTGGCGACGCGATCATCATCTCCCGCTTCTTCAAAAAAGACGTGAATGATTTCGTCTTGTGCCGTGGGAATGTTTTTCCCCACGTAATGAGGCCGAATGGGCAGTTGTCGATGGCCTCGATCAACCAGCACCGCTAATTGAATTTCCGTCGGGCGACCCAAGTCCATGAGTCCGTCCATGGCCGCCCGAATCGTTCGACCGGTAAACAACACGTCATCAACCAGGACGATCTTGAGGCCCGAAACGTGAAACGGAATATCCGTTTTTTTAAGAATGGGTTGACGTTTTCGAATGGCCAGATCATCCCGATAGAGCGTGATATCCAATTCTCCCAAGCCAACGTCCGTCTGCTCAACGTGCCGGATGAGACGTTGTAACCGTTGAGCCAGAAAGACTCCGCCGGTTCGGATGCCGACCAACGCGACGTCCTGACTGCCTTTATTGCCTTCCAGAATTTCATGCGCCATTCTCGTCAAGGCGCGCGCCATTTCCTGCCCGTCCATGATGATGGTTTCGTGATTGTCCGTGGGACGTGCTTGTGCCATGAACTTATGAAATCAAAAAAAAACCTTCCCCTCGAAATAAGAAGAAGGTTTCCCCCACGGTGGGCAAGTTTGATTAGAATTCTGAATCACGTTCCGTTCCTTCCTCACCTCACGGGATGAGTTTTAAAGGCATACCTATCTTAAAAAAGACCAACCATTCAGTCAAGCCAACAACAAATAAAAATAAGCAACGACCCGTTTCCCCCTTCTCCTCCGGGAGAGGGCCGGGGTGAGGGTGAAAGCGGGTCCGGAATGGAAATCCCCGTGCGTGCGCCTCCCCGCTCAGCGTCAATAACGACCGGCCTCGCCCCCACGCGCCGTCACGATCATGCCCGTGACATCGGGAAGCAGATTCTTCGCTTCGCCCTTCGAGGCCCTTCGAGGCTCAGGGAAACCTCAGGGCAAGCTCAGAATGGGAATAATGGCCAAAAAGTGTTGGGTTTCTTTCTGGGGCGGGAAGGACAGAAAGGGAGGCGGGCGGTAGGATGGATTCCCGCTAAAAACCTGCGGGAATGACAGAAGGGGCATTTGTGGGAATGACAGAAAGGGGAGAAATGACAGAGGAGGGGCCGCAGAGAGGGAAATGCCGGGCGGGTGATTCAATGGCGTGAGCGTGCTCCTCTCTTCCTCCCTCTCCCCTTGAGAAAGGGGGCCGGGGTGAAGGGTCTCCGGTCCGGGATATTCTAACGTTGTCATTCCCGACGTTATTAATCGGGAATCCAAGGCCAGGGTGAGGGGGCTCTGCTCTGGGATGTTCTAACTGCCACTGCCACCCCAACCGAATCGAGACGCCGTGCGCGAGTGCCTGCCCCGGCTGCTCCGCACGTTCACACTCGCCCCCCAATCCTCAAACGCCCCGTCCTCGTGGACCAGCAGATACCGCCCTTACGCATCAACCCTCAACCCCCAATCCGTCCGCGTGTACGCGACCCCGCCGGTCAGGGCACGGCGGCTACCGCTGGCCTTGCGCCGACCGATTTCGTGGGTGGGGAGGGCGGCACGGACGGATGGGCGTCAGGCATCGGTGAAGTTTCGGCGGCACGGGTCACTTCAGCTTGAGCAGAGGACTGTCAGGCGACTCAGGGCGCGGCCCAACCGTGCGATTGGTGCAGTCTGCTACCAGGTCCAGTGCCGACAGGACGATCTGACCGATCAGCGGCTCGCTCAAGGGCGGACCGACTATGCAGTCGGTGTTCATGAATCGGTTGCCGATGCGGACCATCACCGGCCCGGCGACAGGGCGGGTCTCCTTGCGGTCGTCCGCGTAGGTGACGACGACCTCGCGCTGCGTTTCGAGCCCCAGCCGGGTGACCACGTTCTCCGGCAACACGAGCATGACCGCGCCGGTGTCCACCACGCCTTCCACCGTTGTGCGGCGAATCGTGGATTCGTCCCGCAAACCCTGGCTGGCGATGCTGCGGTCGGCGGTGTTTTCCAGTTCCATGGAAGCGACGATCTCGCCCATTCGCTGCTCTCCTCCGTCAACCGGGGGCAAACTACCACGAGTGGCCGCGGCCGAACAACCCTTATGGAGCGCGGGCGTCCCGCCCGCTTCGCCCTGTGTGACCTTCAAGCGCTTCAAGTAGCCGATGTCGTCTTTCCCCTCCCGCCACGTCTTGTTGTGATGCCATTCCGAGTCCGCTCGGGGGAAAGAGGGGGAATCAGGAGAGAGAGGAAATGTCATCCTTCCAGTGCCTCACGGCAGGCTTCAAGCTCTTTTTCTAAATAGACGCGAAGAGCTTGTACCCGTTCGGCCGAGGTGGCTTCAAAGCGAAGGACCAACGCGGGTTGTGTATTTGAAGCGCGAATGAGTCCCCAGCCGTCATCAAAGCGGACGCGCACTCCGTCGATCGTGACGACTTCTCGAATCGCGAGGGTCCGGTCACTCGCGTCCGGGTGCTTCGCCAACTCAAGCATACGATTCCGTACCGCTTCGACCAATCGGAATTTCACGTCGTCGGCGCATTCAACGCGAATCTCCGGCGTAGACTCGACAACGGGCAAATCCGCCAGGAGAGAAGAGAGCGGCTCTCGGGTTTTCGACAGGATCTCCACTAAGCGACAGGACGCATAAATCGCGTCATCGTATCCGAAGTAACGATCGGCGAAAAACATGTGCCCGGACATTTCCCCGGCCAAGACGGCGTGTTCCTCTTTCATTTTGGCTCTGAGCAACGAATGCCCTGCTTTCCACATGATCGCGTTGGCCCCACGTTTTTGAAGGTCGTCGTAGAGAAGTTGGGAGGCTTTCACTTCCGACACGAAGGTGGCCCCGGGCCTGTCCTTCAACAGATCTCTGGCAAAAATCAACATGAGGCGGTCGCCCCATATAATATTGCCCGTTTCATCAATCGCACCGATGCGGTCGGCGTCGCCGTCGTACCCGATCCCTACGTCTGCCTGATTGTCCTTGACGGCCCGGATCAGACTTTGAAGGTTTTCGACCACCGTCGGATCAGGATGATGGTTGGGGAAACGGCCGTCAAGCTCATCATATAACCCCGTCACGCGACAGCCTAATTGCTCTAAGGCGTCTTTCGCCACCAGACTTGCCGCACCGTTTCCACAATCGATGACGACGTGTATGGCCTTTTCAGTCACTCCGGCACAGTTTTCTTTAAGAAACCGCAGATAGTGAGGGATGACCGACGCCTGCGACACCGTCCCCGATCCGGACGCATAGGCCCCGGCGTCGATGACGCGTTTGAGTTTCTGAATTTCTTCACCATATAACGCCGCTTTGCCGACGCACAGTTTGAAGCCATTGTATTCGGCGGCATTATGGCTCCCGGTAATCATCACGCCGCCGTCAACGGGCAATTCAAACAGCGCAAAATATAATACGGGAGTGGGACAGATCCCAACGTCCACGACGTTGACCCCGGTGGCCGTCATGCCGGCAACCAATCGGTCTCGGAGGTCCGGAGAGGTCAAGCGTCCATCTCGTCCCACGGCCACAGTCCGACACCCCCGCGTCTGTGCCGTGGTGCCAAAAGCCTTGCCTATGGATTCGGCCATCTCCATCGTCAAGTCCGTTCCAACGATGCCGCGAACGTCGTACTCACGAAAAATGCTCATGAACGAATCCTCAAGAAAAGAAGTTACGGCGAAGGGGTTCTCTTTCGTCCGTACTCATCGGCATACCGGATAATATCGTCTTCTCCGACGTACGTGCCGCGTTGGATCTCAATGATTTCAAGGGGAACCTTGCCGGGATTCTCCAACCGGTGCCTGGTTTGTTTTGGAATCACCGTACTCTCCCCGAGACCCAACCGGAAAGTCTTCTTGCCACGGATCACACGAGCCGTCCCTGCAATCACCACCCAATGTTCACTCCGCTGGTGGTGCATTTGAAGCGACAGCCGCTGACCGGGTAACACGCTGATGCGCTTCACCTTGTGGTCTTTCCCCTCTTCAAGGACGGTATACGAACCCCACGGGCGATGAACCGTCGCGTGTTCGAGACGCTCGGGCATGTTTCGTTTCCGAAAAATCTCAACTAACGCTTTAACGTCTTGGGCGCGAGATTTGGGGCAAATCAGCGTGGCATCCGGCGTGTCCACAACCAGCATCTCGGAAAGCCCGATACACCCCACCAATCGTTTGCTCCCAAACAACACGGATTTTTGGCTATCCACCTCAATCACGTTTCCTCGTACCACGTTTCCATGCTCAGTTCCAGGAATGACCTCTTCCAGATTCCCCCAACTCCCCACGTCCGACCACGAAAAATCAACGGGGACGACCGCGGTACGAGTCGATCGCTCCATCACGCCATAATCGATCGAGAGCGATTCCAGTCGTGTATAGCGATGGGCCAATCGGGTGTCCGGTTGCCCCGTTTCGATCATCTTGTCTATAGCCTGAAGACCTTTCAAAAGCCTGGGCTGATGACGAGCACATTCTTCAATCAGGACGTCGGCACGCCACACGAACATGCCGCTGTTCCATAAATATTTGCCGGATTGGACGTAGCGCCGAACCGTTTTTTGATCGGGTTTTTCCACGAATTGCGTGATCGTATACCCACCGAGTTTCCCTGACGTTCCCAAACAGCATCGCGTATTCGGTCGAATGTAGCCGTATCCGGTTTCGGCTCTGGTGGGATGCACCCCGAACGTGACCAACAGGCCTTGTTGGGCCAGTCGATACCCCAATGCCACGGCCCGCTTGAATTGCGCCTCACCCTTGACGACGTGATCGGCAGGGAGCACCAGCATCGTGGCCTCGGGGTCGCGACGCAGCAACCGAAGCGCAGCCAAGCCGACGGCCGGAGCGGTATTCCGGCCTTCGGGTTCGAGTATCACGTGATCGGCTAATTCATCTTTCCATTCCCATAATTGCAACCTGACGGCTTCGGCCTGAACCGCGGTGGTCACGATACGGACGTGATCGACGGACCCCACCTTCGACGCACGGCGGACCGTCCGTTGGAGCAGCGTCTCCCGTCCGATGAGGGGCAGCAGATGTTTCGGAAACCGTTCTCGACTCAACGGCCAGAATCGGGTCCCGCTTCCGCCGGCAAGAACGACGGGATAGAAATGGGAAAGTTTCATGCGTAATACGTTTGAAGAGGGACGAACGACTCAATTCGTGGGAAATTCTACGCCTTGAGCAGACAAAATCATATCCGCAACCTCACGAACCGCTCCCTCACCGCCGTTGGCGTGGCACACGTACCGTACCGTTCTCCGAACCTGATCCCGTCCATTCGCGGGAGTCGCTGAAAACCCGACGGCCTGAAGAGCCGGCACGTCATTCACGTCATCCCCCATGTACGCGATCTCCTCAAACCCAAGGTCGTATTTCAACGAGAGTTCCTTCAACACCGACAGTTTATCCCTCACCCCCTGGTGAATTTCTGAAATCCCGAGTCTGGCCGCACGGAGAGACACCAACGGGGTTTGATCCATGGTGATGAACGCGACCACGATCCCCGCGTTCTTTAACAATCCCAACCCAAGACCATCCCACGCGTTGAACTTTCTGATCTGGTCTCCTGAGTCTGAACAGTACATCCCACCGTCGGTCAACACGCCATCAACATCGGTCGCGAAGAGCCGAATTTTTTTCAGTTGCCGGACGTGGGAGGCTTGACGAACGCTCCCACGCGTTCGTTCTGACCGTGCGTTCACGACGAATCTCGCCCCTCAGAACGCCACGTCACGGCCACGCGAACGCTCCGTCAGTCGAAATGGGTTGGAACGGCTTATCCATGGACGGAAAAACAATAAGAAACGGCACGGAAACTCTGGGAACCGGGAACGGCGTCATCTATAATAGTGAAGCGGTCAGCGTGTACCATAGCCCTGATGCACTGTCAATACAACCCGGTCGGGACCCGTTCCGCCATGACGATTCTTGATCGTTATCTGTTCAAAGAACTTCTCGTTCCCTTCTGCATCAGTCTCAGCGTCCTGTGTTTTATGATTATGACCAAAGAGATGCTGCGGCTGGTTGAGTTGTTGGTGGCCAAAGGCGTCGGTGTTTCGGCCGTCTTAAAAATCATCCTCCATCTCATGCCCTCTTTTCTGGTGTTGACGCTCCCCATTGCCTGTCTGATTTCCTCCATCACCGCGTTCAATCGATTGTCCTTTGACAAGGAACTGACGGCCATGCGGGCAGCCGGGCTCAGCCTGCTCAGAATCACGATGCCGGTTGTTGTCTTTTCATGTCTGATCTTTCTGGCAACCTTGGGCCTGTCCCAATGGGGACAACCCTGGTCTTCCATCTCTCTCAAGAAGGTCGCCATCAGCCTGATTCAAGATCAGATCAGCTTGGCCCTGGAGCACGGCGTCTTCAACGAACCCGTGGACGGCATGATGATTTACGTGCCCGAGCCACGAGCGGGCAGAAAACGGGCCGACGGCATCCTCATCTCGGATCAGCGTGACCCGACCAGACCCTTGATCATCACGGCCAAATCGTTCCAACTGCTGCACGATCCCGGACGCACACAATTCGGCATCCGGTTGTTTGAGGGCACCATTCACCAAATCCCTGAAAACGTGCCGCAGCATCACCAAGTCGAATTTGCCGTCTACGACATTAAAATGGACCTTTCCTCGACGTTCAATATTCCCCACAAACCTGAACGCCCCGACTACCGCACGATTATGGCCGGCTTGGAACGATCCGGGTGGCGAGACAGCGGGATGCTTCGTCGCCTCATGGAATACTACAAAGACCTCGGGTTTCCCGTGGCAACGCTCATCCTGGGAATCTTAGGCGTTCCCGTCGGCATTGTGTCGAAACGAACCGGACGGCTGGGCGCGTTTGCCTTAGGCATTCTCATCATGGTGGGGTATTATCTGCTCAACGTGTTGGGGGAATTCTCCGTGACGGCCTTGATCCTGCATCCCTTTGCCGGAGCCTGGCTCCCCAACGTTCTCCTGCTTTTCATAACGGGGATACTCTTTTATCAAGCGAGTCGGCGCTGACGTGAACATTCTGTTCTGGTACATCCTGCGACAGTACCTGAAAATCCTGACGATGTGTCTCGCCGGGCTGACGACCATCTACCTCGTGGTTGATTTTTTCGAGAAACTGCGGAAATTTCTTCGCTATGACGCGGAACTGGTCACCATGGTGATGTATTTCTTCTTCAAGATCCCGGATGTTTCCTTTAAGCTCGTCCCGTTTGCCTCATTGATGGCCTCATTACTCGCCGTCGGTCTGTTGAATAAAAACCATGAAATCACGGCGATGCGAAGTTGTGGGGTCAGCATCATTCACGTTACCATGCCGTTTCTCGCGGTCGCCGCCTTTGCCACCGCCATCCTGTTTGGATTCGCGGCCGTGGTCATGCCCTTGGCCAACGCCAAGGCGGAATACATTAAAACCGTTGACATCCAGAAACAACCGCAACCGTTGTCTTTTACCGCTGAAAATCTGTGGTTGCACATTCAGAACAATTCGATTATGCACGTCCGGCGAATTGCTCCCGACGGCACTCAACTGCACGCGGTCGCGCTCTACCGGCTTGACACCCACTTCCACGTGGCGGAAGTGCTCACGGCCGCACGTGCCGAATTCCACGACGGCCGCTGGTCTTTACACGACGTCGCGCAACGGTCAATCGAACCGAAGGGACCGGTCACGATGACCCAACGTCCCACGTTGCCCTTTGACCTGTCTCTCACGCCGAAGGACTTGCAGGAATGGATGTCTCTGGAACCCGAATACATGACGCTGGAGCAACTCATGTCCCACGTCAAGGGCCTCCGGCAAAAAGGCCTCAGTATCAGCAGGTTTCTCACGGATTATTGGGGACGAGTGGCCTTGGCGTTCGTCACGTTGGTCATGACCATTCTCGGGGTCTCGATCGGACTGCTCAGAATGGGCACTCGACACACAAGCATTGCCAAGGGGGTCGGACAAGCACTGGCCATCAGTTTTCTGTTCTGGACCACGCATTCCATCGGCATCGCATTAGGCAGGAGTGGCGCCTTACCCCCGGTCGTCGCCGGCTGGATTGCCTGTTTCACGTTTCTCATCGTAGGCCTCAACCTGTTTCTCAGAGTCCGCTACTAGACGAGATCGTTGCTGATGGTTCAATCCACAATCAGGAATAGAACGTCATCCAGGAACCCCACCGTCGTCGTGACCGGTCTCGGCATCGTCAGCCCCATTGGCATCGGCCTCGGGACGTTCTGGAACCGTGCCGTTGAGGGGACATCCGGCGTGACGACGCTTCAGTCATGGACGGACCCGCCGGCCGAGACCTATCGCTCACGCGTTGCAGGACAAATCCTGAACTTCAATCCTCAAGACTACGTCGAAGTCTCTCTCACCGATCGAGTCGATCGCTACGCCCAGATGGGATTAGTCGCGGCCCAGGAGGCCCTCACCGACGCCGGCGTTCGCATGAAGCAAGAAGCCCCTCACCGGGTCGGGGTGATCGTGGGGGCCGGCATGGGGGGCATGATGATGGGAGAGCGAGCCATCTCTCAACTCTATGAAACACGGAAACCCAGCCGCGTTCATCCCAATTTCATCCCCGCCGTCACCCTGAATTCGGCCTCGGGGATTATTGCGTTGGCCTTTGGGATGAAGGGGCCGAACCTGACCATCTCCACGGCGTGCTCCTCAAGCATCCATGCAATCGGGCAAGCCTTCCATACCATTCGTTCAGGCCAAGCAGACGTGGTTGTGGCCGTGGGAGCGGACGCCAGCATCACCCCCTTGGCCTTTGCCGGTTTTTGCTCGCTTCGTGCACTCTCCAGCAAATATAACGAAGCCCCCACCCACGCCTCCCGGCCGTTCGACCGCGGCCGCGACGGCTTCGTCATGGGCGAAGGCGCCGGCGCTCTGATTCTGGAAAGCCTGCAACACGCGAAACGCCGACGCGCCAGGATGTACGCCGAAGTCGCCGGCTACGCCTCCACCAGCGAAGCGTATCACATGGTGGTCCCCCGGGAAGACGGAACGGACATCGCCACGACGATCCGTCTCGCGTTACGGGAAGCCCGACTGCGACCGGCCCAAGTGGACTACGTGAACGCTCACGCGACGTCCACCATGGTCGGCGACGAAGTGGAAGTTCGCGGGCTCCGTCAGGTCTTCAAGCGCCGCGCCGATAAACTGTTCATCAATGCGACCAAATCCCTGATCGGGCACACCCTGGGCGCCGCGGGTGCGATTGGTGCCGTGACCACGCTCATGGCCATGAACACGAACCTGATCCATCCGACCCTCAATTATGAAGACCCTGACCCTGACTGCCGGTTGGCCGGCATCTCCCCGGAAACCCAGGAAGGCCGCATTCACGTCGCCCTGACCAATGCGTTTGGATTTGGCAGTAACAATGGGGTTTTGGTATTTAAGCGTTCGGGTTCACGGTAATCCCGGGCAGGAAAGACCCGGCTGCGTGTCTCACGGGCACGCGAGCAACGGAACACGACAGCGAAAGGAACACTCGCGTGAAGGCGTTGTCGCCGATTGGTGAACGGATTACAGACGTGCTAGCCGCGTCACTGGAACGAGATCGTTCAACGATCAAGCCTGACCAGCATCTTCGTGATGATCTGGGTCTGGATTCTCTCAGAACGTTTGAGTTGTTATACGATCTGGAAAGAGCCTTCGACCTTGAAATTCCCAATGACGACCTCCCGGGCCTGCAAACCCTGGCGGACGTGATTACCTACGTTGAAACCCGCCTGTCTGCCCGCGCTCAGGCAGGCGGGTCTGCCGCGGCACGGGCAGGAGTGCCTTCGTCCGCGCATCAGGTCAAGGGGAAACGTTCCACGGCACAAAACAAGAAACGGGCAGCCTCACCGAAAACCACCAAAACAAAAAAGCCATGACTCGCCCCATTGCTGACGGATACTCACTTGCCGAACTGGCCCACGCCGTTGATGCACACGTTCATGGCTCACCGGACGTTCGCATCACGGGGGTCAATAGTCTGGAAGACGCAACATCGGGTGATCTGGCTTTTCTGTCCCACGATCGATTGATGAACGCCGCCGAACAATCGCACGCGTCGGCGTTGGTCGTTTCGAAATTCTATCCGGCTTTGAACGTGGCCCAACTCATCTCGCCGCAACCCCACGTTGCGTTCGTCGAGTTGATCCATCATTTTTTCACGGAGAACACGCGCCCCACGGGGATCGCGAACGACGTCGCGACGGGGACGGACGTGTCCTTGGGCATTGACGTCTCCATCGGCCCATTCGTCGCGCTTGGTCATCGTACGAAAATCGGCAATCGCGTCACGATTTACCCGGGCGTCGTGATAGGAAACGACGTCACCATCGGCGACGACACCGTCTTGTATCCGCACGTGAGCGTGCTGGACTCGTGCCGGATCGGGAATCGAGTGACGATCCACGCCGGAACCGTCATTGGGAGCGACGGGTTCGGCTACATCCAACACGAAGCCCGCCACCGTAAAATTCCGCAGCGGGGAATCGTGGTCATTGACGATGACGTGGAAATCGGGGCCAACGTGACCATTGATCGAGCCACGTTCGGACGCACCCACGTCAAGCAAGGCTCCAAAATCGACAACCAGGTTCAAATCGCGCACAACGTGACCATAGGAGAACATGCCATCGTCGTGGCTCAGGTCGGAATCGCGGGCAGTACGTCAGTCGGAACACACGTCATGATCGGAGGACAAGCAGGCGTGATCGATCACCTCACGATTGGGGACCGCGCAAAAATTGCCGCAGGATCAGGGATTCTGAAGAACGTGGAACCCGATGCCGTGGTGTCCGGGTGGCCCGCACGACGCCACGAAACCACGTTGCGCGCCTACGCCCTCATGTATCGCCTCCCGGAACTCTATCAAGAGGTGAGAAGGCTGGAAAAACGTCTGGCCGAAATGGAAGCCAACGCGAAACAGTCGAAGATCCGCAAGAGGCGGAAAGCAGGATAGCCGCACACGAAAAGGGATTTACTTCTTATTCCCCGGCCCCGTCGGAGGGATGACCCGTCTCCAGGTGAACAGCTTGCCCCAGAAGAACCCCGCCCACGGCAGGGCAAAGGCCGCCATGTAGTCCAGGGATCCTGAACTGAAACTCCACGCCGACAGCCCGATCAGACACCCGATCCCCACCACGTAGGCCACGGGAACCAGACTCCGACCGGCGTGACGAAGCTTGACTTCCGCCGAAACTTTTTTCAGACGTTGCGTTCCACGGGCACTAGAGGTTCTCATGCGTCCCGCCCAGAATTCGGGAAATTGGTGAAAAAGATACCGGTGATAGCGGGTCTGCCCCCACCCCAGGACAATACCGGCCGCCATCAGACTGGAACTCGTGACAAAGGTCCATTCATCATAGGTCTCGACGAATAATTGATACACCAGCGCCAGAATTCCGATGACCATGGCCAACAAACCCAACAGGCCCGAGGGGAACAGAATATAGGTACGGATGTAATTCTCGGCGAGTTGCGCCTCATTCTCTTTGCGCTTGGCCGTAATAACTTTTCCCATGAGACGACCGGATCAACAAGACGGCGTCAGCCGTCCCGCGTTGGTGATTCTTCCGATGGAGCGGACGTGGACTGCGTGGAATCGTCGGGAATACGATAATCGGTGCCGAACCAGGCGCCAAGGTCAACCAGTTGACATCGTTCCGAGCAGAACGGACGATAGGGATTGTCCTCCCACTCAATAGACTGACGACAGAAAGAACACAGAGCCATGTGCTGAAAAGTATACCAGGATCCTGCCGGCGAGCAACACGCGCGTCGGCAAAAAAAGAACGATGAGCCTTCGGAAGTCAAAAGCACGACGTCTCCCACCCGCCTCAACATTGCAAACAGAAAAGAAGAAGTGTACAAATCCCAGAAGAGAGATGTTTGACATCGGGAATCGTCAAGACACACTGAGGAAGGAATCCGCACGTCTATGAAAAACGTCCAGATCGTGTTTAACGTTCAAGTGCCCGACCATGTTTCTGAAGAAGAAGTCAATCACCGCCTCCAGCAAGTCATCGGTACGCTCATGTCTCAAGAATTCGGCGGCAATGCACCCTGTGAGTATACCTCCGGTTTATCCCCCGACAATCACGACGGACAAGTCGGTCACGCCTGACTCCCCTCCCGTCTCATTGCGTAAGGGTGACTCTGACTCCGGTATTTCCGTTCCCGGGTTCCTCCTGACACTGAAGTCGCGTTGCTACGCCGAATGGTTTTCCTAACAATCTTTCTCTTCATGAGGAGATGCTAGACAGTGGGTATGGTTGCTTTTTTCTTTACCCATGAGGTTCCTAATACCGCTACTTCACCGTTATCACTTCCTCTCCAAGCATATCCACGATTTTAACCGCTACCTTTGCAGCGGCGTGGGGAAGCGTGAATTCATATTCACCTTTAATAAAATCGGTTTTCCTTTGCGGGAGATCGTTTTCTATAATGTTGAAATTCTCGCCGTTGTAATTGGTGTCTATCAGCACGTAGTCAATCTGTGAACGGAAGTCGTCAATCCGTTCGTCAAAAAGCGTTCGGTCTATTTCCATGCGCGCGAGAATGGAAGGACTGATGTAGTCATTGATTTTCACCGTGGCCTTTTTGCCTTGTTTGGTAATCTTCACTTCCGCCTGCGCTGGCTGGTTGGTTATGACGCCATCCTGCTGAATATCGCGGACGGTGATTTTATTGATGGGTTTTTTCTCTTTGGCAAGCTCATTCATGATTTTCAGTTCTGAACCGTTGCAGAAAACTGTTATGTCGCGCTCCTCATCTGGGCGATTGTTCTTGATTTCATCTTTGATAATCTGAACGTCCAAACGGTTCAATGGTCTATTCAGGTCAATAATTTTCACTAACTGGTTGCCGGCAGTTCCGTCGAAGAACAAATCGTTACGGTTTGTCTGAACTCCATATTTGGAGATAACGATCTTCTTAAGTTCATCCTGTTTGGCAAAGTCGTAGTTATTAACTCTGTAATGAACAAGTCCACATCCGTTTTTCTCGACAAGATTCCCGTTTTTTTTGTTCATAGTGTTTTGCAGTCGTTTGATAGTGGTTTGAATGGCTCCCTTGTTCAGATCAGCCATAATCCAGCGTCGATCTAATTTTTCTGCGACTACGGCAGTTGTCCCGCTGCCACAAAAGCAATCAAGTACTATGGAATCTTCGTTGCTTGATGCTTTGATAATGCGTTCCAGAAGACCTTCGGGTTTTTGGGTGGGATAATCAGTTCGTTCATGGGCCATGGAATTGATGTAAGGAATATCATCCCACCAGTCTTTCATTCGTATTCCTTTGCCCAAATACAATTTATATTTTTTTCCTCTCAAATATTGCCAACGATATTTTCCGGTTTCATCTTCTTCCGTAAAATGTGCTTCTTCATCGGCATATTCTTCATAAGGTTGTTGCCAAATGTACGAATTTCCTTTGCCGTACCAAATCAATGAATCATGAGAATTTTGGAAAGTCTTTGAAGTTGCCGTCCATCTTCTATATCCCCAGATAATTTCATTTCTACAGTTCTCTGCCCCAAACACCTCATCCAACAAAAATCGCAGATGATGGCTTTTGTGCCAGTCACAGTGAAGGTAAATACTTCCTTTGTCGCTCAACAGTTCCCGCATCAAAATCAACCGTTCATACATGAATTGTAAATAATTGTCGTTTGCCCAGATGTCCTCATATTGAGCCTGTTCCAGGGTCGTCTGTTCCGCGCCTGATATTTTCCCATTGTCCCCGTTGTTACCATTTCCATTGGCGACACTGCGCAATTTGACTTTCCGTACATAGTCCGCCCCAGAGTCAAATGGCGGGTCAATATAAATTAAATCAACTTTTCCACGGAACCCGGCAATCAGCAGGGAAGACAAAATTTCCTTGTTATCGCCGTGAAACAGCAGGTTGTAATTGTCTTTGATGAATTCCTTGTAAGACGGCTCCACGGACGGGTTTTCAACTCCAACGCTCTCGCATAATTGTGCGGGAAAATGTCGTACCACATCCAGTGGCTTCTTGCCGACCCAATAGAGCATGGGGCGACCTTTAATGGGGGTGATTTTGAGGGTTTTTCTTTTTGCACTCATTAATCTCTATCCTTGATTTTTGAAATGAACCACTAAGCAATGGCTGTTTTGCAGTTTTTACGGTAGAATCTTCCATTCTTCTTAACAGCAACGATGCAAGTGACAAATAATCTAGACATTGTTCTGATGTATCCTTGATATTGCATTCATGACCGCGGGGATTGCGTATTCCTCGCATAGTCCCTCCAAATATGAACTTGTAGCCTTCTTGTTCGTCTTTGTCAGATATTGAAGCAAGGCCATTAAGCTTAATCTTGGGAGCATCCTTGTCAAACGCTGCCATCATGAGTTCCCAGCCTGTACGAGACAGATTTGAGGTTTCTTGAACTTTCTTTTCGATACATTTGAATGCCTCGAATGTTGCTTGGATGAAATGTCCATCGTCAAAAAGATCCTTCGATACCTGTCGAATTTCTGAATGGATATTTCGCTTATCGAATGGGTGAGAACTACCATCAGGTTCAGACCAAGCACCATTGTGCTTGTATGATAAGCGTACAATTCTTTCAAATTTTTCAAATATTTCAGTCATTTAACAAATTCTCGCGAATGCTCCTAAATATGTTGTCGTAGGTTTCCTTATTACCATCGGCAGGAAGGTTGATCTCAATTCGTACAGTTAAACCAAAATTGCGTGATTCCTTATCTTCAACGGAAAGCGGAGCAGAAGGCGAGGGTTCTATGTTTGCGGCTTTTGAGTTCGCAGGATCTTTTTGGCGAGACTTCCTTTTTGGCCTTTCCATATTTGAAGAATGAGATTTCAACGTAGGTGCTTCACCATGGCCTGCAAATCCCGAAAGGACTAGGAAAGTACTTGCTTGTAATTTGCCAACAGTCCCAGTGGTTTGATCAGTTGTTCTGAAAAATTGGATCAATGTATCCTTATTAAGTGTCCATGTACTATCGCGATGAAGTTCAAATAAATCTGAATAAAAATTCTTTACTTGTTTAGAGAACTGCTCTGCAAACTGTTTATCATCATGGATTGAAAATATCTGTGTTGCCTCATCGGTTTTATTCCCATCGTCATCAATCAATTTTATAAAACGAAGGACATTTAGAATATAACTCTCGTTGTTACGTGCGATTCCTAACTTCTTTAAGGTATTTGCTGTAAATTGGGTAGGAAAACTCTTTCGTAAGTGTTTAATGGTTTTCTCCAAGTTACCTGGTGAATTAACGTATGGATGTTTATCTGCCATTATGTTCCTCCTAAGGAAAATGTTAAAAATTTCTTACTGTGGGTTTATCCAATCCGTAATCGGCTTGATTTCCGTCGTACTTATTGTGGTCACCGAAGTATAGACGACATTGTATCTGAACTTATCCGGCTGCATCCCCTGCAACCGCTCCACCGCCTTCCTTTTCGCATCCACCATTTTATCGTCGCGCTCACTCTCGGCTTTTACCTCGATAATGTAAAATTCACCTGTCTTTTTCACTATCACAAAGTCGGGAAAGTAGCGGTGATACCGCTTGTCCTCGCCCATGTACTCGAAGTAAAAATCGGTCTTCTTGGAGTCGGTCAGTCCACCCGTGAACAGGAATGCCGCCACATCGTCGGGGTCTGTATTGAGCACGGCTAATATCTGCCGAAAAAAAGCGCGTTCCGGCTCGCTGTCAAAATTGTACGGCGTGTAGTGAAAACTCAAATCGTGCTCGTCTGCGTAATCCGCATGGTCGGCGAACAGACCACCTGCTCGCATCCGGTCAAACGTCCGCTTGAGCAAACGCAAGTGGTGGACATAAATGCCGTCCTCGTCCTTTGCAAAAACATCCTTTCCATCCTCGTCCCGAACCCGAATCAGCGCCATGACCTCGGTGATTTTCTCTTCAATGCTCTCGTAGTCAGCCTGCTGGTCTTCAATCTGTTGAAAGAGCCCGTATAAGTGGCTGGTTGGCATTTCCCCTTGAGGGTACAAACTGGTAAGTCTTTTCAAAACCGGCATGATCGGCACATGGTATCTTGAGGCAATTTTCCAAGCAGCAGTATGGCAATCCGTCATGTTCTTTCCAGCAGGCAGTTCTTTTGTGTCGCCGGTCGGCATCAGTATTTCTCTCGGTCCACTGAAATCCGGGGTCAAGATGTTGCGCAGTATTGCGGGGGCTTCTTGCGGTTTCGGTCTTTCCAACGTGATTGTTCCATTCAACGTTCTGGTTCGAACGGCACGCCTGATCGTCCGGGTAATCTCCAGCTTTGGCAACTCCGTTTTTACAATACGCAGGGTGACGGTCTCTTTGTCTTTTGTTCCCACACTGAGCCTGTCAAGGTCTGTGCCAAAATTGTCCTGCAATTCTTTGTCCAGAATTTTAGCATTGCCGTAATCAAGAAATATTTTCGCCGAATGCCTGTTTCCTGAAACCTGCCGTAGACATCGGGTCGCCGCCTGCAAGACGTAGTTGTGACTTGTTGTTTGTTCTTTAATAAGCGCACAGGCAAACAGGCTTGGACAGTTCCATCCTTCTACGCCTTTGCCAATCAGCAAAATAACCCGCTTTTGATTGTTGGGGTTGTTAAGACGCTTAAACTCGTCAATTTCCGCGGAATTCGATTGCTGCGTATTGACCAATATCTGGGAGACGTTTGCTCCCGCCGTGGTCATTGCCCGTTCAATGAAAGGACGGGACTGGTCCAGGTGTTCTTGGGTCTTAAAATAAAAGGCAATTTTTGCCTTTGCACCGTCGGGAAGCGAAACATCACCGTAACGACTGAAAAACTCACCGATAATATCATTGAACACTTCTGCTTCTGATTGCGACCCAACGTCGTATTGGTGAATTCCGTTGTTGAGGTCTTTCAGAACGTTGTCTTTGATTCCGTCTCCAAGCCCATACCAAACGATAACCTCTTTCAGATGCTGCTTCTTGTAATAAGGCGTTCCGGTCGTGTTGACCACCGCCACAACGGGCGTTTGTTTATGGATATAGTTGATTGTCTCTCGCACTCGCTTTAACTTGTCGAACGTGTTTCCATACGTATGATGTGCTTCATCCGAGAAGACTCCGAGGTTTGGCAGACTGGCGATTTTTTGAAGCCTCAGGTTGGCTTGCAGTTCTTCACGCTCAAATGCCAGTTCTGCCTGATTGCTTTTCCTGTAAGCCCGCAGACTGATCTTCTCAGTATTGGTAATAATCAGGTTGTAACTGCTACCGCTCTGCGCTTGTACGTCTTTTTCGCTACTTGGATATTCAATCTTCAAATTGGCGGCAAAATCTCTATTAAGGTCGGGTGGCAAAATCTTCTCATAGGACATGTCGCTGAGTTCATGCAAGGATTCAATGATCGTCGTGCCGGGAGCAAAGACGAGGGCGTTTCTCATAAAGTTGCCATTGGGATAACGCAAGGACATCGCAAATTCAGTTGCGATAATTGCCCCGACCAGCACGGTTTTTCCAGCTCCCATTGCCAAAGCAAGTATATAACTCGGATAGTCCAGTATTGTCGCTTCATGGAGAGCCTGGATTCTCCTTTGACTGACAAAATTCAAGTCGTTTTTGACCTTCTCAATAACGTCGTCTATTTGTGCCCACTCCAAAGCATCTTCTGATATCGGAACGCCAAGGGCATTAAAAAAGGTCCTCTTATCATCCTCATAGTAATGCTTATAAAGATTTATGATATGAGGAGTTTTCAGTTTAAGACGGACATACCAGTACACCTCAAGAGCAAGAAACTGAGACTCTCGAAGAAACTTGAGGATAGGGCTATCTTCTTGCGCTTCCGTTTCTATTTGGTAGCAGAGGATTTCCCCTATAAGTGGGTACTCATCACAAGCATATCCGCACTTGCGCCATTCAAGAGTGGACTGCCTCAGGTCATCAAAAAGAAGCGCCATTTGTGGAACGTGATCCTAGGAAAATTTGATTCCGAAGGGAAATTTTTGTGATTTTCTTCCTTTGAGTATTTTGTCGCAAGCATGGCCATCGAAGAACCACCGGTTTGGCTCCGTGGCTGGCTTACTTAGGCTATCCAGTTTTGATCCCTACGGAGTGAAAACCATAAGGTGGTCAACACAAATAAACAAGCAGCGAGTATAATATTTTGTCAATGATGCTTGAAAGAAAACGTTTATGAGGCGTTAGGTGAGGAAATAACGATTAAACATTTAATTATCCGACCCAACCGCCGCCTAGAGCTTTGTAGAGTTGAACGACCGAAACCAAGTGCAGACGATGCGTTTCCATGAGCGCCAACTCTGCACGAGCCCGCGCCAATCGAGCCAAAGCCTGACCAACTTGACCTTTGGCACTACTGACCGACGCCCTGAACGGAACGGGATCGATACGATAGAGCCTGTCGCCTTTGCGCACGTCACGGCCTTCGGTAAAAAAGACTTTCTTGATAATTCCCGTCACCTGCGACCGAACCTCAATCGGCTGGAACGACTCCGTCTGACCAATAAATTCTTCGTCATCGGGTATAGTTTTTTCGGCAACGGTCATAACGTTAACCTCAGGCGGCGGCAAGGCAACCGGCTGGCTTTCTTCCCGTTGGCAGGCGGATAGACCAACCAGCGCAGAGACAAGACCAACAACAAACGTTGCAGACGTGATGATTCTGACCATGGTGTTTCGCCTATTCCTGGACGTGGCGTTTCTCTTTTTTCGTGAATAGCCTCTGATTTCGTACAGGAATTGGAGCGGGTGAGGGGATTCGAACCCCCGACCAACGGCTTGGGAAGCCGATGCGCTACCACTGCGCTACACCCGCTCACGATGGATGAAGAAAGGGTATTCTAGGCAGTGCCCGAAATATGAGTCAAGGATGGGCGAGCACGGGAGGAGCGGAGGATACTGTCCCGTCCTGCGACGGAACCTGAGATTCTGAGCCTCTCCGTTTGTCATTCTGACCCTCCCCGTTGTCATTCTGAGCGAAGCGAAGAATCTCGCTTTCATTTGCCCGGGCAACACGCCGCGGGGGTATGGGACAGAGAGGTGAGAGCGGCACTTTTTCCCCCTCACCCCCACCCTCTCCCTCAAGGGGAGAGGGAGCAAGGTCTCGGCAAAGGGAAAGGAGTCGTCTACGTTTTCACTTTGACCAGGGCGTATTTTCGTTTACCGATTTTCAGTTGATACGACTCATTCGATCTCAACGGCAGCACGACGTCGGTCCGTTGATGACGTTCTTGATTCAGCAGAATGGCCCCTTGGGCAATCAATCGTCGCGCTTCGGCTTTGCTCGGCACCAACCCCGTTCGCATCAGAAGTTCCACCAGTGCCATCGAAGGATTGGCCGGATCGAAAAAATCCGCTGCGCCCAACGTGATCGTGGCGTCGGGATTTTCGGGAAACTCACGACGGCGGAACTTCCGTTGAAAGTCATCCTTGGCCCGCTGCCCGGCCTCTCTCCCGTGATACCGGGACACCAACGTTTCCGCCAAGGCAAGTTTGGCATCCATGGGATGGCGCTGCTTCACGGCGGCAAGGTCGTCAGAGGTCAGCAACTCATAGTACCGATACATGACGCCGTCGCTGATTGACATGATCTTGCCGAACATCTCCGACGGGGCATCTTCGAGCGCGATGGCGTTGCCGAAACTTTTACTCATTTTTCGCACACCGTCCGTTCCTTCCAGCAACGGCAGGGTCATCACCACTTGCGGGCGCTGTCCCCAGTCACGTTGAAGGTCGCGTCCCACGAGCAGATTAAACTTCTGGTCGGTCCCGCCCAGTTCCACGTCGGCCTTGAGCGCGACGGAATCGTAGCCCTGCACCAACGGATACAAAAATTCATGGATGCCGACGGGTTTCTGCTCACGATAACGCTTGGAAAAATCATCCCGTTCCAACATCCGCGCCACGCTGTAACGGGCACACAGTTCAATCACGTCTTGAGCGCGCATGTCCTGCATCCAACGGCTGTTACATTCAATGCGCGTGTGCTCAGGATCCAAGGTTTTGAAAATCTGCCGTTCGTAGGTCTTGGCGTTGGCCAAGACTTCTTCCCGCGTCAGGGCCTTGCGTGTTTCCGAGACGCCGCTGGGATCACCGATCATGCCGGTAAAGTCTCCGATCAAAAAGATCACCTCGTGCCCAAGTTCTTGAAACTGACGAAGCTTCTGGATCAGAACGGTATGCCCAAGATGCAGATCAGGGGCCGTCGGATCAAAGCCGGCCTTGATCCGCAGAGGCCGTCCGTCTTTCAGCGAAGCCACAATCCGTTCTTCAAGTTCTTGCCGCTGAATGATCTCAACCGCGCCGCGAGTGATGAAGTCGAGTTGTCGCGTCAATTCTTGTTTGTCCCTGAGCATGGCTCGTCCCTGCAAACGTGACGGGCAAAACCCGTTTCAGCCGTTGGGGGAGACTCATTGCCGGCGAACGGCAACGTATGGCCGAAGTCGTGCAAACCGTTTCGCGCCGATCCCCCGCACGTTCGTAATTTCTTCAATGGACGTAAATCGCCCCTTTTCCCGTCGATATCGACGTATGCGTTCAGCTAAAACCGGACCGATCCCGGGTAAGGCTTGCAACTCCTTGACCGAACTCTGATTCAGATCCACCTGAACGTCGGTCGCGGCGTCGTCGGACACGCTGTCCGCACGCTCCGACAACGGGGCGGCATCCGTTTGCCGTATCGCCGATTCGCCGAAATGAGGCGCCTGAGAAGGACTCGGAAGCAAGTCCGTAACAGCCAGGCCCCCCAGTATTCCGCCGAGGAGAAACAGTTTGACGCCGAATGATTGGACCCATGAACGGTGCGTCACGACGTCTCCACGATCACGTTCGTTTCCTGGCCAGATGAATGGCCACACCCTCAACGTCTTCGGCGGCTTCCATCAACGCTTCGGCATGAGTGGGATGCGCATGAATCATCTCAGCCACGTGCGTCGCCGTGGCCTTCACCTGCATGGCAAAAGCCGCTTCATGAATCACATCGGCGGCATGCGTTCCGATGACGTGCGCACCCAGCACGCGATCGGTTTCGGGATCGGCCAGCATCTTTACCAACCCCACGGGGTCCCCGACGGCGTGAGCTTTGCCCAACCCGGCGTATCGAAACCGACCGATTTTGGGAGAAATCCCCTGGTCACGGATTTGCCGTTCCGTCAAACCCACCCGCCCAATCTCCGGCAGCGTAAAAATGCCGGCCGGCACAACGTCATAGTTGATGGCTTGCGTCTTTCCAACGATGTGATCCACCGCGACCTTGCCTTGCGCCGACGCGACGTGGGCCAACATGGCCTTGCCCACGACGTCGCCGACGGCATACACCCCGGGCACGTTGGTTTGCAGGAACTCATTGACGACAATCTCTCCTTGACTTCCAAGCCGGACGCCCACCTCCTCCAACCCAATTGCGCGAGTATTACAACGCCGCCCCACCGACACGACAATCGCGTCACACGTGAGCGACTCTCCGGTATTCAGATCGACGGTGACGTTGACGTTGGTCTTGTTGACGTGTGTCACGCAAGTGCCGAGCAGACTTTGCACGTTGCGTTTATTCAGTTCACGTTCAAGGAAAGCCGAAATCTCTTCATCCTCACACGGCAACAAACGCGGCATCATTTCCACGATGGTCACGTTGGACCCCAACGCCGCGTAGAGGGAAGCCAATTCACACCCTTCGACTCCACCGCCGATAATGAGCAATCGTTCGGGTATCCGGCGAATCTCCAGTGCCTCCTTGCTCGTCATAATGGTCCGTCCGTCCACGGGAAACATCGGAAGGTCAGAGGACGACGAGCCCGTGGCAATAATGACGTCGTCAGCCTGAACCGACGTTTCATCACCATCGACCAGAGAGACTCGGACCGTCTGGTCGTTCACCAGCCGGCCGGTGCCGTGGACGTGCCGCACGCCCCAACTTTTGAACAACGCGGCAATGCCCTTCACCAGTCCGTTCACGATTCGAGCCTTGCGCGCCACCATCTGCGCCGGCATGTACGTGGGAGGCGTTGAGAGCCGCAATCCCAGTTCCTCGGCCTTCCTGAGCTTTTCCCCCAATTCAACGACCGACAACAGTGCCTTGCTGGGGATGCACCCCCAATTAAGGCATACGCCGCCCAATGCCTGGTTCTCAATCACCGTCACGTTGCACCCCCGTTGTGCCGCTCGAATCGCTGCGACGTATCCACCGGGACCAGCACCAAGAACGGCAATATGTTTCGGCGAGGGCATTAACGTTGTGAGGAGAGAAATTCCTCGTACTGAGAAGACGTCATCAAGGCGTCAACGTCGGCGGGATCGGCTAATTCGACAACCACGATCCATCCCTTTCCATAGGGATCGTGATTCAGATGTTCCGGATGATCCTGTAATTCGGCGTTCACTTCGACGATGGTTCCGCTGACCGGTGAATAGAGGCTGGACGTGGCTTTCGTGGATTCCACCTCTCCAATTTCCTGATTCACGCTCACGTCGGTCTTGACCTTGGGCAAATCCACGAATACGACGTCGCCCAAGGCCTCCTGTGCAAAGTCACTGATTCCCAACGTGGCCCGTTGCCCTTCGACGCGCACCCACTCATGTTCTTTGTGATACCGTAAATCTTCAGGAACCACCACCCACTCCTTCCTGCATCGTCAGCGTTCGACGGAACCGTTCTTAAAGCAGGGGGTCGCGTTTGTCAAGGAATCGCGCCATAGTCATAGACACGTCCGACGCCTTTGGGAAGGTTCGACGATTGTCGAAGGGACCGACGCGAGGGGGACGGCAAAATGACAGTGAACGGGGTCCGCCACGCTTTGGAGTTGACCCTCCAGGCCAAACCGGACATGAGGAAGACGACCGCGCAAGGTCTCAAGAATGATGCCGGGAGCGTGCTCCCCCTCCCCCTCTTCTCTTCCCCCCTCTCCCCTCGCGGGAGAGGGCCGGGGTGAGGGGGCTTGTTCTCCCGCTGTCATTCCCGACGTTTCAAACACGGTCATTCTCGACCTTTCAAACGCGGTCATTCTCGACGTTTCAAACCCTGTCATTCCCGATGTTTCTCACCCTGTCATTCCCGATGTTTCTCACCCTGTCATTCCCGACGTTATTAATCGGGAATCCAAGGCCAAGGTGAGGGGGCCTGACTCCCGGAGGGTCCAACAACCACCGCCCACTCAAAATGGACATGACAGGTGTGAGGGCGGGAATAACAGGGCGTACCGGATGAGGGAGAAGAGAAACAATGCTGGATTCCCGCTTAAACCTGCGGGAATGACGGAAGGGGGACCTGCGGGAAGAACAGGGAGACGCGGGAAGGGCAGCGAGACCGTGCTCCCTCTCCCTCTTCTCTTCCTCCCTCTCCCCTTGCGGGAGAGGGCCGGGGTGAGGGGGCTTGCTCTCACGCGGTCATTCCCAACGTTTCAAACACGGTCATTCTCGACCTTTCAAACGCGGTCATTCTCGACGTTTCAAACACTGTCATTCCCGACGTTTTTAATCGGGAATCCAAGGCCAAGGTGAGGGGGCTTGCGCTCCCGGATCGTCCAACAACCACCGCCTGCGCCGCCTGCTCAGAACGCTGCGGTCATTCTCCTGAGAATGGAAAGCCAGATTCTTCACTTCGTTCAGAATGACAAAGGGGGGTAGGCGAATGCCAGAGGAAGGGTAAACATACACGGCCAGAGGAAGGATAAACATGCGCGGCCAGAGGAAGGGTAAACATGCACGGCCAGAGGAAGGGTAAACATGCACGACATCATCCCTGGATTCCCGCTGCGCGGGAAGAACTTTGAACAACCCCTGCGTGGTCCCGGCATAGACCCGGATTCCCGCGGGCCCGGGAAGAACCGACATTTGGGATTGACAATAATGACATGGAACCCTGGATTCCCGCGGGCGCGGGAAGAACAGGGAGACGCGGCAAGGGCAGCGAGACCGTGCTCCCTCTCCCTCTTCTCTTCCTCCCTCTCCCCTTGTGGGAGAGGGCCGGGGTGAGGGGGCTTGTTCTCACGCCGTCATTCCCAACGTTTCAAACACGGTCATTCTCGACGTTTCAAACACTGTCATTCCCGATGTTTCTCACCCTGTCATTCCCGACGTTCTTAATCGGGAATCCAAGGCCAGGATGAGGGGGCTTGCTCCCGGAGGGTCCAACGACCACCGCCCACTCAAAATGGACATGACAGGTGTAAGGGCAGGAATAACAGGGCGTACCGGATGAGGGAGAAGAGAAACAATGCTGGATTCCCGCTTAAACCTGCGGGAATGACGGAAGGGGGACCTGCGGGAAGAACAGGGAGACGCGGCAAGGGCAGCGAGACCGTGCTCCCTCTCCCTCTTCTCTTCCTCCCTCTCCCCTCGCGGGAGAGGGCCGGGGTGAGGGGGCTTGCTCTCACGCCGTCATTCCCGACATTTCAAACGCGGTCATTCCTGATGTTTCTCACCCTGTCATTCCCGACGTTATTAATCGGGAATCCAAGGCCAGGGTGAGGGGGCTTGACTCCCGGAGGGTCCAACAACCACCGCCCACTCAAAATGGACATGACAGGTGTGAGGGCGGGAATAACAGGGCGTACCGGATGAGGGAGAAGAGAAACAATGCTGGATTCCCGCTTAAACCTGCGGGAATGACGGAAGGGGGACCTGCGGGAAGAACAGGGAGACGCGGGAAGGGCAGCGAGACCGTGCTCCCTCTCCCTCTTCTCTTCCTCCCTCTCCCCTTGCGGGAGAGGGCCGGGGTGAGGGGGCTTGTTCTCACGCCGTCATTCCCGACGTTTCAAACACGGTCATTCTCGACGTTTCAAACGCGGTCATTCCCGACATTTCAAACGCGGTCATTCCCGATGTTTCTCACCCTGTCATTCCCGACGTTCTTAATCGGGAATCCAAGGCCAAGGTGAGGGGGCTTGACTCCCGGAGGGTCCAACAACCACCGCCTGCGCCGCCCGCTCAAAAGACACGACGACCGCTCTCACCCCCACGGGCCGCCGCCGACATCCTCTCACCGCTGCCCCTGACAACGGAAAGCCGGATGGCCAAAAAGTGAGGAGGCCGCGTGAGACGCGGCCCTACAGACCTTCCACCCGCTCCCCCTCCTCCCTCTCCCCTCGCGGGAGAGGGCCGGGGTGAGGGGGCCGATCATTCCCCTACCACTGCCAGCCCAACCGGACTGAGACCCGGTGCGCGGGGGCTTGCCCGGGTTGCTCCGTCCGGTCGCCTTCTACCGTCACGTCCAGACCCGCGCCCGTCCAGTGACTGCCCAGCCGATAGCGGGCCGCCCCGGGCGCCCCCAGCGACACCCCGCTATACGGCGTCACCACCCCCTGCGCCAGGGCCACGCCATACCCCACGTCCAGCTCCACCCGGCCCGGCCGCCACCCCGCAGGTGCCGCATCCCGGCCGCCCGGCACCCCCGGAGCCGTGCCCCAGACCTGCTCTACCCCGCTCGCGGCCTGCCCCCACACCGGCGCCACCGTCAGCGTCAGCCCCTGCCCGGCCAGACCCGGATCCACCCGCACCGCCACACTCGCCCCCCAGTCCTCAAACGCCCCGTCCTCGTGAACCAGCAGATACCGCCCCTGCCCCGCCACGCTCAGCCCCCAATCCGTCCGCACATACGTCACGCCCCCGCCCAGTTCCGCGCCCAGCCCCTGCTCCGCGGTCCCGCTGTCCCATCGGCCGCCCAACTCCAGCCGCGGCTCCACCCGCGCCACCGGCGACACGGCCACCGCGGTCTGCCCCTCCAGCACCAGCCGCACCCGCTGCGCCTGCCCCCGCGCCGCGTCCAGATTCGTCTGCCCCGCCGACCGCACCGTCGTCACAAACGCATCCGTCTTCGCCGCCAGGTCAATCCCCTGCCACGTGGTCAACGCCTGCCGCCCGCCCACGGCCCCCAGCCACGACGTCAGGCCCGTGGTGTACGTCTGCGGGTCTCCATCCAGCTTCAGCGCCATCTGGCCCCAGCCCAGGCCCGCCAGCCCCCACACCCCCAACCCGGGCCGCACCTGCCAATGCGCATACGGCAACAGGCTCGTCATCTCCACGTCCAGCCCGGCCTTGGTCGCTTCGGTGCGCTCATAGGTCACCTCCCCCGTGCTGTGAGCCACGGCCAGGCCCAGCAGCATCGCGGAGCGCGGCCGGTAGTCCACGCCCACGTAGCCGCTGGTAAGCGTGCCGGCCATGGTAAAGCCCTCTTCGGGCTGGCCGGAGAAGCCGCTGGCCGACCCGCGGCCCCACAGGGTCCACGCGGGGACGCCGTCCTCGCCGGTGCGGGTCAAGGGCAACTCGAAGGCACTGCGCGCCAGCAGGTCTTTGGCCGAGACGGGCTGAATGCGCAAGAGGTTGGCGGTGGAGGTGCCGCGTCGGAGGTCGGCGGGGCCGCGACCGGGGATGTTGCCTTGGCCTTGGAGGAGAGAGCCCTCACCACTGGCCCCCTCACCCCGGCCCTCTCCCGCGAGGGGAGAGGGGGAAGAGGCAGCGGGGGAATTGCCGGCCGTGGGGAACTCCAGGGTGATGCCGAGGGCGCGGGCCACGCCGAGGGCGACGCCGGTGGCTTGCTGCCAGGGGCTGGGGCCGGCGGCGGGGGCGGGGGTGGCGGACCCTTGGACCGCGGCCGGTCGCGTGAGACGCGACCCTACGGGGGCCTCATCCGGGAGAGGAGCGCCGGCACCTTGGAGAAGAGACCCCTCACCCCGGCCCTCTCCCTCAAGGGGAGAGGGAGGAGGAGCAGAGGGAGAGGGAGGCGCCGACGAGGCCGGGGCGGTGAGGCGGAGGACTTGGCCGCCCAGGGTCACTTGCAGGCGGGAGGCCGGGGCCCCGAACCGGTTGCCCAGAATCTCCACCGCGTCCGTGGCCAGCGTCCGACCCACCCCGGCCAGAACCAGCCCCAAGTCCCGGCTCTGAATACCGGGCTTCACTTTGATGGTCACCGGGATTTCATCCGTGTCCCCATCCCTGTCCCTCACGGTCAGCGTGAATTCCTGCTGCTCCATGGGCGTCGTCGGCGTGCCGGTGATCGTCCCGCCGTGATCCGCCCCGGCCGCCGGCTCCAAGTAATCCAGCCCGACCTGCCGCAGGCGCTCCTTGCCCAACAAAGCGTAGGTGATTGGCTCGTCCCCACCCTTGGCCTTCGGCAGTTCACCCTTGCCGTCGCGTACTTCCGTACCCGTGAGGAACTCTTTCATCCGCCGTGGGTCGTCCTTTGCGAATTTCAAGTCCTCCCCCCGATCAATCGCCACCACAAACGGGGAGAAGTCCGTCAACCCGCTGGCACAGAGCCTATATCCCTCGGGATACACCGGCGGCGGGGTCGCCTCTGCCACGATCGTCCACGGGCCGTCCGTCGGATTTTGTTGATGCAGGAGGTACAATTTTCTCCCGGACTCACGCGCCTCTTGCCACAACGCCTCACTGACCGGCAGACAGACTGTCAGTCCCGCCGAGCCCAGAACCCTCTCACGCTCCGCGAGAGAGAAGTCACTGATGTCTTTGCCCTCAGACGTCACCGTGATGTCCACCCCCGTGCCATCCTCCCGGATACTGGAACGGTCCAAGGAGAACCGCAACCGACTGCCTTCCGGGATCACTTCCGGTCTACTCTCCACCTCAACCTGCTTAATCTCCACCTCAAACGCCCCATCCGTGTCGCGTGGCTGGTTGACCACCGCCTCCGGCGTCCCCACCTCCCTCGTGAACGACACCTCGTACCCATTGATGGTTTGCGTCTTCGTCTCGCCTTCATTCGGCCGAATCTCCGGAACGGGGGAGTCGTCGGCCACGATGACCGTCACGGCCGGCCGCTGGGCCGCGGGCAGCGTATTGTAGTCGGTGTCGCCGCTGCTGACCGCGTGCGTGAGCGTGGCCCGCTCGTCCCGGTAATCCTCCGCGTCCTCCGCCGCGCTCACCGTCACCGTCTGAGCCACGTGCCAGGCCCCGGTTGTGAAGACCAGCGTCCGGGTCGCCGGCGTGGTGTCCGGCCCTACTCTGACGGCGTCGGGATTTCGTTCGGCCGTGCGGGTGATCGTGACCGTCACGGCTTCCGTCGGCAGCGTCGCCAGCACGACCGTATACGTGGCCGTGCTCCCCTCCGCCACCGTCAGGTTGCTCCCGGCTGCGCTCACCGTCACGCCCGGCTCGTCGTCGTCCGTTACCCGCACCGTCACAGTCACGTTGGGCAGACTCTGGTAATCGGCGTCGCTGCTGCTGACCGCGTGCGTCAGCGTCGTGGGCTCCTCGTCCGTCCCGTCGTCGTCGTCTTTCGCCGTCACCGTGACCGGCTGGGCCACGTGCCAGTTCCCGGTCGTGAAGACCAGCGTCCGGGTCGTCGGCGTGGCGTCCGCGTCTACCGCCACGTCGGGACTGCCGCCGGTGTGCGTCACCGTCACCGTCACGGCCCCCGTCGGCAGCGTGTGCAGCTCGACGGTGTAGGTCCCGGTCGTGCCCTCCTCCACCGCCAACTCGGTGGGGGTAATCCGGATGCCGGGCGCGTCGTCGTCTGCTTCCGTCACCGTCACGTCGGGCACCGTCACGCCCCCGTAGTCCGCCCCGCTCACGGTGTGCGACAGGGTCGCCGTGCCGGCATCCGGATCCGGGTCATCCGCAGCCCGCACGGTCACCGCTTGGGCCGTCCGCCAGGTGCTCGCGGTGAAGGTCAGGACCGGCACGGCCGGGGCCAGGCTGAGGTGGGGGTCGCCGCCGCTCAGCAGGCGCGGCCGGATCGTCACGGCTCCCCGGACCGGCTCCGTGTCCAGGCGCACCGTGTAGGTCACCTGCCCGTTCTCGGTCACCGTCAGGTCACTCCCGGCCACGCTCAGCGTCACCCCCGGCGTCTCGTCGTCATCCACCGTCACGGTCAGGGTCTGCGTCACCAGCCCGTATTCGTGCCCGCTCCCTGCGTGGGTCAGCGCGGCCGTCTCGTCCCCGGCGTCATCGTCCTGGGCCGCGGTGACCGTGACGGGTTGGGCCAGGGCCCACGTCACGGGCGAGAACGTCAGCGTCTCTTGATTGCCCGCGGCCGCGGCCACGTCTACCGTCACCGCGTCGGGGGGCTGCACCCGCACGTGGACGCTGCCGCTCGGCTGTGTCGCCAGTTTGACCGTGTACACCTGCCGGTAGGCCGGGTCCGTGCTCAACTCCTTCAACGCCAGCGGCCCCGCGTCTACGCCCGGGGTGGACGGGTTCGCGTCGATGACCAGGGCCGGGGTGTCGTTGTCCGTCACCCGCACCGTCACGCTCCCGACCGTGACGCCCCCGTAGTCGGCCCCGGCCACCCCGTGCGTCAGCGTCACCGTCTCCCCGCCTGAATTCTCGTCCTCCCCGGCCGTCACGGTCACCGGCTGGGCCGTGGCCCAGTCGGTCGCCGTGAACGTCAAGGCCGTCTGGTTCCCCGCGGCCGCGGCCACGTCCGCCGTCACCGTGCTCGTGGTGCCGCTCACCGTGACCGTCACGGCGCCCCCCACCGGGGCCGCGGTCAGGACCACCGTGTAGGTGGCCGTCGCCCCTTCCGTCACCGGCAGGCCACTCCCGGCCGCGCTCACCGTCACGCCCTGCCGCTCGTCGTCCGTCACCGTCACCGTCACGCTCGGCCGCTGGGCCGGGGCCAGCCCGGTGTACTCGCTCGCCCCGCTCGGCGTGTGCGTCACCGTCGCCTGTTCATTCGTCGTGGCGTCCGCGTCCGCGGTGCCCGTCACCGTCACCGGCTGGGCCGTGGCCCAGTCGGTCGCCGTGAACGTCACCGTGCTCGGCGCCACCGTGGCCACGGCCGTGGCCCCGCTCGCGACCGCCACCGCCACGTTGGCGGACGGCTGCGTGTGCAGCCGTACCGTGTACGTGGCCCGCTGCTCTTCCGTGACCGCCAGCGTGGTCGGACTCACGGCCAACCCGGGCGTGTCGTTATCCGTCACCGTCACCGTCACGTCGGCCGCCGGCACGGTGTTCGCTCCGTAGTCCGCCCCGCTCACCGCGTGCGTCAGCGTCACCGTCTCGGATTGCGAATTGCCGTCCTCTCCGGCCGTCACGGTCACCGTCCGGGCCGTGGCCCACGTGCTCGCCGTGAACGTCACGGCCGTCTGGTTCCCCGCGGCCGCGGCCACGTCCACCGTCACCGTGCTCGTGGTGCCGCCCACCGCCACCGTCACCCGCCCGGTGGGTTGGCTCGTCAGCCGCACCGTATACGCGGCCGTGCTCTCTTCCGTCACCCCCAGGCCGCTCACGGCCGCGCTCACCGTGACGCCCCGCTCGTCGTCGTCCGTGATCGTGCCCGTGGCGGTCCCGGTCCCGATGGCCGACCCGGGAGACGGCAGGGCATGGCTGAGCGTCACCGCGATCGTTTCATCCGCCTCGTCCACCGCGTCGCCCCGCACCGTGACCGTGATCGTGTGCGTCGTCGTGCCCGCGGCGAACGTCAGGGTCCCGGCGGCCAGGGCCACGTAGTCCGTGCCCGAGGTGGCCGTGCCCGTGCCCGCGTCCGCATACTCAACCGTCACCTGCCCTGAACTCGCGGGACTCAGCGTCACGGTGAACGTCAGCGCGGTGCTGGCCCCCGCGGCCCCCTCCGTCACGGTCGCCCCGGCGATTGACAGGGTCGGCGTCTCGTTGTCCGACTCCGTGACCGTCACGCCGGCCACCGTCAAGCCGTTGTAGTCGGCCCCGCTCACGGTGTGGGTCAGCGTGGCCGTGCCGGCCGCCGCGTCCGCGTCATCCGCGGCCTCCACCGTCACCGTCTGCCCCGTCTGCCAGGTGGTCGCGTCGAACGTCAGGACCGGGGCGGCCGGATTCAGCGTGAGGTCCGCATCCCCGCCGGTGGCAAAGCCGGGTTGGATCGTCACCGCGCCGGTGGGTTCCGTGGCCAGGGCCACCGTGTAGGTGGCGCTCCCCTGCTCCGGCACCACCAGCGCATTCATGCTGATGCCGCCCAGCGTCACGCTCCGCACGTCGTCGTCCGTGAGGGTCAGCGTCACGTTTGCCGGGGCCGCCACCCCGTTGCCGCCCGTCACCGTGCCCGAGACCGTCACCGACTTGTCCGCCGCGTCCACGTCGTTCCCGTTCGCCGTCACCGTCACCAGGCCCGTGCTCGTCATCTGGCCCGCGGGAATGGTCAGCGTCGTTGCCGTGCTCAGGTCGAAGTCCGCGGCCACCGCGCCCGTGCCCGCCGCGGCCCCCACCGTCACCACCACTGCCTCGCTCGACGCCCCGGACAACGTGGCCGTCACCGTCGAGATCCCACCGCTCTCCGTGATTGACGTCGGCGCCAGGCCCAGGGCCACCGTCGGCAGGGCCTCGTTGTCCGTCAGCGTCAGCGTCACGGCCGCCGGCACCGCCACCCCGTGGCCGCCCGTCACCGTGCCCGAGACCGTTACCGACTTGTCCGGCGAATCCACCGCGTTGCCGTTGGCCGTCACCGTCACCGTGCCCGTGCTCGCCGTATCCCCCGCGGCAATGGTCAGCGTCCGCGCCGTGCTCAGGCCGAAGTCCGCCCCCACCGCGCCCGTGCCGGCCGCGGCATTCACCGTCACCGTCACCGCGGCGCTTGACGCGCCCGACAGGGTCGCCGTGACCGTCGAGACCCCGCCCTCCTCCGTGACGGACGCGCTTGACAGGGCCAGGGCCACCGTCGGCAGCGCCTCGTCGTCCGTCAGCCTCAGGGCCGCCCCGGTCACGGCCATGGTCGTCGAATCCGCGGTGGCCCGGGCGTTCGCCACCGTGGCCGTCACCGTCACGTCCCGCCCGGCGCTCCCCTGATGCACGACGTCGTCCGCGGCCTGCACCATGGCCACGTCCGTCGGGGCCGCGGTAGCCTCCGCGGGAATCACGATCACGGCGTCCGTGCCCACCGTGTACCCGGTGCCCGCGGTTACCGTCACCGTCGTGTCCGCGCCCGAGGCGTGCGAGAGCGTGGCCGTGACCGTGGCCACCCCGCCGTTCTCCGCAATCGCCGCGGGGGCCGCGGCCAGCGTCACCGTCGGGGCATCGTCGTCGTCCGTCGTGGTCACCGACACGTCCTCCGTCAGGGTGTTGTAGTTGGTGTCGCTGCTCGCCGCGGTGAGCCGCACGGTCCAGGTCACGGTCCCGTCGTCCACGTCGTCGTTCTGCCCGGTCACCGTCACGGTCTGCTCCGTGTCCCAGGTGCCGCTCGTGAAGGTCAGCGACGTCGAGGCCGCCGGCACCCCGCTCCCCGCGGAGACCAGCCCCTCGCTCGTATCCTGGCTCGCCACCGTCACTATCACGGTCGCCCCCGGCTGCGTGTTCAGCTTCACCGTGAAGGCCGCGGTGCCGCCCGCCTCCGTGGCCTGGCCGGTCACCGTGCCCGGGGCCAGTCCGTACTCGTCGTCCGCGTTCTGCGCGTTGACCGTGACCGCACTGAGCGCGTCGTACGTGGCATCCTGGGTGGCCGTCGTGTTCACCGTCAGGGTGACCGTGTAGGGCCGGGTGCCGGCGGACGGGTTGGGGTTCATGGGCGTGGGACTATCGTCCTGGCCGGTCAGCGTCACCGTCTGGTCCGTGTTCCAGTCCGCGGCCGCAAAGGTCAGGGCCGACGGCATCACCGTGCCTTCCGTCGTGTCCGAACTCGCCACGTCCAGGACCACGGCCCCGGTCGGCTCGCTGTCCAACGTCACCCGGAACGCGGCCGTGCCGCCCGCCTCCGTGGTCCGCAGCCCGGACGTCGGGTCCGCGGTGATCCCCGCGGTGTCGTCGTCCGTGAGGGTCAGCGTCACGTTCGCCGGATTCGCCACCCCGCGCCCGCCCGCGGCCGTGGCCGAGACCGTCACCGTCTTGTCCGGCGCGTCCGCGGCATTGTCCGCCGCGGTCAGCGTCACCGTCCCCGTGCTCGTCGTCTGGCCCGCGGCAATGGTCAGCCGCGTGCCCGTCTGCGTGAAGTCCGTCCCCGCGCCCGGCGCCGCGGCCACCGTGACCTCCGTGGCCGCGCCCGACGTCCGGTTCAGCGTGGCCGTCACCGTCGAGACCCCGCCGTTCTCCGTGATCGCCATCGGCGCCAGGGCCAGGGCCACCGTCGGGACGTCGTCGTCGTTGACGGTGACGGTGAGGCTGGGGAGGGCGAGGGTGGTGGTGTAGCCATCGGCGTCGCAGTTCAGCAGGATGCTGTGGGTGATGGTGGCGGTGTCGTGGATGCTGTCGCCGTCCTGCGCGGCGGTCACCGTGAACGTCTGCGGCCTGTTCCAGTGTTGGGTGGGGCTGCCGACGGCGGAACTGAAAGACCGATTCGACGGCGACACCGCGACGTCCGCGTTGTTGCTGGAGGCCGCCACGTTGATGCCGTTGCAGGCGGTGAACGGGCTGTCCAGCACCACCGTGTACGTTCCCCGGTTCTGGTTCGTTCCCCCGCCGAAGGTCGGGTCCTCCTGCAGCGTCAGGCTCTCCCGGCTCAGCGTGATCCCCGGCGTGGGCGAGACGGGGAGCGTTGCCGAGGTGAGGGCGGTGCTGCCCGAGTGGGCCGCGGCCAGGACGCGCACGGCCAGGGGGTCGCCGGGGTGTTGAAGCCGTAGCCCGTGCCGGTGGCGAGCGTCAGGGTGGCGGTCCTCGTGCCGGACGCGGAGACGCCGCTTGAGAAGGTGGTGCCGCTCGGCAGGGTGACGGTGAGCGTGGCCCCGTTCAGGTTGGCCTCGGTGAGCGTCGCCGGGTTGGAGGCCAGCGTCACGCCGCTCGTCACGGAGACGGAGAAGGTGAGGGTGTCCTCGTCGGTCGAGGCGGTGTTCGCGTCCGCGTCCCGGGCGGTGACGGTGACCGTGCCGCCGCTGCCGGTGGGCGTGCCGCAAATCTCCCGGGGTTCGGTGCCCGGGCAGCTTCCGGTGCCGTCGGCGTCGAACACGAGGCCCGCGGGCAGGCCGGAGACGGCATAGGTGACGGCCCCGTTGCCGCCGGTGGCCGCGGGAATCTGGAACTCGGTGATGGCCGTGTTCCGGGTGAAGCTCTTGGCGGGGACGGAGCCGGTGCCGAAGTCCGGGGCGGCGTCCGTGCCGCGGATGGTGACGGTGACGGCGGAAGGGGTGGCGTTGGAAAAACTTTGGCCGGAGGTGTCAAGCGCTATCCGAACATTCGAAATGGTGATGGTTTCATCACTTTCAGATACGCCGTCACTTACAAGCTTATAGCTTGCATTTTGTGTTGTGGTGCCACCAGAAAAAAAGCTGTAGTTCAATTGAGTGAATAGAGTTCCAAGGGGCACGCCATTCGTCAGAGAAACGTCACTCGTACTCCAGCCGGAACCCGAGACGTTGGCGAAAACTACTACTGCCCCTGAACTCAAGCTGCTGCTCAGGGTGGCGGTGAAGGTAATGTTGTCCCCCTCGTCCAACTGCAAGCCGGGCCAGGTCGTGTCCCGGTCGCCGTTGGTGCCGCAGTTGGACGGCGTACCGCCGCAGTTGCCGCTCACCGAAAGGGTGACGGTCTGCGCCGCGGCCGGCGCGGAGGCGAACGCGGCCAGCGCCGCACCGAAGCACGTGGCAAGCGGGGAGCGAGATCGGGCGGTAGTCCCGCCGCGGGCCAGTGCAAAGACAAGCGCGTCAAGCGCGGCGCGAACGCGGGCGGTGGTCCCGCCGCCGGTCAGGTCACGGCGGCTGCCGCTGCCTTGCGCAGATTTTTCGTGGGGGGGGAGGGGGGTCCTCATGGACAGAGAGGCCCTACGCCCGGCGCCACCCTCCGCCCCTTGCCGCCGGCGCGCGGCTACCAAGGCCGTCAGGTTGCCGGGCACTGGTGATGTTGCTGATGGTGTGCAACCTATCCGTGCGGATTCATGACCGACGGACGCCGAAATCCGATGGCTACCCTCGCACACGACGGCAATGGCGGAATCGTCCCTTGCTAACACTGACCCACCATCTTGGAGATTTTGCCTAAAAGCTGGCCTTTTTCCTTATATTCGCACAGAAATGCGCCGACCCGGCTGGCAACTCTCTTTGACTTGGCGGTAGGTTCTGTCGTCATCTTTCCGACTGCGAGACTCGTCATGATTTGAACGAAAAGTTCAGCGTCTTCCTCACTCAGGCTATCTGTCTCCTCAATCAGGTTGCTGATCACCTCCGCCGGCCGGCCCTCAATGTGACCCAACAGCATCTCGAATAGCAAGTAGGTCTCCGGATAGCCAATAAGTTCGGCTTTGTCCGCGTATTTCCGGTAGTTCCTGTAGGTCTCGTTCCTGGAGCCTGTGTCCTCCGTCCAAGAGTCTGGCGCACCGGCATCAGCAAGCAACGTCAAACCAAACGCGTGAACCATTGTCGCAACAATGTTGGCACGCTTCAGGAACAAATCTGGTGCTAGACGTTCGATCCGAATCGCGAAGTCCAAGCGACCAGCCGCTACGAAATTCTGCACAGCCGTTTCAATGGCAAATGCAAGGTTTTTGAGTCTCTGTTCATCCTCTTCGGAAGTAAGCAACTGAATAGCCGAAATGATTGATTCAGCCTCCTCGTCAGTGAAGCCGTCAGAAAGGTCTAGGCCGTGTTGACGAATTCGAGAGAGATTGATAAGTTCTCCCCCAATAACCTTTTTGGGAGAACGATCATGGCCTTACGTCTACTCATTTCGGATGCCGTCTGGGCCGAAATCGCCCCGGTGTTGCGGGACCTCAAACACGCCGCCGGCAGCCCCCCGGTCCTCAGCGACCGGATGTTCATCGAAGCCGTCCTCTATCAAGCGCGCACCGGCACCCCCTGGCGCGACCTGCCCGAGGAGTTTGGAGACTGGAATGCCGTCTACCAGCGGTTTCGCCGCTGGGAAAAGCGCACCCTCTGGAAACGACTGTGGGAGCGAATCCACCGCAGCAAGAACGCCCGCCTCCAGGCGCTCTTCATCGATTCGACGATGGTGCGGGCTCATCAGCATGCGGCCGGGGCCCCCAAAAAAACGGCGGCCAACCCGCCCAGGCTCTGGGTCGCTCTCGGGGGGGCCTGTCCACCAAGCTGCACGTGGCCTGCCCCGACGACCGCACCGGCGTCGCGTTCGTGCTGAGCGGGGGCGAACGCCACGACGCGGTGGGCTTCGAGCCCGTGTGGCAGGAACTGCCGGCAGCGGGGGCGGGGCTAGGGGTGGCAGTGATGGACAAGGCCTATGACAGTCAGGCCATCCGTTCCTTTCTGAGGAAGCTGGGGATTGAGGCGGTCATTCCCCCACGGGTGAATCGCACTGAGGCGCTGGCCTATGACCCGGAGCAGGACAAGTGGCGCGAGCAGGTGGAGCGATTCTTCAACAAGCTTAAGCAATTCCGCCGCATTGCCACGCGGTATGAGAAACTCAGTCGAACCTTCCTGGCGTTGATTCATCTCGTCTCAACCTGGATTATGCTACGGTAATTCGTCAACACGACCTAGTCTCAACATGCGGAAGTTCAAAGCTGCGATTTCGGAGTCGAATCGGAACTCGTCCCCAACTTTTGCTACGGCAGAGCCTACAGCTTCATCCACCACCTCTGCTACGGCAGGTCTTAGGGCTCTATCTACGACCTCTTTCACATGAGACTTCAGAACGACTATGCCCACTCCAGTGAAGATGACGACAACGGAGGTGAGGATTCCGATGAGCCACTTTCGGAGGCTCTCATTTCTCTCCCGAACGTACACAGCCACCCGATCATCGATCGTGGACCTGAGCAGCGCGAAGACCTGCGGATTGTCCAGGATGATGCTTCCAGTGGGCTTTGATGATGGTATGTTCGCTTCATCGCTCATGTGAATACCTCCAATCTTTAGCAGGGTAGAGATGATAGCATCTGCATATCCTGTCTCACAATGGCTTGAAATTCACCGAACAGCCCAATCAAGGGAAGGGCGCGGATACAGTGAGCAAGCTCTCATGGCAATGCACCCTCGCTTAGACGACTTTGCCGGCGCCGGCAAGGGCGCCCGGCCCCGCTATCCTGCCCGCACCACATGACTGCCCGTGTGGGCCGGGCCGTCTGCCTGCCGTCCGTTCGTTCGGGCAGCGTACCGTCCTCGTCGCGCATGACCTCCAGCCACTCGTCCACGATCCCGCACAGCTCCCGGTACACCGCCACTTCGTCGTCGCCGTGACAGCACGGGCCGATGACCCCAGGGCAGGACCCGACGAAACACCGGTCCTCGTCCGACCACTCGACCCGCTTGACGTATCTTGCGCTGTCCTTCATTCCTGCGACTCCTTGATCTTGCGCCGCACCTCTCGTTCCTGATAGGGCTTGGCATCGTCAAGAGGGCGTCACGGGTGCGCCGGCGTCAGGCATCGGCAACGCCTCGGCGGGCGTGGCGCAAACGGGCCGTCGCTGACGCGCTCCCGCCGCAAGGTCCCGCTTTCCTTGGGAGACACCGTCCTCCGGGCGCATGGTCAGCGCGGCAGGGCATCACACCGTCACCGGGTCGCGCTGGCCGAGGCCGGACTTGGGGATGAAGTTGACGCAGGGGTAGCCGAGGTTGACCTTCCCCTCCCACCACGTCTTGTCAACGAGTTCCGTCCGGGTGAGCGCAAGGCCGTAGCCGGTCACCTGCCCGGACTCGTCGTCGTAGATGATGTCCACGTCCACGATGGGGGAATCGTCCTCGAAGCCAACCCCCTGCCGGACGTTGATTCTGACGATTTCGACGTCGTCGAACTGGCGCTTGAAGGCCGCCTCGGCGATCTCGCGTAGCTGTTGTTCGTCCATTTCGGATCTCCTATGGCTGCCGCCGCTTGAACAGCACGTGAACGGCGAACCCGCGGCCGGCCTTGATGTCCGCGGCTCGAATCGGCTGATGGCTTCCTCAGAGCGGCAGGGCATCACACCGTCACCGGGTCGCGCTGGTTAAGACCGGCCTTGACGAGGAGGTGGACCAAGGGGTAGCCGAGGTTGTCCTTCCCCTCCCGCCACGTCTTGTCGAGGACTTCCAACGCGACGCGCGAGTAGCCGCGGCCGGTCACCTGCCCGCACTCATCGTCGTAGTAGATGTCCACGTCCACGACGGGATCGTCGTCGTGGTCAATCCGCTGCCGGATGTTGATTCTGACGATTTCGATGTCGCTGAACTGGCGCTTGAAGGCCGCCTCGGCGATCTCGCGTAGCTGTTGTTCGTCCATTTCGACCCTCCTATGGCTGCCGCCGCTTGAACAGCACGTGAACGGCGAACCCGCGCCGATGCCGGACGTCGGCTTGCTCGAACCGGTTGATGGCTTCCTCGGCCCGGGTGATTATCGCAAAAACGTCCGGCTTGAGGTACTGACCTTCATGCGCGTAGTCCGCCTGCTGGCGCGCTTTCTGCAAGTCAACGAACGTGTCGCCGAAGGCGCGGACTTCCCTTGGAAACGTCTGCATCACCCCTTGCTGCTGACACGCCTGCTTGGCTTTCCCGTGCTCAAGGGCGCGGTACACCTGATGCCATTCCGGGCTGTGGCTGCCGCTGCCGGTGAGCAGGTCGGCGGCGGCAGCCGCCACGCAATGGAACATCGCGTAGTATGCCGTGCTGACGGCGCGGCGTAGATCGGCTTGCGTGGGCTGTACCGCGCCGGATTCCGCCAAGCGGCGGGCGGTTTCCATCAGGTCACGCGAGTTCACGGCGCAATCCCCGCCGCCTGCCGGAAACGGCCGGCCTTGCCCCGTCTCCGCCGCCCCTCCGCCTCGCCTCGACTACATCCGCCGGTTCAGGCATCTGGCCTCACTCACCTTCATCAGCACGTGGACGGCGCCGAAGCGGGCCTTGAAGGCCGACTCCAATATTTCGCGTCCCTGCTGCTCGTTCATCTCGACCGCCTACAATGCCCGTTGCCTGAACAGCATACAAGCGGCGAAACCGCGTCCGGCCTTGATGTCCGCTGCTCGAACCGGCTGATGGCGCGTCCGCGGCGGCCACGTCGCCCCGAAATCTGCGGTTTCATCGCTCCGCTTCCTGCCTGATGGTCCGACATTTGCCGCACTCTCGCACAACACGCCCCGACTTGGCAATCCTTTGAGAGTGCGGGCGCCAGGCATGGCTATCCTGCCCGCACCACGTGACTGCCCGTGTGTGGGCCGGGCCGTCTGCCTGCCGTCCGTTCGTTCGGGCAGCGTACCGTCCTCGTCGCGCATGACCTCCAGCCACTCGTCCACGATCCCGCACAGCTCCCGGTACACCGCCACTTCGTCGTCGCCGTGACAGCATGGGCCGATGACCCCAGGGCAGGACCCGACGAAACACTGGTCCTCGTCCGACCACTCGACCCGCTTGACGTATCTTGCGCTGTCCTTCATTCCTGCGACTCCTTGATCTTGCGCCGCACCTCTCGTTCCTGATAGGGCTTGGCATCGTCAAGAGGGCGTCACGGGTGCGCCGGCGTCAGGCATCGGCAACGCCTCGGCGGGCGTGGCGCACTTCAGCTTGAGCAGGGGGCGGTCCGGCGACTCCGGGCGCGGCCCCAGCGTGCGATTGGTGCCGTCCGCCACCAAGTCCATCGCTCCCAGCACGATCTGGCCGATCAACGGCTCGCTCAAGGGCGGACCGACGATGCAGTCGGTGTTCATGACGCGGTTGCCGATGTGGACCGTCACCGGCCCCGCGACCGGGCGGATCTCCCTCCGTTCATCCGCGTAGGTCACGGCGACTCGGTGCCGCGTCCTCAAGCCCAGCCGGCTGACCACGTTCTCCGGCAACATGAGCATGACCGCGCCGGTGTCCACCACCCCTTCCACCGTCATGCGGCGAACCGTGGATTCGTCGCGCAAGCCATCGCTGGCGTTGTCTCGGTCGACGGTGTTTTCCAGTTCCATTGACGCGACTATCTCGCCCATTCGTCCCGTTCCTCCGTCAACCGCCGCAACCTGGCCCACGTTGCCCCGCACGGCCAGCCCGCCGCCCGCTCCCTGCCTGATGGTCTGACATTTGCCGCACTCTCGCACGGCACACCCCGACTTGGCAACCCTCTGAGAGCGCCGGCGCCAGGCATGGCGTCAGATCGTTGCCGGGTCTTTCTGCCCGACCATGAACAGGTGCTTGCCGCCGGCCAACGGCCCCACAAACCCGATCTTGCGCAAACGCTTCACGAGTTCTCGATGCGACACCGGCGACAAGGACGCCACTATGCAGCCCTTGTGCCGGTCTCCGTAATTTCCGCATCGCCGAGTGCCTGAATGTCCAGCGACCGCCTCACGCTGACGAGAATCCAGCCCTCAACGACGTCTTTCAGCTCATGCCGGCACTCCTCCAACGTTCGGCCGCACGCCCATACACCGGGCAATTCCGGCACCTCGCCGTAATAGGGCGTCTCCTCGTCTTCGATCAGTTCGTAGCGGGCACGCCTGAGCGCTTCGTCAATGTACTCGGTGAGCATGGCTTGGTCCTCAGCAGCAACGGACTTTACGTCACACCGTTGCTGGGTCTCGCCGTCCGACATCGGGTCAGCGTGTGACGGAACCGTTCTTCAAGCAGGAGGTTAAGTTTGTCAAGGAATCGCGCCATAGTCATAGACACGTCCGACGCCTTTGGGAAGGTTCTGCGATTGTTGAAGGGACCGACGCGAGGGGGACGGCAGAATGGTCCAGATTTTTTCAGGCTGCCCGAGGTGCCGCGCCATCCGTTCAATGAGAGAAACGTCCCATCCCTCCGAACCCGGCGGTGACGAACTTCGAGCGGCGACATGCGTCGCAGAGGCACGAGATTCTTGAAGAATGGTGACAAACACGTCAAACGAACCGTGGGTCACGTCAATCCAATCTTCAGCGAAGTGAACCAACCCGTGAACGGGGTCCGCCACGCTTTGGAGTTGAACCTCTATGCCAAACCGGACGTGAGGGAGACGATCGCGCACGGTCTCAACCACGTTCTGTAACAGACGAAGCCGTTCCCTGGCCTTCCACCCCGCCCATTTCCAAAACACGTCAGGAAGCACGGTATGGGACACGGTCGCAGGGACATGCCGACCTTCGCTGAATACCTGAACGGGATCAAAATCCACGTTGAAGGCTTGCTGAAACGATTGAAGTGCCACGGGATTCATCCCCTCATAGACTCCTACGGGCACTTCATGCCGAAGGATCAACCCCCTCAGCGGAAGGCTGCGAAATTGCGAGAGCCACTCCACAAGAAATTCTCTGTACCCCGGAGCGTTCAATGAAAAATAGCGTGACCGCTGCACGGTTCCCGATTGAGGGACGTATTCCCAGTCTTTCCAGAATTCCGCCGTCTCCGATTGACCCTCGACGAAACGCCCAAGGCACCGAAGCGTCACGCCAAGGTACACGGCTATTCCTCTTGCGTTCATATCCTGAATCATGGTCGTCAGAGACGTGAAGGAGAACGGAGGCGTCTCGTGTCCCCCGTTCCCCTCAACGCCGCACGGCACGTTCAGGAGCACCATCGAGCCGTTGATTTCGCGGTTGGCTGCATTCATCAACGCCACGTTGGCCGACGTTCGCATGGATTCAAGCGAGACCAGTATCCCTTTGATGGATTGACGCTTCGTCGTTCCTCTTCCGACGTCTTCAATTTGGGACAGGCGCGACCGCGCTTCAGCCTGATGTTGATTGGGCGTCTGCGCGTGAACCAACAGGCGAAACTGTTCCGCCGCAGAAGAGAGATGGCCCGACTCCTGGTACGAACGCGCCAACCACCACCGTGCTTCCGGGACGCGAGAGGATTGCGGATGCTTGTGCAGAAAGCGATTCAGGAGTCGTATCGCGTCGAGATAGTCGGCCCGAAGAAACGCACGCTCTGCATCGTCCAACACGCGATGCTCAACGTGGTTCCGTAATTTTTGCAGGTCCACGTCAGGCCCAACGGATCGGAAACATCCGGTCAACGAAAGGGCACAAGACAGAAGAACGACGCCCCATCGCAACGGCGGTACGTGGTGAGAAAACCGAATCGAGAATCCTGAAATCGGACGTCTCCCTCTTGCAGATCGATCAGCCGTTTTTTTAGCGCGCCGTCGATTCTACGTCCGGAAAGAAATAGCGGATCTCGAAGTCGGCCGTATCGGAAGAATCCGATCCATGAACGGCATTGGCCTCAATCGAGGCTCCATGTGCAGCTCGAATGGTTCCCGGTTCAGCCTTCTGCGGATCAGTCGCGCCCATGAGATCCCTGTTCGCTTTGATCGCGCGTTCGCCCTCCAGGATGAGGACGACGGAAGGTCCTGAAGACATGAACGTCGTCAAATCATGGAAAAACGAACGTTCTTGATGCACGGCATAAAACCCTTCGGCAACTGATTTTGACATCCTCATCATTTTCATCGCAATGAGGGTGAGACCAGCGCCTTCATATCGCTGAATAATATTGCCAATGACCCGTTTGTTGACGGCATCAGGCTTGATAATGGCTAACGTTCTCTCCACCATGACTTCGTCATCCTTTCTTCATCGTTGAACGGACTTATTGATTGTTGGTGTCTTGCTCTCAGAGGAGTCGCTCTTGTTGTAACACAACTCTAAGGCCAGACCAATATCGACGGTCAACATATTTCTCTTGCGATCGGCAGATCGTTCATGCGATGATACAGAAATCTTTTGGACACCGCTCTCCCCTACCAGAAACAGACACCCGCACAACATGATTCCCCTGGTATCAAAATCCCATGCCGAGAAGAGTGGTTTTCTCCGTGCGACCCTCTATGGCGCGTGGAAAGGCGTGGCCGCCGGCGGAGTGCTCGTTCTCTTTCTCACAGTGGCAGGGCAGGATGCCCCCGTTCCTGAACCAGCCACGCTCCAGTCTGCCATCCACGTGCAACCCTTCCCGAAGCCCGATCTTCCGTGGTGGGAGAGAGAACGCTTGTCTCATCATATTGCCACGCGATTGCCTCAATATCGCCATCAACTTCAGGGAGTGGCTCGGGCATACGGGATTCCCTGGACCTTACTCGCCGCGCAAGCCTATCAGGAATCTCGCTGGGACCCACATGCGGTCAGTCCGACCGGGGTTCGAGGTATCATGATGCTGACGCGCAACACCGCATCTTCCTTAGGCATTCAAAACCGATTGGATCCCAACAAAAGCATCGAAGGGGGTGCCCGATATTTTCGGATGCTGGAAAAACGACTTCCACGCCACATCCGAAAACCGGACAGAATCTGGATCGCACTCGCAGCCTACAACGTGGGGATGGGGCACATCAAAGATGCTCAAGCCCTGGCTCGCCGGATGGGGAAAAACCCTGACTTATGGAATGACCTCAAAACGGTTCTCCCGCTCTTGTCCGACAAGAAATACTACAAAACCCTGCGATACGGCTACGCCCGAGGATGGGAACCCGTGCAGTACGTCACCCGCATTCGCGCGTATCGCGCCCTGCTTGAGCAATTCCTCCGCGAAATCTGACCGTGCTGAGCGTCCCTCCCTGCCATGCTGGGCATAAATGTTGGGAAAATTAAAAAAGTTCTTTCTGGATTCCCGCTAAAGCTTGTCCCCGACGTTTGTTATCAAGGAACCGTCGGGCATGACAGAAGGAGAGGCATCTCTCTCGGTCATGCCCGACGGTTGTAATCGGGCATCCAGTCCTCATAGCTTCCCTCCTTTCTTTGGCTTCGTCTTCATCCGGTACGCCCTGTCACGCCCACCTTCTGGATTCCCCCTGAAGATGGATTCCCGCTTAAAACTTGCGGGAATGACAGAGGGGAAACTGCGGGCATGACGGAAGAGAGACTGCGGGAATGACAGAAGGAGTCTTGCGGGAATCCCTCCTACTGCCCGCACACCTTCCTGTCCCACCCGCTCCCCTTCCTGTCCTGCCCGCCCCCCTTCCTGTTCCGCCCGCACGCACTCTTGTCATGCTGAGCGAAGCGAAGCATCTCGTCTTTCATCCCTCCCGAGCAAAAACTCCCACTCCCCGTCATGCTGGCCCTCCCCTCTTGTCATGCTGAGCGAAGCGAAGCATCTCAATCACAGACGTGAGCGTTGTCCGGTCAGATAGAGAAATCCCTACGTTATTTCTTGACAAGCGGGGGCGAGTTTTTTATGCTTCGCCCAAGGCAAGTTGGTGTTATGACTCGTCTGTCACGCATATACCTCATTCTTGGTGTCCTGACCTGTTTCGTGGTCGTCACTGGGGTTGTCTCCAGCCAGGCGGCATCCCATTCTCTCCATCACCTCCACCATAATGCCGTCACCCATTCGAATATTCTCTGCTCCCTTATGTGCGCAACGGGGCACGTGGTCCATGCCGTCAAACCCGTTCTTGATTCACGGATCAACGTTGTCCACGTCGTTGACACCTCCAACGCTCGACCGATCACGCTGATCGTTCCGACGTTTCGCTTTTCTCGCGGCCCTCCCGGTTTCTCATTTCTCTAGGTCTTCTTCAACTTAGAAACAACCGTCTCTTTCTGCAAGGAGACCGATTCCTTCAAGGGAAGGGTTGTCTCCCTTCCATTCTGAACTGAAGGAGTCGTCCCTTCTCTGAAGAGATGAAGGAAAGTTGGATTCACGTATTGGCTGCGAGAGGAACTGCAAATATGAACAGAATCATGCTGGTGTTTTTTGTATTCGGCATCACGTGGGTTGTCCCTCAAGGCGTTCAGGCTGCGTTATTAGACGGCATGTTTGACGGCGTTGAGGAATCCCTGGCTGAGAGTGTGGAGAAAAAAGGAGAAAAACTGACAATCGGCAATTTTTACACCGATGATAAACCGAATTCTCATGGTCCCATCGGCATGATGGGCGATCATACCCATGAGCCAGGGGAAATCATGTTCTCCTATCGTCTGATGCACATGTTCATGGAAGGGACTCGGTATGGGACGAAGACGATTTCCAACGCCGGCGTGGTCATGCGAGGACGTCCGGTGCCGTCCGGATACATCGTGGCGCCGGAATCCATGCGCATGCTGATGCACATGCTCGGATTCATGTATGGATGGAATGATACCGTCACCCTCGCGGCCATGGTCCCATACCTCAGCATCAGCATGAATCATCGAACGAGAATGGGCGGCAAATTCACGACTCGTTCCGAAGGGATCGGCGATATCCGGTTCGGGTCCCTGTGGCGTCTCTGGGCTGTGGAAGCCCCCAGCATCGGAGCCCATCGTTTCCATTTGAATTTTTCAATCAGTGTGCCAACCGGAGACATTGAACCGAGGGACTGGACCCCTCTGGGGCCAAACAGCCTCTTGCCCTATCCCATGCATCTTGGGTCAGGGACCTTCGACGTGTATCCCGGCATCACGTATGGAGGAGAGATGGGTCGAGCTTCCTGGGGACTTCAAGCCATCGGCACCCTGCGAATAGGTAGAAATTCTAATGGTTTTTCCAAAGGTGACGCCTACGTGGTCAATGCCCTCGGCACGTATGAAGTTATCAAAAATTGGCTGAGCGGCTCGGTCCGCCTGAGTTGGAATCACTGGAACGCCTATGACGGCATGGACCCGAACATTCGGCAGACACACCCCAGGAATAACATGAGACTGGTTCAAACGGCATTTCCCGAACTGCTGAGCGGCCAACGCCTGGACGTGCTGTTCGGCGTCAATCTCCTGGCGTCGGATATTATGGGACTGGAACACCGGCTGGCAGTAGAAGGCGGGCTCCCGATCTACCAGTACCTGGACGGGCAGCTTGAGACCGATTCGATTGTCACGTTTGGATGGCAGGTGCTCTATTAAAAAAATGACGCCTCCAAGGTCATGGAGGAATCCCATGGACAATTCCCCAAAAAAGAGAACACTCACGTGGAGACGCATGGCCGCAATGCTCTTATCTTCCCTTGTGGTGTGGCTGCCGGTCGCAAACGTGGGGTTGGCCTACGAAGTAACGGAGATCGATAACGGAGCAATCATTACGGGGAGGGTCGCTTTTACAGGCACCCTCTCCCATGCTCAAACACGTTTTGAAGTCAGGAAGGGACCTGAAATATGTGGGGCAGAGCGCGTGCTCAACAAGGTCGACGTGCATCAGGGTCTGTTGAAAGGCGCCGTCATTGCCCTTGAAGGCGTGGAAACCGGCAAGCCTTTTGCTTCATATCAAGAGACGGCCACGGGTCAGGGAGAGGGACGGTTTCACTATACCGGTGGAAACACGTTGAACGTGGACGTTCAACTGAAAAAATGCAGCTTCGGCCCGTTCACCGGGGTCATCATGACTGATGAAGCCGTTCGGTTCACGAATCATGATTCCATCAAGCACACGCTCCACACGTATGCGTCCAAGAGTCGGAAAGCCAACATTCTGAGAACCGTCCACACGCAAAGTCTTCGACCCGACAGTCAGACGGAAAAAGTCTTTTCCATGAAAAACCTGGACCGCCCTCGTGCCGTCGTCCTGACCTGCGATCGTCACGACTTCATGGAAAATTGGCTGTACGTGGTCAAGAACCCCTATTACGCCGTGTCGGATGAATCAGGGAACTTTTCTATCGATCGAATCCCGCCGGGCACCTACGCCCTCGTCGTATGGCACCCGGTGCTCGGGATGAAAACACAACACGTGACGCTCACGCCCGAGGAGCACATCTCAATCGATTTTGACTTGACAAAATAACCTTCCGGGGGCGCTTGTCGTTGTCGGCGAGAAGATCAATCTTCGGGCCACAACGTGACGACAATCCCGTCACGCCACGGCCGAATCTTTTGAGAGCCATCTAACGCTTATCTCCCGTCAATGTTTCGACCGTGACGGTATTCGGACCGGGGACAGCCTTATAATAGAGACGCTCGAACCCGACCACCTCGCCGCTCTGATGATCTTTAATCAGAATCACCCCTTCACCGGTTTCCTCACACACCTGGTCAGGTCGAGGCACACCAAAATACACGGTCAACGTCTCTCCGATGGGGTCATGAATCACGCGGACGTGGGCCATAATGGCTCTCCTTCCTTCATCCTGTCCGTCACGTATGCCGTGACAATGAAGCCCTCACCATTCACATGTTTCACCACGACGCACAGATAATAGTTCCCTTCAGCCCGATAAAACAAATGCACCGTCGGATCATGGACCATCAGGATATGTTCTGGGAAGCGATGCTTGTTCTGGGGTTGCTCTTGAGTCTCGGAGAGAGGAATCTATGGCTTCGATGTAGCCCTGAGATTCTTCGCTTCGCTCAGAATGACACTTCTTGGATATTTGGTTTTGCAAGGGGCTCTTGACGAGAGGGATAGGGTGAGGGGGGACTGGATGAGTTTTTACTCTTTTTGTTTGTTGTGGCGTTTTGCGTGCTTTGCGTAAGATGGCTGGGACTTAAACGTAGGATGCTGCGGACTTCTTCTCTGGAAATGGGTTGGGTTGACGTGACTTCTTCTGCGATTCAGGAGTTGAAAGAAAAGCTTGACGCGGCTACGGCCGTCACGGTGCTGACGGGAGCAGGGATTTCCGCGGATAGCGGCGTGCCGACGTTTCGTGGGGCTGAGGGGTTGTGGAAAGATTTTCGTCCTGAAGAATTAGCTTCTCCCGAAGCGTTTGCGCGCAATCCCCGTCTGGTCTGGGAATGGTATAATTGGCGCCGCGAACTGCTCGCGACCAGGAAACCGAATCCAGCCCATCTTGCTCTGGTTGAACTGGAACGACGCACGGACAATTTCTGGCTCATGACTCAAAACGTGGATGGCCTCCATCCCGCAGCAGGGACTCAACGATTATCGGAAATTCACGGCAACATCTGGAAGGTGCAGTGTACGCAATGCGGACGAGTCACGGCCAACCGCGACGTCCCGATCGCCATCTTGCCGGAATGCTCAACCTGCCGGGGACTGCTCCGTCCTCACATTGTCTGGTTCGGAGAATCGTTGGATCCCGAGGACCTGCAAAAAAGTTCTGAATCGCTGCGAACGTGCGAGGTGCTGTTGATTATCGGAACGTCCGGTATCGTGTACCCGGCCGCCTCGTTTGGACCGGTGGCCAAAGACCATGGCGCGTTTGTGGCGGAATTGAATCTCGACCCCACGCCACGTTCCGATCTTGTCGACTTGGCCATTCATGGCCGTGCTAAAGACCTGGTGCCGCAACTTATCTCATAACTCCTTGTAATTTCGCCATTTCTTGACGAGATTATGATGAGTTTGTTAGCGTCTGACGTTTTCAGTCACGTCTCTTTCCGGGGAGAACCGAATGCAGATCACCATTAATGGTAAACCCGAGGAACTTCAGGCCGACACCATCATGGACGTGTTGAAACATAAAGACATTGATCCGCACATGGTTGCCGTCGAACTGAACACACACATTGTCGAACGAAACCAACTGGCATCCACACACGTCAAAGAAGGCGATGCGCTGGAATTCCTCTTCTACATGGGCGGAGGGGCGTGACCACTTCCTGTTTATCCAACGTGACCGAGGGCATCGGCAACACCCCTCTCGTCCGATTGAATCGCCTGTCCCCGGAAGGCGGCGCCACCATCTTCGGAAAAGTCGAGTTTGCCAACCCCGGCGGCAGCGTGAAGGATCGGATATGCCTCAACATGATCGACGCGGCAGAACGCATGGGCAAGCTCAAACGGGGAGGAACCATCGTTGAACCGACGAGCGGAAATACCGGCATCGGGCTGGCATTGATTGCAGCCGTTCGTGGCTATAAACTGATTCTGGTGATGCCGGAAAGCATGAGTCTCGAACGGGCAAGCCTCTTGTCTTCCTATGGCGCGCAGTTGATCCTGACCCCGGCATGGGAAGGCATGAAGGGGGCCATTAAAGAAGCCCAGAGCATCATTGAGCAAAACCCTGACTATTTTATGCCTGACCAGTTTTCAAATCCGGCGAATCCCGCCATGCATCGGGCCACCACCGCGGTTGAGATCTGGGAGGCGTTGGACGGCAAAATCGACGCGTTTGTGGCAGCCGTCGGCACGGGCGGCACCATTACGGGATGCGGAGAAGTGTTGAAAGAACGCGCACCGTCTACCAAAGTCGTCGCCGTGGAACCCGCCGGGTCGCCCGTCCTTTCCGGAGGAGAACCCGGGCCGCATAAAATTCAAGGAATCGGAGCGGGGTTTGTCCCAACGGTGCTGAATCGTGCCGTCATTGATGATATTATTCGAGTGACCGACGACCAAGCCTATCAAACCACGAAAGTCTTGGCGAAAAAAGAGGGATTGCTCGTCGGGATTTCCGCCGGCGCCAACGTCTTTGCCGCGCAGCTCGTGGCGCAAGACCTGAATGCCGACCAGAACGTAGTCACCGTGCTGTGTGACACGGGTGAACGGTATCTCAGCATCGAAAAATATTTTAACATTTAGCAGGCTGCTGAAAGTGTCACCCTGAATGAAGTGAAGGGTCTCGTTATTGAGGAAGAGGTCTCTTGCCTTTCTTCAGGGCAGCATAAGATGCTGCCGCTACAGTACGGCGGGGACCTGGCAGCATAAGATGCTGCTGCCGCTACATGTTATGTGTGTCGTAGCTGCGCCATCTCATGGCGCCCGAGGGTAAGAAACGGGAAAAACGATGAGTTTCTCAGAAGAACAAATTATTCGCTATAGCCGACACATTCTGCTTCCCGAGGTCGGAGGGAAAGGGCAAAAGAAAATTGCCCAGGCCAAAGTCTTGATCGTGGGTGCAGGAGGGTTGGGGTCTCCGGTCGCGTTATATCTGGCCGCGGCCGGAGTCGGAACCATTGGATTGATTGACGGCGACGTCGTTGATCGTTCCAATCTCCAACGGCAAGTGCTTCACCACACACCTGACGTCGGACGGTCGAAAGTCCAATCCGCTCAAGAAAAACTTCACCTGCTCAATCCTCACGTCCACGTCGAAACCCGTGAAGACCGATTCAACGCCCAGAATGCCTTGGACTATATCACACCCTACGACGTGGTCATTGACGGGGTGGATAATTTCCCGTCAAAGTTTCTCATCAACGATGCCTGCTATTTTGCGGACAAGCCGCTCGTCCACGGCGGCATTCTACGTTTTGAGGGCCGGGTCTTCTCGATTGTACCCAGACAATCGGCCTGTTATCGATGTATTTTCAAAGATCCGCCGCCGCCCGGACTCGTTCCCAGTTGTCAAGAGGCCGGCATCATCGGAGTCGTGGCCGGTATCATCGGCACGATTCAAGCCACGGAAGCCCTGAAGCTGATTCTGGGGATCGGTCATCCTCTCACCAACAGAATTCTCGACTTCGATGCGCGAAACACGGCATTTCGTGAAATACGGACGAAACGAAATCCCAAGTGTCCTTTGTGCGGAGATCATCCCGAGATCACCGAATTGTTCGAGCACGAACAAGAGGCGTGCCAACTTCAAACGCCCAGGGCAGTCGGCGTATCCTAGATTCTTTGATTGCGTGACGGAAAAAGGCTGAACCATGGCCAAGATGCAAGCTCTCATCTGCCGGGAATGCGGCAAGGAATATTCCACCGAAGCCGTTCACGTCTGCGAACTCTGTTTCGGCCCCCTCGAAGTCAAATATAATTACGACGAAATCAAGGAAAAGATGTCCCGCACGTCCGTGGAAACCGGTCCCAAATCATTGTGGCGGTACAAAGAATTACTTCCGATTGAGGGCCATCCGACGGTCGGACTCCACGCGGGGATGACGCCCCTGGTTCACGCCAAAAATCTGGGAGCCTATCTGGGACTGGACAAACTCTACGTCAAAAACGACTGTGTGAATCATCCGACGCTGTCGTTTAAGGATCGCGTGGTGGCCGTCGCCCTGACTCGCGCCCGCGAATTAGGGTACGAAACCGCGGCCTGTGCCTCCACCGGCAATCTTGCCAACTCCGTGGCCGCACACGCGGCACAAGCCGGTATGCAGTGTTACGTCTTCATTCCCGGTGACCTTGAAGCGGCCAAAGTGCTGGGCAACTTGATTTTTCGTCCGAAAGTCGTGGAAATCGAAGGCACGTATGACGACGTCAATCGCTTGTGCAGCGAGATTGCCGGTGAACGCCGTTGGGCCTTTGTGAACGTAAACATCCGCCCCTATTACGCGGAAGGTTCGAAAACGTTAGCCTTTGAAGTCGCGGAACAATTAGGCTGGCAGGCACCGGATCACGTCGTGGTGCCGATGGCGTCGGGGTCACTGTTGACGAAAATCTGGAAAGGCCTCAACGAATTCAAAAAAATCGGCCTGCTCAAAGAGGTCCACACCAAGGTCAGCGGCGCCCAGGCCGAAGGCTGTTCCCCGATTGCCACGGCCTTCAAGCATGGTCGAGACTTTTTTCAACCCGTCAAACCCGACACCATTGCGAAATCCCTGGCCATTGGCAACCCGGCGGATGGATACTATGCGTTGAAGACGGCAGCGGAAAGCGGCGGCGCCATGGAATCCGTCACCGACGACGAAGTGATCGAAGGCATTAACCTGTTAGCCCAAACGGAAGGCATCTTTGCGGAAACCGCGGGAGGCGTGACCATCGGCACGTTGCGCAAGCTCGCCAAACAGGGCGTGATCAAGAAACATGAGGTGACGGTGGCGTACATCACGGGGAACGGATTAAAAACACAAGAGGCCGTGATGAATTCGGTCGGTCGGCCCTACCGGATTCCACCGAGCCTCGTCAAATTTGAACAAACGTTCGGACAACGGGAGGCTTCATGATTACGGTCAGGATCCCGACTCCTCTCCGCCCGATGACTGACGGCAAGAGTGAGGTAGAAGGAACAGGCACGACCATAGGAGAATTGATTGACCACTTGAATGCCGCACATCCCGGATTCAAAGACCGCGTCTGCGATGACCGGGGAGAGATTCGCCGCTTTATCAACGTCTACCTGAATGAAGAAGACGTTCGATTCCTGACGGGCAAAGACACACCCGTCAAAGACGGTGACGAAGTGTCCATCGTGCCTGCCATTGCCGGTGGCACCCATGGCTAAACTGCGATTTCACATTCGATTTCCTGAAGAAAAAATTCCTGAGCCCATTATTTACGAAATCGGGCATGAATATCAGGTGGTCACGAGCATCAGGCGCGCCGACGTGCGCGAAACCACGGGCTGGATGGACGTTGAGTTTTCCGGGGAAACCGAAGAAATTGAACGGGCGATTGACGGCTTACGTCATAAAGGCATCCTCGTCGATCCGATTGAATTAAACGTGGTGGAATAAAGGCAACCGCGCATGGAATTTACCGAAGAGCAGATCCAGCGATACAGCCGCCAAATCATCCTTGAGGAAGTCGGCGGAAAAGGCCAGAAGAAACTGAACGACGCGAACGTCCTGATCGTCGGGGCGGGTGGCTTGGGTTCTCCGATCGCGCTGTATTTGGCCGCCGCGGGCATCGGCACCATCGGCTTGATTGACGGAGACGTCGTTGATCTGTCAAATCTGCAACGGCAGGTGCTCCACACCACGTCGCACGTGGGAACGCCCAAAGTCGAATCCGGCCGTCTGTTGTTGGAAGCCTTGAATCCCGACGTTCACGTCAACACGTACCAGGAACCCATCGGCGCCGAGAACGTGATGAACGTCCTGATGGCATACGACCTGGTCCTTGACGGGTCAGACAACTTCGGCACCCGGTTCCTGGTGAACGACGCCTGCTTCTTCGCGGAGAAAACCTTGATTTCGGGAAGTATTTTCCGGTTTGAAGGACAACTCACGACCATTAAACCGCACGAAGGGTATCCGTGCTATCGTTGTCTCTATCCTGAACCCCCTCCCGCGGGTTTGGTGCCCAATTGCCAGGAAGCCGGCGTGTTGGGAGTCCTGGCGGGAACCATCGGCGTGCTGCAAGCCAATGAAGCCGTGAAGGAAATTTTAGATCTGGGCGACACGCTCGCCAACTCCCTCCTGATCTACGACGCTTTGGAAATGAAGTTCCGCAAAGTCGGCCGCCCCAAAGATCCCCAATGTCCCTTGTGCAGTGACCACCCCACCATTACGGCACTTGAAGAACATCACGTCTCGTGCAGCATCTGAACGCCATGCTCTCCATCCCGTCCGACATCTGGCAGGACATGATTGAGCACGCTCGGGATCTCGACCCTCACGAGTGCTGCGGGATTTTAGCCGGCACGGACGAGCACGTCACCATGCAGTATCGGATTACCAACGTTCTGGCTCAGATGCACGATGAGGCCGACCTGGCCCACTTCGACCAGGCAAAACTTTCAGATCTTAAAAATCTGACGCCGGAAGAACGCGCAGACGTGGCCTTTCAAATGGATGCCCAAGAAATGTCACGGGCTCAAAAAGACATTCGTCAAAAAGGCATCACGCTCAAGGCCTTTTATCATTCCCATACGTTCAGTCCGGCCCGTCCCTCACTCACCGACGTGACCATCGCCATGGAATTCGAAAACTACCGCGAACGACTCAACATTCCTGAACCCTACCACGTCATCATCTCTCTCGAAGATAAGGAAAATCCCGTCATCCGCGCCTATCGAATTCGAGAATCTCAAGCCACGGAAATTCCCCTCCGACGCCGGTCATTGCCGGTTTGAACGCACAACCTTTCTGGACATCCGTTCTCTTAGTTGCCATAATGCCGAAACTTTATTCTTTCCTTTACCAAGGAGCGTGACCATGTCTTCATCTCGCCTTTTTGTCCTCATGCTTTCCTTGCTCATACCGCTTTTCGCATCCATGACGACGCTCAGCTTGGCGTTTACCGATGAACAGGGAAAAGAAGGAAGTTTTTATAGCCCCGTGATCCGCGTCGTTCCCGAGCGAGGCTTTCTTCTGATTAACAGCGGAAGCGGCATTCTGTGGCTCAAAGCCAGCGAGGCGGCGATGCCTCATATCTCAAAACTCCCCGTCGGCGGATTGATCGACGTCGTCGTCGAATTTCAGGGAAAGCCCAATCCCCCGATCATCAAGTCCTGGAAATTAGCCAGCGGCGAGTCAGCCTGCCGGGTCTTTGACGGCACGCAATGCATAGGGAAAGAGAAAAAGGGCTAGGCCGCGTTGACGAATTCGAGAGATCGTGAGAGGTATCTCCACCGATACGCTTTTGGGGAGCACGATCAGGGCGTGACGTCTCCTCATCTCGGATACCGTCTGGGCCGAAGTCAAACCGGTTCTGCGTGACCTCAAAGCCTAGAACGAGTAGGTGAGGCCGAGGTAGCCCGTGGCCCGCCAAGCCTCCTCCGTGGTCAGGGCACCGTCGAAGCTGCCGACCAGCGCCATCGAATCCGCCACCGGCACCGCCATCCCAAGCCCCACGGTCCCCGTGATCACCCCGTCGTCGCCGCCGACGTCATAGCTGACCGGATTGTCGATGATGTTGTCCGTCACCTTGATCTCATGCCCCGACAGCAGCCACCGGCCTTCCAGCCCCACGCGCGGCTTGAGCCAACCCCCGTTGGCCCACGCAACCGGGACGCCCACTTCGGCGCGCCATTCCAACACCTGCACCGCTCGGTCGTCGAACGACATGTCCCAGCGCGTGTCCGTCTGCTGCCCGCGCTCCCGGAAGCTCTGGGTGAACAACCCCGCATACCGCACCCGCAGGCGGGGTAGCACGTCCAGCGTGTCCGTCACGTGCAGGGTGGTGGCCACCCCCACCTCCGGCGAGAAGAAGAGCGACGCATACTCCACCTCCGCAGTCTCCAGGGGGGAGAGGCGCCGGGTGGAGTCGTGGGTCATGTGCCCGATCAGCAGCCGGGCGTCATAGAGGACGTTACCCATCGCCCGCGACGCGATAAGCCCGCCGAAGACCGTCTGCACGTCCACGTCCGTGGTCTGGTTCCCCCCCGGGGAATTGCCGACGTCCAGCCGGCCCACCGACCCCCCGATGAACCCGCCCACGCGAACGTCCTGGGCGCCCCAACTCGTCCCGACCAGGCCCCCACCGAAGTAGTGGGTGGCGTCCGCCACGATGCCGCTGCCCTTCTGATCCCGCGCCCCTCCGAACGGCGTGGCCCAGACGACCTGCCCGGCCGCCGGGTCCCCGCGTCTCAGGCCGGTCTCCACGTCTACGACCGCTCCGTGAATGCTCCCCGTCAGGTCGGACAGCATGTCGTCGGTCAGCGCAAACACCGAGGTGCCCAAGGGCCACATGACAGGGCGATCCCGGGTATTGGAGGAGGAAGACTTTTTGGTACCCCCCATGGGCTCGCAACCATCCCCCTTCTTCTCCCCTGTACGACGTAGGTAATTTTGGGGATTGGTGTCACCGGAACGTCTGACCCTTAGACTGACGTCCTCCGGGCACGCCTCAGTCGTGATCACCGTAATATCATTGACATCCTCCCCTTCAATTATCCCATCGGCCATCGCGTCTTCCCCCATGGTCAGTGTACTCATCCCGGTGCCACGGAAAGCGACGAGAATGCCGTCCGTGCTGGTAATCGTACCGTAGTTGTCCACCGTGCTGCCCGCTGGGACTTCAATTGCGACCTTGTTGCCCTCAACCGTGCCCCTGTTGCTCACCACAACGCTGCCGCTCCCGACTTGGTGAGAGCTGCGACTCATGCCGGGAATTGCCACTGGGCTGGGCGCCTCGACTCGAATGCCATACTCGCCGCCCATAATCGTGCCATGGTTCTCCACTCGAACGCCGCTCCCGGCGTTGGCAACGTAGATGCCGGTGCCGGTGGCGGCAGTGATGCTGGCGCCCTTGGCCACGGTGACCGACAGGTCTCCAGTCTCGGAGCGGATTGCTTCGCCCTTGACGCCGGTGAGCCGCCCGCCCTGGGCCACCGTCACCGTGCCGCCGTCGGTATAGAGAAGCCGCCCGAGGCTGCCGCGCACCGTCAGCGGGCCAACGGGATTGTGGACCGTGCCGGTCACTTGGCTTCCAGCCAGCGACGCGAACGTCAACGCGCCGTCCGTTGCGCGGAGGTCGCCTTCGACCATCCCGGTCACCGACACCGACAAGTCTCCGCCGTCGGCGCGGATGCCGTCGCCCGAAGTCGCGCCGACGCGCCCGGTCGTGCCGACCGTCACCGTCCCGCCGCCGGTCAGGTAGACGCCCGCGCCGGTGCCGCCCATGACCGTGCCGTTCACCGTTACCGTCTGAGCGCGGCGCCCGCTGCCCCCCGCGGCGAGGCCCGCGCCGCTGACGTGGATGCCGTGAACCCCGCCCGACACCGTGGCGCCATTGCCCACAGTCACCGCGATGGCGCCGTTGTCGTCGTGGGGCGTCGCGTAGTAGGCGCGGATGCCGTCGCCCCGCGAGGCGATGGAGCCGGCCGTCACGTTGACGCGGACGTCGTCCAGGTTGTAGCGGTCCAGCAGCGCCCTCACTGCGGTCTTGTAGGCGTTGGAGAAGCCCGCGTCCGCGTCGTCCAGCGCGGTGGTAAGACCGGCGCGGTCACCCACCGCCACCGCCCGCAGCACCGCCTTCTCCGCGTCCGAGAGTCCCTGCGCCAGCACGTTGCGCAGCAGGGTTCTCGTGGCCGCGTTGTCCGTGCGGAGATACGCCACGATCTCGGCGTCGCTCAAGTCGGCCACGGTCGTGGCGGTGCTGCCGATGGCGGTGATGACCGCCGCGACATCAAGGTCCGTATTCCTCAGCGCCGCCTTGAACTGCGCGACGTAGTCGTTGTCGCCGGCGGTGGCGCCCGTCGGCACGGCCGTCATCTGCGCCGTGCTGTCCGCGATCTCATCCGGGTCGTCGCCCTTGGCCACCTGCGCCGCCACGTCGCGCCAGGACAGGGCGTGCGCCTCAATGCCCGCCGGCGCGCCCCAGCGGACGGTCTCCGCCACGGCCTTCCCTGTCGCCGACTCCTGGTCGAAGGTGAGCACTTGCGTGGCGCTCGCCGCCCGGAAGCGGCCCACGTCGTTTTCTGCCGTCCCGGCGATGCTTCCTCCCGTCCAGTCGATGTCGATCGCGGGCACGTGATTCCCATCGCTGTCCATGCTGCGCGTGTCGCCCATCGCGCTGGCTTTCGAGACCTCGGCGTAGACGCCCGTGCGGCCCGAAATCGTCCCCGCCTCCTGGTCGAAGTCGAACCGCGCCGCCTTGCCGACGTAGATGCCGTAGTCCCGACCCGAGACGGCGCCGCTGTTCGTGACTGTGACGTCGCCCTCAACGCCCCGCTCGATCCGGATGCCGTCCCCGTCTTCCGACGCGATGGCGCCGGTGTTCGTGAGCACGAGGGCGGCCGCGTTCGCCGCGCTCATCTCGGCGAAGAGGGCGTGGTTCTTCGAGCTCAGGACGCCGCTGTTGGTGATCGTCACGGCGCCGCCAGTGACGGCGGCGGCCTCCTCCAGCCAGAGAGCGTGCCCCACGCCCGCCGCCGCGTCGGCCGTCACCGTCACGCGGCCGCTGTTCGTGAGCGCGACCGCGCCGCCGCCGGTGCGCTTGTTGAGCCGGAGGCCGAAGGTGGCCGCGCTGATGGCGCCGGAGTTCGTGAGCGTGCCGGCGCCGTTGTAGTCGAACTGGATGCCCCGCCCCATCGTCGCGGCGATGGCCCCCTCGTTGTTGATCTCGGCGGCGCCGGTGCCCCGGTAGTCCATCAGGATGCCGATATAGGCGCCCGACACCGTGATGTCACCCGTGTTGGTGATGGTCGCCGGGCCGGAACCGCCCACATCATACAGCATGACGATGCCGTTCGGCTGGTCGCGGTAGGCGCTGGTGTCGGCGGCGTTGCCCTCCCCCGCGCTGATGGCGCCGCGGTTCGTGATGGTCGTCGCCTGGGTGGTGCCCGCGACCTCCCGGTGGAGCCGGATGCCCTGCTTGGCGGCGAAGATCGTGGCCGCGTTGTCAATGACGCCGGCGCCGGCGCCGCCCAAGGGGTTCAGCCGCATGTAGATGCCGTGTCGCTTCATCGGGGTGCTTGAGGTCCCGATGGTCACCCCGCTTCTCACGTTCACCGTCGTCGGCACGCTCCAGCGCTGCTGACTCACATAGACGCCGTTGTTCCGGTCGTCTTGGGTCCGCGTGTTCGTCCCCTGGACGATGTGTACGACGTGGGCGGTCCCGCCCGTCTCGCCCCCGACGTTGAGCGTGATGCTTCTTCCGTTGATGTTGTTGCGCAAACTGACGCCGACCGCCTGTATGGATCCCGCCGTAATTGTGGTCGTCGCGGTGCTGCCCGTGACGTGGACCGTGTTGCCGGTACCGCTATTGAGAGCATTGGTATTCCTGTACCAGATGCCGTCGCTATACGCCGCGTTCGAGCAGGTCAAGACCGGTAAGTTTCCGGCCCCGCATTCCGCCTCCGCCCGTGCCTCACCCGGCGGGAGGAGCAGCGCCGCCGCGAGCAGCGCGGCGCCCAGCACGCCGGAAACGAACGCTCCCGTGCCCGCCATGCCCTCCGCCTTCGTTCGAGATGACGGGCCGGAGAAGGAGGCGTGGCCCGAGCGGCCGGGCTTCCCGACCGCCGCTTCTAGCGGTCGGGCCTTCATTTCGGACCCCCCCCCGATGCGCGTGGGGGGGCCGAACCAGCAGGTAGGTGACTTCTCTTTGTAACCATCCTAGCCTCCTTCTTTATATAAATGAGACGTTCTTTTCTTGAGCCGTTCGAGTGGGGACGTCCCACCGTTGCGGCCCGGGGCCCGCCGCAACGGTGGATGGCCATCTTAAACGTCGCGTCAGTCACCGAATAGGTATTTCACCGTCACCATCACTGACCATTGACGTGGACCGCTGAAATTTTCGTGGCTGGTGAAGGCGGGATTCTCTTCATGAACCGGATGATACAGGTAGCCTCCCGTGTCTTCGACGTCGTCCATCATGGAATAGGTGAACTTCAAACCCAACAGGGTCTCATCGGTCAGACTGTAATCGGCGCCGGCGTAGAGATTTCCGACGAGGACCGTATCAGATTCGTCGCTATCCTTGCGACTGTTGTAACGCGATAGGTCCCGCGAAGGGTTGCCCGGATCCTTATAATCACTGGAAAAATACACTCCGGATATTTCGACGAACGCCACGCCCAGCCCAACCCCCAGGTACGGAGTAATCATCGGTAACGTATCCAGGAAATCATAGTAGGCGTTGAACGACAGGGTGCGCGTCGTGAGATCGTCAATCCTGGCCATGCTATTGGACGCAACGCTGTTGCCTTCAGGTCGGGGATACGTCTGTCTCCCATCCAGATACGTGATACCGGCGAACTGCTGATCAACGTCGTTTTTCCGTTGTGCGGCCGAAATTTCCAGACGCAAACGATTGAAGGCACGGCCAATCGCAATTTCAAACGCACTGCCGACCCCCATGTCAAGGTTGTAGCTCCAGCGGTAACCCGGGATGGACACGTCGCTAATGTCCTGACTCCGCCCAGGCTTGTTACAGGAATCAGGATAGCAGTAGGTATCCCGATTCCAGCCTACCTGGTCCATATCGCCAGTCCAATTAACCCCGATTCCTCCGCTGATGTACCACGCGGACCGTTCCGTCTCCGCACTCACGTTGCTTGACAAAGCAAAAACCATCACCATGGCACCGACAGTCCACAACTTTACCGTTGAGAATTTCATTGAGGCGTTTCTCCTGAATAGATGAATGGATGACCCGTCACGACTTCCTGTAACCGTCCGGGGTGCGCATTATAAACCAATTACCCACGCAACGCCACGGCTTTGAAGTGCGCTTGAACGTTTTGGCCCGTGTGTAACTTCAGTTGATGCAAGGATTTTCTGGTAATCATGGCTAACAGCGGGCAACCGACGTCGAGTTTGACTTTTACGGCATACGGGTCGCTTCGGGACTCCCCGATCTCAATGACCCTCGCGTCCAACGCATTGAGCACGCTGCTTTGAGCTGCCGGAACCCCAACGACGAGGCTGACGTCACGAGCCAGAATTTGGACTCGCAGCGAGGTGCCGATGGGAAGAGCCTGTTGAGGAATAAAGAGCGATCGCCCTGCAAATTCAACCCGAGTCAAGCCAAATTGTGGCTCGTGATCGGCAACCGTCGTTTCAAGGACGGCACCGACCACGTTCGGTTCGACCAGACCCGGCAGATCCAACCGGGCGAAGACGTCTTGAATCGTACCCGTAGCCACGATAGTCCCTTCTTTGATGACGACCACGTGGTCGGCCAGTTGTAAAATCTCGTTGAGATCGTGGCTGACGTAGAGAACCGGAACGCGCAAATCCTGAGTAAGCCGTTGAAGGAAAGGCAGAATTTCGTTTTTGCGCGTCATATCCAGTGAACTCAACGGTTCATCCATGAGCAGCAACGCCGGACTCGTCAACAACGCGCGCCCGATCGCGACTCGCTGCTGTTCTCCTCCCGAAAGATGATGAGGTCTGCGCTTGAGCAGGTTATGAAGGTCCAGTATCTCCACGATCCGTTCAAACGACAGCCGTCGTTGGTTTCGTGGAATCCGCTTGAACCCATACGCCAGATTGGCTCGAACCGACAGATGTGGAAACAATCGCGGCTCCTGAAAGACGTACCCGATGGGTCGCTTCATGACCGGCACAAAGATCCTTCGCGCTTCATCCTGCCATACGACGTCGCCGAAACGGATCACGCCTTGAGAAGACCGCTCAAGGCCGGCCATGCAACGAAGAAACGTCGTTTTTCCACACCCGGACGGACCGAAAATGGCGGTCACCCCCTGCAAGGGAACGTCAACCGCCGCGTGCAGATGAAACGTGGCGTACTGCACGTCGAATCGTGCCGTCAGGGTGTTCATGAGACGTGAACGGGCAGTCGTCGATTGATCGCGTAGACGATCGTCAGAATCAGAAAACTGAACGCCAGGAGCAACACGGAAAGAACGTGAGCTTGCGTATATTCAAGCGATTCAACGTGGTCGTAGATCGCAATCGAGAGAACGTTGGTCACGCCCGGGATGTTCCCCCCCACCATGAGCACGACCCCGAACTCACCAAGGGTATGGGCAAAACCCAAGACGACGGCACTCAAAAATCCCCGGATGGCCATGGGTGACGCCACGGTCAGAAAAGCATCAAACCGTGACGCGCCCAGCGTCCAGGCTGCTTCCAACGGTTTTTTCCCAACGGATTCGAACGATCCGTGCAGGGGTTGAACCACAAAGGGCAGCGAATAGAACGTCGAGGCGATGACCAACCCCGTAAAGGTAAAGGAAAGCGGTGATCCCGTCAGTTGCTTCCATGGGCCGCCAACCAATCCATGAGGCCCGAGCGCAACCAGGAGATAAAATCCCAGGACCGTTGGCGGAAGCACGAGGGGCAACGCCACAACCGCCTCAACCAACGTCCTGAACCGGGACGTCGTGAAGGCAAGCCACCACGCCAAGGGAGTGCCGACCAGGAGCAACACGACAACCGTCACCCCTGCCAATTGCATGGTCAACCATACGGGCACCCAATCCATTTCAGGAAAACTCATCTCACGCCTTTCTGCCTGTGGTTATTCAACCCCATATCCAAACCGTTGCATCACGTTCAGCGCCTTCGGTCCTTTGACGTAGGACAAGAAGGCGCGTGCCGCGTCATTGCCTTGACCGTTCACCAACAGCACCGCCTGTTGGCGCAGTGGGTCATGCAGTCCTTCCGGCACGTCCCAGCGACTCCCCGCACCATTGATTTTGCCGTCCAGAACTTGAGAAAGCGCGACAAATCCCAGTTCGGCATTTGTTGAAAAAACGAATTGAAAGGTCTGACCAATATTTTCCCCTTGGACGATGCGATCCTTCACGTGCCCCCAAAACCCTAACGCCTGAAGCGTGTGTTGAGCAGCCGTGCCATACGGGGCCGTTTTAGGATTGGCGATCGCCAGATGTTCAAAGGTGCCTTCCGACAACACGGCTTGTCCATGCGTGTCAATCAGGTCAGGGTCAGCACTCCACAAGGTCAGGCGGCCCACGGCATAAGTAAACCGACTGCCTCGAACCGCCAATCCTTCTTCTTCCAGGAGCGCCGGACGATCGACGTCGGCGGAAAAAAACACGTCGAACGGCGCACCATTTCTGATCTGGACGTAGAGTTTTCCGCTTGATCCCGAACTGACGACGGCCACGTGTGCCGTGTCTTGCTCAAAATGGGTGATAATCGCTTTCGCGGTGGCCAAAAAATTCGTCGCAACCGCAACTCGTACCTCTTCCGCGGCGGCCGCGGCTAAGAACGTTTGGAAAAAAAGAATGATCAGCAAACCAGAAACGTTGGCGGCCAAAACATGCTCTCCATTTTTCCATTCTGCATTTCGTCCCGATGAAAGGATTCGGGGTACGCTTCTTGATTTGGAGACACCGGTTGCGTTACGTTGGAGACTCGACGGAGGTTGCGTTCAAGATTTTGGAAAAGGGAGTCTGTCACATGCCAGAACATGCTTACGTCCTTATCAACGTTCTGCCTGGGCAAACCGCGAACGTCAAGAATCTGTTGACGGAAATTAAAGAAATTACAACGATTGACGCCTGTTGGGGGAAACCCGACATTGTTGCGAAAGTGGAAGTCCCGGACCAGGAAGCGTTGACGCAATTAGTCCTTACCAAAATTCACACCATTGAAGGCATAGCCCAAACTGATACCCACCTCGTCTATACTCTCCAAGAAGAGTCAGGTTCGTGACGACAAGCAACGGACGTGCCGTTGCTTTCATCCTGGAACGTCGGATCATGGCGCCTGAGTCCTCGCCTTTTGACACGAACTCACGTTGACGGATTTGAGACGTCCGCGGCGTAGGGGACCGGATCCCGGCATCCGGCATCGCGAAACCCTTTCAATCGAATCACGCAACTGTCACATCGACCACAGGCCAGACCACCGTCCTGAGGGTCATAACAACTATGAGTGAACTCAAAAGGAACTCCCAATGCTCGTCCCCGTTGTATAATCTCGTCTTTACTGAGAAGAAGGAGAGGCGCACGAATCTTGATCGGCTTCCCATTGACTCCCCGTTTGGTCCCCAACCGAGCCGCGTGTTCGAAGGCTTGCAAAAACTCAGGACGACAATCGGGATATCCGGAATAATCAAGCACGTTCGCCCCGATAAAAATCGCGTCGGCATCGACGACTTCGGCGTAGGCTACGGCCAAAGATAAAAAGACGGTGTTTCGAGCCGGGACGTAGGTGGAAGGGATTCCCGTTTCCCGTTCCTGATTCGAGCGACGTTTGGGGACCTCCCCGTGACCGGTTAAGGCCGAGCCACTAAATTCATGAAGGGCAAGCTTGAGAATTTTATGTTCAGCGGCCTGCAACCAGGTCGCAACGGCCCGCGCTCGTTCAATTTCAATCTGATGGCGTTGACCATACATGATCGTGAGAAGATACAACGTGGCACCCTCTTCACGAGCCATTGCGGCGGTCACGGTGGAATCAAGCCCACCGCTGGCCAACACCACGGCTTTCATCGCACGCGAACCGATCTGTTCGAGAAACGGACGACGGATGAATCAAAAGACTCGTGCATACGCGGATTCTCTTTTACTCCCGACAGCATAATCCTGCCCGCCCGGAATCACAAGCCGCCACGGTCTCCGGACCCATTCATGCCGTGCGATGATCCACAAATCAGAAAAAAGATGAAGAGGAAGGTCGCGGTTTCAGGAGGAGGACAAAAGGGAGGGAGCAGGGAGAATCCGGCAGTTCACGTTCTCGTTAAGCCCGTTGTTCACCCCGTTCGATTTTTTCAAACAGTTCAATCTTCTCTTGACATGCCACACACACTCTCGTGAACGGCATCACCACCAATCGTTTCTCGCTGATTTCAGCGCCACACTCGACGCAAACGCCGTAGGAGCCTTCCTCTAAACTCACCAAGGCTTCATCAATCATTTGACGTTCGCGATTTCGCTTTTCTTGCAGAGAAATTCCCATTTCCCGTTCCAAATCCAATAAGGCTTGGTCTCCGCTGTCCATGGCTGATTCAAACCGTCGCTGCTGTTCTTGCGTTAAGGACTGGCCAAGTTGATCTTGAATTTCTCGCAGGAGTTTGCCCCGTCTCTCGATCAGAATTTTTCGTAACGTCCTGGTTCGCCTAGTGAACGACTTTTTGGGAGTCGATATTTTCTTAAGCGTCTTTTTCACCACGACCTTTTTTGTCTTGACGTTCGTCGTCGTCGAACGCGACGCGGATGTTCTGATCCGGTTTGTCGCAGATGGAGACGATTTCGTCTTCGCAGTTTTCGACGAACGCTTGGCTACTGCCGAAGTGGTCTTCTTCCTTGATTTCCCTGCCATGTCACGGATCCCCTTTCAGCGCAACGATCATCGCGTCTGTGTTGTGATTTGCTGAGTGAATTCCACGACAAACTGAAGAGAGTGAACAAAAAGGGATTTACTATAGCAGTTCAAGGATACGTCATCAAGGAATGAACGTCGCATGGCTCAATTTTTTGACGACCCTCCAAAGACGGTAACTCAATCATAAAGGCACATCCGACGATCTCCGCGCCAAGTTGGCGTAAGAGATGCACGGTGGCAGCCGCGGTCCCGCCGGTGGCCAAAAGATCATCGACCACCAACACCCGTTCCCCGATGGACAACGCGTCTCGATGAATCGTCAGTGACGTTGACCCATATTCCAATTTATATTTCACCTCGAACACGTCGGCAGGAAGCTTGCCTGGTTTACGGACCGGCACAAACCCGGCATTCAGGTTATAGGCCAACGGGCATCCCAGGATAAAGCCTCGAGACTCGATGCCGACGACCTTACTGATCGTCTCGTCTTTATAGCGTTCCGTCAGCTTGTCGATGGTCCGGCGATACGCGTCGGGGTCTTTCAATAACGTGGTAATGTCATAAAACAAAATGCCACGTTTGGGAAAATCCGGAATCTTGCGGATTAATGATTGATCGTCCATGTCTCAATCCTTTCGGACGTGAATGGTTGAACGTTTCAACTGATCCATTGATGGTCGTCCCATCATCACGCTTTCACGACGTGATTTCAAAGGATGACTCTCGGGCATGCGGGTTGGTCCACTCCAGGTCAACGTTCTGAACGTGGGCCAACGATGGGCCGCGTCTGACGGTCTGAATGAATTCATTCACCAACGTTTCATCTCCTTCAACTTCAGATTCGACTCGACCGTCCGGAAGGTTTTTGACCCACCCTGTTAATTCCCGCCGAACGGCCTGAGATTGCACAAACGCCCGAAATCCAACGCCTTGTACCCGACCTTGGACCAGAAGATGAGCCCGTCGAAGACGTTTGGGATCTGAATTCATCACGCCGTTCTCTTCGTCTCACCAAGGGTTACGACGCCGGCGCCCATAAATAGGCGCTCAACGTTTGCACCGTGTTTCCCGCGTCGCGAATGCAATCCGGAATGCCGATGCCGTCATACGCGGCCCCCGTCACGTACAATCCAGGATACTGAGCCAATCGTTGACGAACGCGTTGCACTCGTTCCCGATGGCCGCGGATGTATTGGGGCATCGCTTGAGGCCATCGATGGATTTCCACGTGGAGAGGCCGCCCGTGAATGCCAACCATCACTTTCAACTCCTGACGGACCAGATTCGTCAATTCGGCGTCGTCTCTGTCCATCAACGGCTCACGGCCACGCCCCCCCAGATAACACCGAATCAGGCATTGACCCGCGGGTGCCCGACCCGCCCATTTCCTTGACGACCACGTGGCGGCGATCAACGAACGATGTTCAACGCGCGGCACCACAAAGCCAAAACCACGTAACTGGCCGTGGACGTCTGATTCAGCAAAGGCCATTGAAATCGTGATCGTTGAGGCATAGGGAATCCGGTCGAGCACGACGGCGGTCTCATGGTCAAACGACCGCAACAATTCTGCTGAAATATACGCCGGCGTGGCAAACACCACCGCTTCAGCGTTCAATGTTTCTCCGCTCGCCAATTCAACGTGATACAACGGTCTTCTACGGACGTCAGGCGATACACGGACACCCCGCACGTTTTCTCCTTGACGACAATGGACCCCAACCGCCGACAACCGTTCCACCAACCTGGCCACTAAATCGCCCACCCCTCCCCGGAGGGTCGTGAACAGAGTCCGAGCAGAAGCCCCCGGTTTGTTCAGTCCTCGTGTCCGCTGCATGGCCCATGCCCCTTTAATAAGACTGCCGTGTTGACGTTCCAACTCGATGAACTGGGGAAACGTGGCAGCCACGCTCAGTTCATTCGCGTCACCGGCATAAATCCCGGCGACTAAGGGTTCAAGAAGTCGTTGAAACGCCTCGGACCCGAGACGTCGGCTGAAAAACTCTGCCAAGGTCTCCTCCCCTTCCGTTTCCGGTCGAGCAGGGATCACCAGATCAGCCCCCATGCGGACGATGCCCGGCCAAGACACCACCCCACTACGAAACAAGGGGCCCAGTTTCGTCGGAACCATCGAAATGAGACCTTGCGGAAATTCGCACAATCGTCCCTTGGAGTAAGTAAACGTCCGGCTGTTTTCTCGATTGGTATTGATCAATTCTGAACTCAATCCCAATTTTTCACACAGATCAAGAGCCGACGTTTTGCTCGTGAGGAACGAATCGGGGCCGCCCTCCACCACCAATCCACGTGTATGAGTCGTGACAATTTTTCCGCCAAAATGAGTATGTCCTTCCACCACGGTACAATGAAGAGGTTTTTCACGGATTTCCGATTGTTCCACTAACGCAAATGCAGCAGAAAGGCCTGAGATTCCTCCACCGACTATCACGACTCGTTTAGGAGCAGCCATGAGTCATCTCAGAAAGTTCCCCTGAGTCTCGAAGGGTTCGGAGAATACGATCGAGTGGGGGGCGCATTGAGATTCTTGAGATTCTTCGCTTCGCTCAGAATGACAGGAGGCCATATCAGAACGACGGGAAGCCATATCAGAACGACGGAGGCCATATCAGAATGACGGAAGTCATATCAGAACGGCGGAAGTCATATCAGCATGGAACGTTCAAGCGCCGGTACTGAGATTCGAAGGGGTACGATAGTTATGGACAAACTCAATGGCAGCCGCAACGTGGTCAACGGGGGTCTCGGGAAGAATCCCATGGCCAAGATTGAAGACGTGGCCAGCCCGCTGCCCTGCTCTCTTCAGAATATCGTTGATACGGCGTTCAAGTTCAGGAAGAGGCCCAAACAACGCCACGGGGTCCAGGTTTCCTTGGACGGCGACGTCGTACCCAATCCGCGCCCACGCTTCATCAAGTTCAACGTGCCAATCCAATCCCAAAACGTCGCTGCCGGCACTGCGCATGAGAGGCAGGAGCGTTGACGTGCCCGTTCCAAAATAAATGATCGGGATTCCTTCAGGTTGTAAGCGATCGATGATCGATTTCACGTGCGGCAACGCATAGTCCCGATAGTCGCCCGGGGACAGGCACCCGACCCAACTGTCAAAGAGTTGCACGGCCTGGGCTCCCGCTCGAATCTGGTTCTGCAAATACACCGTGACCACGTCTGCCAATTTGTCAAGCAAGGCATGCCACTGGTCAGGCCGACGGAACATCATTTGTTTGGTGGTGAGATAATTTCGTGTTCCACCTCCCTCAATGGCATAGCTGGCCAAGGTAAACGGCGCTCCGGCAAACCCGATCAGCGGAACCCGTCCACGTAAGAGTTTTTGCGTGACACGCACGGCGTCAGAGGAGAAGCGAAAGGCGTCTCCGTCCACCGTCCGTAACCGCTTGACGTCGTCCTCATGCCGGACCGGATTGCCGATGACCGGTCCCTCCTTTTCACGGAACGTCAAATCCAATCCCATCGACTCCAACGGCAACAGGATGTCCGCAAAAATAATGGCGGCATCCAGAGGAAACCGTTCAACGGGCTGAAGAGTCACCTCCGCGGCCAATTCCGGGATTTTACAAATATCCAGGATGCCATGATTCTTCCGAACCCGTTGATATTCCTCCATGTATCGACCGGCTTGACGCATAAACCAGACCGGCGTCCGGTCCACGGGTTCCCGGCGGCAGGCTTTGAGAAATCGATCATTGCTCATAAGGGGAGGGATTGTAAGGAGGCACAAAAAGCACTGTCAATGAGGACGTGGCCGTAGAGTCGCGTCTCACGCGACCGCGCCGTTGTCAATGAAGAAGCAGGATATTCACGAAGGTGGGTGAAGAAAAGACAGCCTAGAACCATTCTTGATCAGAGGCGTGGGGTTCAGGCGAAGGACGAATGACGTGGCCGGCGTATGCCTCCCGTATCCTCCTGCTGTCCGCTTCATAGCGAGAGGCTTCCACGGGATCGAGAAGTCTGGCGTCACCTTCCTTCAATTCAATCCGATAATGCTCTCCCGTGAAAGAAAACCATTCAATGTACGGGTGCGGTGCAAGGAGCGGATGCGGATCAAAGGAAATCGAACTGACGGTGCCGAGCTGAGGATTTTCCAAATCCATAACGTGTGAAGCGGCGTTGGGGTCATCAGAAAATTGAGTATTACAAAAGGAAAAAATCTGCCCGGCAATATCAGGTTGAAAGTCTCCCTTCAGACAAAATTCGATCCGGCCGACCGCGGCAACGATCACGTGTCCCACCACCACTCCGGGGATCCGATTATCAAGATACCCTTCTTTGACCCATCGAGATCCCCCGAATTTGTGTGCCATAGAGGGTTGCCCAACGTGAACCCCGCGCCCCACGACGACCTGCACGGGTCAACTACGTGAAACCAGAAGACGAACAAGCCAACGGCTTACGGCTTGCAAAGCTGACACTTCATCTGACGCGCCACTCCGGATTGTTCCAGAGCCTCCAAGGCCGTCTCTTTATCAGAATATTCGAACCATCCGCCTTCCCAAAAATCAGACCTCGTCGGCGTCGAGGGAACTTCGATGCACCGTTCTTTATGCAAGACGGCTTCCCCTAACGATCGTCGGATGTGGATCCACAGAATCATGCGTTCACCTTCTTGCGTCCGAACGTCGAGAAGCCGTCCCGTTCAATCCTCTAACAGTTGCCATTCGTCTTTTTCAATTTTAACCCGGTGCCCGGCTTGAATTTTTTTGAGATCCTCCCGATCAAACAGTTTCATGTACCGTTCAATGCGATCGGGATCATCAATGCGTTCTTCTTGCTGTAACCCGCTTGCCAACCGATAGGTTCTCATCAACACAGACATGTGCGCTCCTCCGGAACGTTGGGAGTGAATAAGCAACGTGATAAACCTTTGAAGTTTACGTGAGAACAATCAAAAGCGTCAAGGCTCACTCCACGACGAATTTCATTTCATCCCAGTGGTAGCCAGCAGACTTGTGAATGGGACTTCTCTCTTTCACCGGACAACACTCCCGGTTGTGCTTGAGATTCTTCGCTTCGCTCAGAATGACAACGGGGGAGGCTCAGGGCAGGCCCTTCGCTCAGAACGGGCATACATGCACCCTGTCATGCCCGACGGTTCCCCGATAACCAACGTCGGGGACAAGCGTTATCGGGCTCCAAAGTCTTTTCTCTTTTCCCCGGAAGATGGATTCCCGCTAAAAACCTGCGGGAATGACAGGGGGGGAGATTGCGGGAATGACAGAAGGGGGACTTGTGGGAATGACAGGACGGGGCGGCCTCCCTCTCTGTCATGCCCGACGGTTCCCCGATAACCAACGTCGGGGACAAGCGTTATCGGGCATCCAGGGTCTTTTTCTTTTCCCGGTGAATGGTGCCTATTTCTTTGGAACGTGCTTTTCATGGTTTTTCCTGGATGGTCCGGTCGGGTGTATAATTTCCTTGGTAATCATGTATAATAAACGGCTTGTACCCATTCATCAGTGAATCTCCAACAAGGGAGTGATCGGAACCATGCCCGTCTATGAATATTCCTGTAATTCCTGTCACCATACTTTTGAGTTACTCCAATCCGTCAACGCCAAACAGGAAGGGACGGCCTGTCCTCACTGTCAGACCACCAACGTGAATCGGCTCATGTCCGCGTTTGCCTCCCAAATCAAGGGAGAGCACAAGCCCGGATTCAATGAGATGAAATCCTACGACATGTATAATGAGCGAATGGAGAAATTCAAAAAACTTCCGCCGATCATGGGAGCCCGTGCCACGCCCAGCGAGTCCAACGCGACGCCACTCACGGATTCGGGAGGCGGTTCGCCGGCGGGCGACTGACTGACGTTCACCCATCACGTGACCCGTACGATTGACAAAGGATTGATGCGCGTGCCTTTGTGCCTCACGGCGTGTTCCGTTTCCCGATTCCGGTTGTTCTGGGGAGTCACCGCGTTCCTGCTCGGATTCCCCGCGGTCGGATCACCCGAAGCGTTGCGGGGATCCGCGTTAATTGTCGGCAATGGTCCGGAACGCTATGCCATCACGTCGTTGGCCAAAGATTTTGAAGCGTTGCATCCCAAGACCTCACTTGATTTTTTCTGGCATCAGAACGCGAGGCCCGTCGAAGAAGTCCGAAAGGGTGCGGCCGACGTGGCCGTGACCGGCCAAGCGGAAAAGGATCTCCCCTCCACCACGGTCGCGTGGGACGGCATCGCGGTGGTGACAAATTTTTCCAATCCGGTTGAAGCCCTGACGCGGGAAGAATTGGCGAAAATTTTTTCAGGCACGTTCCGATACTGGTCGCAGGTCTACGAAGACGGACCGGAGGCCAGAATTTCACTGATTCATCGAACCTGGAACCAGAATATCCGTCAGCCTTTTGAACGACTCCTGGGTATTGAGTCTCACAAGGCCACCACGGGAACACTCGTTGAAAAAGAGGAGGCCACCTTTAAGGCCCTCAACGGCGACATCTATTCCATTTCCTACGTGTCAATGGGACCCGCTCTCCAGGCGCGCAGAGACGGGTACGGCGTGACCCTCTTGTTCGTGGACGACGTTGAACCGGAAGACCAGACGGTCCTTGACGGCACGTATCCACTTCGGCGCCCCGTCGTCTTTGTCCTGAGACCCGATGCCTCTCCCGTCGCGCAAGCCTTTTTAGCCTACGTTGTCTCACCCGCGGGACAGCGTGCCATTCAAACCGGCGCCAGCGGTCTGTTCCAGGACAAAACCAGCTCGGTCATTAAATATTATCCCCTGAACGGGGCAGACCCCGACTGATTCACCCGCCCCTCCCCTCTTGACAGGCCCATGACGTTCCATGGTAGATAGGCCGTCACTCCACGACAATCCTTTCCGACGACTGACTTCCGAGGATCCAATCAAGAAGGGATGACGTTCTACGTTGACCCCCAACCCTTCGAGGCTCAGGCAAGCAAGGTCTCTTCCCGATCGAGAGTAGCGTGATCCATGTTCAATAAAATCCTCGTGGCCAATCGCGGTGAGATCGCCATGCGAATCATTCGGGCCTGCCGCGAACTCAACATCGCCACGGTCGCAATCTATGCTGAATGCGACGCTACGGCGATTTACGTCAAAAAAGCCAACGAAGCGTATCTCGTCGGCCCCGGTCCGGTCGAAGGATTCTTGGACGCGAGACAGATCGTCAACGTTGCGAAACGCGTCGGGGCCGATGCCATTCATCCGGGCTACGGGTTTCTTTCGGAAAACGCGGAGTTCGCGCACGTGTGTCGTGAGACGGGCATCACGTTTATCGGCCCGACTCCCGAAGCCTTGGAACTGCTGGGAAACAAAGTGCAAGCGAGAGAATTAGCGAAAACGATAGGCGTCCCGGTGGTGCCGGGGACGGACGGTCCCGTCCGCACTCTGGAAGAAGGACTGAAATTTTCTCAAGCCGTCGGCTATCCGGTCATCGTCAAAGCCAGCGCCGGCGGGGGCGGACGCGGACTTCGCGTGGTCCATTCCAATGACGATCTGCACGAGGCCATGGAATCCGGAGCACGGGAAGCCCTCGCGGCGTTTGGCAACGCCGATCTGTTTATTGAAAAATACATTGAGCGACCGCACCACGTCGAATTTCAACTGCTTGCGGACAAGGACGGCTACGTCGTCCACCTGGGCGAACGCGATTGTTCCATCCAGCGGCGGCATCAGAAAATCATCGAAATTGCTCCTTCGTTAATCCTGACCCCGCGGCTCAGGGCCCAAATGGGAGAAGTCGCCATTTCCCTGGCCCGGGCGGCCAAGTTTCACAACGCGGGAACCATAGAATTCCTGGTCGATCAAGAAGGACAATACTATTTCATCGAAATGAATCCCCGGATTCAGGTCGAGCACACGGTGACCGAACAGATTACCACGATCGACATCGTGCAAAGTCAAATCTGGATTGCCGCGGGACGGCCGCTGGTGTTCGGACAACATGAAGTCAATCTGCAAGGCTATGCGATTCAATGTCGCATCAACGCGGAAGACCCGCAAAACGGGTTTCGTCCGTCCACGGGAAAAATCACGGCGTACCTGTCACCCGGCGGCATTGGGGTGCGGATCGACGGCGTGGTGTATAAAGACTATACCGTCCCCCCCTATTACGACGCCCTGTTGACCAAAATGACCGTTCAAGGCCGAACCTGGGATGAAACCGTCCGGCGAACCCATCGATCCTTGGAAGAGTTTTTGCTCAGAGGCGTCAAAACCACGATTCCCTTCATGATGAAAATCATGGCGGAACCCGACTTTCGAGCGGGACGCTTTGATACGTCGTACCTGGACACGCATCCCGAATTGTATGACTACGAACACGAATTGGAATCAGAAGATCTGGTCGTCGCCCTGTCCGCGACGATTGCGGCATACGAAGGACTGTAACCGCTCATTCGGCAACGATTGTTTTCACCCAGGGGCACCACGATGGCCAAACACACGTCACCCCGAATCAAGACGACGTCAGTGAAGAAAGCCCGCACGAAGAAACCGTCTCCGACCACGCGACCCGACGCGTTTGAGTTGGAGGCCTCACAAAGCCGAAAACTGTACCTGACGGACGTGGCGTTACGCGACGGACATCAGTCGCTCCTGGCCACGCGCATGAGAACGGAAGACCTGATTCCGGCCGCGGCCCAACTGGATACCGTCGGATTCTGGTCGCTTGAGGTCTGGGGCGGTGCCACGTTCGACGCCTGTTTGAGATTCCTCAAAGAAGACCCGTGGGAGCGATTGACGGCCTTTCGTCACGCGGCACCCAACACCCGCTTGCAAATGCTCCTTCGCGGACAAAACCTGGTGGGCTATCGGCATTACGCCGACGACGTGCTTGAACGATTCATCGTCAAATCAGCGGAACACGGCATCGACGTGTTTCGGATTTTCGACGCCCTGAATGATTTTCGAAACATTCAGGCCGCCGTCAAGATCGTCCAGCAATGCCAGAAACACGTCGAAGCCACGATTTGCTATACCGTCAGTCCCGTGCATAGCCTTCATCACTTCGTCGAACAAGCCAAACAACTGGAAGATCTCGGGACCGATACCATCTGCATCAAAGACATGGCCGGCCTGTTACCCCCGTTCGAAGCGTATGAACTCATGAAACGGATGAAGGCCGCCGTGCGCGTGCCGATTCATCTGCACACCCACTACACGTCGGGCATGGCGTCGATGTCGGCGCTCATGGCGATTCTGGGAGGGCTTGACATTCTGGATACGGCCATGTCTCCGCTTTCCGGAGGCACCTCACACCCCCCCACGGAAACCATGATCGCCGCGCTGCGCGATACCGCGTACGACACCGGGTTGGAGTTGTCTCGACTCACGGCCGTGTCCGAGCATCTTCGCGCCGCGAGAAAAAAATATCATCTCTTTGAAAGTGAGTTTACCGGCGTGGATACGGACGTCCTGCTGTCACAAGTGCCGGGCGGCATGATCTCCAATTTGGCGTCCCAACTATCGGAGCAGAACGCCATCGAAAAAATGAAAGAAGTCCTGGAAGAAATCCCTCGCGTGCGCAAAGACATGGGATACCCGCCGCTGGTGACCCCCACCAGTCAAATCGTCGGCACCCAGGCCACGCTCAACGTCATGACCGGCAACCGCTATAAAGTCATGACCAACGAAACCAGAAACTACTTTTTAGGACTCTACGGCAAACCGCCGGGCACCTTGAATTCCACGACGAAACGTAAGGCCTCCGCCGGCGACGTCCCCATTGCCAACAGACCGGCCGACAACCTTGACCCGGAATTGGACGCAGCCAGGAAAGAATTGAGCGACCATACCGTGACGGAAGAAGACGTGCTGTCGTACGCGCTGTTCCCTTCCGTCACGCTCCAGTACATCGATGAACGCGAACGAGGAGAACTGAAGCCGGAAATCCTTGAACCCCTCGCCGAAGGCGGTCCTGCCTCGCCGGCCGGTGATTTGCACCTCGCGCCCATAGAATTCAACGTCACCCTCCATGGTGAATCCCATCACGTGCGGGTTTCGGGCTCAGGGCAAACCATTGACGGGAAAAAACCCTATTACATCAAAATCGACGACAAGCTTGAAGAAGTCTATCTGGAACCCCTCCAGGAAGTGTTGGCCAGTGGGCCGGAGGCACCCCTCTCGACCGGCACGGCGAAAGGCGGACGTCCCAAACCCGGTGGTCCGGGAGACGTCACCACGCCGGTCCCGGGTCGCGTGGTCAAAGTCCTCGTGACGGAAGGCACCCGCGTCGCGGCCGGCGACCCGGTGCTGGTTATCGAAGCCATGAAAATGGAAAACCGCGTGACTGCGCCGACCGACGGCACGGTGAAGGCCATCCACGTCAAAGAAGGCGATTCCGTGAATTCCGACGAAACCCTGATCCAACTGGAATAGACCCTTCGAGGCTCAGGGCAAGCCCTTCGAAGTTCAGGGCAAGCAACAAGAGAGGCACTCCATGCGTTTCACGAAACATCTGCGGAAGTTAGCCAAACCGATTTGGGACGCCCAGTTGACGCATCCCTTTGTCGTCGCCCTTGGGAAAGGCACGCTTCCCCAAAGAAAATTTCGGTATTATATTTTGCAGGACGCCCGCTATCTTGAAGAACTGGCTCGCGTCTTCGCCGTGGGCGCCCAGCGGGCCCAGGACCCTCAGACGGCCCTTCGCTTTGCCAAGCTTGTTGAAGAAACCATCGTGGTCGAACGCGGGCTGCACGAAACCTACGGAAAGCAATGGAACCTGACGGCCTCTGCCATGCGGAACACGCCCCTCGCACCGACCAATTACGCCTACTGCCGCCACATGCGAAGCATAGCCCAAACCGGCACCCTGGCCGAACTCACGGTCGTCGCCCTCCCCTGCGCGTGGATCTATTGCGTCGTCGGTCAACGTCTCTTACGAAAGGGAAAGCCTCCCTCCCGACATCCGTACAGGGATTGGCTGGCGTTATACGGATCGCCGGAATTCGCCGAGGTCACCCAATGGATGCGCGCCCTGATCGACAAAGAAGCCAAACGAGCCGGCACGGCAGAACAAGAGCGAATGATTGACGCCTTTCTGACGAGTTCACGGTATGAATGGATGTTCTGGGACATGGCGTGGCGTGAAGAACAGTGGCCGGTCTGACTATTCCCCCATCTAACCGCACCACATCATAATTAAACCGGCATGAGGCACACGAGGGAGAAGGTCTGTAGGGCCGCGTCTCACGCGGCCTCCCCCTGCCTCATGCCCGCACCCTCGTCCTTCTATCCTCCCTCCGTCCTTCTGTCCTCCCTCCTGTCCTTCTGTCCCCCCTCCTGTCCTTCTGTCCTCCCTCCGTCCTTCTATCCTCCCTCCGTCCTTCTATCCTCCCTCCGTCCTTCTATCCTCCCTCCGTCATCCTGTCCTCCTCCGGTATCCCATCCTCCCTCCTGTCCTTCTGTCCCCCCTCTGTCATTCTGAGCGAAGCGAAGAATCTCGCTTTTCATTGCCACGTACATCACGCCGTACCCGTGGGACCGAGGGTCAAGCGCAGGCATTCTCCCCCTCACCCCCGCCCTCTCCCTCAAGGGGAGAGGGAGCAAGATAGACAAGGCGAGAGGGGGTAAGATAGACGAGGGAGAGGGAGGAAGAGGGATCAAGAGGGAGCAAGATAGACGAAGGGAGAGGGAGCAAGGGTTGTAGGGCCGCGTCTCACGCGGCCTCCCCGTTCCCCCTCTGGAAAAAAAGTCTTGAATTGCGTGGAGAAATCGTCTAAAGTCCACCGCCATGTCTTACCACGAAGGCCGACTCCAACGGCGACGGACCACCCTGATGCAGCAGGAGGACAATCCGATGGTCAGCACTGGCACGCAGACTGAGACGCGCAGCTCGCTCTCATCACTTCCCGCAGCCAATCCGTGGGGGGGGGGGGGGGGGGGTAAAAGTGATGAACGGTCGTCCGTGCGTCGGGGAGCGGCCCAGACGGGGCCCGGGCCGCTGGCTGGGTGCCTGGCTCGTCGTCACTGCGCTGCTCGCCGCAGCCCCGGACCCGGCCGCGGCGCAGTGGATTTCGGCCCCGCACGCGCTGTTCAAGAGCACCCTGCACGAGGCGACGATTACCGTTTCAAATATCGATACCTGCTGCGGTCCTGCCACATTGGCTTACTATACCATCGATGGCTGGACAGGCGATGGGACCCTCTCGTTCTCCGGCGTTTCCATCGACGGCACCACAGCCACCTTGACGCTCAACTACACCGGCGGCGGCACGTTCACCACGAATCAAAGGTTCAGGGTAGCTCTTGACGCACAGGTCACCCAATCCGGGGACGATGAAGTTACCGGCTACCGCACGGTGTACGCGGAAGATCCGAGGCTGATAGTGGGGTCCGGGACAAGTGTAGTGGCTGAGTATGGAACCACGGGGACGTTCCCGGTGAGGTTACTGACCGATCCCTCGGGGAACGTGACCGTCTCGGTCTTCAGTCAGGACACGACCGAGGGCACTGTGGACCCCGCGGCCCTGGTCTTCACGAGGTCGACGTGGTGGCGGAGCCAGTTGGTGACGGTGACCGGCGTTGACGACAGCGCCATGGACGGCGACCAGACCTGGAACGTCCGGCTCGACCCCTCCTCCGGGGACACCCAGTACAACGCGCTCGCCAACGTTGACGTGGCGTTCACCACCCTTGACGACGAAGGAGCAGCGGTAGTGACGAGCGCGACGATCGCGAGCACTCCCGCGGGCGCCGACACCTACGCCCTTGGTGAGCATATTGAGGTCCAGGTCGGCTTCGACCAGTCCGTGGACGTGGACGTGACGGGGGGGACCCCGCGGCTCGCGCTGACGATCGGGTCAAACACCCGGCAGGCGACCTACGCCTCGGGCACGGGCTCAACGACGCTCACCTTCCGCTACCCGGTGCAGGTGGGCGACCTGGACGGGAACGGCATCGCCGTCGGCGCCGACGCGATGACCCTGAACGGCGGCACGATCCGGATGACGGGCGGCACGGTGAGCGCGGACCTGCGGCTGCGGACGCACGCGATCACGGACGCCGCAAGCCACAAGGTGGAAGCGGTTCACGGGCCGCCGGGGGTGATCGGGGTGGCGATCGGTTCGCCCGAAGTGGACGACACCTTCGAGCGGGGCGAGCCCATTGAGGTCACCGTGACGTTCAACAAGCCGGTGGCCGTGACGGGGAGCCCGCAGCTCGCGCTGAGGATCGGGACGAACACCAGGCAGGCCGCCTACGTCCCGGGCACGAGCACGAGCACGGCGCTCCGGTTCCGGTACACGGTGGTGCAGGCGGACGTGGACGCGGACGGGCTCAGCATCGGGACCAACGCGCTCACCCTCAACGGCGGCACGATCCGCCGGGCCGGCAGGACGACGGTGAACGCGGTGCTGGGCCTGGGGTTCCGCGCCATCACCGACAGCGCGAACCACAAGGTGGCGGGGGGAACGTTCACCACGCCGTCAATCATCGACGTCCGGATCACGAGCACGCCGAAGGGCTACATAGTGGGGAGCGGCCACGGCGCCTACAGTGGCCCCTCCTACGCGACGGGGGAGGTGATCGAGTTCACGGTGACGTACAACCGCCGGGTGACGGTGACGGGGACGCCGCGCGTTCTGTGGGATGTCGAGGGTAGCGACACTCACGCAAATGTCGATTACGTCTCCGGCTCGGGCACCAGGAGGTTGGTGTTCCGCCGCACGATACAGTCAAGTGATCGAGCAGAGACCGCCATCGCCCTAGCGACCAACCTGGACCTGAACAGCGGCACGATCACCGACGCGCGCGACTCGACGGTGGCGGCGAACCTGAGCCTCCACCCCCAACTGAGGGGAGCTGTCACGGATCAGGCTCAATTCAAATACTCCTCCGCCGTCCTGGCGGAGATCCTTGTGAGCCGGAGCACGCTGGCGGTCACCGAGGGGAGCACGAGCACGTACACCGTGCGCCTCAACAAGGCCCCGGCGGGCAACGTGGTGGTGACGGCAAACGAGGACAGCTCGCTCATCAGGCTGCAACGCCCGGGCGATTCGACCTGGTCGCAATCGGAGACGCTGACGCTGACGACAACCAGTTGGAACACGGCACAGACGGTCCTGGTAAATGGGGTGTCCGACGCCGACGCGGCCTCCGGGAGCGCGGCGATCACCCATGCGGTGGTGGACGCGCAGAGTTCGAACGAGTTCGACGTGGCGGTGGACAAGCGGCTGGCGGTGACCGTGACGGACGATGACACCGCGGCGATCGTCGTGAGCCCGAGCAGCGTGAACGTCACGGAAGGCGCAGAGGCGGCGTACACCCTGCGCCTCAGTCACGTCCCGACCGGGAACGTGCGGGTGCTCCCGCACAGCAGCGACGCGGCGCACGCGCGCGTCAGCACCACCGCGGGCGGGCCCTATGCCCGGAATTGGAGTTTGATGACGTTCACGCCGACCACCTGGAACACGGCCCAGACGGTGTACGTGGAGGGGCAGGAAGACGCCAACTTCGCCACGGACCGCGCGACGATCCGTCATGCGGTCTATGCCCCGGGGAGTGCGGACGAATACGATGCCGTGACCAAGTCCCTGCCGGTGACCGTCATGGACAACGATATGAACCCGTTGACCCTGACTCCGCAGGCGATCACGGTGCAGGAGGGCGGCAGCGGGGCCAGCTACACGGTCGCGTTGACCTCGGCCCCGACCGCCCAGGTGATGGTCTCGGTGTCAAGCACGGCCGCGACGGTGGCGATGTCCCCCTCGTCCCTGACGTTCAGTGCGACGACGTGGAACACGCCGCAGACCGTGTCGGTGACCCCGACGGCGGCCGCGAACGACGAGGACGCGGAGGACGCCACGGCGACGGTGCGGCACGCCGTGGCGAGCACGGACCCGCGCTTCGCGTTCCCGGCGCAGACGGCGACCGACGTGACGGTGACGATTGAGGACGACGAGAGGCCGGGGGTCACGATCAGCACGCTGACTCTCTCGGTGGACGAAGACCCGACCGCGGACGGGGGAACGACGGCGCACCAGGCGATCTACACGGTGGTCTTGAACACGGCAATCGTGACCGGGGAAGACGTCGGCATTGAGGCGCTGAGCAACACGCCGGGCGCCGTGCTGCTCTCGTCGGCCCGGACGACGACGCCGCGCCTAACCGCGGATATCGCCTTCTTCCCGAACACGTGGAACACGGCACAGACCATCACGGTGCACGCGCAGTCGGACGCGAACGGGATGGATGAGGAGGTGACGATCAGCCATCGGACCTTCGGTGTGGGGCCGAAATCGGGCTACTACACGTTCTTCAACCAGCAACTCGCGTTCCTCTGCCCCACGTGTTCGGCGGACAAGGTCATAACCATCCCGGCCGTGACGGTGAACGTGGACGACGACGATCCCCCGCTGACGCCGACGCTGGCCCTCTCGCCCGCGTCAATTATGGAGAGCGGCGGGGTCTCGACGGTGACGGCCACGTTGGACCGGGCGTGGAGCGACGGGGCGGTGACGATCACGGTCGCCGCGGCCCCCGGAGCAGGAACGGCCACCCTGTCCTCGGCCCCCCGGCTGATCTTCGCGGCAAACGCCACGGCGAGCACCGGCCTCGTGACGCTGACCGCGGTGGACAACGCCACCGACGCGCCGGACACCACGGTGACGGTCTCGGGCACCGCGGCCGACAGCGTGGACCTCGCGAGCGACCCGGCCGCCGTGACCCTGACCATTCCGGACGACGACGGCCCGCCGGACGTGACCCTGGCCCTCTCGCCCGCGTCGATCGCGGAGAACGGCGGGGTCTCGACGGTGAGCGCGACCTTGTCGCACCCGTCAAGTGAGGCGACCACGGTGACGGTGACGCCGCAGGCCACCTTCTTTACCGTGCCCACGGGGGCCGCGGGGCAGATCGTGATCGCGGCCGGCATGACCGCGGCGGCCGGCGACGTGGCGACCCTCACCGCGGTGAACGACGACGTGTACCACGGCAGCGGGCGGACGACGCCGGTCAGCGCGACGCTGGCCAACAGCCACGGCACGGGCACCGTGACCGGGGGCGGGGCCACGCTGACGCTGACCGACACCGAGTCGGTGCCGACGGTGACGCTGGCCCTGTCCACCACGGCGGTCACGGAGAACGGCGGGACGGCCACGGTCACGGCCACGCTCTCCGGCCCCGCCAGCCAGGCGGTGACGCTCACGGTCGCGGCCGCCCCGGTGTCCCCGGCCGTGGCGGGCGACTTCGCGCTGAGCCCGGCCCCCACCCTGACCATTGCCGCGGGAGCGACGACGAGCACGGGCACCGTCACGGTCACCGCGGTGGACAACGCCGTGAATGCCGCGGACAAGACGGTGACGGTCTCGGCCACGGCCGCCGGCGGCCACGGGGTGAGTGCCCCGTCGGACGTGACCCTGACCCTCACGGACGACGACACCCCGGGGATTGCGGTGGTGCCGGCAACGGCCACGGACGCGGCGGTGCGGCCGCTGCGGACGTCGGAGTCGGGCGGCACGGCCACCTTCACCGTGGCCCTGACCACCCGGCCGACCGGGGCCGTGGTCCTGAACCTGGCCAGCTCGAACACCGCGGAAGGCACGGTCCTGCCCACGGCCCTGACCTTCGCGGCCACGGCCTGGAACACGGCCCAGCCGGTGACGCTGACCGGCGTGGACGATGACATGGCCACGCCCCCCAACCCCCCGGACGGCAACCAGAACTACAACGTCACCCTGACGACGACGTCCACCGCGGACGTCGATTATAACGCGCTGGCCGTGGTCACGGTCTACGCGGTCAACGCGGACAACGAGTACGGCCTGGACCTGTCCGTCGGGGCCGTCACGGTGACGGAGGCCGGCGGGAGCGCCACCTTCACCGTGGCCCTGATCACGCAGCCGTCGGCCGCAGTGACGGTGGCGGTGTCCAGTCTGGATTCGAGCGAGGGGCGGGTCTCGCCCGCGGCCCTCACCTTCGCGGCCACGGCCTGGAACACGGCCCAGACGGTCCGGGTGACCGGCGTGGACGACGCCATCCACGACGGGCCGGTGACGTGGCAGGTGCGGCTGGACTCGTCCAGCGGCGACAGCAACTACCACGGGCTGGCGGACCTGGACGTGTCGGTCATCACCACGGACGACGAAACGGCGCCGGACGTGACGTTGGCCCTGGCGTCGGCGGCAATTCCGGAGAACGGCGGCTCCACGGCGGTGCGGGCCACGCTGACCCGCGCCTCAGGCGCGGCCACGACGGTCACGGTGACCCCGGAGGCCGGGGCCTACACGGTGGGATCGGGCGCCGCGGGCACCATCGTGATTCCGGCGGGGCAGACGGCGAATTCCAGCGATACCGCGACCGTGATCGCGGTGGACGATACCATTCACCAGGGCAGCGTGGGCCGGTCAACGACGGTCACGGCCACAGTGGCGAACTCCGTCGGCACGGGGAGCGTCACCGGGGGCGGGGCGGCCCTGACGCTGACGGATAACGAGTCCCCGCCGAACGCGGCGCTGGACCTGTCGGCCCCCTCAATCCCGGAGATGGGCGGGACGTCAACGGTAAGCGCAACCCTGTCCGGGGCCTCGGCCGCGGCCACGACGGTCACGGTGACGGACGTGTCCGGCTTCTACACGGTGGGGTCTGACGCGATCATCGCGATTTCCGCGGGGGCCACGGCAAACGCCGCGGACACGGTCACGATTACCGCGGTGGACAACGCCACGGACGAGCCGAACCGGACGACGACGGTCACGGGCACGCTGGCCAACAGCCGGGGCGCGGGCACGGTGTCCGGCGTTACCCTGACGCTGGTGGACAACGACGCGGCCCCGACGGTCACGCTGGCCGTGTCAAGCACGTCGATCACGGAGAACAACGGGCAGACGATGGTCAGCGCCACCTTGTCAAACCCGTCCAGCGCCGAGACGACCGTGACGGTAACCGCGGTGGCCAACGCCTACACGGTGGCATCGGGCACCGGGGCGACCATCCTGCTTGCCGCGGGCTCGACGGCCAGCACGGACACGGCGACGATTACCGCGGTGGACAACGCCCGGAACGCGGCGGACAACGTAGTGACGGTGACGGCAGCGGCAGCGAACGCCCAAGGCGTGGGCACGGTGACCGGGCCGATGCTGACCATCACGGACGACGACGTCCCGGGGGTCACGGTGGCCCCGCCGACGTCCGCGTCCGCCCGGCTGCGCACGACGGAGTCGGGCAGCATGGGCGGCACGGCGACGTTCGCGGTGACGCTGGCCACCGAGCCGACGGGGGCCGTAGTCCTGGACGTGGCGAGTTCGGACACCATGGAAGGCACGGTCCTGCCCGCGGCCCTGACCTTCCAGGCGGCGGACTGGAACACGGAGCAGACGGTGACGCTGACCGGCGTGGATGATGATCCGCCCACGCCCACGGTGCCCAACCAGAAAGCCGGCACCCGGGACTACACCGTCACCCTGACGGTCAACGCGGCGGCCACCGCGGACGTCGATTACGACGCGCTGGGGGCCGGACCGCCCCGCGGGCCGGCGGTCACGGTGTACGCGAAAAACGCGGACAACGAGTACGGCCTGGACCTGTCCGGCAATGCCCTCACGGTGGACGAGGCGGGCGGCACCGCGACCTTCACGGTGGCCTTGTTCACGCAGCCGACGGGAGACGTGCTGGTGGCAGTGACGAGCCAAGCGCCGAATGATGTCACAGTGTCGCCCGGGTCTCTCACCTTCACGAGCGGGACCTGGGAAACGAAGCAGACGGTGACGGTGACCGGCGTAGACGACAACGTGTATGACCCGACGAATCCGAGTTATGACGTCGTGCTGAATCCGTCCAGCACCGCCGACGCGAACTATAACGGCCTTGACGACGAGACCGTGAGGGTGACGACGACGGACGACGACGAGTTGCCGACGGTGACGCTGGCCCTGTCGCCCCCGGCGATTTCAGAGAACAACGAGGTCGCCACGGTCTCGGCCACGCTCTCGGGCAAAACCAGCAAGGCCGTCACGCTCACAGTCTCCGCCACCGCGGGGACCAACGCGATGGATGACGACTTCACGCTGAGCACGGACAACACGCTGACCATCGTGACCATTGCGGCGGAGCAGACCACGAGCACGGGGCTGGTAACGCTCACGACGGTAGATAACCACGTGGACACGCCGGACAAGGGAGTGACCCTCTCGGCCACGGCCACCGGCGGCCACGGCGTGCTTCACCCGCCCGACGCGACCCTGACCATCACGGACGACGACAAACCCGGGCTGGTGATTGCCCCAACCGCGTTGACCGTGGAGGAGCCGCCGACGGACGCTCCCCCGGCCACGGCCACGTACACGGTGCAACTGGCCACGGAACCGATGGCGGCCGTCACGGTGACGGTGATGAAGAAGCCGGCAGAGGTGGACCTGAACAGCAACCCCGACGTGGTGACGGTCGACCCGGCCACCCTGACCTTCGACGCTTCGACCTGGAACACGGCGCAGATAGTGACGGTAACCACGGTGCCCGAGGAGGAGGACGAGGACAACTACCGGCACGATATCGTCGATCTGACGCACACGGCGATGCCTGAGGACGCCGATGCTGACCGGGGATATGTGTCGCTGTCCGCCGCCGTGACGGTGACCGTGACCGACACGACTCCGCTGGATGAGCCGCTGAACATGCTCATGGCCGGAGAGGACACCACGATCAACGGCCTCCCGGTGACGCTGACGCCGCAGGGGGATATCCCCTGGATGACGCTGGACGCCTCCGAATCCCTCCGGCGCCTGAGTGCCGTGGAGGGCATTCAAAGCATTACGTTTGCCTATACGCAGCCGGACGAGTCCCCGGGGGTCGATTCTCAGGGGGTGGTGAGGGCGGCGAGCGGCCCCGAGGAGCGGACCAAGCGGTACGCCGTAGAGGTCGGGGATGATCGCAGAGTGGTGGACATCACGGTGAGGCGGGCCACGGGCAAAGCCCTCACGGCCGACGAACTTGCCAGCGTGCTGAACGGCGGGGCGTTGAGAATCTGTCTGGAAGTAAGTAACAGGGTGAAGGCGTTGGTGCAGCGGTTAGGGGACCCAGTCCTCCTGCATCAACCCTCACGGAACGACCCGTGGAGCGTCGTGCCGGCCCAAGCCGTGACGTATACCCGGGAGACGGGGCGGCTCTGCGCCGACTTGGCGGAATTCTCCCAGTATGCGGCGGCGATGGAGAGGGGGAAGGACGTGGCCTTCGCCCAGGACGACCCGCGGCGGATGAAAACGTTCTTCACGGGGACGACCATCCGCGACGACAAGGGCCACCTGCCGGCGGCCGACGGGGATCCGCCCATCACCTACGAGTTGTTGAACATGGAGAGCCTGCGGCAATTCGGGTTGGACTACGACTCGACCGGGGAGAGTCACGGCGGGGCGATCACCGGCACGCCGACGACGCCCACGGACGGCCCGCAGGACTACGAGTTGCAGGCAACGGACTGGGACGGGGATACGAAGACCATCATGGTGACCATCGAAGTGAAGCCCGGCATTCAGAGCAGGGATTTGGCCCTGGTTCTGGCCGGCATCGGCCGCACCCTGGCCTCGGACGCGGTGGAGGTGCTGGGCGGCCGCTTCGGCTCCGCCCCGGCCTCCCGCCTCCAAATCACCCTGGGCGGCCAAGTCCTCCGCCTCACCGAGCCCGCAGCCCCGGCTCCCTCTCCCACTCCTCCTTCTCCCTCTCCCCTCGCGGGAGAGGGCCGGGGTGAGGGGGTATCCTCCGGGGTGAAGGGGGCACTCCAAGGTGCAGGCAATCTCCCCCAAGATGAGGGGAACGTTCTCCAAGGCGAAGGCTCTCCCCTCCAAGGTGAGGCCACCCCCGCTCCGGCCTCCGGCCCCAGCCCCTGGCAACAAGCCACCGGCCTGGCCCTCAGCGTTGCCCAAGCCCTCGGCGTCAACCTGAACCTCCCCGCTTCCGGCTCCCCCTCTCCTTCTTCCCCCTCTCCCCTCGCGGGAGAGGGCCGGGGTGAGGGGGGCATCCTCCAAGGTCAGGGCCAATTCCTCCAAAGCGACACCCTCCCCGGTCGCGTCCCCACCGACCGCAGACCCTTGACCTCAACCGCCACCGCCAACCTCTTCCGTCTCCAGCCCGTCTCGGCCAAAGACCTCCTGGCCCGCAGCGCCTTTGAACTGCCCTTGACCCGCACCGGTGACGACGGCGTGCCCGCCTGGACCTTCTGGGGCCGCGGGTCTGCCGCGGGCTTCGCCGGCCAGCCCGAAGACGACTTTACGATGGACGGCACCCTCTACAGCGGCTACCTGGGCCTTGACTACCGCCACGCCTCGTTGCTCATGGGCCTGGCCGTGGCCCACAGCACCGGCGAGGTGAACTACGAACGCACCGGCGCCACCAAGGCCGGGGCCGACGTGCAGTTGACGAGCGTGCTGCCCTATGTCCATTGGCAGCCGACCCCCGGGCTGGGCGTCTGGACGCTGCTGGGCGCGGGCTGGGGCGAGATGGACCTGAAACTGGAGGGCGACCCCCAAACGCGGAGCACGCGCCTGAATTCGTGGCTGGGGGCCGTGGGCGGGCGGCAGACCTTGACCACGTGGCAGGGGATTGACTTGGCCGCGAAGACGGATGCGTTCCTGACCACGGTGCGGGCCGCAGGCACGGCGGAGGTGCCGGAGGCGCAAGGGCACGCGCAGCGAGTACGGCTCTTGTTGGAAGGCCGCACCGCAGTGGAAGTCTCCCCGGTGTCCCTGCTGGAGCCGCGCTTGGAGTTAGGCGGCCGGTGGGACAGCGGCACGGCCGAGCAGGGGTTGGGAGCGGAACTCGGCGGGGGCGTGGCGTACACGCGGACGGATTGGGGCCTGAGCGTGGATGCGCAGGGGCGGTATCTGCTGGTGCATGAGGACGGAGGGTTTGAGGATTGGGGGGCGAGTGTGAACGTGCGGGTAGACCCGGGCGTTGCGGGGCAGGGGCTGTATCTGACGGTCTCCCCTGTGTGGGGCCAGGCGAGCAGCGGGGTGGAGCAACTCTGGTCGCCGACGGCCGCCTTGTCGCAAGCCAGCGGCCCCGCCCGTCCCGCGGCGGGCTGGCGGCCGGGCCGGGTGGACGTGGACGTAGGCTACGGCCTGGCCCTGGCGGACGGGCGGGTGCTGACCCCCTATGGCGGCTTGGCTCTGGGCGGCCCCGGCTCTTCCCGCTACCGCCTGGGCAGCCGTCTGGCGTTGAATGCGTCCCTGGCCGTGAACGTCGAGGCGGAACGGGCGGAGCAACCCGGGCAGGCCACCGCGCACAGCGTCTCGATTCGGTTGGGGTGGCAGTGGTAGGGAGAACCTCCCGAGGGTAGAGCCCCCTCACCCCGGCCTTGGATTCCCGATTAATAACGTCGGGAATGACAATGGGAGAAACATCGGGAACGACAGCGTTTGAAATGTCGGGAATGACAGCATTTGAAACGGCGGGAATGACAGTGTGAGAACAAGCCCCCTCACCCCTGGCCCTCTCCCGCAAGGGGAGAGGGAGGAAGAGGGGGAGAGGGAGCACGCCCGGCGTCATGCCCGCCCCTTCTTGTCATGCCCGCCGGGTACTCCCCCTCTGTCATTCCCGCCGTCCGTTAGCGGGAATCCATCTTCCCAGCATTCAGCCGCGCCGTTGACCGACATTCGGCCGCCGGAGCCGCCTTCACCAAGCGCGCCGCCGACCCCCTCTTGTCATTCCCGCCGTCCGTTAGCGGGAATCCATTTTGTAGCCAGCTACACCTACGACAGTCGCAATGACCGCCTCAAGACTTGGCCTACACCTTTGACGCCGCGGGTAACGTGACGGGCTTACGCGACAACGGCGTCTACTCTTGCTCTTGCACCGGGGCCAAGGCTCCGAGGTAGGGGAAGTCGCCGATGCGGATGAACGGAGAGTCGGGTTGGAGTCGGTAGTCGCCGCGAGTCGGCGCGACGAATCGTGGCGGGGCATAGACGTCTGAAAAGGGATTGGGAACCGACTGCGAATCCAGGGGGGCATCGTCCAGACGATACGGGACGGGCGTGTTGTGCAGCCCATTGTGGGCAATGCTGACCGTGTTCTTCGACGACCACGTGATGCCCACTTGACCGCCGTCGATAATATTGCCTTCGACCCGGCCGGTGGCATCGTCCTGAAACGTGACGCCCCCTCCGTTCTTCACAAACGTGTTGCTCAGCAGCGTGGCTTGTCCTTGATCCGCCACGACGACGGCGTCAAACAGACTGCGCGTCACGACGTTCCGTTCCAGATGCACGATCGACGTTCCACCGACGGCCACGCCGTGGTCGTTATCGTGAATAACGTTCCCGAGAAGCGTTGCGTGCGAGTCGGCAAACGCCAAGCCCGTGGTCTCACTGCCTCCCACGATGCAGTTCTCGATTCGCACCTTCCGGACCTGCTGCCCAAAGACAAAGCCGTTGACTTGGAGATCCCTGAGAATGACACCGTGACCGTTAAAGATCCCGACGCCTAACCCCCCGTGTTGCTGAATGGTCAAGCCGCTGATTTCCACGTCGGTGGCTCCATACGGCCATTTCCCAACGTGCAACGTCCCCACCCGATTCAGTCCCGCGACGTGAACGTGGTCGCGGTCTTCTCCCAACACCTTGAGACGCTCCTTGCTGTGTACCGTCACGTCCTCGGTATAGTGGCCGGCGTGAATCAGAATGGTATCCCCGTCCCGTGCCTGATCGATGGCTTCTTGAATGGACACAAAGTCGCCTGACCCATCCAACGCCACGTGCCAAGTAGTGCCGGGCCCTGACGCGGTCTCGCCGGACCCGTTGAGATCCTGAGCCGTCGCTATCCCAAGCCCGACACACCACGCCCCCACGGAAAGAACGGCGGATATCCACGAGCGCGGCATCATGATTCGTTGCGGCATTGACTGCATTGCACGTCTTTCACGATTCATTGTTCATTGGCACATACAGGAAGGACGATTTCACGGTCAAGCTCACGATTGGCGTTCGTCGCCCTTCCGCGAGTATCGACAACGTTCGGAGGCGGGACTTTCGGGCTTCGGTCGAATACCCTATACTAGACGATACGATGTTACTGGTAGGCTTGACGGGCGGACTTGCTTCGGGAACGACAACCGTGGCCAACTTGTTTCAGGAATGCGGCGCATGCGTTATGCACGCGGATCAACTCGCTCGCACGGTAGTGGAACCGGGGAAAGCCGCGTGGAAGGATATCGTTGCCACGTTCGGAACCCGAATGCTCAAACCGGATCGCACGATTGATCGTGAAGCCTTGGCCGCCGTCGTGTTTCACGAACCTGAAAAACTGCTGGCACTGAATCGCGTGATGCATCCACGCATTGCGCGAGAACAAACCCGGCAGACTAAAACCATGGCTCGCCGACGTCCGGATGCCGTCGTCATCTACGATGCGGCCCTGTTGATTGAGGCACGGGCCCATACCCGAATGGATCGGGTCATCGTGGTCACCGCCAATCAAGCCACGCAAATTCAACGGGCTCGGCAACGAGACGGGTTGACCCGAAAAGAAGCCTTGGGGCGCATTCGGGGACAATTACCCTTGCACGCCAAGCGTCGCGTGGCCGATTATCTGATTGACGGAACGTTACCGGTCAATCAGCTTCGACCACGGATACGACGACTCTATCAGGAGCTGCGTCACGACGCGGCCTTGCGCACCCGGACGCACTCAAGCCCGACACGTCACGCATAACCACGTATTCTCGTTCTCACAAAGGATGGAAGCCATGCACAACGTTGTTATTGTCGGATCCGGTCCCGCCGGACTGACCGCTGCGATCTACACCGCTCGCGCCAATCTTGATCCGCTGATGATTGAAGGCTCGCAAGCCGGCGGGCAATTAACGCTGACGACCGACGTTGAAAATTATCCCGGCTTCCCGCGGGGCATCATGGGGCCGCAGTTGATTCAGGACATGCGCGCCCAGGCAGAACGGTTCGGCACGATCTTCCGGGCGGCGGACGTGACCACGGTCGACCTCAGCCGCCGTCCCTTTACCCTCACGATCAACGATGAAGACGTGCTTCAAACCCGATCCCTGATTATTTCCACCGGAGCTTCGGCCAATCTGTTGGGACTTCCGTCCGAAAGCCGGCTCCTTGGGCACGGGGTTTCGACGTGCGCCACCTGCGACGGATTTTTCTTTCGAGGCCAGCCGATTGCCGTTATCGGCGGGGGTGACAGCGCCATGGAGGAAGCCACGTTTTTGACGAAATTCGCCGCCCACGTGACCATCATCCATCGTCGCGACAAACTTCGCGCGTCCAAGATCATGCAACACAAAGCCAGACTCAACGAAAAAATTTCATTCCGGTGGAACGCCGTGGTCGAAGACGTGTTGGGCGATGAGGTCGTCACCGGACTTCGCGTGCGGGATACCCTCACCACGCGGACCGAGACGCTGCCGTGCAAAGGGGTCTTCGTCGCCATTGGACACACGCCGAACACGCACGTCTTCAAGGGACAACTGGCGATGGATCCCAACGGGTACATCCAAACCTCCCACGGCACGGCAACCAGCGTGCCCGGCGTGTTCGCCGCCGGAGACGTCCAGGACCCTCACTATCGACAGGCCATTACGGCCGCCGGGACCGGGTGCATGGCCGCCATTGACGTCGAACGGTTTTTAGAGGGCTGATGCCGTACGCGTTGGTCCATTATCACGAGTTAGCCCTGAAGGGACGAAACCGTGGAGTGTTTGAACGACGCCTGATTCACCGTCTCCAACGCGCGTTGAAGAACACGGGCGTCACCGACGTCCGCTCCCTGCCCGGCCGTATTCGCGTCACGTTTCAGCATGAGGCATCCTGGGACGACGTGCAGGATCGCCTTCGTCATACCTTCGGCGTGGCGAATTACTCCCTTGCCCATTCTCAGCCCATCAACTATGACGCGCCCGACCTCCAACCCCTCTGTGAAGCCATGGCGGCTACGCTGGCATCGAAAACGTTTCAGACTTTTCGAGTCTCCACCAAACGGGCCGACAAACGTTTTTCCAAAACCTCGATTGAATTGAACCGGGAGATCGGCGCGTACCTGTGCGCCGCCACCGGCAAACGGGTGAGTCTGAACGCGGCCGACGTCACGATTCGCGTCGAAATCGTGGAGGGGACGGCCTACTTCTCGCTTGTCAAACATCCGGGACCGGGAGGGCTCCCCACCGGCGTCAGTCACACCGTGTTGTGTCTCATCTCAGGCGGCATCGACTCCCCCGTGGCAGCCTATCGAATGATGAAGCGAGGCTGTCAGGTGACGTTTGTCCACTTTCACGGTCGGCCCTATCTTTCCCGAGCCTCCGAAGAAAAAGTCCGCGACCTCGTCTCCCATTTTACGCGCTACCAGCTTACGGCGCGGCTCTATCTCGTGCCGTTCGGCGACATTCAGCGCAACGTCGTCGTCAACACGCCGGCTCCCAGTCGAGTCGTCCTGTATCGACGGATGATGATGCGGATTGCCGAGACCATCGCCACAACCGAGCGGTGTTGGGGATTAGTCACCGGCGACAGCCTTGGGCAAGTCGCCTCTCAAACGCCGGAAAACCTTCAGATCGTCAGTCACGTGGCTTCTCTCCCCGTTCTTCGACCGCTGATCGGGATGGACAAACTTGAAATCATCAATGAGGCGCAACGGATCGGCACCTTTGACACGTCGATTGAACCGGACCAGGATTGCTGCACGTTGTTTGTTCCGCGTCATCCGAACACGCGGTGTCGTCTGGCCGACGTCGAACGAGCCGAACGCTCGTTGCCGATCCAGTCAATGATCCGGGAAGGCGTCACGTCCGCTGAACTCGCCGAGTTTTCCTTTCACACCGCCTGACCATTGAGGATGGTCAACGCCTGCGTGAACGCGTTCACCTGCCACGTCCGTCGTTTCATTGACAGCACTTTCACGCGGTCGCTATAGTACGCCTCGATTGTTGAAACCCGTCTCTCCTCCATTCAAAAAGAAAGGGGCACCACGGCATGGCCGATCACGTGACGCCCTTCACGCCGAATCAAGTCGGGTATAAGGCCGTTCGCTTTTCCAGCAAAGGGATCTTTGATACCCATAAAGACCAGATGGTTGACCCCTACGCAGCCACCAAAATTCCCAAAGAACACCAGGTCCAAGGGTTTCAATATTGGCCGCAAGAAAAAGGCAAATTTCCCTCCGTTGTTCTGCTTCACGATAAATGGGGATTAACGCCGGATTCGCAAGAATTGGCCACGCGGCTGGCCTGTGAAGGCTACGTCGTGATTGTCCCCAACTTGTACGGCAGACAGGGCGGAATGGTCACGGCCAACGCGGAAGTTGCCGATGCGCTGTATGAACGGATCGACCTCAACGCCGTCCTTCAGGACGTCAACGCCTCCTGTGAATTTTTGAACGCCAACCTGCCTGAAGATCCGAACATGGAGTTCACGATACGGAACGCCCATGCCGCGGTGGGGGTGGGCCTGGGTGGAACCTTGGCCGTTCTCTTTGCCCTCAAACGAAAACGGCTGCGAGCGGCCGTCTCCTTCTACGGCAAACTGCCCGATCCCATTGATACCGTCCGGAATCTGTATTGCCCGTTTCTGTATCATGCCCCGGAAAGGAATGACCGGGTCGCGGCGGAGGACCTTGAACAATTAACGACCGTCGCTCAGGAGTCCGGCAAAACCGTGGACGTGCGTCACTATCCCGGCACCAGCAGCGGGTTCTGTGACAAAATCCAGCCCCACCTGTACCACGAATCAACGGTTGCCCAAGCCTTGAACACAACGATTTCCTTCCTCAAAAAGCAATTACCCCTGTAAGTTCATCAGTTTTTCCCGCGCGATCTTCGCTCCAATCGATCAGCCAAAACCCGAAGGGCGAGGGTTTTATTCCTGCCCCACCCAACGAGTACAATAAAAGGAAGAGGACTGTCATGCTTTCGGAAGAACTCCTCGAACCTGCCATTCAACGCATCGGCCGTACCCTGGTCGAACGATCCAAACCCAACGCGGCGAAGTTCCTGAGTCAACGCTGGTGGAACGATCTGCTGCTGGACTGGGGCATGCACGACGAGGACTTCAAAGTTCAACTCTTTCGCTTTGTCGACGTCCTCCCCATGCTGAAAACCGACGAACAATTTTCTCGACTCCTGGCCGAATATTTCGGCCACGCGCCCATTCTTCCCAAACCGCTCAAGTGGTCGATCCGGCAACTCCCCACCTCGTGGGTCGGCGCGCACGTCGGAGCCCTCGTGCTCCGGCGTCAATTTCTCCGAATGGCGCAGACGTTCATGGCTGGGGATTCCATCCACGGCGCCATGCCCGTCCTGGAAAAACTCTGGAGATCGGGACGCTGCGCCTCCGTGGATCTGTTGGGTGAAGCCACCGTGAGTGAATCGGAAGCGGACGACTATCGAGACCGGTGCGTGGAGGCCCTTCGCGTGTATCATGAACAGGCCCAACGGTGGCCCAGTCGGCCCTTGCTGGAACGAGATCATCACGGCCTCATGCCGCGGGTCAACCTTTCTATCAAAATTTCTGCCCTGTCTTCGCAACTGGACCCGGCTGATCCCGACGGCAGCGTGGAAGGCGTCACCTCGCGCCTCCGCCCGATTTTGGATTTGGCGTTGCAGCGGCCGACGGCGATTACCTTCGACCTGGAGCACTATGAACTCAAAGAGTTGACCTATGAGATTTTCACGCGGACGTTCTCCGAACCCTCGTATCGAGCGTATCCTTGGGCGGGCATCGCGCTCCAGACCTATCTTCGTGATGCAGCGACGACGCTGGATCGTCTCGCGAATTGGGTTCAACGCCGCCGGACGCCGATTGCCATCCGATTGGTCAAAGGGGCCTATTGGGACGCGGAACACGTTCACAACGAACAACGCGGTTGGCCCATCCCGGTGTTAACGCACAAAGCCGAGACGGATGCCAACTTCGAACGTCTCAGCCGAACCTTATTGACCGACCCTGCCTCGTTCCGGCCGGCGTTCGGGACGCACAACGTGCGCAGCCTTGCTCATGCCGAGGCCGTCGCCCAATCCCTACGACGCCCACCGGAGAGCTATGAATACCAATCGCTGTACGGCATGGCCGATGCGTTGCAAAAGGCCGTGGTGAACTATGGCCGTCGCGTGAGAGTCTACGCACCGGTGGGAGAACTCATTCCCGGCATGGCCTATCTGGTTCGGCGACTGTTAGAAAACACCTCGAACGAATCGGTGCTTTCAACGCAACGAGATCACGAGGCATCGCCGGAGGCGTTGCTTGCTCCACCACGCGCAACCGTTGCCCCGGCGAATCCCGCGCTCTCGACGGCCGACGTCGCACGGTTTACGAATGAACCGTACACGGATTTCTCACGCGACACGTCACGCCGCGCCATGACCGAAGCCATTACCCGAGTCAAACGGCAACTTGGACGGTCGATCCCCATCCACGGGCCTTCACGGATCGGGCAACGACGCGAACTCGTGTCCACGAATCCCAGTCAACCGGACGAGATCATCGCCCGCGTGTCGTGCTGCGACCCGATGGCATTGGAGCCCGTCATTGAATCGGCTCAAGTCGGATTTCATCATTGGCGCGCTACGTCAGCCGACGTCCGAGCAGACTATTTACATCGCGTGGCCGCCCTCATGCGGGAACGCCGGTTTGATTTAGCCGCGTGGGAAATATTTGAAACGGGAAAACCGTGGCGTGAAGCCGACGCGGACGTGGCGGAGGCCATTGACTTTCTCGAATTCTACGCCAGTCAGATGCGGCAATTGGGGCAACCTCAACGATTAGGACGTGAAGCCGGCGAACTGAATCACCTCGAATGGCTTCCGCGCGGGCTGACCGTGGTGATTGCTCCTTGGAATTTTTCATTGGCCATTCCCACTGGCATGGTCTCCGCTGCATTGGTCACGGGGAACGCCGTCTTGTTCAAACCGTCGGAACGCGCACCGACGATGGGATATCATTTGTATCGTCTCTACCAGGAAGCCGGGCTTCCCGAGGACGTGCTGCACTTTCTCCCCGGAGGACCCGACGTCGGGAACGCCCTCGTGGCCCATCCGCAGATTCACGTCATTGCCTTCACCGGATCGAAAGAAGCAGGGCTTCAGATTATCCAACAAGCCGCTCAGACGTTGCCCGGTCAATCTCACGTCAAACGCGTCATCGCGGAAATGGGCGGAAAAAACGCCATCATCATCGATGAGACCGCGGACCTTGATGAAGCCGTCGGCGGCGTCACCACGTCCTTTACCGGTTATCAAGGACAAAAATGTTCAGCCTGTTCGAGAGTCATTGTCCTCCGACCGGTTTATGATGAATTCGTCGAACGACTAACGCAAGCTGCACGGAGTTTGCACGTGGGGCCGCCTGAAAATCCAGCCCATCACATGGGCCCGTTGATTGATGAACGCGCCCTGAAAAAAGTGCGGGAATACGTAGACGTTGCCCACCGGGAAGGGACCGTCGTCCTGGACCGATCGATGACGGGGGACGGGTGGTTCCAAGGGCCGGTCGTGGTAACCGATATTCAGCGGCATCATCGACTCGCCCAGGAGGAAATCTTCGGACCGGTGGTGGCGGTCCTGCGTTGCAACACGTTTGAGGACGCCTTGAACGTGGCGATGCAGTCCCAATTTGCGCTCACGGGGGGACTCTACTCTCGCAGCCCATCGAACATCCGGCGAGCACGCGAAATCTTTGACGTCGGCAACTTGTACATCAACCGCCCCATCACGGGAGCGTTGGTGGGACGACAACCCTTCGGAGGTCACCGTCTGTCGGGGGTGGGGGTCAAGGCGGGAGGAGACGGATATTTATCGCAATTCATGGTCCAACGGGTGACCAGTGAGTACACCATGCGTCGAGGGTTTGCGCCGACTCAAGAGGTTGGTCCCACCGTGTAAGGTCGCGTCTTCCAACTCTTCGGTGATTTCAATCAGCCGTTCCTTTCCGGTGCTTACCATCGGGATCAACTGACGTTCGATATATTTGACCAACCCCACGCCTTTGACCAACCACACCGTCATGGTGTCGAACCCTTGGACCCGTGTGCCGTCACGTGATACATGCACGAGCAAATTCATGCGCGATTCGAGACGAATCGCACGGTCATACGTCCCGAACGGCACGGTCACGGGTTCCTCACCATGGACGGTCACCGTTGACTGCACGTCAACCGTTTCCGCCAGGCCGTCATGATCGATATCCAATCCTAAATTGAGGTTGGTCCGGTCTAATTGCTGAAAGGAACTGGGCAGTTCAAGAGGGAAACGCACGATCTGATAGGGAATCAACTGCCGTTCTAATTTGGTCCCGGGTTTGGATCCATAATAACGAATGCCGGCAGCGTCGCGAAGATAGTATCCATCCGTGGGACCTTGGTCTCCAGGATTGGTGTCATGAATCACCGTGACCAGCACCCCGTCTTTTCGCGTTCTGCCCGTGACCGTCGAGACGTTCACAAAGGTGGTCTCGGCAATTTGATTCACGGTCCCTTTGGTCACCCGCCCCCGATACCGCCATTCATTGCCCGTCTGATCCGGGAAATAGGTCCCGGCATCATGGATCACCGTCGGCGCTGCCGAGGTTGCCGGTCCGTCACTTCCTGCACCCGTCAGGATCAGCAGAATCAGTGCAAGCTTCATCCTTCGACTGCGGCGTTGACGTCGGCTTCCGGTCACGGTGACTCCTTCAAGGTCCTGACAGGTTTTCAGAGACAACTAGCGGCGCGTTTTACCGTATCACACGCCCCACGCGACGACAAGATTGTTGATCTCGCTCAGCACAGATGAGCAGCGAGGACGTCTGACGGCACACACGATGACGACTCCTCATGGAACCGCGTCACACGCACGAATCACACGTGGAACTGCGCTTCGTACAAATTGGCATACAGCCCTTTTTCGGCGAGTAATGCCGCATGGGTTCCTTCTTCAACGAGCCGTCCCTGCTCCAGCACCATGATCCGATCAACTTGCTGTAACGTCGTGAGGCGATGCGCAATGATAATCGTGGTACGATCCTGAATCAGTACCGCCAATGCTTCACGGATTTTGACCTCGGTTTCCGCGTCGATGTTCGACGTGGCTTCGTCGAAGATCACAATCGGTGGATTTTTTAACAACACTCGGGCAATGGCGATCCGTTGTTTCTGCCCCACCGACAGTTTGACTCCTCGTTCTCCAATCCAGGTCTCGTAGTGTTCCGGGAGTTCCATGATAAACTCATGAGCGCGAGCCGCGACGGCCACCCGTTCGACGTCTTGATCGGTAGCGTCGAGCTTGCCATAGACGACGTTGTCTCGAACCGTCCCGTTAAAGAGAAACGGCTCCTGTTGCACCAATCCGATCTGTGAGCGCAACCACGCCAGCGGCATCTCACGGACGTCCACGCCGTCCAACGCGATCGTGCCGCTCGTCACGTCGTACAATCGCATGAGGAGCTTGATCAGCGTACTCTTGCCCGCGCCGCTCGGTCCGACGAACGCCACGCATTCTCCCTGATCGACGGTCGCGGAAACGCCGCGCAAGACGGGAACGTCCGGTCGATACGCAAAGTTCACGCGTTCAAACGTCACGCGCCCTTCAACGTGCGCGGCGGGAGCCGTGACCCCGGGACGATCTTCCACCGCGGGTTTCATATCGAGTACGTCGAAGATGCGTTCGCTCGCGGCCAGGGCGTGTTGCAGCATGTGGTTGACGGAATGGATTTGATTCACGGGAACGTAAAACAGGGCCAAATACGAGACAAACATCACCAGTTCTCCCACTTTGAGATGCCCGCGCTCGACTTCGGCTGCACCAAACCACAGAATGAGGACGGTCCCCATGGTGCCGAGAAAAATCATGGCCGGTGAATAGACGGACCACAGAAACATGGCCTTCAGATTGCTCTGACTGACCTTGCGGCTGATGCCGTCGAATCGTTCCCGCTCATGCGCGTGTCGATAGAACGCCATGGTTTCCCGAACGCCGGAAAGGGCATCCTGAAGATATCCGCTCAGATCGGCCGTATGTTGTCGGATTTCATGGTAATACCCGTGGACGCGACGGGAAAATTTCACGGCCGATACCGCCAGAACGGGAATCGGCACCAAGGCCAGAAGCGCCAGTTTCCAATTGACGACAAACAGCACGATCGTAATGCCGACCAGGGTCAGAGAGGCCGTCAACGTTCCCTCCAACCCATCAACAAAAATACGTTCCACGTGTTCGGTGTCGTTCATGATCCGCGACATGATTTCCCCGGTGGAGCGATCCTCATAAAAATTGATCGACAGCCTCTGCAGGGCATAAAACACCTGTTGACGAAGGTGAACAATCACCCGTTGTTCCAGAACGTTGTTGCAGCGAATGCGCAGCGCGTTGACGAGGTTCTTCAGACCGTAGGCCGCGACTAATCCGGTTAACACCCACGGCAGCAAGGAGACTTGCTCTGCCTGAATCACGTCGTCAATGATGACCTTCACCAGCCAAGGCGGTACCAGGTCAAAGAGCGTCGTCAGTGCCGCGAAGGATAACGTGGCCAGGACCAGGGAGCGATGCGGCCGAAAATATCCCATGATCCGAAGCAGCGTGCTCACGGAAGCCACCACGGTGGTTGAACACGCATGGCCTGAACGTTGTTCACAACGAGCAGCGTCAACTCAGGATAGGAATTGAGCAATTCAGGATACGGCACGTCGTTCAGGAAGACGGGAACGGTCAAGGAGACGCATGACGGGAGCAACGCAGCTAAATCACCGTTGCGGGCTCGTGTTTCCAGTAGTCGTCGAATTCCTTCAACTGCGTCAACGTCAACAGATCGGACATTCTGTCCAGAAAGAGTTTTCCGATCAAATGGTCCATTTCATGTTGGATACACACCGCGAACAACCCCGATGCGTCAAAACGGACGGGCTGGCCCCACCGGTCCAACGCCTGGACCCGAATAGAAGAGGGGCGGGTGACTTTGCCGCGCAACCCATCCACGCTTAAACACCCTTCCCACGTGTCGACCTGAGCGGGGCCGTAAAACACGATCTTGGGATTGATCAGGACGGTCCGGGGAAAGGCATGTTCGCCTTCACACCCCATCACCACCAGTTGTTCGGACCGCGAGACTTGAGGGGCCGCCAACCCGATTCCCTCACTTTCGATCATCGTTTCAAACATATCGTCGATAAATTGCTGGTAATCCCGGGTGGGGATCACCTCAGGCGCCACGGGTTCGGCGATTTTCCGCAAGACGGGGTTGCCGACTTTGGCGATGGGCAAGCTTGCCATCATGGTTTCCTTTCTCAATGTCCCTCTCCCCTCGCGGGAGCAGGTCAGGGTGAGGGTGCCAGCTATTCACACTCAGCCGTTCGCAATCCGCCGGCCCCTCTCAGGATGCCGGGTCAGACCGTTGCGGTTTCTTTGGGGCTGCCCCACGATGTTTCAAAGCCTCCTCCCACCACGCCTTCCATTCTTGTGCCCATGCCCTGCGTTGCTCATGGGTCGATCCTTGCCAGTCGTGCGGTGGTCCGGCCCATCGAGTTAACCGCCAAAACGAGTCACGAGCCGTGACGGAGACGTAGGTTTTCCCGTCGGCCAACAAGTCAATCAGGATCGGCATCACTTCCGGCCGTCTGACGTGACGAGCCTCAAACGCCACGGCTCGACGGATCGTCTCGTGCTCGTCTTTCGCTAACTCCTGGAACGTGGGGATCACCTCCATCGGAGCGAGCCGGACTGCCACGCGCAGGGCATGAGCCCGCACTCGCGTGACGTCGCTCGTCTCCTTGGACGCCTCAAGTAAATAGGGCACGGCGCGCGGATCCTTGATAATCGACATCGTTTCAATCGCGTTATAGCGAAGACGGGTGCCCGGCATTTTGAGGGCTTTGACCAACACGGGCACCACCGGTTTGCCCATGTGGACGAATTCCCCGATGATATACAGTTCCTGGCGTCCTTCCAGTAACGGCAACAACGCCTCAGCCCGTTTCAATTCTTGTTCGGAAAGGACGTCAGGAGACGGAGTCGCCCGTTCAACGTCGGGGAATTCCGGTTCAGGTGGGGCATCATACGGAATTTGGACGGGAACGCGATAGTCAGGCAGGATGGGATGGCCGGTTTCCGCAACGGCCATGGACGCGCAGAACATGATGCCCCACCCTGCGATGATTCGAGTCATTCCACTAATCATGCACCCTCTCCTTCTCAAGAACACAACGACGAACTTCTTTTAATCTAGTGGGTTCTCCATCAGCGGGTCAAGGGACGGGGGCCATGAATAAACGTTCTTTCATCCACCGCCGGTCAATGGTACAATCGGGGCGTTCGTGTTTCATGACGATTCTCTGAAAAAGGAGGACTGTATGAAATCCGTCGTCTTCATCCTCTGCGTCGTCTTTCTCGTCGGACCGGGCACGATGCCGGGTTGGGGATATCAAGAAGTCCCCGTGTCCAACGGAGGCACCCTCGCGGGGATGGTCACGTTGGTCGGCGACGTCCCCAAACCCAAGGGCTATAACCTCGTGACCCTCCCCGACGCCGTGTATTGCGGCCGGATCTCGACCGGGACGGGATGGCGACTCCTGCAACCCTTCGTCGTTGGACCCGACGGTGGATTCAAAAACGTGGTCATCTACCTGGCAGCAATCACGGAGGGGAAACCCTTTGCCTATGAGCCTCCGAGGATTCAGGCGATTGACTGCACGTTTGAACCGTATATCACCATCGTCCGAGACCGGCACGACGTCGAAGTGGTGAACATGGATCCCGTCTTTCACGACATTCAAGGCTATGAAACGTCAAAGTTCGGCGCGCGCGTGCTCTTCAACGTCCCCCTGCCGATGAGCCACAATCTTCAGAAACACGATCTCCTGGCCGGCAAGACCGTGAAAAATCGAGCCGGTCCCGTCGTCACTCAACACGTCACCATGGGGAAAAAACGCAACCTGTTCGTGATGCAGTGTGGATTTCACGCCTACATGGAAAGTTGGGGATTTGTCGTCAACAACCCCTACTACGCGCTGAGTGCCAAAGACGGCTCCTATGCGATTGCCGACGTCCCGCCTGGCACCTATACCGTCCAAGTCTGGCATCCCATGGTGAGCAAAGACTATACCGTCACCATCACCCCCAATCAGACAACGGAATTGCTCATCGCCATTGATGCCCCGAAAGGTCGGCTTTATGCAAATGAAGTCAGTGAAGGCACCCGCTTCGGGATGGAACTGCTTGGAGAAGCGACGATCAACCCGATCGTGAAACGCCAACGGTATTAAGCCGCCCGTATGAAGCAGTTTTAAGCCGTCCACGATCATTCGGCTTCGACTGCACGACCCCATTCGGCCTTTCTCCTGTAACGGCAGACTGCCGGGCACCCATGGCTAACCCTGAACACGTCCACCTGCTCAAACACGGGGCAAGCCGATGGAACGCCTTTAGAGCAACCAATCCCTCCATTCGGCCCGACCTCTCGAGTGCGAATCTGTCGGGATGGAACTTGGCGGAAGCCGACCTGACGGGCACTAATTTGCACGATGCGAACCTGACGCAAGCCAACCTGTCGTATGCGCAGCTTGAAGGAGCTAATCTAGGGGAGGCCAATCTTCTGCGTGCAACGGTTACGGGGGCCAAGGGAAACGATACCAACCTGAATGAAGCCGACCTGAGTCACGCTGACATCAGGAAGGCCGACTTCAGCCACGCCACGTTTTTGAAGGCAGATCTGGCCGGGGCAGACCTCTCTCACGCGAATCTTGCCCATGCAAATTTCCACTTGGCCAATCTGGAAGGGAGCAACCTCAAGGCAGCGGATCTCAGACATGCAAAATTACGAGAAGCCTCCGTCACGAACGCGCACGCGGAACACGCACTCCTGGATCATGCGGATATGGCCCATGCCTCGCTCGCGCAGTCAAATCTTCGCCACGCCTCTTTCCAAAACACCTCGTTCATCCAAACCAACTTGGCACGCACGAATATGGAAAACGCGCAACGTCTTCAGCCCGAGCAACTCGCCAAAACTCGAACCCTCGTCCAAACGATCCTGGACCCGATACTTCTGGACAGACTGAAAGCCTCCAACCCACAACTATTCAGCGAAGACGTTCCCCTCTCTTGATGCGTTCTTGTATGTCCCCCGAGCCTCATTCCCCTACCCTCCCGCCGCCCGCTCGTCTTCCCGTTGTCTTGCCCGTCATCCCGTTTCCCTTGCCTGTCATCCTGTTCTCTTTTTTGTCATCCTGTTCTCTTCTCTGTCATCCCGTCCTCTTCTCTGTCATCCTGTCATCCTGAACGAAGTGAAGGATCTGCTTTTATCTTAACCTCTAATATAAACGATTCAGTAAAAGACGCTTCCCCTTCAACCCTGTGGCTTACAACACTCAACTCTCTACAGGGAGGCCGGGGACCCGTCGGAAGTGTCGGGTATTGGCCGTAACGATAGTGAGACTCCTCACCAACGCAATGGCAGCAATACGCAGGTCTGCGTCGCCCAACGATGTTCCCTGCCCCTCCAACAGAGCCCGCACTTCGCCATAACGCCTCGCCGCCACGGCATCGAAAGGAAGAATCGGCAGGTTGGGTATCAACCGCGTTTCGATCTGACCCAGCAAGACCGTTGATCTCGGTCCCAGTCTGTGCGCGCCAACAATCAACTCACCAAACGTGATACTGGAGGTGAACTGTTGCTCGGAGGTACGGAAGCCAATTTTGCAATCAACGCAGTCGATGGAGAGCGTTTCATGAGGTTGCTCAGGATATCGGTATCCAGCAGAAACATCAGCCTTCAATCTCCACGCGACGGCCGGCATCTTCTTCTCGACGGGCATAGATATCCGCAATCAAAGCGTCTACGTCCCGATCTTCCAGTTCCCCCCAGGCCCCCACCAGCGCCAACACTCCATGGGGCCGTGCAGACGCTGCTCGCTCCCGCTCTATCAGTACTTGCATTTTCACCGGAATCCCCCATAATGGAGAACACGATAACACCACTGGTCTAGTGACTGAGCAAAGATGGGGGAACAAACGTCTGCGAAATGATCGACATGAGAGAGAGCCATTTATGGACACAAAACCATCAAAAACGTACCTCCATCTTCCTCAACTATCGATCAAGGGATTTCGTGGAATCGCCGATCTTTCGATTCCACGGCTCGGTCGCGTCACGCTGATTGCAGGAAAAAACGGCGTCGGCAAGACCACTCTCCTTGATGCCGTCCGCATTTATGCCGCACGCGGCTATCCCGCACTCATGGAGGTCTTGCAGAGCCGAGGGGAACGTAAGGTTTCCAGTGACGAGGACGGCGATGCGATGTCGGTGCCTGATATTGAGGCTCTCTTCCATGGCCGGAACCTCTCGTCAGATTCTTTCATATCAATAGGCCCGGAGAACCATACAACGCGACTCAACATCAGAGTCAGCCCGAATCTGCAACAAAATCTGTCTTTCCCTGAGGATTTTTCCGCTGGCGACGAACCTCTACTTGTGATCGAGTGTCAAGATAAAACACAAGTCATCTCGATGCGTTCCTTCTTGCAGCCATCCCGTTTTCGAAATCGCGGCATGCGGCCTCTTGAATCCGAACTTCCATCTCCAATCCGATGTGAATCGTCAGGTCCAAGCATAATGGACAATGCAAGCATGGCGAGGTTCTGGGATAACGTAGCTCTGACGGATTATGAAACCCAGGCTGTACAGGCGTTGCGTTTGATCTATGGCAATGAAGTCGACCGTGTCGCAATAGTTGGGGATGAAGAAGGCCCTCGAGCATTTTACCGTCGCAGGGCACTCGTCAAGCTAAAAAGCCAAGAGCGTCCCGTTCCTTTGAAGAGCCTTGGTGATGGAGCAATACGATTGTTCGGTGTCGCCTTGGCACTCGCCAACAGCCATGACGGCTTCCTGCTTATTGATGAAGCGGAAAACGGCATCCACCATTCAGTCCAACCCGACTTCTGGAAAATGGTGATGCGAACGGCCCATGAAAACAACGTGCAGGTTCTTGCGACGACTCATAGCTGGGATTGCGTAGCAGGGTTTGCCCAAGCGGCAAAAGATTCAGAGGAAGTGGACGGGCTTCTCATTCGCATCGAGAGAAACGACAAGGGAATCCGTGTAGTCGAGTATTCTGAAGAAGAACTCCAAATCGCGGCTAAACAAGGCATTGAGGTAAGATAGCGTATGCCCGGCCCGACTTCGCCGTCACTGGACGGCGTTCTTTTAGTCGAAGGACCGGACGACAAACATGTCGCTCTGCACCTCTGCAATCGCTGTCCATCCTTTTCCGTTGAAAAATCGTCAGAGGATGAACACGTTGTTCGGCTTTATCCATCTCAACCGACATCAGCTTTTTCCATTTCAGACAAGGGCGGTATCGACCAATTGCTTGGTGCGATCAGTCTCGAAATCAAAACGCCAAGCCGGAAGGCCATCGGTATTCTCGTCGATGCAAACAACGATTTGAACGCACGTTGGAATGATGTAACCAATCGCCTTCGGAAGGCGAACATCCAAGCACCCCCGTCACCCCAACCAACGGGGACAATCATAGATGGCCAACCCCGCGTCGGTATCTGGCTCATGCCCGACAATGCGTCAACCGGCGAACTTGAAGATTTCGTCATGCAAATGATTCCCGAAGGCGACCCCGTATGGCCGCTGGCCAAACGATATATCGGAGAAATTCCGCAAGCCGACAGAAAATTTCCAGAGGTTAAAAAACGGCGGGCTGAACTTTATGCGTGGCTCGCGGCCAGGGAGAACCCTAGACAAATGGGTTCCGCCATTGGCTCGCACAATTTGAAGGTTGACGGTCATCTCTGTAAGAACTTCCTTGATTGGCTTAAGACACTGTTCGCGTAGAATCCGTCTCCACTGGAACACCGATCATTTTCCCATCTACCTGACCAACGGCCGAAGGCCACCTTCCTTTCCATCCGTTCCACCATCTCGTGCTTGGCAGCAACGAGGGTTTAGGCCACTTCGGTTTTCGGAACTGATTGTGGGAATTATTTTTGATGCTTGGCCAAATACGCTCTCACTCTCTCACGGTCTTCGTTTTCCTGGTTTCCTTTGTGATAAATCTCAATACATTCAATTCGCTGTTCCTGCTCAAAATAGGAGTAGATGACGCGAAGTGACGATCCCTTCAAATATCGGCAAAACAATCGCGCTTTAACAATACGCACGATTTCATTCTGGGCAATGACGGCAAAATGTTTGCTGTTCCCAAGCGGGACAACGGAAACAACGTTCTGAAACTCCTGGAGATCCTCGGAAAGTGATCGATATTTCCTGGCAAGACGCTTCCGTTCTTTTTGAAATTCCGGCAGTTCATCAAAGTTCATCGTCATAATTTCGCACGGAATACCGCTCGTCACGGTAAAAGACACTTTCATACGAAAGCGGCTCGCCGTCCTGCGCGGATTTCCAGGGAATATCTTCGTGGGAATACTGTTCTATCTCTTTCGCATTCTTATCAGACAGCCGGGCCAACACACCATCAATATGTTCCACGTCACGCGCAGAAAGCGCATCCAGATTGGGACGCTTGAGGGGGAGATATTTCTTCTGACGATACTTAAAATATTGACTCCTGACTGCCTCAATGTCTCCACTCCTCTGCATATCCTTCAGAATCGAACCTAATTCAACCGACGTGGGACCATGATGATTTTTAATGTACGTCGCGCCCATTAAATTCTCCTCGAATTTCTCGTAATAATCGAAATCAATGAAATACAACAGCTTATGGAGCACGGTCTCCCCCACGTTCGGCTTCCCGCCGACCTTATTCAACACGTAAAGCAGAACCTGCTTGAACGTATCGAGATTTTTTTCTGTAACGCGAATCCTGATGGTATCTTTTCGCGCAGACGGTTTGGTGAGTTTCACGGTATGCGTCGTCTCGCGGCCAGCCAAAAAATCTTCCAGCGACAGATCAAAAATCCCCGCAAGCCTTTTGGCTTCTCTGATTGTCAGTTCCCGCCCCCCACGTTCAATCTGCATATAAGTCGGACGAGACAACTCAAGCTCTGACGCAAGATACTCTTGTGTCATGTTACGCTTAGCTCGTTGCCTTTGAATGAAATTTCCAAGCATGGAGATATCTTACTTCGCCTTTTGTTATCTGGAGCATACGAGATGTAGTAATTTTTATCAATGATAGTATAAAATATTTGAACATTGCATTTCAGCCAAAACGCCGCTGATTTCAACCCCTATCAGACTGTTCCGTCTTCGTCTCAGACATTGCCGGTTGTGGGTTAATGAATCTTTTTGACCTCTTCTAGCGTCTTTAGATAATCAGCATTATCCGTTATTTGACAGTGCGGGGGTGAGGCATGAGAACGCTTGAGAGAGGCTCAATCCGTCGCTTGAGTTTCTCTGCTAACTCAGCATCGTCTCGTATTCGAGAGAGCAGCGTTTGTTTGTAGTTGGTTTTGGTAAGTTCGAGTGTTCTAGCGACAGCATCTAGGATATGGCTCTCGCGAAGCGGATAGCGAGAAAAAATTTCGTCGAGATTTTCGCCGTCAACGAGTTTCTTGAACCGGACCAATTCATCTGAATATGGGGAAGAAATGGATATGGTGAAATTTATGTCTTGATTCTTCTCGATAGATTTCCGGTCAGGCATTTGCGACAGTACTTGTTTGCGCACTATGCGTTCGCAACGCCATGCAGCCATCCTTTCTGCCAAACCACCCTCATTCAGGGCATCAAATGCGCTACGTTTCGCCGCTTCTACCATCTTGTCGTTCTCTCGCCCTAGAGACTCCGCTTGCCGTCGGGCTACAGCAGTAATCGCGTCTGAACAGTAATAGATGGACTCTGCAGAACAGACACTCAAGGCGAATATGCCACTTTCTGCAAGCTGATTGACTTCCTCATCGGTCCGATTGTCTAGGTCAATCAGACCAAACGCCTCAACGTAATGGAGACTTTCAGAACTTCGCAGACCCTTCACCGCTTTAATGACATCGCCGCAACTCCCTTTAGACACTACCGAGATTCCAGAAAACAGCGAATCGTAAAGTGGTAAATCCAAACTTTGGGGTTCACCTTCCACAAAGAGAATTTTTTTCGGGAACCTAAGATGGCTCGTTTAAGGTCTTCAGGGAGACCGACATTCGCTTCGAGAAGTTCGGCATCCCAGGCAGAGGGATTGTCGCCTTGCCACCTACATGACCGAACCATTAAAACTTGCGCTTCCGGATTGGCGAGAGGTAGTTCTATCTCGTGAGTTGAGATGAGAAACGCGCAGTCTTTGCGTTGCTCAAACAATGCTGACAGGAACGGCTCGATGATAGATCGGTGAAGGTGCCGTTCAGGCTCGTCAATCAGCAACAAAGTGCCCTGTTCGACAGTAAGCACTGTGGCTGCAATGATAACTGCATTTCGCTCTCCATCTGACATCTTCTCGATACTGAACATCTCGCTGACATCTTTATGCCGTGCAAGAATATCCTCACCTTCGAAAGTTTCGAGTGTGATTGCCAGCGATCCAAGTTCAAGCAGCTTGTTGATCCGCTCGAACGGAGATTTTGATTCAGCGGAAATCTTTTGTGCTTCCGCCACTTTTCCAGCATCATGACAGCGAGTGATACGCCGAGCACGTTCATTTTCCTGAGCAACTAAATCGAAAAGAATAGCCATATGCCATTCGCCTGAATAATGATCTAACCAACGAGCAGAGGTTTCTCTTTCAGAGTGCATTCTGTTGATCTCAAAAGCCTTGCGACTCTGCGGTGTAAGGCTAATGCCTCCTGACGTGAACCATGTTTGTCTATGGGCAGAAATGCGCCTGACTTTTTTGTCTGTATTTGACGAAACAAAATGTTGAATCAGTGCAGATTTTCCAGAACCGTTAGCGCCAACGATGAAAAGTTGGCTGCCGACTCTAAGAGTCAGATTCAGCAGTTGCCCCGAAATTCGAGGGATATTCCAATCTATTTGCATTTGACGTTTTCCTTTACGAATTATTTTCCCCACACCTGATGTATGGCAAACTGAATTTTGCGCTCCATCCGATCCGACAGTGCCCTGTTGACGTCCACTAGCGATTGCTCCGACTCCAACTCCTTCACAATGGCCCGCTGAACCTCCATCGGCGGGATCGGGATTGGAATAGCTTCTATATCCCGTTTGCTGATTGATGCAAACGTGGCGCCCATGTCTCCAGTTATTTGTGATTCCATAGTCCGCAGAATATAGAATACATACATTGGAATCACATTGTTTTCTTGAGGCTTTATTGCCGCAAGTCCACGTCCTATACAGACATGGTCTGTCGCAAGGTTTACAGGCCCCACCGGAGCACGTACGGACATCAGAATATCTCCCGTTTCTGCGAATCGCTGTGGATTTGTAGTCCATTTTACGGGTTCGCCAATAAACATTGGCCCAAACTCAGTTTTACCTTGATAGAAAGGCGTGCCCTGCTCAGTCGTATTGTATGATTCTCCGGGCGGTGACTGACCTGCTACAACATTGCACACCGATCCTAGCGGAACTAACGGCCACTTTGGATCGACAGTGATAGTCGAGCGGTAGTTATGGATGATTTGGCGAACGCCGTTAATAACTTTCTGGTAGCCCTCAATCTCTGCTACGATTTTCTGTTGCATCTTCAGCGACGGCAAGGGAATTTGGATTTCTGACAACTGTTTTTTGGTAACTCCTTGTATAGTGGAATCCTGACTAACTTTCTTAAAATCCTCGACTCTGTCCTTGAGTATGTACACAAGATAATCTGCATTGACTTCATCTTTCACAATCAATCCTTGAGAATCCTGACTGATACAAACGTCGAAATCATTTCTGAATAATTTTCCTAATCCGACTCTCGTTACGACTATGACATTTCCTTTTCTGATTAGATTAGTCGCCGATTCTCTTATGGCTTCTTCCGTGATGTGCTTGCGTGGTCTTGCAGTCTTGAGATCAACAATATCTGCACTGGTAATCCATGGAATATTGCCTTTCCAGTATTCTTCATTCTTTGTTGAAGGCGTACCTCCACTTAAAATGTCATGGCAAACGTCCCCCAACTCCACCATCGGCCACTTTGAGTGTTTGTGCGCCTCAACTTCCCGATACCGATCTCCACTCAGGTTGTACTCCCTACCCTCCGCGACCCGATCTCTGCCAACAACCAATCTTCGCTCCGTTGTGTACTGAGCACCCGGTTCTGCAACGCGGACCGTATCTACGGATTCCCCTGCCCGCAACCAACCCATGTATTCGGCAATCTCGGCTTGCACTTGCGGCAGATCATTCTCGTCAATGGGTCGACGCTGCGCTCCCAAGTCGAAGCCGTCGTTTTTTACCTTGAAGAAGGCGACGTGGTCGGCCCTCTTCGCCAGGGATTTGTCCAATATCAGAACAGAGGTCTTGACGCCGGCGTAAGGATTGAAGACGCCGGCCGGGAGAGAGATGACGGCAATCAAATATTCTTCAATCAACATCTTTCGCAACTGCTTGTGGGCGTTCTGGCTTTGAAAAATTATCCCTTCCGGCACGATGATCCCTGCCCTGCCGTTGGGCGTCAGGTGTTCGGCCATGTAATCCACAAACAGGACTTCGCTGCGTTTGGACTTGACCGAGAAGCGGTTGTGCGGTCGGATGCCGCCTCTTGGCGACATGAACGGTGGGTTGGCGAGGATCACGTCGGCGTACTCGTTCCAGCGGTCTTCGCTGGTGAGCGTGTCGTACTCAAAGATGTGCGGGGCGGCGAAGCCGTGCAGGTACATGTTGACCAGAGACAGGCGTACCATGTCGGGGGAGATATCGTAGCCCTTGAAGTTGGCCGCAAGTCGGCCCTTGTCGTCCGGCGTGAGCGTGCTGTTGCCGTCCTTGTCCACGTTGGCGCGAAGAATGTGCTTGTAAGAAGAAATGAGGAAACCGGCGGTTCCACAAGCCGGGTCAAGGACGGTTTCGTTTTTCTTCGGGTCAAGGATGGCAACGATGAAGTCGATGATATGGCGCGGGGTGCGGAATTGGCCGGCGTCACCTTGTGAGCCGAGGATGGACAGCAGATATTCGAAGGCGTCCCCCAGGCGTTCGGAGTGGTCGTAGGTGAATTCATCTATGATCTTGAGGAAGGCACGAAGGGTTTCGGGGTCCCGATACGGCAAATACGCGTTCTTGAAAATGTCGCGGAAGAGCGGCGGGATGCCCGGGTTTTCCGGCATCCGTGTAATGGCCTCAGCGTAGAGGTTCAGGATTTCATGGCCGCCCAGGCCGGAACGCATGAGTTTTGCCCAGCCGTAACGGGCAAACTCCCCGGCGAAAAACGTGCGCGTGCCGCCCAGTTCTTCGCTTTCGGCATCCAGGTCGTTCATGAACTTGTAGATCAGGGCGATAGTGATTTGTTCGACTTGGCTCTTCGGGTCGGGGACTTTGCCGACGAGGACGTCGCGGGCGGTGTCGATGCGGCGTTTGGTTTCGGCGTCGAGCATAAGCGTTCTCGTCAACGTGTATCATGCGAAGGCGGCTTCACGACAACAACGTCACAAACTCTTCCGCACCCAGTCCTGCTTGTCTGAGGATGCCGCGCAAGGTTCCTCTATCCAGTTCCTTATGGTCGGGAACGACCACCTGAGAGAAAGGATTGTCGCGGCGTAAAATGATATGGCTGCCATGTCGCCGTTTCAGGCGAAAATCCAGCTTGCCGAGTGCTTTGGCGCATTCCTTTCCTGAAATCCTCGGCAGACCGCTCATACGGCCAGCACCATTGCTTCAAAGTGTTCGTCAGGAACAGGCAGGCCGTCCTCTTCAAGGGAAGCGACGTAGCCTTCGATGGCCTCCTTGACGTTGGCAATGGCTTCCGGCTTTGTTTTTCCCTGGCTGATGCACCCGGACAAGCTGGGACATTCGGCCACCCAATAACCGTCTTCACCTGGATAAACAATAACTTGTCTCATTTCTTCACCTCTCATTGGAGTTGATTTCCGGTTCCGTGCCTACGTGATTCATCGGTATTTAAGCGTTCCCGGCCCTGACCTTCAACTCATTCTCATGCCGTATCCCAATTGTTCACGCAGAGAACTGGTTCAGCGATACGTAATCCTTGACGTATTCGGGAATGAGATTGCGATATTTCTGCGGTACGGCCCGGAAGTCGCTGGTGGAAAAGACCGGGCTGGTGGCCAAGCAGGTGAACTGCCTTTTATCAATAACGTCGCGGATGTAGCCGTCGGTGATATAGACCTTGAAGTAGGTTTTGATTGCCGGGATGGCCTTAGCCTCATCAGGCTTGTGGTCGGCGACGAACTTGGCGAATTCCTCCTCCAGCAAATCATCTTTCGACTTGAAGCGAGGAATGAGGTCAAAAACCTTTTCCAGAATCTCTCGAAGGGTCAAACGACGGTCCACGTCGGCCGCGTTGCGCAGCTTGTCAAGGTTGTAATATTCCTCGGGTTTGTCGAAGACCTCACGATTGACGTAGTCAATGACACGGTCCCACTGCCCGGCTTGGACGGCCTCTGCAATGGTCTCATTTTCCCTCACGGTCTCCGCAAACCTGTCGAAGAACATGCGGTCGATCTTCATCCCTTCGGGACCGATGGTTTCCTTGCTGATACTCGACAGAATATCCTGGCCCAGATGTTCGTAAGAATGAGGGGTCGATATCAACGATGTCATCGGGGTATCCCCGTCGCCGCTGTCGTTACTCCGGATCCGCGGCAGCGTCAGAATTTCATCATAATTGAACTCGTTCTCGAAGTATTCGCAATTAGCGAAGAAGTCGAAGAGCTTGAATGCCGTCTTCTGCGGCTGTGGGACTTCATGTTTGAGGCTCTCGTCAAAAAGCTGTTCCAAGAAATTATGTGGACGGGTGCCTCTCCCCTTGATCTGGATGAAGTCGGTTGGCGAGAAGATGGGTCTGAACAGGCCAAGGTTCAGAATATCCGGGCAGTCGTAACCGGTCGTCATCATCCCCACGGTCACGCAAACGCGAGATTTGCTGGTCCTGTAGCCTGACAGAGCGTTGCCCGAACCGAACAGGTTGTTGTTGGCGAAGTTTCTGGCAAATTGCTGGGCATCCGGCACGTGCGACGTGACTTGAACGGCAAAGTCGGACTGGTACTTTCCGGGAAACATGCGGTCGGCCATGCGGTTGAGGGTTTGCGTTAATCTGGCCGCGTGGTTTTGACTGACGGCGAAAATGATGGACTTGCCGATTTCGCGGCTGATGGGATCGCGCAGGGCATTCTCCATGAAGGTCGTACAGAAAACCTGGTTGGTCGCGTCGGAGAAGAAGCGTTTCTCAAACTCGCGCTGCTTGAAGGTCTCCTCTTGGTCCTCTCCTACGTCGTCGGTGAAGGCAACGACAAATCCCTTCTCTGAGAGCAACCGGGTCGTCACGTCCGTGCGAGCGTCCACCACGGTGGGATTGATTAACACGCCATCTTTGACGCCGTTGAGCAACGAGTAGCGGAACGTGGGCTGCCCACGCTCGCACCCGAACGTACGATAGGTGTCAAGCAGCAGCCGGCGCTCAACCTCACGCGGGTCCTGCACCATCGAACCGACGTTTTCGACGCCTTTCAGATAGTCCCGAGGCGTCGCGGTCAGGCCGAGTTTATACCCCACGAAATAGTCAAACACCGCACGGGCATTGCCGCCGATTGATCGGTGCGCTTCGTCGGAAATCACGAGATCGAAATCCGTCGGCGAAAAACGTTGTTGATACTTGTTGTTGAACAGCAACGATTGAATGGTGCTGACGACAATCTCTGCTTTTCGCCAGTCGTCGCGATTCTCCTTGTAAATAATCGTGTGAGCGTCTGCCGAGAGCAGCGTTTTGAAAACCTTGGTGGCTTGATCCTCCAGTTCCAGCCGATCTACGAGAAAGAGCACGCGACTGACGTTGCCAGAACGCAGAAACAGTTTGATGACCGCGGCGGCAGTGAGCGTCTTGCCCGTACCCGTGGCCATTTCGAAGAGGAAGCGGTCGTGGCCGGCCTTCACCGCCCGCTGCAACGCATGAACGGCCTTGAGTTGATACGCGCGCAGAAATCGTAACTTGTTGGCATGAATGAAACCCGGACGTTCGGCTTCGTTCTTCCACGCGGCTTCGGATTGATAATTCGGCCGCTGGGTGAGAACGATGTAATCCTCGCAAACGGGTTCATTGATCAGGCGTTGCGGATCGGGCTTCACGTTGTTATAGCTGATGACGGAATCAGGCGTCGGGAACGAGGTAATGACGTTGGGTGTGCCGCGTTCGAGATCCCAGAAGTAATGCACGTTGCCGTTCGAGAGGATGATGAAGCGGCAGTTCTGCGAGCGGGCATATTTGCGCGCCTGTTCCTTACCGACGAGCGGGTTCTTTTTCTCTGACTTGGCCTCCAAGACAATGAAGGGAAATCCCTTCGCATCAAGGAGCAGGAAGTCGATAGACCCCTTGGAGGTCTTCTCAAAGTCGTTGCCAAGGGCATCCAGGTCTGAGGTTGTCATCGTGATGCTCGTTTCCAGACAAACGTTGGCCGGCTTGTCTCCTTCGGCCAAGAAGCGCCACCCTGCCGTCTCAAGCAGCTTGTTGATTTTTATACGTGCCGCAGCTTCATTCATGAATTTCCCCATTCACTCTCCGTTTTGTCGTTATATCCTATCCGGGCTTCCAGGCCAAGAACATGGTTTTCTGCTTGACATGGGCTTGATGATGGAATAAGAATGTTGTTTCAATGTAACAATTATCCACAAAGACAGGAGGCACCATGCCAGTCATTCGGATTTCAGAAGAGACAATGAATCGCCTGAAAAAGTGGGCAAAACCGCTTGAGGACACGGCGGAATCGGCCTTCGTCAAGGTACTGGACGCAGCAGAGGGCAACCGGGTCCCACCGGAAAAAACCGTCGCAGATCAACAACCGCGGCAACAAAAGGTCCAGGAAAAACTCGCGCAGGAAGAGTTTCGCCGTCCCCTGTTGGAGTCTCTCTACGAGATGGGGGGCACCGCGCACGTGGAAACATTGCGACCGATCCTGGAAAAGCGCCTGGCCGCCAGATTACTGCCCGGCGACTTCGCCCCCCTTTCGACGGGGCAACCCCGCTGGTGGAGTACGACGTGCTGGGAGCGAACCCGGCTGAAAGAAGAAGGCTATCTGAGAGGCGACTCCAAACGGGGCGTGTGGGAACTCTCCGAGAAAGGAGCCAGCTACGTCGCGGAATCACTCGCGGGGGAACCCGAGAACTTCATTGACCACCTGCTCGCCATCCCGAATGTCGGCGACGATGCTGATTTCAAACGATCCCGTTCAGGCCCACGTCGGGTCGCCCTGTGAACTATCTCATTGACACGAACGTGCTGTCCGAACTCCGTAAGCGTGAACGTGCGCATCCCCTCGTTGTGGATTGGTTCCAAAAACGCAAGCCACAGGAAGTATTCCTGAGCGTCTTGACCTTGGGCGAACTGCGGCGCGGCGTTGAACGCCTGTACCGCCGGGACCCGAAGACCGCCCACATCATTGGCACGTGGTTGGAGCAGATTCCAGATCGGTTTCAGGATCGTATTCTGCACGTGGATCAGGCCGTTGCAGAGCAATGGGGCCGTCTTGGCGTTCTTGCTTCTCTTCCGGACGTTGATGGGCTCATCGCCGCCACCGCACTTGTCTACGACATGGTCGTCGTGACACGCAACGTGAAACATATCGCGCCGACCGGAGTTCGTCACGTGAACCCTTTCACGCCGGCCACCCCGCTTCCCTAACGGCGTTGCACCCCGACCGGACTTCACGACAGAGCCTGAGACCCTTTGCTTCTTCAGGATGGGTCAAGACTTCGATTCGGCAAGAGACCAGCATCTCGCCATTTTCGTAAGTTCAGGGAGACGTTCAGGCCAGTCATGCAAGGTCGCCGGATCAAAATCAGCCCCGTTCGGCCAGACCAGAGTAACGTCAGGATCAATCCGAACTTGGTCAAATAAGGAGCGATCACGAAGTGGGCCGAATAATTCGCCTTCGAGTATGGCATGGAAATCAATAACCTGTTCCGTCCCATCGTCGAAACAGACCCGAAGCGTGTAAGGTGCCCGTCTTTCAAAAAAAACCACGCGATAGATGGGATGACTCATACCTGTCTCCTTTATCAATCAAAAATCGGCAATGGCTTCTCCTATCTTCCACACGCCTTTCTCACGGAAGGCGGGGATGGTTTGACGGCGGGCGGCATTAGTGACGGCGGGTGGCGAAAGGTCATGGAGCTTGATGTATTCCGACAATCTGATGACCCGCTCCCCTCTCAGGTAGCTCAGCCTCTTATGCAGCGATTCGACCAAAGCCAACGACAAGATCCTTTCCATCGTTTTTGTCGTTTTCTTTTCCCGATAATCTGTGAACGCTTGATAGTAGACGGCTTTTTCCTTGTTGCGGATGATCGTGCGCGGGAAACCGAGTTTGAGGAATTGGAAATTGATGAGGACACGCCCGATGCGGCCGTTGCCGTCGCAAAACGGATGGATAGTCTCAAAATCCAGATGAAATCGGGCGATTCTGTCCAAGAAATAGGAGCCCAGATCGCTGGAATACTCAAGGAGAACGTCCTCCATCATGCGTTCCACGTGTTCCGGCGCCGGTGCGATATGCATGCCTACCCGCACATATTCTCCTTTGCCGCGAAAACGGCCCGCGATTGCATCATCAATGCCGCCGATAAGCATTCGGTGCAACAGCAAGATGAAGTCTTTGCTCAGTTCACTGTCTTGAACTTTATGACGTTTGTATTCTATAACCCGAGCCAGATTTTTCGCTTCAAAGACCTCTCGCAACGACACGTGGCGGGACAAGCTTTGCTCCAGCAAAATTTTCTCCGTTTCCTCAAGGGTGAGGGTTGAGTTTTCAATGGCGTTGGAATTGTATACGTTTTCAGGGATTTCCACGTCGTCAATCATTGACAGTAGCGCTTCTTTCCCTTCCCGCAACGCATCGTATTTTCGTTTCAACGCCTGAATGCGGTCTCTTATCGGTTGAGAGGTTGCCATACTCGATATTCTACAAAATTCACCATTTTATGTAAATTTTCAGTGAATGTACTCGAAAAATTGTTTTTGTTCACCATTTTTAGATTTCTGATTTTCCAATCAAAAATCAACAATCCGCCATTCCCTACGCAAAGAACAGATTCAGCGATACGTAATTTTGATGTAATCGGGATTATGAGGATGATTGTGTTCAAGCCGTAGGGCGGACGAGCAGAGCGTAAACCGACATGGGCTAGACATCCTTCTGAGGATTCGTTGGAAGTGTTCTGGTAATTGAATCGATGGGCATCTTCGGGCGATAGGCGTAATCATCTTCTCGTTGGACCAAACCGGAATGACCAAATTGGACGATAGATTCTACAAGTTGACTCAGGATCAAATCTCTCTGTTCGGGCGTAACCGCTGACTGTACAAAGGCTTCCATACTGTTTGCGACACGTTGACGATGCCTGTTTTTTTCGCTCATGTGCAAATGGGCACGAAGTATTCTCAAACAAAACGCTGCCGTGGTCGCAATTGCGGTGAGGATCGATACCTTGATCGCGCTATGGTAAAACACTTGCCATTGCCACTCATCAGGGAGATCAAGTGTCACAAAGGATAGAGCGACCAAGAAAAAACCCGCGACACAGACGCCGCCCAAAACTGCCCAAACCTTCACTCGTTTATCAAGTTCGGCTTGGGCTTCTCTGAACTGTTCCTGCGCCTCTTTAACGGAAATTCTTGCAGCGGTTAGTCGTGCTCGCTCTTCAATCTGCTTCGCAAGGGTACGTGCTTCTTCGATAGTCTTGTTTGATTCTTCCTTCACTTGTTGTAGTGCAGTTTCGGACTCTTTCTTGATGGATTCGATTGTACGTTCGTGCTCCCGACGCACGCCTTCATCATCGAGAAATCCGCGCGCTTCAATCGCGGCAGTTACGACTGGTGCCCAAAACCGTTTTAGATCTTCAAGGTTGGCTTTGACATTGTCCAAAAACTGCTGACGGCGCGCAGCGTAATCCGCATCCGAACAATCAGCCTGTTGTTTTATTGCGTTTCTAATGCTCTCAAGGATGCTGAGAATATTCCGTATTTGCTCATCATGGATCTCGCGCCCGTATTGACGCAGAAGATCGATCTTTTTCCCTATTTGCTCTAATGTAGAGCTAAAATCCTTTTCAAGAGAGAGTGCGCCCAATGAGGTTCGTAATAGGTTATTTGTATCGATAGAAAAAATCTCCTCCGCCAAATTTTGCAACTGCGTCATATAATCGTCACTGGCCATAAAGAAATCTCCTTTCTTGTCGTTTCGTATTAACGTGGTGCCGAATTGTCTGAAAATTTATGGAATTATACAAAATATACGTGACTAATATGGCCTAAATGGAATTTCACGGGTTTTCACCTTTTATTAAGTTTTTCCCAAGCTCAGGCCAGTCTGCATACGCAGGGCTACACCGCCACCACCGTGTCGGTATCGCCGGCGGTCAGGGCGTTCATGTAGGCCAGGATGAGGGCGCGGGTGCGGTAGGTGCCGAATCGAGTGGTGTCTTCGCGTCGGACGATGGGGAAGGTGTTCAGGATGTACGCGGCGTCATCCCGGGTGATGCCGTAGAGGTGGAAGTAGAGGGCGTCAAGCCGTGCCCGCAGGTGTCGGCGGTCTTCTTCGTCCCAGATGAAGGACGGGCCGTCGTAGCCGAGGTCGCGGGCAAAGGAGGCCATATCGTGGGCCGTGTAGGTCAGGCGGAGCACGTGGTCGCGGACAAGTTCGCGGGCCGTTGTGGTTCCGAATTGCCGGTTGTAGTCGTCAATCGTCAGCACAGATAGCTGTTCAACAACAAACCAATTGAGATGTTGTCCCTGAACTTTCTGTCGTGCAACGAAGTCACATGCAAAAGAATTGAGGCACGCAGCCAAAAGCCATGCGTTTTCTCGATAGCTCGTTGTTTCAAGTGCATCGGGCATCAGAAGCGGTAACGTATTTCCAAAAGCCGAGCGTGGAACTACCGCGGCAATCATGGTACGAACGTTCGTCGGTGCAGTTACATCCTTAAAGGCAACTGCCCAACTCAACTCTTCGCACCACTCAATAGAGGCAGTGCTAATCCAGAATTGAGGTTTTGGTAACCAATTCGGATCCGAATGTTCTTCATAAGTAGCTTCACGTGGCAGGGCAGGTCGGTTCAGATTTTCGGGATTGACCACAACACTGGCTGCGCGGTGATCAAACGCCTGCACCATCTTGCCTTCGTAGAGCGGCAGATACAATTCCGCTCCCCGCTTCCAGCAATTGCCTTTTACCGGATAAGAACCATCAGCTTCGAGTTGGGGCGCGGTTCGGAACAGATGAGAGTCGTTGGTCATGTGGAACATGGTCCGGTATCTAATCGGCCAAGTTTCATTGCCCCTTGATCGGTCCACCAACACCGGATGGCGTTCGTAGATGCGGCGGGTGATCTCGGCGTCTCGACGGGTACGGAACACAGGCGCGGTGCAGGTGTTCGGGTTCACGCGGGCGAAGTCGTCCGGCGTCAGTGAGAAGCAGCGGTCAGGGTCGTCAACCGTGCGCGTGTCGTGCAGGAAGAAGGCACATTTGGTTTCATCGAATCGTCGATCCTCCCCACCGAAAATGAGGGCACAGAACTTGAACCGCGAGTCCACGTCTGGGAAAAATGGTGGTAGGGCTGTTCCGAGGCGGCGGTTCTCAAAGTCAAACAGTCCGGCCACGCGCCCGCCGGTGGACACGGACTTGAAAAATTTGGCGGCGGTCTTGTCTGCATAGATACCCGACGGCGTGAGCAGGCCGACCAAGCCGTCGGGTTTGAGCAGAGTCATGGCGCGCTCCACAAACAGCGAGTACAGGTTGATATCGCCGCCGCTGAGCAAGGGGTAGTGGCCAGAGGACCGAACCATCCGGCTCAGGCCCTCGGCTTGTTCCTTGGCCGCGTCGAACTGGTCTGCCAGCACCGCCCCTTGCTTGCGTAACCGCTGAACAGCGGCCTTTCGCGCCGCGGCAGTCGGAGCGAGAGCAAGTTCCGGGTCACGAGTCGCAAACCACTCCACTTCCTGAAGTTTGATGCGGTCCCAGGGAGGGTTGCCGATCACCGCGTCAAAGCCTCCCTCCGGGCTGACGTTCTGCCAGTGGCGCCACACTCCCGGAAAGGCCGCCTCCCAGTGCAGAAAGCCTTCACGGTCGGCAACGGCTCTGGCTTGATCCCACAATTCAGCAACCTTCAACCACGCGGCATCGCCAGAATTGGATGGAACATCGGCCACGTGCTCCGGCCCGTTGGTCAGAAGCTTGTAGGGGTTCTCGGTGTGCCCGAGCGTCGTGACCAGCGGATCCTCAAATTCAGCGCGTTCTTTCGGCTTCCTTCCCGCAATTAACCACCGAAAGCCACAGAGAAAGTTCAGAAGCCCACGGAGTTCCGCGGTCGTCTCCTCTACTTCCTGAAACAGCGTCGCCGACTCCCGTACCTCGGCAACGTCGGCGTCTGACCTTTCCTCAATGCGCTGCATACCTTCCGCGGCGGCCTCTGCTGCGGCGATGGCGCTATCGAGAAACATGGAAGCCATTTTTCGTAAGTCTTCAGTTGCCTCCGCCACACGCAAGCCGACCAGGGAATCGCCATAACGCAGGTGGTGATCCAAAAAAGACAACGGCGCGCCGACGGTGAAGCTGTGCAGCCACAACGACACTTTCGCCAGTTCAACCGTCAGGGGATTTTTGTCTACGCCGTAGATGCAGCGTTTCAGGACCATTCGGCGGATGATGGCTTGATCGGTCAGCAGGGTTTCGTCTATCACCCAGTTTGATTCCTTGGCCCGTTGCACAATGTCTCCGCGAATGGTCTCCACGCGCTGAACCAGCGGCGACACGTACTCGCCCTTGAGCCATTCGGGCACAGACGGCGTGTAGTCGATCACGTGGGCGACGTAGTCGGACAGGAAATCCACCGCGGTGACCAGGAAGTGGCCGCTTCCCATGGCCGGGTCCAGGACTTTCAAGTTCAGGATGGCCTCTGCCGGATCAAACTTGAGCAGGTCGGCTCGTCGTTCGGCCTTCGGACGACGGTCGCGTTTCAGTTCGGCGGCCTTGGCTTCAAAGGCTTTGAGGCGCTCCTCCGCCAGCGGTTTTAACGTCCGGTCAACGATCAGATCGACAAGTTCCTGGGGCGTAAAGAAGCTGCCGCTGTCCTTTCGGGCGTACGGGTTGGGTCGTATGACGATGGTTCCGTTCCCATCGCGGACCGGCTCGCGCTCCAGAAGCCGTTCGTAGATTGAGCCGAGTTGCTGGACGGACATGTCGCGGTAGTTGACAAAGCGGCGTTCCTGGCCCGGGTCTTTTGAGTGGCTCAGGTCGTCGATGATCGGAGCGATCGTCGCGTCGGCCAGGCGCATGCGTTCCAGCAACGCAGCGGTCTCGGACGCGAACAGACCGCCGTTGTACGGCGGCAGGCCGATGGACGCGTCGCCCTTGTCAATGAGTCTGAAGAGCGTCATCAGGTGGTCATAGTAGTTGGTGGCATGGGTCGAGAACGCGTCGCCGTCGGTTCTCCTCCGTGCCACGTCGTCCCGTACCCGCTTTCGCAACCCGTAGTCGTCGTACCGCGAGTCGTTGACCGGGAGGAGTCCCCTGTCCTCGGCATACAGCACGAAGAGCAGACGATACAGAAAAATCAGTGCTGCCTCCCGGATTTGTGAGAGACTCTCATTCGTGGCGTCGGCCATCGCCCGGACGAGGCTGGGGAACACACGCTCGAAGACGATGCCCGAAAGGTCCTGGGCGACTCGTTCCTCATACCGGCGTCCCTCAACCAGGGCCGCTTCCAGGAAACTGGTCGTGGCACCCGGCGGCGGAGTCACGGAGTCCCGCCGGAACAGCAACTGGAACACGCGCAGATCGTCTTCGCGGCCGGGTTGGATCAGTTCTGCCAAGTCGGCTTCGAAGTACCCGCTGGCCCGGGGTCGGCAACGATGGTCGTAGAGTCGCCACGTCCTGCCGTTTGTCAGGATGCCCCACCGAATTCGGCCTTCCGACATGATCTCGGCCGTCGAGAGGTATCCGAGAATCTGGCCGTGCGGGGTTCTGGACTGCGTGCCGCTGTTTCCACGGGAGTCCAACGGTAAACGGAATCGTTTGCTCTCTTCGACAACCGCGGCGTCACGATAGCGTTCGTTGGGCTTGCGTTTTTTGGCGGCGCGCTTTTTGGCGTCGGGGTCGGAGAACAGCAGAAGATCGGGAACGTCCTCGTTGCGAATCGCGCCCTGCTGCGGCAGATACTCAGTCCAGCCCAAGAGTTCCAAAACCGGCCGGATCAATTCTTGCTCGGTCACGGCTTCATTCGGATCGTGAAACGTGGCGAAGGCTTCGTACCGGGAACGGATGCCGTCCCTGAACGCCGCAAAGACCGCGGGCCGGTCGATGATATCCTTCCACTCAATGGTCGCCCGTATGCCGTGGGTGAGAAAGTCGTGAGTAAAGAGTTGGCCGGGCATGTCAGGTTTTCAGAGGCTTACGCCATCCTTTTGTTCACGCTCCCTTGATGCCACGATCAGCCTCACGCATGTGGGAATCCAGGGTCTTTTCCCATCCGCCCTGAAATTAAGGGTGGTCAGCACCCACGGACAGGCCGACGACCACGGGACTGATGCCCTACCCGTTTCTCTGGATTCCCGCTTAAAACTGCGGGAATGACATGGGATAAAACTGCGGGAATGACAGAGGATAGAACTGCGGGAATGACAGGGGATAAAACTGCGGGAATGACAGAGGGTAGAACTGCGGGAATGACAGAGGGTAGAACTGCGGGAATGACAGGGGGCAAAGTTGTGGGAATGACGGAGAGAGGGGATGCAACCCTTCTTCGTTGAACACCGTATCATCGGCTGACGGGAATGCCACGGCGGAGATGAAGGGGCGAACGCACGGTACAGTTCAAAGCCAATCCCGTCCATCGGCTTACGGGAGTGCAGCGGAGGAGGTGAAAGAGACCAAGGGGCCGGGATACAGTCCGAGGATGACGACTCCGGCCACGGCACAGGCGAGCACGACCGCAGCCGCGGGGGATACGGCCAAGCGCGTTTCGACTTCCTGGTGGGACGTGGGTTCGCGCATGTACATGACCATCACGACCCGTAGATAGTAGAACGCGGATACCGCGGCAAAGATCAGGCCGACCACGGCCAGCCAGGTCAGGCCGGCGTTGACCGCGGCCATGAACAGATAGAATTTTCCGATGAATCCGGCAGTCGGCGGAATGCCCGCCAACGAGACCATGAAGAGCAGCATGACAAACGCCACGACCTTATGACGCTTGGCCAACCCCGTAAAGTCGTCCAGGTCTTCTCCTTCCAGCCCGCCTCGTCGAAGAATCGCCACGACGGAGAAGGCCCCCAGAGTCATGAAGGAATAGATCGCCACGTACACCATCATGCTGGCGACGCCTTGTGACGACGTTCCGGCTTCGGTCCCGATCCAGCCCGCCACGACCACGCCGATCAACGCGTACCCGGCGTGGGCGATACTTGAATACGCCAGCATCCGCTTGACGTTTGTTTGCACAATCGCCACGAGGTTGCCCAGGATCAACGTCAGGATACACAAGCCCAGAATCAGGCCGATCCAATTCGGTTTCACGCCTCCGAAGCCTTCGAGCATCACCCGCAGAAACGCCCCGAAGCTGGCGGCCTTGGATGCCACGGCCATAAACGCGGTCACGGACGTGGGCGCGCCTTGGTACACGTCCGGGGTCCACATGTGAAACGGCACGGCGGCGATTTTGAATCCGAACCCGACGATCAACAGCATCAGGGCCATGAGCACCAACGAATCGTTCAGGCCACGCGCATTGACCGCGGCGGCAATCTCGACCAGCCGCGTGCTGCCGGCCGCGCCGAATATGAGCGAAATGCCGTAGAGCAGGATCCCTGAGGAAAACGCGCCCAGAATAAAATACTTGGCCGAGGATTCCATGGACTTGGCGTCAAACCGTTTGAATCCGGCCATGACGTAAAGCGAGATCGACATCAACTCGATGCCGAGGTACACGACCAACAGGTCTGCCCCTGACACCATAATCATCATGCCGGTCAAGGAAAGCAGGACAAACCCGTAGAATTCGGCCAAGTCAATCCGTTCTTCCTTGAGATAGCCGATGGAGAGCAACACGATCATGCCGCTCACGACGTAGAGCAACAATTTCCAGAACGACGCGTATCCATCCACCACCACGAGGTCGCTGAACGCGGACACGCGCTCACCCATGCCGTTCATCGTGACGATGAAACAGATCACGAGGGTCGCCACACTCATCCACGCCAACCGATCGTTCTTGGTTGACGGAGTGATGGGAGCCAACGCCAACAACAGGCAGGCCGCAGTCACGACGATCAACTCCGGTAGAATCACCACCAAATCGGCAAGAGGAATCGTCATCGCGTTTCCGTCTCCGCGGCAGCGGCAATGGCGTCGGAGTCCCTCGGCGTCGGCGGGAAGGACGCGGGATCCGTTTCCACGATCATCACCTTGACGTCCTGCTGAATCAGCCGTTCGACGCTGGCGTGCATGACGTCCAGGACCGGCTTGGGATAGATTCCGATCCAGAACACCAGGACCACCAGCGGCGCCAACGTGCCGATTTCACGCCAGTTCAGGTCAGACAACTTCGAGGCCACGTGTTGGGCCGGAACGCCATACACCACGCGCTGTAACATCCATAACATGTACACGGCCGCGAGAATGACCCCCAATGCCGCCAAGGTCGCGGCCACCTTGCTCCACAAGAACGTCCCCACCAGCACGAAGAATTCGCCGACGAAGCCGTTCATGCCCGGCAATCCCACGGATGACAAGCCGAAGATCACGAGGAACGTGGCATAGATCGGCATGGGTTTGGCTAATCCGGAGTTCTCGACGATCTCCCGACTGTGCGTCCGCTCATAAATCATCCCCACGCACAAAAAGAGCGCGCCGGTGGTGATGCCGTGATTGACCATTTGCAGGATGGCGCCTTCAATCCCTTGCGCGTTCAACGCAAAGATTCCCAACGTGACGAATCCCATGTGGCTCACGCTGGAATAGGCAATCAACCGTTTCAGGTCGGCCTGAGCAAAGGCCATGTAGGCCCCGTAGATGATGGCCACCACCGAGAGGACCATCACCACCGTGGTAAATCGCTGGGTGGCGTCGGGCAACATGGGCAGGGAGAACCGCAAAAATCCATAGGTGCCCAGTTTCAGCAACACGCTCGCCAGGACGACGCTGCCGGCGGTGGGGGCTTCCACGTGCGCATCCGGCAACCAGGTATGAAAGGGAAACATCGGGACCTTGACGGCAAAGGCGGCAAAGAACGCCCAGAACACCCACGCCTGGAGCGACGGTGAATACACGGCCCGGCTCAACGTGAGAACGTCAAACGAACGTTCACCCGCGTACACGTACAGGACGATGATCGCCACCAGCAGCAGGACGCTGCCGGCCAAGGTATACAAAAAGAACTTCATGGCCGCATACACGCGATTGGGTCCCCCCCAGACTCCGATCAGCAGATACATGGGAATCAGCATGGTTTCCCAGAACACGTAGAACAGCACGAAGTCCAACGCCACAAACACGCCGACCGTGGCGGTTTCCATCACGAGCAGACTGATCATGAATTCTTTGACGCGAGTCTCGACCGCGGTCCAGGACACCAGGACGCAGAGCGGCGTCAAGAAGGTGGTCATCAACACCAGGGGCAGACTGATGCCGTCCACGCCCACGGCGTAATTGATGGACGGCGACGCAATCCAGTGATACTTTTCCACGAACTGCATGGCCGGCGTTGCGTCATCGAACATCGCCCACAGGGGAAGCGACACAAGGAACACCAGCGATGAGACGCCGAAGGTCACCCATTTCGCCATTTCTTCTTTCGCCGCAAGAATGCCCGCCACTCCGACGAGCGGCAACAGGACGACCAGGGTGATCCATGGGAATCCGCCAGATGAAACGGCCACGTCAGTCAACGCTCCTCATCAGAACAGGACGTAGGCGGTCAATATGAGGACGGCCCCTACCGTCATGCCCAGTGCATAATTCTGGGTTTCGCCGGTTTGAATCAACCGGGCCATCCAGCCCCACCAGGCAAACCCGCGAGCCACGCCGTTGACCGCGTTGTCAATGACGGCCACGTCAATGTGTTTCCACAGGCGATCGGCGAGGGAAAACGTGGGGTTCACAAACGCTTTCTCATACACCTCATCCACGTACCATTTGTTGAGCGAGGCTTGATAGAACGTGTGCCATCGACGCATCAGACGGTCGGGAATATCCGGCGATTTCACGTACAGGATATAGGCCGCGGCAATGCCCAGCAGGCCGGCGATCGTTGCCACCGCCATGATGCCCGTGGCCGCGGCACCATGATGCCCTTCACCGGCACTGCCCGGAAAGGCGTGCTGCAAAAACTCCGGAATGCCCAGATACCCGGTCAGGATACTGAGCACGGCCAGCACCATCAGGGGGGCCGTCACGACGAAGGGTTGTTCATGCACGTGGTCCGCGTGACGCGGGTCGACGCGAGACTCTCCCCAGAACGCCACGAACACTAACCGGAAACTGTAGAACGCGGTCAGACCCGCGGTCAGGATCCCCAGCACCGTGAGAACTTGGCCCAACGTGCCGGCGTTCCAAGCAGCCAGCAACAAGGCGTCTTTACTGAAAAACCCCGCGGTCAAGGGAAAGCCGGCCAAGGCCAACGAGCCGATCACAAAAGTCCAATAGGTCATGGGCATTCTCTCTTTCAAACCGCCCATGCGCCGTATGTCCTGCTCATGATGAACGGCCAGAATAACGGACCCGCACCCCAGAAACAGTAAGGCCTTAAAAGCGCCATGCGTCAGCAAGTGATACAGACCCGCCACGTACCCGCCCAACCCACAGGCCATCATCATGTACCCCAGTTGGCTCAAGGTGGAGTAGGCCACGATCCGCTTCACGTCGTATTGGGTCAGGGCAATCGTGGCGCCGACCACCATGGTCAGCCCGCCCACGACGGCCACGACCGTCATCGCCACGGGGGACACGTTATACAGCGGGGCGAGACGCGCCACCATGAACACTCCCGCCGTCACCATGGTCGCCGCGTGAATCAAGGCGGAGATTGGCGTCGGGCCTTCCATGGCGTCCGGCAACCACACGTGCAGGGGAACTTGCGCGGACTTGCCGACCGCACCGACGAACAGCAGCAGGCACATTACGGTCATCACGGACACTTCCCATCCGCCGCCCACTGTTCCAAGAAGGTCGATGGTGGTGCCGACTTGTCCGACGGCTTCGGCAAAGATCGGCTGGTACTGCAACGTCCCAAAGACGACAAAGACCAACAGGATGCCCAACAAAAATCCGAAGTCGCCGACTCGATTGACGATAAAGGCCTTTGTCGCCGCCGCTCGTGCAGAATGGCGGTCATACCAATGCCCGATCAGCAAATACGAACACAACCCGACCGCTTCCCAGAAGACGAAGAGTTGGAGGAAATTATCAGACATGACCAACATCAGCATGGAGAAGGTAAACAACGCGATATTGGCGAAAAATCTCGCGTAGCCCGGTTCCCCGTGCATGTACCCGATGGTATAGACGTGGACCAGTCCGCTGACGATGGTCACCAGCAACAACATGGCCGCGGTCAACTGATCCACGTAGAACCCCAGGCGAATGGTGAGATCACCGGACGCCGCCCAGGTGTAGAGGGGAATTTCCAGCACGCGGCCACGGGCGACTTCAACAAAAGCCAAGACCGACAAGAGAAAGGAGAATCCCACGGCAGGCACCGCGAGCAGATGCGCCCTGTCCCGGATGAGGTGCCCGGCCAAGCTGAGCACGACGAACGCCGCCAAGGGCAGGATGGGAATCAGGGCGTACAGCATGGCGCTACCATTTCAATAAACGGAACTCGTCAACGTTGATACTGGAATGATGGCGGTACAGGGCAATGATGATGGCAAGGCCCACGGCCACTTCCGCGGCAGCCACCGTCAACGCGAAGAAGACAAAGACTTGTCCGGCCGAACTCCCCAGGTGGGCGGAAAAGGCCACAAAATTGATGTTCGTGGCATTGAGCATCAGTTCAATGGACAACAGGATGATAATCAGGTTTTTCCGAACCAGCACGCCCACGAGCCCAATAAGAAACACCAGCCCGCTCAGCACCAGATAATACTCCACGGGCACGGTCATGAGGCCGCCTCATCGAATATGTTGATTGTGCTCATTTTCATCACGCCAAAACCCAGCCACGGCGAAGCCATCCGGTCAGGTGCTTGACGAAACGTGCCGTCTGATCGTCTGACCAGATTTCTCAGGGAGAGAGGACTTGGACTCCATCACGCCTTTCTTGGTCAGGATGACCGCCCCGATCATGGCGACCAGCAGAATGAGCGAGGCAATCTCGAACGGGAATAAATAGGTGGAATACAAGACTTCCCCGATGGACTCCGTGTTCCCTACGGTCTTGGTCCCCACCCCTTCCGGCATCGGAGGTGCCACGGTCAAACCTCGACTCACGACCAGCAAGCCGGCTTCCGTCAACAACACCACGCCGAGAAACAAGGCCACGACTCCCTGACGACTGTACTGCTCTTCGCGTTTCACGTTCAGCAACATCACGACAAACAGATAGAGGACCAGAATCGCCCCCGCGTACACGATGATTTGAACGGCGGCTAAGAACTCGGCGTGCAGCGTGACGTAGAGTCCGGCCACGTGAAAAAACATGACCAGCAAGGACAGGGCGCTATAGATGGGGTTGCGCAGCACCACCACGAGCAAGGCGGTCAGAAGAATGATCCCGGAAAAATATACAAAAACAAGCGTTGCCACGGTTACACGTTTCCGCTGCTACCGGCGCATGGGTTGGACAAGGAGACGACCATCGGCGGGCGAATCGATTACTCTTAACGCTCCTTTTCAGGAATATCCTTGAAGGAGACGTTAAAATAGGCCACGTTGGGATGTTGAAATTCCAAGCGTTTTTCCCGTTCAGGAAACGCTCGATCTCCGAGGGCCAGGAGTTGTTGCTTGTTCAACTGTAAATGGCGTTTATCGTAGACGGCCCACTCAAATTCCTGCGACATCCCCAAGGCGTCCACCGGACACGCCTGGACGCACAGCCCGCAGAACAGACAGCGCGTCATGTCCATGTCGTATTCTTTGGCGTATCGCTTCGTGGGTTCCCCCGGCACCTCGGCGCTTACCACGCGAATCACGCGAGAGGGACAAGCCGCTTCACAGAGATCACAACCCACGCATTTTTCCGTCCCGTCGTCATAGCGAAGCAAGCCCAACATCCCGCGATAATTGTCAGGCAGGGGTTTTTTGACGTGAGGATACTCCAACGTGATGGGACGATAGTTCAGGAAATGCTTCATCGTCTCTTTCATTCCCATGAGGATTTCGAAAAAGATGAGAGACTTGATCCGTTTCTTGAGCGTCATCGCTTTCCCCTGGCGGCATAAGATGCCGCCCTACAACCTGTTTTCTTTCCCCTCCTGCCGTTACGAATTCGGGAAGATATAGGCCAGAATCGACGTGACCACCACGTTCCCCAAGGCAATGGGCAACAGCACCTTCCACCCGAACCGCATCAACTGGTCATAGCGCAATCGCGGCAACGTGGCACGCAACCAGAAGAATAAAAACAAGAAACCGTAGACTTTCACGGTAAACCAGAAAATTCCCGTGATCCAGGCAAAATCCCCGGGGGCTTGCAAAAACGGAACAGGGGCATGCCATCCCCCGAAAAACAACACGGTGGACATGCACGACACCAGGATCATGTTCGCGTATTCCGCCAGAAAGAAGAAGGCAAACCTCATGCCGCTGTATTCCGTGAAGAACCCCGCCACCAATTCGCTTTCCGCTTCGGGAAGGTCGAAGGGCACGCGATTGGTTTCGGCGACCGAGGCAATCAAAAACACGACAAAGGCGACGAATTGTGGAAACGGCAAGGGATCGAACGCATACCAATGCCAGAAACCGCCTGCTTGCGCTTCGCTGATGGCAACCAGACTCAGACTGCCCGACAACAACAGGACGCCGACGATGGCAAGCCCCACGTTCAATTCATAGCTGATCAACTGGGCGGCGGATCGCAATCCGCCCAACAATGAATATTTGCTGTTGGATGACCATCCGCCGAGGATGATGCCGTATGCCCCAATGGAGGCAAACGCCAGCACGTACAGGACGCCGACGTTGATATCGCTGATGACGAAGGGCTTGAATTCCACCCCCAGGACTTCAACCGTCCAATCCGGGCCGAACGGAATGACGGCAAACCCGATCAACGCCGGCACCAACACGAGAATCGGGGCCAGGCTGAACATGATCCGGTTGGCGCCGGCCGGGATGATGTCTTCCTTGAAAAACAATTTCAGCCCATCTGCCACCGGCTGTAAGATGCCATACGGCCCGACCTCCATGGGACCCATCCGGTCCTGCATCCAACTCAGCACTTTGCGTTCCAACAAGGTAAGCGCGGCCACGGTCAACAGAACCACGCCCATCACCACCCCGATTTGCGATAAAGTCAAAGCGAGCTTAATGCCGGCATCAAACACGGAGAATCTCCTTGATGTGATGTGTCATGGATACAAACAGAAACCCGATCATTTCCAAACCCCGTCATTCCGTCTCCTCCCCATCATTCCCCTCTTATCCCTGTCCTTCCGTCTTCTCCCTGTTCTTCCGTCTCCTCCCCGTCATTCCATCCCCTCCCCATCATTCCGTCTCTTCCCCACCCTCCCCGTCTCCTCCTTGTCCTTCCCGCCTCCTCCCTGTCATTCCCGCAGGTAGTAAGCGGGAATCCAGCGTCCTTTCCCCGCCCCCCTCACCCCGCCCCTCTCCCGCAAGGGGAGAGGGGAAGTCTGTAGGGCCGCGTCTCACGCGGCCTATGGATTCCCATCTGCGCGGAAATGACGGAGAAAGAAAATTCTGCAAAGGGCTCGTCCTTCTCTGACGGATGAAGAGCTTCTTCTTCAATTTGCTTCAGATTCATGGATCTCTCCTTCACCCGCGGGGCGGTCACTCACGTTTGTGATCGTGACGTGAGTCGTTTTCCAAACGGGCACGTGCGTTTGCGGATCAACCGTCAACGAGAACAACGGCCGCACGGGTTCGTCGAAGTGTTCCGGAAACCACGCCACGGCGTCGGGCACGCGGTCGTTCAGGGTGACGGAAACCGTGGCCCGTCCGTGCTTGTTGGAGAGGGAAACCGCGTCGCCTTCTCGAACGCCCAATCGGGTCGCTTCGGCGGCATTGATTTGCAGCAACCCCTCCCCTTGCACTTCCATCAACCCTTTCGCCCGCGTGCTGTATTTTCCTGAATGATAGACGGATTGGACCAACTTCAGCGTCATGCCCCCTTGTGATTCGGCAGTCGGCCGATTCAGCGCATACCGCCGGCCAACGTCTTCTTTGAAGCCGGCGTTCACGTAGCGGGCCACCACGTCAGCGTTGACGGGCTGCGGCGTGGAAGCCGGACCCAGAAGCCCATACCCGGGAATGATTCGACGGATTTCCTTAAAAACGTCTTTGACGTCGACGTATTCAATCAGGGGATCCATCAAGACGGACAGGGCGGAAAATATTTCCCAATCCGGCCGACTCTCACCCACGGGATCAACCGCTTGACGCACGGGCTGGACGTGTCCTTCGGTATTCGTAAACGTGCCGTCTTTTTCCATGGCCGAGCAGGCCGGCAACACCACGTGGGCACGCTTCGCGGTTTCCGTCAAAAACAGTTCCTGACAGACCAGAAAGTCCAAGGCATCCAGGGCATCCGTCACCGCGGCGTCAGGCGGCAGCGATGCCACGGGATTTTCCCCGACGATGAACAACGCTTTCACGTCACCGGCTTTCGCTCGACGCAACATCTGCACGAGGGTGGCCGAGGCTCCCGTCGGCGGGGCTTGGCCCCAGGCTTGCGCGAACGCCGCCGTGCTCCCCGTCTCATCAAGAGGCGACGGACCCGGCAGATATTCAGCCGTGACCCCCATTTCTATGGCTCCCTGCTCATTATTCTCTTCAGCCAGACACCCCAACCCCGAGCCTTCGCGTTGAAGATGACCGGTGAGGATCTGCACGTCCAGGAGATTGGTTACCATGGCTTCTCCGCCAACGGCACGAAGAACGTCCTGCCCAACCAACGTGACGGCCCGACGGGCCTGACTATACGCGCGGGCCGCGGCCTCCACGTCCCGTTGCAGGAGGCCGGATTGCTCGTGGATGGTCTGCCACGACACCCCGGCGACGTTGTCCTGAATCGTCTGCACGAACTCCGGCGCCCGTTCGGCAATCTCCGCGTTGACCAGTTGCAATTCGCACACCGCCTTGAGGAGTCCCACAATGGCAGCGTCGAACCGGCCGTTCCGCACCGTCAGATGATGCCGGGACAGCGTCGTGACGTTACTCACGGTCGAGCGGACCGGAAGCAGGGATTCCAGAGTCATCAGCGTGGCACCGTTGCGCTTCACGGCTTGCTTCACCTGTAACGCCGTGATGGGATTGGTCGCGTGGACGTTCGTGCCGACCAGCATGATTCCATCCGCTTGCAGGACGTCCTCATAGCGCACCGTCCATCGATGGGTGCCTTGGACGCGCCGGAGGGCCCGCACCCCGTTGACGTAGCCGTACCGCGCGCTGCTGTCGATCTGATTCGTCCCGACCACGAGTCGCATGAATTTTTGAAACACGTACATGTCTTCATTCGTACACTTGGCCGTCATCAACCCGGCAATCGCATCGGCCCCGTAGGCCGATTTCAGCGTCAACAACTTCCTGGCAACGTGAGCCAAGGCGTCTTCCCAGGTGACCGCGGCAAAGGAGCCGTCGGGTTGACGAATGAGCGGGGATTGCACGCGATCAGGATGGGCACCGGCGTGATAACCGAAATATCCGCGCGCGCAGAGGTCGCCGTCGTTCCGCCCGGCGCCGATCGCCGAATTCACTTCGATCAACTGATCGTGCTTTCGCTGGACCGTGATCTGGCATCCATCGCCGCAATAGGAACAGATGGTCTCCGTTCGTTTCAGCATCCACGGACGATAGTCGTACATCGACAACCGGCTGGTGATGGCGCCGACCGGACAAATCTGAATGCAGCCGCCGCACGCGTCACATTCCAGTTCGTTGCCGCTCCAGTGCGTAATCTGGGTCAACGTGCCCCGTCCGACGGCGGCCAAGGCGCGCGCGTCCATCACTTCGTCGCAATACCGCACGCAGCGCATACACGACACGCACCGATTCATTTGCGTCTCAATGACCGGACCAAGGTATTGTTTCGGGAACACGCGCTTCAGTTCCTTGAACCGGCTGACGGTGGGCGTGTATTCGTGCGAAAAATCTTGCAGGTCACAGCGGCCGCCTTGATCGCACACGGGACAATCCAGCGGATGGTTGCCCAACAACAATTCCAGCACGGATTTCCGTGCCGCCTCAACGTGCGGCACCGAAGATCGCACGACCATGCCGTCGGCCACGCGGGTGCTGCACGAGGTCTGAAGTTTGGGAATCTTTTCAATTTCCACCAGGCACATCCGGCAATTCGCGTCGGGTTTCAACTTCGGGTGGTAACAGAAATGCGGCACCATCACGCCCACGCGGCGGGCTGCCTCGATCACGAGCGTGCCTTCCGGCACCTGCGTCCTGATTCCATCAATCGTCACCGTCAACGTTTTGTGCGTCTGCAGCATGGCCGTGACCCGTTCTTACGAAAGACTGAGCACCGGGATGTCTTTCCTTTTCCCGTCGGCGCGGAGGGCCTCCGCTTCGTCAATCAACGCCTCATATTCGTGCCGCCAATGTTTCAACGTACTCAGGACCGGGGCAATCTCCGCGTCGCCGAACGCGCACACGGTCCGTCCGCCGATGTTTTCGCAAACGTCCGTGAGCGTCCGTAAATCCTCCGGTCGCCCTTGCTTGTTCTGAATCCGTTGTAAAATCTGCACGATCCAGGAACTGCCTTCACGACACGGCGTACACTTTCCACACGATTCATGATAGAAAAATTCCATCAACCGAAGGGCCGCCCACACCATGCTCGTGCCGTCTTCCATCGCGGTCACTCCACCGGACCCCGACATGGACCCGGCCAAGGCCACCGATTCAAAGTCCAGTTGCACGTCCACGTGGTCCGGGGTCAAAAACGGCGCGGAGGCCCCGCCCGGAATAAAGGCTTTCAGCGGTTTGTCGGACCGCATGCCTCCGCCAAGCTCATAAATGAGATCCCGGAACGTCGCGTTCACGGGCAATTCATAATTGCCGGGACGGCGAACATGGCCGCTCAAACAGAAGATCCGGGTGCCCGTGCTCTTCGGCGGGGAACCAATGGCGGCAAACCAGTCACTCCCGTGCGTCACGATGTGCGGAACGTTAGCCAGCGTCTCAACGTTATTGACGACCGTGGGTTTCTGATAAAGTCCGTGCGTGGCGGGGAAGGGCGGTTTCGTCCGCGGTTTGCCTCGCTTGCCTTCCAAGGATTCCAACAGCGCAGTTTCCTCACCGCAGATATACGCCCCGGCCCCGGCGTGGACGTAAATATGAATGGTCACGCCGCTGCCGTACACGTCGGCGCCTACGTGTCCGGCTTCTCGTGCTTCCGCAATGGCACGCTCCAGGATTTTCGCCCCAAGGCGGAATTCCCCCCTGATATAAATGTAGGCCGTCTGCGCACCAATCGCATAACAGGCAATGGCCATGCCTTCGAGCACCTGATGGGGGTCGCGTTCCATCAACTGACGGTCTTTGAAGGTCCCGGGCTCACTTTCATCGGCGTTACAACACAGATATTTCGGCCCGGGATGATCTTTGGGGATGAAGCCCCATTTCACTCCGGTGGGAAATCCCGCGCCTCCCCGACCGCGCAGGCCGGATTTTTTCACCAGGTCGATCACGTCATCCGGCGGAACGCCGGCCAGGACTTTTTTCAACGCCTGATACCCACCGGCCCGTTCATACTCCGCAAGCGACCCCGTATAGCCGGGTTGTTGCATGTTTTTCAAAAGAACGGACTCAAACGTCTTCATCGTGAGGAACCCCTTCAAGTCCGTCTTGGCTGCATACGATGCGGCCCGACACCTTCAGGAGGCATCATAAACGGCCCGCTTTTCATGGCGCAGTCACCGGCTTGTCTCAAGTCTTCAAGAATCCGCCCGACTTTTTCTTCCGTCAGCCGCTCATAATAGTCGTCGTTGATCTGACACATCGGCCCGGTACCGCAGGACCCCAGACATTCCACGGCACTGAGGGTGAACATCTTATCCGGAGTGGTTTGCCCGACTCCAATTCCCAGATGGTTCTGCAACCATCCAATCAGGGTGTCGGCTCCCACCAACGCGCACATTAACGATCGGCACACCTGAACGTGGAATGTCCCGATGGGTTTGAGATTGAGCATCGTATAAAACGTGACCGTCTCAAACACTTGCGGAGGGGTGAGATCCAGAAGGCCGGCAATTTCCTTCATCGCGGCCTGACTCACGTACCCCTCTTCCTTTTGCGCCAGATTCAACAAGGGCAACAACGCCGATTGTTTCACCGGATAGCGGCTTAACAGATCATCAATGACGTGTTGATATTTTTCCCGCAGCATCTCGCCCCGTTTACCGGTCACACTCCCCCATCACAATGTCATAGGTGCCAAAGATGGTAATCACGTCAGAAATCAGATACCCGCGGGCCATAAAATCAAACGCCCCCATGTGGACGAACGAGGGGGAGCGGATTTTCATCCGATAAGGCCGGGGGCTGCCGTCGCTGATTAAGAAAAACCCCAACTCCCCCTTGGGCACCTCGGTGCCGCAATAGGTCTCGCCCTTGGGTGGCTTGAACCCCTGAGTAAAGATGATGAAATGATGGATCAGGCTTTCCATGTCCCGCATCACCGCGGGTTTGGGCGGAGGAATCACCTGGGGCAGATCAGCCATGATGGGACCCTCGGGCAACTGATTCAGGCATTGTTCAATGATCCGTGTACTCTGCTTCATCTCTTCTACCCGAATCCAATACCGATCGTAGGTATCACCGTCTTTCCCGAGCGGCACGTCCCACTCCACCCGGTCATAGACCCCGTATGGTTCGAGTTTGCGCACGTCATACGCCACGCCCGACCCTCGCAGCGTCGGCCCGGTGAGCCCGAAGTTCACGGCGTCTTCCCCGGAGATGACCGCCACGCCCTTGGTTCTGGCCACCCAGATCCGATTGTTTTGCAGCAACGTATCATATTCACGCAGATGCTGAGGGAACGTTTTCAAAAACGCACGGAGGCTTTCAATCAACGCCGGCGTGAGGTCGCCGTCCACTCCGCCGATTCGATAATAATTCAGCGTCAACCGGGCACCACAGAGTTTTTCAAAAAAATCCAGCAGCACCTCCCGTTCGCGGAACGTCCAGAAGAAGACCGTCATCGCCCCGATATCCAAGGCTTGCGTGCCCAACCAGAACAGGTGGCCGACGATGCGTTGCACCTCGGCCACGATCGTCCGCACGTACTCCGCGCGCTCCGGTACGGTCACGCCGACCAGTTTTTCAACGGCGCGAACGTAGGCGTAGTTGTTCGTCATGGCGCAGACGTAATCCAGCCGGTCCGTATGCGGAATGACCTGCGTGTAATGCAGGCCTTCGGCAAGTTTCTCCACCCCGCGGTGCAGATAGCCCACGTCGGGAACCGCCTTGGAAATGCGTTCGCCGTCCAATTCCAAGACGACGCGCAAGACTCCGTGAGTGCTGGGATGCTGCGGTCCCATGTTGAGCAACAATTCGGTCGTGCGCTTGGAGGAATCGGACTTCTCCCCGGACATGAAGACGTGCCGTTGGTCCGCGGGCACTTCCCGTTCGCTCCACTCGCTTTCCGGTTCATCCAACCTGGGAAGAAAATCAAACGTACTCCGCCAGCCCTTGCCTTCAGTCGGAAAATCCTTTCGCAGGGGATGGCCTTCCTCATAATCGTCCGGCAAGAGGATTCGTCGTAAATCGGGATGCCCGTCAAAGGTAATGCCCATCAGATCGAACACCTCGCGTTCGAGAAAATTCGCGCCTTTCCAGATGGGCGTAATGGTGTTGATGGTGGGATTCTCTTCGGACACGCGGGCTTTCAGACGAATCCGGGCGTGATGCGGCAGAGAGAGGAAATGATAAATGACTTCAAAGCGTTCACGATCATCAGGATAGTCAGCCGAACAGATGTCGGTCAGATGGTCGAACGCCATCCCGGGATCATCATGAAGAAACCGCGCCACCTCCACGAGATCCCGCGCCCGCACCTGGGCCGAGAGATCCCCCCGTTGCGGGTCCTCCCGAACGGACAACACGGCCGACGGGAACCGTGCTTGCAGGGTTTCAAGGACGTGATTCATAAGATTGTTACGCTTCCAGAATTTTCTTCAGCCCCCAGCCCCATCCTGTCATTCCGAGGCCCCACCCGCTGTCATTCTGAGGAGCGAAGCGACGCCTGCCCTGAGCCTCGAAGGGAAGAATCTCAGATTGTGCCCTAGATTCTTCGCCTACGGCTCAGAATGACACCAAGGACGGCTCAGACTGACATCACCCCGGCCCGTCATTCCCGCGAAAGCGGGAATCCAGAAAATACCCCGCAGGAGTAAGGAAACTGGATTCCCGCTAAAGACCCGGCGGGAATGACAACATTATGGCCGCACTCACTTCACAAACACCTTTTCCTTCTGAATTTTCTCTTGCAGCTTAATCAAGGCGTCCAGCAGGGCTTCCGGGCGCGGGGGGCATCCGGCTACGTAGACGTCCACCGGGACGATTTGATCCACGCCCTGGACCACGCTGTAGCTGTTGTAATGATTGCCCGACGTGGCGCATGAACCCATGGAGATGACGTAGCGCGGTTCCGCCATTTGATCGTAGATACGCCGGATCACCGGCGCCATTTTGCGACACACGGTGCCGGCCACGATCATGACGTCGGATTGTCGAGGCGACGCCCGAAAGACGCCTGCGCCGAATCGGTCGATGTCATAGCGCGAGGATACCGACGCGATCATTTCAATCGCGCAACAGGCCAAACCGAAGGTCATCGGCCATAAAGCCGACTTCCGGCACCAGTTCACCAGATAATCGAGATTGGTCGTAATGATATTCGGTTCAAACTGTCGTTCGAGCATACTCATGGTTATCACTCATCGTATCTTTTGTCATCTGGTCACATTTCCCCCACCTGGCCCCCCTTACCAAGAGAACCCTGCAAAAATGTCATTCTGAGCGAAGCGAAGAATCTAAGGGGATTGTCGTAGACGTCCCTGCACTGGAGATTCTTCGTCGCTTCGCTCCTCAGAATGACAGAGAAGGGAGTTTTGCAAAGGTCTCGACAAAGGAGGAGGAACCGGTTCCCTCCCTCACTCCCATTCCAACGCTCCTTTTTTCCAGACGTACCAGAAACCCACCACCAGGATGGCGATGAAGACCACCATTTCAATGAGTCCCAGGAGTCCCAACCGATGAAACACCACGGCCCACGGGAACATGAACACGATTTCAATGTCGAAGACCACGAACAGCATCGCGATGACGTAGTAGCGCATCGGAAACTGAACGCGGGCGTCCATGAAGAGCGGGCTTCCACTTTCATACGGCAGGAGTTTGGCGCGATAGGGCCGGCTGGGACGCACCAGCCAGCCCGCCAGCAGCGACACCAGCCCGAACCCCAGACCAATGACGGCAAACACGGCAATCGGAATATAGTTTAACGGAACGGCCTCGCCACCCATCCCTGTTTACCCCGCTGTCGCCACGAAAAAATTCCCCGCATGATTTTGTCAGCGCGTCAGGGCCGTCACGCCTCCGTCATTCTTACCGAACCCCCGTCAGCGCCGAATCAAAAAATGGCCGTCGCTGCAAGCCGCGGAGCGTAGAAATATCCAGCCCCTTGTGTTGAATCAGAATCTTAAAGGTGGTTCCCATGCCGTGCGGCCGCAACAGTTGGGCCGCGGCCTTGACCTCCGCTGATTCCTGGTCACACCCATTGACCAATTCATCAATCCCTAAGCTCATCAGAAAATGGAGCAGATTGGTAAACCCCGTGACGGTGAATCCTGCACGTTCCCCGGCACGCGCAAGGCTTGAGAAATTCACGTGGGCCGTCAAATCCTGCTCTCCGACCCGTGTAAACGGATTCGTCGAAACGGCGTGTCGATAGTAGCCCAACAACGTTCCATGCTTTCGCTCGGACGCAAAATAATCCTGAGCCGCGTGACCATAATCAATCGTCAGCACCACTCCCCGACCAAGGACCCTTGCCACCTCTTCGATCCACTTCACGGCTTCCAGGCTGATCTCCGTGGTAAATCCGACGGGTAACGCGACGTCGAGGTCATTCAGAAACGAAGGTAAATCAGCGGTGGAAGGTTCGCTGGGCACTTCCATCAATTCATCATCGCCGGTGACGTACAGTTCTCGAAGGCCTCCCTCTTCCATACGGACGCGATGCACCGGCAACGCATCAACGAATTCATTGGAAAACACCACGCCGGTCAGGGTGCCGTCTGAAAACGTCTCAAAATCCTTCGCCCAACGGACCTTGCCGTTTTCCACGTTCCAGGCACGTAAGGTCTCCCGCTGCAAGTCGCGTAACGCCGGACTGCGTTCGACCAGAATGCACACAATGCGATCAACAAGGGCGGGATGCCGGTTCTCACATTCCTGCAACACGTCCCGGCACAACGCACCTTCGCCTGGTCCCATTTCAACAAGGTGGAACACCGGAGGAGAGCCAAGCCGTTCATCAATTTCAACGAGTTGGCGCACCAGACACGTGGCCAGAACCGGAGAGAGACTGGGAGCCGTGAAGAAATCTCCGCCTTCCATGCCAATCGGAGAAGACGCGGAGCGAGACCGACCACCCCCCGTCATGTAATAGCCGTCCCGCTCATCATAGAGGGCAAGTTCCATAAAACGCGCAAACGTCATGGGACCGGACTCTCGTATCAGCGTGGTAATCTTTTCTCTTAACGAGGCCGTTGGTGCGTCCATGACGTCGGATTGACCCGTATGGCCCAAGGATAAAAGCGCCCATGGGCCAAAGGAAGGATACCCTAGCGTTCAATCCGGCAATTAGTCAAGGGAAGGATGACGGGTGAAGGGCATGATTCCAATCCGCCGCGGGGTGACGGGTTGACACACGGAACGGGAGGCGTGGCAACAGGATGCCGTCAATCAAGCCGTCTTCGGGGCAGCGGTGGGGTGGGATACCGGCCGAGCATGACGTTCCAATACGCCCAGGACCGTTCATCAAAAATTCCCGGAGGGACCCGGTCCAACGCTTCTCGCAATTCCTCATCGGAGACGTAGGTCCGCACCGCTTTCATATCCTCATGGGTGCCATAGGTCATGGCATACGTCAAAAATCGAATCGGATCGGATAAGGTTTTTTCCGGTGGATCAAACCACACGACCCGGCCCGCAACCGTTGTGAGTTCGTCCGTCAGCGGCAACTTTTTCATACAAGGCCCTCGGGATCACCCTTCTCCTCGCTGACTTCAAGATCAGGCAACCGATTGACATCGACCGCCCGCACGGCCTCTATCAACCCTGACCGGACCGACTCGGGCAAAGTGGACAAATCACCGTCGCCAAAATACGTCAACGCTTTTAAGGTCAGTTGGGGAGTAAAGGAATCCGGGTAGATTCGACCCGCCGCAGCCAATGCCGTAGGCAGGTCTACCACCTTCTGATTCATTAAGGCGTAGAGGTCCAGGTAATCTTTGGCCTCGGCCCGCTGTTGGACCACTGCGGCTTTCATGCCCGCCAAGTCGATGAGTGACGCAATCCGAACCCCATTGTCCGGAAATTGTAAAGGATTGTGAATCACGTGAATCTCGGGCACTCCAAAAAACGAGACCTGGACCGTCCCCCCTCGATCAACCAAACAGGTGAGGGTATTGGGCGCCTGCTGAATAATTCTGGCCTCTTTCAGAAACGGGATGGTTGTCGCCAGGTCCTGGGGGTTGAACGGCTCGGAGCCAAAGAAATCAAAATCCAGTGATTCTCGGTGCCCCAGATACAAAGCCACGGCAGTTCCACCATACAGCGTAAACCGTGGCGGGACATCACCGAGTTCATCCCACAACCGGCGTTGCGGCGGGGACAGGATATCCACGTACAGAGCGGCCATTGGCGGTACACCAGGGTGTGATTTCGGCATCTATGCCCCGTGGCATTTTTTGTATTTTTTCCCGCTGCCGCAGGGGCAGGGATCGTTCCGACCGACTTTGGCTTGAGTCCGATGGACCGTTCGCGGCGACGATTGACCCTCTCCCCGATTGAAGATCATGGGAGGGGGAGGAGCCTCGGCTTCGTCTTCAAGGGGAACCCGGTCACCCTTGACCACCTGGACTTTCGCCAATCGTTCCAGCGAGTCCGACTTGATGCGATTCATCATGGCGGCAAACATGTCAAAGCCTTCCCGTTTATACTCCGCCAGCGGATCCTTCTGCCCGTATCCTCGGAGTCCGATGCCGTCACGAAGCTGATCCATGCCCAACAAGTGTTCCTTCCAGTGATGATCGATCACTTGGAGGATCACGGTCCGCTCCAACTGTTGACGAAGCTCGAGGCCGACGTGCTCGTCCCGTTCCTCGCGCTTGCGTCGAAAAAACGTTTGCACGCGCTCCAATAATTCCTCCCGGAGTCCGTCCCGGCCCATTTCCGACGCGTCCGCGACCGTAATGAGTTCCACGCCGAATTGTCCGATGACCGCTTCACGCAACCCTTCCAGGTCCCAGGCTTCGGCATAGGCTTCTTCGGGACAAGAGCCGTTGAGCAAGGAGTCCACGACTTCAACGAGCCAATCCTCCACGTCTTCCTGAATCGTGTCCCCCGTCAGGACGTCCTTTCGATGGGCATACACCACTTCCCGCTGCTTGTTCATCACGTCGTCATATTCAAGAATCTGTTTGCGGATATCGAAATTATGGGCCTCGACCTTCTTCTGCGCGTTTTCAATGGACTTGGTGACCATCCCATGTTCAATCGGCACCCCTTCTTCCATGCCAAGCTTCAACATCAGGTTGGACACCCGTTCCGACGCAAAAATTCGCATCAGATCGTCTTCGAGGGACAAGAAGAATCGGGACGATCCGGGATCGCCTTGACGGCCTGACCGGCCTCGAAGCTGATTGTCGATCCGACGACTTTCATGACGCTCGGTGCCGACGATGTGCAAGCCGCCCAACGTGAGGACTTCCTGTTTTTCAGCCTCGCATTGCTCCTGAATCCGTTCAAACGCCGCGTGTTTCTGGTCATCCGTAAGGTTCTCGCCCCGATACACCACCTGCTGCTTATAGAGGGACTCCGGGTTGCCGCCCAACACGATATCCGTACCGCGCCCCGCCATGTTGGTGGCCAAGGTCACGGCTCCCTTTCGTCCGGCCTGCGCAATGATCTCCGCTTCTTTTTCATGAAATTTCGCGTTCAGGACGTGGTGCTTCACCCCGTTCTGTTTGAGGGTCAAGGACAGACGCTCGGATTTCTCGATGGAAATCGTCCCCACCAGCACGGGTTGACCCCGTTCATGATACTCCGTCACTTCCGCGGCAATCGCCTCAAACTTTTCTTTTTCCGTTCGATACACCACGTCCGCGTAGTCCCGTCGAATCATCGGCTGATTGGTCGGAACGACGTTGACGTCCAGATTATAGATTTTGGCAAACTCCGCGGCTTCGGTGTCCGCGGTTCCGGTCATCCCCGCCAGCTTGTCGTACATCCGAAAATAGTTCTGAAACGTGATGGACGCCAAGGTCTGATTTTCATTGGCGATTTTCACGCCTTCCTTCGCTTCCACCGCCTGATGTAAGCCGTCACTCCACCGCCGGCCCGGCATCAACCGCCCCGTAAACTCGTCAACGATCTGGACTTCTCCGTCTTTGACGACGTAATCAACGTCGCGTTTATAAATGGCATGAGCCTGCAAGCCTTTAATGACGTGGTGGACGACGTTCAGATTCTGGGGGTCATACAGATTATCGCCGGCCAACAAGCCGTCCCCGGCCAGCAATTTCTCAACGCGGGGGTTGCCTTCTTCAGTCAACGCCACGGTCCTGGTCTTCTCTTCCACGGTATAGTCCCGTTCGGCCTTGAGCCTCGGAATAAGACGATTGATCCGATTGTACAACGCCGTACTCTGCTCGGCCGGACCCGAGATAATCAGGGGCGTTCGCGCCTCGTCAATCAGGATGCTGTCCACTTCGTCTACAATGGCGTAAGCCAGATCCCGCTGGACTCGTTGGCGAAGTTCATTGACGACGAGATTATCCCGAAGGTAGTCAAACCCGAATTCGTTGTTGGTGCCGTAGGTAATATCGGCTTGATAGGCTTCGGGCCTCGTACACGGCCGGAGCCGATCCAATCGTTTATCCTGCGCCTCATAGCCGGGGTCGAAGAGAAACGAGGATTCATGTTGAATCACGCCCACCGAGCAGCCCAAGGCATGATACACGGAGCCCATCCATTGCGCGTCGCGTTTCGCCAGGTAATCATTGACCGTCACCACGTGGACGCCTTTCCCCGTCAACGCGTTCAAATACACGGGAAGGGTGGCGACCAGCGTTTTACCCTCACCCGTTTTCATTTCTGAAATTTTTCCAGCGTGCAACACCATGCCCCCGACGAGTTGCACGTCGAAGTGACGCATACCGACCCGTCGCCGCGAGGCCTCCCGGCAGACGGCAAACGCTTCGGGAAGCAGGTCATCCAGGCGTTCTCCCGTTTCCAGACGCTTCTTGAACGTCTGCGTTTTATCCGTCAGCGCCTCGTCGGAAAGGGACTGCACCGCGGGTTCCAGTTCGTTGATCGCAAACACGAGCGGACGGAAACCCTTCAACTCACGCTCATTTTTGCTTCCAAAGAGAAGATTAAGAAATCTGACAAACATAGGCTAACAAAACCTCCAAGGGGACAATATACACTCTTTCCTAAAGAATCTTCCTAAAGGATCTTCGTGATGTATCTTCCTGACGGTTTTTCCTGATGGTTTTTCCTGATGGCTTTTCTTGACGGGTCTTCCTGATCGATCTTCCTGACGGCTCTTCCTGATGTGTCTTCCTGATCGCCTTCCCTTCCTGTCATTCTGACCACCCCCCTTATTGTCATTTTGATCCCTCTCATTGTCATTCTGAGCCGAAGGCGAAGAATCTAAAGCAGAGCCTCAGTTCAAGGCAAATTGTTTTCCTGCTAGTATACTTGAATGGGTTTATGCCTTCTACCCCACACACCCTGATGACGGACCCTCCGTAGCGGCGCGTCTCGCGCGCCGAGAAACGGCTTCAAAAATGCTTTCTTTCCCGAGTGCTCACCGCACGATCATCTCTTGTTGATTAAGGGTCGTGTCCGACCCGGCATTGCGACGAATTGAAAATTTCCCGTTCGCATGGTATAAATTTCAGGTTTACCTGAGACCTAGACCCTTGATGCTTCAGAGACACGAGATGGTCTCATCCATCATCGCGTAAAACCCACTGGCAGATACGAAGTCCGATGTTGATGAGTTCCCTCTCCCCTATATGTAGAAATCTCCTGCTCGGATGTTTACTGGGATGGGCCGGTGGGGTCACCGTAGCAGCGGCTCAAGACTCGGCCGACGAGCAAATTGAAACGCTGGAGACCATTGAAGTTCCCGCCACGGTCATCATCCAGGAGGAACGGCACATCAGCATACCCGAACCGGATACCACGGCGTTCGTGCCGTTGACCGGCCTCGCGGACGCGGTCCGGGTTCCAAGAACACGCGCCGTTTCTCAACGTTCTCTTGCAATCGTGCGGGATTCCATTGCGGACCGCAAAGGAAGGTGGAAACCCGTCAGACCGATCATCCGGAAGCAACGGCAGGTCAGCATACCCGAACCGGACACCACGACGTTGAGGCCGTCACGTGTGCGCATTGCCGCCACGATCTCCAAAACTCAACCCCTCTCTCAAGGGTCTCCCGAAATCGTGCGAGATTCCATTGCAGACCGCAAAGGAATACGAAAACCCGTCAGACCAATCAAAGCCGACCGCCCCCCCTATCCGCAAGTCGCCCGCAAGCGAGGCTGGGAAGGAACGGTCCTGTTGCGACTCACCGTCAACAGGGAAGGCACCGTGGAACGGGTCAACACGCACAAAAGCTCGGGATTCCCCGATCTTGACGAGAGTGCCGTGCAGGCCGTCAAAACGTGGCGATTCTCTCCGGCGAAGGACGGGGAATTTCCGATTTCCGCCACGGTTGACCTGCCCGTCAGATTTGACCTTGACGAATATAACGATTAAAACCCGAAAACCCGTCATCATCATAGGAGACCGAGTCATGAACACACGTCAAACGTTGAACTATCTTCTGCTCGCCGTGCTGCTCCTGCCGATGCCACCGGCAATGGCACAGCAACCAGAGGATAAGGATGAAGAAATCACGGTACTTGAGCCAGTGGTTGTGCTGGGGTCCCGGGTCCCCGGACGGTCAGCCCAGGATTCTCCGGTGCCGGTGGACGTGATCGAAGGCAGCACGTTCAGGAACTACGGCGTCAGGGACATGGATTCCCTCCTGTCTCAGACCGTGCCCTCCTACAATGTCAACCAGCAACCCATCAGTGACGCCGGGACGCTGGTACGTCCGGCGAACCTGCGCGGCCTGCCGCCGGACTCCACCCTGATTCTGGTCAACGGCAAACGGCGCCATCGGGCATCCGTCATCACCTTCCTGGGCGGCGGCATTTCGGACGGTTCACAGGCACCCGATCTGGCCCCGATCCCGGCCATTGCCCTTAAGCGCGTGGAAGTCCTGCGCGACGGCGCCGCGGCACAGTACGGGTCCGATGCCGTGGCCGGCGTGATGAATTTCGTGTTGAAGGACGCCCCGGACAGCGGCACGGTGGAAACCCGCTGGGGCCAGTTCTACAAGGGAGACGGCGACACATATAGCATCGCGGGCAATATCGGCCTGCCCATCCCGCTTCCTCCGACGCTCGCCGAATCAGGCTTTGCCAACTTCAGCTTCGAGTACGGACAGACCGACCCGACCAGCCGCAGCGTCCAGCGCGACGACGCACAAGGTCTGATTGACGCAGGCAATAACGCCGTCCGGCAACCCGCGGCCCAGATCTGGGGTGCCCCCGAGTTTCACTACGACTATAAACTCTTCGGCAACATGGGACTGAATCTGGGGAAGAGCGAAGTCTACGCCTTCGGCAATTATGCCCAACGCAAAGTGGAAGGTGGGTTTTTCTTCAGGAATCCCCACACACGCGGAGGCATCTTCAACGAGCCTGAACGTTGGAATAACGGACCCACATCGAAGGGTCCAGCATTGAACTTTCAAGAGCAGATATCGAGTGATGCAACACCAGCGGAAAGAGCCAGAATTGAACGCGAAAATATGATGCGCGCACAAACATTTATGGATCGTTCGCAAAACCCTAAGATCAAGACGGCATATGACACTCTCTCTAGGGCATTTGGTAAAACAGAAGAGGAATATAAGAAGGCGAAAAAGGATTTCATCAAGGCTGGCATTGAGGGTGGTTGGTTATACGATTCAATCAAAGTCGCTGACCTCACGGGGGGGGGCAACTGCCCGGAAGTCAGAATTGATAAAGACGATAAGCTTGACCAAGCTGCACTGGATGCGTTGGCGAATAACCCGGACTGCTTTGCGTTCAACCAGCGTTTCCCAGGCGGATTCACGCCGACATTCGGGGGCGTTGTGAAGGATTGGAGTGCTGCCGTCGGTATCCGAGGGGACACGTCTCACAACAACGTGTGGCTTGACGAGTGGCACTATGACCTCAGCGCCGTGTTCGGGCAACACAGCACGGACTTCTTCATGACAAACACCATCAATCCGCAACTGGCCGGACTGAGAACGAATATTCCGACGAACTACAACCCCGGCGGCTACGTGGAGAGGGATCGCGTGGTCAACCTTGACCTCTCCAGGCCGCTGGACAACACCGTGTTCTATTCCCCGTTGAACCTCGCGCTCGGCCTGGAGTATCGACAGGAAGAATTCGAAGTCGAAGCCGGAGAGAGGAATTCATGGGTTGATAACGACAACTTGGCCGAACAGGGCTTCGGCATTGGGTCCAACGGGTTTCCCGGCTTCAATGACAAAACCGCGAGTAAGAACAACCGGGGCAGCTACGCCGCGTACCTTGACCTGGAAACCGACGTGGTCAAGGACGTGCTAGTCGGCATGGCGGCGCGGTTTGAGGAATACGAAACCTTCGGAGACACCCTGAACGGGAAAGTGAACGCACGATGGCAAGCCACCTCTAACGTGGCACTTCGCGGTTCACTCAGCACGGGCTTCCGGGCACCGACCGTGGGACAGGCAAACGTTCGCAACGTGACCACGGAATTCATCGGCAATCAACTCGCCGACCGAGCCACCTTGCCGCCGAGCCACCCTGCCGCAGTGGACCAGGGCGCCAAGCCGCTGAAGCCGGAAAAATCCTTCAACATTACCGCGGGTACGGTGATCAACGTCAACAAACTTGCCGTGACCATCGACTACTACCGCGTCAAAGTACAGGACCGTATCGGACAGACCGATAACTTGGATTTATGTAAAGTTGCGGGTGAGGCGTTTTCGCTATCGGAGGGGAGTTCATTAGATGAAGATTGTATGAAGACTCTTGAGAGATTGCAGGCACTGGGTGTCAGCGACGCCAGCAGTTTCACGAGCGTGCGGTATTTCACCAACGATTTCGACACCACCACGCAAGGGATCGACATTGTGGCCACGTACCCCATGAACATATCCGGCTGGGACACCCTTTATACGTTTGCGGGCAACTGGAATCAGACCAAGGTGACCGAGTTCAATCCAGACATCATTTCATATAAGCGGGTGATCCTGTTGGAAGAGAATCTACCCAATTTCCGGTTCACGCTGACGGCCGACCATCAGCGGGGTCCCTGGCGCTTATTAACCCGGTTTTACTACTACGACGATTTCGTGGAGTTCCACGTGAATAGCGATGATTACCGCATAGAGCCTTCTGAACGGTTGTTCGTGGACCTGGAAGGCTCATACACCTTCAAGCTCGGGATAACTGTCGCGGCAGGAGCACAAAACCTGTTCGACACCTATCCAAGCCAAAATCAATACGCGGGGGCGACCGGATCGAGGTACCCCGAATCGTCTCCCTATGGATTCAACGGCGGATTCTACTACTTCAGGGCTTTATATGCGTTTTGAGCAGTGGTTAGGGGGGTGTGACTTGGGCGGCATAAGATGCCGCAACGTTGTTATGAGAAACCCTCTTGCTGAATGTCATTCTGAACGACAAACTGTCATTCTGAGCGAAGCGAAGAATCTAAGGCTTTGTCGTGGAACTGTACTGGAGATTCTTCGCTTCGCTCAGAATGACAACGGTGTTTAAGAATGACAACGTTGTTTTAGCATGACAACGTTGTTTAAGAACGATAATGTTGTTTCTTTAGCATGACAATTTTGCTCAGCATGACAGTTTTGTTTAGCATGACTTTTTTCTCAAGGGAGAGGGACAGAAGCATTATGGAGGCGTTCTAACGTGATGTCCCCCGATTACTACTGTCGGGGGCATGCATTCCCTGACGCTCCTCTGTCATTCCCGCAGGTTCCCCGATAACAAACGTCGGGGACAAGTTTAGCGGGAATCCAGAGTCTTTGATGATTGAAAAACCAAGACGGCGGTGGTTCCATGTGGACCCCTCACCCCGGCCCTCTCCCTCAAGGGGAGAGGGGGATACCAACCCATTCAACGAGTAGAGGCGTTATGTGTAGACAACTGTGGCGACCCATTTCCATCGGCATCCTGGTGCTCACCCTGGCGCTCGGGCTTCCTCTCGCAAGCCGGGCGGATGAAGCCCAGAACCTGTATAACCAGGGACTGACCCATCTTCACAAGAAAGAGTTCCGGCAAGCGGCTCAATCGTTTCAGAAAGCCCTGAAGGTGTTTCCCAACTTTGCGGCGGCGCACCATCTCCTGGGCGTCGTCTCATTTACGGGCTTGAAGGACCCCAAACAGGCCGTCACTCACCTGGAAGAGGCCGTGGCCCTGCACCCCAATTTTGCTCGGGCGTATCTGGACCTGGGATTGGTGTATCAACGTCAAAGAGACCTGGAGCAGGCCAAAGGAGCCATCCAAAAGGCCCTGGAGATCTATCCGAACTTCGGCGAGGCGCACCTGAATCTGGCGTTTGTCCACGACCAACTGGATAACCAGAAGGAAGCAATCAAGGCCTACCGGGCCGCGATCAAGCTGAATCCTGACCAAACGACCGCCATGTTTAATCTGGCCAACCTCTATGATCGTCAGGGGAACACGAAACAAGCGAGAAAGCAATTGCAGACCTTGACGCAACGGAAACCCCGGGATGCCGAGGCTTGGCTGCTGTCGGCCCAGTTGGCTGAAAAAGACAATGACCCGAAGGGGGCCATTCAGGCGTATCAGAAGGCATTGCAATCAAAGTCCGACTTACTTGAAGCCCATTATGCCTTAGGGTTTCTCTTGCAAGACCAGGAGACCGAACAAGCGATGAAACACTTCCGGGAGGTGATTCGCCTCGACCCGACCCACGCCGAAGCCCATCTGAACCTGGGCGTGCTGTTTGCAAACCTTGAGAAACTTGACCAGGCTGAAAAGGAATATCAGGAAGCCATCCGGTTGAATCCGAACCTGGTGGAAGCGTATTACAACCTGGGGGTCTTCTATGAGTTTCATCGTAAAGATACGGACAGCGCCCTCGCCCAATACCGTCAATACATTGAACGCGGCGGGAAAGACGACCGAATTCAGAAACTGCTCAAGAAAACCGGCTCATGACAAACGGCGCCTCCTTGACCATGCCCCATCCTGAATCGTCTTTTCTGCGATTCGGAACGTGGTCCGTCCTGCTCCACGTCGGGGTCATTGTGCTTTTGAGTTTCCTGCACTTCTCCCACACCGTGGAAAAACCGATGCCTCTGGTCAAGGTGACTCTCGTTGAACCCCAGGCACCGCCGAAAGAAGCGGAGCCGCCTCCCCTGCTCCAACCCCAACGAACGCAACGGCCTCTTCAACCCCAACGGATTGTCCCGCCGCCGCAACAGATTCCTCTTCCCGCGAAGCCGCCCAGGGTCGCCGAGATCACTCCCCAACCACTGCCTCAATCCCCTCCGGTGAAACGACGGCTCCTTCAGGATGAGCGCGCCAGCGACGCCTTGAAATTGAAAAATTTTACGAAAGTGGCCCGGAGCAATTTTCCCACGACAAGCACCAAAACCAACGAACCCGATACATGGATGACTATCCCGGCCCTTTCTGCCATTGCTGCGCTGGAGGGAATCTCGACCAAAGTCCCGACGTTGTCGTCCTCGTCATCCGTTGCGTCGGACGCCAGGGCCAAAACGTTGCGGTCCGTTCCGACGTCGCAAGGGCCGTTGAAGAGGGGCGTCGGTCTGAAACGACGCACGGAGCTTATTTACCCGAGAATTGCCAAAACGGAAGGCTGGGAAGGGACGGTCCTTCTTCTCGTGGTGGTCCAGCCGGACGGCAGGCCGGATGCGATCACCGTGGAACGGAGCAGCGGGCACAAGGTGTTGGATCACGCCGCGATTGACACAGTCGAACGATGGACCTTTTACCCTGCTAAAGACGGCAACATCCCGATTCGCAGCACCGTCAAAATACCCATCAAGTTTGTATTAAGGACACAAGGATAATCCCCCAACAAGGAACGATCTCATGATTGAAACGTCACTGGCTTTCGTCCAAATTCTCATGGCCGGCGGATGGCTGATCATTCCCATTCTCATCTGTTCCGTCGTGGCCGTGGCCATCACCCTCGAACGGGGGTGGTATTTTTATCGCTTACCCGCTCTCACGCACGCCGATAAGATGCTCGCGCTCGTCGCGAAAGGCAAATTCACCGACGCCTTGTCGCTGAACGACGGCAACCCTCATCCGGTCCTGCGAGTCCTGGTCGCGGGCATCCTCGCCCGCGCCTCCATGCCGGAGAAAGCCATGGAATCCGCGGGCATGATCGAAATTCGTCACATGAAACGGGGGTTGCCCGCGTTGGACACCATCATCACGCTGGCCCCCTTATTAGGATTATTGGGCACAATCGTCGGCATGATCGATTCCTTCGGCATCATGGCCATTCAAGGCATCGGCCAACCGCACGCCGTCACGGGCGGCGTCGCCGAGGCGCTCATCTGCACGGCCGCCGGCATTTTCGTGGCCGTGATGACCCTCATCCCCTACAACTATTTCCTCGCTCGCACGGAACGCCTGACCGAACACGTTGAACAGTACGCCACGCAAAACGAACGGGCCTTGCAACAAGCCGCAGCACGGGAGGGGTCATGAAAATTTCTGCCGCCGCCAAGAGAAAAGCCCGCATTGAAATCATTCCCATGATTGACACCATGTTTTTTCTCCTGGTGTTTTTCATGATCGCCACCCTGTCCATGACCCTGCAAAAGGGTATGCCCGTCAACCTGCCGAAAGCGAGTTCCACGACGGATGACCTCCCTGAACAAGTCACCCTCACGATCTCCGAGAACGGCGACCTGTTCTTTAATAAGGAGGCCGTGACGCTCTCCGAGCTTGAGCCGAGACTCCAAGGTCTGTTGTACTATGGGGAAGAACCCGCGGTGGTCATCAACGCCGACGAAGCCGTCTCCCACGGCCGCGTGATTGAAGTCATGGATTCCGTCAGAAAAGCCGGCATTTTCAACATGGCCATTGCCACCAAACCGGAAGCGGAATAAATGCCGGACGCTGACCCGATACCCCGCTGTCCCGTAACTCCCTGCACACCGGATCCAGAATCCTCAAACTGTCTCCATTGAAGACCTCTGCTCGTGAATGGGTTGTAGCCCCCTCTCCCCTTAAGGGACTTTTGCAACAGACCATTCATCCAGACGTTCACTCATTTGGTGCCAGCCCCCCTCATTGGGCGACAGACACCCCCCTCATTGGGCGACAGACACCCCCTCATTGGGCGATAGACACCCCCCTCATTGGGCGACAGACACCCCCCTCATTGGGCGATAGACACCCCTTCATTGGGCGATAGACACCCCTTCATTGGGCGATAGGCGCCTCCCTGTCATTCCCAGACGCCCCCCTCTGTCATTCCCGCAGGTTTTAAGCGGGAATCCAGGGGTTTTTCAAAGACAAGCCGCGAGAGCGCAATGTCAGGAACAGGCTTCGCAGGAATGACAGAGAAAGGGAATTTTGCAAAGAGCCCCTTGAGGGAGAGGGCCGGGGGTGAGGGGTTACATGGAACTGCTGCCGTTGAGGAGGCAAGCATAAAAGACTCTGGATTCCCGCTAAACTTGTCCCCGACGTTTGTTATCGGGGAACCTGCGGGAATGACATGTGGAGGGGCGGGTATGACCAAGTGGAGGGGGCGGGTATGACCAAGTGGAGGGGGCGGGTATGACCAAGTGGAGGGGGCGGGTATGACCAAGTCGGGGGCGGGCATGCCTGGCCCCGACAAGAGTAATCAGGGGACACAACTAGACCGCATCCATAACGCCTCTCTCCCCCTCTCCCCTTGAGGGAGAGGGCCGGGGTGAGGGGTTGCAGGGAACCGCCGCCGTTGAGGGGGTAAGTATAAAAGACTCTGGATTCCCGCTAAACTTGTCCCAGACGTTTGTTATCGGGGAACCTGCGGGAATGACCGGTGGGGGAAGCGGGAATGACCGGTGGAGGGGCAGGCATGAACAGAGGGGAGAGGCAGGCATGAGCAGAGGGGAGGGCGGGCATGAGCAGGTGGGGGGCAGGCATGACCAAGTCGGGGTCGGGTATGCCTGCTCCCGACGGGAGTAATCGGCGCTATCTCATGGCACCTGTCTTGGCCGCATAAGATGCGGCACTACACCGCCACATTCAGAAGCAAACGTCTGACCATCTTCAGAAATGACGATTCGTGCAAAGGGCTCCCTCTGCGCGAGATCGAATCGTCCGACGCCAGAGGTCGTCGCTAATGGAGTGACTCCTAGAATCTCATCGTGTACCCAAGCGACAGTCTCCGTCCCGGCCCCTGCACGTTCGAGAATTGGGAGTCATACGCCTGATTGATCAAGGGGAAATAGGCATTATTGAACACATTCGTGACGTTGACGTTCAATTCGCCCGGACCTACGGCAATGTTGCTGAACAGGTCAACAAGAAAATAGCTGTCAATGTCAAAGCAGTAGTCCTTCCACGAAGGGCAGCCGCCCCCGAATGCGCTTGAGTTGTTCGACTGTGTGCCGGAATAAAAGACCTGAGTCCCTGCACTCAGCCAATCGAGAAACGCATAGCTGACGGAACCGGTCACCTTGAGAGGTGGAATACGCAACGTATCTATATCCTCATCGTACGTGCCGTCATCATCGGTGTCGACCTCGCCTTGCATCCAGGTGAACGTGCCGTTCATTTGCAGTTTCTTGACCGGACGAACGCCGACGGATGCTTCCAGTCCATAAATCCGTTCCGGTCGCGTCATAATCCTCAGAGTCTGCGCGTCAAAAGCCGTGCCGTTATCCGAGGTACTGTAAAAACCGACGAGTGAGGCGTTCCAATTCCGTACCCCCCCCCCCCCCCCCCATACGGAGGCCTACTTCGTAATTGTCCGTGTGGACAAATTCCAATTCGAGGTCTTTGATCGTCGCGAACGTATTATCTCGAATCTGCCGAAGAATGTCGCCCGGGGAGAACGCCTGGGAAAATCCACCGAACAAGGTCAATTCTTTTGTCAGAAACACACTCGCGGACGCATTGAAGAGCGTTTCCGATCCAGAAATTTCTCCGGTCGGAGTGGTGTTGGTCACGTCAATGGAGATGTCTTCGTGTCGTATCCCGCCGGTGAGAATTCCAAGATCGCCGACCGGGATTTCAACCTGTGCAAACCCGGCAATCGCGTCCTGATTGCCCTTCGGTTCTTCAGTCCTTGGTGAAAACTGAGAAGTCGTTGTGATGAGACCGGCGACATCAAATTGTTCTGTTTTATCTTTCAGGTAATCGAGACCCCAGGTTATCTCGAACGGGACATTGGGAAGTGGGACAGGGGTATTGACGGTTGTCCGCACCCCGAACTTCTCAGACAAGACCACGTAGTTGGGCCAACCCGGAAACTTCGTAAAGGTGGTGTCAATGTCCTGATAGTAGCCCTGGATTTTCAAGAAGCTACCCCAAACGTCTTCATTCGAATACACAAGGTTGAGATTTATGGTTTCGTTGCCTGGCTTGACGTCCGCATCACCTCCCGGCACCGCGATCTCAGGCGTAAAAGGCCGAACACCAAACAGATTACCGGTCGCGGTAGACGACCAGGCGCCGTAATCCGCATCCTGACGCAGGTTGAAGTAGTTGATGGACGCCTGTAACCGTTGGATATCGTTAATCTGGTAAGCCAGTTTGGCGAGCACGTTATATTCCCTGGATTCATCCAATCCGCCCTGTCGTCCTGCAGGGTCGGTCACCCGGCGATTGTTATCAGCATCGAACGTGTTGCCACGGTCGACGTACGTTCCGTTAACCAGATAGTCAAATTTGTCACGCCGACCGGATATCTGGAGTTGCGTGTCTCCGATGAGTGAGTCCTCGGGATGAACGGTTGAAAGACTCACTCCACCCCCGACGAGCACGTTCACTTTTCCGTCTTCCGGCCTCTTGGTAATGTAGTTGATCAGACCGCCTTCGGCACCGAAACCGTACACGGCCGTCCCTCCGCGGATGATCTCGATCTGCTCAACCGCATTGATGTCTATGGATTGGAGCGACCGCTGACCTTCGCGCATTGACGTATCCTGGGGCACGCCGTCAATCAGCGTCTGAAATTTGCGTCCGCGAAGCGTCTGTCCGTAATTCGTGAGCGCGACGGTTGACGGACTGAACCCGGGTACCTTCTGGGCAAGCACCGACCCGGCAGAGCGGTCCAGCCGGCTCTGCACCTGAAGTTCTTCCTTCGTGACGACGGTCACGGAACGGGTCACGTCCGACACCGGCGTGGCCACGCGGCGTACCGATTCAACGACGACTTCTTCAAGCGTCTGGACTTTCTCTTTATCTTTTTCGTCGGCTTCTTGTGCGAACACTGAATTCACGGGCAACAACGTCAACGCCGCAAATACGACTGAGTACAGAGTTTTTGACAGCATCTCAACCTCCTTTCTCGTTACGACCACCTCAAATAAAAAAATTCCGCATGGTGGCTGATGTGATCCCACTTTTTGAACGGATGCCCGAGGTAGCCCCTGCCCAAAGAATCGGGACCAACTCAGGGCACCATCTTCGTCTTTTTGATGCTGAACGTCTCATTATAGATATTAATATGAACATGTCAATGAATTTTATTAATATTGAATTTGATATGGCATTTTATAATTATCTTTGTTATGTTGTTTCCACTCTGGATTCCCGATAACAGATGTCGGGAATGACAAGGGGAGATTCCCGATAACAGATGTCGGGAATGACGAGGGGGATTCCCGATAACAACCGTCGGGAATGACGAGGGGGGATTCCCGATAACAAACGTCGGGAATGACGGAGGGTTGAAGGGTCTACGGAAGTGAAGTTCGAAGGGTTCTACTATCAACGTTTCACGAAGGAGGGCAAGTGATGAAGAAGTTGAGCAGATTGATCCTGTGGACGTTCGCCGGGGCGTGTCTGGTTCTGGGGGGACTTGGCGTGGGAACGGCTATTGCGGCGGACCCGCTTGCGACGGCGGCTGATTCCAAAGCCAATGAGCCGAACAACCAGGGCATGGAAGCGTACAAGGCGGACGAGATGGAAAAGGCCCACGGCTCCTTTACCCAAGCCGTTGAGGCGGACCCGGAGTCGGCGGAAGCGCACTACAACTTGGCGATTGTCCTGGACAAGATGGGGCAACACGGGGAGGCCGCCATGGAGTTCAAAAAGGCTCAGGACCTCGGGAAGGACAATCCCGACATTCAGAATTCCGAGATTCTGAAAGCCCACGTGAAGAGGATGGAGTAACGGGGGAGATGCCGACATGCTCCCGGCCGTGCATGCACCCCTTCGTCGGCGTCGCACGGCAGTCGGTCAAGCGGGCAGACCTTCCTGCCCGCTTTTTTTCGAGGGTTGGCACACAAAAGGGTGGCGTCCAATCGGAAGCGAAAATCCTGCCCAACGGGGTCATATTTTCGCGCTTCGTAACCTCAGGGCGTTTGTCACAACCGAGACGTCGCTGAAGGTCATGGCGAGGGCGGCGATCAGGGGGGTCAGAAGAAGTCCGAAGAACGGGTACAGGACGCCGGCCGCAACGGGAACGCCAAGCGCGTTGTAGAAGAAGGCGAAGAACAGATTCTGACGAACGTTGGTCATCGTGGCTTTGCTCAGGTTCCTGGCGCGCACCACCCCGCGGAGGTCGCCTTTGACCAACGTCATCCCTGCACTGTCGATGGCGACGTCGGTCCCGGTTCCCATCGCGATGCCGACGTCGGCCTCCGCCAGGGCCGGGGCGTCGTTGATCCCGTCTCCGGCCATGGCCACCACGTGTCCCGTTGCCTGCCATTGCTTCACCACGTCGCGTTTCTGCTCGGGAAGCAGCTCCGCGTGAACGTGGTGCAGCCCCAGCCGTCGGCCGATGGCCTCGGCGGTCTGCCGATTGTCGCCCGTGGCCATGACGATGGTCAGACCCTCACGGGTGAGGGTTTGAACGGCTTCCGAGGCCGAAGCTTTGATCGGATCCATCACGCTGATGAGGCCCGCGACCTGCCCGTCAACCGCCACGAACGTCACGGTCTGTCCTTGCTCGCATAACGCTTCACCCCTGGCGGCCCATTCGGACAGCCGGCTCGCGGGCACGCCGATGTCCCGTTCAAGAAAACGTCGATTGCCCACGGCCACGGTTTTCCCCTCAACGGTCCCTTCAACGCCTTCTCCGGTCCGTGAACGAAATTCCCGAACCTCTTGAAGAGACAGGCCGCGTTGCCGTGCCCCCGCTTCAACGGCGGATGCCAACGGATGTTCGCTGGCTCGCTCAACGCTGGCCGCGAGTTGAAGCAGAATCGTCTCGCTGAATCCCGCTGCCGGAACGACCGACTGCAAGACCGGCTTCCCCTCGGTCAACGTGCCGGTCTTATCAATGACCAGCGTCTCCACCTTTTCCAGCCGTTCCAGGGCTTCGGCGCGTTTAATCAGCACGCCGGTCGTGGCCCCGCGTCCGGTGCCCACCATGATCGACATGGGAGTCGCTAACCCCAACGCGCAGGGACAGGCAATAATCAGAACGGCCACGGCGTTGACCACGGCATACGCCATGCGCGGTTCGGGTCCAAGGATTGCCCAGGTGATGAACGTGCCGACGGCCACCAGCACGACCGTCGGGACAAAATACGCGGCCACGACGTCGGCCAATCGCTGGATGGGCGCCCGACTGCATTGGGCGTCGCCGACCATCCTGACGATCCGCGCCAGCATCATCTCCCGACCCACGCGCCTGGCTTCCATCAACACGGTGCCGTTGCCGTTGATGGTGCCTCCCGTCACCCAGCTTCCCATCCGTTTCTCCACGGAAATCGGTTCACCCGTGACCATCGATTCATCAATCACCGTTGCGCCTTCCAGGACTTCGCCGTCCACCGGTACTTTTTCCCCGGGACGAACGCGCAACCGATCCCCCACGTTGACCCGTTCAATGGCCACGTCCTCTTCGTGGTTCCCTCGCACGACCCGTGCGGTCCTGGGCACTAATCCAACAAGCGATTTGAGCGCACTCACGGTGCGGGCGCGTGCCCGACTTTCCAGAACCTGGCCCAGGGTCACCAGGACGATAATGCCCGCGGCCGATTCAAAATACACCGGCACGTCCCCGCCGGCGGTACGGAAGGAGCGTGGAAACAGATCCGGAACCAGCGTGGCCGCCGCACTGTAGAGATAGGCGGTTCCGGTTCCCAGAGCAATCAGGGTGAACATGTTGAGACGACGATTGACGACCGACGCCCACCCTCGTTGAAAGAAAGGCCACCCCACCCATCCCACGACCGGCGTGACGAGGATGAATGACGTCCACTTGATCGCGGACGGTGACGTAACGGCCTGCAACGGTTGACCGAAGAACATCTCGAACGTGGTCAACGCAAGCACCGGACACGTCAGGACCAACCCGATCCAGAACCGGCGGGTCACGTCCGCCGGTTCGTGATGACACGCTTCTTCGCCCGCGACCGTTTCCGGTTCAAGGGCCATGCCGCAGGATGGACACGCGACGGGCTTGTCCGATGCCACGTCGGGACACATCGGGCAGATGTATGGTGTCCCGGGGTTGGCCGGGACGTCGTCCATGGACGGCACGATCGTTCCACTCAGAAATCCATCAGGATCACGACGAAACCGTTCCTCACACCGGAAGTAACAAAAATAGTACGTCGTGCCGGCGTAGTCGTATCGCCCCGCAGCGGAAAGCGGGGCCACCATCATGCCGCAGACCGGGTCCCGAACCTTGGACACGTCGGCCATCAGAAGTTCCCGGCGTCCGGATTTTTGAGAGGACAGGTCGGATGTCATGAAATCAACCCGATAAACTGTTCACACCTTTTTCATTCTCCACAATACGAACCCGAAAATAAAGAGAAACGGCAGGGAGAGGCCGCTCAAAACAACAAGCACCTGCCCAATGATTCCCACGTTCAAGTCTGCGTGGAGCGGGATTAACCTCGATTTCACCCATTCTGCAACATTGAGCGTCTCTCCCGGACGTTCCATCATGATTTCCGCAGTGTGCGTATTCACCCATACTTCGGTGTGGAGGGACCGAGGATCGGCGTCCGGCGGCATCAATCCTATGAAATGAACGTCCTTCTGAAATTCATTGGCCGGGGAAATGGTTCGGACGACGAGTCCGGGGTTTTCTTGCAACGCGACGGCAACGGCTTGGCTGACGGATATTTCGTGAGGGTCGTTTTGACCGTGAGGCTTTCCTCCCTCTTTTCGGTCCCCTCCGTTCCTTGGGTCTTGCGGTGCAACCATCGGTGTATATTCTCGTATCGGATAGACGATGTTCCAGACGGGGTCAACCCAGTGTGGTTTGACGACGGCCAAACCCGTATACAGCAAGACGATCATCGGCGCAAGAAGATACACTCCCGCTGCGTTGTGCCAAGTCAGCCAATCCCGTCTGTTTTTCAGTGAGCGGGACACCGTGAACGCTTTTTTCCAATTTTTCCTCGGCCACCACAGAATGACCCCGCTGAGCAAAGAGAAAAATCCGAAAAGCGTAGCCCAACTCACCAACTCCCCGCCAAAGGGAAGGAGTAACGATATGTGAAAAAAGACGAGTTTGATCCAGAATGACTCTTCCACGACAAAACTGCCCAAAATTTCGTCCGTGACCGGATGAATCGCCGCCACGACGTGAGTTTCTTCTCCCGTGTCACTTTCCTTATGAGCAAAAAGGATCGGAACCGTTCCCGGGATATGCCCGGCATTGGGATATTCGATGCCGGCCACTTCCAGGTGGCTGAAATTCGGATCGTCAGCCGCGGCGTGTAACCAGACGTCGACTTTTTCCGGCGTGATCTCAAAAGGGGGAATATTTTCCGGAAAGAGAATATCTCCGTTTTCCCACTTGGCCAGCGGCTCAACGAAGACCAGCAGGGCGCCCGTCAAGCCCACCAGGGCAAGGACGAAGCCGATACTGAGTCCCAACGCCCAGTGCAGCCAGAGCCAGAATTGACGGAGTTTCGTTTGAAGAACCACTCAAGACGTCCCGTGTGCCGGCATTAGAACGCATACGTCACAGTGATGCCGATTTCTCGGGGCGGTAGCACGTACCCGCTACCGCCGGGGGTTTGCTTTTGATAGTATTGCAATTCATCCAAGACGTTGCGAACCCAGCCGCGTACCGTGAAGCCGTTGATGTCACCGGTCACGCCGGCATCAACGTTGACGTAGTCGCCTGACTCCGTGCCCGGAAGTTCGGTGAAATCGAAAGAGTATTGGTTCACGTAGGTGGCCACCACGTCCACCGACATCCGAGGGATAACCTGCCACACGAACCCGGTGTTCAGCGTGATTTCGGGATCCAGACCGAACCGGTTGCCGTCAATGGTTTCGCCCGGAGCATCAATTTTGGTTTTGAGAAGGCCAACGCCGCCGATCAGCTCAATGGCATCGGTCACCTGAGCACGGGCTTCCAACTCAGCCCCATACGTGTTTCCATCATAATTGACGATTCTGGACGAGTTCGGATTAGGTGTCCAGAAAAACTGGTAGTCGTCATATTGGTTGTAAAACACCGTCGCATTGAGCGTGACGATATTGTCCATCAAGTTGCCGCGGTAACCGACTTCATACGTCCAGACGTATTCCGGATCATACTCATAGAACGCATTGCACGTACCAAAAAAATGGCATCCAAGCTGGCCAAAGTCAACGCCGCCGCCGCCAGGATTAAAGCCACGTCTTGCCGTCGCGTACATCGTTTGTCGCTCATCCAGATCATAGGCAAAACCGGCCTTGGGAAGAACAACCGTGTCATCCTGGTTGACACCCACGGGGACGACGACCATGCCATTGAATATCACGGTATTTCTCATGATCCGACCGCCTCCAAGAAGTCTGAAATCGTCAGACAGATGATACGTGAGGTCGGCAAACGCGGATAACGCCTCCCGCTCATCCTCTGAAGTGATGGCAAAGACGCCCGTTCGCGTGTCCCCTGTTTCAAGCCGATAGCTCGCGCCGACGATGCCGTCAAGCGAGCCCATTTTCTCGAACGTATAGAGCAAATACTGGGTCAGGAGGTCTCTGTTCAGGGATGTAAACGTGACGCCCGAAGCGATAGAGTTAGAGTCGGGAGCGTCTTGAAAGGCATTGTTCATGTAAGCGGTGATCGCGCGTATTTCTCCCGTCTCCCCGACGGTATAGCGTAGATCGGAGGTGAAGCCGTAATCCTCCGTGTCAAAGATGCGTTGCCCGCCCGAGAATCCATACATGCGGTCTTCGGGGTCACGGGCAATACCGTCGGGAGCAAAAGCTGCCGAGTCGCTTCCCCAAATCCACGAATCAAAGGCGGAATCACGACCAGTCTGGTATTCCAGAGTAAACAGGCCGGAAAAATCAGGGAGCGATTGAGGCACCCAGAGGAATTTGTTGCGAAGGGTAAGCGTATTATAGGCTGACAAGTCGTCGAAATCCGTGCCTGGGGGGATAGTGGGGTTGCCGTCGTCATACACCTGGATGGGATTACGATCTGTCTCGTATTGCAACACGAAACGCATCGCAAGTTCCTTTCCGGTCGGCACGTTACCCATGAAGTTGACGCGCTTGCCGAAACCGGATACCTCATTCCAATCAAAACGCGTTTGAACGGCTCCCTCCCTGACAAACACCGGATCTTTGGTTTTGACGTTAAACACCCCCGCAATTGCATTGGGGCCACGCGTCGTGGCCTGCGGGCCACGAAGCACTTCGACTTGCTCCACGTCAAACATGGATTGATAGACGTTATTCGCATAGTTTGCAAGCCGTTCCACGCCCCCTACGATCAGTTTGGCCCGAGGCTGCGTGGCTGCCAGCAGACCTCCGCCCAACCCAAGAGGACCGCCGCTTTGAAGGCCCCGAATAGCAGGCAGAAAGTCGGGTGGAGCCGGCGTCAGGTTGGGCACGTGGCGCACGGTATCGTAGATCCGGTACGCGTCGTTTCGTTGCAGAGACTCTTCAGGCAATAACGTCACGCTGGTGGTCGTTTCGCTGAGCGGGCGTTTCACCCACTCGCCCGTCACCACGATTTCCTTGAGGGTAATCACCTTACCCCCCCCCCCCCCCCCCCACCCAACCTCCCCACCCCCCACACTACCATCCTTATCTTCTTCTTCAACTTCCTGCGCCAACAGTGACGTGACGGGCACCACCGACACCGTCAGCACGACGGCCATGAGCAGAGTTTTAGGCCACATTTGCAATCTCCTTCTTCTATGGAAAAGATTTGAAGAACGTCTTATGTGCCGGCATTAGAACGCATACGTCACCGTGATGCCGATCTCTCGGGGCGGTAGCACGTACCCGCCTCTGTCCATCATGGAATTGAGCTTTTCATAATATTGCAGCTCATCGAAGACGTTACGAACAAAAGCCCGGACCCTGAAGCCGTTGATGTCACCGGTCATGCCGATATCGACGTTCACGTAATCCCCTGACTCCGTGCCGGACGCTTGGGCAAACGTACCAAAATATTTGCCCACGTAGGTAGCCGCCACGTCGGCCGACGTCCGTGGCGTCATCTGCCAGACGACCCCCGTATTGAGAGTCACTTCAGGGTCTTTACCGAATCGGTTTCCATCATAGGGTTCCGCACCGGAATCATTTATCTGAGTTTTGAGGAGCCCAACGCCGCCGATCAACTCGAGAGAATCGGTCGCTTGAGCACGCACTTCCAATTCGGCGCCATACGAGTCCCCATCGTAATTGAACATTCTCTGCGCAAAGTCGGTTTCATAGTAAAACTGGTAGTCGTCATATTGGTTGTAAAAAACCGTCGCATTGAAAGAGACTCCGTTGTCCATAAAGTTGCCGCGGTACCCGAGTTCATACGTCCAGACGTATTCCGGGTCAAACTCATAGAACTCAAACGTGGCAAAGTCCGGACCGCCCCCGCCCGGATTAAACCCACGTCTTGCCGTCACATACATGGTTTGCCGCGCATCCAAATCGTAGGCCAAACCGGCCTTCGGAAGAAAAACCGTGACGTCCTGATCGACGTTCACGGGAATACCGACCCTGCCGGTGAAAATGACCGTATTTTTCATCAGCCGGCCTCCCCCAAGAAATCGGAACTCATCCGACAGATGATACGTGAGGTCGGCGAACGCGGAGAGCGATTCCCGCTCATCCTCTGAATCGATGGGAAATCCACCCGTTCGCGTGATCCCGGTTTCACGCCGATAGCTCGCGCCGACGATGCCGTCGAATGACCCGACGTGCTTGAAATTGTAGAGAAAATCCTGGGCCAGGAGTTCCCGCTCCAGTCCCGGAGCAAAAATGACGCGTCTGGGTGCGGAATTCGAATCGGACGTGCCGTGGAATTCATTTTTCATGTAACTGGTAAGGAAACGAAATTCTCCCGTGTCTCCGACGTCGTAGCGCAGGTCGGAAATGAAGCTGTAATCCTCTGTATCAAAGATGCGCTGCCCGTCCGAGAATCCACGCCGTCGGTTTTCGGGATCCGTTCTCCCAATGAGCGAATCAAAGGCGACGTCACGAGCCGTCTGGTATTCCAGGGTAAAGAGGGCGGAAAAATCGGGAAGTGATTGCGGCACCCAGAGAAGTTTATTGCGAAGATTCAGCGTATTATATTCTGATTGTGCATCGAAATCCGTGCCTGGGGGTGCGGTGCCTTTATCGTCAAATATTTGGGTTGGAATTCTGTCTTTCTCGTATTGCAGCACGAAACGCATCGCCGTTTCATTGCCGAATGGAACGTTGACCATGGCGTTGCTCCGGTAACCGAAATCAGAGACTTCATTCCAGTCAACCCACGCCTGCGCGGCTCCTTCCGTGACAAACACCGGATCTTTGGTGTTGACGGCAAAAATCCCCGCAATCGAATTGGGGCCACGCGTCGTGGCCTGTGGCCCACGCAGCACTTCGACTTGCTCCACGTCAAACATGAATTGATAGGCATTGTTGGAATACGCCTGAATCCGTGAGACATCATCAACAATGAGCTTGGCCCGGGGAGGTGCCGCGGAAATCGGCGCGCCTTCCAATCCCTGGGGACCGTCGCCTTGAACCCCGCGAATGGCAGGCAGAAAGTCAGGGGGAGCCGGCGTCAGGTTGGGCACGTGGCGCACGGCATCATAGACCCGTCTGGCGTCGTTTCGTTGAAGAGACGCTTCGGGCAATAACGTCACGCTGGTGGTGGTTTCGCTGAGCGGGCGTCTCACCCACTCGCCCGTCACGACGATTTCTTTGAGGGTAATAACCTTACCCTCCTCCCCCCCATCATCTTTATCTTCTTCCTCAACTTCCTGGGCCAAAAGTGACGTGACGGGCACCACCGCCACCGTCATCACGACGGCCAGGACCAGAGCTTTGGGTAACATTTCGTTCTCCTTTCTTGTGCATGGACAAGGATAACGAGCAATTAACCTTCACCCGTCGAAGTACGGCTGAAAGCGAATTTCCCGATCAGCCACAGCGCGACCACGCCCGGCACGGCCAGGGACCCGGCCCCGGCCACGTCCCATCCTCCGTCCGCCAGCAGCGCGCAGACCAGGCCAAACGCCGAGGCAAGTCCGATCAGCCCGGGCCACCGCCAGATGTGCCGCCATCCCGTTCCCGCCGGCCTCATACGGCACCCACGATGTCGATCTCCAGGGGCTCGTGCCGCTTCCGCCACCACAGCACCAAGCCGCTCAACAGCAGCAGGATCATGGCGAAGTCCAGCAGGAACCAGGCGATCTTCAACCCCAGGCCGCCGTAGTCCCCGAAATGCAGCGGTTGGGACAGCAGGAACGTTTTCAAATACCACGGCAGGTCGGGCGTGGCGATCAACTCGCCCGAATGCGCGTTCACGACCGCGGGCATAAGCAAGCGCGAGGACACGGGGGTCTTCCCGGTGAACATCACAATGTAATGCCGGTCATTGGACAATTCGGACCCCGGAAAGGTCACAATCGACGGCTCGCCGTCGGAAATCTCCTGAGCCGCCAAGTCGATGGCCGCCTGCACGGACGCAAGTTCGCCCTTGGGGTTACCCGCGCCGACGGTATCGTGCGCGACCATTCGCTGGACATCGTTCAGCAGCCAGAACTGGATCATGGGGCTCCCCCAGGTATTGATCATACCGGTGGCCGACACCACGAACGTCCACGTGCCCAGCACGATGCCGAGGGCGTTGTGCAGATCGAGCCAGCGTGCCCGGCCCTTCTCCACCCGGATGACCGCAAAGGCCCGATGGCGCATGAACGGCGCATACAGCACGATGCCCGAGACAATCGCCGTCATGAACAACGCAGCCATCACGCCCAGGAACAGCGTGCCGGTCAGTCCCGCGTATAGTTCGGTATGGAGGAGGAGCAGCACCCCCATGAGGCTGTCATCCACGCGTTCCGCGCTCCGTGATTGTCCGGTTTTTTCGTCAATCCGCAGGAATTCGGACTCCACGATCGGCCCTTCCAGCGTGTCTCCCATGGCGAAGTTCACGATGCCCGGGTCGGACGGTTCGCGCCAGAGCAATTGCAGATGCGCGTCCGGGCGCTCCTGTCTGGCGGCCGCGACCAGTTCGTCCATGGACAACGTCGGAATGGCGTCCGGGTCAGTCGGGCTGGCTTCATCCGCGAGCCACCGCTCGAAGCGGTGGATTTCCTCAGAAAACACGAGCGGTAAGCCCGTGAAGCAGGCCATCAGCACGAACACGGTACAGATCAGACTGCTCCACTTATGGACGACGTGCCAGCGGGTGACCCCGCGGACTGCCCGCGTCGCTTTGGCCTTTGCCTTATCCGTCGCTTCGGTCGTCATCGCTAATCCTCCTTAAAACCGCCAAGTGCCGCTCAGCCCGAAGGTACGGGGACGCCCTTTGCCTTCGAGGGCATCAACGGGAAGTCCTGGAGAAACACGCTCGCGGAAGGTGAAGTACTCCTGATCGGTCAGATTCTCGACAAACAGGTCCACCCGAAAGCCCCCGAAATATCCTTTCTGAAATTCGTAGCCGGTTGACAGATCGAACAACGTATAGCTGGGGATTTCCGGTTGATTCAGGCCCGAGGTCGTCCTTCCGATAAAACGTCCGCTGAGGGTCGCATTGAAGCCGTCGACCGGGTCGTAGTTCAGGGTCAGACTCGCGGTTGTACTCGGCGCGCGCGGAAGTGCTCCGCCCTCATTGCCCATCGCCTTCAGGGCCGGCCCGGCGTCCGTGATCTCGCTCTTGAGTAACCCGAGGGCCCCGTTTACCGAAAATCCGGCCGTGAGGGCGGCCGTCGCTTCCAGCTCGAGCCCATACCCCACGGCTTCCGGGACGTTGCCGAACAGAAAGGCCGGACCAAAAGGCGTCATCACCCGTGCTGCTTCCGGAACCTGCGCGTCCTCGTAGGTGTAGTAAAACGCGCTCGCGCCGAATGAAATGCGCTTATTCCAGAGCGACGATTTCGCATAGACTTCATGCTGGCGCAGGGTCTCGGGATCGAATCGTGCGAAAGCGGGGACGGGGAAAGGATCCACGTCAATGCCCCCGGCCCGGAAACTCTCGCTGTAGGTGTAGCCCAGCGTCAACTCATTGGTGGGGGCATAGCGCAGGCCCACTTTCGGCAGAAACCGGCGCGCGCTGAGCCCGCCCTCCGATTCGACCACAGTCTTCGGGAACGGGGGAAAGTCTATGTCAAACCTTACCGAACGGCTTCGGTCGTCTCTCTCGTACCGGCCGCCGGCGATCAGCGTGAGGCCGTCGGCAAGACCCAGTTCGCCAAGCGCAATCTCCGCTTCCCCGTAATAACCCGTGTTGTTGATTTCACCGTCGGTCAGGGTGCCGAAGGTCGAACTAGGGTTTAAACCCTCCTCCGTCGAGGTATTGTGGATGAGTCCGACCAGCCCTCGCCGGAGCACACCGAGATCGCTGAGCCGCAGGAAAGCCTCCCCTTCTACCTGATCCAGCTCATAGGCAAACCGGCCGGCAAGTCCCGTATCCGCAAACACCAAATCATTGTTGATAAAGGAACCGCGAAGTTCGAGTTCGGCAAACTCGCTCAACACGTAGTTCGTCCGTCCAGTGTAGGTAGTCTGATCATTCTCCTCGAAGGCACTCTGGAATCCGAAAAACGTGATTGTGAAGTCGTCGGGGTCTCCGTTACCTTGCGCGAACCCGGGTATGGGCCCCTCGGTTCTCATGTGATCGACGGTGAACTTGACCTTCAGCCCGGGAACGGCCTCGGGCGTCAACAGCACCTTGCCCCGATACCGCTGATACAGTTCTGCTTCAGGATCAAGCTGTCCGGGGATCATCGCCTTCGCCTGATCGGTCACGTTGATGTACGCGTTCCCGCGGCTCTCCTCGACGGTCCCCCGAAGCGCCAGTTGGTTGTCAATCAGCGGCAGGTTGACCATGGCGGCGCCGTCAACGGTCCCGTCCGCCGTAAAGCCTCGCACCCGCGCCGCCGCGTCGTATTCGAATCCCGGATCATTGGTATAAATCCTGATCGCGCCGCCCAGTGCGTTCCGCCCCGTGCTGGAGGGTTGAGGCCCCCGCGCGATTTCCATTGAGGCCACGTCCCAGGTCGAACTCCGGGAAATGGCGAACGAATTATTCAGCGGCCGCGGGACGTCGTCGATCAGAAGCGGGACGCGCGGCTGCGAACCAGCGGTAATCGCCTGCCGACCCCCACCTGAGCCATCGACCCCGCGAATAGAGGGTAGCTGGATCCCTTCTTCGACAAACACGTTGGCCGCCTTGCGGATCACCATCTTGATGTGCCGGTTGATCGGTTGTTGCGCTTGTTCCCCCTCAATGATCGTGATGCTTAGCGGCGCCTCCGCAGTGAGCCGGCCGATCTTATCGCCCGTCACGACGATTTCCTTGAGTTTAGGAATTATCTCTCCCCCCCCTCACTATCTTCTTCGACTTCCTTCGCCAGAGATGACGTGACGGGCACCACCGACACCGTCAGCACGACGGCCAGGACCAGAGCTTTGGGTAACATTTCGTTCTCCTTTCTTGTGCATGGACGAAGCAAGAGCGATCAACCTTCACCCGTCGAAGTACGGCTGAAAGCGAATTTGCCGATGAGCCACAGCGCGACCACGCCCGGCACGGCCAGGGACCCGGCCCCGGCCACGTCCCATCCGCCGTCCGCCAGCAGCGCGCAGACCAAGCCAAACCCCGTGGCAAGCCCGATCAACCCGGGCCACCGCCAGATGTGCCGCCATCCCGTTCCCGCCGGCTTCATGCCGCCCCCACGACGTCGATCTCCAGGGGCTCGTGCCGCTTCCGCCACCACAGGACCAGGCCGCTTGACAGCAGCAGGATCATGGCGAAGTCCAACAGGAACCAGGCGATCTTCAGCCCCAGGCCGCCGTAGTCCCCGAAATGCAGCGGCTGAGACAGCAGGAACGTTTTCAAATACCACGGCAGGTCGGGCGTGGCGATCAATTCGCCCGAATGCGCGTTCACGACCGCGGGCATGAGCAAACGCGAGGATACCGGCGTCTTGCCGGTGAACATAACCAGGTAATGCCGGTCGCTGGAGAACTCGGATCCCGGAAAGGCCACAAATGAAAACTCGCCGTCGGGAATCTTCCGTGCCGCCAAGTCAATGGCTTCCTGAACTGACGCGAGGTCCGCCTTGTGCTCCCCCGTGCCGGCGGTATCGTGCGCGACTATTTGCTGCATGTCGTTCAGCAGCCAATACTGGATCATCGGACTCCCCCAGGTATTGATCATGCCGGTGGCCGACACCACGAACGTCCACGTGCCCAGCACGATGCCCAAGGCGTTGTGCAGATCGAGCCAGCGCGCCCGGCCTTTCTCCACCCGGATGACCGCAAAGGCCCGATGGCGCATGAACGGCGCATACAGCACGATGCCTGAGACAATCGCCGTCATGAACAGCGCGGCCATCACGCCCAAAAACAGCGTCCCGCTTTGGCCCGCGTATAACTCGGTATGAAGGAGAAACAACACCCCCATGAGACCGTCGTCGATACGTTCCGCGCTCCGCGACTGACCGGTCTTTTCGTCAATCCGCAGAAATTCGGCATCCGCGACCGGAGTCTCCACCGTCTCCCCCATGGCGAAGCCCACGATGCCCGGGTCGGACGGTTCGCGCCACAGCAATTGCACGTGCGCGTCAGGGCGCTCCCGTCTGGCGGTCGCGGCCAGCTTGTCTATGGACAACGTCGGCGCCGCGTCCGGCTGGCTGGCTTCGCCCGCAAGCCAGCGTTGGAACCGGTCGATTTCCTCGGAGAACACGAGCGGCAAGCCCGTGAAGCAGGCCATCAGCACGAACACGGTGCAGATCAGACTGCTCCATTTATGGACGACGTGCCAACGGGTGACCCCGCGGACTGCCCGCGTCGCTTTGGCCGTTGCCTTGTCCGTTGCTTCGTCGGTCATCACCAAGCCTCCTTAGAACCGCCAGGTGCCGCTCAACATGAAAGTGCGCGGACGGCCTTTGCCTTCAAAGGTTGCTAAACTAACGTCACGGAAGATGAAGTACCCCTTGTCGGTCAGGTTCTCGATAGACAGGTCCACCCGGAAGTCTCGAAGTATCCTCTGAAATTCGTAGCCCGCGGACAGATCGAATATCGTGTAGCTGGGGATTTGAAGCCCGTTCATGACTGCCGTCGTCCTTCCGACGAAACGTCCGCCGAAGGTCCCAGTGAAGCCGAAGCCCGAGTCATAGTTCAGGGCCAGGCTCGCAGTTGTGCTCGGAGCGCGCGGAAGTTCATCGCCCTCATTGCCCATCGCCTTCAGAACCGGTCCGGCGTTCGTGATCTTCGTCTTGAGGAGCCCAAGGGCGCCGTTCAGGGAAAATCCGGCCGTGAGGTCGGCATCCGCTTCGAGTTCAAACCCATACCCCACGGCTTCCGGTATATTGCCCAACAGTCGACCGGTCGGAATGAAAGGAAGGGGGTACGACGCCTGTGCTGCGCCCTGAATCTGCGCGTTGTCGTAGGTGTAGTAAAACGCGCTCGCACCGAGAGAAACGCGCCTGTTCCAAAACGACGATTTCGCATAAAATTCATGTTGGCGCATGGTCTCCGGTTCGAACTCTGAGATACCTATTGGAACCCCGGGAGGTAAAAAGTGAGCGAGATAGGCTGCCGTAATAAGGTCAAAATCGGTGCCTCCGGCCCGGAAACTCTCGCTGTAGGTGTAGCCCAGCGTCAGATCGTCTTGGGGGGCATAACGCAGTCCCACTTTCGGCTGAAACCGGCGCGCGCTGAGATCGCGGTCCGAGACCGTGCTGCCCCTGGCGATCACCGAACGGTGTCGGTCGTCAATCTCGTACCGGCCGCCGGCAATCAGGGTCAGGCCATCGGCAAGCCCCAATTCACCACCAAGAGGAATCTCCGCCTCCGCGTAGATCCCCGTGTTGTTAATTTTGCCGTCGGACACGTAGAAGAGAGGGGGAAAGTTAGGGGGAGAGTATACAGGTTGATCGGTAGACCCGTCCTCGGTCGAGACGTTATGGATGATCCCGACCAGCCCGCGCTTGAGCATACCGAGGTCGGTCAGGCGAAGAAACGCTTCGCCTTCAACCTGATCCTTTGCATAGTCAGCCTGGCCGACGCCGCCTCCTGTATCCAGAAACGCCAAATCATTGTCAACAAAGGACCCGCGGAGTTCGAGTTCGGCAAATTCACTCAACACGTAGTTTACCCGTCCGATGTAGGTGGTCTGGTTATTCTCCTCGAATGCGGTCTGAGATACGAAATTCGAAACATTCAAGTTCTTGGGATTGCCGTCAGTGGTGGCGTTCCCAGGTATCGGTCCCGCGGTTCTCATGTGATCGACGGTCAGCTTGACTTCCAGCCCGGGCACGGCCTCGGGCGTAAACAGCAGTTTGCCCCGATACCGCTTGAAAATTTCGGTCTCAGGATCGATTGTTCCACGGAAATTCTCCGTTCCACCGGTCACGTCGATGTACGCGTCCCCGCGGCTCTCCTCAACGGTCCCCCGAAACGCCACCTGGTTGTCGATCAGCGGCAGGTTGACCATGCCGGCGCCGTCCGCGGTCCCGTCCGCTGTGTAGCCGCGCAACCGAGCCGACGCCTCGTATTCGAAGCTGGGATTATTCGTATAGATGCGGATTGCGCCGGCCAGCGCGTTTCGGCCGGTGCTGGAGGGCTGAGGCCCACGCGCGATTTCCATTGTGGACACGTCCCAAGTCGAACTCCTGGAAATGGAGAACGCATCCAGAAGCGGCCTGGCCACGTCGTCAATCAGAATCGGGATACGCGGTTGAGTGCCCGCCGTAATCGACTGGCCATAGCCGGCCGAGCCATCAACCCCACGAATGGCGGGAAGCTGGGCACCCTCTTCAGTGAACACGTTGGCTGCCTTGCGGATGACATGCTTGATGTCCCGGTTGATGGGCTGTCGCGCTTGTTCCCCCTCAATGATCGTGATGCTTGGCGGCGCCTCCGCAGTGAGCCGGCCGATCTTATCGCCCGTCACGACGATTTCCTTGAGTTTAGGGATTACCTCCCCCCCCCCCCCCCCTCACTATCTTCTTCGACTTCCTGCGCCAGGAGTGACGTGGCGGGCACCACCGACACCGTCAGCACGACGGCCAGGAGCAGAGTTTTTGACAACATTTCGTTCTCCTTTCTTCTTCAGCGAGAGCATACGGCAACTGATGCACCGTCAATCCAGGGCAGACGGGTTGCAACCAAGCAAAAATGAACCGCTTATACCATAAGAAAATAGTAATATCAATCATTTTTATTGATAAAAATATTCAAAATTATAAATATAATTTATAGTTGTCCAGGATTCCTATGAGGCCAAGGAGTCGGCCGGAGATGGTCTGGTCCTGCGTAGAAGGGTGTCCACCATGAGATAGACACACGGCACAAGGATTAAAATAATCGCCGTTCCGAACAGAATGCCGAATCCCAGCGAGATGGCCATGGGGATGAGAAACCGCGCCTGCATCGCGGTCTCAAACATCATCGGGGCTAACCCGAAGAACGTGGTCAACGACGTCAGGACGATGGGACGAAACCGGTTCATCGCCCCTTGCATCACCGCTTCGGACGGGGGAATACCCCGTTCTTGGCGGATACGATTCGTCGCCACGATCAAGACCAGGGAATCATTGACCATCACGCCCGCCAAGGCCACCATCCCGAACAGACTGATGATGCTGAGCCCATAGCCCAGGAGCAGATGCCCGACCAACGCGCCGATGAAACTGAACGGGATCCCCAGCATCACAATCAGCGGTTGCACGTAACTTCTGAAGGGAATGGCCAGCAACCCATAAATCAGCAACAGCGCCAAGGGAAGCCCGATGGCCATGGCGGTGAGCGTTTCTCGTTGCGACGCCTGCTCGCCTTCCAAGGAGTACGTGAGGCCCGGATATTTCTTTTTCAACGCTTCCAGCTCATTGGCGGTCAGTTCCCCTATGATGCTGTTGGCATTGGCGATCTGGTCATCGACCTCAGCCGTGACTGCCACGACGCGCCGCCCGTCGCGGCGTTGGATTTCGGTATAAGCCCGTCCCCGTTCAACGTCAGCCGCCTCCGACAGGGGAATTTCCCCGCCTTGCTCAGTGCGCAAGATCAACTGTTCCACCGTGAAAGCGGACTGGCGTGCGGTTGCCGGCAGCCGCACCATGACCTTCACTTCATCGCGGCCTCGCTGTTGACGCAGGGCTTCTACGCCATAAAAGGCTCCGCGCACCTGTCGGGCTAAATCCGTGGCATTGAGACCCAGGTTGCGCGCTTCCGGTTTGACGTGAAAATTCAGTTGCGGCTTGCCCAATGACACGCCGTCGTCAATATCCATGACGCCGTGATACCGTGGCAACGCTTCGGCCAGATCCTGAGCAGCGGCTTCCAGCGTTGCTCGGGAACGATGAGAGAGCTGGATGTCGATCGCCGCCCCTGCGCTCGGGCCGGTATCGGCCTCAAAGGTGAGCGACTCCACTCCTGGAATCGTCCCGATGGCGGTGCGCCAGGCATTGGCAAATTCCATTCCGCTGAAATCCCGCTGATCCGCGGGATCTAAAAAGACCATCGCCCAGACTATGTGGCTGCCTGACGAACCCATGAACACCTCGCCCGGCTCCAACGGGGACGAGCCGATCTGGCCATAGACGCCTCGCAACGCGGCCTCGCCTCCCAGTTGGTCGATCGAGACACGTACCGCCTGCTGCAGAGAGTCCAGGACGGTCCGGGAATCGTCCATCGAGACGCCATAGGGCAACGTGGCTTGTACCAGGACCACGTCCGAGTCCACCGCCGGGAAAAAATTAAAGGGGATGCGTCCGCCGGCCACGAGGCCCACCGCCACGATCAACAAGGCCACCCCTACCGCTACCGTCACGTAGCGATTGGCAATCGCGGTGCGCAGAAACGGTTGATAGCGTTCCCGGATAAAGGTTTGCATCACCTCGCTGAACCACCGCCTGGGCCGATCCAGCGTTTGCCAGAACTCCGAAGGCGCTCGCGTATGGGCCAAATGCGCCGGTAACACGAACAAGGATTCGATCAGCGACACCACGAAGACCGCCACGACCACCGCGGGAACCTGCCTGATAAAATTCCCCATGTCGCCGGGCAGGAAAAAGAAGGGCAAGAACACGGCGATATTGGTCAGCACGGCAAACGTGATGGGCCCGGCTATCTCCCTGGCCCCGGCAATGGCCGCCTGAAGAAACGACAGACCCTGTTCTCGTTTCTGATAAATGATCTCCCCCGCCACCACCGCGTCGTCCACGATGATCCCCAGCGTGACAATGAACGCAAACAGGGAAATCATGTTGATGGAGGCACCCGTCAGGGGAAGGAAGAGAAACGAGCCGATGATCGAGGTCGGGAGCCCCACCGTGACCCAGAACGCCAGCTTGAGATCCAAAAACAACCCCAGGAGCAACAGAACCAGGAGCAAACCCAAAAACGCATTTTTCAATAAGAGCTGCATCCGGTCCCGATACATCTCGGACCAGTCCTCCCAGATCGCCAGGCCAATGCCGGCCGGCAACTCCTGGCGCAACTCCTCCAAATACGCCCGAACGCTCTCGGAGACCGACTGGGGCGTTTCCGTGCCGACCCGAAACACTTTGACTTGGATTGCCCGTTGACCGTTGTAGTAGGCTTCTTCGTCCGTCTCTTCAAATCCGTCGCGGATCGTCCCCAGATCTCCGACCGTGACGACCGTGCCCTCCGGCGTTGAGACTACGGGAACGTCGGCGTAGTCCCGGCCGAAATCACGACGCTCCTGCGTCCGCAACAACACTTCGCCGCCGGTGGTCTTGACCCCGCCCCCGGGCAGTTCAATGGCGGCCTCCCCAATCGCTTTGGCAATCCGGTTGAGGGTCAAGCCGTAGGCCCGAAGATGCCGTTGGGGCACTTCAATGGCAATTTCCCGGGGACGGGCCGCGCCCAGTTCCACGAGCGTAACCCCCGGTCGTTGCAACAAGTCATCCCGCATGCGGTCGGCCACGGCCCGCAGCGTCTGTTCTTCCAGGTCGCCGTGTACCATCACGCTCAACACCTGATAGCGCACTTCGACGAAGTTGATGACCGGTTTTTCCGTCAATTCGGGGAACGACTGGATGCGGTCGATCTCGTTCGTGATTTCCCGCAAGGCGTTATCGGCGTTGACTCCGTTCACCAACTCAATTTTCACTAATGCCTTGCCCTCAGCGGCAGTGGCCGTGACTTCTTTCACCCCCTCCAGCCCCCGCACCACGTCTTCAATGGCCAGGATAATCCCTTGCTCCACCTCTTCCGGGCTGGCCCCGGGATAGGCGACGGAGCCGAGAATGATATCGCCTTGAAATTCCGGAAAGACTTCCTGCTTGAGCTGGGTGCTGACCAGCAACCCGCCGAGAATAAAAATGACCATGACCATGTTGGCCGCTACCGTGTGGTGGGTCATCCAGGCAATCGGCCCGGAACGTGGGGAGGTTTGCTCAGAAGACGCCATGGACGGAACTACCGGCTCAATGCCGCCTGGGTTACAAAACGCTCAAAGACATACAAGGCCCTCAAAGAATAGACTCTGGATTCCCGCTAAAAACCGGCGGGAATGACAAGATGGATTGCGGGAATGACAAGATGATTCACCACCCCGGCCCGTCATTCCCGCGAAAGCGGGAATCCAGAAAATATTCCGCAGAAGCAAGGATGCTGGATTCCCGCTAAAAACCGGCGGGAATGACGGATGGGACAGCGGGAATGACGGAAGGGACGCGAGTATGACGGAAGGGACGCGAGCATGATGATTTTTGCCAATATATCCTTGAGGGAGAGGGTTTATCATAAAAATATAGCCGCGGCATCTTATGCCGCTTGGGTTACAAAACACTCAAAAGGCATATCAATGCCTCAGGGAACGGGTCAGGGTAGCGAGACGCGGGTGTGGACCAAACCGCCGGCCAAGGCCCGCCGAACGGGCGGAATACAGGACAGAAGTTTGTAGAGCCGTGTCCGTTTCGGACACGGATCGGCGTAGCTCTGTACCGAGACCGGTTCGAGATCAGGTATCGACCGAAGAAAGTCCGGTATGTCGTCAATCGTTATCCCCCACGGCATGGGAGGTGCCGTGTAGCACTTGGTGACTTTCATACCCTTTACTGTCCGCCTGGAGAAGAAAGGCGTGATGGTATCGAAAAAGACCTCGGCGCCATGGAAGCGTTCGCTGATTCGGGTCAGCAGCGAGCGGACGTCCTTCTCAGTGAAATACATCAGCAATCCGGCGGCCGTGATAAACGGCCGCGCATCCGCGGGCACGGCATCCATCCAGGCAGGGTCAAGCACGGAACCGGCCACCTTCGAGGCGCGTGGATGTGACGGGAGGAGATTCTCTCGAACGCGGATTGCCTCGGGCAGATCGACGCTGACCCAACGCAACCGATCGTCGTCAATGCGCCAGAGCTGGGTGTCCAACCCCTCGCCGAGCGCGATGACGACCGGCTCTTCCGAAACCCGCGACAGATAGCCGCGAATGAGATCATCGCAGACCTTGGCGCGAACGGGATGGAACACCGTGGGTTTGCCGAAGTGACCCGCGAAGTCGTAGTCGATCCGATCCACAAGATCAACGGCCATCGGGTCGGCGATCATCCCGTCGGAACGCCGCGTCTCCATCGCGCGATTCCACAGCGGCCACAGCATCGTCTCCGCCACGCCGGAAAGATCGACCTTCGTCGGTTTCGGCAAATCGTCTGTCCCGTCTGAACTCAAGAGTTTCCCGCGGCTGATGCACTCACCGAATGCAGCGAACCGCTCCTTTGAAGAATATCGAAGGGAGAGAAACGTCCCCTCGTCAAAAAAAGGTCCGGGGGGCTTCTCTCCTATGCCTCCATCTTTGCACGTATGCGGACAAAAATGTCAATGATTTTCATTTTAATTGTCTCTTGAATTGTATGACGAATTTTTGTTATGAGCATGGCAGAATTGTCATGGCGAAAACCACCAAACCGAACGAGGACACTTGACCAGGAAAAAGAGGCTTGATTGATGGCAATCCTTCCGGGCTTTTTGGGGACAGTGGGGATCGTTCTGGGAATGGGTGTACTTCGTGTTGTCTGGAGGAGAAAGGTTCGAGGACACGCCTTTATCCTTGCGGGCGGATGGCTGATCATTCTGGGCGGGTTGTCACTATGGAGTTTGGTGGGCGGCACCGAGTGGGGTCTTGCTCTTGGGACCATTATTTTCACGTTGGTGGCCATGAGCCTCCTCGGATTCAACGCCTGGTCGGCTTTCACGAATCGACGAACAAAACCGGAGTCCGTTGCAAAGACGAATGAGCCGGCGGCGTCTGCACGAACGCCCCGCGGCGTTTATGGTCAACGTCTTTCCACGTTTTTCCTGGCCGGTCCGCTGGGCGGCGGCGTGGCAATGATCCTGACGTTGTCCGTCTTTGAATGGCTTCAGTTCTTTGGGGTCGAGACGGCGAACGCCATCGTGACGATGTTTTTTCTCACGCCGTTGCTCTGGGCGATCATGGCCACGTGGATGGTCATTGACAACGGGACGGCGCGAAAAGCCACGATCCTCTTCTGTTTGGCCGCCGCAGGCGCGGTCCACCCTGGATGGGGAGCATAGGATCGGCAATGCAGGACGCGGGCGTCACTAAGGCGTCTCCCAAATTTGTCACGAGAGCCTTATCGGGTCACTCGGCGTTAGGCCTCGCCGCCGCGGCCCTTCTCTATATCCTGACCGTCAGCGGGACGATTTCGGTTTTCAATCATGAACTCCAGCGATGGGAACAACCGGGGGCGCCTGAAATGGCGTCCATCTCTCCCCAGGCCGCAGAACGTGCGGCTCTTTCCATGCTGGCGACTGAGGAAACGCCGACATCCCATTTTTTTATTCAGTTGCCGACGGATGATTTGCCGCGCGTCGTCCTGACGACCGATACACGAGCCGTCTTTACCGACGACACCGGCGCGATCGTGGCCGAAGAAGCTCATCCGTGGACGCAGTTCGTTCTTGATCTCCACTATTATTTGCATTTGCCGAATACACTCGGTCTCACCGTCGTCGGCACGTTGGGCGTTCTGTTGGTCGGCCTGTCCATTTCCGGATTCCTGGCCCATCCGAGCATTTTTCGCGACGCCTTCGCGTTTCGTTTTTCCGGTTCAGCACGGGTGGCCCAGGCTGACCTGCACAACCGCCTGAGCGTCTGGACGTCTCCGTTTCACCTCAGTATTGCATTGACCGGCGCGGTCTTGGGCCTCGCCACTCTTGTTGCGTTTGCCGTCGCCACGCTCGATCACGAAGGTGACGTGGACGCCGTTTTCGCTCCCGTGTTCGGAGAGGAAACGGAGGAAAACGACGAACCCGCCCCGCTTGCCGGCATCGCCCAGGCCCTGACCTCCATGCAGGCAAAGCATCCGGACATCGTGGCCAATTACGTCATCATGCACGAACCGAAGACCAAAGGGCAGCATCTCCAGGTTCTTGGCATCCATCCACAGCGTCTCATTTTCGGCGACTACTATAATTTCGACCACCATGGAAAGTTCGTGCAAACCGTCGGCATGGCCGACGGAACGATCGGACAACAAATGATCGCCTCCGTCTATCGGCTCCATTTCGGATCGTTCGGCGGTCTCCCGGTGAAAATCGCCTATGCCCTGTTGAGCGTGGTGCTCGCGTATATTATTGCCTCAGGATTCACCATCTATCTTCTGAAACGGCGTGAAAAAGGCACGGCCGCGCCGAGGCTTGAAGCCGCGTGGACAAGCTGTATTTGGGGAACGCCTGCGGCACTCTCTCTTGCTCTGCTTGGGAGCGTGACGGGCACCATTCCCGCCGGCGCACTGCCCGCGCTCTTCTGGATCTGCCTCGGGCTCGCCGTCTTCATCGCCGTGGTGTCTCCGAAACGGGAACGGCTGGGCCAATGGTTGCGCGGCAGCACGGGGGTCATCTTGCTCGTTGCCACGCTCGTTCACTTCTCCGTTCACGCGGAGAACTTTACGTCTCCTGCGGCGACGAGTACGGCTCTCGTCTTGATCGGCATTGCGCTGACGTTTCTGATCCCGTTGGTCACGTTACGTTGGCATCAGACGGATAAGCAGGGCCGGATCGGTTCTTTCGGAACTTGAGAAAAGAGACGGGAGGGAGTAGGCTGAAAAGCATGGCCAAGCGTTCCGGTCAGGAATTCGTTCTCACGCGGAAGCACGCTTTCATGGCACCTCGAGGAATGCTCCCGACGCTGCTCTTCTTTCTTCCGGCCTGTGCCGGGCCGTCCGTCATCCCGGCGGAGATCGAAAATCAGATTGACCCCACGGTGTCGTTTGCCCAGGTCAAAGAGGCACCCACGAGTCACGTGGGAACCATGATCGTTCTGGGTGGTGAAGTGCTTGACGCCACGCGCCTCAAAGATCGCACTCGCCTGACCATGCTCCAACTTCCCATTATCAGACGTTACGAACCGACCATGGATCGCACGCAGTCCCAGGGACGGTTTCTTGCGTTTCAAACCGAGTTTCTCGATCCGGCCACGGTGCCGACCGGAACCCGAGTGACGATCGTCGGGAAAGTGTCCGGCGCAACCACTGAACTGCTTGATGAAATGGAATATACGTATCCGACGGTCACGATCACCTACCTCAAAGTCTGGCCGGAGGCCATGCACCCCCCTTACCGGTACGGACGTTACGCCCCTCCCTATTACGGGTATCCCGGCTGGTACGCGGGCCCGTACTGGGGGCCGTATTATGGGACGTATGGACCGTTCCGATTCGGGTATTGGTAGATGTCTCAAGCGTTCGACGGCAGTCAGAATTTCTCCATTATGGATATTTCACGAAGGAGGGACAGTGATGCAGAGATTGCGCAGATTAAGCCCGTGGACGTTGGTCGTCGCGTTTTTCGTGATGATCGGACTCGCAGCGGGAACGGCCGCTGCGGCGTCACCACTCATGACGGCGGCCGATTCCAAAGCCCACGCGCTGAACAATCAGGGAATTGAACAGTATACGGGCGAGTCTTGGAAAGAGGCTCACGGCTACTTCATCCAAGCCGTTGAGGCCGACCCGGAGTCGGCGGAAGCCCACTACAACTTGGCTCTCGTTCTGGATAAGATAGATGAACACGTGGCCGCGGCCAAGGAGTTCAAAAAGGCCCAGGAACTCGGGAAGGATAATCCCGACATTCAGAATTCCAAGATTCTGAAAAGCCACGTCGGGATGCTGGAATAAGCGGTGGAACAGCCGGTCTTCCAGCGTCCGTCCGGTGACGGCTTCGTGAGCCTCACGCAAGATGGCATCAAGCGGACGGGCCTTCCTGCCCGCTTTTTTCGGGAAGCGTATGAACGTCAGGGAACACCCATGATCCCGTCTGCAACGTTATGGGCCTTTGTCCTGGTGGTTGTCGCGGCCGTGCCCACTTCTTCTTGGGGACACGCCGTGCTCGTCGAATCGATTCCGCCGCACAAAGCCACCCTGACCGCGTCCCCACAAACCGTGTTACTTCGTTTTAACGCGGCACTGGAGCGCAAAATTATCCAGGTGTACTTGGTTGATCGCCAGAAAACCCGAACGCCTCTTGCCGACGTGGATGAATCCAAATCCAATGAAATTGTGGTTCACCCCCCCCACGCTCTCACCCGGGGTGTATACCGTTCTCTACAAAGTGCTGGCTCGCGATGGTCACATCACCGAAGGATCAATCCGCTTCACCATCCTTGACGTGTAAGTCGTCGGGGAATCGGAAATTCGCTCGTTGGAGGGTAGCCTTCGCGCCTCGAACTGAGGCATAATGTTTTTATAGTCTTGCTGAGGGCTGGAAAGATTCGGGGTACACATGAAGAAAAAAATCCTGATTGGTCTCGGCGTCATCGCGGTGCTCGTCGTGGTTTTCGTGACGTGGATGCTGCCTGGATTCTTTAGCACCATGAGAAAACCGCCGGCGTGGGAAATTTCGATAGCCAGATTCGCTCGATATCTGGCGACCCCGCGGCAATGGCGCGAGGCCAAGAATCCCGTGGAAGCCACCCCGGAAGCCTTAGACCAAGCCCTTCATCACTTTGCCGATCATTGCGCAACCTGCCACGCCAACGACGGCAGCGGTCATACTCGAATGGGACCAAAATTTTATCCGCCGATTCTCGATCTCCGTTCCGAAACGATTCAAGCCATGTCGGACGGAGAGTTGTTCTACGTGATCCATTTCGGCATTCGATTTACGGGTATGCCGGCTTGGGGGGACGGGAACCCGGAGAAAGACCATGAGAGTTGGCAACTGGTCCACTTCATCCGGCGTTTATCCGATCTCACGCCCGAAGAAATCGCCCGAATGAAACGGTTGAACCCGATGACGACCGAAGCGCGTGCAGCACAGGAGGCCTTGGACCGTTTCCTGGCGGGAGAAGACTTCGAACCCTCGATCGAACATAGTCATTAACCAGAAAGGATCTTGTATGAAACGATATCGCGTTCTCACAATCATGGCCTTCATTCTCTCGTTTCCCCTCTTCGTGAGCGCCCACGGCGATGCGCACCACGTCCTGGGTACGGTCACGGAAGCCGCCCAGGACCACGTCGTCGTCCAAACGCTTCAAGGACAATCAGTCACGATCGTCATCAACGCGGACACGGTTTTTCAACGCAACGGCGTGACGACCAAGAGTGCTCGCCCGAAAGTGGGAAATCGGATGGTGGCAGAAGCAGAGGAACACGGCGATTCATTAATCGCGACGACAATCCGGTTTTCTTCGTCCAAATCGCAATAATCTGCACGCAGAAACCACGGTTGACGAGATCACCTGAACCCGTGATCGTTCTTTCGACGTCGCAATGCCGAGCGTTCCGTCATTCTGAGCTTGCCATGAGGTTCCCCTGAGCCTCAAAGGGCAACGCGAAGAAGCTCGCGGGGCACAGCCTATCCAATGCGTCTCCGTCGTCGTGGCCACGTCCACATGATTGCGTTCCGGTATCACGTGACCAACGTGAAGCCCATCTTGACAACGTGCCTCGTGGGAGCCGCGATGTGCGGAATCGCCTGGGGATGCAACGTTCACGCATTCGCCGGCGAAGCCGCGGACGTCGTGACCGAACTTCAGAAGTCGCTCATCACCATCATGCGGGAAGGACCCGCTCTCGGCTACACCGGCCGCTACCGGACCATGGCGCCCATTGTTGACCGGACGCACGATCTCAACAACGTCGCGCGCCTGGTCGTTGGAAGACATTGGAAAAAATTGACGCCCGCCCAACGATCCACCTTTTTCCAGACCTTCCGAAGTCTAAGCATTTCCCTGTATGCCGCACGATTCAAGGATTATAACGGAGAGCAATTCAACGTTCGTTCCGAACAATCGCTGAAACGGGGACAGCGCAAACTCGTCGTGACGCACTTTGTCAAATCCGACGGGACGGTCATTCAATTTCATTACATTCTGCATCAGGTCAACGACCGGTGGAAAATTATCAGCGTCACCGTGAACGGCGTGAGCGATCTGGCCTTGAAACGTGCGGAATATGGTGGAATCTTGAAAAATGAGGGATTTTCGGCGTTAATGGAACGACTGAACAATCAGATTCGCAACAATGCAAATGGACTCTGAACAATCCGCCTGCTAGAATCTGATCCCGTGCCGCCACCCGCCGAACAGTCTACGAACGTGATGAACCACGGCATCGAAACACGATTACGGCTGGCCGTCTACCTGTCGGTGATTATCTGGAGCACCGGATGCGCCACGGCCCAGTCGGCTGACGTTGCGGCCTCCGACAACGACGTGCTGGAGCCGATGAATCGACACATGTACCGGATCAACGACTTTCTGGATCAGACGGTTGCCGAACCCATCGCCGACGTCTACCTCGAATACATGCCGAAGCCGATCCGGAACAGTATCTCCAATTTTCTTGACAACGTGGCGTATCCGAACGTCATCCTCAATGACTTTCTTCAAGGCAAGGGCAAACAAGGACTCGAGGATTCCGGTCGGTTTGTGGTGAACTCAACGTTCGGGCTCTTCGGCATTTGGGACATGGCCACGCACCTTGGACTCGAAGCCCATGATGAAGACTTCGGCCAGACCCTGGGCGTATGGGGTCTGGACGAAACGACCTACCTGGTGCTTCCTTTGATCGGCCCCAACTCCGTGAGAGACGCGCCGGGGTTAGGAGTCAGCACCCTGACCAATCTTCTCTTCTACGTGAGCAATCCCGTGGCAATACCCATCACCGTGTTAGGCTTGGTTGACAGGCGAGCGAGAGTGGCTGATGCCGTCAATTTTCGCGACGAAGCCGCGGTCGAGCCTTATCTCTTTACACGAGAAGCGTATCTTCAACGTCGGAAGTTCCTGATCCACGACGGCAATCCTCCGGTTGAAAATGATGAATTCCTGGATGAAATCTTTGACGATCTTGAGACAAGGAACGCGCCGTCTCCTCAAGAAAAACCCGCGGGCGTTCCCGTTTCTGATGAACGCGAGTCCCCACCCGCTGACCACGCCTACGCCACGCTCCCGTCTGAACCGGCGTCCCTCCCCACTGTTCCCCGATTAATAATGTCGGAGACAAGCCCCCGATGACACTACCGTCGGGCACAGGCGTCGTGGACAGGCGTCGGGAGCACAGGCATTCCCGCAGATCCCCCTCTCTGTCATTCCCACAGATGCCCCCTCTGTCATTCCCGCAGATCCCCCCTCTGTCATTCCCGCAAGTTTTTAGCGGGAATCCATGTCTTTCTCTTTTGTCCCTCCATTCGTGTGCCCCGGCCTGGGGAAAATTCTGGATTCCCGATTAAAAACGTCGGGAATGACAGAAAGGGGGGGCATCGGGAATGACAGACGGGGCATTGGGAATAGCGGATGGGGCGTTAGTTCGTGGACGCGGACCACCATCCTCTTTGCTCTAATTCAGCCATGAGAGCAGGGAGAACCATCAACGCACAGATCAGGGCCAGGGTCAACGCGACCACCAGCAACAGGCCCAAACTGGCCATGCCGGGATGTCGGGAGAAACTCAGGGCCCCAAAGGACGCCATTGAGGTCAAGGCACTGAAGAGCACGGCATGGGAGGTGCTGCTCCGTATGACGTGAACAAGGGACCCCTGTTCCCGTATCCGCAAGACAAGATAAATGCCGAACGCAATCCCCAGACCCAGAACTAACGGCACCGCTATCACGTTTGCCAGATTCAGAGGAACGCCCAACGCTAAACAGGCGGCAACCGTCAGGATCATGGTGAGGACCAACGGCAGAAGGACGAAAAGGACTTCTCGAGAACGCCGAAGCACCACGAAGAGCAACGCGGCCGACGCCGCAATGGCCAACAATGTCGCTTGAACGCAGGCGGTCACAATCGCTCTCCCGCCTTCCAGAATACCCACCGGCGAACCGCTCGCCCTGGGAACAATTTCCCGTACGCGGTCAACAAATCGACGCAACGCCTTATTGTCATTGACGTTTTGAGCAGGAAAAATTTCAACCCTGGTCCTGCCGTCCTGAGACAGGTAATGGTTTCTCAGGCCGTCCGGTAACGTCTCCAAGCTGATGGCGTCAGCGGACATCAACGCTCGAAGCCGATCAAGCCACCTGGGAAAGTCTCCGATCAATCTGGCACGCAAATCATGCACAAAATCCGTCGGCTCACGAGAATCGGCTAACAGGGTCTCGATTGAGTCCCTCAAGGTTTTCAGATTATCGTTGAAATGACCCGGCCGGTGTTTGCCTTCATACACGGCCAGCGTCGTCCGAAAGTCCGTCAGAGCCCGCACTTCTTCCGCTGCACTTGGAGCCTCAACCGGGTCTTGAGGCGTCAGGATCGGATCAAGCACCAACGCCAGTTCATCAATGATGGCCAACTTTTCTTCTTGCTCACTCGGCACAAAACTTCCAAGCGTCACGACGCGGTCAACCTCAGGCACGGACGCCAGACGGTTCGCCAGAGCCTCCGCCGCCGGCAACCCGTCGGCCAAAACCTGAACGACGTAGGGAGACGTGTCCGGGTCCGCCAATAATTCTTGAAACGTGGAGACGCTTTCGCTTGACGGGTCACGAAGATGGAGGGGATTAAAATCAAATCGGAACGTCGGCAAGACCACGATCGCCCCGATCATCACCGGAACCAAGGCACCGAGAATCACCCGTCGATAGCGAAGAATCGGAACCGTCAAGGTCGTTGAATCGCCTGTCACGTGACCGGAGGGAACGACGGCACGAGTAAGCGGAAACAGCGTGAGCAGGGCAGGGAAAAACGTCGCGTTGGCCACCAACGCCATAAACATGCCGACGCCGGCAATCAGCCCCAGTTCGGCAAACCCTCGATAGGACGTTGGAAGAAAGGAAAAAAAACTCAGGGCCGCGGCGACTGCCGCAAGCGTCAACGCCCCGCCGACCCCGGCGGCTGCACGTCGCAAGGCCGCCTCATGGTCGCCAATCCGGGCGAACTCTTCCCGATACCGCATCCCCAACTGAATGCCGAAATCCACGCCCAGCCCAATGAACAAGACCGGCGCGGACGCGGTAATCAGGTTCAACGAGCCGATGGCCGCGGCCACAAACCCAGCCGTCCACAATAACCCCACCACGAGCGTCGCCACCATCGTGGCCACAAGCCGGAGAGACCGAAGCCCCACGATCAACACGACGGCAACCAACCCCAAGGATAACCCCGCGGTCAGACCGGCACCTTGGGCTATCGTTTCCCGTTCTTCCGCTTCAATCGGAATGGGACCGGTCAATCGAATCCGAACGCCGAATCGATCTTCAAGTTCACCACGCCGTTGGCGAAGGAATTCGATGGGGCCCACCGCCGCTTCCAGGCTCGAATAATCCAGCCTGGGCTTGACCAAAAGGAACCCGTGCAATGGATCGCCCCTGTCCGTCACGTCTTCAAGCATGGTCTGCTGCCAGAACGAGCCGTGCGGTTTTCCAAGTCGCTGCGCGTCAATGGCCTCGTTCAATCCGTCAAACACCTTGGCCAACAACGCCCGTTGCTCAGGCGTCGGATTTTCTTCCAGTGCCCGCGTGAGCATGGAAAAAAGTCCGCGAAGACTCGGATCATGCACCAACGTCCCCAAGAACGGCTCCCACTTGGTCAAACGTTCATCCAACCGCCAGAGTTCATCAACGTCGAAGTACAGCAACCCGTAGTGATCGAAAAAATCATCCTGCTGCGGTTGATACACCGAGGAGATGAGCGAGGATTGTCGTTCAAGCAGCCGTGCCAGTTCGTGAACCGCGTCGCGCCGTTGTTCAGGAGACCCTTGATCCACGACCACGACGATCAGACCGTCAAGCTGGGGAAACGCCGCGTCGAAGTCCCGGCTCACCTCTCTGAAGGGAAGATCAGGGGCCAAGAGATTCATCGGATCCGTATCAAGCGTCAGGTTGTTCACGGCGTACCCCAGAGAAAGTCCCGCAGCCGTCAGCCCCGCGAGCACCACCCAGAGCGCCGCGCGCCGGCAGCAATCCACCACGCGGACGAAAAAAGTCCGATACGCTTGCCCAATCCGATCAAGCATGGACATTCACCGGACGTTTCTACCCTCTTCCATCCGGTCACGGGAGGTGGTTCAATGACCGTCAGACGCCGAATCATGGGGAAGGAGATTTCCGTTCCCCTGCCGTGCGTTCTCCGTCAATTGACCGCCGAGGGCCACCTGGAGCAACGATTCGGCTAATCGATATTGACGCAACGCATTCAAGTAGGATTGGCGGGCGTCCAGATTTCGTTCACGAGCTTGAATCAGGTAAATACTGTTGAACTGCATCGATTGGTAAAACCGCTCAACGTAGTCTTCAACTTCCTTCTGCATCTTGCGCATCGTGTTACGAAACATCTGAACGTGGGCTGCGTGAAAATCCAGTTTGGCCAACAGGTGCTGCAATTCCCGTTTGGCGGCCAGTTCGGTCGCCATCAGTTGTTTTTCCGCTTGACGCACTTGAAATTCCGCCCGTGCAATGCCGCCCTGGTTCTGATTGAACACGGGAATTTCCAATTCCAACGTCACACCGAACTCGTTGGCGTCTCCACCTTCCGCGTGATGAAAGCCCGGACCTGCTCCCACGTCTCCGAAGATACGGGCTTTCTGTAAAGACACTAATCGCTTCGTCTGAACGATCTGCAATCGGGTCAACGCCAGGTCCACCCTGTGGTTGCTGGCAAACGCCCACGCTTGCTCAAGCGTGAGGAGACGAGGCGAGACCTGCTCCAAATCGCCATGAACGTGGACGTCTTCATCCGACAGCGGATCCAATCCCATGGTGGTCACGAAACGAGCATGCGCACGTTTGAGGTCAGCTTTGACCATGACGAGTTCGACCTGAGCCTCGTACAGCACGTTCTGACCCAGAAAGATATCCACTTTATTCGCCAGCCCCGCGTTAAAACGAGCCTGAATCTGTTCCAGAGTTGTTTCAAGCAACGCGACCTTTCGCTTCTGAAACTGTAAGAGCGATTCCTGAAGAAGCAATTCATCAAACGCGTTCCTGGCTTCAGCGGCGGTTTCAAGAATTTTCTGGATAATCAATTGAGTCGTTCGCATGACGTCCACCGCGGCCACGTCGCGCCGCAGTGGAACGTTCCATAAATCAGAGATCACAAACGGGAAGCCGGCTTCGATTGCCGCCGGCTTGAAAGGAATGCCCAGCAACCCCTCCAGAGTCGGGTTTGTATAGAGCCCCGCCTGAACGAGGTCGGCCTTTGCAATGCCCAACGTCTCAAATTGTGCTTGCAAGTGCCGATTATTGAGCAACGCCAAGCTCACGGATTCTGCACGAGTCAACCCTTCGACGAGGAACTCCTGAATCGCCCGGCGCGTCCAGGCCTCATCTTCAGGCGTTTGCTCCCACCTGACGACCTGATCCGTTCTCGACAAGGCTTCCTTGGACACTTCGGAAAATTCCTGGTCCGGGTTGACCGAGACACACCCGGAGAGAAGGACCAGCAGACTCAGGATAAAACCGGCTGCCTGTTTCATGGCTGATGCCTGACCTGCATCGGATGTTGCCACTCGGCGTCATGATCCTTGGGAACGACCCGGATCAGGGTGAACATCCCCCCGTGCGGCATGATCTCCATGGGACTATCCGCCATCGCGTTCATCACGTGGTGCAAGCGATGACAGTGCAACCGCCACACGCCGGGATTCCACGCCACGAACTCCACGTCGCGGGTGGTGCCGGGCGGCACGTTGACCGTGGCCCCGGGCCATTGGGCCGATTCGGGAATCGGCCCGCCTTCCGTCCCGACGACTTTCCACGTATACCCGTGAACGTGAATGGGATGACTTTGCATGGAAAGGTTCGCAAACCGCAGACGAACCCGGTCTCCCTGTTCCACGTGAATGACCTCGATGTTCGGCGCCGACTTGCCGTTGAACGTAAACCAGTTGAAATCCATCGACACGACGTTGGGATTGGGGTTGCCCGGTTCAAAGGTCCATTCCTGCAACAGAATGGCCACGTCTTTGTCCAATTCACGTTGGCGGAACTTCGGGTGGACCACGACGATGCCGCCTAATCCCAATGCCTCCTGTTTCATCACGTTATAGCCGGTATGATACATGAACGTCCCGGTCTGATACAGGGTAAATTCATAGACGTGCGTGCCGCCCGGGGGAGTCGGCGTCTCCGTGGTCCCACCGGCTCCGTCCTGGTTATTCGGGACTTCCAGACCGTGCCAATGAATTGACGACGGTTCTGGCAACTCATTCTTAAAAATCACGCGAATCGTATCCCCTTCAAACGCCTCAATGGTGGGCCCCGGCATGGAACCGTTATACCCCCATACGACACCGGTTTGAGAGACGCCCATCATGTGCGACGCGTGAGACGACGCGGTGTCTGCGGCGTATTCCATCCCGCCGGACTCCGTCCCACCGGCGTGATCCATCTCACCGCCGTGCTTCATCCCGCCGTCGTGCTTCATCCCACCGTCGTGCTTCATCCCGGCAGTGCGCGCCGTCCCACCGTCGTGCTCCATCCCACCGTCGTGCTCCATCCCACCGTCGTGTTTCATCCCGGCAGTGCGCGCCGTCCCACCGGCGTGCTTCATCTCACCGGCGTGCTCCATCCCGGCAGTACGCTTCATCATCGGGATCATGTCCGGGTCAATCGGCATGCCGTCCGTGAAGACGTGCTCAATGGGTTGTGCGATAAGCGTAAAGACTTTGACGTCGCCGTCCAGTTCATACCCCAGCGGAGGCACGTTGAGCGTATGAACGCTGCCGAGCTGTTTCCCCATGAACGAAGGCGGCGGTGAATACGACGCGCGCTCATCCATCCGAGGGACGGCCCCCATGTGGACGGAAATCATCTTCTCGGGAGCTTTGACCTCCGTCTCGTGCGCGTAACCGATCACGTGAAAAAAGCCTGACGAGAGTACAAGAACAAGAAGAGAGGTTCTAACGCGATAGCGTGACATCATGCGTCCTCCTTTCGAGAATCCGAAAATCCCCACGATTGGCAATCCCATCCTGGAAACTGCCGTCCACAAACCCTGAACAACGGGTCATATTTTCGCGCTTCGCAACCGCAGCGCGTTCGCAATAACCGACACGGAGCTGAAGGTCATGGCAACACTGGCCATGATCGGGCTCAGGAGAAGTCCGAAGACCGGATAGAGGACACCGGCCGCAACGGGAACGCCGAGGGCATTGTAGACAAAAGCAAAGAAAAGATTCTGGCGGATATTGTTCATCGTGGCTTGGCTCAGGTTCCGGGCACGGACCACGCCGCGAAGATCGCCCTTCACCAACGTCATCCCTGCACTGTCAATGGCGACGTCGGTCCCCGTTCCCATCGCGATTCCGACGTCGGCTTCTGCCAACGCCGGAGCGTCGTTGATGCCGTCACCCGCCATGGCCACCACGTGCCCCTCTTTTTGCAACCGTTGCACCACTTGGCGTTTATGCTCGGGAAGAACCTCGGCATGAACGTGGTGCAACCCCAGGCGTCGGCCGATTGCCTCGGCCGTCTGCCGATTATCTCCCGTAACCATGACAATCGTCAATCCTTCCCGCGTGAGGGACTGAATGGCTTCTGAAGCCGAGGCTTTGATCGGATCCATCACGCCGATGAGGCCCGCGGGCTGCCCGTCAACCGCCACGAACGTGACGGTTTGCCCTTGCTTGCCCAAGGCGTCACTCACGTCGTCCCATCCGGAGAAGAGATTCGCGGGCACGCCTATCTTCCGTTCAAGAAAGAGTCGATTGCCCACGGCCACGGTTTTCCCCTCCACGGTGCCTTCGACTCCCCCGCCGGTGTGCGAACGAAACGCCCTGACTTCTTGAAAAGACAAACCGCGTTGCCTCGCCCCCGCTTCAACGGCAGAAGCCAACGGATGTTCACTGGCTCGCTCGACGCTGGCCGCGAGTTGAAGCAACGTCGTCTCGGTGAATCCCGACGCCGGAACAATCGACTGCAAGACCGGCCTGCCCTCGGTCAACGTACCGGTTTTATCGATAACCAGCGTCTTCACCTTTTCCAGTCGTTCGATCGTTTCCGCGTTCTTGATGAGCACGCCGGCCATGGCCCCGCGTCCCGTGCCCACCATGATCGACGTGGGAGTCGCCAGGCCCAAGGCACAGGGACAGGCAATAATCAGCACGGCCACGGCGTTGACCAGAGCATACGCCAGTCGAGGCTCGGGACCAAGGCTCGCCCACGCGGCAAAGGTCACGGCTGCCACCAGCACCACGATGGGGACAAACCAGGCTGCCACGACGTCGGCCACCCGCTGGATGGGTGCCCGGCTCCGTTGCGCATCCCCGACCATCTTGACGATCTGCGCCAGCATCGTCTCCCGGCCGACGCGTTCGGCTTCCATCAACACGGTGCCGTTGCCGTTGATGGTGCCCCCCGTCACCCGACTCCCCGCCTGTTTTTCAACTGGTATCGGTTCGCCCGTGAGCATCGATTCATCAATCGACGTGGAGCCTTCCACGACCCGGCCGTCAACCGGCACTTTTTCACCGGGACGAACGCGCAACCGATCCCCGACTCTCACCCGGTCAATGAAGACGTCCTCTTCGTGATTTCCCGTTCGCACAACCCGTGCGGTTTTGGGCGCCAACCCAAGCAACGCTTTGAGTGCATCGGTGGTCCGGGTCCGTGCCCGAATTTCCAAGACCTGACCCAAGGCCACTAAGACGATGATGACGGCGGCCGATTCAAAGTACACCGGCACGTCGCCATTGGAGGCGCGGAAGGATTGTGGAAACAGACCCGGAACGAACGTGGCCGCCACACTATAGAGATAGGCGGTTCCGGTTCCCAGCGCGATCAAGGTAAACATATTGAGACGACGATTGACGACCGAAGCCCATCCTCGCTGAAAAAAAGGCCACCCGACCCATCCCACCACGGGCGTCACGAGGATGAACGGGAGCCACGTAAACGCGGTCGGTGAAACGACGTCCCTCAACGACTGACCAAAGACCATTTCGAACATGGCCGACGCAAGCACGGGGCACGTCAGCACCAACCCGATCCAGAACCGACGGGTCATCTGCACCAATTCGGGATTGACCGCTTCTTCGACCGTGACCGTTGCCGGCTCAAGCGCCATGCCACAGGACGGACACGCCGCGGGCGTCTCCGAGACGACGTCGGGACACATCGGGCAGATGTACGTCGTCCCAGGCTCGGCCGGCGTCTCGTCCATGGACGGTTTGATCGTGCCGTTCAGATACCCGTCAGGGTCGCCGCGAAATCGTTCCTCACAATGAGGGTGACAGAAGTAGTACGTCGTTCCCGCGTAGTCGTAGTGCCCTGCAGCAGAGAGCGGATCAACCATCATGCCGCAGACCGGATCCCGAACCTTGGGGACCGCCGCCATCATGAGTTCCCTGCGTTGAGATTTCTGAAAGGATTCGTCAGGTTTCATCGTCATTGGCCCCTCCGCGATAAAGACCGACCCCTGACATTATAACGATTCCCGATATTTTTCTCAGATCAAAAATCAATCCCCCGGTCCTTCCTCTCCTCTCACCCCATCAGGCTGCATGAAGGGAAGTGGCCAGTGGTCAGTGGTCAGTGACCAGTGGCCAGGCATTAGGGGAAGTCGGCAAACCCCACAGGTATCCTGAACGGCATCCGCCTACCCATCACTCCCCCCTTGAGGGGGAGTCGGCAAGCCAAGGGCGAAGCCCGCCGGCGAGCCGGTGGGGGGTTCGATTTGGTTCCCGAAGAAACAGCCCCCTGAAGAAGAACCGGCCCCCCTCACCGTGCATTGCACGCGGTCCACGCAACGTATACAGTTGCGAACGCATGGAGAAAAGAAGCCTGAGCGAACGCGACGTCTGCACCAAATTCATCACCCCGGCACTGCGCAACGCCGGGTGGGACGAGATGGTGCAAATCCGCGAAGAAGTCAGTTTCACCAAGGGCCGCATCATCGTGCGCGGCAAGCTGGTCAGCCGAGGCAAGGCCAAGCGAGCCGACTACGTGCTGTCCTACAAGCCCAACGTCCCCATCGCGCTGATTGAAGCCAAGGACAACACCCACGCCGTCGGCGACGGGATGCAACAGGCCCTTGACTACGCCGAGACGTTGGGAATTCCCTTCGTCTTCTCCTCCAATGGCGACGGCTTCGTGTTCCACGACCGAACCGGCGGCAGCGCCGAAAAAGAAACGACGCTTGCCCTCAATGCCTTCCCATCACCGGACGACCTGTGGGCACGCTACCGGACGTGGAAAGGGTTGACACCCGAAGCCGACGCCATCGTTCTTCAGGACTATTACGAAGACGGCAGCGACAAAACTCCCCGCTATTACCAGATCAGCGCCGTCAACGCCGCAATAGAGGCCATTGCCAAAGGCCGCGACCGCATCCTGCTCGTCATGGCCACGGGAACCGGCAAAACCTACACTGCCTTTCAAATCATCTGGAGGCTGTGGAAGGCGGGCCGCAAGAAGCGGATTCTGTTCCTGGCCGACCGCAACGTGCTGGTGGATCAGACCATGGTCAACGACTTCCGTCCCTTCGGTGCGGCCATGGCCAAGCTCTCGACCAACGCCAAAACCATCGAACGCCGTGACGGGTCCACGGAGGACGTGACCGCCCTCGGCAAACAACGCCGCATTGACACCGCATACGAAATCTATCTGGGTCTCTATCAGGCCATCACCGGCCCGGAGGAAGACCAGAAGATTTTCCGTGAGTTCTCACCTGATTTTTTTGACCTGATCGTCATTGACGAATGCCATCGGGGCAGCGCCGCAGAAGATTCGGCTTGGCGGGAAATTCTGGAATACTTCTCCACGGCCACGCAGATCGGCCTGACCGCCACGCCCAAAGAAACCCGATACGTCTCCAACGTCGATTACTTCGGCGAGCCGGTCTATTCCTACCCTCTGAAACAAGGCATCCGCGACGGTTTCCTGGCCCCCTACAAGGTCATCAAAGTCCACATCGACCGGGACGTGGAAGGCTACCGCCCGGAAAAAGGTCAACTGTCACGGGAAGGCGAACCCGTGGAAGACCACGTCTATAACTCCAAGGATTTCGACAAAACCCTGGTGCTGGACGGCCGCACGCTGGCCGTCGCCCGCAACGTCACCGAATTCCTGAAAGAAAGCGGCGACCGTTTTCAGAAAACCATCATCTTCTGCGTTGACCAGGAACACGCCCTCCGCATGAGAGAGGCACTTATCAACGAAAACGCCGAAATGGCAGACGACAACCACCGCTACGTCATGCGCATCACCGGCGGTGACGCAGAGGGACAGGCGCAACTCAGTAACTTCATCGACCCGGAATCCAGATACCCCGTGCTGGTCACCACCTCGCGGCTGCTCTCCACCGGCGTTGATGCCCAGACCTGCCGGCTGATCGTGCTGGACCGCGAAGTCGGGTCCATGACCGAATTCAAGCAGATCGTCGGCCGAGGCACCCGCATCCACGAGGACACCCACAAATTCTACTTCACCCTGATGGACTTCCGAGGCGCCACCAGCCATTTCGCCGACCCGGACTTCGACGGCGAGCCGGTGCAGATATACGAACCGGGCACGGGCGATCCCATCACCCCGCCCGACCACGCGCCGCGCACGGAGGACGACGAAGCCCCGCTCCCGCCGGAACCGGCCGACGACGAAACCATTGTTGAAATTTCACCCGGCGTCCCGCCGGAGCGTGCGAGCAGGAACAAGGTCTACATCGACGGCGTTGCCGCGACCATCCTGCTCCAGCGGATCGAATACCTTGACGAACACGGCAAACTCGTCACCGAATCCCTGCGCGATTTCACCAGGAAGGCGCTGAAAAAACGCTTCGCCGGCCTTGATGACTTTCTCAAGCGATGGAAGGCAGCCGAACGCAAACAAGCCATCCTTGACGAACTGAAAGCCGAAGGCTTGGCACTCGACATCATCGCCGAAGAACTCGGCAAGAACCTTGACCCCTTCGATCTCATCTGCCACGTGGCCTTCGACGCCAAGCCGCTGACCCGCCGCGAACGCGCCGAGAACGTCAAGAAACGCAACGTGTTCAACAAGTACGGCTACAAGGCCCGCACCGTGCTCAACGCCCTGCTTGACAAGTACGCCGACGAAGGCGGGCTTGACCTCAACGACGCCAACGTGCTGCGCATCCCGCCGTTGAACACCCTCGGCACGCCGGTACAGTTGGTCAAAGCCTTCGGCGGCAGGGAGAAATTCATAGAAGCCGTCTGCGACCTGCAAGCCGCCCTCTACCGGGAGACCGCCTGATTCATGTCCGTCCGCACCCTGGTCAAGTCCATCCAGAACGTCATGCGCCAGGACACCGGCGTAGACGGTGATGCCCAGCGCATCAGCCAGTTGTGCTGGATGTTCTTCCTCAAGATTATTGACGACCAGGACCAGGAACTGGAAGTGATGAAGGCAGACTACACCTCCCCCATCCCGGAGCGATTCCGTTGGCGCACCTGGGCCGCAGACCCCGAAGGCGTCACCGGTGAAGCCCTGCTCACCTTCATCGACGATGACCTCTTCCCCGCCTTGAAGAACCTCCGGCCCGCCAGCCGGCCGGACAATCGCGGCCGCGTGGTGCGCGACGTGTTCGAGGACGCCTACAACTACATGAAATCCGGCCAACTCATGCGCCAAGTCGTGAACAAAATCAACGCCATCGACTTCAACGACCTGACCCAACGCCAGCATTTCGGCGACATCTACGAACAACTGCTGAACGATCTGCAATCCGCGGGCAACGCCGGCGAATACTACACCCCCCGGGCCGTCACCGCGTTCATGGCCGACCGCATCGACCCCAAACCCGGGGAAACCCTGTTCGACCCGGCCTGCGGCACCGGCGGGTTCCTGACCTGTGCCCTGCGCCACATGCGCCGGCACTACGTCAAGCGGCCCGGGGACGAACGGAAAATGCAAGCCGGCTTGCGCGCCGTTGAGAAAAAACAACTGCCGCACATGCTCTGCGTCACCAACATGCTGCTGCACAACGTGGAAGACCCCAGCTTCATCCGCCACGACAACACCCTGGCCCGCCCGTACACCAGTTGGGAGCGCAAGAACCGCGTGGACGTGGTCCTGACCAATCCGCCCTTCGGCGGCAAAGAAGAAGACGGCATCGAAAGCAACTTCCCCAAAGACTTCCGCACCAAGGAAACCGCAGACCTGTTCCTGGCCCTCATCGTCCGCCTCTTGAAACCAAACGGGCGCGCCGCGGTCGTCCTCCCCGACGGCTCCCTGTTCGGCGAAGGCGTCAAGACCCGACTCAAAGAACACCTGATGCAAGAGTGCAACCTCCACACCATCGTGCGCCTGCCTAACTCCGTGTTCAAACCCTACGCCTCCATCGGCACCAACCTGCTGTTCTTCGAGAAAGGCGAGCCGACCCGGGAAACCTGGTTCTACGAACACCTCGTGCCCAAGGACCAGAAAGCCTATTCCATGACCAAACCCATCAAGCTGGAACACCTTCACCCCTGCATCAACTGGTGGGGCGGCCCACAACGCAAAGGCCGCAAGCAAACCGACCGCGCATGGAAAGTGACCGCAGCCGACGTCAAAGCCCGCGGCTACAACCTCGACATCAAAAACCCCCACACCGCAGAGGCCGACCACGGGGACCCCGAAGACCTGCTGGCCAAACTGACCGCCGCGGAGGCCGAGACCACGGCGTTACGGGATCAGTTAAAGGCGATTCTGGCCGAGGCCCTGATGCGATGAACGCCGAGTACATTGCTAAAACCGGCGAAGCTGTTTTTGGGATGGCTCGCTTTATTCATGATTGTTGTTCAAAGGCTAAGGGTGGTATCTTCCTGAATTGAACCGCGGGATACCTGAACGTAGCGAGCAACGGCTTTCTCTGCTTCGTCATCTACCTCTCCTGCCTGTCGAATTGGCTATTAACGAAGTCGTACAGGGGTATATCCGGCACAAGCTGATGCCCGCTGACCCAAGCGGTGACGCGCTGCACTTGGCGATCGCGTCCTATCACAAGTGTGATTTTCTGGTAACGTGGAATTGTCGGCATCTTGCAAATGCGAATAAGTTTGGACACATTCGCCGGGTCAATACGATGCTTGGTCTTTTTGTCCCTGCGTTAGTCACCCCACTGGAACTCTTAGGAGGAACCGATGAAACGGAACTTGAGTGACACGGTCATTGACGAGATTCGAGAAGTGCGGCACCGCATCTCGGCGCACGTTAATCATGATCCTGCGCAGTTGGTACTCTACTACGTGGAAATGCAGAAACAGTACCGGAATCGATTGATCAAGGCCGAAAAGAGTTCTGAGGACAAGGATCAACCTGCAACCTGACATGGCAACCTCAATGCAATTGACTCCCGACGCCGAGCAATTTGACGCCTCCGGCTCTTTCCCATATATTTGACTAATCTGGTCATAAGGAGAAACACACGTGAGCACGTCTCGTCACGCGAAGCAGATCAGCCTGACGCCGCCTCCTGCCTGGAAGTTGGGAGAGGCCAAGGCAAAGTTCAGTGAACTCGTTCGTCTCGCCACGTCCGGGCAACCGCAACGGGTTACGGTTCACGGGAAAGACGCCGTGGTCATCGTTGCGGCAGACGCCTTCCAAACCCTTCAGACACGAAAGCAAGCAAGCAGTTTGCACGAACTCCTGTCTCAATCTCCCCTAAGCCGGATCAGGTTCGGGGAAGACGGTGTTCGGAGTCCCGTCCGTGAGGTCGAAATGTGACGGGATGGTTACTCGATACCAACGTCGTCTCCGAACTCCGCAAGAAGCAGCCCGATACACAAGTAAAAGCCTGGTCGGACGCGCAAGTCGCGGACAGCCTGTTCCTCAGCAGCATCACCCTGGCTGAGATTCGATACGGGATCGAAAGACAGTCTGACCCGAAGTTGCGCAATGAGCTTGCCGCGTGGCTTGACCACCGGCTGCGGCCGTGGTTTGCCGGGCGTATCCTGCCCGTGAATGAGGATGTCATCCTGGAATGGCGTCGGATGGTGGCACGGGGACGAGAAAATTCGATCACTTTCAGCCAGCCCGACCTCTTCATGGCGGCCACCGCATCCGTTCATTCTCTTGTGGTATGCACCCGAAACGAAGGCGACTTTCGCAACACCGGCGTTCCGGTTTTGAATCCGTGGGTAAGGTGATTGCCGAATGGTTCCATCGAACGACCACCATCCGGCACCTTCTTCCCCGACAGCCCCTATCTCTTGAACGTAGCGATCGTTGGGGTAGATGAGGATGTGCGACAGGACGGGAACCGAGTTGTTCTCATGGTCGTGTATCGCTTTGAAACTCGGCACTGGGTGTCTCCGTCCCGTCACTTTGATAAACTTCCGAACTTGGGGCGCCGCCCGAAAGAATGTATGATAAAAACGCACACAGGACGGAAACGGAGGAGACGACGTGGCAACTTCGATTCAACTGACGCCTGACGCCGAGCAGCGGCTTGACGCTCTGGTCTCGCAGACCGGCCGCAGCAAAGCATTTTACCTGCGTGAACTTATCGAACGCGGCATTGAAGACCTGGAAGACTACTACTTGGCTGCGGACGTTCTGGACCGCGTAAGCAAGGGGGTAGAAAAGGTTTACTCGGCGGACGAAGTGAGGGCAACCCTTGCCTTGGACGATTGAGTACACCGAAACCGCCCTGACTCAGCTTCGCAAACTCGACAAACGTACGGTGCGCCGCATTATCGATTACATGGACGAACGAGTTGCCGGACTGACTGACCCCCGAAGTACTGGAAAAGCCCTGGTCGGCCCGCTGGGGAGGTTGTGGCGCTACAGGATCGGGGACTACCGCGTCGTCTGCGACGTAGAAACAGGGGCGCTTCGCATTCTGGTGGTGAAGGTCGGGCACCGCGACAAGGTGTACCGCTGACGACCATAGTACGCCGGGATGAACGCCGAACAACTGCTTACCCACTTCAACCGCCTGATTCAGTCGCCTCAGTCCGTGCAACGGCTGCGCCGGTTCATTCTCGACCTCGCGGTACGCGGCAAGCTGGTGCCGCAGGACCCGAACGATGAACCGGCGTCGGAATTGTTGAAACGGATTGCGAAAGAGAAGGCACGGTTGGTGAAAGCGGGGAAACTCAAGAAAAACAAGGTCAAACTGCTCCGTATGGCCGATGCCCAGTTTGAACTTCCACGATCATGGAAATGGAGTGCTCTCGGAGATATTTTCTTCTACGATGCGGGGATCAAACGAGAGCCCAAGACCTTGAAACAAGGCTTGTGGTTGTTGGAGCTTGAAGACATTGAGAAAGACACTGGGCGCCTGCTCACCCGGATCACGGTATCTGAAAGAGACTCGAAAAGTACCAAGTCTGAATTTCGTCCCGGAGATATTCTTTATGGAAAGCTACGTCCGTATCTGAACAAAGTCCTTATTGCGGACAAAACGGGTTACTCAACAACCGAAATCGTTACCCTCCGGTCGTATCTTCCGATATGTTCTGAGTATTGCGCTCTGGCTTTACGGCGACCCGATTTCGTTGCTTACGTAACACGACTCGGTCAGGGAACGAAGATGCCGAGATTGCGGACGGAAGATGCCGTGGTCGCGCCGTTTCCCTTACCCCCTCTGGCAGAACAACGCCGCATCGTCGCCAAAGTCGATGAACTCATGGCGGAGTGCGACCGGCTGGAAGCGGCGCAGTTGGAACGAGAGATGACACGGACCCGCCTGACCGCGGCCAGCCTCGCCCGCATGAACAATCCCGACCCCGACGAATCGAAGTTCCGGGGACATGTAAAGTTTACCCTTGACAACTTCACCCCGCTGACCACACGGCCCGAACAGGTGAAGGCACTCCGCCAGACCATCCTCAACTTGGCCGTGCAAGGCAAGTTGGTGCCGCAAGACCCGAATAATGAACCGGCAGCGCAACTATTGAAGAGAATAACAAAGGAAAGGATGCCGTGTGCTGAAAGCATGGGAAAAAAGAGCAAAGTTGCTCCTGGCGTGGATAACAATGTGCTACCGTTTAGCATTCCAACTAAATGGGTTTGGGCAACTGTGGAAGCTCTCATGCATGTCAAAATGGGGCAGTCACCTCCATCTGAATACTACAATACGACAGGAAAAGGTTTACCGTTTTATCAAGGTAAGGCGGACTTTGGCCCAAAACACCCTTCGCCCCGTTATTGGTGCATTCGGCCAACAAAATTAGCGCTTCCTGAAGACATCCTTATCTCGATACGCGCCCCTGTAGGTCCCACAAATATAGCCGACGAAAAATGCTGCATTGGGCGCGGGTTAGCTGCTTTGAGACCATACGTCGGAGTAGATACTGATTTCATCCTCATGTCATTGAAAGCTTTTGAATCAAGAATTGAAGCCATGGGCTTTGGTTCAACATTTGTTGCCATCAATAAAAAGCAGCTTGCTCTTTTTCTTCTGCCCCTTCCGCCCCTCGCAGAACAACACCGCATTGTCGCCAAGGTCGATGAACTGATGGGATTGTGCGACCGGTTGGAAGGGATACAGAATGTCGGAGATGATGAGCGAAGACGATTGTTTGGAGCACTCCTGAACAATGCTTGGAAAGGACAGGATTAGCCGGTAGATTAAGAGATTAAACCATGACGGTTACAACAACCCGCTGGAACCCAGCAAAATATCTCAAAACCGACGAAGAGATTCAGCTTTACCTCGAAACCTGCCTTGGAAGAGGTGGGAGATGATCGCGCCCGCAATATGAACCAACTCGCCCGGGATACTGGCTTGACCCGTGAAGACTTGTCTAAAGCCTTGTCAAGCGAGGGAAATCCCTCTTTTTCCACCGTGGCCAAGGTGGTAAAGGCGCTTGGTTTCAAATTGACCATCCGGCCTCTTGCTTGATCCGTTTCCATCCAAACTATTCGGGAAACGATCAGCCCACGCCACACATTCCCACCTTCTCTTGCAATTCCTTCCTCTTTGAAAGGTAAGAAAATGGGAACATCCGCGTTCCCTCGTCATCTTTCACCCATAACCGCAATCTCATCACCCCACGAACGAGCGAGACCGCGACACTCTCACTCCACCAAACGTCGTCGTTCTGCAATCGGATTATCCCTGCCATGGTGCAACTTCCCCTCCATGTGAGAGTCATCCCCCACTGTCACGCTGAACCCCCTATTGTCATGCTGAGCGTAGCGAAGCATCTCAAGATATAGGTCTCCTGCATCTGGGGGTCATCTCGAACTGGCATGCAAACGCACAATATGCCGCAAATGGTGTAGTCCCCCTTCATGTGGGGGTCATCTCGAACAAAAAATGAGTTGGCTCGTTCGACATGCCAGGTGTAGTCCCCCTTCATCTGGGGGTCATCTCGAACCCGGCTTGGCGCGTGACACGACGGGGGATGTGGTGTAGTCCCCCTTCATCTGGGGGTCATCTCGAACATAAAAGCCGCGTTTATGGGCTATGAACAGGGGTGTAGTCCCCCTTCATGTGGGGGTCATCTCGAACAGCAGGATGGGGGGTGGTGCGAGAGGCGTCGGTGTAGTCCCCCTTCATGTGGGGGTCATCTCGAACCGCTATGGCATAAGTGCTTGTCATCACGCAACAAATTATCTTTTCCGCGGCGAGAAACTGCCCTTATTCCCACGATTTTCGCTCCGATTCCGATGAGTTTTCCACCCTCCTTTCGGATTCTGTCCGGGCTGCCGGTCCCATTTGATTTTGTCCAGGCCAACCGAGAGAACATCATCATCCGACGGCTCTTGCTCGCCGCAGAACAAGGACGCCGCCATCTTGACGAACTGATCGCCGTGCAGATTTTCCTTGATTCTCCCGTCCTTCAAGTGAATGGCCTGCCGCACCTTGATTTTCGCACATTCGAGCCGATGCCCCCTCATCTCCCAGGTCAGGTCAAACCCCTCCCGTGCCAGCATTTCCTTGATGGATTGGGAGACCGCGTTCTTCAATTTGCGGTCGTAGGCCATGAGCCGGCGCGTGTCGTTGACGGTTTCGGTCAGATTGAGAACCGGCTCCCCGCCCTGCAACATCTTGAAGTGCATCAGGTTGTTGCGAACGGAAGCAGCGCCGCATTTGCCGTCCAGAACATCCTCTCCGAACAGTCTTTTCAGTTGCTTGACAATCGCCGTCCCGTCGTCGCCTGATTTTTCAAGACGTTTGAGTGCCCAGACGATTTGACCATTCTTCAGAAATTCAAGGCCCTTGTCTTGAAAAACATCCCCGGGACTCTTTTGCCCAAGCCACACAAGCGCCAGTGTGGTGAAATACAGATCGCGTTCCCACAACCCGGCATAATCGACCAGGCGTCCGAGAACCCCCATCAACAGGCTATGCAGACGCGCATGATTGTTGAGACGAACGTGAGCGGCAAGATGCCGATGCCTGACTACGTCAGCGAGTGCCTTGCAATAGGCTGTCTTGTTTTCGACGGAAAACTTCTTGTCCTTAACCCATTTATCATGAAGTTCCTCGCGTTTCTTCTGCCGTTTGACAATACGCGAGTCGCCGTCAGACACGGTTTCCCAGTCGGTCAATTCGTCCATTTCCCCGGCTCCAATATGATGTTCCTGAAAGATCGGCATCAACGGTCTGAGACAACCGAAACGTCGAATCTCACGCAGACCGCGCCAAGGCACGTATCGGTCGGTGTCCTGACCCTGCTGGCTAGGACAGGCCCGGGAAAATACCTGTTCGGACTCGAACAGACTCTTGAGTTCCTTGGCCCCGATCATACCTTCGCCGCCCTCGAACTTGGCGTCGTGCATGTCAAGGTAGAGACCGAACATTCGTCCGGCAGAGTCGGCTACGGGCTGCTGACCTCTGACCGCCGCGGCAACCTTCTTTTCAAGGATGGACCATTTACGAAGCTGGTGCTGCAAGCGGCCAACCGCATCCACCGGCACGAGATGGAGCATGAAGTACAGAACGGCCTCCCAATTTTCCATGTTCTCTTGGGCCGGGTCCGATGCCGGCCGCGGCACGGCATCCAGATTGCTGCGCTTATTCTCCGGGCGTGGTCCGTCGTACAGATCGTCCAGTACCCAGGATAATTCGGCAGTCTTCAAGTACTCCTCGAACGCCTGCCCCACCACGTCGCATCGTAGGTTATCAATGTATTCGGACTGTTTTCGTGCATTGTCCGCATCGCTGTCGTAACCGCGTTGGACGCGAAATTCCCTTGCCGTGTCCGCGGACAGGTGATCGAAGAAATGCGCGATGTCTTCCCCGTTGCCCAACCGCAGGTTGTCTGCCTTGGCAACTGCAGATTTGTCCTTGTTGATGGATTGCGCAGCCTCGGTTGTGCGTTTAACCGCATGCTTGATCCATTTGTTCAACGTTTCGGCCGATTGTGTTTCCAACCACGCAGGAAAGGGCCGTTCGTACAGGGTCTTTACGGTAACGTATCGACACTGACGGCCCGGCTTTTCGAGTTCGGCCCGATTGTCGGGCGGCGGCAGATGCAGGATGTAGGGTTTGCGGTTCCAAGCGTTCTTTGCGCGGTCCAGGACGCGGCGGAATCTCGGCAGCGGCGATTGTGGCAAATCCGCGTTGACGACGGCATGAACAATCACGTCAAGTTTCTTTTGATCGAAATAGTGCTCAACGTGCGCAGCCCGGAGGAGATCAATCAGCCGGTCTCGTTGTCCTTGGAGGTCCTGTTTCAGGAGGTCACACGCAACGCCAACAGCGTCGTCTTCCGCACTTGCAAGACTCTCCTTCAATGCCTTGACGAAGCCACCGCGTCCCTTGAAATGAAACGATGAGTGGCGCAGTTCGGCCAATCCGTTCAGAGCCAGGCGCAGCACCGATTTTTTGAAGGCATCGTCCGCCCCCTCAAACAGACTTGCCTGCTTGCCAAACAAGAAAGGAAGCTTTTGGCCGTAGGCGGTTGCGTCGAATTGCTCGCCGGTCGCCTGCTTGACCTTCGACAGGATGTCGCGGTCAATCTTTCCGTCCGGGTCTGCCCAGTCCGTCAGCGTCCGTGCTGCCAGCGCGATGGTATTGCGCCACACACGCACGAAGGCTTCGGTGCGTTTGATCTCCGCTTGGCCCTTGCTGATTCGGTATTGGCTACGTTCAACGTCTTTTGGCCAGTTGTCGGGAATGTTGCCAGGATCATCTTCCCCGGAAGACGGGGTAGCCTCATAATGTATGATTTTACCCAAGCGCACGAGGGCATTGAGATCGCGATTGTCCGACTTGGCTTCGACCAGACGGAACAGGCTCTCCATGCTGACAGGAAGGACATGAACCACGGACTTCTTTTTGTTCTTGAGCGTTCTATGGTTCTTGAGGATGCGGGTGTAGGTGCCCTTGACGGCGTCGTGCAGCTCGAACAATCCGGGAAACCTTTCGCGGGCGTCGGCAATGGGAAGTGGCTTTCCGTTGCCGTTTTTGAACAGCCGGCCGTACTGCGCAAATAGAATCGGCGCGACATCCCGTACCGAAAACTTGTCACCTTTCCCTTCTTTCTCTTCTTTCTCTTTCTCCAGCGCCTTCTGACGTATCTCGGTCGCAACGTCACCGGCCTTTTCGTAAGTCTTCTCCTGTTCAGCCCAAGAATGTTTCTTATCAGGGAGCTGCGTCTGGAACGCCAACACGTTCTTGGCAATGCTCTCGGCCCTGGCCGCTATCCGGCCTTGGCACTTGTTCCGGCTGTCAGGATTTATCCGGTATTCACTTTTGTGAAGATGTTGAGCAATTTTCTTGGCGATTTCCGAGGCATCCACGTCATCGGGGTTCACGTCATCCGCAAATCTCTTGTACCAACGACCTTTCAGCGACGGATTTTTCCTTTTCTCGTCATTGGCCTCGTATGGATGAAGCTTCGATTGCCACAACCGTTTGAGTTCTTCTTCTCTGCCGGAAACATCGAGAAACTTCTCCTGAATCATGAGGTTAAACGCGGCTTGACCTATTTTCTCACGGAAGCGTCGCTGCTCAGGCGTCGGTTTCTTCCCACTCCTGGGCTTGGTCGCAATTTTGTCGATGGCGGAAATCCATTGCGCGATGATGAGTTCGGGATGAGTCTCTGCAAACTTTTTCACGTCAACAAGGGTATCTTGCCAGACGCCGGGAGTCGGGTTTCTGCGAATTTTTCTTTTGGGAGTTTTTCCGTCGTCAAACTCCGTGTGACTTCGACCATAGGGCTTGATAATCAGCATGTCGGGTCCTCCAATCGTATCTGGTCGTTTGTGAGATGCCTTTGTAAAATTCGGTTGGCCGCTATGAGAAGTGATGCATCGTCAATTCATTTTCTGATAATCACTGTTGGTCCGGATTTCAACCCGTGGCACAAGCAAGCCGTCTACCGAATTGGTGAGAAACTGCCGTGATGATGTCGGTTTGATCGTCATTTGTGAACTTCTTTATAAGGATTTTTGTTTACAAGGTATAGAAATATATGTATTTTGTAAACTGTCAATGTAAAGGATTAAATCATGATAGGACAAAGGCTTAAGCTTGCCCGTTCAGCCGCCGGTCTGTCTCTCAGGGATTTAGAAGAGAAAATCGGAAACCGCGTCACGGCGCAGGCCATCGGGAAATATGAGCGTAACGAATCCATGCCCAGTTCGGGAGTGTTGATTGCGCTGGCCGATGCGCTCGGTGTTTCGGTGGACTATCTGGTTGGCGACCAGGAAATGATGCTTGAAGGGGTAGAGTTCAGGAAGAAAACCATTACGAGCAAACGAGAGGAATCCCAAGTCGAGGCCAAAACCTTACACCTTTTGGAGCGTTACCTCATGGTTGAGGAGTTGCTCCACCTTCGAAGCGTTGAATGGCACAGTCCGCGTGAAGCCCCTTATCCTGTAATGCGGGACGTGTTCGAAGCCGACCGGGCCGCCCGAAGTCTTCGGGATCACTGGGGACTGGGCCATGACCCGATTCCAAACCTCGTTGAGTTGCTGGAAGAGCAGGGCATCAAGATTCTTGCCGTTGATCTGACGAATATCGATGGCCTGACGGCGCGCGTGCGTCGTACCCAGAAAAGCGACGTGCCCGTTATCGTCGTGAACCGTAAGGAATGGGGGGAACGTCAGCGTTTCACGCTGGCTCATGAGCTTGGGCATATCGTCATGGATGTCTCCGCCAAATTGGATGAAGAGAAGGCCGCGCACCGCTTTGCCGGGGCTTTCCTGATGCCTGCCGGAGCCCTTTGGGCAAAAATCGGCAAACACCGCACTTCGATTGGTTGGGATGAGTTGTTCGAGTTGAAACAGATTTTTGGTGCGAGTGTTCAGGCGGTCACGTATCGCTGCAAAGACCTTGGCATTTTCAACGTGTCTCTGTTTCGGCGGTTGTTCGATGAGTTTACCCGTCGCGGTTGGCGCACCCCGCCATACAAGGAACCTTACGCGAAGGAAGGCGAGAAGCCGAAGCGTTTTGAGCGCCTCACGTTCCGCGCCCTTGCCGAGGGAGCTATTTCCGAACCCAAGGCGGCTGAATTGCTCGGCGTATCAGTACGCGAACTAAACCGGCGGATGGAGGAACCTCCCGATTCTGAACCCGAAACCACGGTTCGAGCTTGAGTCGGATGCGGGTGCTGGTCTCCGACACCTCCGTTCTTGTCGACCTCGAACGGGGGTCCCTCCTGAAAGCCAGCTTCCGGTTACCTTTCCGTTTCGCCGTCCCCGATCTCCTCTATGAACGAGAACTGAAGAACCACGGTGGCGACAAATTGATACGGCTTGGCCTCACCGTCAAGGAACTGGACGGCCACGGTGTGAGTCGCGCACTCACCTACCGGCAACAAGTGCCTGCCCTTTCTCTTCCCGATTGCTTCGCCTTTGCGCTTGCGCAAACCCGATCATGGATTCTTCTAAGCGGCGACGGTAAACTTCGACAACTTGCGATCAAGGAAGCGGTTGAGTGTCACGGTTTACTTTGGCTTCTTGACGAGATCTACAACGCTGGCGTTACAAGCGTCCGGGAACTGCACGACGGACTGACCGCTATTTCGCAGCATCGACATTGCCGTCTTCCCAAACCCGAAATCCGCCGCCGTCTAGCCCGCTATACCGCCCGCTTGCGTTTGTAAGGTTAGTTTGACCATGCAGGCACAGTCCAGGTTTCTCTTCATCGTTCCCATGAATAACGGGAGATAAGCCTATGCCAAAGCGAACCTTTTCGTATGAAGACATTCTCTACCAGGACCTCCAGGACCCCGAAGAAGCCGCGGCGTATTTGAACGCGGCACTGGAGGATGAATCCGAAAAGGGGTCGGAGACCTTTCTGTTGGCCCTTCGTGACGTTGCCAAGGCTCGCGGCATCGGACGGCTCGCCCAGGAGACGCATCTGAGCCGTAAGAGCCTGTACCGCACGTTATCCCGCAAGGGCAATCCTCGCTTTTCTACTCTTGAGGCGATGTTGGAGAGCGTCGGATTGAAGTTGACGGTACAGGCCAAGCCCCAGGAAACGAAGGTGGCCTAACCGGTGGGATGGGACTGACGGAATCTGACGTGTTCTGTTTACCTCTCTTAACGATAACTTACCCCACTGTTGACTCCTTGTGCATTCTGATGTGGATGGCATAAACCACGTGGTTTATGACACGTCTGCCGCGATTGGGATCACCGTATGACCAGACCATAAAGTTGTCAAAATTACAATATTTGTGATAAAGACAATTTTTAATCAGCCTAGGTCAATAGGAAGAAGCGAGTGATGACAGACGAAGCAAACATTGCCGCGAACGTCGCCCGACTTCGGTTGGACCGGCAACTCACTCAGGATGATCTTGCCGCGAAGGCTTGCCTTTCACGGGTAGCTCTCGGAAAGATTGAACGCGGTGCGGTCATCCCGCGAGCACGCACCCTCGAAGCTCTGGCGAAGGTGCTTACAGTCCCGGTCGGCGATCTCGTCACCCCTGTCCGGCATCTCAAAAGCGTGCGTTTCCGCGCCCGGGCACGGGTCCACACACGAGAGCAGATTCTGGCGGAAGTCTCGAAATGGCTGGACGCCTACGCGGGACTTGAGACCGACCTGAACGAGCGGTCCCCATTCCGGTTCGAGAAGGCAATCCCTGCGAGACACAACGGCAACCCTGCAAAGATCGCGCATGCCGCTCGCCAGGCGGTCAGGCTCGGACCGGAAGATCCTGTCCGTGACATTTGCCGTCTGCTTGAAGACAACGGAGTCAAACTCCTGCTCATGGAGACGAATCGGGACTCATTCTTCGGGCTGAGCGTCGGCGCACGCGACGGAGGACCGGCAGTGGTCGTCAATACGTGGGACCGTATTTCGGTCGAACGCTGGATTTTCACCGCGGCGCACGAACTCGGTCACTTGTTGCTGCATCCCTCCGAATATCAGCGCGACGTCACCGAACTTCCCCTACAGGCGGAGCATGAAGCCGACGCTTTCGCCAGCGAGTTCCTGATGCCGGAAGCCGCGTTTACCAAGGAATGGGACGCAACGTGTGGACACCCGCTTCTGGTACGTGTCCTCAAGGTCAAGCGCATGTTTCGGGTGAGCTACAAGACCGTGCTCTACCGGCTGGTTGAGTCGGACCGCGAGACCTCGAATGTCTGGCGCACCTTCCAACGCCAGCACCGTGACCGGTTTGGCAAGACACTTCGCAAGACCGACGAACCTGATGCGTTGAAGAAGAGCGAGTTCGCGTGGAATTGGAGTCGGTCGGGAGAACCCGCCGGCCTCACCCGGCACGACTTCGTTGACAGTCGTCTCTCGCGGCTCGTGCGTCGGGCACTGAAACAGGAACGCATCTCGCTCGGACGCGCCGCAGAGATATTACGGCTCACACGGGACGAGATGAGGGCGCAAGCGCGTGAGTGGGCGAATTAAATGCCAGCTACGCCGACGGTGCTCCTCGCCGACGCGGACGTGCTTATAGACTACCGCGAATCTGAGTTGGGTATACTGAAGCTCGTCGTGCGCCACTTGGGACAACTGGCCGTTATCCCGTCCGTGCTTGAGGAGGTACGAGGCATCACGGCAACGGAATGCGCAGGACTCGGCATTGAAGTCGTTGAGGTCGAGACGAGTCAGATGCTCCGGGCCACAAAAGTTGAATCGGGTGTTTCATTCAATGACCGTCTATGCTTGGTTCTTTGTCGAGAGGCGGCTATGCAAACACCACGATGTTGAGACACGTTACGGTCTCGGTCTGATTAAGGGGGTAGGCCATGGATTTTTTGAAATTGTCACTCGGTTTGATACCAATACTTACCGCACCGTGTATGCCGTGCAAATTGGGGCACGGGTTTATGTGCTTCATGCTTTTCAAAAGAAATCCCCGAAAGGGAATAAAACGGCCAAACCGGACGTGGAGATGATTAGCCGACGGTACAAGGAGGCGTTGGAGTTGGAAAGGGAGATGACGTCATGGGTAAAAAAATGAAACCGGTGTTTGAAGAAAGTTCCGGCAATGTGTTTGACGACGTAGGACTGGAAGATGCCGAGGAATTACTGGTCCGGGCCAGGCTTGGCCATGCCGTGCGCATGATCCTTGAGAGCAGGAAACTCAAACAACGCGAAATTTGCCAACTGCTGGAGATCAAACAACCAGAAGTTTCCAACCTGATGAACGGTCGCTATACGCTGTTTTCTCAGGAGCGGCTGTTTGGATTTCTCAATAAACTTGACCGCAAAGTGACTGTAACCATTGCTCCCCTGGTTACAGGAGAAAACCCTCAGGAGGTTATCTTTGCCTGAAGTTATTGGCACTTGACCCATTATCCCTGCCATTCCATCTTTTCCCACGTCAGATCAAGTTCTTCCCGCGCCAGCATTTCCTTGATTGATAGGGAGACCACGTTCTTCAGTTTGCGGTCGTAGGCCATAAGCCCACTGTTCCACCGATGGGAACACTTCCGCTCCGGCCATATTCTGAGCGTTAAGGAACCCCAGATACACCAGCACAACGGGGATAACCAAGTCTGCCGGTTTCCAAGCCCAGGCAAACCGATCAGTTCACCTGAGTTTTCACCTCAAGGAAAGTATTGCCCTTGCCATTCACCCGTGGCACAACGCTGAGCCGCATCCCCAGTTGCTTCAGAACGCCGTGTACGGTGGAGAGTCGAGGATTGCCGTCTTTCGAGAAGGACTGGTAGAGGGTCTCACGTCGCAGCCCGGCCCCTCGCGCGACCTTGGCAAACCCCCTTGATTTGACAACGTTGCGGAGCGCCACCAATAACAGTCCGTCGTCTCCTTCTTCCAGAACAGCATCCAGGTACGCGGCGACCTCCTCCGGGGTGTTGAGATGGTCGGCCACGTCGAATTGTCTGATCCTTACACCTGCCATCATGCCTTCTCCTTGTCCACTAGCCTTGCAAACGTCCGTGCTCGTTGAACGTCTCGGGTTTGGGTACGCTTCGTGCCGCCCCACAACAGAACAACCATCTGACCGCTGACCCGGTAATATATCCGGTAGCCCGGACCAGCGTTGATACGATACTCAAACAACGCAGGCACGAAATGATTCAGTGCCCTTGCTCGTCGCGAAAACGTTGTGTTTCCTTAACCGCCAGTCCTATCGCATCATCCGCATTCAACCCGGACTTCGCCCGCGCCTTGGCGACGATCTCCCGGGCGGTGTCGTAGGGTCGGATACCTCTCAATTCCAGGCTCTCCTCAATGATGGAACCCATGGAACGATTCTGCCGGGCAGCGGTTTCCTTCAGTGCCCGGTATATCCGGTCAGCCAAACTGATTGTCAGACGAGGCATGGCATCCTCTCCGGTTCGTGTTGATTCTTCAGTAACCCGAGCATCATAGCCTCAACACACTAGACCGACAACACATTCTTGCTTCCCTCATCCTGCCCCTCTCGCGGGCAGACTTGGCAAACTGTCTTCTTTATGGAGTACAATATCGGCAATCTTCCTGCTTCAGAACACCCCACGCTAACCTGCAAAGGAGTGAATCATGAAACGATCCTCTCATCTCACCTTGCTGATTGGTTTCACCGGTTGCGTCACGTTGGCGCTGATTGTCGGAGCGTGCAAACAAGGGTATTCAGCCGAGACCGCCCGTGCAGAGGGCACGGCGCCCGTGTATTCGTTCACGTTGAACGACATTGACGGGAATCCGCTTTCTCTGAGCACCTTTCAGGGGAAAGTGTTGCTTCTTGTCAATACCGCCAGTTTTTGCGGCAACACGCCGCAATACGCGGGGCTTCAAACGTTGTATGAACAGTATCGCAGCCAGGGTCTGGAAATTCTGGCGTTCCCGGCCAATAACTTCGGCCAACAGGAACCGGGCAGCGACGAAGACATCAAATCTTTCTGCTACACCAAGTATGCCTTGGAATTTCCCTTGTTCAGCAAAATAAGCGTCAAGGGAGAGGATATTCATGCCCTGTACCGCTACCTCACCACCCAAAGCCCGTTTCCCGGCGACGTCGAGTGGAATTTTCAAAAATTTCTGGTGGATCGCCACGGGCAGATCATTGCCCGCTATCGACCCGGCCTGAAGCCCCTCTCTCCCCAAATCGTTCAAGATGTTGAACGCGCACTCAGCAAGAAGGGATAAGACGCTTGCTGCACAATGACGAGAAGGCATGAAAGAAAAACGGCGCAAGGCCGCCTCCCTGACGGGTTGGCGGCCGGGGCTTGGACCCGATGCCTGACGTGCCGAAGACCATGCGCGCGGTGCTGCTGACCGGGCACGGTGGCCCGGAGATGCTTGAATACCGCGAGGACGTCCCTGTGCCCGTGCCTGCCCCAGGTGAGGTGCTGGTGCGGGTCACGGCATGCGGCGTGAACAACACCGACGTCTGGGTGCGCGAAGGGGCCTACGGCACCGACGACGACCCGGGTGAGGTGTCATCGTGGCGGCGGGGTCAGCCTCTCGAATTCCCGTTGGTCCAGGGCGCCGACGTCGTAGGACACATTGCCGCGGTCGGCGAGGACGTGGACGGTGGAATCATCGGCGAGCGGGTGATGGTGGACTTCGGGATCTACAACGACGCGGGGACCAGTCTTGCGAACGTCGATTACATCGGTCACGGCCGCGACGGCGGGTTCGCGGAGTATTGCGCGGTGCCCGCGGAAAACGCGCACGTCGTCAGGACGACGCTGTCCGACGCGGAGCTTGCGACGTTCTGCTGTGCGTACGTCACCGCGGAGCGGATGCTTGACCGCGGGCGCCATCGGGGGGCCGGTGGTCGAGCTTGATCTGCGCACCGTGTATCTGAAGCACCTCGACCTCATCGGCTCGACGCAGGGCACACGGGAGGATTTCGCCCGCGTCCGCGACTATGCAACGTCAGGGAAGATCAAGCCGGTGCTCGCCGGCACCTATCATCTCAAGGATCTCACCCGCGCCCAGGCCGATTTCGTGAAGAAGAACTTCATCGGCAAACTCGTCATCACAATGGAACGCACGAGGTGAGGGGGCAACGGGCCTGCCGAATCAGGCCGAATCAGGCCGACTTGGAACTCACGTCGATCTTCCGTCGCAACTCATCCCAGTCGGAAACCCTGGTCGCACCCGGGTCGGAAAAGGTTTGATTCCACGGTTGATCCATAAGAAAGACCCGGATGCCCTGCGCCAGATACTCCTTCACGTGGGCGGGATGGTCATCGACGGCCAGGACAATGTCGTTCGACGCTTCGGTTTTTTCTCCGGTGTGATGGAGTTCGTCAAACGGAATGCCGTGCTCGTCCAACCACGTCAGCGTGTATGGGCGAGCACTGGGGCGGCGCGCCGTAATGAGGACGATCCGATAGTCTTTCTGAAGCCGCTGCAACGCCGGTTGGGCACCGGGAACGACCGGCAGCGTCGGAATGCTCCGCTCATAAAAATAATCGAAAATCCGGTCAATCAGATCGGGATCCAAATCACTGTCGCCAAGCCCACCCGCACTGGCGTACGTCCGTGACGGCCACGGCTCGCCGGTCAATTCATAAAAAATTCGTTGAACTTCGTGTTCCGCTTGAGCCAACACGTTGTCGATATCAACGGCAAAACCCGGCCGCATTGATTTCACCTCAGTACTCGTTCGGCACGTTTTGAACAAGAACGACGTCTAGGTTTTGACGCGAAGGGTGCGTAACCGGTTCAGTGCCGCGGAAATTTCTAATGCGCGAGGGCGCGCAAAATTTCCAGGATGGTGCTCATCCTTGCGAAAGGGATCGAGAACGTCCAAGCCTGCCTCCGTCAACAGCCGGACGAGGCTTTGGACCACCGCGTTCACGCCCAGTTGTCCGTCCAGGAAACGACGTGAAGCCAGATGAAGGGCAAAACCCACGGCCCGGGTTTGACTGACGTCCACCAGTTGTTCGACCCCGCTCACGTCAATGACTTCATGCCCAAAGACAATGGCATCCACGGACTTGGCGTCAATTTTTACTTCACGGTGTCCACGGGAGGGATCGAGACTGTCCCGCAAGGGAATTCGGGGTTCGGTTTTCGCTAACGGTGTCGTTCGTTCGATGGTTCGTTGCGTCTGAAACTCTCGTGCGACTCGTTGGGTACGTTCCGTCACGTCAACGGCTTGATAATCCTGCATCATGATGACCGTATCCGCCACGTCGAAATAATCCCCACAGCCTCCCATCACTAACACCGTGGACACGCCTTGTTGTTCATACAGTTCCCGCACGCGATCCACGAACGGCGTGATGGGTTCATGGTCTTTATGAACCAACGCCTGCATTCGGGCGTCTCTGACCATGAAATTCGTGGCACTGGTATCTTCATCAAGCAACAGCGTCGTGGCACCCGCTTCAACGGCTTCAAGAATCGAGGCGGCCTGACTGGTGCTCCCGCTCGCGTTGTCCGTGGAAAACCGCACGGTCTCCTGCCCATAAGGAAGGTTGTCGATGAATCCGCTGATGTTGACTCGTTCAATGCGTCGGCCGTCTTCAGCACGGATTTTGACGGCGTGGTCCGTCGTCACCACGTATTCCCGTCCGTCGTCCGGGACGTGCGCATACACCCCTCGCTCCAATGCCCTGAGCACCGTGGACTTGCCGTGATAGCCGCCTCCGACAATCAACGTGATCCCCTTGGGAATTCCGAGGCCGGTCAAGGATTGCGTCGTCCTGCCGTTCTGAAAAACCGGATGAGGAAGCGGCAGCGACACGCGCAGGGAATCGGGCACGGTAAACGGCTTTGCGTTCTCACCCGACAGCGGACGATCTGATGCGCCGCTGGCTCTCGGCAGCATCGCTTCATCGGCGATGAAGGCCACCAGCCCCGACGCATCAAGTTGGGCGCGAACGGCCTCCTGATTGTCCACGCAATCGACAAAGGCCAACGCCCGGTCTTGATCAACGTGTTTCCACTGCAAGGCTCGCTCGGCAATCCTGGGCAGTTCCTGACACAACATGACCTCCGCTTGTCGGCCGAGGACGGTGCGCCCTTGGGCCGGCAGGCCGAGCGATAATCGAGCCTCGATCCATTGGGCCGTCACCACCATGGCCGTTCGTTCCAGGACCTCTTGTCCACCTGCGTCGATCGCAATCATTCCGCTTTTTCCGATGCCTCGGCTCCCCTGACACACTTGTCGAATCGTCTGATGTACGCCGCGAATGAAAAAATCCTGCAAGGCGATTCGGCGAACGCGACTGGAAAAAAGGTCGGGCGGGATCTGAGCCACGGCACTTGGCACCCGTACTCGAATTTTTGACGGTGACGCAAACGGGTCGCCTTGCACGTAATCCACGAACAAGGTGAATTGAGGGTAGGCGTAGGAACCTTGTATATCCTTGTAGGCTTTGTACCCTCGCCCATCAATCCGGGCCAAGGTTTTTCGGAGATCGTCAACGTGAAACATAGGAACACCCTTGGTCAGTGGTCAGCGTCCCGTTGCATAGTCAGGGGTTGCTGTTGCGTCAGACAATGCAGCGTCCCGAATCCCAACAGAAGATCGACCGCGTGAATCCCCGTCACGGTACGATCGGGAAACATTTCGCTCAAAATGCCCAAAGCCACCCGATCCTTGGGATCATTAAAGGTCGGAACCAGAACCACCGCGTTGCCAATGTAAAAATTGGCATAACTGGCCGGAAGCCGTTGCCCGTCAAAAGAGAGCGGCGCGGGCATGGGCAGCGGCACGATCTCGACTTTTGATCCGGTTTCCAGGACGGCGCGTTCCAGTCGCTCTCGATTTTCAGCCAACGCCTCATGATTTTCATCACGGGAGTTTCGTTCCTGGCACAGTACCACCGTCCGAGGATTCACGAACCGACAGACGTCATCCACGTGCCCATGGGTGTCATCGCCGGCAATGCCTCGATTCAACCATATCACCTGGGTCACGCCCAACGACTCTTTGAGCACGATCTCATAATCTGCACGCGAAAATCCCGGATTGCGCACTTGCACCGTCGGATCAAGCAAACATTCTTCCGTGGTCATGACGGTCCCGACCCCGTTCACGTCAAGGCTTCCGCCTTCCAGAACCACCGCTCGTCCTTGATGCGTAATGGGAAAGGACCGGCAGCCTAACCGGGACGCGACGTTTATGGAGACGCGATTGTCCTTTTTCCAATCGGGATAGCGGGACCAGCCTGTAAATTGAAACAGGGCGATTGCCGTTTCCGGCGCAGGGTGATCGCGCGTCAGAAAGATCGGACCACAGTCCCGCGTCCAGCCGCGGTCGGTCGGAATCCGAACAAACTCAACATGCGACAGATCGGTTTCAGCCCGTGATAACAACCGTCGGACACGGTCTTCATGCGTCCTGGAATTGACAAGGAGGCGAACGTGTTCCAACGCTGCCAATTTCCGAACGATCTCCGCGTACACCCAATGGATCGCCGCCAGTTTTCCCGGCCAATCCGACGCGTTGTGCGGCCACGCCAGCCACGTGGCCTCATGGGTTTCCCATTCCGCGGGCATGCGAAACCCTGATTGAGCAGGGGTTGCCCCCTGCCGTAACGTTTTCCCCTGATGCGTATGTTTTCCCATTGAAGAAAAATCAGCTTTCCGTCGAGCCGCATCTCATGCGGCCACTAACGACTCATCAAATGGGCGTGACGACGGGCGCGGTATGATCGCACTGCGACCAAGTCATTGCAAATGGGCACCATGAGATGGCGCAGCTACGATTTGACGTCGCCTTCGTCACGGAACCGCTTCGTGAGTCCGTCATACGCATCCACTCGGCGGTCTCGAAGAAACGGCCAATGACGCCGAACGTCCTCAACGCGACTCACGTCCACTTCGGCAACAATGATCTCTTCCTGATCCATTGAGGCCTCCGCGATCACGACGCCCAACGGATCACAGATGAACGAACTCCCCCAGAATTCGATGCCGTCTCCACCCTCGGCCGGTTTTTCGTGACCCACGCGATTCACCGCGGCCACGAACACCCCGTTCGCAATCGCATGACTCCGTTGAATGGTCTGCCACGCGCTTCGTTGCGTCTCTCCTTCTTGTGCTTTTTCCGATGGATGCCACCCAATGGCCGTGGGGTAGAACAGGATTTCCGCACCGTGGAGCGTCGCTAACCGAGCGGCTTCGGGAAACCACTGATCCCAACAGATCAGCACGCCGAGTTTCCCCACGCTCGTTGAAATCGCGCGAAAGCCGGTATCGCCGGGAGCAAAATAAAATTTTTCGTAGTAGGCCGGATCATCGGGAACGTGCATCTTCCGATAGAGCCCGGCAATGGACCCGTTGCCGTCAAGCACCACCACCGAGTTGTGGTACAGCCCTGCGGTTCTGCGTTCAAAGATCGGAACCATGATGACGACGTTGTGTCGTTTGGCGACCTCGCTCAAGGCTTCCGTCGATGGCCCGGGGACCGACTCCGCCCAATCAAAGCACGCCGGATCTTCCCGCTGACAAAAATACTGCGACCGAAATAACTCGGGCAGACAAATCACTTGAGCACCGCTTTGCGCCGCGGCCCGACACTTCGCGGCCGCCGGCAAGAGATTGGCCGCGGGATCAGCCCCACAAGCCATTTGCACCAATCCGACCTTCAAAGAGGAAAGACCATTCATCAGGTTACGGGCTGATCGATGAACGCGGACGACGATTCCGGCGTGAAAAACGCGGCCGGTTCTTCGGCGGCCAGCATGGCAAGCGTGACGCCTTGGAGGGCGTCACGGACGGCTTGGTCCCGTTGACGCAACAGCGTTTCCACGGGGTCATGACCGTGCTGCGCGACGTCAGGACGCGGCCATTCTTGATGAGACACGAGTTGAAGCACGTCCAGCACCGTGATGCGTTCGGGAGGACGTCCAAGGACGATCCCTTTCGGATCCGTCGTTCGATACATGAGATGGTGTTCCACGAAATCTTCGAGGATATCTTCGACGGCCGACAGTGGTACACCTAATTGCGCCGACAGCGCGTGCGCCTGAACGGGCGGCTCACCGGCCGTGTATCGCCGCGTGAGAAGGACCAGCACGTTCAGAGCCAAGGATTCTCGAAACGCCGCGGCATGGTGCTTCCAGCGGAGTTGAGTCAGGTACGCCGTGGGATGCTGATGATAGTAGGCCACTTGAGCGCCGACCAGGACAATCAGCCACGCGACGTAGAGCCAGATGAGGAACAGAATCAGAATCGCAAAACTGGAATAGATCGCACTATAGCGAACCGACCCGGCCACGAACCAGGTAAAAAGCATACCCGCCAATTGCCACAGCACCCCCGCCACGATCCCTCCGACGAACGCGGAGACGAGATTCACCTGGGTATGGGGAATAAACTTGTAGAGAAAGGTAAACCCGATGCAGATCAACACGAACGGCATGAGGGCAGTCGCCCAGAGCACCGCTGTCCCCAACGGCTCTATCTGTAGGAGGGTTTGAACCAGCCAATGACGTTGGGCCGAGGCAACGGCGGCAACGGCGGTGAAGACCATGACCGGCCCGACCAGAACCACGCTCAAGTAGTCGGTAAATTTTCTGGCCAGGGCGCGCGCGTGCCGCACCCGCCAAATATGATTCAGGGCTTGCTCAATTTTATCGATCAAAGAAAACGTGGTGTAAAACAAGCCCGCCACGCCGACGGCGCCAAGGGCCCCGACTTGGAGATCGTTGACAAACTCGATGACGCGAGTGGTGATTTCTTCGCCTTTTTGCCCCAACGGTTCGAGTGCCTGGTCCAGCACGGGTTCGATTTGTTGATGCACGCCGAACGCCTTGAGAACGGAAAACGTGACGGCCAGGAACGGGACCAACGAGAGCAACGTCGTAGACACAAGACCGGTTGCGCGTAGGCTGAGCGCGCCGTTACGGAAATCTGAGACGGCCACGACGACCAACCGCAGCGTCTTGATAGAGAACGCCGCCCAACCTTTGAGCGTCGTTAAATCCGGGAGCCAGAGGTCCCGACGTAAAAATTTCTTGACGTAACTCCATGGGTTCATTGATCGGCCCATCCGTGCCCTCGGGTCTTGTCGCGCCCGTCCCGCGGGGAGTTCTTGAAAATAAAGCAGGCTACAATTCCCCTTCCCAAAAGTCCAGTCAACGGGGGAAGAGTGATTCCGTCACGACCAAGCAACGCCGCACGCGCTTCCTTGTCGGACCGGCGTGGGTTTCAGTGGCCGGTGATCAATGGTGCGAGTCTTTTTCTTCTGATCACCGGCCACTGACCACGAACCTATCGGGCCGCCACGTTCACGTCCGAGGCAAAATGAGCGCGCCGATTCACCTGGAAACACTTCTCTGAGAACACGTGGCACTTCGGCCGATCCTTCCCGAACGAAGCCACCATCATTTGATGAGAAGGCACGCCTAAAACGGATAAATACTGCTTGACCATCGCGGCACGTTTTTCGCCGAGCACGTAATTGTAAGCCCGCGTTCCCCGCTCATCGCAATGTCCTTCAATGGTCAGGCGTTCATGCGGGTGTGATTTGAGCCACTCGGCGTTGGCCTCCAAAGCCCGGCGAGCTTTTTCAGAAAGCCGCCAACTGTTGAACGCAAAATAGACGTCCTGAAGACCGTGAGAAAAACTCACGCCTTTTTGCGAGTCACCCCGATCGTTCGTCCCGTCCCCGGAATTCCCGTTCATGGAACTCCCACTCCCGGAACTCCCATTCCTGGAATCGTCGGCGGCTTGCCCGAATGCCGTCGCACGAATTCCGTTCCCTTCCGTCATTCCTGCGCGTTCATCGTCTGAGAAGGCCGACGCATAAGCCGAATTCGTGGCTTCTCCCCCCGGGAGAACGTTCCCCAAAGGATCCAACGATTCACCAAAAATACTTGTGTCACCCGCGTCACCGTAACCCTCATCCACCCTCTCTTGAGCGAACGTCCCGATGGATCCATCCCGGGATTCACTGGATTCACTCGCGCCGCGAATGAACTTCTTTCCGCAACCGGCAGTCACGACGAGCACGCAAAACAAGAGCACGAATAACCCGATGGTTGGTTTCCGTGTGTTCACCTTACACCTCCTTGGGTTCAGATTAATTCAAATTCTTTGCTCCTTCTTAAAAAACGGAACCAACCTATGACGATGCAAAAACAGGGCCAACGTGCAAAACATGGGACTGGAAAAGCGGAAATATCTCGAAGAATCAGGAACTTAAGGAAGGAGGAAACGTCTATGGCGCGGAGTTGACCCTGTGTCTTTTTCAACACACGTGGCATTTATCCAATGCTCAGGATTCTGTCTTTTCGATTCTGTCGTTCCAGATGGAGACTACAATTCCAAGGCCCACCGCTCATCCAACAACGTCGTCATTTCCTCGTCAGGTAACGGTCGAGAAAACAAGTAGCCTTGCATCTCACGACATCCGTGCTCCTGGAGAAATTTGAGCTGGCTGGGAGATTCAACCCCTTTTGCCACGACGGGCACCTGCAACGTTCCACCAATGGCCAGACATTGATTGATGGTTTTCACGGCATCCGGATCGTCGGGAGCGGCACACACCAATGAAGACGCCAACTTCAAGCGCCGAAAAGGAATCCGCCGGAGCAACGATGACAGCACGTCTTCGTCCGCCACGTCATCCAACACGGTTTCCACCCCGACATCCAACAACTTTTTGACGATCGTCCCCACGGTCCGCCGCTGCAAGCGTGTCGCGGATTGGGAAATTTCAAGACGAAGATTCTGAGGGGCAAACCCCGCTTCCTTCAGAACTCGCTCCACCATCGTCACCGCCTGCTTGGGATCCTCGCCCAGACGCGACACGTTCACGGATATCGGCACGACCCGCAACCCTTGTGTTGACCAGGCATGACGTTGCTCACAGGCCGTCCTGAGCACCCATTCCTGAATTTCATCGAAACAGGCCACGGCTTCGGCCAAGGGCAAAAGCTGAGAGGGAAAGATCATGCCCAACTCAGCATGTTGCCATCGGAGGAGGGCTTCAATCCCGATAACCCGTCCCGAGCGCGTCTCAATTTCAGGCTGATAATGCAGAAAAAAATCCCGGCGGTCCCAGGCACTGATGAGGCTCTTTTCCAGCATGAGTCGTTCAAACGCCTGCGCGTTCATGTCATCGGAGACGAATTGATAACAATGTCCGCCTTTTTCTTTTGCGCGATACATCGCGCGATCGGCCTGCGCAATCAGGACGTCAGGGTCGGTCGCATCGAAGGGATACAACGCAATCCCCATGCTGATCCTGGCATGCATCGTCTGATTGCCCAACGTCATGGGTTGCGTGACGGCTTCCAGGACTTTCTGCGCCACGCGCCCGGCATCCTGCCCTCGTTCCAAATCCTGGAGAATGATCGTAAACTCATCGCCACTTAACCGCGAGACCGTATCCGTGACCCGCACGCACCGGGTCAGACGCTCGGCCACGTTTTTCAGCAACTCATCCCCCATCTCATGTCCGAGCGAATCATTGATCGGCTTGAATCGATCCAAGTCTAAAAAAAGGACGCCGACGATTCGATCATGCCGATGGGCTTGCCCCAACGCCTGCTTGAGTCGATCGTAAAACATGGTCCGGTTGGGCAAATCGGTTAACGGGTCGTGGTGAGCCAAGTGGAAGATCCGCGCTTCGGCTTCTTTCCGAACCGTAATGTCCTGGTGGATCGCGACAAAATGCGTCACGTCGCCGCGGTCGTTGCGTAAGGGCGTGACGACCAGCTCGACCATGTACGATCGTCCATTTTTTTTCTGCCCCAGCAATTCATACCGCCAGTATTGCCCTTGTACGGTTGATCGATGAGCTTGCTGAAGTGCAGAGCGAAACTTTCCGGTTTTGAACGACTGTGGAATCGTGCCGATGAGGTCAGCGGCCGCATAGCCCGTCAGCCGCATGTACGCGTCGTTCACCCATTCGACGCGGCCATCCGTATCCGTGATAAAGACCGGATGTTCCGCGGAGGCCATCGCCGCTCCCGGCACCCGCAATTCTTCCAAATGTTTGCTCAACGCCAAGTAACCGGTGATCCGTCTTGTCAGTGTTTCAAACCATTGAATCGTGACGGCATCGAACGCCGTCCGACGCGCGCCAGAGACGACCAGCACGCCCAACGTCCGATGCCGGGTGCCTAAAGGAAGCAACAACCGCGAAGGAGACGGCCTGAACCCGCCGGGGAGGGGCGGCGCGTCCTTCTGCTCACGCTCCGCTTGAAGGTGAACGGTCGTGTGCGTCTCCAGCACTGATTCCACCCAGCACCGTTCCTCGGCCGTGAGGGCATGAGACGGCTGGGGCGGGGGCAGATGAGCGTCGCCGGCCTGCGCACAAATGGAAACGTCACCGGCCTCTCGCGTCGCCACGCACACAAACGGACAGGGAACGAGTCGGACCAACTGCTCACACACGTGCGACAGCATGTACGTCAAGGAACGTCCGTGGAGCACGTCTTCGCCCAAGGCCAGGAGCAACTGGTCGTCGGTTGGCACTCGGTCCCGGGCTGACCCATCACGAATCACCCAATGCAGAGCCGTCACCGTGCCCGCTGGGTCCCGTACCGCGGAAACGGTCAGTCGCGCTGAAAAACGACGCCGGTCCTTCGGCGCAAGCACCAGGGACCATTCAAGAACGGGTTCATTTTCAAGTTTTCGAAGTTGGGTCTCCATGACGCCAGGATCGTCGGGACCCAACACGTCCGGCAACGATTGCCCGAGAAGAGCCCGTTGAGAACGGTTCACCAGGTGCGTCGCCGCCGCGTCGGCCAACTGAATGATTCCTTTGGAGTCGGTGACAAAGTGGACGGCCGGGGGAACGCCCTCTTCACACGCACCGAGGGAGTGTGAATGCGGTGCGTGCCTGGATTGCACGGATTGCTGCTCGCGGGTCGATTCAGCATCCATGGACGTTGAGGTCTCTCGCTCTGGTTTTTGCTTGGCCATGCGATCTCAGTTTGCCTGAACGCGACGTGAACAACGTCCGCCCCTTGACCGGAACGCCGACGATTCCCCTTCACTCATCTCATTCAGGAATGTTGACAAGACCGGACGCCACGTCTCGTTGGACCCGTCTATAGCGTTCGACCGTGCCGACGTCAGACCAGTAACCCGAAAACACGTACCCGGCTATGGCGGCGCCGCGTTCCAGCCAGAACACGTAGGCGTCAAGAATCGAGGAACACACACCGGGCGGAACGGGGTGCAACAGACGCGGATCAATGACCTGAACGCCGGCGAACATCCGCCGAAGCGGCGGTCCGTCCGTCGCCTCGGTCATGCGGCCCTTCCCTTTAATCCGCAAGACGCGATTGTTCCGATCTGTCTCAATTACGCCCCATCGGTCGACGTCGGGATCATCACGCAGCACCATGGTGGCCAGGGCCGCCTCTCTCCGATGCTGGGCCACCACGTGGGCAACGTCCACGTCCGCGACGGTGTCGCCGTTCCAGACCAGGAACGGTTCGTCCTTGAAAAAGGATTCGACTTGTTTGAGTGCCCCTCCGGTTCCGAGCAACGACGGCTCATGAGAATACGACAGGTGCATGTGCCACTGCGTCCCCTTCCCCAAGGTCTGCCGGATTTGCTCTCCAAGATGCGAGAGATTAATCATCACTTCCGAAATGCCGTGTTTCCGCAGCAAGAGGAGATTCCAGACTATCAGAGGATAGGGACCCAGGGGCAAGAGCGGCTTCGGCGTGGACTCCGTCAGCGGACGAAGCCGGGAACCGAGACCCGCTGCCAGGACCATGGCTTTCATTGCCCCGTCTTCATTGCCATTCGGGGATCAAGGGAGTGAGATGCCGGAGCAGAGACGCACATTCAGGATATTTTTCCAAATTCATTCGCACGTAGCCCAAGGTCCGGGGAACGTCCGCAAGAAACTTCGGATTTCCTTTGACCCGATCAATATACACGAATCGCCCCGCGGCTTTCAGATTCCGTTGAATGCTTGTGAAATCAAAGAGCCTCCGAAACGCGGCACGATCCGTCAATAACATGCGTGCCTGCACGTCGTGAGCCAACCCGGCACGCATCCCCGTGATATACCGATCAATCATCCGGTCAATCAACGCTTCATCCAGGGCCACGTAGGAATCCCGAAGAAGCGACGCCAGATCATAGGTGGCCGGCCCGAGCAACGCATCTTGAAAATCGAGCACGCCCAGTCGCTCGCCATCCACCATGAGATTGCGGGAATGGAAGTCACGGTGCGTAAACACCCGAGGTTGGGACGCCATCCATTCGGCTATGGTGGAAAAGGCGTCACGAACGTTCCGTTCATGGTCCGCGGACGTCGGCCTCTTGTCGCGCCTGGCCCGGACGCCATATTCCAGAAAATGTTCAAACTCCCACATCAGAAGCGGCACGTCAAACGATCGGGAGAAGGCTTGACATCCGGGAGCCGCGGACGCGGTCAGATGCAGATGGATCCGAACCAGGGTATCAACGGCCGCCGGATAGTACCGATGCACCGCGGACGGACCGCCTTCGGCGCACGCGTGCCATAAGGTGACGTCGCCAAAATCTTGGAGATACAGGAACCCCGCGGCTTCATCGTAAAAATAAAGGGCCGGGACCGGGACGCCGGCTTGAGCGAGCGTTCTCCTGACGTTCAGAAACGGAAGTTCTTGAACGTCCGCAGACGTTCCCCCCATCGCCTCCTCGGAGGCTTTGAAGTCTTCCGGATCCGCCAATTGCATCAGAATCAGCGACGAAACCGGCCCCGTCTTCAACTCCAGCCGGTAATAGCGCCGGTTCGACGCATCCCCGGACAACGGCACCACCTTTGCCAACTCGGCCCGAAACGGCAACCTCGTGCGCAACGTCGTCTCCACCGGCGTTGGATCCGGCATGGATACAGTCGAACCGGCTTGAGCGTTCATGGAGCCGAATTATAAGGCGTCTCAGCAGTTCTGTCACTCAGCCGGCAATCCGAGCCGGGTGCGGGCGAGTCCCGGATTGACCACGGTTGACCGGCATGGTACAGTCCGCCGATTTTTTCCTTCAGGGTCCGTTCTCAACCGTTATTCAGATGCTCACGGCGCGATCTTGACAGACGTCCGATTTGCCGACGCAGCCTTCCCTGCCGTTCCTTTCCGGCATCAACTTCGCTTGAGCATCCGTTTCCCTTTTGGGGTTCCGTTCTACGAAGAGATGAGCGTTCATGCCGTATAAAAGTATCGGGGATTACGGCATCATCGGCGACCTGCACACGGTCGCCTTAGTCGGGATGGACGGTTCCATCGATTGGTGCTGCCTGCCCCACTTCGACTCGCCCAGCGTGTTTGCGGCCTTGCTCGATCACAAGCAGGGTGGCCATTTCAAAATTTCTCCCGTTCACGAAGGCAGTCGGCGGCAGATGTATCTGCCGGAGACCAACATTCTGCTCACCCGCTTTTTCCAGGACGACGGCGTCGGCGAGATCACGGATTTCATGCCCGTGGAATCCGATGCGCCCGGGTACGTTCCAAAGCGTCATCAGATCATTCGTCTCGTGTCGGTCACGCGCGGTCACGTCCGATTTCACCTGGAATGCGCTCCGTCGTTCAACTACGGGCGTGACCGTCACACCGTGAGCATGAACCGCCCGTCTGCCGAGGCACGGGCCGGCACGAACGCCGTCTTCCGTTCACCACGCGCCACCCTCAATCTGGTCAGCCCCATTGAACTCGAAGCCAGAGAAGGCCGAACGGTGGCGGACTTCACCATGACCGAAGGGCAACAACTCACCTTCGTCGTCGAATATCTCGAAGTCGGGGCACCCGAGGTGTTATTCAACGCCCCTGAATCCGGCGAGATGGCCTTTCAAAACACTTCGGCCTTCTGGCAACGCTGGCTTTCTCAATGCCGATATTCCGGCCGATGGAGAGAGACCGTTCACCGCTCGGCGCTGACCCTGAAACTGCTCACCTATGCCCCAACCGGGGCGATTGTGGCCGCTCCGACCACCAGCCTGCCGGAGGCCATCGGCGGAGGGCGGAATTGGGACTATCGCTTTACCTGGATGCGTGACGCCGCGTTCACGATCTATGGGCTGTTGCGTCTAGGCTTCACCGTGGAAGCGAATCGATTCATGGATTGGTTGAATGCCCGCTTTCAGGATCTCAATCCCGACGGCTCGTTGCAATTAGTGTACGGCATTGACGGACGGCGTGACCTTCCCGAAGAAGAACTGCGGCATCTGGACGGGTACTCGTCGTCGAAACCCGTCCGCATCGGCAACGCCGCGTCCCATCAGCAACAACTCGACATGTATGGAGCATTGATGGACGCGGTGTACCTCTACGACACGCACGGCACGTCCATTTCTTTTGATCTCTGGATGAACCTTTGCCGACTGCTGGATTACGTGTGTCAGCACTGGCAGCTCCCCGACGAAGGCATCTGGGAAGTCCGCGCGGGACGGCGGCATTTTGTGTATTCCAAAGTCATGTGTTGGGTCGCCTTGGATCGCGGCATCCGGTTAGCCGATCAACGAGGGTTTCCCGGGAATCGCGTCCGATGGATGCACGAACGCGATCGCATTTACATGGACGTGATGGAACGTGGGTACAACAAGCAGGTCGGCGCGTTTGTGCAACATTATGAGACGGCGGCCTTAGACGCCGCGAACCTCGTGATGCCGTTGGTCTCCTTTGTCTCCCCCACTGATCCTCTCATGCTCTCGACCCTGAATCGTACGCTCGAAAAGCTGAGCGTGGGAAGCCTGGTCTATCGCTATCGAGTGGGAGAGGCCGCTCCCGACGGATTGGAAGGAGACGAAGGCACCTTCAGCATGTGTACCTTCTGGCTGGTCGAAGCCCTGACTCGCGCCGGACGCTTGCAGGAGGCTCGTCTGATCTTCGAAAAGATGCTCAGCTATGCGAATCACCTCCGTCTCTACGCAGAAGAAATCTCGCAGACTGGTGAGCAATTGGGTAACTTCCCTCAGGCCTTTACGCATTTTGGGCTGATCAACGCCGCAATCCACCTCGACCTCGCCCTCAATAGTCGGCAAGGCACCTTCACGATGACCCGTCGGACGCCCCCTTCCCCCAAACCGACACAATCGTGATCCGTCCGCAATCCATTCTCTCCGCGTTCCCGTCTCATTCCATGCTTTACGCTCAGGTCCGTTTGCGGTATGGTGCCATGACGCAGACTCAGACCCTTCGCTTCGCTCAGGGTGACAAGAGTGGGCGGCAGAATGACAAAAGAGGGGCGCAGGCCTGAGAAAGGCAAAAGGCCAGAAGAGGGCGGGAGATCAGGAAGTGCAGACTGAGCCTTCTCTTGTCACCTCTGAGCTTCCTCTTGTCACCCTGAGATCTTCTTGCCCCCTGAGCCTCTTCTTGTCCCCCTGAGCCTCTTCTTGTCCCCCTGAGCCTCTTCTTGTCCCCCTGAACCTCTTCTTGCCCCCCTGAACCTCCTCTTGCCCCCTGAGCCTCCTCTTGCCATCCTGAGTTCTTCTTGCCACCCTGAACCTCCTCTTGCCACCCTAAGCCTCTTCTTGCCATCATGAGCGTTCTCTTGCCACCATGAGCGTTCTCTTGTCATCCTGAACCTCCCTCTTGTCATCCTGAGCGAAGCGAAGGATCTGCTTTTGGAGGAAAAGGCAGGCGGCGGGAGATTGCTTGTTGAGAAGGAGATTCTTCGCTTCGCTCAGAATGACACAGGGGAGGAATGACACGGAGGAGCAGAATGACAAAGGAGGACAGAAGGCCAGAAAGAGGACACAAGGGGAGAAAGCGGATAGAAGGGCAAAGAAAAACCAGAAAAGCAAAGAGACTGGAAAGGGAAAGAGAGAACAGAAGCAGAGAGGGATGCCTGAACCTCCCTCCTGGCAGCCTTCGCATTCTAGCATCCTGAGATGGTATCCTGGCATTCTGAACCGCGGCAGCGGAATCCATAATAGGACATGAGTTTCAAAACAAACGATCCGGACGTAGAGGGAGACATCATGGAGATCGGATTTATCGGACTTGGCAAGATGGGGATGAACATGGTGACCCGGCTTCGGCAGGGGCACCATCGGGTGGTGGCGTTTGACCGGCAACGGGACCTTGTCCAACGGGCAGAAGGGACGGGAGCCATCGGAGCCGCGTCGCTTCAGGACCTCGTTTCGAAACTTGTCAAGCCGTGCGCCGTGTGGGTGATGGTCCCCTCCGGCAAGCCCACGGAAGACACCGTTCATACCCTTGCGGACCTGTTGGAAGCCGATGACGTCGTCATTGACGGCGGCAATACCCGATTTTTCGACGACGTCCGGCGTGCCGAGGAATTGAAACGTCAACGGATTCATTACGTGGACGCAGGGACGAGCGGCGGCATTTGGGGATTACAGATCGGGTATTGTCTGATGATCGGGGGAGAACGCGACGTCGTGAATCGGCTGAAGCCGGTGTTCACCACGCTCGCACCGGAAGACGGGTGGGCCCACGTTGGGGGGCATGGGGCCGGCCACTACGTCAAAATGGTTCATAACGGTATTGAGTACAGCATGATGCAGGGCTATGCTGAAGGCTTCGAACTCATGTCAAAAAGTGAGTATCATCTGGACTTGGCGAAAGTGGCGGATTTGTGGATGCACGGAAGCGTCATCCGCTCCTGGTTGTTGGAATTAGCAGCCGATGCACTCACAAACGATCCTCACCTGGACAATCTCAAAGGATACGTGCAAGATTCAGGGGAAGGTCGATGGATGCTGATGGATGCTCTTGACAAGGACGTTCCGGTCCCCACGCTGTCCACGGCCTTGTTTACACGATTCCGTTCCAGACAAACGGAATCCTTCTCCGAGAAACTGCTCGCGGCGCTCCGCAACGCTTTTGGCGGACATGGCGTGCGGCGAACGTAACCTCAGGATGACGCGGTCATGACGATTGAACGTGAACGATCTTCAACCGTGCAGAGAACGTCCGACTCTTCCATTCAACCGTGTACGCTTGTCATTTTCGGGGGGTCCGGAGATCTCACGCGCCGGAAGCTGTTTCCGGCCGTGTACAATCTTATCCTGGACGGACTGCTTCCTGAAAACTACGCCGTCGTGGGGATTGGCCGAAAACCGTGGAGCCACGAGGATTTTCGCCACGTGGCCAAAGAAAGCATTGAAAAATTTTCTCGACAAGCCTTCCAGCAGGGACCCTGGGAGGAATTGGCACCCCGACTGCATTACGTTCGCGGGTCCATTGATGATTCGGCTCTGTATCAGGAACTCCGCGGCCGAATCGAAGACGTCGAAGCCCAATTCAATGTCCCAAGCCATCGGATCTTCTACCTGGCCATTCCCCCGACCTCCTTCGCGACCGCGTGTCAGGGCTTACAGCAGGCAGAATTGATCGTTCCGCCCGACCGTGCCGACCGCGCCTCCCGCGTCATCGTCGAAAAACCCATCGGTCATGACTTGACGTCGGCCCAAGCCGTGAATGCGACGATTGCCGCGGTCTTCGATGAATCTCAGATCTACCGAATCGATCATTATCTCGGAAAAGAGACCGTGCAAAACATCATGGTGCTCCGATTTGCCAACAGCATTTTTGAACCCATCTGGAATCATAAATACATTGATCACGTCCAGATTACCGTCAGCGAAGAAGAAGGCATCGGCACGCGGGCTCCCTATTACGAGGAAGCGGGCGCTCTCCGCGACATGGTGCAGAACCACATTCTTCAACTCTTGAGCCTCATTGCCATGGAACCGCCGTATTCATTGGACTCTGACGTGGTCCGCGACGCCCGCATGGAAGTCCTGCGGTGTCTCCACCCCATCCGGGGGAAAGACGTGGAGCAGACCACCGTTCGTGCGCAATATTCACACGGCACGATGAACGGCCAGGACGTCCCCGGATACCGTCGCGAGGAGGGCGTCCGACCGGATTCAACAATCGAGACGTACGTGGCCCTGAAGTGTCGCGTCGAAAATTGGCGATGGTCCGGCGTGCCCTTTTACCTGCGAACGGGAAAAGCCATGCCGCGTCGAGCATCGGAAATTGCCGTGCAGTTCAAGGACATTCCGGAAATTCTCTTCAACGCCGACCCGGAAGCGCGGCAGGTTCCCAACCTGCTCACGCTTCGGATTCAACCCCAGGAAGGCATGGCCTTGCGAATCATGTCAAAGATTCCCAGGAGTCGGGCCAGAACCCGCCCCGTTGAAATGAACTTCAACTACGGGGATGCCTTTTCCGCTCCGTCACCGGAAGCCTATGAACGGTTGCTGTTGGACGTCATGGCCGGAGATGCTTCGCTCTTTATGCGACGCGACGCAGTGGAAGCCTCATGGACGTGGGTCACGGACATCCTGGAAGGATGGACGGCTCATGAAAGCCGATGGCTGCCCGAATACTCCGCGGGCACATGGGGGCCAATTGAAGCGGATAAATTGATCGAATCCGACGGCCGCACGTGGCGACTGGTGTGACGCCGGTCCCTTGCTCATCGATTTGAATTTCCAAACTCCAGAAAAACCTGAGGAGGTGTAGTATGATTTGTTGGGAGCCTAGTCGTCGTGTTGGGAGCCTGCTATCTCGTGTCACTATGTGTCACACCACGTGCCTTTGCTCATCCAGGCAAAACTGCCAGCGATGGATGTCACTACTGCAGAACGAATTGTACTACGTGGGGTGTTCCGGAGAATCAAAGACATTGCCATGGAAATAACCAGGCACCTCGTGAAAAAGGAGAACCGGTCATTGGAAAACCGGATAGAATTGTTGATGGTGACACCTTGGATGTTCGTGGAATAAGGATTCGATTATCAGGGATTGATGCCCCTGAGAGTAAACAAACATGTGTAAATGCACAAAACGAAACGTATGCATGCGGAGAAATTGCGACACAAAAACTACGCGAACGCATAGGAGACGGAAGCGTTTCGTGTACTCTTGATAAACAAGATAAGTATAACCGATGGCTTGGGACGTGTACGTCTGATGGAACACATTTAAATCAGTGGCTGGTCAAAAGTGGATATGCTTTAGCGTATCGCAGATATTCAACGCAGTATCTTCCTGATGAAGCTGAGGCAGAATCTAAGCAGAGGGGTTTATGGCCTGGAACGTTCATTGAGCCTTGGAGATGGAGACGCGGCATTCGTCTTCCCTACGATTGCAGGGAATCGGAAGGGTCAGAAGCCGATGGCTGCCCGAATACTCCGCGGGCGCCTGGGGACCGGTTGAAGCGGATAAATTGATCCAATCCGACGGCCGCACGTGGCGACTGGTGTGACGCTGGTCCCTTGCTCATCGATTTGAATTTCCGAACTCCCCCTGTCCTTCCCACCGTCATCCCCTGTCCTTCCCGCCAGCACATCTCTGTCATTCCCGCAGTTTTTAGCGGGAATCCAGTGGAAGGCCCCAGGATGCCTGGCACTCAGCCGGCCCTCCCCCCAGCAGGTTGCGGAGGGTACTATCATTCTGAGCGAAGCACTTGCCCGGAGCCTCGAAGGGAAGAATTTCTGACCGGCGGCACGGGAATGACACCGGGAGAGGAAATTTTGCTCCCCTTCGCTTTTTTCTTCCTTTCCTCATTTTCCCTTTCCCCCTCACCCCCGCACTCTCCCGCCAGCGGAGAGGGGGAGGCCGCCTTTAGAAGGAGAGGCCCCGGAGAGATCGGCGAGGGAAGCGGGCTTAGTCTGGATTGAGATTCTTCGCTTCGCTCAGAATGACAAAGGGGGAGGTTCAGAATGACAAGGGACGGGGACATGGGGAAGCGTTTTCAGGCTGTCGCCCAGGTCATGCTGGCGGGGGAACTCTTTCCCCCTCACCCCCACCCTTTCCCGCCAGGGGAGAGGGGGAGGAGACGCCCGGCGCCGGGAGAGAGGGGGCGAGGATCAGGGGGAGAGGGTGGGACCCACTGCTCTTTCTACGGCCTGCTGGATTCGCTTGACTCCACTTTCTACGTCCACGCCCACGTGAATCCGGATCACGCGGCGATGGCGCGTGGTGAGACTTTTCATGTCTCCCAAGGCTTGAGCCGCGGCCAGGGTGCCGAAGGAGTAGGGCTCCCCGGGAATCATCAAATCCTCCCTTTCCCCGGCCGTGACCTGAATGAAGACGCCGGTATTGGGACCGCCTTTATGAAGTTGACCGGTTGAATGGAGAAAGCGCGGGCCATACCCGACCGTCGTCGCCACTTGCTTGGCGTCACGCACCTGGGTGCGCATCCGTTGGAAGGCGGCGTGAACCGCCGGCGTTCGTTCGACGTAGGCGTTCAGTGCCACGTAGTCTCCGGCGTGGACGCGGGCAAGGTGCGCCGACAGAATCTCGTCTAACGAGGATGCCCCGCTCAACGCCCGTTGATTGGCGGCATCGGCAAAAATACGAACGTCCCCGTCAACGACCACGTGCGGGTCCTGGGGCAAGGATGCCTTTTTCTTGAACTCTTCGAGATAGGACCGGGTAAAGTCTTTACTCTCCTGGACGTTGGGTTGATCGAAGGCGTTCACCTCCATCAGCGCCCCTGCCGTGGCCGTGGCCACTTCCCATCGGAAAAACTCTTGCCCGAGATTCATGACGTCCGCAACGTCGATTCGCACAACGGGATGACCGGCTGCTTGCAAGGCCTTGATTTGTGCATCCTGCTCAGGGTCCGGTTCATCCACGTGGCGGAGATAGGCGAAGACACGATCACGGCCATAGACGCGTGGCTCACCCAACGGTTCACCCTCCACGGGAATCATGCCCTTTTCTTCTTTTCCCGTGCTTTCGGCAATCAGTTGTTCGAGCCATGAACCTACGCTGCTGAGACCGGGAGAGGTGATGATCGTCAGTTTATCACGGCCGGCCTTGGCCAGCGTCCCGAGAATCACGCCTAACGCCACGCCTGGATTGTCCGCCGGCGGGACGGCAGCATCGCAACGCCGTCGCATCTGTTCCGCGCACGACAGAAGCCGTTCAACGTCCACCCCCATTGCAGCAGCCGGCACCATGCCGAAATTGGATAACGCTGAATATCGGCCTCCGATGTCGGGATCCCCGTGCCACACGTCTCGAAAGCGGAGTTCCCGAGCCACGCGTTCCAACAGAGATCCCGGATCGGTAATCGCGAGAAAATGTTCACCTGCCCGGTCGCCCTTCACCCGTTGCATCCGTTCAAAGAAGTATTTCTGAAACACCAGCGGTTCCGTGGTTGATCCTGACTTGCTGGCCACGATGCAGAGCGTGCGTTCAAGATCGATGCGGTTTTCAACGCTCTTCACGTGCGAGGGAACGGTGCCGTCCAATACGTGCAATTCAGGATGGCCGCGGATGATCCCGAACGTCAGACGGCACACTTCGGGACAGAGGCTGCTCCCTCCCATTCCCAACAAGAGAAGGTGCGTCAACCCGTCGCGTTTCACGTCCTCGGCCAACGCGCGCAAGCGAGGCACTTGAGCACGTTGCCGTTCAATGACGGACAACCAGCCCAGGGCGTTGCGAATAATGGCGTGATGGGCAGGGTCCTGATGCCACAACGAAGGATCTTTCGCCCACAATCTGCGCACGAAGTCTTTCGCGTGCAAATCCTTGAGCGTGGCCGTCACGTCTGCCTCAAAGGCGCCCACCGCCCAGGTCTGATGGTTGAACGAACTCATGCGTTGTCTCTCATCGCCACCTGTTGCTTGACGGCGGCCACGACTCGCTCGACGGTAAATCCAAAATGTTTGATCACGTCCTTGGCCGGGGCCGATGCTCCGTAGGCGTGCATCCCGATACTGGTTCCCTTCAGTCCCACGTATTGACTCCATCCAAACGTCGTGGCCTGCTCAACGGACACCCGGGCCGTCACCTCGGGTGGAATGACGCTGTCCCGATACGCTTGGCTTTGCTGTTCAAAGAGTTCCCACGACGGCATACTCACCACGCGCGCTTTCATGCCCTCTCCCTTTAGTTGTTCGTAGGCTTCAACGCACAGAGACACTTCACTGCCGGAGGTCAGGAGTAAGACGTCAGGGTTGCCATCCGAAGCATCCGCCAGAACGTAGGCTCCCTTGGCGAGCCCGGCGGCAGAGGCATACCGCGTCCGGTCCAACGTCGGGACGGCCTGACGGGTCAGGGCCAGCACGACGGGTTGCCGTTGAAGTTGCATGATGACCCGCCACGCTTCAACGACTTCATTCGCGTCCCCGGGACGGATCGTTATCAATCCGGGAATGGCTCGCAACGAGGCTACCTGTTCTATAGGTTGGTGCGTCGGACCATCTTCGCCCACGCCGATGGAATCATGCGTGAACACGTAAATCACGGGGATTCCCATCAGCGCGGCGAGACGAATCGCCGGGCGTCCGTAATCGCTGAAAATCAGGAAACCTGAACCATAGGGCCGAACCTTCGAGAGTGCCATGCCGATCAAAATCGCACCCATGGCATGTTCCCGAACGCCAAAATGCAGATTGCGCCCGCCTTCCGTTCCCGCTTGAAAATCTCCGGCCCCGTCAAAAGTCAGACGGGTTTTGGTGGAAGGAGCCAGGTCCGCCGAGCCTCCCATGAGCCAGGGGACTTCTTTGGCCACGGCATTGAGCACCTTTCCCGAAGACTCGCGAGTCGCCATGCCTTTGGGATCCGCAGAAAATTCCGGCAGCCCCCGGTCCCAATTCTCGGGCAGTTGCCGGCGTTCCATTTGAGACAGTTGCTCCGCCAGTTCAGGATACCGTTCCTGATACGTCTGGAATACGGTGAGCCAGGCATGACGTTCGGCCTTGCCACGCGCGCCGATCCCAGCTTGAAAATGCGTCAACACGTCCTCAGGCACCAGAAATGTTGCATCTTCAGGCCACCCATAGTTTTTCTTGGTCAGACGAATTTCTTCTTCGCCCAATGGCTCGCCGTGGGCGCCATGCGTATCCTGTTTATTGGGGGCACCGAACGCGATGTGACTATCCACGATCATGAGGCTCGGGCCTTCGGTTTCATTCTTGAACGCGGTGAACGCCTGGGCCAACGCAGGCACGTCATTGGCATCCTTGACCTGCGTCACCTTCCATCCATAGGCTTGAAACCGCGCACCCACCTCTTCACTGAAGGCCAAGCTGGTGTTGCCCTCAATGGTAATCCGGTTGTTGTCGTAGACCCAACACAAATTCGACAATTTGAGATGCCCGGCCAGCGAAGCCGCTTCACCGGATACCCCTTCCATGAGACACCCGTCCCCACAGAACGCGAACACGTCGTAATTGATGAGGGTCAACCCGGGCCGATTGAAATACTGAGCCATCCACCGTTGAGCCATGGCCATGCCCACGCTGTTGGCGGCTCCCTGCCCGAGCGGGCCGGTCGTGGTTTCCACGCCCGCGGTCAGACGGTATTCGGGATGCCCGGGACATTTGCTCTCTAACTGTCGAAATCGCTTGATTTCATCCAGGGAGACCGCCGGCTCATCCGTCGCCCCGTCACCATTGACCGCTTTCACCTGAGACACGTGTAACAAGGCATAGAGCAACATTGAGGCATGACCGGCGGAGAGCACGAACCGGTCGCGGTTCGGCCACGTGGGATCGTTCGGATCAAAACGCAAAAACTGATTCCACAGGCAATAGGCCACCGGTGCCAAAGCCATCGGGGCCCCGGGATGTCCGGATTTTGCGGCTTGGACCGCGTCCATCGCTAACGTGCGAATGGTGTTAATACTGAGTTGCTCGATAGATTGCTGCCCGGGCATGGCGATTATCCTCTTCCTGAGAAGACAAGAAACGGTGGATGGTGACCCCGCACTCCGTGATGAAAAACGTGGGCAGGATACCGCGTTGAAGGGAGTCTTGCCAAATCTGTTTCAGCGGAGTCGGACATGCATTGCAAACCGGCTTTTTCCGGTCTTATGATACGTCCCGTATGAAAGTCATGCTGACCAATCCACGTAAAGAGCTTGAGGTGCCTGGGCCAACCCGGGTCCAGCAGCTTCTGCAACGCCTTAATCTGACCCCGGAAGCCTACCTGGTTATCCGAGGAGATGAGTTGGTCACGGAGGACATGGTGCTTCAGGACTCCGATTCCATTGAAATCAGATCCGTCATTTCCGGGGGATAACCACATCATGCGCTGCCGGAAATGTTCTCACCCCGCGGTCATCAAAATGCCCCGGCACAATATCGCCCTGTGCAAAGATTGCTTTACGGCGTTCGTCCACACCCAGGTTCGTCGAGCCATTGACGCTCACCGGATGTTTACGACCAACGACCGCGTGTTGGTGGCCGTGTCGGGCGGCAAAGACAGCCTCGCCTTGTGGGGCATCCTGTTGAAACTCGGCTACCGCGCCGACGCACTGTACGTGGATTTGGGCATTGGCGAGTATTCCCTTCAGTCCCGACAAAAGGTCCAACGGTTCACTGAGGCAGTCGCCACGGCTTATCAGACGACGCTCCACGTTCATACGGTGGAACAGGAGCAAGGTGCCGGCATCAAGGAATTGGCAACCTTCGTCCGTCGTCCCACGTGCGCCACGTGTGGAACGATGAAACGGTATCAGTTTAACCGCGTGGCGATTGAGCAGCACTATGACGTGATGGCCACCGGTCATAATCTGGACGACGAGGCAGCGAGATTGTTAGGAAACGTTCTCCATTGGCAGACGGATTATCTGGACAAACAATCGCCCACCCTGCCCGCCTCATTGGACGGTTTTGCCAAAAAGGTGAAGCCCCTCCATCGGCTCACCGAACGGGAAATTGCCGCGTATGCGGTCATCCATCGCATCGACTACATTGTGGATGAATGCCCGATGGCCAAAGGCTCCAAGATGCTCGCCTATAAACGGGTCCTGAATCAACTGGAGGCCGAGTCGCCCGGCACCAAGCACACCTTCTATTTGAAATTTCTGGATCGGCAAGCCACACAACGGCAAGAAGATTCCCGCACCATCACCGAGCAGGACCAACGCCGGCTTCATCCTTGCGAGACGTGTGGTCACCCCACCTCGACCACGGTCTGCACGTATTGCAAAATGATGGCCAAAGCCGGAAGCCACGCCTGACCCGACAACCCGTCCTTCAAAAACAGCGGATGACGCATCTTTCCGAACGCCCTTCTCTGATGGTCATCCTTCGAGAGACCCCTCATCTCGACCCCACGTGCCGCTACCGGCATCCTCACGCCGCTGCGGTCATGCCCGTGACAACGGAAAGCCAGATTCTTCACTTCGTTCAGAATGACAGAAGGGGCGTGGGCGAATCAGGGGGGGCAAATGAGAGGGGTGGGCGAATGTCAGGGAAAGGGCACATGACGGCGGAGGACAGAATGACGGTGGACATGCCTGCTTGCGTGCGGACACGCACAGGCAGGCCATACACGTGTACGGCATCATCCCTGGATGCCCGCTCCCCGATAAAACAAATGTAGGGGACAGGCTTCGTGGGAAGGACAGCGGAACGTGGAAAGATTCAAGGCATTCAGGCGTTGCTTTTTGGGCAGGGAGGGATTACCATTCGCTCGTGAGCAACAAGAGGGAGACTTTGGTATGTCAGAAACAAAGAGCGTCATCAGCATCATCGTCAGCATTGTTGCCGGCTTCGTGATGTTGGCCGGGTTCATCCACACGGGGCAAAGCGACATCCGGGATGATATGAGCAACATCCGTGGCGATATTCGTGAGTTGCGGGCAGGACAGTCAGAGTTGCGCGACCGGGTTTCCCGGATTGAAGGGTTGCTGCTTAACCCGAAAGTGAAAGTCGCCCAGTCGAGCCAATCCCCGCCGGATCAATCCCCGTAAACACCTTTCACAACGCCACGCAAAAGGCGAGAACCTCGCGTGCGTGGGAATGACGTAGAAGTTTACATGTACCCCCGGCACGTCGGGCTTCCGCAGGTACAGGGGCGCGTGCCGTCGTGGTGAGAGTCGCCATAGTCACAGGTGAGTTCCTCGCCGGGGTTGATGTCTCTCAGGGTATACACCTCAACGGTATTCCGAAACCGCCGCATGAAGGCATTCGGGCTACACGAATGATTGATGTATTGAAAAGCGTTGCCGTTCTTGCCGCCGTCAACGGCCATGCCGTTGTTCAATTCCACGATCACAATCCGCTTGAGATGCTTCGCTCTTCTCCTGGCTTCCCGTTGGCTGATTAGCTCTCCCTTCAACTCGCCAATTTTTCGCCGCCTCGGTAGTCGGACCATCGCGAACAGTCCCTTGCCGTCAATGGGACTCTTCTTCACTTCCGCAGACATGGATCCATTCAGCAATCTCATTGAACGCTTTGTTGGGTAACGGTCTTCTGTTGTTTTCTTTTTGCTGAATGGTATTGCAACGAGATCACAAATTCCAGGACTGTTCTCAGTTTCGTCATACGGTTCTGGGTTCTTATTTGGTATTGGGATCAACACTACCCATCATTGACCGAAGTTCATCGACTGTGCAACATTCGTTTTTCGTTTAGGGACGTTTTGAATTTTGGATATACTATGGGACATTCGGCGCGCACAAAATAAATGGAGGTGAGAGCAAAATGCGGACAGAGATGAGGATTAATGATATTGTCTACCCAATATCTGATGAAGATGTTAGGCAAGTGGCCAGAAATTCCTGCCCGGAAGAAATTAAAGGAACTCGTCGGTACTATGTGGAAGTGGGTGGAAAACGCTTTCCACCGAAACAGTTGATTCGGCTTGTGACTGGAACAACGGATTCTTTTGGTTCTACAAACGCTCGGAGTGCTTTGACCAGACTGGGTTTTACGGTGAAGAGCATATGAAAAGGGCAATCATAACCACATACTGTGTTGCCGTATTTCTCACTGTCTTGATAGTTCCTTGGAAGAGTGCCTCAAGACAGGTTGGCAACATGCAACTTGGCACCCAAAGTTGTGGGTATTCATTTTTATTTTCCCCTCCAAGTTATTGCTACAATGGAACAATCGAGTATGGTTTTGTTCTCCTGGAAATTATAGCAATAAGTGCGGTTGCGGCTATTTTCTTTATTTTTCAGGACCATCTCGTAAGGATGGCTGAGGTTTGGCAAAATCCTTCAAAACAACCCATTTGGAAAAAGCGTATAGTGACCGTCAACTGGCTTTTCAGGCTTATCTGGCGCTTTTACTTGCTGTTCTGGGTGTTGTCAATGGGCTTAGCAATGGCTGTTCTTTTCCTATATGGTAAATACGGAGATAATATTATATTTGATGTGGCATCGATTATACTCGTAGGCATAGTTTTCATAGTTGTGTCGGTGTTTATGCTAAACAGGATTGCTTTTGTCCCTTTTTATTTTCTAGATCGAAAAGATGATTTGAAAGAGGATGAGCAATGGTTTCGAATCTTAAGCACAAAAGTCGTGACTTGACGGAGGGACCCGGACGGGCGCCGGCTCGGGCTATGTTGCGGGCCGTGGGGTTTGGGGATGAGGATTTTTCCAAGCCTCTGGTGGCGGTGGCGAATACGTGGTCGGAAGTGACTCCCTGCAATTATCATTTACGTGACGTGGCGGAGAAGGTGAAAGCGGGCATTCGGGAGGCCGGCGGGGTGCCGATTGAATTCAACAGCGTGGTGATTTCCGACGGCATCAGCATGGGGACGGAAGGCATGAAAGCCTCGTTGATCAGTCGTGAAGTGGTGGCTGACTCTATTGAACTGGTGGTCCGTGGGCATTTGTTCGACGCGGTGGTGGCTCTCTCCGGGTGCGATAAAACCATTCCCGGCACGGTGATGGCCCTGGCGCGCCTGAATCTCCCGTCCCTCATGTTGTACGGCGGCTCGATCATGCCGGGCCAATTCCAGGGCCGTCACGTGACGATTCAGGAGGTTTTCGAGGCCGTCGGCGCCCATGCACGGGGAAAGATGTCTGATGCCGACCTGCACGATCTGGAACGGCACGCCTGCCCCGGCGCCGGGTCGTGCGGCGGACAATTTACCGCGAACACCATGTCGATTGCGTTTGAGTTCCTCGGCATCTCTCCCATGGGTTTTAACGGCGTTCCTGCTCTGGACCCCAAGAAAGAAGCGGTTGCCACGCAATGCGGGCATCTCATTATGGATTTGCTGAAACGCGACCTTCGCCCTGCACGCATCATCACGCGAGACGCTCTGGACAACGCGATTGCCGCAGTCGCCTGTACGGGAGGGTCAACGAACGCGGTCCTCCATTTATTAGCCGTTGCCCACGAAATGGGCGTGGCATTAACGATGGATGATTTCGACGCCATCAACCAACGTATTCCCCTGATTGCCGATTTGAAGCCGGGCGGCCGGTACATGGCCGCGGATTTGTATCAAGCGGGGGGAACTCCTCTCGTGGCGAAACGTTTGCTTGATGCAGGGATGCTCAAAAGCGAATGTCTCACCGTCACGGGACGCACGCTCCGGGAAGAAGCCGACACGGCGTCGGAGACCCCGGGACAGCCGGTTCTCTATCGAGTTGAAGAGCCGATCAAGCCAACGGGCGGCCTCGTTATTTTGCACGGCAACTTGGCACCTGATGGCTGCGTGGTGAAAGTTGCCGGGCATAAGAAACTGACCCACACGGGTCCGGCCAAGGTGTTTGATTGCGAAGAAGATGCCTTTGCCGCGGTTCAGAGTGGGAACGTTCGGGACGGAGACGTCGTCGTGATTCGCTATGAGGGGCCGCAGGGTGGCCCGGGCATGCGCGAGATGCTCGGTGTGACCAGTGCTTTGGTTGGCGCCGGTCTGGGTGACACCGTGGCCTTGCTGACGGACGGCCGATTCTCCGGTGCCACCCATGGGCTGATGGCCGGACACGTGGCACCGGAAGCCGCCAAAGGGGGTCCGATCGCGGCCGTGAAGGATGGAGATTCGATTTCTTTTGACGTTCCTGATCGGCGACTTGACGTGAATATTTCTCCGGAAGAATTGAAAGTCCGGTTAGGGCAATGGACGGCGCCGCCTCTCACGTACACCAGCGGCGTTCTTGCGAAGTACGCTAAAAGCGTCTCATCCGCGTCAACGGGTGCCGTCACCGGCTAAGGTCCCGTTGGGAGGCGTGGAGATCTCTTCAGAGTTTCACGTTTTCCTTAAATCGAACGATCTGAACGGGCTGAAAGGCCCGATCTTTTCTCCCTAAGGCTGACAGTTTTTCGACTGCTTGCACAAAGGGTTCGGGGCCATGAATCGGAGCGTAGGTCATGGTCACGATCACGTCCATGGATGGGGCGTCCTGAGGAGTTGGAAACGTGAAGGTTTCAATCCGTTTTTCCTCAGGTTTGAGCACGTTTTCTTTCAAGACGTTGACGGCTTCAAAGTCAAAGACGGTGGCTTTTCCATTTTTGTCGCCGAACACCCGTTCGTAGTAACGCCGTTCATTGTAGGTTTTCCGCAGGTTTTTTCCGAGAATCGTCAGGTCCAGTTCGACGCGAGACCAGCCGGGATGCGGGAGCGGCAAGTTGTGGGGCACCAGGCTTTGCAGCGTCACCGTCACTTCCGATTCCTTGTCTTTGACTTCGGTCTTCACTTCAAGCGTCACGGCTTCCGCTCGAACTTTTCCGAAACGCCCGGGGAAACTGTGGTTGGCGATTTTCCGGTTTCGTTCTCCGTTCGCGGATTCACCAAAGGCTTCCGGCATGTGACACGACTGGCACTGGGTTCCCGCTTTCTGCTTTTTGGATTGTTGCCACGGCCCCAATAAATCCGGAAGTTTTTCATGCCCGGGCAGATTTTCATGACAGGTGACGCAATACTGAGATTGACTATACAACGGAAGCGGAATGGATTGATGCGCCAGATTTTCCGCCGGTTTCTTATAACTGCCGAAGACGGTCCGTTCCAGTTGATACAGAGGATGGGGCGGATGCCGGTCGGGATTGACCTCTTTGATCAAGTGGCATTGCGAACACCCGACGCCATCCAACCGCGGATCACCGGATTCAATTTCCTTGACGTAGACGGCGGCATGGTCGGGATACTCCAGAACGCTGGGGGCATGACAACGGAAACACATCGCCCCTTCTTTGTCTTCCGACGTCCGTCGGTAGCGGTCAAGTGATACGCGAAAGGCTGACGTTAAAATGGACCGGGATTGCGCAGAAGCTTCCCATTCTTCAAATACCCGCAGGTGACATCGCTTGCACTTCTGCGAACTGGGGAACGCTTTTTCGAGAGGTTTCGTTTGACTCTTCTTCGCGGCCAGGACTTCGATGGTCGGGCGGTCAATCGACAACGTCAACGGAACGGCCACCGTGCAAAGACCAAGGACCCACCGCATCATGGGGAATTTTTTCTGCATCAAGCCGACCTCACCTCGTCACGTTGGTCATTGTACGCGGGCTGGGCTCGGTTCTAAGGATTTCGTCCGAAACGTGAGCAATCGCCGCGATGAATAATCGGTAATGATCTCTTGGGCTTTCTTTTTATCTCGTTCGCGTTCCAGGGTCCCAAGATATTGTTCAAGCAATGCCTGGGTTGGTTCAGGAATCAAGGCATATTCTAACGAGGCTTCGACGTAACTCGGGGTGCCGCCGTCTTTCACCGCTATCGAGAACGGCACTTTTCGCGTGGTGCCTCCATGAACGAGCGGATCGGGAATCGGGCCGCGAAGAATTTTCTCAAACGGTAATCCAAACCGTTCCCGTCTGGTTCCCAGGACGTGCCCTTGCGCATCTTTGACGTTGATCGTCACAAAAAATTGTTTCAGGACGGGATCACCTCCCGGAAAGACGTGTGGGAGGCTGCCGTTCCTGACGAATACTCTGCCCTCGACCTTCTTCCCTGACTGCCGGACTTCAAGGTCCACCCGGGGAAACCATTCCGCTTGCAGATTTCGATTGCTCAGCATGATTCCCGGTATCACAATGCCTTGAAACCAATGTCGCCCGATAGGCCGCGTGAGCGATCCCCGTTTTGACGTCGAACTGCCCGTGGATCGTTCCATGTGACAGTCCTGGCAAATCGTGCCCTTCAAAATTTGTCCCGACAATTCGGTCTGGGTCACGTCTCGGACTTTGCTGAAGTGGCAGGAGGCACAAAATTGAGGGCCTTTATAGACGGCAGCTTCTGCTGAGGGATGGACGAGATTGTCTTCGGCGTTCGCGTAGGGACCAAAAAAGGTTTTCCCTGCATTGATCGTAAACGCCGGCACGTCCACGGGTTGCTCCTTGACCGAATCAATCAGATGACAGGACGAACAACTGATACCCTCGACGCGGGGTTTTTTCTTGGCTCTTCTTCCTCGTTTTTTGGAGGTTTCCGAAAGGACTTGCGCAATGATTTTTTCACTATGTTGGGGAAACACCGTCACCGCGGGCGCATGACAGGCCAAACATCGCGTTTGTTCTTCGGTTGTCGGACCGGTTTGCAGCCACAGGCCGAGGACGGTTTTGAACACCGGCGACGTCAATGCCGTGCCGTGCAACAGCGCCCCATCCACGCGGCCAAACGTTTTGAGGTCAGGGGTCTGCTCACGCATCCCTTTCCATTCCTCATAATGACGATCATGACATTGCTTACAATGCTCGGAAGGGAGAAAGATTTCTTCAATTTCCTCTATCCATTTGTGGCCTTCAGCGACTTGGGACGTTTCTTGGGCGTTCGCACTTGGGAGTACGCCACACACGATGCCCACCATCACCAACGTCTTCCACTTCCACACAAGTTTTTTCCGTCTTTCAGCGTAGCGAAACACTGCCATGCTCGTTGCTAATCCTTCTGAATTCGGACAAAATGAAAGTTCAACCCGCCACCAATGCCTTGATCATCAATGCCCGCGGGTTCAAACGTCGCCACCGAAAAATTTTGAGTCGGCAACGCTTTTTCCAGTGCCCGCCCTAACTCGAGAATGTCACGGATTTCTTTCCCATCAACTTCCTTGATAATCGCCTTCACCTTGATGCCCGCACGGTCCGCCGGCGTGTTTCCAATCACGGCAAAGACCACGACTCCTTCTGCCTTGGTCAGCCCGAGGATGTTTTTGATCTCCTCATCGACTTCTCCGACGTCCACGCCAAATTCTTCGGCCAAGGCATAGGCTTTCTCTTCGGTCATCTCTCCGGATTCGGATTGTGCAAAGGAGAGAGGGGACGCCGCCGACCCGACCACCACGCCACTGATACCAATCGCCATCATGGCAACGCGGAGCAATCTCATCATCCGATGCGGTCCTCTTCACCCTGGGACGTTGACGGCCGAAAAACGAGAGAACTCATAGGAGCACGTCTGATTCGTGACGATTTATGACTTCGTTGGACCACCGACCGGATCGACGAGCAGTTGGAGCCACGACGCTACGGCTTTTTGTCCGTTCCGTTCTTTATTTTCGCCGTTCCACACGGCAAATGCCACCGCCTGCATCCGGCCGGGGAACAAGAGGGCTTCATTCTCTACGTCGTCTCCGGATTGGGTCAAGGGACGCTTCATGACGACTCGCCAAAATCCGTTTTTCCATTCAGCCTCGCCTTTCACGTTGCCTTGCCTGACCTTGCTCGTCAACGTGCTGAATCCTCCACCGATGAGATCTTCCACTGATGAAGGCCGACGAGGAATCACTTCAAATCGGCGAATGCCTCTTCTTTTTCGTTTTTTTTCTTTGGCCCTGGCTTTTCTGCGGTCCACGTCGCTTTGCCAGTCCGCTTTCCAATGCCAGATATTGACGTAATGATCTAATTGTCCCATGCAGAAAAAGGCCGGCGCATCACCCAGAGGAAGGGCCAGAGCCGCCCCGTCACGAAAGACGCCAGGGGTGAGTCGTTCGTTTTTGGTCGCGTCCTGCCATTCCATCAAAAACGAAATGTCTTTGCCGTTGTGAACCGACCGAACCGAGATGACTTTCGCACTCGGTTCAGGCCAGACCGGCCGCGTAATGATCTGACCACTCAGCGGAATGGGAATTGGCGCAATGGTCGCCCATGCCGCATCGGACGGTTTCGTCGGAACCTCTTCTTCAATGAAATGAGAGCGAATGACAATGCCTTGGGAACTAACCACGGGAATGCCAAACGAACCAAGCGTCACCGCTAGTAACGTTATCCCGACCCCCGTGACGATCAGCGAGCGAGAACGTTTTCTTTTTGTTTTCACCACGTCACTTCCACCGTTTGAAATCATTGCGTCAGCGGATGAGATTCTTCGCTTCGCTCAGAATGACACGTTGCAAATGCCTCATTAGACCAGACGGCTTTACCACAGTTTGACTCGACGAATTTTGTTTTCATTCCGTTCGCAAATATAGAGATGGCCGTGCGCGTCAAGCGATAATCCCGACGGCGCGTTCACGATCGCATTCACGGCAACGTTGCCGTCACCATGCTTCGGCATGCCCGTTTCTTCTTTGGCCACGAACCGCGCGGCACCACATCCTCCCATGTTTTTGTCCTCATATCCACTGTCACCATTGCCGGCAATCGTCTCAATGATGCCGGTGTTCGCGTCGACTTTCCGTACCCGATGATTCATGGAATCGGCAATATACACGTGTCCGTCAGTATCAACAACGGCTGCTTCCGGCACGTTCAACATGGACATGACCGCGGGTTTGCCATCGCCGTCGTACCCAAAGCGACAGACCCCGGCCACCGTGGACATGACCCCCGTTTGCGCGTCGATTCTTCGAATGCGATTGCTGGCCTTATCCGTGATCAACACGTGTCCGTCCCGGTCGACGTCAATCGCGACAATGTCCCACAGTTTCGCTTCGAGCGCCGACCGGCCGTCGTCAAGGTACGGAGACAGGTCCAGATTATCCGAACATTGCGGACGAAGCCACCCTTGGTCATCACTAAAGTCAATGCCAATGGCATCACCGGAGAGCACAACGAGATTCTGGGCCGTTAAGGGGCTGATCCAATCTTCGTCTTCTCTGGACCACGTTCCGGCAATGGTGGTGACCATCCCCGTTCGAGGATCGTACTTTCGAATACGGTGCGCCTGAGTATCCGCAATGTACAGATGATCTTCTGAATCAAATGCAATGGCACCAGGATAGGTTAAATTGACTTCCAATGCTGCGCCGTCACCATTAAATCCCGATTCACCGGACCCCACCACCGTCGTAATGATATCGGTCTTCTGATCGACTTTCCGAATGCGGTTGCTTCCCGAATCACAGATGTACAGATCATTGTTCGAATCAACCGCCACGCTCAACGGCAAGTACAACCCGGCTTCGCCACACAAGCCATCATCACCGCTGTAGCACGTTTCTCCAATGCCTGCATAGTTATGAAGCGTGCCCGTTTCCAAATCGACTCGTCGCACTCGGTCCGATCCATTTTCGGCGATGTACAGCCATCGGCCTTCCCTGTCGACACACACGTGATTCGGCAAAGGAATTCCTGCTTTCTTTGCGCGTTTTCCGTCACCGGTACTTCGAGATTTGCCATTTCCGGCGAACGTTTCAATTCTTCCCAACGTGGATTCTACGATCGTTTCCATCCCGCACTCCTTGCCTTGAGGACAACCCGCACGTTCTTTCTTTGCTTTGAGACAGACTCCGGCTCACCCATTCGACACCTTGGATGTCTGCACCGGTTCCGAAGACGAGGCTTGTGTCGGAGGAATGGCCCTTGCCTGGACACTTGATGGATCCTGGGCCGTATCTGAAGAGTGCTGATTCGCCTGGTTTTGCCGTTCCGCCAAGGTCTGCGCTTCGACCTCAATCGCATCGGCCTCCTGCACGGATTTTTTGAAGCCTTTAATCGCTTTCCCCATCCCTTCACCAAGCTGAGGCAATTTTCCGGCACCGAATATAATCAGGACAATGACAAGTATCAAAATCAACTCGGTAAACCCTAAGCTTCCAAACATGCTGAATGTCTCCTTTTGAAGCTGAAAAATTACATCTGACCCTGCTGACGCGTTCGTTTTGCAAACCGTTGTTTCAACCGTTGCCGGGCGTCTTCGGCTTTCTCAAACATTTTACATTTTTCATACGTATTGATCAGGTTGTAATACGCCAAGGGTTCATCGGGGCTGTGCTCCACGGCTTCTTCCATGATTTTCACGGCCATATCGGGTTTCTTCAACGTGAAGGCGATATCCATGAGCTTAAAACTGGATTCCAAATGCGTCGGATCAAATTCCAACACCTTCATGTAGGCTTGAACCGCCATGTCCAACGTGTTGTAATCTGACACTTGAGGATTATCCAATTGTTCATAGACTCCTGCCAAATTGTACCAGGCAATCGGGTCCTCGGAGGTAATCTCAATCAACCGTTCAAAGTACTCCTTCGCTTGCATGTACTCTTTTTTGTCGACATGCAGTCTTCCCAGATTGAACAACGCCAACACGTCATACTTATTGAGTTCCAACGCTCGCTCGAATTGAGGACGGGCATCATCCATCATCCCCTTGGTCCCATAGATTGTTCCCAAGTTGGAATAATACATGGCCAGCGAACTCTCCATTTCCGCTCTCAACCCCTCCGCCATTTCTATCGCCTTTTTGACCTCGGTCAAGGCTTCATCCATTTTTCCTTTTCCAAAATACAGTTCTCCCAACCGGCACCGGGCTTGAAAATCATCCGGTTCCTCACTGAGGAATTTTTCAAGCTCCGCAATTTCTTCGTCAGGCATGAGTGCCGGCTCTTGCGTTGAAGACCCCGGCACCTTCTCCTCTTTCTCCGTTGCAACGTTTTTGGATTCCATCATGCTGACATTTCCTCTCAACGTCCTTCACTCAGCACGGGAGCCACGGGCGAATACACCACGGCTTCTCTCGTTCTGTGACGTAATTTTCCCAACGTGCCTCGCTTATCCAACGTCATCAAAATGAGTCCAACGACAACCATGAACGACAGATGTGACAGTTGCAAGGCATAGCCGGCCATAAACATCAACCCCAAGCCATAACCGGCTAATCTCCCGATCAACACTAATTTAACGACGGTATACGCCCAACAGGTAAATCCTGCCATATACAACGCAAAGGGTAAATAAAACGTATACCCCATCCCCATTTGGAATACCCAACCGATACCCTGCCCTGCCTTTCTCGCCTCTTCGGCAAGAGCAGGACTATAGAGAGACAGGAAGAAATCGATATAGAGCAGCACGACAAAGGTGACCCCACCGCTCACAAGCAGGGTCATGGCCCATTTCCGTTGGGTTTTGTTCGTGGTAAAGAACGACGTGCTTCCGTAAGACCACAACACCAGGATGCTTGACACCACCATGAGTGCTTCGCCAACCCGGCTGATTTCATGAACCAGCGGAGGAGCATCGACAATGCCTAAGAGCCCATAGGTCGTGGACACCGTCTGGTAATAAAACCATCCCGTGATGCCCAATAGAAAACATCCCACCGTCACTCGTTGACGCCAGGGATGTCGCGTCATCAGAAACTCCGCCGTGAGAATAAGGAGAATGGCCAAGGATACAAGGTTATAGACCACCGACCCTACCATTGCAGGAGGAAAGATGAGATACACAACCGTCAACGCCATGAGCAATGAGGCGGCAGAAACCAGCAATCGATCAAAACTCCCTGACCACGCCGATTGTCGTAACTTTTGAATCAGTAAAATGAACAAGACTAAAAACAACAGAAGCGAGGTGACGTTGAGAAGAATAAAGCCCAACGAGGAGAGTGTCGTAAACGTGAGGCGGACGGCTTCGGATTTTTCAGCCAGTTTGGACATGTGCATGCCCAATCTGGACGCCAGCCGGTACAAGACCAGTTCCAGAAATGCGGAAAGCAAGAGAAACTTTAACGCATATTCAAACAGCATCCCGGGATTGTCAGCCTTGTCAGACTGTCGCCCCAAGGTAGAGACTCCAAGACCATCCATAACGATTTTCTGCCCTCGTGTGCCCGTCTTCCAAGAAATGAAGTCTCAGGCACAACACGGTGTCCTTCTCACCTTCTCAATCAGGAGACGCCGGTGAATTCAGGTGCGTGTTGCTTTTTGTGTCGAGCAATGTAGAGCAACCCATCGGCCATCGAATAATTAAACGGCAATTCCACGACGACTTCACTGATTTTTTCGTAAACGTGTTGATACAGCTTTTCGGCTTGGTCGGGCGTCATGCCCTGCGTCACTTCATAGAAAAACCCCAAGCTTAAATCTTCGGAGGCCGGACGCATGATCCGCTGCACACCATAGCCGCCTGGATCGCTCATAATAGGAGCTTCCTTCTCAAGATCGAAGAGACACGGCTGGCAGGAAAAGCCATAGGATGAGTTCAGTTTTCGACTGTCCAACACAAAATTCATCGTTTCTAACGCTTCTTCTTCAGTTTCAGTTGGGAACCCCACGATGATATAACAATGGACGGCAATGCCCAGATCAACACAATCCGCACAAATTCGTTGAACGCTTTCCTGAGTAATGCCTTTCTGCATGAAGTCCATCATCCGCTTATTGTAGGTTTCCAATCCGAAAACGATTTTGTGGCAACCCGCCTCACGCATCAACGTCAGTAATTCTCTTGAGAGATTTTTTTCAAAACGAAGTTCGGCCGTCCATTGAACGTCGAATTGTCGCTTCAGGATTTCTTTACACAGACGACGCGTGGGCGAAAGCGCCAGACACTCATCGGTAAAAAAGAAAAAGGAGGTATCATATTTTTCAGAAAGCCATTGTAATTCATCCACGACTTTCATTGGATCTTTTTGCCTGAAATTCTGATGATCCAGCGTGAGAGCGCAAAAGGCACAGTCCTTATAGTAACATCCTCGTGAAAACTGGACCGGCAAAACGGTCTCCGGCGCAAGATATCGATCAAGCGGAAACCCATCGTAATTCGGTGCCGGATGTTCAGCCAGATTTTCAGAATAAAACGGCTGATTCACAATAATCTTTCCATTCTCTCGATAGATCAAATTGGGAACTTTGGCAAAATCCTTTTTCCCTTCTAATTGATTGACCAGTTCTAATAACGCCGTTTCTCCTTCAAACACAATAAAATCATCCGTGACTTGGAAGAGTCGCTCACAACGACGAAGATTGTCCACTAATCTGGTAAAAATACTTCCCCCAACCGTTACGTGGATAGCGGGGTTCGCTTCCTTAATGAGCCGACACAGGGTCAATCCGGGAATGATTTGAGATGTCGCCGTGATCGAAACCCCAATCAAATCCGGATGGTCATTGAGAATGGAAGGGAGCAAATACTCTCGATACAATTCAATGTACGGATTTTGTTCCTCATCTTTAACCGCTTTCAAAATGTCCCGGGAGTTATAGATGGAATAGGAAAACTGGTTGTCCACCACGGTGAGTCGGGTTGGAAAATAAATGGAAGACACCACTTCCAGCCAACGGTCGATGACGAACAAACACTCTCGATAGCGATCAATATCATAAAATTCTTCACTACGAAGCGATGCCTTGACGGGCTCGACGTGGTCAATGAGATGTGGAAACCGGTCTAAGGCTTCCACAATTCGACCGTAATGTTCATCGCTTCCAGGCCCCGTTTCTCCCTCTCGGGATTGCTCCAACTTTTTGAGTTTTTCAACAAGCCTTTCGTAAACGTCTAATCCATACGTCCTTGACAGAACGGTATCCAGAAGTTCGATATTCAAATCTCGTTGACTTCTGTCGGTAATGGCAGCTTGGTCAAGAAAAGCCGTTAAACAGGGCAGACTCAGGTAGGGTTGCGAGGGATGCCAACTTGGAGGAAATAACAAAGAGATTTTCACAACGCTTCTCTCTTGTTTTCGTATTTCGTGACCCGGTTATTTCTTCTTGAAATCATCATGTGTTTTCATCATTTTTCACAGAAACACCGTGCGCTCGTGATTCAATAAACTTTATACACGGCTGTCGGTTTCTTATGCAACCATCGCAAAAAGACAAACATTTTTCGCGCCAGCCAAAGACACGGGGCAGACTTGAGGGTATTCAGAGAAACTCCTCTCGAAAATCCACCAATGCCCTTTCAATAAATTCGCACAAAAAAAACCCTGAAGTCCCTTTCATTTTTGGGACTTCAGGGTTTTCTTTATTCGTACTGCCAAAATCAGTCAGGAAAACTTACGGCATTTTCGCGGTGAACCAGGTGGAGATGCCCTTCATGCCGTTGCGCTCCACGTTCTGCCCGTCCCACACCGCAAACGCCACCGGAATGCTCTGCCCGGCCCCGAACTGCACGTCGTTCGCGTCATTCGTCGCCAACGCCCGCTTCATCACCACCCGCCACGTCGGCCCACTGCAACACCCCCCCTTCAACGCGCCATACGGTTCCCACAGCCCATTCCCCATCACGTCCTGCGACGCCTGCGTCGTCAACGTGCTGAACCCGTTCGCATTCAAATCCTCCACCGAACTCGCCCGCAAATTCGGATCCGACAGAATGTTCCCCGACCAGATCCCCGGATTAAACGGCCCCAAACTCCGCCCGATCCGATCCGGATACGTCACCCCGCCCGCCGGCTCCTCATAGTAAAAGTCCCACGCAATCGACGGATACTGTTGATCCACGTCCCACATCCCCGCCACACCCGCGCCCATGTCCCGTTGCCATTCCGCGTTCCAGCGCCAGATGTTCACCGTGCCCCCCGATTGCCCCATACATTGGAACGGCGGCGCCCCGGCGGTTTGCACCGGAAATTGCACCGCCACTTGATCCCGGAAATCCTGCGGCCCAATCGTGGTGTTGTTCAAGGTTTGATCGCCCCAGTTCGCCCACACCCCGATCTCTTTGCCGTTCGTGGCCATCTTCACCATCACCGTCTTCACCGAGATGTTGGGGTGCATCGGGGTTGTAATCGTTTGCCCGCTCAGCGGCACCACAATCCCCGGCACGGTCTCCCACACCGGGTTGGCCGCATCCATCGGAATCGCCCCGCTGATCTTCCCCACGGGAATCGTCACCGGTTGGCTCACCGCCAACGGCACTTGCCCCACCGTCAACAGCACCCCGGCCACGATGGCAGAGAGAAGAATGCCGAACACTAATCCTTTGTTACGCGTCTGCACCACTTTCATAATGACGCATCCTCCTTTGATAAAGATTAAAGCTAAATAACTGCGGAACTCCCTTACTTCCTCAATGATAAATACTGCCTACACTTCCTAAAAAAACAGCTCGCTCGCCCAATAATGTTTGTGGCGGTTAAGCTGTACCGGATTGACCAGATTCTGGTTTTTCTTTATCCAAATACGACTGAGCACCGACCTCGTTCATCAAGAGGCTGAGCTCATTTCCTTTATCTTGGGCCCCACATTCGAAGGACTGTCCCTCAGGAGAAACCAAATTAGCCGGACGATAGTCAGTTTCCGAATACGGTTGAGGCGTCACACCCAAATAGGCAACTTCAAACGCTACCCATTGGGCGGTAAGATCCGCAATCATTTTATAGAACCCATATTCGGCTTTTTTCTTCAGCATCCCGGAAAACAAAGGCACCCATCGTCCCACGTGTTCCTTAACAAATTTTTTCTCAGCATCCAAGACCGTTTTTTGTTTTTCAGTGCCGTCATGACATAAAGCATAGGACTCTTTGTAAGCCAAAAAATGCAAAAATTCAAGTTCTACGCTTAAATGGTCCAATCGTTCGTGAATATCTTGAGAAAGTTGGACCCCAAAAGCCGAATAAAAACCGGCAATATCCCCCATCACGTAGGATTGACCAAAAACATGGTCATTTCCAAACAACGTTTCATAAGGAGGGCAATCCAAGGCAATCACGTTACTGAATACCCTTCGATGTTCGTCTCGAAGATCTTGAATGTCCCAGTTGATTCCTTCGGAGGATACCCATTCTTCCACCGCGTTAAAATGTTCGGCTATGGACTCTAACGTTTCTCCGATTTCCGGAGTACCTGATGGCGATAAGGCATCCCGCAGACTATTGAGAGCGGCTCGACCATCCTCCACGAATTCTCCACTTTGCAGGTAATCCAAAAACTCATCATCTTCGGGATACAGATAACTCCACGACATCAAAAGATAGAGTTTACTTCTTGATAAAGCCCGTTCAACCGCAGGGGAATCTTTTAAGGATGAGCCGACCTGCTGCGTGACGGAAGAGGTTGTGCGACCATTCACCCCATTTTGACTTTCTCTGACTTTCGTTTCCATCAAATACCTTAATTTGGGCTTTCGACCGGTGACTCGTCTTATTCAGGTGCTTCCGTCAACCTGGAGATTGGTCTACCATCAGGAATGAAGAGCGATGATAGGCTAACTGCTCCTTGAAGTCAAGGTCTAAAAATCCGGCAAGACGTGCAACCATTGCAAAACATTCCGTCGTATTTAGCAATTTCCTGATTTTCTCGTGAACAATCGCTAACCGGACAACACCTAAGACAAGGTGCCGAGATTCGCCGGAATCACTTTGACCGCAATATGATCATTCACCGTTTTACAGATATGTTCACAAATCCCACACCCGACACACCGCCCCCCGTCAACACCAATGGCCATAGAAGAAAAATCCATTTCAATGGCGTGAGTTGGGCATTTCGCCACACACGCATTACAGCCTTGGCCCGAGGTACAGAGTCTTTGAGACACGACGGCCACTCCCATGTCGATCTCTTGAATCGCCCCCACCGACCGAAGCGCTTCCGGTTCACAGACGGCAATGCAGGGAAAATCATCGCACAGATAACAAGGGGTTTCTTCGGGAACAATGACGGGGGATTCATCTTCTTCCAGCAAACGGATGCTCCCATATGGGCAGACATCAACACATTCTCCACAGTTTGTACACGTTTCAAGAAACTGGGCTTCCGGCAGCGCACCAGGCGGTCGTAACCAATCGGTTCTTTTTTTCTCTGGCTTCTCTTCTTTTTTCTCGGCTGCGTCCCGATGTTTGAGGTACGCCTGGACCGTGACGCCTACGGAAACCATGCTCTGTTTCAGAAAATTTCTTCGCCCATAGGATGGTTCGGATTTTTCTGAGAAATTTGAAGGATTTCGAGATGGACTCACCTCTTGTGTCTCCTAGACGACCCCTGCGGCCCGCAGCTTGTACACCTCAACGCATCGATCACAGGCACCATACTCAACGTCCCATCCCGGATGATTTTCCCTTATATATTCAAGAACGTATGGCTCAACTTTCTCTTCCATCTCTTCCACCCAGGAATAGGTTGGAAACCGACAGAGCGGACAAGGAAACCCCGGCATCAACATGGGTTTCGTGGGAACGTCGGGGATTTCACCTTCTTCGACTTCGACGGCTCGTTCCATCACCCGGATGGTGTCTTGGGCCATTTCGACTAATTCCGCATGGGTAACGTACTCCGTCTGCCATAGTCCTTCAAACACGGATTCCACTTGAGTGGGCGGGATCTTGCGATACCAGGATCGAAATTCTCGCAAGCGGTATTCGCGACTGAACATCGGTTCTTTGCCCGATCGCACAATCCGACCATCGACGCTCAAACTCCACAGCACTCTGTAGCGATTCAAGATGAGATGTTCTTCGCCGGGATTCATGCCAACTTTCGTGTCAGGATCGTAGCCAAACGCAGGGTTGAGCATATCAGAGACGTGGGTCAATTCATGGCGCAGATACCGGTTAATCGCCGGATCGTAAAACCGTCGAGGAATCAGTTTAATGCCAACGCCCTTCTGACCTTTTTCCTCAAATTGCCGAGCCAGTTTCTCTTCCACCGTGCCCCATTTTCTGAGGATATCCACGCCTTCCTGATCTTCTTTGAGTACACCACGAACGAGGACAATGCCAATCTTTTCCTTTAAGTCAGTAAACTCTTCAAACCCATCTTTTAAGATGTCGGAAAAGCCCCATTTGGCAAAGAGGTGTTGATATAATTTTTTAAATTCAGGTTCTCGGTCGTCTATGGAAAATTTTTCGTAAACGGGATCAGCCAACTCATGGAATTCATTATAATAGGTGGGATCCCCTTCACGTTCCGTTTTTTCTGCGAAAGAATCAATGACTTCTTGAAGGAGGGCCGGTTGAAATCTGATATCCATTCTTTCACTCCTTCCATGAACCCAACGGTGAAGAACAATTGTGCCGCATAGAGAACGTGGAACCTCTTCTGCCCTCCACGCTCCATGCTTGACCATGCCCGTCGGCCTAGCTAGTATTCTTTTCGTAAGAGACGCTGGCCATTATAATTGGGCTGTTTTTCCATACGCAAGCACCACGTTGACGGAGAGAATCCTGAAAGGAAATCGTCGTTATGAATCAGCCGCACGCCTCATTCGGAGAGAAGACTCCCTCTTCCCTCCAGAAAGACTCCATCCATGACCACTCACCTATCGATGCCCTGGAATATTGGAAAACGGGGGCTCACGAGATCAGAACCTTTCGGGGACATTCGCACGGCGTGTGGGATGTCGCGTTTTCCCCTGATGGCCTGACGCTCGCGACGGGGGGGGCAGATCGTTACCTCCGCATCTGGGAGATTGAGACGGGTCGTCTTCTCAAATCTCTTCGAGGCCACACGCATGATATACGTCAGGTCGCCTTCAGTCCTGATGGCCACATCCTCGCAACGGGAAGCGAGGATCGAACCATACGACTCTGGAACCCACAAACGGGAGAAACGACTCGACTCCTGTTTACCCGTTATGATCACGCGGTGTGCAGCATTTCTTTTTCTCCGGACGGGTTAATGCTGGCTCGGGCCGGACAAAATAAAGATATTAAAATCTGGGAAGTCACGACCGGCACCGAATTGATGACCCTTCTCGGGAAAGATCAATATGACCATCATTGGACCGTCTGCACGGCCTTTTCTCCCGATGGTCTCCATCTGGTTGGCGGAAGCGACGTTGGTAAATTAAAGCTGTATGAAGTGTTGCCCAGCGGAGAAGAGAAACTTGTGCATCAGGGTCATTGGCGTGACGAACCCGATGATGAAGAGACGGAACAACGGGGATTCTTCGTCGATGAAATGGGTGGGTTTCAAAAGCCCATGGAATATTGGATCGGAGCCATTGCGTTTACCCCGGATGGCCACGTGATGATGACGGGCAGTCGAGACGCGAGCATCAAATATTTTGAGATGCCCGGCATGACGGAGATCCATACCGTGAAAGGACACTCGGAATGGGTTCGCGGATTGATCGTGTCACCCGACGGAACACTCTTGGTCAGTTGCAGCGATGACCACACTCTGAAAATGTGGGACATTCAGACGAAACGTCAGATTCGCGTAATCAAAGACCACAAAGGACCCATTCGAGGCATTGCCTTTTCTCCGGACGCGCGGTATCTCGCCACGGCGTCATGGGATCGGACGGTGAAGCTTTGGAAAGGAGGGGATGGGTCAGAACCGTAAGCACGTTGCGCGTTCGTCAGCCCCCAGTGTCGGACGACTTCTCCTCCTCATCGGTGGGTGGGGTCGAAATGCCATACCGCCGACATTTCTCCCATAGGGCTTTCCGCGAGACACCTAAAAATTTTGACGCGGCGGTGCGACTCCAGGCTTCTCGCGCCAACACGGCTAAGATATACTCCCGTTCACAACGTTCTCGCACTTCAGCAAGGGTCCCGTGCTGTTGAGTCCTGGTCTGAGCAGATAACCCTTCTTGACAAAACCCACAGTCCCGTTGAGGCGGCCCTTCAAGAAAAGGACAACCGGTATATCCACAGAGATCCCAAACCTCAATTTCTTCCCGATCCTGGGCTAACGCCACCGCACGTTCAATCGTATTTTCCAGTTCACGCACGTTCCCCGGGAAGGAATAGCGGAGCAGAATTTCTCGTGCTGCCGGAGAAAATCCTTTGATGGCACGTGGAATACGACTCACACTCTCCTGCAACAAGTGGTCGGCTAAGATCAGAACGTCATCTCGTCGTTCTCTCAGGGGAGGCAAGGTGACTTGTACAACGTTCAACCGATAGAACAGATCTTCGCGAAACCGTCCGGCTTCGACTTCTGTTTTTAAATTTTTTTGCGTGGCACACACAAGCCGCACGTTGCTTTCAATTGTCTCATTGCCTCCCACCCGCTCAAATCGCCGTTCTTGCAACACGCGCAGCAACTTCACTTGCACCGCGGGGGAAATCTCTCCGATTTCATCCAAAAACAAGGTGCCCTTATGGGCCAATTCAAACCGTCCACGCCGTTGCTTGACGGCTCCGGTAAACGCTCCTTTTTCATGCCCGAATAATTCCGCCTCCAACAGGGTTTCCGGCAACGCGGCACAGCTCACTTTGATTAAAGCCTGTCCACGTCGTGAGCTGTTGCGATGGATGGCATTGGCAATGATTTCTTTTCCCGTTCCGCTTTCACCCAACACCAGCACCGTGGCATCCGTGGTCGCAACCAGTTTGACCTTCTCCAAAACCCGTCGCATCTGAACGTTTTTACCGACGATCCCATCGAAATTAAATTTTCCCTCAAGTTCTTGCCGGAGAGCCACGTTTTCCCGTCGCAGGGACTGTACCTTGGTGGCCCGGTCCACGGTCAGTAATAATTCATCAATGGAAAACGGTTTGGTGATGTAATCATAGGCCCCCAATTTCATGGCATGAACGGCGGTATCAACCGATCCATGTGCGGTAATCACAATGACTTCGGTTTCAGAAGAACACGCCTTGCACGCCTGCACCACTTGCAGCCCGTCACTCCCGGGCATTTTCAAATCGGTAATCACCACATCGTATTGACCAGTTTGAATTTTTTGGATGCCTTCCTCACCGTTGGAGGCTTCTTGGACCTCGAAACCTTCCGCCCGGAGTGCATCCAACATGGACACCCGCATGAGCGGCTCATCATCAATAATTAAGACGGATCGAGACATCAGGAAACCTTGGCCACAGCGACTCTGTTTGCACTCAGGGGAAGACTCACCGTAAAGACCGTCCCTTTCCCGACTTCACTTTCCACGGTCAATTGCCCACCATGTCGTTCAACAATTCCCAAACTCACCGACAACCCCAAACCCGTCCCTTCGCCCGTACCTTTCGTGGTAAAAAAAGGATCAAAAATATGGGGGCGAACCTCCGGCGGGATGCCTGAGCCGGTATCCGCGACGTCGATTTCGCAGCAATCCTTGACGATCCGGGTTTGAATGATCATTGCCCCTCCTTTATCGGTAGCCTGAACCGCGTTGAGGATTAAATTGGTCAACACCTGCTCAATCATCTGCGGATCGACGAACAACGGAGGCAGATCACGTTCATAGGCTTTGTGCAACTGAAGATCTTTTTCGACAATCACGTGGTTCGTCAACACCAAGACTCTATCGGCCAGTCCATTCACGTTATTGAGGGAAAATTCAGGCTCTTGCTGTTGAGAAAAATCCAATAATTGCCTCACGATTTTTTGGGCCCGTCGGAGCCCATCTTCCATATAGATGAGATATTCTTCCTGACGATCAGGCGGCAGCGTCCCTTTCCGAATGTTGTAGAGACAATTGAGAATCCCACCCAACGGGTTATTAATTTCATGCGCGACCCCGGCCGCCAATTTCCCCACGGAGGCAAGACGTTCGGTGTTTCGAAATTGCTGTTCCATGACTTTTCTGTCCGTAATATCGCGGGCAATACCCAGCACGCCGGTCACGTTGTGCTGTTCATTTTCCAGCGGCGAGACACTGACGAGCACCGACCGAGATTCTCCAGTTCGGCTGACCACATCCACTTCATAGTCATGTTTGACCTCCATATCGAGTATCTCTTTCAGGTGACGCCCCCGGTGGCGCTTCGCGAGTAAGGTCAAGAACGGTCGCCCCAGTAATTCTTCTTTTCGGTATCCCCAATTCTCGACTTTGCTGTTGACGTAAGTAAATCGTTGATCACGATCAAGGGTATAAATGACGTCGTTCGCATTTTCGAGCAAACTTTCCAGATACGTTTGCGTCTCTTGAATCTTCCGAGTCCGTTCTTGGACTTTCGCCTCAAGGTCTTCACGGTGCCGTTGGAGTTGCTCTTCTAAGAGCTTGCGCTCCGTAATATCACGGAGTTGGACCATAACCGACGGAGACGCCGTCCCTTCTCCTACGCGAATCACGTCCATTTCCACGGCTCGCAACGTTCCTTGGGCGTCAAACACCTCCAATTCGGTTGCCGGAATCTTCTCCGCACTCGAAACCACCGTGTCCAACAATTGGACGACCCTCCGGTGGTCGATCTCCGGCACCAGTTTCAGTAAATTCCGGGAGACCAACGCCGCTTGGGTATACCCGAGCACCTCTTGTTCCCGTTCGTTCACCGCCACAATGTCACCCGATGGATCAACCATGAAAATCGAGTCCGCGGATCGATTGAAGAGCACCCGATACCGCTTCTCCGATTCAGAGAGCTGTTGCGTTTGAGCAGCCACTTCTTGCTCCAACTGGGTGGTATAGCGATCAATTTGTCGCTGTAACACCTTTCGTTCCGTGATATCCCGGACAAAGGCCCGGGCGTACACCACGTTTCCCGTTTCTGAATCAATCAAAGCCGTGGAGTGAATTTCCACGTCAATCGGAGTGTCCGACTTTGTCAGAAATACCGTTTCAATGGTGCTCTTCGGCTGGTTGGGTAACCGCTGAAAATACTCACGCACGTCTGCTTTGCGCTCGGAAGGGAGAATGTCCCACAAGTGCATCTTGAGCATTTCTTCTAAGGTGTATCCTAATTTGTCCAATTCGGTTTTATTGACGTGGACAAAACGCCCCGTTTCGTCGATTTGATGAATCATTTCAGGAGAATTCTCAATCAGGTCGCGATACCGTTCCTCCAAGTGACGGATTTCTTCCATTTGCGTGTTCAACTGTGAAAACGATTGTTTCAGATTCACCGCCATTGTATTAAAGGCCGTCGCGAGCGCCTCAATTTCGTCCCCAGTCTTCAACACAAGGGGATGATCCAAATTGCCGCTGCCAATGCGCCGGACGCCTTCATGCAAGGTCTGAATCGGACTCACGATCTTTCGAGCCACGATAAGCCCCGTAACCCATAAGATGCCAAACACCATGACTCCATAAGCCGCGACCTTCACCAATAATTGCTGTAAGGGAGCATAGGTCTCCTCTGGATTTTGGCGAACAATCGTCATCCACGGTCTCCCGCCAAAACTTTCAGGAGCGAGTGTTTGTTGCATCCGTACGTGGGCATACCCCACCAGAGAATTCCGCGCGCCGTGGGTATCTTGATCGGCCTGAATCCATCCGACTTGATTTGCATTCACGTTGACAACCATCGTTGGAGTCATCGAGTGTTGCTCCAATGATAAGACCGGACAAATCAACGGGGTCCCGTCGGCAGCCATGAGCATGGCATGGCCGGTGTCGCCGGCAGCGACTTCGGACACCGAACGAAACAACGAGTCCCGTCGAAGCAGAAGACGCACGGCCCCTAACGCCTGACGGCGGCTCTGATCAAAAATAGGGACGGCCACGTTCAGCACGTGAGTGCCAAACGAGGGATCGAACGACAAATCACTCACGTAGAGTTGACCGTGTCCCTTGTGAAACGTTGCATTCCACCATTCCGTGTCACCATGATAAAATTTGACTTGCGGTAATGAACTGAGGACCAAGGCACCCTGGTTATCGGTGACGAGAATGCCGAGGTAGTCAGATTTTCTGACGGCATGCCAATCAATAAGGTAATTCGTCGCAATACGATTCACGAACGCTGGAAATTCATTCAGGTTTTTTCGAGCCCGCCACCGTTCTTTCCACTCTTCGATAAAGGCCTTGATTTTCTCCGGCTCTCTTCCTTCGTAACTTCGATTGGCCTCATTCACCGCGGTACGAATGAAGGGAATGGTGGCTAACTGTTGAGCTTCATTAATACCACGCATGATTTGCGTTTCAATTTTTCGAGCCACTTCAACCGCAAGGCCCTTAAAGTTCGAACCGGTCGTTTCCTGAAGAGCCCGACGCTCTTCCACGTAGGTGAGAAATAACGACAAGGCGAGCGGAAGAAGCCCAACCAGCACCATCCCTAAAATGGTTTTGCGCTGGAGGCTTTGTGACCCCATCCATCGTTTCATTTCGGTAACAGCCTAAAACGATTGATGTATGCGTAACGTCTTCGTGACGTCAAGGTTCAAGGGAAAGCTTTCAGGAACAGCCAACCCTTGTCAAGGAATGGTAACGGGGGTGACAGGAAGGTTTAGCGCCCTCGACTTAATAATCGGCCTTCTCCGCCTGGCCAAGCCAAAAGAAGAGGACTCGCGACAAATACGGAAGAATACGTTCCAATAATCACGCCCAATAAAAGGGCCAGAGAAAAATCGTGGAGGACCTCACCCCCAAACATGGTCAAGGGAACCAAGACTAACACGACCGTCAGGGTCGTGACCAACGTTCGGCTGAGCACTTGATTAATGCCCTTATTAATAATGACGGCAATGGAATCGCGCCGTCGGGACCGAAGATTTTCACGAATGCGGTCAAAGACCACGACTGAGTCGGTCAGAGAGTATCCGGCCAGAGTCAATAAGGCCGTCACGACTAATAACGTAATTTCTTTGTCCAAGATGAAATAGATGCCCAAGACGGCCAGCACGTCATGAAACGTCGCAATCGCCGCGGCCACGCCAAATCGTAACTCAAAACGCGTCGCGACGTAGATGATGATTCCAATGAGAGAAATGGTAATGGCCAATAAGGCGTCTTGTTGAAGACGGTACCCAATCGTCGGCCCAATTTCCGTGCTGGAATCGACCACAAAGGCGTTGCCACTAAATTCCGTGGCGAACACCTGAACAATCTGGTCTGCGACGTTCCGTTCGATCGTGCCTTCGGTCTTCATGCGGACCAGCAGTTTATGATCACGGGTGAACTCTTGGAGTTCAGCGTCATGTAATCCGTGTTTTCCGAGAGCCCGACGGGCTTCTTCAACCCCAATGGCATTCTCAAAATTTAATTGGACGGCCGTGCCACCGGCGAAATCAATACCCAGATTGGCAGCCCCTCTCCCAATCTGAATCATGGCAACCAACCCAGTCAGCACCAGCACTCCAGATAGACCAAACGCGATTTGACGTTTTCCCATGAAATCAATATTCGTTTTGCCGACAATTTCTATCATTTTCAGCCTCAACGCACGTTAAATGCTCAGCCGTTCGAGCTTTCGTCGATTAATAAGATCAAAGACAACTTTGGTCCCGATCAACGCCGTGAAAAGATTGATCGCGATGCCCAGACACAGGGTGACGGCGAAACCTTTGATTGGCCCCGTCCCGAATACAAACAATGCTAATCCCGTAATTAACGTGGTGACGTGGGAGTCGACAATCGTCAGGAAAGCCTTTTCATACCCGGCATCGACCGCTAATCGGACGGGACGTCCCTGTCTGAGTTCTTCGCGAATGCGCTCAAAGATTAAAATATTCGAGTCCACTCCCATCCCAATCGTTAAAATAATGCCGGCAATGCCCGGCAAGGTCAACGTGGCATTCAATCCGGACAACGCGCCTAACAAACAGAGGAGATTCAACACCAACGCCGCATTGGCAATCACTCCCGACAATCGGTAGTAGATGACCATAAAGATCAACACAATCATGCCTGCAATCATCGTGGTTTTCAGGCCTTTCTCAATAGAGGCTCGTCCAAGAGAGGGGCCTATCGTCAGATCTTGCACGGTTTTCATGGGTGCGGGGAGCGCACCCGCTCGCAGGACAATCGCCAAGTCATTGGCCTCGTCCGTCGTAAAGTTACCAGTAATCTGAGCTCGTCCACCAAGAATCGGTTCGTTAATACTTGGCACCGAATACACCGTACCATCCAAAACAATCGCCATAAACTTCCCGACGTTGGCCGTGGTAATTTTCCCAAACTCACTCGCCCCTTTGCTGTCGAACGTCACACCGACGTAAATTTCGCTGAAATCGTCGTAATTGACGCGCGCGTCCTGCAACACGTCCCCCGTCAAGACCGCACCTTGCCGAATAAGCCGAGGCCGGCTGAACTCCGGCATTCCAGACTCGCCATCCTGAAGGGGTTCAAATAAAATCTCCGATCCTTCAGGAATCTGATCGGCAAATTTTTCTCGAAGATCCTGCTCCTCGCTTCTCCTGACTTGCAGGGGCAAGCCAAGCGTTGTTTCATTGTCTTCATCAACCATTTTGAATTCCAGCAAGGCGGTATTTTGAATCAAATTTTTGGCCCGCTCCGGATCCTTGACGCCGGGAAGTTGGATCACGATCTCCGTGTGCCCCTGACGCTGGAGCAAGGGTTCCGTCACGCCGAACTGGTCGATGCGATTACGAATGGTTTCGAGAGCTTGGTTAATAGCAGAGTTTTTGACGCGATCCACCTCAGCGGCGATCAACTCAAACATCAAGGTCCGGCCTTCCTGCGACGCTTGAAAATAAGAGGGAAACGAATCACGGATTAACTCGGCGACTTCTTCAACGTTTCCTTCCTCTGACACGTCGAGTTGAACCTGGACGCCACCGATCCGCTCAATAGTTTCATAGGCGATGTCTTGATCAGTCAAGAGATCCTGCATGGCCTTGGCCGCGCGGTCCACGGCAATCTCAACGGCCCGATCCTTTTCCACCTCCAACACCAAATGAATGCCGCCTTGCAGATCAAGACCAAGCGACACTCCCCGAGGGGGAATCAGCCATCTGAAGCTATCTGGAATTCCGTTGTACACGCTTGGCCAGGAAGGGATACACAGATACAGCGAGATCACGGACAAGAACAGAACAAGGAGCAATCGACCGCGAATTTTTTTCATGATTCCGACCTGAGTCCCCTACCCTTCCTCATCCGTCCGTAATCGGGCAATATTGTCGCGTTGAATTTTGACTCGCGTCGTATCGTCGATTTGCACGGTGGCGGTGTCTTTCTCCAATCTGGTAATGGCCCCCCACAGTCCGGAGGACGTAATGATTTTATCACCCTTCTTCAACTTGCTTAACATCTCCTTATGCTGTTTTTGTTTTCTCTGCTGCGGCAGGATCAGGAGAAAATAAAACACCACAAAAATCAAAATGAAGGGGACCAAAGAGAAGAACCCTGCCGTTCCCTCCGATGCTCCGCCTGTTTGTGCCCACGCGATGGAGGACGTCATCACTTCCATTTAACCATCCTTTCCGTTCTTCAGCCCCTCAGTAATCAACGGATCACCAACTCCCACCAGTTCCGCATACGCCGCACTTCTTGGACAATATCGGCGCTGTTCATAAAACTGACGGCGAAAGGTGAGAAACGTTCCCGTTTGAATCGCTGAAGACATATCCGTCATAAGCGCGTGATAATACCAGAGATTATGAATCGTGTTGAGTCGCACTCCTAACATCTCGTTTGAGACGTACAGATGCCGCAAATAGGCTCGAGAATACTTGCGGCATACCGGACAATGACACTGCTCATCTATCGGGGAGTCATCTCTTGCATACTGAGCATTTTTGATCAGGACCCGCCCATGAGTCGTGAATAACCATCCCGTCCGGCCATGCCGTGAAGGCACCACACAATCAAACAAATCCACGCCGCGCATGACCCCTTCGACCAGATCTTCAGGTAGACCGACTCCCATCAGATACCGAGGGTGGGAAGGCGGAAGCTCGGCGATCGACGCTTCAATCATGGCAAACATGGCAAGCTTATCTTCTCCTAACGATAAACCACCCAGGGCGTAACCATCAAATCCCATTTCCACGAGTTCTCTGGCGGATTGACGACGCAGGTCAGCATCCAACGCTCCTTGCACAATGCCAAAAAGAGCCCGCTGGTGTCCTCGTGCGGCCCAAACACAGCGTTTTGCCCACTTTGTCGTCCGCACCACTGAGGCCTGGGCCTGCTCTCTGGTACACGGATAGGGAGGGCATTCATCTAACGCCATCATAATGTCCGACCCAAGAGCCTCTTGAATTTCTATACACGATTCAGGCGTCAACTGGTGTGAGGAGCCATCGAGATGAGATTGAAACGAAATACCCTCATCAGTCACCTCATGCAAATCAGCGAGGCTGACCAGTTGGAACCCGCCGCTATCCGTCAGGATCGAACCATTCCATCCGGTAAAGCGGTGCAACCCGCCTTGTTCTTGAATTAATTGATGACCGGGGCGCAAGTACAAATGATAGGCATTACTCAACATCAAACCAAATCCCAATCCTTGAAGTTCATCGGAGGCAATACCCTTGACCGTTCCTAACGTTCCGACGGGCATAAACGCAGGCGTCTTCACGGTCCCACGGGAGGTTTCCAGGACAGCAGAGCGGGCGGCGCACGCGCGGTCAGGCTGCAAGACGGAAAAAGAAATCACGATGGACGATCAATCTTTGGAAGGAACTTCAACGCAGAACTGCCATCACAACACGATGGAATTTACATTTTTTCCGGAGCGCTGACTCCCAATAAATGGAGTCCATTTCTGATGACGGTTTGAACGTGTGTTAACAGGACTAACCTGGCTATGGTCACATCTTTCGACAATCCTTCTTGTCCTGGTTCACTCGATTCCGTGGAAGGATCGAGTCCACGGGATTCCTCTTCCTGGAAACGATCAAGTCTCGGCGGAAGAACTCGATGTTTGTAATAAAAGACGTGGAGAAGCCCTGCAAGTTCTTGAAGATAAAACGTGAGACGATGGGGTTCCAAGGTTCTGGCACTCGTTTCGAGTAATCCGGGAAAACCGGAAATCTGTTTAATCAGCCGAATTTCTTCCGGCTGCACTAACGCCGACAAAGGAGCCATGCTGACGGGAGGCACCGTCACCCCTCGTTGTTCGGCGTTCCGAAATAAACTGGCCAACCGCGCGTAAGCGTACTGGACGTAATAGACGGGATTTTCAGCAGACTGCTTTTTCGCCAACTCCAGATCAAAGTCAAGATGAGTGTCTGACCGGCGCATCAGAAAAAAAAACGTCGCGGCATCGCCTCCTACTTCGTCCAACACGTCTTGAAGCGTGACAAATTCGCCGGCCCGTTTAGACATTTCGACTTTTTTTCCGTTACGCAACAATCTCACCATCTGGGTTAAGACGACGCGCAACCGATCTTTGGCGTAGCCAAAGGCTTGGATCGCAGCTTGCATACGCGGCACGTACCCATGGTGGTCCGCCCCCCAAATATTAATTAACCAATCGTATCCCCGACGTACCTTATCAAAATGGTAGGCAATGTCCGAGGCTAAATACGTATACGCTCCATCCTGCCTGCACACCACGCGATCTTTTTCATCTTGAAATTGTGAAGATCGGAACCACGTCGCACCGTCTCGCGTCAACACAAGATCTCGTCGTTGAAGATCACGCAATGCCGCCTGTAATTTACCAGAAGAAAACAGCGTGGCTTCGCTATACCACGTCTCAAACTCCACACCGAATCGCGCCAAGTCCCCTTTCATCTCCCGCAGAATTTCCTGACTGGCCAATCGGCCACATTCACGTTTCGCGTCTTCAGGATCAAGAGTCAACAATGACGCCTTCTTCTCTTGCGTCACAATCTGGGCAAGTTCCCTTACGTACTCTCCCTGGTAGCCATCTTCAGGAAAGGCCCCCTCTCTGCCGTGAACTTCAAGATACCGCGCATAGACTGAATCGGCTAACAGCTTCATTTGGCGACCGGCATCATTGATATAAAATTCCTTATCGACTGCATAGCCAGCCGCTCCCAGTACTCGAGCTAAGGCTTCACCCAGGGCGGCACCGCGCCCGTGCCCCACGTGGAGGGGACCGGTGGGGTTTGCACTTACAAACTCCAAAAGGACTCGTTGCCCTTGTCCGATGTCGCTGTGCCCATACCGATCGCCCATACGTTCGATCTCCGCAAGAACAGAGAACCAACAGTCTGACCGAAGCGTGAAATTCAAAAAGCCCGGGGGGACCACCGATACCTTTTCCAAGAGAGACGAAGAAGTTTGGAGTTGGTCGGCAATCACATTCGCCACTTCCAACGGGGATCGTTGTTCCTGTTTTGCAATGACCATGGCTACGCTTGAAGACAAATCTCCCCATTCCTCACGCTTGGGAAAGTCTACCGAAGGTTGGGGGAAACGTTGAGAGTGCAATAAACCCCGTTGCTGCACTTGCAATAAGGCGTGAGTTATAGCGGATGTCAATTGTTCTTGAACAATGCCAACCGACACGAGAGACTCTCTGACTGTGTTACTGCGAAAAATCAGGAAAATGAAGAACAAATGGGCTAAAAATCTACCATAGCCTCTTTATTCAAGCAAGCCAAGGCATCTGCGAGAACCTTGTCTTACCTGCCCTGAGGTTTAACGTCAAACCGGTCTCCTGCGATCCTGCCATATTGTCCCAATGGTTTGTGCCTATCCTGCGTGAATCGACGGAGGCGTGACTGTCCTATGCGAAAATCGACGTGCGCTAACTGCTTTTTGATGACGTGGATCATCTCGTCAACGGCAGAGGTTAAGCATACTTTATTTTCACATGCCTGTACCTGGGACCATGTCCGGCACAGGCACGTCTGCCCCTGCACCACGGTCACGTGATCTCCGGACGGTCGCCATTGCTCAGGATCCGTCGGACCAAAGATAACCACGGTCGGCACACCCAAAGCAGCGGCTAAATGCGTTAAACCAGAATCATGCCCCAAAAATAAATCCGCTCGACTGAGGAAGTGGGACATCTCAACGAGATTTTTCTCACGAAGAATCTCAAATGAGTGATGACCCAGGTGAGACAGAAGGCGTTCCACCTGACCCCGATCATCCGGACCTTCGCAGAGCAAAACCCTGGCGTGAAAATTGCCTGCGATTTCACCGGCCAGACTCGCTAATGTTTCAGATGGAAGGCACTTGTGCGGACTCCCGCTACCTGGATGGATGAACACGATTTTTTCATCCTCCACATGAGCAACGTCATCTTGAAGATGAACGTATCTTGCCCGATCCACCGTCAAAGGGGAAAACAGATGGCAACGTATCCCACGGGTCGCAACCCATGGTTTGATGGTATCCACGTATCGGTCAGACATATGACGGGATTGAAGTCTTTGATCTTTTGGTGAAATGAGTGTGATCCGTTGAATTCCAAGATTTCGGAAATTGTTCGCTAGACAATGGTCCGTATCATGGAGCCATCCGACTACGTGGGTCGTTCGGGATAACGTTTCATGAATTGAATCATGGAACACGGGATTTTCTTGAAATAATTCACTGAGCATCGTCCCTTCCATACTCCACACACGATCAATTTCCCCGCACATTTGGAACAAGCGACCAATCTGGACTTGTGCCGCGAGAATCATCTCATGACGGGGAAAAGCCCGGCGAAGCATTCGAATGGCCGGAAGCGATACGATCACGTCCCCTAAAGTCCCGGGGTGAATGATCAACATATTTGGCTGGTTTGATGTATGAGACACGTATAGGAATTAAATAGGATTTATTTTTTTGGCAAATTCAACATCGGCTGGGGAATTCAAATTCATAAAGGAAAGAAGTTGAGGGTCCAGGGGTATCAACTCCGATTCAGAAATAAGGTGAACGTTGAGTGTCCTGTGATTGGCAATCCTTTGAACACAAAGATCTTGGGCGTCAAGCATGTCCCTTAAAAAGGGAAGGCACTTTTTAGAGTACACCCCGTGCATAGGCTGAAAGCCATTCGCCAATTGAGCCAGAACCACGTCGGCTTGTGGTGATTTTGTCGAGAAAAACTCAATGACGGCCGGTTGCAAAAACGGCATGTCACAGGCCACAACAAACACTCGAGGGCAGAGGGAATAGTACAAGCCCGTATAAAGTCCACCAGCAGCCGCACATCCAGGGATAATATCAGTGACAATCTTTACTCTCTCTTGTTCTCTTTCTTCTTCCGGTTCAGCCAACACCAAGAGCACTTCGGAGAAGACCTCAAGCAAAACCGTCACCGTTCGATCAAGAAGAGGTTTCCCATGAATGGAGATTCCTCGTTTATCCTTACCCATTCTTCGGCTCTTTCCTCCCGCTAAAACGACCCCTGCTATGCCGGGCAGCATTGTGTGTTTCCCCCCACAAAAAAAGGGGGTGGCGGGTGCCACCCCCTCTCATCGCCGGCCGGGGCCAGCCCCCCAGCCCCCGCGCCGCGCAGTCTTAGCTCGTCCGTTTGCGCCGGTTCGCCCGCCGCCCTAACACCCACCCTTCCACGATCACCATCCCCACCGCTATCAACGCCGGATAGATGTACGTCGTCGTCGGGATCGGCGGCTCCATCACCAGGTAATAAAACGCCGAGACCGCCATCTTCCGCCCCACGTCCCCATTGTGCCCGTCCCACGCAAAGAACACCAGCGGTATGTATTTCCCCCGCTCTAAATACGCCACCTCTTCATAGTCCCCCTTCAGCGGCCGTTGAATCAGCACCGTCCACCGCCCGTTTGCCCACTCGGCTTTCACGACCTCGACCTCGTCCTGAAAGTCGAGCTCGGTGAGGTCTTGATCCCAGCCCGTCCCTTCGTACACGCCCAGCGTCCCATCCGCCGTCCATTTGGTGAGGTCGACCGGAAACGTCTCATCGCCCCAGAAATATCGCGGCTTCCGCGGCGCCGGCAATTCTTGCCATTTGATCGGGAATTGAAACGCAATCCCGTCGTTGTACACCGCATAGCCGTCTTTTTGTTTTGCCGCGATGGACTCCTGGTGAAACGGGTCTTCGGCAAACGTCGTCCCCTGCGGGCGTTGTTCTTCGACGCCGTAGTCCTCAAGGTTCACTTCCGTGGGATCCCATTCCGGTTCTTCGGCTTGCACGCTCTTCGTCCGGTCGTCCCATCGGAACAGCACGGCGACGTGCGTGTCGTTGTACAGGGTCTGCACCCAGACGTCGTCAATCCGGTTGACGAAGTTCCGCGGTTTGTGCGTAATCTGGCCCCCCAGGGCGATCCAGCGCCGCGGGACTAACTGCCACCGCTCATCGTGTTCGTCCGTCGGCAGGTCGCCGTCTATGTATTTGGCGGGAATGACAAAGTTGCTCTTCGGTTTGTCCGTCAGCGGGTCAATGCCTAAGGGCTCGCCTTGGGCTAAGGCTTGCGCACTGGCTTCCGTGACTTGCCCTTGCGCGACGTCAATGTCGTGCTGCCGCTCGCACAGGGCGTTGACGTAGTTGGCAATGTCCCACCGCTCGTCCACGCTGGTGGTGTCGGCAAACGACGGCATCGGCGTCCCGTTCAGCCCCGTGGAAAACGTCCGAAAGATGTTCCGCACGTTGTACGGGTCTTGCCGACTGCCCCGGAAGTTCCAGCATTTGTGCCAGTCCGCCGGTTGGATGCTGAACCCCCAGTCGTCTTTCAGGTTGAAGGCGTTGCCGTCCCCGCGCCCTTCCAGCCCGTGGCATTCGATGCACTTCTTTTCGACGACTAATTCGGCGCCGCGCCGGATGGAGTCCGGCGTGGCGGCGGTGGGTTCGAGGTGCTCGAGATCCAGCACGAAGAATTCTTCAAATTCTTCGTCTTGCCATTCCCGATCCTGTACTAACTGCGTGGTCACAAACGCCAGCACGTCACGCCGTTGCTGCTCCGTCAGGATGCCTTCCCACGGCGGCATGGCCGACCCCGGCAGCCCGTGCGTTACCGTCGCAAATAAATCGACGTCGATTAACGGCAGTTGCCCGCTGGCCGTGTGCCGGATCTTGAACGTGCCCGCGTTGAAGTTGCGCGGCCGCGGCCACAGCCGCACGGCGCCCGGACCGTCCCCCGCGCCCTCCACCCCGTGGCACCACACGCACTTGGTGAAGTATACGCGCTTGCCCGCTTCGATCTGCTCCGCCGCCGGCTTGCCCGGGGCACTCTGCCGCGTGAAGCCGTCGGGCAGGGCTTCGTCTTGCCCCCAACTGCTCCCCGGGCCGCTCAGCCCCATCACGAGACTCAGCCCTACCACCAGCCCCCAGCCGCAGCCGCTCCCACCGTCGTGTCTGCTCGCCTTGCTCGTCATCATCCTGCCCTCTCCCTTAGTCCCACGTCCGGGGATAATACCCCGTATGCCAGTATTCAAACATCACCACTTTCCAAATCTCATCCACCGTCAGGTGTTGCTCCCACGGCGGCATCACCGACGCCCACGGAAACCCTTCCCCCGGCAGCCCGATCCCGCCCTTCGAGACCCGCCAGAACACAAACGTTTCTTGCAACTGCGCAATCGTCCCCGCGTCCGTGAAGTTCGCCGGAATCGGGTTGAACGCATACGCCCACAGCCCCCGCCCATTCAGGTTGTCCCCGTGACAGAAGTGACAGTTCTGAAAAAAGATCTCGCCCCCCTCCCGCACGTATTTGATGTACCCCTCCGCGTTGGGATCCCACGGGTTGTAGTCCGCGTCGTTCACGTCTTTCATCAGCCGCCCCATGGCTTGCTCCACAATCCGCGCATCCGTGTACGCCTGATCGTATTTGCCGGCGTCGTTCACCCGGTAGGGGTTCTCCACCACTTGCAGCACAAACGTCTTGCCATGCACTTTCGTCGTCGCCGGCGGAGCCGGATGCACCGTCCGCAATTCGATCGGCTCTTCAAAACTCGGCAGAAACGACGTGTACGCAAAGCCTCCCAACGCCAGCGGAATCACTACCACCGCCCCCACCCGGACCGCCCGATGAAACCCGCTGATCCCATCCATCACGTTCAGGATCGGCCGCTTGAACTCTTGCCACTCGCCTTCGGACCCCGACACCCACATGAAAATCCCACATCCCGACACCGTGCCGTAGATCGCCCGCACGCTGAACGGAATCGGCGGATAGATGCGATACTTCAAATACAGTTGAATATACAGCCACACGCCCACGCCGGCCCAGAACTTTGGCACCCCCACCCCCGCCCGCTTCAGCGCCCAGTTGACCAGCGCAAACACTAAAATGGACCCCGCCAACTCCGAAATCATCTGCATCGGCATGTAGCCCTCAACTAACTTTAGCCACGTCATTGTGATGAACTCCTGTTCTATGAAATGACCGAGTTTATGAATGCTCCGTCAATTAAATTCTTCAAGAGAAGGAAGATCTTTTCCTTCTTCCAAACTGGATAAATAGTCCACTATCTTGTTAACGGCACCAGCACTGAGTTTTTGTCCAAAATCTTTTGGCATTTGGTTATCAGGGAAATCTTTCACAACGTACATGCTGGGATTCAAAATTGATTCCGTGATATATTCACGAACCGACTTGGCCCGTCCCTGATACGCTGAATCTTTCAGTCTTTGAGGGGCATTACTGCCTTCCATCAACAAGGGACCGACTTTTCCCGTTGCTCCTTCAATTCCAGGAATTGTATGACAGGCGGGACATCCCGCTTTCATGAACAGATCGGTAATAGGTTCTTCTCCAGTCGCCAAGACTCCGCCCGCGGCTGCTTCATCACCGTCTTCACTCGCCTGTGCTCTGTCTTTCTCTGGAATAAATTTTTCATATGCCTCGGCAATTTCCTCGTAAGTCGGCGACTCTACGCCTTCCCTGACGTACATCCAAGTATCCACGGCAGCCAACTCTCCAATGGTAAGGGAAATAGGTGGCTTGTGGATTCTTGGCATCGGGCTTTCCTTGTCATTCGTTCCCTTCACGCCAAAGCCAGGCACGACAAAACAACTTGGACAGGCATGGGATTCTGCAATATATTCCTGACCGGTCGTTGCTGTTCCTGATCCTTCAAAAGCTTCTGTTTGAGCTGTATCCCGAGCACCAGGATCGTTCATATGATAATTTTCATGTTTCAAACGTTCTTTTGATCTTGCTGGAATGTCCCAAAGATTAGGAGCTCGTTCGCTTAAAAATCCCTGATTGAATCCATGACAAAGAGGACATTGTCCTTTGCCGATGGCACCTTGCACCTTACTTTGCCCCAGACCACCAAAAATAATTTTTTCCCCTTCATCGGCTAATTGCTGAGGCGTCATACTCTGAAAATCAAGTTTCACTTCTGGAGGAGGGAATCCACCTTCTACCTGAGGCAACCAATTCCCGTAGCCTGACAACGCGGCTGCCACAAAAAACATGAACCCCCCGATCTTCATCAATGCCCCGATATTCGTGAAATAAATGCCCATCAAAAAAGCAAGACCGGTAATCATGACCAAGGAGATAGGAAGCATGCCATCAGAGGTCCCAAAATTATCCCTGTAATTCACAACGGCAATTAAGAGCATAAAGGCAGCAATTAACCCGACCATCGTGTTAAATCTCATGCTCTGTCTGGTTGTAGCATCCTTTGTTTTGGCTTGTTTGTAGAAAGAAATGCCGACAACCAAGACAAGAAACGGCCATCCAAACGCGACTGCCTCTGTGATTAAATCAACCACCTTGACTCCCTCCCATCAAGGTTGGCCCTCCCCTTCTGAAGGAAGGGCCAACCTTTTCAAATCGACTCTCGTTAAGGAACTTCTCTCAGGTTTAATGTCCAGGAGCTGGCTGTGGTGACGGAGCACTTGGTACCGTCGCCGTCGCTGAAACAGGAGCCTTTTTCACACCCAACGTCCCAAGCCAAAAGACGAATAAAATCGAAACCCAGAAGAACAACACGTTAAAAGAAATAATATTGGCGGCAAATCCAATCGTATGCGTATACGCCCACGGCGAGTTATCACGCATGATTTCATTCACGTGCCAGAACAACCTTACGGATGACCGAATATATCCCATTAACCCCATCATCCATGTAAAGGCCGTTGCCAACATAATTAAAGCGTATTGCGACCTGGGGGCAATTTTTCCCCATTGAATAGGCCCAATCTCCTTTGATTGTTTCAACATCGCCAGATTCAAAGCCGACCCTAAAAACAGACACGACAGCGTTCCGGCAACCTGAGGCACGGAGAGTCCTATTCGAACGTTTGCCGGAATAAAATACCCATAACACGCAACCCAAATGTTATTCACGTGGGCCACCACAAAGAACGTAATCAGGAATATATTTCCAAATTTGGCCCACTTCACTGCTGGAATGCGGTTACCTCGTTGATACCATATAAAACTCGCAATCGTCGTCATGATAATCGCATTAATGCCACCATTTTTTGCAGACATCACTCCATAGTTGCCTAACACGGGATGCTGTTGACCACCCATTGCCTTCAATTCCGCTGGCGTCATCACAATCGTGTGAGGAGTGATAAAAACCAAAAGTCCCACCACCAAAATAAAGACGAAATACTTGATATAGCGTTGGAACCTCTCACCACCCGTCATTCTGCCAAGGGCTTGCCAGAGATAATAGTTGGTCGTCAAAAAGAGAATGCCGATCATTGTGGCTTGAATAATAAACAACCAAGCCAACAGACCACCCATCAAAGTGATCCCCATTTGTTGACGATAGGCATACACCTCGCGCATCAACCAATACCCTGCAAATGGCAAAGGAATCAAAAACGCCACGCCGAGGGCCATCGCAATATATCCCATCCAATCATAATGGGCTCGCTCCTCATCATTCTTTGAAGACAAGAAACGGTAAGCGGCATACGCAGCGACTACCCCGCCGCCAAAGGCCATATTCCCGAGGATTCTGTGTACATTCAACGGATTCCAAAGAGCCGTGTGGAGCACGTGCCAAATATTTCCCAAATATCGACCCTGTTCATCAACACCCGCAGGCGACATCATAAATCCAATCCAGGAATTGGCCAAGAACATCAACACCGTACCAATAACGTTCAACACCACCGACATGCTCACGTGTATCCACTTCAACAGACCCTCTTTCATCTTGTCCCATCCGTAGTAGTAGATGTAGAGGGTTCCACTCTCCGCCACGAACATCAACGCATAGATATGCATGACCGGACGGAAAATGCTGGAAAGATATCCAAAGAAGGCAGGGTACAACGTCAGGAAGGTAAAGATAAGGATACCACCTAAAATGGCAGTCAAAGAATACGCCGTGAGACTGATTTTAATAAAGTCATAGGCCAACTGATCATACTTCTTGGCCATGGCCTTGTCTTTGGACATCAACCCGGCAAACTCGATACACATACAGAAAATCGGCACTGCTAACACAAAGCTGCCGTAGTACAGATGTTGCTGGTTGGCTACCCAAAGGAGAACCCGACTCTCAAAATTATATCTTGGATAAAATTCTTCCGTGTCCTGAGTTTTTGGGGCTGGGGCACCGACTACAGGGCCTTCTGTCTTATAGTAGACATCCCTCCCAATTTCCACTTTCTCCCCTTCGCCTTCCCCCTCTGCGCTTTGAGCCGCCACGACATCAGGTGGAGGCCCACCGGCTGCGGGAGCACCTCCACCGGCCAAAGCCGGCAATGCCATAAAAATTGGGAGCGTCAACATGGCTCCCATTACAAAAAGACTGGTGACTGCCAGAACTTTCTTTCTGGTCTGTCCACTTATGAGGCGACCCATGACCGACCTCCTTCTTCCTTTAAAAAAACTCTTCACAGAATAATCTGCCGTTATTATGACTCATGGTTTCTAAACAAAGAAAAGACAAGAAGTCTTACCGCAGAATATAGAAATAATCTAATCCCTGCATATCCATGAGAATCCAGTCAAGAAACTGAAAGTATGCCACAGCAATCACCAGGGATATGACTACATATACAAACGTTTGCATCCGAATCCCCCCTCCTTTTTCTCTCTCAACAAGGACATTGGACACCAGCAAACCAATAAAAAAACCATAGGCTCACGGCACAGGTTACATAGAAAATCGCTTTGCCCAGCTTAATTGGAATCGGATCAGATTGTGCCATCATTCTCCTCTGATAGGCTTAGATGTTAAAACTTAGATAGTTATACGCTTGACAGTTTTCTGATCAATATGGTACTCCTCAACCACTTTCAGTACGAGATTCACCTTATGCGAAATAACGCGAAATTGTTCGACATTATAGTGTTAGCCGGAATGGTTGTCAATATTCTTTTAGCCGTCTTTTTGATACTGTATTACTTTGATTTTCTCTGAAACTCGCTAGCGGTTTGACTGAGCAGACAGCGTCTGAACTCGATTTTTCTCAGGCTCTGATTTGGCACAGCGAAAGCCGATGGTCTCATCTCGAAAGTCCGGAACCATAAAACTTCTGCCTGTAATTCTCAAATCGTTTCCATAGCTGGTATATCCCGCTCCGCGAAGAGTTTTGTACCCACCCCGGTCCGCAAAAGTGGCCGCTTGAACTTCCTGAGGAAACGCCGCCTGTTCTTCATACCAATCGGTGACCCATTCCATCAAATTTCCAAATCCATCATGGACACCGAACGGACTTCTATCCAATGGGAATGATCCCACAGGCGCCGTGGCTTCGTACCCATCCTCCCCGCCGCCTAGATTTGCCTTGTGGACTCTTGGAGAATTTCCCCACGGCCACAACCGCCCGTCAATGCCTCGCATCGCCTTCTCCCATTCAGCTTCCCGTGGCAATCGTTTCTTCTTCCATTTGCAATAGGCATCGGCATCATACCAGGAGACGTAGGCAACGGGTTGATTAGGACCACGCAGTTGGGCCAACCGTTTCGCATACCGGGACGGCGGACCAGGTTTCCGGTGACCGGTTTGCTCAACAAATTCCATATAGGAGTGATTGGTGACTTCCCATCGATCAATCCAGAATCCTTCAAGGACCACCGTACGTTCTGGGCGTTCGTTAAATCCCCCTTGGGTTGTCCCCTGGACAAATGGTCCAGCAGGGATCAACACCATTTCTTCCTGGATAATCTTCTCGGGAGCATCAGAGTAGGAAGATTGGGGAGATCGAAGAGGATCAACGATGCCGACAAGGTCAGGGTCAGGAGGCGGAGGATTGGTGCCGCGTAAAATTCCTGATACGGGCATGCCTATCATAAACAAAATCACAGCAAGCAAGATCAACTTCAATCGACGGTCCATACTATCTCACGATCTCGAATCGAGAGCCGTCCCAGTGACTGGCAGCAGTCAGGATTCTTGTGTTCCGGTTTCGACATCTTGGGTACAGCGAAACCCAATCGTCGCATCAGTCCTCCACATCTTGGCTGAAAACCGTTTGGTTAATCTCGCGTTGAGTTTTGAATCTCGCCACGTGCTTCCCCGGATAACTTTAAATTCCGTCGTGTCGGGACCAGGAGGATCACGAAATGGAGAATGCTCGTAGTAGTGTGCATCATACGTATCCGCCACCCATTCGGCGACGTTCCCCATCATGTCGTACACTCCATACGGACTCCGGCCCATTTCATACGATCCGACGGGAGAGAGATAAGGAAAACCGTCATCATCACCGCCGATGTTCGAATAGGCATAGGTAAACTCCTTGCCCCAAGGATATAATCGTTGACCTTCACCGCGGGCGGCTTTTTCCCATTCAGCTTCAGTCGGCAACCGTTTCCCCGCCCACCGGCAATAGGCAAAGGCATCATTCCATCCAATCCCCACGACAGGAAAATCCGGACCAATCAGTTTGGCAATATCTTCTTCGAAGACTGGAACCTGTGGTTTCTCTCGCTTCGTCATCTTGACAAACCGATCATATTCCGACTGCGTCACTTCTTTAAGATCAATAAAGTAGGTCTTCAAATAGACGGGGTGAGCAGGAGATTCATCAGGATCACCCTGATTGTATCCCATCGTAAAGGGTCCTTCTGGGATTTCGACCATTTCGCGACCCTCATTCCCCACCATCGTACGATACATGGAGAAATCTTGAACTTTCACGGGCTTGATGAACCGCGGTTTGGTCTTTTGAGCTTTCGAAACCAATCGGTCAACTTCTTCTTGGCCTTTATACGTTTCATAGATCAACATGACCATCATCAGGATAAACGAGGCAAACACAAAGATGATGGATCCGATCAAAACACCACGATTTTCCATCACGCTCCAGACGCCACGGTCGCTTTCGGTTATTCAAGAAGTCACACCGTTGTGAACCAACGCTAGACTTCCTGATCGGACGGGATGACCGTCGGCCTTTCTTTCCGCCGGAATACATCAATTAACATCGAAATCCAGATTCCCAAGAATCCACCCATAGCCGCACCCGATCCGGCTCCCACCGTCATATTATCAGGACCGGATAGGACCCACGCCAGCATCCCGCCGGCAATCGTCCCTAGAACAATACCCAGAAAGAATCGTCGTCCCCCTATGAGACCAATCCCCATCCCCAGAATCAATCCCAGCACCGCAGCCACGTAGAAGAAGGCACCGCCCATGAGCACGCCAATGAGCACGCCGACCGTCCCCATGACCACGACACCGAGAGTCACATCTATGATTTTTGGTAAAGAAATGACGTGCCCTTTTACGGATCAGACCACGTTATCATTGGGGGTGAACTTCGAGTGGACCAAAATCAATTTCGACTCCGGACCCACTCTGGAGAGAAAGACCCCAAGCGTGATCTGCTGGTTCATGTTGATGGATTTCTTTAAATTCCTCATAGACGTTGATTTCTTCTTCAACCCATTCTCCCAACGGTTGCCTTCCCGACCGCACAACAACTTCCGCCGGTCGAAAAAACCCTCCGTCAGAAATGGTTCCCTTGCTTTTCGTCGCGCTCCAAACATATTTGGTAGAAACGGGAATCCCGAAAAAATCGACGTCTAAATTCACAAAAATCGCGGCAATGATCTCGGTATTGTCTGGAATCGAATGAACCCTCCATCGCCACGTTAACAAGGGATGCTTCTTGGGATTCCACACGATGTTCCGAGTGAAGGCTCGCTGATTCGCCCCCTTTCCTTTTAAGAACGCTCGGCTGTTTTCTTTATGCACCGTATAGGCCTCTTTAGCCGTGACCGTACTTCTGGAACCCTCCCATCCTTCAGGGAAACCGTCTTGGTCAGGATGACGAAAATCCTCCAATATCCTTGATTGATCGCTGTCTTGACCTACGGCCCCATCTCCCCCAAACAAGCACACCATGCCGAAGGCGAAGAACACGGCCACAATGATAAAGTTCCGCAGTCTTCTTGTTTGATTCCAGGCAAGAGTCACGCGGACTCCTCTCTTGAAAAAGCCGGCATCACGGAAACGCCTTCGGCTGGCTTGTCTTCTTCCACAGTCACCTTCCTGTCTTGCGTGGATAACCAGAACATGCAAAACACCGAAGCCCAAAATAACACCATGTTCATGGTCACCATTTTAGCAGCAAAGGTAATCGAAGGTGTGAACGCCCATGGCGAAAGATCCGCCATCAATTCATTCACGTGCCACCCTAACCGACCAGCAGACCGAATATACCCCATCAACCCCATCACCCATGAAAACGTCGCGGCCACCCCAAACAACGCGACCATCCCTCGCACGGAAATCTTTCCCCATTGGACGGGCCCTCGGACTTGGCTGCCCTTCAACATGAAATGATTGATCAAGACTCCGCCAATCAAGATTGTGGCCGTGGTCGCGCCCTGGGGGACGGATAATCCCACCCTGACGTGGGCAGGAATGTAAAAACCATAAACCGCGACCCATACAATGTTGGCCAAACCGGTAAGAAACAACGCCCCGATCGCAATATTGCCTGCCGTGGCCCATGGAACCGCGATAATCCGGTTGGCCCGGCGATACAACAGATAACTCAGGACCGTCAGACAAATCATGACGTTAATCGCGCCGTTTTTGGCGGACATCACCCCAAATTGCCCAATGACGGGATGTTGTGCCGCGCCTATGGCTTTCATTTCACCGGGGGTCATGGCAATGGTATGAGGCGTAAACCACACCAGAAAGGATACCATCAACCCGCCAACGATGAACTTAAAATAGGGATCAAACCGTTCTCCATCATGCAACCGGCCCAGAGATTGCCATATATAATAGTTAATGCCAAGGAACAGCGCGCCGATCGTCACCGCCTGCACCACAAAAAGCCAAGACAACAACCCCCCCATCATGGTCATGCCCATCTCTTGGCGAAACTCAAACACCGAACGCATAAGCCAGTATCCGGCAAAGGGCATCGGAAGCAAGGCACAGACCATGACCACAATAAAGACATACCCCACCCAATCATAATAGGCTCGCTCTTCCTGAAGGGGAGTCTTCAAAAACCGATAGGCGGCATACGCCACGACCACGGCGCCTCCCGACATAATATCTGCCAAAAAACGGTGGGCATTTAAGGGATTCCACAACGGCGAGTGCAGAAGATGCCAGATGTTCCCCAAAAACTGTCCCTGGGCGTTGACCCCCGCCGGCGCCATCATAAAAGACGCCCAGGCGTTCGCCAACAGAAGCAACAACACGCCCATCGCATTCGCCAAAACCCCGATCGACATGTGCATCCATTTCCAGCCGCCAGTAGCCAGACGGTCCCAACTGTAGTAATACAACACCAGAAGCAAGGCTTCGCCGACAAACACCGCGGCATAGAACGGCATCATGTTTCGAAACGTCGAGCCCATATACACCATGAATCCGGGATACAGGGCAATAAATGCACCCAGCATCAGGCTCCCCAGCAGCGCCGTCACTGAAAGCGACAACACCCCGACGCGAAGAATATCGCGACCAAGATCATCATAGCGTTTGGCCGCTTGCGGATCATGGCGCGACACGCCCAACAATTCCAGAAGAAGGGCAAATAACGGGAGGGCTAAGACAAATCCACCGAAATAGGTATGCTGCTGAGTCACAACCCAAATGAAGACGCGGTTATCCAAGAGTTGCCAGTGTGGATAGCCTGACTGACCGTCTGCGGCGGCAGGGCCTTGAGGTATCCCCTCCGTCTTGTAATAGATATCTTGGGTGTGGTGAGTGAGAGAAGAATCATGGACACCAGCCCACAAGAGGGTTGGGACAAACGGCAACGCACCCAGCACAACCAAAAGAAAAAAACGCGAAGCCATGCTCATGAAAGCATCTCTCGGGAGTGGTCGGGATGTCCCTGAACAACCGCAACGGGTTCGGTCTTCTGTCCTGACGTCGCCCATCCCGTCTTGGCTAAGATTTCCATCACGAAAGGACAACGTTTCAATTCTTCGGAGAGTCCACCGTGGGTCTGGAACTCGACAAACACGCGGGACCCCAAAAAATAACCATACCCTGCCATGACCCCTGCCGTGACCCCACCAATAATCAGGTGAAAGAACATGGCACCTCGGTCAAAGGGAAGCAGAAAGATCAACGCGCCCATCTGCACTAAATAGTAAGTCAACGCAAACGTGAAACACGGCCAAACCCAAAATCGGCAGACGTTCCACGGGGAGAGAGTTTTGATTGGCTTTGACAAATCGTCGAATGGGTATCTGGCGGATAAAAACGCCCCGTGCGCAAAACAGGCAGCGAAAACAGAAACCACAATCGCCTGACCAATCTCCAGCCCTTCCCCCGTCCAATTGAGTCGATAGAGAGTCACGACGATTCCCCCGGCAACCAACCCCGCCCCCACCCATCGGGCAACGTGAAGAAAGTCACGTCGTAGTAATTCACGAAACGAACCGCCATCGGGAAACGTCACCAGACGCATGCCGTCCGATTCCATTCGCACCACGTGCCCGATTTCAAAGGCATCACGCGTCACTGCCGTACAGGAAATAATCAATGCCATCATGGCCGGCCCATCAGGGTGCAAAAGAAAATTATAATCGATAAACAGTGCAAGAAGGGCCAACACCAACAGGGAGAGATGGACGCCATAAACACATCCGATCCATCCACCAACCCAGAGAAGACGACGGAAACCGTCCGTTTGGAAAATCGCAACCACGGATGCTTGACGGCCCATCGCGTATGCCCAATAGGCGGCGATCGTTGACAACGTCCCACCCATGGTCAACAGCACGAAGGGGTTCGAGAACGGAAGAACGTCATGGAGAAGCCGGTAAAGAAGAAAGGCAACCAACCCTGGAGCAAGCATGATCCATCGCTTCCGCTTTCGAACATCGCGTTCCGTGACAACGGCATTCAGTTGAGGAATGATTCGAAGCGCGAGTCGATGAACCATGGTGACCTCTAAGAAACGTCCTGCACGCATTCAACGGAGTGATTCGAAATCTGTACGAAAGGGAGGGGCATCAGAAGAGACAGCATCATGAATATCGACGATTCACGATTGGCACGACTGCATCACGACGTTGGCGCACCCATCCCAAAATAACGGGCTTTTATTTCGTCCATCAAGGCCACCGTCACTTCCGGCATGTCTCGTTCCAAAGCGGTCCGTTCCAATTCTCGACGGGCCATCGCGCGAACGGCTTCCGGGACTCGCTCCAATCGTTTTTCAGCATCAGGATGCCAAAACACCGTTCCCTGATTCCTGGCTTCCGTCATCAAACCGGTTGAAATCAGTTTGATCGCGTGTTGACCGGCATAGGTTTCCACTTCTTGTCGCACAAGAGGTTCAACGTACGGCGGCAGACGTTCTAAACAATGCCGAGCCTCGTCGGTCCACGTCGGACGATCAAATAAAACAGAAGCTTCTCGATGATCCGTTTCGATTCCAATCGTCCAGTCACAATGGTGACACGTGTAATGGAGAAAGGAAGACACGTCATCCCATTCTTCAACGGCCACTCTTTGCAAACCTGAACCGCAGGCACATTGCATCATCGTCTAGCCAATTCTCCCAGGATACAAAATGTACAGCAGGGTATAGGTGATACTTCCAGTGACGAACAAGACACAATACACAGCCACGGTAAACCGGCCTAAGACGTGATGACGTCGGGCAGCATTCGGCCAAATGCGTTGAATGGTTATCTCGATACCAAACACGATGCCGATGAGAATCAGGAGCCCAAGATAAACGCTGAGTTTACCCGCGGAAAATCCGGCAGAGGCCACGCGGGTGACAAACACCACCATTACAACGGCGGTGACTCCACCGAAGATGATCCCGATTTTTTTCCACGTGGTTCGCAGGATCGCGTCTTTTAACTTGCGTTGCCCCTCAACAAACGTCTGAGAGCGAAACCCCAACACAATCATATACACGGCCATAATCAATCCAATCACGACCAAAATAATGTGAAACGTTAACAGCGGAACAAACACCGTATCATACAAAGCCTGGGACCCGCCAAATCCTTCTTTCCCTTCAAAAGCCAACACCCCCAGTTGGCGAAATAAATAATAACTCGTAAAAAAGGCCAGCATGGCGACCATTCCGCCAAGCATTAACCAGTGATGACCGGACCCTTTGCCTCTTTTAGCCTGGACCCACCCCACAACAAACAGCACAGTAAACAACGTGGCCATAAACTGGCTGATATCCGCCCCCATCGTGGCATGCGTCCCGGCAAAACCAGGTTCCTTTAACCATTCAGTCATCTAGATCGCTCCTGGTTTCATACCCTGAACAATCGCTCGCGGCTCCAATTCCGTCACGGATTCGAAGCCTGCCTGAATCATCCAATCCATGGCCTCTTGTGTGGTGTAACAATCACCACGTTCGGTATTCACCAGAATATGCACGGTGAACGCCGTCGTCCAGGCAGGGCTGGTTCTGTTCGGATCTAAGAAGCGGTCTTTCATGACCAGCCGACCAGTGCTCTTTAAATGAGCAAACACCCTTCGAACCAACGCCGCGTTCGTTTGATGGTCCTGATAATGGAGGATATCGGACATGATCGCCAGATCGTAGGGGCCGCCCAACGCATCCGTATTGAAATTTCCAGGTTTTAAGGTGATCCGGTCTTCCAGCCCCGCTTCTTTAATATACCGTTCCGTCACCTGCAAGGTTTGAGGGAGATCAAACACCGTGGCCTGGAGATGAGGAGACTCCCGACACAATGCAATGGCATTCGTCCCAGCCCCGCCGCCAACGTCAATCACGCGTTCAAACCCATCCAGTCGAAGAGACTTCGCGAGGTTCACGCCGCTGCTGCGACCAATTCGATCCAACACCGCCAACACGTTGGCACCCACGTCGGGATTCGTTTCAAAGACGTGTTGGCGCACGGGAGAAACACCGGTCTGCATCGTCTCTTCCAATTGCCCCCAATTCTTCCACTCCGAATCATGAAGAATCAGAAGGTGTCCGACGTACTCCGAACTCGTTTTGGCCAAATGCTTCTGAGCGACACCGGTATTGAAAAATTTCCCATTCCGTTTTGTTAAGATTCGCATCGCCACCAACGCGTGCAACAACAGACTCAGTGCCCGTTCATTGAGACGTAAGCGTGCGGCGAGGTCTGAAGCAGACTCAGCACGGCCGTCCAAAGCTGAGAAGAGGTCAAGTTTGGTCGCCGTCAGGAGAATTTTCGCCTCCCAGTAATACCCCATCTGAAATATTTCTGCGAGAGACAACTCCCGGGACACAACAAAACCTTATGCGTCGTGACGATTCATCGACATCCAAGTGAATGGGTGATCTTAACGGGCTTAAACTTGCGAACGCAAGAAAAAGAAAGGAAATTTCTGACAAAGAAAAAGGGCAGCAACGGAAGACCCGCCACTACCCTTTCACTTGTCAAAACCGGAAGAATGAGAGAACCGTTACGGTTTAAACTTATTTTTCTTCTTGATGTCGAAATTCACTTCCACGGTCGCGCCATCTTTGACGTCCACGTCCATCGTCACGTTCCCGGCGACGGGATGCCACCCCAAAACTTTGTGTTTGCCCGCGGGCACGTCTTTGATTTCAAAAGACCCATCGGCTCCGGACACACCGAAATGACCATTGGTCACAGGCAGAAACCAGGATTGCATAAATTCATGTTGGTCGCATTGCAAGCGAAGAACGGAACCTTTCCTGGCCATCCGCATCTTGATTCTCTTATCAAGCTTGTCACCTTTTTTGGCCAACCCGATGTTGAACAAGGTCGAAGATTTCGCCCCAAGCACGTCAAAACTATGGGGGTTATGTAAGACGCCTTCCTTCGACTTGGGATCATTAGGATCCGCATCGGTATTTTCTACAATAAAGTTTCCTTTATTGACCAACACACCGGTAAACGGCAAGAACTCACACAACTTGGCTTTCACTTCAGGAGTCTGCTTAAACCCCTTATCCTTAATACCGCGAACGGAGACGATGGCATTTTTAAGTCCTTTGCCTTTACCGACTTCGACTTCTTTCAACAAACGGGTATCGTCGCCTTTTTTGCTGGGATTTTGTTTACAGAAGGCTGGATTGGGAAATTTAGAGAAGGCAAATTCTTTGGGCGGAATAGGTTTGCCGGAATACGTGACTTTGCCTTTGATGGTTCCGCCTGCATGGACAATCAGTGGCATTGCAAGCAGCAACCCACCAAGTAACACACCTAAAGTTAGGGACTGACGCTTCCTCATACTATTCCTCCTGGTTGAGAATAATGGTTGTCAGAGTCGGGGGAAAACCCTGATGACTTTTCGCTCTCTGGCCGACTCAAATTCTTGCGACAGGCGAGAAATTCCTCAAATCTTCTTCAATGGAATGGTTTCCGTTTATAGCAACATGACGAAGGGGTGTCAAGTCAGGGCATAGGCCCGCCCCTTTTGGCTCTCGGAACGGTCTTAGATGACTCAGTGGCCTCAAGGTCGGAACCATTCCCCTGCCAACTCTTCTTCCTACCTTCTTTTCTTGACATCCTTCTCTCCTTACTACGGTTCCTGCCGCTGTATCTCTCAGGTGATCAGGGAGTCTTCAAGACGGACGTGCCATTCCTCATCGAGAAGGGTTGCTGCGCCTCTGTCAGTGCCGTGAACACTTCTTGGAAACGATCCGGCAACTCATCAGCCCGTGCAATCGGGCTGGAGCATAATCTCTCGGTACACACGTATGCCAAAGGGGCTGACACCTTGGGGAACGTCACCTCACCAATGGCAAGCGAATCGACGCGGGGATCCAGAAACCGAACGATTTTACCTGGAACGTACAGTGCCAAACTGTGGAAAAACAGGGATTGGGCCTCAACCGCGGATTTTTCACCTATGACGACAAGATGAACGGGATACTGAAGAAACCGATTGATCGCACGACCGACTTGGGCTATGGGCATAGGACCGGTCCGACCCACGAGAAATTGAAGAATGTTTCGGGCTTTCTCCCGATACAACGGCTTCCCGGTAAGGTAATACAGGTCGGAAAAGACAATGGACAGTGCGGCATTCACTTCAAGGTCTTTATGCGGAAACTTCAGTAATCCCAATGCCGACCGCCCCGATACACGATCAAAGAACCCTCCGCCCTGGGTGTCTTCAAGCAGGTGGACGGCATCAGCCATGACAATCTCTGCTTGTTCCAGATAACGGAACTCACCGGTGGTCACGAAGGCCTCGATCATGGCGCCGGCAAAAAAGACCTGATCCGCAAGCAACCCGAATTCTCGCGGGTGTCCCTTCTGAACCAAATGCGCCAAGCCACGTCCAGGTTGGTAGCGTTCCTTATACAGCCGCCGAAGAGTTTTGAGGGCAAACTCCCTGGCCTGGGAACGTCCCATGGCTTGAGCAATCCTGAGATACGTTGCGGCCATTAATCCGTTCCAGTCGGTCAAGATCGTTCGGTCAACGTAGGGAACGCCGATAGCCAGACGTTCTGCCTCGTTCAAAGCAAAAAATGCGTCCCCCGAAATCGAGGGGCTGGAACCCACGACGTTTTGAACGTCTGCACTCTGACTGGCGTAAAAGCCCCCATGCTCTCGATCAGCGAGAAACCGCATCACGTACTGCATCGTCCCTTCAACGACCTCGCGATATTTTCTCTGCCGCGTGAGTTGATACGCCTCCAGATAATTGAGCAGATTGGACGCTTGATTGAGCAACATTTTTTCATAGTGCGGTTTCGACCAATCAGCTTCCTCGGCATAACGGAAAAATCCACCCCAGATTGGATCATAGAGTTTCAATTGCTGATCCAGCGTGAACAACGCCATTTGCTCACATTCCGAATCGTGACGCCAGAAATGATGCGCAAAGGCCAAGTGAATGGCCTCGGGTTCAAAAAATTTCGGGGCATCCCGAAATCCACCATGCACGTGATCATACTGCGCCTTCATGGCATTGAGAATCTGGGTTTCTATCGCGGGGTGAATGGTCCCACGAGGCCGCACTCTTGACCTTTTGGCGCCTTCCACCTTTTCCCACACCTTCGCGGCTCGTTGAAGCACCTCTCGTTTGTTGTCTCGATAAAAGGCAGCCGACGTGCGTAAGGCTTCAATCATTGCTTCAGGAGGCAAGGCATTCGCTTGAAAGAGGATTTCTCCGGAAGGAAGCAAAATACTCGTGGTTGGCCACCCGCCATGCTTATACCGCGCCTCAACGTCCGGGCGTTGATCGGTTTCCACTCTGACGGGAATAAATTCGGAATTCAGTACCCTGACCACCAGAGGATCGGCATACGTGGTTTCATCCATCACGTGGCAGGCGTGACACCACACCGCCGTCAGATCAAGCAAAATCAGCTTGTCTTCGGCTTCAGCACGGTCAAACGCCTGGGCTCCCCATTCCAACCATTGGATGGTTGATGAAGCACTCAATACGGCGGGAGAAGGAATCAGAACAAGGATCCACACGCACAAGAGCCGACGGATGACGTGGTGAACGCGAAGACGATACGCACGGAACGAAGTCATAGCCCAATCACGATCAGGAGAGAACACTCGATTTTCGCTCAATGCCGATCTCCAAATTGATTGTGGACCGGTCACCTATTCGGGTTCAGGCTTCAGGCGGAGACAAAACACGGGCAATCGCCCCTGCAGCGGTGGCTCGTACGGACTCGTTCGGATCTTTCATGAGACGTTTCAAATGAGGGATGACCGCACGTCCACCAACTCGGCCAAGCGACCGTGCGGCTGAAATGCGCGGCTTGGGCACGGGATCATTGAGAACGAGGAGTAAGATGTCCACGACGTCACGGGCACGGCCGTGGGCCAACGCCTTCGCCACGGATGATCGCAAGCCAGGGTTTTGGTGACCAAGTAATTCCCGTACGGTTCCGGCCACCACGAGAAAGGGACTGTCCAATTGCAGCAGGCCGGCAATAGCGGCCGCACGGACTCCTTGATTCTTGTCGTGCAGGGCAATGGTTAAGGAAGAGATTGCCTGCTCAGCTTTGAGTTTGCCCAATATCACGGCTGCCACGCTCCGAACGGCGGGGACGGGTTCGGACAGCAGAGCAATCAGCGGCGGAACGCCTTCTGCAAGTCCGAGCTTACCCAGCGAGACCGCGGCCGCCGCTCGAATTGACGGCTGCGTATCATGAAGTCCTTGCAGGAGAAGCCTCAAGCCGCGAGGGTCTTCCATTTCGCCGAGCATGCGCAAAGCCGAGCCTCGCTCATAGCCCTCGGTCACATGAGTCGCCCGTTCTACCCTGTGCCAACGTTCCTTTTGTCCCAGTCGATATAAAGCCGCTGCGGCCGCAACCTGCACGATTTCTTGCTCATCCTTGAGAAAAGGGGTAAGGAATGGAATCGCTTCTGGATCGCCTCCTCGACCAAAGGCCGTGATGACCGTTACCCTCACTAATCCTGCCGTATCATTCAAGGCTCCCCGAAACATACTCGACTGACGCCCAGACGGGAATTTCCCCACGCCCTCGGCCACCAAGACCCGAATCATACCCGACCGGTCGCCGAGCCCATCTTGCAAATAGGGAAGAACCTTCTCCGATGCTACTTCTTTTAATGCCGAATACGCCGCTCCCCTCACCTGCTCCCGCATGTCCGACCGAAACGGCAGGATGCTTTGGATGGCCAGTTCCCGAAGAAGCACGTCATCGTTCCCGTTCGCAGCCTTAACGAATCGATCATAGGCACCGACCCCTTCAGAAGTCTTTCCAAGCCGCACCAAACTAAGCATGTACAACCTGTGGGCAGATCGAAGAGATTGAGAATCATCCGTCAGGAGGGGCTCAACCAGCTCCACGGCCTTGGAAAAATCACCGCGGTCGAACGCGCGTTCGGCCAGATTGAGAACCGTCTCACGAGATGCCTCGACGTTCATCGAGAAACCGTTGAGAGGCTCCAGGCAACAGACCACGCTCAGCAAGATTGCCCCTCCCTGCAACGCCTTGACGAGCACTTATCCTTCCTCAACCCGTTTTTCAGTTGCTTCGAACTTCCGATACCCTAACGGGGTTTCAAAAAAATACGCCGGCTGTTTCGATTGAATCACTCGATCATATTCGACCGACCAATCACGATCTTGACTGACTAACTTGAGCAACAATTTTCGTGATTCATCAACCCACTCATAATACGTTTCCCGACGGTCGTGCCGGGCGACGACCACTTCAAACAACGTGGCCTTCTGGTTTCCAACCATGGCATCGCCGATCCGAGACCGCGACACTTCACCCTCCAGGTTCACGGAAAGGGGCAACACATAATCCAAAGTCAACGGGACCTCCACGACCAACCGTTGCTTCGAAATGACGTACCACACCTTCTGTTTATCCAGCCGGACGATCGTAACGGTCGCGTAACCCACGTCCGTTTTGATTCCACCGACGTGTTCGACTCGATACCGATCTCCCTTGACAAACAACTGGGCACGTGAGGTTTTCCCGTCGGTTCTCCACTTGAGGCGAGCTGAAAATTCCAGCTCCGATGCAAAAACGTTGTCATCGGGCAGGCTGAAGAAGACGGAACACAACACAAGAAGAAACGGAAACCACTCTGATGGGGATTGACGAGAAACCAAGACGGTCATCCATTACTGACGCTCAAGAATCGGATCGATCGTAAATTCTCGACCCAGGACAGCAGGGGTGAATCGGGGAGGAGTCCGAACCGTGAACACCGTCTTTCGTCTTCCTGGGGACGGTAACTGAAAATGAACGGTCACTGCTCTTTCCGGTTCAATTGTCACTTGCCGTTTGACGACCCTCTTAATACTTGGATGCCACGCCCGAAGGTCATACGTTCCTGGTGGAACGTCATTGATGGAAAATCGCCCGTGCTCGTCGCTCAGGACGTAGTACGGATTATCAACGGCAATGGCCCAACTTTCCATATACGCGTGAAATCCGCACTGCATGACAAAGGTTCGACGTTTTTTGCTCAACTGGAATTGTCGAACGAAAGACTCTCCCGGTTTATGGTCGTGCATCGCGTGCAAATCGCCCCGTTTATGACGATGATTAAAGGGAAGTGGTGAATTGAAGAGCACCCTGGTCCCCGTCGTCCTTGACGTCTCATAGGCTTGAACGTCGTGCATCACGGGATCCATGTTCACGACTTCGACGCCGTGGCCGCTTCTGACGACGGTCGTAAACGGCAGGAACCGACAATCCCGTGCTTCGACGCGCGGAACGGAAAGAGAAAACGGTTTGCCGACCGTCACGCCTTCCACCAGGACGACCACGTTTTGAACCCTGTGTTCCTCATCCACAATAAAATCACGGAGCAGCCGCCATCCTCTGCCGTTGGAAATACGCCCGCAATATTCGGGATCCGGAAAGGTGACCAAATTATACGCTTTCGGGTCGGGAACGGGTCCGGAAAGCGTGATGGTTCCCTGAACGGAGCCGCCGTTTTCCACTTCTCGGATTTCATAAGCCCAAACCGAGGACACGCAGACCAGCAGAAGGACTAGGGTCGTTGTGATCGTCCGGCTCATCGTCGTGTCCTGCCCTCAGGGTTTCTGCAATCGAAGAGACGGCACAATTTCGACGCCCTCACCGAGCAGTTCCATGCCAAAATGTGGGTTTTCATGCATTTCATGCACACTACGACGTCCCCGTGGTGCCTCATAAGCAAAATGTGCCGTCACCGTACTGTCAGACGATACTGCGACGTGTCGTTCTAAATATGTTTTCATCCCCGCGTGCCACACTTTCAAGACGTATTCTCCAGGGGGAACGTCCGTAATTTCAAAGAGCCCGTCTTCCTTGGTCATCGCATAGTAGGGATTCTTGACAACGATCCCCCACGAAAACATATAGGGGTGGAATCCGCACTGCATCACAAAAAGATTTCTCCCCTTTCTGAGATGAACTTTTTGAACCATGGGCTGGCCGGGCAAGTGCTGATGGCTATGCAACAGTCCCAACACCCCGTGAAAAGGATTCATGGGTAATGGTCGGTTAAACAACACTCTGGCACCTCGGACTCTCGCCGTTTCGTATCCCTGAATATCATGTTCAACCGGATCCATGTTAATCACGGTGATTTCATCTTGATCGCGCAACACGTTGACAAACGGGAGAAAGTCACAATCCATGGCTTCAATGCGGACTTTCGGCAAATCAAACGCTTTGCCCTTGATGATCCCTTCCAGCATCACGACCGCATCCTTGAGGCTTCCATCCGGGCCAATGATAAAATCTTCCACGATTCGCCAACCCGTACCCGTGGAGATCCGTCCACAATACACCGCGTCGGGAATCGTCACTAAATTAAAAGCCATCGGCCGGGGTGGATTGCCGTTGACCGTCACGTGCCCCGTGACCGTGCCACCATTCGTAACGGCAATCTCCTCATAGGCCCAACCCGGTGAGGCCAAAAAGAGAAACGCCAAGCATACACCCACCATCCGATCAGTCATGGATTCCTCCCATTGCCTCCGATTATCGCCTATGAGGTGGTGCATCGACAACCAACCAGGCACGTACCCTACCCGTCGAAAAAAAACGGGGAAGCCGAAGTTCGGCTTCCCCGCCACCAATCCACCATCCATCCCGTTCGTTATTTGAATACAATTGGCTGAACGCGACCTTGCTCAGGCTTAGCCGCCTTTGCTTCTTTGACTCCAGGTGCGGCTCGACCAAGGGGGAGCACTCTCTGATCATTCTTCGACAGAACCCGGAAGTATCCCCATTGTCCCGATTGAGAATACGGCAAGCGAGCATTGCTGTACACGTAATCTCCCGTCAAGGCATAAGGACCGCCCGCAGAAGGCACAAAGACATCAACGCCTTCTGAACCAGCAAATTCCACCACGCTGATGTGGTCGGCACCAGGCATGAACGGCTCAATCGGCCACTCATGTTTTTCCAAGGTAAACATGCCGTTTTGTTCGTTGCTGGCACCAAACACGTGGATCCGAACGGGGTCACCCGCATGGGACTCAATAATAGGCGTTGCGGGTTCATTCGGCTCATCAACGTTACAGGGCTGGAACATCCGGCCCAGGGAACACCCTTGTTCCTCACGATACAAGTAGGGTTCGTTTCGGTAATTGACCCCTACCAGTCCCGCCACGTTTTGGACGTAGGGCATGAAACTCGTCCCGATAATATTGTCTTCATCCTGGAAATACAGGGCCACGTCACGATAGTTGGCCCGATGTTCATTCCCGGGGACCGTCCGATCAACGATCACGTCGGCCACCCAGCTATTTTTCTGAGAAATATCCGCTCCCGTTTTCGGATCACGATATTGGGAGCCTCGTGGACCAATGATAATCCCGCCGAACAACCCATTTCTCGGATTCATCGCCACGTTCCCCCAATCCCACACAAGGGATTGCGTTTCGCCAACTAACGGATCCGCATAATAGGTGTAAACCCGGCTTTCCCCAGGAGCAACGGTTTGATCCCCAGGATTATGCCCAAGGTTGACCCCTTGAGAATCCTTGGGATCGAACGACAGGGCAAAGGCAGAAAAAGACGCCCGGCTTTCCTTCATGTTATTAGTAAGCTTCACTTTCAAACAATCACCGACGTTGGCTCGTAAGGTCAGTGGCATGGGTTGAAATTCTCCGGCGACTTTGGCCACTTCCTCTTCCAAAACGTATATCTTGGCATCCGGGTTTCGAACCTCAATGGTTCGTTCAAAGTCAACTTCTATGGCTTCTTCCACGTTTGGATTGAACGTCATCTGGGGAAAATCAATGGCCACCACGTTAAAGTTTTTCACCGGTGCCTCCTCCGGACACACTGGCAACGGCTTCTTGATCCCAGGGCCTCCAAAGGCAGCATTGGGCAAAGGTTTCAAATCGGGCACTTCTTTGTCCAATACCCGAATCACGCCCCACGAGCCTTCGGACAACTTGGAACTCCGGCCATTGAAATACATGTAATCCCCAGGTTGGAGTCTCGGACCACCAGCCTGCGGAACCACCAAGTCATATCGTTCGGCAATGCCGATATGAATGGAATTTTTCCGATTGGCGTCACCCGCGTATCGTTCAGTCAGGAAGTGATGACCAGACACCGTGAAAACGTTGCTTTCGTTCATGGTCACGTCGATAAGTCTGAACACGATGGCGTCACCCAGATACGCCCGCAACGTCACCGTGCTGGGATCGCCGTGGATCGTACTACTGAAAAGCCGCGATGCATCCGGGGTATTCGCCAACCGTTGAGCAAAAGGTTCGGCACGGAAATTCAACGCCCCGCCCGTCGTATGCGTTCCACCGTTGAGGAACGGCATCGGTGTCATTTTAATCTTATCGTTCGGCGGCATTTGGAACGACACGGTTCGTCCGGCCTCCAACGCCACTTCGACGGGCTGCCCAGGAGGATTCCCCGCCGTGACCACGTTGACCGTATGTGGAACCGTGTCCATGATTTGAACCATCAATTCACGGAAGCTTCCGCTCACCCCATAACCCACGGGTTCAACCGTATGAATATCCATGACCGGGCCGGTCCGTTTCGCCTCCCCCGTCACCGGATCATGCCACGTGGAGCCAAACGGCTCAATCAGAAAGGAGCAGACCGCCCCATGCGGCCACGTTGTTCCCCCAAAGGCATGGTCATGACAGAAGACGGAACCCACGTCAGCATCAGCCCAGAAGCGTTGGCGGACGAACTCCACCGTCACAATATCGTCCACTGGGTGGTCATGGGCCAAGGGCTTTTTAAAGGTAATCGTCCCGGGGCCACCGACGGCCGGCATGGATTCTCCATGACCACTCCCCCCAGAACCTGGAACGTGGAGGATTTGTCCAATCGAGAGATTATTGGCGTCGGTAATGCCGTTGATTTCCTTCAGTGCTTCAACCGTCGTCCCATGTATACGCGAAATTTGGCTCAAGGTGTCGCCGGGCTTGACGACGTACGTTCCATCAGAAGAAGCCGACGCCCCGGCTTCAGCACTTCCGTTGATGGCAACGATCCGCTTCACCTCATTGCCTTCAACGTTGTCCGCCCCTACCAAGAGAACGGTGCCAACATGGTATTGGCCGGCGTTCGTCACGTGAATGGTTCGATCGCCTTTCTTAGCCGGCTTGGTCAACTTGGCGTTCATCGGCACAGGCAAGCCTTTCTCCGTTTTCTTCTCGAATTGGGTAAAGGGCCGCATGGACTGGTCATACGAAAAACCTGAAATCACACCGTCGGAGGCCTGATTGTCAAACTGCACAAAATGGAAGTGCGTGTTGATTTTCGAAGATTGAAAATTGGTAAAGTCATCATCCAGCCATTCGCTGGTCAATATCCAATCCATGCAATCGTAAATATTGGCACGGAACACCAAGGGCACTTTCAAAGCATTGTCGTGACGAATGGCTTCCTCTTCTTCGTGAACCACGTACAACAGGCCATTCGGGTCGACGACGGCCGGTTGATCACCTTGGGGCGCTGACAACTCAATCGGCAACTTAATGAAGTGGATGTTATACTTTTGAGAACCAGCCCGGTCGGGACACAGACTCCAACGCCCATTCTCACCCGGTTTGGCTGGTTCAACCGAAGGCTGGCCGTCTTCATCCAAATGGATCATTTCCAACCATGGAGCAGGATTGCGATCCGGCGAAAACGGTGCCCGTTTTCCAAAGTGAGGCGTCAACCACGGCCACGCGACCTTGCCGGTCATCGGCTCGAACCAGATAGGTCGCCGTTTTCCTGCCTCATAGCCCTGCCATTCCGGATGGTACTTGGGATTCTCCGTCGTGCCTTCTTTCTCACTCATGGCCCGATTCTCATCCCACACCCAATCCACCACCGTCGCGTCATAGGATTTGAGTTGCCCGATCTCATCTTCCGTATGACCGGGAAGCCCGCGAGTCGGCAATTGCATTTCCACCCAGTCATAGATCGTGACCACGGCCGGGGCAACGTTCCAATTCGACTGTTGATCGTTGGAGACAATGCTGAACTTCTTACCAAACCAGTCAACCGTCGTCCCGACTAACTGCTCTGAAGTCACGGGTTTCGGAATACGCCCCATCCGATCAGGCAATTCACGAAGAGGGGACATCACGTCGTTTTGGAAACCAGGCACCTGGAGCGTATTGTAAACCCGCCAGTAGCCCCACATCCCTGCCACGTAATGATGCGCCACGTGGCAATGGAATAAAAAGTCGCCCGCCAGATATTGGCAGAGACCGGACCCGCACTCGGTTTCCAGATCTAATGCTTCAGACGGTCCAATCACCTCAACGTCGACCCTGTCTGATTTGGCACGGATCAAGGGATATTTCACGGGTCCATTTTGATTTTTATGCCACATAGGCATCTGGTCAACGGCCCGCGGACTGCGCTCCCACCGAATGGCCCCGCCGTGGGGATGATGGGAATGGAAGACTTCAGACCCCCCGTGAACCAATCGATACTTGGCCGGGTCGCCCAAATAACTCCTTGGAATCGTCGGGCCCGCGTCCCCAAAGGTATAGGAGCTATAGGCCATGGATTCATCTTCAAACCCAAAATATTCATGCTGAACGTGCATGTTATTGATACCGAACGGTTCGCTTCGATAATTGAGTGCCCGGGCCCCGGGTCGATAGGCATCGGTTAAAGGATCTCGTTGTGGGAGGAAGTCTCCATGTTTGTTGACTGGCCGGAACGCTTCATCGCCCACTTCATGATAAATCAGCACGAACTCACGAAAGTCAGGCCCCTGGGGAGTATCAATCATCACCTGCCATCCGCTCTCTGCAGGCGTAGCGGAACCGGTGCCCAACGGCTCCAAATACGTTGACCCGGCAGGTTCCACAACAAACACGCCAAACAACCCCATCACCGTCAATTCTCGGTCATTGCTGTAGCTGTGAAATTGCCGACCACCTTCTTGCGTCGCAGGATGAATATACCATTCCAAGTCAATGACGCTCTGATTCTCGCCCTTGCCTTCGGTTTCAGCGTTGTTACCCTCTTCTTCGGCATCATCATCTTCTTCTTCTGGCCCATACGCAATGGCATCAGGATTGGTTGTGGTAGCCGGTTGGCCCGTTTTACTGACAACCATGCTGGATCCATTGATATGGAGACTGACATCTTCGCCGAACTCCAATTGATTACGAAGGGTGATGGTCACGCAATCGCCCTGGTTTCCACGGATCACCAATGGTTGGATGTATTGACCTTGAATTCCGTTTTTCACGCCGCCGGGATCATGGTGGCCTTCTGATTCTCTGGCCGCGGCATTCTTTTCTTCTTCCTCGCGAACGTTGTCGATATTGTCAGTAAGCACGTACATGTAACCGGGGTAATAATCCAGCCATTGATTCAGGGTAATCTCGACGTTAATGGCGGAAATATCATAATGCTTCACCGGAGCCGTAGCCGGACATTTTCCCCCGCCGGTCAGCGAGACCGGCTCAACGTCGGCATCGGAATGCAATAAATAGTTTCCTTTTCCGGCGCCGTATTGGTGCATCATGGACATCGTGTTGAATCCACCCGTGTTCGTGGATTCAGCCGTTTCCTTCTGCATCTGCTTCATCAATCGGTCATGTTGTTGTTCAACAAGGGCAGCACGTTCAGCCCTGCCTTCTTGGGCATTTTCGACGATCGTCTGTCCTTTTAACCGTTCAGCCCATTCAATCGTCCGATTGGGCTGATGATCCATCCCTATCTTATGAATCATCGACGGTGACTGTTGAGCTTCAGCGCCGGGAATGGGAAACAAAAGGAACGGCAACACAAGGATGCTTCCCAATCCCAGGAAGGCACAGGATTTTGTGGAAAAACGATTGAAGTGAAACATGGACCGGCCTCCTTAAAAAATAAACACCATCTCTGGGCGGATAGACGTTGGTGGAACCGTTATCGTGACGGGTTGTCTACACATCATGAACATAAAAATTACTGAAAACAATCAGAAAGTGTCAAGAGTCCTTGAGCCTTTGGCACAGGGTATCAGAAAGACGGCGCCCAATGAAAGAATTGGTGAACGTTTCCTGATATTTCAACGTTTTTCTATTTCAGATTCAATACAACGACGCAAGCCATCCCGCATCGCTTGGGTCACTTTTCCCGGCGTGCCATCCCCCACCAGATCGTGGTTCAGCCTTGAAACAGGCACCACCTCGATCGTCGTCCCAATCAGAAACAGTTCATCCGCATGCCGTAACTCCGCCTCACGAACGTTCCTTTCCTCAACGGGCAACCCTCTTTGTCTCGCCAATTCCAACACCACGGCGCGCGTAACCCCAGCCAACACGTGATCGCCTAATGATGGAGTGACAATGGTTCCGTCCATCACCAAGCACACGTTGCTTGACGTTCCTTCGGTCACGAACCCGTTCTTCACCAAAATGGCTTCGAAAGCTCCGGCCTCATTCGCTTCCTGTCGGGCCAATATGTTCGGGAGCAAATTCAAGCTTTTAATTGAGCACCGAGCCCACCGCAAATCAGGAAGAGTGACGGCGTGGACTCCCCGTTGTTGGAAGGATGTCTCCGTTTCAGAAATTTCCCGAAACGTCATCACGACGGTCATGCACACCGAATACGGAAAGCGGTGCTCTCTTGGAGCCGTACCACGGGTCAACTGGATGTACACCTTGCATTCCCCGTAACCGCTCCTTTCTATACCTTCCTGGATCAACGCCCTCCACTCAGCCTGGGAGAACGGCACTGCAATAGAAATCGATTGGGCACTGCGTTCTAAGCGGGAAAGGTGATCCTCCAGCCGGAACAATGCTCCACCATATCCCCGAATGACCTCATAGACGCCGTCACCAAATTGGAATCCTCGATCCTCTATCGAGATCTTGGCTTCTTCCAACGGAAGAAATTGCCCGTTCAGATAAGCGATAGCAGGCATGGCGAGGAAAAAGAAACGTTAAGAAACAGACTCCTGAACGTGGACGAGAAAGACGCGACGGGCTTCGGACGTAAATTTCCACGCCATCCGCTTGTGAAATTCCAACCGGTGAATCCCTGCCCGGATCGGCTCAAATTCAAACCGACGTTTTCCCGAATCAACGGCATTATTGCTCGTGGTACGAAGAAACTCATCGTCGGTTAAGACAAGTTGGCCGGGGTCATATGAGGGGACCCATTGTTCACCGCGCGTTCGATCCTCCCAAAGATTAACCGTGAAGGGAATGCCGACCGTTGCAACAAGCGATTGACTATCAGACTGGTGATCGCTCATCAGGGTATCGAAAAGTCCCGTTTGGCTATAATGCTCGACATTGTGAACTGACAAAAATTTCCCCGTCCTTCACCCGCACGTCATAGCTTGCGACACAATACCCCCCGCCGTCCGTCCCAAATCCCGTCCGCACGTCGAACTGAAGATCATGCCACGGACATCCGACCACGTAGCCCTTCAGTTTACCTTTGGCAAGCGGCCCACCTTTATGCGGACAAATATTATTGATCGCAAAAAACTGTCCGGACACATGAAACAAGGCGATGGTCCTTCCATGGACCTTGACGGCTTTTGACTGTCCGGGAGGAATATCTTCCACCTTCCCGACCAACACGAACGTTTCTGATAATTGGGGAGTCATCAGGTCAGCGCCACATGCCCGTTACGTGATGAAAAAACGTGCGCCTTTCGTCGAGCCACAACCTCTTGGAATCTCTCTCCATTACATCCGTAAGGCGAAGGTAAGTTCATTTCCCACTGAGACACGGGCTCGACCAGCAAATCCACTCATTGCCGCGATGACGTATCGTGCCCGCTCAGGGGGTGGGCCATACCACTCACAAGGATCCTTCACGCATGGGACGGCTGTTTCGACGACGTGGACAACGTGTCGACTTTCATCCACCCACATCAAATCAACGTTGAACTGGTACTGTTTCGTCCAGACCTTGTGAAAGTCAGACTGGTCAAACAGGAAAATCATGCCGTGATCGTTCCGGAGGGTTTCTCGGAAGGCCAACCCGAACAATAATTTTTCCGGAGTATCTGCCACCTCCGCCTGCAACGTGGCACCATAGGGAAACCGGACTTCGATGATCTCCGTCTTTTGGGGCGCATTAAATAACAGAGCCCCGGAGATCAACAACAGAGACATGAGGAGCAGAAACAGAATGCGCTTCTTGTTCGGAGCTGACGGTTTGTCCGGTTGAGATTTTTGTGAAGCCATGTGAAACGTCAAGGATTTGCGAGAAATTTCGTCGGCAAGTGACACGAATCCACGCGGCAAATCGCCCGTTGAATCCCGTCCCCGTCAATACCATCATCCTGCCTTTTCATGATCGCCGCCTGCAAGAGCAACTGACGTGTTGTTCTTGTCGGCATACCGCGTCTGACTCCCGTCAGGAGAACTATTTTTATGAGACAGCTTCATGATGCCTTCCCTGAATCCTGTCACAAATGTAGTTGCCTATGGGTATCGCAGAGGTCGCGGCCGGGGATGGGGCATTGCACACGTGAAGGCTGCGCGGACTTTCGGCAAATAGAAAATCATGCACCAAGGTGCCATCGCTCAGGACCGCTTGAGCACGTATGCCTGCAGGATGCGGTAACAGGTCGTGCAACCCCAGTTGAGGACAATATTTTTGTACCAGGTTGAGATAACCCCGTTTCCATACAGAATTTTTCATTTCATGGAACACACTGGCGAAATTGGCGGTCACGACGTTCCGGAACCCTGGGAAAAAAATCATATCTCCAGCATCACGCAGGTCCAGATTAAACCTGCCGTACCCTTCTCGCTTCCAACCAAGCACGGCATTGGGGCCGACGGTAATGCTCCCGTCAATCATTCGCGTCAGATGAACCCCGAGAAAAGGTAAGTGGGGATCAGGAATCGGATAGATTAAATGCCGGATCAGTCCATTCCAGTGAGACGGCAATCGATAATATTCACCTCGAAACGGGATGATCTGAAAATCCACCTCAAGTCCGTGCAGTTTCGCGAGCCGGTCTGCCATAAGGCCGGCACAACTGATCAGATATTTGGTTGAATAGCTCCCACGTGATGTCACAAGGCTGACGCATCGATCATTTTCCCTGATGTCCCTGACCCTTGTGCCTAACGCGACGTCGCCACCCAAGGCCTGGAAGCAATGCGCCATGGCCATACAAACTTTTTTATAGTCAACGATGCCGCTATCATGGACAAAGATCGCACCGGAACCGGTCACGGCCGGTTCACGTTCAGTCAATTGCTTCTTATCCAGCAATTCCGAAACAATCCCGTTTTCCCGGCAACGTCTGTACAAGGCATCCATGCGTTCACGTTCGTCGGCGTTCGTGGCGACCAACAGTTTTCCACACCTGTCATACGGTATCCCTTGCTGCCTGCAAAAGTTGATGGTGTCAACGACACCCTGTTTGCAAAATCTGGCCTTGAGACTGCCGGGCCGGTAATACACGCCAGCATGAATGACGCCGCTATTATGGCCCGTCTGGTGACGGGCAAATTGCTCCTCCTTTTCAATTATCAGAATTTTTCGGTCAGGCCGGCGTTTCTGTAACTGCCATGCCGTTGACGTACCGACAATACCGCCACCGATGATGATATAATCATATCTCTTCTGGACCATAGAAGGAGACACGTTAGAAGACGATCGTTAAAGATACCGTGCTCTCGCTTGCGGGAAAGATCAAGACGTGTCACCCGTGGAGGTCGGAGAAGAAAAAGCCCCGTTCCACGTTGATGGAACGGGGCTTTTGTCGTCTGCACTCAAAAGACTGAGGACTGAATTTTTTCTGCTTACTTCAGGACCAGAAGTTTCGACCCGAGGTGAGCCTTATGGAGCTGACATTTGACCTTCATGCTCCCAGGAGCAGTGACATACGTCAGATCACTCACGGGAACACCAATATATTTGGTTTCCCCGGGCTTCAACGTAATTTCAACCTGCAACGAAGTGGGACCGGCAAAAGCCGAATCTGCAGAAAGTCTGAATCCATGCTCACCATCCAATGCATTGGTGACTTTAATTAGGACAGGCTGACCTCTCCGACCCAAGGTTCCCTGGTTTCTCAGATCCAGAACCGAGGTTCCAGGATACCAAGCTTTTTTGCCGCCGATCATTAAGGCGGTAAATTCAAGGTCGACGTCAAGACTGGTAAAGGGTTGACCCACGACTGAACCAGTTTCAAGATCCCCGATTTCCGCGCCACCGGATTGCAGCGCGAGCGCAACGGAAGACCCCGTTGCCACTAACATGACACTCAAAAGGACGGATAGAAGCACCTTGTGCATTGCCTACCTCCTCAACAATAAAAGGACGTTAATAAAAAATTGCCACTTCAAACCCTCAAGGTTATTCCCATTTTCAAACGGACCTGCTCCGGCCCTTTTTCCCGAAGCAAGCAGAGGCACTTATAGCATAAGCCGACGCAGGACGCAAGGCAGAATTTCAAAACGTTTCTGATTCACGTTCAAGACAACATCCATAAAAAACAACGGGTTTGAAGATGCTGGCTCCTCCCCATTCGATTTCTTCGTTGCATAATGATTTTCCACAACCGTAGACTAGAGACCTATCACGTTCGCGGAGTACGTGGTGAGGTATATGTGAAACCCGTCTTCTTCTGTCTGTTCAATCTGTTCTTCTTTTTCGTGACGTTGTATTGGGGCATTCCGCGGGATGCTGCGGCCTTCTCTATCGCACAACCGAAAGAATCGAGTGTCTACCCCTCCAACCGAAAAATTTCCGTGGTGATCACGACTGGAGACGTGCGAGGAATCACCAAGGTCAGATTCTATTGGTACGAGGAACAGGAGGACATGCTCAAGGAATTCGTTGAGGAAAAGTTGGCAACCGTCGTCACGTCTCCACCATTCGGCGTCGACCTTCAACCACCCAAAGCCGCCATTGGCACCTATCGGCTTTTAGCCGTCGCGGAACAAGAAGCCTTACAATCCGACGGAGAAGAATGGGCGGTCTTCGACGAAGTGCTCCTTCAGATCCAACCTCAGGCCTCCTTGGAAGACATCGAATTCCAGACGGACAAACCGTTAAAATTCGGACGAGCCGGTGCCGTACGGGTTTACGATCAGCTCGATTTTTTAGGAAAGATTATCGACCTGCCAGTCGTGGGACGATTCACAGACGGGACGGTCCGTTCAATTCGGAGTGCCTCAACCGGGACGACCTACCACGTGGACGATGAATCCGTGATCACCGTCAGCGACAATGGACAACTCCGGTTGATTGGAAATGGCGCGACGACTCTCACCGTCAGCAACCGTGGAGTGGAACGTACGCTAGATGTCCTGGTGGAAGTCGATTCTGCCCCAAACGAACCTCCCCTCGCGGACTCAGGGTCAGAGCACATCGTCTACTCAGGAGACCCCGTGACCTTGAACGGCCTCCAAAGCTCCGATCCTGAAGGGGGATCCTTACAGTACCATTGGTCTCAAATTCGAGGCAGTAAGATTGCCCTTCTCGATCCCTATGCCCCCAAGGCTCGATTTTTAGCGCCTTTCGTAGTCCAGCCTCGTCTCTTTCGCTTCAAACTCAGGGTGACCGACGTCCACGGGGCAGACAGTGTGCCGTCCTTCGTCGATATTCTGGTAGAACCGTAACTTACAGGATCGTCTGCGAATCCTCGGCCCCGATTTCTTCCCCAGCCTTTTTCAATAACGCTTCTTCGACAAAAATGGGCGCACCAAAATGGATTGCTAAGGCGATCCCATCCGAAGAACGACTATCGAACACTTGAGTTTGGCCGTCAACCGACACGTGTAACTCTCCGTAAAAGATTTGTCCTTTCAGACGAATCTGAACGTGGACAACCGTCACTCCATAAGCCCGTAAAATGGTGTGCATTAAATCATGAGACAACGGACGAGGAGATTTCTTCCCCGTGAGCGCACCTTGAATGGACCAAGCCACCGTCGGATCCACAAAAATCGGGATCACGTGTTCCCGTGCCGTCAATAACACCACCGGACCGGCATCAGATCCCACCACCCTCACCTCATCAACCCTCACGAGCTTGGCGGGAGACTGCGGTTGCGCCTGAACCTGAACGACTCCAACTCCCAAACACCCGACCATGAGAAGCAGGCAACGACAATGTCGCATCACGTTCTCCTTCTGGCTGATTCCATTCCCCTCGCGAAACCACGCGACGGCATGGAATTGTGATGAAAGGGAAAGAGTCTACCACGTTGAATTTGCATTCGCTTTGTAAGAGACCTACAATCCGGTCCCATATTCAGAATGCCGGCACAGGCATCAGCGAGAGTCAACCATTCTCTGAATCAGGTGCCCACGAGAGACTGAGCCAACGCCGTGAACACCGATCAACCGTTCCAGAACGTTCGACGCCTGACAGGGTCTCTGACCCAAGGCCTTCTCCTCATGCTCGCCTTCATCGCGTTAACCGGTTGTCCTCCTGACAACGCGCCTCTCATTGAAGAAAAGGAGCAACTCAAAAAACAAATCGTCAAACAAGAAACCATGATGACGACGCTTCAGGAAGGAAATCGCGTGCTCCAGGAACAGGTTGATCGGCTCAATCAGGAACTGCGCAATCAGGAACTGCGTAATCAGGAACTGCGAGACAAGCAGAAGTCCCTCGCGAGGCAACTGAAACGTTCTCAGCAAACCGGCAAGGCTCTTGCCACGGAAAAACGTCACCTTCTCCAACAAGTGGCGACGTTAACCGACGACAATCAGACATTCCAACAAGACAATCAGAAACTTCAGAGAGAGAACCAGAAACTCAAAGACAATGCCCAATGGTTGCGCAGACAACGAGAGATGTTTCGAAAATCTCTTCAGACCAATATACAGACGGTGAACGCCAAACCACTCACCCACGCGTTGCCCGACGTCATCAACGCCACCAGACGAGCCTTAGCCCAACACGGGTATGCCGTCATGGCGACGATGGAGACGGACAAAAAAGCCGTGTTCGTCACGGAACGAAAAACCTCCGCGTCTCTGTTGATTGAGGTGGCCGGTTTCCGCAACCAGTACCTGGTGGAATTAGAATCGAAGGCCAACGACCACACCGCGCTCAAGATCAAGGCGCAGTATGAAAAGGTGGCTCAGGGGGGGAACGTTCTCGACGTTGGTGACAACGAAGTCGAAGAAATTGAAAACCGACTCATTCAGGCCATTCAACAAGCCCTCAAGGAATCAACGCGTAAACCCGACAAAAAGAGCGTGCCTCGTCGCTGAGCGATGGGTGAACAAAGAGTCACGTGCCGGAGAACCCTCAGCATCGAAGAGATGAATACAGCAGAAACGCTCAGGAAGATGGAGCCGACAAACTCTTTCCGGCTCTGAGATACGCGTCGATCCCCGCGGCAGCGTTGCGGCCTTCGGAGATCGCCCAAACAATGAGGGACGCTCCGCGCTTGGTATCACCTGCCGCAAAGATTCCCTCTTTGTTCGTCATGAAGTTTTCGTCCACGACGATGTTTCCGCGCACGTCGTAGTTCACACCGAGACTATCGAGTAATCCGCCGTGAACCGGTCCCGTAAAGCCCATGGCCAACAGCACCAAATCGACGTCCATGTCGAAATCGGACTCAGGAAGGGCCGTCAATTTTCCTGCCTCCGACGACACGCGGTGGGCATGCAATTTTGCGACGCGACCATTGATCCCGGAAAACTTCGTGGTTGACACGCTCCACTGCCGACCACAGCCTTCCTCGTGCGCATGAGAAGTCCGTAACTGCATGGGCCACAAAGGCCACGGCGTGGTCTCAGCGCGATGAGGCGGCGGTTCAGGCAACAGCTCAAATTGATGAACGTCCTTGCATCCTTGTCGATGCGCAGTGCCGAGGCAATCGGATCCGGTATCACCACCGCCGATAATCACGACTCGTTTATCTTTTGCCGTAATTCTTTCTCCGGAAGAACGATCCCCGGCATTCAGTTTATTTTGTTGAATCAGATACTCCATGGCAAAGTGGATGCCCTTGAGGTCTCGACCAGGCACCGGCAAATCGCGCGCCTGTTCCGCCCCCAAGGCGAGGCAGACGGCATCGAACCGTTGGGACAGGGTCTCGCCCGTGATATCCATCCCCACGTGGACGTTGGTTTCAAACTGCACGCCCTCCGCCGACATCTGGTCCAACCGCCGATCAATCACCCACTTCTCCATTTTGAAATCCGGAATGCCGTAGCGAAGCAACCCCCCGATCCGATCCGCCTTTTCAAACACGGTGACGTTGTGGCCGACTCTGGCTAATTGTTGGGCTGCGGCCAAACCGGCCGGGCCGGAACCGACGACCGCCACGGTCTTACCGGTCGTGGTCACCGGCATCACCGGTTCGATCCACCCTTCATCAAACCCGCGGTCGATGATGTTCCATTCAATCACCCGAATGGAGACGGGATCGGCGTTGATCCCGAGCACGCACGCCGATTCACACGGCGCGGGACATAACCGACCTGTAAATTCAGGAAAATTATTCGTCGAGTGGAGCGCCTTGAGTGCATCCCGCCACCGACCACGATACACCAGATCATTCCACTCGGGAATCAGATTCGCGACGGGACAGCCATTGGGGCTCTGGCAAAAGGGCACCCCGCAATCCATACACCGCCCGCCCTGGTTGCGCAGTTTTTCGTCCGGAAAGGGTTCGTAAAACTCATTCCAATCCAGGACGCGAAGTTCGACCGGCCGTCGCGCGGGCACTTCACGGGCAACCCGTAAAAATCCCCTGGGATCACCCATGCACGATCACCTCGTTTTCACAACTGACTTTCTTCACCGCGGCGGCTTTGCGTTGAGCAAGAACGCGCTTGTAATCCATCGGCATCACCTTGACAAACTTGGCCAACGCACCCTGCCAAGCATCGATAATCATCCTGGCTTTTCGACTACCCGTGTGCCGCAGATGTGCCTCAATCATGGTCCGCAACGTTTGTCGATCATGAGGGTCCATCACGTGTTCCAACTCGACCATGCCCAAATTGCACCGGGAAGCAAACTTGCCGTCCTCATTGAACACGTAGGCTTCGCCGCCGGACATGCCGGCCGCAAAATTGCGACCCGTCCGTCCCAAGACCACCACGACCCCGCCGGTCATATATTCACACCCATGGTCTCCTGTCCCTTCAATGACGGCCCGCACCCCGCTGTTTCTGACTGCAAATCGTTCTCCTGCCGTCCCGTAGAAATAGCACTCCCCTCCGGTCGCCCCATACAGCGACGTGTTGCCGATTAAAATCGTTTCTTCCGGTTGAAACGTACAGCCTTTGGGGGGGATCACAATAATTTTTCCACCGGAGAGGCCTTTGCCGAGATAATCATTTGATTCACCTTCAAGCCGCAACAGCATGCCGCGAGACACGTACGCACCAAACGACTGACCTGCTGAGCCGGTGAAGTTGATCGTGATGGTATCGGGCGGCAAACCGTCTTCTCCATATTTCCGCGCGATGTGACTCGACAGGATCGCCCCCGTCGTCCGATCCGTGTTCCGAATGGGGAGATCAAGCGACACCGTCTCCCCTCGCTCAATGGCCGGGCGACAGAGTTCGACCAGCTTGTTATCCAACACGGCGTCTAACCCATGATCCTGATGATCAACGCAAAACGTTTTGACGTGAGGCCCGACCTCGGGCTTCCAGAGCAACGCCGAAAGGTCCAATCCTTTGGCCTTCCAATGTTCCACGGCTTTTTGGACTTTGAGTGTATCGACTCGCCCGATCACGTCGGTAAATTTCCTGAAACCAAGTTTCGCCATCAACCGACGAACTTCCTCAGCCACAAAAAAGAAGAAATTCACCACGTGTTCAGGTTGACCGGTAAATCGTTTGCGCAATTCCGGGTCTTGCGTCGCCACGCCAACCGGGCAGGTATTCAAATGGCACTTCCGCATCATCACGCAGCCTTCGACAATGAGCGGGGCCGTAGAAAATCCAAACTCCTCCGCTCCCAGCAGCGCGGCAATCATCACGTCTCGGCCCGTCTTCATTTGTCCGTCGGTTTCCACTCGAATCCGGCTCCGCAGATCATTGAGGACCAAGGTTTGATGGGTTTCCGCCACCCCAAGTTCCCAAGGAAGCCCCGCGTATTTGATCGACGAGAGCGGAGACGCGCCGGTCCCACCCGAATCGCCGCTGATCAAAACTTTGTCGGCATGCGCTTTCGACACCCCGGCCGCCACCGTCCCGACGCCGACCTCCGAAACCAGCTTGACCGACACGTCGGCCGCCGGATTGGAATTTTTCAAATCAAAAATGAGTTGAGCCAAGTCTTCGATTGAATAAATATCATGATGAGGCGGCGGGGAAATCAGTCCCACGCCGGGAGTCGAAAATCGCATCTTGGCAATGACGTCATCAACCTTATGGCCTGGAAGCTGACCGCCCTCCCCGGGCTTGGCGCCTTGTGCCATTTTGATCTGGAGTTCTCCGGCGTTCACTAAATAATTCGCGGTCACGCCAAAACGACCCGAGGCGACCTGTTTAATGTAGGAATTCTTCGAATCGCCGTTGGGTAAGGGGATAAAACGCTCGGCGTCTTCTCCGCCTTCGCCCGTGTTACTCTTGCCGCCGATTCGATTCATGGCAATCGCCAACGTTTCATGGGACTCTTTACTAATGGCCCCATAGGACATGGCGCCGGTGGTAAACCGTTTCACAATTTCCTTTGCGGGTTCGACTTCTTCCAGCGGAACCGGTTCCGGAGCCCACTTGAAATCGAACAACCCTCGCAAGTTGGAGCGACAGCGGCTTTCATCATTGGCCAGTTGCGCATACTCTTCATACGTTGCGGCGTCGTTCGTTTTCGTCGCGTGTTGCAGTTTCGCAATCGTGTCGGGATTCCAGTCGTGATGATCGCCGTGGATGCGATAATGAATCTCGCCGCCGAAATCCAACTGACGCACGGGCACGGGCGTATAGGCCAAGGTATGGCGACGCAACGTTTCTTCACCGATTTCCCGCATCCCGATGCCTTCGACGCGGGAAGGCGTTCCCGTAAAGTACCGATTCACCAACTCCCGACTCAGACCCACCGCTTCAAAAATTTGCGCCCCGCAGTAGGATTGAACCGTGGAAATGCCCATTTTGGAGAAGATCTTCAACAATCCTTTACTAATGGCCTTGATGAATTTGTCGGAAGCCGTCCCGGCGTCCACGCCTTCGGGCAAATAGCCGTCCCGTTCCAAATCCACGTACGTTTCAAACACGAGATAGGGATTCACGACCCCCGCGCCGTATCCGATTAAACAGGCAAAATGATGCACGTCCCGCGGTTCGCCGGATTCCAGAATCAGGCCGACTTCCGTGCGAGTGGCCTCCCGGATCAAATGATGATGGACCGCGGAAATGCCCAAGAGACTCGGGATGGGCGCCCAGTCTTCATTGAGACCCCGATCACTCAAAATCAGAAATTTGTACCCTTCTTTGATCGCTTTGGACGCCGACGCACACACCTGATCCACCGCCGCGCCCAATCCATCAGGCCCTTCCGACACTCGAAACAGCATCGGAAGCGTCTGACACCGGAAATGAGGGTCTTCCAATTCCTTCAGCTTTTGCAGTTCGGCGTTCGTCAAAATCGGCCGTTGGACTTTAATGCGCCGGCACGCCTCCGGTGTCTCAGCAATCAGATTCGGCTTCGGCCCGATGTTGGTCACGAGTGACATCACCAATTGTTCCCGGATCGGATCAATGGGTGGATTCGTGACTTGAGCAAAGAGTTGCTTAAAGTATTTCGGCAAGAGTTGCGGCCGGTTCGACAGAACGGCAAGCGGCGTATCCGTCCCCATGGAAGAGGTCGGCTCTTCTCCGTTAATGCCCATGGGAGACAGGACCATCTTCAACTCTTCAATCGTGACGCCGAAGGCATGCTGGCGCTGCCGGAGCGTCGGATGATCCGGTTGTGGCACACTCAACGGGTCCGGCAACTCATCCAAGGACACCCGATGTTGCGTGACCCAGGATCGATAGGGTTGGCGACTCACGATCTCCGCTTTAATCTCTTCATCGTCAATGATGCGACCTTTGACCGTATCCACCAGAAACATGCGTCCCGGTTGAAGCCGCCCTTTCTGGCGAACGCGTGCGACGTCCGTGGGAAGCACGCCGGCTTCGGAGGCCAGCACCACCAGGTCGTCCGTCGTCACCTGATAGCGACACGGTCGCAATCCATTACGATCCAGCGTGGCACCGACTAATTTCCCATCAGTAAAGGCCACCGCTGCCGGGCCATCCCACGGCTCCATCATCGCGGCGTGATACTCGTAAAACCCGCGACGATCCAACTTCATCTGAGGATTCCCAACCCACGGTTCTGGAATCAGCATCATCATGGCGTGAGGAAGCGATCGCCCGGCCATCACCAGGAATTCAATCGCATTGTCCAAACACGCGGAATCACTCTGATGCTCGAACACAATCGGATCCAGTTTTTCGAGGTCCTCTCCAAACACGTTCGACGCCAGTTTCCCCCGTCGCGCCCGCATCCAATTGACGTTGCCACGCAACGTGTTGATTTCGCCGTTGTGGACGATGTAGCGATACGGATGAGCCAGAGACCACGTCGGAAAGGTATTCGTACTGAAACGGGAATGGATCAACCCAAGCGCCGAGATCATGGTGCCGTCGGCCAGATCAGGAAAAAACCGATCAAGCTGCTCAGGCAACAACATCCCTTTATAGACAACCGTATTGGACGACAAGCTACAGATGTAGACCTTCCCCCGTTCGACCAACGCGGACTCGCGCACGGCTCGCGCGATTCGTTTTCGCACCACGTACAGTTTCCGTTCAAATTGGACTTCATTCAAAACGTCGCGGGCGAGAAAGAACTGTCGAACGTGCGGAAGGGTTTGTCTGGCCTGACTCCCCACGTGCGCCAACTTCACGGGCACGTCGCGCCATCCTAAAAACCGCAGACCTTCCTCTCGGATGATCGATTCAAACAAGCCTTCGCATTGCCGACGAAGCGGTTCATCTTGTGGGAGAAACACCATCCCGACGCCGTATCCGCCTGCTTCCGGTAATCGGATACCGAGATCGTCCGCCACTCTTCTGAAAAACTCATGAGAAATCTGGAGAAGAATCCCCGCCCCGTCACCGGTACGGGGGTCACAGCCCTGCGCCCCGCGATGATGGAGATTTTTCAAGACCTGGAGAGATTGTTGAACAATCGCGTGAGACTTCTGCCCTTTGATATTGACGACGAAGCCTATCCCGCACCCATCTTTTTCAAACCGCGGGTCATAAAGACCTTGTTTGCGAGGCAATCCGTATGCAGGACGTTCATCACTCATAAGAAACCAGTCCCCGACTGTCCCATACAAATTCACTCACGATCAGCGTCATCCCCATGCCCACACGTTCTGCATCGTCTGCATCATCGACCCACGTGCCAAAACGTATTCAAAGAAAGGAAAACCGAGAAGAAACAGAGGTATGTCCGAATCTACTGAATGTTTCAAATGAGTGTCAAGGCAACACCCTGAACGGCACTCGCCACCTTTGAATTGCTGGAAGTATTTTTCGATTCGGAGGGTTTCTTTGCTGATAGTCCGATTCAAAAAATGGTAGAATGCCCGCTGAAAAGGTGAGATGGAATGATATGAACGGATCGTCAGATACGTGGCGCTGAAGAAAGAGAAAACCACAACGGAAGGGACGGGAATGGCCATTTCTGAAGTTATCACAACGTTGCGCTCCGTGAGTACGAACGTCGCAACCCTTGCAGGAGAAGTGAAGACGTTACAATGGAGTGTGCCCGTCATCGTAGGAGTCGGCATTGCCGTCATTGGAATCATCTCAGCCCTTAAATAAAACTCAGACAGTTGAGACTATCGCATCGGAGGTCAGGGAGACGGCAAACGAGTTGAGATTGAGTGAAACGTCAGTGCCCCCTGAAAAGCCCCGCCGTCAGTCGCGTGTGATCGGTTTTCCCATCCGCGTCGTTCTTCGTCTTGCCGACCCCTTACCTTGACAAACATCAGACCCTGCCCTAGGATCATACAATGTCCAACGGGCAATCCGCCATTCAAAGCTTGCTCACGATCGACGACGTCTGGGAGATTTACAGCCGGGACATCGAAGAAATTGAATCGCACATCCGTCGCAACCTCGATTCCCAAGCACCCTGCAGCAACGAAATTGCCGCACACATTCTCAACGGAGGCGGCAAACGCATTCGTCCCCTCCTCGTAGACCTTTGTTCGCGCCTCACCGGCTATCGTCCAAAAGAAGACTTGGTCCTGGGCAGCCTCATCGAATTTATCCATACGGCGACGCTGCTCCACGACGACGTCCTGGATGAAGCCGTGCTTCGCCGAGGCCAACCCACGGCTCGCCACGTTTGGGGAAATCGGGCCAGTATTCTGGTGGGAGACTATCTCTACTCACGGGCCATGCAACATATCGCCGCATTTGAAAACCACGACATCAACGCGACGATCGCCGTGGCGTGTCGCAAGATGGCAGAAGGAGAAATTCTTCAATTGTGCGCCAACCGACGACCCCTCATGCCCGAATCGGAGTATATACGGATCGTTGAGTACAAAACCGGTGCGTTGGTTGCGGCCGCGTGCAAAGTCGGGGGAATTCTGGGAGGGGCCTCGCCCATTCAGCGGGAAGAATTATATCAATTCGGGTTATCCCTGGGCATTGCCTTTCAACTCGCCGACGACCATCTCGATTATACAGCCGATAACAAAACCTTGGGAAAATCCCTGGGCCAGGATCTGATGCACGGGACCGTCACTCTTCCGCTTATTCATTTACTCCAACGTCTGACGGAGAACGACCGTCAACGTCTTATCGCAAGCATCGAAACCGAAACCGTGACGGAGCATGATCTGCTTCAGATCACGGATCACATGCACCAACACGGATCTTTACACTACACCCGGGCCCGGTCCCAAGAATATATCGACGCCGCACTCCTGAATCTTCACTCCTTTGACGACTCCACGGCCAAACGCGCACTCACGGTCGTCGCCGATTACATGGTCCATCGAGACCAGTAAGCCCGGTTCACGTTGTCGGGAGCCTCCACCGTAGGGCCGCGTCTCACGCGGCCACGTTCCACCGGGACCAGCAAGCCGTTTCACGCTGTCGAAGCAAGAGCCGTCTTTCCTTTCAGGGCAGCCAGAAAGATCAGCCCGATGACAATCCAGATGATTTCACGAATACGCCGGATCAAGGCAAAGGTGACCCCCGTCACCTCGCTGTACCCAAATCCCATGAGTAAAAAAAGATAGCCGCCTTCTTGCGCCCCCATCCCGCCGGGAATAAACGAGACGCCTCCCTTGATGAGCACGGCGAGGGCCGCAATCGATAAAGAAGACAGCCATCCCACCTCCGCTCCCAGGAAATATAAAATCGCATACACTTCCAGGCATTCCGTCAACCAAGCGATAAAGAAGACACTCAGGGCAAAGACAACAGTCCGACGACGCTGATGATACAACCTTCGAAGCGTTCGGTCTAATTCCAGGAACTGCGACCGACGGTCCTCCACCCATTGCCGTCGAATCCTGCACGTCTCAGCCACGGTCAACAGCATCGACCCGATTCCATACCGCTGGACGATCAGAAACAGGAAGACGCCGAATCCGAGCAGGCCCACGCTGACGAACGCGCCCAGGACGTCATATTCGCCTTCCCCGACGGTCCACGCCATCAGACCGAGCCCCAACAACATGAAGAGCATCTGGGCCATGACCATGATCGTCTTGGCGGCAACCACCGACGCGAGCCCTTCCACCATGGGCACTCCGTTGCGTTTCAGAAGGTACGCCTTCATGGGTTCGCCGCCGAGCATGGTCGTCGGAGTCGTCACGTTAATGGCTTCGCCGGCCATTCTCACCATGAATAACCGGAAAAATCCGATTCGACTCACCCAATGACCCAGCGTCAGGCACCATCCATACGTATCGAGCAGATACACCACCAACAGAGGGAGGAGAATGATGCAGAACGGGCCGACCCCCACGCGTTCAGTCGTCTCCCAGATATGAGACGGCCCGATGTGCCAGACCAGCCCGATCAAGAACGTCATTCCTACGGCAAGAAACGCAAGTCGGATCATGAGAGACACTCAACGGCACGAGACCCGTCCCCGACGTTGGCAATCGGGGAGAAAGAGGTTGATGCGTGATACGCGAAGAAATTTGTGAGCGTCACGCAGCACGTCAATTCATTCCGGCACCGATGACAACACGATCAGGACCGACGAGACAACGGCGATTGCCGAATGCTCCAGGTCAGAATAACGGCAAAACAGGTTGACCCGACCGCCGCAAGCCACAAGAACCAGGGGAGCACGCCCAGACAGGCACACACGAACACGATGACCGAAAAATCACGATTCGCCACGTGGTCAAGAATAAAGTCAAAGCGGATGCGGTGTGTGTCACGAAGACGTTGCCACTTCACGGGATCGGCTTTCAGGGACCTGACCCGACTCACGCACCACAGAGCAATCCCATTCGAGACAACGGCCAACGTCCCTAACATCAAAGGGAGGCGGCCGTCGTGCCAAGGATTTTCGAGGAACGCTCCCCAGGCAATGCCTGCAAAAATCCCCACGTGGACAACGTTGTCCGCCACAATGTCCAACGTTTGGCCGAAGGGCGATTCGGCAAAAAGGAGACGCGCCACTTCTCCGTCACAACAATCCAGAATCACCGCGAGTTGAAACAGGAGGGCTCCGAGAATCCCCCACTGATACGAACCCAGGGCAAAACACGCCGCACCCATCAGGCCAATCACCATCGACACCATGGTCACGGCATGAGGCGAAAATCCCAGTTGAAGAAAGAATGGAGTGAAAACCCGGGACAACTTGCGATTCACGTGGCGATCAACGAATCCGTTCAAGCTGCCCTGTACGTTATCCAATGAACGAAACAACGTGCGTTCCGCTTGCCGTAGCCCGCCAGGACCTCGAACGTCTTGATACTCGTGAGACGCGACGGACACGACGTGGACCGCACCTTCCGCGGCCGCCTGCTCCAACGCCCATCGAATCGAGCCGAATCCCGAAGCGGCACCTTCACCGGATTTTCTGAACCATCGAACCGGCAAGACGACCAGATCTGCTAACGGGACAAGGTCATGGCCTGCATTCCGCCAAGCTGCCACAACGACCCCACCCGATCGGCACTTCTCTCTGAGCGATTCAATCAGCAAGGGAGAAAAGACCGCATAGCAACTGAGAATCAGGCAGGATCCCTGAACGTCATTCGCCAAGGCATCCCACGTCTGAGAATCGGACGGAGGAAATTCACCAACGGGGAGCCAACAAATGGCCGCATGGACGCGATCATCGCCATCCATCAGCGAACGAAGGGATTGTTCCTCCTTCCCCGCCAAGATCAGAATGCGCGAAATTCCACCCCGTTGAAGCGTAAAAATGGTTCGTTGAAACAGGGTCAGCCCACCAATGCGGGTCAAGACATCAACGGAAGAGGGAGAACCGGTTGCCTCAACCTGTCCTCGACGTTGGTCATCGGGGACCTGTCCCCGACGTTGGTTATCGGGGAACACGTCGGACGAGGTCAACAAGACGGCCGTATCAATGTTACACGTTTCAGGTTGATTGAGTCTTCGATCCATCAGTCTCATTCAGCTTGGATCTCGTGTGTGTGATGGAACACGGTGTGTTCTCCCATGGCCTTCCAACTTAGGCAAGATTTCGCGTTGGGCCCGCTCCACGTCTTCAGGGAAGTCTATTTCAATCCACGGCAGTCCCCCGATTTTCTCAAACCCGACGGGAATTTCACGAAAGAAATCGTCCAACGCATCTTCATATTCTCCATCCAACTCGCCCCGACTCACGCGCGCCTCCACGGATCGAAGCAACCACGGGAGGGCCGCACGTGCCACGCGGAAAAACCCCACCCCTTCTCCCACCAAGTCATACCGTGCCGGCATCCGCTTGGACAACGACACCACCCGCCCGTCGGACACGGCGACCATACATTCCTCCGTGCGTTGCGTCACGGTCTCATCCATCAAAAGGGCATTGGGAGAGGGAGAAGTCAATAACCGGGAAAGGATCGTGGGGTGAAACAGGACGTCGGCGTCCATGATCACCAGATCATCATCAAAGACCTGCCGAGCGACCCACAGAGAACCAATGCTCCCGCGTTCAAATGCAGCATTAACGAGGAACGTCACATCCAAGAAGGAGGGACCCGTCCCCGACGTTGGGAATCGGGGATATGATGCAACGGCCTCACGAATCAGCTCGTGTTTATATCCAACGACCAGACAAATCCTGGTGAGCCCCAGATCAAGCAAGACGTCAAAGTAGCGGTAAAGAAGGGATCGTCCGCCGATTTCAATCAGACATTTGGGACGACGTTGCGTCAGAGCGTGAAGACGCCTCCCGACCCCTGCAGCCAACATGACCGCCGTCATACACCTCCGATTTCCTGCCTGAGCACCTCTTCAAACGCGTCTCCAAATCCCTCAACGTCTTTCTCCTCCAAGGCACCCATGTTCGCCACGCGGAAAATCTTCGATTCCAGATGTCCCTGCCCGGCATAGATCACGTAGCCTCGTTCTTTCAGGCGGTCGTGGAGCACGGAATACGTCAACCCTTTCGGCACCGCAAACGCCGTGACGGAATTCGACCGGTACGCAGCCGGAAGCACGGCTTGGACCCCAAGGGCGCTCATTCGATCCCGAATCAGCGAGGCGAATCGCGCGTATCGCTTACACCGATTCGCCACCCCTTCTTCAAGCAGTTCGGATAACGCTTCATCAAAGGCGGCATACACCTGCACGGCCGGGGTAAAGGGGATACTGTCGTTTTTCTGGGCTTCGTAATAATTCGCCAAATTCAAATACCAGGATCGCTTGGGATGTTTGACGACGTTCTCCATAAAGCCTTTGCGGACCAACACAAACGAAACGCCAGGAAATCCCTGAATACACTTTCCCGCGGTTCCCGCCACCATGTACATGTGACGACCGGCAACATCCAAGGGCTCCCCGCCCAACCCACTGACGGAATCCACCACAAAGACGCACCCCCGGCTGTCAACGTGATCGGCGATTTCGTGGACGGGATTCATCAGACCCAACGTCGTCTCATGATGCACCATGACGACCGCATACACCGCCGGCTCTTGTTTCAAAGACTTCAGAATTCTTTCGGGGTCGGGAGGGGTATCCCACGCGGATTTGATTTCGGCAATGCCGAGACGCTGCGTCGCAACAATGGAAGAAATTCGTTCTCCGTACACGCCGTTATTCACGTGAATCAGGCGCTTCCCGGCCGGCAAACACGACGTGATCGAGGCCTCGACCGCGGCCGTGCCGGACCCGGTCAACAGAATCGCCGTGTACTCCGACTCCGCGTTCGGAACGAAGGCTTCAAGCAGTTTTCGACGAATGTTCCCGAACAATGCCGCACATTCAGATTCCCGATGACAGAGATCGGGACCCATCAAGGTCTTGCGCACGCGCTCGGAAACGTTGACTGGACCGGGATTGAGCAGGATCATACGCGCGTGGTCATTCCCTTTCCTGGTTGTCAACGTTCATGCAGCCCCACGTCATGACGCCGACCCCACGGCGTCTCGAAAACGTTTCGTGACGTCGGGGGGATCAAGAGCCACGCGAGCGGCATCTTCGATTTGCTCGTTGACTTTGATGAGTAAAAAATTCGGTCCTTCATTGTTCAGCATGTCCTTGAATTCATAGACAATGTCTTCTCGTTCCCAGACTCGTTCGACGTTGGCGTAGCCGGCAGCCTTGGCCACGTGGTCCAGCCGGACGAGCCGAGAATAAGAAGGTTGATTTCCAGTCGTCCCGTATACCTCGTTATCAAACACGACGTGGGTCAGGTTCCCGGGTTTGAGCGCACCGATCGTGGCCAACGTCCCCATTCCCATCAGCACGTTCCCATCACCGTCAAACACGACCACGTGGCGGTCCGGTTTCGCCAGGGCAAGCCCCAATCCAATTGAGGCGGCCACTCCCATTGACCCAATCATGTAAAAATTGCCGGAACGATCCTGAATTTTGTGGGCCTCCCGTGAAGGAAACCCGTTACAAATGATGACCGGTTGGTCAGACAGCACCTCAAAGAGCGCGTGAATCGCCTGGGCTCGACTCTGCATCACGCCTTCTTCGGGTCGCAAACTCACCAACGTTCATCCTTCCTACGGTTGGATGGTTTTCACCACGCCCTTTTTCAAGAACAACGCCACCGGAACGCGTTGCTCCATGAACGTGTGAGCCGTCCATCGAAAATCATCCGCCATGGTGTCCGCTGAGACGGTTCGATGAGGAATTCGGAGCGTCTCCATCAACTGCGGCATGGTTTGCCCCATCACCACGTGTTCCGGGGCATCGTTCCCTTCAAACCCTCTCCAGGAAACAATCAGCACGCAGGGAATCGAATAAATCAGATGCAGCGACATCAGCACGTTCAGGGCGTTGCCCAGCCCGGAGTTCTGCATCAGGACCACCGGGACCTTTCCACCCAGAAACGCACCGGCGGCCATCGCCACGGCTTCATCCTCCCGAACCGACGGGGTATAAAGACGTCGCTCGCTCAACACTTCAATAATGCCGCCCAGAATGGTATCCGGCACTCCCGTAAAAAAATCACACCCGATATCCTGCAAGGCTTTGACAAAGTCGTCACACTCGATCATAGAAATGGTTTCTCGTTCAGAATGGAGAAAAGTCCCAACACATTCCCTGCGAAATTTGTCAAAAAAAGAATGGCACAACAAAAAAGCCGCAGGCGAATTATTCGACCGCAGAATACGGATTTTGATTATAGCGAAGGAATGAAGCGGGACTCAACGTGAGTCGCGTCAGGTAGCGTTGGCGGATTTTGAATCACTTCAGTAATTTTCCGGTACAGTTTTTCTCCGTAGACACGATTAAGGCTTGCCGAGGGGTGGTAGTCTAAGCGATTGACCCGCAAGGATTCATTTTTAATTTGGCGGGGAATTTCGTACTCATGATTGTACGTCATAAACCCGACATCTTCCGCTGCTTTTTCTCCGTGACAAACGTCGTCAAAATGGAAAATGATGCGTTCTTGGCCATACGCCTATTCCTCGTCTCTTTTCGATCAAAAGAAAATGACATGGGAAAAAACAACGTCAATGATCCTCCGGGCCCATTTCCTTTCTTGATTGCAGGATAGCGTGAGGAGATGTAGACTTTCCTGTAATGAGGCAACACTCCTCCGCAGTCCTGAAAAAAAATTTACGGCTTACATGAAACATGGTCAACACATTACGAGTGGTTATACCGAGGCCCATGCCCAGAGTGGATTAGATGCAGCCTTGCCTGCAATCGAAACCTGGCCCAATCAATTTCCAGGGTATGAGATCACGATCGAAATCCCGGAATACACCGCTATTTGTCCCAAAACCCAACTCCCTGACTTCGGCACCATTACCATTCACTACATGCCCCTCAAAGCCTGCGTCGAACTCAAATCGTTGAAACTCTACATTCACGCTTATCGTCACCTCGGCATCTTTTACGAAAACGCCGTCAACCGGATCCTGCGGGACTTCGTAAAAGCCTGTCGGCCGGAATGGGCCGTTGTGACCGGCACGTTTACGGCTCGCGGGGGTCTCAGCAGCACCATTCAAGCGAAATACCCAAAGGAAAGACGCGGGTCACGATTGCGCAAACGTTGACCACGTCTGACCCACTGAATACGATGAACCCGAGATTCTGCTGAGCAGACCATGGGACTCACCTTCATCAAAGCAAGTATTATCAACCCCGCGAATCCACGAAGAAAGACCCGTTTGGAATTTTTAGTGGATTCGGGGGCGATCTACTCCGTGGCCCCCAAAACACGCTTAAAACGGATCGGCATCCAACCTCACGGCACACGGATATTCACGCTCGCCGACGGCACGCGGATGACCAGGGAAATCGGCGCCGCGATCTTTTCCATCAATGGAGAGCAAGCCGCATCTCCGGTCATTTTTGGCGAGGCTGGGGACAGCCTGCTTTTTGGCACCGTCTCTCTTGAAGCCTTAGGATTGATCCTCGACCCGATCCGGCGCGAACTTCGTCCTCTCCCCATGGTCCTTGGTTAAAAGACCACGTTCAAAAATGAAAGCCGGCTTCGCAGTCATCAGGCGCGACGAAGCCGGAACATCGGAGACTGCGTTAATGGCTCGTGTAAAAATCACTGATACTCTGGACCACGCGTTGAATCTGGGAGTCGGTGAGTTCCGGATAGATGGGAAGGGACAAGACTTCTCGGGCCAGTAACTCTGACGCCGGAAAATGACCTTTCTGATACCCAAGAGGTTGGTAACATTCCTGAAGATGAAGGGGAACGGGGTAATACACTTTATGGCCGATCTCATGGTCCTTCAAGTAGGCCATCAACTCGTCGCGTCGTTGGGCACGAATGGTATATTGGTTAAAGACGTGGACGTTGCCGGCATCCGTCATAGGCAGGGTCACGCGATCGAACAACCCGGCATCGGCAAACAACCGTTCATACGTCACCGCGTTTCGGGCTCGTTTCGTATTCCAGTCCTTCAGGTAGGGAAGTTTGACGCGCAGCACCGCCGCCTCCATGGCGTCAAGCCGGCTGTTGAGACCAATATGATCGTGGTGATAATCGGATCGACTGCCGTGGACCCGCAAGGCCAGGAGCAACTCACGGACGGCCGGATCATTCGTCGTAATCAACCCGCCGTCACCCACGCCTCCGAGGTTTTTCGACGGAAAAAAGCTGAAACATCCGGTATACCCCATTGTCCCCGCTCGTCGTCCATGACGACTGGCCCCGATGGATTGACAGGCATCCTCAATGACCCTGACGCCGTGGCGGTCCGCGACGTCCATGATGGCCTCCATCTCGGCACATTGACCGAAGAGATGGACGGGGATGATGGCTTTCGTGCGAGGCGTGACGGCTTGTTCAAGCTGGTCAGGATCCATCGTAAAGGTGTCGGTCCGGATATCAACAAACACCGGCACGCCGGATAATCGGGAGACCACGCCTGCCGTGGAAAAGAAGGTAAACGGCACGGTAATTACTTCATCACCGGGCTCGATTCCCACGGTCATTAAGGACAACAATAACGCGTCGCTTCCCGAAGCCACGCCCACGGCGTACCGACACCCGAGATACTCAGCGATGTCCGCCTCAAAGGTCTCGACTCGTTGACCGAGGATAAAGCTTTGATCCTCGCACACCCCTTCGACCGCCGACAGGACCGCCGACCGAATCTGCTGAAACTGCGCTTTTAAATCCAACAAGGGGACCTTCACGGACAACGGATCTCCTGCTACCATAGGTGAAACGGTCTGCTATTCAAACACACCTGAACGGAACGAGCAAGTCGAAGGGATGGCTCTCGCCACGTGACGGCGCATGATCCCAATCCCCGGACGATGACTGACGTGATGAAATATTGCAGTGCGTGTGGATCGTCCCTCAGGACCCAAATCCCCGACGGAGATACCTTGCCCCGTTTGGTATGTGGGCAGTGTGCGACCATTCATTATGAAAATCCCAAAATCGTGGTGGGCTGTATTCCAGAATGGAAGGATCGCATCCTGCTCTGCAAACGAGCCATTGAACCACGGTATGGGCTCTGGACGTTCCCCGCGGGATTTATGGAAATGGATGAGACCGTGGAAGACGCGGCTGCGCGCGAAACCCTGGAAGAGGCCAACGCCGCGGTCGAGATCTCCCAGCTCTACGCGATCTTCAGCATTCCCCAAGTCAACCAGGTGTACATTGTGTTTCGCGGAACCATGAACAAGGCGAAATTCGGCGCGGGTAGAGAAAGTCTGGACGTCACGCTGTTAAAACGAGAAGAGATTCCATGGCCGGACCTGGCGTTTCCCGTGATTCGTGAAACGCTCGAACGATATTGTCGAGACGCTCAGTCTCACCGATTTGGCGTTCACGTCTGCACGATTCGTTCCTGCACGTAACTTCAGCACGTGCGTATGCCGAGTCGCTCACGCTGCCACAAACAGGATGACGGCATAACGGCTCGCTTTCCCAAGTCCGATCCAGAAGAGGGCCCCAACCCAGGAGATGCGCAACCACCCGCCGGCCAAACACAGCGGATCGCCTACGACGGGCACCCAGGACAACAACAAGGCAGGGCTTCCCCATTGCTGCAACCACCGAACGGCTCGTTGATACCGGGGGCGAGTGAAACGTGAGGCCGGATACCACCAATCCACAAACCGTCCCACGCCCCACGTACTCATCCCTCCTAACGTGTTCCCTGCTGAAGCCACGACCAACAGCACCCACGAATCATGTTCGTCATAGGTAGCCAGCATCGCCAACGCCATCTCTGACCCACCGGGAAGCACGGTCGAAGACAAAAAGGCACTCAGAAACAACATCCACAGACCGGAACCGTCAACGGTCATCACCGCCCGTCACCATCGTCTTGCGATTGCGCGAAAGCCGGGAAAGGACCGTTCATTCCTCTACCCAACACAACGGCACCCCGATGATGATCTCGCCATCGTCCAGGATTTCACCAAACGCTCCTCCGGCCCAGGGACGCGACATGGCTGCTTGCAGCCCGGGGCATGCTTCCTCCATACGCTCGCACGGTCTGGTTTCACCCACGATGCGAATGCGACACCGTCCGACGCGGAGGATGCGCGTCCTGGAATGAGACAAGCTGAGACCGCTGATCAATAAATTTGCCCGACGTGCAGATGGCGGCAACGAGCCATCGACTTCTCTCATTAATGCTTGCCAAACCTCTCGCTCCAGAATTGTGATTTGCCGCTTGCCCCCTTGATTCGCGTTGCCGAGCAGCCCATGGCCAGCTTGCAACGTAGCCCGTTGCACGGAGTCCATGGGGCCATGCTTCATACGTTTGATCCAGATGGCTTCGAGTTGCCCCTCCGGTCCTGCTGTCTTCACGTTCCGGGATGCCACCCCATGATCCGACCTTTTCACGTTTTGAAATTCCGACGTCATACCCCGTCGTTCCCACCCATCACCCCGTCATTCCGCCTGTCACCCCATCATTCCCGCATATCACCCCCGTCATTCCCGCATGTTTTTAGCGGGAATCCAGTTTTGACTCTCTCAACGCCGCCGTTTTATAGTAATACATGAATCCAATTCTGTCATTCCCGCAGTCGTAAGCGGAATCCACGTCCACATGGCCAACGCGACATCAAAGATTGTGAGAACTTTTCTCTTCCTCGTCATGCTGGGCAGCGTCACGATGCCGTGGTATGGAGTGGCCACGGCTGAACACTCCTCTCTCACGCCCATGCCGTTTGACAGGATCAAAGCATTAGTGGGCACATGGCAGGGAACCAAACAATCGCTCAAGGGTCAGGAGACCATTATCGTCGAATATTCAACCACGGCCAAGGGATCAGCGGTGATAGAGCGATTTTTCCCGGGGACACCCAAAGAAATGGTGTCGATCTATACGCAAGACGGGCATGAATTGACCATGACGCACTATTGCATACTGGGCAACCAGCCTCGTATGCAAACGCATGGGACAGAGTCGGGTGACCGGGTCACGTTGCACTACGTGGATGGGACAGGCATGCGATCCTTCAATGACACCCACATGCACGAACTCACGATCACCTTTCAGGATGCAGACCGGATGACCCATCAATGGACCCTGTACGATAAGGGTCAAAAAGCCGACACCCACACGTTTGCCTTTTCCAGACAATAAAAGGCCTCTGAATCAATCCCATCTTACCTTTGAAGCCCTACATGCGGCATGAGATGACGCCCGACATGGTCGCGCCGTCACCCTCATCGCTCCCACAGTTCACTCAGCGGTACTGCGAGCATGCGTCTATCCGCCAGAGGGAGAAGGTCTTCGCCGGCATAGAGCAGGATGCCACGCTGAAAGTCCTTGCCGCAGCAGTCAGCCAACCTGGCAAGCCCACGTCCGTCACCGGATGAAAGCGTACCGGTGGCCTTGACTTCGATGCCCCAGACCTTTCGGCCTCGACTGATGACCACGTCCGCTTCTATCTGATCCTTGTCGCGATAATGCCAGAAACGCAGGTCGGGGTCCGTCCATGCGGCTTGGGCAATGAGTTGCTGAACCACAAAAGACTCCAGCAGATGCCCCATGCGGTCTCGTGCGTCAAGCCAGTCGCCGGCCGTCAAATCAGCAAGGGTCGCGGCAAGCCCACTGTCGAGCAAATGGACTTTTGGCGATTTGACGAGTCGTTTGGCCCGGTTGCGGTGCCACGCGGGCAGGCGCCGCACAAGAAAAAGTCGTTCGAGTACAGCGAGATAGTGCTCCACCGTCTCCCTGTGCAGGCCAAGATCACCGGCCAGATTGCTGACGTTCAACAACTGGGCACTGCGTAGCGCCAGCAGTTCCAGCAAACGGGCTAGTTCTTGGACGTCTTTCACACGCGCAACGTCCTGCACGTCCCGTTCGATGACGTTGCGCAAATACTGTCGGTGCCATTGGCGGGCACGATGGGGCGGGCGGGTCAGCGGTTCAGGATAGCCACCGGCCATCAGCAGCTTCGCCAGCGTCGGCCAAGCCGTCTTTTTCCCGGATTTGATGCCGGGCGCGAAGGCGTCTTTCAGCAAGGCACTCAGGAAGCGGCCCGATTTGCGTACCTTTTCCGCTTCCGTCAACGGCTGCAACTGGGCAATCTCCACCCGTCCCGCCAAGGATTCCGTGATTTTCGGCAGGAGCAATAAATTGGCCGAACCGGTGAGCAGGAAACGGCCGGGACGCCGGTCGCGGTCCACGGAGTGTTTGATAGCGGGAAGCAGGTCGGGCACTCGCTGGACTTCGTCAAGGATCACCGAGTCCGGCAGACCGGCAACGAAACCGACGGGGTCCTCCGTGGCGACCCGACGGTAGGGGGTCTCATCCAGACTGACAAAAGCATGGTCCGGCTCCAGTGTCTGAACAAGCGTCGTCTTGCCGCTTTGACGAGGGCCGAGCAGACAGACCACCGGTGTATCCGCCATTGCCTCGCGGATCACGGGCGCCAGTAAGCGCGGATAGATGGATGGATCAGCGTCCATTTACCGGTTACTCTAGCGTCTAATTGTCGGTCAGGCAAGCGGCTGATTGTCGAATGTATCAGCGTCCATTTGCCGGTTACTCTAGCGTCCGATTGTCGGCCAGGCAAGCGGCTGATTGTCGAATATATCAGCGTCCATTTGCCGGTTACTCTAGCGTCCGATTGTCGGTCAGACAAGCGGCGGCTTATCGCAAGCGAACGTCGACGACGTCACGGACGCGGAGGCGTTCAAGGGAAGGCCGCCGGAACGGCGACGGCATCCGGTGATGAGGGCGGTTGTCCACGAAGCGCGTCGCGGGGTTACTCCACCGTCACGCTTTTGGCCAGATTCCGCGGACGGTCCACGTCGATATCGCGGAGAACGGCAACGTGGTAGGCAAAGAGTTGAAGCGCGACCGCCAAGGGGATGGGTGAGAGCAACGCGTGGCAATCGGGAATCGCAAAGACAAAGTCCGCGGGCACGTCCCGTGAATGGTCTCCCTCACTCACCAAGGCAATGACCGGCGCATTGCGAGCTTTGACTTCCATAAGATTGCTCAAGGTCTTGTCATACAACTGGTTACGCGGGGCAAGGACCACCACGGGCACGTCTTCATCAATCAGGGCAATGGGACCGTGCTTCATTTCTCCTGCCGCGTAGCCCTCGGCGTGAATGTAAGAAATTTCTTTGAGCTTGAGCGCGCCTTCCAACGCAATCGGAAAATTGACGCCGCGTCCGAGATAGATGAAGTTGCGCTTGCGGGAGAACCGCTTCGCCAGAGAAACGAGTTCGGCTTCGTGTTTGATGACGTGCTCAACGTAACCGGGCACGGCCGCCAAGTGATCCAGCCACCACCGGCCGTCTTCCGTACTCAAGACGTGACACGTGCGCCCCACGTGCAACGCCAAGAGGTAGAACGCCATCACCTGGCTGGTAAAGGCTTTGGTCGAAGCCACGCTGATTTCCGGGCCGCAACGGGTGTACAACACGCCGTCCGATTCTCTGGCCAACGTGCTCCCCACGACGTTCACAATCGACAACACGCGTGCGCCCAGGCGTTTGGCCTCTCGCGCCGCGGCCAAGGTATCCGCGGTTTCACCCGATTGAGAAACGGAAACGACGACGTCCCCCTCCTGCACCAGCGGCTCTCGATAGCGGAATTCCGATCCAATATCGACGTCAACCGGCCGGCGAACGAGGGACTCAAGCAAATATTTCCCTACCAGGCCGGCGTGCCAGGACGTCCCGCAGGCGACGATCCATATCCGGGGAGCCTGCCTGAACGTTTCCGGGGGGATGCTGACATCCAGCAGATCCGCGTCACCCGCGTCATAAGAATATCGACCCCGCAAGGTATCAAGAAGGATTTCGGGCTGCTCATGGATTTCTTTGAGCATGAAATGCGGAGCCCCTCCTTTTTCCACGGCTTCCGCGTTCCAGTCAACGTGGGTCGTTTCCCGTGAGATCGGCCGGCCTTCTCCATCGGTCACCGTCACGCCGCGTGGTGTTAACGTGCCGACGTCCCCGTCTTCTAAAAACGTCACCGTTCGAGTATGGGCAAGTAACGGCGTCACGTCAGAGGACAGAAAGACGGCGTTCTCATTTTGCCCCAAGACGAGGGGACACCCCGACCGGGCCACGAGCAGCATGTCCGGTTCCGCTTCACACATGCCGGCAATGGCGTAACTCCCCCGCAATTCACGAATGCCGGCACGGAACGCATGGAGAAAGGATCGCCTTCCCTGCATGTGAAACGCAAATAAATGCGCGATCGCTTCGGTATCCGTCTCGGACTCGAAGACGTAGCCTTCGTTCTCCAGTCGTTGTTTGAGGGTCCGATAATTTTCAATAATGCCGTTGTGGACGATCACCACGTTTCCGGAGCAATGGGGATGAGCATTTTGTTCGGAAGGTTTGCCATGGGTCGCCCACCGGGTATGCCCAATCCCTGTTGTCCCAAAGAGAGATTCCCGTGTCAGAGATTCTTCTAAACGTCTTAACGCGCCGACGCTTCGACGGACTTCAATTCGACCCTGCTGCAACACGGCAATCCCGGCCGAATCATATCCGCGGTACTCCAGCCGCTTCAGACCATCGACGAGCACGTCAACGGCATTGTCCCGGCCAAGATATCCTAGAATGCCACACATCGGGTACGCGTTGTCTCCGACCAACAGGACACGTCATTCCCGCGTGTTTGGAGCGGGACTCCAGAAAAAGGACCGGAGTGAGACGGTTACTCGTGAGATCCTTTTTTCTTCTTACGAGAAGAAGGCGCGGGCTTCGGCGTGGCCGAGGGCGTCGCCGTTTCCGGATAAGAGGCGCGACGTCGGGAAGCCCATCCTTCACGGTTGAATTGTTGATTTCGTGACAAGGCCAACGCATCAGGAGGAACGTCTTGCGTAATCGTGGATCCCGCCCCCACCACCGCCCCTTTTTGTACTTTGACGGGAGCAACCAGTTGGGTGTCACTGCCGATAAACGCTTCATCCTCAATAATCGTGTGCTCTTTTCGGAATCCGTCATAATTGCACGTAATCGTCCCCGCTCCGATGTTGACCCGTTGACCGACCGATGTATCACCCAGATACGATAAGTGATTGGCTTTGGAGCCGGCCCCTAATTCCGTGTTTTTTAATTCAACGAAATTCCCCACTTGAGCCTTGCTTCTCACAATCGATCCTGCGCGCAAGCGTGCAAAAGGACCAACGGTCGCCCCGTCCTCAATCATCGCCCCGTCGATCACGGAATGGTCCTCAATCGTGACCACGTTCCCGACCACGCTGTTCGTCACTCGAGAAGAGGAGCGAATCACACAGTCGGTGCCGATTTCCGTTTGTCCTTCCAACGTGACGCCGGGATACAACACCGTATCCTGACCAACCGTGACACGGTCCTCAATAAACGTCGTGTGAGGATCAAGCATCGTCACGCCCTGCTCCAACCATCGCGTCCGAATGCGCTGCTGCATCACCCGTTCAACGGCAGCAAGATGTTCCCGACTATTCACCCCCAGACACTCCGAGTGGTCCAACGTCTTCATTCCCGTCACGCGGTCCCCTTGCGCTACGGCCAAGCCAATGAGATCGGGCAAATAATATTCCCTTTGGGCGTTATCGGGTTGAATCCGGGCTAAAGCCGTAAACAGAAATTGGCTGTCGGTCACGTAGATGCCGGCATTCACCTCATGAATGGCGCGTTCCGTTGGACCGGCGTCCCGCTCCTCCACCACCTTGACCGGTTCCCCCGTCTCCCCTCGCACCACGCGCCCATAGCCTTGGGGATCAGGTAAATCCGTCGTCAGAATGGTCAGGGTCGCGTTGGTGTCGTCATGATGAGCCAACAATCGCTCAACCGTCGCGCGCGTCAATAACGGGGTATCCCCATTCACAATCAGACAATTCTTGGAAACGGGTTGACCATTGGGCATCAAGACCGCCTGGCTTTGTTGCACGGCATGGCCCGTCCCCATTTGCCGGGCCTGGACGACAATATCGAAGGGTTCGAATTCCGACTTGGACTGCTCAAGAAAAGCCTGGACGTGATCGGCCTGGTGCCCAATAACCACCACCACGTGACCATCCGTGATTTGTCCGGCAACTGAAACCACGTACCAGAGCATGGGGCGCCCGGCGACCGGGTGCAACACTTTGGCCCTTTTGGACCGCATACGTTTTCCATGGCCCGCAGCCAGAACGACGGACGATACCGTTTTCATCAACGACTCACCTCCATTGAGCGGCGGCGGATCCATTGAAGGGGCTTCTGCCTTGCTCACAACGCCCTGCACGGGAACGGGCGATGATCCGTCACGAGGAAACCGGCACCCCCATGGTCTTATTTGAGGAATACAGTCCTCCTGAGACGATCAATTTCATGGCTTCTTCCACGCTCATTCCCACGGAAACCACTTCCCGTTCCGGAACCAACAAAAAATACCCCGACGTCGGATTCGGCGAGGTCGGAACGTACACGTGTACCAGGGGTTCAGGTGCCAAGGTCTGAACCGCGTCCTGAGTCTCGCCGGTCACAAAGGCCAAACAATAGTTCCCGTCCTTGGGGAATTGAATCATGACCACTTTATTGTATTTTTCCCGTTGTTGAAACGAGAGAATGTCCATCATGGATTTCAGCGTCGCATAGACGCCCCGAACAATCGGCACACGTTCCAAAAATTCTTCCCACCGTTTCACCAGGCGACCCCCGATATAATTGGTGCCCATAAACCCGGCGAACACAATCAGAAAGACCAGCGTCAAGATCCCCAAGCCCGGCACGTAGTAGTCTTCCGTCACCACCTCAGCCAGCACGTTGCCCAGGATGCCGTCCACGGCGACAAAAAGGGTTTTCAGGACCAACACCGTGCCCCAGATAGGAGTCACCACCAATAATCCCGTGAGAAAATACCGTTTCAACGCCGTGCTTGACATTGGGCAAAGATGAGATGAGTATTCACGTTCCTCAACCAACGAAATCCACGAAACTGATGGACGTTTTCACGATTTCAGGCGGCATATTACAAGCATCCGACGTGGCGTTCAACCTCTTTTCTTGCGTCAATCAAGACGTTGGATTACGATGCATTGTGGCACGCACACGTTCTCCGGAGACACCGGACGGAACCAGACCCTCGCGTCGCAAGGGCCTGTTTATCACCTTCGAGGGGATCGAAGGGAGCGGGAAATCAACCCAATCCCGCGCCCTCGCCCACTACCTCCGGTCCAAAGGATTGTGGGTACTGGAAACGCGTGAACCCGGGGGCACCCAGGTCGCGGAACAGATTCGAGACATGCTTCTTCGGCCGGACCCCGTCCGTGACTCAGCGGATCCCCTCACGCCGGAATGTGAAGTGGCCTTGATTGTGGCCGCCAGAAGCCAGCACGTCACCAACCTGCTGCGTCCGGCTTTACAACAAGGGGCGATTATCCTTTGCGATCGGTTTACCGATTCCACCCTGGCCTACCAGGGATTCGGCCGAGGCTTGCCACTCTCCGCTCTTCGTCCGCTTACGCGTTGGATGTCACAAGGCCTGACTCCCGACCTGACGGTTTTATTGGATCTCCCCGTTGCCCAAGGGTTGAAACGACGATTAGACGGCCATACAGCCAATCGACTGGATCATGAAACCGCCGCTTTTCATCAGCGCGTTCGGAAAGGATTTTTAACGTTAGCCCAGCAACACGCTCGACGCGTTCACACGGTGAACGCCAGCCGGTCCGCGCAGATGATTTCCAAGCACGTCATCACCGTGGTCCATCCTCTGATTCAAGCCGCGCTGCGGACCCGACGCGTTTCCGTCAACCCGTCTTAACCACGTCGATTCCACCATGCCATTCGCCGACATCATCGGACACGACGGACCCAAACGCAAAATCCGGACGGCCTTAGGCCAGCAGACCATCGGCCACGCCTACCTCTTTTCAGGAGACGAAGGAATCGGCAAACGGCTCACGGCCGTCCGGTTTGCTCAAGCCTTATCCTGTGAAACCCCACCGGCTTCGTCTCAACCGGACTCCTGCGGAACATGCCGAGCCTGTCAACAAGTGGCCACGGGCACCTATCCCGACGTGTTGATGATCCAACCTGAACGGGAGAAAGCCAACCCGCAGATTAAAATCGATCAGGTTCGAGAGATTGAACGTCACATGATCTACCGCCCACTGTTCAGCTCTCATAAAATCTGTATCATTGACGACGCCGACCGGCTCACGACCAACGCCGCGAATGCCTTTCTCAAGACCTTGGAGGATCCCCCCGAGCACAGTGTCTTTATTCTGGTGACCAGTCAACCCTTCCGTCTCTTGGCGACCGTACGGTCGCGCTGTTTGACCCTGAAATTTTCTCCGGCAACGTCCATGCAATTTGAAGGTGCCCTGGCCCTGAAACGGGCCGTGGCGAGTGACGATGCCAAATTTCTCGCTCAGATTTCCGGCAACCGGATTGGCGTGGCCTTCGAAATGGATACGGCCCACCTTCGCAGCCAACACGATCACTTTTTTCAATTATGCGGGGACAGGACCCCGGCCAATCCCACGACCATTCTTCAACGAGCGGAAGACCTGTCAAAAACCAAACGATTCCCGGACGTGATTGAGTGGCTCGCCCATGGACTGCGCGACCTCCTGCTGGTCAGCATTGACGCGGAGCGAGACCTCCTGTTACATCAAAAGAACGTCGAGACGCTTCACCACGTCGCAGAGTCGGTAGACCCCGCGCACGTCGTTGAACTTGCGGAACGCCTGCAAACGCTGGAACAGGCACCGAGGCAAAACCTGAATCTCCAGTTGGCCCTGGAGAATTTTCTGCTTCAGTTTCATCACGTGATCCGACGCGCCGCCTGAACAAACGTGAACGTTCTCAAATCAGCAATCAAAAGCAGACGCCCATGCCGAACCCCTTTTACATCACCACGCCCATTTACTACGTGAACGACGTCCCGCACGTTGGACACGCCTACACCACCATCGCGGCAGACGTCCTAGCACGCTGGCATCGCCTGATTGGGGAAGAGGTCTTTTTTTTGACGGGCCTGGATGAACACGGACAAAAAGTCCAGCAGGCCGCGGCCCAAGCGGGAATTTCACCACAAGCTCATTGCGACCGATTGACCCCACAATTTCTCAACCTCTGGAAGAAACTCGGTATTTCCAACGACGGCTTCATTCGCACCACCGATGCCCCGCATCGAACCGTGGTTCAACGCTGTTTGCAAACCCTGTATGACGCGCGGCTCATTTATCACGCGGACTATACCGGCTGGTATTGCACGTTCGACGAACGCTTCTGGACGGAAAAGGACGTTGAACGCGGTCTATGTCCCGACTGTCAACGGCCGGTTGAGCAACTCAGCGAAAGCAATTACTTCTTTCGCATGGGACGATATCAACAACGGCTGATTGATCACGTTCAAGCCAACCCTTCGTTCATTCGTCCGGAGTCTCGTCGCAACGAAGTGTTGGGTTTTCTGCAAAAACCGTTGGAAGATCTCTCCATTTCTCGTCCGAAATCGCGTCTCGCCTGGGGCATTGAATTGCCCTTTGACGCGAACTACGTCACGTACGTGTGGTTCGACGCGCTGGTCAATTACATCTCGGGACTTGAATACCTGCCGGCGCACCCCTCGGAGAATCACCTGTGGCCGGCAACCGTGCATCTGGTCGGCAAAGACATTCTGACGACGCATGCGGTCTACTGGTCAACCATGCTGATGGCGTTGGAGATGCCGTTGCCCCACGCAATCTTTGCACACGGCTGGTGGACGGTTGACGGAGAAAAAATGTCCAAAAGCCGGGGCAACGTCATTGACCCGTACACCGTCGTGGATCAATTCGGTGCTGATGCGTTTCGATATTTTCTGCTGCGCGAGATCCCCTTCGGACAGGATGGGAATTTTTCGTATGAATCCTTTATCGGCCGCGTCAACGGTGACTTAGCCAATGGCCTGGGCAACTTGTTGAGTCGAACCGTCACGTTAATCCAGCGGTGTTGCCGCGGCACGGTGCCTCCTTCATACGCCTCTGAGGTCACCCCGCTCGAAACGGAACTGCAATCCGCCGCGGAACTGCTCATTCACAAAACGCTACCCGATCATTTACGTGCGGACCGGTTGGCGTTCAACCGGGCACTCGAAGCGATATGGGGATTGGTTCAGCTTGGCAATCAATACATTGACAGAACCGCGCCCTGGGTCCTGGCGAAAAACCCTGCCGACTCAAAACGACTCCGGACCGTGCTCTTTCACGCAGCGGAAACCCTCCGATTCCTTTGCGTCGCCAGCTATCCATTCATGCCGGACACTGCGCGAGAGGCAGCTCGACAACTTGGACTTCCCCGTGACGTTTCACACATGCTCACCTCCCCCCTTGCCTGGGGTGACGGGGGAGCAGGGGCCATCGTGGCCAAAGGGAAAGCCTTATTCCCGAGAATCGACGCCTCAACCTTTTTGCGACGAGGACGCTCCGTGAAAACGGACCAATCAACCGCCCCGGCTCCATCAACGGCGGGAGTGGCTTCCACGGCAACGCCCCGTACTGAGGGACCTTCGTCTCCTCCATCGCAGCAAGAGGACGGTCTCATCACGATTCACGATTTTCAGAACGTTCACTTAACGGTGGCAAAAGTCGTCACGGCTGAACGCATACCCAAATCAGCCAAACTCCTCAAACTCCAGGTAGACCTCGGTACCGAACAAAGACAGATTGTCGCGGGAATCGGAAAAAAATACAGCCCGGACGAGATGATTGGGAAAACCGTGGTGGTCGTGGCGAACCTCAAGCCGGCAACACTGATGGGCGTCGCTTCTCAAGGCATGATCTTAGCGGCGGGGGATCAGGAAGTCCAAGGACTCATCGCGGTTGAGAACGACGTTCAGCCGGGCACAAAAGTGAAATAACCAACCATTGCGAATCTCCAGGAGAAAACATCCATGAAGCACGCAAAGGGATTGACCGTCTGGTTTACCGGCTTGTCGGGCGCGGGAAAAAGCACGCTGGCCACGCTCCTGGAAGACTCCCTCAAACGACGCGGTCTTCCGGTGGTGCTGTTGGACGGTGATCACGTGCGGAAACGATTGGCCAAAGAATTGGGGTTTACCCGAGAGGATCGTGAAGAAAACGTCAGACGGATTGCCTACGTGGCCAAACTCCTCACCAACGTGGGGGCAGTGGTGATCGTGGCAGCCATCGCGCCTTATGCACACGCTCGCGAGCACGCGCGCAGAGAAATTGAGAACTTCGTCGAAGTGTTCGTCAAGTGTCCCCTGCACGTCTGTATTGAACGTGACCCCAAAGGCCTGTACGCCAAGGCACAACGAAAAGAAATTTCACGTTTCACGGGCATTTCCGATCCGTATGAAGAACCCCAAAATCCGGAGATTCTCGTCGAAACCAACGTGGAACAGCCTCAGGAAAGTCTTCAGAAAATCCTGAGACAATTAGAACAACGGGAACTCCTCAAACCGTGTCCCGAGGGTTGACCAATTCGGACGTAACCACGATCAATCAACATCCGGAGAATCACAGATGACGTTACAGGACAAAATACACGATCATTCCGCGGTCGTCGGCGTGGTGGGCTTAGGATACGTCGGACTTCCTCTAGCGGTGCTTCAGGCAAAAACAGGATTTCGCGTGTTCGGAATAGACGACGATCATGAAAAAATCGCCCAGATTGACAAAGGGAAAAGCTACATCGGAGACGTCCGGGATGCAGACCTCGCTCACGTCTCAGGCCCCACCGGATTGTCCGTCACCACGAACTTCAACGTTCTTCAGCAATGCGACGTGGTTCTGATTTGCGTCCCCACCCCTCTCACCGCCAACAAAGAGCCTGACCTCGGCGCCGTGCTCAAGGTCACCAAGACCCTGGCCCAACACGCTCATCCCGACATGCTCGTCATCCTGGAAAGCACGTCCTACCCGGGAACCACTGAAGAAATCATCGTGCCGGCATTAACCGGACGCGGGCTTCACGCAGGACGGAATCTCTTCGTGGCGTTTTCACCGGAACGCGTCGATCCCGGAAACGAGTCCTTCAAGACCCACAATACCGCCAAGCTCGTCGGAGGCATCACGTCAACCTGTGGTGACATGGCACGGACCTTTTATGAACAATCGATTGTCAACATCTTTCCCGTGTCCTCGGCACGAGTCGCAGAAATGACCAAGTTGGTTGAAAACGTGTTTCGATCGGTCAACATTGCGTTCGTGAATGAACTGGCCATGCTCTGCGACCGAATGGGCGTCAACGTTCATGAAGTGATCGACGCGGCGACCACAAAAAATTTCGGGTTCATGCCTTTTTACCCCGGACCGGGGGTCGGAGGGCACTGCATTCCCCTTGATCCCTATTATTTGTCGTGGAAATCAAAAGCCTACGATCTCCACGCGCGCTTTATCGATCTGGCCGGGGAAATCAATGAGGGAATGCCGTACTTTGTCGTGGGGAAACTGCAACGAATTCTCAATAAAAACGGAAAATGTTTGAACGGCGCGACGATTCTCGTCCTGGGAGTGACCTACAAGGCCGACGTTGGAGACCCCCGACAGTCACCGGCGACCAAGGTCATGGAATTATTACAGACGGAAGGGGCGACGTTGCTCTACGTGGACCCATTCGCTCCAAGCCTGACGCTGGGGGAGACGGAGTACGCTGCCAAGACCCTCTCTCCGCCATTGCTGACTGAATGTGACGCCTGCCTGATTCTCACGGCCCATTCCACGTTTGACTACGACATGATCGTGGAACATGCCCCGATCATCTTTGATACACGGAACGGAACCCGTCACGTCAAAAAGAATAAAGAGCACGTCACCTTGTTATAGATCCCCATTCCCTCTTCCCCCTCTCCCTTGACGGGAGAGGGCCGGGGTGAGGGTGAAGTAAAGAAAACCCATACAGAAATGCCGTAAGAAGTAAACGCTCTGATTGCCAGAGGAGAGAGAACTTTAGGGTGCCCGGCACTTCCTTCCCCCTCACCCTGACCCTCTCCCACCTGGGGAGAGGGAAACCGTGGGGCAATGGCTTCGGGCGGCACTGATTCGGGGAAGTTTCTCAGCCAGAATCGCCACGATCCGGCCGGCGGCTTGACCGTCCCAGAAAGGCGGCACCCCACAGGCAACCCGATTCGAGAACGTCGAGCGAAAGGCCGTCAAGATGCTCTCCGTACCCGTGCCCGCTAAGCGATTGGTTCCCACGTCAAGCGTCACCGGGCGCTCGGTGTTCTCCCGCAACGTCAAACACGGCACCTGCAGAATCGTCGTCTCCTCCTGAATCCCTCCCGAATCGGTCAGGACGATGCCGGCTTCGCTCATGAGCCGCAGGAAATCGAGGTAGCCGAGCGGATCAGTCACCCTCAGCCGGTTCATCCCCGCAAGACGCTGGTTCAGTCCGAAATCGACCAGAGACTTCCGAAGTCGTGGGTGCAGGGGCAGGACAATCGACGTGTCCGCATGAATCTCGACAAGCGCGTCAAGAATGCCGGTCAGCACGTCTCGATCATCCACGTTGGACGGTCGATGCAGCGTCAGGACGGCGTATTCCCGCGGCTTCAGTCTCAGCGTCTCCAGGATTGAGGACGCTTGGCACCGCTCTCGGTGATTGAGCAGCGAGTCAACCATCAGGTTGCCGACCAGAAATGCCTTCTCGGCCCCAATGCCCTCGCGTGCGAGGTTGTCAACCCCCGACTGTTCGGTACAGAACAGCAGATCACTGATTGCATCGGTGAGCACGCGGTTGATCTCCTCGGGCATCGTGCGGTCCCCACTCCGCAGACCCGCTTCGACGTGAACCAGGGGAACGCCCAGCTTCACCGCCACCAAGCCACAAGCGATCGTGCCGTTCACGTCACCGACCACCAGCACGGCATCGGGTCTGGACCGAAGCACCACGGGCTCGAAGGATTTCATAATCTCCGCCGTCTGCACGGCGTGGCTTCCCGAACCCACTTCCAGGTTGAAGTCCGGCTCAGGAATTCCCAAGTCATGGAAGAAGAGCCGGCTCATGTTCTCGTCATAGTGCTGACCCGTGTGAATCAGCAACGGCTCAATGGCCTCGTTTCGACGATACGCGGACATCAAAGGCGCGATCTTCATGAAGTTGGGACGCGCCCCAACGACGTTCAGAATGCGGATCCGATCTCTCATCGATCTCGTGTTCTCCCTTGGTGAACGATCCGGTCGATAATCGTGAGATACCGGACGGCCAGTCGATCCCGGTCAAACTCGTTGACCACGTAGGCGCAGCCGGCCCTGCCCAATTCCGCCCGCAGGTCCGAGTCAGCCTCCAATCGAAGCACCGCCTCAACGAGTTCCTCTTCGTTTTCCGGCTCAATGCACAAACCACAACCCGCTTTCCGGACGAAGGCTTCGGCAAATCCCCGAATTCCCAGAATGATCGGTCTGGCCATTGCAGCGGCTTCAAATATCTTCGACGGCATGACGACCGTGAACGTCTCCGACTCTCGCAAGTGGACCAGACAGACGTCCGAAAGCGCGAGTACGTCGGGAATCAGGTTCTTATCGACGTTGCCGGTGAACCTCACGTTATCAAGCCCGCGCTGCTTCGCCGCGTCGCGCAAGACGTCGAGACGAGCACCGTCGCCGACCAACAGAAAGACGATCTGCAGACGGCCACGTTCACGCAGTAGAGCGCCGGCCCGCAGCACCACGTCAAGCCCGTGCGCCAAACCAATCGTCCCGCAGTACGTGACCACGAAACGATCTGTCACACCAAACCGCTCGGCGATGGATCGATCCTTCTCTCTTGGAAAAAAACATTCACGATCCACGCCGTTCATGATGACCGACACGCGATCATGATCGATTCCAGACGCAATCAACCGGTTCCGATACGCTTCTCCCACCGTCACGACGTGGCACGCGGCCCGGTACATCCAACGTTCAAGTTTCTCGATCAGCCGCAGTATGCTTCGGGATTGCATCGCCTCAACCGCGGAGATCGACTCCGGCCACAGATCACGGATCTCGAGCAGGAAAGGAAGACGCCGGAACGTCGCGAGCAGGACGCCGGCCCATCCACAGAAGAACTGCGGTGACGTGGCAATCACAATATCCGGCCTGCGCTCAAAGAAGCCGAAAAAAACCGCCGCCAGCATGTACAACAGGTAGTTCGCAATTCTTCCCCAGGTGCCCGCGTTGGCAGCCAGGTAGGTAAAGACCCGCACGACCCGAATCCCTTCCACGTCTTCAACCCGGCGAAGGCGATTTCTGTAGCCCACGTAGAGAACCCCCTTCGGATGGTTCGGGACGCAGGTCAGCACCGTGACATCATGGCCCGCGGCAACCCATCGCTTGCAATGGTCAAACGTGCGCGAGGCCGGGGCATTCCCTTCCGGTGGAAAATAATGAGAGAGGAAGAGTATGCGCATTACAGCAGCTCGATCAGGATCATTCCTTCAAAACCGGCAACTGCGCCTGCCTTTCGCTGCAAAGAGCTTGCCCTGATCTGCGAAGGGCCTGCCCTGAGCCTCGACGGGTTCGAAAACGCCAAACATGGATTGGGCAACTCAACTCCGAACTCAGGACAGTAAAAAGATTCATCCTTGGCAACGGTTTCCCATCCCGACCACGATACCCGTACCCGACCGCGGGGAAAGAAGAGTACACAGGCGTCACTGCCAACGTCACCGATTCGACAATCCGGGTGAAAGTGAAGCCTGGCAACCGACCGCAGAGGATACTCCGAGTCCACTCGGTCATGGATCTCAAGCCGTCCTTGCGATTGCCAGCGAAAGGTCCGCGCGTGGACCGGCCGTCCCGGCAGATGTCGATAGCCGTCATGTCGCCCCGACAACTCAAAACCATTTTCATACGCCTTCCATTCGACCTCCCGAGGGCGGCACCGGCGCCCCACCCGAAACGCCGCCCACAACTCCACTTGGTCTTCCCCTTCGATCTCCACGGTGTTGTGTGCGCGTGTCGATCGGCAGTAGTCCCGCATCGGGCCGGCCTCATACGTGGAGACCCCGCTATCGACCACGACCCTCACTCCCTGCAACGAAAGTTCAAACGAGAACAAATCGGCGTGCCCATGCCCGGGCTGGTAATCCGGGCCGATGGCCCCCGCATCGCAGAGAATATAGTTCCCGTCGCTGGTCCGGGCACCATAGTACCCGCTCTCGGGAAGCGCGAAAACACCGACTCGCGTCGACGACGCACCGGCTCTTTCCAGCAACTCCCGCGGCCGTGGGTAAATACCAAACGCACTGTCGTTGAGCAACGCGATGCCGCCATCGGGATGGGTCATGGCAGCGAGTGAACCGGCCAGACGCCCAAGGTACGGGCGCACCAATTCATTCAAGAGAGAATCACCGGTGGCGCTCAAGAGCAGAAGAGCGTAAAGCACACGACACTGGTACATCGGCGAGCGTTCAAAATGCCCGCCATCCGCGAGGACCTGCTCAGGCAATTCCCGCTCCAGAATCGCGCTGCCCTTGTCAAACCAAACTTTAGCAGCCGGATGCTCAAAGCAACTTCCCACCAGGGCCAAGGCAACCGCGTTCTCCAACAGGTGGTTGCCCAACAAATGCCATTCCAAGTTCCGTCGCAGATGCTCCGCCTGCTCATAGATACTCACCCACAGTCTTTCGCAGAACGGCTCATCCATCCGCGTCCGTGAACGGTCACGGCCAAAGAAGATCGCACACCAATTGGCGAGCCGAAGCGAGGTCGGATACGCTTCCCACCCTGCTTGTGCCGCTCCTGACTCGTGGTTTGCGACCCAATCCAGGACCACCTCACGTGCTTGCTCAAATCCCAACTCCCACAAGAACTCGTGATAGTGCAGGTTGTAAAGCCACAACCTCGGCAGATCCGTACGCTTCCAGTCCGGGGGAAAGCCGACCGTCTCCTGCCGATTCAAGAACGTCAGGGATCCCAACGCAATGGCGTCCGAGTTGTTGGTGGTATCACCCACAGGTACAGGAACATTCACATCTTGAGTCCAGCGCAATCCCGGTATCGGCCCAGAATCGCCGCCACGTCCGTGACGCGTCCTCGTCAACCGATAGAAAATCTGATAGACAAGCTGACGAGCACGCAAATGCCGAATCGTTCTCAGGGAGTGCGTTAAGGACAAGAAGTTATCCTGAAGGGTGATGCAATAGCATTCATATCGAGAGGATAATGCCTCACTTGAACGCCACATCGAGTTTGGGGACAGAGGGAAGTTGCGGCTGGTCTCGACCACCGGCATAGAAGTCCTCGGAAAACTTCCCTACGAGATCGTCAAGCCATTCCCAATCGGATACGACGGGCTCGAGAATCAACGCAACACCCTGCTTGCGGATACGCACCTCGTCGCCATTCATCCGAAATTCCTTCGGCAATCGCACCGCCTGCGACCGTCCGGACCAGAAGAGCTTCGCAGTTTTTGTCACGGTTCCCTCCTATCTGAGATATTGCAATAGTATGTATTCAATATTCGAGAGTAATTAACAATACATCGAATCACCTGTCTGTCGATCTTGAAATGAACTCTTGCAAACGGATTATACGAGGTCAAAACCGCTACCCAATCGTCACAGGAGTCTTCATATAATCCGGCACTGGAACGGCATAATTTTTCAGGATCGTCGGAGCGATCTCCAACGTCGATACCTGCGGCCTCGATCTTTCTTTTTGAGGGAGTTTTGCCGACTTGGGATTATAGATGAGGAGCACACCGCTCGGTATATGGTAAGCGGTCACGTTCGACTTGTCCTCAATTGGCGTATTTTCAAGGCCCATTGAGTCGAACGGAATTTCTTTGCCGCCCATCCACACGGATTGCGATTTCTCGTAAAGATTTTCGTGTCCAAGCTTGAGCATGAAAAAACATTTCTCCGCCTCTGCCCACTCCACAGGAGCACCGTCCACTAAAAGGGACATCAGATTGTCCCTGAAAATTTTTGCCTTCGCCTCGCTCACAAAACAATTGTAGCGCGGAAGCATTGACGGCTTTGCCTCCCAATGGGATCTTTCTACCCCGAGTTGTGACATAAATTGATCGCGATCTTTGATGTAAAGTTGTGTCTCCAAAGGCTTTGCGATCGTCGCTTTCTGTCCCATGCTCGAACTTATCCACAAAACGTACTCGGGATTGCGATCTACGAATTTGACGAGTGCCTTGAACATCTCGTCGAATTTCTTCATGACAAAATCAATTTCCTTCGAATAAGTGTTGACCCAATCGTCTGGAAATTCAAATTCATCGTAATCTTTTGGAAAACAAGCTGCCCAATAACGATGCATTGACGACGCCACATGATTCGTAAAAAACGTCACAAATGCTGGTTTAGTTGACCTGAGTTGTTTCATAAAAATGTCGAACGCGAGCACCACTTGATACGTACGCCTGCGCGTTTTTTTCCACCCATCGGACCATTCGGAGATGAGATGTTTGCCCACCTTTCCATACGTACTAACCTGTATTCCCAAGTCCGGGCTCTTGGCAATTACATTCATCGCCGACTTCCATGGCACACGTCTCGAGACATTACGCGCTGATTCTCTGGCCATCTCGAGATTGAAAGCCTGAAAAGTTGAAAGCAGATTCGGAAAGCACTCGGACCCTGCAGCAAAAGTATCCGGAAAGTAAAACGTGTAGTTCTCGAGTGGTTCGGGTAGCGGATAGGTGTGCAGGCTGCCAAAGACCCCGCTCTTGATACCGTTTTGCGTCAATATTTTCCAGAGCGGCGGATAAACTTTATCGACCTCGGTCAAGTCCTGACCGAAATCGTACAAGAAGTGCTTTCCATCAATCACGCCACGATGCACAGTTGGCCAAGTCTTCCACGGCGAGAGTGAAGAAACATCTTCCGAATAACTCTCGTATTGATGCAACGAGGGCATGAGGCGTGCCAGTGTAGAATGGGGATTGATCCGGCAAAAATAGTCGATTACTCGGAATGGGACTTCATTTAGTTCAAAGAGTATTATTTTATTCATGATGCATCCCCTCGACAGATTTCACAAAAATGACAAGATGGATTTGAGTGTTGGCACACGCAACACGCGTACCATAACGTGTATTACATGATATTGACCCTCTTGCCGGTCTCAAGGCTGTGCATGGCCCCGAAGCACACCCGATGTGTGCCGACCATACTCTGCCAGGATATGGGCCACGCACCGCCATTGCGGCATACGTTGAGGAACGTGTGCAGTTCCTCCGCAAAACCTTTAGCTTGCTCGCCGCGGACGTTCTTGCCTCCGCCATAGAATCGGGTCGTGTGGAAATCATCCATGACCGCGCTCTTGCCATCTGCAAACACCTCGCAACGCTCCTTCGGGATGTCCTTGTGCCCCTCAGCCACGTACTGAATGGTCGCCAGTGAGCCGTCGGTATGCCAGTCATCCCAATGGTCAGAAAATCCCTGATAGAGGAATCGGTCCAGCCAATCAATGGCCTTGCTCATTCTGAACGATCAACTCCCATCACGTTTGCGAACACGAGACTGAAGGTTGACCCTTCCAGGATATCTTCGCGGTCTTTGTCATTGTTCCCTCGTAAGAGAATGCTCATTTGAAACCGATGGATGGGACAAGAACGCGAGCCGTTTGGTCTCATATCGAGCGCGGCGCATGCTGTCAAGCACAATTCCGGCCAACACACTACCACAGGCAATCACACCCAAACCCAGACACAGGATAACCGTCGGCTGGCGTGGTACAAGACCAGTTTCGAAATACGTCATAAACACAGGCACCGCCAATCCGATCGAAAATAACGCGATTAAGATACCAACAGAACCAAAGAAAAAGAACGGACGAACTTCCTTCACCATCATCACAATAGCCACAAGAATGAGCCATCCATCCTGCCACGTGTGCAGCTTACTTTTGCTGCCAAGCGGTCGCTTGACGTAGCGCGTCTCCACCTCTGCACAGGGAATATTGACTTGCAGGCAATGCACCGTCATTTCGGTCTCGATCTCGAACCCTTGTGATGCTGCGGGAAAAGACTTGACGAAGCGCCGCGACATGACGCGATAGCCGGACCAGATATCGGTGAAGGAACCACCAAATAGTGTCCTGAGCAATCTGTTAGCGACCATGTTTCCAAATCGGTGGCCTAAACGCCAAGCGTTTTCGACGTCAGCCTTTCTCACCCCAACCACCATATCCAGATTTTCGGATATGAGTTTCCCGACCATATAAGGGGCGATACTTGCATCATAGGTGCCATCTCCGTCGGCAAGAACGTAGACGTCCGCTTCAACGTCGGAAAACGCTCGCCGCACGACGTTTCCTTTGCCAACCAAAGGTTCGGTCCGTACTGCTGCACCGGCAGCAGATGCGACATCAACAGTGCGGTCGGTGGAGGCATTATCGTACACGTAGATGCAGGCATCAGGCAGCGCTTTTTGGAACGATTTGATCACGTCGGCAATCGTTAGTTCCTCATTGTGGCAAGGGAGAAGAACAGCGACATCAAGGTCTCGTAGTGTGCCCCCCCCCCCCCCCCCCCGATCGAACTCTGACAAGTCTTTCATTATCCAGCCTCCAGATAGCCTTCAATGCTGAGTGATTGACTACATCTCCGTACAAATCCCAAAATTCATCATCTTTCAAAACAATAAGATAATCGTTTCTTTGCAGTTTGAGACCAAAATCCTCGGCAGAGCCAATCCATGTTTGGTGGGGCCAATCATCTTTTTTTTCGGTATTGACAGAAGAGAACCACTCAAAACTCAAGGGGAAAGCCCTATGCCGGACGATACGATGGACCATGCCGTCGTCGCGCTGATGAATCAGCAAAATTCTTAGGGATCTTCCTTTTTCCTTTCCCTTTATCTCTTCAATAACCGGATCTATCTTTTTGTAGAGATTGTCAAGAGATTTCTGTGTATCACTTTTATGAAAAGCGTTGAGAATTCCTTTGGTTGAAGCCTGTGTAACCAGAATCATCAAAATGATGAAAGCAACGAGCAGACTCTTCTTCTCTGTTTTCAGAACACAGTAAAACAGAACCAGAAATAATCCCAGGTAAGCCGTTCCAAGATATCTCCAAAAACTAAGGAGTCTAACGGCTTCATACTGGGAGAATGCAAACATATATAAAAACAATATGAGGCATGTATACGCAACCAGTGACGCGAGCAGAGAAATCGTGAAAGTCACACACCGACTTCTCCGGTCGAATATCTTTTCCGTAGTATTTCTCGTTAGATAATATGATAGCGACATAAAAATCACGAATATGATTGCCCAGTAGAGTGGCGATAACGAAAATTCAAAAAAATGAAATTGGTGAGCAAAACTCCCTATGAACCTGTCTTGATGTTGCTCATCCAACACCGCCTGAGTCTTTGCGACGTTGCCTATATGTATGAGGGAATACAGATAATTTTCAGCCGTTGTCCGTTGATAATCTTGCAGATCGAACAAGGAATCTATTCGTTCACTGTCCAAGCTAAAAGAAGATGCAACTACCCCATTGTAAGACTTGAACATACTCCAAGAAGCATAGGAAACCAGAACAACGGCGGTCAGCACGCCGAGTCTCTTCAGCACGACCGGTAGTCTGAACGTGGAAAAGAACCCTTCGTCAATCATGACCATGAATATGGTACAAAACGCAAAGACCAAGCCCATTTCTTTGACCTGTACCATAGAAAACAAACAGAGGCTTGTGATTATGAGCACGACTCTGTCCTGTTTTCGGTTCATCAGATACAAGATCAATGACATTCCCCAACACAGCCCTAGTACGGAATCAGCGTACAAGGAAGAAACCGGCTGTACGAACACGTCTGGAAGGGAGTAAAAGCAAAAAGTAATCAGACAAAGAAGGAAGACATTGTATTTTCTGAAGGATAAAAAGACAGGCATAGCGGACCCAAAAATGACACTCTGTGCAAAAATGGCAGTCCCTTCATGAAAATTCCCACCTTTCAGAAACAGGATAAAGTAGTATTGTAAAAGAGCAGTGATCCTTGGGTAGTCCGCCTTGTTTATATCATTGAATCCGGCAATCATGCTGTTGTAATTCGTTGCTATCTTCGTAAAAATACTCCAGAAAGAAAATTCATCCCATTCAGTAACGTAGGTATTTCTGAAAACAAACCAGCTTAATAGAAAGAGAACCCCAAAGGCTGTTAGCGGGAACAACGAATGGTCATAGATAAGACGACGGAAAAATGTCCGCCTCGAAATGCCTACAGTGCTCTTATATAAACTCAGCACAAAACACATCAAACCCACCAAGTACACAAGCCAGGAGATTTGCAATAAGAGTTCAAACAACCCGGCAACGTATAAAACGGACATCAATGATATTATTGTAACGAACGGAACTTGGGCATAAGGGATAGACAACCATTTTTTTACGAGCATCATTAACCCATATAGACTGGCTAAAAATACTATCAGTAGCATTTACATATACCTTCTGCTGTGGTTGCAGTAAGAGCGCGGGCTGTCTGAAATGGGCTTATGAAGGTGACGCCGTTAGCGCAACGTCGATGTTGACCATCTTTCCGACATGGAGACTGCGGAGGGATCCAAAGCATACCCGATGCGTGCCGACCAAACTTTGCCAAGATATGGGCCATGCACCGCCATTGCGGCACACGTTGAGGAACGTGTGCAGTTCCTCCGCAAAGCCTTTGGCCTGCTTGCCGCGAACGTTCTTGCCTCCGCCATAGAATTCGGTCGTGCGGAAATCGTCCATGACCGCGCTCTTGCCGTCTGCAAACACCTCGCAACGCTCCTTTGGGAGGTCCTTGTGCCCCTCAGCCACGTACTGAATGGTCGCCAGTGAGCCGTCGGCATACTGGATCGTGATTACGACGGAATCTTCCGCCACAACGTCGCATCGATCTGAGGAGATGCTGTTGGCCGTTACCGCCACCGGTTCGCTATCAATCAGTGCCGTGCAAAAATCCACAAAGTGGCAGCATTCGCCAATGATGCGACCGCCGCCCTCATTGGGATCGTGAATCCAACTATCAATCGGAATGCTCCCGGCATTAACCCTGTAGTTCACCACCATCGGGGTATTGCGGCCCTCGAACGCAGCTTGCAACGCACGCGCATGGGGCGAGAACCGACGGTTGAAACCGACCATCAGACACGGCTGTTGCCCGGCATTGTGGGCATCCTTGAGTACTCGTTCGATCTCGTCAAGTTCAGGTTCATGGATACAAAGCGGCTTCTCGACGAAAACATGCTTGCCGGTGCGCAATGCCGCACTGACCAGAGAAGCGTGGCTGCCGTGCCGCGTGGCGATGAACACGACGTCGGTTTCGTCTTTCTCGATCAACGCCGCCGGATCAGTCGTCGCCAACCCGAAATTGAAATGCCGTGCCGTCTGCTGTGCGCTTTTGCCGGTACCGGTACAGACGCCCGTCAGCCTGACGCCGCTCAGTTTGGTCAGATGCGGTAACAAGACACCTTTGGCGAAGTTGCCGGCACCGATGAAACCCACGCCGACCTCGTTGCCGGCCAGACCGACCGCGTCGCAACGGCGCATCGTGCGCTCCATCGACGCATCTTTCGAGTACTCCAAGAGAATACCCAGATATCTGGGGTCGAGCGTGCTGTCTTCAGGCAACTTGCCCTCCAGCAAGGCATACGCATCAAGCGCGTCGTCGAAAGCCAAGCGATGCGTCACCAACGCCGACGGCGTCACCTTGCCCTGTTGCACCAGGTACAGAAAACTTTCCATGTTGCGCTGCTCGGTGAAGCGCACGTAAGCGAAGGGGTAATCGTGTCCTCCTTCTTCATAAGCAGGATCATAACGGCCCGGGCCGTAGGACATTGACAGGCGCAGGTCAAGTTCCTTGCGGTAAAAGACATCTCGCGGCACGTTCATGCCGACCAGGCCCACGGCAACCACCCGACCCTTGTGCCGCGACATCTCAGCCGCGTTCTCGATTGGTTCGTTGCCGGGCGTGGCCGCGGTAATGATGACGGCATCGGCGCCGCACCCGCCGGTGAACGACTCACAGGCTCTTTCGGGGTCGGCACTCACCGCAATGTCGGCACCTAACTTCTCGGCCAGTGCCACCCGCGCTTCGTCAATATCAACGCCTAATACGGCGCATCCGTTGGCTTTCAATATCTGCACGGTCAACAGACCAAGCAGCCCCAGACCGATGACCGCGACGCACTCACCGATCAAGGGTTGGGCTTGGCGCACGCCCTGAAGCGCAATCGCGCCGACGGTCGCAAAGGCAGCGTCTACATACGAGACGCTCTCGGGTATCCTCGCACACAGGTTTGCAGGAACGAAGTTGAACTCGGCGTGAGCCGCATAACCCACTCCGGCCATTGCCACGCGGTCGCCGGGCTTCAGTCCGATGGCCTCGCGCCCAGCCTCGACGACGTCGCCGGCCGCGGAATAGCCCAGTGCAATGGGTTCATCGAGCCTGGCAAAGACCTTCTCCATCGTGGGCTTGATCCCTTCGACCCGCGCCTTCTTGAGCACCCGCCTGACCAAGTCAGGACGCGCCCGCGCCTTGCCGATCAAGCTCTTCTTGGCAAGCGCCAACAACATCCCTTCCGTACCGGCTGAAACCACGCTGGACCGCGTCCGGACCAGCACCCCACCCCGCCCACACGCAGGCACCGGAACTTCGGCAAGCCACAACTCACCGCTTCGATAGGATTGGAGAATCTGCTTCACAACCAGCTCCTCATGCCGTGATGGCACTCGCCTGACAAGACTGGTGAAATGACTGGCGAAAGATCGCTTCCTTTTCTTCACGGGAGGGGTAGTTGATCAAGACGGCTCGATATTTTCCCTTAAAGACAAACAACGCTCCCGCGCCGGCGCCGATTATGCCAAACCGCTTCACGAGTGCGATAATGTCGTCCTGACCGCCGGCGCCACCCAGAACCGTAATCGGAAGGGAGATTGCCTCCCTTATTTGTGCCGCGAGATCCAGATCGTATCCAGATGATGTTCCGTCACGATCAATTGATTGAATGACAATCTCTCCGGCCCCAAGCGATTCACATTTCTTTGCAAAACCAACGGGACTCAAGCCGGTTTCACGTGTTCCATTACGGGTAAAAATTTTGTTTTCCTTTAACCATGCACTCTTTTTCACATCCATAATAACTACGACGCTCTGGCTTCCTACCCGCGAAGCTGCCTCGGAAATAAGGCGTGGATTCTCCACGGCAGCCGAACAGACCGAAACTTTTTCCACTCCCATGCCGACAATGCGTTGGATATGATCGAGCGTCTTCACGCCGCCGCCATAACAGAACGGCATTCGGCATTCGGCTGCAAGGTTTTCGATCAAACAGTAATTCGGTTCACGACCATGCACGGTCGCATCAATATCCAACACCACCAGTTCATCAACTTCCTTTTCGTTGAAGATACGCACCGCATTGAGGGGGTCCCCAACGTATTTCGAGTCTCCGAACCTGACGGTCTTCACCAGCCCGCCGTTTCTGATGAGTAGGCATGGAATAATACGCGGGCGTAGCATCGTCACAACTCCGCAAAGTTTTTCAGAAGACGGACGCCCCACGCATGGCTCTTTTCAGGATGAAATTGCACTCCCAAAATGTGGCCGGAGCACACGGCCGAAGGAAAAAAACCATGATAATCTGTTGTCGCCAGAACGTCAGCCTCATTTCTCGGCTTGAAATAATAGGAATGCAGGAAATAGTACTGCGGTGCGTCAAGACTGCGAAACAAACCATCGGTTCTCCTGGGAACGACGTCGTTCCAGCCCATATGTGGGAGTTGCATGGGCTGATGGCTTTCTTCACCGTCAAACCGTCTCACTTCCGCATCAATCCAGCCCAGTCCATCGAGTTGGCCTTCCTCACTCCTTCTGCCCATAATCTGCATACCGACACAAATACCAAGCACCGGGCACTTCTTTGACACAACACGTTCGCTGAGGCATTCGATCATGCCGGAGGCGCCGAGGCATTCCATCGCCCAATCGAAAGCTCCAACGCCAGGAAGGATGATTTTATCCGCCAGTTTCAATTGGTCCGCCGACGTTACAGCTTCGGCCTTAATGTTCAATTGCGTATAGATATTTACAATCGCTTGGATGTTCCCAAGGCCATAATCCACGATTATGATCATCGTTTGCCGCCTTTTTCCAGCCCGAGTTTCTTCATAATCGCTGCGCCGATCCTGTAAATATAATCCTGTGATCGGTAATCTTTATACGACTTGATCGGCATGTCCAAGTAACGCTGCAATTCTTCCACCACGATCTCCAGCTTATTTGCGACGTACCGCATTTCCGCTGCGACGTCCATATCCTTGTAAGGAAGATGTTGCAATTCGTTGAGCGCATCACGCCTAGCCATCTGACCGGTCACAATCAGACTGGAGAACTGAACACGCCTCGTATCATAGCCAAATCGTCTGGGCAGCCAATATCCTTCGTAAAATCGGGTAAAGCGCGATTCAAAATGTTTTTGCGAATACGTCTGCCAACCAAAGCGGTACTTGAGAAGCTCGACGGCGTCCTTTTTAATGTAGGGGATGTAATTCAATGGCCGAATAACCTTTATCCCTTTGACGTAAGGAAGATAGACTTTGTGCTTCAGAATTGCCGTCATCGGGAAAGATTTCAATTCGACCGTCCCAAACTGCCTGTGAATATCGTTGAGTTGTCTCGAATCTAATTGATAGTACATCCATTCGATGGGGTTGCGAATGCACTCCGTCGAATAGTTAGCTCCGGTCAGAATGTATTTGACCTTATGGTTTTCGGCAAATTTGTACATCATGGCGAAAAAGGCGTGATCCTGAGGGGCATCTATATGCGGCACGCCGGACTTGAAGAATGCCAACTGCAGATCCCGCATCTCCGCCCAATTGATGACTTCCGTGTACAAATCGAGTCCAAGACCATCGACCAGTTTTTCGATGTTGTTGACGGCAATCTGCGTGTTCCACCCCGCGTCCACGTGAAAAACCAGTGGCCGGAGGCCGAATTTCTCTTTCGCGACATACGTAAGATATGAACTGTCCGTCCCACCGCTCATACCGATAATACAGTCGAAGTCCTTCCCTCTCCCCGAATGCTTGATTTTTTCTACGAGTGCTGAAATCTCGGCCTCGCCCCTTTCATCGGTGTGCCAATAGGGAAGAATGCGCCGGTAGTAGGTCAGGCAGTGATCACAGACGCCATTCTCGTCGAAAGTGATGGCCCCGTCCGTCGTGTCCATCACGCAGTTTGTACAGATTTTGTATTGACTATCGCGCACCGGCCGAGACGCCTCTCATTGCAGTTTGGCACGTACGAACATCGTTCTGTATAGTGATGTATAAGGCACCCCTAACTTGACCTGTCTGCCCAATATCCTCTTCACGACATTTTTCCCGAAATTGATAATACCGTCCTTTCTCTTTTTCTTGATGGCAACAATGGAAAATCCGGCCTCTAACAAGTAGCCAATGATATGGCGTTCTCCGGAAAAAACTAGATGATCCGGTAGATCCAATTCTGTTGGGACTTGGTGGTATCCTGAAAGGTCTCCAATGTTACCGGTTTCGATAAGAACTGTTCCGCTGGGATTAAGGTTATTTTTAAGATTTCCCAAAAATTCTCGAAAATTCGGGATATGTGAAAAGATATTTATCAAGGATATGAAATCAAATCGCTCTTCGACTTCGCTCAGATAACATTCGTGAACATTCAGCCCTCTCGCGCGCGCGGCTTTGGCTTTTGGCTTCATTGGCTCCAGACCTACAATTTTGCTTCCTGATGGAGCCAACGTTGAGACGGCTGAAATGAACTCACCGAAGCCAGTACCAACATCCAGCCAGGAGATCAGCGTTGCATTTTTCCAGACATCGGCAAACATTGAACTGAGGATCCTTCTATAAAATAAGATTTTCCAACTTGCATAACGTCCGACCGCTGTTCTTCCATGGGTCATCTCTCTATGTACACCTGTTTTTACAGCTTCATCTATCATCGAGAGAGAAGGGCGAGGATTGACGTAGATCAGCCCACAAGAGACACACCTGACCGCGGCATATCCGTTCTCATACGCCCAGGACGTACTCTGATCTTTACCACAGAAAGGGCAATTGATGGCTTCTGTTTCAAAAACGCTCACCGTGACACCTGACTTTTCTAATCATCCATCAGAGTCATCAGAACCAATACGATCGTCAACAACGTCTCTGATAGCTTTCCCGAGATCTTCTGCTTCGGTCGTATATAAATACACTTCTAGGGGTATTTTAGCCAGGTTCTTTCGCCAAAGATCCATATCTTCCGGTGTAATATTGATCAGTGCATCTACGATCTTGTCTGTACCGTTATTTTCGATAATCAGACCGATTCCATAGCGTTGAATCTCAACAGCATCTGCGGAACCGGACCGCGAGATCATCGGCGTCCGATACAAGCAACTTTCATAAAACCGATTTGTTCTTGCCCATCGAAAACCCCAGTAGTTTTTGGTTGGATAATGCACCCACGTCAAATCAACACCATGGTACAAGTATGGCAGATCGTCAGGGGAACGATACTCTCCTTTGTATATAATGTTGGAATATTTCTCTGCCTGCTGTGGAAGATCAATCGGCTTTATCGGATAACCCGCTACTACTATTTCCACATTTTTTGGACACATTTTAGCCAGTAATATCAAAATCCGCCACGATTGCTCACACCGTAATAAGCCAAAATATCCAATTCGTAGCGGCTGTCCATTTTGCACACCGTTAAACGTGGAAGTTCTCTGCATATGGTGTTGCTCTGCTGTCTCGGAAGATTCTAGTTTATTTTCGATTACCAGAGATCGGGTTGTCGTCCCTACCCATTGACGATAATAGTCGTCAATAAATCCGCTCGCCGTGGTAACCAATAGTTGGCAGGAATCGGCAAGATATCCGTCAACCTTCCGAACCAGTCCACCCCATAAACCACTTGCAGTCTGTAACTCACGGACATCGCCGACTTCAAGAATAACGGGACGGCCAAGACTCATGCCTGACGCAAGACAAAGCAATGCCATGTCTGGACCGGAGGCATACACGACATCATTCGATTTAATGGCCCGCCTGATCGATGGAATAGCCGCTAACATTTTTATCGTCCGTTTCAAATATCGACCATGATCTATGACTCCAACAATCTCGACAGAACAAGTCGGCATCCGACCCTTGTGAGACTTGCGTTCAAACGCAATGGCTTCAACTTGGAATCCCGCGTTTTGCAGCATGGCAATTCGCTTTGAGTCTCGCGGATGCCCTACAGTCGGTAGCGCGTATAGAATACGTAAATTGGATGCATTCATGATGTTACGCCGACACTGATAATCCCCAGAGAATCTGCGGCGAACCAAAATTGTCCTTGCCTCATCTCCCAACAATGTCTGACTATTCGGTCAGCGAGAGGGCAGGTACACGAACACCGGTATGGGCCTGGCGTTCGATTTGGTCCTCATCAACAAATCCACCATCCGATGCCAGTCCTCTGGCGGTCAGCTATATTTCAACAATCAAAATGAGATTTGTCTTAAACTCCTGTGGATAACTGAATCAATGGCCTGTGGGTAACTCGTTTTCTCAAAACCACGGCCAACTGTTGTAAAAATAAAAACTAGACGCCGACTCTCTTCCTCCGGCGCCGAGGCCGCTCCGGTCTGGTCGCTGGAAACGTCATCAATAACGATCACCTCCACAGCATCGACACATCTGTCGGAGAGATAATCCACGATATCGCAGGGACTCCGAGTGTCGGATACCAGCCAAACGCGCCTCCCGAAGCCTTCATCCTCCACTTTCGGTAACGGGGAATTCTGCTTTCCAGATGCTGTAATCCCACCCCAGCCTGTTGATGTATTGGCCGGTATGGATGGAGGCGATTCTGTACTTAGGAAGTTTGACTGTCGCCACACATTTCCCGTCAAATACTACCCCATGCTCGCGGAAAAAAAAGTCATAGGTCCCGTAACCGGCATGCTTGAATTTATCTGGAAGGTCATTCACGCTAACAGGATAGACCGTTAGCAGGAAGGGTTCCACAAGAAGGTCAGATTGGCACGATTCCTGGATGTAAGTCAGCGTGAGATCGTTCTCGTTGAAGTATACGTCGAACTTGGAACTGACGACAGGCTTTCCGTCTGTCGCCAGCCGGTACGCCTCTCGCCAAGCGTCAGCCAATGCCTCGGCTGCAGGGGAAAGGTCCAGCTTCGCCATGGTCACGATGGTGTTATTGTAGACCTTGCCAGTATATATCTTCGAAGGCACAAAGATATCTTCCATCCCCTTGGGTGCTACCGCCCAAGGGGAAAAATTAGGTGCATCAAGGCCGATACCGATAAATACCCTTTGCCGGTCCTCTTTGGGAAGCATTTTTCTGGTGTTTCCCATGTAATAACCATCGTCAGCTATATAAATGGGTGAAGAGGGATAGTGTTCGCGCACGAATTCCAGCGATTTCAGTTTCACAGACCCCGTACCCATGGAGTACTGTCTTCTATTGTACTCAGGGGTCGTTCTGTCCACCAGGAAGTTAAAGTAGTCATGCTGATAAGGATGAATGCGAATCATTGCCACAAGCGTCATGGCTACGCCCATTCCAGCCAGGACATATATCCCTGCTCGTAGCGACGTCCGTTTGAAGAGCGACACCAGCCAGTGCAGGCCGAAAACGGCCACAAGACAAAACGGTGCATAGAGAAAATAGACTTGGCGAGATTTATCATAAAGCGTGGATCCCAGGAGAACAATGGCAAGGACAGGTAGGACGAAGCAGCCAACAAGAAGGAATCCGAATCGTAGCGGCGTGTTGCGAAGGATGTCGCAAGGATGGATGACGCCGCGAAAGAGAATCGAACCCGTCCCGATGATACCAAGCAGAAGCGCAACAGGAGGAGTCATAATTGAAAACCAGCCGAGAACGTAGTCAGGCGGGAGATTCATAGGGTGGACCATTTCCCCTTGGAATAATTCTGATTTGTAAAAGGGGTAGTGTGCCATTTGCGAAAACGATTTGATAAAATGCCCTACCGGATTGCTCCAGAGATAAGGCCAAGTGACATACAAAGTGAGCACCCCAGCCAGCGCAAAACCTCTGGTCGTTCTCAGAATATGCTTCCTCTCTTCCTGGTCGGAGGCATAGAAAAGATCACAAGCCCGCATGGCCAGAACCGCAGCAAACAGCATGACGCCCCCAATGCGGATATTGGTGAGAATCGCAATTCCCATTCCACAGAGGATAAATGCAGAGAACGTATCTTTTCTGAACGCACGATGAAGAAAGAACAGGGCAATCATGAACATGCTAAGGAAAGGGAGGTCCTTGGAATTGAAGAACGAATGCGCGTACATGCGAGGATGAATCAGAAATAGGAGCAGGGCGAACAGCGCGAGCAGCCGGCTGTTGAACAGCCGATACACCAGCAGGGAACAGAAGAACCCACCGGACAGAAAGAACAGATGCGTCAGAAGATGGCGGCTCAGATGGACATGACGGCTGTCCTCCAATCCTAGGATGCGTTCAACCAAAAGGGTCAGCAACTCGAATGCAACGCCGTAAGTCCTGGCCCAATTACGTTCAAAAAGAGCGTTACTCTTCCCCAGAACATAATTGATGGTATGTATGGCTAAAGCGCGTTGGTAATAATCGTCATTTGACAAACCGTAATCGTCCAAAACGACAATTCCTACTATCAGAAAGATCCCACACACGATAAGCGCGATGGAGCACTGGGAAACAAACCGCCGAGATTCAAAGCAGGAAGTGGAGAATCCGAATGCTCTGACGAATCTCATATGAAAGGTCTTCTTCAAAAAAGAAAGTAACATGTCTGAGAGATAAGTGAATACCCCGTGGAGACCGACCAAGTCTCATCAATCCAGTGTTGTTTGGCACCACAATTCCAAGGTCAGCCACCGGAATATCTGACTACTCAGATCCACACGGCCCGATACATGACGGCGCAACGCCCGTTCCAGAGCTTTGGGATCAAACAACCCACGCTGACGGCACCTGTCACTCAGCAAGACAGGATACATGGTCTCGTCTGGCCGGTCACGGAACCACTCCCGAATCGGAACGACGAATCCCAGCCTGTAGGGATTATTGAGGATGGAGTCAGGGACGAAACCGCGCACGGCTTCCTTGATGAGCACTTTGCCGTTTCTGTCCCATATTTTGAACTCACCCGGTAAACTGAAGACAAATTCAACCAGGCGATAGTCCATGAACGGCAGTCTAGACTCTATCGAGTGGGCCATCGATATGGCGTCCCCGTAATGAAGAAGCGTACTCAGCCCTCCCTCGTGTTTGCGGCGGAGTTCGTTCGCAAGCGATTCCGGATAGACGGGCGCATCCTCGCGGTCCGGCTGCTTGTCCGGTCCCCCGGTCAGGCAACCTGAATAGACTGATTCGTCTCCCCGCCAACGGCGCCACCACAAGTGAGTTGAAGGCATGACTGCTCTGGCTAACTCCAGCCCTCCACGAAGCGGACCACTGTACGGGCTACTCTGGCGTACAAGCCATTGAAGATGCCGTCCTGCCTGTCGCCAACGACCAGCTCGAACGGCGTCGAGAAAACAGCCGCGGGTGCCTGCATGTAATAACCGCCGATCAACTCGTCTGCACCCTGTCCTTCCAGCGCAACAACGATACGCCCGCGCATCGATCTCATGATGTTCCACAACGGCAGTGTGGCCGGGCACTGCGTCGGGCCGTCCATGTGGTGAACGATGCGCGTCAGTGTGCCCAAGAAGTCGGATGACGGTGATGCGATTCGATGGTGTTTCAAACCGAGTTTACTCGCCAGATGACCGGCGGCCACGGACTCATCGTACTCTGTTCCCTTGAATTCCGCGGTAAATGCTTGGTGTTCGCCATCATAAAAAGTGCGCAAGAGAGACACAATGGTCGATGAATCGACTCCACCTGAGAGCGTCGTACCGACCGTCACGTCACTCCGCATTCAGAGTCGGATAGAATCCAGGAGGAGTTCCCGAAAACGCTCACACGCCACTTCAAAGGAAATGCTTCGGTTGATATTGGCAGGGTAGTCCCAGTAACGCTTTAGCAGAGGGCTTCCTGAACGCTTCACAATCATGTTGTGAGCCGCCGGCAGTCGCCAGACGCCCTTGCAGAAGTGTTGGGGCACTTGACCGGCGATACTGGCACGCATCAGTTTGGATACTGCGCCGGGCTCAATCGCCGCAAGTTTTCGAGAGATCGCGAGCAGCGCCTTGACCTCAGACGCAAATATCAGCCTGCCATCAACCATGGCGTAATAGAAGGGTTTGATCCCAAACCTATCGCGTGAGCAAAACAAGAGATCCTGCCGGCAGTCATAGATCACGAACGCCCACATTCCATTCAGGCGCCGACACACGTCTTGCCCCCATTGGCGGTACGCCGTCAGCAAAACCTCGGTGTCCGAGTTGGTCCGAAACCGATGGCCGAGTCCTTCGAGTTCCTTACGGAGTTCGAGATAGTTGAATATCTCGCCATTGTACGTCATAACGATGTCGCCGTCCCTTGACGTAAACGGTTGGTTGCTCTCAGGGCGCCGGTCAATGATGGCCAGTCGAACGTGGGCGAGACCGATGCCCTGCGCGCCGCGCCATGTCCCGGATGCATCGGGTCCGCGGTGCGGCATCGTGTGAAGCATGGCAGCCAACTCCTGCTCCGCGACGGGCTGTCCGCTGGTCTGATTGTAAATGCCTGCTATCCCGCACATTATCGAACCGTTACCCTCCTGATGCCGCACCAAGCCACCTGCCACACGTGGTCCGCCACCGACTGAAACTCTCGGTCCACAGACCAAGTAATAAACAGCACGAGAATGAACAACACGGGAGCAGCCACTATGATAGCCACCACGTCTCCAATCGTCCCCCAGTTATTAAGCCACTGCACCAGCACGTAGCCTAGGGCAAACACGGGCAATCCAACGAGCCAGGAACGCAGGAAGACGCCCATCGTCTGACGCAGACGCCCTCTCCCATCAACCTTGGTGCAAAGCCAAGTCCCCGTTGGAATACTGATTGACCACATCAGCATACTGGCGATTGCCACGCCAACGGCCCCTCCTTGCTTGGCGCCAAACCAGAATGCAGGAAACGACAGCAACATCTGAAGACTTTGCCAGACGAACAGGACAGAAAAGCGACGCTGCGATTTGAGACACGCCATGATCGGACCCGACGCAAAGTAGAACGCTTGCAACAAGCTTAACGCTTGAAAGACCGGGACGGCCGGTTGCCACTTTGACGCTAATACCAAATCAAAAAATGGCTCGGCAAGCACGACCTGTAAAAGCGCGACCGGAACGCACACCGCACCCAGCACCCTTTGTGTACGGAGAAATCCCTCAACTTGGCGTACAGGATGCTGTTGCAATTCTCCAAAGATCGATTGCAAGACTATTCCGATTCTACCCACGATGACCACATTCGCCTGCGCCGCCAGCAGAAAAGCAAATCCGAAAAGCCCGGTTTGATATTCTCCAGCCACGTATCCAAGGACGACGACCTCTGTCATGACTAAGACACGGTGGACGTATTGGGCACCCGCCCCCATGAAGTAGGCGCGCATGAGCATACGCGCACATCTCCGGTGGAAGCGTCGAGTGTAGCGAATGGAACCTACGCGCACGTAACAGACTGCTCTCGCAGCTTCTTTGAGAATCTGAGGAACCACGAGGGAGGCGCCGTGTCCGCCGACGGTCGCGCACCCAACCGATATCAACGTCGCTGCAAATTGAAGAGATCCATCAATCATGGCAATTCGGCGAAATTCAAGTTTCTGTCGGAGATTCGACAGAGGCACCACGGACATCGCCATACAGAATGGATGAATTGCCAGCGCGGCAAGAAGACCGCCGAACCACAACGGAGGATAGGTATCGTATATCCACAACGCGACGGGTATTGAGAGCAACGTCACGGACCCACTGATTACGGCAATCCTGAAGGCGAGACGCTGGGCAGTCGGCGCCAGAAGTTGTAGACGTCGAGGATAGGAGAGCAGGACATCGCCCATGACCTCCGGCAGGAAGACCCAAACGACCGCCGCGACGGCAAAGACAGTTGTTGCTACGCCATAGTCTTCCGGGGAAAGAAAGAATGCCATGAAAAGCATCGCAGCGGCGGTAACAAGCTTGTTCAGAAACCACGGTGTCACCATCCAGAATGATCCCAACAATGTGGAAGCGGTCAACGAAGTCTCACCAGCGTGAGTGGCATTCTGCTCTGAAATGTTACTCATCGTAGCCATCCACGTATTTCTTGCTGACCAGATAAGGCCCCAACCACAGCCACTTTAGTCCCGAACGGCGTAACACATCCAGGGACTGTTCGGCACTGGAGACCATAGGGTCACCGTGAATATTGTATGACGTGTTCAACAAAACCGAGCGGCCGGTCAGAGATTCGAATATCTCCAATAAATCCTCTACTTCAGGATTGTGCCCCAGTTTCAGGATTTCTGGCCTGCTGTTTCTGTCGGCCGGCTGTAGGGCCCCGATGATTTCTTTGAAACGGGTTGGGTAAGTATCGAATGCCAGCATCATATAAGGGGACTCAATAGCTTTTGGATTGACTAAATAGCGTCTCTGAAGGTCTTCGCGTACAATCGGCGCAAAAGGCATCCAGAAGTCTCACATCTTTATCATCTTATTGAGCGTATGGACGACAAAGGGATTACTGGGGTCGGCAAAGATAGAACGGTTACCCAAGGCGCGAGACCCAAATTCCGTTCGTCCTTTACACCGGGCAACGATCTCTCCTTGTGCCAATAGCTCAGCGACGCGCAGAGGAACGTTACCGGGTTTTTCCCATCTTAAATCAGAGTTTTTGCTGACCAGTAACACTAATTCGGACTCGTCAATATCAGGTCCCAAATATAATTCCGTAAGTGGTTCGCCCATTTTTTTGTAATTGTGAACCTGCGCGTACCATTCATAAGCGGCTCCTATGCTCAAACTCTCGTCTCCGCAACTCGGGCATATAAATATATTTTCCACCTCATCCAGTTGAGCAATGAGACCATTGGCCTTGACGTTCATAAAAGTTCCCCCCGCCAGACACAATTTGCGAATCTTAGTGTCGTTTATAGCATTCTTGACCCATTGTAATATTGTCTTTTCGGTAAATAATTGAAGCCCAGCCGCAATCAGATCAAATCGCACGTATTTTAAATCTTCTCGCAAACGTCTGCCGATAAAGAACGTAGGCTCGCGAATGCGCCTCTTAAATACCAATCCATCCACTCCCAGGTACGATTCGAAAATATTGCTAACATCCTCAGCTCTATCCTGATCCACATAGGGAGCCATTCCCATGAGTTTATACTCGTGCTCAAGCGGCACAAATCCCATGAGATGGGTCGTGTATGAATAGATATCTCCAAGAGAATGTCCCACTGGGGTAGCAGCAACCAGATGTAATTTACCCTCTGAGCCCACATAAACAGTCGCGCACCTACCGTCTCCTGAAACGTCCAGGGTCAACACGAGTGCTTCTTCCTTAGCCCATGGCCCCCCGTAAAAAGCACTTGAGGCATGGCACAGATGGTGATCAAGCACGGCAATTTTTTTGTGAGGGAGATCGGGAAGATTTTGGGTTAGACCTTTTAGACGTGCCTTGTCGTATTTTGTTTTCACTTTTTCATACAAGCCTATCTTTTTCAACAAACCTTGCCGCCACATTCCCAACTGGAATTTCCATATTGAGGGCGACTGAGCTTGTCTGATGTACGACTGGACAATTTCCGCACGTGTATAGGAAGTACCTGGATTTCTCCAACTACCTAAAACCACGAAATCGAGGCTATCCACATCTAATGCAGCATCCCGCATGATCCAATCGACCGAATGGCGAGGGAAACCTCCCTGATTTTTCATCAAGGTGAACCGCTCTTCTTGTACCGCATGGTTCAATACTCCGTCCTGCAAGAGACAGGCTGAAGCATTGTGCCCGTCATTTATCGCTAGGATATTCATGCAACCAAAACTCCTTTTTAGCGATGGAACCATCAGCACGCAAAAATAAAAAATAGTCAAGGAAAACACGGCACTACGTGCTATCACATTTTTTCAGAAACGATTGCGCCGATAGCTAGAATGATCCGTTCAGGACGGAATTCATGAACGATATCTTGCTGGCATCAACAGGGTCCGCGTCGGATGCAATGGTCACGTTTCACCGTGGGGGAGATATATCGGCATTTATAGCTTTTCGCCTAGAGTAGGTTCCCAGCAAACTTCCCATTGCTGCCCACCAAACAGCCGTTTTCTGAAACGTCCCTATGATTGCTCTCGGTTCGAACAGCGAAACGGCAATCCCTCCCAGCAATATAAGACCCAATACGAAAACGACGATTCTGTCGTCCCTATTTTTCAGAGTCCTAAGCGTAGGTTGCCACAATTTACACAGAGTAGCGCAAATCATGGCAAGGAAAAATAAGGGAAGGAAAATTCCACTTTCAACTGCCAATCTGAGCCAGAAGTTGTGAACCTCTAATACCTCGCCTAGATCAGTAGCCAGCAGCACTTGCCCCATTCCATAACCGCTGAACAGATGTTCTCTGATCAACTCGACAGCCAGGCTAGAGTTTTTAATTCGATTGGCACTGAAAGCATTCAGATTGGTTAAGGATAACTCTGAGCTTGATAAGCGATCCAGTCGAAGATGACTGATCCAGAACTCCAAAGGGACCAACGTTACGGCTCCTAACACGCCGACGGCTATAAAGACTCTCATCATCTGCCTTACTGATCTGACAAGCATGAAGGCGACAATCGTGAACAACGACACCAACATGCCGGCACGCCCTCCGCTTGCGATTTGGCTGACAAGGATTATCCCAGCCATTAAGATGAAAAAAACGCGTGGACGAACAAATTTTTGACTTGTCTTCGCTGTGATGAGAAGTAACGTGCTTGGCAAGTATAAGGCAAGCGAGTCGGACCATGCCGACCGGCCACTACTGAATCCTGCATCAGTGAACGATGCAGAAGGGTCCATTTCCGAAGGTACGTGCCAATCCGGTAGCCCCGTCAGAATGCTCACGACCGTGATCGCCGCAAACAAGGTGATGATGGTCAAGCTTCGAACGAAGATCATCCTTATAGTACTACCTTGCCGAGCCAAGTTGTAGAAACACCAGAGAAATATCGCGCAAAACCCTATATCTACAACAGATTTGATCGCCACAAACGGCTCTCTGGCTTGAACAAGGCCAGGAATCAAAAGGAGGAGCAAAGTGATAAACCCCACTGGTCCCATCAATCCCCTTGGAAAAAAAATGAGACCCGTCGTCGCCATGCGGGAAACCAACATCCCGACGCCGGCTCCTACGAGAGTTACCTTCAGCAAATAGACAACGGCCGGGCTTACGCCCGGTAGCCAGTAAACGGGCGCTACACCGAGGTAAAGGCTAAAGAGCCATGATTCGACGGTAAACTTACGTGGCAGGACGGAAAATGAGTAGAATTCGGTATGGTGTAAAGAATGGTTGTTTTCTCTCACTGGATTTATTGTCAACAAAAGAGTTGAACGAAAGAGTAACGGAGTAACAAATGGGAAGGGTGTCTCTATTTTTTACTCAATCTGCTGCTTACCCACCTTATGTCTTTTCTCAACTCGTTGGTCAAGAACGTCAACCGTCCGGTATGCCAGTTGTGCCTGACGTACTCAATGAGAGATGCCATAAGGATCGAAACGCCCAGACCGATCGCCAGACCAGCCGCAAGCAACACGTTCATTCCATATCTTTCAATTCGAACTTCCGGAAGCACAACAAGGGAGTGAACTTCAATGGGACCGATTCGAAAGCCTTGAAAGACTCCGACGCCGGCCTTATCCATTTTCATCTCCAACTTTTCAAATTCATTTGTCAAAAGATCAATCTCCTTGATGGCGGTCAAGTCCTTCCGTGTGAGCCGTCTACGGCGTTCCTTGAGATTGTCGTATTCCTCCTGGAGGAGTTGCACAACGTACGCATTCGCCACGATCTCCGAAAGCCGTGGGAACCGGGACGTCACAATGATCGAAGTCACGTATTGCTGTTCTTGGGAGGGCAGGAAACGAACCATACCCTGTAAAGCTTGAACGGCCCGCTGTTCTGAACCGGCGCCTAATTTTTCGGTCAGATCGACGACGTGGGTTTCGCCGTCCCGTTCATATTGATAGAGTTTTCTTACAATGTTTCTTCTCGTGACTTCGCCGGACAGAACGCTAATGGAACGGTCCTGTTGTTCTGAGTAGATGGCCGCTGTGGCTTGAAACTCCGGCTCTTGGACACTGGCATAGGTGACAATCCCGGCCGTACACAGGCTTACCGTCCAGAAAATCAACCAGCGATACCGAAACAGGATAAGGACGTAGTCAAGAAACTCCCTGTCTTCTCCCGTCTGATCAGGTGGACGTCCTTGTCCTTCACTCAGGTCTTTTTCGGAAAGCGCCATGGTTTTGTGTGTTTCCCCTGTCAATCAACTCAAGAAGTGCTTCGTTCAATTCCGCCGTCGTTGAGCCGTGCGTCGCCCACTCCCAACGTCCGGCGCCCCAGCCCCTGTTGTCGGAGAATTCCCCTGGGATGCCCATAAATTCCGGGTTGCTCAGTGCCACGTCGGCCACGTGCCCGGTAACGGCAAACGGCTTGCTCACCATTTGGCCCGCCGGGATCATGACCCTTCCGGTCTGCGAAGCCGTGCCCCCTGCGCCGGTCGTCCACGTCACGCGCATGGGGAACGGCGCACCTTGCGCAAGACGCACGCGCACCTTGATCCGCCGGCCGTCGGGTTTATCATCTTCCCCAATGCGCTCCACTCTCGGGATGAACTCGAAGGGAGTACCCGGGTTGCCACCCAACAACAGTGTGTGCAGACGACTCAAGCCGGCAAACACCCCCACAGGCAGCATCCTCAAGTCGTTGCCGTCCAACTGAAGGGTTCGGAGACGATCCAACCCGGCAAACACCCCGGAGGGCAGCGTCATCAGACGATTGTCGGTCAGTTCCAGGGTTTGCAGATGGTCCAAGCCGGCAAAGACCCCCGCAGGCAGCGTCGTCAAGTCATTACCGTCCAACTGAAGGGTTCGGAGACGATCCAACCCGGCAAACACCCCGGAGGGCAGCGTCATCAGGCGATTGTTAGTCAGCCCCAGGGTTTGCAGATGGTCCAACCCGGCAAAGACCCCCGCAGGCAGCGTCGTCAAATCGTTGCCGTTCAACTTCAGCGTTTGGACACGATACAGTCCGGCAAAGTCGCCGGGCTTCAAGTCGGACAGCCCCAGGTTCGATAAATCCAGGTCCGTCACGGTGTCCCAGTACTCTGCCGTGACCTCGCCGCACTCCAGGACGCCGGCCGACTTCATGAGCGCGTCCGCGATTTGTTCCGTCCGTCCGCAGGCGTTGCCCGCACTCAGATGCAGCGCGTCTACCTCCAACACCAAGCCGGTGACCAGCCCCATATCGTCGGAGAATTTCTCAGTGATGCCCACGAACTCCGAGTTGGTCAGTGTCACACCGGCAACGCCCCCGGCAACGGCAAACGGCTCGCTTACCACTTGGCCTGCAGGGATCATGACCCTGCCGGTTTGCGGAGCCGTGCCCCCTGCGCCGGTCGTCCACATCACGCGCATGGGGAACGGCGCACCTTGTGCAAGGCGCACCCGCACCTTGATCCGCCGGCCGTCGGGGACATCACCTTCCTCAATGTGCTCCGTTGTCGGGATGAAGGTGAAGGGCGCACCCGGGTTCCTATCCAACAGCAGTGTTTGCAAATGATCCAGGCCGGCGAACGTGCCCGCGGGTAGCGTCGTCAAGTCGTTGCCGTCCAACCGAAGAGTTCGCACGTGGCCCAAGCCGGCGAATACTCCTTCAGGCAGCGTCTTCAAGCGATTGTTGTCCAACCGAAGGGTTTCCAAACGGACCAACCCCGCGAACACGCCTGGGGGCAGCGTCATCAGGCGGTTGTTGTCCAGTCGCAAGGTTTCCAGATGGTCCAGACCGGCAAGGTCTCCGGCATTCAACGCGGAGAGATCCCGTCCGGACAAATCCAGACTCGTCACGGTGGCCAAGTGCTCCGCCGTGACATCGGCGCAGTCCGAGACGTCCGGGATCGTTTTCACAATCCAGTACCAGATTGGGAGCGTCCGGGCACAGAAATCGGATGCCGTGGGCAGGCCGGAGGGCGTCATGCGATCAATATCGCCGGCGTCTGATTGGACCGGACGCATCTCGTTCCGGCTCTCCTGGGCCGCGTCGCCGGACGCACCCACGCCGCCGAGGATACCCAAAACCATCAGAAGAACCGCCCCCAGCCCGAACCACCGGATCCCGCGCCACTGCCCGCAGCCGTCCGGCACGTCGATTTGCACCGCACGACCCTGACGTTGTCCCCCACCTCTCCGCGGGCCTTGTCGGAGAAGCGTCTTGGAGTCACGCTCGTTCTCAGCCATCAGCTTTGTCGTTGTTCACGGATTGCGAAGGGATCATACGACCAGACAAGAAAAAATCTGAAAATCTGCGCTCAGCATTCGGACCATAGACGTGTCAACAGGCTCTCAGAGTCTCGCCTCCGGAAGAAAAGAAGGGTACTCCTGATGCCGTCGGCGAATGATCTATCTTTTACAATTTCTGGTCAGGAGGTGACGGATTCTTTCACGATCACTCGCTTGACGACGATCCAGACGGCGAGGAAGAGCACCTTGACGTCCACCAGGGGGCTGAGCGTTTTGATATAGAGGTTGTCATACCTCAGCTTTTCGCGTGGGCTTGACCAATAGTTGCCGTACACCTGCGCCAGGCCCGCGATGCCGGGCTTGACCTTTAGACGTTGCTCAAATTCGGGTAATTCGCGGCAGAACCGCCGGTGCCGGACGATCCACTCCGGCCGCGGCCCTACCAAGCTCATCTCTCCCCTCACGACGTTGATCAGTTGCGGTATCTCGTCAAGATGAAAGACACGCAGGACGCTTCCGACTCGCGTCAATGACTTGAGGCTCTCTTGCAAATCGCCATTCACGTCGGGGTGTTCGCTCATCGTACGGAATTTGAACATTCTGAAGAGTTTCCCTCCACGCCCAGGCCGATCCTGAACGTAGAAAATCGGTCCGCGATCTTCCAACCATATAGCGACGGGAATGACGATCCACAGGATCACCCATAAAGGAAACAACAGGACACCGGCGATGCCTATGACCACAAGGTCGAAGACGCGTTTGTATCCGTCTTGAACGACGTCCCCTGCATCGCTCAACGGCCGATCAACCCATTCCATTCCGTCCCTCGCCAACGTCTGTTTCGCCCGTGCCCGGATCATCCGCGCATTCTATTCTTTATGCGCCACGATTTGCAAATCATCTCAATCCACGAGCCACGAGGTCATGAAGATGGACCATTCCCACGACCGCTTCTTGACGATTCAGTACCGGCAACACGGAAATCGGTTTCTCCCGTTTTTCCATCCGTTCCAAGGCAAAAAACGCCTTCTGATCGTCGTAGACGCATTCAGGGTTGGGATTCATGATCTCCCGGACCGTCAGACTGAAGAAGTCTCTCCCGGACTCCAAGGCTCGACGGATATCATAATCGGTTACCAACCCCACCAGATGTCCCGCGTCGTCCACCACGGACACGGCGCCGGCTCGTTTGTTCGTGATTTCATACAGCATGTGCCGTGGACTCGTCTGAAGCCGAATCATCGGATTGTCCGTTCCCGACCGCATAACGTCGCTGACGTTGAGCAACAACCGCTTACCCAGTTGCCCCCCCGGATGATTCAGCGCAAAATCATCCGGTTTGAAATTTCGCAACTTCATGAGCGTCATCGCCAGCGCGTCCCCAACCACCAACGCGGCCGTGGTGCTGCTCGTCGGAGCCATGTTCAAGGGACAGGCCTCCTCCTCAATCGGCGTGTGCAACACCAGATCCGAGTCGTGCGCCAGAGTCGACTTCGGCTGAGCGGTAATGGAAATAATTTTCGCGCCGAGGCTTCTCACCACGGGAAGAATGGTCAGTAACTCCTCACTCTCACCCGATTTGCTGATCGCCAACACCACGTCACGGCTTTGGATGACGCCGACGTCCCCGTGCATGGCCTCCGCACCGTGCAAAAACGTCGCCGGCGTTCCGGTGGAGATCATGGTCGCCGCAATTTTTTGAGCAATAATCCCCGACTTGCCCACGCCCGTGAGAATGACCGTGCCCGAGCAGGCATACAACCATCGGCCGGCCTCTTCGTAAGCCGGCCCCATGCTCTCGTGAAGACGCACAAGCGCCTGCCGTTCCAGATCAACGACTCGACGTATTTCAGCAAAAACGTCCATGGTGAGTCATGCGTAACTCGTCGGGAAAAGGACGAATCCACGTGCGTGATATCAAGCTTGACACGGCGAGGGAGGAATTGAGATCACATGCCACTCCACGATCACGTTCCGAATGCCAACGTCAATGGAGACGGGATTACACCATCTTCAACGATTCGAGTCAATTGGACGTGGACTTCTGTCCACATTCGATTGCTTTCGCCAACGCAACGACCTTTTGCATGAGCAAAAAGACGACCACGCAGCAGAAATCCCTTCAGCCCAGCACCAACCGAGCGGCATCAGGTGACACGGAGAGGTAACGTCTGACAAGATCGCGTAGGGCCGCATCTCATGCGGCCTGCCGTCATTCCCCCACCCGCCCATCATTCCCGCCTCCCGCCTCCCGCCTGTTATTCCCGCCGCCCGCCGTCATTCCCGCCGCCCGCCTGTCATTCCCGCAAGTTCCCCGATAACAAACGTCGGGGACAGGCTTAAGCGAGAATCCAGCATCTTTTTCCTTTAGGGTGAATTCCCTCTCCCAGGGGGAGCAGGAGGAAGAAGAAGACTCCGGTGCGCTACCGACCACCGGGCATCCTGGAACGATGCCTGGCAAACACCGCGTGAAGATCGCGTTCACGGCCAACCAGGTTTCGGCGAGCTTGAAGAAAAACGTTCCGCACGAATTCCCAATCGCGCTCACTCAGATTGTAGGCTTGAAACGCACGGCTCAGTTTTGGATTATCCCACATGGAATGGTGCATGGAATAATCCACCACCGCCTCAAGAGATTCAGAGGTCCACCCCGTCAAGGCAAAACGATCCAGGATGGCCCGTGCCCGTTGGCAGCCGTGGAACTGCAAGGCAGACGCAAGAAATTCCCGCACGGCGGCTTCAGAGCTTTTCAGGAAAGCGGATTGAAATTGAATGAGTGCGCGAATCAGTTGATTCGCCTGGGGACTCGACTCCGGCGGAAGCACGCCTGCCTCATCAAACGTGGCTAGCATTGCCATCACTGATCCAACGTGTGCCGCCGGCGTCCGCCCGGATTGCCCCGGTCGATCTGTGGCACGGCCTTCATACGCACCGGACAGCAGCAGCACGACGGTCACCCACCAAACCCACCGTCCGCCCGTTCGAGATCGATCACGTCTCCAAGCCATCATCATTCACCTCTCACACACTATCATTTCCAAGCCCTACGTGGTGGCCAGTGGCTAGTGGTCAGTGCCAGTGGCCAGTGACGTTCCGGCCCCCTTTTGTCATTCCCGCCCATCCTCTTTGGCATTTCCGTACATTGCTGAAGGCCGCATAAGATGCGGCACTACATCATTCCTCATTCCCGCCCCCCTCCTGTCCCCTGATTACTACCGTCGGAGGCAGGCTCTGGAGGCAGCATGCCCGCCCCCCTCTGTCATTCCCGCCCCCTCTCTGTCATTCCCGCAGTTTTAAGCGGGAATCCAGCATTTTTCCTCTCTATCACGCGATTGGGTGGTACTCAGCATCCACGGCCAAGCCAAGGCGACACTGAAGCCCGACGCCCATTCCCCTGGATTCCCGCCTTCGCGGGAATGACAGGAGGGGGCGGGAATGACGAATGGCGGTACCGCGTTGAAAACGTCCACCCCCGTGACTATAATCATCGGACGCGCTCGCGTTTGTCTATTCCCCCGAGGCCGCCGTGCTTGCAAAAGTCTTCAGTGCCGGACTGCTTGGCTTAGAGGCCCACTTGATTGAAGTGGAAGTCGATATTGGCGGCGGGCTTCCACAATTTTCCATCGTGGGTCTGCCTGATGCAACCGTTCGGGAAAGCCGGGACCGCATCCGGGCGGCACTCAAAAACACCGGCTTCTCCTTTCCTCCCAAAAAAATCACGGTCAATCTCGCGCCCGCCGGGTGGAAAAAAGAAGGATCAGGACTCGAATTGAGCATGGCCATCGGCCTCCTGGTTGCCGAAGGTTTCATTTCCCAAGAAACGGCCCAACAATACGTCTTGGTCGGCGAACTGTCGCTGGACGGCCGAATCAAGCCCGTCACCGGCGCCTTATCCATTGGGCTGTTGTGTCAAAACCAACGTCCCCTCATCCTTCCGAGAGAAAACGCCCGCGAAGCCGCGGTCGTGGAGCATGCTGAAGTCTACGGCGCGCACACGCTCCCCGAGGTGATGGAATTTTTTCAGGGCAACGAACCCTTGCTCCCGGTCCGCGTGGATACGCAACACTATTTTCACACGTCTAGCCCCGCGGAAGATTTCGCAGACGTGCGTGGACAGACGCACGCCAAACGCGCCTTGGAAGTCGCCGCGGCCGGCGGACACAACGTCCTGCTGATCGGACCACCGGGGGCAGGGAAAACCATGTTGGCCCAACGCCTTCCCGGGATATTGCCGCCCCTCCGACCACAAGAAGCCTTGGAAACCACCTGCGTCCACAGCGTGGCGGGCACGCTCCCCCCGAATCAATCGCTCATCACCACCCGACCCTTTCGCGCGCCCCACCATACGATCTCGGACGCCGGTCTCATTGGCGGGGGCACCATCCCCAAACCTGGCGAAGTCTCCATGGCGCATCATGGCGTCTTATTTCTGGATGAAGTTCTGGAATTCAAGCGATCGGTCCTTGATGGGTTACGACAGCCGCTCGAAGATGGAACCGTGACCGTGACGAGAGTCAACGCCTCCCTTCAATATCCGGCGCGATTCATGTTGGTGGTCGCCATGAACCCCTGCCCGTGCGGGCATTACGGCGACCGAACGCGAGAATGCATCTGTACGCCTCAGCAAATCCGGCGATATCGGGGCCGGCTGTCCGGCCCACTCCGGGACCGACTTGACATTCACGTCGAAGTCCCGGCAGTGCCCGTCGCCGACCTGGGGCACGAGCACGTCGCGGAACGGTCCACGTCCATTCAAAAGCGCGTGGCCGATGCTCGTCACGTCCAGGCCAATCGGTATCAGGACGACAAGCTGTTTACCAATGCCCAACTCAAACCCAGACCGATGCGAACCCATTGCCGGATAGACGAAACCGGCCGGACCCTCCTGAATCGGGCCGTCACGCAATTAGGACTCTCGGCCAGAGCGTATGGGCGAATCCTTCGCGTTGCACGAACCATTGCGGATTTGGCAGACTCAGAAACGATTCAACCCCCGCATCTCGCCGAGGCCATCCAATATCGGAGCATGGATCGGGCACCGCTCCTTTAACCACATCTCCCTCTCCTGGACAATCTCCTCCCCTCTCCGTGGGACGGGTCAGGGTGAGGGAGAAGTTCTTGAAAGAAACGTATTCGATTCTCCAAAGGTCTCATCATCAAGAAGGGAGGTCACAACGGAACATGGACGTTCAGATCGGCGCACATCTTTACCGAAACAGCAATGGAACCATTGAAATTGAAGGTGCCCCTCAGATCGAAATCGAGCAACACCCGGCAGGTGGGTTTCCAAGGGTCACGTTCGCGCTGTTTGATACGAGCGGCAGAATGCCGGCGAAACTCATGAAAAGCACGTTGGCCATTAACGAGGGCCGGGCCTATGCGTTGGAAAAAAGTCCCACGAGTCTGGTGCTGCGGCATCAGGAGACCGGCAAGGAAGTTCTGCACGTGGACCTTGCAGAGAATGGGCGGATCGTCATCTCACGGGGTGAGTGGTATACCTTGAAGGCCCACGTCCTCACCATCACCCCTTCTGAATGGACGCTGGAAAAAACAACGGTGGCAGCAGGAGAAACGGACGTCAACGGCGGGGCCGTTGATTTAGTCTCTTAAGCGTTGGACGCACGATGTTCTTAATGAATAAAACTCGTCAGTACATGCGCGTTGTGTGGTGGAATGCTTTTTTATCAGCACTCGTCGTTGTCATTTTTTCTTTCACCATACGAAGTTATCTAAATTGGGGGGGGGGGGGGGGGGTAAACTCTAACCACGCTACGATCAGGAAAACGATTCAGGCTAACTATCCTAACTACAAAAACTTCAAACAAGAGGTCGCGCTGGCAATATTTACAGGTCTCGCTGAATCCCGCGGCAGCTATGTTCCATTCACCGGGTGGCGACGAGAACCCTACGAAAACAGGGCAGTCATCGTAGAGCCGAGGTGGCGGACAAGGTTATCTCTCGGACATGCAGAGCAACGTTCCGTATGGTTTCTCGGAGGTTCCACGATGTGGGGAATCGGTGCCACAAATGAAACAACGATTCCTTCGTTTTTTTCTACGATGACGGGCGAGAGAGTCTGGAATTTCGGAGAGATCGCCTATACGTCCTTTCAAGAACTGATCCAACTTCAGATGATGTTAGCGAACGGCTATACACCCAAAGCCGTTATCTTTTACGATGGTGTGAATGAGTCATTTTATTGTAACGCGAATGTACAATCATTGCCTACTCATGCTCAATTCGACGCCTACCTTCAATACGTGAGTCACTATAGAGAACTTGAACAAAAACTTGAAGAGGCTCAATCAAAGCCACGTCGAATTGACGCGTTGGATCTGATGGCTCAACCATTCCAATTCATCTTTTCTCCTTATCAAGACCTTTGGAGGAGGGCCACCGATAAAAGGAGTATCGGGGCAAAACCTGCAAAACCTGACCGCCGCAGCCTCTCTACGGGCACACCATTCTCACAATTCAGACGAAGACAATTCTATAAAGTTTGTGGCGACAACCCTGAACGCGCAAAAGCAGCGGCAGCAATGACCGTTGAAACTTGGCTCCTTGCTTACGACCTGCTGAGATCAAGAGGCATCCCGTCCTACTTTTTTCTGCAACCCTCGTCTCATATTAAGCCAGAAAGTTATCATCTCGATTATTTATTATATGAAAACAAGCAACGTATTGCGAATGAACGAGACAGTTTTGTGAAACGTTACAATGAAACGAAACGAATCTGGCATACACGATGCGGTATTCATAATGCCTGTGGCTCGTTTTACGATTTGAGTGAGATCCTTGTAGGATTTCGTGAACCCGTGTTTATTGATGAGGTACATATAAGTCCGAACGGGAACGCGTTCATCGCAAAAAAAATGTCTGAAATCGTGCGACTGGATTAACGTGTCGTTGCCGAGCACCAAAAACAGCATATTCGTGCCCTTGTCGGTCAGTTCTGCAACGCGTGTTTCAGTTTTTGAGACGGGCAAGCCAAAAAATGGGCCGGTATCACGCGGCCATTCAAATCTCCGCGGCCGGCGCATTTTTCGATCCATCGCAGATCGCACACATCTGACTCGGAATCCCTTCGCTGGCTGAGGCCGGCCCCAAGGCAAACTTCGGATCCAACGCCACCACGTCCCGGCCTTGATACGTCCAGAGCCGTCCGCAATCAGGGCAACAAAACCACGTTGTATATCCCGGCCAATCCCGGTCGCGCGTTGCCATGGTGCCGTCCTTATTCAGCCGCCAACACTTGGCCGATCCGATGCGCCGCGTCTTCAACGTCCGCCTTTGACGCGTCCAAGTGGGTGACGACCCGATACCGATGCTCTCCCGTGGCGTTCAGCAACACCCCGGTGTCCCTGAAGGCGTTGAGTAATGCCTGCGTTGAACGGTCACTTCGGACGACCTCGAACATGACGATGTTCGTGTCCACTCGGTCAGGATCAACGTACACGGCCGGAATCTGTTGGAGTTGCAGGGCGAAATGCCTGGCGTTGTCGTGGTCATCTCGAAGTCTGGCAACGTGGTGATCCAACGCGTAAATGCCCGCGGCCGCTAGAATGCCGACTTGCCGCATCCCGCCTCCGAACATTTTTCGCAACCGTCGCAGCTTAACGACGTTCTCCACGGTTGCCCCGATCAGTGAACCGACGGGAGCCCCCAGCCCTTTGGACAGACAGAACGACACGGTATCGAACGGCTTCGCAAACTCCACGGCCGACGTCCCGACGGCCACCACCGCGTTCCATAACCGCGCCCCGTCCAAGTGCAGGGCCAGCCCCCGGTCTTTCGCCACCGTCGTGATCTCCTGAATTCGGGACAACGGGTACACCGACCCTCCGCCGAAATTGTGCGTCTGTTCCAGGCACAACAAGGTCGTCGGTGGATTGTGAACGTCTTTCGCCCGAATCGCCGCCACGATACGATCCGCGGTCAAGAGCCCCCGCTCTCCCCGGAGACAACACAATTGGACTTGAGACAGCGCAGCAGCCGATCCCCCCTCATAGCGAATAAGATGCGCGGTCTCTTCCACAATAACCTCGTCACCGGGCCGCGTGTGCAACCGAACGGACAGTTGGTTGGCCATCACGCCCGTCGGAACAAACAGGGCGGCTTCCTTCCCCAACAACTGCGCGGCCTTGGCTTCCAGGGCGTTGACCGTCGGATCTTCACCATACACGTCATCCCCGACCTCGGCTTGCGCCATGGCCGCCCTCATCTCCGGAGTCGGTTTCGTGACCGTATCACTTCGCAGATCAATCATCGCAGGACCTTCACGGGTCAATGTAGCGGTTCGACGTCGTGAATCTCAACCGTCTGACCGGTCCGTGATAACACCCGTTGGAGATCGTGGACCGTCACGGGCCCGGGGCGAAGCACGACGGGCTTGTTCACCGCGCTCAACAACGTCGATGGTGGATTGCCTGAAGCCGGTCCGGTGTCAAGAATCCAATCAACGTCAGTGCCCAATGAGGCGTCAACGGCTTCAGCGGTCAAACAAGGAGCGTCCCCGGATCGATTGGCACTCGTCCCCGTCAACGGGCCGGTCCACCGTAACAGCGACCGCAGAAACGACGACCCGGGCACCCGCACGCCGATGGTGCCGGTCCCTGCCGTCAACGTGGAAGAGACCGTCGGTCCGGCAGAAAAAATCACGGTCAACGGCCCCGGCCAGAATTCGTTCAAGATCCCGTGCGTCCAGGATGGAACGGATTCAGCCAACGAATCCAGGCGACTCCGTTCTGCGATCAGCACGAGAAGCGGTTTCCCGGGAGGCCGCCCTTTCATCGACACGACGCGCTCCAGCGCATGAGGACGTGAAATTGAAGCGGCCAGGGCATACGAACTTTCCGTCCCAACGGCCAAGACTCCGTCCTGACGAACGAGATCGACAATCGGGGAGAAAAAGGACGGAGAAGGAACGGGAGGAACGCGGAGAACGTTGGCCACGAGCGACGGCTTTTCTCTTGACAATCAGTTGTGATCAGAAACCAAAACATTCTCCTGGATGCCGCCGGCGGAGATCAGGCACACAAGGAATCATTCACCCCTTCCGTTCCGCCAACACTCGTCCGGCAATATCGGGACGAAAATATTGCCCGGCAAACTTGATAGGCTTCGCAACCTCATAAGCACGATCATGGGCCGTCTTGAGGGAAGGCCCCCAAGCCGTCACCCCCAACACCCGACCGCCGTCCGTCACAACGTCGCGGTCCTGCAACGCCGTGCCGGCGTGAAACACGGCAGCATGATCCTGACGCGGTGAAGGAAGCCCGGTGATGGGCACGCCGCTCGTATACCGGCCGGGATAACCGCCGGAAGCCAGGACCACGCACACCGCGGATTGCTCCGACCATTCGAGACGGATCTGCTCCAAACGATGGTCAACCACGGCTTCCAGGACGTCCAGAAGATCGGTGTTCAACAACGGCAGCACCACTTGCGTCTCAGGATCGCCGAACCGGGCATTAAACTCCAACACGTAGGGAGTGCCGTCCTTGACCATGAGTCCCGCGTACAACACCCCATAAAAGGGGCTCCCCAGGCGTGACAAGCCTTCGACCGCGGGGTGCAACACGGTTCGCACGATCTCATCACGTAAGGCCGGGGTGGCCAATGGTGCCGGGGCATACGCCCCCATGCCGCCGGTATTGGAACCCGTATCGCCTTCGCCGATTCGCTTATGATCTTGTGCCACCGGCATCGGGACCACGGTGTGCCCATCCACAAAGGCCATCAGCGTGAGTTCCTCTCCTTGCAGATAGTCTTCAATGACCACGTGCCGACCGGCCTCGCCCAAGGCATGATGCTCCAGCATCCGGCTCACGGCGTCCCGTGCTTCCTGCCGCGTCCCGGCAACCACGACCCCCTTGCCTTGGGCCAACCCGTCGGCCTTCACCACCACGGGCGGCGTGCGGCTCTCGACGTAGGCGAACGCGGGCCCAACGTCGTCAAACGTGCGGGACTCCGCCGTGGGAATCCCTTGCCGCACCATCAGGTTCTTGGCAAACGATTTACTGGCTTCGATCTTCGCGGCGTTTCCGGTGGGACCGAATATTTTCAATTTGCTCCGGCGAAACAGATCCGCAATACCCAACGCCAACGGCGCCTCCGGTCCGACGACCGTGAAATCGATGGCTTCTTCTTGAGCGAACGTTTTCAGACCGGGCAAGTCGGTTGCCGAGATCGGCACGCAGGTGGCGTGCTGACCGATGCCTGCGTTTCCCGGAGCACAATAAAGTCCGGTCACCCGAGGACTCTGCGCCAATTTCCATATCAACGCGTGTTCGCGTCCGCCACCGCCAATGACCAGAATCTTCATGAATGCGTTATTCCCTTCCGTCGTATTGACCTGACGCGCAGTTCCAGCACACCTGCAACACTTGGACAAAGGCCATCAATCCACTGAACAGGGTGACGCTCGTTCGGGAGTTGTGGTTCCAGCGAACGGGAATTTCCACGACCGAAAAACCCATCTTCCGGGCAAGGACCAACTGTTCCACGTCGAAGCCAAAGCCGTTGACCCGCTGGAAGGCCGCAACGCGCTTGGCCACCCCGTGGTTGAAAAGCTTGAACCCGCACTGCGTGTCGGCGATGGTCAGCCCCGTGAGGAGACCGACGTACACGTGGAACACCCTGCCGGAGAAGTCACGCCACAGCGGTTGGCGCACGCCGATGAGTGACCGGTCCAAGGCTCGCGAGCCAATCACCACGTCGCACGTTCTTTCACTGGACACCGACAGCAACTTGTCAAGTTCCTGGATCGGGGCGGACAGGTCGGCATCCGTGCAGAGGACTCTTTCGTAGATCGCTTCCCGCATGCCGCGCCGCACGCTGTAGCCCTTCCCCATGTTGACGGGGTTTTGGATGATGCGGAGCGTTGCCCCAACACGATGCAAGGTTTCCTCCTCCCGACCCGCAGCGTCGCTGGTCCCGTCGTCGGAACCGTCATCGACAACGACCACCTCGGCAATATCGACTTGGCGACTGGAGAGGTAATCAGCAATCTTGCGCAGAGTGAGAGGCAGATCGACCGCCTCGTTGTACGCGGGAATGACGACACTTAACGAATTTATGCCTTCATGATCGTGTGCCGCCAGCATCGGGGCCACGGTGTTCCCATCCTCAAAGGCCATCAAACCGCTGCCATCATGCTTAATGTCGAAAATGCCGCATACCGGTCATAATCATGGCCAACTTGTGTTCATCCGCGGCATTGACGACTTCTTCGTCCCGGATACTGCCGCCGGGTTGGATCACGGCGGTCACGCCGGCCTTGGCCGCCGCATCAATTCCATCCCGAAACGGGAAGAAGGCATCGGACGCCATGACGGAACCCTGGATGGGAAGCAGGGCTTTCCGCTCAGCCAAGTGAACGGAATCCACGCGGCTCATCTGTCCGGCGCCGATGCCGATGGTCTGCGTGGCCCCGGCCAACACAATGGCATTGGACTTCACGTGCTTGCACACGTTCCATGCAAACGCACAGGCCGCGTATTCCGTCTCCGTGGGGCGCCGTTTGGTCGGCACCTTCAACGTGGTCACGTCCGGCAGGGTTCCAAGGTCGCGATCCTGGACGATCAACCCGCCGACGAGTTTTTTCAAATCGAAACCCTTGCGGGTTTGGCCGTCAAGCGGCCCCACCGACAACAACCGCAGGTCCTTTTTCCGTTGCAACTCGGCCAAGGCGTCCGCGGTAAATTCCGGAGCAACGAGGACTTCCACGAACGTGGCGGTCACTTCCTTCGCCATGGCCAGATCAACCGTCCGGTTACAGGCGATGACGCCCCCGAACGCCGAGACGGGATCCGTGTCCCTGGCTTTGACGTAGGCGTCCACCGGGGTCGCGCCCAGTGCCGCGCCACACGGATTATTATGTTTGATGATGACGACCGCCACGTCAGCAAACTCTTTGACCAACTCCAACGCGGAGTCGGCGTCCAGATAATTGTTATAGGACATGGTCTTGCCGTGCAGTTGGCGGCCGCCGGCAATGGAGGGGTCCGTCCCGCCTCGTTCTCGATACAACGCGCCTTCCTGATGAGGATTTTCTCCGTATCGTAAGATTGCCGATCGTTCATACGTCAGAGACAACCGCGTCGGAAATTTCTCGATCGTCCCGCCGGCCCGCTGCCGGCTCAGATACTCCGCAATCATGCCGTCGTACCGGGCAGTATGAGCAAAGACTTTCTGCGCCAATTCCCGGCGCAGCGCCGAAGGCACGCCCCCGGCCCGCAACGCCTCCAACACGCGCTGATAGTCGTTCGGATCGACCATCACGACGACGTCCTCATGATTCTTGGCAGCCGAACGAAGCAGGGACGGCCCCCCAATGTCAATCTGTTCGATGGCCTCCTCAAACGAGCACGCGGGGTTGGCGATCGTGGATTCAAACGGATACAGGTTCACGACCACCACGTCAATCGGCGGAATCCCGTGCTCCTGCATTTGCCGAACGTGGTCGGGCTGATTCCGTCGCCCTAAGACGCCTCCGTGAATCCTGGGGTGCAGGGTTTTGACCCGCCCCCCCAAAATCTCGGGAGACCCCGTGTGCGAAGACACTTCCGTCACCGGCACGCCGGCCTTGCGCATCGCTTTGGCCGTTCCGCCCGTCGAGAGAAGCGTGGCCCCCACGTCCACTAATCCCTTCGCCAACTCCACCACCCCGGTCTTATCAGACACACTGATCAACGCGTGGTTCAATCCGTCCATGGCCCCTTCCTTTTGTAAAATCGATGCTGATCGTGGATGATTGCAGAGAAAAAAAGCCTAACAAAAGGCCGCTGGAACTTCAACGAACCCCTCTGCCGTCCGCGTTGACCGACTCCGACGTCATTCCCAAGTCGCTCCAATATCATTCCCGACACCCCCCCAATGTCATTCCCGACATCCCCCCAATGTCATTCCCGACGTCACCCCAATGTCATTCCCGACGTCACCCCCAGTGTCATTCCCGACATCCCCCCAATGTCATTCCCGACGTCACCCCCAGTGTCATTCCCGACGTCACCCCCAGTGTCATTCCCGACGTTTGTAATCGGGAATCCAGTCAGTTGAAAAGACGAAACCCTGGATTCCCGCTAACTACCGGCGGGAATGACAGAGGGGGACCACCGGGAGTGACAGATGGGGGCCGGCGGGAACGACAGAGAGGGACCAGCGGGAATGACAGAAGGGCGCTGGCGGAAATGACGGAGGGACGCCGGCGGGAATGACGGAGAGGGGCCGTCGGCATGGAGAAACGGATAGACGGGTTTGTTTGGTGCTGATGATCTCTGGGGAAACTCACGTTGTTTTTTCAGCCACGCGGTGCTGATTCTGCTATGATGGCCCCCTCACGATCCGCGAGAGAACATGGACCCGTCACCGGACATCAACCCTGACCTGACCCGACCCTGGCATCTTGATCTCGGGGCACGAGTGCTTGCGCCGGACACCGTCCGTTTCAAAGTCTGGGCTCCCCGGGCCGAGACCATGAACGTGGAACTGCACGCGGCGAATCCTCGAAGCATCCCCTTGACTCCGACGCAGCACGGATATTGGGAAGCCACCGTCTCAGGCGTCTCGGCCGACGCGTGCTATTCCTACGCGATCAATCAACGCCTGCAACGCCCGGACCCGGCCTCTCGGTTCCAACCTGAAGGCGTACACGGGCCATCCGTGGTCGTTGATCCCTCCGGCTTTTCCTGGACGGATGGCCATTGGCGGGGATTGCCGCTTGACGAATTCATTATTTACGAACTGCACGTTGGAACGTTCACACCGGAAGGCACCTTTGACGGGGTCATTAGCAAACTGCCCTACCTTCGCGACGCCGTCGGCGTGACCGCGCTGGAACTGATGCCGGTGGCTCAATCTCCGGGAGTCCGGAATTGGGGATACGACGGGGCCTACCTCTTCGCCCCACAAGCCAATTACGGCGGCCCCGTCGGGCTGAAGCGATTGGTGGACGCTTGTCACGTCCATGGGCTCGCCGTCATCATGGACGTGGTGTACAACCACCTCGGCCCCGAAGGCAATTATCTGGGAGAGTACGGGCCCTATTTCACGCACCGCTATCAGACTCCCTGGGGGCAAGCCATCAACTACGACGGACCGCACAGCGATCCCGTCCGGCATTTCGTCATCAGCAACGCGCTGTACTGGATCATGGAATATCACGTGGACGCCCTGCGACTCGACGCGATCCACGGCATCTTCGATTTCAGTGCCAAACATATTCTGCAAGAACTCGGCGAAGCCGTTCGCGCACAGGCCAAGCAACAAAACCGAGCCGTTCACGTCATTGCCGAAAGCGACCGCAACGACGCACGAGTCATCACCCCCGTCACCCGAGGAGGCTACGGGCTGGACAGCCAATGGAGCGATGACTTTCATCACGCCCTCCATGGGCTTCTGACCGGGGAAGCGGACGGCTACTACGCGGACTTCGGGAAACTTGAGCACCTGGCCACGGCAATCAAGGACCGCTTCGTGTACGCCGGACAATATTCCGCTTACAGAGAACGGCGTCACGGCAATTCGGCCAGACGCGGCACGCCCACGCAATTTGTCGTGTTCTCACAAAATCACGATCAAGTGGGGAATCGGGCGCAAGGCGAGCGACTCGCAACCCTGATCCCGTTCGAGGCACTCAAACTGGCGGCCGCCGCGGTCCTGCTTTCCGCGAACGTGCCCTTGCTGTTCATGGGAGAAGAGTATGGGGAGACCGTGCCGTTTCTCTACTTCATCGATCACGGCGACGCCGACCTCATCGACGCCGTCCGACGGGGACGCCAAGCCGAATTTGCTTCCTTCGGCTGGGGAGACGTCCCTGACCCTCATGCGCCGTCCACGTTTGATCGGTCACGCCTTCAATGGACCCAGAACCCGTCGGACCGACAACGTTGGTTGCGGCAGTGGTATCAATCCGTCATCAACCTTCGGAAATCAATTCCAGCCCTCGGGCCGGGTCGGGCACAAGACCGGCTCAAGGTCTATACCCATCAAAAAGCCCAAGTTCTGACCCTCCACCGAACCGGACACGCAGGCCCGGAGGCGCTCATCATTCTGAGTCTCAACAAGAAGCCGACGAACCTTCTATTCAAAAACCCACGAGGAACGTGGAACCTGCAACTCGACTCCCATGCCCCAGAATTCGGCGGACGCCAAGAAACCCCCGCTCCCCCCACCCTCACCGTGCCGCAAGAACCACCCTCACGTCACCTTCCCCCCTACGCCACGTGGGTTTACACCAGTTCCTCCCCCTCTCCCGGAGACTCCTCCCTCTTCTCTTCCTCCCTCTCCCCTCGCGGGAGAGGGCCGGGGTGAGGGGGCTTGTTCTCACGCTGTCATTCCCAACATTTCAAACACTGTCATTCCCGACGTTATTAATCGGGAATCCAAGGCCAGGATGAGGGGGCTTGCTCTCAGATCATCCAACGACCACCACCTGCACCGCCAGCTCAGAACGCCGCGGTCATGCCCCTGACAACGGAAAGCCAGATTCTTCACTTCGTTCAGAATGACAGAGGCGGGGGCTTTTGGAAGTTTTTCAGGGTGGTCAGGGTGTACGACTGGGGCGGATTGGTATATACTTCTTGACCATTGAGGAATCAAGGAGAAAGATAGCTGAACTATGCCGTTCACGTTGATTGTTGCCCTCAGCGTTCTCTTTTTGACCGTGGCGTTTTCTCTTCAGAACGACCAGGTGGTGGCCATTCAGTTTTTCGGATGGAGCTTTAAGGGGTCTCTGGTCCTGATTTTGTTGACCACCCTCTGCCTCGGCGTCGTCATTGACGTGCTGGCTTCCATGCCGACCCGCATTCGGAAGTCCCGACAGATCACGGACCTGACGAAACGGGTGAGGGACTTGGAACGCCCTCACCAGGATTCTTCTCGAAGACCGTTTCCTGATTGACGGCGCCACGCACGCCTTGAGGGAGCCACGCCGCCCATGGTGAAACGCACGCCTCAACGAGTCCTGGCCATGATTATGGCCGGCGGCAAAGGCGAACGCCTCATGCCGCTGACGGAACAACGCAGTAAACCCGCCGTTCCGTTCGCCGGCACCTACCGGATCGTCGATTTCGTGCTGAGCAATTTTTCGAATTCGGGTATTTCCGCCATGTACGTGCTCGTCCAATATCGCTCGCAGTCGTTGATCGAACATCTTCGCGGCGCGTGGCGCACGGGTGGCCCGACTCGACAATCCTTTATTACGGTGGTGCCCCCCCAGATGAAGGGCCGTGGAAAATGGTATGAAGGCACCGCGGACGCCGTGTATCAAAACCTGAACATCGTCCAGGATTTCGCGCCGAATCTCGTCGCCGTCTTCGGCGCGGATCACGTGTATCGCATGGACGTGCGGCAGATGATCCAATTTCATCTGGATCACGAAGCGGACGCCACCGTGGCCGCGTTGCCGGTCCCCCTTCAATCGGCCAAAGGCTTCGGCATCATTCAGACCGACGCCGACCACCGCATTCACGGGTTTGAGGAGAAACCGAGGAGTCCCAAACCCATGCCCGACGACCCGACCATGGCCCTCTCGTCCATGGGCAATTATCTCTTCAACGTCGAGGTCCTTATGAAGGCACTGGAACTCGACGCCAGTCGGCTCGGATCACATGATTTCGGCAGGGACATCATTCCCACCCTCATCCAGTCTCAGCACGTCGTGGCGTATAACTTCCTGGACAACGTCGTCCCGGGCATTCACCCCTACGAGGAGTGGGGATATTGGCGCGACGTCGGCACGCTGGACGCGTACTGGCGGGCGAACATGGACGTTCTGGGAGAACGTCCGATCTTTGATCTTCGCAACGTCAGTTGGCCGATTATGACCGATGCGTCGGGCGAACCGACCGCCAGTATCGTCCGGTCCCGGTTGGACGACACCGTGGTGGGCCAAGGCAGCCTCGTCGTTGACGCCCACGTGCGACGATCGGTCCTGGGCCGTAACGTCAGCATCAGTGCAGGAGCGGATATCGAAGAATGCGTGATCCTGGACGGGACCGTCGTGGGGCCCGACGCGAAATTGAAACGGATCATCTCCGACCGGTTCAACCTGATTCCATCCGGGACGATCCTCGGCCATGATCCCATGAAGGCTCCCGGCCTGTCCCCGACCGTTGATAAGTCGGGTCTCATTGTCCTGCCGCGAGGACGTTCCTACGGCGGTCGGGCCGTCCCTCCCGTGACGAATCATTAACGCGGGGCGTCGCCAACCTGCTTGCACCATGCCCGGGTTTCTCTTTCCACCCGTAGGGCCGAAAAGAAACGACGCCGGATTCCCGCTTAAGGCATGACGATGACGACTGGGACGTGGGCGAAGAGAAAGACTGGATTCCCGCTTAAAACTTGCGGGAATGACAGGGGAAGAGGCGGCGGGAAGGTCAGGGGTGGGCAGGACAGACGGGACGGGCAGACGGGAAGGCCAGGGGGGAAGGCCAGGGGGGAAGAGGCGTGATGCCGGGTCCTCGAATTCCGCTTTCGACCTACCGCCTCCAATTCAACGGACACTTGACGTTTGCCCGCGCCGCCGAGCTGGTTCCCTATCTGGCCGACCTGGGTATTTCCGATTGCTACACGTCACCGTATTTCCAAGCTTCCCCGGGCAGCCTCCACGGCTACGACGTGGTGGATCCGACCCGGCTGAATGCGGAGGTTGGATCGGCCGACGACTATCAGACCTTCGTCCAGGCCTTGCACGCGCACGGGATGGGGCAAATTCTGGATATGATCCCCAACCACATGCACGTCGCCGGGCCGTGGAATCCCTGGTGGCAAGACGTCCTCGAACACGGCCCCGCTTCCCTGTACGCTCATTTCTTTGATATTGACTGGACGCCGGTGAAGCGTGAACTCACGGGAAAGATCTTACTCCCCATCCTGGGAGACCACTACCGCGTCACGCTGGAAAACGGGGAACTCCGCCTGGAATATCAAGCCGGACGGTTTTTTGTTCGTTACCACGAGTATCAGTTACCCGTTGACCCCAGTCTGTACGCGATGATTCTGCATCATCGGCCGGACGCCCCGCGGGAGCCACGCGACGGAGCCCCTTCCGTTCGCGCACTGGACGACCTTATCGCGGCCTGCCGGCGTTTGCCCGACCGCCACCGAACGGATCCCGACGGGGTCGCCACGCGATATCGAGAACACGGGATCATTCAACGCCGTTTGGCCACGCTGACCGAGCAACGTCCCGACGTGCGGGCCTTCGTCCAGGACGCCCTGCGGGCGTTTAACGGCACCGGAGGCGACCCCTCCGGCTTCGACTTGCTGGACGCGCTCCTGCGAGACCAGGTGTATCGCTTGGCCTTCTGGCGCGCGGCCGGAGAAGAAATCAACTATCGGCGCTTCTTCGACGTCACCCACCTCGCGGCTCTTCGGATTGAAGATCCCGAGGTGTTTGAACGGGTCCACCGGTACGCGTGTTCCCTGATTCCCACGGCCGCGGTCCACGGCCTCCGAATCGACCACGTTGATGGACTATATGATCCCAAACGTTATCTTGAACGCTGGCAGGAATGGGCCCAACGCGAACTCGGATGGCCGGCCGACGCCAACGGTCGTTCGCTCTTCCTGGTCGTGGAGAAAATTTTAGGAAAAGGAGAGACGCTCCCTGAGGACTGGCCCGTCTACGGGACCACCGGCTACGACTTTCTTGACCTGCTGAACCACCTCTTCGTCGATGCTCACCAGCAACACGCGATGGACGCCTGTTACGCGGAATTTACCCGTGAGACGGCCGCGTTCGACACGCTCGTTCACGAGTGCAAAACGCTCATCATGGATGCAACCATGGCGAGCGAGTTGCGTGCCCTCGGTCATCAACTGCATCTCTTATCGGAACACCATCGCCGTGCCCGTGACTTCACGCTCAACGACCTGACTCATGCCCTCAAAGAAATCATCGCGTGGTTTCCCGTGTATCGCACCTACGTCTCTCCGGACGGACGCGCGCCCGTCACGGACCGCGATCGCGCCTACCTGCGATTGGCGGTCATTCAGGCCAAACGCAACAATCCGGCGACCGACGGCCACGTGTTTGATTGTATCCAGAATCTTTTGCTCAAATCCGCCGACTCGACGTTGTCCTGGGAGACGGTCCGATCGTTCGTCATGAAATTCCAACAGACCACCGGCCCTGTCACGGCAAAAGGCGTTGAGGATACGGCGTTGTACCGTTATCACCGCTTGGTTTCCCTCAATGAAGTCGGCGGCGATCCCGCACGATTCGGCGTTTCGGTGGCCACCTTTCATGAGCAAATGCGAACGCGCCAACGGCAATGGCCTCTGAGCTTCTCGGCCACGTCAACTCACGATACGAAGCGGAGTGAAGACGTCCGCGCGCGTATTCACGTTCTGTCCGAGCTGCCCCACGAGTGGCATACGCGAGTGACGCGATGGCACCGGCTCAACAACCGGCACACGCGGCGACTGGACGGCCGGGACGTTCCCTCCCGCAATGAAGAATACTTGCTCTACCAGACGTTGGTGGGGGCTTGGCCGTTCGCCGGCCTCGACTCAGAACGCTATCAGGATTTTCGTCGACGCGTTCAGGAATACGTGCTCAAGGCCCTGAGAGAGGCCAAACTGCACACAAGCTGGATCACGCCCCACGCCGCCTATGAAGACGCCGTGCGCCGTTTCATTCACCACGTCCTTGAGCCCTGCCCGTCCAACGAATTTTTAGCGGACTTTCTGCCGTTCCAGAAGATCATTGCCCGATACGGCGCGTCTAACGCGTTGTCACAAGTGGTCCTGAAAATCGGATGTCCCGGCACTCCCGACTTTTATCAAGGCACGGAGATCTGGAACTTCACGCTGGTTGACCCGGACAATCGGCAGCCGGTCGATTACGATCACGTCCTTGACGTGGCACGAAGCCTGCCCACCGATGGCACGGCAACCGCGACCCATTTGCAGCAGATGCTTGAATCCTACGAAGACGGACGCATTAAATTGTACGTCACCCGCACGCTGCTCAACTATCGAAAGGCCCACCCCGCGTTGTTTCAACGGGGCACGTATGATCCGCTTGAATCCGGCGGCGTCCACCGTCGTCATCTCTGTGCGTTTCAACGAACGTGGAAAACCGATTCGGCCATCGTTGTTGTTCCGAGACTCATCCATGGTATGATCCCGGACTTGACGGTCCCGGCACTTGGCCGCGACGCGTGGGGCGATACCCACGTGATACTCCCGAAGGGGATCCGGACCGCCCACTATCGCCACGTGCTTACGAACCAGAGACTCTCGGCTCATGAGCACGAGGGGACTGCCGTCTTGGCCGTCTCCGAGATCTTTCAACAACTTCCGGTAGCCATGATGGAGCGAATATCATGACGACTTTTTCATCAGACCCCACGAATCTTGAACGTCCGTCTCCGACGGCACTCCCCACGGCTGACGACGCCCTGGGATGGGAAGGCCACGTCAACGTCCCACCTGCACCGGTGTTCGCCAACTTGCTGAACAACTGGCCTGAACTGCGATCAGGACTCGCGTTCTGTCTGGTGTTTGTCGTGGGTGCCGTGGTCGGCGGCAGTCTGATCGCCTTGTCAGCCTGCGCTAAACGGAGAGCCCCCGAGTAACGACGGCAAGGCGGGATCCCCGAATCAGGACGCCGATTGTCATTCCCGCAAGTTCCCCGATAACGAACGTCGGGGACAGGTTTTAGCGGGAATCCAGGAATTGCGAAAAACCGGCACGGACGTGTACTGGAACTTCTTCCCTTCGGGCGAACCTCAGGGCAAGCGTCGTTGTGCTTCTCTGAACGGACAAAGAAAGGCACCCCCCACCCTAACCCTCCCCCTCAAGGGGGGAGGGAACAGGGGAAACCTACCGCGGGGCGGAGGGAAAACGACGCTGGATTCCCGCTTACTACTTGCGGGAATGACAGGGTGAACTGCGGGAACGACAGGGTGGGTTGTGGGAATGACAGGGCGGACGGGAACGCCAGAGAAGACGGGCCATGGGCCGCTCTTCTGTCATCCGTTCAAAAGAAACGGTCTTTGAACAACAATCGGTCCATCAGGCTGGTTTTCCGCAGCGCGTCGTCATCCTGGGCAAGAAGACGGCGTTTTCCCCGCCGCGTTTCAATTTCAATGGTGTCGTCAAACACGCGCACCACTTTCCAGAATTTCTCGATCGCGTAGGAGTAGGTTTCCCCATGTTGGGCGGGATGGACTGTTTTGGCCCGAAGGCTGGGATGGGTTGAGCATTTCCATTTCTGATAGACGACAAAATCACCGACTTTGAATTTCATGCGCTTCATTCCTTTCTGGTTTTGGGGGGGCACTTTCCGTCGGTTTTCCGTCGGCGCGTGAGACGCGCCGCTACGGGTTGGTGCGCTTCATTCCTTTTTGGTTTTTTGGGGGCACTTTCCGTTGGCTTTTCGTCGGCACGTGAGACGCGCCGCTACGGTCCTTTTTCGTTCTTCGGGAATATTTCCCCGCGGGCTAATAGCCGCCCGGCGGCATGCCGGTCTGCGCACCGCCCAGTCCCCCGAGCCCCGGCAGCGCGGGAATGGACGCCCCGGCGTTTTTCTGTACCGTCACGTCACCATAGCGGCGATATTTTCGTGAATTCCAAATGACCGGATGACCCGGCCGCAAATTCGCCGCCTGCGTATAATGTTCATCTGCTGCGGCTCGATCACCCAATCGATCCAAGGTGAGCGCCAGATTATAATGGGCTTCGCCTAATTCGGGGTCAACGGTCAGGGCTTTTTCATACTGCGCCTGGGCCTCCGCCCACTTCCCGACGGCGAAGTCCCTGTTTCCCTGATCCATCGCCGTCAGGGCCGCGGGACTGCTCCCTGCCGGAGCATTCAAGGCATGTTCGATTATTTTTTCGCTGCTGCTGCACGCACCAATGCCTACGAGACTGACGAGGCACCATCCTATGGTCCAACTTCTGAATCGCATGACGTTCTCCTTTTGGGGTTGGTCATTCATCTGCACGGGGCGTATCCTACTCAAACCTCAACGCTCCGTCCACTCCGTAAAAATATGAGCTGCGTTCGGATGGGGACGCCTCCCAGGGCGAACGCTGCACCTTGTTGATAGATCTGCACCGTGGTCCGGTGTTCCTGCACCACTCGGTCGAGGGAGGTTTCATCGACGTGGTGCGTCTTATAGTCGGCCAGCCAGATTTGGCGGTCCCGGCGATAGATCACGTCAATGACCCCTTCCATCACACAGGAGGGTTCGGCCGGACTCTGATTCGAGACTCTCCCTGCTTGGTCCCGCGCCCGGTCCCAGGGAACGGCAAACGGCACTTCTCTGCCCAGGATCTCCGCCTGCCGAAGCACGGCACAGGGTTCGGATTCGACAAAGTGCCTGAACACGTCCCGCAGTTCCTTATACAGACTTTGAACGTTGGCTTCCTGTTCGTCAGTCAGGTACGCTCGACAACACTGCTCAATCCGCACGTCCAACGCGGACGGGTCCTCGGAAAAATCCCAATCCTGCAACACCCGATGAGCCAGAGTTCCGAACGTGGCTTGTCGATCAGGCAACGTCGATCCTTCACGCGCCCTGCGTGAGACTCGTGACGGCCTTTGATCGTTCGGCACGTTGGGCTTCATTCCTTTTTTTCTTGCGGGAGAGGCCCGGGGCCTGTCCCTGACGTGACCCGGGGGTGAGGGGGAAACACGTTTGGGCAAAAGAAACAGCGGGGTCTCCCGCGTCTCCTTCATCCGCTTTATCCATTCAGCCCATTCGCGTTGGGCCTCCGACTGATCCGGCGGCGCGGGCTGCAATCGTGATTGCGCGCGCTCAACGTGCCGCCGACCGACCTGGTGCGCCGGCACGACCGTCACGTCCACGGGCACGTCATTGACAACGTGGACGTGGGATCGTTCCGTTTCCGTTTCAATGAGCGACGTCACGTCAAGGTTCCAGCCTTGCACGAGCAAGGAGAGAAGGCTGCCTTTTCTGATCGCCCCCTTTCGCGGCACACCCGCGGACAACACGAGACGACGCTGCGCGCGGGTCATGGCCACGTAGAGTAACCGCAGACGTTCGGCGCGTTGGAGTTTTTCCAATTTCGATTCAATAAAGATCCTTTCGAGATTGGCGTCCTCCCTCAGGCGAATGCCGACCGTATCCGTGATCCAGTCGTGAGAGGCCTGGACCCGTTCTTTTCGAGGATCCACGTCGTGGTGCAATCCCGCCACGATCACCATGGGAAATTCCAACCCCTTGGCTTTGTGGATGCTCAGCAAGCGAATCGCTCCACCTTGAGCTGGCCCGCCCCCGACGGTCGTTATCGGGGGATGGTCTTCTTCGATAAGAGGGCGTTCCGCCTGATCCGGGGGATCGTCCACCCAGTGAACCAGTTGGCGCGTGATTTCCCGAAGCGACATCCCGGATTGTCCGGCCATTGAGAGAATGGTATCGCGCAGTTTGTCCACGTTGGCCAGGGACTGTTCACCGTCTCTTGCTGCCGCGGCCAATTCCGCCAGGGGCACCTCTTCAAACGTGCGATTCACGGCTTCTGAAACCGGAAGCGCATGGACCGTTTCCCGCAAGGACCGGAGCACCGAAAATACGGGAGGCAGTCGTTGAAGTGACGCCGCTTCCGCGCCTTTCTCCAGCAACCCCTGCCGCACGATCGCTTCAACCTCGACATCGGAGCACCCGCCGTAGGGTGATCGCAAGACGCCAACCGCTGCCAGCCGATCACGCGGATTCATCAGCACCCGCAGCACGTGGATACAATCCATCACTTCTTGCCGTTCAAAAAAGTGTCGTTCGCCCTCGGTGAGGCAATGAAGACCATGACGCCGGAAGGTTTCGAGGTAGGTCCGCACGTGGGTCAGCGTGCGAAACAGCACCGCAACGTGGCACGGCTGAACGGTCACCCGTTGACGATCCAGAAGCAGCGATTCTTTATTCATGACTTCATGCTGCAACCACTGCGCCAGTGTTTCAGCCTCTGCACGGCTGGACTCATCCGTCTTCCAATTCTCCTCTTCCCCGTCCGCGTCTTCTTGCGGAGGAGCAACGAGTCGGAGTTGGACCCGTTCATGGGGAAGGGGCTCGGATTCCTCCGACGCGGAGATGAGCGGTTCGTAGCGAGGTTGCACGCCTTTGACGTCAGTATCAGGAAACAGCTTGGCACAACAGCCGTTCACCGGTTCGAGCACCTGCGCGTGGGCGCGAAAATTGCTGCTCAAGACGTAAGGCTTGTCTTCCGGCGCCAGAATATGCTTCTGCACCACCTCATCGTAGGCGTCAATATCCGCCCGTCGAAACGCATAAATGGATTGCTTAGGATCTCCCACGATGAACAATTTCCCCGGTTCCGGTTGCACGTCACGCCATTCTTGTGCTTCCTTTCCCGCGGCCTCGGCCAGAAACAGAATCAGTTCATATTGCACCGGATCCGTGTCCTGAAATTCATCGACCAGGATCGCACGATACTGGTCCTTCACTTCTGCGCGGACGGGAGGATGGTCCCGAAGCAGGTCACGTGCCCGGGCGAGCAACCCGCTGAACGACACGAATCCGTTCGCCGTGAACGACGCTCGACATTGAACGACGAAGGGCTTGAGAATCTGCAACACGTCCAAGGACGGGCCCGATCTCGCCCGTTCCACGGCTTGCGCAATCTTGATCAGCCCCTTTGCCTCTTCGTGATCTTCCTCGGTCCAATCCTTTGCCTTTCTCGACGGGACCGATTTTTGGAGAACTGGGGCAGCGGGCAGGTCCCGGAGTGCGCTGCCCTTCACCATTTCTTCACACATCGTCACGGAGGCATCAAGCATCTGATTGATCGTCAACGCGCCGGGGTGCCGTTCCTGCAACTTTCGCCCTCGTGCCGATACGTCCCGCAACCACGATTCAACGTGAGGATTGACGCGGTGAGTCACGGCTTCGCGTAAGGACGACGGCAGCAATTCATCCGTCAAGGACCAAGCCAGTTGTTTGACGTCGTCGAGGCTATAGCGCGTCAGAATCTGCCGCCAGACGTCACGGCGGCAACCGGAGGGCGACAATTCCCGTTCCACCCATTGTTTCCACTCGCGATTGAAATGCTCGTGAACGTGTGCGCCCTCGTCTTCCTGGAACGCGGGATCAACCCCGGCTTCCACCGGATAGAGTCGCAAGAGACGCCCGGCAAAACTGTGAATCGTGCCGATATGCGCACGTTCCACGTCACGCATCGCCTCGTCACTCAATTTCACCAACTCGGCGTTGGTGATCTCATAAGCGTCCTGAAGCGTGCGAATCGTCTGGATTTCGTGCCGTTGGGCACGTCCGTCGCCGTGAGCACCGGAGGCGATTTCGTCCATGAGTTGCAACCGGCGGCGCAACCGTATCTTCATCTCACGAGCGGCCTTCTTGGTAAAGGTCAACGCGACCACGTTCGTCAACGACAACCGATGGTCCCGCCGGGTCAGCAAATGAAGAATACGATCAATGAGCAGCGAGGTTTTGCCCGTGCCCGCGCCGGCGGTCACCACGACGTTGGCGTCCGAAGCCGTCACGGCCCGATCACGAGTTTCACGATCCGGCATACGATCCGTCATTGATCCGTTCCCCAATCACTCCCCCCGATGACTACCGTCGGGGGCAGACACCCCCAATAGGTCATTCCCGACGTCCTTAATCGGGAATCCAATCCGCCTTTTGGCGTCGTACGGTTCGATGATCGCGGGTCCGTTCTGAGTCTTCCCGCGCACGACGGGCACTCCCCTGATGGTTGCGGTGACACACCGACCGGACCTCGCACCACGTGCAATGTTCTCCCTTGACGAGAAAAAAAATCCCCCCTCGAATGCCTTCGATGATCGTCGTCATCGTCTTATCCAGTTGCGGTTGTAACCGATCGCGGGTGGCCGATAAAAACGGGACCGGAGCAAATCCCTCACCTTCTTCGAGAGCCCCAGGAGCCACGAAGTACAACCAGACGCCGTCGCAGGTTGCAGGGGCCCCGTCTGATTTGTGCTCGTCCGGCAACAGTTGCGGAACACCTTGTCCAGCTAATTCCATGTACATGACCGGTTGCAGGCGAGTCCCTCGCACGACTTCCCTCGCCAAGCTTTTTTCCGTCATGAGGCCGGTGGTCCGCGACGTATATTTATAATCAATGACGCGATACCGGCGAGTCGTGGGCGACCAATCTATTCGATCAGGGCAACCGGTAATGGGAAACGTCGTCGCGGCACTGGCGGTATTCACCGTCATCGTGCCCTCCAGACGTTGTTCAAACGTCACGGGGATCCACGTGTGATCCATTTCGTTCAGATCCTGTCTCAGGATTCGTTCGAGGATTCCTGCAAGTCGTTCCTGCTGCATCTCCCACAACAACGCGGGCCCGACGGAGTGAGTCCGTTCAAATTCCCGGAAGACGGACTCCGCAACTTCCTTCAGGACGCGATAGGGCAAATCGGAAGAATCGGGACGCTTGAACCATTCCTGCTCCGATAATCGGGCGTACCATCCTTTGATTATTTCATGCACCAGCGTGCCGATTTCCACGGGTTGGACGTCTTCCGTCGTCTTCGTTTCGTCCGCCGCCTGGAGTTCGAGCACGTCCCTGGCAAAATATTGAAAGGGACACGTGACGTAGTGCTCCAGGCTGGTGGGCGACAACCCATGACCGTGCAACCACTGCCAATAGTCAGTCAAATGCCCCGTGATGCCGTCGCAGGCGTTCAGTCGTCGGTGATGACTCTCCTGCGCCCGGAGCGTCTTCAGGCCTTGTTGCAGAATCCGCCACCACGCCTCGGTTTCTTCCGTTGACCGATTCGGCCAGCGGCGTTGCAGCAAATTCTGTACGAGTCGTTCCCTCGGCGTCCATCGTCTCTCCACGGCATACGCATCGGTTTGCGGTGTCTGAAATTTCTGAAGCACGGATCTGGGAACGTCCACGGGAGCAAGACCCGGCCGGCATCGTTGCACTTCCTGAAGATACCAGGACGGGATCGTCGCCCGGCCTTCTTCGTCGGATCGTTGAACCACCAACGTGATCCGCTCACGAGCCGCATGGACCAACAGAAAGAACAAGAGTTTTTCTTCATCATGGCCCTTGGCTTTTTCTTCAACCTTGAACCCGAAGTCCGTTTCCAGAACCCGACGAACGGAATCCCTGAGAAACGGGTCTTCTTGAACGTGTCGCGGGAAGAGATGATCGGTGAGCCCGATGACAAACAGGAAGCGAAACGACAGGCCCCGGGCGGCCATCGCGTCTCCGACCCAGACGCCGTTTTCCATGGTCGGGTGGATCGGCACCGCACGTTCCTCCATCAATCGGTTGAGCGTCGCGAGAAACTCGGCATACGGAACCTCCTCGTTGGCGTGCGCGAGCCCCCTGATTTCCATGACGCACTCCACCACCGCTTGCGCGATCCGTGACGGTTCACTGCCGCCTTCCATTTCATCGGGCGTGACGCCCACGTTCCGTTCACCGACCGTGAACGCGGAATCCATCAGAGACAAGGTTCGGTCCGCAAACGCCTCCCAACTCGCCCGTTCCGGGAATTCCTGAAGAAGTTGGTCCAATCGGCGGATGACTTGCCGCAGGTTGTGAATTTCTCGACCGCGAATCACGGTGTCCTCTCGCCTTCGCGTATGCTTCAACACCACCCCGGTTTCGACGTGGTCATCCAACCGTTCCCACTCGTGCATGCCTTTGTCGATGCCTAACTGCCGACTGGCCTGCTCCCACAACTCCGGTCGCGGGGTCCTGATTTCCGGACAGAAGACCTTCCAATGCAGAAATGGGGAGTGCAGGACGTCGAAGGTCGTCTGCCGATCCAGATCGGACTGACGCAGATGAAGGAGACTGAGGAAGGTTTTGGGAAACGGATGCCGCGTCAACGGCCGATGCAGGGTCGAATGAAATGGAACGCCCTGCTCATGGAAAATTCGAGGAATCAGGTCGGTATACCCGGCCATCGTCCTTCCCACGACGCCGACGTCACGAAACGCAACCCGTCCTTCCTGCACCACGGCGAGGATCTCTTTGGCCACCACTTCGATCTCGTCGTGTACTCCGGAGACCGTGACCAGACGACAGGCACGTTGCGTTTCGGCCGGCCGCGTGAGACGCGGCACTACGCTTTCCGGCCGGTCTGAAGACGTGCTCTCGGGCACTGCGGTTTCGGCCCGGGACGTTGCCTCAGACGTTCCGAACTCCCCCGATGGATCGAACAGCGACATGAAGGGCGATCGATGCACGGCCCCGACCCGGCGTTCAATCGATCCCGTGGCCACGCCGAGAACGTGTTGATCGAAAAATTGCTGGGCAAACCGAAAGGCCGGATGCTTGTCAAGCAACGGGAAATACAACGTCGTCGGATACTGCCGGACGACCGCGCGAAACACGTCAAGCTGGACTTGGGTCAAATCGTAGAACCCATAGTAGAACACGTGAGCCTGTTGCTGAAGAAACGACGACTCGGGCACCAGATCGGCAGCCAGGACGGCGAGATCCTCATGGTCGTACCCGGAACCATCGCTTCGGACGTCAAGAAACGCCCGGTACAAGCAGATGATCGACTGCAATCGACGATCTTCTGAGAATGGACCGTGGCTGAGTGCGGCCTCAATGGATTCAGGGTCCACTCTCGCGTTCTTGAAATCATTGAGGGTGCCCCAGAGTGCCGCACACGCGCCCGGCATCGACGCGAGTCCTTCGAGTCCCACCGGATCCGTTCCTCGCTTGCGCAACAGATGATGCACCCATTCTCGAAAAAACGCGCCGCTTCGGAGACGGCTTGACGGACGACGGTCCCGTTCTTCCAACACCCGTAAGGCCAACTGATGGAACGTCAGCACCTGCACGTTGAACAGCGGCTGACCCCGTTCCACGCACAAAGTCCATTTGAGGTACGTGCGCAGGCTTTCCGACGGAACCAGAATCAGGCACGGCGAAAAGGGATGGTCGGCCTTGAGTGATCGAAGGTCGGAGGCCAGGGACTGCTCAAGCTCGGGATGAAAGAGGCCGGTGACAACGTGAAGCATGACGAACGATGGAAAGGCGCAGACGCGGGCACGGACGTCGTCGTCCTTCAGCCCACGTCAGCCGGTTTCAGGACCGATCAGTTCCCCGTTGCAATCGGCGCATCCCCATTCCGCGTCAATACAGGTCATGGGTTCTCCGCAGAACGGACAGTCGGGAGGCGGACCGGATTGCACGGGAGGCAGGACCGGCAGTTCAAAGTCCAGATCGTCTTCATCCATCCCAAAAGGCAGGGAAGTCGGCATTGGGATGATCCGCGATACGACGTTACCCTCGACGTTGCGTCAATGCCTTTTCAGCACTTTGCCGCGACGGCACGCCCACGAACGTGAGGCGACCATTGATAATCGTGGCAGGCACCGCGCGAACCGCGTGGCGATCCGCCAGTTCCTGCCCATCCGGGGTTCCGATGTCAATTTCCCGGTAACTGAAGCTGTGCTTAACCCGTAATTGTTTCCACAAACTCTTGGCCGAAGGACAGGCTGAACACGTGGACGAAACTAATAAGGTGACGTTGGCCATACCACTCTCCTCCCGTTGAACGGAAGGCCGCGTGAGACGCGGCCCTACGCCTGAAGAAAAAGTATGGTAGCATTGACGGGAAAAACACCGCAACCGGATCCTTGTGGCCGGTGGCCAGTGGCCACTGGCTTGAAACGCCGAACGAATGGTATAACCGGTATCGATTCTGAACCGGGACAAACCCACACCTATCAAGGAGAAGACCATGACGGGCACAACCGATGACGGAAAAGTCGTGACCACCCTCGGGGGCGGATGTTTCTGGTGCCTTGAAGCGGCGTTTGATGAACTGCGCGGCGTGGAGTCGGTGGAGTCCGGCTACATGGGCGGCACGGTCCCCGACCCCTCATACGAAGCCGTGTGTACGGGGAGAACCGGTCACGCGGAAGTCGTGCAAGTCACGTTCGACCCGGCCGTCGTTGCCTTTCGAGACGTCCTGCACGTGTTTTTTGCCGTTCACGATCCCACGACCCTCAACCGCCAGGGCAACGACGTCGGCACGCAATATCGATCCGTAATTTTCTCCCACTCCCCAGACCAGGAAGCCACGGCAAAAAACCTGATTGTCGCCCTCACCACGGAGAAGGTGTTTCACGCCCCTATCGTCACCGAAGTCTCCCCCGCGCGCACCTTCTATCGAGCCGAGGGCTATCACCAAAAATATTTCGTGCGCAATCCTGCCCAGCCTTACTGCACGTATCTCATCGCTCCCAAAATGGCAAAATTCCGCGAACAATTCGCCTCACGACTGAAAGGCTAACGGCGTTCGAAGGCTTCGGCAGAAACAACCCTGATGCGTTCGGAGAACGTTCCGGCCAACGCCTCGCCACTTTCATCTCAATGGTTCCCCCTCCCCTTAGTCGATTCGGTACGCGCATCTATTCCTCGTCACCACCATATATCGCGTGAAAATGCGCTGGCAGATGGTCGTCGAAATACATTCGGATAACAATCCCGTAGAAATCCCGTAGAATCGGCAAAGTTCAGGCATTTTCAGTCAAAACCTGCACCTCGGGCATCACCTCCGCAGCGGATTTGCCGGTGAGTTGCATATAGAGTGCATCGGGGCAAAGTTCCAGATTCTCTCCCCAGGCGATTCCACCGTCTGCCGTTATGTGAACGGCCTCGAAACAAGCACGGCTGTTCCATGCTGCAAACACGCCGCGTCCGGCCAAGTGCGACAGATCGATTTCGCCAGCAGTGCCGTCGGAATAACGCAGCCGGATGCGATAGCCATCACACGGTTTCACTGCTGTTGGTCGAATCATCATGTATCCGCTCCTTTTCTAATAAATCTATTATCGCACGAACACTCTTTTGCGGCTCCGTCACGTCAAATGGAAAACAAGATAAGGCGAATTTTTCGTCGAACGTGTATCGTAACGGTTCCCGAAACTGGTCCATCTTCGGATAGACAAGCGCGACGTGACGGCAACCGTACTTCTTCCCATACGCAAACAACTGGTACACATCGGCTTGGCTGATGCCGTGTTTTGGGCCATTGTCGTTTTCGTTAATGCGCTTCCATTTCACGTCAAGGATAAACCGCACGTCGCCCCGCTCGCCCCGTTCGAGCAAACTGATATCCGGTTTCATCTCAAAGGCGGGTTTGCCATCAATTTCAGCTAACGATTTTTTCGGCCCCTGTGCCCGCACGGAAAATTTCTGCGGATGCCGCCGAAAACACGCCGTCACAAAGTCCTCAAACACTTCCTCCATGGGAAATAACAACGCCTGATTGACGTGTTTGCCGGCAAAGGTGGCCAGACCTTCATTGAACAGAAACAGCCCGACCCACTGCATTACCGCGTCGTAATGCTGCATGGAACGGTCTACCCGATGCCGCTGCCAGTCACTTTCAAGCAGGGTGGACTGCGGAATATCGGCAAAGCAGATGCGTAATTGATGGAGCAACTGTTGATTTTTTGGTTGCCGTGCAAAGCCGATCAGCTTGTGAATCGCGCTGTGAATCAGCCTGTTGGCCGGACGGTCGGCGGTGAACTCATCGTACGCCACGTAAAACCGCGCGCGATTGACCAGATTTTCACGAATATGCCGCGGAAACAGGATTCGCCCGCGCAGGCAGGGCAGATTATCTGGCATAATGGCCAAAAAGTGTTGGTTTTTGTCTTGAAGGGCAGAGGACCAATCCCTTGCGAATCCCCGCGCTGCACGGCTTTGGGGGGTGACAAGCGGCTTTTGGGGGCATTACCTTTGCCTGCTTGTTCAGCGGGTTCAATACAAAGAGGCAGAACCTACTGAAATAAAAGGCGTTTCTTCTACTTTCCCCAACACTTTTTGGCCATTATTCCCATTCTGAGCGAAGCGAAGAATCTCGTTCGTTCCAGAAACAGGTAGACCCTTCGGGACAAGAAAGAGAACAGCAGTTCCTTCGCTTCACCCTTCCAGGCTCAGGGCAAGCCCAGGAAGACAGAGGGCGTGACGGACGGAACGTCGGGGCGTGGTGACTCCTTTTTTACTAACAGGGTCGCCAGCCGTGTTGTGTGGCGGCAATGACAATTCGCGCACAGGCTTCTGCGTCGGAGCCGGCTTCGTGGTGCGTGAGGGGGATGTTCAGATGGCGGCACACGTCGGGGAGCCTTGTCGGACGGATATTCCAGATGGAACGAGCCACCTGGACGGTGCAGACGAACGGTTGTTCGGGTGGCCGGAGATCGTGGCTTTCGCAGCAGGCTTTGAGGACGCCGCGATCAAACGGTGCATAATGGGCCGCGAGAAAATCCACGTCGGCAACGGAGAAATCAAGCGTCGTCCAGACTTCGTCAAACATGGGCGAATCTTTCACGTCTTCCCACGTCAGACCGTGGATACCCGTGAGCAAAAATTTACGCGTGGACGGACGAATCAAATGCCGCTTCACGTCCACGACGCAGCCGCTCCGCACAAACGCGACCCCGATCGCGCAAGCACTATCACGACGGTAATTAGCGGTCTCAAAGTCAATGGCCGCGAAATTGTACATATCCTCTACCCTCCTATGTGACCTTTGCCAAACGTCAGTCCGAACAAAAATGTCAGTCCCAACGAAAGTATTATCCCAAATGAAAATGTCAGTCTGAGCATAAATGTCATTCTGAGCGAAGCGAAGAATCTAAAGGGTCTGTCGGGAACTGGCCAGCCATGATCCCGAGTTTCCATCTCACCGGCACCACGCAGGCCGGGACCCGCTCAAACGGAATGGTGCGTCGCAAGCGATGAACACATCTCGATTAACCGTCGGCGAAGGCGGGCCGGCTTCTCGACCGTGACGCCGTCTTCCCACGTCACAAGGTGCCAGCACATTTCCTCAATGCCGCCCGCCTTGAAGCGCACGGTCACCGAGCCGTCCTTGTTCTCGGTAACGTTCTGATCGGGATGAAACAGGAACGCCGCCGCGTCCCGTGCCGCGTCAGCATTGAAGCGCAGAACCACGTCCACCGGCTTTTCCTGAAAAGTACCGAACGAACGTTTGGCGTAGCTCTGCAAGTCAAACGCCGGGTCACGCTTGAACTTTTCTATGGAAGGCTTGGCCTCGCTCATGTTCGCAAGCCGCCAGAGCCGCATGTCCCCGTCCGAGTCGGTCTTCCCCACCAGGAACGCACGATTGCCGTAGAGCACCCCGTAGGGTTGAACGCGCCGCGTGCTTTGCCGTCCAGTCCCCTGCGCAAGATATTCAAACTTAACCACGCGGCTGAACTTGATGCCCTCGCGCAGGACCGAAAGCAGTTTTTCTTGGAGACGCGGCCTCGGGCCGGCACGCATGGCAAAGCCCTCGGTCCGCATAAGCATCTCCAGATCAGATTCGCGTTCCCCGGACGGGCGCGACCGTGCGATTGCGCGTAGCTTGCTGCCAAGGTTCCGAAGCGAAGCCGCGTGCTCCGTAAGACCGGCACGGTCCAGCCCCGTGACGGCGGATTCGAATTCCGCCAACTCCTCGGGTGAGACGCGCACAAGTTGACCAACCGTGGGTGATTGAAGCCGCCAATGCCGCCGTCTCTCGTTCTTCCCCACATCTTCCAAGGCACCAAAGACTCCCTCAACCGCACCGCGCATCCGCTCCGCCGTGCGCCGCTTGACCCCAAACTCGTTCATGATGTCGGCAATGGTCAATCCGCCCATTCCCTGAAGGCGAATGGCCAACTTCACGATGTCTCGCACGCGCTCGTAACGCATGTCGCTGATTCCTTCTACGCCAACTCATCCATTGCCCACAGACCAATGAGAAAACGTTAAATGCCCTATTCCTCTCTAAACGGATTGGGTAGACCCATGAGAAAATACATAGTATTCAGCCCGCCAAGAAGTATTATATCATTGTCCTTTGCCACTCTTTTGCATTCGTCGGTAAAATCATCCGCCGAACTAATCACCATTTTTTCTATGGGGCCCTCATTCCAACTGACGAGTTGATTCACGGCAGATACGTCATTCTCATCTATGCCTTGTTTCCATTTGACCTGCACGGCAATCTCTTGAGGCATAAACAGGCTGTCTATATTGCTAGGAGGCCGAACAATAATATCGACATCGCTCCCTCTCCCATCATATCTTCGATATTTTTCCGTAACTATTTCATAGCCCCGGTTCTTGAACGCTTGTTTCACGATCTTTTCAAAAAGATCACCACTCCAAGTAGCACTTTCTGTCAGCATGACTTTGGCGGCCTTTTTCAGAGCATTATCCAGAGAAGCCTGAGCCAGAGATGACGGGTCTCTTGCTGAACAAATACTTTCCCTCTCCAGAAGATTGCGGGCAGTCTCAATGGATCCTTCTTCAGAAGTAGATGTTACGGAGGACCAATGACGAGAAAACAGTCTCGAAACCGCATAGGCGTCTTCATCGGCAAGATAGTTAAAGGTACGTACACTAGCCGAATGAACAGGAATAATATGTCCATAGCCGTCTCTATCAACATCAACAGAAAATGTGTAGCTTCCACTCACACAAGCAATGCTGAATTCTCCCGAATTAGGCATTTTGGGCATTACCACCACTTCTCCCTGCTCTATTTCGAGCAAACGGCGCAGGATACTGTACCTTTTTGGGCTCGGATTCTCTCCCCAAGCCCTCCTATAATTTTCTTCCCACCGTTCTTTGGGTATCGGGAATCCGTCTCCATCCTGCAAAGCCATGCCTTGACCTCCCCACCCCATACGCAAGCGCCCCGCCTCCAATTCAGGATAGAGATACCTTCTCCTGAATTCGTCATCGTCACTATCACCCGAACGAAATATCCAAATCCGATTACAGTTAGCTGACATTTCGGTCCCTCCCTCGTTATCGACATCAAGTAAAGATAGCCGGTATAAAATTTGCAAACATCCCTTCTCTGTCATTCTGAGGAGCGAAGCGACGAAGAATCTCCAGGGCTATCCATGACAGACTACTGAGATTCTTCGCTTCGCTCAGAATGACAGGGGGACGAATGTCATGGCGCCCGGCTTGCCAGGCCCGGACGCGATGAGATCGCGCAGCTACGAACTACCCTCCTCGTCCAGTCCTGCCTCCTTTGCAGCAGACATGGCATGCTTGCGGAGTAACGCATCCAACTCTTTCGCAGTATACAGTTTCGCGGGGATTGGTTCACGACTATTTGTACCGAAATGTGGATAGGGATCTTTTGGGGGCCTTTTTTTTGACATGTTGCATCCTCCTGATTTACGGGGTTGAGAATCTTTACTGCTCTTTCCAGGATTGTTCTTTTTCAGTCATAGAGGCTACTTTTTTCAGGTCAACAAATTTACTACTGGAAGCCAGTCTTTCGCAATTTGTTGGGCTTGGCTTCGCATTCGGCGCGGAGCATGGCGGCGAGTTTCTTTGGGGCCTGCAAGAGGTTGAGGATTTCGGCTTTTCGGCGCACGACGGCGAAGTCGCCTGGGGTCAGGGTCGTGAGGGTTGCGACTTCCGCCGGGGGCGTCAAGGCAAAATAGGTGCGGAACGCGGCCGTTGCCTGCTTGGGGGTGAGGTAGTCGAGTTTGATCTTGAAGATGAAGCGCCGGAGCGTCGCGACGTCCAGGTGTTCGCCGAAGTTGGTCGTGCAGGCGAACGGCAGGGGGTGGGTTTCCATCCAGGTCAGCATTTCGTTGACTTGGCTCACTTCCCACGTCCGCACGGCAAAACGTCGGTCGGCAAGCAGGGAGTCAGCTTCGTCGAACACGAGGAACGACTCCGCGGCGCGTGCCTCGGCGAAGGCCGCGGCGATTTGCTTTTCGGTTTCTCCGACCCAGCACGACATCAGATCGGATGCCCGCTTCTGGACGACTTCCAGACCGAGTCGTTCGGCAAGGTAGCGAACATACGCGCTCTTTCCCGTCCCAGGCGGTCCTTGCAGGCAAAGAGAGAAACGCCGTTGGCCGCTCTCCACGAGATCTTCCGCGAACTTGACCGGGTTGCCGTTGGCCCTGATCAGGGCGGGGTCGAACCTCTCCGGCGTCCCTTGGGGCGGCTTCTCGGCCGACAGCACGCGGGCCAAGCTGCGCACCCCGCGGCGCACCGCGGTGAGGCCGCCGCCGCTGAGTCGAGCCGCGGCGGTGGCCCCGGACGCGACGCCTGGCGTTACGTCGAACTCCGTCGCCAGCGCACGTGCATCTTCTTTTCCCGATTCGATGCCGTGCTCCGCGAGTTGCCGCACCCAGATACGCGCACGGACTTGAACCGACGGCTGGCGCAGTTTCACGGCGAACATCATGCGTCGCAGAACGGTTTGAGGGATTGCCCTGACGTCGTTCACGGTCCACAACGTGGGCACCGGCGTTTGCTCAAGCAGCCGGTGCATGAACACCTTCGAGCCTTGGCCCCGGGGTCCGGGGAGGCCGAACAACTTGAGCATGTGGCCTGCATAATCCGCAAGCAGGTCTTCCATTTCGTCGAAGAGAATGATTGACCCGTGGCCGAGGGCCAGCAGGCGCTGGATGAGCCGGAGTTCTTGAAGTCTCTCGTTGCGAGAGGGCTCGCCGCCGTGCTCGTCTGATTCGCCGACGCTGTAGAGCTTTACTCCCAACCGGGCGGACAGCGTCTTGCAGAACTCGGTTTTGCCGGTCCCGGGCGGTCCGTACACGAGGACGTTCACACCCAAGGCACCTGTCTGTAATGCTCCTTTCAGTGTGCTTTCCACGTCGCGAGCCTCCGCCACGTGATCGAAGTCCGACCAGTCGAGTTCACTCGGAGACGCCACGTCAAGCAGCAGGCGATGCACGTCAACGTCGCCCGGCACGGAGTCCAGCCGGCGCAACCGATCAATGAGCCTCACGTCGCCGTCGTCCTCAATCGCGACGAGTCCCGACTTCGCGAGTGGTGCATCGGGCGCAAAACGGGCGAGAACCGTGCCGGCCGATACACCGAGGAGGCACGACAACGCCGCACTCTTGACGTTGAAAAATTTCATGCCTTTCAAGTGCCCGAAGACGTTGTCCACCAGCGACTCGATGATCGGCTGCGTGCGGTAGCGGAGCAGGATTTCAAGAACCGACACGTCCGTTCGAGTCAGGTGCATCTCTTTTCCAAGCCGCCGGAGCCGCAGCGTCGTCCGGTCACCCCGCACGTGTCTCGACGCTGAACGTGTCTCCTCAAGAGCCTTTGTGAAAAGTCGCCAGTCCTGCTCGGGCAGTCCCTTTGCATGATACGACCGGCGCTCGCCCAGCTCTTCGGTCACGTCATTGATCGCCAGGACGTCACGGTTTTCGGCGACCCATTCCGCCAACTCTTTCGCTTCCGTATGATAGTGGCGAAAGTGCGAGACAGCGTTCGAGAGATAAGAAAAAATGAGGTGTCGTTCGTAATTGTTGAGCATGGCGTTTCTCCTTGTTTGTCGTGTGAACGTTTGCTGAACGTTGGATTCATCCTTACGTTAGCACGTGTGTGCGTCAGATTCGGACGTATAAAAAGGGCTCCCGTGAAAAAAGTTGACCCGATTTTCATGTCGCCGCTTTTTGGCCAACATCGCTCCCTCCCCCCTTGAGGGGGAGGGTCAGGGTGGGGGGAGCCTTTCTTTGTCGTTCAGAGAAGCACAACGATGTTCGCCCGAACGGAAGAATCTCCAATGCATGTCCGTGCCGGTTTTTCGCAATTCCTGGATTCCCGCTTAAGCCTGTCCCCAACGTTCGTTATCGGGGAACTGGCGGGAATGACAAGAGAGAAAATTGAAGGAATGACAACGTGAGACCTACTACCGGAAGCCGGTTTTTCTCAGGGAGAAAAGTATCCCACTAATCTAAATTGGCTGAGAGATATGGCATATTGGTTACAATTCTGAGTAACGAAGAAAGGCACCCCCCCACCCTGGCCCTCCCCCTCAAGGGGGGAGGGAAGGATGGATTCCCGATTACAAACGTCGGGAATGACAGTAGGGAAACGTCGGGAATGACGGTGGAAAATTGTCGGGAAGTTTCAGGCAGCATAAGATGCTGCCCTACATTTGTAGGGCGCCATCTTATGGCGCCTCGGCTACTTATTGCGACGAGAAGAGGCGGGTGAGGGCGTCTTGGAATCCGCCCCAGGTGTCTGGCTTCAGGGTGATTTGATGTGGTTGCAGAATGAGCGTTGATTGCGAGGGACAGGAAGGGAATTCTCGTTTCCTCGGGCCGATTGGTTGTGCGAGATACGTGCCGTCCGAACGATCCGCTGCACTTTCTACAACCACTAACTGGTCGCGCGGCTGAAGGATACAGTACCCGTGATACCCGAAGGCCTGATAGCGTGCGTCATCTTGGAAATAGGCACGATGGTTGCCCGTGGAAAACACCACGTGATCTTGTTTGATCGGGCCTTCGGGGCCGATTGAATAGATAAACGGCGGGATCATCAGGACGGCGAAGACGGCGCACCCTATGGGAATCAGGGGATTCCGTTTGACGTCGGACGCAGGCGGGCGACTCATCATTCTGAGGATTCCACGGGAAGCATGTAAAAGAGGCAATCGCTTTTGGCAATGTGAGGATTCGTGGTCATCATCAGAATTCGAGAGGCGTCCATCACCACGAGCCGACCGTCCGCCACAGAAAACATCTCCGTGGTCCGATTCCGCCCCTTGGCGTCGCGAGCGGCAATGGCGTTCAGATCGGAATCCCGAACCCAGCCCAGGGTCTCGCCTTGAGGCAGGATACCGAAGTTGAACTGATCCGCGTCTTGCCGCAGCGTCAGTTCCACGTCGGGCACGGGGGCCGATCCATAGGCCACCCGCTTCCCTGCCTCAAGTTCTACCCGAATGGGATGATGAAAAATTTTCACTGAATCATGCCGATGGGAGGCCTTCCATAACGAGTCGGCCGTGGCGTAGCGCGTGAGAGTGGTCAGTGCAGTACGGTCGGCCCGGGCATCGCCGGCCCCGCCGCATTCCGCGGTGATGGTGGGAAAATCTTCTTCCGTGGCCTCCATCAAGGTTCCTAACCGGAGATCCGTCACGATCAGATGGTCAGAAAACAAGGCGGTCAAGGCTTTTTGCGGGTCACGCCGTCGCGTGGTCACCCCATAGGCCGGACCGCGTCCGGAGGTATTATGACAGTCAATCAACGCTTCCGGTTTGACCTTGCGCAAACGATCCAGGAGTTCGGCCGCGATCCGCCCTTCTCGCCCCACGAACGGCACGCGGAAGCACCGGTTCAAGTCACGACGGTCCGGCAACTGCCGATACGCAAATCCAGGCGGGGTCAGCGCGGCGTCCACGGCTCCGATAAAACAGACGAGGTTCACCCTGGGCCGCGTCCCCGACCGGAGCCACTGAAAGAGCGCACGCACGCCCGATGGTTCGTTCCCGTGCAGCAACGTCGTCAGGGCACGAGTTCGAGCAGGATCCCGGCCGGACAGATGAATCCAGGTCGGTCCACCCAGTCGCGTTAAAAATTCTTCAACGGTCGCACCGATCTCTTGGGGCTTGGGGTCCGACCACTCCCGTATCCCGGGCGTTGACGGACTCAATTCGGCACCGTCCATTCTCCAACGGGGTCGCCCTGATCCAATTGTTCCACGTACCGGTTCAGCAAGGCGACCACCGCTTGCCGGCGCGGGGAGCGTCGTTCCAGATGCTCCAGCGTTTGGGACTGCCACCGGGCTCCCGTCCGGCCTCGCTGAATGCGGACGCGAATAACGTCCAACATCCGTTTGCTTTCTTGAGCATCAACTCCTAATTGCGACAATCCCTGCTCGGCCAGCGGCAACAGGTCCATGGCCAAGTCACGGACGGGTATTTCCCGTGGTGAAGGGTATCGAGTAACGGGCCACAACAGGACCGCGTCAAGGCCGAATTGCGCCCCCCGGTAAAAATTGCGATGCGTATATTCAAAAGGAAAGACGGGGAGCAGACGATCCACTTCCGATGAGAAGGCTTGAATCATGCCGACCAGAAACGCGGTATTCGCGGCCATGTCCAAGGGCGTGGGACCCGACGGTAACGATCGCAGTTCAACGCGCAGGTGACCGCCGTGTTTGGGATCATACACGGGACGATTCCATCGCCAGACGGTCCCTTGATGCAACCGTAACTCATCCAACGAGGGCAAGGTTCCTCGTTGATGACGTTCCAGCGGAGGATGCTCACTCGAGACGGGCAGTAACGGGGGAAAAATTCCGACGGCTTCGGCAAAGAGTTCATAGGCCCCTTGGCGCACCCACCCCAATCCATAGGACACCCGCGCCGGCAGACGCCAGTCACCATCGGAAGGCAGCCGGGTATCAATAGACTGCTTAAACAGCGCCACTCGCGTTTCGTCCCACAAGCGGTGTCCCAAAAACAGAGGAGAATTTGCACACGCGGCCACGGCCACGGGACTGACGAGTTGAGCGGCATTATACACGGCGGCGAACTCAGACGGCGGCACTCGCAGATGAACCTGAAAGGAGGTGTTGGCCCCTTCCAGGGTAACGTCGTCCCAGGTCATCTTGAGGGGGTCCGGCCCGTCAATGCACACTTGAAACGGCTGATGACGCAAGGTGCGCAGGGCCGCGGACAGGGCACGATACCGCGGGTGGTCGGTCAGGGCCGTGGCTTGCAAATCCGCTTCAGTCAGGGTCGGAAGAATGCCGATCGGCACGACCCGCCCGCCTTGAGCCCCCGCTAATTGATTGAGCGCGTGCAGAGACCAGGTCAACTCGGCTTCCATCTGACTGAAGGGCGTTCCGGCCAGAGACACCGGTGACGTATTGTACTCAAGGTTGAATCGATTCAATTCTAATTGAAAGGAGGCATCCAGGTTCCCGGCCAGCACGGATCGATTAATGGGATAGGCACGTCCTTCCTGATCCACGATGGACAATTCCATTTCAGCCCCCAGGGTCTTGGGGCCGTCTCCAAACCCGGGACGACTCAGCAAGTCCTGAAGCACCACTAAACTTTGTTGAAGACGCTCTGCGAAAAGCGTGTAATCCGCTTGAGAAAATTCTTCTTTATCAATGGAACTCCCCATCTAAGCCACCAACCCCTTCCCTTTCTGAAAGACGTTCGTCTCTCCCTTCAACCAACGTACACCGCCCGGAAACCGTAGGGCCGCGTCTCACGCGGCCGAACGTGGCCACTGGTCAGTTCCCCTCAACCGGTGTCCACTGCCCCTGATAAAGAGTCGGACGTTACACCAGCACCCCGTGGAGATTCAATAACCTGATGGAAGGCCACGTTGGAAGGCCATGTCAGGCCTCAAGAAAATCTTCTATCTTTATTTATCCAAAAATTTATGCTATCCTGTCAAAATTTACGTCGTCAGGCCGGTTTTCGGTTGGGCTTACCTTTTCATGTCAATATGGTTATAATGAGTCTGATCAAGTGTGAACATCGGCGTTGACAGAGGAAAACAGGCGTCACACGACCCCTATTCCTGTTAAATCACTCTTCAAAACAGTCCAGGGTGGAAGCACGCCTCGTTGCGAGGCCCCATACAGGTAACGAAAGGGTCATCTCCCGACGCCTTCAACACGTGTGAATAGGACGTTGCATCGTATCCGGCTTAGAGCAGGTAAGGGGTTAGACAATGGGAAAAAGTAAAACCGGTGGAAGCAGAAGCTCACTGGAACCACTCAGTGCCTGGAAACGGCACAAAGCCTTGCAGGAATTGGCGCGATTCATGGGGGAAGAAGGCCGTCCGCATCTGACCCAGTTGGAATATGATCTCGCGGAAGAGAAGGCGTACTCGGTTCAATTTTTTGTGCGGCATTGGGGATCGTGGGCACGTGCGGTTGAAAAAGCGCGTGAACTGGTCGATCACCCTGAACCCGAACAATCTCCCTATGCAGGCTGGGTGAACTGTCTGTGCGGGAAAGCCTGTCATTGCGAAAAACGGTTCTGGAGTCCTGACCGACGGAAAATCCGGATGTGTGACGCATGCCGGTCCTGGTCGGACAAGTTGTCGGTGGATGATCAATTCTTCTACTTGACCGACGACACCGCCTTGAATACCCGGGTCCGGACGGGACCGAAACAAGGACGACCGAAAAAGGACTCGTTAGGGGTCGGCGTCAAATAACGGCCGTTCCGCGCCGACTCCTGATGTCGCGGCTCCGACCATGACTTCAGACGAACATGAGAAGTTCCCTGATCGTCGTCCTGACTCTCCTGCTGACTGCTCCGATCTGGGCCTATACCGAACGTCCGGTCACCCACGGCGGACACGTTGCCGGCACGGTCAGGGTGAAAGGCCCCACGCCTCCTCCGAAAGCCTTTAATCTCATTACCTACCCTGAACCCGTCTTTTGCGGACGGATTTCTACCGGCACCGCTTGGCGGCTCGTCGATCAGTTTCGCGTTGCCCCTGACGGAGGACTTCAGAACGTCGTCGTCATGCTGGAAGGCGTTGACCGGGGAAAAGCCTTTCCCACCGCCCCGACCATAGAAGCCCGCGACTGTACGCTCACTCCGCCGGTCATGGCCGTGCGGAACCATCAGACGATCCGCATTGTGAACATGGACCCCATTATCCACGATATTCTGGCCTACGAAGTCGCTCCCTTTGAATCGGCGGTCATGTTTCATCGCCCGCTTCGCATGAATCCCTTTCACGCCGGAAGCAACGCCGAAACCCACGATCACCGCCCCGGCGACCCACTCGTCGATACCGTTTCATTAACGAAGGGACGACGCATCTTTTATCTGGAATGCGAATTCCACGAATTCATGCAAACGTGGGGCATCGCCGTGACGAATCCCTATTACGCCGTCACCGATGCCCAAGGCCATTTCACCATCTCCGACGTTCCGGAGGGCGTCTACACCCTCATTGCCTGGCACCCGGGCATGGGAGGCATTCTCGACGTAAAGGTCGTCGTTCTTGCAGACGAGACCCTCCACGTCCGGTTTGAATTTGAGAACGCCATGGATCGCCGCATGGCTCACACCACCATGGTTGACAATCCCCACTTCGGGATCGGCACCCTCGACACCTTCGGCGAACGAATCGACATTCAGCCCACCCATCAGGTCCAGACTCCCTGACCTCACGACACGCACGTGACGCTTCGCGTTTGCGACGCAAGAGGATCCCGCTTCAATTCGCACCATCCACGAGGAAGCCCCTTGCGCAACCAACGGGAACGACTCGTCAGTGGTTTCACCCGGGCATGAGGAATATTCGGGCTGGCGGGATCGACGGTGACTTCTCTCCGGCTCGGATTGACGACCAGATCCATGTCTTCCATCGACACGGCGCCCAACAGCACTTCATCGCCGATCACTAACGCACCGACGTAGCAGAACCGTTTGCCGAACGTCACTTTTAATGGGCCGACGTAGGGAACCGTCACGGCTCTCCCGTCTGCAACTGAGACTTCCCGCGTGGATTCCGTTTCTAAGCTGAGTTGGAGGGCCACGTGCTCAGGAATGCACAACGTCATTGCACCCGTGTCGGCCAACGCGTTCACTTTCACGGGAGCTAAATCCGGCTGCCTCGGGTTACGTAATTCGATTTCTGCAAAAACGTTCCCCATCCTGTCCCTTCATTTGTGCGACCATCAAAAATTGGTGCCCCCGAGACGATTTGAACGTCCGACCTGCGGTTTAGGAAACCGTTGCTCTATCCAACTGAGCTACGGGGGCAATCAACGATACCGACCGTCAGGAAAACCGTATCCGTCTTGTAGGCGTCCAGTCTACTGCAATGCTCGGGACGGGACAAGCAAGGCAACCGAGTCCCACGGGGGTTGTTTCCCGGATCACGAACGCTTAGGGTATGATTCAGGATTTTCTTTCGTTCCCCGTCTTCGGCCGGCGGCCCCCCGTCGCATGTCCCGAACATGCGGTGACGACACCTTGACGATATGCGCGTTCTACTGTTCATCGTTTCGCTTTGGTGTGTCGTCACCGTCACGCCCACCCCATTCTCTTCGGCCGACGACGCGTGGTTTACCCACGTGATTGTCATCGATCACAACGGCGTGGCAACCGTCAACGCGCAATTGACTCTTCCCGTTCCACCCACGACGACCTATGCGGTGTTGACCGATTACCCGCGTTGGCCGGACCTGTTTCCGAAAAAACCCCTGATTGAAAGCATTCGTCGTATTGACAATCGGACGCGGGTCACCATGCACGTCCCCGCCAACTATCTGCCGATCACGCTTGAACTCATCACCGACGCCATTGAGGTCGCTCCCCTTCGGCTCACCGCCACCTTGGTGAGCGGCGACTTTGAGCGGTATCAGTGGACGTGGGACTTGAATCACTCGCCTTCAGAACAATTGACCACGGCGCAATTATTTCTTCAGGTCGCCCCTTCCACGTGGGTCCCGAACTGGATATTTCGATGGTTGCTGGAATCGGAACTCACAAAGCATTTCCAGCTTTTGCGCGAGCAGGTCCTGGCTCGCCATCAGGCGCCGGCACACGTTCCACGTTGACCACCGCCGAACTGATCCATGAAGCCGATCTCCAATCCACCCAATCCCTTTGAATCAGCCCACCGGGAATTCCTCGAACCGGCGCCACACGTGACGACGCAAGTCTTTGAGGAACACGCGGGTGCCATCCTGAGTCGCAACGACAGCCCCGATCTTCCCTTTCGGTGGAGCGTGAACCCGTATCGCGGATGCTTTCACGCCTGTGCCTATTGCTATGCCCGGCCGACTCATCAATATTGGGGATTTGGCGCGGGGACGGATTTCGAATCCAAACTCATCGTGAAACTCAACGCCGCGGACGCGCTGCGCACGGCGTTTCTGAAACCATCCTGGAACGGTGACCGCGTGCTCTTCTCCGGCAATACCGACTGCTATCAACCCTTGGAAGCCACGTATGAACTCACGCGAGCCTGCTTAACCGTGTGTGCCGAATTTCGGAACCCCGTCGCCGTGATTACCAAAGCCGCGCTCATTCAACGAGATATCGATCTGCTGCAACGGCTCAACGAACGGGCCTGGATTCGGGTCTCCTTCAGCATTCCCTTTGCCGACGACGAGGTGGCACGAAAGGTTGAACCGCAGACGCCCTCCATTACCAGACGCCTGGAAGCCATGGCCGCCCTCTCCGCCGCCGGCGTTCCCACAGCCGTCCTGATCGGCCCCGTGATCCCGGGATTGAATGAACAGGATATCCCGCGCATTCTTCACCACGCGAGACAAGCCGGCGCCACCTGCGCGACCTATACGCTCTTACGGCTCAACGACAACGTGCAACCCGTGTTCCTGGAACGCATGGCGGAAGCCTTTCCTCACCGAATCAAGAAAATCACCAACCGACTGAAAGAAACCAGAGGGGGCACGCTGGAAGAAAAACGGTTTTTTGCGCGCCACCGGGGACGCGGTTCGTCGTGGCAGGCCATCGAACAATTATTTGATTTGTCCTTTCGCAAAGAAGGGTTTCAGCGATTCGATCAAGACGAACCCCTTCCTTCAACCTTCATCAGACCCCCGTCCGCGCAACTCACGCTGTTTTCGTCGGCGAATGAATAAATCACCCTCGCCTTGAATCGTGCGCGTTTTTCCTGTTGGCAAAAGACGTTCCCGTCGTTACAATCAACGGAAAGCGGGGTCGTGCCCGCGGGATACCATCCAAACGCAATTCCATTCCATCGAACGAGCAACGAGCGTTGACGTGCCGACGGGTCATTGGCAAAGGCTGATTGCAGTGTGTCTGACCGGCGTCGTCGGCCTCATGGGGTGCGAGGACGCGAAAATCCCTTGGGACAAGCACGTGGACCGTGGGGACCAACTCTTTCAACGGGGACGCTTCAACGAAGCCGAAGAACACTATCGCGCCGCGCTCTCGGAAGCCGAACAATTCGGTGAACGGGATCCCCGACTCCCGCAAACGTTGACCAAACTGGCTGGGGTTCACGACGCACAAGGTGACGATGCTCAAGCCGAACCGCTCTTACGTCGGGCCGTCAGCCTGAATGAACGCATTCTGGGAGATCAGGATCCGGACTTCGCCGCCAGTCTGAGTAACCTCGCCGCACTGTATTACACCCAACGACGCTATGAGAAAGCCCTGCCGCTCTTTGAACGGGCCTTGCACGTTCGGGAACGGGCGCTTGGAATGAACCATCGTGATTTGACCTTGGATCTCAAAAATCTCGCGGGGGCGTTGGCTGCGCAAAAACAGTACGATCAAGCCGAGGCGCATTTCATCCGGGCCCTTGCCATCACGGAAAAAGCCGTCGGCCACAACGACCCCGCGCTGGTCGAACACCTGAATAATCTCGCACTCCTGTACCACGCCCAACACGACGACGAGAAAGCCGTTCCCTTGCTGGAACGAGCCATTGCCGTCAACGCGGACACGTTGGGGGCCGACAGTCCAGGTCTGGTCGGCAGTCTCAACAACCTCGCGTCTCTGTACGTGACCCAAGGCGCCTTCGGCAAAGCCGAAGTCCTGCTGAAGCGGGCGTTACACGTTCATGAAACGTCTTTTGGGTCGGATAATCCACGATTAGTGCCCAGCCTGACCAACCTTGCTCAACTCTATCGCCGATGGGAACAATTTGAAAAAGCTGAACCGTTACTGGTGCGGGCCCTGGACATCAACGAAAAAAAATTCGGCGCGGAGGATCAAAGGATCGCCAACGTCGCCAACAATTTAGCGTTGCTCTATTTTTCACAAGAGCACTACGCCAAAGCCGAACCCCTCCTGACGCGGGCACTGGCGATCAACGAACAAACCTTGGGCAAGGATCACCCGACGGTCGTCCGCACGCTCAAAAACTACGCGGCACTGCTGAGAAAAACCAACAGGGAAAATGAAGCGAAGGAACTCGACGTTCGGATTGCGGCCACGACGAAAGAGTAACGTCGGGGTCCGGCTCGGACGCCAGGAGGTCACCACGTCGCGTGCAACGCAAACGAGAACCGGCGAACCTCTTGGCGAATACCGTCATCGGGACGCCAACAAGGTTCAAAACGAGGACGCCGCCGCGCATCGGTGGTATCGTTTCGTCCTTTCCTTTCCCCCACATCTGGTCCGCGAGTATCTGAATGACTTTGGGGTCCGTCACGGTGGGCTGGTGCTGGATCCATTTTGCGGAACCGGAACCACGATCGTGGAGAGCAAGAAGTTAGGAATCTCCGGCGTCGGCCTCGAAGCATTGCCCATGGGTCACTTTGCGAGTTGCGTGAAGACGGACTGGAGTCCTTCTCCGGATGGATTGGCCGACCATGCTCTGCGCGTCGCCGACAAAACGTTGTGCCGCTTACAAACCGACGACGGTCGGAAGGCTCTGGTCTTCTCCAAGTCCGCAGCCTCCATGAATGGGCTGTGGACGCTTCCGCCGGAAGTCGAGAAACTCTTACTCAAGAACTCCATCAGTCCATTGCCGTTACACAAGGCGTTGGTTCTGAACCACGTACTGGAAGAAGAACGGGATACCCGATTCTTCGCCCATGAGCGGTTGGCATTGGCCAAAGCGTTAGTCAATGACGTCAGCAACCTCCACTTCGGCCCGGAGGTGGGCGTGGGAAAGCGGAAAGACGATGCCCCCGGTATGCAACGCGGCTGAACTGCGGACGTTGAAAAAGACGCTCGTGCGTTCCAACACGCGAAGCGTCTATAAAACGGACGGCGACGACGCTTGGGTCAAAGGCCATGAAGAAATTGAATCCATTGCGCGTGAGATCGAAGATCGTCGCACGGCACTGGGGAAAACCTCAGGCTTTGAACGCCTGTATCCCAGGGTCACGAAACTCTACTTCGGCGGGATGGCCAGACATCTTGAGACGCTGAAGCGCGTTCTGAAACCGGGCGCCACGTTAGCCTACGTCGTAGGAGACCAGGCTTCATATCTGCGAGTCATGATCCGCACGGGACGGATTCTGGCCGACGTGGCGAAGGCACGGGGGTACGAGCCGGTAAGAATCGACTTGTTCCGAACGCGACTGGCGACGGCAACGAAGCAGCAACTGCGAGAAGAAGTTCTCATACTCCGGTGGCCCGGGAACAAGTCAGGAAATCCAGGGCAGGAATGAGACGGAGGGTGCCTGACGGGAGGGGGCAGGCAAAACGGCTAAAACCAAGGAACGATTGTTGAGAACGCAATGGTAACGGTTTTTCGCTTCGTGATGATTTTTGTGTGGTGCGTGGCTTTTGGATTCTTTTCCGTCACGAGCTACATCAATGACGCCGTGACGATTGAAAAGAAAATCACGATCATGGCGGGGTTGATCCTTCTTCTCGGGGTCTATCTCGCCATCGAGTGGTACACGAGGAGCCAAACGCCTCACACGACGCTTGCACGCAACGAATCAACAAGCCACGACTCAGACAACGGCTGACGCCGCCTCCCGTTTCCCTGTCTTGCACAACCTGGCCGTAGGGCCGCGTCTTACGCGGCCAGAACGTTCCAATACCGCCTATTGTTCCTTTGCCTTGCGCAAACCCGCGAGTGACAACGCCCGTTGAGGCCTTCGCTCTAACGCCAACGTAAATTGACGGTGCGCCGCGTCTCGTTTCCCCAGACGTAACAGCACCTCGCCTAATAATTCATGGGAAGGTTTGACTGGAAACGGCGGCCCATACGTATACGGGACGGTATCTTCCAGAGAAGCCGCTTCCTGCAAAAGCGAGAGCCCGTCGTCAACGTTCCCCCGCGCAATGAAAATCATTGCGGCTAATTGTCGGGTCATCACCTTCCCCGATGCGACGTGATCCGTGGATTCCTCATCGGCGGCTTGACTCACTCGCTGACGCAACTGGTCCAGCGATTGATTCGCCACGTCCATTCGTCCGGTTTGAACGGCACTCATCCCGATGGCAAACGCCTCACTTGTCGCAGCGGAAAACCGAAGGGCTGATCGATCACGATCGAGTCCGCTCACGTCCCAGTCTCGGCTTTCTACGATGTACGTCGCCCGCATCGCTGCTCGATACCCGCGAACGGACCGCGACGGCACACGTTGCGCGTCCTCCTCCACCATTGCGAGCAACGTCTTGGCTTCTTCCACGCGGCCCTGCTGAAGCCACGCATACATGAGCCAATACGCAGTATGATAAGAACGCTTCTCAACGCCCAAGCCTTGACGAATCCGTCGGTCTTCACTCGCCGCCCAACTCCTTTCATTAGCCTTGACCACGTCGTCCCACATGCCTAACGCCATAAAAACGTGCGAAGGCATGTGCTGGGCATGAGGCGCAGCCGGAGCAACGTCGGCATAGGTTCGCGCCGCTTTCAAGGCCAGGGAGGCATGGGCCGGGTCATCCAGCGCGTGAATAAGATAATGAGCGGCTCCGGGATGACGAGGATTGGCTTCAAACACCCGTCGGGCAATGGAAGCCGCCTCAAGATACCGTCCGTCCTCCCGGTTTCCTTGTGCGGCGCCCAACATGGACAACGCATACCAAGTCTGGGCGTTCTCGTCCCGGGGAAATTGTTCGGCAAGGGATCGCATGGCGGCCATGTACCTCAGGTCGCGCTGATGCTTCTCTCCTGCTCCGTACAAGGCCTCAACGGCTCGGAGATACCCCCGTTCCCGTTCGGTCGGCGCTTTGGCCATCCGCTCGGCTGACGTGGGAGCCAGTCGTCGTAAAATATCCCGGGCTTGCTGAAGGTCTTCCTCGCCCCACAAGGGATGGTTCATGGTCATGGCCTCTCCCCAATAGGCCATGGCAAAATCAGGGTCAACCTTCTGGGCCAGTTGAAACGCAGCTTGCGCGTCATCATATTCAAAGTTGTGCAGCAACAGGGCTCCCCGAAGAACGTGTCGTTGGGCCATCGTGGAACCTGAGGTGGGAAAATCAACGTCGCCAAGCGAGGACGACGTCTTCTGAGAAGACGGCACCACGTCGGGACGCGGATCAGTCACGTAGCCGTTCCGATACGGCATACGAATGGAAGGCAGCGTCTCTTGCGTCAGCACGAACGCTTCGTCAATCAACCCGTTGCGAAACAACAGCCACGCCGTCACCGCGTAGACCTGGTCCGGACTGAGTGACTGCGGCGCATTGAACGGCATCGCCCGATACGTGTAATCATAGAGCGTCGTGGCATAGGACCAATAACTGCCGATCGTTTTGACGGGATGATCGGTGGTCAACGTGCCTTGCCCACCGACGAGTGCCGGCATGGGACCTTCCACACCGGTCGCGCCGTGACAACTCGCACAGTGTTCCGCGTAGACCTTCGCTCCGTCTTCGACGCTGCCGCGGCCGGACGGTAACCCTTTCCCGTCCGGCGCCACGTCAATATCCCAGGCCCGGACTTCCTCAGCCGTGGGAGGACGACCCAGATGAAACGCATCTTGGTCGGGGAGCCCCCACGCGTCAGTCGTGGCACCTGCCATCACGACGAACGCCAGCAACGAGGAAAGCAAACCTGATTGCCGTTGAACCATCATCACACCTGGACGTTGGACACTCGTCCGTCTTCGTCAATCTTCCAGCTTTGAACGGCGTTGTAGTGATAGTAGGAATGGGTACCACGAACGGCGACCAACTCTTCGCGCGTCGGTTGCCGATACCCCGTCTCATCGGTGCAGCGACTTTGGAGCACGGCCTCCCGACCGTCCCACTGCCAAGCCACGCGAAAGCGCGTGTGGCACTTCGGCAGGACCGGAGCTTGTAACGCAGCCGTTCGCCAATGAGTTCCACCGTCAACGCTCACTTCCACTCGTTCGACTCGGCCCCGTCCGCTCCACGCCAATCCTCTGATTTCAACAAAGCCGGGACCGCGTAATCGTTGCCCACCGGAAGGACTCGTAATCACGGACTTCGCTTCCATCTCAAAGGTGAATTGACGCGCGGTCCCATCCGGCATCAGGTCGGTATACTTCGACGTTTCTTCACGAGTCATCAACGGCGCAGACGTGAGTTTGAGTCGTCGTAACCATTTGACGCACGTATTCCCCTCCCAGCCGGGTAACAACAACCGAAGCGGGTACCCTTGCTCCGGACGAAGGGGTTCTCCGTTCTGGGCATAACACAACAACGCGTCATCCCAGACTCGATCCAACGGCACGCTTCGCGTCATGGCGGCGGCGTCGCTGCCTTCGGCCAACATCCACGTCGCTTCGTCGCGGCGGCCCGTTTCTCCCAACACCGTCGAAAGCCGGACCCCGGTCCACTCACTGGTGCTCGTGAGTCCGTGAATTTCTTGAGCGGACGTTCCCCGAGGCCCTTTCCATTCTTGACCTGAATTCCCGGAACATTCGAGAAAGGCAAGACGGGACACGGCGGGAAACCGTTTCAACTCATCCATCGTGAACATCAGAGGCCGCTCAACGAGGCCATGGACCAAAAGGCGGTGCCGCGAAGGATCGAGACGCGGGACACCATTGTGGTGGCGTTCAAAATGCAGGGCAGACGGCGTGATGACGCCGTGTAACGCTTGCAAAGGCGTGCGTGACCGCTGGGGCTTGGCCAACCGCCTGGCACGTTCGAATGGCGAGCGTTGCCCATACTCCGTCGCCGGAGCACCGGGCACGCGCGTCGGATCATCGGTCACGTCCGCCGCGTTGCCCAGAAAGGGCGTAAGCAACACGTGCGCCGCCGCGGCCCCGACAACCGACGTGGCCCCGACGAGAAAGGCTCGGCGCGTTGGCGGGTCTTTGGCCCGCGTCGTCGGCACGGACGTCTTCGTCTTCTCGTTCAGCGGCGTTGATTGCGCCGTTTGCTGCTTCACACGCTTCATGTCACCGATCCGGAATTGTTCATCAACCCGTAGGCCATTGCCCTCAACGTATCAATCCGCGGAACGCGATCGACCCTCACCGAACGGGAGAACGTTTTCTCCTCAAGACCATTGGGCATGAGAGCACTTTAATGCTAGACTGCCGTCGTATGTCTTATCAACCGATTGAAAATTACGGCTTGATCGGCAACATGCGTACCAGTGCGTTAGTGGGCATGAACGGCTCCATTGACTGGTTCTGTTTTCCCCATTTCGACTCTCCCAGCGTGTTTGCCGCAATTCTGGATGAGCACAACGGCGGGTCGTTCAAGATTGCCACGCAAGGCAAGGACGTGATCCACAAACAATTCTATTGGCCTGATACCAACGTGCTCGTCACTCGGTTTCTTTCGGCTCAGGGCGTCGGGCAAGTCGTGGATTTCATGCCCGTGGGCCTGAAGGAAACGGAATTGGGGTATCACGGTATCATTCGTCGCGTCCAGGCTATTCGCGGCACGCTCACGTTCAGTCTGGAATGTTATCCCGCCTTTGATTACGCCCGCGGTTCTCACCGCACGACCTTGACCCCTCGCGGCGCACGTTTTGAGGCGGATGGCTTAACCCTTGGATTGGGCTCGACGATTCCTTTGCAACGACGGGACACGGGCGTCATTGCAGAATTTGAACTTCAGGAAGGCCATGAACTCAGTTTTTCGCTGCAAGCCATCACCCGTGAGCACGACTCCAGTCTGTCCGTCTCACAAGACCAGGCCGAAACCCTCTTTCGCCAAACGGTGGACTATTGGCGCCGTTGGTTGACGCAGTGTACCTACCGCGGCCGCTGGCGTGAGATGGTTCATCGTTCCGCCCTCACGCTCAAACTGCTGACGTTTGAACCCACGGGAGCCATCGTGGCGGCGCCGACCTGTAGTCTGCCCGAGGACGTGGGAGGATACCGCAACTGGGATTATCGCTACACGTGGATCCGTGACGCGGCGTTTACGCTGTATGCCCTGCTCCGCATCGGCTTCATTGATGAGGCGGAACAGTTCATGCAGTGGCTGGAAGCACGATGCCGTGAGCTGAAGGCCGACGGCTCACTGCAAATCATGTACGGCATCGACGGTCGCCATGAATTACCGGAAGAAAGCCTGCCTCACCTTGAAGGGTACAAGCAATCAAGCCCCGTACGCGTGGGCAATAACGCCTATGCCCAATTGCAGCTCGACATCTACGGCGAACTGCTGGATTCGGTGTATCTCTACAACAAATACGGCACGCCGATTTCCTATGACCTTTGGAAACATCTGCGTCGTCTGGTCAATTGGGTCTGCGATAACTGGCAACGCCCGGACGACGGGGTGTGGGAGGTGCGCGGGGGATCACAACATTTCCTTTATTCCAAGTTGATGTGTTGGGTGGCCGTGGACCGGGGATTGCGGTTGGCCGATAAACGATCCTTCCCGGCCGACCGGGGTCGTTGGCTGCACGTGCGAGACGAGATTTATGAAGAAATCATGACCAAAGGGTGGAGCGAACGTCGGTGCGCCTTTGTGCAACGCTACGAGAGCGACACGTTGGACGCCGCCAATCTCATGATGCCGCTCGTCTTTTTTGTCTCGCCCACGGACCCCCGTATGCTCAGCACACTGGACGCCATCAACCAGCCACCCGAAAAAGGCGGCTTGATCGCCAACGCCTTAGTCTATCGCTATAACGTCAACGAAACCGCGGATGGGATTGAAGGCGGAGAGGGGACGTTCAACATCTGTACCTTCTGGCTGGTCGAAGCCTTGACGCGAGCCGGACGCGCGGACCACGCGCGCCTCGATCAAGCCCGGCTCATGTTTGAACAAATGCTCGGCTACGCCAACCATCTCGGCCTCTACGCCGAAGAAACCGGACATCACGGAGAGGGGCTCGGCAACTTTCCCCAGGCCTTTACCCACTTGGCGTTGATCAGTGCCGCGTTTAACCTGGATCGGGCACTGGGCTCCCGGGGGTGACGGCGTCGTGGGACTCCGCACTCCGTTGTATCTTATAGGTCTCCGAATCCTGTTGGCGCCCGTGCTGCTCATCATGTACGGCTTCAACGTCGAATCCTTCTGGTACGGCGTCGTGTTGGGAATCGGGTTCGTCTCCGACGTCTTCGACGGAATCCTGGCAAGAAAACTGGGCGTCGCGACGGAGGCGTTGCGCTCTCTGGACAGCACGGCAGACACGATTTTCTACGCGGGGGTCTTCATCGTCGCCGTCCTGAAACATCATCAACTCCTCATGCCCTTCTGGTTTCCTTTGGCCTGTTTTTTTCTGTTGGAGACGGGACGACACGTTTTTGACCGGATCAAATTCGGCCGGTCGGCGGCGTATCACATGTGGAGCGCAAAAGCCTGGGGGATTTTTCTCCTGCTGGGATTCATGGAAATTCTGGTTTTCGATTTCGTGGGAATCGGTTTTCTCGGAGCACTGACGCTGGGGATTCTGACCAACCTGGAAGGCTTGGGGGCGTCAATCATTCTCCGCGAGTGGGTCCACGACGTCCCAAGTCTCTATCACGCGTGGACGTTCACCCAGCGACGGCAATGAGAAGAACGTGAAGGATCGATTGCCCGCCCCGCTTGCTTCTCTCTTACACGAGATCGGTGAACTGGCCGATCAGCATCGCGTCCGCGTGTACGCCGTCGGAGGGTTCGTCAGAGACCTGCTTCTCGGCGTCACGAACCTTGACGTGGACCTGGTCGTCGAAGGCAACGGCATCGCCTTTGCGCGAACCCTTGCACGCACACGTCAAGCCCACGTGACCGTCCATGAACGTTTCGGGACGGCCGTCGTGACGTTGGAAAACGGATTCAAATTCGACGTCGCCACGGCACGAACCGAACGGTACCCACGTCCAGCGGCACTTCCAACCGTCAAGCAGGGTTCCATCAAGGAAGACCTCCGTCGACGGGATTTTACCATCAATACCCTGGCCGTCAGCCTCAACGCCCCTCGTTTCGGTGAAGTCGTGGACGACGACGGAGGCCGACGAGACCTTCAGAACAAATCCATTCGCGTGTTGCACCCTCTCAGTTTCATCGAAGACCCGACCCGCGTGTTTCGAGCCGTTCGGTTCGAACAACGGTTGGGATTTCACCTGGATGAGGAAACCGAGACACTCATGAAGGAAGCGGCATCACTGGACCTCGTTCAACGCCTCTCTCATGCTCGACGCTCAAGGGAAATGATCCTCTTGCTGTCGGAACGTCAACCGCGAACGCTCCTCACCAGACTGGCAGATTTCGACCTGCTTCGCTGCATTCATCCCGAATTGAAATGGTCTCCGGGGCTTACCGGGCTTATGAAAGACATCGAAGAAACCCTCACGTGGCACAACCGCCTCGCCATGGATCGCCCCATCCGTCAATGGATCGTCTACACCCTCGCGATCATGGATTCCCTGCCCACGCCGGCGGCACGGGAAGCCCTGTCCCGATTCACGTTTCCTCGGCGGCAGACCGGACGAACGTCGTGGGCCACTCACGAAAACCCTCGGCTGCTCCGGGCCCTGAATCAACGAACCAAACCATCGGAAGTCTTCCGTTTACTCGGTGGTCTCCCTGACGAGACGCTGATCTTTTTGATGGCCAAAATTCCTTCGCAATCCGGCAAACGCAAGATAGCGAACCTCTTAACCACCGCCGGACGTCCAACGCCGACGCTGCGCGGAAAAGATTTGAAAGCCATGGGATTGAAACCGGGCCCCGTCTACCAAAAGGTGTTGGACCGCCTCTTGGACGCCCGTTTGGACGGAGAAGTGACGACCGAAGCGGATGAACGGCAGTTTGTCGCACGTCTACGTTCATTCACGTCATCTGCGAACGTCTGCGTCATCTGCGGATAAAAAAAGGAGACATTCACGTATGCCCATACTCTGGCCTCTTGCAAAATTTCTGTTCAACGTGGTTGGTCCAAGCATTCCCGACGTGGTGAAAACCGTGAACACGCTCAAGCAGCAACACACTCAAACCGCTCCACAAGGCGAACGGATTCAAGAACATTTTCTGAACGTGGAACGAAAACTGGCTCAACAACTGGAGATGATTGAATCGTTGACCAGGCAATGTGAACTGATTCATCAGATCGCCCGGAAGGCGCTCATTGCCGGCGGTCTCGCTATCGCGCTGGCTCTGATTGCCGTGGGAACGGTATTCTTGACCCGTTAGCCGCAATGTCTCACCTCACCTCAACTGTTTTGGCACGGGTCCGTGCCAACCCGTACCAGACGGCTTCGTTGTGCGTGTTCCTTGTCGCGGCCTACCTGTGTCTGGTGGACCTGAACTACGTCGCCCTTTGGCATGACGAAGCCGTCGTCGCATTTTTTGGCAACAACCTGTTGGAACAAGGTGACATCGTCGGCTGGGACGGTCGAAACCTGGTAGGCGGCCCCAATGGACACGCGCTCAATGAAGAGTTACGAGACGTTGCGCCGCCGCTGCAATACATCCTGACGGCGGCGGGATTCGCGGTGATCGGCTTTAACGAAACCGGCGCGAGAATCATCCATGCCCTGGCCGGGATACTCGCGCTGGGGGTTTTCTATCTGATCGTGCGCCGGCACCTGTCGAACAGTCCGCGGCTGACGTTCTTCGTGTTCCTGTTTGCCGCCTGGTCGGCGCAGCTCCTGCTGCACTTCCGCCAAGCGCGCTACTACAGCGTGACGGTGTTGTGCATGATGGCCGGCCTGTATCTCTATGAACGTTACTGGCAAACCAGAAGGCCGATCGATCTTGCCGCCCTGACCCTGGTCGCCACGCTGGCGTTTTTCAACCACTACGCCGTCGGGGAAGCGACCATGCTTTCGCTTGCCGCTTTGCACCTGCTGTTTCGGGCACGCGAGACGTCAAGACGGGAGTGGATTGCCTTTGCCGCGTGCGGATCGATTGTTGCCGCACTTGGTCTTGCGTACCTGACCTTCATAGGGTTGATTGGCGGCAACCGGGACCCTACGGCATCTTTTCTCAGTGGAGATTTCGGCGAATATGAGGGAACCCTGCCTCTGTTTCTTTTCCAGATCTGGTTTTGCTTCCGTGACCTGTTCCTTGCGGACTGGATCTCATGGCCGGTATTCCTGTGGTTTGCCGGAAGTCAGGCAAGCGAAGCGCGGGAAATCTGCTCGCACGGTCAAGAAACAATCGCAGAAATTGCCCCTCCCCCCACTCCCCGTGGCCGCAGTGAGCAAAATCATCCTGACGGGCGCGCTGTTTGCGCTGGTCAGCGCGTTGTTATCGCCACAACCGATCTGGGCCGCGCGACACCTGGACCTGCGCTACTACGTGCCGGCGCTGCCGTTGCTGCTGGCAATGAAGGGACTGTTTGCCGAATGGGTGTGCCGCTATTCGAAACTCGCGGGTGGAGCAGTCGTGGTGGTTCTGTTGTTGACCACCACGGGCACGTACCCTTTTACCCCCATCACGCCGCATTCCGGGGAGCGAATCCTGGAATTCCATCTCTTCCAGTTTATCGGTGAGATTCACCGGCCGTATCGCGACGCCCTGCGAACAGTTTCAGACTATTTGCTGGAACATGCTGAACGGGACGATCTTGTGTACGTGAACACCTTTTTCGACCGTGAAGCCCTGACGGTGCATATTGGTCATCTCGTCCTGTTCTGCGGTGCATTGGACGACAATGCTCCTCTGCCGCGCGCCACGGTGGAGACGTTGAGGCCGTCCCTGTACCGTGACAAATGCACTCCTGACTGGATCGTTATCTTCGGGCAACCGACGAATGAGTTTCGGGAGCGAATCAGCTCTCTGTACGACTTCGTCACGCAACCGGACGTGTATTCCTATACAACGCAAAAACCGAATATTTTCTCGCACTCTTTTCAACCCCTGCCCATGCAGGCAGGACACAGCGTCTCTATCTTTCGCAAAAAAACGTGATCTGCGAAGGGTAACAAGCAAAAAGAGATCAGTCCCGAAGGAACTGACCAAACGAGCGGAAGTGAATGCCCAACGACCGACAAATCTTGAATTGCTTATCAAACCGATTGTTCGTGTTCACAACGTCACGCCACGCGCTTCGCTCGATCCTGCCCCAGACGGGCAGGTGAAACACTGAAAGCGGATAATCAGTTCCGAACAACAGGCGACCATGGATTTCAGGATGGTCGCGCAAGAGCAGGAGCATTTTCACGCGATTGGGAAGCGTCAGCGCGGAAATGTCCCCATAGAAGCGTGGATATGCTCCGACAAGCGTCAGCAACGTGGAATGAAATGTTTCATGGAACATCAACCCGGAGCTGCACGCGTGGGCGGCAATAACCGTGACGCCTTCGTCCAACGCCACGCGGAGCCGGTCGGGATGACCAACGGATTGATCTTTGCCGATCAAGCTCCATTCATATCCCACGTGGCTCAGCAGTGGAATCCGCCGTTGGGCCATCGCCCGATACAATGCTTTGTATCGTGCGTTGGCCGGATCAAACTGCTGGGTATTCGGCAGCACTTTGACCAGGGCCGCGCCGGCCTCCGCGCACCGGTGGAGTTCCTCAACGGCGTCACGTCGTTGAGGATTGATCGACACGCCGGGCAAGAATTCATGGGGATACGCCCGAGCCGTTTGCAGGACGTAATCATTGCCGACCAGAAAATGGGTGGCTGATTGATCGAGCGTGCCACCGGCGTCATAGACGCCATCCATCCCCAGCAGCACGACCTTCCCGACGAACGCGGACCGTCGGAGTTCCTTGAGCAAATCATTGACGTACTGCTGATTGGCTTGACGCGGATGCTTCACGTCCAGCCCGTGCTTCCACGTCAGGTATCGAAACAACGGACTGGCCAACGTTTTCCGGGACACGTAGCACCCGTTTGTCCCTTCCTGCAGTGCCGCAAGGTGGACGTGACAATCGATGATTTTTGAAGAAGGCACCGACGCACCAGTCAGGAACGACGGAACACGTTCATGCGCTCAACGTTTGCCCAACGTCTCCATCGCGACTCGTTTCAGGGCACGGAGGTCCAACTTACCCGTTCCGAGCACCGGAATGTGATCGACCTTGATAAAGGCGTCTTTTCGGGGAAGGAATAAATTCGACGTCCCGCCGGCGGCGACTTTTTCCAACAGGTCGGGAATGGCGTCTTCATTGACCGTGTGGAGCACGGCCAGTTGTTCTCCCTTCTTTTCATCCGGGATCGAGGTCACGGCAAACGTTTGCGTCTCCGCGCCGGCCGCCTGATGCAGGGCTTCTTCAACGTTTCCGTGCGGCACCATCTCTCCCCCGATTTTGGCAAACCGCGACAACCGGTCCACGATCGTGATAAACCCATCTTCATCAAGCATCGCGATATCACCCGTGACGTACCATCCCTCATGCATCACGTCGGCCGTGAGGTCTTCGCGGCCAAGATACCCTTGCATCACGTTCGGCCCTTTCACCAACAGCATACCGGCCGTCCCGACGGCAAGCGGTTCAAAAGACTCGGGATCGACGACGCGTACCGACACACCAGGCAGCGATTGTCCAACGGTCCCTCGACGCGAAGCCGGTTGGTAAAAGCCCGCGGCCCGAAAGTCCGGGCAGTTGACGGAAATCACCGGTGAGCACTCGGTGACGCCGTAGCCTTCAATGGGACGAACGCCGAATTTCTCTTCAAAGGCCTGCGCGAGCCGATCCGAAAGTTTTTCGGCACCGGTCAGGACGACGCGAACCGACCCGAACTGATCCGGCGTGCATCGCCGGAGATACAGTTGCAAAAACGTGGGGGTCGCAATGAGCACGGTGACCCTCCTCTTGTGAATCAATTCTCCAATGGCCGCGGCATCCAACGGCGTAGGATGATAGACCACGCCGACGCCGTGGTGGACGGCCAACCAGATCGTCGCGAGATATCCAAAGGAATGAAAAAAAGGAAGAATCCCCAGCACCCGATCACGCGGCCCCAGATGAAAGACCTGCGCGACGCCTTCGACGTTTGCGTCAACGTTCAAATGGCTCAGCCTCACGCCCTTGGGTTCTCCCGTGCTCCCACTGCTGAAAATAATCGTGGCCAAGTCGTTCACGTTCGTACTGCAGACGGCACCGATACAGCGTTCGATGATCGCGAGGGGGGCAAACGCGGCCAGAATCAGCGCCGAACATCGCGAGGCCGTCCCGATGGTTTTCCGAACGTTGTCGATCCAGATCAGCTTGATTCCTTCGGGAATTTCCAGGTTCGCCTTCTCAAGAAACGTCCGACTCGTGACGACCGTCTCGAGGCCGGCCTGCTTGGCCGCGGACTCCATGCTGCTTCGGCCGGCCGTGTAATTCAGATTCACGGTCGTCCGCCCGGACAACGTGACCGCCAGATTCACGAGGACGCCGCCGACGCTCGGCGGCAACAAGACACCCACCGTGTACTGATTCCTCCAGTAACTCCGAAGTGCGCGAGCCAAGGCAATGGCGCCGACCAACGAGCCCAGACATGTGACGGGTGGTCCCGAGAGATCCGCAAACGCCAATCGCCACGGGTGGCGCCGCACGGCTCGAACAAACGAGTGGTGCAACGGAGATCGAGAGGGGACGCGGTAGTACCACGCCTCCTGACCCAGTTCCTGGACTCGCTGTCGCACCGCGGTCGCCGTGGCGGTTGACTTCATCGGTGCCCCATAGGAAACGGTCACGGGATAGGGAACGCGTTCCGGCCACTTTGCAAGAAATTTTCCACCGATAAAACTGAAGATGCTTCCCCACACGCGATCAAGGTGAACGGGAATCACGGGAGTCTCCCTGCCTTTCAAGATGCGCTCGAATCCTTGGCGAAACGACAACAGTCCTCCCGTGCGCGTGATCTGTCCTTCGGGAAAAAGGCAGACCAGTTCGCCGGCGTCCAGCCGGCGACCGGCCTCGCGGAGGGAGCGGAGGATGTCCCGCGGCGATCCTTTTGCCAGAACGGGGATGGCCCCCGTGACGCGTGCCGCCCAATGCAGAAACGGCGTCTCATAGTATCGACGATCCACGACGAAGCGAATCGGACGATCCACGCTGGCCAGCAAGAACAGCCCATCCACGAACGACACGTGGTTCGGCAGCAATAACGCGCCTCCCTGCTCGGGCACGTGCTCCCGGCCAATAACCTGAAGACGATAGAACGTATGCGTGAACAGAAACAACACCATTCGGATGAAGGTTTCGGGCATGATCCACACGGCCCAAGCCGTCAACGCCGCAGACGCCACCCCGGCGGCGAGCAGAATACCGCCCGTATCAAGGCCGACCCACGACAACGCCCCGGCACCGAGGGAACCGACCATCACGCCGCCAAACACAAAGATATTACTGAACGAGATCACGGCGCCTCGTCGGTCCTCAGGCGCACGCCATTGAATCAAGGCGTTAATCGGCACCACGATGAATCCGCTGGCGAGCCCCAACCAGCCCATCCCCAGTAAGACTCCCGTTAATCCCGGGGTCAGCGTTCCCAACGTCAGCAACCCCAGCGTCAAGGCGATGGCCCCCAGGGGGATGTGTCCAACTTCGACTTTGGCATGAGAGAGTTTGCCGGCCAAGATCGATCCAACCCCCACGCCGATCCCGAACGTCGCCAGTGGAAAGCCTGATAAGGAATCGGACAGTCCCAGGACCACCTTGGCATAGACGAGAACGTCTTGCCCCACTAAACTGGCAATCGTCCAGTAGGCCACGTTTCCGGAAATACCCAGGCGTAACACCCGGTCCGCTTGAACGGCCCGCCATGCGCCTCGAAGCGTCGCGCCCACCCCACCTTCCGCACGCGCCCGAGGGACGGCAGGGACCAGAAAAGAGGCAACGAATCCCACGACCGAAAACAGAAGAAGGACCAAGCCTCCCAACCATGGAGAAGCACCGGACAGTTGAAGAAATACTCCGCCAATCCCCGTCCCGCCGATAATGGCCAGAAACGTCCACAATTCCAGTTGCCCGTTCCCCACGGCTAACCGTTCGTGCGGGAGTAACTCCGGCAGAATGCCATACTTGGCCGGACTGAAGATCGCGCTCTGAACGGCCATGCCGGCCAACACAATCAGCGGCAGGATTCCCCCTGACGGATTGACGTAGAGCGCCAAGGTCCCCAAGGTCATCAAGGCCACCTCCACCGCCTTCATGACCACAATAACGGAACGCTTACTGAATCGATCGGAAAAGACGCCGGCAAAGATGGAGACCAGGGCAAGCGGCAAGGTAAAGACGACGAAGGTGAGGGTCGTTTGAGCCTGGGAAACGGCCTCGAGTTCCGGCCCGGCTTCCATCTGGGCGGTGACGTGTTTGATGGCCAACAACGCCACCATCAACTTCCACGCGTTGTCATTGAACGCCCCGAAGAACTGGGCAATAAGCAGCCCTCGGAGAGGAGAACGAGGTTGATGGCGTTCGCCGTCGCTCATTGCACGTCACGTTCCTGAACGGTCAAAACCTTCAAACAAGGATTCAATAACGTGGTTAACGGTGAGTGACAAAAGAAAGCGCCTCCGCACACGTCCGACGTGCTCGAAAATCAATGGGACCGGGGGTATGGGGAAGAGGAGGACGGGAGAACGTCGCCTCAAGACCACTGCGGGAGGCGGTGTCCCAACGACACGCTTTGACGTCGGCTTCCTGAACGACGGGGCAATCCCGCCGGACCGTGAGATCGAATTGCTCGTTGACCGGAATGTCCAGCCACACCAATCGGGCTGCCCGCGGTACAAGAAGGGCGTCCGCTATCGATTCCACGCCGGCAGAGGCGGGAAGCCGTTTGAGTTTGAGCGTTGGGGTTGCATCCGTTTGATTCATCGTGCCGGATTCTCGCGTTTGCGGGAAACGGAGCAGTGCAGGCCATCGTCGTTATTGTAGGCGTTCACTCGTTTGTTGACAAGGCAACGTCCGGTTTCACGATTGTTGGCCCTGGGGGCAGGCTCACGATAAGAAGGAAAGCTGCTCCGGGCCCCGTTCTTGTTTTGACCGGCGGGGGCGGTCAGCCATCATGACGGGGGACTTCAGGGCATCATCGAACTCGGCGAGAAAACGTGAGGCCGCACGGTCACGACGGTCGCCGAACAGGAACCGGCTGCGGCAGTGCAGAAGATGCGCGCGCTCCCTCGTTCGAGTGAGGCCGACGTAAAACAGTCGGCGTTCTTCCTCAAGGTCTCCGTGCTCATACGGCAGGATCCCTTCTTCGACCCCACACATCATCACCTCGGGAAACTCCAGGCCCTTGGCGGCGTGGATGGTCATCACGCTCACCGCGTCCACGTCGGCGTCGTAGTCATCGGCCTCCACGGCCAAGTCCACCTCTTCCAGAAATTGGCGGAGGGCCTCGGGGGGATTCATCTCATCGTACTTCGCGGCCAGCACGCGAAGCCGTAGTACGTCACGTTCCTGACGCGGGTCCCGTTCTACGTGCCACCGTTGAAGGTCCGTCACGTCGGCCACGTGGGCAAGCAATCGGGAAAGCGGCGTCTCCTCCAGATTCTCTCGCCACTCCTCAAGCCGCTGCAAGAAGACTCGAACCGCGCCGGCTTGAGACGCGGACAGCGTTCTCGACCGTCCCACGGTCTCATACAAGGAACAGCGTCGTCGTTCGGCCTCAGCTTCAAGCGCCGTTTGCGTCTGAACCCCGATTCCCCGCGGCGGACGATTCAGCACGCGGGCAAGGCTGGAATCATCATGAGGATTGTGAATCACCTTCAAATACGCGACCACGTCCTTGACGACGTTCTTGTCGAACCAGCGGGTTTCGCCGACGACGCGGAAAGGAATGCCTGAGTGGGCCAAGGCCTCTTGAAGGGGGTTCGTGAGCGCGTGCAGGCGGCACAACACCGCACAGTCTCGAAAGCTTCGCTCGCGTCGACTCACGGTGTCCGTGACGTTCCCTCTCGCGTGCTGGTAATGACTGGTGCCTCCCACGCATTCTTCGATCTGCCTGACGACCCACTCGGCTTCTGCCCGTTCGTCGGGAACGCTCACGACCTGGACCGCGGCACCGGATATCCGGTCGGCTTTGAGCGTATAGGCCGGTCGTGCCGGATTCTTCCCGATGACTTGCGACGCCGCGGCGGCAATGGGCGGCGTCAACCGATAGCTCCGTTCGAGTCGGAAAACCTTCCCGTTCACGTAACGTCGGCAAAATTCCAAAAGGTGTTCGGATACCGCGCCTCGAAAGGCGTAAATGGCTTGATCGCCGTCTCCCACGACCCACAGATTCCCTTCATCCCCCACGAGCAAGTCTATCAGGCGATGCTGCACGGGATTGACGTCCTGATACTCATCAACCGATACGTCGGTAACGTGTTGCCGCAGTCTGCTCCGAACCTCCGGACAGCCCTCAAGCACGTCCACGCCGAAGCACAACAGATCATCAAAATCCAGCAAGCCGGATTTTCGCAAGTGCCGGTGATAGCGTTCGTACACGTCAGACAACCCTGCCTCTTCCAACGACGCGGGAGCAGGCGTCCCTTGACTGCGGATCGCAGAAAGATCGTGCAGCGTTCGTTGCGCAATGGATCGATTCTCCGGCCGTCCGACTTGCTTCAGGACCTTTTGCATGATCGTCACTTGATCGCGGCCATTCACGACCCCAAAGTCCCGAGGAAGATCAAGCCGGTGTCCCTCCTCTCGCAGCAGTCGAAGACAGACGGCGTGAAAGGTGCCCAGCACGACGCGGTGGGCGACGTCACCCACCAACGAGTGAAGTTGCTCTCGCATCTGTCGTGCGGCCCGCCCGGTAAAGGTCACGGCCAGCAAGGATTCCGGTGCGACGTGACGCCGAGTCAGCAACGCCGCGAGTCGAACCGTCAGCGTTCTGGTTTTTCCCGTCCCGGGCCCCGCCAAAACGAGCACGGCCTTCTCACGGGCAAGCACCGCGTCACGTTGTTGTTCATTCAACGACGCAAACAGGTGGGAGGATGACGAGGAGGTCACCGTCGGGCGCCGATCAGAAAAGGGCCGTTTGCGCGGAATGGGCCGCCCGATCTTCCGCGGTCAGCAGACGAACGGTACCGTACTCGCCGTCATACCCGGGCGCGACGTTCACCTTGCCCGCACGCATGGACTGAATCGACGCGGCCAGCAACCGTCCCCCCGCGGCTTCGATATCGGGAAGAGGAACCGTCATCAGAATCGAAAATTCATGACCCAGGTCGCCCAACAGCCGATGGTACGTGTCCGTCACGCCCTTGGACGTGACCCCCGCGCCCATCACTTCCGCGATGATTTCCACCAAGGGGACAAGACTCCAATACGGCAAGGCGTTCGGAGCACGATAGCCGACGGGATGATCCGCCAGAAGTTCCGTCCGGTGCATGACCCCAAGCGTGACGGGCTTCCCGCATTCGGGACACAACGTCTTGTGCGTTCGGGTTTCTTCCGGTGACAGGCGAACCCGACAATTTCGATGCCCGTCGTAATGGTACTTGCCCTCTTCCGGAAAAAACTCGATTGTGCCCAGGAACCGGGTCGGGTCACCGCTCGTCAAAGTTTCCCGTATGCCTTCGAACGACGGATCCCCGTTCAACACGTTGGCTTCACGCCCAAGTTTGCTCGGGGAATGCGCGTCAGAGTTCGAGATCAACGTGACGTCTGCCAATTGATTCAGCCGCCAATTCATCGCCGGGTCAGAAGACAGGCCGGTCTCAATCACCTTGACGTGGGGAGTCAGGTCCCCGAAACATTCTTCCAGGGAGTCAAACCCCGAGTTGGCCCCGAACACCGAGAAATGCGGCGTCCAGGCGTGAGCCGGAACGAACAGGGCCTCCGGGGCACGCTCCAACGTCAGACGCAACAACTCCTCACTGTCCACCCCCAGGATGGGCCGGCCGTCTGATTGCACGTTCCCCATGCGCGCCAGCTTGTCCGTGACGTGCGCGACCGCCGTGAAACTGGGAGCGAAAATCAGATTGTGAACTTTGCGCGTCCGGCCGTGCCGTTTATAGATACTGCTGATTTCGGAAGTCAGCAAAAACCGGACGTCGGCCCGGCAGGAGTCGGGAATCTCACCATCCACCCGCGCAGCCAGCTCGGGTTTCAGGCGATAGAGCCCCGGCTCAGCCGGTTCGAGTTTCTCCCGCAATTCGGTGAACCAGGCCGGATGCGTGAAATCGCCGGTCCCGACCACGGTAATCCCTTTGAGCTGGGCCCAACGATGGAGACTCTCCGGCACCATGTCCTTGCTGACGGCCCGAGAATAGCGGGAATGAACGTGAAGATCGGCGATGAACGACATGGAGGATTCCCAGATAGCCAACCAACCTTAACGGGTCCCAGAAAAGAGAGCAAGCGGCAGAACGTTTCTTTTCCTCCTTCCTCCCTCTCACCCTGACCCTCTCCTGCCGGTCAGTCCGGGGGACGTGGGTCACAAACGTCCCGGAACCAGAGGGGACACGTTCTCCTTTCCCTTTGGGACCTGTTGCATCGGTTGACAATGCGTTCATCGGCAGGTAGAAGGCATGTCCATGCCCATCAATGCACTGCGAAAACCCGGGGCGAAAATGAGTCTGCAGGAAGCCCTTGAACGCGCCGACAAGCTCAAACGCATGGCGGCGAGCAGCAATCCCCACGAAGCCGCCTCGGCCGCGGCCAGACTGAAAACCTTCGATATTCACGCGGCCCGTGCTCCTCAACCACAAGGCCCGACCACTGCAACCGAATCACCACTCACGCCACGCCTCGAAGGTGGACCTTCCACGCCTACGGTCGACGTGCTTGATGAATGGCCCGTGATTCCCTATCAGGCATTGGGGGAATTGGAAGTCGTCCAGCCCCCCGAGACATCGTCGGTGAATTGGGACGTGCTTCACGCCGAATTACTGGAACGGGCACAACACATCAACGCCAACGCCGTTATCAACATTCAGATCAAAGGGACGATTCAGCAAAAAATCCTGACGGGCACGGCACTCAAATATCTGACCCCACAGGAAATCCTGGACGTTCAGGCGGCCAACAAATTAGAGGAAGATGAAAAAGCTTACCGGGAAGCACAAAAGGAACGCCGCGATGAAGATTGGGCCCCTCCCGTCGGGTAACCAGTCATCGGACCGGTCGCTCTCCCTGCCGACTTGAACCAGTGACGGGAGCCGCGCATGACGGAATTTCATTATCAGGAAATCTTTGAACGCGGCGTTGATGCCACGCCCTATCGCAAACTGACGTCGGACGACGTGTCCACCACGACCTTCGAAGGCCAAGACGTGTTGCGCGTGCAGCCCGCCGCCCTCACGCTGTTGGCCCGCGAGGCCATGGACGACGTTGCGCATCTCTTGCGAGTCAGTCACCTCAAACAATTGGCCACGATTCTGGACGACCCGGAAGCCTCAGCGAACGATCGGTTCGTGGCGTGGGAACTGCTCAAGAACGCCAACGTCGCCGCGGGGCGGGTGCTGCCCGGTTGCCAGGATACCGGCACGGCCATCGTCATCGGGTACAAGGGGCAACGGGTGTTCACCATGGGCCACGACGCCGAAGCGATCTCCCGCGGGATTTATGAAGCGTACCATCAACGCAACTTGCGCTATTCCCAGTTGGCCCCGCTCGACATGTACACGGAAACAAACACCGGCACGAATCTTCCGGCGCAGATCGAAATTTACGCCGATCAGGGCACCGACTACCGCTTTCTGTTTATCGCCAAAGGCGGCGGCTCGGCGAATAAGACGTTTTTATATCAGGAGACCAAAGCTCTGTTGAATCCGCACGCGCTCCTGACCTTCGTTGCGGAAAAAATTCGGACCCTCGGCACCTCCGCCTGCCCGCCGTACCATCTGGTTTTCGTCATCGGCGGCACGTCCGCGGAGTTTACGCTGAAGACCGTGAAATTGGCGAGTTGTCATGACCTTGACACCCTTCCGACCTCCGGAAACGACCGCGGGCGTGCGTTCCGAGACCTCGACTTGGAACAACGAATTTTCCAACTCTGCACCGAGACCGGCATCGGCGCACAGTTCGGCGGCAAATACTTTGCGCACGACGTGCGGGTCATTCGCCTCCCGCGTCACGGCGCGTCTTGCCCGGTGGGACTGGGCGTCTCGTGTTCAGCCGATCGACAAATCCTGGGAAAAATTACCAGGGACGGCGTCTTCCTCGAACAGTTGGAAACCAATCCTGCCCGATACCTTCCCGACGTCACGGAGCAGGACCTGGCCGGAGACGTGATGGCGATCGATCTGAATCGACCCATGCCGGCCATCCTCGCCGAGCTGCGTCGGCATCCCGTTGCCACCCGACTGTCGCTGACCGGACCCCTCGTGGTCGCACGAGACATCGCCCATGCCCGGCTCAAAGCGCGACTGGACGCCGGAGAAGGCCTGCCGCAATACTTCAAAGATTACGTGGTGTATTACGCCGGCCCAGCCAAGAAACCCGACGGGTACGCTTCAGGCTCCTTCGGGCCCACCACCGCCGGCCGGATGGATTCATACGTGGATCAGTTTCAAGCCGCGGGAGGGAGCATGGTCATGCTGGCGAAAGGCAACCGCTCGCAACGCGTGCGCGACGCATGCGGAACATACGGCGGCTTCTATCTGGGGTCCATCGGCGGCCCCGCCGCACACTTGGCCGCACACAGCATTCGAAAGGTTGAAGTCCTGGAATACGAAGACCTCGGGATGGAAGCCGTGTGGAAAATCGAGGTGGAAGACTTCCCCGCTTTCATCGTGATCAATCACCAAGGCCAGGATTTTTATACCGACCTCGCCGCCCAACGCCCGCCCACGCTGGTTCAGGTGAAAGCCACGCCTTAAGAGAAGCGTCAGGACGGAGCGGGACGGCTTGAGGTCAGTGAGCCAAGCGTTGATGCGTCACGCAACACGTGGACGAATAAGCCGTCGGAGAGCTTGGGCTCAAACCACGTGCTCTTGGGCGGCATGACGCGTCGGGCATCGGACACGGCCATCAGCTCTTCAACCGTCGTCGGATGGAGCCAAAACGCCACGGCCCATTCTCCCTCATCCACCTTCGCCGCCAACGCTTCCAGTGGCCGCGTCCCGCCGACGAACTCAATCCTCCGGTCAACCCGTTGATCTCGGATTCCCAACAGTGGATCGAGCACGCGATCGGTGAGCATCGATACCGCCAACGCGCTTACGGGATCCGCCTGCAACTTCAACCGGTCCTCCGGCGTCATGATTGGCGTGGCGCGACGCCAGCGCCCTTCCAGATACAGGTCGAATCCCGCTGGCGGAGGGGTACCCGGTTGCGACGGCACGTCCAGTTCATAGCACGACGCAATCGCTGCAAGAAATCCTTTGGGCGTATAGCCGTTCAAGTCACGAACGATCCGGTTATACGGTAAGACGCACAATTCGTCGTGAGGAAAGATCACGGACAAGAATCCTTCCTCGTCAGGATGCGATGACCGTGCGTTCGTTTGCTTGCGGGCACCGCGGACTCGACTGGCGGCGGCCGATCGATGATGCCCGTCTGCAATATACAAGGCATCAACGCTTCGAAACCGTTGCACGATTCGTTCAATGGCCGCCTGGTCCCGCACGCTCCAGACGGCGTGCTCCACGTCGTCCGTCGTGAATTGGACCTCCGGGGCGTCGGCGGTGATGTTTCCCAGCCAGTTCGTGAATGCCGCCGTCCGACGAAAAAATAAGAGGACGGGGCCTGATTGCGATTCATGCGTTTCAATGATCCGCACGCGATCATTTTCTTTTATCGTGCGCGTCAGTTCGTGTTTTTTAATGAGCCCGTCATCGTAGTCAGCGATGGACGCCAGCGCGACGAGACCGGTTTGCTGACGTGCGCCCCACCGCCGGCGATACACCCCGAAGATGGGACGTGCCTCCCGTGCCATGATCCCGTCCCGAATCAAGCCTTGCAGGTTGGCCGCCCCTCTCTCATAGACATCCGTGGAGTAAGGATCGACGTCGTCAGACAGTTCCAACTCGGCTCGTCCGACCCGAAGGAAACAATACGGATTGCCATCGGCAAGGTTTCGTGCCTCATCCAAGGAAACCACGTCATAGGGAGGCGACGCCACGCGGGCCGCGTATTCCCGTTTAGGTCGCAAGGCACGAAAGGGCATAATCGTCGCCATTGTTTTTCCTTTTTGCTCCTTCAAGGGAGAGGGTTGGACCGCAACGGACGGCTGGAACTTCAACCGACGCGATTCCATCAACGTGGAATCGATGAGTCAAACCTGATGGTTCCGACGGCAATGCTCGCCACGGAGAAAGGAGAGCACGCCACGTTTGAGGGATGGTGTTACACGCTCTGAAAACAGTCTCGCGGGTCTATCAAGAAAAAATGAGGGGAAAGGCATGACGCCTTTTCCCCTCACTTCCCGGTTCTCGTTACCAGCGATCGCGTTTGCCGCCGCGACCACCGCCCGGCCGGGCTTCTTGAGGCCGGGCCTCGTTCACGGTCAACGTCCGCCCTCCTAATTGGCTGCCGTTCAACGCCGTAATGGCTGCCTTTCCTTCTTCCTCTGAGGGCATTTCGACAAAACCAAAACCCCGGGATCGACCGGTGTATTTGTCGATGATGACTTTTGCAGATTCCACGTTGCCGTGTTGCACGAACAGATCCGTCAACTCAGCTTCGCTCGTCTCATACGGCAAACCGCCCACGTAAATTTTGAACGCCATAGAACAACTCCTTTGAATGGATTGGGCTTCACACTCGAGAAACAGAAATGAAAAGGGTGGGCCAAAGACGCAACTGAAGAAAGCGACTCAGGTCAGACTTTCGATCAGATTCCCGATTGCAACCTCGATTGAATGAATGGCCATTTTTCCGACCTTCAACGCAGGCCACCAACAGTTGAAGGTCTTCTACCGTACCACACTCTTTCCCGGAACACAACAGCGTTTATCATCATAATCATCATTTGAATGCCCTGGATCGACGGTCGTATCATTAAACTCGATATCCGATTGACGAACGGCTGCCCGTTTCCGGCCGCGTTCGCTTTTTTCACAACCGCACTGACCAAAAGGAACGACGATGACACAACCAACCGCGCCTTCTCCTCAACTGTTTTTTGACGCAGCGTTTGCCGTCCAACGCACCTGTTCCATCAAAGCCGCCGTTGACCTGGAAATCTTTACGGCCATTCAAGAAGGGCACGCGACGCCCCTTGATCTCGCACGTCGATGTCACGCATCGGAGCGAGGCATGCGCATGTTGGCCGATTATCTGGTCATCCTCGGTTTTCTGACCAAATCAGGAAACGCCTACGCCCTCACTCCGGATTCTGACGTCTTTTTAGCAAAAACTTCGCCGGCCTACCTCGGCGGGACGCTGGATTTCATTCTCTCGCCTCCGCTGCTTGACGGCTTTCGCCGGCTCACGGAGGCCGTCCGAAAAGGTGGAACGGCTCTGGAGGACGACGGCACCACGGCTGAGGAACATCCCGAATGGGTGACGTTCGCTCGCGTGATGATTCCCATGATGAGGCACCCCGCCAACTGGATCGGCGACCACCTTCTTTCAGCGGGTGAACCAGTCCGCAAAGTCCTGGATATTGCGGCTGGTCACGGCGTGTTCGGCGTGGAAATCGCAAAACGGTTTCCGGACGCCGAGGTCACGGCCGTCGATTGGGCCAACGTCCTTGCGGTGGCCAGGGAAACCGCGGACGCCGAGTCTTTGGGCAACCGCTATACCACCATTCCAGGTAGCGCCTTTGACGTGGACTTCGGCGACGGGTACGACGTCGTTCTCTTGACCAACTTTCTTCATCACTTCGACCCGCGGACGTGTGAAGCCCTTCTCAAAAAGGTCAAGGCTTCCCTGGTCTCACGCGGACGCGTGGTCACGCTGGAGTTTGTCCCGAATGATGATCGCATCAGCCCGGCGTCCGCGGACTTTGCCCTTATCATGCTTGCCACGACGCCGGCCGGTGACGCGTACACGTTCAGAGAGTTGTCTGCCATGTTTCAAAACGCCGGGTTCGGACGAAGCGAGATTCACGCGGTGCCCAATTCAAAAGAACACGTGATCATCACGCACGCCTCGTCAGCGACGCCGTAACGAAGCGGAACGGACGCCGCCGGCCGCGTCTGCTCCGGAACGGGAGCAGCGGGTGATTAGGGTTCCGGGCCGCACGGCTTCACGATCATGATACACGCGGGCAACAGCGTCAGATTGCTCATCAGGGCCACCAGCATGGCAAATCCCGTGAGCACGCCAAAGTAGACGGTGGGGACAAAACTGGAAAACGCCAGAATACTGAACCCCACCGTAATCGTGAGCGCCGTGTAATAGATGGCCCGGCCGATGCTGCCGTGACACGCCAGAACGGTGTCCCGATACGTTCGATACCGCGGGAATTCCACCTGGAACCGGTGAATGTAGTGAATGGCGTGATCCACGGCAATGCCCACCGTGATCGCCGCAATCGTGATGGTCATGATGTCCAATGGAATCCCCCACCACCCCATCACGCCCAGGACCGAACACGCCGCCAACACGTTGGGAAGAATCGCGATGATCGAAAAGGACACGCTCCGAAACAGAACGATGAACATGAGCAGAATGCTGAGAAACACCACGCCGAGCGTGAGAATCTGAGACGTATATAAGCTCTGAAGCAGATTGTTGTAGAGCACGGCCATGCCCGTCAGATGAACCGTGGCCTCGGCAAATCCCATCTCCTCAATCAGGTACCGTCGAATGCGTTCGATCAACTCTTTTCGCTTGAGCGTCGGCGAGGACTCAATCAGACGCATGGTCAGGCGCGTCTGATGCTCATCGGAGGAAAGATACGGATCAATCAACGCTTCCTTCACGGGCGCGGGCACGTACTTTCTGAAGAGAGCCAATTCATAGTCGTCCGGCATCCGGCCGTCATTCAATTGCTTAAAGACCTTCATGCCGGTGGCAAGAGAAAACACCTTTCCCACTTCCGGCAGGGACTCCAGATAATCATGAACGGTCTCAAGCTTCGTCAATCGATCCCCGTTGAACCAAGAGGCGGTCACGTCGGCTTGCTCCTCCTCTTCGCCGAAGGGATCATCGAACGGATCGTCCGTTTCCCGGGTCTCTTCCCGTGAGGCAGACGCGGCGTCATCGGCGTCGATCACGATATCCAACGGAATCGTCCCGCCCAACTTCGTATCGATCAATTCCATGCCCCGATAAATTTCCGTGGTGCGTTTGAAATGATCGATAAAGCGGTTTTCCACGTCCAGTTGCATCATCCCCGCGCCGCCCAACGCGGCCAACGCCAGACACCCCGTGATGATCGGCTTCACGTACTTGAGCGTGAATCCAGCTATCGCCATGGTGAACGACCGGGTTGCATCCGGGCGCACGACGGCGTGTTCCGGCTTGAGCAACGCCAGGACCGCCGGGAAATAGATGAAGTTCAGCACGAACGCGAAGGTAATCCCTATCGTCATCATCCAGCCGAAATCAATCACGGGCCGGATATCACTGACGATCAAGGAACAAAAGGCCACAACGGTCGTCACGGCCGTATACAGGCAGGGCTTTGCCATCTCCCGCACGGTTTGAGAGACCAACGCGTTCTGGTCCGCCTCCGGGCGTTCCCCGGCGAGAATGCGGTAACGCACGATTAAATGGATGGTCAAGGACATCGTGATGATAAGCAGGAGAGAGACAAAGTTTGAAGAAATCACCGTGACGGGCCAATCCATGAACCCAAGGAACCCCACCATCACGCTGACCGAAATCACACAACAGGACGTGGGCAGGAGCACCCAGCGCAGCTTCCGAAAGAAATAGACCAGTGCCGCAACCAGAAAGCCGATGACGCCGACGCCGAACACCGCGAGATCGTGCTCAATGAAACGGATCATGTCGGCGATAATCATTCGGACGCCGCCCAGATACAACGTGGCCGATTCACGATACTTGTTCAGGATACCGCGAACCTCGTCAATATCCTTCCGTCCTGCTTCAAGAAACGCGGCGTGATAGTCGCTGAAGACCCGCGTGGCCCTTGCCAATTCCGCTTCTTCTTCCGGCGTGAGCCTGGCTCCCGTTTTCTTTTCTCGCAACTGATTTCGCTTGTTCAGTAAGGCGGAGTAGGTCTCGTCTTCCTTAAAAACCACTTGAATCGCGGTGGTACGCGCGTCAGGACTGACGAGATTATTCTGATAGACGGGACTTTCCAAGAACTCCGTTCTGGCCAGTTCCTTATCGACGTCCGGCGTCTCCAACGTTCGCACGCCCGCGCCTCCAATCAATTCCGAAATGGGGATTTTGGGGCTGTTCACCAACGGGACGTCCAAAATCGACCGGACGGCTTTCACTGATTCGACTTGCGCTAATTCATCGCGGAGTTTGGCCAACGGCTTGAGCGAGGCAGGCGACAACAACTCGTCATGCGGGGTATAACTGACGATCAGAAAATCATCCGAACCGTAGGTTTCCCGGGTGGCGCGATAATACTTCAGCGCCCGGTCGTTTTCTAAGACGATCGATTCGGAAGACGCATCCAATTTGAAGCGTTGACCGTACAACGCGAAAAACGCCACCAGGCCCAACACCACACTCAGGGCGACCACCGGCCGATCAATAACCAGCGTTTGATACACTCGGAGCAAGGATGAATTCACGACGATTGTCTCACCGCGGCGTCAGAACGACGGTGGCTTCAGGTGCGTTGGTTCGCATTCAGGCACGTGCTAGGGATGGGGGTCAAGTTCGATGATCCCTTTCCTGATCGCCAGGATGGCCGCTTGGGTGCGATCGTAGACGTGGAGTTTGTGGAAGATGTTCCGGACGTGATTTTTGACGGTTTTCTCGCTGAGATCCAGCACGTTGGCAATTTCTTTGTTCGTCTTCCCATCGGCCACCAGCCGAAGCACCGTGATCTCCCGCTCCGTCAGATCGTGTTCCAGTAAGGACTTCTTCTTGCCTTTGCCTTCGGCCAACAACGAAAATTCGGCCAGAATTTTGCTCGCCACCGACGGATGAATGAGCGACTCCCCTTTTGAAATGGAGCGAATCGCCGCGACGATTTCCGTAGAATCCGAATCCTTGAGCAGATATCCGGTGGCGCCGGCTCGGACAAGATCAAAAATATACTGCTGATCCTCATACATCGTCAGGGCAATGATCCCGATGTGCGGCAGTTCTCGTTTAATGATCCGCGTGGCTTCGACGCCGGTCATCCCCGGCATACTGACGTCCATGACGATCACGTCGGGCAGTAATTCCCTGGCTTTTTCCACGGCTTCTCCGCCGTCCCTGGCTTCACCGACGATCTCAATTTCTTCTTTGGTTTCGAGAATCGCGGACAATCCCTCGCGCACGACGCGATGATCATCTGCAATCAGCACTTTAACGTTTTTTGCCATTTCGGGTCTCGTCCTTTCTGGCCAACGGAATAAAGACCGACACGGTCGTTCCCAATCCTTTCTGAGAAGTCCACGAGGCTTCCCCGCCTAATAATTTGGCCCGCTCTTTCATGCCGCGCAACCCGAAGTGATCCCACTTATCGGGATTCCGAGACACCGCGTGGACGTCGAAGCCGATTCCATTATCGCTGACGGTGGCGGAGAGCGCATCGTGGTGAATGGTCAATTCCACGCGGACCGTCGTAGCCTTGGCGTGTTTTGACGAATTTTGCAGGGCTTCTTGAATGATGCGGAACACAAAGACCTTCGTCTTGGGATGTAACCGGGCGTCACTCCCCACGTGAGAGAAGTCGGCGCGAACCCGATTCTGCTTTGTATAGGCATCAAGATAATTCGACAGCGCCGACAACAGATCCAACCGCTCATATTGCCCGGGTCGCAAGTTGAACACCACCTGCCGGGCTTCTTGAATGCCGTGTTTTAACTGGGCTTGAGCCTCATTCATCAAATCGAAACACTTCGTCGGTTCTTGTTGAATCAATTCTCCGCATCGTTCGATCTTGAAATTCACGCCCACCAGCGTCTGCACCAACCCATCGTGAATTTCACAGGCGATGCGCGTCCGCTCTTCATCGACCGCGCTTTCGGCTTCCTCTTTGACGTACCGACGAAACAAAGATTGGTACCGCGTGAGCGTCTTTTCAATTTCCGTCGTCGCTCGAATCCGGGCATCAATCAACCGCCACATAAACTTGGCGCTGGCTCCTCCGATAATGGCCACGCTGGGCTTTCGAATTCTCTGGAGCGCCTTCTCGACTTCAGGACTGCCCGTAACGTCAATAATCAGATCGACGCCTTTCATGTGCAAAATTTCCCGGTAGTCGCGGGTCACGGGTACGCCCAATTGCTGGGCAAGTTCGGTACCCGTTGTCTCTGTTTTGGTCTCCGCCAAGCCAACGAGTCGGGCTAAAGGATCCTGCGCAAAAATCTCCAACAAGGCTTTTCCTCCACGCCCGCCGCCCAGAATGGCCACGTGCGTGGCCCGAGCGGAGCCGCGACGTCCACGTCCGGTCTGGCGTTTGGAGACGGATGACGTTCGAGCAACGGATCGTTCAGGGGAAGGGACGGAGGACGGCATGGTCACGCACCAAGGCGGGAGGTTCGTCTTCAGGGTGTCCCCTTCTCTCGGGCCAGGGATTGAATCGTTTCCATAAACTGGTCAATATCTTTAAACTCCCGGTAGACGGAGGCAAAACGCACGTAGGCGACTTGGTCCAGCGCGCGGAGTTCCTGCATGACGGCGTCTCCGACTTTGCCGGCCGGGATCTCGGATTCGCCGGCATTTTGCAGATGCTTTTCAATCCGGTCCACGGCGATTTCGAGTGCCTCGCTGCTGATCGGCCGTTTTTCACAGGCTTTTTTCAGACCGGCCATGATTTTTCGGCGGTCAAACACTTCTCGTCGATTATCCTTTTTTACCACCACGGGAAGATTCTCTTCAATCCGCTCGTAGGTTGTAAACCGACGTTTGCAACGCAGACATTCTCGACGTCGGCGAATGACCTCCCCTTCCCGGGCCGTGCGAGAATCGATGACCTTGTCATCCGGTTGAGTGCAGAACGGACATCTCATGACGAGACACCGACGTCGGGAAGGTTCGCGGAAAACGGAGGAGACATGGGCAAGTTGAATAAGAGAAACGAACGGCGAGTCACGAGGCTGAAAAGACGGGGAATCGTGTACACAGGGTCTTGACTTCTTTTCGAATTCGACGCTGGACCCGCGTCCTTGCGGGAGAACGCAACACCTCGTCTATCCACGCCACGATTTGCACCATCTCCGATGACGCCATCCCGCGCGTGGACACGATGGGCGTCCCCATTCGAATGCCACTGGCCACGGCGGGCGGCCTCTCATCATACGGCACGGCATTTTTATTGACGATGATCCCGGAGGCGTCAAGCGCCGCCTCGGCTTCTTTCCCCGTCACCGCCGTTGAATTGAGATTCAGGAGGAACAGATGCGTCTCCGTTCCCCCGGACACCACGTGATAGCCTTGGGCCTTGAATCCTTCCGCGAGCGATTTGGCGTTGGCCAGGACTCGTTGTTGATAGACTGTGAACTCCGGGGCCAAGGCTTCTTTCAACCCAACGGCCTTCGCGGCAATGACGTGCATGAGCGGACCACCCTGGAGTCCCGGAAAGATCGTTTTATCAACGGCTTTCGCGTGCTCTTCTTTGCACATCACAATCCCGGCACGAGGCCCGCGCAACGTTTTATGCGTGGTCGTGGTGACAAAGTCAGCGTAAGGCACGGGGCTGGGGTGAAGACCCGTGGCCACCAATCCCGAAATGTGCGCCATGTCCACGAGCAGGTAAGCCCCGACCGATCGGGCAATCTGCTGAAACCGCGGGAAGTCAATGATTCTCGAATAGGCGCTCGCTCCCACGACGATCATGCGGGGACGAACGTCTTCCGCTCTTTTCTGCACCGCGTCATAATCAATCAACTCGGTTTCGCGGTCCACGCCGTAGGAGTAGGCGTGAAACAATTTGCCGGAAAAATTGACCTTGCTGCCGTGGGTGAGATGACCGCCCTGCGAGAGATCCATGCCCAGAATGGTATCGCCGGGCTTGAGGACCGCCAGGTACGCCGCCATGTTGGCGGTGGATCCTGAGTGAGGTTGCACGTTGACGTGTTCACACCCGAATAATTGTCTGGCTCGAGCAATCGCCAACTCTTCAACGGTGTCCACGTGTTGGCAGCCGCCGTAATAACGTCGTCCCGGGTAGCCCTCCGCGTACTTGTTGGTCATCAGCGACCCCTGCGCCGCCTGAACCGCGGGGCTTGCATAATTTTCCGACGCAATCAACACGAGTTTTTCGCGCTGACGTTTTTCTTCGGCGCGAAAAGCCGCGTACACCTCGGGGTCTTCCCGTTGAATCGCTTTGAGCGTACCGACGGCGTGTCCCATCCTTTATTCCTGCGGCCGTTCAACCTCAACGGGCGTCTCGCCGGTTTCGACCGTCGCGTCTACGGCTTCGGGGGCAGCCTTCGTTTCTTCAGCTCCGTCCGCGGCTTCCTGAGCGGGTGCCCGTTCACCGGCTTTGACGAGGGACACGGAAATCGTCGCGTCAACGTCTCGATGCACCTTGATGCCAATGGGAAAGGTCCCCAACTCCTTGAGCGGATGGGCCAATTGAATGTTTCGACGGTTGACGGCAAAGCCTTCGGTCAACAATCCGGCTTCAAGGTCTTTGGCCGTAATGGAGCCAAACAGCTTATCGTCCTTACCGGTTTGGACCGGAAAGGTCAGCGAGACGGCAGACAGTTGATCGGCCCATTTCCGAAGATCGCGTTCGATTCTTTTCGCTTTATGCGCCGTCACGCGTTTCACGTGTTCCAACGCCTTGACGTTTCGGAGATTGGCTTCTATGGCTTTTTTGCGCGGCAGCAGGAAGTTCCGCGCGTACCCATCGGCGACGTCAAGCACGTCCCCGACGTACCCGACGTTCTCGACGTTCTCTTGAAGAATCACTTTCATCGTTTCCACTCCTCCCTTTACACAATCGAAGGGACGATCATACGGTTCCACCCTGAGAAATGTCAATTTCGGGTAGCAGACGAAATGCTCAATGGACGTGCAAGCCCGCAACGCGGATGCGGCTCGGAAACTGGACACCGACTTCAACCGTTCACTACAATGCCGCCATGCGGATTCACAACATAAGGCGGCGGCTGAACCTGGGAGTTCTGGTCCTCACCGTTTTCTCAATCCAGACGCTGATGATTCACCCCGATGAGACGTGGGCGCAGGCAGACGCACCTGATCCGGGCGTTCCTGATTTAACGTCGTTAAACGTCAGGTTGAGTCACCGGACGATTCATGCTCCACGACGCGTCGTGAAAGAAATCGTGGCACTCCCGCACGTTCACGCCGCCAGGTCCAAGATCGCTCCCTCCCCCCGAGCCGCCATTCTGGAAGACGATCACCACAACCGCGTCCTCATCCTGTCGGCTTCGGAAGACGGGGACCTGCAAGCCCAGGTCCTCGTTGACGTGGACGTTGCGGCAACCATTCCGTTTATCACCGCGTGTGCCGAACATCGGAGATGCGCGTATGACCGCCGTCCGATGACCGGCGGACTGGGCTGTGTCGCCATCTGTATCCGACAGGCGCTTGATCCGGCCGTCAACCATGAAACTCCTTGACCTTCTCCGACGTTTCTCAACGCAATTGGCGAACGACCGGGAGTCCGCCGCGGCACTGGATGAACTGATTGAGTCCGGCACCGCTCAAAAACTTGGGACAACCGGTAACCTGCACCTCTATGCCATACAGGTTCCAGAAGGGACCACCCTGCTTGAAGATGCCCCGGTGACGATTGTTCCCCCCGGAGACATGGACCCCACCGGAGGCTATATTCTGCGCCATCAGGACGACACCGCCCTGGTGCAAACGCAGGATTCACTCGGTCAGTCGACCGGTGACAACACCCTGGTTTCGGATACGGCCACGTTGTTCACCCTCGCCTCAACGCGATTAGCCGATATCGCGGCAAAACCTGAATCCTACGCGCTGGGTCCGGCCGAACGGCTCGCCCCCTGGCTGGATCCGGAACCCGGGGAAGACCAGATCGCGGCCAGAACCGGCGCATCCGCCGCGGTGCTGACGACCGTCTGGAACGAGGACCACGCCGCGCGTTGGGCCAAATTGGGAACGTTGACCGTGGAGTTGATGCGAAACAATAAACGCGTGCTCTGCGTGGCCCCTACCCACGACGCCGTGGATCGGTTGCTCGGATTTTTCGCGAAAACCTTGCGCAATGCGGGTCTCCCCTTTCAAAGCTTGTTGAGCCGCTACGAAGTCTCGGTGCTCAGGGAAGTTGAAGGAGTCCCGCTTGGTGAACTGGGGTTCGAAGCCCAAATGCACAACTTTTTCGCCACGTCACGATCTCACAAACACGCGCTTCGACGAACGTATGATCGATTTCGAGAACTCACGCCGATTCTGGCCTACAAAGGGCAAAAGCAGCGTGATTTACACGAAGTCAAATTGCTGGAATGGCGGTTGCTCGCCCAGGTGAGTGCATACCAGGGTCAGATCAAAGACGTTGATAAGACGCTCGCCGATTATGAACGGCTGCCCATCTGGAAACGCCTCGGCTTGCAAACCATGGGGAAAAACGTGGCAACCCTGGGAGAATATCGCCGGATTGACGAAGAGAAAATTGTCGGCCTGATGAAACAGGTCGAAATCGCACAGGCTCGCATCCGAGCATTGTCACCCGAAGCGGCCATACCGGAAAAAATGCGGCCGGAATATGAAGAACTCAAAGAGGAAATTACCCGGTTGGGCGGAACCAAAAAAATTCGCGAGATGTTGGCCGCGGGAGAAGCCACGAATCGGCAGGCCTTCATGCAGAACAAACGGTTGGTCGCGGCCACCCCGGCAAGGGTGATCACCGATCCCTTGTTCACGCGAGTCCGGTTCGACGCGTTGATCGCCGAAGACGCCCCCAACGTTCCGGCGCCGTTCTTACTCGGGGTAGCCGGACTCATTCGTGAACGGATCATCATCGCCGGCGACACCCGAGACATCCAGGGCATCCATGGCCGCTGGCGCCAGCAGTGTTGCGAACCTCATACCTCACACGTCACCTCAGCGTAAGTGACGAACGGAGGCGCACCGTTCCCCATCCCTTTTCTTGACGAAAGAACTGAAGGTCAAGTCAGCGAAACGTTGAACCCATGCGGTGGTCTTTACGGTGTGTCTTGTTTATTGATCTGTTTGTAGCCTATTTAGCATCCAAAAGAGGCAGACCATGAAATTGTCCGGCCCGATCAAGTCAATCAGTTACCTCAAAGCCTGCACCGCAGAGATTATGCGTACGATGAGTTGGGGAGGGGGGGGACAGCAGCAGTGAGAAAACTCCCGCTGATCCTGTTCGTGATTGCCGTCGGACTGGCGGGATTTACCGCCGGCGCGTACGTCATAAAATTCCAGGTATTTCCGTATGGCTTCGTACACTCGGCCTATAAAACCGCTCAGGTCCTGGTTGATGCCTTCGTCGAAAACAACAGGGGGGCCTTACGAATAGGGAAGGGACACTTTGTCACCGTCGCCCCGGACAGCGTGGAAGCCCATCGCTTCGAGTTTATCACGGCCCAGGCCCTCCCCGACCCGATCCTGGTTTGGGGAGGGATGAGCCAATTCGCCGAGTATTGTCCCGGCCACGTCGGCTGCCTCGCGGTGGAGTACGCCGGCCGCGGGGACGTCCGACACACCTACCCGTACCGCCCCAAGGCGATCGAGCAGGCGGCCATCGTCTCCTTGCCCTTCGAACAGCCCTTCTGGTTCTCGTTTCAGGACCATGCGTTCACGACTGGCATATCCCGGTACTCGAACGGCGACCTGCTGGCGGTCTTCCATTTCTACTCCAGCTTCCCCTATGCCGGCGGCGTGGCGCGCATCACCCGCGACGGCCACCCGGTCTGGTATCGCCAAGACTACAGCCATCATGTCCCGTCCCTCACCGATGACGACGTCGCTCTCGTTCCCGCCATGCGGATTGGCGAAGGACCTCTCGTCCTCAATCACCCGAAAAGCCGGAGATTCACGTGGAGGTGTCCAAAGCCGATCCTTGACGTCGTCCGCGTGCTTGACGGAGACGGCCGGCTCCTGGAAGAGATTTCCATTCTTGACGCGATCATGCAGTCTCCGTATGTGTTTATTCTGAAAACCGTACAAGACCCCTGTGACTTAACGCACCTGAACTTCGTCCACCAACTCGGAGAAAACGCGATCGGCCCGGACGGCATCGGCCCGGGCGACCTCGTGGTGTCCCTCAAATACCTGAACGCGTTCGGCATTCTGGACCGTGAGAGCCACCGGTTGAAGAAGCTGGTCCACGGCGGGTTCGTTTGGCAACACGCCGTCACGCACCTCGCAGACTCCAGGTTTCTCATGCTTGACAACATGGGCACGGACGGCGTGCATGGCCCCTCCCGGCTGCTCCTGGTTGACGTGGCAGACGGCACGGAGACCACCATCTTTCCGAACGACGCCACGCCCGAACGTCTGCGAGGATTCTTTACTCATCACGAGGGGATGATCTCCATTTCCCCTGATCGCCGCCGGGCCATCGTCACGTTCACCCATGAAGGCAAGGCCATTGAGGTACGGCTGGCGGACGGAGCCGTGCTGACCGCGTTGACCACGCTGCACGACGTCTCACACGTGGATCACTTCCCCGAGGAGCGAACAAGGAACGCCTTCAGGTCCAGGTTGCATGGAGTCAGTTACATTAACCGCGATAAGGAGTGAACAGATGGGTGTTGAATTGTTGGCGAAACTCGTGGGTTTCAGCGGCGACGTGCCGCAGGGGATTATCCTGGCGTACATGGGACCGGGGCCGGGGCTGGCGGCGATCGGGGCGTTGCTGGCCGTAGGCGGCGTAGGGCTCACCATGCTCATCGGCCTCATCTGGTATCCCGTCAAGCAGGTACTCCGCCGGTGGCGCGCCTGGCGTGTGAAGCAGCCGCCACCCGCCAATCCATCGTCACCGGCCGGCCAATCATGAAATTCCAAGCATTGCCGGCGACACCCGAGACATCCAGGGCACCCATGGCCGCTGGCGCCAGCAGTGTTGCGAACCTCATACCTCACACGTCGCCTCAGCGTAAGTGACGAACGGAGACGCACCACTCCCCATCCCTTGCCCTTGACGAAAGAACTGAAGGTCAGGTAAGCGAAACGTTGAACCCAGTCAATCAGTTATCTCAAAACCCACACTGCAGAGGTTATGCGGACGCTGGAGGGACGGTCGTGAGAAAACTCCCGCTGATCCTGTTCGTGATTGCCGTCGGACTGGCGGGATTTACCGCCGGCGCGTACGTCATAAAATTCCAGGTATTTCCGTATGGCTTCGTACACTCGGCCTATAAAACCGCTTGGGTCCTGGTTGATGCCTTCGTCGAAAACAACAGGGGGGCCTTACGAATAGGGAAGGGCCACTTTGTCACCGTCCCCCCGGACAACGTAGAAGCCCAGCGCTTCGAGTTTATCACGACCCAGGCACTCCCCGACCCAATCCTGGTTTGGGGAGGGATGAGCCAGTTCGCCGAGTATTGTCCCGGCCACGTAGGCTGTCTCGCGGTGGAGTACGCCGGCCGCGGGAACGTCCGACACGCCTACCCGTACCGCCCCAAGGCGATTGAGCAGGCGGCCATCGTCTCCTTGCCCTACGAACAGCCCTTCTGGTTCTCGTTTCAGGACCATGCGTTCACGACTGGCCTATCCCGGTACTCGAACGGCGACCTGCTGGCGGTCTTTCATTTCTACGCCAGCTTCCCCTATGCCGGCGGCGTGGCGCGCATCACCCGCGACGGCCACCCGGTCTGGTATCGCCAAGACTACAGCCATCATGTCCCGTCCCTCACCGATGACGACGTCGCGCTCGTTCCCGCCATGCGGATTGGCGAAGGACCTCTCGTCCTCAATCACCCGAAAAGCCGGAGATTCACGTGGAGGTGTCCAAAGCCGATCCTTGACGTCGTCCGCGTGCTTGACGGAGACGGCCGGCTCCTGGAAGAAATTTCCATTCTTGACGCGATCATCCAGTCTCCGTATGTATTTATTCTGAACACCGTAAAAGACCCCTGTGACTTAACGCACCTGAACTTCGTCCACCAACTCGGAGAAAACGCGGTCGGCCCGGACGGCATTGGCCCGGGCGACCTCGTGGTGTCCCTCAAATACCTGAACGCGTTCGGCATTCTGGACCGCGAGAGCCACCGGTTGAAGAAGCTGGTCCACGGCGGGTTCGTTTGGCAACACGCCGTCACGCACCTCGCAGACTCCAGGTTTCTCGTGCTTGACAACATGGGCACGGACGGCGTGCACGGCCCCTCACGGCTGCTCATGGTTGACGTGGCAGACGGCACGGAGACCACCATCTTTCCGAACGATGCCACGCCCGAACGTCTGCGAGGGTTATTTACTCATCACGAGGGGATGATCTCCATTTCCCCTGATCGCCGCCGGGCCATCGTCACGTTCACCCATGAAGGCAAGGCCGTCGAAGTGCGGCTGGCGGACGGAGCCGTGCTGACCACGTTTACCGCGCTGCACGACGTCTCACACGTGGATCACTTACCCGAGGAGCGAACAAGGAACGCCTTCAGGTACCAGTTGCCTGGAGTCAGTTACATTAACCGCGATAAGGAGTGAACAGATGGGTGTTGAATTGTTGGCGAAACTCGTGGGTTTCAGCGGCGACGTACCGCAGGGGATCATCCTGGCGTACATGGGGCCGGGGCCGGGGCTGGCGGCGATCGGGGCGTTGCTGGCCGTAGGCGGCGTGGGGCTCACCATGCTCATCGGCCTCATCTGGTATCCCGTCAAGCAGGCACTCCGCCGGTGGCGCGCCTGGCGTGTGAAGCAGCCGCCACCCGCCAATCCATCGTCATCGGCCGGCCAATCATGAAATTCCAAGCATTGCCGGCGACACCCGAGACATCCAGGGCACCCATGGCCGCTGGCGCCAGCAGTGTTGCGAACCTCATACCTCACACGTCGCCTCAGCGTAAGTGACGAACGGAGGCGCACCACTCCCCATCCCTTGCCCTTGACGAAAGAACTGAAGGTCAGGTAAGCGAAACGTTGAACCCATGCGGTGGTCTTTACGGTGTGTCTTGCCTTCAAAGAAGCAGACCATGAAATTGTCCGGCCCGATCAAGTCAATCAGTTATCTCAAAACCCACACTGCAGAGGTTATGCGGACGCTGGAGGGACGGTCGTGAGAAAACTCCCGCTGATCCTGTTCGTGATTGCCGTCGGACTGGCGGGATTTACCGCCGGCACGTACGTCATAAAATTCCAGGTATTTCCGTATGACATCGTAAAGTCGGCCTATAAAACCGCTTGGGTCCTGGTTGATACCTTCGTCGAAAACAACAGGGGGCCCTTACGAATAGGGAAGGGACACTTTGTCACCGTCCCCCCGGACAGCGTGGAAGCCCAGCGCTTCGAGTTTATCACGACCCAGGCACTCCCCGACCCGATCCTGGTTTGGGGAGGGATGAGCCAGTTCGCCGAGTATTGTCCCGGCCACGTCGGCTGCCTCGCGGTGGAGTACGCCGGCCGCGGGGACGTCCGACACGCCTACCCGTACCGCCCCAAGGCGATCGAGCAGGCGGCCATCGTCTCCTTGCCCTACGAACAGCCCTTCTGGTTCTCGTTTCAGGACCATGCGTCCACGACTGGCCTATCCCGGTACTCGAACGGCGACCTGCTGGCGGTCTTCCATTTCTACGCCAGCTTCCCCTATGCCGGCGGCGTGGCGCGCATCACCCGCGACGGCCACCCGGTCTGGTATCGCCAAGACTACAGCCATCATGTCCCATCCCTCACCGATGACGACGTCGCGCTCGTTCCCGCCATGCGGATTGGCGAAGGACCCCTCGTCCTCAATCACCCGAAAAGCCGGAGATTCACGTGGAGGTGTCCAAAGCCGATCCTTGACTTCGTCCGCGTGCTTGACGGAGACGGCCGGCTCCTGGAAGAAATTTCCATTCTTGACGCGATCATCCAGTCTCCGTATGTATTTATTCTGAAAACCGCAAAAGACCCATGTGACTTAACGCACCTGAACTTCGTCCACCGGCTCGGAGAAAACGTGATCGGCCCTGACGGCATCGGCCCGGGCGACCTCGTGGTGTCCCTCAACCAGCTGAACGCGTTCGGCATTCTGGACCGCGAGAGCCGTCGGTTGAAGAAACTGGTCCGCCTTGGGTTCTTGAAGCAACACGCCGTCACGCACCTCACGGGCTCGAAGTTTCTCATGTTGGATAATTTGGGCACGGACGGCGTGCATGGCCCCTCACGGCTACTCATGGTTGACGTGACAGACGGCACGGAGACCACCATCTTTCCGAACGACGCCACGCCCAAACGTCTACGAGGGTTATTTACTTATCGCGGGGGGATGATCTCCATTTCCCCTGATCGCCGCCGGGCCATCGTCACGTTCGCCCATGAAGGCAAGGCCGTCGAAGTGCGGCTGGCGGACGGAGCCATGCTGACCGCGTTTACCGCGCTGCACGACGTCTCACACGTGAATCACTTCCCCGAGGAGCGAACAAGGAACGCCTTCAGGTACAGGTTGCCTGGAGTCAGTTACATTAACCGCGATAAGGAGTAAACAGATGGGTGTCGAATTGCCGGCGAAACAAGGACGACGATCTTTCTCCCCTGGGAGGGAGAAGTTCCCGCTGCTTCTGTTCGTCATTGCCGTCGGACTGGCGGGATTTACCGCCGGCGCGTACGTCATCAAATTCCGCGTATTTCCGTATGACATCGTAAAGTCGGCATATAAAACCGCTCAGGCCCTGGTTGATAGCTCCACTGACAAAATAAGAGGGCGCTTTGTCACCGTCCCCCCGGACAGCGTGGAAGCCCAGCGCTTCGAGTTTATCACGGCACAGGCACTCCCCGATCCGATCCTGGTTTGGGGAGGGATAAACCAGTTCGCCGAGTATTGTCCCGGCCACGTAGGCTGTCTCGCGGTGGAGTACGCCGGCCGCGGGGACGTCCGATACGCCTACCCGTACCGCCCCAAGGCGATCGAGCAGGCGGCCATCGTCTCCTTGCCCTACGAACAGCCCTTCTGGTTCTCGTTTCAGAAAAATGCATACCCATTTGGCATATCCCGGTACTCAAACGGCGACCTGCTGGTAGTCTTCTATTTCTACTTCAGCTTCCCCTATGCCGGCGGCGTGGCGCGCATCACCCGCGACGGCCACCCGGTCTGGTATCGCCAAGACTACAGCCATCATGTCCCGTCCCTCACCGATGACGACGTCGCGCTCGTTCCCGCCATGCGGATTGGCGAAGGACCTCTCGTCCTCAACGTCACGAAGGAGGTGACAATCACGTTGACGTGTCAAAAAATGATCCTTGACTTCGTCCGCGTGCTTGACGGAGACGGCCGGATCCTGGAAGAAATTTCCATTCTTGACGCGATCATCCAGTCTCCGTATGCGGGTATTCTAGCAAACACAAAAGCCTGTGACCCAACGCACCTGAACTTCGTCCACCGGCTCGGAGAAAACGCGCTCGGCCCGAATGGCATCGGGCCGGGCGACCTCGTGGTGTCCCTCAGAGACCTGCACGCGTTCGGCATTCTGGACCGCAAAAGCCGTCGGTTGAAGAAACTGGTCCGCCTCGGGTTCTTGGGGCAACACGCCGTCACGCACCTCACGGGCTCGAAGTTTCTCATGTTTGACAATTTGGGCACAGACGGCGTGCATGGCCCCTCACGGCTGCTCATGGTTGACGTGGCAGACGGCACGGAGACCACCATCTTTCCGAACGACGCCACGCCCAAACGTCTGCGAGGCTTCTTTAACCTTACCAAGGGGATGATCTCCATTTCCCCTGATCGCCGCCGGGCCATCGTCACGTTCACCCATGAAGGCAAGGCCGTCGAAGTGCGGCTGGCGGACGGAGCCGTGCTGACCGCGTTTACCGCGCTGCACGACGTCTCACACGTGGATCACTTACCCGAGGAGCGAACAAGGAACGCCTTCAGGTCCAGGTTGCCTGGAGTCAGTTACATTAACCGCGATAAGGAGTGAACAGATGGGTGTTGAATTGTTGGCGAAACTCGTGGGTTTCAGCGGCGACGTGCCGCAGGGGATTATCCTGGCGTACATGGGACCGGGGCCGGGGCTGGCGGCGATCGGGGCGTTGCTGGCCGTGGGCGGCGTGGGGCTCACCATGCTCATCGGCCTCATCTGGTATCCCGTCAAGCAGGTACTCCGCCGGTGGCGCGCCTGGCGTGCGAAGCAGCCGCCACCCACCAATCCATCGTCATCGGCCGGCCAATCATGAAATTCCAGGACCGGTATTCCCAACTGGACCGGCTCCTGCACCGCTTGGCCTTTTCCACCATTGAGATCCAGAAAGCGTTAGCTGATATTGAAGACCGCGTCTACGCCAGGCGCTTCAGCGGCATCACGATCGACCGACCGGTGTTTATCACGGCTCTCCCGCGTGCGGGCACAACGCTCTTGTTGGAGACCATCAGTCGGCTGAAGACGTTCGCCACGCACACCTACCGGAACATGCCCTTTCTCCTGATTCCGTTGCTGTGGCATACCTGTTCGCACCGCTTCCGCACCCCTGATACCATCGTCAATCGCGCCCACGGCGACGGCATGACCATCGGGTTCGACAGTCCCGAAGCCTTTGAAGAAGTCGTGTGGCGCGCGTTCTGGCCTGACAAGTATCCGGCGGACCGTATCGTGACCTGGACCGCGACCGACGAGGACGCCTACGGAGAGTTCGAACCTTTCATAACGAACCATGTCGCAAAGCTGATCGCCCTGCGGGACGGACGGACACCGGACGCGGTGCGCTACCTCTCGAAAAACAACGCCAATCTCTCCCGTATTCCTAAAATCACGCAGGTGTTTCCCGATGCCGTCATCCTCGTCCCGTTCCGCCGTCCACGTGATCACGTCGCCTCCATGTTGCGCCAGCATCGCCACTTCCAGAACGTCCACGCTGCGGAACCCTTCACCAAGCGTTACATGGAGGACGTCGGCCACTTTGAATTCGGCGCAAACCTCCGCCCCATCGATTTTGAACACTGGCTGACCCAAGAGGATTTGACTCTCACGCATACCGCTGACTTCTGGCTGAAGTACTGGTGCGCCGCCTACGCGCATATCTTGGCTGCTCACAGCGATAACGTCGTACTCGTCAGCTATGACGTGCTCTGCGCCAATCCAACCTCCGTCCTCCGGCGCGTCGGCCAAGCGATAGGCCTTGACCAACCGACCGATTTAACCTCCACGGCGGGCCGATTCCGGGTGCCGACCAGCTACGATGTCGATGCCCTGAACGTCAACCGGCGTCAACTCGATGCCGCCTCCACGCTCCATCAGGAACTGCTGGCCCGTTCCATCACGGAGCGCGTGGCCCTGTAACGCCACGGCTTAGCCTTTCGACCAAGCCCCCTCCTCTCGCACGCAGGGAAGCCATGCCGCGGCTTGACGCCCTTGCCGGTAAAAGCTGATAATCGCTTTACGAGACGCTCACGTGCCGAAGTGGCGGAACTGGCAGACGCACTAGATTCAGGGTCTAGCGCCCCTTGGGGTGTGCGGGTTCAAATCCCGCCTTCGGCACCACTTTCTTCTCCACGAGCAACGCCCCTCTCTCTCGCCTCCGGAATGACGCTCCGCCGACCAGACTTTTGACTCAAGCAGGACGAGAGACAAAACTGTTCGAAACACGACAACATTGTCGGCTTCCGACAACGCCGTCGTCCGCGGGTTTTGACAAACTGCAATAATATTCAACAACGAGGCCTCATCGGAACGTGGCATTGAACTTGCTTTATTATCACAACGGGTTGCACGGAGCAGGCTTGTGATCTGACGGAGATGTCAGAATGTTTCTGGCGATGACGCCAGGCCCGAGAGTGACGGGACACTCTTGGCTTGGCGTTTTTTTTGGTCTCAGCCCAGCGACCCGTTTCATTCTTGACTTCATAGATCAGCAAAGGAGGTTCTCATGGCACAATCCACGACCACTTACGATCCCTCATTTGAGACGGCAACGGAGAGTCAAACGCTCAGTGCCGACGACCGTCTCTCCAAGACGCTGGAGAAGGCCGTCGTGAACGCCGTGCTCCGGGAAACGGGACCGAGTCGCCGTCAACTCCTTGCCGGTCTGGGCAGCGCGGCCCTGGTCGCCCTGATTCATGAGTGTTTTCCACTCTCTCAAATGCAGGCCCTGGCCGCGGACCCCGTCGGGAAACCGGAAAAACGGGACCTCAGCATCGGATTTATTCCCATTACCTGCGCCACGCCGATCATCATGGCCGAACCCATGGGCTTCTACAGCAAACGTGGCCTGAACGCCAAAGTCAAACGGGCGGCCGGTTGGGCCATGGTGAGAGACTGGGCGATCAATAAAGACGTCGATGCTGCGCACATGCTCTCGCCCATGCCCTTGGCCATTACCTTGGGGGCGGGCTCGCCTCAAGTCCCGTTCTATATGCCCGCCGTGGAAAACATCAACGGACAGGCCATTACTCTGCACAACAAACATCAAGCCGTGAAAACGGCCGCGGACATGAAGGGGTTTCGCTTTTGCGTGCCGTTTGACTATTCCATGCACAATTACCTGTTGCGCTACTTTCTGGCGGACGGCGGCGTTCATCCGGACAAGGACGTGCAGATCCGCGTGGTGCCGCCGCCGGAAATGGTCGCCAATCTGAAGGCCGGCAACGTTGACGGATATCTGGCTCCGGATCCCTTTAACCAACGCGCGGTCTATGAAAACGTTGGCTTTATCTACAAGCTCTCGAAAGACATCTGGGACAAACATCCGTGCTGCGCGTTTGCGATCTCACAAGAATTCGCGACGACGCATCCGAATACGTTTCTCGCGTTATTCAAGGCGATCGTCGATGCCACGCATTACGCGTCAAACCCGGCCAACCGGAAACAGATCGCCACGGCGATTGCACCGGCGAACTACTTGAACCAGCCTCGCATCGTGCTGGAACAAGTGCTCACCGGAACGTTTGCCGATGGATTAGGCGGCATTCAGAAGGTTCCGAGTCGCATTGATTTCGATCCGTATCCCTGGCATTCCATGGCCATCTGGATCTTGACCCAGATGAAACGATGGGGCCATCTGAAAGGGGACGTGAATTATCAAAAGGTCGCCGAGCAGGTCTATCGGGCGGCGGATTGTGACAAGGTGGCCAAGAGTCTGGGCTATCCGACGCACACCAGGACCATGACGTCCCACGTGATCATGGGCAAGACGTTCGATCCCCTGAAGCCCGACGCTTACGTGAAGAGTTTTCCCATTCACAGCAGGGTCTGACCCGGATGGAACGCACGAGGATGAAGATCGCACGCACACAACATCCGTTCTTTATTTCCACGTTTTTCCTGGGGATTTTTCTGATCGTCTGGCACGTCGCCACCATCAGTCCCACGTTCGACCCCACCGGCAAAACGGAAGAGGAATTGCTGGTCCTGGAGTTCAACGGCGATATCGTGCAGACCGACGACGGCCGGTACACGTGGAATCCGGAGAAAGAAAAAGTGAAAGGGATACCGGGTCCCCTGACGGTCGCGGAGAAAGCCTGGATCGAATTGACCGAGGCCTTTGTGATTAAAGGGACCAACGATCATGGGATTGCCTTTCTGGTGGGGTATACGGTTTCGCGATTTTCAGTAGGGTTCCTGGCTGCCTCCGGGGTGGCGATTCTGGTGGGGATTCTTTTGGGACTGAACCAGACGTTGTTTCGCGCGCTGAACCCGTTTATTCAGATTCTGAAGCCCATTTCGCCCTTAGCCTGGATGCCTTTGCTCCTGTACACGGTCAAAGATCCGAAATGGACGGCGATCATGGTGGTGTTCATGGCCGCGATCTGGCCCACCCTGGCCACCACGGCCTTCGGCGTGAATTCGATCCGACGGGAATATTTGCAGGTGGCCGCCATTCTTCAATTATCGTGGATGAAGCGGCTCTACAAGGTGATTCTTCCCGGCGCCGCGCCAACCATTGTGAACGGCCTCCGCATTTCGTTCGGGAGCGCCCTGGTCGCCGTGGTCCCGGCGGAAATGCTGCTCGGGGAATTGGGCGTGGGCTATCTGAGTTGGATTGAATGGAACAATCTTGATATTGCCGGCGTGATCTTTGCCATTCTGGTGGTCGGCACCGTCGGCGTACTCCTGGATTCAGGATTTAATAAACTGGCCGGTCTGGTCACGTACAGCGAGTAACCCATGTCCTTTCTCTCCATCGATCATCTGAGCAAACATTTCCCGAATCATTCCGGGAACGGCGCCGTCTGCATTTTCCACGACGTCACGGTCAAGATTGATCAAGGCGAATTCGTCACCGTGATCGGCCATTCCGGGTGTGGGAAAAGCACGTTGCTCAACATCATCGCCGGACTGGAAACACCGACCGAAGGCGGCGTCATTCTGAATCGGCAAGAAGTCACGGGGCCGGGACTGGATCGGATGGTGGTGTTTCAAAATTTCGCCTTGATGCCGTGGATGACCGCGTTTGAGAACGTCGCCCTGGCCGTCCGGTCGGCCTATCCCACCTGGAGTTCGCACGAGATCAACGCGCACGTCAACAAATACGTCGCGTTGGTTGGCCTGACCGGATCCGAAACCAAAAAACCGACGGCGCTGTCCGGGGGCATGAAGCAGCGGGTTGGCTTGGCGCGTGCGTTCTCCATTGAGCCGAAGGTGCTGTTGCTGGATGAACCGTTTGCGCAAATCGACGCCTTGACCCGTGGCGTGATTCAAGAGGAATTAGTGCAAATGTGGAACGCCACCCGCAACACGGTCTTCATGGTCACGCATGACGTGGATGAGGCCATCTTACTCTCGGATCGCATCATGCTTATGACCAACGGCCCATCGGCCCGGATTGCCGAAATCGTGGACGTGACCATCCCCAGATCCCGGTCACGAGAAACGATCATTGACGACCCCCAGTATTACAAAATCCGAAACCACGTCATTCATTTTCTCGTGCGCCACGCCTCGCGTACACGTGAGCATGGAGCCGAAGATCAGACGGAATCGAACCCTTCCGACCCCGTCTCGATCAACTTCAGTGCCTAGACGACGAACAAGCACGACGCATCATCACACGAACCCGCGGAAGAGAAAGGAGCCATCATCATGGACGCCACGTGTGCTCGACAAACGATCAAGGCCAAACGTCTGGAAAAAAACGTGACCATTGCTCAGGTAGCCGAAGCCGTCCGCAAGAGCCCCACTTTTGTGGCTGCCGCGTTGCAGGGAAATCATCGATTGACCCCTGAGGAGGCCGAGACCGTCGGGACCCTTTTGGGTCTCGATCAGGACACCGCCGCCAGTTTGAGTCGATTCCCGGTGCGGGCAGACTTTCCGAATACCGCCGATCCCTTTAAGTACCGTCTGCTTGAGGTGGTCGGCGTGTACGGCGACGCGTTGCGGGAGATGGCCAATGAGATGTTCGGGGACGGCATCATGAGCGCAATTGATTTCTCGCTGGACGTGGAAAAGGTCAAAGGCAGTCAGGGCGAAGATCGTTGCAAGATCACCCTGAACGGCAAATGGCTTGAATATAAAACCTTTTAGCGACCTCCGACTCGTTAAACACTCATGGAACGGGGTGACGACCGGAAGCATTTTCTGATAGGGTGAGAAAAAGGCGTCGGGAACGCGCCGACACGCGGAGGACATGCGTCTTACCAGATGATTCTTGCTTCCAGTTGAGCACCCATGAAACGGACGTTCGGAAAAAGATTGTGGATCGCCTTTGCGCCTCTCGGCGTCATCGGTAGTTTGCTCCTGGTTCCTCCGATCCATGGGCAACCGATTGACGAACCGATTGACGGAGTGGGTGAATTGAAATTCGGCATGAAACCGGACGAAGTGGCGGCACTTGACGGATGTTCGAGTCAAACGGAATGTCTGTATGAAATTTTAGGAAAAAATCGCTACTTCCGTTTGGTATACCGTCCCGAACGTCCTGACCCGGAGACCCCGCCGTCCCAGCCCCCAGGAACCTTAAGCCTGATCGACATTGACATGGGTAACTATACGCGGACGTGGTTTTTGGAACTGATGGACGTCTTAGCCTCCCAATTCCCGGTCATCCACTCCCCGACCGAACAGGAAAACGCGATGTTCCAGCAAGGAAAACGTCAAGAACTGATTATTGGTTTTGCCGACGGTGTTGTCCTGTTAAAAATCGTCCGTCGTCCCTTCGGCAATCTCATTCTCCGAGTGATTTATCAGGATGCCGACAAAGCCAAAGTTCAGCGGGCGCTCTGGAACGCTTCCCCTACCCTTTAGCGACTTGACGTGAGCGTTGTTTTCCGGACGCCGCGTCATCCTTTGGATTCCCGCTGGTGAACGACGTGGAATTGAATCCTTTTGCCGTTATCACCGGTGCTTCCCGAGGAATCGGGGCCGAGTATGCGCGGGTCCTTGGGAGTCAGGGGTATGACCTGTTGCTGGTCTCCCGGGACGCAACGCGACTCATGCACCTCTCGCATGAACTTCAGACGAACCATCACGTCCACGCGCACGTCTTCATCGGCGACTTGGCGCAACCCGATATTGCCCATCAATTATTCGTCGAAAGTCGCCGGTATCGACCAACCCCGGACCTGCTGATTAACAACGCGGGGTTCGGGTTATACGGAGCATTCGCGTCACACCCACTGCCGCGCATTCAGGAAATGCTGCACCTCCACGTTCAAACGGTCGTAGAAAGTATTCGGTTGTTTCTGCCGGGGATGATGGAGCGGGGGTCAGGGACGATCATCAACGTGGCCTCGATCGCCGGTCTGTTGCCCATCCCCTATTTTGCCGAATATGCTGCAACCAAGGCGTTTCTGCTTTCATTTTCGGAAGCGTTGGCGGAGGAAGTTCAATCAACCGGCGTCTACGTCCAAGCCTGTTGCCCGGGATCAACGGAGACCGATTTTCATGAATCAGCGAAATTTCGTCCGTCCGGTCCGATGAGACGCCAATCGGTTACCCAGGTCGTTCAAGCCTCCCTGGCCGCCCGACGGACGAGGCAACCGGTCGTCACCGTCGGATGGCAGGGGAAACTCATGGTCCTGCTGACAAAATGGGGACCCAGGAAAATGCTCGTCAACACGATCGGAAAACGATTTTGTCCGCCGACTCAATAAGGCAGACTCGACGGATGATCGGCACGTATCCCGCGTGGGGGTGCCGCATTGAAATGGAGCCGGCGAGTGGGATTGAACCACCGACCTACGGTTTACGAAACCGTTGCTCTACCACTGAGCTACGCCGGCTCTGAAAAGAGAACGTCGCTGTTTGACGACATCCGGACGGAAGGCCATGGTATTTCTTGCGATGGACCGTGTCAACTGAGCGCATTCACGGGTCGTGTCCCGGTTTGAGAATTTCCCCCTCTCCCGCTCCCGGAGAGAGGGAAGAACGATGGATGCCCGATAAAAGCTGTCGGGCATGACAGCTCACCGTGACCCTCTCCCGGAGGGAGAGGGAAAACCCCTATCACGGTCGCGCAGTCGGTGCCGCGGCTTGAATGATTGACAGCATTTTTTATGCTGCGCTACCGTCAAAGGATGTCTCCCGTTTCCTCCGTCCCGTCGTCTCCCGCATCAAATCCCACGCCCTCGTTGACCGATTTTGCTGCGCTGATCAGGCTTTCGAATCAGACGGGAACCCTCCTGCTCATGCTTCCGTCCTTGTGGGCCTTGGTCTTGGCCTCCAAGGGGCGGCCCTCCGTTCCATTGATGGTCATTTTTGTCGTGGGCTCCTTTGTCATGCGCAGCGCGGGCGTCATTATCAACGATTTAGCCGATCGTTCGTTTGACCGCCAAGTCACCCGCACGAAAATGCGGCCTCTGGCCCGTGGCACGCTTCGTCCCGTTCACGCCGTTCTTTTCCTTGTCGGGTTTTTGTTTATCGCCGCGGGCCTTCTGGCGTTTCTCAATCCGCTGACCGTGGTTCTCAGCCCCATCGCGTTAGGATTGGCCACGGTCTACCCGTTCACGAAGCGATTCTTTTCTGCCCCTCAATTCTTTCTCGGTCTGGCTTTCGGTTGGGGAACCGTCCTGGCTTGGGCCGCGGTTCGGAATCAACTCGACCCTGCAACCTGGCTGCTCTTTGCTTGTACCATTTGCTGGGCCTTGGCCTACGATACCGTCTATGCGTTGCAAGACCGTGAGGATGACCGGCGGGTGGGCGTGCATTCATCAGCCCTGCTCTTTGGTTCCCACGTGTGGATTGTCGTTGGAACCTTCGAACTGGTCATGCTGGGACTGCTCGCAACGGCCGGGTGGCTGGAGCATCTCAATGCGACGTTTTACGTTGGACTCGCCGGCGTCGCGGGGTTTTGCAGCCAACAAGTCAGGCGATTACGAAGGGAGGTGTCCCCTTCCGAGGCCTTCGCCATGTTTCAACACCACGTGGGCGTCGGCCTTGTAATTCTGGCGGGGATCTGGGTCGGAACGTTGTGACGGGGATGCCGATCGCTTGGTTTGTCTTACTCCCCACCCTCCCCTTTCCCTCAAGGGGGGAGGGATAAAAAGGCTTGCCCTTCTTCAAAGAACGGTCATTCTGAGCTTGCCCGTTGTCATTCTGAACGAAGTTGCCCTGATGTTTCCCTGAGCCTCGAAGGGCCTCGAAGGGAAGAATCTCGCGTCTCGTTTGCACGGGCAGCACGGGCATGATGCCGCGGGTGTATGGGCCAGAGTGTCGAGAACGGGCATGTCTTCCCCTCACCTCGACCCTCTCCCGCAAGGGGAGAGGGAGAAAGGGTTGTTCTGAGCTTGCCCTGAGCATCGAGAAGGGCGAAGCGAAGAAGCTCAGGCAAATGTCGCTTCGTTCTTCGGAATGACAATTTTTGTAAAGGTCTCGGGGGGATAGGAAAAGAGACGTTTGCGAGATCTGCAGGGGTTATTCCGGCGGAGGGATGGGGTTAGCCGGCTTGGGTGCCCGTAACGTATCAAGATAGGCAACCACGGCTCTGGCGGCGTGATCGCTGATCCCCAGATTCGGCATCCTGGTGTGCTTTTTCATACCCTGCGGATACCGAATCCAGCGATAGACCCAGGTGTCATTGAGACGAAAGCCCGCACGGTCCAAGGCCGGACCAACCAGACCACCGCTATCTCCAATACTGTGACAGCCGTTGCACCCATAGGTATCGTAATACAGACGTTTTCCTTCTTCTGCGAGTTTCTGCCGTTCTTCACCGGATGCGGTAAGGTCAGGGCGGCGGATTTGAGACATCTTCGGACGCTTTGAGAAATTCTCCCAAGCCGTTTGGGCGGCTTCAAACTTTTCAGACGCTCGTTCGTAGGCTTCTTCTTCGGGAAGCACGACTTCTTCTTCCTCCTCGTCCTCTTCTACGTCCTCATCTTCCTCTTCCACGTCCAAGTCGTCATCACCTTCTTCGGCCTCTTCTTCCGCGGCGGCCCGCGCAGCCTCTTCGGCTTCCCATTTCGCCAGTGCTTCGTCCATCACGGTTCTGGCCTGGTCATGTTCTGCTTTCGCGGTCTGAAACTCCGATTCCAACTGGGCTCTTCGTCCTTCAACGTCAAATTCCAACGCTCCCCCGTGCAACGTTCGCACGTAGCCGACGATGGCCCACAGTTCTTCCTCAGACAGGGTATATTTGAAGGTCGGCATCGTGGCCACGGCAAAATAATTTTCATCATCCAGCACGTCCTGCAAGGTGGTGTCTCTCATGTCCCGAGAAATCGTGTTGAAAATTTCCTCATCGGAAAAGGTGGACATGGCGGCGGATTCCGAGAGATCACGGGGACGAGGGTCCGGCATACGCTCCCAGTTAAAGCCTTCTCCCTGTTGTCCGTTCTCACCGTGACAATGCATGCAGTAATGGCGATAGAGCTTTCGGCCCTTGGCGGTTTTTTCGTCTTCAAACAGGGCGCATCCGCTTGTCACCGTCAACGCGACGACCCCTACCATTGCGACCAGGACCAGTCCCCGCGGCATGTATGGTTCCCCCTTCATGCTTGGTTACCCTTTCGGATTTTTCGCACCAGGAAAAATTCAAAACCGGCGGCAATCGCAATGCCTAAGACGACGTATCCATAAATGGAATTGTCCGGCGGAGGCTCAGCCCGGATGTACCACCAGGACGACACGGCTTTCTGTGAGCCTTTTTCCTTTTCGACGCCGTCAACGAGTTGCCCGTCCCAAAAGGCAAACGCCACGTTTCTCCATTCACCGGGCGTGATTTGCACGTCTGCGTCATCACCGGTTTGGAGCGGTCGGGAAAAGACGACCCGCCACGTTCCGTCCTGCCAGGCTCCGGTTGCCGAGACGTCTTGCCGCTCTTGTGCCCGAAGGGTTTGAAATCCTTTGGCGCTCATGTCCGTAGCCCCGCCGTTTTCTTTCTTCCAGTACCAGATGTTGACCGGCCCGCCTTCGACCTGAAGCATTTCCTGACCATGGGCGAAGTGGGCTTTTTGGTCTCCCACCATAAATTCCAACGCAGCCGCATCAGCGGCGTCTTCCGATGGGTCGTCGTATTCCAGCATGACGGCGAGGTCCTGTCCGTTGTGCATCCCGCGCACTCTGACGGATTGTACCGTGACCTCCTGAATCCGGTCCGGCCAATGGACCTGAGGGGCCAACTTGAACTCCGAAGGCTGAATCGAACTCCACGCCGCGGCATTCGGATCATCCGTGGGAAGTGCTCCCTCGGTCAGATACAACCGAACGGCCACGCTGCCGGTCTCACCGGCGGGAGGCGGGTCGCTCGCCGCAACCCAGGCCGTACCGAATCCCATCATCATCAGGATGGTTCCCAGCGTGACGTTGATACACGTCTTCCGTCCCATTGTCATGCTCCTTGGCTCTTCCATTCCTCGTTTCGCCGTTGGCCGCGTTCCTATTCCTCTTCTTCCCACGTCCTCGGCGATTGGCCCGCGCCGTCGTATTCACCCATGATAATTTTCCAAATCCAATCGTCCGGCAATTCCACTTCCCAGCGCGGCATCGCCGACTTCCACGGCATCCCTTCCACCGGAAGCCCGACTCCGCCTTTTTTGATTCGCCAGAACAGATAGGATTCCTGCAACTGCGCAATCGTTCCCGGATCACTGAAATTCGCCGGAGGAGGATTAAAGCCCACGGACGCCGGGCCTTTCCCGTCAAAATTGGCTCCGTGACAGGGTGAGCAGAACGCCGCGTAGAGCCCCTTCCCCATCATGATGTTTTCCTGCGTTCTCGGAAAGGGATTGGACAATCCGACAAATTCGCCCGGCGGCGCAGGATGAATCGTTCGATTTTCAGGAGGCGGCACGTCGCTCGGCGCCAATTTCGTGTACGTCTGCCATCCCACCAACAACGGGAACAGCACGAACACCATGACGCGGGCCGTCGTGGCCACGCCCTTCTGCCCTTCTCCCGTCAGAAACCTCCCGATGGGTCCCATGAATTCTTCAAGACCGGCACCGCTCATGGTATAAAAAATGATCGCCGCGGCAACCGTCAGCGCCAAGTATAAAAAGATGAGACTCGCCGGCAGCGGAGCGGTAAACAAGGGCAGAATGAACTTCAGAAACACGTACATTCCCACCAACAAGATTCCCGTTTGCGCAAGGGGGCCTTTCATGCAGCATTCTCCTGGTTAGTCAGTGGCTAAGTTAGTGGCCAGTGACCAGTGGCCAGTGACCAGTGGCCAGTGGTTCGTAGCCAGTGGTTCGTGCATCGTGTCATTCCCAGCACTACTCCCGTCATTCTCAACACCGCTACTCCCGTCATTTCCGACATCCTCACTCCTGTCATTCCCGACGTCCTTAATCGGGAATCCAGGAAGCGGGAAGGACGGAGGCGACTTTTACGTCATCCTCTCTGCCGACGCCAATCACGTCTTCCACTTTGATGCTGATTGGTTCGCCGCTCATTTTCTGGAGAAACGCGATCACCGAATAAATCTCCTGCTCGGACAAGGCAATCGGATTTTTATTGATGTGCGGCATACGAGCCGGATATTCCTTCGGCACGCCTTCATGTCTGAAATCCAGGTAAATATAGGCCTGGGGCTCGGTGAGGCTTTCATAGATAAACTCAGGCGCGAGCTTGGCCCCGATGCCTTTCAAATCCGGGCACCGAGCGGATTCGCTGGGACCAATGGAATGACACAACGCACATTGGCCTTTGCTGAAGAAAATTTTCTGGCCGATCGACGCCAAGTCATCCGGTGTTTTGACCTTGGCCAGATCAAAGGTTTCAATCGCCGGAGGCAGAGAGGGCATTTGCGGGACACCCAGGGCAATCAGGGTAAACGTCCCCAGGACAATGACCACAAAGCCCACGACCCTCAGAAATTTGGACGTGATGAACAGCAGGATCATGATCCCGCACCCTACGACGGTGAGACCGATCAATTGGAGTAATGCAACTTCGCTCATGTATCCTCGCTCAGGTTAAATACTGCCATCGGCAATCATTCCGTTGATGATTTGTTCGTCAGGACTGTTTTTCATACGAGGGTTCTCGTTGTGGGTATGAGATTCTTCACTTCGTTCAGAATGACAGAAAGGTGGCCAGAATGACGGAAGGGGGCCAAGAATGATAGAAAATGAACAAGAATGATAAAATCCAAGAATGACAGAAAATGACCCAGAATGACAGAGAGTGACCAAGATTCGGCCTACGCTTTCGGTATCGTTTCTTCGGCTCGTGGGGATCCGCCGGCCATGGCCGGGGTCGCGTCCATCGGAATTTTGGCCGGTTCCTTCGCGGGTTGTCCCCGTTCCGGGCCTTTCTTTCCTTTGTCGCCCATTGTGGCGACCCAGAAGATGAACGCCACCAGGAGACAGAAGACAAAGGTATTGAGCGACATGAAGGCCGCGGCATAGCCGAGGGCCGGCGAATAGGCATAGTCCGAGGTATCCCGCATCACCCCGTAGATGTGCCAATGCACCCGAGAGGAGGATCTGGCGTAGCCCATCAACGACATGAGCAGGATGACCATGACGGCGTTGGACACCAGGCAGTACGCCGCCCGGATCGGCATCCGTCCCCAGACCATTTCGGTCGTGGTTTTGGCACTTTTCATCAGCACCGCGGTCAAGGGCGTGAACGTGAGCATAATAAACAGGACGATCAACACCTGGGCCACGGAGAAATAATTGATCCGAATAATGGCCGGCACGAAATACCCCCACACCCCCAGAACAATGACGGCAACACCGGCGATGACCAGCAAGGCGCCCATGACCGCCTTGGCAATCCTGGCCCAACTGGTTGTTTCCTGCTTGCCTGCCCGCCAATACATGATGAAACTCATGAAGGTCACCAATATCATGAGATTGGAGACGGTCATTTTGGCGGACATCACCCCGAAAACCCCCAGCAGCGGATGATGCGTGCCTCCCATTTTTCTCGCTTCTTCCAGACTGGCCACCAGGGAGTGGGGCGTCATCCAAACCCCGAGACACACCATGAGCACGATCAGCATGGCCAGAATCGGCCGTTTGTAACTCTGCTCCGACCCGGGAATCCGATACGTAATGCCCATCCAGAAGTAATAATTGGCTCCGAGGAACAACACGCCGATGAGCATCGCCTGCAGGATAAAGAGCCACGCTAAAAATCCTCCCATCAGGGTAATGCCCATTTGCTGGTTATACTGGTAAATCTCCCGCATGAGCCAATATCCGGCAAAGGGCAGCGGGAGCATCCCGAACACGCCGATAAAATTGCCGACGTAGCCCATCCAATCGTAATGTTCCCGTTCTGCCTGGCTGGCCGCCAAGAGATACCGGATGCCCGCGTAGGCCCCGCAAATAAACCCGCCCAGCACCACGTTGGCAATGAGTCGGTGAATGTTGACCGGCCACCACGTTGGATTCCACGTAGCAGCCCACGCCCGATCAATCGCCGTCCCGTCTGCAACCACCACCGGACTGGCCTGGAACGTGGCCCACGCATTGGGCACGATCATGATTCCCAGGGCAAACAGGTTGAGCAAAAAGCCCAGGAAAAGGTGGAACCCTTTTTTATTGCCCTGCATTGCGTCCCACCCGTACCAGTACAAATAGAGGGTGGCGGTTTCCAGCAGAAACAGGATGCAGTAGAGAATAAAGGACGGGAAGAAAACGTCGGAGAGGTACGCCATCAATTTGGGATACAGGCCGATCAGGAGGAAAAGCAGAATGCCGCCGAACAGGGCGGTGGTGGCATAGGCGGACGTCAACAACTTGGTAAATTCTTTAGCGAGCGTATCGTAACGGGCTTCTTTGGTCTTCCATCCGACGATCTCACAGACCCAGGCAAAGATCGGCACGCCCAGCACGAATCCGGCAAGGAGGAGATGCTGTTGCGCAATGACCCAGACGACGTTCCGGCTGCCGACTCCGGGAATGTCTCGATACTCCACGGACATGGCTTGTGTCGCGGCATCCTGAGCCCAGACGCACGCCGGCAGAAGGAGAAGGGTCCACACAACGCTCCACCCGAAGAGGGAGGCCGGTTTCACCTTTGGCAACCAGGAACGTCGCGTTTCAATTGTGCCGGGGTTTTTCATGGGGGTCCTCACCGGTGTTTATGATTCTGTTCTGTTTTTCATACGAGGGTTCTTGTGCCGGGGATGAGATTCTTCGCTTCGCTCAGAATGACAATCTAGTGGGAATGACAATTTCGTGGAAATGACAATTTTCGATCATTTCGACTCGGCTTCGACCGTTTTGGTCGGGGCACTGGTTTTCTCTTCGGGCCGTTCATCTGCCGGCTTGTCCGTTTCCAATTCTTTCAGCGTGGCTTCCGCGCGAGCCAGGGTCTGCTCTGCCCGTTTCATGACGTCTTTGGGAACGATCTTCTCTTCCACTTTCTGCACGTGAACAAACTCATATTCTTCATGCGGATGCGGGGTGCTCACGGGAATCAATCCCCAGAACAACAACACCAGGACCACGCCCGTGCCGGTAAAAGCCGTCAACACCAACGGTTGATCTTTGGGGATCCGCAGGAAATCCCATCTGCACACGATATCCTGGAACGTGCCGTCAACGGAGGTCGCCGCCCGCACAAAACGCTGGGCCATGGCGCCCAACCCCCACAACCAGCCGTAGAGCAGGATGATGAGCACGATGGTCGTCGGTGTGCCCCACATCACCAATTCCAGACTGATTTTTTCGGCAATGGGAATGACCACGATATTGTCTTCAACAACATGAATGGTCGCCTCGGTTGCGGCCAGCGTCAGGGCTTTGACTCCGCCGACGATGAACGACAACAGGGGAAGATACACGACCGAGAACGCGGCCCAATATCCCCACAAGCGAAGTCCCGTCCCTTTGGGCGGATCGACGTTGAGCCGTTCAAGCAGGACGGTTCGCGTGCAGAGCCCCAACGCCCAGATGTCCACGGGTATGGAAAGAAGCAGCAGGGCTTGCAGGCCGGCACCTTCCCAGGGATGGACGTGGGCCGCCAACAACAGCAACGCGATGACCATCTTGATGGGAAAGCCCGTCCAGAAGGTCGGCCAGAAGATTAAGAGACCCAGTTTGGCGTTGGACATACGCATATCATTTCACGTCATTCCCGCGTGTTTCAAGCGGGAATCCATTTAATGCAAGAACTCTCTGTTCAGAACCGCGGAGACGGTAAAAATCAAAATGCCCGCCATAATGGCAATCCAGCCTATCAAGGCAATCGGTCGCCTGAAAATATTTCGTTCAGGATTCTTGTCAAGAAAGGGCAACGCCGCCAGAAACGCCAGAAACGCTCCGGGGATGGCAACGGCTCCGAGAAATTGCCCGAACTCTCCCGCGAAAATCTTCAATCGCAACATTTGGAAAAGAAAGAGAAAATACCATTCCGGTTCCGGGTGATAATCCCCGGGATCAGGCGTCGCCTCTTCCAGCAACACCACCGGTTCAATGAACGCCAACGAGCAGATAATCAGGAAGACCGAGGCCATCGCCACGATATCCTTCCAGATTTGTCGGGGAAAGAAATAATCCGTCTTGGCTTTGATCTGTTCAGGGGTCCCTCTGAACGGACCGGCGGGGCCGGCTTTACGGAATAAAAACAGATGGAGACCCGCCAGCCCCATCAATGCCGCGGGCAGGATCATCACGTGAATGACAAAAAACCGACTCAAGGTCATTTGTCCGGGCGTCGGCCCCCCTTTCAAAAAGCGACTCATGAAATCCCCGATGATCGGCGTCTTATCCATGATTTCCACGCCCACCACCGTGGCCCAGTACGCCCGTTGATCCCATGGGAGCAGATAGCCGGTAAACCCGAACGCCATGACCAGTCCGAAAAGGGCCAGTCCCACCAACCAGACCAGTTCACGGGGTTTCTTGTACGCACCCCATAAGAACACCTGCGACATGTGAGCAAACACCATCACCACCATGGCGGACGATCCCCAGAAATGGTAACTCAGCAGAAACCACCCGTAGTCCACTTCGTGGATGATGTATTGGGTGCTCGCATACGCGTGATCAGTGCTCGGCACGTAGTAGAACATCAACAGAATCCCGGTCACCACCTGCATGATAAAAATGAACAGCAGACACGAGCCAAAGGCATACGCCCAGCGCGACCCGCCCGGGACGGGCTCATTCAACATTTTGGCCTGAATCGTTTTCAGGCCGACCCGTTCATCAACGAAATCGACGACTTTCTCAAAGGCGTTGGGTTGCTGGGCAGGTTCGGATTGATTGTTCATGAGAGGCTCAACGTCATTCCCGATAGAAACTCAATGTCATTCCCGACATCAGTAATCGGGAATCCACTACGTCATCGTGACACGCATTGGTTTACCACGTTCGGCGTTCGGCGCCACGCATTTGCTCATTCCTGGCCGCGTGAGACGCGGCCCTACAGTTTTTCACTTTCCACTCTTCACTCGCCACTGTTAAAGAAGTCTAATCTGATTTTTCACTCCGGCTTTGTATTCAATGTCAATGATCTGCACTTCCCCGGCCGTGTTCACCTGCATCGGCAGCACGTCAAGGGGGCGCGGGGCCGGCCCGTCCAGCACTTTACCGGCTTCATCATAGATGCTCAAATGGCAGGGACACAAAAACACGCCGTCAGGGAAATTCTTCGTCCGTCTCCACTTGTAGCCGCATCCCAAATGCGGACATTTTCCCGAATAGCCAATGTAGGGCAACGTGGCTTTATTCGTCCAGATCAGATTGCCTTTGTGGTCATAAAACTTTTTATCTTTCCCCCCGTAGACGGTTTTTTGGACTTCCGGCGTGGCCCTCACCACCCAGATGTTTTTTTCAATCTGCTGCTCAGGCATGAAGGCTTCCTGAAACCCCTTCCGAAACTTGAACTGATACCCGATGTTTTCTTTTTTGATTCTGCGGACGTTGCCGACTGAAAACCACGAATTATCAAAGGGCTTATACATGGGCTTCATCAGATATTTCAAAACCGGGAACACCAGCGGCAGCGCAATCAACGTGCCGATGGCGTGCGTCATGTTCGTAAAAAACCGTCGGCGGGGGACGCCGCGTTCAAGCCGCGGATAGGGCACGAGGATTTCACCGGGTTCCACGTGCAGATGATCCTCCAGATGGGCAATTTCTACGTCATGGATCGTGACGTAATCATCCCGGTCCAGCACGGGAAATTGGCCGAATGCTTCAGAGGAACACCCTAACACAATTTCTTCGTCATGCGGGACTGCCTGCACTTGGTCAATCGGAACCCGTCGATCGGCTCCCTGCCCATTGCGTTCCCGAACGACCACGTGACTGATCTCACGGGACAACGGATCAACGATGATCTTGGACACCGTTCCGACTTCGCCGTCGGCACATCGCGCTTTTGCTGTGAGTTTCGGTTGCATGGAGACGTCGCGCTGAAAGCACTTACTTCATCTTGATGGGGTTCGGGGTCTTGACCGAAGAATCTTTTAACGTCGCAAGAAAGGCCACGAGCGCGGCAACCTCTTCATCAAACATCAGGTCTTTATATTTGTTGGGCATTTTACCCTTCTTGTACTGCTTTTCAAATCCTTCCGCCATCCAGCTTTTGGGGTTGAGAATTTTTTCCCGCAGGGCTTCGGGCGTCATCAGATTGCCGATATTGTCCAGTTCCGGTCCCCGCTTCTTTCCCCCTTGGCCGAAGAGCTTATGACAGTTGTAACACTCCTGAAGTTCCCATTGCTCTTTCCCAAGGGCAACGAGATCACCGGACGCGGCAGAAGAGGCCGGCGCGACCTCCGCGTCCACCGCGATCTGGGCGCCCCCGCCAAGGGCTTTTAATCGTTCGTCGATCGCGGCCGCTCGTTCATTCAAGGCTTTCGCCCGGGCGATCAGTTCTTCGGCTTTCCCCTGTTGGGTTCTCGCTCGACGCGCCTTCAGGATTTTGTCGATTTTGCCTTTCTCCACTTCCGGATCATATTGCGGTAAACCGGTTGCCCCGCCGATATACACGCCTGAAAGAACGAGGTAAAACAAGATCAGCCCGACGATGGCCTTTCCGCCCTGCAGACGATTCATGGACGGCGCATCCAGCAGAATAAACACAAAGGCTCCAAGCATCGCGTAACTAAAGAACATCACCTGGAAGACCATCGGAAAGTGAGTGGCCCTGGCGACGATGACCAACACCACGCCCACCACCACGCCGACCACGCCTTTTTTCAGAACGTTTCGCGTCAGACTTTGCTCAGCCATACTCGCTGTTCCCTCCGTTACTTCGCACCCGCGGGCACCGAGGTGCCTTGCGGAGCCTCCGTCTTTTGACCGCCGCCCCGTAACGTCACCACGATGGCAAAACTCACCACCAGATAAAAGAGCAGGGTGACACCCGTAATCCACCAAGCGGAATAGGCCAACGTCGGCGTAAACGATTCCGCGGTAAAGTCCGGCATCAGGTTATACACGTGGTAATACTTTCTCGTCAGCGACCGGACCGTGCCCATCAGACCCATCGTCCAGATCGCACTGAAGGCCAGGAAGATCAACACGAACTGGGACGTGAAATCGATTTTCCCCCAGATAATCGTTCCTCTCCGAATGGCCCGATTATAGAGAATATAATTGACGATGGTCAGAAAGACCAACGTAAACGCGGCCGCGTTTTTCGCCGGCATCAGGGCCAATTCGCTGGCCCAGGACGGCAATTCCAACTCTTCCGTAGCCAGGGCCTGCGTGGCCACGAATCCGTGCGGCGTCATCCAGATGGCGTTGGCCACCACAATCATCAAAAATCCGACCTTAATCATGGTGAAGGACGACACGGTAAAGCGCAACCCCGGAAGCCGGCTCAGGATCGGCGGAAGCACGATCAGCAACGCCAGGAAGATCAGCGATTGCCATTCCGGCGGTGGGAACAGTTTCCACGCCGTGGCCATGACCGCCGGAATCAGGATCACCGCGATCATGACCATGCCGGAGATCCGAACCTGGTCCACGCCCTGAATCCGTTTCATGCTCAGCCAGATGTAATAGTTGCTGGCCAGGAAGATCAGCCCGACCATGGCACCCTGCATTTCAAAAAACATCGAAAGCTGGTCGGCCATCATGTACGGACAAATCGACGCATCGTAGTCACACAGTTCATACGCCAGCAGATACCCCATGAACGGCAGAAGCAGGAGCGCCCCCACGCCGATCAGATTGCCCACGAATCCCATCCAATCATAATACGAGCGTTCCTCATCCGACTTGGCCCCCATATACATGTAGGCCGCAATCAGTCCGGCAATAAACCCGCCGAAGGTGACGTTGCCGACCAGGCGGTGCAGATTCAGCGGCATCCAACTGTAATTCGCAATCTTGTCCCAGAGTCCCGCGGTTTGGATGTATTGGAAAATCGAGACCCCTTCCGCGGCCTTGGCCGGGGTATTCATGAACGAAGTCGGCCCGTCAATGACAAACAGGGTCACGGTTCCAATGATATTCAGAAGAACGCCCAAGGCAATGTGGCGCGCTTTCTTTTCCCCCTTCAGGGAATCCCAGGAGTAAAAATACAGGTAGAGCACAATCGTTTCGAGGATGAACAGGAGCGGATACACCAGGGCAAAAATCAGGAAGAAATGCTTGATGAGCCAAGTCGTGAAGTCGGGATACGTCGCCAACAGCACAAAAATAAACAGGCCGCCGGTCAACGCCGTCATACTATACAAGATCACCGTGACCTTGGTGACTTCCTTGGCCAATCGATCATACTTCGGGTCCTGGTTTTTATAGCCCAGCCATTCCGACACCACGGCAAAAATCGGAGCGCCCAGAATAAAAGCCGCGAACAAAATATGAAGCTGGGCCACGATCCACACCCCCGTCCGATTTCCGGCATACGGAAACTCAGCAGGCGGAGCAGGCGGAACCTGCCCCCAAGCAAAAGCCGCCCCTCCCAGCACAAGTCCAAGAACAATAACAAGACTTCGAGTTGAAACGTTCAAGGATCGTAGCCCTCCTTTGAGTGGTGAGTGGTGAGTGACGAGAGGAGAGTGGTCTGCATTTCAAACTCTCCACTCCATCCCCGCTTCCACTTTTCGTCCTCCGATTACTAACCCCCGATTACTACCGTCGGAGGCAAGCCCCCGATTACGAATCCCCGATCACACTACTGTCGGGGGCCGGCATTCCCGTTTCCCCTTCTGTCCCCCAATTACTACCGTCCGGGGCAACCGTCGGGGGCAAGCATTCCCGCCTCCCCCTCCTGTCATTCCCGCAGTTTTAAGCGGGAATCCAGAAACATTCATCCGCCATCCAACCTGCAGAAACACCACCATCCAACCTTCACAGTTAAGTGACAAGTAATCTTCCTCTCAAACTCTCCACTCACCACTCTTCACTCGCCACTCTTACATGTCCCAGACTTCACTGCGCCCCCCCTTCCGAAGCCCCCTCCCCAGCAGGTTGTTCCCCGCCGGCAGGCTCCGCTGAAACCTCACTCCCAGCCCCACCAGAAGCCGCCGGAGCCCCAGCCGTTCCCTGCGGCACCCACTTCTTCTGCGCCACGCTGTATTCCATCCCCTTCAACCCGAACGTGGCCTCATAAGCAATCACCTTCCACCGTTCCTCCTCAGAAAGCTTGGACTTCCAAGCCTTCATCTTGGTCCCTTTCACCCCCTCGGACACGCGCCAGAACCATTGAGAATCAGAGAACAACTTCATGTGCTCCCCTCCACGAAAATCCCTGGCCCCGGCCTTCACCGGCTTCCCATCCTTCCCGTGACAACTGGCGCAATTCACGTCAATGTTTTCCGCACCCGTAAAAATAGCCTTCCCCTGCTCAAGAATCTCGGGATTATTCCAATAACCCTCTGGCATGTGCTTATCCGCATATTCCGGCGGCGCCGGAGGCGGCGGAGCCGGCGGCTTCGCCTCCCCACAAGCTGAAACCATCAATCCCATCGCCACCACGGCGATAATCCCCCACATCTCTCGGTGTGTCCACTTCTCTCTACGCTTCATAAAAAGACCCCTTTTTTAACGTGACAGAATCAAGGTGAATCCGGTGAATATATTTAGCAATTAATCGGCTCAATAAAAAAAGACTCCGTTTTTTCGAGTCACTGGCAATGCCCGACGTCCCCCTGCCCTCGACAGCCGATGACAATAAAAGTGAGAAAGCAACGGCTCGTGGAATCGTTACATAACACTAGACTGTTCCCAGATTAGGTGGATGATTTCTTGCATCTATTCAAAGGAAGAGAAAATTTTGAATCAAAATTTTGTTGGGTCTGAGTCAAATAGTTAAGAATTTCTTGCTTAATCTCTATTACCTTCTCATCAGTGGGTCTTAAGCTTTTCAGTTCCATCATACTATCATCCAAACTTAGAAAACTTTCTCGCTTCCTCGCAAGTTCTAACCCCTCCATATAAGTCTGTCTGGCTGTCCCAAGGTTACCCTGTTTCAGGAATAGCAATCCTTTTTGGAGCATCCCCAAAATCCGCACCTTTTTTTCGTCGCTTTTTAGTGCCTCTGCGTTTGCCAATAATGCTTTATCGAGATCATTTTTCTGGAAATGGATAAACGCTAAATCTAGATAAGCTTGGCCATCTTGATATCCATTCTGGAAAATAAAGTCCATATCTTTGATCGCCTGATCAAACTGTTCACCTTCAATATACGCACTAACCCGCTGTAGTCGAGCCTCTCTGTCTAAAGGATCGACTTCCAATATTTTGTCAAAGTCATGGATGGCATTTTGAGGTTCGCCCAAACAACGATAGGTCCAACCTCGACTAAGGAGCCCAACATAATTGGAAGGAGAAATATTGAGCGTTTCAGAATAGTCTCGTAGAGCTTCAGGATAACGCCCTAATTGTTCAAAAGCATATCCTCGGTCAAAAAAGACGGTGTGGTCATTTTCGCCTAATTGTATGGCTAAGGTTAAATCACTTATGGCCGATTGGTAGTCTCCGATTTTAATATAACCGGCTCCGCGTCTTCGATAATGTTCCCCAGTCTTTGGATCTAATTCTATGGCTTTCGTTAAATTCCGTATGGCTTCCGTCACATTTCCCATCCGCGAAAAAATAGTTGCCCGCAATGCATACCCATGGGGACTTTCTGCTCGTAATTGAACCGACTCTGCCACAAGACTAAGCGATTCTAAATAATTCCCTTCCTCAAGCCTGAAAGCCGCACGAAGTAGTAACTGGTCAGACTGATCAAATTGAGAATAATCAAACGTATTGGCAACGGCGCCTAACTGATCAAATTGAGAATAATCAAACGGACTGGCAACGGCGCCTTCTGTAGACACAGACGACCGTGCAGTCACGGCATGCCCTTGGTCCATTCCTCCAAGTCGAGAACACAAGAGAAGTAACACACTTAGAAAAATGAAGATAAAACGCGTTATCTTCACTTTGTGTTCATCAGACATAAAATCAGCCAAGCTGCTTTTCTATTTCCCACCTAAGTCCGAAGGATTGGCCACCCGCGTGGCCGCGGTGCGCCCGAAGTAGAACTTCTGGCCGGTCTTGTCCGTGGCCAGGAAGGACGGCTTGCCGTCACTGGCCGTCAACTTCTGCACGCGGGTGAAGCCGCCTTCGATCTTGGCCCGGTATTGGTTGGTGCCGATATTGACCAGGTCGACGTTGATGCCGGCCAGGCGGAAGATATACGCATCGCCGGCGTAGTTCAGGCCGAATTTGGTTTGGCGCTTGATGACGCTTTTTTCGAGTTTCCAGCCGAGGCCGACCCAGCCGTTGCCGTTGGCGCTGTTGTAGACGAGGGCGAGGTTAGGTTGGACGCCGCCGCGCCCCGGGGGCACGGCGATGGGGATGCTGGTCGTAGCGGTGCCGGTGAAGAGGTCGGCATGGACGGCCCCGCCGACGGCACTGACGGGCACGTCCTGATCGGTTTCTTTGGCGGATGTGAAGGGTGGAACGAAGAGGAGGCTGACCAGGATGACCAGCGGGAGGGACGAAAGGCGGAAGAACAAACTGAAACAGGATTGCGGCACGATAGGAACTCCCTGATGTCTGAGGAACTCGGGTACTCCTTCAGGTGCGCTTCGCTAAAGGTAGCGGAGAATAACCCAAGCGGGACCGGGAGTCAATACTCACTTTGCCTGTTGGGGCATTTATGAAGAAGGAAGAGAAAGAAGAAGAAAAAGCAGATCCTTCACTTCGTTCAGGATGGGCATAATGGCCAAAAAGTGTTGGTTTTTGTCTTGAAGGGCAGAGGACCAATCCCTTGCAAATCCCCGCGCTGCACGGCTTTGGGGGGTGACAAGCGGCTTTTGGGGGCATCACCTTTGCCTGCTTGTTCAGCGGGTTCAATACAAAGAGGCAGAACCTACTGAAATAAAAGGCGTTTTTTCTACTTTCCCCAACACTTTTTGGCCATTATTCCCAGGATGACAGGGAAGGATAGGATGACAAGAAGGGGCAGGAGGACAGGGGTGAGTGGTGAGTTTCGACAGGGAAGGGGGCACAGAGTAACGGTTATTATATGTGTGACGTCGCCCCGGTAATTGAACGTCAGGTTGACGGTGTTCACCAGTTCTGCACGAGAGATGGGATGGTACTCCATACCATGGAGGCTATTCTCAAAAAGATGTTTCGCCGCCTCTTGAGACACGTGGAGAGATTCTTGGATCGTGGTCTACCGTTTTCTGGCCCGCATGAGATGCGGCACTACCTCGAAGGGAGAACCCGCTCACGTTGCGTTGGGAAACAGCATGGCTTTGACCGTGCCCGCGAACCCGGACACGGTGCTGAACGTTTCTTCGATGGCTGAAGCTTCGTACCCGCAATGCACCATGCAGTCCTTGCATTTTTCATTGCGCCCGACCCCGTACTGCTCCCAGTTTGTCTCCTCCAACAAGGCTCTGAAACTGGACACGTATTCATCCTGCATGAGGTAGCACGGTTTTTGCCAGCCGAAAATATTATAGGTGGGATTCCCCCAGGGCGTACATTGATAGTCGCGTTTGCCCATTAAAAATTCCAGAAACAGGGGGGATTGGTTGAATCGCCAGCCGCGCTTTCGCCCGGTGAGGAGTTGGGTAAACAATTCGCGGGTGCGGTGCCGCTGCAAAAATCCGTTCTGATCCGGAGCCTTTTCATAGCTGTATCCCGGCGAGATCATCATGCCTTCAACGCCCAGGTCCATCATCTCGTCAAAAAAGGCCCGCACGCGCTGCGGACGGGCATCGTTGAACAAGGTGGTGTTGGTATTCACGCGGAACCCTTTGTTGAGCGCGGTTCTGATGGCCTTTACCGCGACGTCGTAGACCCCGGTGCGACAGACGGCGCGATCATGTTCCTCTCGCAAGCCGTCCATGTGAATGCTGAAGGTCAAATATTTGGACGGCTGATATTCATGAATTTTTCGTTCCAGGAGAATCGCGTTCGTACACACGTACACGTACTTTTTTCGCTGCACCAGGCCGCGCACGACGTCTGCCATCTCCGGATGAATGAGCGGCTCCCCTCCTGGAATGCTCACAATCGGCGCACCACATTCTTCCGCTGCGGCCCAACATTGTTCCGGCGTCAACCGTCGATCCAACACGTGATCGGGATATTGGATTTTTCCGCATCCGGCACACGCCAAGTTGCAGCGGAAGATCGGCTCCAACATCAGCACGAGCGGATACCGTTTGACGCCTTTAAGTTTTTGGGAGATGACGTACCCGGCAACCGTCGTCATCTGGGAAAAAGGAACGGCCATCTTCTTCTATGCTAAGCCTCTGTTCTCATTGACCAAAAACCAGTGGCCGGCGAGTGAGCAGTAAAACCCTCTCATTCCCGTAAACCCTGTCATTCCCGCAGGAGTAAGCGGGAATCCAGAAAAAAGAATTCAGCATATAACCTGCTAAATGGCGGGATTGTAACATTGACGGGACAACCGGTCAATTCACCAACGGTGAGTGAGATTCTTCGCTTTGCTCAGAATGACAGATCGCCGTTACTCGTACTTCTTCTCTCGCCCTCACGCGGTTTTTCATGGTTTCTCTTTTCTGGATTCCCGATAACAAACGTCGGGAATGACAGCGTTGGGTGTTGCCGGGAATGACGGAATGGAGGCGCCGAGCGGGTTCGAACCGCTGAATCGCAGTTTTGCAGACTGCTCCCTTAGCCACTTGGGTACGGCGCCCGCGAGGGAGCATTATAAGCGTGCGCGGACAACGGCACAAGGAGAGGACATCACATCCCGTTCGGGGCAAAAGAGAGTGAAGAGAGTGACGAGTGGTGAGTGGTGAGTCACGCGGTCGCATGAGATGCGACCCTACTGACCACTGATTACTCACGCCCTGAGCCTCGAAGGGCTTGCCCACCGGCGTCGGCTTTTTCCAACGCCATCATCTCGACCTCATCAATCAACACGTCCATCAATTCTGCCGTGGGCACTTTTTTCACGAGTTTCCCTTTTTTGAACAAAATCCCCATGCCCTGTCCACCGGCAATCCCAATGTCAGCCTCTTTGCCTTCACCAATGCCGTTCACGACGCAGCCCAGAACCGAGACGGTCAAGGGCGTGGTAATGTGACTCAATCGTTTTTCTAATTCGCCGGCCATGCGCACCACGTCAATTTCAACCCGTCCGCAAGTCGGACACGCAATCACGTTCACGCCGCGATGCCGCAGTTCCAATGACTTGAGAATTTCAAACCCCACCTTGACCTCTTCCACGGGATCGGCAGCCAACGACACCCTGAGCGTATCCCCGATGCCCTGCGATAATAACCACCCCAACCCAATGGCGGATTTGACCGCACCGGTCGTGGCCGTCCCGGCTTCCGTGATACCGATGTGCAGCGGATAATCCGATTGATGGGCAAACAACCAATAGGCATCAATGGCCACGTGGACGTCCGAAGCTTTCAACGACACTTTCATATCGGTAAAGCCCGCGTCCTCAATGGCGTGAACCGCGTTCAAGGCCGACTCGGCGAGGGCCTCCGCCGTGGGATACCCGTACTTCTCCAACAACGGACGCTCCAACGAACCGCCGTTGACGCCCACCCGCAGCGGAATGCCTCGCTCCCGCACCACGCGAATGACTTCGGCCAATCGCCACCACGGGCCGACGTTGCCCGGGTTGATCCGCACGCAGTCAACGACTTCAGCCGCTTTCACCGCCAACCGATGGTCAAAGTGGACGTCGGCAATCAGGGGAATCGAGATTTGGGATTTGATCCGCGGCAGCGCGGCAGCGGCGGCCTCATCCGGCACGGCCACCCGAACCAGTTCACAGCCAACTTGCTCAAGTTGATGGATTTGTTCGACCGTGGCCCGCACGTCACTCGGATGCGGGATGGTCATGGATTGGACGGAGATGGGTGCCCCGTCCCCGATCTTGACGGCGCCCACCTGAACGGGTCTGGTCTTTTTTCGAGTGATCCGCATCGAACGCGCAGGGCCGTTACAGGAAGACGGGTTGGGCGGAGACGTGAGTCAATAATTGTTTGGCTTGTTCATAAATGCCGTCGGCGGTCAAGCCATATTTCTCCCGCAGCAACTCCTGCGGCCCTTGTTCAATAAACCGGTCAGGGAGCCCCATACACTTCGTCAGCACCTGAGTCAGGCCTTCATCAGACAGCAATTCGAGCACCGCGGACCCGAAGCCCCCCATGCGTGACGATTCCTCGATGATGACCAGGCCCTTCACCTGTTTCGCCACGGCGGCAATCAACTCCCCGTCCAGCGGTTTGACGAATCGTGCGTTGATCACCGCGGCGGAAATGCCCTCGTGCTCCAGTCGCTCGGCCGCGGCCATGGCCTGATGAACGGTCACCCCGATGGCCACCAAGGCCACGTCCTTCCCTTCTCGCAACAATTCCCCTTTGCCCATCGGCAGCACCTCCGGCACGGGGTCCAGGTCCACGCCCAGGCTCGACCCTCGGGGATAGCGAACCGCCGTGGGCACGTTATAACTGATGCAGGACGCGATCATGTGTTGTAATTCATTTTCATCTTTCGGTGCCATCACCACCACGTTCGGCATGTGCCGGAGATACGCAAAATCAAAGGCGCCGTGATGGGTGGTGCCATCCTCAGCCACCAGTCCGCCTCGATCAATGCAGAACGTCACGGGAAGATTCTGCGTGGCCACGTCATGAACCACCTGGTCATACGCCCGTTGAAGGAACGTCGAATAAATGGGAATCACCGGCCTCATGCCCTGAGCGGCCATGCCTGCCGCGAACGTCACGGCGTGTTGCTCGGCAATCCCCACGTCATAGAGCCGGTCAGGAAACACCTGCTCAAAGGCGGTCAGGCCCGTGCCTTCACACATCGCCGCGGTAATCGCCACGATGCGTTCATCTTCACGAGCCAACTGAATCAAGGTCTTCACGGCGATGGCGCTGTACGACGGTCGTGTGGCTTTGTTCTTGGGCTTGCCGGTGTCCAGGTCAAAGGGAGCACTCGCGTGAAACCATACGGGATTCTTCATCGCCGGTTCATACCCCAAACCCTTTTTCGTCACCACGTGTAACAACGTGGGGCCGTTCAGTTTGAGCACGTTTTCCATCGTGGGTAACAGATGCTCAAAGTTGTGGCCGTCAATGGGACCGACGTACCGAAATCCCAATTCCTCAAACAGCAACCCGGGCAACAGCAGGCCTTTGGCCAACTCGTGCGCCCGATTCGCCATTTTTTTGACGGGCTGCCCGATCTGAGGAATGCTTTCCAGGACGTGCTCCGTTTCCGCCTTGAGTCGAGTATAAAACTTCCCGGTAATGGTCCGGTTCAGATACGCGGACAGGGCCCCGACGTTTTTCGAAATCGACATTTGATTATCGTTCAAAATCACAAGAAGGTCTTTCTGCGAATCACCGGCTTGCTGCAATCCCTCCAAGGTCAAGCCCGACGTCAACGCCCCGTCGCCGACCACACAGACGATCTTGTGCGATTGGTTGAGTCGGGCACGGGCTTCCACGAATCCCACGGCAGCAGAAACCCCCGTCCCCGCGTGCCCCGCGTTAAACGTGTCGTACGCGCTTTCTTCACGTTTACAAAACCCGCTCAATCCGCCGAATTGCCGAATCGTCTGAAATCGCGCCTGCCGTCCGGTCAACAGTTTATGCGCATAGGCCTGATTGCCGGTATCCCACACGATCAGATCCTGGGGAGTCCGGAGCAGGTAATGGAGCGTCACCGTCAATTCCACGACGCCCAAGTTCGAGGCCAGATGCCCGCCCACGTTCGAGATGACGGAAACAATCCGTTCACGAATTTCTTCGCAGAGTTGCGGGAACTGGTCAGGAGATAATTGTTTGAGATCAGCCGGACTTTCAATCCGTTGCAGGAGGGTCATCGGGGTATCCTCTCACCGGGAATGGACGCCGCGTATCGGATGGAAAATTCATGAGGGAAGAAAATTTTCGCAAACCTGCGCGAGACTGTCAAGAAATCAACGCGGCCAGTCCAACTTCCCGATTATCGTAGGGCCGCGTCTCACGCGGCCAAAGAGAGGGGGTGGGCATTCTTCTGGATTCCCGATTAAAGATGTCGGGAATGACCGGGAGGGGCATGGAGCCGGGCTGGCGGTCGGCGGTAGGGCCGCGTCTCACGCGGCCAAAGAGAGGGGGTGGGCGTTCTTTTGGATTTTGATCCTTTTTGCTTTGGTGGAGAAGATTCTTCGCTTCGCTCAGAATGACAATGCTCGCCCAGAATGACAATGCTCCCGATTAAGAACGTCGGGAATGACGGGGAGGGGGATGGAGTGTTCAGGAATGCCGTGTCGCACGGGGCTTCTGAACGTTATGGTTGGGCAACCTTGTTTTGCAATTTCTCAAGCAGCGTGTCGAATGAGTCGGTTTTGAGGATGCGGCCGAATTGGCCTCGATAATTTTTCACCAAACTGATGCCGTCAATCACCACGTCATACACGCGCCACGTGTTTGACCGTTTCAATAAACGATAATCAACGGGCACGGCTAATTTTTTCGTGACGATTTTCGTTTGCACTTCGGCAAACGCTCCCTTCCTCCGTTCTTTGACGTATTCAACGTGTCCGCCGACGTATCCGTCAATGCTTCCGGCGTAGGTGCCGGAGAGAAAGTGCTGAAAAAGTCGCACAAATTCTTTTTGTTGACCGGCGTTCAACGTCCGCCAATGGGATCCCAAGGTGCGTTTGCCCATTTCCTCAAAGTCGAAGCGCCGGGCCACGATGTCTTCCAGGAGCGTCAATCGTTCCTTGGCTCTATCCGGCGCGGTCAGGGCCTCGTCGTCAATCACCGCGAAGACCTGATCGACCATCTCTTTGATGGCGTCAGTGGCGGACCCGGCCGCGGCCTGGGCAACAAGGTTTGCAGAAAATCCCCACGTCAAGAATCCAAGAATCAGCACGTTGAGCAATACACGGCACGTTGCTCCCATCAACCTTCCGATGCCTGAGGAACCCTGCGTCATCATTCTTTCCCTCCATGGAAAACCACTGTCGGATTTGTTCTGAATCTTACTGGAAAAACATGGTAAAAAATCGCGTCAACCGGCACGAGGCCACGCTTTGTTGCCGGTAAAGGCGGTACAGAGCCGGCCACGTTCGAGGAGTCGTAAGAACGGTCCACGTTCCGCGCAGAAACGTCGCCGGACGGCAAAACAGATTCAGATCAAGGGGCAACGTTTCATCAACCAGATCTGAAACCGCTCGGACCACGACGAAAGGAACGCGGTGATGCATCGCCGCCGCCCCGATCACGGCACTTTCCATGTCCAGACTGCTCGCGTCACACGCACGCCCGATCACCTGCTTCTCCTCGGCCAGCCATACCATCTTCCCGACGGTCACCAATCGCCCCTCAATGAGAGGACTCCGGGCACCTTGGGCAACGTCCCGCGCCTTCCGTCGATACAACGCACTGCACAAAATCGAGGCCGTCGGCCCCCGAGAGTGCCGAGCGGAGTCCCCTCTCTCCTCTCCACTCTCCCCGCACTCTTCACTCTCCACTCCCCACTCGGGCCCCACTCGCCACTCAGTCACCACTTCTTCAGGAATCACGAGATCGCCGATTCGTGATGGAATCAAGGCACCGGCAAATCCCGAAGAGATCACCGCGGTCCAGGGGCCCTTTGCGAACGCGACGTGAGCAGCGGCCTGAGCGTGCGCCGGTCCGATGCCGGTCCGGATAGCCGCCACGGAACAGGACGGACGTTCCCATCTCCACCATTTGAACCCCTCAACCCGTTCCACGCGGCCCGCGGGCAACGCACGCGCAACGGCGTGAAACTCCCAAGGGGTCGCGGCAAAGACGGCGATACGCTCCAGGAAACACTCCGAAAAAGGGGCACCGGGCCTTCGGCCAAGCAGTCATTCCCGACGTTTTTAATCGGGAATCCCGACGTTCATAATCGGGAATCGGCAACGCGATGACCAATCGCCGAAGGCTATTGCCTGGTCCGGGCTAATCGGGCGACGTGTTGCAATTCTTCAGCCTTCGTCCGCCCGTGACTGCATACGTTCCGATACATGGCCAGAGCCCACATGGGGAAATAATGACGATACCCATGATATCGAAGATAGAAGACTCGAGGGAATCCCGTACCGGTATGGTGAGGCTCCACCCACGTGCCGTTGCTCAACTGACGGCGCAGCAGAAAATTCACCCCGCGCGCCACGCTCAAGGAATCCGAGACGCCCGCGGACAATAACGCCATCAGCGCCCACGCCGTTTGTGACGGGGTACTGTCGCCTTCCCCGGCCCACGCCCGGTCCGCATACGACAGGCAGGATTCACCCCATCCGCCGTCAAGGCGTTGTTTGGATTCGATCCAGCCGACCGCACGTTGAATCCATGGAGCCGTCATATCTTCGCCAATGGCCTGAAGTCCCGCCAGCACGCACCACGTCCCATAGAGATAATTGATGCCCCATCGCCCATACCAACTGCCGTCCGCTTCCTGTTCCCGTCGAAGAAATTCGAGGGCCGGGGCCACGGCGTGATGAGATCGGTCATGGCCCAGGGCACCGAGCATCTCCAGACAGCGTCCCGTTAAATCCGCCGTAGGAGGATCAAGCAGGGCCTGATGATCCGCAAAGGGGATCTTGTTGAACATCAGTCGATTATTATCCCGGTCATAGGCCGCCCAGCCGCCGTTCGAGCTTTGCATGGCCAACGTCCATGCACTCCCCCGCCGAATGACCTCGTCTCGATCAGGGGGCTGAAGCGGAGAGAGCTTGGCCAAAGCCGTCACCACTGCGGCACTATCATCAACGTCGGGGTACCATTCATTGTCAAACTGAAAATACCATCCGCCGGGCTTGGCCCAGGGAGCGGACACGATCCAATCACCGACCCGTTGCGTTTGCCGGGACCGAAGCCAGGACGCGGCACGACCAAGCGCCTCATGGTCAGCGGCAAGACCTTTTTCAGTCAGCACGTTCACGATCAACGCCGTATCCCACACCGGGGAATGGCACGGTTGCAGGTGAAGCGTCGGCGGGACGTATCCGTCGGGTGACCCCGGTGTGTCAATCTCCAGGGCCTCGATTTCCCGTAAAGCTTTCTGAATCAACGAATGCGTCACCGGATAGCCAAGCGCAACCAGCGCATAGATCGAATTGGCCATGGCCGGGTAGATGGCCCCCAGCCCGCCTTCACCCTGCATCCGATCCAGCAACCACGCCTCGGCTTTCTTCACCGCCTTCGTGCGAAGAGCACGAAGGGGACGTTTCTCATAGATTTTGAGAAAGCCATCAATCCACACAAACACGTTGCGCCAACTGAAGACGCCACGATCTTTTTGAAACGGCGGCGACGTTCGATAGTTCACGCGACCCCGGGGCACGCGGAATAATTCTTCAATCCCCTGCTCCGGCGGAATCCGGCATTCTCGACGAGAGGCAAAGATAATGAGCAGGGGCACAATCACGGCCCGGGACCAATACGAGACCGCGTAGAGATGAAAATAAAACCCTTGGGGCACGAGCATGATTTCGGGAGGCATACTGGGCACGCCGCGCCAATCGTATTGCCCGAACAACGCCAACGCAATTTTCGTAAACACGTTGGCCGACACCACGCCCCCGGCATCAAGGATCGCGCGTCTCGCTTGACGCATGTCCGGATCATCTTGCGGAACCCCGGCCAACTTCAGCGCAAAATAGGCTTTGACCGAGGCACTGACGTCCATCGGACCGCCGAAATAAATCGGCCACCCGCCGTCTTCAAGTTGAGCACCTTGAAGAGAGCGGACCATGTTCGCTTCCCGCTCCTCGTCGACCGCGCCGATGTATCGGCGCAACATCAGGTACTCCGAGGTCAACGTGGTATCGGCTTCCAACTCCTCAACCCAATACCCTTCTTGACGACGTTGTCGTTGAAGCAACCAAGCCTCACTCCGCGCCAAAGCTTCTTCCAAGGCTTCGGCGTGGCCAACGGTCGCGTGTGTACCGCGCGGGCGGGCGGGATCACCAATCACTGCCGGATTATTCGAGACGAGTTTCAATGACGGGTCATGCCGTGTGTAAGGATGAGAGAAACCGGAAGAGGGGGCAAAACTCTCGGACAATCGTCCCAAAAAATTTCTGAGCCGTTCCACGTCTGAAATCGTCGGGGGCTAGGACGCCACGTCGTTCGTGACGTTCGTCAAGGTTTTCTGTTCGTTGATGCTCCACACGTCACAGGTCGCATCGTTGTCGATGTTGGCAATCGCCACGGCCGTAAAAGCGTTGTCGGACACCTTATCCAGGTTGGACGCCGTACACCCCGCAGGCAGGGTCCCGGCACTGCTCTTTCCCAACTCGTAGTAATACCGTTGTGAAGACCCGGTCACGCCAAACCCGATCGCATTGAAATCGTCACTGTATTTGTTGTTTTCAGCAAAATAGGCCAGTTCGCCCGCGTGAATCGCCACGAGATTGTTTTTGGCCTCTGCCTGTTTGGCCCGAGCCTGATATTTGAGAAAATTGGGAATGGCAATGGCAGCCAGAATGCCGATGATGGCAACGACGATCATCAGCTCGGTCAAACTGAACCCGAGATGATGGGGAGAGGGGCGAGTGATGAGTGGAGAGTGGCGAGTGAAGAGGGGGGAGTCTGTCCCCCGATAACTACTGTCGGGGGCAAGTCCCCGATGACTGCTATCGGGGACAGGCATTCCCGCCCCCCCTCCGTCATTCCCGACGTTTTCAATCGGGAATCCACTCACTTGGTCACTCACCACTCTCCACTTCTTCATTCACTCTCCACTTCTTCTCGCCGCTTGGCCCATTCCGATTCAGCAGGATCTCCGAATCCTGCCTCTTGAAATCGTTTGATTAATGTTTCGTTTTTCGGATCCAACGTCAGCGACCGGATCCATGCGTCTTTGGCTTGCTCATGATGATCTTGAGTCAGATAAATTTCTCCCAGGTGCTCAAAAATCACGGGATCATCTTTGACCAGATTGGCGGCTCGTTGAATGGTGTGCAGGGCTTCGTCCACCCGTCCGACTTTGAACAATGCCCATCCCAGGCTGTCGATATAATAGCCGTTGTCCGGCTTGAGTGCAACCGCGCGTTGCGTGAGTTTGACGGCTTCCTGCCCGTTGATGCCGCGATCGGCGTAACTATAGCCCAGGTAATTAAGCGCGTCGGCGTGATCGGGATCGTGCGTCAACACCGTCTCCATCGCTCGAACCACGTCGGAAAACCGGTTCAGCTTGTCGTAAGCCGCGCCCAGATTAAAACGCAAGTCCGTATCCGTCGGAGAAACGTTCAGACCCTCTTCAAACGCCGAAGCAGCTTGGACAAATTGCTTCGCCTGAAGATACGCCAAACCCAATAACAGGTGCGTTTCCGGATTGTCGGGATTCAGGGCCACGGCTTGGGTCAAATGCGGCACCGCCTCGTCATACCGCGAGAGGCGATACAACAAATACCCCAAGTGAACGCGGCTGTCGTAGAAGGTCGCGTCCATGGTGACGTTCGTGCGATACGCGTCCATCGCCTGCTCCACGTCGTCGATCTGCTCGTACAGCAACCCCAGATAATCACGCACCCGAAGCGCCGACGGATGGGCCCGGACAATCCGTTTCAAATCCTCGATCGCCCGACGGGCATCGTTCTTCTCGGCGTAGACCAGCGCCTTTCGAACCTGCGCGCTCAGGTCCGTCGGATCATCCAGAATCATGTCGTCCAGCAGATCCATGGCCCGGTCATAGCGTTGATGCTTCAGCAAAAACCGCACAAAATCCTTCCGAAAGGCCTTGATGCGCAGCGTGCCCGATGACAAAAACTGCTCGGACAGCTCAAGAATCCGCGGCACGTCCCCCTCGGCCTCATACACCCGGATCAACGCTCGATAGGCCGGCTCAAATTGTTCGGCCATGGCAACGGCTTGACGGTAGGCTTCTTTGGCCTCGGCTGTTTTTCCCTGAACCTCAAGGGCTTTCCCTGATAGAAAAAAACCCAGATGCGACCGTGGAGCATGGACCATCCCCTGGGTGATGGTTTCTTCCGCCTCAACGTTTCGCTTGAGATTGAGCAGAACCACGCCTTTATCAAAATACGTCTGCGCTCGCGTCGGATTCACGCGGACGGCCCCGTCATATAAAGCCAACGCTCGGGTGTGATTGCCGGCCCCCGCGTACATTTTCGCCATCTGCGTCAGCACGGCCGCATCCTGCACAAGATCGTCACGGATGGAGTCCAACGACTCCACGGCCCGCCGCATGTTTCCCGATGAAAAGTAAAGGGCCGCCAGCCGCACGCGCAAAAAAGCCGACTCCGGGTCATATTGCAGGGCGGTGCGATACTCCAGCATGGCCTTCGGGAGGTTATTGGCCAGTTCCGCCACGTAGCCTTGTAAAAAATGATACGAGGCCGGCGCGGGCAGAAGTGAATCAACGGCTTCGGTTTGTGCGGCAGGCCCTTCGCGGCTCAAGACAGGCCCGGTTGCACTCTCAGACACCGCGGCACACGAGACCGCCACCAGAGGAATGAGCAGGATCATGCCCCACACCCGTTCCTGCCGTCTTTTTGCGACGACCTTCTTCTTTCTTAGCAGGAGAGTGCCTGGGTGAAAATGGTCCATGTCAGGGTACAATCCCTTCTCGTCACTCTGTGACCGAGCATCTAGTGGCCAGCAGAAAGGCCACCGACCACTGGCCACTAACCACTGACCACTATCCTCATGTTTCACCGTGCCGCGTCTCCAGATCGGCAAATTTCGCGTACCGTTCCTGAAAAGACAATTGCCGATCCCCCGTCGGGCCATTGCGATGTTTCCGAATCAGAATATCGGCCAGCCCTTTGTGATCCTCCGTCTCAGGATTATAAAGCTCTTCACGATAAATGAACATCACAATATCCGCGTCCTGCTCAATCGCCCCGGATTCCCGGAGATCAGACAGCACGGGCCGCTTATCCGTCCTGTTTTCCACGGCCCGGCTCAACTGGGAAAGCGCCACGACCGGAATATCCAATTCCTTCGCCAAGGCTTTCAACGCTCGACTGATATCCGAGATTTCCTGCTGTCGGGATTCCGTCCCGACCCGCCCCTCCATGAGTTGGAGATAATCAATAATCAGGAGATTCAATCCCCGTTCCGCCTTGAGCCGCCGCGCCTTGCCCCGCATCTGCTGAACGGTCAGCCCGCCGGAATCATCAATAAAAATGTTCGCCTCTTCCAGGCGACCGGCCGCGGCACACAAGGCCTCCCAATCCCCGGCATGGAGTTGCCCCGTCCGCAAAGCGTGAGAATCCAGACACGCCTGAGAACTCAACATCCGCAGCACCAGTTGCGATTTCGACATTTCCAGACTGAAAATGCCCACGGTACAATTCGCGCGAATGGCAGCATATTCGGCCATGCCCAAGGCCAGCGCGGTTTTACCCATGCTCGGACGACCGGCGATAATGATGAGATCGGACGGCTGAAGCCCGGCCGTCAGATCATCAATCACCTGATACCCGGTCGGCACGCCCGTAATGCGTTCCTTCCGGCTGAACAACCGATCCACAATCTCCACGCTGTCCTGAACGATCTGCTTCATGGGGACAAACGATCCGCCCAACCGGCCCTGAGCGAGCCTGAAGATTTCCCGTTCCGCAAATTCCAGGAGGTCTTCCGCCTCCCCCAACCCGTCGTACCCTTTCGTCACCACCTCCGTCGCCGTCCGAATCAATCCCCGCAACAGAGCTTTGTCACGCACGATCCGGCAATGGTATCCCACGTTAGCGGCACTGAAGACCGCCTGCACGAGTTCCGCCACGTAGGCCGCCCCGCCCACCTGTTCCAACTGCCCGTTGGTTTTAAGCCAATCCGTCAAGGTGATCTGATCGATCACCTGATTGCGTTCGTTCAGCTCCATCATCGCCGAATAAATGACGCGATGACTACGCTGATAAAAGTCATCCTCCGTCACCACTTCCAGAGCCTTATTCAAGGCACTATTTTCCAACAGGATAGCCCCGAGAATCGACTGCTCGGCATCAAGATTTTGCGGAGGAAGACGAAGTGCAGAAATATCCGAAGTTGGCACGCAACACCCTATCAAGTCACAAGATTCCAGCTTTCGCCGGCATTGTATCCCCTCACGAATTCGTTGACAAACGGAAGGCAGTGGCTAGTGGTCAGTGGTTAGTGGCCAGTGGTCAGTGGCCAGTGATCAGCCCCCCGTCGTTCCGAACGAAGCCCCCTGTCATTCTGAACGAAGCCCCCCGTCATTCTGAGCGAAGCCCCTGTCGTTCTGAACGAAGCCCCCTGTCATTCTGAGCGAAGCCCCCGTCGTTCTGAGCGAAGCCCCCGTCGTTCTGAGCGAAGCCCCCGTCGTTCCGAACGAAGCCCCCTTGTCATTCTGAACAACCCCCCCTTGTCATTCTGAGCGAAGCGAAGAATCTGAATCTAAAGCGAAAAATCCCTAAACCCCACGCCCCCTGGCCCACTCCCTCTGTCATTCCCACAAAACCTCACCCCTGTCATTCTATTGGCTAGTGGTCAGTGGCTAGTGGTCAGTGATCAGCCCTCTATCATTCTGAGCCCCCCTCTGTCATTCTGAGCGAAGCGAAGAATCTAAAGCGAAAAATCTCTAAGCCCCAGCCCCCTGGCCCACTCCCCCTGTCGTTCCCGACCTTCTCCCTCTGTTATTCCCAACATTCTCCCTCTGTCATTCCCGACGTTTTTAATCGGGAATCCAGAAAGTGAATCCAGGACATCTTGCTCCAGGCCCCGATTGATGACCCTGCTGCCGGGTCCTAGGTTCGACGAACCAGTACCCGCCACGCAGCACGCGCACTGAACAGTCCCCTGACTTTCACGCCCGTCTATCTGACAGCGCACCTCGGCAGAGGCATACCGCAATCCAATTTCTTGGAAGGGCCAGGTTTCCCCCCATTACACTGATATGACTTGTAGGTAAAATCCGAGGACATGATCCAGATATCGGCAGTCACCTTCTTTTCTGCCATAACCTCGCAGAGCTTCTGAATGTGCAGATTATTATCATTCTCCAGAATCAGGAGGATGCCCCCTTTTCTTTTTTTCGGATCAAGCTGCATATACTGTTCAATCTGGTCGACGCTTTCCCTGGCTTTATCCCCGAAATCCGCCTCGATCACATGGGTATCGGTGCCGCAATCAACTCTTTTTATATTCCCTTTTCTATTCAGAAGTCTTTCCTCCAGCACGCCGCCTTCTGCTAGGCAAAATCGAGCAGCATAATTGATTTCATAGCACTGTCTTTTCTCAGCCAGACTTACCCCCCCCCCCCCCCCCCAACCCCAACAACGCCACACTCAGCACTACCCACACCACCAGCCCCAAGCACCCCCACTTCGCTCTCCCTGCGGTCATGACGTTCCCTCCTTATCAAGAAGTTTCTCAAAAAGATCCAGCATCGCTCTCTAAGTGAGCAGTGGCCGGTGAGCAGTGACCAGTGGCCCGTGAATTCTTCTCCTGGTCACTGGCCCCTAGTCACTGGCCACTTCTTCATGTCCCTGGCCACTGGTCACTTCTTCATTTGAACGTGTGCAGGAACGACGAGGTGAGGGATGTCCTGAATGCGGACCGTTCGTGCAGTCGATCCTCTGGCCCGTTGAGCGATCAACACGGCTTCTTCGTCGGAAACGGAAGCCTGCCTTGAACTTGCCCTGAGCTTGCCCTGAGCCGCGAAGGGCCGCGAAGGGCCGCGAAGGGCCGCGCCGACCATCACGGCCCAGGACGCTCGTAATGCCTGCGCACGTTTCCGAATTATCCGTTGCCAGTTGCCCGTCCCTTGAGGCATGGTTTCTTGACACACCACCAACCCGTGAGACCGCAGGAGTTGACTCACGGCAAACGCCCGTCCGAAGTGCGAAGAAGGCGCAGCCACCAACACGCGGCAAGGGTCATCTTCACCGTGGTCCTCTCCCGTCGCGGGAGAAGGAAAGGCACTGAATAATCGGTCAATATCCAGAGCAAATCCCGTGGAAGGCAGGTCGCGGCCGAATTGGCCGATCAAATGGTTATAGCGTCCGCCGCCGCCCAGTTCACAACCGACGTTGCCGGAAAACACGTCAAACACCACGCCATCATAGTAATCAAAGCCCCGAAACTCTCCCAGGTCCAAAAGCAGATGATCCTTGACGCCCGCGGTCTCAAGCAGGCCGTACACCGTGGCCAGGCGATCCAGCGGCCGCAACAGACGAGGATTCCGTCCGGCAACGGCTCGCCCCCATTGCAACACTTCTTCACGTCCGTATCGTCCCGGCGCTTCCAGAATCGCCCGAGACCGTTTGGCCGACACGCGCTCAGTTTTCAAGATGCGTTCGAGTTGCGGGAGGTCTTTATGCGCGGCCGCCAGTTCGGCCTGCTTGCGTCCCTGCTCCGACAAGCCCGACTGCGCGAGCAGGGCCTGATAAAAACCGACGTGGCCGAGAGAAATCCTGAAATCCGACAAACCGACGGCTTTCAGCGACTCAATGAGCAACGTCAGGATTTCGGCGTCCATTGATGCGTCATCCGCGCCAATGAGTTCGACCCCCAGTTGAAACACTTCCCGTTCGCGGCCCGCGTGTTCCGGCTCATACCGATACACCGTGGACCGATAACTCAACCGAAGGGGAAGGTGTTCCCCGGCCATTCCCATTGCGACGATCTTCGCGATCTGCGCGGTCACGTCCGGGCGAAGGACCAAAATACGTCCGGTGGTCCAATCAGCCACCTTGTAACACTTTTCCAAGATTTCGGCCGGCAACCCGGCGGACAGGACGTCCAGGTATTCAAAGGAAGGCGGAATAATTTCACGATATCCCCATCGGGCGAACCCGTCGAACAACACGCGCTCCAGATGACGAACGCGCTGCGCCGCGTCAGGCAACAGCGTGGTCATCCCAATGGGAATCAGCGACCGGGCAGTGGATTGAAGACGGGACATTGTGGGGAAGTGGCCGGTGGCCAGTGGGCGGTGGTTAGTGGCTATGGCCCTTCTGCTGGTCACTGGTCACTGGCCACTGATCACTGGCTCCTGGCCACTGGCCACTGGTCACTAACCACCGGTCACTGACGAAAGATCCACGTGGCGAACGGATAGAATGTCCCGTTCACGTTTGATGGCGTCCATCACCGAAGCGGGCGGCGGCCCGTCCAACCCGATAATCAACAACGCCTCGCTCCCTTTCTGCGCACGAGAGCATTGCATCCGGGCAATGTTGATATCGTGTTCCCCGAGAATGCGCCCGACGGTCCCGATGACGCCCGGACGGTCCACGTTATCGATCAACAGCATGTGGCCTTCCGGAATCACTTCAACCGCGTAGGCGTTGCTCTCGACGATTCGCGGATCCTTTTTGTGGTACAAGGTTCCGGCTAATTGATGCGTCTGCTTGCCGGCTTTGACGTGAAGGCGAATCAGACTCGTATAGTCACCCGCGTCGCTGCCTTTGATTTCCTTGACCTCAATGCCCCGCTTTTTCGCCAGCACGGGTGCATTCACGGCGTTCACCACGTCTTCCAGAATCGACGAGAGCAACCCCTGCAACACCGCAACCGTCACGGGCGCCAGGGAAAGCTGCGTCACCTCGCCCCGATACTCAACGGTCACCTCTTCAATCCCGCCGTCAATCAGTTGCGCTTGAAAGAACCCCATGCGCGAGGCCAACCCCAGATAGGGCTGGATGTGAGGAAGAATTTCAGGCGGCACCGACGGAACGTTCACCGCGCCGCGCGCCACGCCTTTCTTGAAATAATCCACAAATTGTTCGGCAATCGCGACGGCCACGTTTTCCTGTGCCTCTTCGGTGGACGCGCCGATGTGCGGCGTACAGATAAAGTTCTCCAGGGTCAGCAAAGGATGATCCGGCTGAACCGGCTCCTCTTCAAACACGTCGAAGGCCGCGGCCGCGACTTTGTTACTTTTCAGCGCCTCGTACACGTCACGTTCATTGACGATCCCCCCCCGCGCGCAGTTGACGATCATCACCCCGTCCTTCATCTTGCGAATGGCCTGCGCGTCAATCAACGACCGCGTCTCGGGAGTCAACGGGGTATGCACCGAGATGAAATCGGCGCGGCGGAACAACTCGTCCAATTCCACGGCTTCAATACCCAGGTCCCGCGCACGTTCAGGGGCTAAATACGGATCATGACCGATCACGTGCATGGCCAGGCCCTGAGCCAGCTTCGTCACGTACGTGCCGATCTGCCCGAGGCCCACGAGTCCCAGCGTTTTGTTAGACAACTCGGTCCCCATGAATTTGCCCTTCTCCCACGAGCCGGCTTTCGTGGACACCGTGGCTTGGGGAATTTTTCGACTCATGGCCACGATCATGGCAATCGTGTGCTCCGCGGTGGTAATCGTGTTGCCGCCCGGCGTATTCATCACGACAATGCCCCGACGGGTGGCAACGTCCCGATCCACGTTGTCCAGCCCCGTCCCCGCGCGGCCGATAATCTTCAGACGACTCCCCGCCTCAATCACCTCAGCCGTCACCTTGGTCCCGGACCGCACGATAATGGCGTCATAGTCCTTGATCGTGTCCAGCAGTTGCTCTTTGGACAGTTTGGTTTTCACGTCCGCGGTAAAGCCCGCCTGTTGCAGCACGTCAACGCCCCGCGAAGACAGACTGTCGCTGATGAGAATCTTCATTGCTTGTTCCTCTGTTTCGTTCCGCAGACGAACGCGGACGTTCTATCTGCCGACCCGTTTCTCAAAATCCGCCATGTAGTCGATCAACGCATCCACGCCGGCTTCGGGCATGGCATTATAAATACTCGCTCGCATCCCGCCCACCGACCGATGTCCCTTGAGCGTGGTCAATCCGGCCGCCTCCGCCCCGTCCAGAAACTCCTGATCCAGCGCGGCATCGGCCAGGACAAACGGCACGTTCATCCACGAACGGCACGCCTTCTCAACGGAATTCCTGTAAAAACTCGACGCATCAATCGCCGCGTACAGTTTCGCGGCCTTCCGTTCATTCACGCTCGCCATGGCCGAAAGCCCCCCTTGCGCCTTCAACCATTGAAAGACCAGCCCCGCGAGATACACGTTGTAGGTGGGAGGCGTATTCAACATGGAATCGGCTTTGGCCTGTTGAGCGTAATCAACCGGACTCGGCGTCATCGGCAGCACCTCGCCGCACAAGTCCTTGCGCACGATGACCAGGGTCACGCCCGCCGGCCCGATGTTTTTCTGCGCGCCGGCGTACAGCAACCCGAAACGACGCACGTCAATGGGACGCGAAAGGATGGTGGAAGACACGTCCGCGACCACCGGCACGTCGCCGGTATCCGGCACCCAGTGGAATTCCACGCCGTCAATGGTCTCATTCGGCGTGTAATGCACGTACGCGGCCTCCGGGTCCAAGGACCACGTCTCCACCGCGGGAATGCTCGTAAAGGTTTCGCCCTTCGGGGCCGCGGCCACGTTCACCGCGCAGTACTTCTTCGCTTCGCTGATGGCTTTTTGGCCCCATGACCCGGTCAAAATATAATCGGCCCGGGTTTTCCCACGTAACAGATTCATGCACACGGCTGCGAACTGCATCGTGGCGCCGCCCTGCAAAAAAAGCACGTGATACGCATCCGGCACCCCCAACAAATCCCGGACGTCCTGCTCGGCCCTCGCGTGGACCGACACAAATTCCTTCCCCCGGTGGCTCATCTCCATAATAGAAGCCCCGGATCTGTGCCAATCCGGCAACTCCGCCTGAGCCTGAAGCAACACCGACTCCGGCAACGTCGCCGGCCCGGCACTGAAGTTATACACACGCGACATAAACGACTCCTCGGTTGATGACAAAGGCAGGCACGCTATCACATCCCCTGATACCGGTCAAGAATCCCGCCCCCGCCTCCTCCTCTCTGTCCCCCGGTTACAACCGTCCGGGGCAACCGTCGGAGGCTATTCCCGCAAGCCCCCCCTGTCATTCCCGCCAGTCCCCCTCTGTCATTCCCGACGTTTTCAATCGGGAATCCATCCGTTCACCCCCGCCCTCACAGGAAACCCATCATTCCCAGTCAACCCTCTGTCCCCCGGTACGTAGGGCCGCGTCTCACGCGGCCTCCCTCTGTCATTCCCGCCAGTCCCCCCTCTGTCATTCCCGACGTTTTCAATCGGGAATCCAGCAGTCCCTCCCCTCCGTTGCAACCGCCCACAGCCTGACGGCCTGATTCGGCGATAAAGTCAAGATAATTCCCCTGATGGACGACCTGAAACGAGCCGTTCGGATAGGCGTGGCGCCAGCCCCTTGGCGCACGGGCAGTGTCTCGGGGCGACCATTTGATTTCAGCCGCTCGCAGACGCCCGCCCCACTCTTCAACCAAGTCGATCTCTTGCCGGTCGTAGGTACGCCAGAAATAACTCTCGACCGCGTGCCCCGTATTTTGATGACTGAATTATCAGTAATTCAGTCAGCTGCCAATCATTTTTTATTATATTTTTGGTCTTTTTCTATGTGGCATGACACAATTCAGTAAAGACACCAGCACCTCCGGCAGGAAGAGTGAATAAAAACGGGTTGCCATTCGCCAAAATCAGTACTATTATTGATAGCGGTGAAAGACACCGCTTCAATTCTCAAGATGCTTCACCGCAACCCCAAAGGCGTTCGCTTCACGGACCTGGCCAAGGCATATCAGGTTCGGCAAGTTATCAACGCCATTGAAAAATTGGAGGCACAACGTGACTGACCATTACACCTATCGAATCACGTGGTCCCCGGAAGACGGCGAGCACCTCGGGCTCTGCATGGAATTCCCCTCACTGAGTTGGCTGGCCCCCACTCCCGACAAGGCGCTCTCGGGAATTCAAAAGTTGGTAGGCAGTATTCTCACGGACATGCTGGCCAATGGAGAAACCCCACCGGAGCCCCTCGCAACCCGTCCATACAGCGGAAAATTCGTGGTCCGCGTGCCACAGGAAACGCACCGGAACCTGGTCATACAGGCAACCGAAGCCGGAGTCAGCCTGAACCGACTGGTAAGCACACGCTTGGCAAAAACCTGAACCTTCCTCAAATCTTGAATTGAGGGTACAGCAATCAAACAGAGATTCCCTCCGGTTCATCCCATCGAAACACGCCGTTTTCTATGCGTTTAACGGCCGTTAAATGGAGATTCATCCCCACCGGAACCATAGCCTTACCCACCCCCTACCCGTCATTCCCGACATTCGGTCCCCTCCCTGTCATTCCCGACGTTCGGTGCCCCCTCCGTCATTCCCGACGTTCGTAATCGGGAATCCATGCCTGTAGGGCCGCGTCTCACGCGGCCTTGGTTCCATCCCCACCCCCCTCACAAAATGTGCCCGCCCCGTCATTCCCGACGTTCAGTCCCCCGCTCTGTCATTCCCGCAAGTCCCCTCCCTGTCATTCCCGACATTCGGTCCCCTTCCCGTCATTCCCGACATTCGTAATCGGGAATCCAGGTTTTAACCCTCACCCCCTCGCAAAGCAAACGCGACCAAATTCGTAGGGTCGCATCTCATGCGACCAGTTCCAATCTTGCCTCCGATCAATCAAAACTGGGATAATCTCACAAAAGCTCACATACCCCTGTTTCACCATCTCCCAAGGAGGACACCATGAACGCCTCTCAACACGCATCCCCGCTGCCCGCGCTGCTTATCGCCCTCACCCTCGCCCTTGGCATGGGACTCGCCGTTGATGCCAACCCCGCCGTTGCCAAAGACAAAGTGAAGGTGCTGTATCACATCGACGGAAACGACCTGGCTACAGCCAAATACGCAATGGCCTTGATTAACAAACACATCGAAGCCGAAGGAGGACCAGAAAACATCGACGTCAAAGTCGTCGTCCATGGTCCGGCCCTCACGCTCTTCAAAGAAGACACCGTTGACCCGCAACTCAAAGCCAAACTCAAAGCCGCACTCGACAAAGGCGCCTCAGCCGAAATGTGCCAAGTCTCAATGAAACTCTTCGGAACGCCCCTTGAAAAACTCGTCGCAGGCTTTACACCCACCGAACACCCCGTCGCCGTCAAACGCATTGCTGACCTCCAACAACAAGGATACCTCTACATCAAACCGTAAACCCCATCGCTCATAAGTTATGAGGAGAGCGAATAAACTTCACCCCCGCACCCGCGGGGGTGACCACTAACCACTGGCATAGATTTCCCTCCGTTCCCCCCAACAGAAAACACCGTTTTATAGGCATTTACCGGCCATTAACACATCCTTCCCGCAAGTCCCCCCTCTGTCATTCCCGACATTTTCAATCGGGAATCCAGCAGTTCCTCCCCCCACTCGCAAGGACCATACGATAATCCATACCCGGTTAATCGCGCTCTGCATGTCGGCAATCCCAAAATGCTCCACCCCTTACATCACCTAATAGGCAATCCCTGTCATTCTGAGCTTGCCATGAGGTTCCCCTGAGCCTCGAAGGGCGAAGCGAAGAATCTCAATCGCCAGAAGCCCCGCTGAAACAAGCAACGGGAACTATATACAATCTTACCCAAGACGTATCTAAGGCGTGGCAACCGTTGTTTTAATTAGGAATTCAGGTACTCCCACTGTTTTTTCACCGGCCCTTGCATGATCGCCTTGGCCACTTCTAACGGTGTTGCCTCAATGGGTTCAATCACATTCTCTACCGGACGCCCCGATTTCCTTTTGGCTTTCTTTGTGTCCTTTGATTTGTGTTTCATAGCAATGATCCCTTCCTTGTTATTACTAAACGTTTTGTCTAAACTCCCCATCCCATGGGGACCAACGAGTTACGAAAAAGAGATGTTTGGCAAGATGCAAGTGGAGCAAAAGCCACTTCCACCGAGCACGCTTTTTTCTATTTCTTGCAACAAGCATTCAAAGACACCAATTTCAAAATTCGATCCCAACCAAAAGAATTTGGCACAATTTACGTCAACTATCCATTATCAGAAAAAACCTTGTCTGAAATCTACACTCCATCAACCACAATCAAAAAACATGGAATCACACCTGATTATGCTATCGAACACATTGAATCCGGCAAAACGCTGTATGTTGAAGTCAAAAGACAAGACGGATGGGTTGAAGGGAAATCGAGAAGTGCCGGACGCGGTAACGCACATGAACGGTCCTGCAAATATTTTTCGCCTGGCCTACTTACCATCCTTCGTAAAAAAGGGAAAATGCCTGATAATGTGTTGCCATTTTGGATTGTTTTTCAAGGCGATATAACCAGAGACCCGTGTCGCGTTCGGGAAATTACGTGTTGGTTTAACTCTTACACCAGTCATTATTTCTTTTGGCGTAACACTACAGATCCCGTCCCACTAATAGATCATTTTGATCGCAAGCTAAAACATCTTCTTTATTAGCTACGAGGTGATTGTTGTGATTTGCTTCGAGTCCCCATGAGACCCAGCCTTCACGTCTTGCTTTCGCAAACAATTCGATTTTTTTCTGCGTAGGGAACATTCTCTCAATGTTTCGTGCTACTTCCCGTGGTTTTTCACTATGCCCATTTCTTGGTACATTGATAAGTTGTTTGATGTTTCTCGCCCCCCTTGGCCTTGGAATCCGCCCTTTTTTGAACAACAAACACAACTCACAATAGGACAGTGTATATTGTCCTGGGTTGTGCATCATTTTATTCCAGACAAAGGCAACAGTCTTGTATTCAAATCCCCACGCATTACCCAGTTCCAGGGCTTGTTCTAAATGGGGATTCGTCGCCCAAAGAAATAGCAGACTATCATTCTCAGCGATTGAAGAAATATTCAATTCCTTTAACTCTGTTATTGTGAGAGTCGGATACCTAAATGAGGCAGCACTAACAAAAACATCACGCTTCCACCCGCGATTTTTCCTTAGTGTTCCCGACAAATCAAATTGAAGTTTTCCGTTATAATGCCAAGGTGGATCAGCGTAAAGAATCGAGAATTTAGAGTCCGGAAGCGAAAGATATTTTTGAGTAAGAAGATTGATTTTGGTTTTCTTCTTAACTTTGTTGTTGTAAACCGTATATCCAGACTTGATTATATTTTCCATAGTCTTTCGTCCTTACATCACTAAAGTTTTATAAGGCAATTGCTTTCCCGCCATACGTTGAGCCAAGATCGTCATGTGTTTCAACGTGTCTAATAGACGACGGTTGTGCCGTCCTGCGAACTCAGTCACATACCGACCTAAGTGTTGTGGACTCATAAAATGATGTGTTCCATAATATCCACGCTTGAGCAAAGCCCAAAAGGACTCAATCCCGTTCGTATGGGCCATGTCATGCACATATTCTTTTACCGAATGATTGACTTGTGTCAAATCAAATCCCTCTTTCCGTAAACCATGATACCCGCGATGTTGGTCTGTATAGACCTGTTGGCCTGTTTCCGTATGGGTTTTAACAAACCCTTGAAGCGTGATCGCACTAACAGGATCAATGACTTGAGCCGTGATGGTTTTCGTCTTCCTAGATTTCATCCCCACAACGGCCTGTTTAACACCGTAAGCACGTCCGTCTTGCATTTGCTTCTGTGCGTGTTTATTGCGATCTTTTCCCCCAATATAGGTTTCATCGACTTCGACGGGGCCTAAGAGTTGTTTAGGTATTCGGTCTTAGTATGTTTCCCGAATCCTCATGGCCAAATGCCACGCTGTTTTTTGTGTCACATTCAAATCAGATCCGAGTTTTGTACTCGCAATCCCTTTAACATTCGTGGTGAGCAGGCAAATTGCAATAGCCCACGTCTGAAAACTTAGGTTACTACTCTGCATCAGAGTACCGGTTCGTGTACTGAAATCTTTCCGGCATTTTTTACACCGCCACGACCGACGTTTCGTTGTTCGTTCAGTGACAGCCTTCGACTCACACAACGGGCATTGAATTCCCTGAGACCAACGGGTTTGAATGAACCATGTTTCCGCCGTTTGATCATCAGGAAAGAGATTAAGAATCTGTCGAAGTGAAAGTTTTTGTCGGTCTTTGTGCGTTCCCATAATTGTTCCTTTCAAATAGTGACGTCAGTTATGGTAGTATTTTACCCAAACATACTTGAGTCGTCAACCTTTTATTAACTTTTATTGCTTTGGGTAAGATTGTATATACTTCCCCAAGCAACCCCTTGACGTACAGCACGCGGGCCAATGCCAGGACCGGCTCATCATGTTGCCAGCCCTCAAAAAGCCAACTAAATTTTCGTTCCCACACCGGATAGAAAAATCCAAAGACCGGAACGGAGAGGAAAAGACACTGGATTCCCGCTTACTCCTGCGGAAATGACGATTGGTCAGAAACGAGAATTCCCGTTTTCGCAGGTTTCAATCCTCGCCCACCTCACAAGGCGAGCACTACCGTCCAGAGCCGTCAGTTCATCCCCGCACTCGAAGGAAGCTGGCATTCCCGCAAGGCACCCCTCTGTCATTCCCGACGTTCGTAATCGGGAATCCATCAGTACCTCCCCGCGCTCGCAAAGAACCTGTCATTCCCAATACCCCCCTATCACTCCACAAGTCCCCCCTCCGTCACCCGGTGCGTAGGGCCGCGTCTCACGCGGCCTGTCCCTGTCAACCCCGCAAGCCCCCCTCGTCATTCCCGACGTTCGTAATCGGGAATCCAGCATTTCCTCCCCACACTCGCAGGGAACATGCCTTAATCCACACACGGTTAATCGCAGTCTGCATGTCGGCAATCCCTGTCATTCAGGCAATCCCTGTCATTCAGGCAATCCCTGTCATTTAGACAATCCCTGTCATTTAGACAATCACTGTCATTCTGAGCGAAGCGAAGAATCTCAATCCCCAGAACCCCCACTGAAACAAGCAACCCCTTGACGACCCAGCACGTGGACCAATGCCCGAACCGGCTCATCGTGTTGCTAGCCATCAAAAAGCCGACTAAATTTTCGTTCCCACACCGGATAGAAGAATCCAGAGACCGGAATGGAGAGGAAAAGACACTGGATTCCCGCTTACTCCTGCGGGAATGACGATTGGTTAGAAACGGAAATTCCCGTTTTCGCAGGTTTTAATCCTCGCCCCCTTGCAAGATGTGCCCGCCCCATCATTCCCGCAAGGCCCCCTCTGTCATTCCCGACGTTCGTAATCGGGAATCCAAGTTGTCATCCTCGCCCACCTCGCAAGGTGGGCGCTACATGCAATCAGTATGCCAAACGTAAGTCATTGATTCTGTTTCAATCCTCGCCCACCTCGCAAGGTGGGCGCTACTCTTTTTCTTGCTCTTTCACTTCAGCTTCTGCACTGTTTCAATCCTCGCCCACCTCGCAAGGTGGGCGCTACAGGTATTTATGAAGAAGAGGATGATGAGGAACAAGTTTCAATCCTCGCCCACCTCGCAAGGTGGGCGCTACAGCATAGGAGCGTTGCAAAGCTAATGCCGGGCGTGGTTTCAATCCTCGCCCACCTCGCAAGGTGGGCGCTACGCCGACGCCACGGCGGCCGTCGTGGCCCGACGCCGTTTCAATCCTCGCCCACCTCGCAAGGTGGGCGCTACCCGCAAAATCGGCGCGGCAGGGTCCTCCGACAGACGTTTCAATCCTCGCCCACCTCGCAAGGTGGGCGCTACGCGAGGCCGACGTCCGACACGTCGGCCTCGATCTGTTTCAATCCTCGCCCACCTCGCAAGGTGGGCGCTACGGTACGGAACGGAATTGCACTTCCTGGGCAAATGGTTTCAATCCTCGCCCACCTCGCAAGGTGGGCGCTACAACTTTCCGACGCTGTTTGAGGGACTCTACACATGTTTCAATCCTCGCCCACCTCGCAAGGTGGGCGCTACTGCAGATCGACGGCCGATGCGTCGACCCGGGCTGGGTTTCAATCCTCGCCCACCTCGCAAGGTGGGCGCTACGCGCAAAAAATCGAGCAACTCGATGACCACAGATGTTTCAATCCTCGCCCACCTCGCAAGGTGGGCGCTACACGGAGCGAACCACGCAAACACTCAGACATACCATCGTTTCAATCCTCGCCCACCTCGCAAGGTGGGCGCTACGGTTGCAGACATCGAGGAGGCGCTCGCCGATCTCTCGTTTCAATCCTCGCCCACCTCGCAAGGTGGGCGCTACAGACGACGATGCCCTCCTCATTCCCGACGTCGAAGTTTCAATCCTCGCCCACCTCGCAAGGTGGGCGCTACGGGGGTGGGAAGAGTTTGCATGACCGTGGACAAGTTTCAATCCTCGCCCACCTCGCAAGGTGGGCGCTACGTGTGATTCGCTGTGCGGATTGCCGCCCCGCCAGTGTTTCAATCCTCGCCCACCTCGCAAGGTGGGCGCTACATCGCCGCTCGAAGCAAAGGGGTATGCTCGGTTAAGTTTCAATCCTCGCCCACCTCGCAAGGTGGGCGCTACGGAAGAAAATGATCCGTTCCCGTGTCCGCCCGTGGTTTCAATCCTCGCCCACCTCGCAAGGTGGGCGCTACGACCCCTGCCGACGTGATGGCGCGGTACGCCTACAAGTTTCAATCCTCGCCCACCTCGCAAGGTGGGCGCTACCGGTCGCCATTCGGTCTGTTGCACCGGGAGATTGAGTTTCAATCCTCGCCCACCTCGCAAGGTGGGCGCTACGTGGCGCACCCACGTCAGGAAAGCGATTCATAAACAGTTTCAATCCTCGCCCACCTCGCAAGGTGGGCGCTACTGCCATCGCGTCGGCGCATGACCTGGCGAACCCCGTTTCAATCCTCGCCCACCTCGCAAGGTGGGCGCTACCGCGCCGGTTTGCCCCAGTACTTCAGGACAAGCAGGTTTCAATCCTCGCCCACCTCGCAAGGTGGGCGCTACGACTCGCCAGAGACAGCAACGGGGCCGTCTCCATGTTTCAATCCTCGCCCACCTCGCAAGGTGGGCGCTACCGAACCTTGTCTCTCCGGTTCTTATTCTGCCGTTGTTTCAATCCTCGCCCACCTCGCAAGGTGGGCGCTACTGTCCAAAATTGGGAAAACGTCCATCGACTACAGGTTTCAATCCTCGCCCACCTCGCAAGGTGGGCGCTACTGCCATCGCGTCGGCGCATGACCTGGCGAACCCCGTTTCAATCCTCGCCCACCTCGCAAGGTGGGCGCTACTCGCTCTCGGCGTTAAATACCTTCATTTGATCCATGTTTCAATCCTCGCCCACCTCGCAAGGTGGGCGCTACGCTCCGCAACCAGCCGGCGTTGTTCCGGACATTAGGTTTCAATCCTCGCCCACCTCGCAAGGTGGGCGCTACGCATGATCGTATGGTTAAAATCCTCAAGGGCGAAGTTTCAATCCTCGCCCACCTCGCAAGGTGGGCGCTACTCGATTGATTCGATTCAGGCCACGCTAGGCTACACGTTTCAATCCTCGCCCACCTCGCAAGGTGGGCGCTACACAAGCGGAATATCCATGATCGTTCGGATATGCTGTTTCAATCCTCGCCCACCTCGCAAGGTGGGCGCTACCATCAGTTTTAGGGGTCGGCTTGTTTGTGACCGTGTTTCAATCCTCGCCCACCTCGCAAGGTGGGCGCTACCGTCAAAGTGCCACCGTCTGGACCATCAGGGGGTTGTTTCAATCCTCGCCCACCTCGCAAGGTGGGCGCTACTTCTAGCCCCGCCAGCTTGGCCTGCTGTGCCGTGGTGTTTCAATCCTCGCCCACCTCGCAAGGTGGGCGCTACCAAGTCGGAGTTAGGTTGGGGGAGTGATGAGCAGGTTTCAATCCTCGCCCACCTCGCAAGGTGGGCGCTACCAGGACACGCTTCAATTCAAAAAGACGCGGAGCCATGTTTCAATCCTCGCCCACCTCGCAAGGTGGGCGCTACGTCCTTCCCCGGCGTAATTTGACAGGCGTAAGTCAATGTTTCAATCCTCGCCCACCTCGCAAGGTGGGCGCTACAAGAATCGATGGCGCGAAAAGTTGATGCTCGACGTGTTTCAATCCTCGCCCACCTCGCAAGGTGGGCGCTACCCGGTCACAGTGACCGTCGCCAAGAAAAAGACGACGTTTCAATCCTCGCCCACCTCGCAAGGTGGGCGCTACAGTCTTCGGTGTGAGAAGGCCACGGGAGGGAACGGGTTTCAATCCTCGCCCACCTCGCAAGGTGGGCGCTACAAGTCATGATGGTCCGTGACGAAATTGTTGGACCATGTTTCAATCCTCGCCCACCTCGCAAGGTGGGCGCTACTTTATTGGCCATCGCTACCTCCCTCCCTTCTCTTCGTTTCAATCCTCGCCCACCTCGCAAGGTGGGCGCTACCGGACAGTTGCGGGAGCACACGTGGCGGTTTAGCGTTTCAATCCTCGCCCACCTCGCAAGGTGGGCGCTACGCCGCCGTGAAAATGGAGACCAGGAAGGAAAAGATGTTTCAATCCTCGCCCACCTCGCAAGGTGGGCGCTACAGTGATTGACCAATGGGAGAAGACGCGACGGTCATGTTTCAATCCTCGCCCACCTCGCAAGGTGGGCGCTACCCTCGATAATCCCCTGCTGGTACGGTTCCCAAAAAGTTTCAATCCTCGCCCACCTCGCAAGGTGGGCGCTACGCCGTGCGGTGGCGGAGAAAAACCAATCCGGCACAGTTTCAATCCTCGCCCACCTCGCAAGGTGGGCGCTACGCGAAGAAGGGACAGCAAGTCAACTTCCCATGGAAGTTTCAATCCTCGCCCACCTCGCAAGGTGGGCGCTACGACACGGGATTAGGCGGAGACGATGCCGATCCCTGTTTCAATCCTCGCCCACCTCGCAAGGTGGGCGCTACATTGATAATGTTTATCAACTTATTTGTGTCGGCACTGTTTCAATCCTCGCCCACCTCGCAAGGTGGGCGCTACGTCTCGTCACCCAGAGGCAATCCGTATTAATATCGTTTCAATCCTCGCCCACCTCGCAAGGTGGGCGCTACCGCCTCGCGGCGGCACGCGCCAACCACGCTCACCGGTTTCAATCCTCGCCCACCTCGCAAGGTGGGCGCTACTTCTGGACACCGCAATTTGGCAGATAGGATTGTTGTTTCAATCCTCGCCCACCTCGCAAGGTGGGCGCTACATTCGGGAAGCGATTGAGGAGATGATCCGCAAGTCGTTTCAATCCTCGCCCACCTCGCAAGGTGGGCGCTACGGCCGTGATCCGCCGGTCAGCCATCGGACACCGTGTTTCAATCCTCGCCCACCTCGCAAGGTGGGCGCTACTTGGTTGTTGGTTCGCCCGCCCTCTCTTCATCGAGTTTCAATCCTCGCCCACCTCGCAAGGTGGGCGCTACTTGTCAAACGGAGGAAAAAATGACCCTTTACGTTGGTTTCAATCCTCGCCCACCTCGCAAGGTGGGCGCTACGTGAAGTTCATTGTGACCTCGAATTACGAGGATCAGTTTCAATCCTCGCCCACCTCGCAAGGTGGGCGCTACATGGGCACAACATCACGGCGAATACGAGCGCCTGGTTTCAATCCTCGCCCACCTCGCAAGGTGGGCGCTACTTATCAAGCTCGGACGCCCCGCCAAGCGGTTGCTTGTTTCAATCCTCGCCCACCTCGCAAGGTGGGCGCTACGCAAGTACGTTAGGTCAACACTTGAATAGCCTAAGTTTCAATCCTCGCCCACCTCGCAAGGTGGGCGCTACACCATTCATGGCAACGGGAACGCCATTGTCGGCAGGTTTCAATCCTCGCCCACCTCGCAAGGTGGGCGCTACTCTCGGAGAGGCCGATACAATCACCAAAACACAGCGTTTCAATCCTCGCCCACCTCGCAAGGTGGGCGCTACACGTTGAACCGTTCCTGCAACGGCGGCGACGGCAAGTTTCAATCCTCGCCCACCTCGCAAGGTGGGCGCTACACGGAGACCGGACTCACGCCATCGATGGTTATCGTTTCAATCCTCGCCCACCTCGCAAGGTGGGCGCTACGTGCGGATTGTGACTGGATGAGCCGTTCGGTAAACGTTTCAATCCTCGCCCACCTCGCAAGGTGGGCGCTACGCTGAGAGACCGGCGCGAAGGTCCGTGGTAAAGCGTTTCAATCCTCGCCCACCTCGCAAGGTGGGCGCTACATGTCTCGGACAGTAATCTGACCTCAGATAACGTGTTTCAATCCTCGCCCACCTCGCAAGGTGGGCGCTACCGGTGACAGTCGTGGCTCCGCCAACCTCTCCGCACGTTTCAATCCTCGCCCACCTCGCAAGGTGGGCGCTACATGATTTGAAAATCAATGGCCCTACCTAACGGGTGTTTCAATCCTCGCCCACCTCGCAAGGTGGGCGCTACGGTTTTTTTCCGGTCCCCCCTACCGTCTTTCAAAGGTTTCAATCCTCGCCCACCTCGCAAGGTGGGCGCTACTTGATGGATTTTTTGCATTGTTGTAAGGCATTGACGTTTCAATCCTCGCCCACCTCGCAAGGTGGGCGCTACCCTCAATCGATACGGTCCTAGGCTGGACATATCGGGTTTCAATCCTCGCCCACCTCGCAAGGTGGGCGCTACCATGGCCGGACGCCTGGCGGCGAGCCGACTCAAGGTTTCAATCCTCGCCCACCTCGCAAGGTGGGCGCTACGGACTGTCCGGCACCTTGAGCCTGGGCCGATTAGGTTTCAATCCTCGCCCACCTCGCAAGGTGGGCGCTACGACCCCGTGGGCTTGAGTATCCGTTGCATTTCGATGTTTCAATCCTCGCCCACCTCGCAAGGTGGGCGCTACGTGCCACAGCCTGGAGAATAGAGCCTGGATTGAGGTTTCAATCCTCGCCCACCTCGCAAGGTGGGCGCTACTGGGCTTCGGGGAGAGATGCCCAATGTGCAGCACGTTTCAATCCTCGCCCACCTCGCAAGGTGGGCGCTACGAAATCCTTGGCTTCCTTGGCAACTTCTAAACAAGGTTTCAATCCTCGCCCACCTCGCAAGGTGGGCGCTACGATTCACGATCTGGTAAAAAACGGTGACGTTGACGTTTCAATCCTCGCCCACCTCGCAAGGTGGGCGCTACATGCGGCAGGAGAAGGAGACCGTCAGTTACTCAAGGTTTCAATCCTCGCCCACCTCGCAAGGTGGGCGCTACGTGCAATTCCGTTCCGTACTGACTGGTTTCTTCCTTGTTTCAATCCTCGCCCACCTCGCAAGGTGGGCGCTACCAGGACTGCCAGGACCGTTCCTTAAATAGCTATAGTTTCAATCCTCGCCCACCTCGCAAGGTGGGCGCTACAGCCCGTCTGTGGTCTCTTCCTCGAAATTCAGCAAGTTTCAATCCTCGCCCACCTCGCAAGGTGGGCGCTACGGTCACGCCAACCGCCGATCTGCACGTGGAAAAAAGTTTCAATCCTCGCCCACCTCGCAAGGTGGGCGCTACCGTCGTGTCAAGAAATGAATAGCTCTCTGAGTAGTTTCAATCCTCGCCCACCTCGCAAGGTGGGCGCTACATTTTGTTGATAACGCTTCCGCGCAGAAAATTCCGCGTTTCAATCCTCGCCCACCTCGCAAGGTGGGCGCTACCTCGGAGCCCTGCCCCGTGTACGCACGGATGCGAGTTTCAATCCTCGCCCACCTCGCAAGGTGGGCGCTACCCTTTTTTGACTCGCAACGTTTGGTCATCATTGCGTTTCAATCCTCGCCCACCTCGCAAGGTGGGCGCTACGCCTCGGAGCACGTCCAGATTGTCGGCCTCGAAGAGTTTCAATCCTCGCCCACCTCGCAAGGTGGGCGCTACGTGCTTACGGGACGGTGACGCCGACGATGCAAATGTTTCAATCCTCGCCCACCTCGCAAGGTGGGCGCTACATGGAAGCAGTGTGCCGTAAACCACACCCCTGCCTCGTTTCAATCCTCGCCCACCTCGCAAGGTGGGCGCTACGGTGCCCATAACGTCGGGATGGGAGTCGTGGTCATGTTTCAATCCTCGCCCACCTCGCAAGGTGGGCGCTACAGCCGGTGGCGATATTGATACACGATGTGGGGTTGTTTCAATCCTCGCCCACCTCGCAAGGTGGGCGCTACGCAAAGATGCCTGCACCTGGGCGGCCTGGAAAATGTTTCAATCCTCGCCCACCTCGCAAGGTGGGCGCTACAACGGCGCGGTTGAACATGGGCGTGTGGGCTGATGTTTCAATCCTCGCCCACCTCGCAAGGTGGGCGCTACGCTTTCCGAAAGTCAAATCATGGGCCGTCTTAGTGTTTCAATCCTCGCCCACCTCGCAAGGTGGGCGCTACATCCGTACAACCCCGGGAGTCAATTAGTCATGGTTGTTTCAATCCTCGCCCACCTCGCAAGGTGGGCGCTACGACGGCGAGACGTCCCCTTGTCGATAATTGCGATGTTTCAATCCTCGCCCACCTCGCAAGGTGGGCGCTACATGGATGGCCAAAACGGGGCACTGGGAGTCTAGTGTTTCAATCCTCGCCCACCTCGCAAGGTGGGCGCTACGGAAGCGGGAATGACTTGGTTTTCAAGTGATCGCGTTTCAATCCTCGCCCACCTCGCAAGGTGGGCGCTACCGGGAACTCCGATGACTTCGAGTTTATATGGCTTGTTTCAATCCTCGCCCACCTCGCAAGGTGGGCGCTACTGGCCATGCCCGATAGTCTCGCAAGGCTTGTTGACGTTTCAATCCTCGCCCACCTCGCAAGGTGGGCGCTACGGCCAACGTCAGACACGCCCAGAGCGTGACGAGTGTTTCAATCCTCGCCCACCTCGCAAGGTGGGCGCTACGCGAGTCCGCACGATCAGCTTGTAGGTTTGGTGTAAGTTTCAATCCTCGCCCACCTCGCAAGGTGGGCGCTACAGCCAACATTTTCAATACGTTTCCTGGAAACGAATGTTTCAATCCTCGCCCACCTCGCAAGGTGGGCGCTACGGCTGGTGGTCCGGGAATCCCTCACGATCCCACGAGTTTCAATCCTCGCCCACCTCGCAAGGTGGGCGCTACAGACGGTGCCCAGCCCACGGAGCGCGCCCAGCAAGTTTCAATCCTCGCCCACCTCGCAAGGTGGGCGCTACTGCTGACGGAAACTGAATTGCTGACCATGCTGGGGGTTTCAATCCTCGCCCACCTCGCAAGGTGGGCGCTACACGACGTCGCGGCAGGCAAGGGCCCTCAGGGCATGAGTTTCAATCCTCGCCCACCTCGCAAGGTGGGCGCTACTCCCCACGGCGATACTCGGTTTTTCGTACAGCACCAAGTTTCAATCCTCGCCCACCTCGCAAGGTGGGCGCTACACGACCCCGAAAACGCGACGGGGATCGTCTGATTGTTTCAATCCTCGCCCACCTCGCAAGGTGGGCGCTACCCGGCGAAAGGGGTCAGGTGGGGACGTGACCACGTTTCAATCCTCGCCCACCTCGCAAGGTGGGCGCTACTCGACAGCAATTCCTCCGTGACCCAGACGCTCTTGTTTCAATCCTCGCCCACCTCGCAAGGTGGGCGCTACCGGAAACGGCGGCGACGCACGGGTATCGATCGCCGGTTTCAATCCTCGCCCACCTCGCAAGGTGGGCGCTACACTGTGCGCCGGAGAGTCCGAACAGTTGTTGTCCGTTTCAATCCTCGCCCACCTCGCAAGGTGGGCGCTACCCTGGATTCGTTGCTGAGGCCATCCGACTCGGAGGGTTTCAATCCTCGCCCACCTCGCAAGGTGGGCGCTACAAGACACCGCACGGACAATGTGCCCGTTGAGATTGTTTCAATCCTCGCCCACCTCGCAAGGTGGGCGCTACCAACAGGTGGCCGGCGCTTCGGCACGCGACGATTGCGTTTCAATCCTCGCCCACCTCGCAAGGTGGGCGCTACACCGAAGCCCCAACGCTTCCGGCCCCGCCGTCCAGTTTCAATCCTCGCCCACCTCGCAAGGTGGGCGCTACCTGACACCTTGCCAGCACGCATCAAGCGCGGCAATGTTTCAATCCTCGCCCACCTCGCAAGGTGGGCGCTACCTGACACCTTGCCAGCACGCATCAAGCGCGGCAATGTTTCAATCCTCGCCCACCTCGCAAGGTGGGCGCTACAGCGGCCCAACACCCACCGCCTGGCGGACTTGGCAGTTTCAATCCTCGCCCACCTCGCAAGGTGGGCGCTACCGCCACGAAGCCCTTCTAACGCATTGCGTCCTTCGAGTTTCAATCCTCGCCCACCTCGCAAGGTGGGCGCTACTTCCAAGGATTGCGTCATCTCCTGCAACCGCGGGAGTTTCAATCCTCGCCCACCTCGCAAGGTGGGCGCTACTCCGGTACGCCTGATAGACGTCGGCTAATTGCTCGTTTCAATCCTCGCCCACCTCGCAAGGTGGGCGCTACGGACACTCTGATGAAAGGAGCACCATGACCGCACGTTTCAATCCTCGCCCACCTCGCAAGGTGGGCGCTACTTCCTTGCTTGCCGCCAACCCACCGGCGACGACGTTGTTTCAATCCTCGCCCACCTCGCAAGGTGGGCGCTACGCCGCCGCAAGAAACGGAGTCAGAGCGCCAAAGGTGTTTCAATCCTCGCCCACCTCGCAAGGTGGGCGCTACGTAGCAGGGAACTCTTAGTCTTTGGATGGAATGATGTTTCAATCCTCGCCCACCTCGCAAGGTGGGCGCTACGGCGAGGGTCCCCACGTTGAGCACGGATGACCCCGTGTTTCAATCCTCGCCCACCTCGCAAGGTGGGCGCTACCACGTTGCCGAGACGATCGGTGTGCGACGGCTGACGTTTCAATCCTCGCCCACCTCGCAAGGTGGGCGCTACCTTTTCGGCATTCGCATTTAAAAGGCACGTGATAGTTTCAATCCTCGCCCACCTCGCAAGGTGGGCGCTACATCGGGGAAGGCCAGGACACAACGGGAGTTGATTGTTTCAATCCTCGCCCACCTCGCAAGGTGGGCGCTACGTTCGTCTCGATGACCAGCGGACACGTGAGATTATGTTTCAATCCTCGCCCACCTCGCAAGGTGGGCGCTACATCGGAGGGGAGACTGAACGACTGAGCGACGTCAGTTTCAATCCTCGCCCACCTCGCAAGGTGGGCGCTACTAGTCCGTGACGGTGCCGATTCTTTGCCCTGCGGTGTTTCAATCCTCGCCCACCTCGCAAGGTGGGCGCTACATGTCGGTGCGGAGGTGCTGACGTTTGACGAGCTGTTTCAATCCTCGCCCACCTCGCAAGGTGGGCGCTACGGTTTGCCACGGAGACCTACAAGCAAGAAGACCCGTTTCAATCCTCGCCCACCTCGCAAGGTGGGCGCTACTGGCGAGATAGATCGCCTCGGAAAGATGACAATCGTTTCAATCCTCGCCCACCTCGCAAGGTGGGCGCTACGCTGATCTAACATGGCAATATACGCGTTCCCCATGTTTCAATCCTCGCCCACCTCGCAAGGTGGGCGCTACTCGAGGGTTTCGGGCAATGACAAATTGCCGGCCGTGTTTCAATCCTCGCCCACCTCGCAAGGTGGGCGCTACACGCCATCAGGGATGGCAACGTTCTTTTCTGGACGTTTCAATCCTCGCCCACCTCGCAAGGTGGGCGCTACGCCGCACCGATTCCACGGACGGACGAGGGAAACGGGTTTCAATCCTCGCCCACCTCGCAAGGTGGGCGCTACGGGAGACCGAGCATCCCATTCATTATTTACTGCAGTTTCAATCCTCGCCCACCTCGCAAGGTGGGCGCTACTTAGCGCCTTCGTCCGTGCCGCGCTGGGATCTTTGTTTCAATCCTCGCCCACCTCGCAAGGTGGGCGCTACGCAGCCCCGCCAGCTTCGTTTGCTGTGCCGCGGTGTTTCAATCCTCGCCCACCTCGCAAGGTGGGCGCTACATGCCCAACGTCTGAACATTACCTCCAGCAACTTGTTTCAATCCTCGCCCACCTCGCAAGGTGGGCGCTACCTGGGTGCCTGGGCGGTAGGGATGGTAACGGTACCTGTTTCAATCCTCGCCCACCTCGCAAGGTGGGCGCTACATTCGCCAACTGATTGAATCGTCACTCTCTGATCTGTTTCAATCCTCGCCCACCTCGCAAGGTGGGCGCTACGTCAACGACACGAGACTTGTCACCATGGCCCTTTGTTTCAATCCTCGCCCACCTCGCAAGGTGGGCGCTACGTTTACGCGATTCTTTTCGCAACTTGATGCCTACGTTTCAATCCTCGCCCACCTCGCAAGGTGGGCGCTACGCCGCTATCCCGTGGGTGGCGTGATGGTCCTCTATGTTTCAATCCTCGCCCACCTCGCAAGGTGGGCGCTACTTCCAGCGGAGACAGGTCTTGCAGGCCGCTGTTCTCGTTTCAATCCTCGCCCACCTCGCAAGGTGGGCGCTACGGCGTAAAACAGCGGATCGAAATTTTTCGATCCCTGTTTCAATCCTCGCCCACCTCGCAAGGTGGGCGCTACACAAGTCAGCTCGGGATGGTCCACGTTGCACTCCCGTTTCAATCCTCGCCCACCTCGCAAGGTGGGCGCTACCGTCGGCGACGTCGTTCTCGTCAATCGCCGCGATGTTTCAATCCTCGCCCACCTCGCAAGGTGGGCGCTACAGTACTACAAAAATCTTCCGCATTTTCAGATAGTTAATCCATCCATCCGGCGAACCTCCCTTTCGTACCTCATAGTTCCCCGCCCCTTTGTTAATCCACACATTCAAACTCCCTATAAAATCAGGATTTTTTCTCACCCGCGAACCCCCCTGGAATTTTGCAAACGCTTCAGGTTCGCGCTTACAACACCAACGGCCCTTCAAAGTCCACCGCGGTATCAATGCCATAAACCCTCATATATTGCTCTTTCGGCTGCGCAAGCCGATAGAACCGCATACTGTCTTCCTTTTCGTCCATGATGGCTATCAAACGCCTCACTAATTCCTCATACTGCATCTCGTTGACTGCACATTCAAACACGGATTTTTGCACACGCTGCCCAAAGTCCTGACACGCTTCGGCAATCTTCCGTAACCGCCTTTTCCCGGCAGACGTTTCTGTCGAGACATCATAAGCCACCAGAATGTGCATACAGCCCTACCGGAGGGTAAATGGAATATATGCCTCCATATCCTTTCTGAGCGTCCGAGCCAACAATCGAGCCTGCACATGTGGGACGATCCCCAACGGCATTTTCTGATCCAGAACAGAATGCGTGATTTCCTCCTGCTTGCGTTTCTGGTAGGCCACCACGACCGTCTTGCGACCATCATCGTGCAAATGCACGGCCCCACCCGGCCGCACCAGAAAATCCTGACTCGTAATTTGCCGTCGGTTAATCAAGGTCAACGCCAGCCGATCAGCCAGGGTACATCGCAATTCTTCCATCAAGTCCAAAGCAAGCGCGGCTCGCCCAGGCCGGATGGCATGAAGAAAGCCCACCTGCGGATCAAGCCCCACACCTTCAGCCGCCGCCACACAGTCATTCATCAATAAGGCGTAAAGAAAGGATAAAAGAGCATTTAGTGGATCTAACGGCGGTCTACGGCTCCGACCATTCATTTTGAAGGCTTCCCGATCAACCGCGACCAGCCGATCCAACGTCGAAAAATATGAGCGAGCCGCCTCACCTTCAAAACCTCTCAAGGCATCCAAGTCTTCACAAGCAGGCAATCGCTGAATTGTTCGGGCTAACGTCTCAGCCACGTCTCGCAACGTGTCGCTATGCCCATTGCCCGCATCTTCCCTTGCCCCTCGGAGAAGAACCTGACGAGCGTTTTGGACCTTTCCCGCAACCATATTTCTCGCAACGGCCAGCGTCGTCTCCGCATTTAATGAGGCTTCATGTTGAGTGCGCCGTAACAGGACGTTTCCTGATACGGGACCTTCCGCACGTGCCTGGAAGCGACCGTTGCGGTCAAGCCAGACCACGGACCGCCCTTCCTTCGCACACCGATGAATGGCCGCGGGACTCATCAACACGTCCCCGAAACACACGACACTGCCAATATGGTGAAGCGGCACCTGCATCTTCGTTTCTCTGTCCACTTCGACTCTCAACGTTTCATGGTCGGCACGGATATAGGCACCTTCCGTAGTAACATAAAGAGTGTTAAGGAGTTGGTGCATGAGTCTATTCTAAGGGGTTCCAACCTCGAACAGGTTGGCCAGCAGCCGTTTCTCACGGTTCCGGCTTTCAGTCACCTGCGGCATACACGCTTCCTTGAGCGAACACTTCTCACACCGCCGATCATTCACTGGTGGGGGAAGCTTCTTTTCAGCCAACAGCGACCGAATCGCTGTAACGGCCTCTTCGACCTGCCTTCTCAAGGTTGGGGTAAAGATCACTTCCCGACGACGCCGAGACTTGTAATGAAAGATCGCTCCCCGTGGCACGGCTTGGCCCGTCATGTCTTCCAAGCACATCGCTTGGGCACAAAGTTGCAGGTCATCATGTTCACGCTGGCGGCGGGAACCGTGCTTGTACTCCATGGGGTATGGGACCTCACCGTGTAATTCGACAACGTCGGCTTTACCTACCAGACCAAGTCGCCGATTCCGAATAGGCAAAGCACGTTCGACCCGTACCCCACGCTCAACCACTGATTCAACCTCATCAACCTGCTTATGCACAGCCCGTCCACGCAAGGTATACAGGTTTTCATCAAAGGTCTGTTCGACATGAATCAACGCACATTGCCGGGGACAATAACTCCAGTGCTCAAGGGCGGAGACCATGATGGGGTCAACTCGTTCATTTTCCACCATCGATTTACCTCTATTGCAAATCAAAAACCATCAACAACTTCTGGTTTAAGATTATCAAGTGCCTTCTTAAGTCCATTACAATCAATACTTCCATCTAGTTGAACTTTCAGGGTATGGTGAACTTTTGCGGAGGAATACTGGCCAATTTTAGATTCGTGTTGCCACCAGATCACTTTTAGCACTTCCATGCTTCCTTCAGGTCTAGCAGATGATGCATCATTCTCAAATAATTTAGGCAATACATCTTTAATGGCCTTCGCATCCTCATCGTTGAAGCCAGTCTTTTCTGCCAATTGGGGGTTCATGCTACCAAAAAAGACGTAAATCCCTCGGTCAACGCGATGCTTCATTCCCATCGTATCGGAACTCCTTTTGCCATCCGTTGTATCCTCCCCACTGACACTTTTGGTAATCTGAGTGCTTGTCACAACCTGACTCACGGGTTCTATGCTAAACGCCGATTGAATTGAAACCGGGCCACGAATACCAATGGAGATTCCTTGATTCTTTTGATTATCGGATTTTCCCGTATCTTCTCCATTGTCCTGTGATTCTTTTTTCTTGGCAGACTTTCTTTCTTGCTTACCAGAACTGCTCTTCAGTGCAAACAATTGACCAAATGCACGTACATCCAGCCACCGTTTACACGCCAATTCGCGCGTCTCTTCATTTGAATTAAGTCTGTCTCCCAAAGCTTGTTCAGCTCTTGATCTGAGACTCGTCGCATTATCTTCTTTACGGTCGTCTGCCTGAACAAAAATCATATTGCCGTCTTCTTTCCGACCGTCCGAAATCCATCGCTCTAATAGACGATCTCGTATCTTTCTCTTGATACAGACATCTGTTACTTCACCATACCCGTCATAGTCCGTACGTGGCCGGTTGCCATTGAGCGGATCTCCATTGGGATTGGCATTCTTCACTTGGAAGACAACAGCAAAATCGATCTTTTTTTGTAGCGTGCTCATGGTAACTCCTTATGCGAATTAGTTAGTATGTTTTTCCTCATCTCCTATTTCAGAAGCCTCTGCTTCCATTTTTTCCTTCCACAACTCTTTCCGTTGGCAGTGATAACCCAGAAGGAATTCACCAGAGAGCCGTTGATTATTCAGAAAATCCTGGCTCTGAAACAGACTGTGTACTTCGTCGAGTTGTTTCTCCATCACAACCAAAAAACCGGGGCTTTTCGAACGCAAACGAGTTTTATAAGGAGTTAATGCCAGTTCAATGCTTAGCCACGTTGAGTACGGATGATCGGCAAACCTTTGCATCAACTTCGCTACGTTCGTGTCTCGCTCTTCTTTGCCCACGTAAAGTGCTTGACCTTCTATACGCTCAGCAATTGCCAATAGCCGTCCATACAGATAATCTCGCGTGGTTCGATCAGTTTCCAATGCCATTTGGTAGTTCCTTTCTTTGAAATATCCTCTAAATAATCCACAGGCTATTCCTATATATTTTTCAAATTCCCAACACTCCAAACTAGATCGATTGCATGTCCTATTTATGGTCAATTCCACAAGATCACGAGAAATAATTTGTCCATCAATGATACACTCAAGAAGTCGTTCCACTGCCCTCTTATGCAACTTCTTCAGAGTGTCACCCTTCTGTCGTCCATACGCAGCTTCGGCAATGTCTTTAGGAGATGGTGCTCCAACAAAACGTCGCTTTTTAGGATCATTTTTATCTCCCCAGGGATAATTCTGATGCCAAGCAAATCGCTGATGCCAATCCTCTACACGGTCAAGGAAATCCGACCCTCTGAGTTCACAATAGTAAGGAATAGCCATGCGACCAGGAGTGGCCGAATCTAGGGCCATGACTACAATGTTATTGGTCGAACCAAGCTTAACCCTATAGCCCGCAATGTATTTATTAAGGCGGAGAGCAAACATTTGCCCAGCATCTCCCTGAAACTTCTCGACTGCATTCGTTTCCAACCCCAGCATCTTACCAGAATTGGCAAAAGGATCTGGAATGTACTCTCCACTGACTGCCCAAGCCACAATCACCTGATCATCATTTCGGAACCCTTGACGGCTAATCAACCAACGTAACGCATTATGGGCTTTCTGCGTGACTTTGAATCCAACTCCACATGCTTGGTCAGCAGTCTCAAATCTTCCGCGAAATGTATAGCCATTCGTATCATTGGAAGAAATAAGCTTTGCTTTATCGCCCTTATGTCGAAGCTTGGCAGGATGCCGTTCAGCCAATTTTGTCTCTTCACCAGTTACCAGACACCATCCCCGTTTTTTTTGCTGCGTCGCATAATAATTGATCCACGACGTTATGACTTCTTGATCTCTCCAGATTTCACTCTGCGGATCTCCTGGCACTTCAACTCTCCAACGGATGAATGCTTCGTCCTGACGTTGTTCTCGGTTTTGGGTTTTAGGGAGAAGCTTAAAAATTGGCGGCGTTGTCTGGTTGTCCCCTTCCCACTTTCTTAAAAGATTACCTTGAGAATCGAGAAATAAGATGTGCTCTTGTATGAGATCCTCAATAATTCTGTCTTTTTTAACATACTCAAGAATCGCGACTAGTTTTGGATGACGATACGGTGATGCACACCAGTCCGTTAATAACTGTACATATTTTTGATGTGGTTCGTGAGGACTTCTAGAAAAACCTAATGTCGTTGTTCCGCCAAATTTTGTGAAGTCACCTGCAACATATTGCAGTTTGTCACACAAAGGATGATTTTCAGGCTTTCTGCCAGTTCTTCCTCCAGAACGTTCCGTACATGGAACTATCGTTGTTTGATCATTCTTCATGATGACATTAGCCCGCTGAAAATTGCCTCTGCCATCTACAGTGACTTCAACGTGAGCATTCTGCGTTGTATGACTAATCGGCAAGAGAGGATCATTGGTTAAATGATCTTTACCAGCACATTGCTCGTAAGTTTCGTATAGTCTGTACAGCCAACTCATATTAAAAGCCCTTCCTCTTCCAACCCACAAAAGTTTTTCTTCCGGGTAAATCGTTTTGCCTCCATGGGCCGAACAAACTTCTTTATTTGACAATCTTCCGGGCGGGCAAATGTAATGACACCATCAACCATCGTTGGTCTCCAGAAACGAGTATGTATATCGTTTCTACCTGTCTCATCTGGGTAATCAAAACCGTGAAACATTAATCCAAATGCCAATTCTCCAGCACCATCGTAATAACCCTGTCCAGACCCAAAATCACAATGATCGACATAGCCTTGACAGTCACGGACGCCAAGGAAAATATCCTGCCGTCCCCCACGATTCAACATACGCTTGGCAATAATGTGATGCTTGGATTCATTGCGGTCATCAGCTAATTCAGGGCGATACAAATTCCACTCAAAATGGGCTTTCACTTGATATTCGATATTCATAAGAAAAGTGTAAATCGCCAAGGTATTCCCGCCACCAAACTCTAATGGTTTGATGCCCTTGGTTTGGGTACGAATACGATTCACTATTCTCACTTCGTCAATAACCCAAATAAACGTAGGCTTCCAATAGATGGACTTGGCAATCCCTTTCAGTGCCTCATACGTTGGGATGTGATACGAACATTTCTCACCTCCAATTTTAGTCAGGGGATCTGTAAACAACGCGAAACGTCCCCATACTTTGAATTCAATGCTGTTGTTCAGTCCTTCAGACATAGGGGACCTCCATATCTTCTTCAGGGATTTGGCTGAGGCCAAAAATTCGACTGTAATAGCGGGCATCCAAAAGATAAAGGATGTCAACATTTTCTTGAATTCTATCTATTGCCCTCTTATTCTGAAGTTGATCCAAAACATGAGGAAAAACATTGACCGTATATCGCTGTGCCTTACGTAATAGCCTGAACTTCTTTTCTACATCGACTACAGAGCAAAGATCGTTTACCACCTGTCGCCCATCTTTATAGGGAACGATAATACCCCGCGTCGGTGCATTGATCACCTTGAACTCTTTGGCAGCAGACATAAAAGATTGACGCAAGAACATATGTGGAACTTCACCATGGCTACGCTCATACTCCTCCACTGCATTTGGATTGATGGATAAAAGATTGAGCAACGTGTCGTCGCGTCCTATAGCATTCGCAGAAACGCGGTAACTCATCTCATCCCGTTTCTGTTTGGCAAAAAAGTAGTAGCCGAAATAACGTTTCATTGCTTCTGGACTTAGAAGGTACCCACTTTTCCATTCTCCGTTCACAGCCTCGCTTAATAGCCGTCTGGTAACTTCTACACCGTCTCTAATATCTTTCAGTTTATCCAGGCTTTCATCGGCTGGGTTGACCACATGTACGCGGCCAATATCTCGTAACCTATGGCGATTGCAACGTCCGGCAGCTTGAGCAATAGAATCCAATCCTGCCGCAAAGCGAATAACGGTCCCGAAGTCAATATCGACTCCAGCTTCAATCAACTGCGTGCTTATACAAATCAAGGGAAAATCAGGACAAATCAACAATTTCCGCACTTCTTCCAAAGTCTCTTTGCGGTGGACTGGACACATATGAGTGCTAAGGTGATAGACAGGTATCTCCGTCTTCTGCCGACAGATCTGGAAAAGCTTCTGTGCGGACATCTTTGTATTAACAATTACCAAACAACTTCCACTATCTGTGGCTTCTTCGATGGCAAGATCAACTATGCGATCATCACTCCAACCTCCAGGTTCACACCGGTCTAATACCTCGACTCGCTTTAGGTCTTTGAATAGCTGTTTCACATTCGGCACAATTTCGTTTCCTTCCGTAAACCGCATCGCCCCCTTCTCTTCATCAACCTTATTCAGAAGCGGCTGAGTCGCCGTGCAAAGAACTCCCGTGCTTCCACACTGTTCAACAAGAAAATTGACCGCATTGTTAAAGAGGTGGACACACTTGATAGGCACGGTTTGAACCTCGTCGAATATAATGACAGCATTTGCCAGTTGGTGCATCCTCCTTGCGCCCCGTGTCCCCGCAGCAAAGAGAGAGTCAAAAAATTGAACGCTCGTCGTGAAGACTACCGGAGCATCCCAGTTTTCGGCTAATATCTTTTCTTGCCAGCCCTGCTGCTCAGGGGTAAGGTTAGAATGGTGCTCTAGAACGATAAAATCGCGCTCGTTTTCCAACAGTTCAAGAACGTCACGAACCACCCCAGCATTCTGGTCAATAATCGTGGTAAATGGAGTAATGTAGATTATCCGATCCATTCCCCACTTTTGGGCATGGTGTAGGGCGAAACGAAAACTTGCGAGCGTCTTGCCTCCTCCTGTTGGTACAGTAAGCGTATAGATGCCTTTAGGCTTCTGGGCTTTCTCTCTACAGCAATCCGAAATCTCTTTCCTGATCCTGTCAATCTCCTTTGAATTCTCAAACCTTAGCAGCCTTTTCTCAAGCCGTTCGATAAGAACATCCCAACCTGTGTAGCCTCCATAAAGCCGCTTCTTAGCTGACTTTGGCTTTTCGAAGTCGGCTGTATTGACGCGATCAGCGTCAATCAGACAACTAAACAGAAATCGAACAAGCAGTCCCATCTTTAAACGAATGATGGTCTCATTCTTATCAAGGGTTGCAATTTGACTAAGAGTGTTACGGATGCCATCCACGACTTGCGAATTATTTAGGAGTCCTGAGAGACGTCTAGAAATCGAAGCATCCATATTAGATTCTGCTTCACTCAAATGGGTCAGACCATCCGATTTTTTGATCCGTCTATCGAAGATATTTTCAACAGGGTTATTCTTATCTGAGGAGAGACAATCGATTAGGCCGGAATGATGTGAGGCAATGCACAATGCAAGAATCTGACCAACGACTTGCTCTATTCCTGTTTGATTAGCTGTTTGCCTAGTCACCTCCTTCCAGACAAGTTGCGCCCCTGCTGTGGAATGATCCACCCTACCTTTAAGTCCCTGTACGTCCACAAATTCTTCGTCTTCATCTTGGTTCAATAGGCCAACACTAGACTTGAGATAAGCTTGAAATTCTTTGCTGTATTTTCCCAAATCATGAACGAGACCAATAAGTTCTCCCTGCTCTGTCAATCCAATTTTTGAGGCAAACTTTCTTGATAATCCGGCAACTTCCAAGAGATGCTTTTCGAGGCTTTGTGTGGCTCCGTCAGTTTTTCGCCGATGGGCAATGTACGCTGGTTCAGCCATGATTGTGTCTCTGTTTTCGCTATCTTAATCTAACACGTTCCTCTGCTTTCATACGGACTTGATGAGAGGGAAAGAAGGTGAATTTTGCATAGGGGTCGTTAGGAGAGATGAGAGTATAGGAGTTGTCCTTTTGCATCAAGAGAGCTTTCCTGTCAGGGTATTCGGGGACTTTTGCTACATCTTTTCCCCCCACCCTGCCCTCCCCCTCAAGGGGGGAGGGATGAGGAATGCGCCTTTTATAAAGGGGAGGAAATTTTTTTCTCCCTGGAGCTACGGGGTTATTGCGAGAGTTTGTTGAAGGCGTCCAGGGCGGCGACTTTGTAGCATTCGGCCATGGTGGGGTAGTTGAAGACGGTGGTCAGGAAGTAATCCAGGCCGCCGTTTAATCCTAAGACGGCTTGGCCGATGTGGACGAGTTCCGTGGCGCCCGATCCGATGACGTGGACGCCCAGGAGGTGGCGGGTTTTTCGATGAAACAGCAGTTTCAGCAGGCCGGTGTCGTCTCCCATGATTTGGCCTCGGGCGATTTCCCGGTAGCGGGCCATGCCGATTTCATAGGGAATCTTCTTGGTGGTGAGGGCTTGTTCGGTTTCTCCGACCATGGAAATTTCGGGAATGGCGTAGATCCCGATGGGAAAGTGATACCCCATGGGTTCGGCCTTGACGTCAAAGGCGTAACAGGCCGCGAGGCGACCTTGTTCGGACGACGTGGCGGCCAGGCTGGGATAGCCGATGACGTCACCGGCTGCGAAGATATGAGGGACGGCCGTCCGAAATTGCCCATCGACTTTCAAGCGTCCGCGGTTGTCGGCTTCGAGGCCCGCGGCAGGCAGGTTCAAGGATTTCGTGGCACCGATCCGGCCCACGGAAAACAGCACGAGATCGGACACGAGCTTTTTTCCTGAATCCAGATGAATGACGGCTTTCTGCGGTTGTCCTTGAGACTCCAGCCGTTCCACCGTTTCCCCGAGTCGAAAGGTCACGTCCTGATTCCGCATTTGATGAATGAGCGTGTCCACGATTTCCGTATCCAGAAATTCCAATGGCCGCGTGCGTTTGTCCACCAACGTCACGTCTATGCCCAGCGAGGCAAACATTGAGGCGTATTCGAGACCGATCACGCCCGCGCCCACGACGACCATGGTCCGCGGGATCCGTTTCAGATTCGTCACGTCGTCACTGGTGATAATCAGCTCATGATTCCAGTCAATGCCTGAAGGAGGGGCAGGCACGGTGCCGACGGCAATCAGGACGTAGCGTGGTCGAACGTGCTGCCGCGTCGTTCCGTTGACGACCTGGACCGTTTGCGCGTCCACGAAAGAGGCTTCGCCCCGCATCATCATGACGTCGTTTCGTTGCAGTTGTCGTTCGACGACTTCGCTTTCCCGTTCGACGACTTCGCTGACTCTTGAAAACAACTGATCGACTCCCGGGCGAGACGGAGCCGTGAACCCATGGCGCGTACGAAATTGTTCGGCTTGCCGGCCGAAGGCGAGCACGGCTTCTCGAAAGGTTTTACTCGGGATGGTGCCGGTATCCAGGCAGACGCCACCGACTACCCGACGTTTTTCGACGACGGCGACGCGCTTGCCCAATTTCGCCGCTTGCACCGCGGCCCGTTGACCCGCGGGGCCGCTTCCGATACAGAGAAGATCAAGATGCGTCACGTCATTCATGGCTTTGGGTGCTCGCTCGTCATGGGTACAATAAACGTCTTCTTCTTGCGAGTCGTTTATCATAATCTTGAACGCTTCCGGTCGCAATGATGACGGTTTCGTTTCTCCGACCGACCAACCGGCTTTTGCCGATCAGCCTTGCCGTCGCGGGCCTTCTTCTGGCGGTTCTGTGGGTGTTTCAGTCAAGGGTTCCGGTTTGTGATCCGCAAGCTGCGGAAGCCGAATTGGGAAATTCCGCGGATAAGGGAATCCACGGGACCAACCGTCCGCCCAGTGCATCAAATTTATTGTGGATTCACGTTGGGCCTCAATGGTACGCGCTTCCTCATGCTGAAAAGGAGGCACTGGATAAACTCGTGCGTTGTGCCGCGACGACGATTGACGATCAGGGACAACCCACGTGGCAAGCTGCGTACTATGATGCCACAAGTGGAAAGCTTGCCGCGCTGTCAAGCCGACAATATGGGTTCCGCCTGAAACGTTTGCGCTGACTAGAGAAGGCGCGGGAACCTGACAGCTTGCCCCCTCTACCCCTCACCCTAGCCCTCTCCCTCAAGGGGAGAGGGGATAAGAATACCTTGAGGGAAAAGGCAGACGCCCTCTTTATCCCTCCCCCCTTGAGGGGGAGGGCAGGGTGGGGGGTGGAAGGGCGCACCCGCTCCAGTCTCGCTCCCCGGTTTGCACGAGGAACCCCGTGGATAGCATCGGGCAAGCCTCAATATCCCCTCCGCAGCCCGAGTTGCCCATTCCCCTGGATTCCCGCCTACGCGGGAATGACAAAGAGAGGCAGGAATGACGAAGAGAGGCCAAGACAGGGGATTCCTCCCGCCCCGAGGAAAAGAAAGCGACGGTTCTGCAACCGCCCCTCCGTGCTATAATATTTGGAAGTCGTCTCGTCATAGGCCATTCTGAGGGGCGTATCCATTCCACCCATGCGGATTCTGATTGTTGAAGACGAACCGAAAGTCGCCTCGTTCATTCGGCGCGCGTTGGAGGAGGAACGGTATGCCGTGGACGTGTGCTCCGACGGCATTCAGGGGCGGGATCTGGCATCGGAAGTTACCTACGATCTGATTGTTCTGGATCTCATGCTTCCTGGTCTGCCCGGCATTGACGTGTTGAAGGAATTACGCAGCGGCAAGGTCAAAACCCCGATTTTGATTTTGACCGCCCGTTCGGAGGTTGACCAACGGGTCAAGGGCCTTGACGCCGGCGCGGACGACTATCTCACGAAACCTTTTGCGATTGAGGAATTGTTGGCCCGGGCGCGAGCCTTGCTGCGTCGGGCCGGAGGCGAAACCTCGGGCATTTTGCAGGTGGACGATCTGATTCTGAATCCCGTCACCCACGACGTCACGAGAGGCGGCCAACGGATCGACCTGACGTCCAAAGAATATGCGCTGCTGGAATATATGATGCGGAACGCGGGGCGCGTGCTCACGCGCACCATGATTTCTGAACACGTCTGGAACCTCGACTTCGATACGTTCACCAACGTCATTGACGTCTACATTCGCTATCTTCGGAACAAAATCGATCGCGGCCGCAAGCAGGGACTCATCCACACCGTCCGGGGGAGCGGCTACACGCTGAAGGCCACCGATGCGTAACGCTTCCATCCGCGTCCGATTGACCATCTGGTACGGCGGCGGTTTGGCCTTGATTATGATCATCTTCGCCGGCGCCCTCTATCTGGTCATGTCGCGGGCCTTGGAAAATCAGATCGACCGCTCGCTGGATGAAGCCGCGGTGGCCGCGGCCCGTTCACTTGAGGAACACCGGTTTGGACCGTTCCTGTTGTTGGACGACTTGGCGCAAGCCTTTCCGGAACTCGCCCTCATCGATAAGTTTTTTCAGATTTTTGCGCCGCAGGGCCAAGTCACGCTTCAATCGGCCAACATCAAAACGCGCGACATTCCCCTGAGTCAGACGGCACTCGAATCGGCCCTTCAGGGACGGGCGACGTTTGAAACCGTCCGTTTTCACGATGAGATTCCCATCCGGCTGTTGTCGTATCCCATTCGACACGGAGAAACGCTCGTTAACATTTTGCGAGTCGGCACGTCTCTGTCCCCCGTGGAAGAAATGTTGTCCCGGCTGGTGTTTGTCCTGCTCATCGGCTCTCCGCTGGCGGTCGCCGTCAGCGTGTTGGGCGGCTGGTTTCTGGCAGGCCGCGCCCTCAAGCCCGTGGATTCCATTACCCTAGCGGCACAACGCATTACCGCTGAAGATCTCACGCAACGCATTCACACGACCTCAATGGACGAAATCGGCCGCTTGGCTTCGACCTTCAACGACATGATCGCCAGACTGGAAACCTCGATCCGTCAGATTCGTCAATTCAGTGCCGACGCGTCCCACGAACTTCGGACTCCCTTGACGATCACCAAAGGCGAAACGGAATTGGCGTTGCGAAAACCCCGGTCGCCCGACGTCTACCGGGAAGTGCTGGAAAGTAACCTGGAAGAGATTGATCGGATGAGTCGCATCGTGGAAGAGCTGTTATTTCTCTCCCGGGCTGACCTCGGTCAAGTGAAAGTGGCGTCACTCCCCGTCCAACTCGATACCTTGGTCCAGGAAATTCAGATGCAAGCCATGATGCTCGGCAAAGATCGAGCCGTCGAGACCATTCTGGAACACGTGGAACCGCTACAAGTGATGGGCGATGAATGGCGTCTTCGGGAATTGATCCTGAATCTGGTGGACAACGCCGTGAAGTATTCCTCACGTCAGGGAACCGTGGCACTGAGTTTGACGAAAACGCACGATACGGCTGAGTTGACCGTCAAGGATGACGGCATCGGCATCGCCCCTGAGGAACAACCGTTCATCTTTGATCGTTTTTATCGAACCGACGCCGCCCGGTCTCACGTTCAACACGGCACGGGACTGGGGTTGTCGATTTGCAAGTGGATTGCCGAATCCCACCACGGCACCATTGACGTGACGAGTACCTTCGGCGAGGGGTCCCGTTTTACGGTCTCTCTTCCCCTGCTTGCTCCCGCCTGACGGAACAGGGCCCACCCGCCCCTGCCTATCAGAACATTCGCATGTAACGACGAGAAACAGACACGGAATACCACCCAATTTCAGGTATTTCCGCGTTTTTCACCGTTTTTCACCGTTTTTGCACGTTTTTGCACGTTCTCTATTTTCGCTGACGTTCCTCCCACGTCTCCCGCCTCCGCCTCCGGCCAATCGAGTCCCTTCACCGAAACGTTCCCGTTCTCCGTCGCTGAGGATGAGAAGTTTTTAATCCGCCGTTCATGTTCTTTTCATGTCGTCATGCTAGAACGACTTCACAGTGATTCACGATTTCCGCATCACCACCCGAAGGAGGTTTTCATGAACAATCGTTCGACTTCAACCCCATCCCTTGCCATGAAGCAGGTTCCCCCAAAACTCTGGGTTGGTCTCGCCGTGAGTCTCCCGCTTTTGTTGGGCCTCATGGTCGCCGCCTTTTCGACCCATGCCGTGGGCTCTCCCACGCAACCTGATCCTTCGACGTCTCCATCCATGGTACGGACCGAACGCGCTGATTCAGACGTGCAGTATGGATTTGCGCACGTCGTGAAAGCCGTCCGGCCGGCCGTAGTCAATATTACGGTCTCCAAAGTCGTAGCCACGGGACCATCAGAGGACGCGTTGAGAGGCGTTCCCGATTGGTTTGGTCAAAGCCCATGGGGCAACCGATTCTTCGGAACGCCGTTCCCCAACCCACCACGGACTCCTCGCGGTCCAGGGATGGGGACCGGCGTCCTCGTGCATCCCGACGGCTACGTGGTGACCAACCATCACGTGGTTGACGGCGCGAAAACCGTGACCGTGACCTTGCTGGATCAACGAGAATTTGCCGGCACCATCGTGGGAACGGATCCGCAAACGGATCTGGCCGTGATTCGTATTGAAGGTCGGAATCTGCCCTTCATCCCGTGGGGTGATTCTTCCACGCTTGAAGTCGGCGACTACGTGCTTGCCATCGGGAATCCGTTCGGCCTGAACTCCACGGTCACGCAAGGCATCGTGAGTGCCAAGGGACGCGGCGGCATGGGCATCACGCAGTATGAAGATTTTATCCAGACCGACGCCGCCATCAATCCCGGCAACTCCGGGGGCGCGCTCGTAAACGTGAACGGTGAGTTGGTCGGCATCAATACGGCCATTGTGTCGCGGACCGGAGGCTACCAGGGCGTCGGGTTTGCCGTTCCGGCGAGCATGGCGAAACACGTCCACGACAGCCTCGTGGCTGACGGAAAAGTGGTTCGGGGATATTTAGGCGTCGGCATTCAAAGCGTCACGCCTGAACTCGTCAAGGCGTTTCAATTAGACGGACCCGCCGGAGCCATCGTGACCGACGTCCGCGATCACAGCCCGGCAGACCGTGCGGGACTTCAACGCGGAGACGCCATCATTGAATATCACGGTCAACCGATTGCCAACCCGCAAGCCTTGCAACGCGCGGTGACCACGACTCCGGTGGGCACGGAGGTCACGATCCTCGTCGTGCGTGACGGCAAACGACAATCCTTGCAGACGACCATCATTGAGCATCCGATGAATCAACGCGTCGCCTCCGGCCGGCAACCCGACTCCGAGTTCACGTTGTCCGGCGTGACGGTGCAGGAATTGACTCCGCACGTGGCTCAACGGCTCAACGTGGATCGGCTCACGACGGGCGTGGTGGTGACCGACGTTCGCGCCGGCAGTCGGGCCGAGGAGTCCGGCCTGACTCAGGGTGACATTATTCACGAGGTCAACCATCAACCCGTTGAGTCCTTGAAAGAGTATCAGCGAGTCGTCACGTCCTTACCCAAAGGTCAATCGGCGTTATTGTTTATCCACCGTCAAGGCGTTCCTCTTTTTCTGACGGTCAAAACGTAACGGACGCCCGGGAAGAACCGAGGCATGAGAATCCTGATTTTGGAGAGAGGAGAATCCGATGAAGAACGCGATGATTGCACGCACCCCCCTCGTTGGTGACGAAGGAAAAACCCGAGGACTATCTCGACGCACGTCGTTTCGTTCAGATTTTTTCTCTGACGGCGTGCCGACGCTCGATGCTCTCGTTGAGGATCACGTGAGCGATGAAAAAAAGGAATCGACAAGTCCTGCCCTGGAAACCTTCTATTTTCGCACGTTCCGCTCACGTCCCCTTCTGGATGCAAAAGATGAACTGGCGGTAGCGAAACACATTGACGAAAGCAGTCAAAACATTCGACGTCTCCTCAGGACGGTGATTCACGCCGTCAAGGCCCTCGGGAATCAATCGCAGTTCCGCGAGGCCGTGCAGTCTCTGACTGACGTTCTGGGGCTGAGCGGGTTCTCAGCCCCGGCCATGGATGAGGCGCATGAGCGATTGTCCTGGCTCATGACTGCGCTCTCCTCCGGTGGACTCAAAAACCGTTCGCTGAGAAAACGCCTGCACGGTTTTCAGCAAGAGTTAGCCGACAATCGTCGCCGGTTGGAAGAGGCGAAGGACTATCTGGTTCAACGCAATCTTCGACTCGTGGTGAACCAAGCGAAACGGTTTACGGGGCGGGGGTTGGGTTTATTGGATCTTATTCAAGAAGGCAACGTCGGATTGATGCGGGCGGCTGAACGGTTCCAATACCGCAAAGGGTTCAAATTCAGCACCTATGCGACGTGGTGGGTGCGCCAGGGTATTTTGCGCGCGGTGGCCGATCAGTCCCGCACCATTCGCGTCCCCGTCCATACCACCGAGGCATGGCAGCGCATGACCAAGACCGCCACGCGTCTGGCTCAACAATTGGGCCGCGAACCGCGCAGCGAGGAAATTGCCCGGGCGTTGTCCATCAGCACGGAACGGGTACAAGAAACGACCCAAGCGTTTTTGGAACCGATTTCTCTTGACCACCCCACCGGCGACGGGGAGCAGTTTTTGGGAGACTTCCTCCCCGACGACAATGCCGTGGCACCGGAAGAAACCATTCAAGATGAACAAACGAAGACCCAACTCAATCATATTCTCGGCATCCTGACTCCACGCGAGGCACAGGTGATCCGCTTACGCTTCGGCATTGGAAACGGACAACCCCGAACGTTGAAACAAGTGGGGGACACGATGAACGTGACTCGTGAACGGATTCGCCAGATCGAGACGGTCGCGCTCAAGAAACTTCGTGAACCCGCGATTCAAGCGCAATTAGCCGAGATCGTCTGAGTCGTCTACGGCGCGGCTCACGAATCCGTCAGATTCGCCAAGTCCAAGAGGAAGCTGTACATAAAGGCCAATTCTTTGTAGCGATGAAATCGGCCGGATGCCCCGGCATGGCCTGCTTCCATGTTGGTTTTGAGGAGCAATCGGTTGGTATCGGTTTTCCAGCGACGTAATTTGGCCACCCATTTTGCCGGCTCCCAGTATTGAACTTGGGAATCATGGAGCCCGGTGGTCACCAGCACGTGGGGATAGGCGCGGTGCGTGACGTTGTCATAGGGAGAATACGACAGCATGTAGTCGTAGTCGTCTTTTTGATTGGGATCGCCCCATTCATCGTATTCTCCCGTGGTCAAGGGAATCTCCGGATCCAACATCGTCGTCACGATATCGACGAACGGGACTTGTGCCACGACGCCATGAAACAAATCCGGCCGCATGTTGAGCACCGCTCCCATGAGCAGCCCGCCTGCACTCCCCCCCATCGCGTAGACGTATTCTTCGTTTGCGTAACCTCGTTGAATGAGGTGTTCGGCACAGGCAATAAAATCGGTAAAGGTATTTTTCTTGTGAAACAATTTTCCGGTCTCATACCATTCACGGCCCAGCTCTTCTCCCCCTCGAACGTGCGCAATGGCAAACACGAATCCGCGATCCAGAAGGCTTAACCGGGGGGAACTGAAACTCGCGTCCATACTCGCTCCATAGGAGCCATATCCATACAGCAGCAGGGGATTGTTCCTAAAACGCCGAAGGGTTTTCCGATACACGAGCGAAATGGGAATTCTGCTGCCGTCCGATGCCGAAGCCCACGTGCGCTCAGTCTGATACAGAGCAGGATTGAACTCGCCGAGGACGTCCTCTTGTTTGCGTAACGTTTGTTTCCTGGTTTTCACGTCATAGTCATAGACTGACTTCGGCGTCGTCATGGATGTGTACACGTACCGCAACGCGGACGTCTGAAAATCCGGATTTTCCCCTAACCCTGCTGAATACGTCGGTTCACCGAAATCCACCTCGTGCCCTTCTTCCCCGCTCCACGACGTCACTCTGATTTTCGTCAAGCCTTGATGCCGTTCTTCCACGACGAAAAAGTCTTGAAACAATTCAAAGGATTCAAGGAGAACGTCCGTCCGATGAGGGATGACTTCTTCCCAGAATGATTTCGCGGTTTGGGTGACGGGAGTCTTCATGAGTCGGAAGTTTTTCGCGTGCCAATTGGTCCGAATATAAAATTCGTCCTGATAATGTTCGACGTCGTACTCATGAAACCGTGTACGCGGGAGAAACACCGAAAATTCGCCCTCGGGATGATCCGCCGGCAGATAACGATATTCGCTGCTCACGGTCTGATGGGAAGCAATCATGAGATACCGCCTGGATTTCGTCTTGAAAACGGACGCGGAAAACGTTTCGTCTTTTTCTTCAAACACCAACACGTCCGAAGACTCGGGACGACCCAGCTCATGTCGAAAAATTTGAAAGGCGCGCAGGGTCTTCGGATCCTGTCTGGTGTAAAAGAGCGTTCGATGATCATTCGCCCAGACCACGTTCCCGGTCACGTTGTGAATCACGTCCTCGCACGACTCGCCGGTTGTCAGATTTTTGAATCGAATCGTCGAAATGCGTCGGCCTTGGGTATCAACCGCATACGCAAGCCAATCGTGGTTAACGCTGACGGCCATCCCGGTCATGGAAAAAAATTGATGACCTTCGGCCAACGCGTTGGCGTCCAGCATGATCTCTTCCGGAGCATCAAGGTTTTCTCGCTTCCGGCAGTACACGGAATATTCTTTCCCTTCCTCAAACCTCGTGTAATAGTAGTAGCCATCGAGTTTGTAGGGGACGGAGACATCGGTTGGCGTGATCCTCCCCTTGATTTCTTCAAACAGGTCTTCTTCGAACTGCGACCGGTGGGCCATGACTCGTCGGGTGTAGTCATTTTCCTCCTTGAGATAGGCCAACACGTCGGGGTCGTTGCGTCCATTCAACCAATAATACTGATCGACCCGTGCATGGCCGTGTTTTTCCAGGACGACGGGAACGGTTTTAGCGATTGGCGGATTCATTGATCCTTTGATCTCTTCTGAGGGATGAGAGCCACACGTCGTTCGTTTTGGCCGACTTCGGTCCGCGGGTCACGGTTCGTGGTCCGCCGGAGTCGGACGCATGCGCCGTTGTTTTACCTGCCCTCGTCGTTTTTTTTGATCGACTCGTTGCACGCGGGAACGTTCGGGTACTTGGGTTTCTCGTCTGGCGCGTTGCGGAGTGAGGGCTTCGCGAAGGAGCCGGCAGAATTTGTCAAGCAAGTCGGCACGATTCATCGCCTGACTGCGAGAGCGGTGAGCATATAAATAGAAGACGCCGTCCTTGTTGATGCGGGTTTTCAGCTTTTGATTCACCCGACCTTTTTGCATCACGGTCAACGACGGAGAATTCCGGATATCAAAATGGAGCGTCATGCGCGTATTCACCTTGTTGACGTGTTGCCCCCCTGGACCACTGCTGCGTGATGCACGAAACTGGAGTTCGTGTTCGGGAATGGAGAGGTTGGAGGTGATGACCAGCACGTTCCCCTCTTGACGTGGATTCTCTCAGGCCACTTCCGGGTTCCCCCGTATCAAGGACGGAGCAGGCTGTGCGCGAGAATTGTAAAAAGGGGGCGAAGCCTTCGGTTTCGTACGGAAACCGTCTTCGCCCCCACGTCGTCAGGTTCAAGGCATGGTTTGAACCGGCGTCAGCTTTTGACTTCGACCGGAATCAATTTGGGTTTGGCTTGTTCCTGTTTGGGAACCTTCACCGTCAAGACGCCTTTGTCATACGTTGCCGTCGCTTCATTCGTTTTTACGTAGTTGGGCAAGCGAAAGCTCCGAGCAAAAGACCCGTAGTGCGCTTCACGGAAATGATAGTTCCCCTGGTCCGCCGTTCGTTCGTGTTTCCGTTCTCCTTCAAGGCGCAACGTGCGATCGTTCACGGATATCTTCACGTCGTTCATTTCAATACCCGGGACTTGCGCTTCCACAACCACGTGTTCTTTGTCTTCATAGACGTCCACCAGCGGAGCCCAATTTCTGACTTGCACGTTCGGGTCGTCCACGCAGCAATTGAGAAACGGCCGCGTGTTCCACCCATCCAACGTGTTCAGCAGATCCAGTGTTCCCATCATGATCCACCTCCTTTTGGCAGTATGAGTTTTTCTCGCTCTCCATCCCGCTTCCCAATTTCTTGAAGCGGCATCTGCCTTTCAGATAAGCCTCGTCGTCAAAAAGTCAAGAATCGGACGCTTCGTTTTGCTGCGGCGGCTTTTGTTGAATCACGTTGAAATCTTTTTGCGTAATGAATGAACCATTCGCAAACAATCGAAACTCATAACGGCCCGGTCCCGGAAAGACCAGTGAAGGAATGTTGACGCCAAAATCGTGTATCTGCAACCGGTCTTTGATTTCGACCGGCGATAACGCAGCTTTTCCGACGACTTGATCCTGATCCAGATACACGAGCCGCAGTTCAAATTCATAAAGCCCTTCCGCGTCCGTCAAACATAAATAGACCCCCAGTTGGGGATGTTGGCAAGGAAATCGTGGCGCCCACAGGTGAGTGAACGTTCCGATGACGCTCTTCTTTCCGGTAAACCCGTCAAGGATCACGGAGTCGCACACCAGAAAAGCCTGGACGCTAGGTTTGACAAAATCGTTCATCGGACGGCTCTCGTTCTGCTCATGGCTTCACCTCATTCACGCGGGTTCATCCCGTTCTTGATTCATTATACCAAGTGATTGACGGCGTAAAGACGTTCCCGTTCAGTCCACGTCTTTCGCTTCTCTCACGCCACCGCGTTGTGACCGGACGTCACGTCATGACGGTTTTGATGCTGAGATACATGATGAGGACTTCTATCGTATGCGCGACAACGACCGCGTACACGCTCCGTAATCGCACCCACAGCCACCCCCAGATCAAACCATCCCAGACGGCAATCCAATGCAGATACCGAAACGTCATCACCATAAAGGGGTCAAAGGCAAACACCAGAGCCGAGACCAGAATCGCAAGCACGGACCCGCCGGCAACGTTTCCTCCGCGGGGCAGACGCAGCGACCGGCAGAAGATCACTTCCAGGCGTCCAAGTAAAAACGCCCGAAAATTGAGTTCCACGAAGGCGGCAATACCAAGAATTCCCCAGGGAACCATGAACCACGTCGGCATCGCGGCATGTGGCGTTTCTCGAAGAAACGTGATATCTTCACCAATCGCGGGCACCCCGAAGAGGATCACGCACGTGTTGATAGTACCAAGCAGTACCCCCGTCGCACATCCCCATGAGACGGACCGATTCAGCCCCGTCACGCGCAATCCGAGCATGCCCTGAGCATCGAAGGGTCGATCCTTCACGTTCACGTTACCACGAACCCAAAACACGAGGGTGACGTAGGCCGACGCCTGAGGAACAAACTGAAGCAGCCGCGATTGCTGAACGTCGCCAGGCAGAACATAAAACAGTCCCGTGGCAAGCAGCGGCAGACAAATCACCCATGCAATCCTCTCGTCAGGCTTCCGATGAGCATTTCCTCCCCTTGCGGCAGGCGTCTCTTTCCTCGTATGATCAGGTGAAACGTTCATTGGCAAAAATTTACGACGTGGTGACTTTTATGCAGAAACGCGCATCCTTCACGACTTGGTCCTACGGCTTTCATTTCCTTCCATTCTCCTTCGACGTCGGCCTTCGTTTTCGTGGCTTCTTCAGAACCCTCGTCTGCGTCGGTGTGCTCCTTGGCGTCGGACTGCCTTCTGCTTTTGCAGAAGAGGAGGAGCCCCTGAAAGAACTGCCCCGAGCCGTCCTTCGACATACGCCCCCCTTGTTTGCCGAATGGAATTTTGAAACAGACGTGGATGCCGTGGTCCCCCCCGGGTTTTCTTCTCAGACCCTGGGGCATGGCCATCCCGGAGAATGGACGGTTCAGACGGATGACCATGCCCCAAGCCGGACCCACGCGTTGGTCCAATCAACGTCGTGCCTGGATTCCAGTTGCTATCAACTGCTCATCAATGACGCGATTCGCGTGGAATATCTTGACCTCTCAGTCGGCATCCTCTCGAAACTCGGGACACCCACGTCGGGGGCCGGGCTAGTGTTAGGAATGCAGGACCTGAAAAATTTTTACGCCGTTCTCGTTTACCCGGCGAGCAACGTGGTCCGGGTCCATCGTTTTGTCGAGGGGGTCCCGACGCTGATTAAAGAACACGCCGTGATTCCCAAGAAACGAACGCCGTGGCATTTCCTCCGCATTCAGAGAAACACCATCGTCAGCAAAGAGTTTTTTGAAATTTCGTTCGACAACCAATTCTTCCTCTCCGTCTATGATTCGACCTTTCACACGGGACAGATCGGACTCGTGACCACCGGCGGAGGAGCCTTTGCCTTCGATAACCTGCGAGTCGTGGAACTCCTCACAAGCCGCCCCCTCTCTCGACCGCCTGCCTACTGACGCCGCCCTCGGTTGAAACGGGAGACTTCTCCTGCAAGTGCCGCTCTCACTCGAAACGCCGCATTTCACTATTTGAAGGATTCTGAAGGATTCACGGCTTTTTTACAGAATCAGGACGGTGCAAGAGAAAATTTCTTTTATAAAGGGCAACCCACTCTTTTACAATCCTGGGCAATTCTTCGACCACCTCATATCCAAATAAAACTTCGTCTATATAACCCATGTGGAGCATATCCACGATGCGGCAAAGGTAAGCTTTCCCACAAACCCACCAAGTGTAATGAGCGTCTACCATAAGGTAATGTTTCACGTTTATATTTTCATGTTCTAAGAGTTCTTCAAGTTCCATCCCATCGAGAAGTGTTTCATAGACTCCATCGGCTACTCTGCTTCCAAAGGTCGTTGTATAGTAGTATTCTTTAATTTCCCAAACGGCAATGGGATTTACTGCTGAAGGAAAAGCTCCATCAATTCTTCTGGCCATCGTTCTTAATAGAGTCTTATCCTTAATAATGGTCGTTAATTCTCTTGGGTCATAGTCACAAGGAATGCCTTTTGCATTTGCCTCTACCAGCATATTAATTATTGCCGTTAGATATGCCTCAGTTCTTTTGTTGCCCTTTTGTTTATTTAAAGGAATTGGGCAAGCAGGTTTCAGGTTTTGATAGAGAGTTTGAAACGTGTCCTTCGCTCTTTCAGCCGTCATTAAATTGTGTTCGACGTGCTTGACCAAAACTTGGGCTCGGTATGAAAAATATTTCCGAAGTAATATTGCTAATTCGGTCGGATTGCCATTTTTTATGACATGTTCAGGATCAAGTCTGAGTGACTTGAATGCCTGTGTCATTTCTTCATAGGTTGGAATAAGGATGGAATTTTTTCTGCTGTAGCCAATCTTTTGGCTAAGAGAACGAACACACGCCCAAAAGGACTTTGGTTGTTTAAGAAATTTGTTATTGGGTTTCATCTGATGAGCCGGGTTTTGCAGTAAAGCGAGTTTCCAGTTTTTCTAAAAATGACTGGAGAGATACTCCCAACGCTAAGCAAATAGACCGGAGTTCAATGACATCCAAGCGGCGTTCTCCCGATTCGTATTTACTTACGAATGATTGTGGGACTTTAAGACGACGAGCAAGATCGACCTGACTGATCCCCTTTTCTGAACGAATATTTCGCAGTAACTCTCTTAGAATTCTATGGTTTCTTGAAGAGGCAGGAGTTTTCATGGAACATGAAATAGCAGTAACTTGCTCAATATCCCAAAATGGGATATTCTCTTTCTGGCTCTAAGGAGAACATGGCTATGCAGGACGGCTTGGCGTTGGAATATACGGACCGTGACAGAAGAACCCATGCCGGAGAGTTCATACATGGAAGAAGATCACGTCCTGCATTCAAACAACAACTCCTGAAATGGGTTGGAAACAAACAGAGATTTGCCCATGAAATTATTCGTTTCTTCCCAGAAAGATTTGGAACGTATCGGGAACCCTTTCTCGGATCCGGCGGTGTTCTTGGAGTCCTTGCTCCCATGAACGGGGTTGGATCGGATTCATTTAAGCCTTTAATTGGGATTTGGCAAGCTTTGAAAGGTGCTCCAGAACGGTTAAAACAATGGTACGCGGTCAGGTGGAAAAGAATGATGGCTGGAGACAAGGTCGAGGAATATGAAAAAATTAAAGCCAGGTACAACAAGATAGCAAACAGTGCCGATTTAGTTTTTCTATGCCGCTCTTGTTATGGAGGCGTTGTTCGTTTTCGTCGGGCAGATGGGTATATGTCTACGCCGTGTGGAATCCATCACCCTATAAGCCCAAAAAGTTTTGGAGAAAGGGTTGATGCGTGGCATCAAAGAATTCATGGAACCGATTTTTTACACGTGGAGTACGAAGAGGCGATGGATTGTGCGAAGCCAGGGGATTTAATTTATTGTGATCCTCCCTATTCCTATAGCCAAGCCATCCTTTATGGGGCTCAGGACTTCAGCCTCCAAAAACTTTTGGATAAAATCCTTGAATGTAAAAACCGAGGTGTGTACGTGGCTCTCAGTATTGACGGATCAAAAAAATCAGGCAATTTTCCATGTGACGTTGTCATTCCATCTCATCTTTTTGAAAGGGAAATACCGGTGAACGTGGGGCGTTCCATGCTGAAAAGATTTCAAATGGAGGGAGAGACGTTAGAAGCAGAGGTCGTGCAGGATCGGCTTCTTCTGACTTACTAAACGCTCAAATTTTTCTGCGAAGAACAGCCGCGTCAACCACACTTTTCCAAAAGATTGAGCAATTGTTCCGGGTCAGGGGCTACCGTAATCAACGCACGATTCTCGGTAGTGATAAACCCTTCCCGCGTCTGATGATCTAAAAAGGTCAGGAATGAATCAAAAAAGCCTTCCACGTTGAGGAGCCCACAGGGTTTCCGTTGGAGCCGAAGTTGTCTCCAGGTGATCATTTCACAAAATTCCTCCAAGGTCCCGTATCCACCGGGAAGTGCGATAAAGGCATCAGCCAAATCTGCCATGAGGGCTTTCCGCTCATGCATTGACCCGACGACGTGAAGGGTCGAGACGTCGTGCCGAGCAAAGTTTTGCTCAGCCATAAACTTGGGAATCACTCCGGTCACCCGGCCGTGTTCCGCGAGACAGGCTTCCGCGACCACGTCCATCAACCCGACGTTGCCGCCGCCGTAGACTAATCCCAGCCCGCGAACGGCGAGCCGCCGGCCCAATAGTCCGGCCGCGTCAACGTACCGACTCTTTCTCCCAATGCTGGAGCCGCAAAAGACACAGACGTTCTGCATAGCCACGTTCCGGTTACGCCTCGAATGGATCACACACGTTACGGAAGGGCCAACAACGAGTAGGGATCAACCCGTGCTCCGTTCAGGCGCACGCCCCAATGAAGGTGTGGCCCGGTGGCCCGGCCGGTCGAGCCGACTTTCCCGATCATCTGGCCTTTCTGAACGGTCTGATCTTGCTCTACGTCCACTGCGGAAAGGTGAAAATACATGGAAAACAGACCGAGACCATGGTCCACGATGACGCCTTTTCCCGTAAAAAAATGATTGATCGTGAGCCGCACGATTCCATGATTCATCGCTGCCACCGGCGTCCCTTCCGGCGCCGCCACGTCTTCTCCGCTGTGAGGACTTCGAGGTTGTCCGTTGATGATCCGGCGACTGCCGAAGCGCCCGGATATTTGTCCTCGGACCGGTTCGAGAAATCGCCCCTTCCACAAAGGACGCGGCACAACGCTCTCAAAAGCCTGCCGAAGGGCTTGGGATTCGGCCTTGACGCGAACAAGCGTTTTCTGATCGAGATCGACCATTGCCTTGGGCAACGTCAGCCGTTGCTCAGGGTAGGCTTGCTTCAGCACCAGCACCGACACGTGCCGACGTTCGGTTCGTTGGGGGTACACGACGTGGATCGTGAGTGGGTACTGACCGGGTTGATCCTGCATATCCAGCCCCAACAGTCCGGCATACGTGTTGTCCTGATGGGGGAAAAACGTCAGCGTGCGTTGTAAAAATTTCCCCGTGACCCGGTCCGGCTGTTCTTGGATCGGCACCGTCACGAACAGGACTTCTCCTTGTTTGCCACGGACTTGACCCTCTGCACCAAAGGCAGGATGAGGGTCCTCGTTCCGTAATGAATCGACCGGAAACAGACTTGCCAGCACGAAACCGACGACGATGGGCCATCGCCAGATCGAGAGGCGCGCGTGAGAAAAGAACCGGTAAGTCGTCACTGTCATGGATAGAGGCGCACGGCCGGCACTTGCGCCAACAGTTCATCCACCCGTCGATTGAACGCACAAAAGGGATCCATACACAAGATCGTTTCTTCCCAATAGCCGTTCAATTTCAAATACGTCCAATCCACCGCGTACGATCGGTTTTTGGCTCGGGCAAATCGAATGAAATCCCCGCGAACTTTCGCTCGCGTTGATTGGGGAGGGACGGACATGGCCCGTTCTATCGCTTGTTCGTCCACCATCTTCACCGTCTTCTCATGCGCCTCTAACAGATAATAGAGACCACGCTTCCGGTTCACGTCGTGATATTGCAAATCCATCATCGCCACTCGCGGATCATCCCACCCGCACCCTTTTCGATCCACGTACGATTGAATCAGCCACTTTTTGGTCACCCAATCGATCGCTCCCACCAGTGTCATGGGATCAGTCTCCAAGGCCGTCAAGACCCGTTCCCATTCTTGTAAGACGTCGTCCATCACTTTATCGGAAGGCCGCGTGCGGAGAAACTCGGCGGCGTTGTCCAGATACACCCGTTGAACGTCCAACGCGGACCATTCCCGTCCGTCCTCCAGCTTCACCTTTTTCTTCAACGTGGGATCTCGAGAAATTTCTCTGATGGCCTTGACGGGATCTTCCAATTCTATTCCCGGGAGACGCCATCGTTCTTCGATCATGGAAAGCACCAGATCCACCGTGCCGACCTTCAGGTACGTGGCAAACGCGGACATGTTCGAATCCCCCAGAATGATGTGGAGGCGTCGATACCGTTCGGCGTCGGCGTGCGGCTCATCCCGCGTGTTGATGATGCTTCGGGACGACGTCGTCGACGACGAGGTTTTTTCGTGAATGTGCTGGGATCGCTGAGACAGAAAATACTGCGGTTTGCCGGAGACCTTGAGCACCTTGCCGGCGCCGGAGAAGATTTGCCGCGTCACGAAAAATGGAATGAGTTGTTCGGCCACTTTCCAGAAATCCACGTCGCGCCGCATCAAAAAATTTTCATGACACCCATACGTGTTCCCCAGGGAGTCGGTGTTGTTCTTAAAAATGTAGATGTCTCCGGACAGTCCTTCGTCACGAAGTCGCTCTTCGGCGGTAGGCAGGCAGGATTCGAGAATTCGCTCCCCTGCTTTTTCATGCACCACCAGATCGACAATATCGTCACATTCCGGAGTGGAATATTCAGGATGACAGCCGGTGTCCTGATAAAACCGGGCACCATTCGTCAGGAAGGCGTTGGACGGCCAACTGTTGGGAATCAACCCTTCAAAGATGTATCCCAGAATTTTTTCAATGGGCAGATACACGCGGCCATTGGGAGAAAAGGTCAAACCGTATTCACATTCGAGTCCGAATATGCGTTTCATCTGCTCATCCTGAGAGGGACGCCATGGAGCATACACCGCTGTTTCGCACGGCTTCAACTGAATCACGGACGAACAAGAACGAGACGGGATCAGGAGAGAAGGGCGTTCGCCTCTTGGAAGGCCACTCGCCGAAACTTGCGTCCGACGCGCGTGCGATCCAGGGTGGCCACCTCGAGACCGTCGAGTGCCACCTTCTGGTCCGTAGCGGTTTCGAGAGCGTGTATGCAGTGCGTGAGCGCGGTTCTCACGTCCGGCACGGTCTCCGATTCTCGCGCGCGAAGGGCGGAGCGCAACGCGTCGGCTCGTCCCCCAATGGCCACACATTGCTTCTCGTGAAAGATGGTCCCATCAAACGCGATGCGATACAACTCCGTATCGTGCAACCCGTTCCCCGTCTGGGCCAAGAGGATTTCCACTTCAAAGGGTTTCAGCTCCTGACTGAAAATCGTGCCCAGGGTTTGCGAATAGGCATTGGCCAACGCACGAGCCGTGACGTCTTCGCGGCTGTACATGAATCCTTTCAGATCGGCATGTTGGATGCCGGCTTTGCGCAGGCGTTCAAATTCACTGTATTTTCCCGCACCGGAGAAGGCGATCGTATCGTAAATTTCCGAAATCTTGAACAGAGAACTGCTGGGATTATCCGCCACGAACAGCACGCCGTCCCGGTATTCCATGGCAACAATCGACCGTCCCTTGGCAATGCCTTTTTTCGCATACTCGGCCTTATCCTGCATCAATTGTTCGGGAGACACGTAAAACGGAAGCGACATGACTATTCCCGTTCTGACCTTGCCCGCGCCAACGGATCGCACAGGGAGGCCACGTCAGATTCTTCAACGTCCCGCACGCCGTGGGCGTCCACGAGTTTGAGGGTGGGGTAAATGCCCCGGAAGACGTCGGGGCCACCGGTTCCCACGTCCTCTTCCGCGGCACTCAGCAACGCTTGCAGCGCCAGGGTGATCACGTCGGATTCGGACAAGTGTTTGCGAAACCGTTCCTTCACGGTCACGCGGGCATCCTTTCCGCCGGAGCCTATGGCGTGATAATCCGTTTCTTCATATTTCCCGCCGGTGACGTCATATTTGAAAATCCGACCCGCGTTCTGTTTCACGTCAAACCCGACGAACAAGGGAATCACCACCAAGCCTTGCATGACCATCGGAAAATTCGCCTTGACCATCTGCCCCAACCGATTCGCTTTGCCTTCGCAGGACAATGGGACCCCATCCAGTTTTTCGTAATGTTCAAGTTCAACGGCAAACAACTTGGCCATTTCCACGCAAGGTCCGGCCACGCCGGCAATGGCCACCGCGGAATGACTATCCGTCTTGAACACCTTCTCCATTCGACGCGACGCAACCTGATAGCCCTCGGTCGCCCGTCGGTCACCGGCGATGACGACTCCCTTGTCATACTTGATGGCCAACACGGTCGTCCCGTGCGTCAACTGCGGCAGGATCGTTCGCTGCATCTCATCCGCGGACCACGTCGTCGCCCCTCCCGTCCCCCACCGCGCCGCCGGCATCAGTTCCGGTCTGGTATGAGCAAGAAACTCAAAAAAACTCGAGCACTGGCTCACCGGCCCGTTTGATCCGATCCATTCCATACGCAATCCTCTCATCGTGACGGCGTTCGGCTTCTCCGCAATCGATCTTTCTTTTACACGGACAACCGGGTGAGCAGTTGTTGTGCCGTCTCGACGCCTTCCAACAGGTCGTTGGTCAAATCCTGGGTTCCCCGCCACGGGTCCAGTAAGGGGATTCGTTTGACGGAAGCGTCACCCACGTCAAACAACAGGGAGGTCCAACTCGCGCCGTAGATTTGACGAGAAAATTTCTGCAAGCAGGCGCCGCGGAAGAAGGCTCGGGTGTGGCGAGGAGCGTGAAATTCTGCGCGCGCCACCTCTGCATCATCCAGCAACCGCTCAATGCGTCCGCTTCGTTCGAGCGTCGCGTAGAGTCCTTTATCCGGTCGAACGTCGTGGTATTGCAAGTCCACCAGGGCGACGCGAGGATCATCCCATCCGCAGCCTTTCCGATCCACGTACGATTCAATCAGGTGCTTTTTGGCCACCCAGTCAAGTTCATGGACCAACTGCACGGGGTCACGTTCGAGTGTATCCAGAACGGCTTCCCATCTCACCAGAATATCCTTGGTTGCGGGAGATAATTCACGACACGCGTAGAAATCATGCGCGGCGCTGAGATAGGCTCGTTGAATGGCTATCGCGTTCGTCACGCCGCCACTTGACAACTTCAGGTCCGTCCGCACGGTCAGATCACGGGAGACGATCTTGACCGCCGTCACCGGATCATCCAGGACAAGAGCGGGCATCGTGGCTCCCTCATCCAACATGTGCGTAATGATCGCCGTGGTCCCGACTTTCAAGTACGTGGACAGTTCCGCCATGTTGGCGTCACCCACGATGACGTGCAGCCGTCGAAATCGAGAAGCATCCGCATGTGGCTCATCCCGTGTATTGATCAGGGGCCGTTTGACCATCGTGTTGAGATCAACCACGCATTCAAAAAAGTCCGCACGTTGAGAAATCTGATACGCCGCGGGAGACGTCCCGTTCTCAGCACCGACTTTTCCGGCCCCGGCGAAGATGAGACGCGACACGAAAAACGGCACCAACGCCTGAATCATCACGTTGAAGGGCACCGAGCGGGACATCAGATAATTCTCATGGTACCCGTAACTGTTCCCTTTTCCATCGGAATTATTCTTGTACACCACGTACACGTTTCCCCCTGCCGCCCGATTCATGGCTTCCAGGCACGTGGCGGCAATCCGCTCACCCGCGCGCTCATACGCGACCAGTTCTCGTGCGTGACGACATTCGGGAGTGGAATACTCAGGATGGGCACCGTCGACGTACAGTCGGCCGGCGTTCGTCAGCAGTTTGTTGACGACGCGATTATACTCCGGTCCCGGACGTTCACGTTCACCCTCGGCCTCAAACCCTCGAGCGTCGACCAGAGGATTTTCGTTCTCGTAGTCCCAGATGGCCTGGGGAGCAGGGAGCACGGGATAATAACTGATCAGTCGGAGAGAATGGTCAACGGCGTCGGAGGCGTGACCCTGACGCGAGGCAATGCCGAATTCCGTTTCCGTCCCGATCATCCGTTGCACGGCCGCCCCATGGCATTGAGCACGCGGGTTACACGTAATGACCCGCGTTCACGGTTTCAATTTCTCGCGCTTCTTCCGATCCGGGCGTGAGAGTTCGAACGTGGAGGATCTTTTCGCCTTTTTTCCCGGCGATGCGGGCCCAGTCATCAGGGTTCGTCGTATTGGGAAGATCTTCATGTGCCTGAAATTCACGTCGGACGGCGGACAACAGGTCTTCTTCTTTCAAGCCTTTTTCCCCCGTGTGAATGGCTCGCTTCACGGCGGCCTTTTTCGCTCGTGACACCACCCCTTCGATCAACGCGCCGCTGGAAAAGTCCTTAAAGTACAACGTCTCTTTTTCTCCGTTGGCGTAGGTGACTTCGAGGAACTTATTGTCGTCCGATCGGGCATACATGGCCTCCACCGTGACGTCAATAAGATGGGCGGCCACCGCTTTGGGATCCTGGTCTCGCCGATCAAGTTCTTCCTTCGCAAACGGCAGCGTGCTCGTGAGATATTTGGAAAAAATATCCCGAGCACCGCGTGAGTCCGGTCTGGGAATTTTGACCTTGACGTCCAACCGTCCGGGTCTCAAGACCGCCGGATCAATGAGATCCTGTCGATTGCTCGCCCCGATGACGATCACGTGTTCAAGTTTTTCGACCCCGTCAATTTCGGCCAGAAACTGAGGCACGATGGTGGACTCAATATCGGATGAAATCCCCGACCCGCGCGTTCGGAACAACGAGTCCATTTCGTCGAAAAAGACGACCACCGGATTGCCCGTGGCCGCCTTGTCTCGTGCTTTGGCGAACACTTCTCTGACGTGCCGTTCGGATTCGCCGACGTATTTATTCAACAATTCCGGCCCCTTCACGTGCAGAAAGTAACTGCGGACGTCCTTACCGGATAACCCTCCCAATTTTTTGGAAATGGAATGAGCCACGGCCTTGGCAATCATCGTCTTTCCGCAGCCGGGCGGCCCATATAACAGGATGCCCTTCGGAGGAACGAGGTGATGCTCCTTGAAAAGATCAGGATATAAAAAGGGTAATTCCACGGCATCGGTCACTTGTTCCACTTCTTTTTCCAGCCCGCCGACGTCCTCATATCGCACGTCAGGCACTTCTTCGATCACCAACTCTTCGATTTCGGACTTGGGGAGTTTCTCAATGACGTACCCGGATCGCCCGTCATACAGAAGATGGTCGCCCACGTTGAGACGCTCATGGAGCAATGGCTCGCCCAGTTCCACGACTCGCTCTTCATCATGATGCAACCGAATCAGGGCCCGGGTTCCGTCAAGACGATCTTTCAACGTCACCACTTGTCCTTGGGGATCAAAGCCGCGCGATTCAATGACGTTGAGGGCTTCATTCACGATCACTTCCTGCCCTTTTCGTAAACTCAGGCTCTCCACGGAGCTATGCACGCTCACGCGCATTTTTCTTCCGGAGACGTAGACGTTCGCACTCTGATCGTCGTTCAGACTACAGAAGAGCGCATAAGAAGACGGCGGGGCCGTCAGTTTGGCGATTTCGTTGCGGAGGCGTTCAACGTGGGATTTGGCTTCCTGGAGACTGGCCGTCAGTCGTTCGTTCTGTTTTTGCGATTGCTGCAACTTCACGCGGGTCTCAGAGAGATCCCGCATGTGATGTTCGAGGGATTGCAGTTCCCCGCGTAGCTTGTCTATTTCCCGATGATATTCTTCGGATTTTCTCAATCCCATCGGATATTCCCTCAAGACCGTTCGCAGGAGGGATCCTTCTCACCCATACCACGCGACCTCTCCCTGAGATGCTTCTGAGATTCTTCGCTTCGCTCCGAACGACGTTTGGCCAAGGAATTCTAGCACCGGATTTTGAAAAGGGTCAATATAACGGAGGGCGTTCTCATGGACGACGTGTCCGAAGTTTCGTGACGTAACGCTTGACGACCTCACGCGGAACGGGCGACTGGAAGACGGAAGAAATGACCCCCACGCCATACGCGCCGACTTCCATGACTTCGTCCACGCGAGCAAGCGTGATCCCACCAATGGCATACACGGGCACGTGACACCGGCGGCAAGCGTCTCGAAGCGCACCGACGCCTAACGGGGGGCCATATTTCCGTTTGGATGGAGTCTCATAGATGGGTCCGAGCACGACAAAATCCGCGCCGTCCGTTTCACGTTGGACCGCTTCTTCTTGGGAATGAACGGACCGTCCGATGAAAAAGTCCGGGCCCAGACACGTCCTCGCCTCTTTGACTGGCATACTGTCCGATCGAAGATGCACGCCGGCCGTTTGCGTGGCTAAGACCAGATCAACCCGGTCATTGACGAAACATGGAACGCGAAAGGGACTCGCCACGTGCTGAATCTCGCGCACGAGACGGAGCAGTGCTCGCGTGCCAAGGTCTTTTTCCCGAATCTGGAGCATCAGTCCTTGTTCGGGCACGACGTCCCGGAGGATTTGCTGGAATCGGTCCTCACCGGCCTGATGCCGATCAGTGACGACGTACAAAGGAGGAAGTCGAGGTCTTGTCACAAAAAAGGACGGAACGCGGATGGATGGAGTAAGTCACCTTTGCTTACAACGTGCCTTCGATCGGACTGCTCGCCGAGGCGTGGAGTTTTCGCGGAATGCGCCCCGCGTGAAACGCCAATCGTCCGGCTTCCACGGCGTACTTCATGGCTTCAGCCATGACAAGCGGGGATTGTGCGCCCGCAATCGCGGTATTCATCAAAACCGCATCCGCTCCGTATTCCATGGCCAACGCCGCATCTGAGGCCGTTCCGACTCCGGCATCGACGATGACCGGAACGTTGACGGTGTCGAGGATGATTTTCAAGTTGTACGGATTGCGTATCCCTAACCCTGACCCGATAGGCGCCGCCAAGGGCATCACGGCCGGGCATCCAATATCCACGAGTTTTTGGGCCACGATAGGGTCGTCGTTGGTATAGGGCAACACCACGAACCCTTCCTTCACCAGGATTTTGGCTGCTTCAATGAGACCGGCGGTATCAGGAAAAAGCGTTCGTTCATCGCCGATGACCTCGAGTTTCACCAGATCCGACACTCCGGCCGCCCGGGCGAGTCGGGCATAGCGTACCGCATCGTCCACCGTGTAACACCCCGCCGTATTGGGAAGAATGGTGTACGTCTTGGGGTCAAGATAATTGAGCAGATTCTCGGAATGTCTGTCGGTAATATTGACTCGACGGACGGCTACGGTGACCACCTCGGCACCGGAGGCTTCAATGGCTCGTTGCGTCTCGAGAAAATCCTTATATTTTCCGGTCCCGACCCACAAGCGAGAACGAAACGTTCGGCCGGCTATGGTCAACATGTCACTACTCACGTTGTTTTCCATCTCTTCGACTCGAAGGCAAAACCCGTTCACCTCTTGTTTCTTAAGAAGCGGTGCCGCCTCCGATAAAACTCATGATTTCAACGCGGTCACCTTCGTTCAGCAGCCGTCCGTCAAAATCCTGCTTATCCAGAATCTCCAGATTGACTTCCACCGCCACTTTCCTGGCAGTCAGTTCTAATGCTTGCAGAAGTCCCGCGACGGTCATCCCTTCAGACACGTCACGAGGTTGACCATTGACGTGAATATACATCCGTTGGCTCGGAAAACGTGCCGTCCTCACCGTCCCATTCAAGGTCGAAGGCTTGCCCGACCAAGTGGGTTATCCTACGAGAGCCTCTTACGCCCTGTCAATTTGGGAACGGGGTCGTTTCAAAAACTCCCTATCATCTTCAGTCACAATCTTCTACAATCGGAGTTTTCTCATCTTCCGACGAGACCGAAGCGTTATGCCCCATGACGTGAACAGCAACCTCGCAAATCTTTTTTTAGCCATGGCAGCGTCGTTGCAAAGCAATGGAGCAAATCCCTATCGGGTTCGCGCCTATAAGCGAGCGGCCGACACCCTTGCTCATCTGGAGAGTCCCGTGACCGAACTCATTGATACCGGCAACGTGCAAACCCTTCCAGGTATTGGAAAAGACCTTGCGACGAAAATCCATGAATACTTGGCCACGGGGACCATCCAGGCCTACGAGGAGTTGAAAACGCCTCTGCCGCCTGACGTTCGTCCATGGGCCGCCCTGCCGGGCTTGTCCGAGCCCATTGTTCATGAGTTGTATTATCGATTAGGCATTCGGACGCTTGATGATCTCGAAATTCTCGCCCGTTCTCACATGCTGAGAACGCGACCCGGCGTCACCGTGACCGCGGAAGACCTGCTTGCGGCCATTCAACGTTTACGGATGCGCGTCCCCATTCATTGACCAGTCGTCGAAGCCTTTGATACTGTCCCCTGCGTTCTTGAACGAAACGCGCCCACACGTGAACCAAGCAAATAAGGAACAACGGACACATGATGATATCGGCGTTTGTCATGATTGACGTGGCAGGAGACCACACGAAAAGTGCGTTCAAAACCATCACCCGAATTCCCGGGGTGAAAACCGTTCACGCCGTCACCGGCCCCTATGATCTGGTGGTCCAGATTGAGGCGGAGACGTTGGAACTCCTCAATGAATTGGTCCTGTCACGCATACGCGGCGTGGACGGCGTGACCAAAACCACTACCGCGATCGTGTTAAATCTGTAACGCGCCTTTCTCCGCCTCATGACAGGGGGCGCAGGTCTTTGAACACGTTCCAGGTCTTGAGCAATTCAATGGCTTTTTGAAGTTGCACGTCCTTTTTCATGAATTCCGCTTCAAGATCTTCCTTCTTCTTCTCTTGACGAGCGTCTGCCCGTTCAGGGTCTGCTGACGAAGAGGCGTCATCTCCTGATGGTGGGGAAGCCGCGTCCTGTGTTTCCTGAGCCACGGTCGGGGTTTTCGGCTCGACCACAATGTCGGGTTTGACTCCGACGGAATGGATCGATTCTCCACGGGGCGTATAGTATTTCGCCGTCGTGAGTCGAAGCCCTGACCCATCCGACAACGGAAGAATCGTTTGAACGGAGCCTTTGCCAAACGTCGTCTTTCCGACGATCACGGCCTTCCCCCAATCCTGCATGGCTGCCGCAACGATTTCCGACGCACTGGCAGAGCCCTGGTTCACTAAGACAATCATGGGGTATTCAGGCGGAGGCGTCGTCCTTCGAGCCCGATATTCATCTTTCCGACCATCTCGCCCCTTGATCGACACGATTAATTTGTCGGACGTCAAGAAGTGTTCGGACACCCCGACCGCGGCGGACAATAACCCGCCCGGATTATTCCGTAAATCCAAAATCATCCCTTGAATGCCTTGATCGTGCAACGCGGCTAATTCGACGCCCAGATCGTCGGGCGTAGATTCCTGGAACTGAGAAATCCGCACGTATCCGATGTGCTCATCAATGACCCGTGAGCGGACGCTGCGAATTTTGATGATATCCCGAGTCAACGTAAAGGTCAGCAGGCCTTGGGCCCCTTTTCGCTCAACCGTGAGGGTGACGTTCGTCCCTTTGGGTCCCCGCATCCGTTGCACCGCTTCCATCAGCGTCAGGTCTTTTGTCGGCGTCTCATCGACTTTTGCAATCACGTCACCGGATTCGATGCCTGCCGCGTACGCGGGCGTGCCTTCAATCGGAGCAATGACGGTCACCACGCGGTCTTTAATCCCGATCTGGATGCCTAATCCGCCGAACTCTCCCTTGGTTTCCACTTGCATCTCTTTATACACGTCCGGGGTCATGTAGGAAGAATGCGCATCCAACGTTTTCAGCATACCGCGAACGGCGCCATAGACCAGATCTTTGGTCTCCGTTTCTTCGACGTAACTTTTCTTCACCTGCGTGAGAACTTCCGCAAAAATCTTGAGGTCTTCATAGGACTCACTGGCATAACCCGTCTTTTCTAATCCCTTTCCAATGACCACTCCCAGAACCAAGACGCCCAGCACAATCAGTCCCGACGCCCACGTTGTTGCAAGTCGTTCTTTTTTCATGTTGCAATCCTGATTCGTTAGAAAAATGATGAAAATCGCGGATGTGTAATTCGCACCGCGCCGTGCAGTCTCCCACCGTGACGACACACCACCCGCGGCAACCGCACGTGAGGACTGCTTACCACTTCATTCATCGCTTCGCAAACCAACCCACCGGGTTCATGGCTCTCGTTCCTTTGCGCAGTTCAAAGTACAAGATGGTTGTATCGGTGAATCCGGAGGATCCGGTTTCTCCAAGAACGGCGCCTTTGGCCACCCTGTCCCCTTCCCCCACCGATAATTGAGACGCATGGGCATACAAGGTAAAGTAATTCCTTCCGTGATCCAGAATCACGACGAGGCCATAGCCTTTGAGCCAATCCGCGTAGACCACCGCTCCATCCGACGCGGCGCGGATCGCACTGCCTTCGCGCGTGGCAATTTCAATCCCTTTCCTGTCAACGTAGGTATCGAACGTCGGGTGCCGCTGCCGTCCGAACGTTCCCACGAGATCACCGTCAGCGGGCCAGACCAACGTACCTTTCTTGAACGGCGCGGATCGCCCGGGCAGATGACGTCGCTGCTCCAGTTCCCTGAGCAAGGATTCTTTGCGGTGTTCGGCCCGTTGAAGCGTTGAGAGCGCGTGCTCATGGGATCGCGTCTCTCGTTGCAAACTGGCGAAGACCTTCCGCTTTTTGTTCCTGATTCCCTTCATCACGTGTAATGTCTCGTCAATGCGTGTCTTCTTTTCCAACAACGCTTGACGAGCGTTTTCCCGTTGTTCGTGCAGTCGTTCAAACTCCGCCAAATCGCGTTGCTCCCGTTCAAAGACTTGACGCTCCCGCGTCACGAGGGCGGACAGATACAAGACCCGACGTTGAAATTGCGCGTACGAATCGGCCGTCAAGAGCGGTTGAAACCAGCCGGCCCGGCCGTTCATATACAGGCGTCTCAGGCGCGTTTCAATCATGGCCTTCCGATCATCCATCTGCGATTGAAGCGCGGTTTCTTGCGTGACGATTTTTTCAAGTTCTTGCTCAATCTGCTGTACCTCACGAGTGACGGTCGCGGCGTCGCGGCGTTCCTGATGATATTGACGATCCAACCGTTCAATCGATTGCAGGACCGCGTCCCGTTTCTTCTGAGATCGATCACGTTGTTTCCTGGTTTTCCGGACGTCCTGTTTTAACCGTTCAAGCGCATGTTTCTCTTTTTCAATTTTTTCCTGGAGCGAGGATTGGCCCCATACCCATGCAGGCGCACAGGCGAAGAGTCCGACCCCCGTCACCAGAACCGTCACGAAGACCACGTCCCTCATCAATCCCTCGTTTTCATCAACCCGAAGACTGAGAACAGACTGCTCCCACAACCTAACAGCATCCCCAGAAGAATCAACAGCATGGAAACCGGCACGGAGAAAAACGTCAGGACGTGGTCCATCCCCCGAAACCAGCCCGACGCACCGATTTCGGACCGCAGAAATTCAAACGTTCCCTTCAATACCCCGAGGGACAGCAGCCCCCCCAACGTGCCCAGGATCGCGCCTTCGATCACGTAAGGAACGGCGATAAAGGCACCCGTCGCGCCGATTAACCGAAGGATTTCAATCTCCTCCCGTCTCGCATAAAACGACAACCGCACCGTATTCGTAATAATCGTCACCGTGGCCACGGCCAGAATCGTCCCAATCACCACCGCCCCTAATTCAAAATGGCTGACAAACAGGGCCAGCGTATCGATCCAATCCTGGCTGTATCGCACGTGAGTCACGCCGGGAAACTGCCGGACGCGGTCGGCAAACGCCCCAATGGATTCGGCGTCCTGAAATCGCGGAGAGACGTTGACGACAAATGACGCGGGAAGCGGGTTGCTTCCCATCCCATCCAATAACGTCGATTCATCGGGAAACTGTTCATGAAAGTCTCGAAGTGCCCGTTCCTTTGATACAAAGGTGACCGTGGTGGCCGCCGGTTCACGTTCCAGACGTTGGTTCACCCCTGACGTGGTCTGCACCGAGGCATCGGGCTCCAAATACACGATCACTTGAACGTCGTTCTGCAAAAATACGGCAAGATTTTTGAGATTGAGGTACAACAACAAAAACCCTCCGAAGCACGAAATGGTAAAAGCCGTCGTGACCACGCCAATCAGGACGGTTCCGCGATTTCCGCGCAGATGGATCAACGATTCCCGCATGATGTACCACAATCTCATTCGCCCTCTCCCCGCGTATCGGAGACTAAACGGCCCCCCTGCAAATGCACGATCCGGCCCTTCATGCACCCGACCACCACTTGGTTATGCGTCGCCACGAGCATCGTCGTTCCCTGCGCGTGAATCGATTTCAACAGTTCCACGATTTCCATCGTCAACTCCCCGTCCAGATTCCCCGTGGGTTCGTCCGCCAGCACGATCATGGGTCTGTTCACAATGGCTCGGGCAATGCAGACTCGCTGTTGTTCCCCCACGGAAAGGACGCCGGCCCGTATCGCACGTTTGTGCTCCATGCCGACCGCCCCTAAGGTGTCCTTCACTCGCTTCTGCGCGTCACGACTCTTCACGCCTTGAATAATCAGGGGCAACACCACGTTCTCATACACGGTTTTCTGCGGAAGCAGTTGAAAGTTTTGCAGGACGAACCCGATCGTGCGTCGCAGATAGGGCACGTCTCCTTGACGCAATCGGGCAATGTTGCGGTTCTGCACGAGAATCTGGCCTTCATCAGGAACCTCCGATCCGAAGATCACCTTGAGCAGGGTGGTCTTTCCCGCGCCGCTCGGTCCCGTCAGCAGGACGCATTCGCCTTTGTCAACGCGGATCGTGACATCACGAAGTGCCGTGCATTGATCGAAAAATTTGGAAACGTGAAACAACCGGATCATGAGCCGCCCCGTTTGCCGCGGCACCAATGGTTATCGGGCATCTTGATGACCATCCTCGTCTTTACCAACGCCGATCATGGTCTGACGCGTCAAAGGCCCGTTCCACGTGTTCAAGGACGGGACGCCCCGACTCCTCAGCATGATAGAGGAGCACGTCAAACCGACACGTCTGATTCGCTAATTGACGGTGCGCAAGATACCGCGCAGCCAATTGAATGAGTTGCCGTTCTTTTTGTGGAGTGACGGCGTATGACGCCCCGCCGTAGCGATCCGTTCGGCGAGCTTTGACTTCGACAAAGACCAGCGTCTCCCCGATTCGGGCCACGATGTCCAACTCTCCACGACCGAACCGGACGTTGCGATCAAGAATCGTATACCCTTTGCGGCGAAGAAACCGTTCGGCAGCCGCTTCGGCTTCTTTGCCGAAACGTTGTGGGGTGACAGTCACGGCCCCTCCCGTTGGGATTCCAGCCATCTCCGGACCGGACCAAAACTTCGCCGATGGACGGGACTCGGTCCAAACTGACTGAGCAATCGCAGATGCTCGGTCGTCGGATACCCTTTATGAACGTGGAACCGATAACGAGGGTCGCGTCGATGGTAGGCACACATGATGCGGTCACGGGAAACTTTGGCAAGGATGGATGCCGCCGCAATGGAGCAGGAAAGCTGGTCGCCATGGATCACGGAACGATGAGGAATAGACGTGGGAACGCCCACGTGTCCGTCAATTAACAAAAAATCCGGTGAGATCGTCAAGCGCATGAGGGCCCGTTGCCACGCTAAACGGGTTGCCTGAAGAACGTTGAGCGAATCAATTTCAGCTTCGGACGCGAGGCCGATGCCCCAGGCGAGCGCACGCGTGGTAATCAACGAAAAGAGCGTCTCGCGTTCGGTTGGAGACACCCGTTTGGAATCGTCAAGCCTCCTGAACGAAAACCGACGAGGCAAAATCACCGCGACGCCGACAACCGGCCCGGCCAGGGGGCCACGTCCGGCTTCGTCCAGTCCCGCCACGTGTGGATACCCACGGGCCCGTGCCTCTTCTTCAAGAGTACACGTCGGGCCCAGCGATTCCACCCCTCCGACGTCATCGGTCACGGTCACGGGACCACGTGGAAATCTCCAACGGCCAGATCAGTCGCCCGTGTCCTCCGCGGGGGCGGCTTTCTCCGTCGGGGCTTGGACGTCCGCCGCGGCCACGGCATGGTCCTTTGAGTGTCTGGCTTTACTCGCGGTTCGAGAAAATTCCCGTTCAGGGACTTTGGCTTGTTTCCCTTTCTTATCACGAAGATAGTACAACTTTGCTCGCCGCACCTTTCCTTTTCTCATGACGTCGATCTTCGCGACGTTCGGAGAATGGACGGGAAAGATCCGCTCAACCCCAACCCCATAGGAAATTTTCCGAACCGTAAACGTTTCGCTGATTTTCTTACCTTTTCGAGCAATCACCACGCCTTCAAAAACCTGAATCCGTTCTTTCTCTCCTTCAATGACTTTCACGTGGACGCGAACGGTATCCCCAATTTCAAAAGCCGGAACCGTATTCGTGGGAAACGTTTGCTCTAACCGTCCAAGCCGATTCATGATCATCCTCCCTCTTCGCTTACCGAGGTCACTCGTTCACGTTCTTTGGAAATATCCGACAAGAATTGTTGATCTTCTTGAGTCAACGATTCCCGTTGCAACAAATCCGGCCGTTTGACATGCGTATTCCGCAAGGCTTCTTGGCGGCGCCACCGCCGGATGGCCTCATGATTTCCCGACAGTAAGACCTCAGGCACTTGGTAGCCGCGAACCGTTCGCGGTTTCGTATAATGCGGAAAATCCAGCAAGGACCGGGAAAAGGAATCCTGTTCCGCCGACGCGGCATCGCCCAGCACGCCGAACACCAACCGGATGGTCGCATCGATCATGACCAGGGCCGGCAGCTCTCCGCCCGTCAACACGTAATCGCCCAGGGAAATTTCTTCCGGCTCTAAATGAATCAACACGCGTTCGTCGAGGCCTTCATAATGGCCGCAGATCCACACCAATCGTCGAGACTCTTGACTCAACTCTTTCGCCAATCGTTGGGTAAAACGTCGGCCTTGCGGCGACGGCACGATAATCCGCAACCGACTCCGTTCGTGATCCAAGGCATCCACCGCGCAAAAAATGGGCTCGGCCTTCATGACCATGCCGGCCCCACCGCCGTATGGTGTATCATCGGCGACCCGATGCCGATCATCACTGAACTCACGAATATTATGCACGCCGATGGACACCAACCCTTTTTCTTGCGCACGCTTGACGATGGAGTGGGAGACGACGTTTTCCACCATCTCGGGAAACAAGGTCAACAGATCAACGCGCACCGTCACTCACCCATTCCGCCGTCGGTGCCACCATCATGACGCCTTCGGCCACGTCAACGTTGAGAATCCATTTTCGGGAAGCCGGCAAAAGAAATTCTTTCTCAGCCCCGCGAATCACGAACAGATGCTGGTGGGGCAGCGTGACCACTTCTTCCAACGTTCCCAAGACGCGTCCGGTCTCTTCCCGTACCGTCAACCCAATGAGTTCAAACTGGTAATAGTGCCCTTCCGGCGCGGGAGGCACGGCTTCCCTGGGAATTTTCAACCACGCCCCGCGAAAGGTCCCCACCTCCTCCGGCGTGGAAAAGGCCGTAAATCGCAAGAGATATGAACGGCCGTCGGCATGCACGTCAGTAATGCTCGTCACCAGGGTTTCGCCGGTCGGCGACTCAAGGATGACTTCCTTCAGCGTCTCAAATCGATTGGGGACGTCCGTGAGCGAAAGAACTCGGGCCTGCCCCCTCACGCCAAAGGCCTTCAAGAGTTTCCCAACCGTGACCATGTTGTCCGTCGCCATTGCTCCACGCTCAATCCAGGGACAGCACAGAGGCGTTGGAGAGAGCCGGTTTCATCTCTCGCGTCTCCAACGCAGACGCAGGAAGGGAACCCTGACGTCACGAAAGCCTCAGCCGCTCGTCTTCTTTTTTGATTCTTCGAAGGTTTTCAGAATTCCAGATCGACGAAGGAGGGTTCGAACGGTCACCGAAGGTTGAGCCCCTTTGTGAAGCCAGTCCAAGACCCGATCGGCTTTCAAGTCCGACCGCGCCGGGTCCGTTAAAGGATCATACGTGCCTAACGTCTCAATGGCCCGTCCGTCTCGACGCGATCTGGAATCCACCGCAACGACCCGATAAAACGGCCGTTTGTGTCGCCCCATTCGGGTTAATCGTAAATGTACCGCCACAACCGTCATCCTCCCCTGCAATAAGAGTTTTTCAAGAGGTGCCCAGTCTCATCCAGCGCGCGTGCGACCGGAAAGACACTTATGAGGATTGAAGCGCGCGAATCAACTTGCCGCGCTTCTTCCGTTTCCCTGATTTTCCCGGTTTTCCGCGGATCAGTGACTGCATCATGGTGCGTGCCGTGAGAAATTGCTTGATGAGGCGATTGACGTCTTGCACGGACGTGCCGCTCCCTTTGGCGACGCGCTTCTTCCGACTGCCGTTCAGCAGGGTATGATCCCGGCGTTCCTTCAGGGTCATCGAATCAATCATCGCGACGACCCGTTTCACGTCCTTCTCCGGGACCTCATGGTTCGTCTCTCTGCTCATCATCGACTTGAGCTTTCCTCCGCCAGGAAGCATCTCCAGAATCTGGTCCATGGACCCCAGTTTGTCAACGTGCTGCATCTGCTCACGAAAATCTTCAAGCGTCAGGGTCTTGCTCGAAACCTTCTTCTGTAAGGCCACGGCGTCTTCTTGAGAAAAGGATTCTTGCGCCTTTTCAATCAGCGACAACACGTCGCCCATGCCCAGAATCCGGGAAGCCATGCGGTCCGGGTGAAACGGTTCAAGGGCATCCGATTTTTCACCCACGCCAAGATACAAAATGGGCTTCCCCGTCGCCGCCTGAATCGACAGCACGGCTCCACCCCGCGCATCGCCTTCGATTTTGGTCAAAATCACGCCGGTCAATCCCAAGCGCCGGTCAAATTGTTCCGCCACGTTGACCGCTTCTTGACCGGTCATCGAATCGGCGACCAATAAGACTTCCTGAGGAGCGACGGCCGACTGAACGTCTTCCAACTCCGACATCAACTCGTCATCAACGTGCAGCCGGCCGCCGGTATCCAGAAGCACGACGTCATAGCCGTGGTCCCGTCCGCGGGAGACCCCCGCCGAACAAAAATCGACCACCGCGGCGCGCGTGGACAGGATCTCGTCCGCGCGATGAACGGGAACGTCAAGAGACGCGCCCAAGGCCGCTAATTGATCGGCAGCCGCAGGACGTCGCGGATCCGCAGCGATGAGCAGAACCCGCTTTCCCTGTTGCGTGAAGACCCGTGCAACTTTGCCGCAGGTGGTGGTCTTGCCTGCCCCTTGCAAGCCAACGAGCATCATGACGGTCGGCGGGTGAGAAGACAGCGTGAGACCGGAACGTTCACGTCCCATCAAGTCACGTAATTCTTCCCACACAATTTTGACGACCTGATGGCCGGGAGTCAGGCTTGCGAGCACGTCGCGGCCAACGGCCTTCTCTTGGACGCGCCCGATGAAGTCCTTGACGATGCGAAAATGGACGTCGGCCTCAAGCAGAGCCAGACGAATGCCCTGCAAGGCCTCGGTCACGTCCCGTTCTTTCAGAACACCGGGACCCCGCAGCTTTTTGAGAACGCCGTCAATTCGTTCCGTGAGAGACGAAAACATGAATGCTGGTCCTAACCATTGGAAAATTCAAAGAAAATTCCGTGCAGTCTAGTCAAGCCCGCGAAAGGGTGTCAAGGAACGTATCCAGGGTCAATAGATATGAAATCAATCAGCCCGTCCGCACTGGACTCCCGCGCACAAAATCCAGATTCTTCGCTACGCACTTCGAGGCTCAGGGGAACCTCAGAATGACAGGGCCTTCTATTGTCATTTCGCCCCTATCGTCATCCCCCTCTCCCGTAGTCATCCCCCTCCCCATAGTCATTCTGACCCTTCCCGTTGTCATTCTGACCGAAGGGAAGAATCTCGCTTCTCGTTGGCACGGGCAACACAGACATGACGCTGCGAAGGTATGGGACAGAGGGTCGAGAGCGGGCATGTCTTCCCCTCACCCCGACCCTCTCCCGCAAAGGGAGAGGGAGCAAGGGCTGTAGGGCCGCGTCTCACGCGGCCTCCTCACGGGAGCGGCCCGGCCTCATGCCCGCCTCCGCGTCATGCTATCCGCCTCTGCCATTCAAGACAAAAAACCAACACGTTTTGGCCAGTATGCCCGGAATGACAGAAAGGTGGGGCAGAAGGACACAACCTTGACTCATCGGGGTGATTACCGTACTTTTTCGCTCTGCTCGTCAAGAGACGCGAGGATTCCCACTCTCCGGCTGCAAAGCATACACACGTGAAAAAATCTGGATGGACGTTACTGGGATTTGTCTTGGTCGGCGGATTGCTGGGCAGAGTCCTCGGTGAAATTCTTAAGGAGTTTCCCTCAGCCGGACTTATTCACACCATTTTTGCCGAATCAATCTCCACGGGCATCTCTCCACCCCTGACCGTCGATCTGCTCTTCATCACGGTCACTCTGGGGGTTTTACTCAAACTCAACCTGCTGACGCTGTTGGGTATGGTGTTCGGCTATTATCTCCACAAACACCTCTAGCCTGGAGGCTGGACCACCGATCCGCCCAACGCTAATTCTTTGTGCCGCAGGGCTCGAATGCGATCGCGCAGAACCGCGGCTCGTTCAAACTTCAGGGCTTTCGCGGCAGCCTTCAGTTCTTTTTCCAAGGCCACAATCGTTTTCTTCCTGTCGGCTTCAGTTTCATAAACCTCCTCATCTTCCGCCGCGATGCCCACGTCAACGTAATCCGCCTGGGCAATCTGATAGGTCAGATCATGGATGCGTTTTTTGATGGTCTCCGGCGTAATCCCGTTTTCGCGATTATACTCGGCCTGACGTTGACGCCGCCGTTCGGTTTCATCCATGGTCATCCTCATCGAATCGGTGATCCTGTCTCCATACAGCACCACTTTCCCTTCGCTGTTTCGTGCGGCACGTCCGGCGGTTTGAATCAACGCCCGATGGCCACGAAGGAATCCTTCTTTATCGGCGTCCAACACGGCCACGAGGGCGACCTCCGGCAAATCCAATCCCTCCCGCAGCAAATTGATGCCGACCAGGACGTCAAACGTCCCCTTGCGCAAATCACGAATAATTTCTGCCCGTTCCAGCGTCTTGACGTCGGAATGGAGATAGCGAACCTTCACGCCCAAATCGTGATAATACTCCGTCAGGTCCTCAGCCATGCGCTTGGTCAAGGTTGTCACCAACACCCGAAAGCCTTTGGCAATGACCGCCTGCACCTCGTTCAGAAGATCATCCACCTGTCCCTTCGCCGGCTTGACGGCAATCACCGGATCCATGAGACCCGTCGGCCGAATAATCTGTTCCACGACGTGTCGGCCACCGTGGGTCAACTCATAGGGACCGGGCGTCGCCGACACGTAAATCACCTGATTCATGGTTCGTTCAAATTCCTTGAACGTCAACGGGCGATTATCCATGGCCGACGGCAACCGAAAGCCATACTCCACTAACGTCTTCTTGCGGGAACGGTCGCCTTCGTACATCCCGCCGAATTGAGGAATCGTCACGTGAGATTCATCAACGATGAGCAAATAATCTTTGGAGAAATAATCCAGCAGCGTCGGAGGCGGCTCGCCCGGCGCACGGCCGCTCAAATGCCGCGAATAATTTTCAATGCCGTGGCAATAGCCCATCGCTCGAATCATCTCAAGATCGAACTTCGTGCGTTGCTCCACGCGCTGCGCTTCAAGAAGCTGGTTGTGGCGATGGAAATAGGCGACGCGTGCGTCAAGTTCTTCTTCAATGCCTTGCAGGGCGTGGTCATACCGATCCGGCGCAATCACGTAATGGCTTTTCGGATAAATGGGGATTTTGGAAAGTCGAGCCAGCGACGCGCCGGTGAGCGGATCGATCTCCGAGATGGCATCCACGGTATCGCCGAATAATTCCACGCGGATCGTATTCGAATCGGAAGCCGCCGGGAAAATTTCAATGACGTCGCCGCGTGCCCGAAACGTCCCGCGCTGGAGTTCCACGTCATTTCGGGAATATTGAATCTCCACCAATTTGGCGAGGATGGCTTCTCGCCGAATTTCCATGCCTTCTTCCAGATAGAGCAACATGCCGTGATAGACCTCCGGAGAACCCAACCCGTAGATGCAGGACACCGAGGCCACAATAATCGTATCATCACGCTCCAAGAGCGCGGACGTGGCCGCGTGTCGTAATTGATCGATCGTGTCGTTAATTGAGGCGTCTTTGGCAATGTAAGTATCGGTCGAGGGAATATAGGCCTCGGGCTGGTAATAGTCGTAGTAACTGACGAAGTACTCCACGGCGTTGTGCGGAAAAAAACTTTTGAACTCCTGGTACAACTGAGCCGCCAGCGTCTTATTGTGGACCACCACCAGCGTGGGTTTCTGTACCGCGGCAATGACGTTGGCCATGGTAAACGTCTTGCCCGAGCCGGTGACTCCCAGCAGCACCTGATGCGGCTTGCCGCCGTACACCCCTTCCGTCAGCGCCGCAATCGATTGGCACTGATCGCCCTTGGGAGAAAAATCAGATTCCAAGGTAAACGCAGTCATAGACGTGTTGAAGGCAGTCAATCGCCGTTGACCGGAAGGATTCTCAATAGACGGCTTGCACGTGTCGTTGATTGTGAATCACCACCGTCGGATCAGGGTTGTGAGACGGCACGGGGAGCCCCTGTTGTTCTAAAAGGGAGACGTGTTCTTGCATACCCCATTTAGCCTTGTCTAAGCAGTCTTGAATAGAATGACCCACTCCCGTAAAACCTTCAAGCTCTTGCGAATACAAACCGAAAAAATCAAGGTCTTCCGTTGCTTCAATGATTAAAGAATACGTGAGATCAATCATGCCTGCCTGCCCCTTTCTTCCATGAGCACGTGGGCCATGTCGCGTGTGCCGTCCATGACGGCGGCCACGAACCGGCCGCCGAATTTGCCGTCCTTGATGTCGTCCAAGAGAACGCGGGGCGGCACAAGGGAGACCAAAGTATCTCTTGCCATGATGCCTTGGTCTTTTTCGGCTTGACATCGGCTGAGATTGATCTCCGTCGTGTCGATGCCGAACAATCGCACATTGCCTAACCATTTCTGCCACGGCCACATGTGGGCGGAAACCTTGATAGTGTTCCCGTCGATGATGTCCAGCACGTCGGCGCCGGCCATGACCCTGATGGCCTCGTCATAGGTGTCCGTCCGCGTTGGCAGGTGCTTGTAGGTGTCGGCGGAGACGCTGGGCAAGATGGCAAGGAGCAGGATGAACAGTAATATGAATCTAAATGTGGTCATGGGGTTTTCCTTTCATCATAATTCCTCCTTTTGCTGGTCAAGCAGTGTCTGCCAAACGTCCTCCTGTATCTCTTCATACAGATTGAGGGTCTGTTCAATTTCCTCATAGGTTGTAACAGAATGGCTTTGGGTCTTCATGTAATCGATGACGAATTCCAACCGGAATCCTAATTGCTCTTTCACGTGGCATGAATTTCCTGATTTTCTTTTTCAGTTCACGGAATGCCTTTCCCTCACTCTCGGTTGGATCAGCCAATTGCACGGATCCAAGGTCGTCTACCATATACTCTGCTTCCGGTGTCGGTGCCGAACCTTCAATCGGTATCTTGGTCAACTGCTCCCTGAATTTCGCTTCGGCCAAGATCAAGCGGAACTCCTGCTTCGGGATCGTGAACAACCGTCCGTTGTGCTCCAAATTCTTGCACAGCAGATTGACTCCATCGACTTTCGCAATCTCGATTTTTGCACCCAGTGCAACAAATTGATCTCCGACATTGAATTCAGGGTCAAACGGGATTCCCTTTTGCTCTGTCATTTTTGCTCCTTCCATGTGTGGTCATGGGGTCTCCTTTCCGGTGGCGTGCTCGAGCAGGCGGATGATGGCTTCATTCGTGGCAAGATCGCGTGGCGTCTGTCCGTCCGCGTTTCTCGCGTCCACATCCGCGCCGTGCTCAAGCAACACCGTCACGACCTCGGCATGGCCTGTCTCTATGGCTTCGTGCTTCAGCAACCGCTTCAGCAGGGACGCCGATCCATGGTATGTCGCGACATGCAACGCCGTCCATCCTTCCTTATCCCGCGCCTCCACGTCCGCGCCGTGCTCAAGCAACATCGTCACGACGTCGGCATGGCCTTCGTATGCCGCGAGATGCAACGGGGTCGCGCCGTACCTGTCGTCTTTCGCGTTGACGTCCGCGCCGGCCTTCAGCCACCGCGTCACCCCCGCCTCCCAGCCATTGAATGCCGCGTAATGCAACTCCCGCTCTTTGGTCAAGCAGGCGGTGGGGGTGAGTAGCAGGAAGACCAGCAGCATGCATTTGAATTTGACTGTGGTCATGGGGTCTCCTTTCTTGGCCGCGTGAGACGCGGCCCTATGGTGAAATATGCATCCGTGATTGGGGCAGTCTGACCGGCGGCACAATCAAGCCCGAACCCCACCAACTTCGATAAACCTGCCGCATTCAAAACCGCACGGCAGGTTCCATTCGGACCTTCTTTTGATTTATCTTTCCTCCAAGACCAGGATCAAAACAACCCCTCAATGTTCCCGGATGAATCAACCCCCACGGCTTCGGCAGCCGGTACACGCGGTAGACCGGGCATGGTCATGATGTCGCCCGCGAGTACCACGATGAATTCGGCACCCAGGGACAGGCGAATTTCTCTGACGGGAATGGAAAATCCGCTGGGGGCTCCTTTTTTGTTGGGGTCGGCTGAAAAGCTGTATTGCGTTTTGGCCATGCAGATGGGGAACCGTCCGTATCCGTTTTCCTCCAATTCCTCAAATCGTTGCAGCACGGGCTTGGGGAACTCGACGTCCTCGGCTCCATAGATCTGCCGGCTGATCGTTCGGACTTTTTCAGCAAGCGACGTGGCATCGGGATACAACACGCGAAAGTTCGCTGCCTCTTGCTCAACGACGCTGACCACGGTTTCCGCCAACGCGACGGCCCCGTCACCACCTTTGTCATATTGTTCCGCCAGCACCACGCGGACGCCGCGTTCGGAGCATCGGTCGTGAATAAGGTCCAGTTCTGCCTTGGTATCACTTGTGAATCGATTGACGGCCACCACGGCCGGCACTCCGAATTTTTTCACGTTGTCCAAGTGCCGCACGAGATTCGGCAGTCCTTGTTTCAGACAATCGAGATTTTCGGTTTCAAGGTTTGTAAGATCGGCACCGCCGTGCAGCTTTAACGCTTTGACCGTTGCCACCACCACGGCACAGTCCGGTGTGAACCCTGCCTTTCGACAGACGACGTTGAAAAATTTCTCCGCGCCCAGGTCGGCACCGAAGCCGGCCTCCGTCACGACGTAGTCCGCCAAGGTCAACGCGGCCTTCGTGGCAACCACGGAGTTGCAGCCGTGAGCGATATTGCCAAAGGGTCCACCATGCACCAACGCCGGATTATGTTCCAGGGTCTGGACGACGTTGGGATTCAACGCTTCTTTCAACAACGCGGTCATGGCACCGTCGGCTTTGACGTCCCGCGCAAACACCATGTCTTTCTTGGCCGTCCGTCCGACTGTGATATTCCCCAACCGCCGGCGCAAATCCTGCAAATCCGACGCAAGGCACAAGATCGCCATCACTTCCGACGCCGCGGTAATGTCAAACCGACTTTCACGGGCAAACCCATTGGCTCTTCCACCGAGCCCCGTCACCACGGCCCGCAACGATCGATCATTCACGTCCATGACGCGGCCCCAGGTGATTCGTCGGGCATCAATTTCCGGGACGTGGCCCCAAGACAGATGATTCTCAACCATGGCCGCCAGCAAATTGTGGGCTGAGGTCACCGCGTGAAAGTCGCCGGTGAAATGTAAATTGATGTCGCTCATCGGAACGACTTGAGCGTAGCCGCCGCCGCATGCCCCGCCCTTCATGCCGAAGCAGGGACCGAGACTGGGTTCTCGCAATGCCGCGATGGCCCGTTTCCCGATTGTGGCCAGCCCATCAACCAAGCCGATAGACGTCGTGGTTTTCCCTTCACCCGCCGGAGTCGGGGTCATCGCGGTGACAAGGATCAGTTTGCTCGCGGACCGGTCGGAACGGGTCTTGAAGGAAGTGAGCGGCAGTTTGGCCTTAAATCGTCCGAATGGTTCCAAGGCTTCGACCGGAAAGTCCAGCTTCGTTTCCACCACGTCGGCAATCGGCCACAATTCCGCTTCATTGGCAATTTCACTATTACGATTGTGAGTCGTCATCCCGATTCTCTCCTTTCCCACGCGGGCGACGTCCAAAACGTCGGATGCGCTATTGTATCCCAAACCGTCGTGCTGAACCAATTCATCCGCGCCCTCTTCAAAACCATCATGACCCATGGAAGAAGCACGTGTTCACACTTGGTATTTCACGCACCGTTTGCTAAGAAAGCCTTCTATGGGCATTCCGCTGCGAGACTCAATGTCCGTGCCTTGCATCGTCCTGCTTCTGGCGACCCTCGCCTTCGCGTCAGATTCAGGCGAGGAAAAATCTCAAACGACACTTCACGTCAGTTCCAAAACGGAAGAAGCGTCAGTATGGGATTCCCGGGACGGTTGTCTCCACGTTGTCGGTACGGGTGGGCGCATGGCCATTCATTCATCAACCGTCCTCCGAGTCGGCACGTGGAACGTCCGATGGTTCCCCCATGGACATGCGCCCAATCGCTCAGGGCAATCTGATGGGACAACCGATTTACCATGGCTCATCTGTACGCTTGCATGGCTGAACGTGGACGTCTTAGCCGTGCAAGAAACTCTGGACACCCCGAAAACAAAGTGGAAGATCGTTTTGGAATCGCTGGATGACGCGACGGACGCCACGTGGCAATGGACTCCCCAACCGTGTGGAAAATCCGAGAGTCAAAAACTCGGATTCCTATGGAATGCCAACCGGGTGGCCGTCACGCAGGTCACAAGCCTCTGGCAGTTCAACGTCAGAGCCAAATCAGACCGACACCCGTGTGAAGGCCGATTACGTCCGGGACATTATGGGTACGTGCAATCTCGTCAAGAATTCGGAGCGGATTTTCATCTGATTGCCCTGCATTTGAAATCCGGACCGACCGTGTCTGCCCTTGAGGATCGACAACGAGCCCTTAATCGAATCGATCAAACCGTCAGCCCGTTGCTTGCAACGGACCAGGACGTTGTGATCCTCGGCGATTTCAACACGATGGGGGCAGGAGACAACGCGTCGCGAAGATTTGAGCTCAAGTACCTGCGGCGCATGGTCGCCAAAGAGAAACCCGGCTTTCAAGACCTCCCGCTGAACCCGCCCTGTTCCCACTATTTTCGCGGACGCGGCGGATGGCTCAATCACGTTCTGGTGAATACCGACATGGCAGAGGTTCACACGAGATCGGCCCGCGTCACCGGATATTGCGCCCAGAGCGCGTGCCGCCGCATCCTGGGAGACTATCCCTCAGCGTATCAACGATTATCCGATCACTGCCCCGTGGTCGTAACCATCGAAAACCAGGACCGGGATTAACCCCACCATGCCCGACTCTCCCATCATCCGATGCGCGTGGGCCACCAATGACCACCTCATCCGCTATCATGATCGAGAATGGGGCGTTCCGCTGCACGATGACGTTCGATTGTTTGAATTCCTCATTCTGGAAGGCGCTCAGGCCGGATTGAGCTGGGACACGATTCTGCGCAAACGTGACGCGTTCCGAGAAGCCTTCGATCATTTCGACGCGGTTGCCGTCTCCAGGTACAACAAGCGAAAGGTGCAGACACTGTTGAACAACCCCGGAATTATTCGGAACAGGCTAAAAATACAGTCGGCCATCCGGAACGCCAAAGCGTTTCTCGCCGTTCAACAAGAATTCGGTTCGTTCGATGAATACCTTTGGCGATTCGTCGGAGGGAACCCGATGATGAATCATTGGAAAACATATAAAGACGTTCCCTGCCGGACGGCGGAATCCGACGCCATGAGCAAAGACCTCAAGAGACGAGGATTCTCCTTCGTCGGCACGATCATCTGCTATGCGTTCATGCAAGCCGTCGGCATGGTCAACGACCATACGATCGAGTGCGTCCGCCATCAAGCTCTCCGCTAGCTCCTCTCCCGCCCGGTTCACGATTCTGCCCACAACGCACTGATCGGCACCGCCCACATCCCTGACCCGAACGGCAGGATGTCTTCTCCGGCGTACAAGACAATCCCCGTGAACGTTTTCCGTTGAGCCAAGTTTTCCTGAAACCATCGCAGATGCTTGAAGTTATCCCCTTTCACCATGGAACTCGCCTTGACTTCAATTCCGAGCAACGCGCCATCCGCGCGCTCAATCAGAAAATCAATCTCTCGCTTCTTTTGGTCCCGATAGTGAAACAGTTGGTACCGTCCGCTTTCCTCGGCGTCTACTTGAGCGGCAAGTTCATTGAAGACGAACGTCTCGAATATCTTTCCAACCTGATCGGGACTCAGCCACTTCTCATTCATCGGCCATCCCAGAATAGAGGCCATCAACCCGGAATCCGTCAGGAAGAGTTTGCGCTGTCTTCCGACTTGGGCGTAGTCCGTGTTTGTCCAAGGTGGTACAGGTTCAACCAGATAAAGCAGTCTCAGTGCCTCAATGTAACTGTCGAGAGTAGACCGCTGCATGGACAGACCGGCGCCGATGGCCGAAACATTCATACATTTTCCTGACCACGCGGCCAGTACGGCAATAAGGTCCCGCAACGCGCCATGGCGCCTGATGCGGGATATATCTTTCAGATCCCGTTGCAACAAGGATTCAATGTAGTTGGCATACCACTGCCGGCGCTGAAGATAACCCAACTTTGCAGGTTCCGGGAAACCACCCCGGAGTGCCAGTTCAAGCAATTCTCTGCGATTCTCTGCGGCAGGTCGTTTCTTCCTCACGAACGTCCGGTCGAATGCGGCCGGTAAAAATCCCGGACTCACTCTCCTCATCTCGCCCTGAGTCAACGGGCGCAACCGAATTCTGTGCGTTCGTCCGGCCAGGGATTCAATGGCAACGGGTGACGTCAAGACATCCGATGAGCCGGTCAGCAGGAACTGTCCTGGCCGATTGTCTTCATCCACCGCCTGCTTGATGGCCAGAAGCAAATCCGGTACACGCTGAAATTCATCAATAATCAGCGTGGATTTTTCGTGTCGGATAAACTCCCGTGGGTCATGGCGCACGGCCTCCAGGGTTTTGCCGTCGTCCAGCGTGAGGTACTCTATTTCTCTGGAAGCGAGCATCCGCGCCAACGTAGTTTTGCCGCATTGCCTCGCTCCCGACAAGACGACGATTCGTGCGTATTGCAGAGACTGCTTGACAAGGGGCAACTGCCAGCGTGGATACGTGTTCATAGCAACGGAAGCATCAATAAATCGTCAAATTTGTACATGATGCAAAGTTATATTTGAGTATTTTAATGCGTCATTTTTGATCATTATTGTAAATTTTTAATTAAAATCAATTATATACACTTTCAAAAAAATATAACAAGACTTATTTGACTGATGAGAAAAATTTTTAGTATATTCATAAAAATTATCCCCACAAGGAGGTATTCTGTGGAATACACAAACCAGCAACTAAACAACTACGTCAACAGGATTAAACTCACCCAGGAGAAAAAAACGTCTTACGCAAATCAAATTGACAATTTGAAGGACAATGTTCTCAAGGCTGTGGACGGCATGGCGAATACTAAAGTGACCAAGGTCAAACGAGCAGGCTCTTGGAAGAAAGGCACTGCCCTAACCCCAAAGGGAGGCTATCCTCTTGATATCGATATGGTGTTCTATCTGGACCTTGAAGAAAATATTCCATTTGATGCCGAAGAACTTCGAGAAGAGATCATTGATGTATTGTGTAAAGCATACCCCAATAAGAAAAGATCAGATTTTACTGATGGGCAAAAAACTGTCGGCGTCGTATTCAGAGGTTCTGGTCTTGAGGTTGATATCGTGCCATTTATCCCGGAAAAAGGTAACACAACTTATGGCCGGCAACCCCGGAAACAACTCAATTCAGGCGAATTCAAAACCAGCGTTGATAAACAACTGAACTTTATAAACGCAATAAAAGAAAAATGCTCGAATTTCACCTCTATTGTTCGTCTCTTGAAAAGTTGGAGAAATTATCAAGAACTAGAACTTTCTTCTTTTTCCATTGAGTTGGCAGTAGCACATTTGATTGAGGCAAAAAGAACATCTGGTTCGTCAATAAACCAAGCGATCATCACTTTTTTCGAATTTTTCGGTAATGGTAGTCCTGTCAACGTGTATTTTTCAGGTGCCATTGGACCAAAAACTGACAGTGCTCCATGGATCGCAGATCCAACGAACAATGAAAATAATACGGTCAGATTATCTACCAGTGAATGGGATGAAGTTGTAGAAACGGCCGAAGATGGCTTTGAGACTATTTCTTATGCACAGACTGTACAAGAAACGGGAAAAACATTGTATCTGTGGAAAGAAGTTTTTGGACCAAGCTTCAACATTCAGGAGGAACAGCAATGAGCATCATGACGCAAACATATACCAGAACGGATATCCGAAAAGTCTTCGAAAACTTTCAGGCAGACTTGCAAATGCTTGCCGTAAGAACCCAAGCAATGGAATTAGGTGATGCACGAAAACATGCCGATGACATCTGTCTGATGGCCCAAGAAAATTGTTTGAGGTACGTTCACGTACAATTGTATGACTCTTATGGGACTCTGGTAATAGTTCATCGGTACTCAGTGGAAGAAGACATATTATCAGATTCCCAACGGCCAGGAGGGAATAGGTGGCCATGCTTACCTAACGGCACCCTGCGCGTAATCGTTGAATATTCTGATAGCCAAAAGTTTGAAAAACTTCAGAGATTAGGAAGGTTAAAAATAAATTGGCAGCCCTCATTCACGTCAACCAATTACTCTGGAATGCGAAACGAGGGCAATAGAGTATATTCCAGTAGTAGCTACGGATTACGGCGCGACACGTTTGGGATTTAACGAGGTAAGACAATGGCACAAGATACGTTTGATACTCAGCGAGAACTCCCGTCACCTGAGTTAGAAAATGTTGCCGAAACGCTTGTGGGATTCGAGAAGCGTTACGAAGCATTGAAAAATCATCTAACGGTGGTTTTAATGCCTGATCGTGTAGAGGCATGGAGCAAGAAGTATCACAAAGAAATTATTCCATTATGCAAGGTCATTCGGCAAAGATATCCACTTTTTCTCTTTAGCGGTGACGTTGGTACGGGAAAAACCGTTACGGCTGAGTGTGCAGCAAATCGCCTGACAAAGGATATGAACAGAGAAGGCTTTTTGCTCAAATTGAGCACCCGTGTAAGAGGTAAGGGATTACATGGAGAAATGAGTCAGCTTATCCAAGATGCCTTTGAAAATCTGACAACTCAAGCAGGAAAAAGACGCCTGTCCTTTCTATTGATAGACGAGGCAGACTCTATTGCATCGCTTCGATCAACTGAACAAATGCACCAGGAAGAGAAGGCTGCGGTCAACACGCTAATACAAAAAATTGATGAAATTCGCCAAGTAAGTGGTCGAGCGGTTGTATTCCTGTGTACGAATAGATCAAAGGTTATTGACCAAGCTGTCGTTAGGCGTGCGGCATTACACATAGAATTTCATCGACCGAATAAAGAAGAGTGTCTGGAACTATTGGAACATGACCTCCAGGGTATAGAGTTGACGTCGGAAGAGTTAAGTGAATTGGCGTCCCTGACCTCAGCGGGAGGTCATTACGGAGATAATGGATATACATTTTCAGACTTTCGCTTACGATTTCTTCCAGAAGCTCTTGCTCGTGCTTTTCCAAGACAGAGATTAACATTTAGCCTACTAAAAGAAACAGCATTGGCTGTGAAACCAAGCCCTCAGATTGACTGAAATGCAGAATAACGGTATTCAATCCAATCAGAAACTTCTTAAAAAATTGAAAGGAAAAGCTGAACTTTGTCGGTTTTCTCACTCAGAGCTAAAAGAAAAATACTCTAAGTTACGGAGTTGGAAAGAATTTTTTGTTGTTTTGTTGTCTGCGACATTGATTGCATTAACGGGGCTTTATTACCGAAAGATATTTGTAGATGAACTGATACTGTTGCTTATTTTTTTCTTGCCCATCGTTATAACGTTAGTACAGACGTTGGATTGCACTCTGTTTCAATTGGCGCACAAAGTAGCACGACACGAGTCCGCCGTAGCAATATGGGGAGACTGGATTAGGGAGGCAGACTTTCTTGAGAAGCGCATCCATCATTACCCAAATGATATCGCTGATGAAAAGATGCAAAACATACAGGAAAAATATAACGGTTGTATGGGAAATACAGAACAAATACCAAACAACAAATTCCTAAAATATAAAAAGAAATTCAGGACGCATGTGCTGAAATCTAAAGAAATTGATGAGATGTCTTTGGCCGAAATAGAGAAGAAAAGCAAAAAATGAAAAAACGTGAAGACCTGCCAGCGGCACAAATAGCAAGGTTGGAATTCATCGAACTCCTTATCTATTTTCATGGCACCGTCAGCCGTGAAGACATTATAAACAGATTTGGGATATCTAAGGCATCCGCTACCAATCTATTGTCCATTTATAGCCAAATGGCTCCTGAAAACCTCACGTATAACATACGCCTTAAACGTTATGAGATTGGTCAGTCTTTCAAACCTGTTTTTGACCTTCGCGTGTTGATTGAGCGTATTCCGGTGTACACCATGCCCCAATTACACAAGCCGGCTGACGACGACGCAATTGAAAGAATGGCCGTAATATCAAGAGCCATTCAAAGAACACAATCACTGACCATCACTTATTCTTCTGCCTCTGGTGGAAGAAACGTGCGACAAATTGTCCCTGTTGCTTTTGCCAATAATTGGCTTCGATGGCATTTACGCGCATACGATAGAAAACGAAAAAAACATATCGACTTCGTTTTCAGAAGAATCCAGGAAGTCCATCCGATTGAAAACGATACGATACAAAATCATGAACATCCAAAAAACGATAAAGAATGGCATTCATTTATTGAATTGAAAATAAAAGCACACCCATGGAATCTTGTAGATATTCAATCCTTTGATATGGGCAATGCGATTCGCATTGTCAAAATTCGTGCGGCTATGGCTGGGTACTTTCTTCAGCTTTGGAGCGTTGATTGTTCACCGGATGCAAGTCTGGAAGGGAAAGAATATCAATATGTTTTAGCAAATACGGCAGAAGTCGCTAAAGTAGCTGATTTAAGGTTGGCTCCAGGGTATAAAGGTGAAGTAAATGAGAAAACCCGTAATACAACGGCATTAGAGTAAGTTCCTCATGTCTAAGAATTCCAGAAAAGTTGCGCGGGATTATCGCCACAAGGAAGACGCGCTGTTGCGGCCGGAAAGCGGGGCACAGGACGTTTTTCCGTCTGCCAAGAAGAAGGCGCCGAAGACTTGGCGTTATGACTCTTCGCTGTCGCCGGAGTTGGTATGGGACGAAGCCGAAGCCCGTAGCGAAGGAGACCAGTTAATCCGGGAGATTCTCGCCAATTTGAAAACTTGTTCGAAAAATTGGGTGAAATAGACAAAGGCTGAAATGAAAATGACCAAAGTTGTAAAAACGCTATTTGAATGGTAACCCGCACGCTATGAAGATCGAACGCATTCTTCTGAAAAACTTCCGTGCCTTGCATGACGTGGATTTAGGCGACATTCCACCGCTTGCGGTGTTTATCGGCGAAAACAGCAGCGGCAAGTCCACTCTTTTTCAGGTCTTCGGATTTTTGAAAAACGCCCTGGTGAATAATCTCAATACCGCCATGCAAAGGATGGGTGGCCATAAAGAAGTCGCCACCCGGGAACACGTTGATGAACCCATCGTGATTGAAATTCAGTTTCGGATGGCGATTGTCGGCAAGGAGCGGTTGGTGACCTATCATCTGGAAATCGCAAACCAAAACAGTGCATCCATCGTGCAACGTGAAATTTTGCGCTACAAGAGAGGTGCCTATGGTTCGCCTTTTCACTTTCTGGATTTCAGCGAGGGAGAAGGATATGCCATCAGCAACGAGGAAGACTTCGACAAACCGGACGAAGAATTAACCAAGGATTTTCAAACGTTGGATTCTCCCGACGTGCTTGCAATCAAAGGGCTGGGGCAGTTTCAACGCTTCAAAGCGGCAAATGCCTTCCGCCATTTGATCGAGAACTGGCACGTGTCCGACTTTCATATAACGGCCGCCCGTCAGCGGGTAGAAACCGGAGTGGCCGAACATCTCTCGGAATCAGGCGATAACCTGCCCTTAGTTACGCAGTATTTGTATCAAAGCAAGCGGGAAATATTCGACAAGATTCTACAAAAGTTCCGAGAAAGGATTCCCGGCATGTCTGAGGTGGATGTCAAAATAACGGAAGACGGACACGTGTTGTTACGCTTTGCCGACGGGTCATTCAAGGATCCTTTCATCTCCCGCTACGTCTCCGACGGCACGATTAAAATGTTTGCCTACCTGGTGCTGTTGCACGACCCGAAACCCCATCCATTTTTGTGTATTGAAGAACCGGAAAATCAACTTTACCCACGATTGTTTGGCACTCTCGTGGAAGAGTTGCGCGACTACGCCAGACGGGGCGGACAGGTTTTTGTCTCCACCCATTCACCTGACGTTCTGAATCACGTTGACCTCAACGAAGCGTTCCTGTTGAAAAAAGAACAAGGGACAACGGTGATCCATTCGCTTGCAGACAATCAGCAAATCAAGAAACTGATTGAAGCTGGTGATAAATTGGGCTGGTTATGGAATCAAGATCTGCTGGAAGTTGAGTAACGGCAAGTCATGACGTTCACCGCGCCAATCGCGCCGATCAATCTGGTCTTCATGTTGGAAGAAGAATCCGCCAAGCATGTGCTCGAAACGCTCCTGCCCATGATATTATCTGAGTTTCCCGTTTCTATACCCTGCAAGTGCATCCCCCACCAAGGCAAAAGCGATCTGCAAAAATCAATTCCCATCAAACTTAAGGCTTGGTGTCAACCGGGAACTTTCTTTGTTATTTTGCACGATCAAGACAGCCACGATTGCGTGCCACTCAAAGAAGAATTGCGGAGAATATGCGCCAGGCAAAGTCAACATTCGCCTTTGATTCGTATTGCTTGCCGAGAATTGGAAGCATGGTATTTCGGCGACCTTGACGCAGTCCAAAGAGCCTTTCCCAAATCGAATGCAACGAAACATCGAGATCGAGCAAAGTACCGGAATCCCGATACCATTGTCTGCCCAAGCGTGGAACTTCAGCGCATCGCCAAAGGGATCTATCTCCATAAGGGCATTGCGGCAAAAACAGTGCCTCAATACATGGACGTCCATAACAATTCTTCAAAAAGCTTCAATCACTTCGTAACAGGCGTGCGAAAGTTGGTTCGACAGAATTTGAAAACCTTACAAAATTAAAACGCCATGCCCGCATCCCCAGGCTAAAGGCAAACGCGGCCGCCGCAGCCCCGCCGCCTTGCTCCCTCACCGCCGTCCCATCGCCGACCGCCCTCCCACAGCCGGCAGACCGTCACCTTCGACAATGGCACGGAGTTCGCCCGCCATCACCTCCATGCCCTCGGCATCGAGACCTTCCTCTGCGACCCGCACGCCCCCTGGCAGAAGGGCAGGGTTGAACACGCCATCGGCTGCCTGCGCCGAACCTTGCCCTGCCGGACCGACTGGCTACCCTGTCGGCCCAACAGTTTCATCGCTTCGTTCACGCGTATAACCACACGCCGCGCAAATGCTTAGGCTATGCGACGCCGGCGGAAGTGTTTATCCACCAAGTGTTGCACTTGAAATGTGAATCCACAAAACCCTTGCCTTCTTCTCAGCAAGATTCCCATACATAAAAGTACTTGACAAAAAATAGAATAACGCAATATATTGTGGTATCACGATAAGGCAAGCACATGATGTGCAAATTATAGCTTGCTCATGAGACGTCGCCTTCTGAGAAGACAAGGACTTGTCGCAAAGAATTTCCGTATCAGCAACGTGAAACTCCCGCGGGTTGTGTGTGATCCAATCGTGATACAGGAGAGCGTCGCTCTATCCACGCGAAAGGAGGCGTGTTATGGCCAGCCAGGTCACCATTGAACACAAGCACGCCATCTTCAAGAAACGTCGGCTCAACGGACAAGGCCAATGGTTTGTCCGGGTTTCGTGTAATTTTCTTGAACCTCGAGTCTATGGCCCATTTCTTGATGAGCAACAGGCCGAACGTTTTCGAGAGGGTGCCGAATTTGAACTCCGAAAACTGCTGGATTGCCAACTCCCCACGATCTCCGGGGACTTTCATCCTTCCTCCCCTCCGCGTGAAATGTAGCCTGTCCCTCCTCTGCACTGTTTGTAATCCACCAGCTATACACAGGCACTTATTGTGAAATACGTAAAATGTATGTAAATAAATATCCATAACTCTTTGATTATATTGATTTCTTAGAAGTTCAAGAAGGTCATCCCCTGAATATGGGGATAAGGTTGTGGATTCGTGTTGTACAAAGAAATAGAACAAAGTGGGGAAAGGATTGTTTACCAATATGCCTCTTTTTTGGGCATTGTGGCCATAACACGCAGACCACAAAATCTATGGTGAGGAAGGCCCTTACGGAAGGGTACGTATTGAGAGAAAGCAGCCGTATGCCGAATCCAACACAAGATACCTTAAAGGCCAAACTCCTGGAAATTCGACACCTGAAGGATGCAGCGGCTCTGCTGTCGTGGGATCAAGAAACGTATATGCCGGCCGGCGGAGGACAAGCCCGTGCCGAACAACTGGCCACGCTGCAAACGCTGGCTCATGCCAAACTCGTGTCTCCGGACATCGAAACCCTGCTCTTGACGACCATCGATCCTTCAACGGGGATGGTACATGATCCCGACCATATTCTGGATCCGGGCGACCACGCGTTGTTTCGTGAAACGTGGCGTGACTTCAGTAAAGCCAAAAAACTCCCCTCCGATTTTGTGAATCGCCTGGAACGGGAACGTGCTCTGGCCCAGCAAGTGTGGACACAGGCTCAAGCCCGCAACGACTTCGCGCAATTTCTCCCCAACCTTCGAGCCGTTCTGGACTTGAAATTTGAAGAGATTGACTATCTGGGCTATACGGATTCTCCCTACGACGCGCTCCTGGACGCCTACGAGCCTGGGGCCACCGTGGCTCACCTTCAGCCGTTGTTTGCAAGGCTTCGCGATGGGTTGGTGGAACTGTTGCAACACGTCCGAGCCTCCTCCGCACGCCCCGATAATCGTTTTCTGTTTCACTCCTACGAGTGCGACCGGCAATTGGCATTCGGCAAACTCGTGCTTGACAAAATGGGATACGAGTTTCATCACGGCCGGCTGGATCTCTCGGAGCACCCCTTTACCACGGCATTTCATCCCACGGACGTCCGCGTAACGACCCGCGTGTTCGAGAAAGACCTTCCCTCCTGCATCTTCAGTTGTCTCCATGAGGGAGGGCACGGTCTCTACGATCAAGGTCTGCCTCAACATCATTACGGCACGCCATTAGGCGAGGCACTGTCGCTTGGTCTCCATGAAAGCCAATCCCGCTTGTGGGAAAACAACGTCGGCCGGTCCAAAGCCTTCTGGACGTATTTTTTCCCGCTCCTTCAACAACAGTTTCCTTCACAACTCGGCTCAACGTCCGTAGACGCCTTTTATGCCGCGTTGAATACCGTCACCCCCTCCTTAATCCGGGTGGAGGCGGACGAGGTCACGTACAACCTCCACGTTATGGTGCGATTTGAAATTGAACTCGCCTTGTTTGACCGACGGATTCACGTCGAAGACCTGCCCGCGGTGTGGCGAGAGAAAATGCAGGAACATCTTGGAATTGTCCCCGAACGAGACGCGGATGGCGTTCTGCAAGACGTCCATTGGTCGCATGGGGCCTTCGGCTACTTTCCCACCTATACCCTGGGCAACCTGTACGCCGCGATGTTTTTCCAGAAGGCTTGCCAGGACATCTCTGCGTTGGAATCCGAAATCAAGCAAGGGAACCTGCTTTCACTCAAAAACTGGTTAACGCGACAAATCCATCAACACGGCCGTCGCTACTCGGCCCCCGACCTCCTCCGCCGCGTCACCGGACAACCACTGAGCCCCGAGCCCTTTCTATCCTACCTCCGGACCAAAATCGGAAAGATTTACGGCTTCACGATGGCTTGATGAGGGACTTGGCATTACCGAAGGTTGGAGTTCTCATCGGAAGTGAAGCCAGACCTTCCTTGCGGTAAAGCAGGCAACCGATGGAGGAGGGACGAACGCACCGGTTAAATCGGTATCGATCGAAAGCGCGTATCGTCAACTCCAGACTGCAAGGGAAAAGATTGCTTGAATTTCGGCGTGACTCAATGCCGACTGGAAGCGAAACGGGACAAACACGCCGGACAATGACAGTCGTCCGTTCCGGGCTTGCGATGCACCAAACCGTGTATCACTTTACCTTCTTTATCAAAGCGCCCGACAATTTGGTCGAAATAGCGCGTGTCGCTATGCTCGTAGCGCCTCCAGACTGCCCAAGCCAAGAGGTCAGCAATCTGAATCAGACGCGAAGCGGCAGAATCCACGAACAACGGGACTTCGGCAAGATTCCGGAGAGTTCCCCATCTTGTGCCCTTCTCACGAAAGCGCTGCGCCAATCCTTGCAGAGCCTCTTCGTAGTGCGATTTGTCCATGACAACCAATCCACGTTGCTGATTACTTTCCCGACTCCATAAACGTGAAAGAAACAGATTGAATCGATTGCAGATTTCCTCGAAGGCATACTCAACGGGGTCATTAGGTGATTCCACGCGCTTATCCACGGCCACGGCAAAAGCCCGCACGCCCCAATGGGATTCGCGAAGCAGGCCCAAACTGCGCTCGATAGTATTGAGGCGCTCTCGTCGCCTCATCCCTTTCCACGGAATTTTGTTTCCATTCGCCATCACGCTGCCGTGCAGTTCGACGTCATGCACGTCACCCAAATTGAGGGAAGAAACAAACTTGTCGGTTTCGGAAATGAGATGATATATTTGACGTTCGAACACAGCGATACCGGCAAGGACAAAATGACGCTCGTTTGGGTTTCTTACGGCCCCAGAACCGTCAAGGTAGAGCAGGTACACGCGGATACGTCCAATGTACGTGTTGCGGGCAAAAAAAACGCAGCCGGGTGGGGCACCTGGCCCCAACGGACCGTGATTTCCACAGCCCTCCCAACCGCTGAAAGAACTTTACGCCCGTAACGCCACGGATGTCAAGCAAATACCCAAATATTGATAACATGCAAACGGATGAAACTTTACGCGGGTAACACCACGAATGTCCCACCCACCTTGACGCCACAAGAAGAGCAACTGTACGCGGCGAAACAATTATGTTGATAGTGAATGTAACATTAGTTATCATGGCAAAATTCAATCACAGGCGCGATTGGGGTCTTCGTGATGCTTGCAATCATTCTTCATCATGGAGATAATTCACGCAGACTTTTCCATTATCACCATTCAAAGGAGGAATTCTATGCAACGCTTTTCGCAACTCAGTCGATCGTACGTCACGCTCAGTCTGCTGACGTTCATGCTCGTCGTCGGTTTTTCCGGGATGGTCCTGGCTGATGAAAAACACAGCGATGACGGCGCGATGGCCGCACAAAAGGTTGACGTGAACACGGCGACGGCCGAAGAACTTCAACAAGTGAAGGGCATCGGCCCGAAAAAGGCTGAGGAAATCGTGAAACACCGAACCGTCAACGGGCCATTCAAGAGCGTGGACGACTTGGCAAACGTCAAAGGCATTGGCGAAGCGACCGTCAAAAAAATCAAGGACCAAATCACGGTTGGGACGACTCCCAAAGCAAAAGCATCAGAATAACCCCCGCCATTCCCGTGATCCCATGGAGCTGAGGTTTTCGGCCTCAGCTCTGTCCCTCCTTATTTCCTTTCCCGACGCTATCCGGTTTTTGGGGGAGCGGACAAGAAGCGCCTCTTCAACACACAACCGGGTTACATGCCCAACGCCGTATTGAGTTTTGAGAGCGTCGAGGGAGGAACGGAAAATTCACCAGTCACTTCAACGCGAGAAGGTACCAGCACGATCACGTGAAACGGAACGTCGCGAACGCGTAATTTCTCCTCGGGACGATCAACGACGCTCATCTCCACGTTCTCGACGGATGCCGTGATCTCACCGACGTCTTGAGAACCATAAGTCTCCACGACGGTTTCCAGAATTTCCATGATCCGTTCATTGGCTTCAACTCCGGCAATCGACTGTTCCAACAGGGGAAGACAGTCTTCCGCCTGCCCCACCACGTCAAAATTCTGTAACCGTTCTTTTTTGCGCAAGGCCAGAAGATCGTTATCAAGTTCTTTGCTGAAGGCACCATAAGGAAACCGCATAAATTCGTAATGCCATCCGCGCAAGCCCTGACCCAGCATTTGCAATTCCGCGAGAAAGATGAGTTGCTGCACCTTCACGTCGCTGACCATCGAACGTTCTTTCGACTCGGCAAGGTGCAACGTGTACACAAGCAACGTTCGATCAATCGCAATATCGTGAGGTTTGCGCATGGGCGTGGGGGTTGTGACTGAAGAACACGATCCTACCGGTCAAAAAAATGATCGTCAACGACGGGCGTCCATGGACCGGACGGGTCATGCTCGTCACTCCCAATGAGAGTCACTGGACGTTTTCGGCTTGACCCTTCAACCACGTTTCGGTTCTAATACGGCTTTGTCGATAACGCGGGAGGGCACACGCATGGCCAAACCCACCAAAGAACTGAACGTTCTCAAAGAACATCTTTGGAGAAATCATCTCAAGTTGACTCGCCAACGCGAAAATATCCTCACCAGCTTTTTGAAAATGGAACACGTGACGGCCGAGCAACTGTATCGGCTGCTCGCCAAAAAGGACCCGCACATCGGATTGGCAACCGTGTACCGCACGCTGAAACTGCTGTGCGAGACCGGCTTGGCCCAAGAGCAACATTTCGGAAGTCAGACCCAATTCGACAACGTCGCTCACAAAGGGCACCATGACCACCTCATCTGCACGACGTGTGATAAAATTATTGAATTCGAGAATTGCCAGATTGAAGAATTGCAGGAAGAGGTCGCCAGAAAGAACGGGTTTACCATCCGCACTCACAAATTGGAACTGTACGGAACGCCTATGCAGTTGCCGAATGGTGCCTGCAAGAATTGCGGACGAGATTTGCTCAACCAGAAAAAAGGACGACCTTGAGACCACGGATTCGTAAGACTCGTCTCGTCATCCCGCACGTTCTCCTCCTGGCAGCGACGCTGGCTGCCCCCTCCGTGGGCTTCGCCGATGAGCCCCTCATCGTCTACTCCGGCCGAGCCGAACGGCTCATTCAACCTGCCCTGGATGCCTTTCAAGCCGAATCGGGCGTCAACGTTCAGACGTTGACCGCAGACAGTACGGCCTTGGTCAACCGACTTCAGATGGAAGGAGATCGGACCCCTGCCGACGTCTTCATCACCAATGACGCCGGCTCATTGGAACGCGCGCGTGAATTACGGCTCCTTCAACCTGCGACGATTCCCGACGTCGCACAAACCGTTCCGCCTCCGTTCCGAGCGCCGGACAACAGTTGGATCGGTCTATCGGGTCGCATCTGGGTGGTCGTCTATCACACGTCGTTGGTCAAGCCTCATGATCTGACCTCCATTCTGGACCTCGCCGATCCGCAATGGAAAGGCAGGGTGGCCATCCCGAATGCGGGCAGCGTCTATTTGCAAACCGGCGTCTCAGTGATTCGTGCGGTGAAGGGAGAAGAAACCACCATCCGGTTCCTGCGAGGCGTCAAGGACAATGCGGGGTCATTTGTGTACGGGAAAAATCGGCAGATTGTGGCAGCCGTGGCACGCGGCGAAGTCGCCGTGGGCCTCGTCAATCATTATTATATTCTCCGCCATCTGGCCAAACACCCTGAAGCGCCGATTGCCCCGCTCCTGACCGATCAAGAGGACAACGGCATGGGCAGCATTCTCAACGCCGCCGGGGTCGGCATGACCGCGTACACCAAACGCCGTGCATCCGCGCAAGCGTTGATCCGATTTCTGATTTCTCCCAAAGGACAGCGACTGTTCGCCGACGTCAACAAAGAATATCCGCTGAATCCGCAGGTGACGGCGGCTCCCGAACTCATCCCGCTTGAGAATTTTCGAATCGCGAGCGTTCCTCTCAGCCACCTGGCTCAACTCCGTGACCCCACCATGACGCTCATTGAAGACGTTGGACTCCGTTAACCCTTCTCTCCCACGGCCCGCGCTCCCGTTTCGTTTCCCTTCACATCTTCGCTTCCTGGGGTTGTGTCTGGCCGTTCTCCTGATGCTGCCGTTGCTCTACGTGGTCGTCACGGCCATGACCGCGGACCTCGCCGTCTGGCAGAGACTCTGGAACACCCGAGTACCGGAACTGCTCCTGAACACCCTTGCCCTCTCCATCGGCGTGACCGTCATCAACCTGATCCTCGGCGTCTCATTCGCGTGGATCCTGACGCGCTACACCTTTCCCGGCTCCGGCGTATGGACCTGGTTGTTGATTCTGCCCCTGTCCATCCCTTCGTACGTTCTGGCCTACACGTCCACGTTCCTTCTGAAACGGGGTGGGCCCGTGGAACACCTGTGGCAAAGTCTTGCCGGGCCAGAGGCCGTCCTCTTTTCACCGTTCAGTTTGACGGGAGCCGTGCTCGTCCTCGCGTTGAATACGTTTCCATTTGTTTACCTCCTGGCTCGGTCGGCGCTGAAAAATCTGAACGTCTCCTTTGAAGAAGTGGCCCACGTAACCGGAGCCGGTCGAATCACGACGTTCGTCCGCGTCTCACTTCCCTTGATCCGTCCCTCGCTGATCGCCGGACTTTTCTTAGCCATTCTGTACGTCGCGTCTGATTTCGGCGCGGTGTCTCTGTTGCGGTATCAGACCTTTACCTACGCCGTCTACCAGCAAATGACCGGACGATTCGACAACACCGCGGCCGCGTGTTTGAGCCTCGTGTTGGTCGCGTGCGCCTTTGGCTTTCTCGTTGGCGAACGCTGGTTCCGACAACGAAGCCGGTTCTATCAGACCACCGGTCGATACCGGAAACCGATTCCGCAACCCTGCCCTCCCCTCACGGCCCTGCTGTTTACGGGCTACCTGCTGCTCGTGTTCGCGGCCGCATTCGGCGTCCCGGTGGTGCTTCTGATCCAGTGGACCATTGAGGCCGTCTCTGCCGGTCATCTGTCCGGGAAGTTTCTGGGCTACGTGTGGAACAGTCTGTCGCTTTCCGCCGTCACCGCCACCGTGGCCATTGTCTGTGGCGTTCCCCTCGCCTACGTCGCGTGCCGACGGCAGACCTGGGCCAGTACCCTTTGCGTACAGGGAGCCTATACCGGCTACGTCCTGCCTGGCCCGGTCGCGGCCCTGGCCGTCCTGGTTCTGGTCCTGCAAATCATTCCGGAATTGTACGGCACGGTGTTCGTCCTGCTGTTGGCCTATCTGGTCCATTTTCTCCCGGCCGCGCTGCAAGGCATGGAATCCACCTTGCAACAGATCACGCCGAACCTCGAAGAAGCCGCGCGCAGCCTTGGCATTCGTTCCATTCGAACGTTTTTTCACGTGACGTTTCCGTTGGTGCGCGGCGGATTTCTCAGCGCATGGATCTTAGTATTTGTCCAATGTATGAAAGAATTGCCCGCGTCCCTCTTGCTCCGTCCCGTCGGGTTCGATACACTCGCCGTCAGAATCTGGCTTGAAGCCAGCGAAGAACTGTATCAATCAGCCGCGCCCCCGGCCTTGCTGATCGTGGTGATAACGATTCCGGTCGCGTTGCTCTTAATGCAACAAGATCGGCAGACGACGACGTGATCCGGGACGCAGACGTGACGGCTTCATTAACAAACCAACGGCAGCGACTTCTCCCATCGTGATGACGCATCCCAACGCCAACCCCCTTGTGCTTGATCTCAAGAACGTCACCTGTGCCTATGAAGCCGGACGCCCGGCCATTGAAGACGTCTCCTTTACCGTGCAAAAGGGGGAGATTATGTGTTTGTTAGGACCGTCCGGGTGCGGGAAGACCACCACGCTTCGGGTCATTGCCGGGTTTGAATCGGTTTCCGGCGGCGAAATCATCCTCAATGGGAACGCCGTGGCCACGGTTGACCGACACGTGCCCCCTGAACAACGACACGTCGGCATGGTCTTTCAGGAATACGCCCTCTTTCCCCACTTGACCGTAGAAAAAAACGTCGGATTCGGGCTGACGCACGTCGCGGCCAACGACCGGCAACGCCAGATTGACGAGATGCTGGCACTCACCGGTCTCTCGGACTTGGCCGAACGATATCCTCATTCCCTGTCCGGCGGACAACAACAACGGGTGGCGTTGGCGCGTGCCCTGGCCCCTCAACCCGTCCTGCTCCTGCTGGATGAACCGTTCAGCAATCTGGGCCCTGACATGACCTACCAGATGCGTCGAGAACTGCGTCAATTACTGAAAAAACTCCGGACGAGCGCCATTCTGGTCACGCATGATCGCGTTGAAGCGTTTGCCATGGCCGATACCGTGGCCGTCTTGAATCACGGGAAGCTTGAACAATTCGCCTCACCCGAAACCTTATATCATCGTCCGGCCTCACCGTTTGTGGCCAAATTCGTGGGGCAGGCCGACTTCATTCCCGGAACCATCCGCGAGGCGACGGTCGTCACCGAACTGGGTGAATGGCCTCTCCCACGATCCCATCAAGGCCGTCGGGACGTGCTGGTCATGATCCGACCGGACGACGTCCGGATTGAAAAAAGCGAAACCGGAGTCGGAACCATCGAGTCCCGGGAGTTTCGAGGCTCGGACGTCCTGTATGGAATCCGCCTCAATACCGGCGAACTCGTGCATGGCAGCGAACCGTCACCCCGGTCCTTCCCGATCAACACCCGGGTGAAAGTGAACGTTACCGCCACGCACGTCGTCGTCTTCGACAAACCCGCCCACGACTCATGACGTTTTGTGACGGAGACGTTCAGGGTGTACAATACGCTTGGCCTTGGTTGTCACGCCACGAGTTTCAAACACGCTGACCATAGAGAAACGTTCACCGAATCAACTCACCCTTCAAAGGAGGAACCCATTATGAAAAGCCACGAACCAGCCGTCTCGTCCTGGTTGACATCCATTGCACTCGCGAGCAGTGCCGTGCTCCTCTGTGCGGCCTCGGCCCTTGCCGAGCCTCCCGGCCACACGGGGGGATCATCTCATGGAAAAACTTCGTATGAAGGGCATGAGTCTTCGCGTCATGGTGACATGCACAAGAAGAGACACGGCGGAACCCATCGAAAAATGTATCAGTCGGGATACGGAAAACACGGCGCCAAAGGGTACGGCGGTCATGGTGACGGGGCGATGCATCCCGGCCCCCATCAAGGCGCAGCCGCATTCATCAAGCACGTCTTGAAATTCAAAAAAGGCATGAGCCTGACGGCCGACCAGGAGCAACAACTTCACGCGATCAAGACGAGTTACAAGAAAACCAAAATCAAGATGAAGGCCGACATCCAATTAGCCCGCGTCGACATGCACGAACTCTTGAGAAACGACACAGCGAGTCTCTCAGAGATTGAATCGCAAATGAACGACGTACACGCCCTGATGACGAAGCTTCACATGGCCGACATCAAAGCCAAGCGGGACGCCAAAGCCGTGCTGACCGAAGAGCAACGCGCGCGCATGGACGCCATTCACGAACGCATCAAGGCCCACGGCGGCAACATGGCGCACGAAGGCGGATATTCCAAATATAAGAAAAAGAAAGCCCACGGCGATTCGTCCGGCGGGCACAACTAACGACCGATGATTACCCCGAAGAGTTTCTCTTGTCCCCCGATTGCTAGGCCGTGTTGAAGAATGACCGCAGCATAATCCAGGTCGAGACGAGATGAATCAACGCCAGGAAGGTGCGGCTGAGTTTCTCATCCCGCGTGGCCATGCGGCGGAATGGCTTGAGCTTGTTGAAGAATCGCTCCACTTGCTCGCGCACCTTGTCTTGCTCCGGGTCATAGGCCAGCGCCTCAGTGCGAGTCGCCCGCGGGGGAATGACCGCCTCAATCCCCAGTGCCCCCAGAACGTGACGGATGCGCTGACTGGCATAGGCCTCGTCCCTCACCGCCGCCCCCAGCCCCGCTCCCGCCGCCGGCAGCCTCTGCCACACCGGCTCGAAGCCCACCGCGTCGTGGCGCTCGCCCCCGCTCAGCACGAACGAGACACCAATGCGGTCGTCGGGGCAGGCTACATGCAACTTCGTGGACAGGCCCCCCCGAGAGCGGCCCAGAGCCTGGGCGGATTGGCCGCCGTTTTGTTGGGGGCCCCGGCGGCGTGCTGATGAGCCCGCACCATCGTCAAATCGATGAAGAGCGCCTGGAGGCGGTCGTTCTTGTTGCGGTGGCTCCGCTCCCCCAGCCGTTTCCAGAGGGTGCGCTTTTCCCAGCGGCGGAACCGCTGGTAGACGGCATTCCAGTCCCCGAACTCTTCGGGCAGGTCGCGCCAAGGAGGTGCCGGTGCGTGCCTGGGAGAGGACGGCTTCGATGACCATCCGGTCGCTGAGGACCGGGGGGCTGCCGGCGGCGTGTTTGAGGTCCCGCAACACCGGTTCGACTTCGGCCCAGACGGCATCTGAGATGAGGAGACGTCACGCCATGATCGTGCTCCCCAAAAGGTTATTGGTGGAGCACCGATCAATCTCTCTCGAATTCGTCAACACGGCCTAGTCTCCTCTCCGACTCAGGAAACAAGACCGCAAGGAGCATGCCCGAGGCCCCCCGTCTCAAGAGTGCGGGGGCGTCCGACGTTCCGGGCCGTCGGCGTCAGTGCGGGCAATGCCGGAGTCGGCGCGGAGGTATTGATAGGCCTCAATGATGCGACGTAACTCGGGCTCGGCACTCCGGTCCCCATTGTTAATATCCGGATGAAGTTTTTTGGCGCGCTGGCGAAAGGCCCGGGTGACGGCAGCCATGGATGAACCGAATTCCAAACCCAACACGTGGTAGGCTTCATCATGAGAATGAATCGCTCCTTGGGGTGCCGGGAAGTCGCCGCCTCCGCCCGTCGCGCGTTGAAAGAAGTGAAACAGATTGATTTTTCGCCGTCGTCGTTTCGGACGCTGGTAGATTTCACTGTCAAAATCTTCAAATCGATCCTCAATAAATTCCAGACGGGCTTCTAATCGCTGGGCATGCGTGAGTTCCTGAACGTCGGGCAATTCTCCCTCAATGAGATCAACCATCCGCTCAATCTCCATGAGCCCTTTTTCAACCTGAAGAAAACTCTCCGCGCGTTCCAGCATCATCGTGTCGATGGCCACGTCCAGGCTGCTTTCGGCTTTCGCCTTCAATTCGACGATCCGCCGACGCATACCCGAGCAATAACGCGTCCTGGCCCGTTCATCAAACGGCATGGCCTCTCCCCCGGAACGTGCCGGTCACGGGTACGGTCCGGTCAGAATCAGTGAGTGCATGGATGAAGCCGCATTGTAGCACAAAACCATCTCCGCCTCCCGTTGGTGAAGAAGCGACGTCTCCTCGTTGCCGGCCGGTGTGATTGCCGACGATTCTGCCTGAATGGTAGAGTACGGCCCGTTCAACGCCCATGCGCGTGTGCCGTCACCGTTATGACAAACGCATTGCTGAGGAAGGAGAAGATACCGTGAGAAGGAACGTATCACGTGTGACCATGGTTGCCTGGTTATTCTTGGGGTCCGTGGCGTCGGCCTGGGCCGTCAATCCGGCCGGCTATGGGCAGGCCGGCGGAGAATACGACATCACCGTTCCGCGAGTTCCCGCGGGTGAACTCGCCAAGGCGAAAAAGGTCACGCCACCCTTTGAACCGACTCCCGACGTTCTGGCGGAGGGAAAACAGATTTTTCTGGGAGTGGGGGGATGCGTCAGTTGCCACGGGCCGGAAGGGAAAGGAAACGGCTCGGCGGCCACCATTCTCCCCATTCAACCACGCAACTTCACGAATCCGAAATTCCATAAATTACGGACCCCCGGTGAACTGATGTGGGTCCTGAAGAACGGCAGCATGGGCCAATCCGGTCGCGTGCCTGGAACCGGAATGCTGCCCGTGGTCCAGCCCAAAGGATTTATTACGGAAGAGCAAGGGTGGAAAGCGTTGCTCTACGAACTCAGCCTGGGACAAAAGAAATAAAACGGAAGCAGAACGTCTCCCGAATCTCCTCATCCGCGCAGACGTGAAACGAAGGAAGAGCCTCCGTGTCGTTTGTTCACTTGCACGTCCACACTCAGTACAGTCTGCTGGACGGCGCAAATCAACTGAATCCGCTCCTCGCGCAAATTCAGCACTTTGACCAGCCGGCCGTGGCCATAACCGACCACGGCAATCTCTTCGGGGCCATTGACTTCTATGAGAAGGCCAAGGCCCACGGCGTCAAACCCATCATCGGCTGCGAAGCCTATCTCGCGCCCGGCAGTCGGCGACAACGTGAAGGACTCCTCGCCCATAACGATTACTATCATTTGATCCTCCTGGCCACGAACCTCAAGGGCTATCAGAATCTAATCAAACTGTCGAGCAAGGCGTATCTCGAAGGGTTCTATTACAAACCCCGGATGGATAAGGAGTTGTTGCAAGCCCATCACGAGGGACTCATTGCCTTATCCGGCTGCTTGAGCGGCGAGGTGCCGTATCTGATTGGGCAGAAAGACATGGAAGCGGCCACGCGAACGGCCGGCGAATACCGCGAAATCTTCGGAAAAGACTCCTATTATCTCGAAGTCCAGGCGAATGGTCTGGATCATCAAGTGATCGCCAACCGCGGTCTCGTGGCCATTCATAAAAAACTCGGCATTCCGTTAGCCGGCACAAACGATTGTCACTACCTGAACAAAGAAGACGCCCGTCCGCATGAAATCATGCTCTGTCTGCAAACCGGCAAGACGTTACAAGACGCCAACCGCATGAAGTTCGACACGGATCAACTGTACGTGAAGTCCACGGCAGAGATGGTCGCTGAATTTTCGGAACTCCCGGAAGCCGTGGTGAACACCTGTCGCATTGCCGAACAATGCAACGTCAACCTGAGTTTTGAGACCTCCTATCTGCCCCATTACCAAGTGCCCGAGGGATTCACGCGGGAACGGTACCTCGAAACAATCGCCGCTGAGGGTCTGGCCCACCGACTGGCGTCTCGCCCGTCCGGCGTTCCGGTCGAAGCGTACCAGCTTCGCCTTCAGGAAGAATTAGCCGTGCTGACGCAGATGGGGTACGCCGGGTACTTCCTGGTCGTGTGGGACATCATCAAATTTGCCCGCTCACGCGGCATCCCCGTCGGCCCGGGACGAGGGTCGGCGGCCGGCAGTCTGGTCGCGTACGCGCTGTCGATCACCGATTTGGATCCGCTCGCGTACAACCTGCTGTTTGAACGTTTTCTCAATCCCGAACGGGTGACCATGCCGGATATCGACATGGACTTCTGCATGGACAGACGCGGAGAAGTGATCAACTACGTGATCGAGAAATACGGCGAAGACCACGTCTGCCAGATCATCACCTTCGGCACGTTGGGCGCAAAAGCCGCCATACGCGACGTGGGGCGCGTGATGAACGTTCCCTACGCCGAAGTGGATCGCGTCGCCAAACTCGTTCCGCCTCAACTCAACATCACCCTCAAGGACGCGTTGGCTCAGGAGCCGAAACTCCAGGAGTTGGCGGACACGGATGCCCGGATGCAGGAGCTGCTGACGACCGCGCAGGCTCTGGAAGGATTAGCGCGACACGCCTCAACGCACGCGGCGGGCGTGGTGATCTCACAGCAACCCCTGATCGAACACGTGCCGTTGTATAAAACGGCCAACGACGAAATCGTCACGCAATATTCGATGACGGACATCGAAAAAGTGGGCTTGGTGAAGTTTGATTTTCTGGGCCTGAAAACGCTCACCACGATTCATCGTGCCGTCAGCATCGTCAACCACGGTCGCGCGCCGCGGGAACGGCTCGACATCGAACGCCTGTCGCCGAATGATCCCACGACCTACGCGCTGCTGGCCTCGGGGAAAACCACGGGAATCTTCCAACTGGAAAGTTCAGGCATGCGGAGTCTGCTGCTGCGAATCAAACCCGAATGCTTTGAAGATCTGATCGCGATTCTCGCCCTCTATCGTCCGGGCCCGTTGGAAAGCGGAATGGTGGACGACTTCATTGCACGCAAACGCGATTCCTCCAAGATCGTCTACGACCCGCCGGAGCTGGAACCGATTCTCAAAGAAACCTACGGGGTGATCGTCTATCAGGAGCAAGTCATGGCCATTGCCAATCGCATGGCCGGATTCAGTTTAGGCCAGGCGGATTTACTGCGCAGAGCCATGGGGAAGAAAAAACACGAGGAGATGGCCAAACAAAAGGCGCGGTTCATCAAGGGGGCGACCACCAATGGATTCACGCACCAGAAAGCAGAAAAAATCTTCGACCAGATGGCCTATTTTGCCGGCTACGGCTTTAATAAATCCCATTCGGCGGCCTATGCCCTCGTCACCTTCCAAACCGCCTATTTGAAAGCCCGTCATCCCACGGCGTTCATGGCCGCGTTACTCACCGGCGAAACGGGAAACACCGATAAGATGGTGGGCTATTTCAGCGAATGTCGGGAACTGGGCATTCGCATCCTTCCGCCGGACGTGAACGAGAGCCAGAAAAATTTTACCGTCGTCGAGGACGGCGTCCGATTCGGGTTGGCGGCCATCAAGAACGTCGGCGGCAGCGCAATTGAATCCATCATTGCCCGTCGAGAAGAAGGCCGTGCCTTCTCGTCGTTCATGGATTTTTGCTGTCGCATCGATTTGCAAAAAGTCAACAAGCGCGTGCTGGAAGGGTTGATCAAGGTCGGCGCGTTTGACTCCATGGGCGCGAAACGGGCGCAACTCATGGCCGTCATGGAACACGCGCTTGATGAAGCCAACGCGATCCAACGCGCGCGCGCGTTGGGACAGACGTCCTTATTCGACGCCGGTCACGAAGGATCCGCGTCCTCGGAGGGAGAAGCGTTGGCTCGACCGCTCCCCGCCATTGACGAATGGCAACAACCCCTCATGCTCCAATTTGAACGAGAACTGACCGGCTTTTACATCACGGCCCATCCGCTGGCCCAACACGCTGAAGCCGTGCGCTTACTGTCCACGCACACCACGTTGACCGTCCACGACGCGGCGGAAGGCAGAGAAGTGAAAGTCTGCGGGGTCATCGGCCCCGTCAGAGCCACGACCACGAAAAAAGGCAATCGGATGGCCTACGTGCAATTAGAAGACCTTCAGGGTCTGGTGGAAATCATCGTGTTTCCGGAACTCTATCAGAGTTGTTCAACGTTTCTCGCGGCTGATACCGTCGTCCACGTGACGGGCACGGTGGATCACATGGACAGCGGATCCCGGATCAAAGCCACCAAATTGGAGCCGCTGCAAGACTTACAAACCAAAACCGTCAAACGGGTGATGATTCGCCTCATGGAAACCCCTGACGCCTGGAACAATCTGCCCAAGCTGCAAGAAGCCTTGCATCGTCACCCGGGACCGACCCCTGTGTCGTTTCAGTTCCACCTCGAATCCCGCGTGCGAGTTGAAAGTGCCCCGTTGCCGAACGTCACCGTCTTGCCCAGTTCAAACCTGGTGTATGAGGTTGAGCAAATTCTTGGGAACGCCGCCGTCACGTTTTCTTAACGTACTGACGCCCCTCGTCTGCCATGCGTGATTTTCTGGAATTCGAAGAGCCGCTCAAAGCCCTTGAGGAGCGCATTGAAAAACTGACGAAATCGAGTTCGAAGAAACAATCCGTGGCGCGGCTGATCCGCCTCCTCCGAACGCGGGTGGCGAAACACGAGCGGGACCTGTTCGGATCGCTGACGCCCTGGCAACGGGTTCAAATCGCCCGGCATCCGCAGCGCCCCTCCATGCTGCACTATCTCAAGCACACGTGCCAACACTTTCTGGAACTCCACGGCGACCGCGCGTTTGGCGACGACAAAGCCATTGTCGGTGGATTCGCCACGTTTCAAGATCAATCCATTTGCGTCATCGGTCACGAAAAGGGCCAGGGGTTCAAGAATCGGGTGAAACGCAATTTCGGGATGCCCAATCCGGAAGGCTATCGCAAAGCGCGACGGCTGATGGCACTGGCCGAAAAATTCAACCGTCCGGTCGTGACGTTCATCGATACGCCGGGAGCCTATCCGGGCGTCGGAGCCGAGGAGCGGGGGCAAGCCGAGGCCATTGCCAGAAATTTATTCGTGATGGCGCGGCTCAGGGTCCCCATTGTCGCGATCATCACGGGAGAAGGCGGAAGCGGCGGAGCCTTGGCGTTAGGCGTTGCCGACCGCGTCGTGATGCTGGAACATTCGATCTACTCGGTCATTTCTCCGGAAGGGTGCGCGGCGATTCTGTGGGACAATGCCGCCAAGACGCAAGAAGCGGCCGCCGCGCTCAACGTGACGGCCGCCGAACTGCTCAACGCAGGAGTCATTGACGACGTCGTGCCCGAACCACTCGGCGGCGCACATCGCGACGTGGCCGCCACCAGTCAATCGCTGACGACCACCCTTCAGACCCATCTCAGTCACCTGACTCGCCTGTCACCGGAAACCCTCTTGGAAACCCGGGACCGCAAATTCCGCCAGATGCTCGCGCTGGCCGACTCCTGAGCCCGTTGACCGCCAGGGTCTCCCCTGCCGCTCGACTCCACGAAGAAAAGCCCGAAGCACCTGCCCAGATCCCGGTTCATCCACGGGAAACGGGTCCGTTTCGTTCCACGCGCCAGATCATTCCATCCGGAACGTCCAGCACGACCTGACCATCCAGCCAAGTTTCTAGCTCCCGTCGGCCATACGGGTACCTTCTCCATTGTTCATCGTCGAACCAGACGATATACACGTCGTCGCAACCCCTCTCGGCAAATCGCGTCGTTTGCTTCATCAAGCTGGTTCGGTCTTTGGAGTGGGAAAGAAACCCGAATTTCTCCAGCCGAAAGTCCATGTGGACGTAAAGGGCGTCCGGGACGTTACTGAGAAGACAGTCGTTGATGGCGTGCGTCTTGAGGTACGAGATCGTCCGTCGATCATACCATCGCTTCGCAGTGTATTTGCTGCCGTTGGCCATCACCCACATTGTCTCATCAACGCTTCTTGCCATGGGCGTCAGGATCGAATTGAGCAACACGGCCACCAACGCCACACGACCGATCATCCGCATGGACGTCCCCCGTGTGCCGGGATTTCTCAACAAGCCGTCAAGCAACAGCGCCGACACAAACAGAAAGGCCATGGAGGAGGGCAGATAAAATCGGGGTGAATGTACTGGTGAAGTTGCGAGAATCACCAATACCAGCCCGCACGTATAGATCAGGAAGAACGTTCCAAAGAGGACAACCGGTTTCGTGACCGATCCCGAAGAAGAATTATTACCCCCCCCCCCCCCCCCCCACGCACCCTACCCCAGAACGCCTCCGAAACATGACGGCATATCCCAATGAGACAGCCGCCAGCGCCAGAATCAACGCACCCACGTCACCCAGTGGTTCCACAATCCAGGACCGCCCCCAGTGTAAATGAAATATCACGTCAACCAGAGTCTGCATAGACTCTCGGATCACCGCCACCGGTTCATGCACGGGACGTCGACGACCAAAAATGGATCCGGCAACCACCGCGTTTCGCACCATCCACGCGGAGATCGGGAGAGTGGTCACAAGTGTATAGATGACCACGTTCTTCAAGCGTCCCCTTCCGTTGCTTCCGGCGAGCAGCATCAGAAAACCGGTGGCCACCACCAGTGCTCCCGCATAACGAGTCAGGACGGACAGGCTCGCGAAGACCGCGGCCCAAACCAGCGCGGAACGCCTGCCGCTGCACAGATGGCCGTCAAGCGTGATCAGGAATACCAACACCAGTAACAGAAACGGCCCATCCGTCAAAGCCTCGGAAAACACGGATATCAGGGTCGGCGACACCAGAAGCGCCATCGCCACCCCCAACGCGAGAAGACGGGATTCCACCCGTCGCGCCAGATACAAGCCTGACAGGAACACGATCAACCCGAACGCCGTGGCATTGAGGAACCGGGCAGCATCGGGTGCGTCCAGCCCGAAAAGAACCCCGACAGCCAACGTCGCGGGGAACAGCGGCGGCCAAGTCGTCGGGTATCTCCCCATGAAACTTGCGAAACCATTGCCCTCAACAAGGTTCTTGGCCATTGTGAGGTACTGTGTCTCGTCCGAACCAATGACTACGCCGTATGTCTGCGTGCGAAACAGGATGATCGACGCACCCAGAACGCCCAAGACGGCAAAAAGACCAATCATCGGCAGCCTGTCGTCGCGGGGAGGCAAGCGGCGGCAAGACGGTCGTGCCTCGTTCGCTCGGGACGAGGATGTCGGGCTTTGATTGGGAAGGGACAGGGTGAAGGGCTTTGAGGAGGGACTCATCTCATCCATGAGTCAGGAAGACGAACACTCATCAGTCACGTGCCGATCATTCGCAAACGTCTTGATGCTGCTTCAGGTATTCCAGCAAGGCTTCGGCGGCCCATTGGTGGCCGGTCGGGTTCCAATGGGCGTCATGCGCCCAGTGCGCGTCCTTCACGGCGTTTCCCCGGCCGACAATGTAGTCATACTGATCAACGACGGGAATGCTCCGCGCCTCGGCCATGGCCTTCATCCAATCAAAAAATAATCCGGCCTCGTTGGTTCTCATTATGTGTGTCGCCAGGATGATCAACGCCACGCCGTCGCGGTCTGCGCGCGCCTTGAATTGATCCAGGGCGAAGCCCGTCATGTCCAAAGGGTCTCGGAAGACGAGAGGCAAATCTTCTTTGGTCAACGTCGAGCTACCCCTCCCCCCGCCAACAACCCTCTCCAAGACTCTTGCTAATATCGACCGGGCCGAGCCCGGTAAAGACCGCCACTCATCTAAAAACGGCGCATAGAGGGGAAGCCGCGATAACTCCACCCACCACGCAAGCTGGTCCGCAACAAAGTGGGCACGATAGACAATCTTAGCCTTAGCATACAACCATTGCGCGAAGAAGGATGTCCCGCGCACCTTCTCCAACGCATCATTCAGCATGCGACCAGCGGATTCCGATAGACCGAACCCTCGTGTCAATCTGAACGTTTTAGTATAATACGGGTGAGGCGGACGCAGCCTGATTGTCCCGTCCGCGTCTCTCGCCGCGGTGACATATATCCGCTTCGGGTTGAATCTTTCCAACGTATTCCAGATCACGGAATTTTCTCTAAAGTCGTTCGCAACGGCGACGAGGACCAGGAGTTTGGGGTGTACATGCCGCGCATATTCATCGTAATACGGCAGTTGGTTGATCTGCCCCGTGCCGCTCCTCCCGAAGGCCGAGGTGGTGACGTCCAGATGGGGCAGGTCCCGGGCCGCCAGGGCTTCCAGTCTGACGTGAAATTTGTCGGGAATGGCGACTTCCCTCCCCTCCACAAAAGAATCGCCGATCATGGCGACGTGGCAGCTTGCGGCGGCGCGTTCGGGACTGATGAGTTCGCGGTCAAGAAAGCCCAGGCGGTTGGTTCGCTGGACCGTCCAGAAATCGAGACCGTTCGTCCGGCGCACCTCCACGTTGGGTTTCCCAAGCATCCCTACGTTGGGGACAAAGTGCTTGGGAATGGGCTCTCCGACAAACGGCGTCGTCAGCCGAAGGTAGACTTCCCCGGCAATCGCGAGCACAGCCACGCCTGCGAGCGTGAGCATCACGTTCCAGCCAACCAGCCGGAGTCTATGACGGATTGGAGAGGAGACCACGTTACGCCGTGTGTCCTGGTGTCCGCTACGTTGCATGTGTCCTTTGCCCGTAGACCCGGCATGTTCGGCGTCTTGCGGAACTCCGCTTGAATGGGCCCCTTCGACTCCCCTACGTGGCAAGAGGACTTACACCCAAGTACAGGGTTCCCTGCGCCGCATGACGACGCGAACGGCCAGAACGTCCATGAAAAACTGTAGACAACGTCCAGCCCTCCCGCAACCGCGGCGTTCCGCGGGATTCTGACTCGGGCGGGAACCGACACGTGGAGACCAAGACCATGCCCGATCCTGAGTCAGACGCAACCCCCTCACTCGTCAGCGAACAAGAGGCCCATCGCTCGGGTCCACCACGGGAAACGTGCCCGCGTGACCCACGGGGCCCTGACAACGAAGAGGATATCCCCCGAGGAACTCGCACGTCGGATCTGCCAAACGCCGCCATGCTTCCTGCGTCAAGGCACGCTCTCGTCTGCAACCGCGATTCACAATTCAGTCGATCCGGTACAGACCGTCGGGTGCTGCTTCAGATAGTCAAGCAAGGCTTCCGCTGCCCACCGGTGGCCGGTGGGGTTCCAATGTCCGTTGTGAGGCCACCGCGCGTCCTTGACCCTGCCGCCCTGGCGGAGGATGGAGTCATACAGATCAATAACGGGAATGCCCCGCGCCTCGGCCATGCCGCTGATGAGGTCAAACAGGTCGCCTCGGGTGCCTACACTTTCTGTTGACAGAATGACTAATGAGAAGCCGTCACGCTCTGCGCGTTCCTTGAATTGATCCAAGGCGAAGGCCGTGAAGTCCAAAGCTTCTCTTGCAATCGACGACCGATCTTCGAATATCATTGATGGTCGCCAGCCATTGAGCAATGGACTTCTACGTGGGGAACGTCGTCTCAACAATTCCACCTTCGCGATCAATCTGGAATCCGTACCAAATCGGGGGATGGGCAGGGCGTTAATCTTGGCATTCAGCCAATTCCAAAAATAAGATATGGTGGTTCCCCACTCATTGGCACGAGAGAAAGAAGAGTTGGACCGAATATCAAACCCCGAAGTACCGAACCGGGGTGAGTATCCCGGAGGAACGAAAAAATTGCGAAAATCCGGATGGGGCGGTCGCAGTTTGATCGTCCCATCCGCTGTTCTTTGAGGATACGCGTACGGTGCCTTATCCGGATCCCACATCTGACGTAGTGCCATCACCGTTGCGGAATTGCCCCCAAAATCATTGCCAACGAAAACGAGTACGACCAGCTTTGGACTCAGCCGCCGTGCATATTTATCGTAATAGGGCAGTTGACTGGCTTGCGCGGTGTTGGATTGTCCGAACGCCGAGGTCGTGACATCCAGACTCGGTAACTCCCGGGCAACAAGTTCCTCCAGCCGGACGTGAAATTTATCGGGGATGGGAACTTCGCGCGCTTTCACAAAGGAATCGCCAATCACGGTGACGTGGCAGCTTTCAGCGGCACGCTCGGGGCTTACGGGCTCGCGATCCAAAAAGCCCAAACTGTTGGTCCGGGAAACGGTCCAGAAATCGAGTCCGTTCGTATGGCGTTCTTCCGTGTCAGGTTCCGAAAGAACGCCCACCTCCGGGACGAAGCGCACGGATTTGCTGGTTGTGAGAAACGGCGTCGTCAGCCGCAGCCACGCCTCACCGACCAGCCCGATCAGAGCCAGCCCGGCCACGAGCAGCACCGCGTTCCAGCCGACCAGGCGCAGGACGCGGCAGATTTTCGAGGGGGGGAGGGGGGGGGTACCTTGGTGTCTCAAATCGGCGGGCCCTTGTCCGTAAAAGTAGGGTGATCTATGGCTCTTGTTTGCAGAGGAAGCGCATGCGCGGCGTCTTGCGAAGTTTCGCTTGAATGTGCGATCTTAGGCTCCGCTCCGTGGCAAGAGGAATGAGCCCCAAGTACAGGGTTCGACCGGCGCCGCCTGACGATGCGAAAGCCCCGACATGAACCCTTTATACGGCATACAGCCACGTCCCGCAACCCCGCGTTCCCCCGCGGGATCCTGACTTGGGCCCGTCCCTGAGCACGTGGAGGACCAAGACCATGCCTAATCCTGAATCAGACACAGCCCCCTCGCTCGTCAGTCAAGAAGCGGCACCCGATGTGCAGACTCAACCCACGTCCGTTCCGTACAACGACTGGCGTCAGGTCGCGGTGCCGGCGCCCGAGGCCTTCACGCCCACGCGGCCGGTCAGCGTCATCATCCCGTCATATCAGACGCCGCCCGAGACGCTGGCCATGACGTTGGCGGCACTCGAAACCCAGACCTATCCGCGAGACATGTTCGAGGTGGTGATCGTTGACGATGGCTCAGAGCCGCCGGTCACGCGGCCCCGCTCGACCCCGTTGGACGTCACGGTGGTGCGTCAGGAGGGCCGCGGGCACGGGGCAGCCCGGGCGCGCAACACCGGCGTTCGGACGGCAGCCCACGACGTCCTCCTCTTTCTTGACGGCGACATGCTGCCCGAGGCGGGCTGTATCGCGGCGCACGCCCGGTGGCACCATGTCGTCGCCGACGCCCTGACCGTTGGATTCCACGCCCGGGTGGGGGTGGACGGCATCAACGCGGAGACCATCCGGCGTCGGTCGGGGTCACTGGAGAAGCTGTTCACGGGCCGGCCGGTGGATTCAAGCTGGGTTGAGGCTCACATGGCGAGAACCCATGATCTGACGTCCCGGGCCGACGACCTGTTCAGGGTCGTAGTCTCGAACAACGTTGGAATCGGCAGGGGTTTCTACCACCTGCTGGGCGGCTTCGACGAATCTTTCCCGTACTGCGTCATGGAGGACGTCGAGCTTGGCTACCGGGCGTATACCCGCGGCGGGTTGCTGGTGCCCGTCCGTGACGCCTTTGCCTGGCACCAGGGCCGTTGGGCAGAGGGCAGGGCCGCCAAGGACCGGCTTCTTCAGGTCCAGCGCGTGAAAGCCGCCCATCTGATCGCCCACTGCCAGTTCCGCAGCAACCGGCCCGGTCGCATCTTCGCCGTGCCCCAATACGTGGTGACCATCAGTGACGCGGGACATCTGCCGGTCCATCAGGTCATTGAAACCGTCGCGAACGTCCTCGCCGACCGGACGCACGACCTCGTGGTAAGAGTCGAAACGCGCCCGGGTGACGACGATGATCGACTGACGCGGCTCAGGGATGAGTTTGATGCGGACCCGCGGGTGCGCGTCGGGGCCACCGGCGCTGCTCTTGATGAGTTTCCCTCGGCCTCGTTCCACGTCGCACTTCCCGCCGGCGCGTCGGCCAAGGACCTGGTGTATCGCCTGCGCGTCAGGCTGGGACACGCCGTTGCCGCGGTGTCCGTTCTCGCCGACGGGTCCACGGTGTCCATCACCCGCGCATGGGCCCTCCATCGGGCGCACCGCACGGGAGCACGCCCCGCGGACTTCGGCGAGGTGCGGACGATATCCGCCTGGACCCTGCAGCTCACGCGCGCCTTGCACCGAGGCACGCCAACGCGGGCGGTGGACTATCCCACCAAATGGACCACCCTGCGCCACTGGGCGGGAGACGTCCGCAGCCCCAGAGATATGTGGTCATTACTGAAAGGGTTGGCCCTCGCGGTTCAATGGCGGACGGCCAACGCGTGGCGCACGGGCGGGCGGTCTTTCGGACGTACGAAAGGGTGAGCCCGGGCAACGCGGAAGACCTCTCCTGAACCATATTCGCTCTGCAATGGACCCACGGGTGTGATGGACAACGTCGAGACTCCGGTGGCGCACTCGAATCGGATGAGAGATGAGCCCTGAGCCCGCGGCCGTTCCGTACAACGACTGGCGTCACGTCGCGGTGCCGGCACCCGAGGCCTTCACGCCCACGCGGCCGGTCAGCGTCATCATCCCCTCCTACCAGACGCAGCCCGAGACGCTGGCCATGACGTTGGCGGCACTCGAAACCCAGACCTATCCGCGGGACCTGTTCGAGGTGGTGATCGTTGACGACGGCTCAGAGCCGCCCCTCACCCGGCCCCGCTCGACCCCGTTGGACGTCACGGTGGTGCGTCAGGAGCGCCGCGGGTTCGGGATCGCCAGAGCCCGCAACACCGGCGTTCGGGCGGCGGCTCACGACATCCTCCTCTTTCTTGACGGCGATACGCTGGCCGAGGCGGGCTGGCTCGCGGCCCACGCCCGGTGGCACCATGTCGTCGCCGATGCCCTGACCGTGGGATTCCGCGCCTGCGTGACGGTGGACGGCCTTGACGCGGAGACCATCCGGTCCAGACCAGGGTCGCTGGCGGAGCTGTTCGCGAACCGGCCGATGGACCCGCCTCGGGTCGAAGGGCACATGCTCAGGACCATCGATCTGACCTCCCGGGACGACGGCGTGTTCAGAGGAGTGACCGGGGGCAACTTCGGGATCGGCAAGAATTTCTACCACCTCGTGGGCGGGAGCGACGAATCGTTCACGCGGTGGGGCGGAGAGGACACCGAACTCAGCTACCGGGCATATACCTACGGCGGGTTGCTGGTACCCGTCCGAGACGCCTTTGCCTGGCACCAGGGCCGCTGGGATGAGGACAAATACCGCCGAGGACGTCTGCTCCAGCACGAGAAAACGGCACATCTGATCGCCCACCGGGGCTTTCGCCGCGCCCAGCCCGGTCGCATCTACACGGTACCCCAGTACGTGGTGAGCATTGACGCGGGACATCACGAGGCCGACAGGGTCATCACAACCACCGTAACCATCCTGGCCGATCGTGAGCACGATCTGGTGGTGATCATCAACACGCCGGCGACCGGCACGGATGATCGCCTGGCGCGACTCCGGGAGGCGTTCGGCCCGGACCCGCGGGTGCGCGTCGCGCCCGCCGGCTCTGCCCTTGACGAGTTTCCCGCGGCATCGTTCCACGTCGCGCTGCCCGCCAACGCCGCGTTCGTCAGGGGGCTGGTGCATCGCCTGCGCGCCAAGCTGGGCAGCGCAGTCAGTGCGAGGTCGGTCCTCCCTGACGGAAGCCACGTGTCGATCACGCGGGCGTGGGCCCTGCATCGGGCGCGCCGCACGGGGAAAAGCCCGGCCGACTTCGGCGAAACGCGGACAATCTCCCCGACGCGGCTGAAACTCGCGGGTGCCCCGCGGTCGGCAACCGCTCGGGCAGGCAACGCAGACCGGGCCGTGCCGGCGGAGCCGGTGGGCTATCCGACCAAGTGGGAGCGGTTCCTTGCCCGGGCACGCGACCTCCGCGGCTCCGTTGAGGTCTGGGCGTTTCTGAAGTGGGTGGCCTGGTCCTGTCGGCGGATGGTTCTCCGGCGTGATTGAGGACGATGACGTTCGTCTACACGTTCAGCTAAGGCGAATACGACGATCTGAACTTTCCCCTCACCATCAGGGAGATCCTCAACGCGACTTTCCAACTTCCGCTGACGGCAAGTTTTTGATAGGCTTGCCGAGCGTGGTGAACCGGCCGCCTTCCCACCGACGATTTCGAATCGCTCGGGGGACCGCGTCCGTGGCAAGGTCAGGAACGTTGTGTGTTCATGGGAATGGTAGCGAAGCCGACGACCGTGCAGTACAACGACTGGCGCCAAGTGGCCGTGGAACCGCGGGACGCGTTCACGCCCACCCTGCCGGTCAGCGTGATCATCCCGTCATATCAAACGCCCCCCGATACACTGGCGAGGACCCTGGCGGCACTGGAAGGCCAGACCTACCCGCGGGACCTGTTCGAGGTGGTGATCGTGGACGACGGGTCGGAGCCACCGCTGCGGCCCCCATTGACGCCGCTGGACGTCAAGGTCGTGCGCCAAGCCCGGAAGGGGTTCGGACGCGCCAGAGCGCGGAACAACGGCGCCAGGGCGGCCGCCCACAACGTCCTGCTCTTTCTCGACAGTGACATGCTGGCCGAGGCCGAATGGATGGCGGAACACGCCCGGTGGCATCACGTCGTTTCCGATGCCTTGACCGTGGGATTTCGTGCCCACGTGGTGCCGGACGGCGTTGACGCGGAGACCATCCGACGCCGATCAGGGTCGTTGGAAGAGTTGCTTTCGGACTGCTTGACGATGCCCCCCCCTTGGATCGAAGAGTTCATGACCGGAACCAACGATCTGACGTCGCGAGCCGACAACCCGTTCTTCGCGGTGGCAGGGGGAAACTTCGGGATCGGCAAGGATTTCTACGAGTTGGTCGGCGGGATGAACGAGTCGTTCATACGATGGGGACTGGAGGACGTGGAACTCGGTTACCGCGCCTTCGTGCGCGGCGGATTGCTGATATCCGTCCGGGACGCCTTTGCCTGGCACCAGGGCCGCTGGGAGGAGAACAGGGAGACCAAGCGTCGCGGGCGTCAGCTCGGCAAGGCGGCCCACCTGATTGCCCACCCTTCGATCCGTCGCCACCAGCCCGGCAGGATCTTCGCGGTGCCACAGTACGTCGTGACCATTGACGGGCGACGCTGCCCCACCGACCGGATCATCAGGGCAGTCGTCAGCGTCCTGGCCGACCGTGTCCACGACCTGGTGGTCAGAATCGAAATTGACGCGAGTGGCGATGACGACGGTCCGGCGCGGCTCCGCGACGAGTTCGGTCCGGACCCGCGGGTGCGCGTTGCTCCTGCACGCTCCGCCCTTGACGAGTTTCCGGCGTCGCCGTTCCACGTCACGCTTCCCCCTCACGTGTTTTCAGGAAATCTGGTGCGTCGTCTGCGCGTCGAACTGGGAGACGCGGTCACCGCGTCTGCAACCCTCCCCGGCGAGGCCACGGTGTCCATCACCCGGGCGTGGGCCCTCCACCGGGCGTCTCGCACGGGGAAAAGCCCCGCCGATTTCGGCGAGGCGCGGACGATTTCCGCCGGGACGTTGAAACGTGTGAAGCGGCGTGATGTCGTCGCCGCACGGGAGACGGGAGACTGGCCCGGTCGTCAGTGGGATCACCTGCGTGAACGGGTGCGGGACGTTCGCGGCCTGTCACGGGCCGTGGCGTTCGCGAAGTGGGCAGCCGGCGTCGCATGGCGGAAGGCAACGGGCAGCTAGAGGAGCATAGCTTGGCCATCATCTCGCACAGGCACAAGTTCATCTTCGTCCGTCCTCGCAAGGTCGCCGGAACCAGTCTGCAGATTGCCTTATCCCGTTGGCTCGCGGAAGACGACGTGGCAAGCCATAATTTCCAGAGATTGGCATTCGACCGCCGCACGGACGAAGACGACTTCGGCGTTCCCTTTGAGCGAGTTGCCGATGGATCGGGGGTGGTCTACGGCGGGCACGATCTGCCTGACGAGATCCGGAAGAAGGTCGGGGAAGACGTGTGGGCCGAGTACTTCAAGTTCACGGTGGTCAGAAACCCATGGGACCTGCTCGTGTCCTATCTCCACTCCAAGTTCGGCCCCAACTACTGGCGCGACGTCTGGGGGCGTCGGCGCCCGATCGATTTTATCCGCAACGTGCCCAGGGCGCTCCGTCTGTTCCGGCTGCGGCGCGAACTCGTCCGCGGCAACAGGAAGGAGGCCGTCGAAGCCATCTTGCGGGAAGGCTTGTTCAGCGACGTCGGACAGATCCCGCAGTTTTATGTCAGCCGGGGCGAAGCCTACGCGGATTACGTCATCCGTTTCGAGAACCTGCATCAGGACTACGACGAAGTCTGGCGGCGGCTGGGACTGCCGCAGCAAGATCTGCTGAGAACCAATACCCTGCCGAGACCGAAGAACACCGACTACCGGGACTATTACACGGACTTCTCCAGAGAGTACGTCGCCGATCTTTGCCGTCCGATGACGGCCGCGTTCGGATATCGCTTCGACGACGGTCCCGAACGCCATCAAACAGATGGGCGCTGACAATGCCCCGAGGCCGTACCAGGACCTTTCCGCGGCTGGCCGTCATCGGCTGCGGCGCCATCGCCGGCGAGCGCCATCTGCCGGCCCTGGCCAATCTGGGATGGCGCCCGCACGTTCTGGTCGATCCGTGCATGGAACGGGCTTCGGCCCTGGCCCGGCGCCACAAGGTGAAGCGGGTGGTCCGGGACGTCGCGGATCTCGCGCAGGGAGAGATTGAGGCGGCGCTGGTGGCCACCAACGCGGCGCTGCACGCGCACGTCGCGCTGCCCCTGCTTAAGCGCGGCGTCCACCTCTTCGTCGAGAAACCGCTGGCAACGTCGATCGAGGACGTCCGGGCCATGGTGGAAGCGGCGGCGGCCATCTCGCCACCCGTCGTTCTGGCGGTCGGCCACGTGCGTCGCTTTCTGTTCGTCAACCGCTGGGTCAAGATGTTGATCGAGCGCGGCGCACTTGGCGATATCGAGAATGTCGACGTCCGGGAGGGAGAGTGCTTTCACATGCGGCCGTCCGGCAATCCCCGCGCTACGGCCGGAACCTGCCAGTTCTCGCCGGCGTTCTGGGACAGGAAGACGTCGGGCGGCGGCGTGTTGCTGGACATCGGATCGCACGCCCTTGACACCCTCACGTGGTGGCTTGGAGGGGGAAACGTGACCGGCTACCGCGACGATTCGCTGGGCGGCGTCGAATCCGACGCGCTCCTCGAGATGGAGTTCCAGGGCGGTGCCGTGGGGACGGTTGAGTTGAGCCGGACCCGCACCCTTCGCAACACGGCGATCATCACCGGCAGCCGGGGCCGGGTCGAAGTGGCGCTGCACCGCAACGAGATCGTCAGCGTCTCACCGGATGATCTCGTTCTATGGGAACTCGATGGCCGCAACGGGGCCGCGATGCCGAACGAACGTTTCTACAACGACGTGTTCAGGCAAGAAATCGACGATTGGCTGGGCGCCATCCGGTGCGCCGGCGTTCCGTTCGTTGACGGCGCGTCAGTGGTATCGGGCATCGACGTCATCAACCAGTGCTATCGCATGCGGCAGCCGCTGCGCCCGCCGTGGACCGAGAGCACCGCGACAAGAGGAGGCGGACTGAAAGGCAGGACCGTGCTCGTCACCGGGGCAAGCGGGTTCATCGGGGGACGGCTGACCGAGAGGCTCTCACTCGAAGAAGGCGCACACGTCCGGGCGGCGGTCCGCACGTTCCAGAACGCCGCCCGGGTATCCCGCTTCCCAGCGAACGTGGTTGAGGTACGGCGCTTCGACATGACCGTTGAGCAGACGATCGACGACCTGGTTGAGGGCTGCGATACGGTCTTCCACCTGGCCCACGACGCCGGCTCATCCGAAGCCAACGCGCAAGGGGCCCGACTGATCGGCGCAGCCTGTCGCGGGGCCGGGGTTCGTCGCCTGGTGTTCGTGAGTTCGACGTCGGTCTACGAGCCTTTGCCCGATGCGCCGTTGACTGAAGCGAGCCCGCGAGGTCAACAGCCTCGGAACAACAAGTTTGCCGCCGAACGCGAAATCATCCGCATGATTCGGGAAGAAGGTCTCCGGGCGACCGTCATTCAGCCGACAATCGTCTACGGCCCGTTCAGCAGATACTGGACCGACCACCCCGTCAACGTGCTGATTGACGGCGCCGTGATCCTGCCCGAACCCGGCGACGGGATATGCAACGCAGTCTACGTTGACGACGTGGTTTCCGCGCTGATCCTTGCCGCGTGCCGCGACGAGGCGAATGGCGAGACCTTCCTGATTTCCGGCCCCGATCACCCGACTTGGCTCGACTTCTATGGCGCGTATGCCCAGGCGCTCGGAAGGGAGGACGCCATCCGTATGATGGCATACGACGAACTCGACCGCCGCATCGGAAAGGGACTCAGCCCGTTGCCGACACCCAAGCGCCTGCTGGCGCATCATGCACTGCGGCCACTGCGTCAGGCCCTGCACCTCGTCTACCGCCGATTAGGCGATGGAGCCCAAACAAAGGCCAAGCGGTTCTACGATCAGGGATTCCTGCCGTCAAAGAACACCGATGAGTTAGCCGGGGTTCTGCCGCAGAAGAGGCGCCTCGACCTCTACGCGGCGAAGTGCGCTGTCCGGATCGACAAGGCTCGCCGACTCCTCGGCTACGAACCGGAATTCGACTTTGAACGAGGCATGGGATGCACGACGCGCTACGTTCGCTGGGCATACGGCCACCGAGTGCAAGGCAAGCCCCCCACGGCATGAGCGGCAACGTGTTCCAGCCGACCACGCACGGCGTCCGTGCATCAGGGCGTTCTCCTGACCGCCGCTGCACCGCAAACCCACTGGTTCTGTTTCAGGTATTCCAGCAGGGCTTCCGCGGCCCATTGGTGTCCGGCGGGGCTCCAGTGGTCGTTGTGCGCCCACCCCGCGTCGCGCAGTTCCGCGCCTTGGCGGTCGATGAAGTCAGCCTGGTCAATGACGGGAATCCGCCGCTCTGCGGCCATTTCATTCATTCGGGCAAATGTGCCGCCCCCAAAGCGGCTCATTCGGTGTGACGCCAGAATGACCAGCGCCGCTCCGTCGCGCTCCACGCGTTTCTTGAACTGGTCCAATCCGAAGGCCGTGAAGGCGAGGGCTTCTTTGTAGAACGGTGAGCCGTTCCCTTCCGCAAACAGCGCAAAGAAGCTCGGGATGTCTTCATGTGCGAACCGCATTGGCACGCGTCCCATTGACACGGGTCGATACTCGTGAAGCAGCGGCGCATAGGCGGGACGCCGGCGCAGCAATTCCCCCCAGCCAGTTCGCTCCGCTTGGGCGTGAACGTCACGTTCGTAAAAAAGCAGGGTGCGCTTGGCGTGCAACCACGATAAAAAATATGACTCGCGAAGCGTCCGTTTGATGAGCGTCATCCGCTGCGGTGAGGCCGGTAGATCGAAACGCCGCGGCAGCTTGAATCGTTGGTAATCCGGATCGGGAGGAGACAACCGAAAACTGCCGTCTTCGGCCCTCGCCGCGGAGACATAGGGTAGATGGTCCGGGTCCAAACCACCCCGTAAGGATTTCCAGAGCGGGAAGTTGTCGATGTAGTCATTTGGAACGAAGACAAGCACGACCAGCTTGGGATGCAGATGTCGGGCGTATGCGTCGTAAAAGGCCAACTGTTCGATCTGTCCGGTCCAGTCCTTCCCGAACGCCGAGGTCGTGACGTCCAGAGCGGGCAACTCCCGTGCGGCCATCTTTTCAAGCCGGACGTGGAACTTCTCCGAGATGGACACCTGCCTCGCCTCCACGAAGGAATCGCCGATCATGGCGACGTGGCAACTCTCCGCAGCCCGTTCTGAGCCGATGGGCTCGCGGTCCAGGAACCCCAAGCCGTTGGTACGGGAGACGGTCCAGAAATCGAGGTCGTTTGTCCAGCGGACCTCCGCGTCGGGACGCAGCAGAATGCCCACGTTGGGAACGAAGACCGTTGGGCGATGACTTGTTCTGAACGGGACCGTCGAACGCAGCCACGCCTCCCCGGCAAGCCCGATCAGAGCCAGCCCGGCCACGAGCAGCACCGCGTTCCAGCCGACCAGGCGCAGGGCACGGCGGAGGTTCGGGGCGGCAGCGTGACGTCGGGCATCTCGGTCGGCATTCGTCATGGCCCGTGTTCCCCGTGATTCTTCGGATGGCTCTCTTGAGTCACGTGCAGATCATTCGCAAACGGCCTGGTGCTGCTTCAGGTATTCCAGCACGGCTTCGGCGGCCCATTGGTGGCCGGTCGGGTTCCAATGGGCGTCATGTGCCCAGTGCGCGTCCTTGTAGCTGCCACCCTGACGAAGGATATAGCCGTACTGGTCAATAACGGGGATATCCCGCGCCTGGGCCAGGGCGTTCAGTCCGTGCAAGACCCGATCGCCACGTTCGACCATGACGTGGGACGCCAGGATGACCAGCGAGGCGCCATCACGCTCCGTTCGTTCCTTGAATTGATCCAGGGCGAACGCCGTATATTCCAAAGATTCCTTGAAGGCCGGCGGCAGTTCCGCTGCGGTCAGCATCTCGATCAGCCGACGCTGCGCGCTTGGCCGCCAGCCGTCAAACAACGGCGCGTAGCGGGGATGCTCGGCGAGAAACTCCCGCCAAGTGACAAGAGTCGGGTCGGGGGACGGAAAAAGAAGTCGCTTCTTTCCGGCAAGCCAGTCCGCGAACCAGGACATCCGGTAAATCCGCCGCCGAAGTTTCCTGTCCCATGACTCCGCCGGCAGACGGAGATATTTCCAATAGTCCGGATGAGGCGGACGCAGGTCGATCTCGCCGCCCGCGTCCTTCGCCGCGGAAACAAAGGGAGAATGGTCGGGGTGCCACGCTGCTTCCAACAGCCTGGAGAACACTGGCGAATTCCTGATGAATCCATGCGAGGTAAAGACCAACGTGACCAGCTTGGGGTGCAAATGCCGGGCGTATGCGTCGTAAAAGGCCAACTGGTTGATCTGCCCCGTGCCATCCCGCCCGAATGCCGAGGTCGTGACGTCCAGAGCGGGCACCTCCCGCGCGGCCATCTCTTCAAGCCGAACGTGGAACTTCTCCGAGATGGGCACCTGCCGCGCCTCCACGAAGGACGCGCCGATCATGGTGACGTGGCAGCTTTCCGCGGCCCGTTCGGAACTGATGGGCTCGCGATCCAGGAACCCCAGGCTGTTGGTGCGGGAGACGGTCCAGAAATCGAGTCGGTTCGTCCGGCGAACTTCCGAGTCGGGACGCAGCAGCACGCCCACGTCGGGAACGAAGACCGTTGACTGGTGATTGGACATGAACGGGGCCGTCGAACGGAGCCACACTTCTCCGGCAAGCCCGATCAGAGCCAGCCCGGCCACGAGCAACACCGCGTTCCAGCCGACCAAGCGCAGCGCACGGCGGATTTTCGGGGCTGCAGCGTGACGTCGGGCATCTCGGCCGGCATTCGTCATGGCCCGTGTTCCCCGTGATTCTTCGGATGGCGCTCTTGAGTCACGTGCAGATCATTCGCAAACGGCCTGGTGCTGCTTCAGGTATGCCAGCAAGGCTTCGGCGGCCCATTGGTGGCCGGTCGGGTTCCAATGGGCGTCGTGCGCCCAGTGCGCGTCCTCAACGGCGTTTCCCCGGCCGACAATGTAGTTGTATTGGTCAATGACGGGGATGTCCCGGGCCTGGGCCATTGCGTTCATGTAACTCGGCAACCGGCCGCCTGCTTGTCCCATGCGGTATGTCGCCAGGATAACTAATGAGACGCGGTCACGCTGCGCGCGCTCCTTGAATTGATCCAGCGCGAAGGCCGTGAACGCCAGAGACTCCTTGAAGACGAGGGGTGGATTCTCCTTCTCGAACTCGTCATTGACTGCCGTCCGCGCAGTGGGGCGCCATCCGTCAAGAAGCGTCTCATAGCCTGGCCGCGAGTTCAAGCTCTCCAGCCATGCGATCAGTTCGGGGTCGGCCTCGGCGGGAGACAACACGCTCATCTTGGCATCCAGCCAATCCGCCAAGTACGACTTCTCGGTCACTCGCTCCACGACGCGTGATATCCAGACCGTCGCTGAATGCGGCTGTGGCAGTCGAGACGCCCAAGACGGGTCGGGCGGACGCAGTTCGATCGTTCCATCCACCCCTCGTTCCGCGTAGACAAAGGGGAGATGTTTCGGATCCAGTCTCCACCTTATGGAAAACACGTCCAGGAACGCCGAATTGTCCATGAAGTCGTTGTCAACGAACACGAGCACCAACAGCTTGGGACGCAGACGCCGGACGTATTCGTCATAGAACGGCAGTTGGTTGATCGGGCCGGTGGTACTGCGCCCGAACGCCGACGTGGTGACGTCCAGATGAGGCAGTCGTTGAGCAGCGAGTTCTTCGAGCCGGACGTGGAATTTGTCGGCAATGGGGACTTCCTTCGCCTCCACGAAGGAATCGCCGATCATGGCGACGTGGCAACTCTCCGCAGCCCGTTCTGAGCCGATGGGCTCGCGGTACAGGAACCCCAAGCCGTTGGTGCGGGAGACGGTCCAGAAATCGAGGTCGTTCGTCCGGCGGACCTCCGCGTTGGGACGCAGCAGAATACCCACGTTGGGAACAAAGACCGTTGACTGGTGATTGGACATGAACGGGACCGTCGAACGGAGCCATACTTCTCCGGCAAGCCCAATCAGAGCCAGCCCGGCCATGAGCCACACCGCGTTCCAGCCGACCAGGCGCAGGGCACGGCGGATTTTCGAGTGGGGAGGGGGGGGGGTCTTGTTGTTTCATATTATCCGGCACTTCGTCTGTGAAAGTGGGGGTGATCGCACACCCTCCCGGCCGACCATTTCCTTTCATCACTCTCGTCCGTCAATCCGTCTCGAACGCTCATGACCCTTGTCCTTGATCAACGGGTATTGCTCTTGCTTGCAGAGGAAGCGCATGCGCGGCGTCTTGCGAAACTTCGCTTGAATGTGCCATCTTAGCCTCCGCTCCGTGGCAAGAGGAACGACACCAAGGACAGGGTTCAACCAGCGCCGCATGACGATGCGAAAGCCCCGAACGAACCCTTTATACGGCGTACAGCCACGTCCCCGCAACCCCGCGTTCCCCCGCGGGATCCTGACTTGGGCCCGTCCCTGAGCGCGTGGAGGACCAGGACCATGCCCGATCCTGAGTTTCGCTTGGCACCAGGGCCGCTGGGATGAGGACAAACACCGCCGAGGACGTCTGCTTCGGCACGAGAAAACGCCCACCTGATCGCCCACCGGGACTCTGCCGAGGTCTGGGCGTTTCTGAAGTGGTGGCCTGGATGTGTCGGCGGATGGTTCCCCTGCGTCGTCATGCGGAACGGAGTGGCCCTGAAGATGGCCCATTCAAGCGGAATTCCGCAAGACGCCGAACGTGCCGTGCTTACCGGCACAGGACACATGCAACGTAGACACCAAGACCTTGCGTAATATGGTCTCCCCCCAAATCCGTCAGGGACTCCGATTGGTTGGTTGGAACGTGGTTCTCACGCTCGCAGGTATGGCTGTGCTCGCGCTCGCCTGGGAAGTCTATTATCGGCTGACGACGCCGATGCCGTTCATCAGAACGCACGTTCCCAAGCACTTTGTCCCCAACGTGGGGATGCTTGTGAAACCCAACGCGGAGGTGCGATGGACGAACGGCCTCGATTTCTGGACGGTCCAGCGAACCAACCGCCTGGGCTTTCTTGACCGCGAACTCATCAGCCCCGAACGCGCCGCCGCAAGCTGCCACGTCGCCATGATCGGCGATTCCTTTGTAGAAGCGAAGGAGGTCGCCATTGCCGACAAATTTCACGTCAGACTGGAAGCCCTGGCGGCCCGGGACCTGCCCCATCTGGACGTCACCACCTCGGCCTTCGGGAGGAGCGGCACGGGGCAGATCAACCAACTGCCGTATTACGATGAATATGCGCGGCATGTACACCCCAAACTCCTGGTCCTTGTCGCCGTTGCGAACGACTTCTTGGACAATTCCGTGATCTTGACGGCGTTCTATGAAGGACTCGACCCGGAGCGGATGCCGTATGTCACCGCGGCGAGAGACGCGGACGGGACAATCAGGCTCCGTCCGCCTCACCCGGATTGGGAGACGTTCAGGGTACGAGATACCAATCTATGGGTATCCGCTGCTCGCAAGCTGAAATATGCGCAGAAGGATGTGAACGGAACGTCCTACTTTGCGAGCTGGTTGGATGCTAAGGTCAAGATTATGTTTCGCACCGGCATTGCGGACCGGCTTGCGCGGGCGGAGTTCTTGAGCCGGCGGTTTCCCCGCTGGGCGCCGTTGTTCAAGGAGTCGTCCGGGCGGAGACCTCTGAGACTGCTGAGCTATCTGAAGTTCCTCAAGGAAACATCATCTCCCTTCTTCCAAGACGTTGTGGACATGACGGCCTTCGGTCTGGATCAATTCAAGGCACGCGCGGATCTCGACGGCGTGGCGTTGATCATCCTGACGACACACACAATGAGAACCACAGGAGTATTTGATTGGATGAAGGCCCTGACCGAAGCGCGAGGCATTCCCGTCATTGACCAATATGGCTATATCCTTCACCGGGGTGGAGGCGTAAAGAAGGGAAGCATTCAGGACGCAAGGTGGCCTCACGACCGCCATTGGAATCCCACCGGCCACCGGTGGGCCGCGGAAGCGTTGCTCGAATATCTGAAGCAGCACCCAGAGGTCTGTACCTGACTCATCTATGGATCGTCATCACCGGCACGCAAGACGCACTCCCGATTCGTCTCCCGCGGTGGCGGTGATCATTCCCGTCCGCAATGCCGCGATGATCGTCACCACCGGATCCGACGGTCCGGCTACCGCCGTGGCGACCTTGCCGCGGACGGGAGCCGCCAACGTCGGTGGACGGCAGCAAGCGGTCGGGTCCTCGTTTTTCACGAGGGCGGTGCCTTCGCACAAACGACCCTGCTCGGAACAGGCAACGCCCATGACCGTCAGAGAGGCACAGAGATGCGGACCGTAAGGATTTCGAAGGGGACAGCCGGTCGTCCCACCAAGTGGAAGCGGTTGCTTGACCGGATGGAGTCCCTCCGTGGTCCCGGCGAGGCTGGGGACCTGAACTGGTTGACGCTGATCGGATGGCGGGTGGCCAACAAGCGGCGGGTGGCTTGGTGGTATCTCCGGCACCGGCTGCGCGGCACGTGGCTGCGGGCCGCGTGGATACGGACCAAGTCGAGGGTCGGCGGACCGACGTTGACCCAACCTGCCTGGGCTTCGGCAGACGGGCCATCGGCAGCGTCGTGCCAGTTCGCGGTGCCCGCCTTCGACCCGCGCATCTGGAATCCGATTCGATGGCAGCGCGCCGTCAGGAACGAGACGGCGGCCCTGGGGCCGGTGGAACGTCTGCCGACCGGCATCGTCGTGCATCACGTCATGCACCGGGACGATCTGCTCCGATTGCGCCGGATGCACCACGTGAAGGACGTGCAGGCGTTCCACGCGGACGTGATCACGCGGGCCGGCGACTTGGTCCGCTTGGCCGCCGCGGGCGTGGTCGTGCATCTGGCCGATGGTGACGTACGGCTACGGGCATTGCTCGGCGACGAACTCCATGCCCTGATGACCACTGACCCGAGTGACTTCGACGTCGGGACGCGCGAGATGCACAGCATCAGAATGCGTCGCATTGCGCTGCGGGACCATTCGCTGCAGGCCCGCGCCCGGCACCGCGGCGAGGCGGCCGCCGGGCTCTCTCTGGTCTCGATCCTTCTGGCGACCAATCGTCCCCGGTTTCTGCCGTCAGTGCTCGCCGCGGTGGCGAGACAGACCTACCCCAGGCTGGAACTGGTGCTGGCACTGCACGGCGAGGGGTTCGAGGACGTCAAGCGGCACGTTGCCGGATTTCCGTACCCGACGAAGGTGGTGCGGGTCGCCGCGCACGACTCGCTCGGCGCAGTGCTCAACGCCGCCACCACGGCGTCAAGCGGGACCTTGCTGACCAAGATGGACGACGACGATCTCTACGGTGCCGACCACGTCTGGGACCTCGTGCTCGCGCACGAATACTCGCGGGCGCAGGTGGTGGGCAAGGGGCTTGAGTTCGTCTACCTGGCCGAGTCGGATCAGACCATTCACCAATTCAGCGGATACGGCGAAGACTATCGGGCGAGGACGCTGGCCGGGGGCACCTTGTTGATTGCGCGTCGCGACCTCGACCGGGTAGGCGGCTGGCGGCAGGTGCAGCGAGGCGTCGATCAGGGGCTGATTGAGGACGTCCTGCGGACCCGCGGGTGCGTGTACCGGACGCATGGTGCCGGCTTCATGCTGATTCGCCACGGCGAGGGACATCAGTGGACGATCTCCTCTGACTTCTTTCTTCGGAGAGCCGACACCATCAGCCCCGGCCAGAACCCGGCGCTCGCTGACGTAGGGAACTGAGTGTGCATACTTACATTGAGACACCTGAATGCAACAGTTCATAGCGAAACGCCTCTCACGACTTCACCCCGACCGTCTCACCTGGATCTTGATCGCCCTCGCCGTTCTGGGCGCGGCGCATATCCTGGTCCGCACGTCCACCTACGGTGCCACACTCGGAGCGGACGGGGTCGGCTACGTGTCCATAGCCGAAAATCTGATTGCGGGCGAGGGACTACAGGATTTCCGCGGCGTCAAGCTGCTGCCGTGGCCACCGTTCTTTCCCCTGCTTCTGGCAGCCCTCGGGCTGGTCGGCATTGAGCCGCTACAGGCAGGGCGTCTGGTCAACGCCGCCGCCTTCGGGCTGATCATTCTGCTGTCCGGGCTTTACCTGCGCCGCACCCTGAGGTCGCCACTTTTCGCGGTGGGGACGGCGCTGGTGGTCATGACCTCCGTTCCCTTTACCCATTTCGCGTCGCACCTCATGACCGAGACCGTCTTCTGCCTGTTCACGCTCCTCGCCCTCATGCAACTGGACGCCTTCCTGAACCGGAGACCAGATCGATCGTTCTTGGCATGGGCGGCGCTCTTCACTGCCTTGGCGTCAGTCACGCGGTACGCGGGCATCGCCGTGATTCTGACCGGAGTCCTCTTGCTGCTCCTGCATCCGCCGCGGTCGCTCATCGTCCGGTTGAAGGACGTCGTCGTCTATGGCGTCATCTCGTCCATGCCCGTGGTGGCGGTGTTTGCACGCAACTGGGCACTCTTCGGGAAACCGGACAGGGAAAGACCCCACCGAAACGAGCAATCTCTATCCGACTCGCTGATCCAGATAAGCGAGATATTCGAACGGGTACTGTTTCCCGCACACTGGCCGAACTGGTCCACCTCTCTCCCGTGGACAGTCGGACTGGCTGGTCTCCTGGCGGTCGCCGCGCTTTGCATTCGTGCCATGACCGGGGATCCCGCCAAGCTGCGCATCAGTTTCAGTTTGGGATCGGCACTCCCATTGGGCGCTTTTGTCTTGGTGTACCTGGTCTTCATGATGGCAGTCTTGCCTTGGTTCAGCGGTTCAGGATTCCTCCCACGATTCCTTTTGCCATGCTACGTACCCATGGTGTTGTTGGCGGCGTTCCTGCTTGACAAATCGCTGTGCATCCGAACCGAAGGCTGGATGCTCGCAGTCAAGTGGTCTTCCGCGTCCGTCGCACTGATCGGCTGCCTCGCCTACGTCGGTCTCTCGGTCGCAAGAGATCTCCGTCTCACCGCAGACGCGTTGGAATCCGGGTACTTCGGCAATGCCTACAATATGCCGTATTGGGAGGAGTCCGAGACGATCAAGAGCCTTGAAGCACTCCCGAAGGGTGCCCGGGTTTACTGCAACCGCTATGGCCTGCTGCATGCCGTGCTTGCGCTCAAAACCAGGACTCCCGTGCGTGGACAGTATCCCTATCTTCCCGCATCGCTCAATAAGGTGAATGACTTGATCCGGTCGATTGAAGAGGGCACGGATGAGGTGTACATCGTCTGGTTGAAATTCGACGGCAGTCCGGGCTACGACTTCGACGACTTGGACCTGCGCCTGCTCCAGGGCGTGACGGTGACGGCCGATCTCTCGGATGGGGTGATCTTCCGCATAGGATCGGGACGCAGGGAGAACGAAGGGGGCCACCCACCAGAATTGAGGGGAGCGAATGTGGAGCAGAAAGGCCATGACGGCGGGCAGATCGTTGGCTGACGACGGGAGGCGCCTGAGCGCGACTGAGCGGCGTTCTGGCCACGCGGCCGCATGGGCTGCTTGTGGCATCTTTTCCATCGCAATCGGGGCCACGCAACTCGGCAGCCTTGAGCACGAGATCATTGACATGGACGAGGCCACGTTTATCGTGATGGCCAAGGACGTGCTCAACGGCAATCTGCCGTACGTCGAGCTGTTCGACTTGAAGCCGCCGATGCTGTTCTTCATGCTCGCCGCCGCCATGGCGTCGTTCGGCGAATCGCTGCTGACCGTCCGGCTGTTTGGCGACCTTTGCGTGTTGACGTCCTGCATGGCGGTCTTCGCCGTTGCCCGCCGCAGCGTCGAACCGACGCCCGCGGCGCTTGCCGCGCTGCTGCTCGTCGCCGTGCAATCGGTGAAGTACGGCCAGTATCTGTCCACGGAGTTGCCGGCGACGGCGATGCTCATGACGGCCCTTTGGGTTCTGGTCGCTCGTCCGGGGAGCTTGGCCGCCAGCGCGGCGGCCGGATTGCTGATGTCGTTGGCGACGCTGACGCGCTCCAACCTTGGCATCGTGGCGGTCGCGTTCACCGTGTGGTTTGGCGTGGCCAGTCTTCGACCGTCTCTCGGCGTGAGACGATGGGCCGCGCTCGCTTTCGTCGTCGCCGGTTTGACGCCGCCCGTTCTCCTCGCGTTGATCTACTGGCGAGCAGACGCGCTGCCGTGGCTGCGCCTTGCGACCATCGACGTCCCACTTTCCTATGCGAATCTGACTCTGAGCGAAATCGGGTGGCGCACCTTGTTGAATGGCTGGGGATTCCTGTTGCAGAATTGGCGCGAACCGCATCTGTTCATGCCCTTCACGTTGGCGACGATGGTCGGCCTCGCGGTCTCCGTCCACGACGACGGGACGCAACGCTCCCAACCGGCGCACGGCAAACCGCCGGTGCATACGCGGCACGAGTTGGAGTGGATCACGTTGGGTGCCGTCGTGGTGAGCGTGCCCATGACCGGCACGTTTCATCACTATTGGTTGCAGGTCTTCCCCATCTGCGCGGTGTTCTCTGCATACGGACTGGCTTGGATGCTGTCGAAACCGCGTCTTCGCCGGATCGGGTACGTTCTGCCCGCGGTGGCGCTCGTCGGCGCCTTGGCGCAAACCCTGCCGTCGGCGATCAAGCTGGCTACCGTGCCGGGAACCACGTCCGAAAAACACACCGTCAGGGCGGCGGCGCGCGCAATCGCCGCGGACCGGCGACAGGGCGACACCGTTTGGGCGTTCAGACGCCATCTCGTGTACTGGTATCTGGACGCGGGTCCCCTTGAGGCGGGCCGCAAACCCACGTCCCCAATCGTGCATTCCAATCTCCTTACCGAGAAGCGCGTCATGACGCCGCTCGTCGCCGCCGGCTACGTTGATGAGGACGAGCTGCGCAGGATTCTGTCACTTCGACCCACCTATCTCGTGACGAAGGTAGACGCCAGTGGAAATCCGGTCCCCCCATACGCCCGCGGCAAGGCCTACGCCGTTGCTGATTTCCTCGCGGAGCATTACCGCGTGTTTTACGACGACGGCCCCGCGCCGCCGTCAGGAAAGCGAACGCGGGTCTACAAACTGCGAGAGGAGGCGACATGACGCGGACGGGGGACGCACCTGGCCAAGAAAAGCCATTGTTGACCGTGTTGATGCCCTGCTTCAACGAACGCGAGACCGTGCAAGAGATCGTCACGAGGGTTCTGGCGGTGCCGATACCTTTGGAACTGATCGTCGTGGACGACGGCAGCACGGATGGCACTCGTCGGATTTTGGACGAATTCGCTTCGGAAGACCGGGTCCGCCTCCTGTTTCACGCGCGCAATCGAGGCAAGGGAGCGGCGCTGTCAACCGCTTTGGCGGTGGCGCGGGGCGACGTGATCGTCGTACAGGACGCGGATCTGGAATACGATCCGGCCGAACTTCCCGACCTCTACAAACTCATCCGCCAAGGGCGGGCGGACGTGGTGTTCGGCACACGTTTCTTCGGCGGCAAACCGCAGCGCGCTCACATGTTCTGGCACAAGGTGGGCAACCGCTTGTTGACCTTGCTCAGCAACGCACTTTACGATTCGACGCTGACGGACATGGAAACCGGCTACAAGATGTTTCGACGGGAGGTCGTTGACGGCATGACGATCGAGTCGCAGAGATTCGAGGTGGAGCCCGAGCTGACGGCCAAGATCCTCAAGGCGAAGCGGTGGCGCGTGTACGAAGTGGCGATTTCCTACCACGGCCGCTCCTACGAGGAAGGCAAGAAGATCACGTGGCGAGACGGGTTTCGGGCGGCATGGACGCTCGTCAAGTTCCGGTTCACGAATTGAGTAGGTGCAGACCATCGCGTCAGGCGAACGCGCGCTTTTGCAGAACAACACGAGAACGCCATGAATCGGGAGTCCATCCTCATCGGCGTCGGGTCGGTCTTGGCAGCCGTGGCCGTCGGCATGGCCGGCGCCTCGCTGTTCGATTTCGACGTGGTTCGGCGCCTTGCGGACCGTCTGTCGCCCGACGGTGCCGCCACGTCGTTGGACCATCTGACCAACGCGCAAATCGTCGCGAGGCTGCGGGAGTTCGCGGTCGTCACCGGCAGTATCGCGGCTGCGCTGCTGGCGCTGCGGCGCGCCATCGCACCCTTCTTCGCCATCCCGGCGACTCGCGCAGCCGACGCCGACAACGGCAAGGAGTTGACCTTCGAGGTCATCGTCGCTGGCGTGGTGCTCGTCGTCGGGGTCGCCTTGGCTTGGCGCAACTTGGCTATCCCGGTCAGAAACGACGAGGCGCTTACGCTCATTCATTTCGCAGCTCAACCCCTGTGGACCGCCGTGAGTGCCTACCCCGCCCCGAACAACCACGTTCTCAACACGCTGCTGGTCTTCGTCACCCATCGTCTGGGCGAGTGGGAAGAGGTCGCATTGCGCATACCCGCTTTTCTCGCGGCCTGTCTCGCTCTGCCGGTCGCCTACTGTTTCGTGCGCAGGGAACACGGCTGGTTCGCCGCCGGCTTGGCCACCGCCTTGATCGCCACTTCGCCGTTGTTCATCGAATACGCCACCAACGCCCGCGGCTACACGCTGCTGACGCTGTTCTTCCTGCTGTCACTGCTCTGCGCACGGACGCTCCTGTGCCGGCCGGCCGCCACGCGGACGTGGGTGCTGTTCACCGTCTGCATCGCCCTGGGGTTCTTCACCATCCCAATCATGGCGTTCCCGGCCGCGGTGACGGTGGCTTGGATGCTGATCGTTCGTTGGCGTCAGGGTGGCGCCGCGGCCATGCCGGCGTTCCTGGCGAGAACGGCTGCGTGGTCAGGTGTCGCACTGGTACTGGCGCTGATCCTGTACGCGCCGGTGCTGACGGTATCCGGATACGACGCGCTGTTCAACAACCAGGACGTACAAGGCGGCTCATGGTTTGACGGGAAGTGGTTGTTACATCTTGGAGTCGATTTGAGCATCGGCATCTGGAGCAAGTGGCACGTGGCGACGCCCGTGTGGGCGCAGGCGGCGGTGGTGGCGATGATTGCGCTTGGCGTGGCCGCACCGCGGCGCCCGACGGGGCATTGCGGCACGTTCCCGCTCGCCGTCGTTCTGGGTGTGGCAGCGGTGCTGACGGTGAAGCCCGTGATCTTTCAATCTCGGTTTACGCTCTTCCTGCTCTGCGCCTCCATGATGATCGCCGGCGCCGGCGGGGCCTCCCTGATCAACGCGGGGCTGGCTCGCTTGCCGACAAACGCAACAGTGCGCTCAGGAGCCCGAGGGCTGACTGTGATACTCGTGCTGGCCTGCTTCAGTTGGTGGGCGACGCGACCCGGCGTGGCGGAGAAATTTGCGTGGGAGACGGGCTATTCGCCGGGCGTGCAGGCGATGGTGGCCGCCGTGGAGCGCGACCTGCGTCCAGGGGACATCGTGACGACGAGCCAGGAACGAACCATCCACCCCATATGGTTCTACTTGAATGCCGCCGGTTTCCGTTCTACGATGATCTACAGCTCGAGATGGGAAAAGACCAATCCCTGCCCCTTGACGCCTCAGACCAGGGGATTGCGCCGCGAGGCACAGTGTGACCGCGAAGTGCTCTTCCCGCAATGGAACGGTGTTCCCCTAAGGGCGGCCTACCGAATCGATGAGCAATCGACTGCGCCTGGTGTGCCAATCAACAATCGTCTTTTTCTGTTCGTAGACGACGGCGCGTACCGCCTCACCCTGACCCCCCGAAAACGGTTGCACCATCCTTCGATCGACAGTCGAACCGTGCGACGTCATCTCGATGAACACGGCTACGACTACCAGGTCGTCGACCTGCCCGTCGGGAAGGTCTATCGTCTGGATTTGGCCCAGTGGGGGAACGCGCCGGACAACCGGCACCTGCGTCGTGACGATGTTTCATCTCACGGCAACGGCGACGCGCGTGCCTTACTTGCGGGGAGATCGGGAACCTGACGGTGATGAGAACGGAAAAACAGATTCTGGTCACCGGCGGGGCCGGTTTTCTGGGTTCCCACCTTTGCGACCGATTGCTGCGGGAGGAGCAGGCGGTGGTCCTGTGCGTGGATAACTATTCCACTGGCCGCAAGTGCAACGTCGCCGCCCTGCTGGATGATCCGAACTTCGAGTCGATGCGCCACGATATCACGTTTCCCCTCTACGTGGAAGTGGACGGCATCTACAATCTGGCCTGCCCGGCGTCACCAACGCACTACCAGTCCGATCCCGTGCAGACGCTGAAGACCAGTGTGCATGGCGCCATCAACGTACTGGGACTCGCCAAACGCTTAGGCGTGCCAATCCTGCAAGCCTCCACGAGCGAAGTGTACGGCGACGCGCAGACGCATCCGCAAACGGAGGACTACTGGGGCAACGTGAACCCCATCGGCCCGCGCGCCTGCTACAACGAGGGCAAACGCTGCGTCGAGACGCTGTTCTTCGACTACCACCGTCAGCACGGCTTGGCCGTGAAGGTGGCGCGCATCTTCAACACCTACGGCCCGCGCATGGACGTCGGCGACGGGCGCGTGGTCTCGACGTTCATCGTCCAAGCCCTGCTGGGTAAGCCGATCACGGTACACGGCAACGGGCGGCAGACGCGGTCCTTCTGCTACGTGGATGATCTGGTGGATGGCTTGATGCGGCTGATGCACGCACCCGCCGACGTGACGGGGCCAATCAATTTCGGCAGCACGCAGGAGATCACCGTCGGCGAACTGGCCGAGACGGTGGTGCGCTTGACCGGAGCGAAGTCGCGCATCGTGCATGGCGAGCCCCCGCCCGACGACCCACGCCGCCGCCGACCGGACGTCTCAAAGGCACGGCACACGTTGGGTTGGACACCCACAACGCCCCTTGAGTCGGGCCTGGCAACGACCATCGAATATTTCGACGAGTTGCTCGCGCAATCGTCCCCACGGTCATAGACGCGGAAGTCCGCGGCCCAGGTGGCCGGTGGTCTCATCTACTCGTTCAACGTGAACGTCCCTGCCCATATATTTACCAATATAATCTCTTTCTTTCTTGTGAATTGGCCCGTCCGGATATTCGCCATCTTGTAATCCGGCAGTGATCTGATCATCAGACATTTCCCGCCAAAGGACAGGCCCTTATCGTAATCGCCAAAGTTAAAGTTAAGATTGTCGAAACCATGCCGCTTGCGGTTTAGGGGAAGGTCATTGGCATCGGCGGGGATGACGTGCAAAAAGAAGCGCGGCTCTGTATCTGCCGGATCACACGACTCCTTAACGTAGATCAACTGGTTCCTCATGAGATAGACGTCGAAGTCGGAGCGGATGACCGGCTCAGCGGATCTGACTGACCGGTATGCCTCCATGACTGCAAACAACTCAAAAAACATCAACCCGACGCCTCCAATGAACAAAGAACAGATCATCAGACAGAAGGACCGTCCGTCCAACGGTTTCAGGCCGGTGAATGGCACCCACGAGATTGCCGCAAGCCGTCCCTGAGCCAGCAAGAGATCCAAAGAATAGAAAAGGCAGACGATACCGAGCAGATACTCGTGAAACTCCGGAAATGGCGGCTGTTCAGATAAGGAGGCAGAAACGAGCACCACGGTTGCAACGGTGATCATGAACAATCTGCCTTGTTTGGCAAGCAACGCGTAGATGACAACGAACAGCAGTTCCTTCTCTCTGGCAAAGACAACGGTAAGGATATCCGTTCGTTTACCGTTAGAGGACAGGGATATCACCACCAGAAAGCCCAACACCGACAGGATGGAGGGCAAGGGAATCCCGAAGAGCCTGTCTTTCCGGCACAAGAAAGCCGCACCGGTTACCATACACAGCAACAGCACCCCGTTCTGGCGGATATTCGTCCAACCGGCTGGGTCGATATTGTGAACGTTGAATTCCTCCTGAACATTCAAGCCCATCAGGAAATCGGGCGTCGCAAACCCGAAGATGCGCTGTCCCCAACTGATTTCCTCGCCACAGACGAACGTCATCGCAAGACCGCCGAGAATATAGATGCAACGCCGGAAGAAACTCCGCTCCACCAGAGCCGTGGCGAACAGCAAGAGGCCTGCCAGGAGAAACCAGACCGCGGTGAGATTCTCCACCAACCCGTCTTCGAAGATCATCAGTGAACGGACCGTCCTCGGGTCGCCAACGAAGAGATAACCGAAGAACAAGACGTTCAGACACAGACAGCAGTAACCAAAGACGGCAACCTTGCCGTCGAGACCCTTTTCGAGTGGGGGGGGGGGGGGGGGGGGGATTCACGCAGGATTGGATTGATATTCATCATAGGGCATCACTCCTCTTGTGTCGTGAGTCACGACGTTGCCGGGCTTTATTCCCGCCCGAGTGTTTCGTCTTCATCAATCGCGTTCCAACGAATCCACGTACTCCTGCTTGAGCAACGGGTTCTGCGCCTCCTTGCGGAGGAAGCAGTTGCCGACGGCAAGGCAGTCAACGTCCGTGCCCATGAAGCAGCGGAAGGCGTCCGCGGGCGTACACACGATGGGCTCGCCGCGCACGTTGAAGCTGGTGTTCACGATGACGGGACAACCCGTCTTGGCTTTGAAGGCTTCCAGCAGCGCGTGGTAGCGAGGGTTGGTATCCGGGTGAACGGTCTGCACGCGGGCGGAGTCGTCCACGTGGGTCACCGCGGGCACGTCGGAACGCGGCACGGTCAACCGATCAAGGCCGACCACGGCTTCCTGCGCGTGACCCGTCGCCTTGCGCCGCTCCGGCTTCACGTGCGCCACCAGCAGCATGTACGGACTGTCGCGATCAAGCTCGAACCAGTCCGCGACGTCCGACCGCGGCACGCTCGGCGCGAAGGGGCGAAAAGACTCGCGGTGTTTGACCTTGAGGTTGAGCGTCTTCTGCATGGTGGGTGAACGGGCGTCTGCCAGGATGGAACGATTGCCCAAGGCGCGCGGGCCGAACTCCATCCGGCCCTGGAACCAGCCTACCGCCTTACCTTCGGCCAGTGCCGACGCCGTCGCGTCGATCAGCGCGTCATCCGTAAGCGTCTCATAGCACGCACCAGCCGTATCAAGTGCCCGTCGGATTTGCTCCGGGCTGAATTCGGGGCCGAGGAAGGCTCCGTGCATGGCGTCTTTCCCTGACGCTGAGGGCGGGATGGATTCCCGCTCCCCCGATAACACACGTCGGGTTTCGCGGGAGTGACGGGTCTGAGCGGCACCGCCGGTCCTCCAAGAGGATAGGGAGGGACGCGGCTCACCGAACAGGCGATGACTCGCCGCGAGTGCGGCACCCAATGCGCCACCGGCGTCACCCGCCGCGGGTTGGATCCAGACGTCGTCGAACCGACCGTCCCGCAGAACCTTGCCGTTGGCGACGCAGTTCAGCGCGACCCCGCCCGCGAGACACAGGTGGGGAATGCCGGTCTCCGCCCGGAGCGAGCGGGTCAGCCGCAACACCGCTTCCTCAATCACGGCCTGCACCGAGGCCGCCAAGTCCATGTGCCGTTGCGTCAGCGGCTCAACGGCCCGGCGCGCCGGGCCGCCGAACAACGTCTCGAACCGGCCGTTGGTCATCGTGAGGCCGGTACAGTAGTCGAAATAGTCGAGGTTGAGGCGAAACGTGCCGTCCGGCTTCAGGTCAATCACGTTGTCGAGAATGGTGCGGACGTACTTCGGCTCGCCGTAGGGTGCGAGGCCCATCACCTTGTACTCCCCGGAATTGACCTTGAAGCCGGTGTAGGAGGTGAACGCCGAATAGAGCAGCCCCAGGGAGTGAGGAAAGTGGATCTCCCGGGTCATCTCCAGGTCGTTCCCGTGACCGATCCCCACGGAGGTGGTGGCCCACTCGCCGACCCCGTCCATGGTCAGGACCACCGCGTCGTGAAAGGGAGACGGGTAGAACGCGCTCGCCGCGTGCGACTGATGGTGCTCGGCAAACAGCAGTTTGGCGTCCCAATCCACGTCCGGGGCGAGGCTTCGCAGTTTCCGGCGCAGCAGGTTCTTTTGAAACAACTTCTCCTTGATCCAAACCGGTATCGCCATGGAGAAGGAGCGGAAGCCCCGCGGCGCGAACGCCACGTAGGTTTCGAGGAGCCGTTCGAACTTGAGGAACGGCTTGTCGTAGAAGGCAATCCGGTCGACGTCCTTGAGCGTGACGCCGGACTGATCGAGACAGCAGGCCATGGCGTTGGCGGGATAGCCCGAGTCGTGCTTCTTGCGCGTGAAGCGTTCCTCCTGGGCCGCGGCCACGATATGCCCGCCCGACACCAGGGCCGCGGCGCTGTCGTGATAGAACGCCGAGAGGCCGAGGATGCGCATGGCTTAAAAAATGGTATAGATCATCGGCGCGACCGCGGTGCTCTGGCTCAACACGATCAGACCGCCCAGCACGAGCATCGTGAGAATGACCGGCAGCAGCCAGTATTTCTTTCGCACGCGCATGAAGGCCCAGAGTTCGATGAGAAACGACACGTCAGACCTCTCAAAACTGGTTCGTCATTGATTCCGGTTCCGGTCCCGGTGGTGTGCGGTGAATCCAGTAGCTCTCGGCGTTCGGGTCGCGCCGCAGACGCAACGGGTCCTTCCCCACGGCGCGCATGATGAGGCCCGTCGGCGTCACCACGGCGAAGTAGATCACCGCCATGATGACCGGGTTGACAATGCGGTGCAGGAACAGGCCGAACCTGAACCAGACCCGGTTGAACGGCGCCAACAGTTCCGCCCTGACCAGCGTCACGACCAGCATCACACCGGCGACGGCCAGCGACCACCATCGGGGCGGCTCGCCGTTCAGCAGCGGAAATACGCCGACCACGGTCAAGACGACGGTGACCATGACGCCGAAGCTTCGGTCGGAACTCCCCGTGATCGGGTGGTCCTCGGTCAACCGTTCATGGACGTCCATCCGTCTCATCACGTCACGGCACCACCGGCTTCAAGCCAACACGGTACACGCTTCACGCACGACGTGCATGATTGCGGTTACGGATTGTGCCACGTGGCACCTTCATATTCGGGATTGAACTGGTGGGTCACTTTGACGACGTCGCCGTCGTTCACCGGCGTGTCCAACGTGCCGACTTTCTGATTCACCGTGACCATCAATTCGCTTTTTCGCAAGAAGGCCAGTAACCCGCCCACGGTCTCCGGATTGCCTTCCAGGAGTTGCCGCACGGTCATCGGCTCGGTCAGCGCACATTGGATCTCCGGCTCTTGCACGCACGGAAGCAGGGTTTGTCCGAAGACTCGAATCGTCACCACGTCGTGGTTCTCCCCCGGTAAAAAACGGCGTCACCGACGCCTGCCTTTATAGCAGATTCGAGGACGAGATGCTACACGTTGTCCAAGGAAGACGCGGCTTCCTCCTGGTCCAGAACGTGTGCGACGTGTTGAACGTCCACGGAATCCGGCAGGCCGTTTCTGAGTTGGATCATGCACGCCGGACAACTGGTGGCCACCACGTCCGCTCCGCTCTGATGAATCGCCCGGCGCTTCCGTTCAAAAATGTTTTGGGAGGTGTCATAGTCCTTCACGATGTACGTTCCCGCTCCGCCGGCACAGCGGTCGGCGTCCTGCATCTCAACGTATTCAAAACCCGGCGTCGTGGCCAGCACGCGCCGCGGCTGCGTGGTGACGCCAGCGGCCCTGAGGTGGCATGACGAGTGATAGGTGATTTTTCGTGCTCCCCGGGTTGACCGCAGGGGAGGCCGACGGTCGGGGTCCAACTCCAACACGTATTCGGACACGTGCCGGACGTTTTGCGAAACGCGCTGCGCCTGGCGCTCCTCGGGTTCTCCGTGAAACAGCGCGCCGTAATCTTTGAGTGCCAGCGTACACGACGCACATCCCGTCACAATAACGTCATAGCCTTCAAAGGTCTTGACGTTATATCGAGCACCTTCTTTCGCTAATCCGCGATGCCCATAGGTTTCAATCGGCGTCCCTGAACATCGCTGGGGCGGCAGGTCGGGAGTCACGCCGTATCGCTTCAGGACGTTGATCACGGCATCGCCGACGCCGTCGGCAAAGTAATTCGCCGCACAGCCGTGAAAATACGCGACTGTCGACTTTGGGCGTTCGGCAGAATTCCGCTCTCTCCCGAGGGAAGGCGCGTCGTGTACGCACAACGCACGGTGACGCTCACGCAACAGCGTCGTGGCAAGACGCGGCAGTTTCATGTCCCAGGGCAACCGGGCTCGCGGAGAGAGGCGCGCCAGGATGGGACGAGAGAACACGTCAATGATCTTGCGAACCAGCGGACGGTCCCAGAGGTCTTGCGTCTTTCCCGCCAGTTTGATCAACGTTCCAAACCGTTCTTGTTGGGCGTGCAGCCGAAAAATTTTCCCGGCAAGCGCGTTGGGACGTTCCGACCGTCGCTGAAGGATGAGTTCGGCCACGTCCACGTCCGCGGGGCACACGGTTCGACACGACTTGCAATTCAAACACGCTTCCACCACCCGTTGGGAATTCAGGTAGCTGTAATCCGAAGCCGTGACGATTTCAAACCATCCGCGCGCACTCATGTCTTCCGATTGAAACACGTCGTACACCGGGCAGACCGAATTGCATTTGGCGCAGGTGGCACAGGCCTTGCCTAATCGCTCGTAGTCAATGTGCTCCGTGAAGGCCGTCTCGCTGATTTTTATCCCGGGATTCAACACGCCGGCGGGGTCCAGCGCGTGTTTGACCCGCACAAACAGGTCATACAAGCGTTCGCCGAACATCTGCCTGACCATTTGGGTGCGAACTCGTCCATCGCCGTGCTCCCCGCAAATGGACCCATCAAACCGATTCAGAACCGCGTGATGCACTTCATCATACGTTTCCACCATTCGTTGCACGTCACCCTCGTCATTCACGTCCAGCAACGGCACGACGTGGGCGTTGCCGTTCCCGATGTGCCCGAAAATCGCCAACGGAACCTTCGCGGCTCCGAAAACCTGATCCAGATATCGAATCAACTCGCCCATGCGTTCCGCTGCGACGACCACGTCATCGACGTAGTTGATGGGCTTTTTCTTGGCGTCGTACCGATAGAGCGTCGGGTACAGGGCTTTTCGGGCTTTCCAGAGATTCCGTTGGCGTTCGGGGTCGGTCGCGACGACGGGGTCAGCAGCAAGACGATACCGCCGACACGTCGCGTGCAGTCGGGCAATCCCGCCGGCGTCTTCCTCTTGATCGAATTCAATGAGCAGGGTTGCCTCGGCGTCGGCGGGAACGTCGTATCGTGACCGGCCGATGAGGTCCAACGTGTTGGCGTCCATCATTTCCAACGCCAACGGCGACAGTTGCAAGAAATGATGAACCGCCTCACCCAGTTCTTCGAGACGCCGGAAATGAATCATGCCCGTCACGGTTGAACGCGGACGATCCACGAGTCGGACGGTCGCCTCACTGAACACGCCCAACGTGCCTTCACTCCCCACAAACAATTTGGGAAGGTCGAACAGTCCGTGCGTCAACCCCTCGGCCACGTCAAAGAGGTTATACCCCGCACTGTTTTTACTGACGCGAGGACGCTTGGATTGAATAAAATCCAGATTGTCCCGCACCAGGTGAAAGACGGTCTGCAATCCCTGAAAGTCGCCGAGTGCCCTCGGACAAGCGTTCCCGTCCAGGACCTCACGGCCGGCCGTGAGCCACCCATCCGACTCAAGTCTGACTCGCATGGCCAGCACGTTGTCTTTCATGGACCCGTATCGCAACGTGTGAGGCCCAGACGAATTGTTGGCCAACATCCCTCCCAATTTGCACATGTCGCCACTTGAAGGATCGGGGCCGAACATGAGACCGGTGGAAGCGAGACGTTGATTCAATTCGTTAAGAACGACGCCCGGTTGAACGCGCGCCCATTTTTCATCGGGATTGACTTCGAGAATTCGATTGAGACGCGACACGTCCAGAATGATGCCCGATCCGATGGCCGACCCGGTGAGATTGGTGCCCGCGGCCCGCGTGGTCAAGGGGATCCCTCGTTCCACGGCATACTCCACGACTCGATCAATATCGGCTTCACGTTCAGGGAGCACCACGGCCTGGGGCGTCATCCGATACATGCTCGCATCCACGGCGTACGCCCGTAAGGTCGGCGCGTCATCCTTGACCTTGACCCGGCCAAGGAAGCGCGCGAGATCCGTAGCAACGGTCGATTTTTTCTCGGGGAGCACGAGGGCCATACGTCTTCCTTCTTCCGGGTTCTTGCAGGAAGAACGCATTCTTCACGCAAGCGTAGAGAGAACTATATCGGAAAAGTCGATGATTTGGAAAGAGAAGGCTTTTTAATGGTCTCTCATTCGCTGAAAACTTTGCTTTGACTCCGCATGTATTAATAATGAAGATTGCTATCATTCGTGATAAAAATGACTTGCAATATTATTGATATTTGTGTACGATTTCCTCCGAAATCATCTCCTCTGCTCATGGAGGAATAACAATGGGAGGAATAACAATGAAAAAGTTACTTCTTCTGATGGTGTATGGAGCTGTGATTGCGACGGGGATGGTGGGGGGGAGGGGGGAGTGTATAGCTCAGGCGCAGGAAACAGCAGATCCGGCGCAGGAAGAACCAAGTCAAGCCCAAGAAGAAACCGCTTCAGAACAACCCGTTCATCAGGTGCTGAAAGAGGTCGTCGTCACCGCACGAAAACGCGAAGAAAACCTGCTCGAAGTGCCGATGAGCATCACCGTCATCGACAACGAAGAACTGCTGCGCGCGAATATTGAATCGGTTTCTGACTACGTTGTCCGCACACCGAACATGACGTTTGCCAATAACGGCAACGCGTCGCGTTCGATTCTTTCCATGCGGGGCGTCAACGATATCAACGTCGGTGCCACCGGATCATCGATCGGGTTTTACGTCGATGAAGTCAGCTTGAACCCGACCGGAGGCCTGCGCCAAAACGACATGGCGCTGCTTGACCTCGAGAGGATCGAGGTGCTGCGCGGTCCGCAGGGCACACTCTTTGGCCGAAACACCATTGGCGGCGCGATCAACCTCGTCACCCGCAAACCTGACAACGAAACGTCGGCACGGCTTACTGGCGGTCATGAACGCTTTGGGACCTATTACATTCAGGGTTTTGCCAACGTCCCGCTTATCGACGATCGTCTCGCCGTGAGACTTTCCGGGGTGCATAATCACTCGGATGGCTTTGTAGAGAACTCCTTTCTCGGCCGGAATTTCAACAATGGCCGAAGCGGCGGCCGCATTGCCGTACGCGCGCGTCCCTCGAATGCTCTGGTGGTGGACCTCACCGCGCAGCAACTGGAAACCCGGTTTGATGGCATTCAAACGATCCTCGAACCGGAATTCGACGCCGGCGGCCTGGACAGCCTGGTCAATTACCTGCCGGGTAATAACATCTCATCGCAGCTCTATACGGCGCGCTTGACGTACTCCGTACCAGCTTTCAACGTCGTGCCGGCTTTCGACGTTATCTCCTTGACGGCTTATAACACCTTTGAGATGAAAGATCCGTTTGACGCCGACGGTGGGTCGGCGGGGAGTCGCGTCGTTGACCGATTCACCGATGAAACAAATTTCTCTCAGGAATTGCGGCTGCAATCGACGAATCCGAACAGCCGCGTCCAGTGGACTCTCGGAGCTTTCTACGGCAAGACGGAAGACACCCTTGCGTTTGATCTCATCGGATATGCGCCCGTCACCCTCAGCCGTGCGTCGTCCGGTGAAGTTGAAAACCGCGCCTTCTTCGGCCAAGCGGACATCTCAATAACGGATTCGCTCTCTCTTATCGCCGGCGCCCGGTACAGCCGGGACGACGTCAAACTCGTCAATACGAGCGGCACAGTCTTTGAGGGACCGAGTGACGCTGTCACGCCGAAATTCGGCCTGCGTTACGCGTTCAACGAAAACCTGCACACCTACGCCACGGCGTCGCGCGGCTACAAGCCGGGCGGCTTCGACACCTTCTTCACCGACAATAACCCTGACGACAACATCGGGGCGGCCTATGATCCGGAAACCGCCTGGAATTACGAAGCTGGTGTCAAGGTTTCCGCCTATGGGGGGCGTCTGGTCGCCGATGCGGCAATATTCTATCTTGATTGGCAGGATCTGCAGGTGCCTTTTCAGTTCGACGTCGCGCAACGGGTTACCACGAATGCTGCTGAAGCCCGTTCCATTGGCGGCGAAATTCAGATCGCCGCCTACCCCACGGACGATCTGTTTTTCCAGATGGGTCTTGGCATTCTCGATGCGGAGTTTACCGACTTCGCCAATTCTCCCGAAGGCGATCTGACCGGAAACAAGATTCCCTACGCACCTCCGGTGTCGTTCAACGTAGTTGGCGAGTATAGCCGACCGATTACGGACACTGTCGAAGGTCTCTTCCGCGCGGAGTATTCTTTCACCAGTGAACGCGAGGGCCGCTCGAACAATAATGACATTGAGCGGCTCCCTGCCTACGACCTGCTCAATCTGCGCGCAGGTATCACGGTCAACAGGTTCGAGTTTTGGGCATACGGGGAAAACGTGCTGGATGAACGGTGGTTCAGCAACAGGCGCCCCGGCCGGGGGACGCCTGCGAGCGTCACGGTTCAACGTCCGGCGACCTGGGGCTTTCGCGCGACCGTTCGCTTCTAAGACGTTGTATCGGGAAAAACTGATTCTCCGGACTCGAAGGCTATGTCTTCCTTTGCTAAAGGATGGGTGATGAGTCTCTTGCGCAGAGCAGCCGGAGCGATCAAGGCAATCCGGTGTTCAACCGACGAGTCGCCGATACGCCGGGCCGTGCGATTTCCACGGCCTCTCTCGGGACCTTCTCGAGATGAGAGGGCATCCATTTGAGTACTCGAACGGTCATCGCCCAAACTCATCGCTGGTCCGGTGCCGTCAGCTTTGTGTTGCTTTTTCTCGTCAGTTTTTCCGGAATTTTGGCTGGCTTCACCGGTGCCATCATGCAGATGCAATACGGGGCCATGGTGAGCCCACCTGCGCCGCCTGCCGGTCGTCATTACGCCAACGTTGATGATCTCCTGAAGATGGTCCGGGACGGGTATGGACCCGCCTTCACCCCGAGGGTGATTTTGATGGAGCGTACGCGATTCGAAGTGGATGCCGCGCTCGTTTTCGGCTCAGTGTCCGAGAACGACGGCACAACCCGCTCCGTCGGCGTCGCGCTGGATCCGTATCGAAACGCCTATCTTGGGGCATTTCATACCGATGAATCCTGGGTGGGATTTATCATCAAATTTCATGACTCTCTTTTGCTGGGGGAAAATGGCAAGATCACCGTTGCGTTGCTGGGTGTCCTCTTAATCTTGTTTGCCGCAACCGGAATCTATCAATGGTGGCCGCGCCAGGGAAAACCCTGGCGCAAGGCAACAACGTTTAAGCTATTCGGATCGCGTTACGCGAAACTGTTCCAGTTACACGGGTTGATTGGGCTGTGGAGCATACCATTCGTGGTGCTCTGGGCGTTTACCGGCGCGTATCTTCTCAAGTCGGATTGGTTCGGCAACGTGTTGCCCTGGCTGCCCTCTGAGCCGCCGCCGGCCGTCGTTTTGGAATTCGCCGCGCCGTGCCAGGGAGGCTCGGTTTCGCCGGGAGAAGCTGCAACTCGCGGACAGGCCGCCTTCCCGAATGCACGGCTCACTTCACTGATGATGCCGTCCGATAAGCGTGCCTATTACGGACTAACCTTCGAACGGCATGGCGATTATGACAAACTGCGCGGCGACATACGCGCATGGGTGAGCAGCGTGTGCATTGACAGGATCCACACCCACGTCCTGGACGATTCGGCAATGCGGACGCGCCTCGGTGCCATGGTGAGTTCTCTTCATTTTGGCCACACCTTTGGCTGGTTCGGAACACCCATTATTGTGATGACGGGTTTGATGATTTGTACCGGATCGGTTGTCGGATTTCTGGTGTGGTGGATGGGGATAGTGGGCCGGAAACAGAGGATAAACCGGGAACTCAGGCGACAGAAGAGCTGAGGGACTCCGGATGCTCCCGGTCTGGCTCTTGGACGACCGGGTCGGCACCCGCTTGATGACGACCAGCCGGTTCTTCTGCGAACAGTTCGGCATTGTCTCCCTGTCCTAATTCTTTGAAATCACGAAGGGACGGCAAGTCCTGAAGGTCACGCAGCCCGAATTTCCGGAGAAAGACCTTGGATGTGCCGTACAGAATGGGACGGCCGGGAATATCTTGTCTCCCGACGATGCGAATGAGTTTTTGCTCAAGCAGGGTGCGCAAGACGCCGGTGGTATCGACGCCGCGAATGCGTTCAACGTCGGCTCGCACAATCGGTTGTTTATACGCAATAATCGCCAACGTCTCCAAGGCTGATCGTGACACTCTGGCAGAAGCCTTGACCGTGTTGAGTCTGGCAATCCACGGCGCGTAATCCGGCTGCGTCATCATGATAAACCCGCCGGCCAGCTCGGCAACGTGAAGGCCGCGGCCTTGCCGGTCATACTCCTCTTGAAGAGCCTTCAACGCGTTATGCACCGCCACCTTCGGGTGGCCGGCCAACACGGCGGTGAATTTATCAAGAGGAAGGGGGTCACAGGACACAAACAACAAGGCTTCAATGATCCCTTTCAGTTCTTGCTCACTCACCGGGTCAGCCGGACGCGGCACCTCACGTTCTGCCCCCTCACCACCGGCACCGCCGCGTTCCATGGAGACGGGGGACTCATCCGGGATCGACTCCACGTCACCGACCACGCACGCGGAGTCGGGAACGAGTTGACCGACGTGCCCATTCTCAGAGGAATCCATTCCCATTGGGGCCTCCATTGGTCACACGTGCATCATGAGGCGTGTCCCGTGGCGATGCACCCGCTCCCTGCTCCACGAGAAAGGTACGAGTCATGCGAATGGGACCACAGACGTTGCCTTGATAGATCCTGACCAGTTTCATCCGCACGAGTTCCAACAACGCCAAAAAACTGACGATCACCATGACCCGATTCACCGCGCCGTCAAACAATTCGGCAAACGTCACGGTCGGCGTCTCTTCCAGTCGTTCGATGATGCCGTTGATTCGATCCTGCACCGTGATGGTATCCGGCGTCACGTCGAGAAAGGACTGGGCGTCCGTTCGTGCCAACACCTCCTGAAGGGCATCCAGGAGGTCAAAGACTTGCACCTCATCGGACAGAACGTCCCGGACGGGTCGAAGCGGCGTGGTGTCCCGGTGAAACATCTGCCGCCAGAGACGTTCTTGCTCAGACAGCCGCCCCGCAACTTCCTTGAACTGCTGATACTCAACGAGCCGACGCACCAACTCCTGACGGGGGTCGTCCGTTTCGTGTTCGCCTTCCTGGAGGCCATCCGCCTGGGGAAGCAACATCCGAGACTTGATGTGAAGCAGCGTCGCCGCCATCACCAGAAATTCGCCGGCAAATGAGAGATTCAATTCCTTCATGGCGTGAAGATAGTCAAGATATTGCCGGGTGATGAGGGCAATCGGAATATCGGAAATATTGATTTCGTGTTTCCGAATAAGGTGCAACAGCAAGTCCAGGGGACCGGTAAAGCTCTCGAGTTTCACCTCGTATGCGGGGCTGGTTGGGAACATGATGGGTCCGATCAGGATGACGGTCTGCGCACATCGTCAACGTTGTACAAATCAGATTTCATATACCATATTTAGTAGAGAGTCGCAACACAACGTATAGATATAGTAGCTCTGACGCTTATGATGACATGCTCACGCTTCACCTTGGATTCCCGCTAAACTTGTCCCCGACATTTGTTATCGGGGAAACCGGCGGGAATGACAAAGGCTCTGACGCTTATGATGAAACGCTTACGCCTTCCCGGCTTTGTTCTTCCGAAAGGACCAGACCACCACGAGCAGAAAGAGGAGAGCCAGGGAAACGATCAACGTGTGATACTCGGCATTCTGAAACCCTTCCGGTTTGCCCACTCCTTCAGGAAAGTCAACGCCGGAAAATTCCGGAGGTTTCTCAAAGACGACGCTTCGAAAATCTGCGTCTGCTTGAAACTGCGCCTCGGTAAAATCCGCGGTATTCCGAAACACGGCGCGTTGAAAATGAGCCGAACCCTGAAATTCCGTGAATCGAAAATACACTTCCCGTTCAAATCGGGCCTCGGAAAAATCCAACGCGCCGCGAAACCGGCTGCCTGAAAATCCCGCACCCTGAACAAACCGCGTATGCGAAAACCCCGCCTCTCCATCAAAAGAAACCTGTAAGAATTCCGCCAAGCCGGAAAATCGCGCGTCCGTAAACGCGGCGGGTCCCAGAAACAGAGCACGATGAAATCGGGAACGGGTTCCAAACACCGTTCGGGTAAAGTCGGCGTCCCGGGCAAACACGGCTCGAAGAAAAAACCCTTCATGGCCAACGTGCATACCGGAAAAATCAGCACGCTCTAAAAAAACCACGCGGGATACATCAATGGATCGTCGAATGGTCGTACCCCGAAGACTGACCGGTCCCCGGACCACCACGTACCCTGAAGCCGTAAGATTCGTCGCCACCACTCCCTGGACGTCCACGTCTTCCACTCTGAAAGGCCCCTGAATGACGCGCACCTCGGACACGCTCTCGTCTTCAAACCGTTGAGCAATCGCCGCGTGCCGGACCAACGCAGGATCAACCGGCTGAAGGGGCAATTGATCCAACACGAGATCGCCGGAAAGCACGATGCCTTTCAAATCCACCCCCTTCCCCTCCTGCAAGGCCGTCAAGACCTCGTCCATGGAAACGGCACGCGCCATCTTCTCCTCGGGGCTGCACGTTCCTTGCACGTGGCGAACCATGACCGCCTCATCAAGCCCCGCGTCAACCCTGCATCCTCCCCACGCCGTGGCCGACGCCGCAAGGACCATGAAAAGGATGCCCATCAACCATAACGGTTCCGACATCAACCGCACACAACGCAAGAGAAAACGTTCGCCCGCGACTTGCACCCGTGGCGACACCCAGGGGAGAGCAAACGTGGAGAACGGCTGTCCTCCGATAGAGGATGGCACAGTCTACGCTTTGGGAGCTTTCAAGGTGAAGTAAAAGTCTTTGACTTCTCGGTCAGGTTGGCTGAGCCGTTTCTCCACTTCCTGAACCGTTCGAGGCGGAGGGAGCACCACTTTCTCACCTTCCTGCCAATTGACGGGGGTGGCACAAGAAAGCTGGTCGGCCGTTTGTAGCGCCGTCACTAATCGAAAGACTTCATCCACGCTCCGCCCGACCTTCATCGGATAAAAGATCACGGCCCGGATGACGCGCTTGGGATCAATTACAAACAGGGCACGAACCGTCGACGTCGCGCTCACGTCCGGATGGATCATGCCGTAGAGACGGGAGATCCGCATGTCACGATCCGCCACCAGGGGATAGGGAATCGTCACGCCGATTTTGTGGGTCACGTTGTCGAACCACGCCAAATGCGCGTGGATGCTGTCCGCGCTGATCCCGATCAGTTTCACGCCTTTCTTTCTGAAGTCCTCATAACGACGGGCAAATTCCACCAATTCCGTAGTGGACACGGGCGTAAAATCAGCAGGATGAGAGAAGAAGACCACCCAGTCCTGTTCCTGCCACGCACTAAAGCTGAAATCTTGAGACAAGGTCGTCACGGCATGAAAATCCGGCGCATTCTGGCCGATTTGCGGAAAACCCTGGGACTCCATTCACGCCTCCTTTCCCACATTCGTCCGTCTCCACGTCGGGTCCCGTCCCCTCTACCACCCACGGGGCAGAGCATCATCATCGTCTAACCCGGCATCGGTATCCCTGAAATATTTCTCCGTCCCCAACTCTTCAGACAAATCTTCGGTCAGGTCATCGCCAAGGTCTTCGGCAAGCGTCCCAAATCCTTCATCATCTTCAAAATCCTCAGCAATGTCATCCGATACGTCATCATCCAGGTCGGAAGGGAAGTCATCACCCACGTCATCATCGAATTCAGACAAATCCGCGTCGAGTGATTCAAGACCGGGTTTCACGTCCGCTGTTTGCGAGACCCGTTCTCTTTCATCGGAGGACGGGCTGACGACCGGTGGTGCCGTTTCCGGTTTGACCTGGGGAGGTAGGGCCGGCGTGGTTCTCACCGATTTCTTTTTGGCCGCTCTTTTAGGTTTCGGCACGATTTTCTTCTTCGGCCGACCTTTCGCTTTGACGGCCGACCGACGCGTGGTCACGGCTTTTGCCGACGATTTTCTGTTGACGACTTTCTTTGTCGTCTTCTTTGTCGTCTTTTTTTTGGCACCAGGCTTCGTGGGTTTGGCCGGCTTCGCGGATTTTTTCCCGACCGGAGCCTTTTTCCAGACCGGAGCCTTTTTGGTGACCGGAGCCTTTTTAGTGACCTTCGCTGATTTTTTCGGTTTCGATTTGGCAGTCCGCCGCGTCGTGGCCGCCGGACGCCGGGTGCCCTTCACCGGTTTTGGGGACTTCGATTTTCGGGGTTTCGATTTGGCCGTGGACGCCTTGGCCCTGGCTTTCGACGCAATCGGCCTGGATTTCGTCGCCTTGGCTTTGGAGCGAGCCGCTACGACTTTTTTCTTTTTGGCTTCAGGTTTCTTCTTGGCTGCTGTTGCCATTGTCCCTCCTCATCACTCATTGTGTGCAACGTCACTGGACGCACCTAAAAGTCCAATGCCGAATGGTCCCCATCTATCACGGACTGGGATACCGTTGCAACCGGTAACTTCTCAACCCGTTGACCGGCCCGGAGAAGGTAAAAATTCAGAGCGTGGAGCATTCCTCATCAAACCTCTTTACAGGAGAAGAACATGATGCCGATCATTCCTTCATCTCAGATGAAACCATCCCGGACGCGCTGGGTCATCCTGGCGTTGCTGTTTGGAATCAGCATTATTACGTACATAGACCGGGTGAATATTTCGGTCACGGCTCGGCAGATGATGCCCGCGCTGGGGTTGACCACGATCCAAATGGGGCAAATCTTTTCAGCGTTCGTCCTGGGATATGCCCTCTTTCAAATTCCCGGGGGCTGGTTGGGCGACCGATGGGGGGCGAGAACCGTCCTGACCGCCGCGGTGGTCTGGTGGTCGGTCTTTACGGCCATGACGGCCCTGGCGCCGGCGTCCGTTCTTGCGGGAATCATTGGCAGTTGGGGATCGCTCATGCTCGTCAGATTCCTGATCGGAATCGGCGAAGCCGCGGCCCTGCCGAACTTCAATCGCGCGGTGGCAAATTGGTGTGGCCCGCATGAGCGAGGATTCGGCATCGCCGTAACCATCAGCGGCATTGGGATCGGCTCGGCGATCACCCCGCCGATGACCGCGTGGATCATGGTGAATTACGGCTGGCAGACGGCCTTCTACGTGGCCGGAGGCCTGGGCATTGTGATCGCGGGGCTGTGGTATTGGTTTGCCACGGACCGCCCGGAAGCGCATCCCCGGGTCAACGCGCAGGAAGCCGCCCTGATCCGCGGCCACGCTCCCCCTGCACCCTCCCCCGACGCCTCAATGCCCGTTCCCTGGAAAACCTTCGCCCGGACGCCAAGCGTGTGGTGGCTGGTGTTAAGCTATACCTGCGTCGGATACGTGGCCTACGTGTACATGTCGTGGTTTTATTTGTACCTCGTGGAGGAACGAGGCTTCAGCGTGTTGCGCGGGGCCCTGTTCGCCGCAAGCCCGTTCCTGGCCATGACCGTCTTTTGTCCCGTCGGGGGCTGGGTCACGGATCGATTGTCGCAGCGAAAAGGGGTGAACAAAGGCCGATCGTGGGTCGGGGCCGGGGGGATGATGCTGGCCGCGCTCTCGATCGTTATCGGAGCACTTGTCGAGAATCCGTTTGCGGCCATCGCGTTCTTATCTCTCGGCGCGGGCTGGCTGTACTTCACCATCGGGGCGTTCTGGAGTTCGACCATCGACCTGTCGCCGTCACGTGCCGGCACGCTCTCCGGCGTGATGAACACCGGCGCCAACCTCGGCGGAACGCTGTCTCCTACCCTCACCCCGTGGCTCGCCAATCACTTTGGATGGTCCGTCTCGCTCGGCGTAGCGGCAGCCGTGGCGTTCCTTGGAGCGTTAGCCTGGACAAAAATTCGGCCGGGAGACGGCTTACGTCACGCATCGTCGTCTTGAACTCACCCGGGGTGGGCAACGCTTGATGGGCTCCAATCTTCCTTGCTACATTCCGCCGATGAGTTCCGCCCTCCCCTTCAAGAAAAAAAATCCCAAGGTGGTCCTCACCACCAAATTCGGAGACATCACCATCCGTTTTTACACGGACGTGGCTCCGCGCCACGTTGATAACTTCCTGAACCTGGCCAAAATCGGATTGTACAATGGAACGACCTTTCACCGCGTGGTCCCGGGCTTTATCATTCAAGGCGGCGACCCGCTCAGCAAAGACCCGGACCGAAGTCTCCATGGAACCGGCGGACCCGGCTTCAGCCTGATCCCTGAGCCCAGCGACCAGCCGCACCGGCGCGGGACCGTGTCCATGGCCAAGATGCCCAGAAACGAAGACCGGACGCGCGACGTCAACGACAACGGCTCCCAGTTTTTCATTTGCGTGGCGGACAACAGTAGTCTGGACCGAACCTATACCGTCTTCGGCAAAGTCATGAAAGGCCTGGACGTGGCGGATCAGATCGCGGCGGTGAATCGGGACGCCACGGATAATCCCGTAGACCCGGTGACCATGACGGTGACTCTGGTGGAGGAATGAACAAGGACACGCCGACTCGCCAACCTCGGCTCATTGTCCGAACCGGCAAGGCCTCAATCAAAAAAACGCGGCGCTGGCGTAGGTAATCGTGGAATTGAATTGATCCACGATTTCACGGTCGTAGCGCAGCACTTCCCCCGCGTCCGCCTCAATCACTCGCAGCAGCAGGTAAATCGCCGAGAAGCCTAAGACGTGGCGACGATCCTGCTCCTTGACGAGAAATTGGACAAAACCTTCCGCGTCGACGTTCTCAACCAGTTTCAGCATTTCCAAGTCGGTTTGCATGCAGCGGTGAAAAGAAAAATCCGTGGGAGCCGCGTTGTCGCCGTACCGCATGCCGATGTGTGCAAGATTCGCGCTGGCAATCAGACAGACCCGCTGGCCTGACGCCGCAATCGCGTCTTTCAGGATCGAGACAAATTGTTCAATCCGGTCTGCGAAGTCCTTACGTTCAGGATTCAGAAAACTGCCGGGAGAGAAGGAGGAGACGATCGGCACCATCGAGATGGGTGTGTGGACGCCGACGGTTTCCTGAAGGAACGGCAACTGAAATTCGATGCTGTGTTCTCTCTGATGCGCCAGTTCCTCCGCGAACCATTCGTTGCCACCGTTGGATTTGATCGCGTCCATAATCGGCCGATTCACCGGCACCACGCCCAACGGCGTTTCAAAATCCTTATCCGTCACGGCCACGGGCCCGGCCAGTCCGGCATGAGCAATCCCGAACAGAACGTAGACCTCCGGCGCTTCTGCTTCCCGTAATTCTTTATAGGCCCACGCATAGAGCGGTCCGGCGTCTTTCACCGCGTAATTCGGGACCACCAACCCCTTCATCACTTTCCCCCGATTGCCGGAGGGCTCGGCGCTCGGCCCTTCTTTGGCCGTAAAAAATCCGGCAATCTGTCGGCGCAATCGGTCCGGATCATCTTCGTAGCTCTTCCCGGCGAATTGCGGTTTCCGCGTCGGCGCCTCCCGATAGGCGTTCAACGCCTCGACCTTGGCCTTTTCATATCGATCGCCTTCAAGAAACAACTTTTGATCCAAATCGGCAATCAGCTTGTCGAGTTTGTCCGGCATGAGAAACTCGCCGTATTTTTTCAGATATTCCACGCCGACCTGTTCCAGGGAATGCTCGCCGTCCAGAAATTGAAACAGATAAAAAAAGTTGAGCGGGACAATGAGTTTTTCCGCACTCAACCCGGCAGGGTCCCACAAGACGATGTACTGCTCCTCGCCCTGTTTCATGGGTGAATACTGAACGTTCCGAAGCGCGGGATAGGTGTGGGGGTCTTTGACGTGTTCCGCCATGTCCGTTCCTCCCGTGACGACCTCACCGATTCGTCGGCGACCCTGTCACGTGCAGTGTCGATTATACGAATCGCCTTTGACTGCTCGCAAGAAGGCTCAGACATCCCTCGCCTAGCGAAGGAAAAGGAAGACCGGCAGCTTAGTACTCAAGTGAGGAGACGTCCTCTTCGACGGAGCACGGGCGGGGAATGCACGTTGTCAACGCTGCTACCGGACGGCAATTTTACGGTGCCGGTTTGCACAATCGCGCAGATACAGGTTGATTAAACTTTGATAGGGCAGGCCCGACTCCTCGGCCACGTTCTTGAAATAGTCAAGCACGTCCTCACTCAGCCGGATCGTGACGGATTTTTTCAACTTGGACGCGTAAGGGTTCTTCCGGGATTTCATTTTGGAAAAATCATACTCTTTTTTCATGACGAATCACCTCGGTAATGTTGGCGTTCTTTGTTCGTGGCTTTCCGTGCGGAAATAAGACGAAGTTCTTCACCATCGTTCCCTCGCTCACAATGGACGACGACCAGAATACGAAATTGATTGCTCATGCCAAGGAGAATAGACATCTCTTCATCAGCGGCATTGTCGTCATAGAATTGGATTGCACCTTCGTCGGAGAAGACGGATTGGGCTTCCCCAAAGGAAACCCCATGCTTCCTCATGTTGGACTTCGCTTTATCCTGATCCCAACTGAACCTGAGCATACATATATTGTATGTACACGAGGTGACGTGTCAAGAGCCTCGTGACTTCATCGGCCCTCATACAAATGGCACCAGACGACGTGGTGGTCTTCCGGTTTGCCGATTTGGATAAGCGGCGGGGCGGTGGTTGTGCAGTGATCCACGGCCTGCGGGCAGCGCGTGTGGAAGCGACAGCCGGAGGGGGGATTCAGTGGGGTCGGCACGTCGCCGGACAGCAGGATGCGTTCACGTTGCACCGTGGGGTCAGGCAGGGGATTGGCGGACAGCAGGGCCTGCGTGTAGGGGTGCTTGGGGTTGGAGAACAAGGTTTCGGACGGCGCGACTTCCGCCAGTTTTCCTAAATACATCACGGCGATCCGGTCGGCGATGTACCGCACGACGTTGAGATCATGGGTAATGAATAAATACGCCAGATGATAGTCTTCCTGCAGGTCCTTGAGGAGATTGATGATCTGGGCCTGAATGGACACGTCCAACGCGGACACCGCTTCGTCGCAGACGATAAACTTGGGATTCAACGCCAAGGCGCGGGCAATGCCGATTCGCTGGCGCTGTCCGCCGGAAAATTCGTGTGGATAGCGCCCGGCGTGCTCCGGCCTCAGACCGACGCGGTCCAACAACTGATACACGCGGTCGGTGCGGGCGTGTCCCTTGGCCAGCTTATGGACCAGGAGCGGCTCGCCCACGATGGACCCGACGGTCATGCGAGGATTCAAGGAACTGTAGGGGTCTTGAAACACGATCTGCATCCGCCGGCGAGTGGCCCGCAAGGTCTGAGAATCCATGGCAAACACGTTGTCCCCTTCAAACGTGACTGCGCCGCCGGTGGGTTCCATCAAGCGCAGAATCGTTCGGCCCACCGTGGTTTTGCCGCATCCCGATTCCCCCACTAACCCGAACGTTTCTCGATGCCTGATCGCAAAAGAGACGTCGTCCACCGCTTTGACCCACGCGGAAACCTTGGAAAACAGCCCGCTGCGCACGGGAAAATATTTCTTGAGGTGACGAACGTCAAGAAGAGGCGTTCCGTGTGTCATGCCGGCATCCATCACCGACTCTTTCCAGCCTGGTCCGGCTGATGCAACCAGCACACCGACTCATGACCGGGGTCCACGGTCATCGTCGGCGGTTCTTCGTCGGCACACCGTGCCAACGCCTCCGGGCAGCGCGTGGAAAAATGGCAGCCCTTGGGATAGACCAGCGGCGAAGGCACCGTCCCGCGGATGGATTCGAGCCTGTCTTCTCGCGCGCCGGGCTTCGGCAGCGAGCGCAACAGGGCGCGCGTGTACGGATGCGACGGATTCGCAAACAGCTCGGGCACGCTCGCACGTTCGACGATGCGGCTGGCGTACATCACAATGACGTCTTGCGCGAATTGCGCCACGACGCCCAAGTTGTGCGTGATCAACAGAATCGCCATGCCCATGTCCCGTTGCAACTCTTTCAACAACTCCAGAATCTGCGCCTGAATCGTGACGTCCAACGCGGTCGTGGGTTCATCAGCAATCAGCAGATCGGGCCGACAGGCCAGGGCCATGGCAATCATCACGCGCTGTTTCATGCCGCCCGACATTTCATGCGCGTATTGATCGACGCGCTTCTCCGGCGAGGGAATGTGAACCTTCTCCAGCAGGCGAATCACCTCTCGTCGAATCTCCCGTTTGGTGAGGGTCGTATGAATGGCCAACGCCTCGCCGATCTGATCGCCGACCGTGAAGACCGGATTGAGCGACGTCATGGGTTCCTGAAAGATCATGCCGATTTCGTTCCCGCGTATAGTTCGCACGTCCTTCGCGGGCAAGGTCAACACGTCACGCCCTTTGAACGTGATGCGGCCGCCCACCACCTTTCCCGGAAAATCCAGCAACTGCATGATCGACAGCGCCGTCACGGATTTTCCGCATCCCGATTCTCCGACGAGCGCCAACGTTTGTGCCGGTTGAATGGTAAAGCTGACGTCCTCGACTGCGCGGATTTCACCGGCATCCGAGAAGAACGACGTTGACAGATGAGACACGTCAAGGAGATGAGGGGCGGAAGCGTTCACGGGTCATCGTCTCCGCAGTTTCGGATTCATGGCTTCACGGAGCCCTTCGCCCACGAGGTTAAACGCCAACACCACAACCAGGATGGCAAGCCCTGGAATAAAAAAGAGCCAGGGCGCGTCAAAAATAAAGCCTTTCCCGTCGGCCAGAATATTTCCCCACGTGGCATAGGGCGGTTGGACGCCGAACCCGAGAAAGCTTAAGGCCGACTCCGTCAGAATCGCCGTGGCCACGCCAATGGTGGCCGAGACCAACACGGGCGCAATCGCATTCGGGATCATGTGGAGAAAAATCACGCGGCGTTCCGGTGCGCCGATGGACGTCGCGGCCACGACGAAGTCTTGTTTGCGCAAGGCCAGAAATTCCACCCGGACGAATCGCGCAGTCCCCATCCAACTGGTCAGCCCGATGACGATCATGATGTTGTAAATGCTCGGCGGCAGAAGGGCCACGACGGTCAAAATCAAGAAAAACGTCGGAAAGCACAACATGACGTCGGTGAAGCGCATAATCAGCGTGTCAACGGTCATCACGCCCAACTTGACGTTTCCGTAAAACCCGGACAGCCCGCCCAACGTAATGCCGATCATCACGGAAATGCCCACGGCGATAAACCCGATGGACAAGGAGACAAAGGATCCCTGGAGCATCCGCGCGAACACGTCGCGGCCCAACTCATCCGTGCCCAAGAGATACCGTCCGCCGAACGGTCGATCCCGGACGGGCACGTCCGTCGTTGAAGAAACCGAGAAGGGCGGCAGGAATTTTTCCGGGAGACGCACCACTTCAGGATCGAACACCACCACCCATTCCGTCAGGGCTTTCCCCGCAATCGCCGTAAGCAGGAGCACGCCCAGCACGACGGCCCCCATGACCGCCAGCCGGTCCCGCTTGAATAATCGCAAAGACTCCTGCCACGGGCTTTCCGAAGCCGGAAGTTCCTCCCCAAGCATCTGCGGTTCCCTCGTCACCCTCGTCCCTTTTCCATCATTCCCCTCCTCAACTGGCATTCCCCTCCCTCACTGTCATTCTGAGCGAAGCGAAGAATCTCAGAACGACCTCATGCACCAACCTGCACTCCAGATTCTTATCTCCGCGGCACTTCAAGGCTCAGAATCAGGCGTCTCCTTGAAGTCCGGTTCGAATCCTCGGATCGACCACGGCGTACAGAACGTCCGAGAGCAAGGTCCCCGCCAACGTCAAGACTGCCGCAATAAAATTGAGGGTCAGAATCACCGGAAAATCTCTGGCCAGAATCGCTTCATACCCTAATCGCCCCAAGCCGGGCCACGCAAAAATCTGTTCAAAAATCACCGAGCCGCCAATCAGTCCGGGCAGCAAAAATCCGAACATGGTCACAAAAGGCAACAGCGCGTTGCGTAAGGCGTGTCGGTAGATCACGGTGGCTTCCTCGGCTCCCTTCGCCCGAGCGGTCCGCACGTAATCCTGCCCGATGACTTCCAACATCTGAGACCGAACGTAACGGGAAAGAATCGCCATGCCGCCCAGGGCCGACATGAGTGACGGAATCACCAGATGCCAGACCCGATCCATTGCTTGAAAAAGGGGATGCGCATGGTCCATGCCGAACGTTTTCAACCCGATGACCGGCACGCCGAAGAGATCAACGACCCAGAGAATCACCACGTAGGACAAAAAGAATCCGGGCACGGAGATAAGGGTGTACGCCGCAAAGGTGGTGGTGCGGTCATAGACGGCACCGCGATGAATCGCGGCTTGAATGCCGGTCGGAAACGCCAACGTCCACACGAGCAACGTGGCGCAGATAAACAGCGGCAGAGAATTGAGAAACCGGCGCCAGATTTTTCCCAGGACGGGTTGGCTGTCTTTGAAGGACTTCAGTTCGCCGGATACGAGGTCTCGAATCCAATAAGCGTATTGCGCGTACAAGGGATCATCAAGATGAAACGCCGCGCGAATTTTCGCCACGTCTTCCGGCTTCATCCTGGGATTCGCCGGATCGACTTCACTGGGTTCTCCGGGAGCGAGATGAATCACCGAATGCGCCAGGACGGAGACGATAAACACCAACAGAAGCCGTTGAAGCACGTTGCGAAGGATAAAGGTGTGCATCCTGGTCGACACCGTCAGGCCAAAGCCCCGTTCACCTTACAATTCAGGCGTCCATTCCAGCTTTCGCCATTGACGAAAATGAAACGTCACGTCTCCGCTCTTGGTAGGATAAATTTTTTCATACCGCTCTGATCCGTCTTCCTCCGCGTGAACCAGCACGATCTTTTTATCCAACACCGTCGTGCCCAAGGGCGCGTAGAGAAACGTATAGGGTTGTTCCTCCGCAATCAGGCGATGTAACTGATGGGCCAACGTGCGCTGCACGTCCGGGTGATACTCCTGACGAATCCGCACGATCAGATCGTCGGCCACGCGATTGTCATAGCCGATAAAATTCAACTGCTGCGGCCCTGACTGACTCGAATGCCACAGTTGATACAGATCGGGATCAATCCCCATGCTCCACCCCAACACCACGGCGTCGAAATCACCGGTATTGACAAAGTCTTTCAGAAAGACCGCCCACTCAAAATATTGGGTATGGCACTTCACGCCGATTTTTTTCCAGGCGTTCTGCGCAATGGTCATGATGTTTTTTCGGATGGGATTGCCGCTGTTCGTAATGAGATTAAACTCAAAAACGCGTCCGTCCTTTTCCAACCAGCCGTCGGCGTTGAGCCGCCACCCGCGGGCCTCCAGCAATTCGCGCGCGCCGTCGGGATCATACGGCAAGGGAGCGACGGCAGGATCGTACCACTGCGTGTTTTCAGGATACGGCCCGGTCACGCGCTTACCTTCGCCGTACAACAAGTACGTGAGAAAATCGTCAACGTTGATGGCCATGCCCAGCGCCCGACGCACGTCCGGGTCGGCAAACAACGGACGCCGATTGTTGTACCCGATGTAGGTATAGCCGAAGCCCAGGCTCGAAAACGACTGGTAGCGGTCGTCGTCCTGATACCGGGCCACCTGATGGGGTTGAGTGCCGTAGTAATCAACGGCCCCGGCCCGAAACTCCATTTCCTGCGTCAATAAATCCGGCACGATGCGCATGTAATAATCGTGATATTCCGCGGGCCCTTCCCAATACGCGTCATTCCGCGTGAGATGAATAAATTCATCACTCTGCCATTCGACGAATCGAAACATGCCGCTGCCGACCGGCGCCCGGTTAAACTGACTGTCCCGCATCCCGAACGCGGCCCGGGCGGCGTCGGAGAGCCCGCGGGCGTCCATTTCCCGTTGCATGGCCTCGGCGTTGAGCAGATGCTCCGGGAGAATGCCCATGGTCCAGGCATTGATTGCCGGGGAAAAGAGTCGTTTGTAGACGACGCGTACCGCGTGCGAGTCAATAATTTCCACGTCCTTGATGGGTTCAAAGTCCGACGTGCGCGGAGATAGATTCTTGGGGTCCATGATGGACGCATACGTAAATTTCACGTCCCCCGCGTCAAACTCATGACCGTCGTGAAACCGAACGCCTTTGCGAAGCTGAAACACGATGACGGGATTGTGTTCGGCCACCGGGAAGCGTTCCGACACCTGAGCGACGATCTGCATTTTGACGTCCGGGTTGACCTCCGGCGGATAGTCAACGTACTGCTCATAAGGAAAATGTTCCACGTAGCGATCCCCGATCACCGGAACGAGTCCGGCAAAAAAATCCTGATCCACGCGCCGTAAAGAAAACACCACTCGCTCAGGCACGTTGACGATCACGTCCAATTCCCTCCGGGCCGGCGTGCCCTCCTCATCCCGTTCGTGAATGACAATCGTGTGAGTCACGCGCGTGGGCGGCACCACGTCGATCGCCTGAACGTTTTCAGCTAACGCAGAAAAGGCCGCGTCCTTCAGCGCGGCGCGAATGCGGTTGACCAGCCGCGTCCCCGTAACGGCGTGGCCGTCCGGGAAGCGATTGGAGGGACTGACCAAGAGAGAGGCTCGTTCGGAAATGGCCCAATCAGTCGCCAGGCGTCCGCGAAGGTCCAAGTTTTCATCCAGATCCAACAGCCCTTCAAAGACCAGACTGACGATGCTTGAGCTGGCGGTATCCGCGTGCAAAATCGGATTCAAAATTTTGGCGTCGCCGGAAGACCCTTCGATGTACGTCACCAAGCGCTTGGGATTCCCCGTGGCCTGGTTTTCATACGTCGGCACCCAGAAATAGGATTGCAGCAACGCGACGATCAGGAGCAGAGGAGCAAGGAGGAGCCAGCGTTTGAGAGACATGGCACGAGAAAGGATTCCGAATGACCGGCTACAAACGTTTCTCCCTTTCAAATCGGGCGGAGTCGGCTTGCCGTTCGGCGTGATACGAACTGCGCACCAGGGGGCCGGCTTCAACGTGTCGAAATCCGACGGCCAACCCGTATCGTCTGATCGCGTCGAATTCCGCGGGGGCGTAATAGCGAGTCACGGCCCGATGGTGTTTCGTCGGCTGCAAGTACTGGCCGACCGACGCCACGTCACATCCGACAGATCGAAGGTCGCGCAGGACCGAAAAAATTTCTTCATTCGTTTCCCCCATGCCGACCATCAACCCGGACTTCGTTTGCGCCCCGCGTTCCTTCGCCCACTGAAGCACCCGTAACGAACGGGCATAGTTGCCCTGCGGTCGGACCTCCGGGAACACCCGCGGGACGGTTTCGACGTTATGATTAAAAATCTCCGGCTTCGCCGTCAGCACGGCATCGACCGCCGCCCGTTGGCCTTGAAAATCAGGCACCAGCACTTCGATCGTACACGTCGGCACCCGTTGCCGGACGGCGTGGATCGTTTCAGCAAAGATTGAGGCACCGCCGTCGCTCACGTCATCGCGATTCACGGACGTTATCACCACGTGTCGGAGGTCCAAGGCGCGAACGGCTTCGGCCACGCGCCCCGGTTCGTGCCGATCAACCGGGTTCGGGCGTCCCGTGTGGACCGAACAATAGTGACACCGCCGCGTACACACGTCGCCCAAAATCAAAAACGTCGCGGTTCGATGATTCCAACATTCCCATTTGTTCGGACAGCGGGCCTCCTCACAAATCGTATGAAGCCCGTATTCCCGGACCAACGACTGAATGCGTCGATAGTGCGGCCCCGATTCGATCTTCACCGCAAACCAGGGAGGCAATCGTGGCACGCGGCCGCGTCGCCGACCGGATTTCTGCAAAGGCTTCACCGCTGTCATGGGAATAAACGACATCACCACGCTCTTGGTCGTCATTATGCAGAAACCCAAGACGACTCCTCAAGAAAGAAAAACGCAAGACAAAAAGATTGCATCGGGGAGCGGCAATTCATTAGAATTTCCTCATGAGCGAAGCCATTGCCTTTGACACCCATCAATTCATCAAACACCTGACGAACAACGGCTTTACTGAGCAACAGGCCGAGGCCCTGGCGAATGAGCAGGTCACCCTGCTCAACAGCAACTTAGCCACCAAGACCGAGATTGCCGCAATCCATAAGGAAATCGAAACCCTGCGACTGGAGACCAAAGCCGACATTGAAAAATTTCGGTTAGAGACCAAAGCTGACGTTGCCGTGATCCATAAGGATATTGACGTGATCCGTAAGGAAATCGCCATTATCCATAAGGATACTGAAGGGATCCGTAAGGAGATTGCCACGACCCATAAGGAAATCGAAACCCTGCGCCTGGAGACCAAAGCCGACATTACCACGACCCATAAGGAAATTGCCGAGACCCATAAGGAAATCGAAACCCTGCGACGGGAGACCAAGGCCGACATTGAAAAATTTCGGTTAGAGACCAAAGCTGATATTGCCGTAATCCATAAAGATATTGAAGGGATCCGTAAGGAAATTGCCACGATCCACAAGGATATTGAAGGGATCCATAACGAGATCGCCGTAATCCATAAGGATATTGCCGCGATCCATAAGGAAATCGAAACCCTGCGACGGGAGACCAAGGCCGACATTGCCGTGATCCATAAGGATATTGCTGTGATCCATAAGGATACTGAAGGTATCCATAAGGATATTGAATCTGTACGGGAGGATATTAAAAACCAGTGGAAAGCCACTGAAACTGCTCTCAACAATCAGCGGAAGGCTATGGAGGTTGCGTTTGACAACCAGTGGAAAGCGACGGAAGCTGCTCTCGCCAACCAGTGGAAAGCGACGCAGGCGGCATTTGAGATTCAGCGGAAAAACACCGAGGCGGCGCTGGAGGCGCTCAAGGTCGAACTGCTGAAATGGATGTTCGGTGCCCTGATTGCGCAAGGCGGACTGATTGTCGGATTGATTGCGCTGATTTCAGGTACCCCCTGACACACCCGCCTGCCCCTTCCGTCATGCCATCCTGTCCGGTCGTGTTTCGCTCGACCGCCCCTGCCCCTTCCACACAAAGAAAGCCAAAGAAAGAGGCCGGTGACGAACAGGCCCTCCAGATCGGGATCGGCCGGTTACAGTTCGACCTTGATCTCATTGCCGTCCACCACCACGGGAAAGGTGGCGACGCAGGCGGCGGGATTCGTCAGACAGGCACCGGTGGTCACGTTATATTCCCAGTTGTGCCACGGACAGGAGACGACGTCGCCGTCCAAGTCCCCTTCACCCAACGGGCCGCCACGATGCACGCAAGTATTGTCCAGGGCGTACACCGTCCCGCCGACGTTAAAGAGCGCAATCTCTTTACCGGCGGCGTCGGCGACCATGCCCTGACCGGGTTGCAACTCATCCGTGTTCGCTACCGTCACGTTCTCAGCCATCTGTTCCTCCTTTCCTCCATGTCAGCCCAACCCCAATCTCCCCACCCGTCATCCCGCCTTATTTGTCCTTCCGAACCTAGCGTTGTCATCCTGAACGTAGCATTGTCCTTCCGAACCTAGCATTGCCATTCCGCCTTATTTGTCATTCTGAGCGAAGCGAAGAATCTCAAAGAATCTCAGAAAGCCATGCTCCCAGACAGCACCCCCGCAACTCCGTTCACCCCATCGGATACTTCAACTTCTTGACCATCTCACTCAACCTTGACCCCGCGGCGTGAGTCGTCAACTCCGCCACGCGCCGTTGCAACGCCGACGTCACCGTCTGAAACGCGTGAGTCTGCGGAGAACCCGGATCGGCCACGACGAGCGGCGTCCCCACGTCCCCACCCTCGCGGATTGCCGGGTCCAACGGGATCCGTCCCAAGAAAGGAACGTCAAACGTTTCCGCGGCACGTTCGCCGCCCGCAAACGAAAAAATCTCCGTTCGCTCTCCGCAGTGGCCACAGACGAAAAAACTCATGTTCTCAATCACGCCTAAGAGCGGAACGTTCACCTTCTTGAACATCATCACCCCCTTCCGCACGTCGGACAACGCCACCTCCTGGGGCGTGGTCACGGTAACGACGCCGGTCAGCGGAACGATTTGCGACAAACTGAGCTGGGCATCACCCGTACCCGGCGGCAAATCAATCAACAAATAATCCAAGTCCCCCCACAGCACGTCACGAAAAAACTGCTGAATCGCAGTATGCACCATGGGCCCCCGCCACACCACCGCGGTATCGCCCGGCACAAAAAATCCCATGGACATGATCTTCACGCCGTGCGCTTCAGCCGGCTTAATTTTATTACCCTCTTTCCCAGGCGGCTCCGGCACCCCCATCATCATGGGAACGTTCGGGCCATAAATATCCGCATCCATCAGCCCGACGGTCGCACCGGTTTGCGCCAACGCCACGGACACGTTCACCGAGACCGTCGATTTCCCGACGCCGCCTTTTCCACTCGCGACCGCAATAATATGTTTCACACCGGGCAACAAGGACTCCGCGACGTCCGGCGCCGCCCCCCGACCCGCTTGCGCTGTACCCTCATCATTCATGGCTCTCGCTCCTTTCCGTCTCCCGTCTCTGAGGTGGTCACGTTGCAGACTCTACCGTGCCACAAACAAAAGAGGCAAATGCACAAAAATGAGGAGGCCGCGTGAGACTCCCTCCGTGGTCAGTGGCCAGTGACCCGTGGCCAGCACAAATGCCATTCTGAAGAGACCGCGTGAGACGCGGCCCTACTTGCTCTCTCTCCCCTTGAGGGAGAGGGCCGGGGTGAGGGGAAGGAATCCCCGCTCTCGCCCCGCTTGGCCCAGACCCCCACGGCGTCCTGCCCGGGCCAACGAGACGCGAGATTCTTCCCTTCGAGGCCCTTCGAGGCTCAGGGGAACCTCAGGGCAGGCACTTCGTTCAGAATGAAAACGGTTGGGCCATGGGGTTGTTCATTGACGTATGGCATCCTCCTGACGGCCTGAGATAACCGTGGCCGTGGACGCCCTTTCCACCATCGTGCCGACATGAGCGATTCACTCCCTCCCCGCGGAAACTCATCGTCAACGGGTCAGCGGGACGTTAGCGCAGATTGTGCGTACACGGGGCGGACCGTCCCCAGTGGCCGCTGAACACAAAGTCGTGCAGGGACTTTCTCGTTCGCTTGGCCAGTTCCCGTTCCCGCAGGTCTTCGGACAGGCTCGCGGGGTCGCCTTGGTACCCCACGGCCAACCCCGTGACCGGTTCATAGGCATCGGGCACCCCATAGACTTCTCGAATGCGGTCCGGAAGAATGCCGGCCATTTGATGAACGGATAAGCCCGACGCCGTGGCCTGCACGACCAGGTTGCCGACGGCCAGTCCGACGTCGTGCCAGGCGTGGGGATTGGGTTGGCCGGTCCGGGTGAAGGTCGAGCGGGCCAGCGTCAGCATCAACACGGGGGCCCGCTTTGCCCATTCCTGATTCCCTTCCCTGAGACAACTGAGCATCTGGGCGAATTCCGCCGGCGCGTCCTGCGTCGCCACGATGAACGACCACGGCTGTTCATTGAAACACGACGCGGCCCACTGGGCCGCTTCAACGAGACCGGTCACCTTGTCCGGTTCAACGGCTTGCTCCCGAAACGCTCGCGGACTCCAGCGTTGCCGAAGCAGTTCGTGAATGGGAAACGCGGTTTCAGCAGATTTGTCCATGGTCAGCCCTCCTTTCGCTGCTCTTGGTGCGTCAAGCACGCCTACACGCCGTTAAAAGACCCCGGGCATCAGACGCCAGGTTCGCCATCGATAGCGGTCATAATCCGGGAACGCTTTGCGTAAGACGGTTTCTTCATAGGACAGTTTTGCCACGAGATCCGCAAGCAAAATCAACCAGCACGTTCCGCGCCCATACGAAAAGGCTTCGCCCACCAACGCCAGCGTGACCAGGAGTATCGCCGCGTACATCGGATGACGGATCCATCGATACGGTCCGTGCGTCACCAGACGGCTTCCCTTCTTGACCTCGGGCAGGACCGCCAGATTTTTCACGGTCATGGTCGTCACCGCCCACGTTCCCAGGACGACTCCCACCAGTTCCACGGTGAAGAAACCAACCTGCGTGGCCACCCATGGGCCGGGCACCAGGATCACCGCCATGCAGGCCAACTGCACGGCCACCAAAACAAAGGACTTCACCGGACGGTTGTGGGGCATCTAATACTTGTACCCGCCACTGACGTGGCGTTCAAAGGTTGACGACAGGCCCAGGTGATTCCGATAGACGGACGTTTTCACGATCTCCGTATTGTCCGGCGCCAGTTCACCGGCGATCCGGAAATGCGCCCTGGCTTGTTCATAGTCGCCAAGCTTGTGAAGCGTCAACGCCAGATTGAAATGCGCCTCAGGGACGTGAGGATCGGTTTGTATCGCCAATTCAAAACGTGTGCGCGCGGCGTGCCAGTCGCCGTCGTTGTACGACTTGATCCCTTCGAGATTCCGTTGTGCCGCGCTGGGACTCGTCATGGGCAGGATGGCCAGGGGTCCCGCCTTGGTGACGCACCCCGCGGCGAGAGCCAAGAATCCCGACGCCAGACATCCGAGAAGCATCGCTCCAGGTTTTGTGCCGCCTTTCATTGCTGTTCCTCCGCTCTTCATGGTGATCTTGATCGTTTTCCGGTTCGCTGGGTCCCGCGGCGTCGTTCACCGCGCACGTCCATCCTGTCATGATTGTAGACGAAAGACAATTCCGCTACCATGGGGTTTTCTTGATTCGATCCATCGCGGCTTGTCAGCACGTGACACATGACGTCATCATCATCGGGGGCGGCTCTGCCGGCTACGCAGCGGCCCGCACGGCGCACGCGGAAGGGGCCGACGTCGGCATTATCGATCATGGCCCGTTGGGCGGGCTGTGCATCTTGCGCGGCTGTATGCCGACGAAGACGATGCTGCGGTCGTCCGACGTGATGTCGCTTATGAACCGCGCGGCAGAATTCGGGCTGCATCCGGTTTCCGCACAAGCCGATCTCTCCGCGATTCTCGACCGCAAGGATCGCCTCATCAAGGAGTTTGCCGATGACCGCGTTCGTGCGCTGCGCGACGCCCGGTTTACCTTGTACGAGGAGCGCGCCGCGTTCCGCTCGCCTTATGAAGTCCAGGCCGGTGCTCACACGTTGACCGCGAAGGCGTTTGTTCTTTCCACGGGATCGGTCGTGTCTCGTCCGTCGATCCCCGGACTCGACGAGGTGGGCTACCTCACCAGCGACGACGCCCTGGAACTCCGTGACCTCCCGCCATCCATGCTCGTGCTGGGCGGGGGGGCCGTGGCTTTGGAATTGGCGCAATTCTTCCACCGTCTCGGCACCCGCGTCACCTTGATGCAGCGGAGCGCGCACGTCATGTCACACGGGGATGAAGACCTGGCTCGACCGGTGGAGGCGCGATTCCGCGAAGAAGGCATGACGGTGTTGACCAAGACCCGGTTGCATCGATTGACCCGGAACGGGACACGCACCATCGCGCATGTCACCCATGACGGAGAGGAGAAAGACGTGGCCGCGGATCGCGTGCTCCTGGCGCTCGGACGACGGCCCAATATCGACGGATTGAATCTGGAAGCGGCTCAGGTGGAGGTTCAACGGGGCCAGGTGGTGGTCGATGACGCCATGCGAACCAGCCAGCCCCACGTCTACGCCGTGGGCGACGTCAACGGGCTCCACGAAATCGTCCACGTCGCCATTCAGCAGGGCGAAATTGCGGGCTGGAACGCCTGCCGTCCGCCGTCCGCCTCACGCCGGTATGATGATCGTCTCCGAACGCAAGTCGTGTTTACGGACCCGCAAATCGCCAGCGTCGGGTTGAGTGAAAAAGAATGTCTCGACCGCGGGATTCCCTATCATCGCGCCTCGTATCCGTTCAACGACCACGGCAAAGCCATGACCCTGGGCGAGACCCACGGCCACGTGAAACTCCTGGCGTCGCCTGACGACGGTCAGATTCTCGGCGCCCACGTCGTCGGCCCTGAAGCCTCGGAATTGATTCACGAGCTGATTGCGGTAATGTACTATCACGGAACCGTGCATGACCTCGTTCGGATGCCCCACTATCACCCAACCCTGTCGGAAATCGTCACGTATCCCGCCGAGGAATTGGCCGATCAAATCAACGTGGGGCCTGCCGTTCGAGAATCAGCAGACGAGAGCACCGGACGGAGCAAGAGCCCATTGTAAATGAAACACACACGTTCGCTTGCGTATCGACCGGGACTTCTCGCGCGCCTGATTGCAGTCAGAGCACGCTGGCGGCTCTCGTTGAACGGTGCCCTCGTCTTGAGCAACATCAATAAGGAACTGAACATCTCCCTTGCCTCGATCAAAGACGCAAACGTCAGTGAAGACTTCCTCTGGTCTTGGTGGACGAATTTTACGATTCACAACCACAGGGGCGAGAAAATTTCCCTCTTTGGCTTATCACGTTCCGCAGCATTGGAACTCCGCAACGCACTTGCGAAACGGGTCAGTCAACATCTGCTCACGAAGATAGACAATCTAGAAGAACTACCAAGCAGGTTAGATGAATTTTATAAACAGAACCGATATTTAGCCAACCGCGACGTGGATCGATTGTTCAATAACCCGCCCGCCCCACAATTCGATCACCTCCGAAAAGCTTTGCAACACTCTCTGTTCGACCAAAGCGTTCTGGCTTCTGATTTGTACGTTCAAACGGAAGATCTGCTCGGTGAACGCGCCAAACTACACGAACGTAATGAAGAATTTATAAAACGTGAACTCATCCATGAGGCCGACTTCTTTGATCGTGTGGAACAAAAGCCTCTCACAAAAGAACAGCGACGAGCAGCCATTGTCATGGAAGATCATCATTTGCTGATTGCTCCGGCAGGCTCCGGTAAAACTTCTGCCATTGTCGGGAAAATCGGCTATGCTCTGAAGAAGAATTTATGCCGTCCATCACAAATCGTCGCACTTGCTTTCAACGGAAGCGCAGCAGATGAGCTACAGCAGAGAGTTAAAGAACGGCTCGGTGATTTAGGTGGCAGTGACGTTGAGATCAAAACTTTCCACGCTCTCGGTCTGAAATTTATCAGCGAGGCGAAGAATGAAAAACCACGAGTTGCAGATTGGGCGGTTAACCTCGGTGAAAATCCCGGCAAGAAAACAGAAGAGCTTGTCAGTGGACTTTGCAAAACCAACCCAGCCTTCATCGCTCGTCTGGCAAATCTGTTGTCATATTTTCTTTGGGCAATGAAACCGCTGCATTTCTTTCACAGTGAGAAAGAGTATGAATTGTATCTGCTTGCGATTCGTGCTCAACGGTCGGCACAGGAAAAAGGAGTCCTGACCATTAACGGCGAACGTGTACGCTCTCTGGAGGAATGCGCCATTGCCAATTGGCTTTACGTGAATGGTCTTCAATACGAATATGAAAGAAATTATGAGCACGATGAGGCAACACAGGATTACGGTCAATATCGCCCCGACTTTTACTATCCGCAAACGGGTCTGTACCATGAACATTTTGCCCTTGATGAAAACGGAAAATCACCTGATTTTTTCTCACCCGACTATGTTGACAGCGTGGAATGGAAACGTCAGTTGCATCAGCAGCGTGGGACGCTATTGATCGAGACAACGTCGGCAATGTTCCGAAACGGCACCATCTTCAAGCATCTACGGGAAAAATTGGAAACATACGGCGCGTTTGATGGGGCCGTACCGCCTCCGCCCGCGAAAGTCTTCGAGCGGATAGCGGAACATTTCACACGGCCTATCTATTCTCTGATGCACATTTTTCTTTCGCACTGGAAATCCACGGGAGTAACGGAAGAAGATCTGCGCGCTCGTCTTGTCGGCTTCAGCGGTTTTGATCGCCTCCGGGCTGAAGCGTTCCTTGACGTCATGATTCCATTACGGGAAGCCTACGAGAGAAAATTGCTCGACCACGAGGAATTGGATTTTGATGACATGCTGACCGGTGCATCTGCTGCATTACGAGACGAGGGCATTCGGCATCCCTACAAATTAATTTTAGTCGATGAATTTCAGGATATTTCTCCGTCCCGCGCGCAGATGCTACGCGCCATGCTGTCTCAGGATCCGGATTGCAAACTCTTTGCGGTGGGTGACGACTGGCAGGCCATTTATCGCTTTGCCGGCGCAGACATTTCCATCATGACGAATTTTCACGACGAGTTCGGCAGTGCCGCAAAAGACCAACTTACCCGAACTTTCCGATCCAACCAAGGCATTGTCAACGTTGCCTCGCAGTTTGTCCGGAAAAATCCAAACCAGATATCCAAAAAAGTCCATGCTCGTGATTCCACGTGTGAAGGCGTTGTGCATGTCGTGTACTATCAATCCGGCGAACACGTTGATCCGACTATCGAAACAAAATTGCGCGAGATTGTGGCGAACGGGGGTCTGGGGAAAACATCCGTTTATATCCTGGCACGCTATAACCATTTGTGCTCAACACAACTCCCTAAGTGGAAAAAGTTTTTCGCAAAAGGACTCGATATTCAATTCATGAACATGCACAAATCCAAGGGGCTTGAGGCAGATTATGTCATTGTGCTGGGAATGGACTCAGGCCGGTACAGTTTTCCCTGCGAAATTGAAGATGATCCGATATTGAAATTGGTCATGCCTACAATAGATCCCTTTGAGTTTGCTGAAGAACGGCGGCTGTTTTACGTCGCGTTGACGCGCGCGAAGCGGAAAGTCTATCTGCTCACGCAACAAAATAGTCCATCTCGCTTCATTAAAGAAATTATTCTCGACGACCAAGATGGCTCAGTTGTGCTTGAGAAAACGCATGCAACTGGAAAAACGGATCCAGTCCAGATATGCCTCAAATGCAAAACAGGATTTCTGATTGAAAGGATCGGACCTTTTGGCTCATTCATGGGTTGTTCGACGTATCCCCTTTGCCGGCATACAAGTCCCGTCAAGCACGTGAGAAAAACTTCAACTTAACTATTCAGGAAATCAGGGCAAAAAATTTCTGAACCCGCACGACACGTCACACACGGGTCGGTTCCCCAATGGAGACAAACATGAGCCATTCGACTTCTTCTCAATCCTCCCCGCCTCTCGTGAGAATTGTCATTCTTGTGATTCTGGGAATCGGGATCGGGGCGTTTTTCTATTTTGATCTTGGACGCTACTTTTCTCTTGAAGCCCTGAAAGCCAACAGGGACAGCTTACGGGCGTATACCAATGAGCACGGCGTGGCCGCTGCCGCTGTTTTTATTCTCATCTACGTCGTGCAAACGGGATTTTCGTTGCCCGGGGCCACCATCATGACGCTCACCGGCGGGTTTTTGTTCGGCAGCGTCCTGGGCACCCTCTTCGTCAACGTCGGGGCCACCACCGGTGCAACCTTGGCGTTTCTCGCGGCACGATACGTCCTGCGCGATTGGGTGGAAAAGAAATTCGGCGACCGCCTTGAAACGATTCAGGCCGGATTTGCTCAAAACGCGTTCAGCTACCTGCTGACCTTGCGGTTGATCCCCGCGTTTCCGTTCTTTCTGGTGAATCTCATGTCCGGGTTAACCCGGGTCAGGCCGGGCACCTTTATCGGCGCCACGTCCCTCGGCATTATCCCCGGCAGTTTTGTCTACACGTTCGCCGGCCAACAACTGGGCTCCATCAACTCGTTGACGGAAATTGCGTCGCCGCCCGTGCTGACGGCGTTTACGCTCCTGGGCCTGCTGGCGCTGATGCCGATTGCCTATCGCAAGTTTGTGAAAAAGAACGCGGCGTGACGAACGTCGCCATACCAATCAGGCCCCCACGCACAAACGGGGAACCTTGTCCCGAAGGGAGGGACCCATCATGCAGACTGAACCTCGCCCACGTGAACCCGTTGTCGTCACCCCGATGGATGAGTTCAACCAACAACTGGTCCACAACGTCCATCCGCCGGATTGGATCAACCCGACGCCCACCGGCCGATACAATCTGGTCGTCATCGGCGCCGGCACCGCCGGCCTGATCACGGCCGCGGTCTCCGCGGCCTTGGGAGCCAAGGTGGCGTTGATTGAACGGCATTTGATGGGCGGGGATTGTTTGAACGTCGGCTGCGTCCCCTCCAAAGGCATCATTCGTGCGTCCCGCGCGTGGGCCGACGTGAAAAAGGCTCAGGAATTCGGGCTGACCGTCCCGGACGGCGTCCGGACTGATTTCGGAGCGGCCATGGCGAGAATGCGCAAACTTCGAGCCCGCATCAGCCACGTGGATTCTGCCCGGCGCTACCAAGGCTTAGGCGTTGACGTGTTCATCGGTGAGGGCCAGTTTACCGGATCCCACGCCGTCCAGGTGGATGACGCGACGCTGTCGTTTGCGAAAGCCGTAGTCTGTACCGGTGCCCGGGCCGCGGCCCCACCGATTCAAGGACTGACGGAAACCGGATATCTCACGAATGAAACCTTGTTCTCGTTGACTCAACTTCCTCCTCGCCTCGCGGTCATCGGCGCCGGCCCGATCGGGTGCGAAATGGCTCAAACGTTCGCCAGATTCGGCAGTCGGGTATGTCTGCTTGAACGAACCGGCCACGTCCTGCCTCGGGAAGACGCCGACGCCGCTGAAATCGTTCAGACGCAGATGGGCAACGACGGCGTGCGTTTCGTCTTTCACGCTGACGTGACCCGCGTGGAAGGACGCGGAGGGGAGAAAGTCGTGCATTACACCGTACACGGGAAGGACGACGAACTCGTCGTTGATGAGATTCTCGTCGGGATCGGGCGAGCACCCAACGTGGACGGGCTGGGGCTTGAAACGGTCGGGGTTGAGTATGATGCACGGGTCGGCGTGACGGTGAATGCTCGGCTGCAAACGACCAACAAGCACGTGTACGCGGCCGGCGACGTGTGTTCGTCGTTCAAATTTACGCACGCGGCCGATGCGATGGCTCAAATCGTCATCCAGAATGCGTTATTCCCTCATCCTTTCGGACTCGGGTACGCAAGCACGGATTCGCTCATTATGCCCTGGACCACCTTTACGGAGCCGGAATTGGCGCACGTCGGGTTGTCGGAAGCGGACGCGAACCACAACGGCACGGAGGTTGAGACGTTTACGTTTCCACTCAACGAAGTGGATCGAGCCGTTCTTGACGGGGAAGACGCCGGGTTTGCCCGCGTCCACGTGAAAAAAGGAACCGATGCCATTCTGGGCGCCACCATCGTTGCCGCCCACGCCGGAGACATGATCGGGGAATTTGCGCTCGCCATGAAGGGCGGACTCGGCTTGAGCACGATCACCGGGACAATCCATCCCTACCCCACCCAAGCCGAAGTCGTGAAAAAGGTCGCCAACGCCTGGAGAAAAACCACGTTCACCGCGAGCAAGAAACGCCTGCTGAGCCGATTGTTTGCCTGGATGCGATAACCGGGGTGGACGTTCATGCCACGCGGCGTTCGGGATTCATCCGGGCTTCCATTTGATGTTGCAGCCGGCACTGGGGCGTTGCTCCTGACTCACGAGTTGCCCCGCCAGCATTGCGTCAATCGCCGCGCGTACATCTTTTCCCGTCACGGGCTTGCCGTTCCCAGGACGGCTGTCATCCAACTGCCCGCGGTAGACTAACCGCTGCGCCCGGTCGAACAAAAAGAAATCCGGGGTACATGCCGCGGTGAAGGCCCTGGCCACGTCCTGGCTTTCGTCGTAGCAATACGGAAACGTGAACCCCAGTTGCTGCGCCATGGCTTTCAATTGGTCCGGAGCATCATCCGGGTAGTTGGCCGCGTCGTTGCTGCTGATCGCGACGACGCCGAGCGCCTTTTCGGCGTACTCGTTTCCTACGCGGGCCAGTTCATCCTGAACGTGGACGACGTAAGGACAATGCCGACAGATAAACATGACCAACAATCCCTTTCGATCCGAGAATTGTCCGGGATCGATCATCTTGCCGGACACCACGTCCGGTACTTGAAAATCGGGAACGGGTGTTCCCAGTTCCAGCATGGTTGAATGGGTCAACGCCATGAACCGACTCCTTTCCTGAAAAAGCACGGCCGCGACGTTCCTCGCAGACGTCCACCGCAGGTATGAAAAAGGCCCTGACGGGAAAACCAGAAACCGGTTTTCCCGTTCAGAGCCTTGTGCAGGAACGGCAATCGCTTAACTGTTGTCCTTGATTTGTTCGCTCAGATAATTTTGCAGCCCGACCTGGCTGATGGTCTCTAACTGCGTTTCGATCCAATCGATGTGTTCTTCTTCATCTTTCACCATGTCTTCAAGGATATGGCGCGTCGTAAAATCCCGGACCTTCGTGCAATGCTCGATGCCGTCGGTGAGCAATTTGACCATGGCTTTTTCCTTCGCCAGATCCGACTTCAGTTGCTCGGGGACGGTCTCGCCGATTTTGACCGTTCCGAGCCGCTGCATGTTGGGAAGGCCCTCCAAATAGAGAATATGATCGATCACGGCCTTCGCGTCTTTCATTTCCCCGTAGCTTCGATCCAACACGTGATCGTGCAATCGATCATAGCCCCAGTTCTTGCACATCTTGGCGTGCAAAAAATACTGATTGATGACCGTCAACTCTTCGGTCAACAGCTTGTTGAGAAGTTCGACGACTCCTTGTTTGGCTTTCATCGCAGTCTCCTTCCTTTTCAAAAATGAATAGGTCTGTCTGATTTTCTTTTCACGCACGCCGCTGCATGTCACTCATCATCCTGTTTGTATTCTATCCCTCGTTTTCGGATGATGTCAATAGAAATATTTAGGTTTTTATACTTATTATCGATTCTCTTTCTCAACTTCCCGAACTTGAATTCTCAACTTCAATGCCCGCTGCCGCGTGGATTCATCGTGCGTGACGTTGACCAATCTTCGTGACCGGTGTTACGGTCTGATTCATGTCTGAGGGTCATTCCGCTCGTTCTCCCAACCGTCTGATTCACGAAACCAGTCCCTATTTGCTGCAACACGCTTACAATCCGGTGGATTGGTTTCCCTGGGGAAAAGCCGCCCTCGCCCTCGCCAAGGAACGGGACACGCCCATTCTGTTGTCCATTGGCTATTCTGCCTGCCACTGGTGCCACGTGATGGAGCGGGAATCGTTTGAAAACGAATCCATCGCGGAGTTGATGAACGCCTCCTTCGTGTGCATCAAAGTTGACCGCGAAGAACGTCCCGATCTGGATGACATTTACATGCAGGCGACGCTGGCGATGAATCAGGGCCACGGCGGCTGGCCCATGACGGTGTTCCTGACGCCGGATCAGCAGCCTATTTTTGCCGGAACCTACTTTCCACCGACGGATAAATGGGGAAGACCCGGATTCGCTACGATCCTTCGGCACATTGCGGAAGGATGGGCACGGGATCGGGCCACGATCGTTGACAGTGCGTCCCGCTTGACGACGCGCCTGCAAACGTCCATGCGTGCCCCGACTCCCACGACGGTGGGGCAGCAGGAAATCGACACGGCCGTTGAACAATTTTCCGCGGATTTCGACCCGGTGTACGGCGGGTTTGGTCCGGCCCCCAAATTCCCGCCGGCCACAGGCTTGCTTTTTCTCCTTGGTCACTACCACCGAACCCGGGCGGAGCACGTGCTTCACGTGGTGTCCAAAACGTTGGACGCCATGGCCGCGGGCGGCATGTACGATCACGTTGGAGGCGGGTTTGCCCGATATTCCACGGATGAACGCTGGTTGGTCCCTCACTTTGAGAAAATGCTTTACGACAACGCGCTGCTTGCGAAAACCTATCTTGCCGCCTTCCAGGTGACGGGCAATCTCCAATATAAGCGCGTGACCTGCGAAATTCTGGACTACGTTATGCGAGAAATGACGTCTCCCGAAGGCGGCTATTACTCCGCCACCGACGCCGATTCAGAGGGCGTCGAAGGAAAATTTTTCGTCTGGGACCCCGAACAAATCCGGGCCGTGGTCCCCTCGGAGGAAGACGCGACTCGATTCTGTGCGTATTACGACATCACCGCTGACGGCAACTGGGAGCATCAGAGTATTCCCAACGTTCCCTCCTCTCTTGAAGACGTGGCCAAGGCACTCCGTTGTTCTCCTGAAGACCTGCAACGGACGATTGATCGGGTGAAGCCGCTCGTGTATCAGGCGCGGCTCACGCGCGTGCCTCCCGGATTGGACGATAAAATCATCACGGCATGGAACGGCATGATGATCAGTGCCATGGCCGAAGCGGCCAGGGTGTTGGGCGCGGCGCCGTATCTGGAATCCGCGTCGCGTGCCGCGGATTTTCTGCTCGGCACGCTCTCGCGTCCCGACGGAGGACTCTATCGAACCTGTCGTGCGGAGCACGCTCATTTGCAGGCGTACCTTGAGGATTATGCCTGGTTCATCGAAGCCTTGATCGACCTGTATGAAGCCGGCGGGCAGGCACGCTATCTCACGGAAGCCGTCCGGTTGGGAGAACGACTGCTCACGGATTTTCTTGACGAGGAGCAGGGTGGCTTCTTTACCACGGCCAACGATCATGAAACGCTCATTCTGCGAGGGCGGGAAGGACCGGACGGGGCGACGCCGAGCGGCAACGCCGTCGCGGCAATGGCCTTGGCTCGGCTCTCGTTTCACCAGGACCGCGATGATTTCCATGAGGCGGCCACGCGGGCCATTCGGGCGTACGGACAGCAAATCAGTCGCGTTGCTCGCGGATTTGCCAAGACGTTGATGGCCGCCGATTTTCTGTTGAACGGTCCGCTGGAATTGGCCTTGATCGGCTCCGCGGCAGACCCGGGGTACGACCAGCTTGTGCAGGAGGTCGCTCGTCATTTTCTTCCTCATCGAATCATCGGGCATTGGGCTGACGATGCCCTCGACTCTCCGCACCCGCTTCTCCGCGGCAAAACACGAGTCAACGGACGCGCCGCGTTGTACGTGTGTCGCAATTTTACGTGCCAGGCACCCGTCACCCGTTCCGAAGACGTGACCCAGGCGCTCACGAACCCGCTTCCCCTGGACGCGGCTTCATCGTCGCACGCCCTGACTTCAACCGGAATCCCGGGAGCAGCCACGGCCGGCGGCACCGCGACCTACGTGTCCCGGATACTCGCCGACGGGTCCGCTTCCATGCCCACTGCCGACGGCTACGCCACGTTGGGATCCACCGGCCTCACGACGTCCAGAATCGGGTTTGGCGGCTACCGGATCGACGTTGGCCACACCGACCATCGATCCGCACTCACGCAGGCGATCCGCAAAGGCTGCAATCTGATCGATACCTCAACCAACTACGCGGACGGCGGGAGTGAACGCCTCGTGGGAAGCGTGCTCAATGAATTGATGACCAGCAAAGAAATCTCGCGGGACCAGGTGATTGTGGCGTCCAAAATCGGGTACGTCCAAGGTCACAATCTGACCCAGGCCCAGTCCAAGGACCGAGCCGGCCGCCCCTACCCGGAGATGGTCAAATATGGAGACGGGCTCTGGCACTGCATCCACCCGGAGTTTTTAGCGGATCAACTCACGCTGTCACTGGATCGTCTCGGACTAGCGACGCTGGATCTCTGCCTGCTGCACAATCCCGAATATGTTCTCTCCGACGCCAAGAACCGCAAGTTGCTCGTTGACGCCTCCGCCTTGGACGAGTGGCGCACTGAATTGTACCGTCGCCTTCAGCAGGCTTTTGCCTATTTCGAGAGCCAGATCGACGCGGGCCGTCTGCAATGGTATGGCGTGTCCTCCAACACCAGTACGGCAACACCCGATGATCCCGAAGCGACCTCGCTGTCACGGATGCTTGACGCCGCCCAGGCCGCGGCACGACTGACGGGCAAGACGCACCACGGGTTTCGCGTGCTTCAATTGCCGATGAACCTGTTTGAATCCGGAGCGTTGCTCACGCCGAATACCGGTCCCGAGCCGCAAAAGACGGCGCTCGGGCTGGCACAAGCCCATGACGTTGCCGTCCTCGTGAACCGGCCGCTCAATGCGATGCCGGCTCATCGGGGCATGATCCGTCTCGCGGACCCGCGATTTGAAACCGTGGACGCCACCTTTGAAATCCAACAACGCACGGTGGCCGCGTTGGAAGAGGAATTCCGGAAGGAATTCGTTCCCCATCTTCCTTCTTCGGAAACGGGATTCAAGCCTGACCAACTCTTGACCCTGGCTGACGAACTGAGTCACGTGCGCTCACGCGTTCACGATCTGGAACAGTGGGATCAGATGGACACGCAGATGGTGTCGCCCCACGTCAATCGCGTGCTTCAGGCCGTCGCCAACCGTCTTCCACGGGAACGTGCCGCGGCCTGGCAACGGTGGCAACACCGGTATATCCCCGAACTGCTCACGTTTCTCAAAATCCTGAGACAGGACGCCGCGAAAAAAAGCCAACGCCGTCTGCAATCAATCACCGACGCGCTTGATCCCTTGTTGCCTGAAGAGAAACGCGGAGAACCGCTCTCCAGAAAAGCCTTGTGGAGTCTGGTCAGCACGCCCGGGGTCACGTGCGTCCTGAACGGCATCCGCACGTCGGCTTACGTTGAGGATTCGTTAGCCGTGCTGAGATGGAAAGCCCTTCCACGGCCTCATTCCATTTTTGAGCATTTCCGCTCACCATAACGTCGGCCCCGTATCCGGGCCGTCAGCCGTTCGTTGCCCAGTTGTGCCAGAGACGCACCACGTTGTTCCACTCCCGGCCGAGCGAATAATTGCCCGGATTGAGAAGAACCGGGCGGCGATCCGTCGTGCGCTGAATCGTCTGCCCCCCATCGTTCAGATCCATGGACAGCACAATCGCTCCGTCTGAATCCGTTCGATACACGTCCATGTGCCGGTAAGCCCGTAACACGGCCTGAGCCGGATGTCCGTACCGATTTCCCTCGCCCGCGGAGACCACGGCGGTTTTTGCCTGTAATTGCTGAATCCATCGACGATTCAGCGAACTCTTCGCTCCATGATGAGGAATCTTCACGACGGTGGCGGATTGCACGCCCGGGTGATCCAGCAGCCGATTTAAAGTTTTAATTTCTGCATCGGCCGGTAGCAAAATCGAGTGCGTGCCACACGTCAAACTCAGAACCACGGACAGATTATTCAGTTTGGTTCCCCCGCGTGGATAGTCACGATCCTGATTGATGGGAGTCCTCTCCGTAGACGGTGGATTCAGGGAAATAAGTCGGCATGGCCCTTCACTGATAATTTCTGTTCCTTCCCATGCCACCTGCTCCTCCAGACCTTTTTCTTCAACCGCATCCGTGAGTCTTTTGTAAAAAGATTTTTTTCTTCGTGGAACCCCATTGCTCCAGTATTGACCAATCTCGAAACGTTTGATGATCCAGGGCAGGCCTCCGACGTGATCCAATTGGGGGTGCGTGGCAATAACGTGATCGATGCGTCGAATGCCTTGATCCCATAAATACGGGGCCACGACCATTCGTCCTATATTCCAACGCTCATAGGCGACGCCCCCATCCACTAAAATCGTCCGGTCAGGTAATTCGATCACCGTGGCGTCTCCTTGTCCGACGTCAAGAAACGTCACGCGGACCTTGTCCTCGCCCACGTGCCGTGGCAACCACACCCACCAGACGAAGCACAGGGTCAGAACGGTCAGAACACTGAGCCTCTTCCATCGGCTGACGAGGTTTTGACTGAGAAAGACGATCAGCAGACAACCATAAAAACCGGCAATGGCAAACGGGGACGGAGAGGCCACGTGCAATCGGACGCCGGGAATCGCGGCCATCATCCCCACGACGTCCGTCAAGAACGTGATGATTGTCTGATGCACCCACTCAAAAGGCACGTGCTCCAGTCCGCCGAGCAAGACCAGAATGGACGCGCCAAGACCCAACGGCACCACGAGGAAGCCGACGAAGGGCACGACGACCGCATTGGCAAAGACTCCAAACCAGGCAACCTGATTGAAATAGTAGGCGACAAGGGGAAGGGTTGCCACCGTGACGGCAAGGGTTATCAGCACGTAGAGCTTTCCCCGATTTTTGAGTTTCGCCACGACGGCTTGAGGAACGTGATCTTCCCGGGCGTCCCTTTCGTTCCACTGAAGCACGAGGGCAATGGCAAGGACGGCCATATACGAAAATTGACACGAAAGATCATAGATCGCCATCGGGTCGGCCAACGTGGCAAACAACGCCGCCAGAGCCAGGAGGATCACAAGTTGTCGTGAATGATCTGTCCATACCGCCAAAAGATAGAACAGGATCATTATCAACGACCGGACCGTGGCATCGTGTGATCCCGACAACAGCGTATAGAAGACGACGAGCGGTATCGTGGCCAAGACGGCGAGTTGCCTTGGGAGCAGGACGCACGAGATTTTCTCCAGCCAGGGCGCCGGCAAAAGCCGGCCCACCCTTCTCACGACGAAAAACGAGAGAAAGGCCAACAGCCCCAAATGTGAACCTGAAATGGAAATAATATGGACCGTCCCGGTCGTCACGAAATCGTCTCGCACGTCTGCGGGAATGTGCCGTTGTTCTCCGACGATCGTGCCCAAAAATAAACCGCGGGCCGGCTCTTCCAGTGTGGCGGTCACGGCTTGACGAACCTGATTTCTCCATTGATCGATCCTGTGCCCTACCCATGGGCCGACGCCGACGGCCTCGGCATCGGGCGGTTGCACCTGCACTCTCTTCGGACCCTTCACGGTCGCGACAACGTGAATGCCGCGGTCCCGCAGATAGGCTCCATAATCAAACCCGCCTGGATTCCGCGTGCCGAAGGGACGCCGCAACCGGGTGCGCACGGTAATCGTGTCCCCTCGAAATACGTCCGTATCAGGTTCGCGCCACGTTAAACGAAGACGGCCCTGCACCAACCGCCGGGTGTCCGCCTTCTGGACCCATTGCACGGCGACCACCATTGTTCTTCGATCCCGGCCATGCACAACCGGCGTCACGACCGTGCCGGACAGCATGACGTCGCCGGACCCCACGTAGGCCGTCAACTCGGCGGCATCCGTGTTCCAGTCTCCGAGAAACCAGTATCCCAGGCCCAAGACAAGCCCGGCGTAAAGAATGAGCCCTCGACGCCGGAACGACGACGACTTCCGTTCGTACCAAGTCAGAACGCCAGCTACGACGACCAGGATGAAAACGACGGTGAGCGGAATGAAGAGAAGATAGGACCCGAAAAACAGTCCGAATACAAAGGCAACAATGCTGAACAGGAGGGTCAACGAAGCGGCACCCATCGCCGTCCACGTTATCCAAGCGTGGTTTTGAGCACCCCTGCTATTTCATCCGCGAGATCTCTGATTCTCAAATCATCTGATCCTTCAACCATGACCCGGACCAACGGTTCGGTTCCCGAATACCGGACCAACATGCGTCCCGTCCCGTTGAGCCGTTCTTCACACGACTGCATCACGTGCCGCACTTCCGGAACGGATTGCAAATCGGGCGTTCGCTTGACCGGCACGTCCACTAAGACTTGCGGCACGGCCTCCATACATCGGGTCATTTCAGACGTGGGAAGCCCCGACCGTTTGATCACCATGAGCAGTTGGAGGCCGGCAATCAGGCCGTCACCGGTGGTGTGGTGGTCAAGAAACACGATGTGTCCCGACGGTTCACCGCCAAGATTGTAGCCATCCGTCAACATGCGCCGCAGGACGTGCCGATCTCCAACGGGCGTTCTCAGGACGGTGATCCCCGCCTTCTTCATCGCCAGTTCAAATCCGAAGTTGCTCATGACCGTCCCGACCACCGTCCGGCGGTTGAGTTTCTTTTGGCGTTGCAGATCCAAGGCCAAGGCTGCCAAGGCGTGGTCTCCACTGATGACGTCGCCTTGTTCCGTGACAAACACGGCACGGTCGGCATCTCCGTCCACCGCAATGCCGACGTGCGCGTGACGGGACCGCACGGCCTCCTGTAGCCGCTCCGGGGACATGACGCCGTAGCCCGCGTTAATGTTCGTGCCGTTCGGTTGATTGCCAATCACGGCCACGTCAGCGCCCAGTTCCCGCATCACTCTGGGAAAGACGGAATAGGCGGCACCATGGGCACAGTCCAACACGACCTTGATGCCTTCAAAATTCACGCCGGGCGGCAGGGACCGCTTCACAAATTCGACGTAATCATCCTCCGCGTCGTCGATGCGAAATGCTTTGCCGACTTCATTCGCCGTCGGGCGCAGATGCTTGATCTCGTCGGTCAGAATCAATTCCTCAATTCGCGCCTCAAGTTCGTCGGGAAGTTTGAGACCGTCACGCGAAAAAAATTTGATGCCGTTGTCCTGGTACGGATTGTGAGAGGCGGAAATCATCACGCCGGCGTCGGCTTGCAGGTGACACGTCAAAAACGCCAAGCCGGGCGTCGGAATCGGTCCCGCCATCAACACGTCAACCCCCATGGAACAAATGCCGGAGGTCAAGGCTGATTCCAACATGTATCCGGACAGTCGGGTGTCTTTTCCGATCACAATTTGATGACGTCCCACCCGTCCTTTGAACACGTAGGCCGCGGCCCTGCCCAACTTCAGCGCCGTTTCACTGTTCATGGGTTCTAAATTGGCCACGCCTCTCACCCCGTCAGTTCCGAACAATTTCCGCATAGTCCCTCCTTGACCCTCAACCGGACGAGCGCGTCGCCGGACGACGCTCGTGCGCGTCACCCACCCATCAGGCCCGGACAATGGCTTCCGACGTGCGAACCACGTCACGCATCAATCGGACGTCATGCACGCGGACCATCTGTGCCCCACCCAGGACCGCCGCCGTCACGGCAGCCGCCGTGCCCATCGTCCGCTTGTGGACGGGTGCATCCGTAACCGTTCCGATAAAGGACTTGTTCGAGACGCCAACGACCACCGGCCGACCCCACTGCTGCAACGCCCGGAGCCCGTGCAGCAACGCGAGATTGTGTTGAGGACGTTTCGCAAACCCGATGCCCGGATCCACGAGAATCTGCTCCCGCGCGATCCCGATGCGCTCCGCGTGTTTCACGCGATCGCCTAAATACCTCCCGACTTCCTCGACGACGTTTTCATAGTCGCAGAACTGCGGCATCGTTTGCGGCGTTCCTCTCGTGTGCATCAACACCAAGCCGGCCTTCCGCCGTGCGACAACCGGTCCCACGTTCGGATCGTATGCCAACGCACTGACGTCGTTGATAATCACGGCACCTAAGTCCAGCACGCGCTCCGCAACGCCGGCTTTGCGGGTATCGACCGAAATCGGAACCGTCGCCCGTTTGCCGATGACGTCAAGGACCGGCGTCAATCGACGGAGTTCCTCCCGTTCATCAATACCCCGTGACCCCGGACGCGTCGATTCAGCCCCAATATCTATCAGGTCTGCTCCCTCACTTACCATCCGGTCGAACTGGGACAACGCGCGCTGCGGGTCCAAAAAGGAACCGCCGTCGAAAAACGAGTCCGGGGTCACGTTTAAGATTCCCATAATCAAGACGCGTTGAGAACAGGGAATCTTGACGTGGCAGGCTTGAATGTAAGCGGGGTTTGGCCCATCCATCGAACCATCCGCTCGCGACGCTCGTCACCACCGGGGAAGGAGACTCGGGGTTCCCCAATCGTCAACGAAATGAACCGGCGTGGGTCTCGTATGAATCAGCACGGACAGCGGTCTCGTCAAACTTGTGCTGGTTCTTGAACAATCACTTCTCGGTTGATGATTTGGTCGATTTCCAAGGAGTCCAGGACTTCTTTTTCGAGGAGCGCCTCGGCTAAGGCCCGAAGGGTATGAATGTGTTCCGTGAGCATTCGCCGGGTGCGTTGATAGGCTTCCACGATCAATCGTTTCACTTCATGATCGATCTCGATCGCCACTTGCTCACTGAAGTCTCGCCGTGCGGTAATTTCCCGGCCCAGGAAAATTTCCTCTTCCTTTTTGCCGAAGGTCAGCGGACCCAATTTGGCACTCATCCCCCACTCACACACCATTTTCCTGGCGAGTTCGGTGGCTCGTTCAATGTCGTTTCCGGCACCGGTCGTGACGTTTTTGAGAATCAGTTCTTCGGCCACGCGCCCGCCCAGTAAAATCGACAACGTGTTGTACAAAAATTCTTCCGAGTAACTATGCCGATCATCAATGGGGAGTTGCATGGTCATGCCCATGGCCCGTCCCCTTGGAATGATCGTCACTTTGTGGACTGGATCGGCTCCCGGCAATAATTTTGCCATCAGGGCGTGGCCGGCCTCGTGATAGGCCGTCGTGCGCTTTTCCTCTTCGCTGAGGACCAGGCTCTTGCGCTCCGCCCCCATCATGACTTTATCTTTGGCGTTTTCAAAGTCAATGAGTTCGACCACTTTCTTGCTCAATCGAGCGGCCCACAGTGCGGCTTCATTGACGAGATTTTCCAAATCGGCACCTGAAAACCCGGGCGTGCCTCGGGCAATCTGCTCAAGGTTCACGTCGGCGGCCACCGGCACTTTTTTGGTGTGGACTTTGAGTATCTCCACGCGGCCCCGCACGTCGGGACGATTGACCACCACCTGTCGATCAAATCGGCCGGGCCGCAAGAGGGCCGGATCAAGGACGTCCGGTCTGTTCGTGGCGGCGACCAGAATGACGCCTTCGGTGGTGTCGAAGCCATCCATCTCGACGAGCAGTTGATTCAACGTTTGTTCCCGTTCGTCGTGACCGCCGCCCAAACCCGCTCCGCGCAACCGACCCACCGCGTCGATTTCGTCCACGAAGATAATGCAGGGCGCGTGTTTTTTCCCCTGTTCAAATAAGTCCCGCACCCGAGACGCGCCGACTCCGACGAACATCTCGACAAAATCAGAGCCGCTGATGCTGAAAAACGGCACCCCTGCTTCCCCTGCAATGGCTTTTGCCAACAGGGTTTTTCCCGTTCCCGGCGGTCCCACGATCAGGACTCCCTTGGGAATGCGGCCGCCCAGTTTTTGAAATTTTTGAGGATCTTTTAAGAATTCGATGATTTCGACCACTTCTTCCTTTGCCTCTTCCACGCCGGCCACGTCGGCAAAGGTCACTTTTTTCTTTTCCTCGGTGAGAAGGCGCGCCCTGCTTTTTCCAAAAGAAAGGGCTCGATTCCCGCCGATCTGCATTTGCCGCATCAGGAAAAACCATAATCCCAGGAACAAAATAAACGGTCCCCAGGTCACAAGAAACGCGATGTACCAGGGACTTTCATCCGGCGGTTTGGCTTCAATCTGAACGGATTGTTCTCTGAGGGATTTTACTAAATCAGGATATTCCACCGTATAGGTCCGAATCCGCTGACCGTCTTTCAAGATCGCACTGATGTGGCTGTCTTTCATGGTGACTTTGGAAATCTCCCCACGATCGAGATGGGTCATAAAGTCACTGAACATCACTTCCTCTTCCGGGGGATGGGAGGGCACGGTGAAGAGGTTGAACAACAAGATCATAAAGAGTCCAACCACCACCCAAAACAGTAAATTTTTCACTCGGGAGTTCATGCGACGGCTTTGTTTCCCCTTCCGGCTACGGCTTCCGTCATCCTGACGGAGCAAACGTCACAAATCTTACCATGGCATTGAAGGCTCTGCAACCGAATCCCCCTTGCACGTCCGCCCGAGAACGGATCGTTGAGCCCTTGAACGTCGGCCAACGTCAATGAGGTCTCACTTCATTGCTGACGAAGCCGGATGACGGCCACCCGCCGCGTCCTCCTGGTGACTCGAAATCGATGGTCGGAACGATAGCCGCCGACCCAGATGATCCCTTCCGCGGCCGCAAGAATGGGCACGGTGTGTCGTTCGGATCGGCGGACCTTCAGATCTGAAAAAAAATCCTGAATTTTTTTTCGCTTGCCGGCCATGCCGTATGGGAAAAAATAATCACCCCGTGTCCACGATCGGACGACCAGTTCATGGCTGAATTGATCCGCGTCTACGTAGGCGACGGTGGCTTCCGGCTCGATCAAGACGCCGTCCGCGTCTTGGACCGTGCCTTCAAGGATCTGGCCCGTCAACGGCCAACGGATCGAACCGGGAAAAGACCATGGACACCGTCCTTCCTGATTCCACGTCCGCTCCCCGTTCGCCGAAACTTCCGAGAAGATGAGTCGGTCATAGTCTCGCTCAACGTTCAGGTTGTGGAAACGAGCGGCTGCACCCGACGTTCCGCGCACGACGTGTTGAAGAATCGTCTCCACGGCCTCACGCCTCAGCGGTCCGGGTGTATGCGGGAGTTTTTCTGCCGTTAAGAGGATCATTCTCCGTTGAATGGGCATGGGATGGGTTAAGAATTGGGACCGACCCAACACGATGCCGTCCGGCGCGTCGTCAATCCTGACCGATTCCAGTGAAGCCTTGGCCGCGTCGTTCAACAACCGGTGCTCCTGACGGAGAACGGCGGCTTGACGGGAAAGCACGCGCACGACTTGGGGATTGAACGTCCGGAGCAGCGGGATCAATTCGTGGCGAATGCGATTTCGCAGGTACTTCGGACTTGCATTACTCGAATCCACTCGAAATGCACACTGCTTGCGATTCAGATATTGCAAAAGCTCCGCGCGACTCACGTGAAGAAAGGGGCGGATCACGCACGGTGGTCGCTGCGCCGGCATCCCCGAAAGCCCCGCGAGGCCGGCCCCGCGCACCATGCACATCAGGATGGTTTCCGCCTGGTCATCCTGCGTGTGTCCCAAGGCCACTTTCGTGCCTCCCCACTCCTGAGACGCCTCCCATAACCGCTCGTATCGCTTCTCACGCGCAACGGCTTGGCGTGACTCCCCTTTCCGTTCTCGAAGCAGTCGTCGGAGATTGAGGCGTTTGAGACAAAAGGGCACGTCCAACTGCCGTGCGAGTCGTTCAACAAACGCCGCGTCGTCCGTGGATTCCCGTCCCCGCAACCCATGATCCACGTGGACCACGATCAAGGCGAGGTTGAGCGGGCCCCGCCACGCGGAGAGCACGTGCAACAGGGCAACGGAATCCGGTCCACCGGACACGGCAACGGCCACCCGGTCTTCAGGCGACAGCAAACCGTCTTGCCTCACGTGTTTCAGCAATGTGTGTTCAAACGCCAACAGTGCCGGCATGGTCACTATCACTCATTCGTCACGCGGACGTCTTGACGGATTCGGCAAACGCCCGTCGAGCCAATTGAACGTCTTCATGAATGCGCGCAGCCAATTCATCGGAGTCGTCAAAGACGGCATCGCCACGAATGTATTGAAAAAATTGTACCTCAACGTCTTCTCCGTACAGCGTGAGGGTTTCATCCAAGACGTGGACTTCCAACAATCGTTCGCCTGGTCCGAACGTCGGGCGCGTTCCGATGTAGCTGACCGATGGAAAAGTCCTGTTCTGCCACGCCATTTGCGTCACGTAGACGCCGTCAGGCGGGACCACTCGCTCTTTGGGAAGCCGAAGATTGATCGTCCGATACCCTAACGTCTGCCCGCGACGGTCGCCTTCGACCACCGTGCCTCCCAAAGAATAGGGACGCCCTAACCATTGCCTTGCTTCCTCCATCCGCCCCTTGCGGATGGACTGACGAATCCGGGTTGAACTGACCACCTGAGTGTGGGAACGAACGGGGTCCACCAGATGCAACCGGAAGTGCGCGCGTTCAGCCAGGACTCGTAAGGTTTCCGCGTTCCCTGCCCGACCGTTTCCAAAGACGAAATGTTCTCCCACGAACAGCGCCTTGATCCCTAATCCATCTCGCAAAATCGAAAACACGAACGTTTCCGGGCTCAACGCCGCAAACGCTTCGGTAAACGGGAGCACCACGAGACGTTCAACGCCTTGCGCCTCAAACCACGCCAGTTTTTCCGAGAAGGACGTCAAAAACTGAAACGTCGCTCCCGGATTCAACACCCGTACCGGATGGGGATCAAACGTCAACACCATCGGTGTCCCCCGCCGTGCCCGAGCATCGTGGACCACCGCGGCCAGTAATTGTCGATGACCGACGTGCTGACCGTCAAAATTGCCGATCGTCAGAACCGGATGAGGAGGCAAGGGTGGACGTGGAAGTCCCCGGGAAACCTTCATGTGCCTGAGGCATGCAGGAGCTTGGCGGCATCCTTGGCAAAATAGGTGAGAATGAGGTCCGCTCCCGCCCGTTTGATGGAGAGCAGCGTTTCCAGCATCACCTTCGACTCGTCCAACCACTCCCGTTGAGCCGCCGCTTTGATCATGCTGTATTCACCGCTGACCTGATACGCGGCAAGGGGCACCCCGACCTCGGCGCGCGCGTGCGCGATCACGTCGAGGTACGGAAGCGCCGGTTTGACCATGACGATATCGGCGCCTTCTTCCACGTCTAACTTCACTTCCCGGACGGCTTCCCGGGCATTGGCCGGATCCATCTGATACGTGCAACGATCACCGAAAGCGGGACTTGAAAGCGCCGCGTCCCTGAACGGCGCATACAGGCACGAGGCGTATTTCGCGGCATAGGACATGATGGGAACGTCTTCGAATCCACCGTGATCCAATTCGTCACGAATGGCCGCCACTCGTCCGTCCATCATGTCGGAAGGCGCCACCACGTCGGCACCGGCTTCCGCGTGGGTTTTCGCCATCAAGCGTAAGCATTGCAACGTTTCGTCGTTGATGATTCGACCGTCTTTCACCACGCCGCAATGACCATGCGACGTATATTCATCGATGCAGACGTCCGTCACCACGACGAGGTCCGGGATCTGATCTTTGAGCGCCCGAACGGCCCGTTGGACAATGCCGTTCGGATCATACGCGGACGTTCCCCGTTCATCTTTATGAACGGGAAGGCCGAAGAGCATGACCGCCGGAATGCCAAGCCCATGGGCATCGGCCGCTTCGTTGATGAGAAGGTCAAGGGGCCACCGACGTTGACCGGGCATCGACGGAATGTCTTCCGGCCGGTCCGCGCCTTCCCGTACAAAAAGGGGATACATGAGGTCACGTGGCGCGAGCGCGGTTTCCCGCACCATCCGCCGGAGAGGTTCGGATTGACGCAATCGGCGCATTCGTTGCAGAGGGAAGGCCATGGGCTCCTCAATCTGAACATGAAACGCGGTTCCGCGGGAAGGAGCGGCCGAGGGCCCTGCCGCGGCGTGGCCCAACAGCCGTCTTATTTCCTGGGAAGATTCGTCAGAAACACGACTAAATCCCTGACGGAAATCATGCCAACGAGGGTTCCGTCTCTCGACACGCCTAAATGCCTGATGTGTTCTCTCGCCATCAAGTCATTGGCATCCAACAGCGTCTTGTCTTCATCAATTTTGAGAATCGGAGCCGACATGATTTGTTCAACCGTCGTGTGGGACGGATCTAATCCAACCGCCACCAGCCGCCGAACAAGATCCGTATCGGTCAAAATGCCAATGATCTCACGATCTTTCGCGACAAACACGCTCCCGACGCCACTGTCGCTCATAATTTCTGCTGCCTGCCGAACGTTGGTATCACGATCAACGAGTACAAACTTTTCCACGGGAACCATGAATGATTTCACAGGAACCATACGTTTCTCCTTGAGTTAAGACACGTCAGTAGATGGAACGTTTTGCCTACTTTACTCTCTTCCCCCGGAACCTTCAACACTCCACGACTCGTGACGACGTGGGTACCTGACGTTTGACGTAATCGACCAAAGATTGGACCAGAGACGGAATGGTATGCCGCGGAGCCACGACGTGAACCTCCAAGCCCATCTCTCGAACGGTCTGAGCCGTAATGGGTCCGATACTGGCAATAATGGTTCCATTCAGATGTTTTTTCAAATCCTCCGGTCCATCGAAGAGTTGAAAAAAATTCCGAACGGTCGAAGAACTGGAGAACGTGACGACGTCAATCGCGCGTTCCCGAAGCATGTGGACAATGCGTTCCCGTTCGATTCGGGGGGCCACCGTCTTGTACACGGTGACGATCTGCACGCACGCCCCTAATCGCACCAATTCATCCGGCAAGACGGCACGGGCTTCTGCTGCTCTGGCAATCAAGACCCGCTGCCCAGAGACCCCGGCTCCCCTCATCACATCAATGAGTCCTTCGGCCTGGTACACGTCCGGCACGAAATCGGCGTGAACGCCGAATCGTCTCACTTCATCAGCGGTCCGGGGACCGATACAACAAATCCGCAACCCCGCCAGCGCGCGAGCATCACGACCCTGATGCCAAAGCCGTTGCATAAACGCCTTCACCCCATTGACGCTGGTGAAGACAAGCCATTGATAAGTCGCCAGTTGCTCAATGGCGTCATCCACTTCCTCCCACGCGTCGGGCGGCACAACGTCGATCGTCGGACATTCAATCGGCTCCCCTCCCTGAATCCGAATGAGATTCGACAATTCCGACGCTTGAGCCTTCGTGCGCGTCACCAACACACGTTTTCCGAATAAGGATCGGGTTTCAAACCAATTCAGTCGATCGCGGAGTCGGACCACTTCACCCACCACCACAATCGCCGGCGGCTGAAGGTTGACGGTTTCCGCGCGTTCCAGAATGTTCCCCACCGTGCCAACCACCGTCTGCTGTCTGGTATAGGTCCCCCACCGAATCAGTGCCATCGGGGTGTCCGGGGATTTCCCTTCTTCGAGCAACCGCGACACGATCATGGATAAACGTTTGACCCCCATTAAAAACACCAAGGTGCCATCCGCGGAGGCAAACCGCGGCCATTCCAGCATCGTGTCGCCCTTCCCGGGATCTTCATGTCCCGTGATAAAGGCCACGGTCGACGCCAACGTCCGATGCGTGACGGGAATCCCCGCGTACGCCGGCACCGCCACCGCCGAGGTCACGCCCGGCACCACTTCAAATGGAATCTGATGCTCCGCAATCCATTCGGCTTCTTCTCCCCCTCGTCCGAACACGAACGGATCTCCGCCTTTCAACCGCACCACGCATTTCCCCGCACGCACGTTCGAAAGCATCAAGTGATTGATTTCGTCTTGAGGCCGGTAGGTCCCGCGGCCGCATCGTCCCACGTAAATGCGTTCCGCCTCAGGGGGGGCATAGTCCAACAACGCCGGATTGGCCAGATGGTCATACAACACGACGTCCGCCTCTTGAAGACAGGTCTTACCCCGAAGCGTCAATAGACCGGGATCGCCCGGCCCCCCTCCCACGAGATAGATTTTTCCTCCGGGTTGAAGCGTCGTCATCTACGTCCGCCCGTACAGGTCATCTAAAATGCGCGTGCCGCCCGCGTCACGGATACGCTCGGCTAACGCCACGCCGAGTCGGACGGCTTCATCAGAAGGCCCTTCAATCCGATCGCGAATGAGTTGTGTGCCATCGAGACTCGCGACTAATCCTTCCAGATTCACCGTCCGGTTCTTGACCACCGCGTGTCCCGCGATCGGCACCTGACACCCGCCCTCCAACCGATCCAGAAACGCTCGCTCGGCCGACACCGCGATTGATGCCGCGGCGTCATTGAGCGGGGCAAGTAATGCTTGCACGCACGCGTCATCCACGCGCGATTCAATCCCCAGGGCCCCTTGACCGACGGCCGGGAGACTCACCCTTGGGGGGAGATATTCCGTCACGCGGTCGGCCCGTCCCAATCGGGTGAGACCCGCCGCAGCCAGCACAATCGCATCATAATCGCCGTCGTGCAGCTTTCGCATCCGCGTGTCAACGTTTCCTCGAAGCATGGTGATGGAGAGATCGGGGCGATGTGCCAATAATTGAGCTTGCCGCCGAAGACTACTCGTTCCCACCGTGGCCCCCACGGGCAAATCCTGGAACGCCACGTGGTCCCGCGTCAACAACGCATCCCGTGCATCTTCTCGTCCGGGGATACAGACAATGGCCAACCCCTCCGGCAACGCGGAAGGCACGTCTTTCATGCTGTGGACGGCGAGATCAATCTCTTCCCGGAGTAACGCCTCCTCGATTTCTTTGACGAATAATCCTTTCCCCCCGACTTTGGCTAAGGGCACGTCCAGGATTTTGTCACCGCCCGTTTGAATGCGCTGAAGCCGAATGGAAACGGACGGGGCAAGCTCTCGCAGTCGAGCCTGCACCCATTCTGCTTGCCATAACGCCAGCCGGCTGCCGCGTGTCCCAATGACGAGAGACGTTCGACGTCCCGTTCCGTGATTCACGCTGATTCCTTACCGGACGTGCATGCCTCCGTGGCCCTCTGCCGTCTCAAGGAAGACGACCGGCCACGGCGCGCGTGGAAATTACAAACTCGAAGCCCGTCGAGCAACGTTCCGTTTATCCGACTCGTCGGCTGGTTCGTGGGAAGGACCCTCTGGTTCCGATTGGTCGGCTTCCAACTTCTGTCGTTCCGCCACGCGCTCGGCCTCCTCCGTTCCATTCCCCTCTCCCCTTGAGGGAGAGGACAGGGGTGAAGGGTACTCCAGGCCGTAAAATCGTCGAGCCGCTTCAATATAGACCGATCCGTCGGACGACTGCGCGGCAGATTTTAACGCCACCAATGAGCCGTGAAGGAGTTTATTCACAATCCCGGACGCCAGACCGTCCAAGGCTTCCCGTTGTTGAGCCGTCAGCGTGCCGAATCGGCTCAAAGCTTTTTGCATCTCCGCGTGCTTGATGGCATCGGCACGCTGACGTAACGCGACAATGGCGGGCGTCGCCTCCAAAGCCTGAAGCCATTTCAGCATGACGCCGACTTCTTCTTTGACAATGCCCTCGGCACGCGTGGCTTCCCGCATGCGCTCGTCACGGTTCTGTTCGACGTGACCTTCAAGATCATCGATGTCAAACAGAAACGCATTGTCAACGTGACGGACCTCAGGATCGATGTTCCGAGGCACGGAGACGTCAATCAGAAACATCGGTCGATTCCACCGTTCACGAACGGCCCGCTGCACGTCCTCCGGTCCAATCAAATAGTGGGATGCCCCGGTCGAACACAGAACAATATCCGCCTTATACATTTCACCGAGAAAGTCTCCGAAGGGGATCGACGTCCCATGAAACCGCTCAGCCAGACTTCCGGCCCGGGCAGGGTTTCGCGTGGTCAGCAAGACGTGACGAACGCCGTTCTTCACCAGACGTTCCGCTGCTAATTTGGCCATTTCTCCGGCACCGACCAACATGGCGGTTCGTGCCGAAAAATCACTGAACACTTTCTTGGCGAGTTCGACCGCCGCGTAGCTCACGGAAACCGCATTTTCTGCTATCCGCGTCTCCGACCGAATCCGCTTGGCGACGGAAATGGCTTTCTTGACCAATTTATTCAGGATCACGCCGCTGGAATTATGGGTCAACGCCAATCGAAACGCATCCTTCACCTGTCCCAGGATTTGGGGCTCTCCGACGACCATGGAATCAAGGCTTGACGTGACGCGAAACAGATGGGCAAGGGCTCGGTCGCCGGCGTGCCGATACAGATGGGGCAGGAGCATTTCCGCGGAGACGGACAGATGCGTGTCAACGAAAAATTGTTGCACGTCTGAAAATCCGGCGTCCACGTGATCGACAACCGCGTACACCTCCACGCGATTGCAGGTCTGCAAGACCATGCCTTCACAAATATGGGCGTGTGCCATGAGCCGATTGAGGGCTTCACCAATCCGGCTGTCGGGAACGACGAGCAGTTCTCGAAGTTCCACGGAGGCGGTCTTATGACTGAGTCCGACGACGATGACGTGCTTCATGAGCTGACCGAAGGCGTCGTGCCTTTCAACATGACCCCAAGAAACGTCAACAACACGCCCGTAAATCCGACAATGGTCAGATAGGCTGCCTTTTTCGCTCTCCACCCCATGGTGATGCGTCCCATCAGGACCGCGAGATAAAACACCCACGTCACCAGTGCCCAGATTTGTTCGGAATTCCAACTGACGTACTCGCCGAACGTCAGTCGTGCAGAAATGGCGCCCGTCAGAATCCCCAGGGTGAGCAACGGAAATCCCAAGACAATCGAACGTTGGTTGAGCGCGTCCAACGCGTCCAACGGCGGCAATCTGAACGACAGGACGTTAAATTGTTTGGATTTCAGCAGCCGATCCTGAATGAGATACATCAACCCCGCCACAAAGGCCACGGCAAACCCGACCGTGCCCAACATACTGAGCGTCACGTGGACCCACACGGCCTGAACCACGGGTTGGAGCGCAGAGGTTTCTGAAGGCACGATGACGGCTGACGCCGATGAAAGAAACGCCAGCGGCAGGATAAACGAACCCAACACGTAGAGACTCTGACGGAGCACCACCAGTAAAAAGACGCAGACCAAGGACCAGGAAAAAAAGGATAAGGCCGCATGGAACGTGACCCCTTTCAATCCTTCCACGGAAAACACTTGTGAGGCCAAGACAACGGAATGGACGGCAAATCCCACGCAGGTCACGCCAAGAGCGATCTTGGCCACAACGTGCGACCGCCGGAGGAGATACACCAAAGAGAGGAGAGTCCCGGCAAAGTACAACCCCGCGGTGAGTTGCAAGAAGGAAAGCATCATGGTTGCGTACGCAGGTTGACAATCGTCCCCGCCACTCGTCTCGGAGTATAGATGGGCGTTTTGAAGATAGCAAGAATCAGGGAAAGGATGCGGTCGTCGGATTCAAACAATGGAATCTTCGCGCAGAGGACGTTCTATCCGCCGGACCCCGCGGTGGCGCCGCCGCACACGTTGATGGCTTGTCCCGTCACGGCCGCGGCTTCAGACTGACAAAGGAAGACGGTCAACGCAGCCACTTCATCAACCTCCGCCATTCTCCGGATGGGGACCGCGGCAACGGCCCGGGATCGGAAATCTTCGGCGGACGTCCCTAACACCGCGGCCGTCTCTTCAATCCCCTGGCGAGCCATGTCCGTATCCACCCAGGTGGGACAGAGGGCATTGACCGTAATGCCCCGGTCGGCCACTTCAAGTGCGAGAGCTTTCGTAAACCCGATGATGCCGTGTTTGGCCGTACAATACGCCGCGTACCCGGGAACGCCGAACCGACCAAGGACGGACGACAGGTTGATAATGCGACCATAGGCGGGGCCTTTCATATAAGGCAACACGGATTTGGCACACAAATACGAACCCGTCAAATTCACCTGAAGAATATTCAGCCACCGCGTCTCGTCCGGCTCATCCATCGGGGTCCTGCCCGACACGCCGGCATTATTGACCAGAATGTCAATTTGCCCCCATTCATTGACAACGGACGCCACGAGTCGCTCAACCTGATCGCGATCGGTCACGTCGGCCGTCATCCCCATGGCCTGCCCCCCGTTGTCGCGTACGTGGTTGACGGTTTGCTGCAAGAGTTCCTGCCGCCGGCCACATACCGCAACGCGAACGCCTTTTTCAGCCAATGCCCAAGCAATGCCTCTCCCGATTCCAAGACCGCCTCCCGTGACAAGTGCGACGCGCCTTTGCAACATCAACGCCCTCCTCCGTTCACTTCATGGTCCATCCACGTCCGAATATTTGATTAAACGAGTGGTGAACTGACACAATTTACGTTCCACGCATACTTCTAACCCAATCCACCTACGTCGGACAAGCCGAGAGTCCCGTTTATGTACGGAACGTTGTACATCGTGAGTACCCCCATTGGAAACCTGGAAGATTTAACCTTTCGTGCCCACCGAATTCTGCGGGACGTGTCGGTTATCGCGGCGGAGGATACTCGGCACACGCAAACACTCTGTCGGCATTACGCGATCCATACGCCTCTGACGAGTTACCATGACTTCAACAAAACAGAAAAAACTCCGATTCTTTTGGAACGGCTCAAAGAAGGAAAGTCTATTGCCCTTGTTTCCGATGCGGGGACTCCCCTCATCTCAGACCCGGGGTACTATCTCGTGACCCGGGCCATTGACGGCCACGTTCCCATCGTTCCGATTCCAGGCCCCTCATCCATCATGGCCGCACTATGCACGGCGGGATTACCCACTGACGCTTTCACGTTTCTTGGATTTCTCCCCAAAAAATCCGCGGCTCGAATCGCCCTGCTCCGCAGCCTCCTCGAAGAATCCCGAACGATCGTGTTGTTTGAAACGCCACACCGGATACAGACCACGCTGTCCGCCATCCAGGAAATCTTCGGAGACCGCCGCGTGGCCATCGCACGAGAAATGACGAAAACCCACGAGGAAATGATTCGCGGGACGGCTGAAGAGATTGTGTCGTCAACCCCGCCGCGAGCGTTGAAAGGAGAAATGACCCTCCTCATTGAGGGAAGAACGAAGAGAAAGAAGCACCTCAGGCAGGCACCAGAAACAGGGGGTCAGTCCTGATTCTTTTGAATGCAGACTCGATGGCACTCGCCTTCCGATTCACGACTGAGAACGGTGTGGCCTTCATTTTCAACGCTTCGTGGGACGTTTCTGATGGGTTCTCCGTCATCCAACAGGACCGCTAAGATTTCCCCAGGCAACATCGTATCGAGCCTCAGTTTGGTTTTGACAAAATTGTACGGACAGATGACCCCTCGAAGATCTAACGTCGCATGAGGTTCAATGTTTTGATTCATGAGTTCCGGCCTGATTCTCTGCTCAAGAAAACAGGGACGTCATGCGGTGACGCCGTCACAAAAAAATAGAGCGCGTCAACCATGGGTCAACACGCTCCATTTTTGACAATCTCCGCGATACGTGACTTATTGAACGGTGCCTTTGTTGAAGTTGTTCCGATCTGAACCGTAATCCGTTGCAATCGTCTTGTCCACCCTCTTGTTCACCGTATCCGGTTGTGGGGCACATTGCCAACACGGAGCGGCACCCGTCATCACGCCCACGCTTGAGGTAATCCCGCCGCCAACGGCACCTTCCTGCATCCCGCCTTCAGGCACGCCGGTGTACCCGGCAGTCGGAGTCGCAATGCCACGGAAATTGGTGGGGTCCGGTCTTTGGCCTAAGCCACCGCCGAAATCCGGGTTGTTCGCTCCGCCTAAGACTTGAGAGCCTTCAAGCACGTACACCGTGCGAACCAGTTTCCGACCCGTGCTGAATTTTTGCCGGTCGGTGGTTTCGTCCACGGCTTGAATGGCGACGTAATCTCCCTTGTTGATGGCCTTCAAGTTTTCCATGTTGGTCCCGGAATCGAACCACAATTCCTTCAGGTTCAGACCGCCACGCAGGGTTTGTCGCTCATCATGGGAACTTCCACCCATGTCAATGTACATTTTGCCCGCCGGGTAATCAATGGCAACCACTTCGCCCTGAATGGTTTCCGGTGCGGAAAGATACCGCTCCATGTCATCTTGGTCGAATACGCGGGACCGCGTTCCTGACCCTTGTGATTCTCCAACACCCGTGCCGAACCCGGAGTGTTGAGGCGCCCGCTCTTGCGCCACTGCCATGCTGACTGAGCCTACAAGAATGATAGCTACTCCAAAATAGCCTAACTTCCTCATGTGGTCCCTCCTCTGGAAGCATAAGTTGATACTAAAATTATAAAGGATGTTCATCGAAAACCGTCGCGAACACTCAGGCATACCTTCTGGAGAATACTCGATTTTGGGCATGTGCTCCCGCATGTGGCTCCTCCTTGGAAGTTTAAATAAATAATTAAAGCATATGATACGGTTCTAACTATAGTGATCTCCTTCCACGGTGTCAAGGAATTTCTCTGGCCAATCTCAACCGGATTCCGGTCAAAAACGGAGGACCCGGATCTTAGCCCACCTTCTCTCATTCAATTCTTCATTGTTCCGAAAATCCCAAGGAGACGCGGCATCACCCGTTAACACGTTGCACCGGCACGTGGTGCCCGGACCGAGGGTCGAACTCGGACTCTCTTGCGAGAACCAGATTTTGAGTCTGGCGCGTCTGCCAGTTCCGCCATCCGGGCATCGGCACGTTTTGGTTTCCTCTTCTAGCATGATCCCCTGACGACGTCAATCAACGGCCTGCTTCTTTTCAGGAATCGGTAGAGCATGGTAAGATCACGTCCTGCTTGGCGGCAAGAGTCCGTCAGCCTTACACTATCACCATGTATCACTCTTCAATGACGTACGTCATACACGACAAAGGGAGGGCTTTCTTATGGCTGAGATTCATTGTCTGAGGTGCGAACAGAAAGCGGAAAGAATGACCGAGGCTCTTTTTCTGGGAAAACTCGAGGAGGAAGTCAAAGACAACGTCTGTCAAGCCTGTTGGACCGAATGGAATAAACCCGGCGGAGTCAAAACCATGGTAATTAATGAGTACCACCTGAACCTCGGTGATGAAAATGGCCGGGCCACTCTCAAAAAACAAATGCGGGCATTTTTGAAATTGCCTGACGCGGAAGTGGAATTTAAGGACTATCGAACCTGAGCGATGCACGATCACGTCCAGATTGTCCACGTTCCACGTCAGACTTCACGTCTCGTATCCCGGACCACCCGGCTCTTCTTGTTGACTCGGTGGCTCTTGCCGACCGCCGTTTTTCCCTTGTAGGATCACCCTATGCAAACCCCGCTTGGTAAAGGGATCTTCCTCGTGGCGAACCCGAGCCTCCGCGATCCTAACTTTCGGCAGACGGTCATCCTCATGTGCGAACACGGACAGGAAGGCGCACTCGGGGTCGTCGTCAATCGGCCGACGAAGATCAACATCACGGAAGTCCTCCCACAAGTTCCCATTCTCGAGGGGCAACGCCACATGGTCTATGCCGGAGGACCCGTCCAACAGAATAATCTTTTGATTTTGTATCGGATACCCGAAGGCATCGAAGACACTCACCACGTGTTTGACGGCGTTTATCTGGGCGGCAACGTGAACGTCGTCAATGATCTTGTGCAACGCCCGTCTTCTTTAGAACATTTTCGTGCCTTCATAGGATATTCGGGCTGGGCTCCTGGCCAACTCGAACATGAAATGCAAACGGGGTCGTGGTTCACGCTGCCGGCCGACCCGACCGCCACGTTTGAGACGGACTCCAGTCAACTATGGGGAAACATTCTTCGATCACTGAGCAAAGACTTTGAATGCTACGCGGACATGCCCATCGATCCGCACATGAATTAAGGACTGGCCTCCTCATTGGTTCAGCAGCGATCACACGCTCGTCACGGTTCACGGCCTGGAACACCACCTGACAAGAGTAGACCACGGTGCCGACTCAACCGCGTCCCTCGAAAACCCACCAATTTAAGGATTTGCTGGACTCCAAGGAGTTGGAATTTCTGTGTGAGGCCCACAATGGCCTCAGCGCCAAAATTGTAGAAGAGGCAGGATTCAAAGGAATCTGGGCCAGTGGCCTGACCATCTCCGCGCAATTCGGCGTGCGCGATAATAATGAAGCAAGCTGGACGCAAATTCTTGACAACGTGGAATTCATGTCCGACGCCACGCACGTTCCCATTCTGCTTGACGGGGACACGGGGTATGGAAATTTCAACAACATGCAGCGCCTGATTCGGAAATTGGAACAACGCCACGTCGCGGCAGTCTGCATCGAAGACAAACTGTTCCCCAAGACAAACAGCTTTTTGAAGGGCGAGACGCAACCGCTGGCCGACGTTGACGAATTTTGCGGGAAAATCAAAGCCGGAAAAGACGCGCAACTCGACGATGATTTCTGCATCATCGCCAGAGTCGAAGCCTTTATTTGCGGATGGGGATTAGCCGAAGCCTTGCGTCGGGCCGACGCCTATCATCAGGCAGGAGCCGACGGCATCCTGATTCATAGTGCGTTGGCGGTGCCTGATGAAATTCTCGCCTTTCAGAAGGAATGGGGCGACCGCTGCCCCGTCGTGATTGTCCCCACCAAGTATTACTCCACTCCGACCGACGTCTTTCGCCAATATGGATTCTCTCTCGTCATCTGGGCGAATCATCTTCTTCGCGCGGCCGTGACCACCATGCAGCACACCGCAAAGACGCTGTACGCACAGGAACACTTGCTCTCGATTGAAGACAACGTTGTGCCGGTCGGCGAAATCTTCCGGCTGCAAGACGCGGCAGAACTCCAGGAAGCCGAACGACGCTATCTTCCCCAAGGCCATGACCGTGCGGCCGTGATTGTCCTGGCAGCCTCCCGAGGCGACGAATTAGGCGAACTCACGGAAGACAGACCCAAAACCATGGTCAAGAGTCGGGGGCGACCGATCCTGGCTCATATTGTTGAGACGTATCGGGCCGTGGGCATCAACAACATCACCGTGGTCCGTGGGTATAAAAAGGAGGCGGTGTCGCTCCCTCATCTGACGTACGTTGATAACGATGATTTTGCGGAGACCGGCGAACTCGACTCCCTGTACAAAGCTCTGACGTCCCAAAAGGGGAACTTTCAAGAAACCATCATTTCTTACGGCGACGTCCTCTTTAATCAATACATTCCTCAAACGCTGTTGCAAGAACCGCATGATTGGGTCATGTTTGTCGATAGCTTGTGGGAAGGGAAAACAGCGTATACGCGACTCGGAGGCTTCGTGGAATGCACGATACCGAATTCACGGAAAGCCTTTAACGCCGACATCCATCTGAAACAAATCGGACGCGACGTGCCACGAGAATCCATTCATGGCGTCTGGATGGGATTTTTGAAAGTGTCGCCGAAAGCCGCTGAGCAACTCCACGCGATTCTTCAAGACGTGCTGGCTGATCCCGCGCACAAGAAGGCCGGCATGTCTCAATTATTCAAGGCATTACTCAGCCGAAACACGTCGGTCCGCGTCCTGTACACGGTCGGGCACTGGCTCGACATCAATAGTCTGGAGGACCTGGTGCAGGCCGGACAATTTTAATGGTTCCGCCCCGGGAGGAGTCCCTCCTTCGCCGTTTTCACCGAACACCATGCTCACGACCGTCATGAAACCCGTCACGGCCCCTCACGGCATCCCGCAATTCATGTACGGGACGGCGTGGAAAAAGGCGGAAACGGCCGGACTCGTTCAATCAGCCGTCCACGCCGGCTTCAGGGCCATCGACACCGCGAATCAGATGATCCACTATGACGAAGCCGCGGTTGGAGAAGCCTTGCTCGTTCTCGGGAAGCAAGGGATCACTCGGGATCAACTGTTTCTCCAGACCAAATTCACCCCGGCATCAGGCCAAGACCATCGAACGCCATACGACCCCACGGCTTCAATCACCAGACAAGTTGAACAATCGTTCGCAAGTTCGCTCGAGCATCTTCAGACTGATTACGTCGATTCCTATATCCTGCACGGGCCCTACGCGAGATGGGGATTAGGCCAAGAAGATTGGGAAGTCTGGACCGCGCTCGAAGACCTCCATCACGCGGGTCGAACCACAATGATTGGAGTCAGTAACGTCCAAGCCGGTCAACTGCAACGGCTCTGTGAGCGAGCCACCGTGAAACCCATGGTGGTCCAGAACCGCTGCTATGCCTTCTTGGGGTGGGACAAAGAAGTCAGAGACATCTGTCAGACCTACGACGTCATGTACCAGGGGTTTTCGCTGCTCACCGCCAACCGCGACGTCTTACGGACCCCTGAAATCGAGACGATGGCCAAACGGTTTGCGACGGGACCGGCTCAAATCATCTTCCGGTTTGCCCAGCAAGTCGGCATGATTCCTTTAACCGGCACAACCAACGCACAACGCATGAACGACGATCTCTCCATTGACCGGTTCGAACTCACTCCGGAAGACGTCGCGCAAATCGAACGCGTCGGGCTGTGAAGTGGGTCAGCGTCGCGGTTCGATTACCGGCCGGTCGCGTGCGTTGCCACGGTACACCGAAAGGTACAGCGAATCGGCTTTTTCCCTCAGCCATGGAAATCGATAGAAGGTTCGTATCTGACTGGAATACTGCCCGACGTTGGTGTGCTGCCAGATTCCTTGTTCAAACAAGTGCTTGCCGGCCTCATCGCTGAGAAATCCTGCAAATCGTTCATCGGTAAAAAAGCTGACGCTCCAACTATTCGTCCACCGCGGATGACACTGCCGCACGTAATCATCGACCCGGTAGAGAAGGGTTTGCACGCCGTGCACATCATTCATCACGGATTGACGAGTCAAGAGAAACAGCACCTCATGGTCCGGTGAAATTTCAATGAGACCAATGTCCCGCTCCAACGTCAGGCAAGCCGGTTCATCAACGGCATACTCGTCAGCCTGCCCAGGATCGTTCTTGGGGATGGTGATCGTGCGGGGCACTCCGGACCGACACACAAACTTTAAGGCGGGCGGCGGACAATCCCACTGAAGCTGAACGCCGAAACGCTGAATATCATCGGCCAGAGTCGGAATCCGGTGGTTCAAGATCAGTTTATCTTGCACCGACTCACCAGGCATCAGTCGAATGGGATAGGACCCGAATTCTCCGAGGACCGAGCGTTGTCGGATCGGACTGCGTTGCGGATCCATTCGAAACGCCATGAGCCACTTGGAATCATTCGGAGGGGTCCAGGGTAAGTCATGCACGTCAACGGTCACGGGGGCAGGGCTGACGTTCGTGACATGAACGTGAACGTCATATTGGCGCGTCTTGGGCTTCTTCAAAAAAAGTTCCATGGCCAGCGGCAATCGGGGTTCCTCGTCAACCTCCGCGGAGTGACCGATGGCGGCAGGCAGACCAAACAGGAGACAGAAGGACAAGACGGAACAACCAAAGCGTGTCATAAAAAAGCCTGAGAATCTTTCATGGCTGTGAACGGAGATGCAACCTTTCGTTATCTCTTCTTCATGGTATACTATAGACGAATGATTCTGAAACACCATGCACAATCCTCCATTGACGGCAACGACTCATTGATGAAACACCACCCGGCGTCTCCGGCCTTTGTCCGGCAGAACTATCCATGGACCATCAGCATACTCCTTGGCCTTCTCGTATCGGTGAGTGGAAGCCCCGTGGCCTTTGCCGACGAGCAACGCCTACGTCCGATCGCCGACCGTGCAGAAGCCGAATGGCGGGAGGGGTCCCCAAACCGCGCACTGGACATTCTGGATCAAGGGATTCGGGATGATCCCCACGCGTTCACGCTCCAAAAATTACGTGCAGACGTCCTCGCCACCTCCCGCCGCGCCCGGCAAGCCGTTCAAGCGTATGACGCCATCCTTCGGGAGAACCCCGGAGCACTGGACGTCCGATGGGCAAAATGGAGCACGTTGATTCGCATGGGAGAAGAAGAGCACGCTCTCGCTGAGTTTGAACGCATCGTCCGACTTGACGCCGACAACCCCCTCGCCCCTCTGCGGATGGCACAGGAATACCGACGACTCGACCGCCTGGAGGAATCCGTCAAATGGTACAAAAAAGCGGTCGCGATGGTCCCTGACTTGCCGGGGTGGCGCTTGGCGTTTGCCCGGGTGCGGTTTGACGTGTTGGACGGCAGGGGGGCACGAGACGAAGTCAACCGCGTCCTGAAAATGGTGCCCCCCGATTCTCCCGAAGCCGCGGCAGCCCGCAGCCTGATGTCGGTGATTTATGGGGCCACCAAAGAACGGGGGCGTCGCTTCGAACCTATTTTTACGGACGGCTCCGCGGCAGAACGGAAAGAATGGGCTTCCTTGCGCGCAGACGCCTGGAGACTGTTCCAGGCGGGTCGGTATGAGGAAGTTGAGCCCGTCTTTCGAAAAATTCTGGCCCTGAATCCCAGCGACGCCAAGGCTCACCTCGAACTCGGGTACACCCTCCTGAACCTTGGTCGATGCGAAGAAGGCATGCCCCTTCTTGAAAAAGTTCTCACCATGAAAGCCTCCGATGAAACGTATGCCGATACGTTTTTTCGTATCGCCCAATGCCTGATGGCCCTGGAACGGTGGTCTGAAGCCTTGGACCATTTTGAAATACTCTATGACGCGGCCGTGGAATTTGAAGAATCGATCCGGGACGTGCCGGTCAAGGAAGGCATCACCATCCTGTCGAAGGAAAAACTGGCCGTATGGGTCGAGAAGGCTCGCCGACACCTGTCCGAGTCCGACCTCCGGAAGCGCGACGCGATGAAGAACCTTCCCGCCGTCGATCCGAACGGTCAACCTCAGATGACCGAAGAAGAATACTATCACATGATCGCAACGCGAAGGCTCAAGCCTGAACAGCACACCTACACCCGGGCGTCGTTGATGGGGCGGGACGCCGATTTCAGCATGTTCCGCTACGTGCTCTCCGCCAACCGGGTCATGCGGGATGACCTGCCCACGGGAACCCATGAGTTTATGCCCATTGATCCCGGTGATACGTTCCCGACGACGCAGGAAGAGATTTATCTGGTCTTCGGACTCGTGAGTGCCTCGTATGATGAGATGCCGCTCAGCGCAGAATGTTTTAGGGAAACGTCCAAAACGACCTCGAATCAAACGCCCGTCACCCGGGACCACGTCGTCATGGGCATGGGTGACCAATCCGGCTACTTTATTTTGTCCCCACCGGAAACGGGATGGACGCCCGGAATCTATCGATGCGGGTTGTTTGTCGGCAGCGAAACGTCCGCCTATACGCAGACGGATGAAGTCCGGTTTCGCATTCTTGAAGCAAACCCCTCCTCTTAGCCCACGCCACGTTCGGGATCAACCGGCTCGCGAGAACGAGTTGACCGTCGCAGAGCCACCTGAATTTCTGTTGAAGGAAGGAATTGCAAACACTGAAGACCCATGCTAGATTATTCGTCCGTGGGTCGCGGCGGCGTTCATCGTCGCGACGATCTCTTACCCTCATAGGCGGAGGCAACAGATGAAGCGAACAATGGGTTTTCTCACGTTGATGATCATCGCCGGGGCCTTCTGGCAGACGTCGGCATTCGCATCCGGTTCCCTTTCAGCCGGCGGAGGCGTCAGCGCCCGAAGCGCCTACGCGCAGGGCAAGGCGCTCACGTTCCAGAAGCTGGTGTGCCCCTCCTGTCCCATTCAGAAAGGCGAGTTGAACCGGGACCGCGCCCTGAGCCTGAAAAACAGCCTGGAAGCCCGTGACGCGGCGGAAAAACCGGGCACCCCGGACGACAAACATATCGCCGTGCTCTGTCCGGGCAGCCGTGGCACCGCTTGCGCCGGGAAGCCGGACGAACAAGAACTCGTCCACTATTACCTGAAACGCCGGTACAAGCTGTAACCACGTCCGTCTTCATGGATATGAACTGGAGGAACGTCATGATGAAACGAGGAATTTTGATTGCTCTGGTGGCCGCGGCCATTATGGCCACCGGATCACCCGCATTCGCCGACGGATCGCCGTGGATCCCCGACCCTGAGACCGGGACCATCACCATTTCCTACGTGTCTCAGAACGCCACTGAGTTCTATCATCTTAATACTGCCCCTATCCAACAACAGGTCAAGGATCCTCTCGATGACACTCTCAGTCAGGACACCGTGTGGGTGGAAGGAAGGTACGGACTGTCAGATGAGTTTGCGGTGGACTTCCGCGTGGGGGGCGCCAGGAGTCAATATGCGCCTTGTGACCGAAGCCCTGCTTGTGCACAGGAGAATTTCAGCGGCTTGACGGATACCAACATCGGCGTCACGTGGCGCGTCGTTGACGAAGTGGTCAGTCAACTGCCGAGCATCGGCCTGCGCCTCGGGGGGATCATCGCCGGAAACTATAAAACCGGCCACCTCAATGCCATTGGCGACGGAGGCAATGGCTTTGAGGCGTCGGCAATGATTGGCAAATTTATCGCCGATCGGGTCGCCCTGTCCGGTGAAGTCGGTTACCGCGACCGCGACAACGACATCCCATCCGACTTCTTCATGAATTTATCCGGCGGCGTGCTGGTCATGAAGTCCGTCGGATTGAGTATCAACTACAAACTCATCAATGCTTTGAGCGGTATCGACATCGGGAGGCGCGGCGGCGTATTCACCTTCTCCCGTTTTCCCGAGGTGGAGGAAGACATTCATTTCCTCGGCGGGACGGCGACCTTCAACGTGACGGACACAACGAACGTCGGCGTGTCTTACGGAGAGGTCATTGACGGTAAAAACACGGCGAAGTCCAAAGTCTGGAGCGTCTCCCTCGGGTACTCGTTCGACACCTTCTGATCCCCTCCGATCCCCATGACCTGAACCAGTCTCACGGCTGGTTCAGGTTCCAATCGTACTCATAGTCCACTGACCCGGAGAACGTTTTCAGGCGCGTCGCGAGTGCGTCGTCGGCGTACGTGATGAGGTGTCGGATGATCGACGGCTCAGTCCCCCCGAAGTCCACCCCGTACCAGTCATAGATGCTCGAAATGACGAGGAAGTCGTCATCGACGAAATCCACGCCCCGCGGATGGTTCACGTAGGCGCGCGCGCCGGCCTCCAACAGTTTCTCGGTGTTGTCCGCGGTATAGACCGTCTGAGACAGATTCGGACAGCCGTAACTGGCACAGTTCACCGCGTAATGAATCCGGTTATCGCGCCAGATGGGACGCAGGATGCCGTGTTCAATGGCGTTCAACGTCACGTCCCGCCCGGCGACCTTGGCGTGAACATCGTCCCAAGGACCGAGCCGGAGCGGGCGCTTCAAGAAACTCTCGTTGATCTCGCGGATGGAGTCCACCGGATACGCCTCCAATACGACCTGCACGGTCAGGGCGTTGTAGAAATTGATCCAGTACGCTTTCTGTTCCGCACGGGAATAGTCCGTCGGATTGAGCCCCTGCAAATAGTTCAGGTACGTGGCGAGCCTGGCGGTGCCCTTCGCATTCGCCTTGAGCGCCGCGTAGTCGAAGCGATTGACGCCCGAGTCGTGGGCGTGGAGATACTCGTTCAACGTCTCCTGCCAAGCGCCGTGACCGACGCGCGCGTCGTTCTTTTCGTTGCTCGCGTCCCACTCCGGAATCAGTTCCGACTTGGGTTGAGCGTGGGCCGTCACGGCAATCAGCATCGCGACGAGCAGGCTGACGGCCATCCCGCGGCAGCGTCGCGCGCGTTCAGCGGCATACGTCATTCGGATTGGCTTCATGGTCGTTCCTCCTTGTTGTAACACGTTCCGCCAGCATCAACTCGACGGCATCGCAATCGGACAATCGTCCCCAGAATGCCGAGACTGGCACCAATGACACCTTTCAGAGTACCCCCAACCTTCGAAACGCCGAAACGCCGCCGGAACGTGTGGACCGGCGTCTCAACGAGTCGCATGTTCAATTGAATCGCCTTGATCTGCATCTCCACCGTCCAGCCGTAGGCGGTATCGCGCATGTCGAGCCGCCGCAAGGCGTCCGTGCGAATGGCCCGGAAGGGCCCCAAGTCAGTGACCGTCCGCCCCCACAGCAGCCGGATCAACAGGCTCGCCACGCGGTTGCCGACGAGTTGCGGCGCCGACAAGGCCCCCGGTTCCACCCGTCCCAGCACGCGGGAACCGATGGCGAGATCAGCACCCCCCGCAATGGCACTCAGCAGGTCAAGGGACTGCCTGACTTCGAACGACTGGTCGCCGTCAATGAACAAAACGACGTCCGCCGGCCGGAGAGCGGCGAGGGCCCTCAAGCACGCACGACCGTAGCCGGGCGTCTCCTCACCGACCACGCGCGCGCCGGCCTCGCGGGCACGCAATGCCGTGGCGTCCGTCGATCCGTTGTCGCACACCACGACCTCGTCAATGACGCGGTGGCCGGCGTTCGTGCGAAGAGCCAGCAGCGCGGTGACCACTGCGCCAACGTTGTCGGCTTCGTTACACGCCGGGATGACCGCGCCGACGGTCAGATTTTTGTACATTGCCCCCAATCACCGCGTCCGCCGTCAACCCCGTCGGCAAGGCCCGCTGACCGGCGCCGAAACAGATCATAAGCCAGCGCCAGCAGAATCAGGCCGAACTCAAGCGGTCGTATCCACGACGGATGCTGGTACAGTTGCAGGTCGTAGTCATTCAAGGTGAGCCCGGTCACGTAACCGAGGAGGATCGCGACGGAGGCGGTCCACGCCCAGACGCTCGGCACAATCGCCGCGAACGGCAGCAGCCAGAGCAGGTACCACGGATTGATCACCGGCGACGCCGCAAGGAACGCGCCGTAAAGCCAGTCGCCCCGCGGCACCCCATGCGTCCCGCTCCGGGAATCTCCCGTAGGGCCGCGTCTCACGCGGCCTTCGCCCCACGGCACCCCATGCGTCCCACTCCGGGAATCTCCCGTAGGGCCGCGTCTCACGCGGCCTTCGTCCCGCGGCACATCATGCGTCCTGCGCCGGGAATATCGGAAAGCGTAGCCTGCCCAGAAGGCGCCGAACAGCACGCCCAAGACGAGTTTGGCCTCGAACGGCTGCAAGACGGTCGTGAGCAGCCCGAATGCCGCCGAGTTGAACTCCCACGTTCGCGCAAAGACGTGCAGTGATTCGAAGTCCGTGCCGCCGTGCAGGACGAACGGTGCATACAACGCCGTCGGCGTCGCGACGAACAGAGCCCAGTGCCTCACACTCGCGCCGACCAGCACCAACGGCACCAACACCAGCGCGAAGATCTTGGCTCCCACGGCCATCCCCAAGCACACCGCGGCGCTCCGCCAGCGACGTCCCCGAGCCAGCACCATGGCCGCCAGCAGCAGGCAGACGCCGACGCCGTCCGGGTGCGCCGTAAAGGCGATCTCCTTGACGACCAGCGGACACCACGCGTAGAGCATGACGTTCCCCGCCGGCGCCAAGCGCAACAGCAACGCGATGGTCACCAGATCGACGACGATCACGATCACCTGCAAGGCCGCGACGCTGCCCGGGTGTACCCAGTAGCCAAGCAGGAAAACGGCTTGCGTCACCGGAGCATAGATGGTCGGCAATTCGGGATGGTTGATGCCGTCCAGGATTCCGTGAAACACAGCGGGAACGCCGGGATCGACGAAAAACGCTTCCGGGACGGCGCCGTAGGGTGTGCCGGTCGTCGCAAAGCGGTAGCCGTCCCACAGGTAGCGATAGAAGTCGTCTTCGAAGAACGGCCCTCCGATCAACCCACAGAGCCGGAAGGCCACGGCCCAGACGATCAGACGACCGACCGGAAACGGTTCGCCACGGCGGGAAAAGGACAGGTACAGGCTGAAGACCGGGAGACTGGTCCATAAGACGAGGAAGAAGAAGACCGACAAGTCGGGTTCGCCCTGTCGCCGAGACAGAAAGGCGAGGGCCCCGTACCCCAACGCGCACCAGAGACCGACCACGTCCACGCACCGGCGCGTACACCAGTTGGCGGTCGGCGTCATCAATGCCGGGGTCCGATCCGAAAATCAACGCTCCGCCCATTCACGCGGAACCCAATCTCCGGCAAAGTGGTTTCCTCATGACGACGTCCGAATGGATGGATTCTTCCGTCGTTGGTGGATGGAAATGTGGTGGGTCGTACAGGGATCGAACCTGTGGCCCGCTGATTAAGAGTCAGCTGCTCTACCGGCTGAGCTAACGACCCACGTCAAGAGGAGTCAACGTTTCATCTGAGGGGATTTCGGATGCTCGCCTCAGCCGCCCGACAAAGGAGCCTCGCATTTGTTAAAAATGGCGCGCCTGGCAGGATTTGAACCTGCGGCACCTGGCTCCGGAGGCCAGTGCTCTATCCACTGAGCTACAGGCGCGTGCTCTCGAACGCGTCGCGCCGTTCAATCCCCACCGCTTGTCTCGACGCTAGCATCTTTGAATGACCTTTGTCCAGAGCGTAAAGCCGTCCGCCCCTTCGGGAGGGGGGAAGATCGGAAAGAGAGAAAGAACGTTGTTACTCACACGGGAGTCGTTCGGCGAGTGTGTCCTGGGTGTCTTTGATGACGAGCGCGCCCGCTTTGACGACGTCCTCGGGTTCTTCTAACACGAGGGACAATAAGAGTCCGGCTCCTTCCGGGGTGAGCCCATTGGAGGGGGCAATAAACCGTTTGCGGGCCACGTGCCGTTCCTCCGGATCGTCGGGTTCGTAATACCCAAGTAAGGCTCCGCTGGTATTGGCTTTGGCCAGCAGCGCCGTCCACTCATCCAGCAGCGGTTCCGTCCATGGCCCGACTCCTTTGATCCGGCGATGCTGTTCCAGTTTTGTCCATATTTGCCATCCGACGAAGACGGCCCAGGTTTCGTTCAACACTTCCCACGCGTCGGCTTTGGACAGAAACCGCATTTCCGTCGTCTCTCGACGTTGGCGAATCGGGGTAATGCGCACGAACCGATAGTGACAGCGCATCTGCTCTTGGGCAACGGCCAGGACCTGCCTGGATTGAGGACGTAACGCCACGGGGTCCGACCCATGGAAAATGTAATCCAGATAGGCGTGGAGCAATTCGTGGTACAACAGACTGACGTCGTGGTGCGTCATACGATCCAGATCCATCAAGGCTCCGCCGGCTTTGTTGAACGACAACCGCAGGTTCAAAATCATGCGATGCTCTTCGGGATGATATTCCGCGGCATAGGTGCGCAGGTCTTCAAACGCCACCGTGACAAAGTCGGGATCAATTTCCTTGAGGAACCGAGTCGGCAGGCCCAAGGCTTCGGTTTGTTCAATGAGGTTGGCCCAGGTATTGACGGTCACGTTTGCGCCGTCGGCACGAGGAACAAATCTGGCCACACCCAGGACCAGTCCTAACAACAGGAGCGCCAGAATCCATTTGAGGGTGCCCGGCATCACGGCCGTTTATCCCAACGGAAAGGGTTCACCTTCTTCCACCACGGTCCAGGCGTCCACCAGAGAAGCCGGGACGTCATCGAGAAACCGGGAAGGATTTGAGAGCACTGATCCCGTGAACTTATCATAGACCTGTACGGGATACGTCAGGTAGAGAGACTGTTTGGCCCGCGTCACGGCCACGTACAGCAACCGCCGCTCCTCTTCCAGGTCTTCTTCGGTGGTGAAGGCGTAGGAGGATGGGAACCGCCCGTCAACCAGCCAGATCACAAACACGCACCGCCATTCGAGTCCCTTCGCGGAATGGATGGTGGACAACACCAGCCGTTCATTATCGCGGTCCGAGGCTTCGACGCCGGTCACGCTCTCATCAGGCGGTTCAAGAGTGATTTCCGCCAGAAACTCTCCCAGACTGTTGTAGCGTTCCACCATGACGAGGAGATGCTCCAGGTCCCGAATCCGTTTGGGATAATCATCATACTGGTCTTTGAGAATCGGGAAATAATAATCCAGGAGCCGCTTGAGTTGATCGGGAGGCGACCCGTGCTCTCCGGGACCCACGGATTCAAGCACCTCGGCCAGATTGCGCAGTCCCAAGGCCGAACGCCCGCTCCCCTGCCGTAACACGTCATACGGCGCCTCACTGATCTCGATTTGATCAATCAGATCCTTCGCCCGCTTTTGACCCACGCCTTCAACCAGTTGCAACGATCGAGTCCAACCGATGGTATCCCGTGGATTATGGATGATACGCAAATGCGCCAGCAGGTCCTTCACGTGCGCGGTTTCAATAAATCTCAAGCCCCCGCGCTTCTCAAAGGGGATGCCTCGTCTGGACAACTCAACTTCTAAATCGAAGGCGTGAAAACTGGAGCGAAACAAGACGGCGATGTCATCCAAGGGCACACCCTCATCCTGCAATTCCAGGATTTTTTGCGCAACGAATCGGGATTGCTGGGTTTCTCCCACCGCCCGGATCAAGACCGGTCGCTCCCCCGGGGCTTTCCGGGTAAACAGGGTTTTACTATATTTTTCCGCGGCGCGCTCAATGACGGCGTTGGCCAATTCCAGGATGGACGGCGTGCTTCGATAATTTTCTTCCAGCTTGAAAATCCGGGTTCCGGGGAACAACGTGGGAAATTCCATGATGTTGCGAAAGGTGGCCCCTCGAAACGAGTAAATCGATTGCGAATCATCTCCGACGACCATCACGTTGTCATGCGTGGCGGCCATCTTCTTCACCAACTCAGCCTGAAGCGGGTTCGTGTCCTGATACTCATCCACCAGAATGTAACGATAGGCGTCGGAAATCATCCGTTGGACGTGCTCATCGGCCGTCAGCAGTTCCCGAAGGCGGAGCAGCAGATCGTCATAATCAACCAACTGCCGTTCGCGCTTGGCCGAGTCATACGCTTTTTGCAGTCTGGTCAACTCGCTCAGATAGTCGCCGAAATGCGCATACTCTTTCAGAAGCACGTCTTCGAGCGATTGCAGGGTATTCGCACATTTGCTGAAGACGTCCGCGATCGTGCGTTTGCGCGGGAAGCGTTTGCCGGTGTCGCCGAGTCCGATCTGCGCACGAGTGAGGTTGATCAGATCTTCGGAATCACCGCGGTCCAGAATCGTAAATCCAGGCTCCAGTCCAATGACCCGGCCATGGCGACGCAGCAACACGTTGGCCACGGAATGAAACGTCCCGCCCGTCACCTGCTCGCTTTCCGGGCGATGAGCCGCCCAGCCGCGCTCTAACATTTCCCGTGCCGCTTTCCGGGTGAAGGTCAACAAGAGAATGGAGGCCGCAACCTTGTCCCGCTCCGCAGCCTTGTGCCGATCAATCAGTCGGGCCACGCGATACACCAGAACCCGGGTTTTTCCACTCCCCGCTCCGGCGATGACCAAGGCCGGGCCATCAACCACGTCCACGGCCGCAAGTTGTTGGGGATTCAATTCCCGGGCATAGTCGTGGGACAGGAGTTTGGCCGAGGCCTCAGCCTTGGGTTTTGTCAGCACGTAGACGTGAGAATCGGAGTTGACGGAGTCCATCGGATTCATAAAAAGCATGACTCCCCCCTTGAGGGGGAGTCGGCGAGACAAGGGCAAAGCCCGCCGGGGAGCCTGTGGGGGGAGTGAGCACCGGCCACTCCATCAGGCGTGTATAACACAGGGTATGGTCCCGTGCAACGCCGGTCGTCAGTTCAGACGGGACACCGTTGCCGCGCGCCCGTTGAGACTTGCGAACCCGTTTCCCCATCTGATTAGATACGGCCAGGGGGCTATCTTCAATGCAAGACGTTGTTCAAGAATACCGAACCATTCTCAAGGACTTGTCCGCCACCATGTTGGGCGTGTGTCGAGAATCGGTCGGGCTCATCAAGCGCAGCGATCAAGCCGTCGGCGTTCACCTCACGCAACGGCAGGAATGGGACGTCTACTTGGAGTTTCTGAAAATCCTCTTTAATCTGGTTGATCGCGCCTCCCTGTTTTACGTTCCCATCCAACGACAACCGGAATTCATGGACGGCCTTGAAGACCACGTGAGTGATGAACTCAAGACCGCGTTAGGGCCTTCTCTCAGTTCCGCGCAAATCGATGAACAGGAAATCGTGGTGTCGGTCGGTCAGGCGGTAGCCGAAAGTCGCCGGATGTATGAACGTCATACGTTTGTGTTTTCAGAAGACAGCAAGGAACGCCTTGCGTTTTTCCAACACGCGAGTGAACGCATCGCCGCCCGGGCCGGGGCGGCCGACAACCAGGGCGTCCGGTCGGCGGCCACGCTCTGCATCAGTGCGGTGATTCCGGCGGTGACGGCACTCTTTGAAGGGAAAGAGACGAAGGCCACGTCTCCGAAGCCAACCACCGAGGGAACGCCGTCCCCCGTCTCGACGGGGACCGCGCCTCGCACACAGGCGATCAAACTCATCAGCGTCGTGGCTTCAACTTCCGGCGAGGAGTGTGAAACGCGGTGGGGTCTGTTTCCACAATTTCGACGAGACCTGACGCCGGAACAGGTCAACACCATTACCGATCAGATGAACCGCGTCGTTCAGATCGTGGGCAACCGGTTTGCCATCGCGTCGTCCAAACGCTCGGGCGACTCCACGCCGCCCGTCGGGAACGCCTGATTTCTCGTCTTTTCATAGTGAAACGTGCGGCTTCGTCAAAATCGCGCGTTCAGGCCGACGTAAAAGGCTCGCCCATCACCCGGCAGAAACGCCGCCTGATCCGGTCTGGCCCGATCCACGATAAGGGTTGATGAGGCATACGTCTTGTCGAAGACGTTGCGGGCCTCTCCGTACACGCTGAAGTGGTCATTGATATCGTAATGTGTCCGTGCATCCACGATCACGAACGAGTCATTGAACAGGGTGTTCATGTTATCGACCGGGGTACGAGCGGCGCGCCAGTTGACCTCCGTCTGGACAAACAGGTCGGGCAAAACGTCGTACTGCAAGACCGCGTTGACGACGTGCGGCGGCGCGCCCGCCAGTCGATTGTTTCCACGGAGCGGATCTCCATCAAAACGGAAGTCCTGATAGGTATAGGCAACCCGGCTGCTGAGGGTGTCGGCTAATTGCGCCTTGAGTCCAAGCTCAACGCCGAAATGGGTCGTCTTGTCGGCGTTCACGGAACCGAGCGGGACGCCGGTCGGGTCGCGCAGGCTCAGCAGTTCGTTCTTCACCCACGCGTAATAGGTCACCGCGTCCCAGGCGATCATGCCGTCTCTGCCGCGCCAGCCGGCCTCAAGGGTTGTCGCGGTTTGGGCTTTGAGCGCAGGGATGCGAAAAACGTCCGCGGAGCGAGCCGGATTGCTCGGGCTCGGTCGGCCGGGGCTGCTGTTCGGCGTGCCGTTCACGGTGGCAATCAGGTCATCATGCGTTGGTGGCTCGAAACTGCGGCTGATCGCTGCAAACAACGTCTGGTTGTCCGTCGGCTGAATCGTCGCACCGAGGCTCGGGCTCCAGCCGTCATAGGTCCGTGAATAGCCGGCGTCGCCGGCCGGCACCGCACCTTGCGGCAACGGACGGGTTGGATTCCTCGGATTGAACGCAATGGTCGGACGCCTGGCCGCGTCAAACGTATCGTCGTTGTCGCGTTTCGCCCGTGCATAGGCCACGGCCGGCGAGAGCGTGACACTCTCGCCGATTGGAACGTTCAGTCCGGCATAGAGGGAAAGCGTGCTGGCATCCAGTTCGCTCCGACCAAACAGCGGTCCCTTGCTGCCGGCATTGTTCGCAAAATTTTTCCGATCGGCCGACCCCGTGACGTATTTGGCGGTGGTCTCGAACAGGGGAAGCGTCCGGGCATCATCCGGACGATAGGCGTACCGCAGAACGGACGTGAAATCCCCGCCTTCCGTCTCACGAATGCCGGCGGGAATTGGGAACCGGAACGCGTCGTCGGTTTGCGTGTACCCAAGGACCAGATCGACAAGCTGCCCGCCGGACGCGGCGGTCGTCCGGCTGACGAGACGGAACTGGTCAACCTCACGTTGCGGTTGGTCACGAATGACGTTCGGCCCGGGATTCGACACCAGCAACATGGGCGGAGGCATCGGGTTCGGGCGGACCGTGGGTCCCGTGTGGACCTGCCGAGGATTCCGGTTGAGCCTTTGCTTCGTCAACGGACCGACAACGTCAAAATTCAGGCCCGTATACCCCATGAAGAGTCGGCTGGAGATGGTGTCGGTCAGTTCAACCCCGACGTTGGCCTCCACGCTCAGCCGGTCAGACTCATTGCGGTCACGAAATCCATCCCGGCGACTGAAACTCACCTGAGCGAGTCCGTCAAAGTTTTCCTGCTTTGTCCCTGCTTGGGCGGAGGTGGACAACTGCCCAAAACTTCCACCCTCGACTCCCACCATGACACCGGGTGCCGACGAACCAGTCGGCGAGACGAAATTGAGCGCGCCGCCGAGCACGCTGGCTCCGAGCCGATTGGCCGTGTAGCCGCGATAGACTTCGGTAAACTGAGCCTGCCTTGGATTGGCGAGACCCACGACGTATGAGCCGTCGGCCCGATTGATCGGCAATCCGTTTTGCAACACCAGGACGCCGCGCTCAACGGGATTCTGCTGCAAGCCGGAACCGCGAATCTGAATCCTCGGTTGGTCATTGCTGCCGAAAAAATTCTGCACGATCACCCCAGGCGTCCCGACGAGAGCGTCGGAGATGCTCAGATTCGTCTTTCCCCTCAGGGTACTCCCGCCAATCAGGCCCGTCCCGCCGGGAATGGCCTCCAGTTTCTCTCTGGCCAGTTCTTCTCCGCCGATTCGACGACCTTCCACGACGATTTCCTTGAGCACGATGATCGAACCTGGCGCTGCCGATTGCGGGAAGGCGGTGTCGGGCATTGTGGTCACCATCAGGGTCACCACGACGCCAGCGATAACCCGTCGTTTCAGAGAAGAGTTCTGCTCAAGCATGTTGATCTCCTTCACGTTCGTCTGTCGTCTTCATGTAAAAGCCGGCGAAGCCTTACCTTCAGAAAAGATCGGGCCTGACGGAGGCAGATCCATCACAGCCCGTTCTTGCCCAATAAGGGAAAAAGCAACAACCATGCCAGACGATTTCCGTGAAAAAGCATGAGGGAAACAAGGCGAGTTGAAAATGTTTGTGCTCCTATTTCTCTGACGTCTGTTGAAAATCTCTACAGACCCCCCGGTGTTTCTGTGGCAGATAGCCTCACTCTGCCTTGGTATTCGCTGAAGGCGAGACTGGCAACGTTTCCGTTCCTCCCCCTCACCCTGACCCTCTCCCGCCAGGGGAGAGGGAAGAGAAGAGAGCTTTCCCACCAGGGGATAGGGGAAAGGAGAGACCTCTCCTGACAGGGGAAAGGGAAAAGGACTGAGCAGTTCGGTCTGTAGGGCCGCGTCTCACGCGGCCAGAGACATCTCTCGCCAGGGAGAGGGAAGAGGACGGGGCGATGATCTGAGAGGGAGGAAGAAGGAACTCGGAGAGACGACGATTGCGGAGGGATGGGTCAATCCGACGCGGGGAGAGAAATCGTAAACGTCGTTCCTCTACCAGGCTGACTTTCGACAAAGATTGACCCTTCATGTTCTTGGACAATTCCGTGGACCACGGTCAGTCCCAGCCCCGTCCCTTCGCCACACCCTTTTGTCGTAAAAAACGGCATAAATAACTTGGGGACGTTGTCCTTGGGGATCCCGCACCCGTTGTCGGCAAGGGCAAGATGAACGCGTCGGGCATCGGACGTGAGTGTGATCGTGAGCGCGCCTCCGTTCGGCATGGCTTGAATCGCGTTCATCACGAGGTTCAGGACCACTTGCCCCATCTGATCACGGTCGGCAACGACGGACGGACAGGAAGACGCGAGGTGAACCTGAAGGCGGATTTCTCGTTGTTCCAGTCGTTCTTGCACCACGTCCAAGATATCATGGACCACCAGGGACATGGCGAGCGGACGGCGTTCAAGAGGTTTTCGCCTGGCAAAACTCAACAACTGATTCATAATTCTGGTGATACGCTCCACTTGAGCCACGATGGTGGCTAAGCCTTGCTTGGTGGCGTCATCCGAGGTCTTGTGCATCAAGTACTCGGTGCGCCCCAGGATCACGTTCATGGGCGTTCCGATTTCATGAGCCATGCCCGTGGCCAAGGTGCCCAATTCAGCCAATCGCTCAGTTTGACGGAGTTGACGTTCCAGTTCCTTCCGCTCCGTGACGTCACGGAGGATCACGGTAAACAATCGGCGGTCGCCTTCCTTGATTTGCGAAACAGAAGCCTCAATCGGAAATTCTTTCCCATCGGACCGAAGCCCTGAGATGGTCCCCAAGGCTTCCATGCGACGATTCGTGACGTGCGCGTCTCCAAAACGCTTCACGTGGCGGCGATGCTCGGCTCGAAAGCGTTCTGGAATAAACCGATCAATGGATTTCCCCATCGCCTCCCTGGCTGAACAGCCGAACATCTTTTCCGCTGCCGCGTTAAACTGGACGACGCGTTGCTCATCATTGACGGTGACGATGGCGTCCATGGCCGCGTGAATAATGCCGGCGAAATGGAGCTCAACGGCGTGCATCCCCGTGGAGGGGTGCCGTAGGGCTTGATGAGATCGACGGTCGGCGAGTCGGGGTTCGACCTTTTTCGCACGTTCGCCCGTAGAAGGTTGAGGTGCCATGACGTCTCCCCAGGGGTTCCTTGTCGGTCAGGAACTGACTTGTTGCATCTCTGCCAACTTCCGGTAGAGGGTCTTGCGATCGATCCCTAAGATCTGAGCGGTTTGCAATTTATTGCCTCGGGACTTTTCTAAAATTCTGTTGATGTAGACGCGCTCGACTTCGTCCATCGACAGCAATCGTTCAACGCCCTCCTCAATCACCTGCCGTTCCCCTTTCACGTCGCGAATGGCCGCGGGTAAAACCTCGACCGTCACCATCTCCCCCGGAGCCAACGTGACGGCGCGCTCCATCACGTTTTCCAATTCCCGAACGTTGCCGGGCCAATCGTAATCAAGCAACAACCCCAGTGCTGATTCCGTGATGCCCTTCATCGGCTTGTCCCGGCTGGTTGCCACCTTGTGCAACAACGCGTCGCACAGCAGGGGAACGTCTTCCTTGCGTTCACGCAAGGGGGGAAGCCAGATTTCGATGACGTTGAGCCGGTAGTAGAGGTCTTCCCGAAATCGTTTAGCCTTGACTTCCTCCGCCAACGACAAATTCGTCGCGGCAATAATCCGAACGTTCACGGACGTCGATCGAGTCGCGCCCACTCGACGAACTTCCCGTTCCTGGACGGCACGCAAGAGTTTCGGTTGCAGCATCATGGGCATCTCACCGATTTCATCCAGAAATATCGTGCCCTTCTGAGCCTCTTCAAACAATCCGGGCTTCTCCGATTTGGCATCGGTGAAGGCCCCTTTCACGTGGCCGAATAATTCGCTTTCCAAGAGCTGGTCGGGAATCGTCGCACAATTGATCGGAATAAACGGCGCATCCTTTCGTCGGCTGTTAAAATGAATGGCCTTGGCCACGAGCTCTTTGCCCGTCCCGCTTTCACCGGTAATGAGAATATTCGCTTGAGCGTCAACCACGCGGCGCATGAGATCAAACACCACCCGCATGGGTTTGCTTTTCCCAAGAATCTGGTCAAAGGCGTACTCACGATTGATCTGCTTCCGCAACTGCGCCACTTCTTGTCGAAGGGACGCCTCCCTGAGGGCTTTTTCAATGGTCACCAACAGTTCGTCCGTTTTAATAGGTTTCGTCAGATAATCGAAGGCCCCCCGTTTCATCGCGTCCACCGCTGACGTGACGGTGCCGAACGCCGTCATCATGATCACGTTACAGGAGGGATGGCGTTGGAGAATTTCGTGCAAAAGCTCGGCTCCGTCCATCCCCGGCATCCGAAGATCAGTGAGCACGACGAGATAGTCACCCTGCCCCAAACGGTCAAGCGCTTCCCGTCCCTCTTGCGCCACGGCCACGTGATAACCGCGATCATCCAAGACGTCCTTCAGGAGATCGCGCATTTCCCGGTCGTCATCAACGATTAAAACGGCATGGGGAGTCGCCACCGAACGCCTGCCTTCCGAATTTCACCCATCATGTTTTTGCACTTTTTTGTCACGGCTTTGAACTAAACCGATAGAGATTATTATTATCAGTGTAAATTATGGCGTTTCCATGACCATTCCGTCAACGAACAATTTACCGTCGTGAGTCGGCGTTCCATCTCTGTCCCGGGCAACGTCCACTTCAGTTGGCGCGCCCCTTGCATCGTCCATGATTCGGAACGTACCCGCCCCCTTTCTTTTCTTTTCCAAAAAGACCATACTGTGTCCTCATCTTAAACCGGACCACGCGTTCACCGAGGGAATTCGACCAATGAGGAAATTCTTACGCATCGTCCTGGTCCTGGGCGGAGTCTTTTGGGCCGGATATTACGTGGGGCAACAGCCCCCCGAGAAAGTCAAACGGCAACTTCAAACCATGTCGGATGAGGTCGTGGAGCGCGCTCATGATCTGAGCGAGGGTGAGCGGTTTCTGCAAAAAGAACTTCTCGACGCCAAGTCGCGGTTTTTGGATGGGAAGGCGGAAATCTTAGACGGCAAATATGATGAAGCCGTTGCCATGCTGGAGGAAACGCTGCATCACCTGAAAACGGCAATCAGGAGGAAGGGCAAAGAGACCTCGCGGTCGCTTCTTGCCGCGGCCATGGCGAAGATACAGGACCTGCAACGATCGCTGGCCGACGGCAGGGACGTGTCACGAGAAGAAATCGATGACGTGCAAAAAGATTTGGATTCACTGCTGAGAGAATGAGACGGCCACGGGACGCCGCGCTCACGGGTCGAGAGTCACGACGCGATCAGTGAGGACGTGAGCGGACAAGGCCGATCAGACGTTGGCCGGCTGTTTTTTCCACGCGCCCAAAATCCGTTCCACCCGCATCCGAACCACGATGTCCGGATCTTTCATCAAGGGCTTGACGGCATCCCGCCCCCTCGGATCCCCAATTTTTTCCAACGCCGCCGCAGCGGTCAGGCGCGTAAACCAATCCTGATTTTGAAGCATGGCAATCAACGGATCGACGGCTGCCGGATCCTGAATGGCACCCAAGGCCAGAATGGCCTGCTTCCGCACGAACTCTTCTTTATCACTCAAGGCCACAATCAATTTGGGAACGGCGGGGGACCCCAGGTCAATGAGTGCCCGCGTGGCGTCATCTTTGAACTCATCGTTGTGCAGCATCGACATCAGGGGGTCCAACACGCGTTCATCATTGATCTTCCCCAACGCCTGAATCACGTATTTGCGGGCCTCCCAATCACGCATGTACCGGATCAACAACTCGACCGCGGGCGGTCCCACTTCAGCAATAGCCTCAACCGCCGCCTCACGCACTTGCCAGTCACCGTCACGAAGAGTCCTGATCAACGGCTCCACGCAACGATCATCCGCCATTTCACCAAGGGTGACGACGGCTTCACGTCGAACGACCCAATCCGGGTCTTGCAGCAGGTCGATCTGGATGTCGATCTCGTCCTTGACCTTCTCCTCTTCCAGTCCAGGCTCTTCTTCCTCTGCCTCTTCTCCGCTTTCCCCTTCAACTGGCTCGGCCTCCGCAGTCGCTGCCACGTTGCCTTCCAGGAAAGAGTCCGATAGTTCATCGACAAATTCATCCGTCGGCTCTTCTTCAGAAGAGGCGAGCGCCGCGTCGGTTTCCCTTGTTTCAGGGTCTTCGGCAGAAGATTTGAGATCGTCAGTCATTGACTTTTCCCTTTCACGGACGTCAGAAAATTCTTCGACACTCAATAAGCCGTCCGGTTACGCGGCTTTGGAGGGTGTCCCGGCAGCCTTGTCGACCCGCGCCGTTTTACTGCGGATCTTGCGCTGCACTCGTTTGAGGCGTTTTCGTAATTGCCGCACGTCCTTTTCCCCTTCGGGGTTCTGGCTTGCGGCTCGTCTTTCCTTCACCTTTTTTTCAAGAACGCCTTTATCCTCTTCCAACGTTCTGTTCGTTGCCATTGCGTGCTCCTCACTCATACGTGGATAGTCTCTTCACCTGGGCACGGAGTCTAGTCAACGGTTCTTCCAAGTGTCAACACTCACGCGATGACTCCCCCTGCCCCACCTGCCCTCCCCTTAAAAAACCTTTCCCCAATGCCATGCCGAACAACGCTGTTATCCCGGGCATAATGGCCAAAAAGAGTTGGGGAAAGTAGAAGAAACGCCTTTTGTTCTCGGAGGTTCTGCCTCTTTGTATTGAACCCGCTGAACAAGCGGGCAACGGGGACGCTCCGCTACTCCGACCGACACCTCCGCCAGGATGGATTCCAGAAAGATGGATTCCCGCTAAAAGCCTGCGGGAATGACGGACGAAGGAGCCTGCGGAAATGACCGGACGGAGGAGCCTACGGAATGACCGGACGGAGGAACTGTGGAAATGACAGGATGAAGACGAAGACAAAGAAAGGAGAGAAGCTATGAGGACTGGATGCCCGATTAGGCTTGTCCCCGACGGTTGTTATCGGGGAACTGTCGGGCATGACAGAGAGGCCGGTCTCTCCTGTCATGCCCAATGCCCCTTTCCGTCCTTCCCGCAAATGCCCTTTCCGTCCTTCCCACAAATGCCCCTTCCGTCCTTCTCACAAATGCCCTTTCCGTCCTTCCCACAAATGCCCCTTCCGTCCTTCCCACAAATGCCCCTTCTGTCATTCCCGCAGGCTTTTAGCGGGAATCCATCCTACCGCCCGCCTTCCTTTCTGTCCTTCCCGCCCCAGAAAGCAACCCAACACTTTTTGGCCATTATTCCCATTCTGAGCTTCCCCTGAGGTTCCCCTGAGCCTCGAAGGGCCTCGAAGGGCAACGCGAAGAATCCGCAAAAAATCGAAAGCCTCCGTCGTGGGACAGACCTGCACGAGAGATTTTTCCCTTCTAGACCTTTCGAGACACAGGTTTCTACACCCCATTGTCATTCCCGCAGTCTTCAGCGGAAATCCAGAGGAAGGGTGCAGGAATCCCGCCAGTCTGACGACCGACGCTGCCCACACCCGTCCGCGTTGCGGAGGAGAAAAGATACTGGATTTCCTTGGCCGCGGGAATGATGAGGGGGGTGGAAATGACCTGGATTCTTCGCTTCGCTCAGAATGACATTTTGGGAGAGCAGAATGACATTTTAGGAGAAATGAGGCTGACATTTTGGGAGGAGTGAAGCTTGAGCACGAAGGGGGAAGAAATGAAGAGCGAATTCAAGAGTGAAGCTGGCATTTTGGGAGGAATGAAGCTTGAGGGCTTGCTTCGGAGGGAAGGAAGAGGGTAGCTGCGCCATCGTATGGCGCCGTGCCTCTCTCACTCATTTGGCCTTTTCTTACAAGAGAGAGGGGGAAGGTCCGCTACCACTCTTTGCAGAAGGTTCGTTCATAGGCCAGTATTTTCCAGGCTTCTTCTTCGGTAATCGGCACCGGAATCATCGGCACCATGCCCGTACCGGGGATGCCGTGTTTCATGACCCAGAACAACTCGCCGTCCGTCCGCCTTTTGTGAAACCGGCAATTGGTAAAATCACGAGGACCGGGACTCAGGCGCCTGCCTATGGGACCATCGCCCAATCCGGTTTCTCCATGGCACGAGACGCAGATGCCCTTGCCTTCATACAGGCTTTTTCCTTCTGCAAGAATTTCCGGTGAAGCCGTGGTCGTCAACCCAAAGGGCGCGATCAGTTGCCGGGCCAGGCTTCGTTCACTCACGGGCACCCTGGGGCGTAGCGGTTCGGCTTCTTTTGCCAGAACCCGGTCAAGCGCATGACCCCACCCCATGGTCCCCAAGCCGACCATGAGCGCAACGATCCACGTTCGGAACGTTATGAAGCGCGCGTACGCCATGAGGGTGAAGGAAAAAGCCCCGTTCAGGTTCACGCCTGAACGGGGCTTTTGACGCGGAACGGTGACCACGTTATTTCTTTTTTCGCCACTTTTTACAGAAGCTTCGCTCGTAGGCCAACACCTTCCAGGCTTCCTCGTCGGTGATCACCGCCGGCACCATGGACACCATGCCGGTCCCCGGGCTGCCGTTCTTAATAATCCAGAACAATTCACCGTCTTTCCGTTTCTTGTGAAATTTGCAGTTGGTGAAGTTCCGTGGGCCGGGAGTCAACACTTTTCCGGCTGGCCCCGTGCCGTCGCCATTTTTCCCGTGACAATTGATGCAGGTGCCTTTCCCTTCAAAAATCTTCTTGCCTTCCGCCACAATGGCGTCGGGAGCCTTTTTCGTTTTCTTGTACAAATTGGCGGGTGGTTTCAGTTTCTTGGCTTTTCCCCGGTCCGACTTGGGAACCCGCGGTTTCAATGGATCTTTCTCAGGACCGGCAAAGACCAAGTCGCCGCCGACAAAGGCAAAGGCCGTCAATAAACTACAGATCGCGACAAACTTCTTCATGAATCCCTCCTTTGATAATGAGTCCACGCATCCATACAGTCCGGAAGGCCAGTTGGGGTGAAAGCCCGCAACGCATCCCCTATGCTCACCACCCTCAGCAAATCACGTTTCACAAGACTGAAAACCATCCGAACGTATCAACGAGATTGTTCCCTGTCAAGAATCGGGAACCAGCATTACGGTTGTAATTCTATATCTCGAACCACGACACCCGATTCACCAAACGGACCGAGCGGTCGGCCGTTGAATTTGACCCTCACCCCTCCGGCGTTTCCAAGCGTCAACAGAAATCGGTCCTGGGCCCTCCACTGTGCAATTTCATCCGGTTGCAACAAGACTTCATCCCGTTCGCCTTCATCGGAACGAACGGCCACCCAGGTCATTTCTAACGCATGTAATTCAAGAAGCAGCGGGAACTCTTCCGATCCGACGCCCGGAGACCCTTCGGGTGGGACGGACGCCGTCTCGGACGGCGGGGACGGTTCCGGCTCCGCGGTCAATGATCCGGATTCGGAAGGCCGAGCGGCGTCCGCTCCGTCTGCGATCGTGTTCTGCGACCTCGTTGAATCTTCCGGTTGCCGTTCGAGTAAAGAACGGGAGACGTCACGGGCGGTTTCGCTTTCCTCGGGGGCCTTCGTTGACGTGGATTGTTCACGCGGAAGCACCCACAACAGCCCCAGCAAGATCACGCCCGTACACGCGACGACGATGTTTCGATTGATTTTGCCTTTGCGCTCACCTTCAATCCGTTCACGGGTGCGTTGCTGTTCTTTTTCTTCCTTTTCGTAGAACGCCCTGGAATTGTCCATAAACAGTTGCACGCATTCTTCTTCATCGAGATTGAGCGAACGGGCATAGGATCGCACAAAGCCTTTCACGAAGACCTTTTGAGGCAAACAGTCAAAACGATCTTCTTCCAAGGCCTTCAAATAATGCTCTCGGACTCTGGTCGTTGAGGCGATCTGCTCAAGAGTCAACCCCTGAAACTCACGGGCAATCTGAAGCTTGGACCCTAACGAATTCATGCGATCATCCAATGGCGTGGCTTCATCAGACGGAAGGGGACGTTGGTCGGAGGTGACTCTCCGTTACGGGGTTAAGAGAGGTCCTCAAAATGGGTGAGACGCTTAAAGGCTCGGAAGCGAGATTCAACGTCCTTATAATCCAGTTCACGCAAGCGGTCAAGACTGAAGGCTTCCACGGTGAAGGAAGCCATGACGCTTCCGAAAATAATCGCCCGCCGGAACCCCGCCTCGGAAAAATCTTTCGTGGCGGAGAGGCATCCCATAAAGCCGCCGGCGAACGTATCGCCGGCACCGGTGGGATCTTTCACCGTTTCCAACGGAAACGCCGTTGCGCCGAAGACGTGTTGGTCGGTAAACATCAAGACGCCGTACTCCCCACGCTTGACAATGAACCGCGTGGGTCCGCAAGCCAGCACGTCTTTGGCGACTTTCACCAAATTCGTCTCCCGGCCAAGGGCGCGTGCTTCCCCGTCGTTGATAATGAGCACGTCAACGTGTTGCAACAGGTTCCAGAGGGCGTCGCGTTTCGTGTTGATCCAGAAATTCATGGTGTCGCACGCGACCACGTTCGGTCGGGTCACTTGATTCAGCACGTCCATTTGAAGTTCAGGGTCGATGTTTCCTAAAAACAGCATGTCGGGAGATCGATAGTGGTCCGGGAGAGTCGGACGGAAGGTTTCCAGCACGTTGAGTTGCGTGTCCAGGGTGTGGGCGTCATTCAGGTGATCCATATATTCGCCTTGCCATCGAAACGTTTTTCCCCTTCGGCGTTCGAGCCCCGTCAAATCAATCTTTCGACTCCGCAAAAATTCGACGTGTTCTTCTGGAAAGTCTTCTCCGACGACGGCAATCAGGTCGACGTCGGTAAAAAAACTGGCGGCCGTTGAAAAATACGCGGCGGATCCCCCCAAGACTTCCGTAGCTTCCCCAAAAGGCGTGCGAACCGTATCGATCGCCACGCAACCCAAGACCAATAACTTCCCCATGCGCTTAACTCCTTTTTGAGGTTGTGGACGCCGACTGTTTCAAAAAGAGGTGATACCGTCGCTTCACGGAAGCCGTCATGGCCGTCGGCGCCGTCACCATGGCCTGCCGCAGTGCCGTGCGACAGGCACACGTGCCCGGTTCCGCCGATTGATGCACGATCTGACGGAGGACGTTCTTGGCCTGCTCAACGTTCGCGTGCATGATGCTCAAAATCGCTTCGACCGACACGGACTCCTCACTCTCGTGCCAACAATCATAATCCGTGACGAGTGCCATGGTCGCAAAACAGATTTCTGCCTCCCTCGCGAGTTTGGCCTCCGTTGCGTTTGTCATCCCGATCACGTCCACCCCCCATTGCCGATACAACGAGGATTCGGCTCGAGTTGAAAACTGCGGCCCTTCCATGCAGAGATAGGTTCCCCCCACGTGGACGGTGGCCCCCACCGTCTTGGCCGCCTCCCCCAGGCCAACCGACGCGACCGGACAAACGGGATCGGCAAAGGCCACGTGTGCCACCAGACCTTGATCGAAAAACGTGCTGACTCGCCGGGTCGTTCGATCAATAAATTGGGCGGGCAGGACAAGATGACCGGGCCGGATGTGCGTTTTCATGCTCCCGACGGCGCTGACGGAAATCATCCGCGTGACGCCAAGGGACTTGAGCGCGTAGACGTTGGCACGATAATTGATCATGGAGGGATTGATCCGATGCCCACGCCCATGACGCGGGAGAAAGGCGACGCGCCGGCCGGACAACGTGCCGAGGATCACGGCATCCGACGGCCGACCAAAGGGCGTGGACACGCGAACTTCCCGAACCTCCTCCAACTCCTCCATTGCATACAACCCGCTGCCTCCGATGACGGCCATCTCAGCCCGTGGTTTCACTGGCATCGTCTGCGTGCTCCTTGTTCCTGCCCCGTCTTCCATTGACGTTGTTCACGTTCGAAGTCCGTTGAGCAACGCCACGCGATCCATTACGCCGAAGGTCGTCCAGAAACGGTTCAATCATCGTCAGGAGACGTCCCGCAACGGCGTGAGAGGACTCTTCCGGTTGCACCTCCACCCACCGGAGTCCCTGTTCCTTCCGAAACCACGTCATCTGCCGCTTCGCAAAACGCCGCGTATCGCGCTTTAATCGTCGCACCGCTTCGTCAAATGAACATTCCCCCTCCAGATACTCCGCCATCTGCCGATAGCCTAAACTCTTCATCGACACGAGGTCACGGGAATATCCTTTGGCCAACAGCGTTCGGGTTTCGACAACCAGACCGTTCGCCAACTCCACGTCGACCCGATCATCAATCCGGCGATAGAGCTCGGCCCGGTCCATCGTCAACCCCAACGTCAGGGCATGAAACGGTGCGGCACGCTCTCGAGATTCCCGGTGGGATCGTGAAAGCGGAACGCCCGTCTGCCGATACACTTCCAAAGCCCGAAGCACTTTCACGGAATCCCGAGGATGGAGACGACGTGCGGTTTCCGGATCGACCCGGCTCAACTCCTGATACATCGACTCCCCTCCCCGGAGACGGAATTCTTGTTCAAGTGAGCGACGAAGTGAACGATCGACGGGAGGAGTCTCGCATAACCCACGTAACAACGCCCGCACGTAGAGCCCGGAGCCTCCGACGACAAAAGGGAGCCGGCCCCGTTCATACAGACGCGTGATTTCTCGCGTGGCGTGCCGGCAAAATTCTCCGGCGTTAAACGGCTCATCCGGGTCCACCAGGTTAATCAAACGATGAGGAACCCCTTGCCGTTCCGTTTCCGATGGCGTATCCGTTCCCACGTTCATTCCTCGATAGACCTGGGTGGAATCCGCGGTCACGATCTCGGCGTTGAGGAACCTGGCCACGTCCACGGCAACGCGACTCTTCCCAATGGCCGTTGGTCCCACGAGAACGAGAAGGGGCTTCAACGCGGTATAGGTCTCCCTCACGGTCTGACTGACCGTGCCGTCGTGACGGGACCGGGGTTGATCGTGTGAATGATTCATAAACGCCGAAATATTCGATGCAGTTCATCGCTCCCAAAACGCAGAGAAATCCGTCGGCCGTGGGGGCAGGTCATCGGCACGCCTTCGCTGAGCCAATCATGCACGATGGCCTTCATTTCCGGCTCCTGCATCTGGCGGCCGGCTTGCACGGCGCCCTGGCAGGCCATAGACGCGAGCACGGACCGGACGCGCTTGTCGAACGAATCAAGGGAGTTCCATTCCGAGACGTCGTTGAGCACGTCTTCGAGTAAGGCGCCGTAATCCATCTGTCCCAACAACGCCGGCACCGTGCGAATGATAAAAGCCGATTGGCCCAAACGCTCAAGTTCAAGCCCCAGGTCGGCCAACGTCGGCAGGTATTCTTCCAACGTGGTCGCCATCGATACCGGGAGATCCACCGGTTCAGGAATAAGAAGTCGTTGACTTTGGATCTGCCGATCCTTCCACTCCCTCCACAAGCGTTCAAACAACACGCGCTCATGAATCGTGTGCTGGTCCAGGACGTGCAAGGTATCTCCCACTTGAGCCAGAATGTAGGTTGCGTGGATTTGTCCGAAAATCCACACGCTCGGGTCAAGCGCATAGGCGACCGCCGATTCCTGAGCGTGGCCCGTGAGACCGCCGCGTTCATGGTAACCGGTCTTCGCGTCAACGACGCCCGGAAGCGGCGGCGGGACGGGAACGTCAACGTCGCCCGCGGGCCGTCCGTCAATCAAGTCGGGCATCGCTGATCTCACCGTCCCGGACCCGTTCGCATCAGCGGCGGACAGTCCCGGCAAGGACGGCGCCACGCCCTCTTTTTGCAGGGGACGACGAACCGCTTCTTTGATGGCTCGATGAATCAGGTCGGGACTGCGAAATTTCACTTCTCGCTTCGAGGGGTGTACGTTGACGTCCACCTCATGGGCATCAAGGTCCAGCATGACGACAAACGCGGGATGCCGGTCTTTCGGCAAGAAGGAGCCATAGGATTCATAGACCGCGTGAGCAATCGTCGCATTTTTCACGGCGCGCCGGTTGACAAAAATTTCCTGGGGCGTCCGGCTGGTTCGCGCGTGGCAGGGATTGACGGCCACCCCTTGCACCTGCACGGTGCCCCGCTCCAATTGAACGGAGAGCATCGTGTCCATGACTTTTGCCCCATAGACCTGAAGGAGGCGATCCTCGAACGTCGCGGCCGTCGGGTAGTCGAACACCGGATGCTCATTATGCGTCAATCGAAAGTGCGTCTGCTCGTTCGCCAGCGCGGCTTGCTGGATGACGTGGACCACGTGGGAGAATTCCGTCGCCGTCGTCTTCAAAAATTTTTGCCTGGCCGGTGTATTGAAAAAGATCTCTTCCACTTCAATGCGCGTCCCCGGTGGGGAACCGCGTTCTTCAACCGACGGAGGGCCTCCTCCCTCAATGGCCACGGTCGTCCCCGAGCGTGCCTCATGCAAGGCGGTGAGCATCCGAAACCGTGAAATCGCGGCAATGCTCGGCAACGCCTCCCCACGAAACCCATAGGTGGTAATGCCCATCAGATCATCCTGATTGCGCAATTTGCTGGTGGCAAATCGTTGGCACGCCAACGCGGCATCGGCCCGACTCATCCCTTCCCCGTTATCCGTCACTCGAATCAAGGTTTTTCCACCATGAACCACGTCGATCGAAATCATGGTACTGCGGGCATCCAGGCTATTATCGACTAATTCTTTGACGACCGACGCAGGACGCTCCACGATTTCTCCCGCGGCGATCTGCGAAGCCACGAACTCCGGGAGGACCTGAATTCTGGTTTCAACGGACGCCATGGGGGAGAGACCCGTCACCGGCTCCGCGTCACCGGAAATGGAATAAGCCGTTCCGTTCATCGTTGCCAGCCCCAATCCCTTCTGGTCTAAGGAGACGTGGACGTTGGCGCGGACGGCCGAGATTGCTTGAGGGCTTTCTGCAATTCCACGATCCGCGATTCATGTTCATCGATCTTCGATCCCAGTTTGGTGACCATCACGTCTTTTAACTTCGCGATGGATCGGCTTAATCCGTTCCAATGTTTCACGTTGGCCTTCAGTTCCTGCTGCAAGCGTTGCACGTCAGACGCCTTCTCCGTCTGCTCATTGAGTCGTGCGGTCATCGCCGTTTTGAATTCTTCAAACGATTGCACGACCGATGCCACGCTCGCCGTGACCTCCTTCAGAGCCTGGGTGTTCTCCGCCTGCTTGGCCATCTCCGACGACTGCGCCTGCTCCATGCGATCCAGCCGGGCCATCGTCTGTCCCACCTGCTTCATCTGGTCGTCGCCACGTTTCCCCAACAGGTCACCCATGGAATCCAGGACGCCTCGCATCTGGACGACCGCCTGACGGAGTTCTTCAACGTTCTTGGCTTGGGTGGTGACTTGCGTGTGCGTTTGGGTGACGTTGGCGGCCACCGTCCGTTCAGCCTTTTGCAAAGCGGTTTCCACCTTTGCCAACTCCTGCGAAACCCGATCTTTTTCCCGTTCAACGACCTCCGAGATCGCGTTCAAGCCCGGACGAACGTCTTTCTCTAAATATTTCTTGACGGAGGCTGTCTTTTTGGCTAATGCCGCAAGCTCAGTCCCCACCTTGGCGTTGATTTTCTTCAGGGCCTCATTGACGGTGGCAATAGTCTTTTTGACGCTGGTCTCGACGTAGGTTTTGAGCGTCTGCGTATCCGCGTCGAGTTTCGCTTGAAAGGCCCGTTGTTGCTTCGTGAAGTCTTGTTGCATCGTGGTCTCAGAACTCGTGGCACGGTCCTGCTCTTCCTTCAACGCTTGAACCAACCGTTTATCGACTCGAGCCAGCGTTTTCTTAAACTCAACCAGAGATTTCTGAAAAGCAGCGAACTGCGTGCTCACCTGTTTGCTCTGTTGGTCCAGAACCTGTTCCACGTCTTTGCGCAAGGCGTCAATCTGCGCTGACCGTTGGACGTCGCCTTGTTCAAGTCGTTCTTTGAGCGCGGCGTCTTTCCGAGTCAGATCAGCCAACTTCCGGTCAATCTGATCAAGACGATGTGATTGCGTCTCCAAGTCGCCGGTGACTTTTGATTGACCTTCTTCTTGCTGTTTCCGCAAGTCAAGGTTTAGGCGGGCACTGGCTTTCCTGAGTTCATTTAATTCGTTTTTCTGATCCTCCAACAGGGTGTTGGAGGCCGCGATGTTCTGTTTCGCCTGCTCAAGGGTTTGGGCCAACGCTTTTTTCTCACGATCTAATTTGCCGATTTTCCTTTCAAAGTCCTCTTCCATTTTCACTAAGTCGGCGCGCTGTGCGACGCAGGACGTGACGAGCAGCGCCAACCAGATCACACATACGGCTTGAACGACTTTCCACGTCCATCGGGTGGTTCGCGTTGCGTTTCTTTCTCTCGAGGAACACTCACGATTTCTACGCATGGGCTTACGTCTCCTTACAATTTCTCAACACTCTTTCCACGGCTTCTCCAGACTTGCCGTCAGGAGTGACACCAGGGTCTGCCAATTTCAGTACGCGTGGCGGTCACTCGACTGCCGATGGCCCGCCCGTCACGTTTCGGCGGGGAACGACGCATCTTACGACGGAGACCACGCGGGGGAACTGTGGTGCTTCGCGCCTTTCGTCAACTGCTCTAATCCCGTGCCGTCAATGGTAATCATGTAAATGTGACTCCGCCCACCTCGAGTCGAACTAAAGACCAGGTGACGACCATCCGGTGCCCACGAAGGAGAATCATCGATTTCACGCGAGGGACCTTTGGTCATTTGAACGCGCCGTTGTCCATCGGGAGAAATGCGGCACAACTTGAATCCCATTTTGCGGACGTAGCAGACGTAGGCAATCCAATCTCCGCGTGGAGACCACGCAGGGGCAGCGTTGTACTTCCCTTCAAAGGTCAATCGACGGACGCGGGATCCATCACGCCTCATGATGTAAATCTGAGGTCGGCCCCCACGATCCGACGTAAAGGCCAATTTTTGTCCGTCGGGCGACCACGTCGGCGATAAATCCGCACTGCGATGAGCGGTCAACTGCACGGTCTCTTTCGTCCCGACGTTCAGCGTAAAGATATCGGAATTCCCCTGATTAGCGGACGCATACGCCAACAGTTGACCGCCAGGAGCAAACGCCGGCGTCATGTTCAAACTTTCAGGAGACACCAAGGTGCGTGGGGTTTGTAATTTCAGGTCGAGTTGCATGATTTCCTGATTATTCCCGCGATAGGTCGTATACAACACGGATCGTCGATCGGGTGACCACGTCGGCATGATCGACATCTCCTGATTGCTGGTAATGCGTTTGGGACCATACCCGTCGTAATCCATCACGTATAAATTACCGCGTCCACCGTTTTGGCTTCTGGAGACGTAGACGATCTTCGTCAGCGCAATGCCGGGATCGCCCGTGTAATGAGAGACCAGGGCATTCGTCCACCGGTGCATCATCGTGCGGAGAAGCCTCATGGTAATGGGATTGCCGGTGTACTGTCTGCCGAGGGCAAAGTCGTTCTCTCCGCCGTCGTACGCGCAGAGGTCCATGACCAATTTTCCATCTTTTTTCCCGATTCTTCCCCAGGTGGTCACCGTTGCACCGCTCGCCTTGGCTTTCGCCTTTGGTACGTCGCCTTGACAATGAGCGTGCTCAAACGCCGGAACGTCCGGTGGCTCCCCGAGGACCTCAAACACCTGGGTGCGCTTCAAATCAGCCTTGAGCACATCGTGCAGTTGCTTTCCGATTCGAGTTTTACTGTTTCCATCGTGGAATCCCATGATCCAGATCGGAATTTTTTGAAACTCCGAGCGGCTGGTTTCCAAAAACACGTCGGCAGCATACAAATCGACGCACGGAAGAAAGCCAAGCGCAAACAAGACACCAAGCAAGAGAGACCGCGTCGAGTGCTTCATTGTGGGGTCCTTCGAGGATCGAACGTAAATTTGAATTCTAAATCGCAATAGGATTTCGTCATACAATAGGTTTTCGTCATATCCGGGGGAACGGGCGGCAATGGGCTGGCCGCCATCACCGCCCGCTTGACCGCTGAGTCATGATACGCATTTCCCGACTTCCGGACGAAACGCAGTGACTGTACCTGCCCAGTCTGCTTGATTCGAAAGGCTAAAACCACATGAAGCGGCTCCTGCCGATGGATGGGAGGCGGGACCCATTCCCCAGCAATCTTGCTCTGAACTTCTGCCCAATACTTATTCGCTTCGGAAGCAGACCCGCCCACGGGCCGATTGGTCAGCGTCAGTCGGTGCGACCGGAGAGGTTTCACATCAGGAATGGGCGGCAGCGTGTCGATGGCGGCTTCCTCACGTTCCTCGTTGTCAGGCTTCAATGGCGTCTTAGCCACCGCGGGTCGGGATGGAGAGTGATTTTGCTCAACCTTGGCTAACGTCGGAGCCTGAGAAGGCACGACAACCGGATCGGGGATAAGAGGAACCTTTGCTGATTCAGCGGGAGTCTCTTGAGAATGTTTGAATTCACGGAGTTTGACGGATTGACTCGGCTGCTTCACCGATTTCACCACCCGGCTTTTCTTTGGAGCATGGACGGGCGCTTCGTTTTTCTGCGGCGGCGACTTGGCTGATGGGGGTTGTGATGATTGGAACTCCGGCACGACGACCTTCTCAACGGCCTGCTTCAGCGTCTGAGCCAACGAGACGTTCTTCGGAGGCGACGAGGAAGGCTTTGGCGACGCCTTGGGCGGAGCAGAAGCCCGCTGCGGCGGTTGCGGAGGCGATTGAACCCGTGGAACGTCAGGTTTCGGCGGAGCCGGCTGAGATACCGGGGGAGGGGTCGAAACGGGTTCAACGTTTTTGACCGCTTCCACGTTTCGGGGATCAGGCACCACCACGGACTCCAGTGCTCCCCTCAGCGAGTCCGTCATCCGTTCCGGCTCACGCGGCTTCGCCGGCGGCGCGGGGCGCGGTTGGCTTTTCGGTGCAGGAGTGGGAGGCGCCTGAATATCGGCAAGCGTCACGAGATCAACCTGGTATGGGGCAATGGGCACGCTCATCGGCATAAAACGGACACTCGCAATGATGGCAAACGCCACGTGAACGGCGACCGAACCGGCAAGAGCCCACTTGAGCCGCGTATCAACCGACCCTGGATCCCGCAGCAAATCAAACGACAACAGATTCATGGAGGCGGCATGGGACATGGCGTCGTTTCTCACTTACTGATCGGTGATGACTTCCTCCTCAACCACCGTCTTCCGGACGTCCGTAATCATGCCGAGTCGTTCAATCCCGACCCGTTTGACTTCATCCATGATTTGGACGATCCGCCCATACGGAACCCGACGATCCGCCCGAAGATAGACCGACACGCCGGCGTTGAGGGCCTTGGCCTGATGCAAACGCTTCCGTAAATGAATCAACGTCACGCGATCTTTCCCAAGGTAGACGCGCTCGTCGGGTTCAATCGTAATCACGAGACGCTCCTCGGGGGTAATGGTGTTCGATTGCGAACGCGGAAGTGACAGATCAATCCCTCGGTGCAGCATGGGAGCCGTCACCATAAACACCACCAACAACACCAGCACCACGTCCACGAGCGGAATAATATTGATCTCAGCAAGAAACCGGGGGCGGGATTCAAGCATCACCGAAGGACTTCGACCTCTTTCACGTCGGGAGACATGCCTTCCAGGGCATTCAGAAACTCGATGCCGAAGGCTTCAACGCCGAACGTGGTTTTTCGAATTCTGGCGAGATAGTAATTATATCCGACGACGGCGGGAATGGCGGCAAACAGTCCGGCGGCCGTGGCCACGAGCGCCTCGGAAACGCCCGGGGCCACGGCTGCGATACTCGCCGTGCCTTCGGCGCCGATTCGCTGAAAGGCGTGAATGACGCCGACAACCGTGCCCAACAACCCGATGAACGGGGTAATGTTTCCCGTGGTGGCCAGGAAAGGAAGGTAGGCTTCTTGTCGGGTAATCTGATCTTGAACCAGGCAGCGGATGACTTGTTCTAAGTAGCGGCGCTCCGGCCAGCTACTCCGTTTGGAGGTCTCATCAATGGCGTCCGTCGTCTGGAGATCAGGAAGATGCTCCAACCGACTCATGACCCCAAGAAAAACCGACCCGCTCGGGCTATGGGATAATTGTTTGGCCAAGCGATGCAGTTTGGGCAGATCCGGATCATCGAGCTTGGCCTCCCGTTCATAGGCACGAAGAAATTGTTGTTCTTCTTCATGGATCATGCGGACTATCCGCCACTTATACACAATGATGCCCCACGAGAAGACGGAAAACCACACTAAAATCAACAGGACGACGATAGAGGTCGTCCCGAGGGAACCAATGAGTTGACCAAGGTCACTTGCAAACATAGGATGTTCGGACACGTCGGCAATGTGGAAAAAGCCAACTCACGGGTTGAGTGAGTTACCGCAACGACCAAAGCCGACGTGGTGAATGGCGGGGCCGACGGGATTTGAACCCGCGACTTCCAGATTGACAATCTGGCGTCCTAACCTGGCTGAACGACGGCCCCATACGGGTAATGAGGTTGATTCTGTCGCCGATCTTCAACCCCTCGCTTCCGGGGGAAGAGCCGACTCTTCGGACGTCATCAGTTATTCTCATGGTAGGCGGAACAGGGCTTGAACCTGCGACCTCTGCCTTGTAAGGGCAGCGCTCTCCCTACTGAGCTATCCGCCCGTGCATTCAGTGCCAAAGCGTTGACGCACTATTTATATCAGGCATAGACACCCTGTCAACCTGAGAGACCCCGGACAACGGGCGTGGACACGAGACGCCCTCCCGACCAACGCCTTCAGACATTTGACAAGGAACAACCATGTGAGTATAAGGCCCAAGGTTCACGTGAGCAGGACGTCACACAAGCCCGTCCTGCCCGCCGTCAGTCCTTCCTTTCGGCCAATCCCCATGATGCGTCGCGTGAGTGTTGAGAGCGGACGTTGAGTTACAAAATCAGAGATATCAACAAACGGGTTGCTCAGGAACATCCTGAACTCTTACCCCGAAGCGAACGGCTGTGGCTCTTTGTGGAGCAACGTCGTCAAGCCGTGATTGCCGCCGTTCTCGTAGCAGGGGTGGCGGCGATTATTCTCGGAACCTTTGTCTGGTTCCAACAATCACGTGACCAAGAGGCATTGGGCCTGGAATATCAAGCCGCTCAAGCCTACCTCGACCGATCCTTTGAAGACGTCGAGGCGACGAACAAACGTTTGCAAAAAGCCGTGACCGTGTATCGGCAAATCATTGAGGACTATCCTCGCTCGCCCTATGCCCACCTGGCCTGGTACTTCATCGGGAACGCGTTAGCCGAACAACGTGATTACGCGGGGGCCGTTGACGCCTATAACAATTTTATCAAACAGACGGGGACCCATCCGGCCCTGCTCGGGTTGGTCTATCAACGACTCGGCGCCACCTACGTGGCGGATGGAAACCGAAAAAAGGGCATAGAAGCCTACAATCACGTGCTTGAGACGCCCGATGCGCTGAACAAAGATCAGGTGCTCTTCGAACTCGCCAAACTGGAGGAATTTGACGACCGGACCAGTCAGGCACTGGCTCTCTACCAACGGTTAGTAGATGACCACGCGCGTTCGCCCTATGCGAGCGAAGCCAAGATGCGGGTCAAACTCCTTGAACCACCCAAGGAAGAATCCGCAGGCACACCCCCTGAGGAAGACACGCCACAAGCAGAAAGTCCGCAGGGGCAAGAAAAAGAGCCCTGACGCATTCAGGGCAAAGGGCTGGCTCAAGGGGCGATCAGCAGCAGCCGACCCGCTCGAATCAGGCTACTGCTCAAATCATTCAACGTCTTCAACTTCCGAACCGACACGCGAAACCGTTTGGCAATACTCCACAGGCTGTCGCCGCGCCGGACGCGATACCACCGCACGGCTTCACTCCCGGGAGTCTCTCGGCTGACGCGCAAACGTTTTCCTACCCGTATCAGACTTCCCGAGAGATTATTAAGGCTCTTTAACGCCCTGACGCTTATCCCGAATCGATGAGCAATCACTGACAAGCTATCTCCCCGGCGAACGCGATACCACGTGAATTGAGGCTGGGTGGGAACCCATTGCTCCAATCGGGACCGGACCCGTTCAACGGAAGGCCCCATGCCCACGGGAACCTTTACATCATATCCACCTTTCGCCGGAGGGATGACCCTGCGACGCAATTCAGGATTCAACCGCCGAAGTTCTTCAAAAGGAATCCCCGTTTCTTTGGCAAGAGATCGCAAAGAGACGGATTTGTTGACGTGGACTTCATCGTACTGATGAACCGCTTGCGCAGAAACGCGAAAGCCGAAGCGAGCGGGATTCGTCGCAATAATCGTCGTCGCCATAAATTTCGGAACGTAGTGTCTGGTCTCCCGGCGAATGTAGCGGGTCTGCGCGATTTTCCAGAAATCCCGGGTGCCGGTTTTTTGAATCGCCCGGCTGATTTTGCCGGCACCGGCGTTATACGCGGCGAGGGCCAACGGCCATGAGCCGAACTGGTCATAGAGATCTCGTAAGTGGTGGGCCGCCGCGACCGTGGACTTCATGGGATCCCGCCGTTCATCCACGTACCAGTTCACCTTCAAGCCATACATCCGACCCGTACTTTTCATAAATTGCCACGGACCCGAGGCCCTGGCTCGTGAATAGGCCAGAGGGTTGAAGCCGCTTTCGACCAACGACAGGTACACCAGATCATGAGGCAACCCGAACTCGGCAAAAATCTGTTCAAGCAGCGGTTCATAGGGATAAAATCGATCCAACGCCCGTTGGAAGCGGTCACGGATGCCAGTTTGAAAGTATCGAACGTTGCGTTCCACGGCAGGATTCAAAATGACGGAAATCTCGTCATACAACGGCTGGGCTCCGGCGTCTCCCGGGTTTGCGGACGACGCCAAGGCGCGCGCATAACGCCAGACCGGATCCGGAAAAGAAGAGGGTGGCCTCTCTGCACTCGGAAACAGTCGGGAACTCACGAGAAACGTGTGAACAGGACCAAATCGTTCAAGAAAAGCCCGTTCATGAACGGCATGCCTCACGTTCAGGCCGAAGGAATGGATTGGGACGAAAGGCGGAGATTCCCACGTCAATACGGGGGAAGAAGGCTCTGCCACTTGGGAGACTTGGGAGACTTCCGGCGTTGTCCGGTCTGACGTGGGCTTCTGAGTGAGGGAAGGACCGGGAGCGGGGGGGAAGAACAGGAGTGCAGGGGTATTCGGGACCGAGTCGGGATTCGAAGTCTGATGGTCAGACGCTCCAACGTGGCCGACCAAAAAGAAAAAGCCCCACAGGCCAAGAATGACGACGACCTGCGAGGCACCCACGTTTCTTCTGAACTGGCTTCTTTCCCTGCGAGTTTCTGGAATCAGCATACTAAGCAGAAAATACTAATGGCAACGCGCATGGCTGTCAAGAAAAAAGTCTGAAACGATTTCCCCCGCCCAACGATCCCGCGCCACGCCCACCCGATTGTCGGACGTCGTTGACCCGTCATCAGGACAGCGGAACATCTGCGGCACACCGAAACCCGGTCGAATGATTCCGGTCAAGCGGCGGGCTTGCCACTCTGGTAAAAATTCGCACTTGCGGAGTTTCCACCTGCCAGCCTGAACTGCGAATGACACGACGGGTTCCGGTTGCCGGCCCTTCTGGATTCCGGCGCGGACTTCGGGAATAATAGGTCGCGTCATACCAGTCGGCGACCCATTCCCAAACGTTACCCGCCACGTCATAGACCCCGTAGGGGCTTTTGCCTTTCTCATAAATCCCGACGGGCACCAGGGTCTTTTCACCTTGCCACCTCTGGTTGAAATTCAGGTGTTTGGACGTGGGTTCGACGTTTCCCCAAGGAAATCGTCGATCATCAGTCCCACGCGCAGCCTTTTCCCATTCGGCTTCGGTCGGCAACCGCTTCCCGGCCCATCGGCAATAGGCATTGGCGTCAAACCAATCGACGTTGACCACCGGCAAAGGCGAAATCGATTCCGGCATGAGTCCCCGTTGCCATAAATTTTTCGAGGAGTCGGTCGGATGTGACGGAACGCGATGGCCGGTCGAGCGAATGAATTCCAGATACAGGCCATGCGTGACTTCATATTTGTCAATCGCGTAAGCGTCCAATTCCACTTCATGATTAGGATATTCATCCAGCCCCCCGTCTCGTGCCCCTTGAGGAACGCCCATGAAAAACGGACCAGGAGGAATGAGCACCATGGGCGCCCCATCCTTTCCCACGATTTCGGATGCCGCGGCGGCATGAGCACGCTCAATGATCGGCACCAAGACGTGGCTCACACCCATGATGAAGAAACCACACAGACCACACACCACCGTTGTGAACGTCTTCCTCATCGTGTGTTCCACGGCTAAGATTTCGATGCACTGTCCCGTTCGGCCCGCTGCAAGGCCCGCATCAGCAAGGGATCACTCAACGCCATTTCACTGAGCGCATCCATGACGTGAAGCCCTCTGGCGTCCATCAGCTCTTTGGCTTTGGCGTACTGTTTGCCGTTAAATCGAGCCACCGTGGGTTGGTTATTAATCACTTGGCACGCCAGCACCCCGTCTTCAAGTTCCAGCGTGCCACCCTGGTCCATCAACGTTTGCGCCTGGGCAACCGTGATGCCATGCAATTCGGCAAATTCCTGAATGCCGCCGGTTTCGACCATCGAACCATCCGGCATCGAACATTTACGTTTGAAATAGGGCGACCAGTCTTTACGAAAGTCGATATAGGTGAGATCACCCTTCGCCACCGACCGAGCGCGTGTGCCGTCATCCGGCCCAAGATTCTTTTGCGTCAGACGTGCTCGCAATTCTTCCGGCAACCCTCGGTAAAACACGCGTTCCGCGGCCTCGGCCAGGGAAATCCGTGAAAACCGGGCGAGTTGTTCGGCTTCAGCGGTTTGTTCCAAATCCAACGTCCACGTCTGTTTGGGTGCGTGCCCCATCGGATCGACCTTGCATACAAACAAGCCACGTGTCACCACGCCGGCCGTTTGGGGATAGGCATAGATCCCGCCTTCCGTCAACAGTCGCTGCACGTCTTCAATCGGAATCTCATAGCTTTCGCCAAGAACTTTGGCATGATGCTCAATCTGTTCTTCGCCGGTCATGGCACACACCATGACGTTCCCGGGCGGATCAAAGTCGGTATAATTCTCCAAGAGATTATAGAGCTCCGGCTCTTTAATCGGCTTGAGCGGCCGCTTCTTTATCTTAAACACGAACCGCCCCCATCATGCAGACCGAAGCCCGACCCTGACCCTCGAAGAGAAGTTCCAGAGAAGTCCCCCTCTCCCCTGGTGAGACCCCTGCAAAATGTCATTCTGAGCGAAAGTGTCATTCTGGGAATAATGGCCAAAAAGTGTTGGGTTTCTTTCTGGGGCGGGAAGGACAGAAAGGGAGGCGGGCGGTAGGATGGATTCCCGCTAAAAACCTGCGGGAATGACAGAAGGGGCATTTGCGGGAATGACAGAAGGGGCATTTGCGGGAATGACAGAAGGCATTTGCGGGAAGGACGGAAAGGGGCATTAGGCATGCCAGGAGAGGCCGGCCTCTCTCTGTCATGCCCGACAGTTCCCCGATAACAACCGTCGGGGACAAGCCTAATCGGGCATCCCGTCCTCATAGCTTCTCTCCTTTCTTTGTCTTCATCTTCATCCTGTCATTCCTGCCGTTCCCCCATCCGGTCATTTCCGCAGGCTCCCCCGTCCGTCATTCCCGCAGGCTCCTTCGTCTGTCATTCCCGCAGGCTTTTAGCGGGAATCCATCGTTCTGGAATCCATCCTGGCGGAGGTGTCGGTCGGAGTAGCGGAGCGTCACCGTTGCCCGCTTGTTCAGCGGGTTCAATACAAAGAGGCAGAACCTCCGAGAACAAAAGGCGTTTCTTCTACTTTCCCCAACTCTTTTTGGCCATTATGCCCATCCTGAGCCAAAAATGTCATTCTGAGCGAAGCGAAGAATCTCCGGATATTGCCATCCATCATCATCGAATGGTAGAACTCCCCGTCCGGTATCGTGTCGATCAGTCTTCGTGTCATGTCCATCCCACAACTGGCAACCCTGTTCCGGCAGTACGAGGCCTTTCAATGGGACCAGCACAACGGCTTCGTGCTGGCCTCCGGAGAAACGAGTCCGTACTACGTGGACTGTCGGGCACTGTTAGCGCACCCCGATGCCCGTTGGCTCGTGGCCCGACTCGCATGTGCCGCCATCCGCGATCTCTCCGTTGAAGCGGTAGGCGGCCTGGAGATCGGCGCCATTCCCCTGGCCACGGCTATATCCGATTATGCCCATGCAACTCAACCGCGGACAACCTACCGCACCTTCGTCGTGCGGAAACACGTGAAAGATCATGGATTAGCCAAACGAATCGAAGGCGCGGTCAAGGCCGATGATCGCGTGCTCATCGTGGACGACGTGCTGACGAGCGGCGGCTCTCTCCTGCAAGCCCTCCAAGCCGCTAACCAAGCAAACCTCCGCGTCTCCCATGCCCTTGTGATCGTGGACCGGCAAGAACAGGACGGCAAGCAGAAGGTTGAAGAGCACGGGGTGTCACTGATGAGTCTGCTAACCCTGAACGATCTCAAAACCACCCGACCCGGGACCTCCGGCATCCCCAGTCAATAACGCCGGTCAGGAGGGATTTCCATTTCAACGAACGGGATCATATCCATCGCTTGCGCGCGTTCAATCCGTTCGACGTCGGAACCTTTGACGGTGAAGAAAAATGTCTCCTGATGAATGCAGCCGGATGGGCAGTCTCCCCACGCACGTCGAACGGCCACGTTTCTGCCGGACGACCGGCGCTCCGTCAGCACCAAAAGCCCCACAACCTGCCAACATCAGCGCGCAGCAGGCCACGGACCCGACGAAATTCACTGCTCCGCGTAGACTGACTGGGCTGACGTGTTGCACATCATGACGACGCGGCCCGGGGCCGGCGCCGCTTCGCGCCCACGGTGACGTCAATCGCGTCCTCGTTCCGTGGGTTTTAGAAAACTGTCTTTATGATTCCGTTGATGATGGCACTGATAATGGCCACGAGCAAAGCCCCATGAACCCATAAAACCTTGTTCATAAGGCTGTTCGTCCTGGCGTCCTGCCTCGCCATGAGATTGTCTATCTTGGCGTCCTGCTTCTCGGTAAGGTGGGTCGTCTTCGCGTCCTGCTTCGCCATGAAATCGTTGATCCTGGCATCGTGCTTCGCCATGAGATCGTTCATCCTGGCGTCCTGCTTCTCGATAAGGTACGTCGTCTTCGCGTCCTGCTTCGTCATGAAATCGTTGATCCTGACATCCTGCTTCGCCATGAGATTGTCTATCTTGGCGTCCTGCTTCTCGATAAGGTAGGTCGTCTTCGCGTCCTGCTTCGCCATGAGATCGGCTATCCTGGCATCCTGCTTCGCCATGAGATCGTCTATCTTGGCGTCCTGCTTCTCGATAAGGTGGGTCGTCTTAGCATCCTGCTTCGCCATGAGATCGTTCATCTTGGCGTCCTGCTTCGCCATGAGATCGGCTATCTTGGCGTCCTGCTTCTCGATAAGGTGGGTCGTTGCATCCTGCTTTGCCATGAGATCGGCTATCCTGGTGTCCTGCTTCTCAATAAGGTGGGTCGTCGCATCCTGCTTCGCCATAAGATCGTCTATCTTGGCGTCCTGCTTCTCGATAAGGTGGGTCGTCTTCGCGTCCTGCTTTGCCATGAGATCGTTCATCCTGGCATCCTGCTTCGCCATGAGATCGTCCTGTCTCTTGACGAGAAAGTCCTTCAGGTCGGACTGCCACATCAAGATATTGTTCTCCAGGGCTGCCAGGCCGGCTTGCAGGTCGGCTTTTGTCGCGACTTGGTCGGTGTCGATTGCAGGCATGGTGAGAGGTTACCTCATGGTCGTGTAATGAGCCTTTGGCGGACCGAGGGTATACCCTGGCTGCGTAGTGCTGTCAAGGTTTTGTACGGGGCTATCACCGTCAGCCCTCGGGAGGCCGCTGCGTGCCGTTTCTTTCACCTTTACTGTGCAACCCGAACACGGTTGAGAAAATAAACCGGAGACGCGGGTGACACGTGACCACGTCCGTTGATACCGGTGCAGGGCGGACGAGATGGTTTGCATCCGGTCGTTGCGGGTGCCGAAAACATGGAAACTGAAGCGAAGGTCCCAGCAGTCATCAGGGCAAGGAGAATCACGCCGGCTCTTGACCGGATTCCAAAAGTCGGCATAGGATGAATGAGAGGCAACAAGGGCATCATGGCGACAACAACGTGTCATCCTGCATTCCCGTTGTCACGGGAACGACGGCACGTCACTTTTTCGACAGGGAGGTCGTGATGAAGACGAAAGCAATCCTCATGAGTTTTGCCGTTCCGGTCATATTGCTCGCCGGATCAGTATCCGCCCAGCAATCCTACGTGTTGACCGTCCATGAATTGAATAAAGGGCTCCAAAACGCTCCGACCCTTCAACAAAAAGGGTTTTTTCTGATTGACGTGCGTACCCCGGAAGAGCATGACGCGGGATTCATTCCCGGGACCGACCGGAATATTGATTATCGGGACGTGGCCCAACAGCACAAGGAAATCGGGGCCAACCCCGACGACCACATCGTCGTCTATTGCAAGTCCGGCCACCGGAGCAACATCGCCGCGCACACTCTCGCGGGATTGGGGTATCAACACGTCTATAACCTCGCGGGAAGCATGGACGCCTGGAACGAAGCCGGATATCCGGTTGAATTCCCCGACCAGTGAATGACCGCGCCGCGACGTTGCTCTCTTCAAAAGGGCCACTTCACCCCGTTGTGTGGAACGTTGTGTAGAGGTACGCGATACCTGCTCGGCGGCCCATATCCGAACCCAAAGTCATTCCCGACCGCAACCCAAAGTCATTCCCGACTGCAACCCAAAGTCATTCCCGACGTTTTTAATCGGGAATCCACTACGCAATCCACAATCGAAGGCCCATATCTGAACCCAAGATCAGTCCCAACTGAACCCAAAGTCATTCCCGACCGCAACCCAAAGTCATTCCCGACTAAAACTAAGGTCATTCCCGACGTTCTTAATCGGGAATCCACTACACAATCATCAATCGGAGGCCCCTCTCTGAAACCCCCATGAACCCCCATCCAAAATAACATACCGCAAAAGTCTCACAGCGGCTTATGATTTTCAAACACCATAAAAGACTGGTGAATATCGGAAATGTAAAAAAACTTCATTATGCCCATATTGACTTGCCTATAGTTCTCATGTATAAGACCACCCAACTTTTGCTTCTGCCAAAACTTTCCATCCATATCAAAATGAAAAACCAAGAGACCATGACCATGCGCTTCCATCCCATCCGTCATCCGTCCACTTCTCCTCACAAGCAGAAGTCACTACGTAGAAATACGTGGGGGATGGGGGGGGGGGGGGGGGGGGTACATTTCTACGTACATTCGGAGAATCTCGACTTCCTAACCCTCTCGCGTAGATTCCTACGCGGCGTTCCACGTAACAACAAGACCTGCCAACCTGTATATCCCAGCTTCATCCGCAGCCGGCGGCGCGGCTTCGTGCGCCACCGCGTCCCGCACATCCTGACCAGAGCCCTCACACGGGCCAAGCAGACAGAATTTCCAAAAAAGAGAAGTCGTCGTTTGAGAAGCTTGAATTCCACGACAACTGCCTGATGGCTTAGAACAACTTAAAACAAAAAGGAGGCTTATCAATGAAATCATGTCGCCGCGTCTTTCTCTTAATTCCGTTGTGTATCTTCCTGATTGTCTCATCACTCCACCCTGTTTTCGCGCAATCCCAAAGGGTTCCCCTGTTACTAATGATAACCAATGGGGATAGTTATGTTGAGCAGGACATGAGAGCGATTGGAGAGAGAATCTTCACAGAAATTGGAGTCCGATCTTATATAATGCCTATGACGGGAGATAATAATCTAGAAAAAGAAGCCTTTTCTTTCCAACAGTTCTATCCACTTGTCATTCTTGGTCATAGCCATGGTGCCTATCATGCATACAAATTGGCCAGCCGAGTACCTAATCTTCTTCTTGTAACTTTAGATCCTAGATCTTCGGTGGGAAAGGCAGATCCTTACTTCCCGAAACCATCTGGATCTCAGTATTGGATTCACGTTTATTTGAAAGGAGACAACTGGTTTATGAACGATTGGGCGGGAGATAGATATCAGGCGAACCTCAACCTGCACCTCGGCATGAAACACAATGAGGTAAGAAAAATGGAATCGCACGTTCACAAATATATCATTAATGCTTTCCGGACAAGAACATGTTGTCAGTAATGCTCTCAAAATGTCGTCGCACTATGAACTGTAGATCCGTCTTGTTGGGTCTCACCCTTCTCCTGTCCCTCATGGCGTGCGACCCGGAGAACAACCCGACCACCATGAAGGGAAGAACCATCACGCCCGCCCGCTTGCCGAAGGTGCAACCGATGACGGTGCCCAAAGTCCCGGAGAGCGTCCGCGAGCAGACCGCCGGCACCAACGGCCGGAGCCGATCCCCGGCCCCAGCCGCGAAGCCAACATCATCAACGCAATCAACCACACAAGGAGAGCAAGACCATGACCAATAAGAAACGGTTCCTCATGGCCCTAACCGTGGTGAGCTTCCTCACCGTGACGGGCCTCGTAATCGGATGCGACAGCGACGACGGGCCGAAAGTGACACCACCAGCGCCCAGCGGCGGCGGGAGCGGCACCACCCCCACCCGTAACACCACCGCAGAGACCCAAGGCCGCGAGGGCATCGAAGCAACCGACAACGGAACCATGATCCGGAATACCGGCGAGGTAGCCTTGAACGTCCGGTTCGCCTACGACTCACCCCGGCACTATCGCTTGAACGTGAATACGGCCATGCCGTCGGATCCGGCAAGCGCCGGCAGTGCCCCGGCGCGTGTAGCGTGCGGCGTCCCGGCCACCGGACGCGCCAACGGCCAATGCTTCAACAACGACCGTTCCGAAATCCAAAGCGCGCCTACCCCGTATGAAGCTAGCGGCAACGGGGACGGAGACAACGGCAACGGCGACAATGGCAACGGCGACAACGGCAACGGCGACAATGGCAACGGCGACAATGGCAACGGGGACAACGGCAACGGGGACAACGGCGGCAGTGGTGGCGGCGGCAGTGGTGGCGGGGGTGGTAGCTCGCTAGCAGCGACTGGCTGTATTGAACTCGTTGAAAGGGAAGGCAGTTTGACGTTTGGGACAGTAAGAAATAGCTGCGGAAGATCAGTTGTCTTCGATGGTGCCTGTTCCACGGATACGCTAAGACCCGCCTTTCGATGGAGAGGGGTACAACTCTACCGTGGTGGTCGTTTCTATCAGTCGAATAGCGCTTTAGCACCAGGAGCCACAACGTCGTATACGGCGACCTGTCCTTCTGGGAGTAGTTTTTATTTCATCTCTTGCTATGGGACGTCAAGATTGGATGTTGAACCATATTGGTCGTCGCCCAGTCCAACAAGTTCTTTTTACTGCCGAACTGGTTGATGAACCACCCCACCCCCGCCATGCCGTCCATCCGACGGCATGGCGGACCCTTACCCTGAATCATGTTGAAACCACCGAAACGCCACAAGACAACCACGGTGTCATGCCGCCTCGAAGATGAATACATCCGGCAGTTGAAGCAGATCGGCGAGCGCGAAGACCGCACCGTGTCCCGGGTGCTCCGTCGCATCGTGCTCGATGCCCTCACCCGCCGATATAGCGTACCCACCCGCACCCGCCGGACCCACGACTAACCCGCAGAAGTCCCGGACGCGAGAACGCCGGAGCGCCCCGACGTCCCCTTCTGTCATTCCCGCCGGTTTCTAGCGGGAATCCATCCGAAGCCCCACAATTCTTTGTACGACGTGGCGTTTGAAGCCGCCAAAAATCCCAACCGCGACCAAATCTCACGTCAACGTGCCGTCATTCCGGCCACCGCATCCCCCGCCCGCCGATCCCGGCCGCCAGGCCGCCGAGCACCACCAGCCCGCCGGGGAGCCACACCAGCCACGGCGGCAGCGTGCCCACCGCGGCGTAGGCCGCGACAATCGCATAGCCCAACCACCAGGCAAAGGCCACGCCCAACGCCACCGCGCCGGAGAGAATGACCGGATACGCCGCCCGCGACGGCCGAAGCCGCACACCCACCACCAGGCCGACCAGCGACAGGACCCAGCCCGCCACCGGAAACGCCACCCGGCGATGCCATTCCAGGGCCCAGCGGGTATCAGGCAGGCCCACGCCACGTAAGCCCGCCATCCGGTACGCCAACGCTGGCAACGTCAGTTCCGCGGGCAGCAGGTTTGACCATCGTGCCAGGATGTCCGGCGTGACCGCCAAGTCCAGGTACTTTTCGCCGTGATGGTGCATCCGTATGATGCCCGAGGGTTCGACGTGGCGATCCCAGACGTCTTGAGCCTTCCACGCGCCTGCTTCATAGACCACTTCACCGGCCGTGAGCATTGAGGCCAGGCGCCCGGCGTCCGTGCCGAATTGTTCGACGCGATACAGCCGCGTTCCGCCGTGCAGGACGAAGGACACGTGCAGGTAACTGCCGTCGCCCAGTCGGAGCCAGACGTTCGGAGAGACCACCGCGTCCCCGTGTCGGGTGCCTTGGATCGTGGCCGCGACCGCTTGCCCCTGGGTGTACGTGACCGGCATGAGCCAGGCCCCGACGGCAAACACGCCGACGGCCGCCAGCGCGGAGAGCCCGGCCACCGGCACCAGCACGAGCCACGGGCCGGCCCCGATGCAGCCCAAGGCGAGCATGTCCCGCCGTTGGTGCAGCAGGCCGACGGTGAGGGTTGAGGCCAGGATGAGCGACAGGGGAGACGTGTTGAAGAGAATCAAGGGCACCTTGGCCAGGAAATACGCCGCGACCACGGAGAGGTCAGGATTGAAGGACAGGATGCCGGAGAGCCGGGCGAAGACGTTGACGAACCAGTAGACCCCGGTCACACCGAGGAAGGAAAGCAGCACCAGGCCGAGGTAGACGCGCAGGATATAGCGGGTCAGGGTCATGGACCACCGCCGCGTCATCAACGACACCGCCATGCCCGCAACCCTACCACGTGCCCCGACCGAGAACAACCGCACCGTCCACGTCCGCCGCGCCCGGACCCAGAAACCACGCCACGCCGCCAAGCCGGACGCGCCGAGCCAATCGCCGGCGCCGCCGGCCACGCCGCCCCCGGCACCTGATGCATCTCAAGGCTGTTCTTCCTGGGTCGAAGGCTCCTCCCTGATTTCTGAAAAAATCCGGTCAAATTCCAGGTGAAGTTCTCGAAAGGCTTCGAGCAGCGTCGGGTCGAAATGCTGAGGCTTGGTCCGATCATTGCCGTTGAGGATGATGTCCCGCGTCTTCCGGTGGGAAAATGCCGGTTTATACGGCCGCCGGCTCCGAAGCGCGTCATAGGTGTCCGCCAACATGACCATGCGTCCTCCCAAGGGAATGGCCTCACCCGCTAACCCTTGAGGATACCCGCTGCCGTCCCATCGTTCATGATGCGTGAGGGCAATCTCTCTGGCCGTTTCGAGCAGCAACGACGGGGACCCGGCCAGCAGATTGGCCCCAAAGACCGGGTGCCGTTTGACGATGGCCCACTCGGTTTCATCCAACGGGCCACGTTTCTGCATGATCCTGTCGGGAATGCCGACCTTTCCCACGTCGTGCATCGGAGCCGCGTCAAAAATCAACTGGGCGTCATCCTCATCGAACCCGATGCTCACCGCCAAGGTTTTGCTGTAATGACTCAGGCGCTGAATGTGCGTGCCGGTCTCTTCGTCTTTATAGCGGGACGCCAGGGTCAGACGCACGACCGTATCCGCGTAGGATTTTTCGAGTTCTCGCGTTTTGCGTTGCTCCGCGCCGTAGGCGGCCTTGAGGTCCTGGGCGTATGCCTGTAATTGCTTATTCACCGCTTCCAGCTTTTGCGACTTCTTCTGTTCACGAGACAGGAGGGCTTTCAAATCTTTGGCATACAGGGCCAGTTGTGATTTGGCGGCACGGAGTTGTGTATTCAGATCATCGTCGGGAATTGAGGAACGGGAGAGTTTCATGCGTGCGCCAGGATTACGTCGTTCGCGTCCGAGCAAGTGCGTCCTGGACTTTTTCAAGAAGTTGGAGAGGACTGAAGGGTTTGACGAGATACGCAAACACGTCCGGCACGCTCCCGTCTTCTTCGTTCGTGGGCTTATCCAGGGCCGTCAGGAGAATCAGGGGAACGTGTCGGGTGGCCGGATCAGCCAGCACCGCGTGGGCCACGTCGAAGCCGGTCATTCTGGGCATCATCCGATCCAGAATCACCACGTCGGGCCGTTCCTGCCGGATCAGGTGTAAGGCCGCCTCGCCGTCCGAGGCTTCCAGAATGCGATGGTCCGGATCTTCCAGGGTCGTTTGAAGCAACAACCGAAGGTCAGGTTCATCATCCGCAATGAGAATGGTTTTCATGCGTTCGGGCATCCCTGCCGTGAATGGTCATCCTGGGCCACGCGAAGGGTCTCGTTGTTGAAGGAAGAAAGAGACGTTTGAGTGAGAGATTCTTCGTCGCAGGCTCCTCAGAATGACAGGTGGTGGCTCCTCAGAATGACAGATGGGATAATACATCCCCGGCGCCATTGCCGTGTTCCATGCGCCGGGCCACGGTGATGAACCCCGAATGGGCGATCATCCGCAAGTCCGGCCGCACGCTGCGCCCGTCCACGTTCCAATGACGCACGAGGGTCTCAAAGGTTTCAATCAGGCCGAAGACGTTCGCCCGTCGGAGCGCGTCCACCGTCTGGGTCACTTGCGGAACCGTCGGGACAAAACTCAGGTAAATGCCTCCCGACCGGAGCACGGCCGGCACGTGAGGCACGACGTTCCAGGGTTCCGGTAAATCAAGGACGACCCGATCAAAGAATCGAGGCTCTTCATCCAAATCCCACGAAATGCCCTCATAGGCGTCACGGTGAAATAAATGGAAATTGGCGACTGCTCCGCAATATCGTTCAATGTTTTTCACCGCGGTTCGCGCAAAGTCTTCTCGTTTTTCATAACTCACCACTTTTCCGCGGTCGCCCACGGCCCGCAGCAAGCCCAACGTCAACGCCGCGGACCCGACGCCGGCTTCAAACACGCAGGCGCCCGGATACACGTCGGCCCACGTGAGAATCATGGCGATATCCTTGGGATACAGGACTTGCGCCCCCCGGGGCATCTTAAGTGTGTATTCCGCCAAGGTGGGACTCAAGGCCACCATGGTCTTTCCCCCTCCTGAAAACCGGACCGTGGCCCCGTCGGGACGTCCGATGATCGCGTCATGAGCAATCGTGTCCCCGCTGTGTTGAAACTGATCGCCGGCCTTCAACGTCAAGGCGTACTGCCGTCCTTTCCCGTCCACCAGATGGACGCGCTGGCCTGATTGAAACGTCGGCATGGCCCGCATTCTAGGAACCTCCCGTCCGCGGTGCAACTGACCCGCCGGCGGCAGGACGGCGGCACCACCGCTTCAACCCCTTGCACGCACGGGAGTTTTCTTGACAGTCTTCGGAGAGGCTCGTAAGATTCTTCGTGCAGGAGGTTCCCGCCACGTTGAATGCCTTGTTCACCATTCCTTTCCATTGGAGTCAGCGTCGTTTTGGGACGTGGCGAAACCGGGGACGACTTTTTTTTCTTTTGCTGAGTGGTCTGTGTGTTGCGTTTCCTCCGACCTGCGCTGACGCTGAACCTTCCCTCGTCATCACCGCCGCCTATGAAGGCGTGATTAACCCCGTCGCCGCGGAATATCTCCAGGAAGCCATTGCGTTGGCAGAGAAAGACCGCGCGCAATTTCTCGTGTTTCAACTCGATACGCCCGGCGGCCTGGACACCTCGATGCGCTCCATGATTAAGGCCATGACGGGCTCCCAGATTCCGATTGTCGTCTACGTCGGTCCGACGGGGGGACGGGCCGCGTCAGCCGGGGTCTTCCTCACGTTGGCGGCTCACGTGGCGGCCATGGCACCCGGCACCAACATCGGGGCCGCACACCCCGTGGCCATGGGGGGCGGAGAAATGGACGACGTGATGAAGGAAAAGGTGGAAAATGACGCGGTCGCCTACATCCGCTCCATTGCCGAACGGCGCGGCCGAAACGTCGAATGGGCGGAAAATGCCGTGAAAAAAAGTGTCTCGGCCACATCAACGCAAGCCAAAGAACTCGGATTGATTGATCTGATTGCCTCAGACCGTCGTGACTTATTACAACGACTCGACGGATGGGAACTCGCCCTTGGCGAAACGACCGTGACCCTGCGGACGCAAGACGCCCGGATTCAAGATTTTCCCATGAGTTGGCGGCTCGAAGCGATGAAGGCCATCAGCGATCCCAACATTGCCTACGTGCTCATGACCATCGGGACCATCGGGTTGATTGCCGAACTCTACAGCCCCGGGGCGATCTTGCCCGGCATCGTGGGGGCCATCAGTTTGATTCTCGCCTTTTATTCCCTTCAGTCCTTACCCGTGAACTACGCGGGGGTGCTGTTGTTTATTCTGGGCATCGTCATGTTGGTCCTTGAAGTCACCGTGACCAGTTACGGGTTGCTGGCGATCGGCGGGGTGACCGCCATGATTCTGGGATCGCTGTTCCTCATCAATCAAGATTTCCCCTATTACCAGATCTCCTGGTCCCTTATCTTTCCCGTGGTGGCCTTGGCGGTGGGCTTTACGTTCCTTGTGCTCAGGTTCGGGATCAAAGCCATACGAACGCAAACCGTCACGGGACGTGAAGGCATGATCGGGCGTATCGGGTCAGCCAGAACGAGGTTGACGCCCCAGGGGAAAATTGTCGTCCAGGGAGAAATCTGGAACGCGATCAGTTCCACCACGGTGAGCAAAGGCGAGCCGATCCAAGTCACCCGCGTGGATGGCCTGACCGTCCACGTCAAACCCGTCAACCCTCAAAACGAGAGTCACTAACATGGACGCACCCTTCAATTCCACCATGCTCTTCGTGCTGATGATCGGATTCCTCGTTCTGTTGACAAAAGGCTTGTATATCCTCCGGGAATATGAGCGAGGCGTCATTTTTCGAATGGGCCGTCTGGCAAAAGGCCTCATCGGGGGAAACGGACCCGGTATCATTATTATCATTCCGTTTATCGACAAACTGGTGCGCGTCAGCCTGCGAACCGTGACCATGGACGTCCCGCCCCAGGACGTGATCACCAAAGATAACGTCTCGGTCAAAGTCAATGCCGTGATCTATTTTCGAGTGGTGGAAGCGGAACACGCGATTGTGAGCGTTGAGGACTATTATTACGCTACCTCCATGATTGCCCAGACGACGCTGCGGAGCGTCTTGGGCCAAAGCCAGTTAGATGACTTGCTCGCGAAGCGGGATGAAATCAACGCCGACTTACAGCGGATTATTGACCAGGCCACGGAACCCTGGGGCATTAAAGTTTCCGCCGTTGAGGTCAAAAACGTGGATCTCCCTCAAGAAATGCAGCGGGCGATTGCCCGGCAGGCCGAAGCCGAACGGGAACGACGATCGAAAGTCATCCACGCGGAAGGCGAATATCAAGCCTCCCAACGTCTTGCGGACGCGGCCACGATTCTGAGTCAGAATTCAGCGGCCCTGCAATTGCGGTACATTGAAACCATCATGAACGTGGCCGGAGAAAAGAATTCCACCATTCTGTTTCCCGTCCCCATTGACCTCATAAGCCCGTTTCTCAAAAACACCACCCCATCGGACGCCGCTCCCCCATCCGGAGGATCCGCTTCTCCCCAGGATCGACTCCCCCCTTCATGAAGAGGAACGGACCATGACTCGTCTTTTTGCCGTCATCGGATTGGGCCGATTCGGGTACAGCGTCGCAGAAACGTTGGTCGAAAAGGGCTGTGAAGTCCTCGCCATTGATCGAGAAGAAGCGAAAATTCAAGCGATCAGTGACATTGCGACTTTTGCCGTCCAATGCGACGCCACGGATGAACGCGCGCTGAAAGCCGTCAGCACGCAAAACGTGGACGTGGCGGTGGTCAGCATCGGCGAGAACATCGAAGCGAGTATTCTCATCGTCCAGACGCTGACCGAGATGGGCGTCACGTCCATTATCGCCAAGGCCGTCACCCAGACACACGGAAAAATTCTGCGCAATCTGGGCGTGACCGAAATGATTTACCCCGAACGGGACGCCGCGATTCGACTCGCGCATCGGCTGGTCTCCCCCAAGGTGTTGGAGTATCTCGAACTCGCTCCCGGGTACAGCATTGAGGAAGTGACGGTTCCGGATCGGTTTTCCGGCATGAGCATTGAGGAATCCAAAATTCGGGAGATCCATCACCTCAACGTGATCGGCATCAAGAAACAAGTGAATCGCATGATCAAGGGACAATTAAAAAAGGAAGATACCTTTAATTTTACGCCGTCCCCCGGTGACATGATTGAAAAAGGAGACGTCCTGGTCATGATCGGGAAAGAGCATGATCTCGACCGATTCAGTAATTCCGAATGAACGATGCACCGTCCGGCGCGTCAAGGGGGCGTCACGCGTTTTCCGCGAACGTCACGTTCTCCGTTCGCACCCATCTCACCAACCCGTCATTCACAATGTCGCGTGACGATTGCCAACCCCTGCTCAACGAATTCCGTCAGCATCTGGAAGATTTCTATGCCGTGCTGCATCTCGCCCCGCCCTACCACAGCATCGAACAAGCCATTGCGTGCCTCTCCGCCTTGACGGACACAAAAACAGATGACCAACGCAAACAACTTCTCGTCAATCCCATCCTGAGACGGGAACTCTACGGGCAGGCCTTCACCGACTCAGGGCTGCACAAAAAACATCGTGGGATTATCGCCGGACGCGCCCGCACTCAAGACCTCGAGACGTTCCCGAATCCCTTGCGTTTCTTATTGGAACCGTTTCGTTTTTGATCGTCGGTCATGGATGTTTCCGGTTGTGGTTATTGACAAAATGTGTTATTTTCGCAACAGAACTATTGATTTTTAACATCAATGTCAAGAATGCCTTGATTTTCAGGTGAATTTTATTCTTATTTTTCAACACGTTATGTATATGGGAATATGAAAAAATATGGCCTGTCATTTGCATGGTAAGAAACGTTGATCGAAAATCTTTGACGGAGGAGTGATGCAGAAACAGCAGACCATTGGGCAATCCGTATCCATAGACGGCAGGGGACTCCATTCCGGCTGTCATTCCCGTGTGACGCTCTCTCCGGGTCCGCCCGATAACGGCATTGTGTTTCGACGCAAGGTGAACAGCCACGTGGAGACGTGCCCGGCACTGATTCGGAATCTTCGGTCCGTAGAACTTTCTACGACGATTGGGTCCAACGGCTTTCAAATACAAACCACCGAACACGTGCTTTCGGCACTTTGGGGTCTGGGGATTGATAATGCCTTTATCGATATCGACTCAGAAGAAGTGCCGGCAATGGACGGAAGCGCGGCTCCCTTTGCCCAACTCATTCAACGCGCCGGGGTCGTGCCCCAGGCGCGTCCTCGGACCTGTCTGAAAATCGTGGAACCCATCCACGTCAGAAACCAGAACCGAGAAATTTCCATCCTGCCCTCTCCCCTTCCCAAAATCACCTATACGATTGATTACGATCATCCTCTGATTCAGCAACAAACCTACGAGCACGAATGGTCGGCGTGGAATTTTCAGACCAACATTGCCGAAGCCAGAACGTTTGCGTTCTCACATGAGATCGGCGCCTTATGGGACCGAGGATTGGGCAAGGGCGGTTCTTTAGACAACACGATTGTGTTTTCCGATTCAGAAGACGAGATATTAAATGAGGAAGACCTTCGGTTTCCTGATGAATGCGTTCGTCATAAAATCTTAGACCTCATCGGAGACATGTCTCTCCTGGGTACTCACGTCGTCGGTCATATTATCGCCAACAAATCGGGGCATGATCTCCACACCCAACTCGTCCAAACCATCCTGGACAACCCCGACGCCTGGATCCTGCTGGGACCCGAGAAGGATCAACCGGATGTGTCCGACCTCATCCCCGTGGGAAAAAATTCGGGCTGTTTCATCCCCCTCGCATAGGGTCACAAAAATTTTTTCTCTTTCCCCCTCGGGGCCGTTCTCTCTTCCCGGTGAAGGGGCGGGCACGTGTCTCATGCGCGGAACATCTCCGGGAGCATTCCTGATCCGACGGCTCCGACTTCTCCAACACATTGCGATTGACACGTGCGGATGGTAGGTTCGACCAATACCATGTCCGCACGTATTCTCCATAGCCAATGGTGCGTCGGCCTTCTGCTGCTCATCTTGTTCGTCTGGATACCGGGACTCGTCGTCAAAGCCGACGACCCTTCTGCACCATCTCCTGGATTTCAAGGGATCTCCTGGGGAAGCGCATTGGCTGACGTGTCTCAACTCGTGCCGGTCGAACGCAACGGCAGAGTCAACGTGTATGAGTACAAGGAACGCCCACCCCACTTTGCTCAAGAAGCCGTTGACGCCGTCAAACTCTACGCCATTGACGGCAAGTTTGCTCGCGTGATGATTCGCTATCGGGGTGAGGCCACGCATACCCGCCTGAAGCACGTCTTAGAGTCCCGATATGGAAAAAATCAACATCGCCCAGGCTCGATGATTCGCGGATTGAACCAGGAATACTCCTGGCGTCAGGAGGAAACCGAAGTCAACCTGAGTTATCGAGGATTGGGAGAACGCGGCCTGATTTTTATCCAGAGCAGCATCCTGGCTCCACGTTTCCTCGAACTGATGAGCGATCATACGCACTAGCCTGCAACGTGGCTCGTCCACGCGGTCGGGAGTCATTCATGCACGTCTCCCCGGAAATTTTCAGCATCAATCCCCGCTGTCGCGTGTTTCGGGACCACGTAGGCCTGGGCCGCCACCAGGTGATTCTGGTTGACGAGTTTTATCAGTATCCCGACAAGGTCCTTCAACTGGCCTTGGAACTGCCTTATACGGATCGATTCGAAATCGTCGGCAATTTTCCAGGAGTCCGGGCTTCAGTGAACGTCGAGACCGACCCCATCGTGCAGGCGATCAGTGAATTCTGGGGAAAACGGCTGCACCCGTTTTTTCAGCCGCAACCCGCGGTGTTTCAAGGCATCACCAACAAGAACTACCGCCTCAACGTCGGACAACGTCAGCCTCACGTCGATCAAGACGTCACCGCCATGGTGTACCTCAATCCCGCGGACTCCTGCATGGGCGGCACGGGATTGTATCGGCATCTCCCCACGGGGTTGGAGCGCGTGCCCATCGTGCCCGACCAGGAGATTCGCGACCTCGCGGATCGCTTGGAACTCAGCGATGAATTTCTCAGCAGTGCCGAAGGGTATGAAAACTTTCAAAACAGTATGATCTTCAACCCGTTGTTTGCCAATCGGGACAACGCCTACATCAACGACGGGAACGCCCATTGGGAGTTGCTCACCCTCATGCAGATGAGACCCAATCGTCTGATTATTTTTGACGGCCGATGTTTTCATTCACAGCACATTTCCCCCGATCAGTACACCGACGCCTTCCGGGTGAATCAAGTGTTCTATCTCAGCCAAGCCCCCAAGCCTGATCCTCAGCCAAGCCCGGGCCGGACCGCCTCTCCTTCCAGATAGGTCTTGCCGTCGTACCGTTTGGCCACCGCGATAAACAGCATCGACGCGCCCAACATGACGCCGGCAAAAAACCAGTAATACTCCGCGCCGACCAGCCGCACGCTCCCATCGTCGTTCTCAATGAAATAGTTGACCAGGGCGGTAAAGGCGTTCCCAAGGGAGACCGACAGTAAAAAAATGGCCATCACCACGGACTTCAACCCCTTCGGCGCCTGGGTATAGGAAAATTCCAGACAGGTAATCGAGACCATGACCTCGGCCGCGGTGATGACCAGATACGCAACCAATTGCCAGACCACGTTCGGCCGCAGGCCCGCGGCAATCTGCACCTCAATCACGGCTGAAATCACAAAGGCCACCACCGTCACAAAAAATCCGATGCCGATTTTCCGCAACGGCGTCAAGGGAAACACCCGATCGATGCAGGGGTAGACGCCAAAGGAAAACAACGGGATGAGCAGCATGATTAAAAAGGGATTCACGAACTGAATTTGCGAAGGCAGCCATTCCATCCCCATCCACTGTAAGTCCATGTGCGTGGCCTGTAAGACCCACGCCGAACCCGTCTGGTCGTAAAGCGCCCAGAAAAAAGCGACAAACAGATAGATGGGAGTGAGGCGCCACAAGGACCACAGACTCTCAGGAGCCAGTAACGTCTGAAAAAACGTTCGTCCCCGGGCGGGAACGTGGGCATATTGCCGGCGGCCCAACCAGAACACCCAGGTGGCAAGCAACATCAACAACCCGGGAACGCCGAAGGCCAGATGCGGCCCGACGTGATGGAGCAGCCAGGGAGTCAAGAGCGTAGAAATCCCCGCCCCCAGGTTAATGGCAAAATAAAACCAGTAAAACGCTTTGCTGAGTAAGTGACCGTTCGTGGAACAAAACTGGTCGCCCAAGTTGGCGGAGACGCACGGTTTGATGCCGCCGGAACCCACGGCGATCAACGTCAGCCCCACCGCTAACCCGATCCGGGTCTGGTCCACGGCCAGGGCCGCGTGCCCCAGGCAGTACACCAACGACAAGGACAGAATGGTGCGATATTTCCCCAACCAGACGTCCGCGATCAAGGCCCCGACCACGGGGAAAAAATACACCGCGGACGCAAAGAGATGATAATAGGCGCGCGCCTCGGGTTCCGTCATGACGTCCGCCGCGCCGTCCGCGTTCACCAGATACTGCGTCATGAACACGACCAGAATCGTCCGCATCCCGTAGTAACTGAATCGCTCAGCCGCCTCATTCACGACCAAAAACGGAATCGCGGACGGCATCCGATCCGAGACTTCAGGAGAAGAACGATAGGAAACGTTGCTCATGACGACACCATGATTGACACGCGACTCACGTCTACCCTGACACTCCGAGTGTCCGTCCGCCGGCAAGAATCGCCGTAAAAAAAGAACAGCTTCTATATAACACGGATTGACGCACAAGGAGAAGAAGGGCTTCAATGACCCGCCCATGCTGCCGGAAAAATACCCTCTCCGTGTCATTCCGGGCATAAATGCCAAAGTGTGTTGGGAAAAGGAGAAAAAAGGTCTTTCTTTCTGGATTCCCGCTGAAACATGTCCCCGACGTTTGTTATCGGAAACCTGCGGGAAGGACGGAAAGGGCGGCCTCTCTCTCTGTCATGCCCGACGTTTGTAATCGGGCATCCATTATCTTTCCTCTTCCCCCTCATCCAGTACGCCTTGTCATGCCTGCCCCCTCCCGGATTTCCTCTGAAGATGGATTCCCGCTAAAGACTTGCGGGAATGACAGAAGAGGAAACGGGAAGGACGCGGAAGGGGCAGCCTCTCTCCTGTCATGCCCGCAAGGTCTCCTTCTGTCATGCCCGACGGTTGTTATCGGGCATCCAGTGTCTTTTCTCTTCCCCATCATCCAGAACGCCCTGTCATGCCTGCCCCCTCCCGGATTTCCTCTGAAGATGGATTCCCGCTAAAGACTTGCGGGAATGACAGAAGAGGAAACGGGAAAGGCAGCCTCTCTCCTGTCATGCCCGCCCCCCCTGGATTTCCTCTGAAGATGGATTCCCGCTGAAAACTTGCGGGAATGACAGGAGAGGAAACGGGAAGGACGGAAGGGAGACGACGGAAGGACGCGGAAGGGGCAGCGGGAATGACAGGAGGGGGGACTGGCGGGCAGGACGGAAGCGGGAGACTGCGGGAGGACGGGAAGGGGAACTTGCGGGAATCCATCCTACGTATGAAGAGTTTCTCGGGTTTGAAGCCCCCGGAACGTGGATACGATTCAGCGTGCAAGGTAATTGGAACGTGTCGCCGCCCGGACGAACGTTACCACTTGGCCTCTTGCGGCGGCCAATCCATTTCCACCCGCCGGCCACAATAGAAGCACGCAATGCGATACCGGGCTTTTCGACGGGGATTCGGGAGCGAGGTAAACACGACGGGAGCCCGATCATCCGGACAGACGGGCTGAAGGTGCAGAAGATGTTCATCCATCATCGTTTGTAATGCAGCCTCATCCCACGGCACCGCGCTCTCATCAGAGCCCCGGACGCCATCCTCCCACCCGCACGCGTCGCATCGAAGACGGTACGTCTTCACGCGATCATGAGGAGAAGAGACATCGGTACACCCCACGTGTTCCCGGCAAGCCGTCCGCGGACACATGATGGGTTCATGCTGCAAGGCTTTGATAAACGTCTCAGGAGCCGGCATCGCTCCCCCCTTTCCCCGGGTGGGTCAACCTTTCCCACGCCCTACGTTTTATGAAAACTGATGTGTTCTTTGTATTCCTGAATGGCCGCACGCAAAGAAGATTTGCCCAGCGGGATGTTGGCGTCGAGCACGTCCTCAATCTCCGGATCGTCAATCACCACGTTGTATTTCTCCTGGACGTTCGTCATGACCAGGCCTTTTTCAACCCGTCGAGGCATGAAAATCTCCGTCCACACTTCTTTTTCCACGAGGCAGACGTCGCAAAATCGTTCATACAGCATTTCTAAGCGTTCGGGGTCGGTTTCTTTCACGTGTCGGATCTCCTCCCTGAGAAACGGACACTCACGACGTCCGCCTTTGATTCGGCGCCGCGCCGTCTCATGGCGCCTGCTCCGCCATTACACTTCCATACCCCCCTCCCCCGGGCGTTTCGATGCGGAGACGATCACCCTTCATCACTTCCAGCGTGGTTTTCCCGGGAAGAAGGGTGTTCCGTCCATTGCGAATCAGCACGTTGCGACCGCATTGTCCGGCCCCCCCTCCGTCCAATCCATACGGGTGCGATTGTCGTCGATCGGATAAGATCGTGACGTGAGCTTCCTGCAAAAACTCAATTTCCCGGATCACCCCATGACCACCGGGGCAGCGGCCCGTCCCACCCGTGCCTTCACGAAGCGCATACGAAGAGATCCGAAAAGGATAGGCGTGCTCCAAGGCTTCGACCGGCGTATTCATCGTATTGGTCATGTGGGAGTGAATCCCACTCGCCCCGGGACGCGCACGGCCGGCTCCCGCGCCCCCACCCAACGTTTCATAGTAGGCAAACGGCCGACGGCGTTCGTGATCCCACCCCCCGATGGTCAGATTGTTCATCGTCCCCTGACTTGCGGCGGGTATCAGGTCGGGACACGCCTGCGCCAACGCCCCCAACAGCACGTCCACGATCCGCTGAGACGTCTCAACGTTGCCCGCGGCCACGGCCGCCGGAGGCCGGGCATGCACAACCGACCCTTCCGGCGCCCGAACGTGAATCGGTGCCAGACACCCGTCGTTGCCGGGAACGTCCAACCCCAGCAAACAGCGAAAGACATACGCGGTCGCCGAGACCGTCATGGCGTACACCGCGTTCACGTTCCCCTTACACTGAGGCGCACTCCCCGCAAAATCAACGACGACCTCGTCATCCTGAATCGTCACGGCCGCGGCAATCACAATGGGATCAGGATCAACGCCGTCGTCATCAAGCACGTCCGTATATCGATAGGTGCCGTTCGGCAACGTCGCGATGCTGCGCCGCGTCAAGGTTTCGCTATAGATCAATAATTCCGCCATCTGCTCATAAACGCGCTCCCACCCGTACCGTGACGTCAGTTCCCGGAGACGCTGAATCCCCGTGCGATTGGCCGCCATCTGCGCGTGCAAGTCACCCGCTCGTTCACGTGGAGTGCGCACGTTCGCCAGAAAAACGTCCCACAGCGACTGGTTCAGCCTGCCGGCCTTGACAAGCTTCAGCGGCGGAAGAATTATCCCTTCCTGATACACGTCCCGAGACAACGGCATGGAGCCGGGCGACGTGCCGCCCACGTCCGCGTGATGCGCGCGATTCGCAACAAATCCAAGAAGAACGGGGTCAGGCACGGCTTCAATAAACACGGGGGAGACCATCGTGAGGTCGGGCAGGTGCGTCCCGCCGTGAAACGGATCATTCAGAATGGCCACGTCCCCGGGAACAAAGGTCATCCGCCGAAGACAGGACCGGACGGAGAGCGGCATGGCCCCGAGATGGACGGGGACATGGGCAGCCTGCGCCACGAGCCGTCCGTCGTGATCGAACACCGCGCAGGAAAAATCACGGCGCTCCTTGACGTTCGGGGAAAACGCCGACCGCTGAAGTCGCCCCCCCATTTCCTCGGCGACCGAACAGAACAGATGCTTAAAGACTTCGACGTCAACCGCCTTCCGCACGAGTTTCTCCAATCGTGACCATCACGTTCTGATATTCATCAACGTGAGCGTCGTCGCTTTCCAACAACAGAATCGTGGTGTCGTCCTGCACGATCACCGCGGGTCCTGAGAGATGATGCCCCGGATGCAGGCGATGACGATCAAAGAAGGGGACGGATCGTGGGCCGGAAGGTAACACGAGTCGACGTTCATCAGACACCGCACGAGACGCATCACGCTCTCCTTGCGGTCGCGTCTCCATCCGCGGCCGACGCACCGCTCCCATCGCGCGAACCCGGAGATTCACGATTTCGATGAGCGCGTCCTCGTTTCGATACCCATAGCGGCGGGCGTGCTCGTCATCGAACCCCGATCGAAACGCAGGGACAAACGGCACGGATAATTCAAAGGATTGGCCCTGATATCGGATATCCAATTCACAATGAACGTGGTGAGCGTCAGGCTCAACGCCTTGGGTTGCCAAGTCGGCTCGCGCCCGTTCCACCATGGGAACAAAACGACGTTCCAGGTCCTCAAATGAGGTCTCACCGGAACACAGAACCGTTTGGACGTAATCCAGCGACACGTCGGCCGTCAACATGCCCAAGGCTGAAAACGTGGAGGCCGCCCAGGGAATCAACACGCGACGAATGCTCAACCGTCGTGCCAGTTCGCAGGCGTGGCCTCCGCCGGCCCCGCCGAACGAGAGGAGCACGTAATCCTGAGGATCACGTCCGCGTTCGACCGACGTGACCCGAATCGCGCGCTCCATCTCCGCGTTGACCACGTGAAGCACGCCCAAAGCAGCCTCTTCGAGTTCACAACGTGAGTCTCCGGAAACCCGGGCCAACTCTTCCACAAGTTTCGCCATGGCTTGCCGGGAGGCTTGCAGATCCAGCGGCAGCTTGCCTCCCAACAATCCGGAAGCGGGCAGTCGCCCTAACACGGCGTTGGCATCCGTGACCGTCGCCGTCCGGCCGCCTCGTCCATAACACGCCGGCCCAGGATCAGCGCCGGCGCTTTCCGGTCCCACGCGCAGAGCCCCGCCGGCGTCAACGCGGGCCAGCGACCCGCCGCCGGCGCCGACCGTGTGAACGTCAATCACCGGCACACGAACGGGCAGGCCCGCGATGACGGCCTCCGACGTCAGAGAAATCGTTCCGTTCACGACCGACACGTCCGTGGACGTGCCGCCCATGTCGAACGTCACGAGTTGAGAACATCCTGCCAACTTCCCGATGTACGCGGCACCGACCACGCCGCCGGCCGGGCCGGACAAAAGTGACCGCACTCCCTCCTGCCGCGCTTGGGCCACGTGCATGCGGCCGCCGTTCGATTGCATGACGTGGAAGGAACGGTCGCCTATCGCGCGTTCCAGCGTGCCTAAATACCGGTTCAGCACCGGAGAAACGTAAGCATTCACCACCGTGGTGGACGCACGTTCGAATTCTCGAAACTCCGGAAGCAGTTCGTGTGAGGCCGTGACAAAAAATCCTGACGCTCGCAGGCGTCGGACGAGACGGCGCTCATGCTCGGGATTGACAAAGGAGAACAACAACGAAACAGCCACGGACTCAACGTGTTTCGCCCGCAGCTCGGCAATCAACGTGGGCAAGCATTGGTCGTCCAGCGGCATCAGCGCGTGCCCGCGGTGATCAAGGCGCTCCGGCACTTCCAGGCATTGATCGGAAGGCACGAGCACGGGAACGCCGCCGCTGAACCAATCATAGAGATTTCGACGCGTTTGCCGGCCAAGGTGCAAGAGATCCCGAAAACCCTGCGTCGTCACAAACGCGGTGGACGCACCCTTTCGTTCGAGCAACGCGTTCGTCGCGACCGTCGAACCATGAATGATCGAAGGGCCGGAGGTCGGAGCCAGGCGTCGTAACCCGTCCAACACGGCTTGGGCAGGGTCCGCGGGAGTTGAGGGCACCTTCAAGCGACTCAGGTGGCCGTCAAGGTGATCGTACACCACAAAATCTGTGAACGTCCCGCCGATGTCAACGGCAATGGCAAGATGCGGATGTTCCTCCGTTGAATCCATCGCGCATCCTTCCTAACGAAAATTCTCCGGAGGTGCAAGCCCGTCTATCAATCCGACGAACCCGCGGGTACGACCTGATAAGGGCAGCATGAGATGCTGCCGCTACAAGTACGGTCCCGGAGCCGCTCCTGGGGGAGGTCGCGTGAGACGCGCCCCTACACCTCGGGCCGGCTTCCTCCCTCTCCCCTTGCGGGAGAGGGCCGGGGTGAGGGGTCTCCGAATTTTCGTTTTCTCAAGACATTGCAGACGGTCAGTCATTCGCTCCTCGAATCAGGGGATGCCCCACCTTTCCTTCTTCCCTACCCGGGTCCTCAACCGTTCCACTGAGCATGACGACCCGGGGACCACCCGGTGCATTGTCGAAAATACGGATCGACGCTTGGTGTATGCCGGGCAACGTACTCGTGAAATGAACGTGCAACGTACACAATTTTCCGGTCAGGAGCGTGGCCCCGATGCAGGACTCCTGGTCAAGGGAAAAGGCATGCGCGTCCGGCCCCTCCAGCACGACGTTGGAAACGTGCAGGGGGCCAAGCCCAACGTTGGAAACGGTGACGTGAAGCATCCGTTGAGCCGGGGCATCAACGTCCTCGGAAAATTGCAACCGATCGGCACTCAACGTAATGGAGGGGATGACGGCCTTGCCGCTCAACAAAATCGACACGTCGTTCGATCCGGCGTTGGCCGTCACAACGTCCGGCAACCCGTCCCCGTCAAAATCTTCGATCCCCATGGCGGTGGGCCGCACGCCCGCCGCATAGTGCCCGGCCGGCTGAAACGAGCCGTCTCCGCGCCCTAACAGGATGGAGGTGCTGTTGGACGTCCGATTGGTGGAAATCAGATCAAGATGGTCATCACCGTCCAGATCATCATAGGTCACGGCCACGGGACTGAATCCCACGCCCAAGTCGGCCGGTTTCGTGTACCGTCCTGGGCGTGGCTGAAGCAGCACCTTGACGCTGTCGGTGAAGAGACTCGTCACAATAAGGTCCAGATTTCCATCATCATCCACGTCCGTTTGCGTCACGGCGCTTAGCGTGAATCCTGCTTGAATCGTTTGCCAAAGGGAAAAGGCACCCCCTCCCTGATTCTGAAAGACGGACACGTACCCGTTCGGCGTGCGCCAACTCGGCTGGCTCCAGGTCAACGTGACTTCCGGCAGCCCGTCGTCATTCAGATCCGCAAGCGAGAGACTCGTAGGAAACACGTCGTCCTGGCCCGGTTCCTGAAACTGATACGCCGAGACAAAATCTCCCGCCCCCTGGTTCAACAGGACCGACCAACTGAAGGGAGGGTAATACCCGAATCGCCCGCTGTTGACGACGACCAGATCAAGATCGTGATCCCGATCAACGTCCGCCACGGCAAGAAACGTCGGTCCTTTTCCGGTGGGATAGGGCACGGGAGAATCGAAGAAGCCGTCGCCTTTTCCCAGCAAGACCGCCACGCGATCGGCCCCGGATTCAGCCACGACTAAATCCAGCGTTCCATCCCGATTGAGGTCTCCGACCGTGAGACACGTCGGACTCCGTCCGACGCCAAAAGAATACGCGGATTGGAACGTCCCGTTTCCATTGCCCAATAACACCGAAACGTCGTCCGAATCGCGATTCGCCGTGGCAACGTCCGGTCGTCCGTCTTCATTAAAATCACCAATCGTCAGACCCTCGGGATGCGCCCCGACCTGAGCCGGCAGGACCGGGGTTAAGACAAGGTTTTGAGCCAACGCGGGACCGACGAGCAACAACATCATCACGCCATGGGCCATCCATTGTCCGACCGCACGGACGTCCCCACCCATCAGGACGGTTCCCCCTGTCCCGTTGGTCATCTTCATACGAGCCCTTTGCAAAAACTCCCTTCTCTGTCATTCTTGCCCGTGGTCCGCTCATTCGGGAACAACCTGGGCCATTGCTCTTCTCTCCCCCTCACCCCGGCCCTCTCCCTCCGGGGGAGAGGGAGGAGCAAAGGGATCTCATGCAGGGAACGACTCCGCTTCAAAGTCTTTGATTAAAGCAATTTCCACTTCATCCGTTGCCGCCATCCCGCGATTGCGAACGTGCGCGGACCACGAAGGAGCAGCCCGCAACGACGCCATCACGGCTTTGAGCATGTCCGGTTTCATCCTGGTCTCCCAGTCGTGCAGCCAAGCGTAATCATCATCGTCACCTTCATAGTCGGGTGGGAACCGTGCTTCAAGCGTCAACCGAAGGGTAAACGTTTTTTCTTCTTTGAACATGTCCGGCCAGCCCTTTCTTGTGTGACCATCCCCCGGCTCATATCGCGGCGCGATCCCCGTTCGTCGGCAGAGACGTGTTTCAGATTGGCTTTTTGTGAGGAGAGTCCTGAAGCCTGGGAGACCACCCGCGGAGACCCGTCAACCGGGGTCGTACAGCTTATGAAACGGGATCAGAAACAACCCGACTCAGCAACGTTGAAGGCAACAGATCGTGGGTGCCCGGGCCCAGCGTACACGCGCAGACGGGCTACTCCCGAATATCCTGAGCCCGGCGTTCGAAATAGGCTGACCGGGCGGCGCCATAGAGATCAAGGGTGGATTTTTCAATCTCCTCAAATTCTTCAAGGCTACGGGAGCGGTCATTGATTCGATCCGCGACATTGACCCCGAGGTTCGGGAGAAACGGGATCACGTAATTGACGGGGTTCATGAAGATATCGCCGGCAGTTCCCGCCGCGTCTCGAACGGTCATCGGCGGAAACAGGGGCAGCACCAGATAGGGTCCGCTTTCAACCCCATACACTGCCAGCGTCTGTCCGGTGTCTTCCGTCGGCGGCGCTTCAATCTCAAACATGTGGGTGGCGACGTCAAAAAGGCCACCGACCCCAAGGGTCGCATTAATCAGGAACCGCTGCGTTTCGGTCCCGGCTTCCGCGAATTTTCCCTGAAGGAGATTATTGACCAATCGCGGGACAAACCCTATCTGATCGATCGCACGGCCTAAGGAGTTTTGCACCTCGGTCGGCACAACCGCATTGTACGCCCTGGACGCCGGCTTGAAGAAATAGCGATCAGCCTTATAGTTGAAGGCAAACACGTTCGCATTGAAAGACTCCCATGGGTCTCGAACGGGTTCGCTTTCTTCGTCTGCGTCGAAAGGATCCACAAATGATCCCTCGACCACCGTTTCTCTCATGATCTGAATGTCTCTTTCGTCATGGCCGACGTTTTCGGCTTCGGAGCCCACGACCGGAGGAGCGGCGTGACCCGTCCCGAACGGTCCCAGACAGACCAGGACCGCAACAAGGGGGCACCATTTCTTGACGTATGCACGACGTCGCGTCGAGACGAAAGTTTTTCTCATCCTTCCACCTGAATTCATCATGGAAATGCCATGGGTTTGAGAACGGACGGACTTTTTCAAAATACCAGAACCCCCGGCATTTGTCTAATCAACCAGAGAAAGGAAAACCTTTACATAATTCGAACACGTCACAACCAGGGCATTCCCCCTCACTCTGACCTTCTCCTCCCGGAGAGAGGGACGACTTGGACGTTGCAAAGGTCTCAAAAGGAGAACGGGAGCGGTGAAAGGGTCTTTACTCCGAACTGCCCAACATGTCATCGATGAGGGGCCGGTTAATATCTTCACAACCCGGGCATATAAGGTCGAACAGGGTATCGTGGTCCTCGACGTAGTTCCGGTGGTCAACCAGGCGTTCATCAACCACTTCCCGGTAACAGGACTCACACAACATCATGAACCCGCGCATAATCGAGACGGTTTTGCGTCCCTGACTTGTCGTCATCGGTTCTTGCTCATTCGTTCCACAAAGACGTGGAATCCATCGTTTCCCAGCCCGTTATGACCAACCCTGCCGTTGTGCCAGGAAAAAATCTTCCGTCTCCAGATCGATGCCGCATTCGGGACATTCGTATGCTTGATCGGGCGGAGGGACGGACAGTTCCACGTCCTGGATCCGCCCCTGACACACGTGATAGAAATGGCCGCCGGCATGTTCGGAATCTAACGGGTCATTTTCAAATTTGAGAATCATGATCCCTCCGTCGTCCTTCCACGACGATCACGTTATAGCAAGGATTCGAAACGAGGTGCAATCTTTGACACGCGGAGACGTCATCCCGCTACAATGAGGACCATGAGTGCTTTTTTCAAGTGTTCGGCACCCTTCGGCCATCGGTCCGTGGTCACGCCGGGCGTTTGGACGGCCGTGTTCCTCCTGTTGCTCAACCAGCACGCCTTTGCCCTGGCTCAATCTCCTGAGTCTCCTGAGCCGGCTTCTTACGCGCTCACGCTTTCCCCGATTCTCACCCACGGCCTCCGCCAACCCGTCTTCCTGGGTCATGCCGGTGACCACCGGCTGTTTATTCTGGAACAGGCCGGCAGAATCCGAATCGTGCAGAACAAAACTCTGCTCCCCACGCCGTTTCTCGACGTTTCCGGCCGGGTTGCACTCGGAGGGGAAATGGGACTGCTCGGGCTCGCGTTTCATCCCGACTTTCAGAACAACGGCCGGTTTTTCATCAATTATTCACGGGAACCCGACGGCGCGACCGTTCTGGCCGAATTTCAGGTTTCACCACAATCCAACCAAGCCCTTCCTCACGAAAAAATTCTGTTAGTCATTCCGCAACCCTATGGGAATCACAACGGCGGGATGCTGGCGTTTGGTCCGGACGGCTATCTGTACGTGGCCACGGGCGACGGCGGCAGCGGCGGTGATCCAGGCAATCGCGGGCAAAGCGTGCAGACCCTGCTGGGCAAGATTTTACGCCTGGACGTTGATGGCCCGGATCCCTACGGGATTCCTCCCGATAACCCTTTTGCCCGACGGCACATCGGACGAGAAATCTTTGCTCTGGGCTTTCGTAACCCGTGGCGATTTTCATTTGATCGAGAGACCGGTGAACTGTGGGCCGCGGACGTCGGACAAGACAACTGGGAAGAAATCAACGTGGTCACCTCGGGAAAAAATTACGGCTGGCGCATCATGGAAGGGTCCCATTGTTTTCTCCCGGCCCGAGGCTGCTCCCAAGCCGGACTCACCCTGCCGGTGGCGGAATACCGGAATCAATCGTCCCACTGCGCCGTCACCGGCGGCTACGTGTATCGCGGGCAAGCGATTCCCAGCCTGACAGGCACGTACGTGTTCGGTGATTATTGCAGCGGCCAGATCATGGGCTTGATTGATGGCCGCCCTCACGTCCTGATTGCCTCCGGGTTACGCCCTGCTTCATTCGGAGAAGATCAGGAAGGCGAACTGTACGTCGTAGACCACGGCGGAGGCATCTACAAGATCACCTCGTCCGTCCCGCCGACCCCATCGCGTCGTCCCTCCTCCCGAAAAATTCCGTAACGTCGAGGCAAAAGTTGACGGAACCGTTTTTATCTTGTTATTGACCCTAAGCGTGAAAACAAAAAACCTGCTCTATGTGATTGCCTTGGCAATCATTCCCTTGTATCTCGCCGTGGTCGGCACGTATCGATGGGGAGACGACCGTCCTCCCCGTATCACGTTGGCCACCCCGTTCACCCTGGTCGGTCCGGCGACGCCGTTGACGCTCCACGCGGAGGACGAAGAAACTGGCCTCCGAAGCCTGACCGTCCACCTTGCCCAGAACCTCGAACGGTACACCCTTGCCGATGAACGGTTCCCCTCACAAGGCCTTCTGTCCCTGGAAGGCGGCACCCGGCACACCTTCGATCTGACCATGATTCCCTATGGAGACGACGCCGTTCCCAAACGGCGCGGCCCGGCCAAACTGATCGTGTCGGCCCGAGACCATTCGTGGCGGGGACTGTTCGAGGGGAATCAGTCAACAATCGAACAAGACGTGACGGTAAAATTTACGCCCCCGAAGTTGGACGTCATAGCGAGACCGTTGCCCGTGTCACAAGGTGGAACCGGAGTCGTGTTCTACCGCGTTTCTGAAGATACCAAGCGGTCCGGCATCCAGGTCGGCGACGCGTTTTTCCCGGGATATCGACGTCATGAAGAAGGATTTCGTGCGTTTTCCCTTTTTGCGTTTCCTCACGACGCGCCGACCTCAACGCCGATTCTCCTCGTTGCAGACGACGGCCTTGGCAATCAGAGCGAACGCCAGGTCCACGTGCGGATCCTTCCACGACAATGGCGAACGCGAAACGTGACCGTGACCGATCGATTCATTGAGCACACCGTTCGACCCATCATTGCCAGGACGCCTGACCTTGATGAACGGGCCGATCCGCTTCAGAACTTTCTTCAGGTCAATCACGTGCTGCGACGCAGAAACGCCGACCACCTCAAAGCCCTTGCCCGGGACAGCCGCCCCGAGTTCACGTGGAAGGGCGCCTTTGTCCAATTATCCCGTTCACAAGTCAACGCGGCCTTCGCGGACCGACGCCACTACGTGTATCACGGCAAGGTCGTGGACGTGCAGGATCACCTCGGGTTCGATCTGGCGGCCACCGCCCGCTACCCGGTGGAAGCCGCCAATGACGGACACGTCGTCCTGGCCGAGGATTTCGGCATTTACGGCAACACCGTTGTGATCGATCACGGGTATGGGCTTCAGTCCTTATACGCCCATTTGTCTTCCATCGACGTGCAAAAAGGGGAGGACGTGACCAAAGGGCAGGTCATCGGGAAATCAGGCACGACGGGCTTGGCCGCCGGCGATCATCTGCATTTCAGTCTGCTGCTGCACGGCGTCCAGGTCAATCCCCTGGAATGGTGGGATCCACAATGGGTGCGAACCCACGTCAGTCACCACCTTCGAAAAGACGAGGCCGTTGAGTCGTCATCACCCCTTCCGGACCAGATGGGTCCTGCCCCGTTTCCCGATGCCCCACCGCCAAAACTGTAGCAGACGGTTCTGATGGCACGATCCCGATCCCGCACGCCGCCGCCGGCCATCCAAGAACGCATCACCACGGTGCCGCTTGACCACACGACGCGGCAGCGGTACCTGAACTATGCGTTGTCGGTCATTACCTCTCGGGCCTTGCCTGACGTGCGTGACGGACTCAAACCCGTTCAACGACGCATTTTATTCTCCATGTTTCACAACCACCGGTTGTTGCCGGACCGCCCCCCCATTAAAAGCGCAAAAGTCGTGGGGGCGGTGATTGGTGAATGGCATCCCCACGGCGATTCCGCGGTCTACGACGCCATGGCTCGAATGGCCCAGTGGTGGTCACTCCGTGCTCCCCTCGTGGATGGACACGGCAACTTCGGAAGCCTGGACGGCGACCCGCCCGCGGCCTATCGATACACCGAAGCCAGACTCACCGCCATCGCGCTGGAACTGCTGAATGAACTTGAAAAAGACACGGTTGACTTTCAAGCAAATTACGACGGCAAAGCCGAAGAACCGCTTGTGTTGCCCGCCCGGTTTCCCAATCTCCTCGTCAACGGGTCCACCGGCATCGCCGTGGGCATGGCCACCAACGTCCCCCCTCATAATCTCAGGGAAGTGATTGACGCCGCAATGGCCCTGATCAACGACCGCACGGTTTCCGTGGCCGATCTCCTGAAATCGATCAAAGGCCCGGATTTCCCCACGGGAGGGGAAATTCTGAATACCCGCGCCGAGATTCGGACGATTTATGAAACCGGCCAAGGTTCGATTCGCGTGCGCGGAGAATTCACCGTTGTCCCGCAATCGCGAGGGAAAACCGACGTCATTATTCTCTCCATCCCCTTTACCGTGGATAAAGCCACGATCGTCGAGCGCATCGGTGAAATCATTACCGCAAAAAAAGTCCCGCAGTTGGTCGACGTCCGCGACGAATCCACCACTGACGTTCGAATCGTGTTGGAACTCCAAACGCACGCCGACCCCAACCTGGCCATGGCGTATCTCTTCAAACACACGCCGCTTCAGCATAATTTCGCCGTCAATCTCACGTGTTTGACCCCCGCGACGGGACCGACGACCACGCGACCGCAATGCCTGAACCTGAAAGACGTTCTTGAGCAGTTCATTGACTTTCGCTTTGAAACGGTCAAACGCCGGTTTGCCTATGATCTGCGCGTTCTGGAGCACCGTCTTCATATCCTGTCCGGGTTCAAAACCATTTTCGACGCGCTGGACCAGGTCCTGACCATCATTCGCGAGAGCGACGGCAAGGCCGACTCCTCTGAAACGCTGCAACGCCGCTTTCACCTTGACGAGGTGCAAACCAACGCCATTCTGGAGACTCCGATCTATAAGCTCTCCCGCACCGAGATCAACAAGATGCTGGATGAGTTGACCGACAAACGCGAGCAAGCGAAAACCCTGCGGGATCTCCTCGCCTCAAAGAAGAAATTATGGAAGACCGTGCAGGAGGAACTCCAAGAACTTGCCCGAACGTATGGCGACAAACGACGGACCAAAATCGGACGTCGCCCCCCCGAAGAAGTTGAATTCGACCCCGAGGCGTACCTCGTCAAAGAAGACGCGGTCATCACTATTTCCACGGACGGATGGATTCGCCGGGTCGGTCTTGTGAAAGACTTGTCGAAAACGCGGCTCAGGGAAGGCGACGGCCTTCTCACCGCCTTGATCGGGAGCACGGTGGATACCATGGTCTGCTTTTCGAATTTCGGCAGCGCCTATACCATCCGCATCGGCGACGTTCCGCCGGCTCGAAGCGGCTACGGAGACCCCGCGCAAAAATTGTTTAAATTCAAAGACGGCGAACGCATCGTCGCCGCGGTCAGTTTAGACCCCAGATGTTCTTCATCACCGGATGCCCTGGGCCGCGAAGGAAGCATTGATGAGTCGGAACGGCAACTCGCCGCGACGACGGCACTCCCTCTGTTTGACCGACGGGAACCGGGAGGCGATGTCCCCGTCTCTCTGGGACGGGTGACGGCCGTCTCTTCGGCCGGCATGGGGGTACGCTTTGACCTGGCCCCCTTCAAGGACCCCTCCACGCGCCTGGGTCGAAAATTCATGAAACTCCGCGAGGGTGAAGAAGTCGTCGGGCTGCACGTGCTCCGCTTCTCCTCACACGCGCCCATCCTCGCCGTGGCCTCCCAACGCGGCCGCGTGCTCCTGTGTCCCGTTGAGGACGTGGGGCTCCTTTCCGGACCCGGACGAGGGGTGACCGTCATGAAACTGGACGCCACCGACCGCCTGTTGACTGCGCGCGTGTTGTATCACAAGGATGACCGGCTGGTCGTCCTGAAACAGGAAGGAGGCACGTTCCCGATTTCCATCAGGAAGTACCAACCCGTCCGACGCGGCGGCAAGGGCCATCCGCTCTTTAAGCGCGGCACGTTGAAAGGAGCCGAGCCCCTTCCGGTCGAACTGCCGATGCTGGACGCCGAGAATCCCAAAAACGGCGACTGAACCCTGAATCAAGGCCCCCTTGTCATTCAAGTCCCCTGTCATTCAAGGCCCCCCTGTCATTCAAAGCCCCCCTGTCATTCAAGGCCCCCCTGTCATTCAAGGCCCCCCCTGTCATTCAAGGCCCCCCTGTCATTCAAAGCCCCTCTGTCATTCAAGGCCCCCTTGTCATTCAAGGCCCCCTTGTCATTCAAGGCCCCCTTGTCATTCTGAGCGAAGCGAAGAATCCAGTTTGATGCAGACCCCGGGATCCTCCCGCAGGGACAAGGAGCGAAAAGCAGATCCTTCGCTTCGCTCAGGATGACAGTGTGGAGCAGATGACTCAGGCGTGATTCTCGGAACACTGGCCAAGGGATGAGCGCGCTTGATCTTTCCATCCTCAATCGCGTCTAATCCGACCCGTTCACTCCAAGATGCTTGCCACTGAGGAATGAGTTTATAGAAACTGTGCTTGTTCGGCGAACGTTCCCGCGAAGATACTGATGACACGGCAACGGTACGTTAGGGCGGTTCATGCCTCTCCTTCGCCGGCTGCCGGTCAGTCCCCCCGCCTGGGCGACGGCTTGGCCTTGACCGCCGCGGTCCTCGGCCCCCTCCTCCTTTACGCACTCACGCTGCCCCGCACCGTCGTCCTGGAAGACGACGGCCTGTTCCTCATGGCCGGCGCCCACCTCGGCGTCGCCCATCCCCCCGGCTATCCCCTCTACACGCTCCTCTGCCACCTCGTCACGCAGTTACCCTTCGGATCCGTCGCCTTCCTCGGCCACCTGTCCAGCGCGGTATTGGGCGCGCTGGCATGTGGCGGCGTCTATCTGTGTGCCCGGCTGTTGCAGGCCGCGCCCGTGCCGGCCATGACCGCGGCCTGGCTGTTCGCGGCCTCGGAGCACGTCTGGGCTCAGGCCATCATCGCGGAGGTGTATACGCTGAACGCGCTGCTGTTCTTTGCCACGTATGGGCTGATTCTGTACGGGGTGCGGCAGCCGGGGCGGCCCCGCATCTGGATGGCCGCGGCCGTGGGGTACGGGTTGAGTCTGGCCAATCATTGGCCGCTGATGGTGCTGGCCTTGCCCGGCCTGCTGCTGGCGGCCCTGCCGGCGTGGAAGTCCCTGCCCGTCAAACTGTTGCCTCAACTCATCGTGGTTTCGCTGGTGAGCGCGGCCCTCCCCTATGCGTGGATGGTGTTGCGCTCCTGGCAGGAACCGCTCATCAGCTTCTACGGCCCGATTACGGACTGGGAGGCGTTCTGGTACTACGTCAGTCGAAGCGGCTATGCCGACGTTGACGTGAGCCCCAGCGCGGGCTGGGGCGATCGTCTGGCGTTTCTGGGGTGGTTTGGGAACGAAGTGCTCCGGCAGGTGACGCTGCCGGGGTTCGCGCTCGCTCTCCTGGGTTTCTGGGTCTTGCTGCGGCGACGGCCGCTGGCCGAGGCGGGATCAGGATTGCTGGTGTTTTTGGGAAACAGCGTGGTTTTAATCATGATGCTCTCGGTTGACTTCGACTTTCGTCAGATCGCGATATTTCGCCCCTACTCGTTGGTGTGCTACGGATTGCTTGCCCTGTGGCTGGCGGTTGGGTTGCAACACGTGTTGGAACACCTACCCTCGCCGGCTGTCCTTCGCGACGGGGCGTGGTTCCGGACCGGTCTGGCGGCGCTGGCGTGCGTGGGCATGACCGCACTGTCCGTGCAGGCGCACTGGAATTTGAACGACCGTTCCGCCAGCGACTTTACCCGGTGGTACGCGGACATGCTGTTCGGGATTCTGCCGCAGGACGCGGTCCTGTTCGTGTCCGGGGACACGGACACCGGACCCCTGGGCTACTACCACTTCGTTGAGGAACGCCGCCCGGACGTTGAACTGCTGAACCTGCACGGCCTCGTGTACGGAAACCGCCTCTACCCACCGCGGTCGTCCCTGAAGCACAAGGAAGAAGTCTTGCGGAACTTCGTCGAGAAAGACGACCGTCCCATTTTCTTCACCGCGGATGACGACAAATTCCCCCACGGTCGGGGGGTCCGGCACCATGGGTTCGTCAAGGAAGTCCTCAAAAAGGAGAAGCCTCAATCCCTGAAGTTGGAGGTCTACCCGGGCGCGGAGCGGGATTTCGAAGCACTCCTGAACCTGTACCCCACCGACGGCTGGGAGCGGTTCCAGCGGGTCACGCTGCTTCACAAGTACGCCCAGCTCCTGGGCTACGTCGTGTTCTCCGGCGATCCCGCCATGCTGGAGCAGACGCAGCGGTTGCGCGCGCTCGCAGCGCGGGATTTCTCGGGACTCATGGGCATGGCCGAAGTGCTGTTAAAATACGGCGGTCCACCTCACTGGAAGCAGATCGGGGAATGGCTGGAGAAAGCGGGAACCTTGGGGAGTGAGTCGCTGGAGAAGTGGCGGCGAGCCAGGCTTTTGTACCTGAAAGGCGTCCTGCTCGGCCGACGGGGGCGGACGGAGCACGCCATTGCGCTGTTCAGGCAGTCCTATAACGTCCACCCACATCCCGACAACCTCGCGATCGAGGCGCTCAACCATCACGGGATTAATCCTTGACGAACCGTTGAAACATGGTGGACCGTTAAATCCACCGAGAAGGAGTCCGCATGACCAGAACGTACGACGCGAGTGACATCGTTGTGTTAGAAGGCATTGAACCTGTTCGCCGACGACCCGCCATGTATATCGGCGGAACGGATCAAACCGGCCTGCATCACCTCGTCTGGGAAATTCTGGACAACGGCATCGACGAAGTCATCAACGGCCATGCCACGACCATCACGGTCGAACTCGACAAGACCCGTGACGGCATTCGAATTACGGATAATGGTCGCGGCATTCCGGTTGACCGGCACGCACGGGACAACAGGTCCGCGTTGGAAATTATCATGACCACCCTTCACGCCGGCGGGAAATTCGACACGGGCAGTTATCGTCACTCGGGCGGCCTGCACGGAGTCGGGGCATCGGTGGTCAACGCCTTATCCCGCCACCTTGACGTCACGGTCAAGCGGGACGGGCGAGAGTGGCACCAGACGTATCAGACCGGCACCCCCCTGGGGCCGGTCACGCAAGGGCGCGCGGCACGCGGCACAGGGACCTCCGTCTATTTTCGTCCGGATCCGACGATTTTTGGCCCACGCCCGGCGTTCGACCCTACCCTCTTGAAAAATACCCTCGAAGCCAAGTCGTATCTGCACAAAGGATTACAGATCACTTTCAAAGACGCGACCACCGGCCACACGCACCACTTTGTCCATGAGAAAGGGATCGAAGAATACCTCACCAAACTCGTGAGCGACCGGGGTCACAAACCCACCGCCGACTTTGTCTTTTACGCGGACCGCACCGTCAACGGCACCATGCCCGTCGGTGACGGTTTTGCCGTGGAAGTCGCCCTCCAATGGACGGACGAACCCGCGGAATTCATTCGCAGTTACGCCAACGGCGTGGCCACGAGGAACGGCGGCACCCATGAAGCCGGATTGCGCACCGGCATTGTGAAAGCCGTGCGCACGTACATGGAGACCCACAACCTGACGCCCAAGGGCCTGTCCGTGCAGGCTGAGGATATTCGTGAAGGCTTGGCATGCGTGTTGAGTGTGCTCATTCTGCACCCTCAATTCCAAGGGCAAACCAAAGAACGCTTGAACAATCCTGAAGTCCAGAGTCTTGTCGACAACGCCGTACGCCCCGCCTTGGAAAATTTTCTAAACGAAAACGTCTCCATCGCCGAAACCCTGGTCGGACGCATGATTTTAGCCGCGCGGGCGCGCGAGGCGTCACGCGAAGCCTCCAAAGCCGTGAAGCGAAAATCCGTGGTCAGCCATCGACTCAACCTGCCGGGGAAACTGGCGGATTGTCAAAGCACGGACCCCGAAGTCAGCGAACTGTTCGTGGTGGAAGGCGATTCAGCAGGTGGCACGGCCAAGCAAGGTCGAGACCTGAAAACCCAGGCGATCTTTCCGATTCGCGGGAAAGTGCTCAACACCGAAGAACTGACGTTGGGGAAAGTGGTTGAAAATAAAGAATTGGCCGACTTAATCAAGGTCCTCGGCTGTGGAATCGGGAAGGATTTTGATCTCAAGAAGTTGCGGTACCACAAGGTCATTCTGCTCATGGACGCGGACGTGGACGGCTATCATATCAGCACCTTGCTGCTGACCTTCTTTTTTCGACATCTGCCGGAATTGATCCGGCACGGCTACGTCTACATTGCCCAACCGCCGTTGTACCGCATTGACGTGGCCAAAACCGTCTATTGGGCAGGATCCGAGGATGAGAAAACCCTCATTTTGTCTGAAGCCCCGACCCGGGCCAAACCCACGATCAGCCGTTTTAAGGGATTGGGAGAAATGTTCCCGCAACAGTTGCGCGAAACGACCCTCAATCCGGCCACGCGCCAACTGCTCAAAGTCGCGGTACAGGACGAACTCCACACCGACCGGACGTTCCACGACCTGATGGGGAAACGCACGGACGCCCGGTATGAGTTTCTGGTAGCGAATGCCACCCTCGCCGACAACCTTGACGTGTAGTCTCCCTTCGTGACCGTCTCCCCTGGAGAGGCTTTTGCAACCATCGTCATTTCTGGAAACGGAGAAGGATACAGACAGGAAGGGAAACCCTCACTCAGGCTGAATGAGCATGGTGGCTTCTCCTGCTTCAAGGAGTGCCAAAGGGCTATCCCATGCACGCGCAGCCCGAAGGACTTGTCAAAGGATTCAAGATGGGAATAAACAAAAAAGGTTGGAAATCTCGACGGAGATGAACGTCATCCTGCAACGACGAGAGACGGCGCAACGCCAAGGACCGTAAGGAGATGAGCCGTCGGAGTGCCTCCGACGGCTCTGCACTCGACCCGACGTTGCCTCGCTGCCTGCCTACCACTGCCAGTCGAGACGGGTCATCACCCCGTGTGACACCAGGCCGCCGGCCTGCTCTTCTCGCTCACCCTCCACTCTCAGGCCCAGCACCGTGTTCAGCTTGAACCAGCTCCCAAACCGGTAACGCGCCGCGCCGGACCTTCCGAGGGCCAGGCCGCCATACGGCGTCACCAGCCCGTTATTCGACATCGCCATTCCATAGCCAAAATCCATTTCCAACTGCCCGGGGGCCCAGCCCGATCTTCTGCTACGGTCACGAGAGGAGTCCAATACCATGGGAGCACCGGACGCGCTTCCCCATAACCGCTCTGCCCCGGTCGATGGCCGCCCCCACACCGGGGCCATGCTCAGCCAGAACCCTTGCCCCCTGATGCCCGGGTCCATCCGCACCTTCAGACTCGCGCCCCAGTCTTCAAACGCCTCTTCCTGGTGTGCCAGGAGATAGCGCCCTTGCGCTTCCACGGCCAGGCCCAACTCGGTGTGCGTGTATGCCACGCCGCCGCCGACTTCCGCGCCTATTCCCTTCTCAGCATCGCCGGTGTCCCAGCGGCCTCCGACTTCCAGCCGCGGTTGCAGCCGCGATTCGGGCGAGATCATATATTCCGTCCGCCCTTCCACCAACAGCCGCATCCGTCCCGCGTTGCCGCGTGCCGACGGCAAGTCATCCCCCTTACCCTGCGAACGGAGCGTCGACCTGAACGCATCAGCCTTCGCCGCGAAGTCGATCCCGTTCCACGAGATCAAGGCATGTCGTCCGCCCAATGCCCCCATCACTAACGTCAGGTCCGTCGTCTGATTTTGGTCGAGTCCGGCGACATCCAGGTCCATCTCGCCCCAACCCGCGCCAAACATGCCCCATACTCCAAGGCCATCGTAGGGCTGCCATCGCGCATAAGGCAACACGCTCGTCAGTTGGAGGTCCAGGCCAACCTTGGCCCGATTGCTGGGTCTGGTGACCTCATAGTCCACCTCTCCGTTGGTGTGCGAGACCGCCAACCCCAGCATGACCTTGGGATCAAGCCGGTAGTCGAGACCCACGTAACCGCCATAAAGATCCCCATCCATCGAGAAGCCGGTGTCGGGGCTCCCGGAGAAGTTGCTCGCCATCCCCCGACCCCACAACACCAAACCGGTTGCTCCGCCGTTCTCCGTGCGGCTCAGCGGCAGTTCAAACGCGCTCCGCGCCAACACGTCCTTCACCGACACATCCCGCATACGGACCGGGGCACGCCAGTTCGTACGGCCTGTTCCCCCGTCGAAGAGACCAGGATGTCGGGACAGCGCAGCGGCATCCCCGGTCCCTTCCGGAGTCCGGCCGTTCGCCCCGCCGGTGACGCCAAACATCCGGGCCACTCCAACGGCCACGTTCGTCACCTGTTTCACCGTCTCGCCCTCTTTTCCGCCGGTCAACCGGAGCATCTGTCCGCCCACCGTCACTTTCGGCTGCGAGCCCGCTGATGCCCCAAACCGCCCGCTGAGCACTTCGACAGCGTCCGACGCTATCGTCCGCCCGACGCCGGCCAACACCATTTTCAGGTCACGACGTTCCACCCTCTGCTTATCGTATCCGACCGCGAACAACGAGAAATCTTTCACGTTGGCGCAGACGCGTTCGCGTTCGCGCTCGTCTGTTGATCCCGGCACCTCTTCCCACACCCCCATAGTGCTGTCGAAGCGCAACAGATTGAGTTCCCTGCCCTCACCCGCCTCATCCCGCAACCCCTGAGTCACCGGCAGGCAGACACGAATTCCATCATCCGGAATTTCCCCAACCAACGTGATGTCAACCACAGTGCGAATATCAGGCTCGTCACCCAGCCCGAACCTCCCGGGTCGACCTATGGCATCGCTATCCGGAGGCTTGAAGGTCAACAAAAGGTCCTCTGTCACTTCTCGTAAAAGAGTCCCTCGGAAAACATCCATTAGGAACATTTCCGAAGCCGAAGTCATATTTTCGGGAACACCAGATTCTCTTATCACACCCACTCTTACCGTCCTTCCTGGTACCGGAATCATCACAACCCCTTCTTCAAAGTCAGGGAGCTGAGTAGTATCACGCACCCGCACACTCACGGATGCTACGCTAAAGTCATCGCGCTCAGAGTCATCGTGCGCAGTAGTAACCCTGTGGCTCAGCGTGGCACTATCATCATTAGTGACGTCATCGTCTTTCTCCGAACTCACCGTCACACGGTGTGGGGTATCCCAGGTACTCGTGGCGAACACCACCGACGTCGGATCCACTGTGATACCAGAGCTACCGGACTTTGTGATGCCGACCGTCACCGCTTGACCTGGATTCGCCTCCAACTTCACCTCATAATCGTCCATCCCCCCTTCATCAAAATTCAGAGTGGTCGGGTTGATCATGACGCGAGGCGTGCTCGTCGCTGTCGGGGGTCTCGGGTCTGCTACTTGGGCCAACGCCGTACTCGGGGTGAATGCCGCAAACGCCGCAGCGCCTAAGCCGGCAATAACGAGGGTGGGGAAACACCTTGACAAGATCAGACGCAATCTCATTATTTTATCCTCCATGGAAAGACCGGACCGGGGATTGAGAAGTTACCCCCCCCCCCCCCCCCCCACTGCGATTAATGACCGGAAGAATTGTCAATTCCCGCAAGAGACGATATTCAACGCTTACGCAACTGGGATTCGTTACCACGGCAGTCCTTTTTTCGATTTCCTTTTCTATTTCAACTTGGGCCAAGGGATGCATACCACAAACGTTGATCAGTTTTCAAGTCCGGTGTCCAAAAAAGTATCTTGAGCCGGCATACCGATTCGGATACGTTGCGCCAGTGAGTGGGAGACTCACGGTTTTTTATGGATCCCGTTGAACGCATCACACGCTACCATCAAGAAACCGCCCACGACTTTCATCGCTACGCCCGCTCACTCGGGTACATGGATTGGGCCAACCAGCCTGATCCCTTTCGGCGCTATGAAGGCGCGCCGCTCGTGACGCTCCCTCGCCTCACCGCCGAAGACGCGCCCGTTTCCCCTTCGTACGCGTCGCTCTACGCACCGCTCGCGAGTCCGCCTCAACCGTTCACTCTCAACGGCCTGTCGCGATTTTTTGAATACAGCCTTTCCATCACCGCCTGGAAAGCATACGGCGGGACGCGCTGGGCGTTGCGCAGCAATCCATCCAGCGGCAACCTTCATCCCACGGAAGGCTACCTGCTCATCAGCGACGTCGCCGAGTTGCCCCTGGACCCCGGCCTGTATCACTACGCGCCCCAGGAACACGGCCTTGAACTCCGGATGCGTGGGTCCGCGTCGTGCCTTGCCGCTTTACTCAAAGACTTTCCACCACAATCGTTTCTGGTCGGGTTGAGTTCAATTCACTGGCGCGAGGCGTGGAAGTACGGGGAACGCGCATTTCGCTACTGTCAACATGACGTCGGCCACGCGATTGGAACGCTGCGCATAGCCGGGGCGGCTTTGGGATGGTCCGTCTTCGTCCTGACCGGCCTGGATGATCGTACCGTCGGGTCCTTGCTGGGCCTGAACAGGTTGCACGAATTTGCGCACGCCGAATCTGAACGTCCCGCCCTGATGTGCGTCGTCTGTCCTGCGTCTCAACGGGAATCCCTGCCGCTCTCCCTTGATCCCGCGGCCGTCGAGTCGTGCGGACGCGGCGCGTGGCAAGGCCAAGCGAATCGCTTGAGCCGGGATCACCCCATTCCCTGGGAACTCATTGATGAGGCAACCCGGGCGTCATGGAAACATTCAACCGAACGCTTGACGATTCGACTGCCTCCCTTGCCTCCTCACCCCCAACGAGCATACCGGCACCCATCGCACGACGACGCACGTGACCGGAACGCCGCCGTCCTTTCCGCTCATCAGATCATCCATCAACGACGCAGTGCCGTCGCCTTTGATGGCACCACGTCAATCTCCGCCCGACAATTTTTTTCGATGCTTGAGCGCGTCTGGCCTCACGCCGGTCTCCCCGTGGCGCAACGCCCAATGCCGTGGGATTCCATCTCGTGGGACCCCACCATCCATCTTGCCTTGTTTCTGCACCGAGTCGAAAGTCTTCCGTCCGGCGTGTACATGCTTTTGCGAAACGCCGACCCGACGCTCAAAGAAACTTTTCAACGGGCCATGCACCAACAATTCGTTTGGACCATCCCGGAGAATTGTCCGCCGTCGCTTCCGTTGTATTTGCTGGAAGAGGGAAATGCTCAACGCATCGCCGTGCAGCTCAGTTGCCATCAGGAAATCGCGGGAGCCGGTGCGTTTTCATTAGGAATGGTTGCGGAGTTTGAGACGTCATTGGAGAAACATGGGCCGTGGTTTTATAAACGCTTGTTTTGGGAAACCGGACTCATCGGTCAAGTGCTGTATCTCGAGGCGGAAGCCGCGGGGGTCCGGGCCACCGGTATCGGGTGTTTTTTCGATGGTCCCGTCCATCGCGTGCTGGGATGGTATCCCCATACGCAATTTCAATCCCTGTATCACTTCACCGTCGGGGGACCCGTCGAAGATCATCGCCTCACCACCTTGCCCCCGTATGACCCCGACCTTCCGTAAAGCGGACCCGACGTGTTCTCCTCCGATGCACCATCAACGAAAGAGGTGACGCCCGGCTTGTCCCGGGACTCCGCCCTCGAATCTCTTGCAGTCTCTTCTCTGAATACGATAGGGTGTTTTGCTCATCGTCCGAGAGGTTGCCATCCGTTGCTCGTGTCGACGGGCCTCAACAGTCAAGCAGATGATCTTGACGGCTCCGCACTGACGCGGAGGTCACGCCTCACAAAGGAGGAACTCATGAACCCACTCGACTCAATTCCTGGAACGATCACCGCCGGATTCGTTCTGACCGTGGTGTTATACGTGTTTGTCAAAATGCTCGTCTAGATCGGTTAACCATTTCTCACCCGCATTCAACCGAAAGAGGTTCTTCGATGGAAACCGTATTAGCATGGGGACATTTTTTAGCCGGTATTACGTGGATCGGCATTCTGTATTACTTTAATTTCATTCAAGTACCCTATCTGGGGAAAATCACCCCCGAAGCCAAGGCTGAGGCCTTCACCCATCTGGTGCCGAACGCGCTGTGGTGGTTCCGTTGGGGTGCGCTGGCGACTTGGCTGTTCGGGGCCGGCCTGCTGATGAATCAGGGCCGATTCGGTTCGGCGTTTGCCCTGCAAGGACCGGACGCGGTCATCGGGATGGGGGCGTGGCTCGGCACCATTATGCTCTTCAACGTCTGGGGCATCATTTGGCCCAATCAGAAAAAAGTCCTCGGCATCAAGGAAGCGACGGCTGATGAAAAGAAGCAATGCGCCCGCGTCGCGCTTTTGGCGTCACGGACCAACACGATGCTGTCAATTCCCATGCTGTTCTTCATGGCCTCGTCAGGGCACGCCTCGGGGCTTTTTTGACAACGCATCGACTCTCAGAGGAGGGCTTATCATGAGACGTTTATCCAAAATGTCGGCCGTCCTGACGGCGGGGATTCTCTCGTTCGCCGGCGTGACGGGTGCGTCGGCAAACGACACGGAAGGATTTTTTGCAGGCGTCAGGTTCGGATATGACCTTGCCGACGTGGATTATTCCAAAAGCGTCATGTACAACGCGGGCGTTCTCGGAACCGGAACCGCGGCAAGTACCATGACGGCCGGGGATAGCGCAAACGACGGGTTCACCGCGTTCATGGGGAACGTGGGGTATCGCACGTTCCTGTCGGACCAGGTGTATCTTTCGGGTGAAGTTGAAGGCGCCGTCTATTCCAGCAAAGTGGGAGGCTTTCTACGAGGCACGCGCGATGGCATGATGCGCGGCGACAGCACCATTCCCGAGCGGAACGTCTTCCCTGGAGCCTGGTCAGTGGAAAAGAACCACAGTTTGGGACTCAACTTCCGCTTAGGGTTTGTCCCCAAGAGCTTGCCTTCATGGGGGGAAGGCCGCTCACTGTACGTGATTGCCGGCGTGAAGTGGCTGAACGCGACCTTTGAAGCCGCCTATGATAACAGGGCGCAAGGGAATGCTCGCGTTATTCGCAACGTGACCCGCCAAACGCGCAACCCCATTCCCTGGCTCATCGGAGGCGGCATGGAGTTCGGAAGCAGCAAGAATCGCTTTGACGTGCGCATCCAATATTCCAGTTGGGACATTGATTACACCACGGGCGACGGGGCGACTCCGGCAACGGCACGAGTGCCGCACGATTTCAACGTGGACGAAATCGGTTTTTCCGTGGGGTATACGAGAACGTTTAACTTCATGTAGGTTGGCCCATTCGCAGGTTGGCCCATTCGCACGATGGTCCTTCCCTGTCATTCTGATGTCCTTGCCTGTCATTCTGAGCGAAGCGCCTGTCCTGAGGTTCCCCTGAGCCTCGAAGGGCCTCGAAGGAAAGAATCTCAACCATCACACACCATTTGCACAACAAGGGGAGAAGGAAATGAGCCAGAGTCTCAAAGGAACCAAAAGTCATGATAATCTCAAGGCGGCTTTTGCCGGTGAGTCACAAGCCAATCGGCGGTATCTGTATTTTGCACGCCGTGCCGATATTGAAGGGCATCCGGACGTCGGCGGTTTGTTCCGTGACACCTCGGAAGCCGAAACCGGCCATGCGTTCGGCCATCTGGATTTTTTGAAGGAAGTGGGTGATCCCGCCACCGGCGAACCCATCGGGAACACCGAAGCGAATCTCAAGGCGGCCATTGAAGGCGAAACCTACGAGTACACGCAAATGTACCCGGGCATGGCCAAAACCGCCAGAGAAGAAGGCTTTGACGAGTTAGCGGAATGGTTTGAAACCTTGGCCAAAGCCGAACGCTCACACGCCAACCGCTTCACCAAAGGGCTGGAGTCGTTGAACGCCGTCTAGCTTTGTTCGCCACTCAACCCTTGAGTGAACCATGCAGGCTGCCCCGGCCTGCACGACAAGGGAGCGGAGTCGCCGCCGTGACCGACTCCGCTCCCCGACGCTTCAGCACGTAAGGACGTTTGTGAAAGGCCTTCACCTCGTCTCTCCTGACTGGACCCGAGCACGTCTCGAACAAGAAACCCGTCGCGTCTTCGACGTGTGCGAGGGCTGTCGTCGTTGTTTCAACCTTTGCCCTTCCTTCAACACGTTGCTGGATCGAATCGACGACCACGACGGCACCGTCTCCAACCTGACCGCGGCGGATTACGAACGGGTCGAACGGGAATGTTATTACTGCAAGCTCTGTTACAACCATTGTCCCTACACGCCACCCCATGATTACGAAATCGATTTTCCCCGCCTCATGGCCGCGTGGAAGAAGCAACGAGTCAAGGAACAAGGCGTCTCGTGGCGGGATTCCCTTCTGGTCAAAACCGACCTGATTGGAAAAATGGGGAGCCTGACGGCTTCGCTGACCAACCGGGTGCTCTCAACGCCGTGGATCAGGACCGTCTTGGAACACGTGATCGGCCTGCATCGGGACCGGAACGTGCTGCCCTTTGCTCACGAAACCTTTCCCACGTGGTGGCGCAAACGCCACGCCACGCGCCGGCCCGAACCCGCTCGACGAAAAGTCGTCCTGTTTCCGAGTTGCCTGGTGAACTACCAGGCCGTGGATATCGGCAAGGCAACGGTTCAGGTCCTGGAAAAGAACGACGTGGACGTCACGGTACCCACCGGACAACGGTGTTGCCGTATGCCGTCCTTTGATCTCGGCGATACCGACGCCATGGTGCAGACGGCCACCCATCACGTCCGCCTGTTTCAGCCGTATCTCGATCAAGGGTATGACCTCGTGGTTCCAACGCCCAGTTGCAGTCTCATGTTTAAGCGGGAATATCCCTATCTGGTGCCCACGACCGAAATGGCGACGTTGTCCGAGCGAACCTTCGATATCTGCGAATATCTGATGCGGCTCAAAAAAGATGACGCGCTTTCATTGGATTTCTCGCGGACCACGCAACGGATTGCCTACCAGGTGCCGTGTCATTTGCGCGACCAGAACATCGGGTTCAAGTCGAAAGAGTTACTGGAACTCACCGGGGCCCGCGTCGAGTTGATTGAAAAGTGTTCCGGTCATGATGGATCGTGGGGGGCCAAAGTCGAATTTTTTGAGCTGTCGATGAACATCGCCAAAAAGACCGTGCGTTCCATCTCCGGCGTCGAACCGGATCGTGTGGCCTCGGACTGTCCACTGGCCGCGTTGCAACTCGACCAAGCAGGCGCGACTCAACCCGGACGCGGCCCGGCCACGCGACATCCGATTCAGATTATTCGGGACGCGTATCACTTGCCGTCATGAACCGGTTAACCCAATCCGACCTCCTCTCTCTTGCCGATTACGAGACGCGGCGTCCCACCATTCGGGAGGAGATTATTGCTCTGAAAAAACGGCGTCGGATCAGCGTCGGTCCCCTCGTGACGCTGGTGTTCGAAAATCGCCGGACGCTGCGTTTTCAAATTCAGGAAATGATCCGAGCCGAACGCATTGTCGAACCGGCCAACGTTCAGGACGAACTCGACGTGTACAATGCCCTTCTTCCGCAACCCGGTGAACTCAGCGCCACCGTGATGATTGAAATTACCGACGAGGTGCGCATGAAAGAACTGTTGGATTCCTTTCAGAACTTCGACCGACCCGGCACGCTGGCCATCAGAGTTCAGGACCACGCCGCGTGTGCCGAGTTTGAAGCCGGTCACAGCAAGGAAGGAAAAATAAGCGCCGTCCATTTTGTCCGGTTTCAGATGCCCCCCGCGTGCGTGCAAGCCTTGAAAGCGGCTGACGCTCGTGCGAGCATCACGATCAACCATGAGCACTACGTCGCGGAAGCCACGGTGCCCTTCGCCCTACGAGAAGAATGGCTAAAAGACCTGGACGCCTGATTTCTTCTTCTTTTTTTGCCGATTGTTCCTTGCACAAATTGACAATTACCGGAAGGGTGACTATCATAAACGTGTCCCCGTGACGCCCGTTTCGGGTCACGGGACGTGAGCGGACAACCGATGCCTATCCTGTCATTCAATACAAAACGGAGGGAACCATGGTAACCATTACCCCAGGAGCCGAAGAAAAAATTAAAGAGTTGATACACGAGGAAGAAGAGGACGTCGTTGGATTGCGGATCTACGTCAAAGGCGGCGGGTGCAGCGGCTATCAATACGGGATGTCATTTGAATCCAAAATGGACGATGACGACACGGTGATTGAAAAAGGCGAGGTCAAAGTCATCGTGGATTCGCAAAGCGCCCCGATGCTGAACGGGGCTGAAGTCGATTACGTGGACAGTCTGCAAGGCTCCGGTTTTGCCATTAAAAACCCGCAAGCGAAAAGCACCTGTGGTTGCGGCAGCTCCTTTAACGTCTGATCCCAGCGTTTTTCTCACGTACACAAGGCCAGGGACGTTGCCTCGCGTTGAGGGACGAACCCCTGGCCTTTTTCATGATCCGGCGTTCGTGCGTGACGCATGATTCAATCGACCCTCACCAAACGAATAGAATTTTCAGCGTCGCACCGGTATTTCAACGCCGACTGGGACGAGGCGCGCAATCGAGAAACGTTTGGTCCGTGTTTTCAGGAGCACGGGCACAACTATCTCCTTGACGTCAACCTTGGTGGAAGGGTCGATCCCGTCACGGGGATGATTATTAATTTGTACGACCTCAAGCACGTCGCGACGGACGTGCTTGAAGAGTTCGACCATAAACACCTCAACGTCGATACGCCCTATTTTGAACGCCTCATCCCCACCACGGAAAATCTTGCCTTGGTGCTCTGGAGGAAATTTCGTGATCACCCGGAGACGCAAGGCGTCAACGTGGTCAGGTTGTCCGCGGGAAAAAATCTGTGGGTCGAAGTCCACACGCCGAAAGGAACGTCCCCGGCATCACAAGACAATGAAGAACCCGCGGAGGCTCTGGTCACCCGTCAGTACGCCTTCATGGTGGGGCGACGCTTCCCGGCTTCTCCGAACGACACTTGGCACCTTTCGTTGGACGTGACGGTTCGAGGCCCGATTGATCCCGTGACGGGTCGAGTCACGAATATCGCCGCACTGGACGAATTGGTCAACAACCAGGTATTACAACGTTTTTCTGGAATCACCCTGTCCCAACACCCTCAATTTGCCTCCCAGCCGCTGACCCTTTCAACGTTGGCCAAAGGCCTCTGGCCCCACTTGATCGCAGTTTCAGGCGGGCAACTCGACAAACTCAAGCTCCACGACCAACGTGGACTGACCCTGGAATATTCAGTCGTTCCTCAATAACCCAGCGACAGGACCGTCCTATCATCCTTGCAACCGTTCTCGAAAACGTGCGGACGGTGATCCTCTCCGGCAGGCCGTCCACGGGATTTGCTTCATGCCCCAGCTTCGTCTCCTGGAAAAAATCCTGCTCTACGGCATCCGGACGGGCTTTGTTCTGATCCTCCTGACGCCCTTTGTCGTCACCCCCCAGACTATTTTCCCTTACGTCGTTGGAAAGGCTCTGTATTCACGGGTCATTATCGAGATGGTCTTTGGTTGCTGGACGCTGCTCGCGTTCTTGAGACCCGCCTGCCGTCCGCCGTGCTCGCGGCTTCTGATCCTGTTTGCCATTGCCCTCGGCGTGACGACGCTCGCGGCGTTCTACGGCGTCAGCGTCCAGCGGAGTTTCTGGTCAAGCTACGAACGGATGCAGGGCGTCGTGGACCTGATCCATTGGTTTCTCTTCACCGTGGTTCTGGTGTCCGTGGTCCGAACCGTCAGAGATTGGCGCATTCTTCTCAATTTCAATCTTGGCTTCAGCCTGATGATGGCCCTGCTGGCCGTCGGTCAGAGGTACTATTTTTCAGACGTGCCTTTTCTCATTTGGGACATCCCGTCAAGAGTCGGCACGACGTTCGGCAATTCGATCTATCTGGGCATGTACTTGATGGTTAACATCGTCGTCGCCCTGGGGTTTCTCGCTCAGTCGTTCATCCCCGTCGCCACGCCGGCCACGTCCCCTCCGTCTGGGAGTAAAGGCGAAAGACACCGCAAACGAAACCCGACGGCGCCGCCGGCCGTGAAGCAGGCGAGGCTCATGCTTCAGATTCGGAGACTCTTCTGGGGAAGCATCGTGCTGCTCGGGTTGTGGGCGTTCGGCCTGACCGGCAGCCGAGGAGCACTCGCAGGACTCGTCACGGCCGTCGGCTTCTTGGGCGTGATGTCCATCGTTTTCGGCAGTGCTCGAATTGCCCGAGTCGCTGCCGTTGGACTGACGAGCCTTTTGGGGGTGGCACTCCTCCTGACGCTGTTCTTGTTTTTCAGGCCGAGTCTCTTCCCACCCGATACGACGTTCTTAAGTCCGTTCTCGAACCACCCCGAAAGCGTTCGGGAACGCCTGGCGGGCTGGCAGGTAGGGTTGAAAGGATTTGTCGACAGACCGATACTCGGTTGGGGACCGGAGAACTACATCGTGGTCTCCGGCCTGCACGCCGCCGGATTGAGTGGGCACATGCCGATCTTCGACAATGCGCACAACAAGTTCGTTGAGGAACTGACGACAAAAGGTCTGCTCGGTCTGTTGAGCTACCTCTCCCTCTGGGCGTTCACGTTCCGCGTCGTCACGCGCGCAGCCAAAGGGATGGATTTCAGAGAACGGATTGTGACGCTGTTCGTTGGCGCCGCACTGGCGGGACATTTCGTACAGAGCCAGTTTGCACTCTACTCCTCCGCTGGTTCTCTCCAGTATATTCTGCTGCTTGCTTTCGTCGCCAACCTCGAAAGAGAAACAGCGCCGGTCGGCCGGCGCCGGGTGCAACTTCGACGCATCTTCGAGTGCTTCGCCCCCGACCTCTTTCGGCACAACGTGGCTCGCGCAGTCACAGCAGTGGGCACGATCGCTCTGGTCGGGACAAGTCTCCTGGCAAACCACGCGATATACTCGTCGGCCAACGCGATCATCAGAATGGAGCTCGCAGACGCAGCAAACAGCCCCGATCAACTCAGAGGTGCGTTTCAACGGGCAACCGACTTTAAGCCGCTCGCAAACGATCCCAGACTCCTCCTTGTCGAAAAAGTGACGGAACGCTGGGACGTTCTCCGCACCCAGTCCCGGACCGAGGCGGAACGAATGCTCGCGCTGGTCAATGCCGAGGCGGTCGCTGCCCTTGAAGATGAGCCTGAGAATTGGCAAATCTACGTGTCCCTCGCAAAGCTCTATCGGGTGGTCGGCACCTCCGACCCAGAGTACGAGGACGTGGCAAGACGCTATCTCGAAAAATCCATGGAGCTTGCCCCCCACAGAAAAGAGGTGTTGAAACTTGCTCCCTCGTAGAAACACGACCGTCGGGCTACGCTCGGCTGACCCGACGGCCTCCTGCGCCTGCGCCTCAGCAGGCCGCAACGGCCGGTTCGCCCCCCCATTTGACACACCCACTGCACACTGGCCCCCTTCGCCGTCAACGGATACCTCACCTCTTGGCAACAAGCAGGAGGTGTGAACGGTCGCAAGATAACGGGAACAGTCTCGGAGGATCAGGAGAGTCAGCCTTGGGAAAGGTGGCGTCGGATCAAGGCAATAAGCTCGTCTTCTTCTATTTTCCCTTCACGAGTCAGCAGTAAATTTCCCCGAGAATAGAGATGGGTGGTAGGATAGGTTTCAAAGGCGTGCTGTTTTTTAATTTCCCTGCATTGGCCAGGGACGTGCATCTTGGCCTTTCCGATTCGAACGTGCGGAAGCTTTTCTGCCACGCCGGCCAGAACGGGATCATAGGCCGCACAGGGTTCACAGGAGGCGATACCGTAGGCGACCACCGTCGCCGAGGACTCCGTCAATTCCTTGTAATTTTCATCCGTGACGTTTTCAACGATTCCACCCACGGCGAGCACGTCCTTCGGGTCTTTCCAACAATTTTCAACAATGAAGGGGATTCTTTTATGAGAATCCCCTTCACGTCTTGCCTTAGTTCAGCGTTGCCAAGGCTTCCAGAATTTCTTTGTCATCCCGGGCCGTCTTGATTTCCTGCACCTTGACGTAGGCCACCTTGCCCTCTTTATCCACGATCACCGTGGCTCGTTTGGAACAATTGAGGTCGGGAAAGTACAATCCATACGCCTTACACACCGTCCGGTGCATATCCGCCAACAACGTGTGTTTCAACTCAAGCGAGTCGGCCCAGGCCTTATGCGAGAAGAAGCTGTCCGTACTCACGCCGAACACTTCGGCCTTGGCATCCGAAAAGCTGGGGAAATCGTCCGTCAGACATTTATTCTCGCCGGTACAGACCGGACTCCAATCCAACGGGTAAAAGGCCAAGACCACGTTCTTTTGCCCTCGAAAACTACTTAACGTGACGTCGTTCCCGTCCTGATTCTTCAGGGTAAAATCGGGAGCCACGTCACCAACCTTTATTTCCTGAGCCACGTCAGACATGAAACAGCCTCCTTCTTGAAAAATGAAAGTGAATGGGTGGGCGAATCGCCCCGTTTTCCAAAGATTTTTTCGTATCACGCCCTCTTGAAGTTTGTCAACCACGTCATCAGAAGACCCCCTGAAAATTTGACTCGGGAATCTTGTCTTTTGATCCAACCACGGTTATCGTAATCGGAGAAATCCGTCCCATCCCCGAGATCCACGAACGCTTCTGCACCCGTTCTCAATGCCTGGATTTCCACACCACGCGCCAACCCCTCGTCGTTTGACGACGTATCCCCTCCCGTTGCTGGCCCTGATCGTCAGCGGACTGATAATCGGAGGCGCAGGGGCCGTCGCGTGGTATGCCGCCACCGGGCTTCCCTCGCTTGCAAGGCTTCAGGATTACCAACCGAGCCTGATTACGAAAGTGTACGGAGATACCAGGCAAGTCATGGGACAATTCTACGTTGAGCGCAGAATCTTGACCCCTTTTTCTGAAGTCCCTCAGCAGTTAATCAACGCCGTCATTGCCGTGGAAGATACGCGGTTTTTTGATCACCCGGGGTTGGATTTCTGGGGCATCCTGCGCGCCGCGTGGACGAACGTGAAACACGGAGGAAAAATTGAAGGCGCGAGTACCATCACCCAACAACTCGCCAGAACTTTGTTTTTATCTCCCGAACGAACCTTTCAGCGAAAAATACGCGAACTGATTCTTGCACTGAAAATGGAGTTGGTCCTGACGAAGGAACAAATTCTGGAGATGTACTTGAACCAGATTTACTTTGGCCACAGCGCCTACGGAGTGGAGACGGCAGCGTTGACGTTTTTCGACAAAACGTTATCAGAACTCACGCTCCCCGAATCGGCGTTTCTCGCCGGCCTGCCGAAGGCCCCGGCGACCTATTCTCCTTACAAGAATTACGCCCTCGCGAAACAGCGACAAGAACACGTGTTGGAACGAATGGCGGACGCTGGCTTTCTTACAAAACCCCAGGCACGGAAGGCCATCGACACCGCACTATCCTTCAAACGTCAAGCCGTCGAACGCGCGGCCCCGTATTTTCTTGAAGACGTTCGCCAACACCTGGTGAACGAATTCGGCGAGACCCTGGTGTATAAAGGAGGCCTTCACGTGTTCACGACTCTGAGTCTTGAGTTGCAACGCCTGGCCGAGACGTCCGTCACCAAAGGATTGCGCGAACTCGATAAACGACAGGGGTGGCGCGGCGTGCTCCGTCATGAGGACCCACCGGCGGTGCTCCCGGAAGATCCTTCCGCCGTCGTCCCCGAGTTTGGAGAAATCGTCGAAGGCCTGGTCGTGGACGTGTCCGACGAGAACGTGACCGTCCTGGCTCATGGCGTCATCGGCACGATATCCGTATCCAATATGCTTTGGGCCAAGCGTCGTCTCCTTCAAGGAGCGTCGGTCACGGAGGCCGAGGTGGTTCCCGTGACTTCGGCTACGCAATTGGTCCGCCGCGGAGACGTGATCGAAGTTTCGTTGCAATCCGCCGTCAACGACACGATTCGATTTCAGTTGGATCAGACGCCCGTTGTCGAAGGAGCCTTGATGGCGATTGATCCCCGAACCGGCGCAATCCGGGCAATGGTCGGCGGGTATAATTTTGAACGAAGCCAATTCAACCGAGCCCGCTTGGCCCTCCGTCAACCCGGGTCCGCCTTCAAACCGATTATTTACGCCACGGCCCTCAATCAAGGCCTGTCACCGGCCACTCGCGTCCTTGATGCTCCGGTGGTCTATGATCAGGAAGAACCCGGCAAAACCTGGAAACCGGAAAACTATGAAAAACGCTTTTTCGGCCCGATTACCTTACGAGAAGCCTTACGCCATTCCAGAAACGTCGCCACCGTCCGCTTGCTGGAACGCGTCGGGGTTCACGAAGTCATTCAATTCTCACGCTCCCTTGGCATTCACAGCCCGTTGAACGCAAACCTGTCGTTGGCACTCGGCTCTTCAGGCGTCACCCTGCAAGAACTCACGTCGGCGTATGGAGTGCTGGCAAACCAGGGGTTGGCATTGGCGCCGTATACCATTTCCCTTGTCAACGATCAGGAAGGCCGGACGTTGGAACAACACGTGTTCGAACCCAATCAGGTCGTGTCCAAAGAGACGGCCTATCTGATTACGCACATGATGATGGACGTGATTCAACGTGGAACCGGGAAACGCGCTCGCTTCATCGGCCGTCCCCTGGCCGGGAAAACCGGCACCACCAACGGCTTCCGTGATGCCTGGTTTGTCGGGTATGCTCCGAATCTCGTCACGGGCGTGTGGGTTGGATTTGACAGCGTGGAACCCTTGGGAACGGTAGAGTCCGGAGCCCATGCGGCCCTCCCCATTTGGACGCATTTCATGTCCCGGGCACTCAAAACGCTACCGGTTCAGACCTTCTCTATTCCGGAGGGAATTCAATTTGCAGAGATTGACCGAAAAACGGGGGCACTCGTCAACGAGCCGACGCAAGACACCACCACTGAAATCTTTGCGGAGGGAACGGTACCGCAACGGCCCGTTCGCCAACCGGCCGACCCCTTAGCATTTTACGAATTGGATCAACTTGAGCAAGAACGTGATGCCCAAGCATTCTGACTGGGAAAGGGATTTTTATCATCAGGCTACTGCGCGTCCTGACGTTCTTCGTGCCACGCCATTTGAATGGCTTCGAGTTTTTTCTCGTTTGAGTTTTTGGGATCATCCGAAAATTCCGGCCAAGCCACGATCCAGGCGTGCAGATCGGTGAACCGAACCGTCAGCGGATCAAGGTCCGGGTGTTCTTCATGGAGCCGAATGGCAATCTCTTCGGCCATGTCCCAGGTCAGGTCTTCGGCCATACGATTCTCCCTTCTCAACTCATTCAATCCGTCACTTCGGAAAGTTTCTTGTTTGCGAGTGCTTCTTTGAGAGTGGCGTCCATTAAGACTTCGGCCAGGTGATGCGTCACTTTTTCCACGTCGGCAATCTTGCTCCGCAGGACTCGATGGTCATCCTGGTGTCTGACGGCGCGCAGTTCTTCCATCGCCGCGCGAATCGATTGTGCCTCTTCCGGCGCGATGAGATCCGTTCCCCGCGTGAGGGCCTTCTCAGTAGCCGTGATGATGGCCTCGGCTTCCGTCCTGGCCTCGATCACCTGGCGAGCTTTGATATCCTCCACCGCAAACTGGAACGAGTCCCGAATCATGTTTTCGACTTCGTCGTCCGTGAGCCCGTGGGACGGTTTCACTTGAACCGACTGGGATTCGCCGGTTCGGACATCGGCCGCTGTGACGTTGAGGATTCCATTGGCGTCAATCAGAAACGTGACCTCGATTCGCGGAACTCCCGCGGGCAACGGCGGCACCTTGAACTGAAAGCGCGCGAGGCTTCGATTGTCCTGGACCAGCTCACGTTCGCCTTGCAAAATATGAACGTCCACGGAAGTTTGACCGTCGGCATAAGTCGTAAACATCTCCTTGGCACTGGTGGGGATGGTCGTATTCCTGCGAATCAAGGCGCTCATCACTCCGCCCATAGTCTCGATGCCCAAGGACAACGGCGTGACGTCGAGCAACAGCATGTCTTTGTTGTCTCCCGCCAGAATGCCCGCTTGGACGGCGGCACCCAGTGCCACGACTTCATCAGGATTCAGTTCGCAATGAGGCGTTTGACCGAACAATTCTTCGACGAGTCGGCGCACCAACGGCATACGGGTACTGCCCCCGACCAGCACCACCTCATCCACGTCGTGCGCGTGCAACCCGGCGTCCCGGAGCGCCGACCGGCAGGGCGCCAGCGTGTGCTGCACCAGGTCCAGGGTCAGCGACTCCAGTTCCTCCCGGGACCATTCGCGGGTGTACGTTCCTTGTCCATCGAGAAGAGGGATGGACATAAGCGTCCTGTCTTCATCGGACAACTGAATCTTCACCCGTTCGGATTCCAACCGAACCGTCTGCATGAGTTCGGGAAAGTCGTCCGCCTTCAGCCCATGCTTCGCGTTGATGTCCTTCACGACGGATTCGACCAGGCGTCTGTCCCAATCATCACCACCCAGATGGGTGTGACCGTTGGTCGCCAACACCTCAAAAATGCCGTCTTTTAAGCGGAGCAGGGAAATATCAAACGTTCCCCCGCCCAGGTCGTAGACGGCGACCACGCCCTGAGTCTGTCTTTCTAATCCATACGCCAACGACGCCGCGGTCGGCTCGTTGATGATGCGCAGCACTTCCAAGCCGGCAATGAGACCGGCGTCTTTCGTGGCTTGCCGTTGGCTGTCGTTGAAATAGGCGGGCACCGTGATGACGACTTTGGTCACGTCCTGACCCAGATGAGCCTCTGCGCGAAGCTTGAGCTCTTTCAAAATCATGGCGGAAATTTGTGGCGGAGAATAGGTTTTTTCTCCGATCTGTATCCGGATGACGCCGCCTTTTTCGCGCAGGGTGTACGGGAAATAGTGCAATTCATCCGACACGTCCGCCAACGACTTGCCCATGAATCGCTTCACGGAATAAATCGTTCTCAAGGGATCACGGACCAGATGCGCTTTTGCAGGCTCTCCCACCATGAGGCCGTTATCCGTCAGCCCCACGATGGAGGGCACGTTGGGTTGACCGTGTTTCCCGAAGATGACCCGAGGGCCGTCCCCGTCCATGCAGGCGACTAATGAATTGGTGGTTCCGAGGTCGATGCCAACAATCGGTGCCATCACGTCCCTCGGGATCCGGTTCGTTCACCCACGGCCGCGACGAGATCATTGACCACGTTCGTCACGTACGTGCGGTTCGATAACAGTGCTCGCATGGTTTTCAACACTGCGTCTTTGGCGGCTTGAGGAGCCGGATCATCGTGGGCTTGAGCGTGCAGAACGTCCCATTTGTCAAATTGATCGAACAGGCGGGCTTCCACGTCCGCTTTCCGTGCTTCCAGCGACCGACGGCTGGCTTCCAATTTTTCCTGAAGCGCGTGACGTCGTGCGGAAGAATCCTCAGCGGACAAGGACCGAAATTCTTCCAAATCATCCTGAAGCTCTAAGATTTCATCGAACAAATCAGCCGGCGGCGAGGTTCGAATGTCTTTCGCCGACCCCGCTTCCAGTCGAATAAGGTACTCGGCTCGCCGGATGGGATCTTTCAACGTGCGATACGCGGCGTTCAACAACGCGGTGTTTCCGAGGCTGATCCTCCGTTGGCTCTCGTCTTTCGTCGCGAAATAATCCGGATGAAAGGTGCGGCTTAAGGCGTAAAAGGTTCGTTCCAGGGCTTGCCCGTCAACGTGTAAGAGGCGGGGCAAGTTCATACAGGTGAAATAGTCGAGTTCTTTGGAAAGCGGTTGCACCTTCACGCACCGACCGCAAAAGTACTCACCCGATATTTCAGATTGACAATGCCAACACATACTGCGGGCCATCGGTAAATCCCGAGCAAGTCCCGACGTTGGGGTTGGCGATTCCTTGTTCACGTTCCTCACTCGCACAACGGGCATGGTCTAACGCAACCATGCCCGCCCGTGATGATTCGCTTGTTGTCGGTCAAACGACGCTGAACGGTTTACGCTGAAAAAGACTCGCCGCACCCACAGGTCTTCGTGGCGTTGGGATTGTGAAATTTGAATGCCCCGCTCACCAGGTCTTTGTGATAGTCCAACTGCATCCCTTCGAGGTAAATGGCACTCTTCGCGTCAATGATGACTTTGACGCCGTCCTGCTCACACACCGTATCGAACTCGCCGACGTTGTCGTCAAAATTCACCGTATAACTTAAACCGGAACATCCCCCGCCTTTCACGCCCAGGCGCAGCCCTCCTTCGGTCAGATCCTGAAGACCCATGAGCCGTTTCACTTCCTGCACCGCGGTCTCGGTCAACCGCACGATGGGGGTTTCCATGGTCTGCGACGTCTCCATGCTGATCTCCTTACTCATCCCGACGATTACGCTCCCGCCGAGGCGGTCGCCGTCTCGGTCCGGGTCTCTGCGTCGGCTTTCTTTTTGTAATCATTCAACGCGGCCTTAATCGCGTCTTCCGCCAACACGGAACAATGGATTTTGACCGGCGGCAGGTTTAATTCCTGCACAATGTCGGTATTCTTGATTTCTCCGGCTTCCTCCACGGTTTTCCCTTTTAACCACTCCGTGGCCAAGCTGGAGCTGGCAATCGCAGACCCGCACCCGAAGGTTTTGAATTTCGCGTCCACGATGGTGTCTTTTTCAACTTTGATCTGAAGTTTCATGACGTCGCCGCATTCAGGGGCCCCGACGATGCCGGTCCCCACGTCCTCATCCTCTTTCTTGAACGAACCGATGTTTCGTGGATTGTTATAGTGATCAATCACCTTGTCACTGTAAGCCATGATTCAATCCTCCTTGTTCCCAAACGTAAAATAGCATGGAATCATCACGTGTCCCGTTTGCGTTAATGCGCAGCCCATTGGACGGTCTTCAAGTCAATCCCCTCCTTCGCCATTTCGTAGAGGGGCGACATCTCCCGAAGATGATTGACCGCCTTAATCATCCGATCAATCGTATATTCGACTTCTTCCGGCGTGGAAAACCGACCCAGCCCGAATCGAATGGACGAGTGGGCCAGATCCGACCCCACGCCTAACGCTCGAAGGACGTAGGAAGGCTCAAGGGTGGCCGAGGTACAGGCGGACCCGGACGATAACGCGATTTCCTTGACCCCCATCAACAAGGCTTCGCCTTCGACGTAAGCAAAACTGAGATTCAGGTTGCCCGGAAGCCGTTCCGTGGGGTGGCCATTGAGATACACGGCTTCCAAGGCGTCCGTCATGCCGGCTTGCAGACGATCACGCAGGCCTTGAATCCGGACGGACTCCGTGGGCATTTCCCGTTCACACAACTCCACGGCTTTTCCAAAACCCGCAATCAACGGAACGGGGAGGGTCCCGGACCTCATGCCGCGTTCATGACCACCGCCGTCAATCATCGGCACCAAACGAACGCGAGGCGCTTTCCGCCGGACGTACAACGCGCCGATTCCCTTGGGGCCATAGAGCTTATGGGACGTAAAGGACATCAGGTCAACGCCCATGTCCGACACGTTCACGGGGATTTTTCCGACCCCTTGCGTGGCGTCGCAGTGAAAGAGCACGCCTTTCTCCTTCGCAATCTTCCCGATCTCCTGAATGGGATGAATCGTGCCGATTTCATTATTGGCCAGCATGATTGAAATCAAAATGGTTTTGTCCGTGATGGCGGCGCGCACGTCGTCCGGATTGATCATCCCCGTCTTATCCACGTGCAGAGACGTCACCCGGACGCCTTTTTTCTCAAGGGACTTCGCCGCGTCAATGACCGCCCGATGTTCCGTGGAACTGGTGATGACGTGATCACCTTTCTCCTTGTACATCTCCACCACGCCCTTCAGGGCCAGATTATCGGACTCGGTGGCTCCGCTGGTGAAGACAATTTCCTTGGCGTCGGCGTGAATGAGCTTGGCAATGCGTCGGCGAGCCTGATCCACGGCTTCTTCGGCTTCCCATCCAAACGAATGATTGCGACTGGCCGCGTTGCCGAACGTTTCGGTAAAAAACGGGAGCATCGCATCCACCACGCGAGGGTCGCAGGCCGTGGTCGAATGGTTGTCCATATAAATCGGTAACTTCATGAGATGACTCCTTGTGGCTTGAGAGATTCGACGATAATCAGAGGGGCTTCTTCAACCAGCATGTCTTCTATGGACATGCCGTTGAGCAACTGGAAAATACTGTCTTGAATTTTTAACAGAGGGGTTCGAATGTTACAGCAAGACATTTGCTCGCATTGGGAATGATCGTCCTTTTCATGAGAACAATCCGTTAATCCTAAAGGACCTTCAATCGCCTCCAGCACCCGCGCAATCGTAATGTCTCCGGGTTCATGGGCCAGCACGTAGCCGCCCTTGGGTCCCTTGTGATGACTTTCGATCAGTTGATGGCGGGCAAGCGTCTGGAGGACTTTCGCCAATAATTCCAAGGGAATATGATGTTCTTCTGCAATCTCTTTGGTATTGACGACACGAGGAGCGGCATCAACGCCACTTTGAACCACCGCCATATACTGGAGAGCCAATAAGGCGTAATCGGCTTTTTTTGAAAACTTCAGCATAGATCCCCACGACTCCGAAGCGTTCCGTTCTCCTCCGACCGAAAGCGTCGGAGAAAATGGTATCATTGACTTTCAGAATTAGTCAAGAGTATTTTAATCGGAGATTGAAAAAGTCGTCGATAGGCTCATCAAAGGGTGAACTTACTCAACACACATCGTTATTCGTAAATGTTGCCTGCGTTTTCAACGTCAACGGCACCGTCAAAGGAGAACATTGATGGGAGGCAGTAATCCATATATCGAACAAGTCGGAGCCCGACCGGCCGTCAAACCGTTCAGCATTACCTTCAAAACACCTGAAGGAACCAGAGAGGTTCAGGTTGATCCAAGTAAAATTCCTTATGGACAGACGGGTCAACCCGGAAGCATTCTGGACGTTGCCATGGGAGGCGGCCTTGACCTGGAACATGCGTGTGGGGGGGTCTGCGCATGCTCAACCTGTCACGTCATCGTGAAAGAGGGGTTGGATTCCTGCAATGAAGCGACGGACGATGAATTGGACCAACTTGACGAAGCCCCCGCGATCACCCTGCAATCACGATTAGCCTGCCAATGTGTGCCCGATGGGTCAACCGACCTGATAGTAGAAATCCCCGAATGGAACAAAAACCTGGTGAAGGAAGGGCATTAAATTCTCAGCATGCTCCAAGAATTCCCCAGGTCTTATTGCCCGCTTCGCTGCAAACTCTCCCGCATCGCTGCGCGGTTGACGCGGGCCGACTCTAAAGTCGGGTCCAGGGTCAGCGCCCGGTCAATGCTCTGCAACGCCTCATCCGTCCTGCCCAGGTAAAAGAGCGCAATACCCATACCGGACCACGCCTTCGCGTTGTCGGCGTCGAGCGCGACAAGACGCTGATAGAGGACCCGTGCCTCGCCGTAACGCTGCCGCCTGAGCTGCAACAAGGCCAGGTTTTCGATGGAAACCGTATAAACCGGATCGATCTTCAGGACGTAGCGCAAGTGCTTCTCGGCATCGTCAAGCCGGCCCTCTTCCATGAGCACAAAGCCGGCATCGGCGTGGGCCTTGACCTGCGGCATCAGTTCGCGATTGTTGAGGGCTTCTGCATACGTCGGATCCAGGGACAACGCCAGATCAATGCTCTGCAACGCCTCGTCCGTCCTGCCCAGGTAATGCAAGGCAATGCCCATGCCGGAGTGCCCCCCGGCGCTGCCGGGGTCGATCTTGATAAGGCGGCGGTAGATGTCCAGCGCCTCGTCGTGACGCTGCTGCCTGATCCGCACCAGGGCCAGATTCTGGAGGGAGACCGTATGACGGGGATCCATTTCCAAGGCGTGTCGCAGGCGTTCCTCCGCCTCGTCAAGCCGGTCCAGGTCCATGAGCGCCCGACCGGTGTTGGAACGCGCGTCAACGCTGTCCGGATTTTGTTCCACGGCAACGTGGAAAGCCGCGAGCGCTTCCTCCGTGCGTTGCGCGTCAAGCAGCGCATTACCGAGATTGTATTGAATGCTTCGCGCCGTCGGATTGTGCGAAAGGATGTGTGTGTAGAAGGTCACGTTGTCCCGATAAATACCCGCCTGTTGCCACGTCAGCGTCCCCAGCACGACTAACACAATGAGCACGACGCTCACGCCCACCCACCGTACCATGCCTCCACAGCGAAGATGACCCAAACCGTAAGCCGCCGCGCCGATCCCCGCCCCCAGCACCCCAATGCCGGCCAGGTATTGATACCGATCCGCCACAAACGAAAACTGCATGTACCCGTAATCCACGAACCCCAACACCGGCCCCAGCGTCACCCCGAAAAACACCACCCCCGCCAGCGGCCCCCGGCCAACCCGATGCCGCAGCCCCCACAGCCCCCCCACCACCGCCCCCGCCCCCACCACGTACCCCCACGCCCCCAGATCCGCCACCCCCACCTCCCAATGCGGATAAATCACCGCCAGCCCCACCGGCCACACCAGCTTCCCCGCGTAGAACCACAGGGCATGCCCCGCAATGAGCACCCGCTCCCCCATTGAGTAATCCAGAACGACGTTCTCCTTCAAGCGGGAGAAGGTCACGTCCGCCATCACGATGCCCAGCCCCACGGCGAAAAACGGCACCACCCGCAGCCAATCGGCCCCCGCCACGCGCCCTTGCTTCCACCAGACCCAGAGCACCAGAGCCGCCGGCAAGGTGACCACGATGGACTTGCAGAGCAGCCCCCCGACGAACAGCGCCAGCGTCAGCAGATAGCGCCCGGACCCCACCCGCGGCGGCGCGCCGAATCGCACCCAGGTCAAGCACGCGGCCAGGTAAAACACGGTGGACAGCAGGTCTTTGCGCTCAATCACCCAGGCGACGGATTCCACGTGGACGGGATGGACGGCGAACACGGCGGCGACCACCCAGGCCCCGGGCACGGCCAGGCGCGCCAGCAGCCGCCGGAGCAGCACCGTATTCACGAAGTGCAGCCCCACGTTGACGACGTGATAGCCGAGGGGGGTCACCCCCCACAGCTTGTGCTCCAGCCAGAAGGTCGTATAGACCAGCGGCCAGTAGTGCCCCTCCCAGACCTTCAAATCATTGGGAGAGAACCAGATTCGCCACAGACCGGACAGGTTGTGAAGCAATCCGGCGTCGGTGATGACCCGGTCGTCCCAGACAAAGCCACCCCATAGCATGACGGGGACGTAGCTGACGGCCACCAGCAGGCCAAGCGCCAAGATGCCTGGAGCCTGCCGCCCCGTGAACGCCTCCACGCCGTCGGGGTTCAAAGACGCAGACGCCGGAGCCGAGGCCCCGCGGCCCGTTTTGCCGGTCTTCTTTTCTCTGTTCGCCGTTCCCATACCGCGTCGCGTGACTCAACTGACTCCGTTGTGACGTATGGAATGCCCTCTCTTTCTTTTTCCGCTCAATCTTCCCACGCGGCGACTTGCAAGCGTCTCGCCCCTTCCGGGCTTGCCGCAAACTCCACCGGGCCACCCTCGTGCAGGACACGATGCTTTCAGTCGTTGCCGGTTCGCCGTAGAAACGTCAGCGTGGATTCGCGTAGAGACTTCACCGTTTCCAGCGTCGGATCCAGCGCGAGCGCCCGGTCGAAGCTTCGGAGGGATTCTTCGTACCGTTTCAGGTGAAAGAGGGCGTCGCCCATGGCGGCGTGCGGCAAGGCATTCCCGGAATCCATCTGAGTCGCGGCGCGATAGAATTCGAGCGCTTCCTCGAATCGGCCCTGCTTCCTGAGTGACTCCCCCAGATTCTGGATGACGATCACCGAGCGGGGATCGAGTTTCAGCGTGTGGCGCAACCGTTTCTCCGCCTCGTCAAGCCGACCCAGACGTATGAGCGCAACGCCGACGTTGGCATGTGCCTTGATGTCGTCCGGGTCTTGTTCCGTGGCAATGAGAGAAGCGGTCAATGCTTCCTCCGGGCGTTGCACGGCCAGCAGCGCGTGACCGAGATTCTGTTGAGCCCCCCGCGCGGTGGGATTGTACGAGACGACGTGGGCGAAGAACGTCACCTCGTCCCGATAGACGCCCGCCTGCTGCCACGTCAGCGTTCCCAGAAGGAGCAGGATGGCCGCAGCCACGCCCGCCGCACCCTTTTGCCACGTTTCCGGCAACTGCCCCGCCCCATGCACCGCGGCGCCCACGAGCACCGCCGTCACCCCGATGCCCGCCAAGTACTGATACCGGTCCGCAACAAAGGAAAACTGCATGTACCCGAAGTCCACAAAGCCGAGCATCGGCGTCAGCGTCACCGCGAAGAACAAGACCCCGGCCAGCGGCCCGCGACCGATCCGATGCCGAAGAAACCAGAGCCCCGCGGCCAAGGCCACCGCGGCCACCACGTAGGCCCAGGCCAGCGGGTCCGCCGCGCTCACGTCCCAATGCGGATAGATGACGGCCAGGTCCACGGGCCACAGCAGCTTGCCCGCGTAGAACCATAGCGCGTGCGCCGCGATGAGCACCCGCTCAACCATCAAGTAGCCCAAGGAAACGGTTTCCCTGGAATAGTAGAATAGTGTATCCGCCACCACGACGATCAGCCCCACCGCGAAGAACGGCGCCAGCCGGAGCAGATCCACGCCGGTCACGCGGCCACGTTGCCACCAGTGCCAGATCAACAGGGCCGCGGGCAGGGTGACCACGATAGACTTGCACAGCAACCCCAGCACGAACAGCGCCAGCGCCAGGAGGTAGCGCCTCCATCCGAACTCCGGACGCGATTCCTCCACGAAGTGAACCCAGGTAGAGAAGGCAGCGAGATAGAACAGGGTCGAGAGCAGGTCCTTGCGCTCAATCACCCAGGCAACGGACTCGACGTGCAGGGGATGGACGGCGAACACTGCGGCGAGCAGCCAGGCACCGGGCACGGTCAGCCGCCCGGCCAAGCGCCACAACAACAGCACGTTGCCCAGGTGCAGCAACACGTTGACGACGTGATAGCCGGTCGGGGCGTACCCCCACAGCTTGTGCTCCAGCCAGAAGGTCGTATAGACCAGCGGCCAGTAGTGCCCCTCGCGCTTGATCTCCGTGGGTGAGAACCAGATGTGCCACAGGCCGGACCAATCCCGGACCACTGCCTCGGTGATGATCTCGTCGTCCCAGACAAAACCGGCGAAGAACGTGGGGACGTAACTGCCCACCACCAGCAGGCCGAGCGCGAGAATACCCAAGGCGTCCCGTCGCGTCAGTTTGCGTGATTCATGACGCGGTTGGTGGCGTTGCGTTCGCCCTGAGCCTCGAAGGGTCTTCGCATCTTCCCGAGCTGACCGCCGGCGCTCCTGCCGCGAGGCATCTCCTGGCACGCTTCTATCCAGAATCGGGCCGTCGTGGCGCGTCCGGCTTGTCTTGTTTTTTGCGGCCATCACGCTCTCGCAACGGTCCCTGCATTTCGCAATCTACTGCTGATTGGAGGGCCTCATCTTCTGAAGGACGTGATGCGCCGGGTTGGACGGGTCCCGATCAAGGCGCAGGGACTCGAGGAACAAGGCCTTCGCCCTGCCGGCGTTGCCCTTCCGCCGCTGGACCTGTCCTTCCACGAAAAACTCCGTCCCCCGGGCCTCCTTGCTGCGGTCGTCTCCCGCGATGTCCATGGCCTTTCGCAGCCAGGCTTCCGCCATGCGCAGCGTCCGGTCGCCTTCTTGATCCACGATCGACTTGGACATGCCCATCAGCGACCAGTAATTGCTTTCCGCCAGCGGCAGGACGTCCGCGACGTAGTCGTTCATTGAGGACCGCTCGTCCACCTGCGCCAGCCCCAGATATTCTCCGTAGGCTCTCATCATTTCATTGCGATGAAAGGCACTCGACAGGTCCCGCGGTTCCGGCATCGCAATCAACGTCTTGAAGTATGCCTTGGCCGCGTCGTTGGCCCTGATCTCGATGCGTCCCGGTCCAACCTTCTCGTAGACCTCGACGAAGAATCCCAGATGGGCCAGCCCCGCCGCCGAGAAGGCCGGGCCGTACCACAGGGAGTACACCGGCCGATCCGTCTCCCGAAGAAATTCGGCCCACCCGGCACTCTTCTGTTCAGGAGCGGACAAGGGCTCCACGACCCGATCGCTGAAGAACACGCCGTGATACTCCAGCAACCGAAGGTCAGGACGCCGTCCTTCCACCCAATGAAGATAGGCAATCGGTAAGACGAAGGGGTCCGAAAACAGCACGAAGACGGCGTCCTCCCTGGCGACGTCGAGTACCATCTGCGCCTGCTCCTCCGCGAATCTGTCGTGCGGCCGGTAGTTGACCTTGCCGTTCCAGACGCACAAGGCCGCCACCGCGAACGCGCACGCGAGGCAGGCCGCGGGCAGCATCGGCTTGCCCCGCTCGGGCACGCTTCGCGCCAGCGCGTGTATGCCCTGGCCCAGCCAGAGTGCGAGGATGCCGTAGGCAACCAGCGGATACGGGCGAAAGGTGGAAATCCTGAGGGGTTCGTAGTTGAAGCCGAGCAGGGCGATAAGCAGGAAGCTGCTGGCCACGAACGCGAGGACCTCACACAAGAATCCGAGACGCCAGCCGCTGCGATAGGACGCGAACCCGCCCCACAACGCGACGAGGCCGCCCACCACGCCGAACTGCAACAGCACCTGCGTCGCGAAGTACCTGGAAAAGAGCAACTTGTCGGTGAGGCCGGCGTTGACGTTCTTGTCGATGTGCGAATAGATGCTGCGGTCAACGAAGGAAAAGAACTCGCCCCATGACCGGATGGGTCCCAGGAAATTGACCGGCACCGGCTGGTGAGACCGCCAGACCATCCAGGCATAGAGGACGGCCGCTGAAAACGCGGCGACGGGAAGCAGGTAGTGAAGCCTGCCCCAGAAGTCTTTTCTCGCCCCCAGGACGCACGCGAGAAAAAGGGGGCTCGCCAGAATCAGCAGCGGATAGTGATTGGCGAGGCCGAGGCCGTACACCGCCGCGGCCCCGGCCCACAGCCGCGCACTCTGCTTCGCCGCCGCTTCCTGTACGAAGGCCAGCGTCAGGAACACCACCATGGTGTTGGTGGTGTACACGTCGGCGATGATCGCCTGGGACCAGAAATGCTCGGACACTGCGAGCACCGCGCCGGCCAGATACGCAGCGGGCCGATTGCCGGTGCGACGCAGCACGAGATAGGCGACGCAGGCGCAGGTCAGGGCGCCCATCAGACCGCTCAAGGCATGGACCCGCCAAGCGACGCTGCCGAACGGCACCAGTGAGGCGAGCCAGCCTAAGATGATGAACAGCGGATAGCCGGGCGGATGTGCGACGCCGGCGAAGGTGGCGGTGGTGATAAACAGGCCGTCGTCTTCCAGCATCACGGTGCGGGGCGTGGAGGCGGCGTAGAGGACGAGCACGCCGACGAAGAGCAGCGCGAGGCCGAGGCTGTCCCGTTTGAGGCGAAGCGGGTGCAACTCCGGAAGCCCCATCAGCACTGTGCGGCGCCGTGGTGTATCGTGCCGTGCCTGCGCGTCTTTTCGCGTGACCCGTCTGTCATCCCGCCGCGTCCTGCCCATCTGCTTCTCTTTCGCCATCCCACGTCCACAAAGAAAAATTATTGCCCGCGCTGCCGGAGAATGGCCAGGACCTCGTCGCGGTTGGTCCGTATGTCCTCGCGCGTCGGGTCCAGTTCCAGGGCCCGCTCCAGAGCATCAAGGGCCTCATCGAGTCTGCCCATGTAGTACAGCGAGTTGCCCACGCCGCGGTGGGCGCTCGGGCTGCGGGGATTGACTGCGACGAGGCGGCGATACACGTCAAGCGCCGCTTCGTAGCGTTGCCGTTCAAACTCCAGCACGGCCAGATTCTGCAAGGCGTACACCGAGCGCGGATTGAGGGCCAAGGCGCGACGAAACGGTTCCTCGGCCTCGTCAAGCCGGCCCAGCACGATCAGCGCGGCCCCGACGTTGGAGTGGTCGCGGGCGTCGTTCGGGGCGTGCTCCACGGCGATGCGAAAGGCGACGAGGGCTTCTTCCCAACGCCCTTGCTTGGTCAACGCCTCGCCCAAGTTGCGATGGGCTTCGCGCGCCGTGGGATTGTGCGCGATGACGTGATTGAAGAAGGTCTCCCCGTCCCGGTACAGATCCGCCTGCCGCCAAGTCAGGATTCCCAGGACGATCAGCACGACCGCGGCCACGCCCACCGCACCCTTCCGCCACGTCTCCGGCAGCCGCCCCGCCCCGTGTGCCGCGGCGCACACGAGCACCGCCGTCACCCCGATGCCGGCCAAGTACTGATACCGGTCCGCAACAAAAGAAAACTGCATGTAGCCAAAGTCCACAAAGCCGAGTACCGGCGTCAGCGTCACCGCGAAGAACAAGACCCCGGCCAGCGGCCCGCGACCGATCCGATGCCGAAGGAACCAGAGCCCCGCGGCCAAGGCCACCGCGGCCACCACGTAGGCCCAGGCCAGCGGGTTCGTCACCCCCACGTCCCAATGCGGATAGATGACGGCCAGGTCCACGGGCCACAGCAGCTTGCCCGCGTAGAACCACAGCGCGTGCGCCGCAATGAGGACCCGCTCAATGATTGAGTAGTCCAAGGAAATCGGTTCTCTGAAAGCGGAGAAGGTCACGTCCACGGCCGCTGCGCCCAGGCCCACCGCGAAGAACGGCGTCAGCCGGAGCAGGTCCGCGGCGGTCACGCGGCCCAGTTGCCACCAGTGCCAGATCAACAGGGCCACGGGCAGGGTGACCACGATGGACTTGCACAGCAACCCCAGCACGAACAGCACCAGCGTCAGGAGGTACCGTCTTCGTCCACGTCCCGGATGCGTCTCATTCATGAAGAGAACCCAGGCAGAAAACGCGGCAAGATAAAACAGCCCTGAGAGCACGTCCTTGCGCTCCATGACCCAGGCAACGGATTCCACGTGCAAGGGATGGACGGCGAACACCGCGGCAACCATCCACGCCCCGGGGAGGGCCAACCACGTCAGCAGGCGCCACAGCAACAGCACGTTGGCCAGGTGCAGCAGCACGTTGACCGCGTGATAGCCGGCAGGGGCGTACCCCCACAGCTTGTGCTCCAGCCAAAAGGTCGTGTACACGAGCGGCCAGTAGTGCGCCTCGTTCTCGATCTCCGCGGGCGAGAACCAGATGCGCCACAGTCCGGACCAATCCCGGACCACGCGGGTTTGGGTGAAAATCCGATCGTCCCAGAGGAAACCGGCGAAGAACGCCGGGAAATAGCTGCCGACCACCAGCAGGCCCAGCACCAGCAGGCCCAAGGCTTGTCGGCGCGTGAACCCCTCCATGGGTTTCAACCCGGGAGCGTTCGGAGACATGGACGACGGGGCCGATTCAGCCCGGCCCATCTTGCCGGACTTCTTTTCTCTGCTCGCCTTTCCCATGGGTCGCGTTCCAGCTATTGCCCGTTTTGTTGCAGACTCCTTTGGATCAATTCGCGGTTGCGCAGTGCGTGTTTCTGCGTCGGGTCCAGGGAAAGGGCCCGATCAATGCTCCGCAACGCTTCGTCCGTCCTGCCCAGGTTCCGTAGCGCAATGCTCATGCCGGCGTGGGCCGCGGCGTTGCGGGGGGCAATCGTAATAAGACGTCGATAGAGGTTCAGGGCATCTGCATAGCGCCCCCGACGGATCTTCACCGCCGCCAGGTTCAGGAGCGAGATCCCGTGGCGGGGGTTAATTTCCAGGGCACGGTGCAAGGCATTCTCCGCTTCGTCGGTGCGCCCCAGACGCATGAGCGCCGTGCCCGTGTTGGTATACGCCTTGACGTGGTCCGGGCGTTGGTCCGTCGCAATACGAAAGGCCGCGAGTGCTTCCTCCGTGCGTTGCGCGTCAAGCAGCGCGGTGCCGAGATTGTATTGAGCACTCCGCGCCGTCGGATTGTGCGAAACAATATGACTGTAGAAGGTCAGTCTGTCCTGATAAATACCCGCCTGTTGCCACGTCAGCGTCCCCAGCACGACTAACACAATGAGCATGACGCTCACGCCCACCCACCGTACCATGCCCCCATAGCGAAGATGCCCCAAACCGTAAGCCGCCGCCCCGATCCCCGCCCCCAGCACCCCAATGCCGGCCAGGTATTGATACCGATCCGCCACAAACGAAAACTGCATGTACCCGTAATCCACGAACCCCAACACCGGCCCCAGCGTCACCCCGAAAAACACCACCCCCGCCAGCGGCCCCCGGCCAACCCGATGCCGCAGCCCCCACAGCCCCCCCACCACCGCCCCCGCCCCCACCACGTACCCCCACGCCCCCAGATCCGCCACCCCCACCTCCCAATGCGGATAAATCACTGCCAGCCCCACCGGCCACACCAACTTCCCCGCGTAGAACCACAGGGCATGCCCCGCAATGAGCACCCGCTCCCCCATTGAGTAATCCAGAACGACGTTCTCCTTCAAGCGGGAGAAGGCCACGTCCGCCATCACGATGCCCAGCCCCACGGCGAAAAACGGCACCACCCGCAGCCAATCGGCCCCCGCCACGCGCCCCTGCTTCCACCAGAGCCAGAGCACCAGAGCCGCCGGCAAGGTGACCACGATGGACTTGCAGAGCAGCCCCCCGACGAACAGCGCCAGCGTCAGCAGATAGCGGCCGGACCCCACCCGCGGCGCCGCTCCGAATCGCACCCAGGTCAAGCACGCGGCCAAGTAGAACACGGTGGACAGCAGGTCTTTGCGCTCAATCACCCAGGCGACGGATTCCACGTGGACGGGATGGACGGCGAACACGGCGGCGACCGCCCAGGCCCCGGGCACGGCCAGGCGCGCCAGCAGCCGCCGGAGCAGCACCGTATTCACGAAGTGCAGCCCCACGTTGACGACGTGATAGCCGAGGGGAGTCACCCCCCACAGCTTGTGCTCCAGCCAGAAGGTCGTATAGACCAGCGGCCAGTAGTGCGCCTCCCATCTCAGCACGTCCCTCGGAGAGAACCAGATTCGCCACAGACCGGACAGTTCGTGAATCGCCTTGGACTCGGTGATACCCCGGTCGTCCCAGACAAAGCCACCCCACAACACGGCCGGGATGTAACTGACCCCGACCAGCAGGCCGAGCGCCAAGACGCCAAGAGCCTGCCGCCTCGTGAACGCCTCTCCGCCCGCGGGATTTGCAACGGCAGACGCTCGCTCGCGTGCGGAAGAACCCGGCTCCGTTGCCGGTCCCACGCGAGGCGTCTTCTTCTCTCTCCTCACCTTTCCCATACGGTGAATCGTGTATACGGCGGTTGCCCGCTTCGCTGCAAGGTTTGAATGCAAAATATCAAGCCAATCGATGGAGCACTCAAGGTATCGTTTGAGCAGATACTGACACGGAGAGTGTAGGCCGGCAAGGTTGATACAGGTCAGGGAATTATGGACGTCCTGATGCGGGGGGAAACGGCAACACGGCCCGCGCGGAAGGGCGTTGACGGCTTAAGCAGCAGCGAGACGATGACACGGAAGGTTATTACGGATTGCGTCCGCTCTCTAGACGGGCCACGGTCGGTTGGCGCATTCCCATCCTGGCGCCCGCTTCACTCTGACTCATGCCCACCTTCGCACGGGACTTCATGAGTTTCCGCGCTCGCTTGAATTCGGGTTCGAGTGCCGCGTGTTCCCTCCGAAAATCGGCATCTTCCTTCCAGCGATCTCGGATCGTGGCATACGGTATGGTCATCGTCCCAACTCCTGCATTCTAGCCAAAGCGGTTTGGATTGTGGTTTTCGGTGTCTTTCGCGTCTTCTTACGGAATGCGTGCAATATGACGACCCGATGGCCGCTTGCCGTCACGTCGATCACACGTGCAATCCCATCGGCCCCCTTCATGCGCATTTCTCAAAGTTTGTTTCCAAGAGGCTTGACGTAGGGCTCACGAACCTGATGCAGACCCAATTCTTCAATCAGCGTGATGATGTGGTCAAGTTTGGCTCGCATATCCGGTGGCAGGGAATCAAGTTCGCTCCCAACAACCTGATTCCGCACCTCTACCCGCCACACTCGGGCAAGAACGGCCACCACCCAAGGCGCCTACAAGGGCATGCCTACGCGGTCATGGCTTGATCTGATTCCTTTTGGTTCTTCGGGATCGTCTGCGCGTGACGGCAGGGTTTTCGGTCACGTGGCTGGTGCGTTGAGGATGGCCTCGGGCGTCCGCTCCGCCGACGCGAACGGATTAATAACCCGGACCACGTCGAACGTCTGACCGTGTTGCAGGTCCTCGGTCAGAAGCACCGCACACTCACCGATCTGCGCCGCGGCCACGATGAGGGCGTCCCACCAAGACAGGGAGTAACCTTCCTGCAAAATCCAGGCTCGTTCCATGATGGGGAAATCCATCTTGACCGGCTGCCACGCGGCCAGCGTCTTGATGATCTCACGGACCTCCGACCGGTCGAAGTTCAGTCGCTTGCGCGTGAGGGTCGCATAGAGTTCCTGCAGGACCTGAAAACTCAGACGCCCCGTGCGACTGTGCGCAAGCAGCCGGATCCATTGCTCAGCACGCAACTGCTTCGCTGGAATCGAGTCGTCGTGGCGGTAAACGAAGACGTTCGTATCAACAAAGACGGGGCCGATCATACAATTCGTCGCGTGTCGGCTTCCGGCCGTCCGGCCAATTGATCGTGCGCGGTTTCATCGCCAGATAGCGTTTCATCGCCACGTCGTACTCATCTTCCTGGCGTTGGATCCCCTCAATCAACTCCGCCAGCCATGTAGAGACGCTGCGGTCGTTCTCCGCGGCCTTGATCCGCAGCCACTTGGCGACGTTCTCCGGCAGTGTGATGGTGACGTTCTTCATGCTACAAAAATAGTGTAACACGTGGACCGTGTCAACTGACCGTTGACTGGAGATCCTCCCGCGAGTCACGGGCACGGTGACGGATGAGATCAGCGGGTTGGATCGCCTTTACTCCGGAGTTTGTAGACACGCAGGAGCCCACCCTCATGAAAAACGGAATAGTGATCATTGATAAACGTGAAGAGGGCCTCGACGTCCTTGCGGACGGTTGGATCATCTCTGATCGCCCCTATCATAATATGATAGAAGAGAGTGTTTTCTCTTCCCGTCACCACATAGGTAGGCCGAGTATCCATGATTCTGTAGAGCTCATCGGAAGCAATATAGTCGGACCGAGCGAGAGGCACCATGATGGCATGTTTTCTCAGGAGATTCGCGGGCAGGAGCATTTTCGAGATCGGTTTCTCGTTCAGATACCACAGGATAGGAAGGTCATAGAACGCCCAGACGGTATCGTCCGGGTGCCTATCCGCCGCTATCAGACGGGCAGCGTGCCGGATATAATGCGATTTGGACAAGTGATCCGGATCGACGATCAGTCGGGCAGCGGATGGCACGGTGTTCCACAAAGCACTGGCGACGCAAACCAGAACGAGCGCGTAGCCGAGTCGGCGAAGCGCAATCCACGAATGCGCCCAGCCAAACGCGCGAGCACAGAACACCCCGTAGAGCGGAAAGAGTTGCAACCAGTAATGCTCATACGCGGCGCCGCCAACCATGATGGAAAATAAAACCGCGGCGAACGTGACCCAGAGCAACCCCTCCGAGGCGCCGGACCGGGGGGACTCACCACCCGCTCGTTCCCGAAGGACGCGAATGGAGACCCACGTCAGCACACCCGCCGTCAGCACCGTCCACGTCCCGATGAGATACGGGTCAATCTTCGCCATGCCCCACCACAGGTCGGTATGTTGAGCAAGGGCTTCGAGCACGCTTAACTGATGGCCCGCGTAAGCAAGCGGGGTATCGATTGCCGAGACCCGTAATTCAAAAAGCGCGTCCGCCGCCCAGTAGAGCAGAACGAGAAGACCGGGCGGAATCGCCCCCGCGCCCACGAAGGCCGCGAACGCCCAACGGTGGGCACCGAACGACGGCCGAACATACGCGACGAGCAGCCAGCCGGCGAACGCCACTGCCGCCACGCCGAGATTGCTGCGCGTCAGTGTCGCCAGCGACACCAACAGGCCGGCACAGGCAACGCCCCACATCCGGTCCCGCCGCGCCAGAAGCAGCCACAGCGCCGCCATGAGCATAGCCGTGGCCGGAAGTTCGCTGCTCGTGTGTTGGCCGAAAGAGTATACGGACGAGATCGCGATGAACGTCAGCGTCCCGAGACCCGCAGAGATCGGGTCGGTCCATCGGCGCGCAATCGCGAAGACCGCGAGACAGGACACCAGGATGCAGACGTCGCCGAACAGCCGCACGACGAGCAGAGACTCACCGAAGACCGCCATCACGCCGGCGAGCATGAAGAAGAGCATCGGCGGCTTGATTTCAAACAGCTCAACGTAGGGCAGGTGGCCGTCAAGCACGTTCGCGGCCATCAGGATGAAGGTGCTTTCGTCCCAGTCGATCACTTCACGTTCGAGACTTCCAATCTGCGTCACGCCAACGGTCAGGACAAAGACGAGCACCCAGAACCCACTCCGGCTCAACGCCGCGCTCACCCGCGAGGCGTCCGTCCGGTTGGAATCCTTCCTGGGGGCTGCCTTCTTCTTCCCTTGTCTGCTCCTCTTACCCATCAGGTGCGCTTCGATTCAACGACGGCGGCACGTCCAAACGGCGCAGGGTGAACGCACCGTCCGGCCAAGGGTCTCACGGAGAAAAGAGACACCCACAACAATCTAAAGGGAGAGACGACGTGACGACGAGACGTTGGGCGTTGCCATCGGCTGCTTTCAATGCTACACTCCGTCACGTCATGACGATTACACTTGCCGTCATCAGCATCATCTTCACGATTCTACTGGTCGGCGTCGGCTTGGCCGGTCTCATCCTGAACGGACAGCGCGAGATTAAGCGTGAACTCAAAGGCGAAATTGAGGCGTTGCGCGCCGAAGTGGTGATGCTCCGGGAACGAATGGCTCATCTTGAAGGTCTGCTTGAAGGCCTCCGCGAAGCGATCACGAATCGCCGGGCCGCTTGACATCTCCGGGTTTCACCCCAGCTTGCTTCCACAGTCAACGTTCTCCCCTGCCACCTTGCACGTGTGCGGTGGTCCGTTTCCACTGCCGTCAGCCGAGAGAGCCCCCAGGCGCTCCCGAGCAGCGCGAACTTCCGAACCGGCTCATGGCTCCGGCTCTACGAAGCGAATCCCTGCATTGGCCGGTGACGGCGGGGCGTCGGGATACAACCGGCGGAAGATTTTGCTGAAGCCATTGGCGACCGTCGGGGTGAAAGAACTCCATTGGCGCACCGGGGTCTTGTTCTCTTCCCGGCGCAGGATGCGAAAATCGCCGTAATCTTTCTCCTCCACGTAGCCGGGAATGGCCAAGTTCCGATCCCTGGTCACGACGTGACTGACCGAGGCCAGGAGCGTTTTCACGTCGTAGAGGTTGTTGTCGCGCCCGGTCCCCCAATCGTAATACGGCACGGTGCGGTGCAGGTAGTAATAGCCGGGGAGCGCGTGGTAGGGACGTCCGATCTCCCAGACGCCGAAGACGTCAGGCGCGCCGGCAAGGTAGCGGTACGCGGCGAACGCGGAATCGTGATCGCGGATGAACCTGACCAGCATGTCCTTTGGCGTATTCGAGGTCTGATAGAGAGTATCCTGAGACGGCAAGACGTTCAGGATCCCGGCCAGGGAAACCACGGTGAAGACGGCCCCGGCCGCGCCGTACATTCGTACCGACCTGTTTCCGCGGCCGGCGAACCGCGCCACAACGTCGGCGCCGACCAGCAGCCAGAGCGGAATCACGGCGAAGACGTAGCGGTACTCCTTGTGCGCCATAGCGGAATGAATGAACAGGACCAGGGCGATGAGAAGAAGCAAAAACCCATAGCGGCGCACGTCGCGCAACGCCATGGCCAGACAGAACGCAATCAGCCCCACGCTGGCCAGCAGGCACCACCACAGGTACTGCCAAGCCGGATCCAACCTGGAAGGATCATCATCCATCGCGAGATTCATCCGCAGGAGGGCGAGAGAGGAATGGAACGGTTCGGCGTTCCAGGTCACTGCGTCGAACGCGCCCACCGCGAGAAAAACCACGGTGGCGACGAGCGCAAGCTGCGTCCTGGCGCCCTGCCACCACGACCCGGACGCCCTGCCGGCGCGCAGAAAGAACAGACCGAGCAGCGTCAGCGCGAGAGGCCCATACGGCAGCCGTATTGCCGCCACCAACACCGACAGGCAGGCCACCAGCCAGACGGTCCCCGGCCTGTCCGGCGAGGGGCGCACGCACAGCGCGAGCAGGGACATGAACAGGGCGGTGGCCACGAACGCAGTCAGCGGTTTGTGGGCGAACCCGACCAGTTCGTACCAGAAGGCCCCGGCGAGGAGCGCAACCCTCGCCGCGGGTTCGCTGAAGTGCCGGCGCGCGAAACCATACATCCCCGCGGGGATCAACAAGGAGATCGCGCAGAACACCAGTTTGACGCCATCCACGTACCAGGCCGGCTGGCCGAGGCCCACGGCGTCGAACAGCGTCAACACCCCGGCAATCAAGCCGGGCATCAGCCACAAACGCGCGCCATAGAAAAATTCCCAATGAATGACGCCGTTGCCGAAGACCAGGCGGTGCCCCTGTTCCAGGTATTGCATGATCTCGTCGGGAGCCATGACGAAATCGCCGGACAGGGCGACGGCCGCCCGCGCCGCGAAGGCCAACGCCAGCACGGGCCAGAAATATTTCCACACCGGTTCAGCCGTCTGCACGTGCAGCAGCCCGTCCGCCGCCGCGCGCAGACATCCGGCCACGCCCATGGGCGCACCACGAGCAGGCAAGGCACGCGCCGGTTGGCCTCGTCTTCTCGTCTTCCTTTGTCCGGTGGCCTTGCTCATCTCATCACTCCGACTCAACGAAGCGGATGTTGAAATTAGCATGTTGGGGGGCATCGGGGTAGAGACGCCGCATGAGTTGCTTACCGTAAACGTCGATGACCGGAGCGAAGTGCTGCCAGCGGCGAATTGGTGCCTCGTTGTCCTCACGACGCAGGATGCGAACGTCGCCGAATTCTTTCTCGACTGCGTAGCCTGGAACGGCAAGGTTCGGATCCTCGGTCACGAGGTGGCTGACCGATCCATGGAGCGTCTTCAGGTCTTTGTGGAGGGTATTGCCCTGCCCGGTCTGTACGTCGTAGAAGGGGATCTTTCGGTGGAGATAATAATAGCCGGGAGTGCCGGAATACAAACGGTCAACCTGCCACACCGCTTTCACCCCCGGTGCATCGGCGAGGTAGCGGTACGCGGAGATAATCGTGCCCTGGTTCCGAACAAACCCGAAGGGGCGGTTATCTGAACGGTATACTTCGTTCTGAAAAGGCAGAACGTTCAGAATCCCGGCCAGGGAAACGGCTGCGAACAGGGTGCCGAAGGCGCCGTACGTCCAAGCAGGCTTTGTCCCGCGGCCGGTGAGCTGCGTCACCACGTCGGCGACGACAAGCAGCCACAACGGAATCACGACGAAGACGTAACGATATTCCTTATGCGGCTGTGCGGAATGGACGAGCAGCACCAGGGTGATGAGGATGAGCAGGAACCCGTAGCGGCGCAGACGGCGCAACGCCAGCAGGCAAAGAATGCCCATCCCGCCGCTGGTGACCGCCAGCCACGGCAGGTACTGGATCGCCGGCATGGTATCCGACGGGGGGCGCTGGTAATGAAGATAAAAAAGGAAATAGTTGACGTAAGGGTGGAAAAGCTTACCACCCCACGTTACCCCATCAAACGCGCCGACCGCGAGGAAGGACAAAACCGCGGCGAGGACGACCTGCACCCGCGCCCCGGAGCGCAGAAAACACACACCGAGCAGCACCAGGGCCAGCGGCGCGTATTGGATCCGTATCGCCGTGGCCAACACCGCCAGGAAGGCGACCAGCCAAGCCGCGCCCCACTCGTTCCGCACCCCCGTCTCTCCGCAAGCCGGGGGACGCACGGACAACGCGAGCAACGTCATCAGCAGACCGGTGGCCACGAACTCGGTCATCGGCTTGTGGGCAAACCCGACCAACTCGTACCAGAACACGCCGGCCAGCAGCGTAACCCTGGCCGTGGTTTCGCCGAAGTGCTGACGCGAGAACACGTACATCCCCGCGGGAATCAACAGGGAGATCGCGCAGAGCACCAGCTTGACCCCGGCGACGTACCAGAACGGCTGACCGAGGCCAACGGCGTCGAACAGCTTCAATATTCCGGCGATGAAGCCGGGCAGCAACCATGAGCGCACGCCGTAGAAGAACTCCCAGTGGGTGACGCCGTTGCCGAAGGCCAATTTGTGGGCCGGCTCCAGGTGCTGCATGATTTCGTCATAATGCAGCATGGAATCGCCCTGGAGGGCCACGGCTGCGCGCGCGGCGAAGGCCAATGCCAGCAAGGGCCAGAAATATCTCCACACCGGTTCATCCGGCGTCTGCGGATGGAGCAGGGCGTCCAGCCACGCCCCCCCTGCCGGCACCGCACGATCAGGCGAGGCACGCACCGTTTGGCCTCGTCTTCTTGTTTTCTTTTGTCCGGTTGCCTTGCTCATCACTCCAGCCATCCGTTGCCAGGAATCTCACCCCTTAGATGATCACCGTATAATTATTCGTCCAGAACACCATCAGGCATCCTTGCAACAGCGCGAGGACAAGAATCAGCGCCTGATTCCACGGGCTGGCTTCCGGTATCTTCGCCATGAGGATGAAGAGTGGAAACACGACCGTCGCGAAGCGAGGCATGCTGAGGGGATTATGGAGATACGACGAAAACAGCGGGAGGAGCATCAGGATCAGCGTCCATACCAGAAAGATCGGGCCGATTCGTCGGTAGAAGACGGTGACGGCCAGCAGAACGGCGATGGAATAGCAGGCACCCATGATGTACGGAAGATACCCGCTGCCGATTGCGGACGCGAGCGCGGAGACGGGATTGCTCAACTCGCGGCCCCAGAATTGCTGGACGGTGTGAAAGGCGAGAAAATCTCCGGTGAGCCAGTAGCATTGGAGCATGAAAAGACCCAGACCCAGCGGAGTCAGGGCCAGAAACAACACGTCGGGACGGACGTTGCGAACGTCGTAGTTGCGCGATTTCAGGTACTCCCATAGTAACAACGGCGCGATCAACGTGCCGGGCACCCGGGTCATCGCGGCCAAGCCGCCGAGAGCGCAGGCGTACAGCCAGTATCCCCCCACCCCCTCCCTCAACCCCCGGCGCGCGCAATAGAACGCAGCGACGGTGAAGGCGAGAAAGATGGCTTCAGTGAACACACCGGAGAAGATGAACCCGGCCGGGCACAGAAAAAGAAACAAGACCGCCCTCAGACCGGTGCGGTGGTCCGTTTCCATGGCGGTCAGCCGATAGAGAAACCAGGCGGCCGCGAGCAGCGCGAGGTTGGAGACAATGACGCCGCCGATGAAACTGCTCCCGAACGGAAAGCCGACCATGCGCATCAGCAAGGGATACAACGGGAAAAACGCATACGTGCCGTCATTCGCGGCCCCCGTCGCGGGATACCAGTTGTTCGCGATTCTCAAGTAAGGGTCCGTGTCCCAGACTCCCCAGATGGTCAGCCAGAGGCCGTGCGTCGCGTCGACTTGCACCAACTGTTCGGCGAAGCCGCCGATGTTTTTGACGCGGCCGATCAGGACGCGGGCAAACACGCCGATGAACGTGAGCGCAACCCGCGAGGCAAGGAAGACGATCAGGATATAACGGACGGCCTCCTTGATCTGATTGGGGGACGGATGGGTTGGATCCGGCGGCTTCTGGTCTTTCATCCGCGCAAGGCGGCGGCTCGTGGCCTTGTCCATTGGAACACGCTCCTTGTCGCGGATGAATTGATCCGATTGGGAACCCAGGCGAGGAACGGGAGAGAACCATACATGAGGGTAGAATTCACGGCAACTCCTGGTTTGTACTCCGATGTGCGGGCGACGGACCAGACCGTTCCGACTCAACGAAGCGAATCCCGGCGTTGACCGGCAACGGCGGGAAGACGGCGTCCATCTTTCGCATGATCCGGTCGGTGAGTTCCCCAGCCATGACCGGGGTCAAGTCCTGCCATTGGCGGACCGGGGCATCATTCTCTCTACGGCGCAGAACGCGGACGTGACCGAATTCTTTCTCCACCGCGTAACCGGGGACGGCAAGCTTGGGGTCACCGGACACGATGTGGCTGACCGAGGCTTGGAGCGTTTTCAGGTTCTTATGCAGGTTGTTGGCGGGACCGGTTGAGGCGTCATACAACGGGATCGTGCGGTGCAGGTAATAGTACCCGGGGAGGCTGTGATAATGACGGTCGGTCTGCCACACCCCGAGGACGCCCGGCGCGGCGGCAAGGTAGCGGTACGCAGCGAACCGAGGGTCCTGCCCGCGGATGAACCTGACGACCGTTTCCTTCGGCGTATGCGTGCTCTCGTACGCTTCACGTTGCGAGGGCAGGACGTTCAGGATCCCGGCCAGAGACACCGCGGCGAACGCGACGCCTGACGCGCCGTACACCCACGCCGGCATGCCGACCCTCGCGGCGAGCTGCGCCACGAGGCCGGCGCCGACGAGCAACCAGAGCGGAATCACGGCAAAAATATAGCGATACTCCTTGTGCGCCTGCGCGGAATGGATGACCAGAATCAGCGCGATGAGCATGAGCAGAAATCCGTAGCGGCGCAGGTCGTGCAACGCCGCCGCGACGATCAGCACGCTCAGCCCCGCGCCGGTAATCATGAGCCACCACAGGTACTGGGACGCGGGACTGTCGCCGGAGGCGCTCGTCTGCCGGAGTTCGAAGTTAAAGTGGACGTTGGCAAGATAGGAGTGAAACCATCCGGCGTTCCACGTGACCGCATCGAACGCCCCGACCGCGAGGAAGAAGACGGCCGCGGCGAGCGTGAGATGGACTCTGGCTCCCGTCACGCCTTTGCCGCCCCCGGCCTCCGGCCCGGCGCGCAGGAAGAACAGGCCGAGCAGGGCCAGCGCGAACGGCGCGTACTGCATCCGTATCGTCGTCGCCAGCACCGCCAGGAAGGCGATGAGCCACACCGTCGCCAGCCGTTTCCTCACGCCTGCCTCCGTGTAAGCGGGGGGACGCACGCACAACGCGAGCAGCGCCATCAGCACGGAGGTGGCAACCAGACCGGTCAGCGGTTTGTGGGCAAAACCGGCCAGTTCGTACCAGAACGCCCCGGCCAACAGCGCAACCCTTGCCGCGGTTTCGCCGAAGTGCCGGCGGGAGAAACAATACATCCCGGCGGGAATCACCAGGGATACCGCGCAGAACGTCAGCTTGATGCCACCGACGTACCAGGCCGGCTGGCCGAGCCCCAGGGCGTCGAACAGCTTCAGGACCCCTGCGATCAGGCCGGGCAACAGCCATGAACGCGCGCCGTAGAAGAACTCCCAGTAGATGACGCCGTTGCCGAAGGCCAGACGGTGTCCCTGCTCCAGCAACTGCATGATTTCATCAGGGTGCAGGATGAAATCGCCCGACAGGGCAATGGCCGCGCGCGCCGCGAAGGCCAGGGCCAGCACCGGCCAGAAATGTCTCCATACCGGCTCATCAGGCACCTGCACGTGCAACAGGCCGTCCAGGGCCGAGCGCAGGCGCGCCACACCGCGCGCTCGCGGCTCCCGGCGTGCGGGTGACGGCCGGCCGCGCTCCCCGCGCCGTTCTCTGATTTTCTTTTTCCCGCTCGTCTTCCCCATCGGTGGGCCGCTCACGGCTCCATGGAAGCCTGTATCGCTTCACGATTGTTGCGCGCCAATTCCAAGGTCGGGTCTAGGGCAAGGGCCCGGTCAAGGCTCTGCAACGCCTCGTCGGCCCTGCCCAGCAAGTACAGCACGGCGCCCATGCCTGACCACGCTTTCGCGTTGTCGGACGCAAGCTCGACGGCGCGTCGATAGAGCGCCAGGGCCTCCTCGTACCCCTTCTGCCTGAGTTGCAACGCGGCAAGGTTCAGGATGGCCGCCGGGTAGCGCGGATTGAGTTCCAGGGCACGGCGCAGGTGTCTCTCCGACTCGTCGAGCCGGTCCAGGTTCAGCAGCACCCCGCCAAGACCGGCATGGGCCAGGAAATGGTGCGGATCGATTTGCAGGGCGCGGCGGTAGTGGTGTTCCGCTTCGCCGGGCCGTTCCAACATGGAGAGCGCCAAGCCGGTGCTGTACTGCACGTCGCGGTTATTCGGGTTGAGTTCCAGGGCGCGGCGCAGGTGTCTCTCCGACTCGTCAAGCCGGCCCAGGTGCAGGAACATCAACCCGGCACTGTAGTGCGCCTTCAAGAAGTCCGGTCGCAATTTCAGTTCGGTGTGGATCGCGGCGAGACCTTCTTCCCGGCGTCCCGACTCGAACAGTGCCTTGCCGAGATTGAGATGCGCGTTTCGCGCCGTCGGATTGTGCGAGATGACGTGGTTGAAGAAGGTGATCTCGTCCCGGTAAATGCTCGCCTGCCGCCAACTCAGCGTTCCCAGCAGCGCCAGCACGGCCAAGGCGAGACACAGCGCGCCCTTCCCCGCGACGTCGGGCAGCTTGGTCAAGCCCCAGGCCGCGGCCCCGATGACGACGGTCAGCGGCCCGATTCCGGCCAGATACTGATACCGGTCCGCGACAAAGGAGAACTGCATGTAGCCGTAGCTCACGAACCCGAGCACCGGCGACAACGTGACCGCGAAAAACAGGAGGCCCGCCAGCGGTCCCCGGCCAATCCGATGTCGCAGGAACCAGAGCGACGCGACCACGGCGACGGCGGCAGCAACGTATCCCCAGGCCAATGGGTCCGCGACGTTGACCTCCCAGTGTGGGTAGATGACGGCCAGCCCGGTGGGCCAGAACAACTTGCCGAGGTAGAACCAGAGGGCGTGGGTTGCGAGAAGCACCCGTTCAACCGGCGAGTAGTGGGCAATCCAGGTGGCAATGTCCTCCCGGTAGTAGGACAGATCCGCAGCGGCAAAACCCAACCCCACCGCAAAGAACGGCGCGACCCGGCGCAGATCAATCCAGCTCACGCGGCCTTGTTTCCACCACTGGCAGATCAGCAGGGCCACGGGCAGAGTGATCCCGATGGATTTGCAGAGCAAGCCGGCAGCGAACAACGCCAGCGACAGCCCGTAGTACGTGTAGTGTCGAGACGGGTGCGGTTCCTCCAGAAAACGCAGCCACGCGCGTCCGGCGGACAGATAGCACAGCGTCGCGAGCAGGTCCTTGCGTCCTATCACCCAAGCGACGGCTTCAACGTGTACCGGATGCACCGCGAACAGCGCGGCGATCATCCAGGCGCCGGGCACGGCCAGCCGCAACAGAAGCCGCCAGAGCAGGATCACGTTGGCCACGTGCAACAGCACGTTGACGACGTGAAAGCCGGCAGGGGCGAATCCCCACAGCCGGTGATCCAGCCAGAAGGTGGTGTAGGTCAACGGCCAGTAGTGTCCCTCGCCTTGGATCTCGCTTGGCGAAAACCAGATTTGCCGGAGGCCGGAGGGCTCACGCACCGGCGCAGCCTCGGTAAACGCCCGGTCGTCCCACACGAAACCGCCCAGCACCGCCGGGTAGTAGCTGACCGCCACCATCAGTCCGAGCCCCAGCCCCAGGAGGACCACGGCTCGCCTCCCCGCGAACGCACGTTCCTCATCCGCGCGAATCGGGACCGTGGGCGTCGTCCCGGCTCCGTCCCGCGGCACGCCCTTCGGCGGCGCGGAAGCCGGGGCAAGCGTGGCTCGTCCTCGGCGCGTCTTGCGTGCCTTCATTCCGTCCCGTCGTGAAACGTTGCCACTCAACGCGGGACCACGGTTCGCGGCGTCGCAACGGGTCCGCCGACTATCGGTTTGGCTTTCGATTTCACGCGCTCCCATGCGGCCCCATTGCGCTGCCTTGCCAACGCGCCCCCGGCGTCGCACTAGAACCAACCTCTGTTGAGGGTGTCCTGCTCGCTTTCCTCGTCGCTTCCCAATAAACGTTCCAAATGGGACAGGAAGCGTCGGAACATGCTTGGGTCTAAAGGGTGTTGATTGAGGTGCCGCTCGAAAGCGTCGCGTTTGTCAACTCTGCTCGCCACGGAGGAAAATTGGCCTCGCAAATCCGCTGAAAGGCGTCTTGCTCTTCGCAGCACGATCACTTCTTCAATTGCTGTCAAATCCGTGCTGATTGGCGTCATGTCAAGCCATTCGCAAAGCAGGAAATAACGCGAGTTTGGAACAGCGACTTTCAAGTCCTGAGCGGTCGCACTTGCTTCCTGGAACATCGTCTTGTCGAGATTGGTCTTGATTTCAGCGGCTATGTAGGCGAGCTGAGTGCGCTCACCGCGAGCGTTGCTGAAGTCCTCATGGTGGGAGGCTTGGAGAAACAACGGGCGAACGACGGCGAAGTCATGGTCCTTTGCGCGAATCTCGATGCCGCCGCCAGCCGAATCGCCCCGCAGGTCCGAATCGAAGCGGATTTGGGCAAGGGCGTTCGCCGGTCCAATGATCAACCCGCGTTCCTCAATGCGTTCGGAGAACTGGTTGCCCACCAACCTGGGCAGAAATTCCTCAAGGACAGTGTTGTCGAGTTTAAGCTGTCCCTTCTGCCGATAGAGAAAGTCTTCGTCGCTGTCATAGATCAGTTCAAGATCGATGAATGTCTTGTAGCAATTGAGTGACGCCACGAAAGGTTCGACTGATTGCTGACCCCGCAAGCCATCCAGTTCTCGAATCCACGCCTGGTATCTCTCAATGGCACCACGAACCCCAGGTTGATCGCTCACTGGCAACTTGTCGTTGTCAAGCAGCGCCCTCAGCTTGTCGCCATGTGGAGTTTTGTATTGCATCTTCAAGCAAAGAGCTGCGGAAGCCCGGTGGGAGCCGGCATTGGCGATGGCGAAACCTCACCGATCCTAGCCAACGCGTCTTCCAACCCTGAGCGTTCCTTTTGCGGCGTGAGTGGGCGAGAGGCTGCCAGCACATGTTTGGCGGTTTGACGCGCCGCAATCAACGCATCCTCCTGGTCTCTGATTTCACCCGTGGTGCGGAAGTGCAGAATGTCTTCATAGATGTTGGCTCCAAAGCGGTTGCGGAACACGCGCTCCTGCCGCCTTTCAATCACAAGACCCGCCCCCGACACCGCCAGTTCGGCCACCAGTTCGCCATTGAGGAACCGGGTGCCACGCACGGACGACTCGCGCCCAAGCACCAAAATCAGATGGGCGCCGGCTTTGGCTGTGCGGGCCATCTCCCGCAACGCCAGCACCATGTCCAAGGCGTACTGCACGACGGTACGGAAACGGTTTCCCCTGTTTTGGCGGTTCGAGCCGATTTCGGAATGGGCGATGGCCAATACGTTACATTCCAGCGATTCAACGGAACGGCGAAACTGCTGGTGGTAGTTATGGACGTTGATGTAAGGCGGGGACGTGAGCACCAGATCGACTGTTCCGGATTCTGTGGGTAAGGCTCTGGCGTCCGCATGGCGCACCGAGACGGGACTGGTGTAATCAGGCAGGTCACGGACGACCCGCTCCAAACGCTGCCAATTTTTGTGGACGGTCTCCACGTCTAAATGCTTTTGGTGAAAGTCGCACAACACCACAAGTGCTGCCGCAAGGTTTTTTGTGGGACCTGCGGCGGATTCGCGCCACAACCGGACAAGTGCGGCTTCCAGATCGCTTCTTACTGTCAAGCCGGCATTGCCGCAGAAAAGCGGGCCGTAGGGCGGCCCAACTATTTCATAGAGCCTCTCGCGCAGACGATGGAGCGCGTCCATGCGGGCCGACGTGTCCAAGTTGATGATCTGGTAAACCCTGGCTAGGGCTACGGCGGCTGGATTGAGGTCGCTTCCACAGGAAACCAGGCCCAGCCGCGCCGCTTCGACCAGCGAAGTCCCGCTGCCGACGAAAGGGTCAAGAACGACCGCGCCCCGACGTGCATAGGAACTGAGCAAACCCTCCACGAGTTGCGGAGAGAATTGCCCGTTCCACGGCAACGGGTTGGTCCTCACCCGATCCGCAACGTCGAGACGACTTTGGGAGAGCGATTCCCGGTCCAAAGGAGTGGTGGAGAAAGCTCGAAGTGAGCGCATGTTGCTCAACGAGGACCGTCACGGTCCGTTTCGCGAAACGTCCAGGAGGAATTCATGAAATAATTGAGGAATCCGGCCGGCAGGATTCCACATCCTTGCAGCAAGACGGGTGACGCCTCAGAAAACAGAAACGACAGCACGATGAACGTGACGTAACTCAACACCAGCGTGGACAACGCAACGAGGTTGTACTTCACGATCCGGGTGCGCGCGCGATCGGTCATGACGCGGTCGGCAAAGCTCCAGTAGTTGTTAATCAGGAAGTTCGAAATGATCGACAGCTCGATGGCAATCGGCGACGCCAAGAATTTGTGCATGCCCAATTTGAGCATAAGGAAGAACGACCCGAGGTTGATCAGTATGCCGGTGAGACCCGTCAGAACGAATTTGACGAAGGTCCAGTGGCTCGCCAAATACAGCCACCAGACGTTGTAGAAGAATTCCAGGATGCTCCCGATGCCGAGTTTGGTGCATCCGCGGTCACGGTCGCGAAAATAGATCGGTTCTTCGATGATCTTCGCGCCGGTCCGGATCAGGCGGTGCAGCAACACCACTTGAAACGTGTGGCCTTGCACCCGGATCTCTTCCACTTTCGCGGCCCGGAGCGCGGTCGCCTTGATCGCCTTGAAGCCCGCGGTACAATCGCGAACGGCTTTCATCCCGGCGATCAACCGGGCAAACCGATTGCCCCATCGAGACAAGAGCCGTCGTCCGACGTGCCAGCGCCGGTCAACGGCACCGCCGGAGACGTAGCGGCTGCCGATCACCACGTCTGCACCGTCCGACAGCCCGGCGATCAGTTTCCCCGCATCCGCGGGGTCGTGGGAGAAATCGGCGTCCATCTGCACGACAACGTCCGCGTCGAGAACGTCCAGGGCGTGCGTCATCCCCCGCACGTAGGCCTGTCCGAACCCGCGCCGCTTGCCTTCCAGCAGACGGACGCGATGATCCATCGCGGCAAACGCTCGAACCAGTTGGCCCGTCCCATCCGGACTTTCGTCGTCAACGATCAGAAACGTGACGTCCGGGCTCGGGTACAGGTCGGTCAATCGTTGCAGCAGCGACGTGACGTTGAGTGCTTCGTTGTACGTCGGGATGACGAAACACACTCGCGTCTGGGATGAAGTCATGAGAACCGGTCTCACAATGAATTGAAGTCGGAGGTGGCGCGGAGCATCGTATAACGCCGGTCCCATCAATGCAAACGATTGACGATCCGATCCCCAAGCCCCGATAACGATTCAAAGTCGGAACGGGCTGACGGGGCGCAGACAATCCCCGGGATTATTCTTTCTCTCGTTGCTTCTGACGAGAGGAATTCAGTTCTCTGAGTTTCAGGTATGCCTGGTTTGAAGGCTCCCTGTTGATGCGCAAGGACTCACGGAACAAGGCCCTGGCCCCGTTGACGTTGCCTTTCTGCTGCTCAAGCAGCCCTTCCAGGTAGAACACCGACGCCCGCTGCGCCTTGCTGCGATCATCTCCCGAGAGTTGCCTGGCTTTACGCAGGTAATCGTCCGTCAGCCGTCGTGACCGGTCGCTTCTCTGGGGGGCAAGCGCGCTGGCCATGCCCATCAACGACCAATAGTTACGTTCCGCCAACGGCAGGACGTCTTCGGCGTAATCATTGAACGTCGGGTAGTCGCCGGCCTGAAGCAGTCCCAGGTATTCGCCGTATGTTTCGAGCAACTGGTTGCGGTGGTAGGAAATCCAGGCATCCTCCGGCTCCGGCATCATGATCAGCGTCTTGAAGTATTCCTTGGCGGCATCGTTGAGTTCGACTCCGATGGAGCCGGGCGTGACGCTCGCATCCGCGCGCCTCAGAAACCCCAGATGCATTTGTCCCACCCCGGACAGCGCGGGGCCACGCCATTGGAAATAACTCGGTCGTTCGGCGTTCCGGAAAAACTCATCCCATGCCGCGTCACGACGCGCCTGCGTCCACGACGGCTGCACCACGCGGTCGCTGAACAGCAGGCCATGCGCCTCCAGCATCCGAACGTCCGGGCGCCGGCCGTCTACCCAGCGAAGGTAAGCCATCGGCCCGATGTAGGCGTCCTGGTACAGGACGATGACGCCGTCCTGCTCCACAAGGTCCAGGATCATCTGCGCCTGGTCTTCTGCAAACGTATCGTGCGGCCGGTAGTTGATCCTGCCGTTCCAGACGCCCAGGGCCGCCAGGAAGATCACGGACGCAGCGTACGCCACCGCACGCATTGACTTGCGCTTGGCCCACGCGCTTTGCAGCAGCGCGTGTACGCCATACCCCAGCCAGAGGGCGAATATCCCGTAGGCAACCAGCGGATAGGGGCGAAACGCGGCGATCATCAGGGGTTCGTAGTTGAACCCGAGCAAGAAGATCAGCAGAACGCTACTGGCCGCGAAGGTGAGGGTCTCGCACAACAGCCCAAGACGCCAGCCGGTGCGATACGACGCAACCACGCCCCACAGCGCGATGATTCCTCCCACCACGCTGAATTGCCACAACGCTTGGGTGACGAAGTATCCGGCGTACCGTCCTTTGTCAATGAAGCCGGCGTTGACGTTGGTGTCGGTGTCCGCGTAGATGCTTCGGTCAACGAACGAGAAGAACGCTCCCCATGACCCGATGGGGCCAAAAAAATTGATCGGCCCCGGCTGGTGTGAGCGCCACACCATCCAACCGTAGAGTGCGGACGCGCTCAGCACGGCAACGGGAACCAGATAGTGCCCCCTGTTCCAGAAGTCCTTTTTCGCCGCAACGACGTAAGCGAGCAAGACGGGGCTGCCCAGAATCAGGAGCGGATAGTGATTGGCGAAGCCGAGGCCGTACACCAGCGCGGCCGCGACCCATAACCGCGTGCTCCGGTTGGCTGCCGCTTCCTGTACGAGGGCCAACGTCAGAAACACCAGCGCGGCGTTGGTCGTGTAGACGTCGGCGATGATCGCCTGCGACCAGAAATGCTCGGAGACCGCGAGTGCCGCGCCGGCCAGACACGCGGCCGGCCGGCTGCCGGTTCGACGCAGCACGACCCAGGCGATGCAGGCACAGGTGAACGCGCCCATCAGACCGCTTGCCGCGTGGACGCGCCACGCGACGCTGCCGAACGGGACGTGCGAGGCGAGCCAGCCGAGCATGATGAACAGGGGATACCCTGGCGCGTGTGCGACGCTCGCGTAGTGCGCGGTGGCGATGAATCCCCCATCATCCTCCAGCATCACGGTGCGCGGCGTGGACGCGGCGTACAGAACAAACGCGCCGATGAAGACCAGCACCAAGCCAAACAGGTCCCGGTTGACGTGAAACGGGTGCAACTGAGGGAGCACCAGAGGCATCAGCGGTTCACGGCGCGGTCGCTCCTGCACCGACTTCTCGGCGGACGTTCGTCTCTTTTTGCCCATGGGGTTTTTGCTCGGAGAAGACCGGATATGACGAGACCCCGAAGGGGTTCCCCCTCGGGGTCTCGTGTTTCCTCATGGACCGCCGGAACCGGCGGTTGGAAATTTGGCTCCTCGGGCAGGACTCGAACCTGCGACCAATCGGTTACGAGTTCCCCAGTATTTCTACTGGGCTCGGACTATCTCATCACCCGACTGACGAATCAGGTGAGGGTGTCGGGCGCTTGTGAGGTCTTATCGGTTCGGGCTCCTCAACCTCTAGTCTCTGCACGTTCTTGCCTACCCATGACCCTTCGGCAAGCTTCGCTCAGGATTCCCTTTCCGCGTGTGACGAACGCGGGGAAGGCTTCCCTGAATTCACCCGATTTTTCAACCACGGTTTCCCGTGGAAGCTGCAATCCGGCGTCAATCTCCGATGGCAGTCGGCACAATGGATCACGTCTTTTCGACGGTCACCGTGCCGTCTTCTTGTTGCCATCATGCGCCTCTCCTTACAGCCGACCGCTCTACCAACTGAGCTACCGAGGAACACAATCGTTGGCGTCTTCTCTCCAATGGTGAAGGCGGAGCGTGATGATACCATAATTTTAACGTCAATCAACAGTTCCCGCCGTTCCCTCTTTCGCGTGCTAAAATTGAAAATCCTCTGAATCTTCTTCGCCTTCGTCGGCCTCCGCCGCGCCGCCTTCCGAGAGGGCCACGTAATGGCGCGCCCAGGACAAGTAAATATTGGCGCTATCCTTCATGGCATCGGCTCCCATCGTCAATTTTTTGACGACGTCGGGGTCCTCTCCCATGAGTTCCATTTCCTGGGCGCGACTTTCCAATCTCTCATGGAATCGGCTCATGTGCCGTTCAATTTCTCCCATGAGTTGCCTGAGGTCATCACTCACGTCCTGCCCTCTCCGTTGGATCCACGGCGCGTCGTGTCCCTGATCGATACAAAAATAAAGCCCCGCGACAGGCACTCAGAGTTCTGCAGCGGGGCCTTGCTCCGTCGAACGGTGCGTGAACTACCCCTGATAGGCCTGTCCTAATTCCGCGGCTTCGCCTGCCGCCTCCATCAACGCGCCATTCGCGCTGACCGCGACCATGTCAATGGCTTCATGTTTGGCCGCGTCACACACGACTTTGCACAATTCACATCCCTTACATCGATTGATATACACTTCCGCCACCAATTTCTCGACGTTCAGGTCCAGGCAATTGGCCTCGGGGCAGTACATGATGCACAATCGGCACCCTTTTTTGGCGACACATTTTTCATCGGTCACTTGCGCTACGTTATACATGGATGACGACCTTTTCCCCTTTACGCCGCTGCGACGGCGAGTTCGACGTTATTCTTTTCCGCCCATTCCGCGGCCATTTCATACGACCGGACCACCGTCTCCAGATTTTTCTTCAACAGCATTTCCTTTTTGGCAAATTTCTTTTTGATGGCTTCATCCAACGTGGCGGTTCCCCCCGACGCCACGAACTTTTTCCCAAACCGCTCTTGCAGCGCCCCATCCAGCGACTCCAACGACACGCATTTCGTAATCCCGGCAACCGATCCAATCATGGTCATGTTCGTGGACAACTCGGTGCCCGCGACGTCCAAGGCGATCTGGGTTCCTTTGATGTAGAACACCGCCACGTCCAAATTTTTCAACCGCCGCACGTCCTCATCTTCCAACAGCGGAACGTCGGAGTTAATAATCACGACGCCGTTTTCTTTCACGCCGGAGTAAAACGGCATGGTATAACTCTTCCCCATCGTAATGACCTGGGGATGGAAGACTTCGATGACGTCGGGAAAGACCAGTTCCCCCCGATCATAGATGCGGCTGACGCCGATCCGACAATAACTCTCGGCGGGAGCCATTCGCTTCTCCGCTCCAAAAAATGGATTGGAGATGGCAAATTTCCCATCACGAGACGCCGCCATGGCCATCACGTGGGCCGCGGTCACGGCACCTTGGCCCCCAAGGCCGGACATGCGAATGTTTAATCTGCGTTTAATCATAACCGTCTCCCCTTTTCCCTGGTCCGAACCCGCGTCAGGCTTTCCCCGCCAACTGCTTTTTCGCCGCGGCTTTTCGCTCTTTTTCCTTCGCTGCGATTTCGGTCAACAGTTCCTTGGCCTGGTCACTGACGTATTCTTTATAGGCGAACCGTTCCGTTGGTTTTTCTGAATCGCGCATCTCTTGCAGACCTTCCATGCTGTTTTTGCCGATTTCCAGAATGCACGGCGTATACATCTGCAAGTAGGTGGGACCAATTTCACGTGCAACGTAGATGGCGTTTTTGATGACTCGTTCCACGAGGTTCGGTTTGCTGACCGTACAGTTCACCACGTAGTGACAGCCGGACTCCCGTGCGATTTCCGGCAACCGGACCTTTTCAAACGTCTTGCCCACCGGCGCCATCTTGGCCACGAACCCTTTTTGCATCAATCCGCTTTCCTGGCCGCCGGTGTTGGCGTAGAGCTCATTATCAAAACAAATGGTCGTGAACTTTTCCTGGCGGAACCACGCCTGCAAGGTCATGTCGAGCCCGATGTCAACGGTGGCCCCATCGCCAGCCAAGACCACGACATCCTTGACCTGTCCGGGAAATCGCACGCTCAACGCTCGTTTGAGCCCGGAGGCAATGGCGTTCTGGTTGCCAAACAGGGAGTGAATGTTGTGGACGCCGACATGCGGGAAGACCAGACTGGTACAGCCCGTCGACCCCACCATGACGGTATCCGCGGGCGCGGGTAATGACGCTAAAATGTACCGAAAGGCCATGGATTCAGGACATCCGGCACACAACGAATGCTCTTCAATGAGTTCCTTGGACGTCCCGATATCCTTCCACCCACGGTGATTTTCATTGCCATAGGTGGCGCGTTCGACCAGATCCTGATACTCCGACGGCATGATATCGAACATTTCAGGAGCGATTTTAATTCGTTCTTTACTCATGTGGGCCTCCTACCTCATCTTCAGAAGGTTCATGGTCAGGCGACGTGTCCCGCGTGAGAGCGGGGCCGTCGTCAGCTTCCACGCCCGGCTAGGCTTTCGGCTTTAATCCCCAACAGTTTTTTAATGTCGGCGGCAATAATCTCCGGCGGCATGGTCATGCCTCCGCAGACGTGCGGGCCGGCGTACACGCGATCCGGATTCGGAATCGTGGCACGAATTTCTTTGGCCAGCCACCCCGTCACGTTAAATTCAGGAACAATGATGTGCTTTGCGTGTTTCGTGGCTTCCCGGATTTCTTCTTCTGGCCAGGGTCGCAAGCTTTTCACTTTCACGATGCCGAGATCCACGCCGTCTTCTTCCAGAACCGCCTTGGCTTCACGTCCTTGGGAAACGGCCGTCCCGGAGGAGACAATCAAAATGTCCGCCTCGGGATTATCCACCTCCACCATACCGTCCAACCATCGAATGGTATGCTTGCGGGAACGCTCCACCGCGGCCCAGACTTCCTGCTGCCAACTGGCGTGAGTGGCATAACTGATGTAATTACTCTTCATGACGAACGGATCACGCATCATCCGAACCGGCGGGCATTCCATGTCCATGCAGGGAACGGGCGAGCGGTATGGGTCATAGGGAGGGAGACACATGTCGGCAGGAGTCAGATTGACCACGTCTTTGGTATGCGTGACGAAAAATCCGTCGCAACACAGGGCCAGTGGCAAATGGACGTCCGGCTCTTCCGATACCATGTACCCCTTCAGAATCCAGTCAAAAAAGTCTTGAGCCGTTTCAGCGTGCCAGACCAACATGCCGGTGTTTAACAGATAGGATATTTCCAACGTGTCGGGTTGAATGGACAGCGGTGAGTTAATGCCGCGACAGGTCACGATCATTTGAATGGGCAGCCGTGCCCCGGCCCACATGGGGAAATTCTCCATGGCCCGCATGGTGCCCGGCCCCGCGGTAGTCGTGAAGACTCGCGCCCCACCGAACGCGGCACCGGCACATTCGGACATGACCGCGAACTCACTTTCCCCGCGAAAGTAGTCCCCGATGTAGCCTTCGGCGAATAATTCGCCGATCAACGCCGCCGCCTCACTTTGTGGGGTAATGGGGTACGCAATCATCACGCCGCAGTTCGCCCGCCGAATGGCTTCTTTAATGACCTCGCTCCCTGTAAAAAAACAGGGAGTGCGCTCGGCTTCGTGCATCATCTTCCATGGGTCAGTGATCGTCTGACCGACCTTATTTTGTGTCCCGATTACCGTCTGAGTTGCCATGATTGCACCTCCTTCTGGATTAGGGCTTGAGGGCTCCCAGCCGTTCTCGCTCAGTCTTTTGGGGGCTCAACGGATCCTTTTAACTTTTTGACCCAATCGGCCAACCTCATGATCTTTTCGGCCGTGGCATCCCGGAACGACAGCATCGCGTCTTCATGCCCAGCCTGCGCACACATGGCGATGGTGTAACAATAGGTGCCGCCTCGAATAATTTTCAGAGAGAGATTGGCCTGATGGCAATGAACGCCGACAAACATGCAGGTGTCGATTCTATTATGCCAAATGGTGAGATTCGGATGATTGGGATTGATTTCGATTTCAGGATTGATCTTCGGATACTTGGGCCGATAATCAGGCATGGGGATAAGCATGGCTTGTTGCGACGGGGCGACGCACTCCTTCACGGTTTCATATAAGTGCCTGACGGCGGTGGCTTTTCTGGCTGCTTTTTCATTCCACGCCCACAGGACAAGCGGTCCGGGAAAAATGGTCGGCACTTTGGCTGATAAAAACCGCCGGGCCGCCACTTCCATCGCTTCCTCTTCATTCACAATGGATCCATGAATATGGGCTTGACCCGGGTCCGGCAGACGAATACCCATCGTAGCCGCCGCCGGGGGAAGAAAATGTTCCGGCCCCCGTAACACTTGATACGTCGTTGACATTGGCTACTCTCCGCCTTCCATAAAAAATGTGTCCCTCTGGTGTAAACGTGAGCCTACTCTAAGCCGGTCCAGACAATTTAGCAACCTCGAAAAAGCCCCAACACCCCCGATATTTAGGCTATTTTGGGAATCAGCCGCATGAGGCTTTTGCCCCAGCCTTGCCTTCTCCATTCAGAAAAATAACCATAGGAATTTCCGTGAGATTTTGTCAATTCGCACATTGATCCTCGCAGCACCCGCAGCAGGGACGATGCCCCATCCCGACCCTCCCAGGAAGGAACCTCCCCAGGAAGCCTTTGACACGTTTCGTAAAACCGGGACTTCCCATATTTTAGTACCGGTAGGTTTCGTCTTTATACGGACCTTCAATTGGAATTTTAACGTAATCAGCTTGTTCCTTGGTGAGTCTGGTGATGACCCCGCCAAACCCGCGCACCATGTGGGCTGCAACTTCCTCGTCCAGCTTCTTGGGCAGAACTTCGACGGTCAGCGGAGCACCGGGATTATCGGCAAACTTTCTTTCAAACAGGAAAATTTGCGCGAGCACCTGGTTGGAAAAGGACCCGTCCATCACCCGTGAAGGATGACCGGTGGCATTTCCCAAATTCACGAGACGCCCTTCGGATAACAGGATCAGATGGTCGTTGGTGAGAACGTCGCGATAGACTTTATGCACCTGGGGCTTGACCTCTTCCCATTCCCACTGTTTCCGCATGAAGGCGGTATCAATTTCATTATCGAAATGGCCGATGTTGCAGACCACGGCCCCCGTCTTGAGGGTTTGAAGCATGGCGGCGTCACAGACGTTATAATTGCCGGTGGCGGTCACCACCAGATCCGTCTTGCGCAACAGCGCGGTGTTCAGATCCTCAACGTTTCCCGTGTTGACGCCGTGTACGTAGGGCGACGCCACTTCAAAACCATCCATGCAGGCCTGCATCGCGCAAATGGGATCGATTTCCGAGACCGTCACGATCATGCCTTCTTGGCGGAGGGATTGCGCCGACCCTTTTCCCACGTCCCCATACCCGATCACCAGGGCCTTCTTGCCCGCCAAGAGATGATCGGTGCCGCGCTTAATGGCGTCGCTCAAACTGTGGCGACACCCATATTTATTATCGTTTTTCGACTTCGTCACCGAATCATTCACGTTAATCGCCGGAATTTTCAGCGTCCCGTTCGCCAACCGCTCTTGCAGACGATGCACGCCGGTGGTGGTCTCTTCCGTGACTCCGTGGATCCTGTCCAACGTCGCCGGATATTTGTCGTGCAACATGTTGGTCAAATCGCCCCCGTCATCCAGCACCATATTGGCATCCCAGGGTTTGCCGTCCTTCAGGATGGTTTGCTCAATGCACCAGTCGTATTCCTCAAGTGTTTCGCCTTTCCAGGCGTACACGGGCACCCCGCGGGCCGCCATGGCCGCGGCCGCGTGATCCTGAGTGGAAAAAATGTTGCAGGAGGACCATCGCACCTCGGCACCCAATTCCATCAGCGTTTCAATCAACACGGCCGTTTGAATGGTCAGATGAATGCAGCCGAGAATGCGTGCCCCCTTGAGCGGTTGGGAGGCCCGATACTTGTCCCGCAAGGCCATGAGTCCCGGCATCTCCGTTTCAGCAATCTGAATTTCTTTTCGCCCCCAGTCGGCCAAGCTGATATCGGCAACCTTATAGTCACCCACCGTTTTTTCCATTTCCGTCGTCATCGTCGTCATCGGGCTACTCCCTTCTTCTGGTCATCAATCAACGTGAAAGCCCATGCGTCACCGTCCCGCTTCCTGCCGCAACGCCGTGGCCTTGTCCGTTTTTTCCCAGGTGAACCCCGGGCCGCTCCGGCCAAAATGTCCATAGGCGGCCGTCTCTTTGTAAATGGGCCGGCGAAGTTTCAAATACTCAATGATCCCCCTCGGCGTCATGGGAAAATGTTTCCTCACCAGTTTATCGATCACCTCAAGCGCGACGTGCTCGGTGCCTTTGGCGTCAACCAGCACGGAGACGGGTTCAGGCACCCCGATCGCATACGCTAATTGGACCTCACATTTATCAGCCAGTTTCGCGGCAACGATATTTTTTGCGATGTACCGGGCCATATACGAAGCCGATCGATCCACTTTACTGGGGTCCTTCCCGGAAAAAGCCCCACCGCCATGGCTCCCGACGCCGCCATACGTATCCACGATGATCTTCCGACCGGTCAGCCCCGTGTCTCCCATGGGGCCTCCCGTCACGAACCGGCCGGTCGGATTAATGTGAAACGTGACCTTTTTCGGATCGAAGATCGCGGATTTGCTCTTGCCGTTGTCACGGACCCATTTCGGCATCGCGGGCGCAATGACTTTCTCTTTAATCTCCTGTTCGATTTTTTTGGTCGTGACCTTGTCGCTGTGTTGGGTGGAAACCACAATCGTATCGATCCGGAACGGTCGGCCGTTTCGATACTCAACCGTGACCTGGGACTTTCCGTCGGGTCTCACCCAGGGCAAAATGTTCTTTTTCCTGACTTCGGCCAAGCGTCTGGTCAATCGATGCGCCAACACAATGGGCATGGGCATCAATTCGGCGGTGTCATTGGTGGCATATCCGAACATCAACCCTTGATCTCCCGCGCCCCCGGTATCCACGCCCATCGCAATATCGCCCGACTGCGCGTCAATGGCCGTCAACACCGAACACGTGCGGTAATCAAACCCCCAGGTCGCGTCGGTATAACCCACGTCACGGATGGTCTCCCGAATGATGTCCGGAATTTCCACGTAGGCTTTGGTCGAGATTTCTCCGGCGACGAACGCCAAGCCCGTCGTCAGAATCGTTTCACACGCCACCCGACAATTCTTATCTTTCGCCATAATGGCATCCAGGATGCCGTCGGAGATCTGGTCGGCAATTTTGTCCGGATGTCCTTCGGTCACGGATTCCGAGGTAAACAAGAAATTCTGTTGGCTCATGACAATGACCCTTCCGTTACAACAAAACGGCATCCCCTCCCCACGAATTCCAAGGTAAGGAATGCCTGCGTGAGACGTAAAAACCTGTATCAGCTCAGTAAGTATTTTGAAGCGCGCACGAAATCCCTAATTTGGACCCGTGAGTGCCCTTAATAAAAAGAAGTCCGCCCGATTTGTCAAATAAAAATTTCCCTGATCGAGAAATTCCCTTTTTTTCAAGTGGTTCGACTCATTTTGTTCCAAGGGATGATTCCAATTCCCATGGCGCCCCTCCAATGTCATTCTGAGCGAAGCAAAGAATCTCTAAGCACCACAGGGCCACTGGCCCACTCCCTCTGTCATTTCCGCACACGCAGAATCCAGAAGCTGTGATCCACATCTCTGATCAGCAAGGAGCGGGGCGCAGGCATTCAACTTCTGCAAAGGTCTCTTTCTTGTAAAGAGAGGCCCGGAAGATAGACCGACACCTTTTCACCCGCACTATGCTTGTCAATGACACACTGATAAGCTAGAATTGCGTCATGGCTGTAGCATTTGACACCCTCAAAGCGGCTACACGGCTGCAGAATGAAGCGGGCTTTAACGAGAAGCAAGCCCGTGTCCTGGTGGCTACTTTTGCCGAAGGTATCGGTGAGAACTTGGCCACCAAGGAGGACATGGCCGCGTTGCGTAACGAAATGGCCACCAAAGAGGACATGGCGGTACTGCGCAGCGAGATGCGTCAACTCGAACAACGCATGACCATCCGGCTCGGGGCGATGATCGCCGCTGCCGTTGGAATTATCGTAGCACTGGACAAGCTGTTATGAGGCCGGCAGCAGAAACACAAAGTAACCGATCTCTTTTTTACCCATACCATCCTTCCTCAACCTCTCGTTCGTCTCCAAGTCCGCTTGGTTTGTCAAATAAAAATTCCCCTGAGGAAGATAGACCGACACCTTTTCACCCGCACTATGCTTGTCAATGACACACTGATAAGCTAGAATGGCGTCATGGCTGTTGCGTTTGACACCCTCAAAGCGGCTACACGGTTGCAGAATGAAGCGGGCTTCAACGAGAAGCAAGCCCGTGTCCTGGTGGCCACCTTTGCCGAAGGCATCGGTGAGAATCTGGCCACCAAGGAGGACGTGGCCGCGCTGCGTAGCGAAATGGCCACCAAAGAGGACGTGGCCATACTGCGTAGCGAAATGGAAGTACTGCGCGAAGTACTACGCGGCGAGATGCGTGAACTCGAACAACGCATGACCATCCGGCTCGGGGCAATGATCGCCGCTGCCGTTGGAATTATCGTAGCACTGGACAAGCTGTTATGAGGCCGGCAGCAGAAACACAAAGTAACTGATCTCTTTTTTACCCATACCCTCCTTCCTCAACCTCTCGTTCATCTCCAAGTCCCAGCCTGGGATTCACATTTCAAGTGCAACACTTGGTTGATAAACACTTCCGCCGGCGTCGCATAGCCTAAGCATTTGCGCGGCGTGTGATTATACGCATGAATGAAGCGATGCAACCGTTGGGCCGACAGGGTAGCGAGATCGGTCTGGCAGGGCAAGGTTCGGCGCAGGCGGCCGATGGCGTGTTCAACGCCGCCCTTCTGCCAGGGGGCGTGTGGGTCACAAGAAGGTCTCGATGCCGAGGGCATGGAGGTGGTGATGCCGGGCGAACTCGGTGCCATTGTCGAAGATGACGGTCTGGCGGCCGTGGGGGGGCAGGGGGGCGAGGAGGCGGGCCAGGGGCTGAGCGATAGGGGTGGCGGCCGGGGTCGGGAGGCGGGGGATGCGGTGGCCGGAATGACGGCACGTTGACGTGATGGATTGGCCGCGGTTGGGATTTTGGGCACCTTCAAACGCCACGTCGTGCAAAGAATTGTGAGGATTCGGATGGATTCCCGCTTAAGGACTGCAGGAATGACAGAGAGGGGAGATCGGCGTAGTGGCCATTATTAGATAGGTCACTGGCCATTTTTGGGGAGACCGGCGGGGCGTTTCGGTATCCGCGCCACGTCGTCGCGCTCCGGCGGCACCGCGTCCGGGAACTGACAAGGGTTAGTCGTGTGTCCGGCGGGTGCGGGTGGGCACGCTTCGGCGGCGGAGCCGGTCTTGGGGGCTTATAACTTTGGGGTGCGGGTTTGTCGGGTGTGGGTGGCGGGGATGCTCCGGCGGGTGAGGGCATCGAGCACGATGCGGCGGAGGACCCTTGACACGGTGCGGTCTTCGCGCTCGCCGATCTGCTTCAACTGCCGGAGATAGTCTTCTTCGAGGCGGCATGATACCGTGATGGTCTTGTGGCGTTTCGGGTGTTTCAACATGATTCAGGGTAAGTTACTGCTTCGTGCGCTCCCGGCACGTGAAGACAATATCGAATTCTGCACCGGCCTGCGAACCTCCGGCACCGAAGAGACTAAAGCCAAAACTGGATGACCCGCCCTGCCCCTCTTTACTCATCATCTTCATGGCTTTGTTCTGTTGTGCGCAATGATCGCGGGCTTTGTCGATGACGGCTTCTCTCATCACTTGACCCCAGCCGTGGCCCGCATCATGGCCGGATATGCTGGATGCAATCATATACACGCCGTCATCAACCTTGTCTACCCGTAACATTTCATAGTACTCTTTTCTGTAGTAATCCCGTCCACACCCGCCCAAGCTTCCGGCCAAGATGAGGCTAATGAGCAGGATGAGGAAGGCTTTCATGGTGTAGTGGTTCATGGCTTCTCCTTTCATGGGTTGGTCGTTCAGGTGCTCCGTTCCGGGTAAGGGTCCGCCATGCCGTCGGATGGACGGCATGGCGGGGGTGGGTTAAGAATCAGTTACAAACATCTCGAAGCAACGCCATTCGTGCCGCTGTCAATGCGACAATTTTGGCCTCCCAGAGACCTGCACCTAGCAATCGCTTGGTTTTGTGCCGCAAGTTTCGTACTGGCACGTCCCATGGCCCAAGCGGGTGTATCCCTTGTGCCAACAGCTAATGCGAGGCATTGACCTCGACCAAATTCTCTTGATTGACAATTCGTCCCGCCATTACTCCTACAAGAGGCCAAGGTCTTGCTTCGAGCCTCAGATTCGGTACTTCCGAAGTCCATTCTCCACGTATAGCCACCCCCGGAGCGATGGCTAAAAGCTATTGACCCATAGGTAGATGTGGGGGCGGGGCTAGGCCCGGGTTGGGATTGAGTTCCGGTATACACCGATGGGACAATCCCGGTGTTTATGTAACAACGAAACTGGTGCATGTCGCCGGAAGATTGGGCCACCCCGGGGTCTAGGCATGCGGCGTTCCAAGCGCCCCTGCCGCCACAATTTATTGGGCTCCGTGTCATCCTCCCTCCTGGTCCGATTCGAAAATGGTGTGTCCATTGGCCGGTCTCGCTACAACGAAACGCGACGTTTAAGGCAGTGTTGCACTGGTTTCTGATTTCGCCATTGCTGGAACTACTGCATCTCTGCCCACCTTCTAAAGACTCTCTGCTTTCCGTGGGGCCGCCGTTGCCATCGCCGTTCTCGCCGTTGCCGTCGCCGTTCTCGCCGTCTCCGTTCTCCCCGCCGCCGCTGGGCGCTGGTGCTGGTGCTGTTACTTTCGGCCCGTCGTCACTGTCACAACCGATCACGAAGCCCGTCACGGTAAGGAAACTCACCACGGTTAGGGCCATGAGGAAGCGTTTCTTATTGGTCATGGTCTTGCTCTCCTTGTGTTGTTGATTGCGTTGATGATGTTGTTGGCTTCGCGGCCGGGGCCGGGGGTCGGCTCCGGCTGTTGGTGCCGGCGGTCTGCTCGCGGACGCTGGCCGGGACTTTGGGCAACGTCATCGGTTGCACCTTCGGCAAGCGGGCGGGCGTGATGGTGCGGCCCTTCATGGTCGTGGGGTTGTTCTCCGCGTCGCACGCTATGAGACCGGCCAACATGACCCAGGCACCCAGGATGAGATGAATGATACGGATCATGGATTTGCTCATTGTGTTCAGTGCCTTTCTCGAAAAAACACGTCAGTACCACCACTGCCGAAAACATTCTCGTTTTCCTGTTTCCTCTCTATGGAACACCGTGGCTCATTCATAAATTCGTCAACCCCGTGTCGTAGTGGTCCGCACAGATGGAACATTGCCCGTATGTGCCAAAATTGGCAGGGCTTTGTATAAGCCGAAAGACCGATTGGCAGGACAAGGCGGCTTCTTCAAAATCTTCACGCGCATGGCTGCGACACGCCCGCGTACACGCCACCTTGATCTCCTCACCTCCCGAAAGTTCGAGGTCCCCTTTCCATTCGCTCTCACACTGCATTCGTGGATGGGGTTGATGCACTCGTGGATGGGGTTGGTCATAAACATCATGAGCACGATCAAGGCCGGTACACCCCAACAACAGAACCCCTCCAATAAAGCCAAGAGGATGCAACAAATAAATTCTGAAAACCCGCACCACGTCCGTGAAAGTTTGCGAGCCGCTTACGCCCGTCCGATTCGTCATGGGCTTGGCCGAAGAGCCAGCACGCCATGAGCGGGTGAGTCACCACGGCAACCCGAGGTCGATTGATGCTCCGCACACCGCTCAACGTGTTGAGGGGTTCGTTTTGTTTCATACCCCTTGTCTTTCGGGACGGATCGGGCCGAGAGCGTCGTCCATCGGCCTGCCTGATCCCGGCACGCATAGACCCGTTCCACGTGGTCAAGGACTTTGCAGTGCAGAGCTATCGTGGGCTGCTGAATCCGAAGGGTGGGCACGTGCAACGCATGGGGCACGGAACCGGCACGAGGCATCGGCCTTGCGTGCTCGCGCCGTGCCGCCGCGTGCCCAGCCAGCAGGCCGAGGGCCGATCCCACGCCGGCGCCGACTCTCTTCCATTTGTCATTGCCGATCGTGGAGCCAAGCACCGCCCCGAGCACGCCACCGGCAACCCCGCCCAGCAACGGTCTGACGACGTTGTACTCATGCTCGGCCATTGCGGGTCGGACCATGCCCATGCTGATGACGATCACCATAAGAAAAACACGTGGTCCCAGCGCTCTCATGGGTTCTAATCCGTTGTGTGTCATTTTCTTTTCCAGTCCAGTGTGTCCATACATTTGAGGAACGTCTCTTCCTTTTTGTCTTCTTCCGCGGTGGCGCCGCTGAAAGAGCTCATAAACCCCAAAACCGCGCCTGCCCCTTGAGCAGCCATGCCCAGGTTGCCGCCTAGTTCATCCCCGACTTGACTGGCGACACTCGTAACTTGTTCTCCTACGACTGACGTGAAGTTGGCCAGTTCCATCAATTCTTCCCGATCCGCTTCGATCTGCGCTTTTTCTTTTGCCGTCAATTTCTTGCCCAACGCCAGCTTGTCACAGATGCCCGACGCCACGTCCCAATCGGCCGTGGCCTTGTCCGTTTCCGGCGGCACCCATGATTGTTGGTTATAGAGCCCGCCGGCGCAGCCCATCAGTAACCAGGACACCCCTAACACTTGAGCCAAAACACGTATCACGCGCATCTGCTTCCTCCTTCTTCATCGAAATTGCTTCGTTGCTTCAGAAGACGCCGGCGATGGAGCTTGCCAACTTCTCCACGAAATCCTGTTCCACGTCCTCGAACACGATCAGTTTCCCTTTCGCCTTGCCCACAATCCGGGTCTGATATCGCTTCCACTGACTGGTTTCCGAGTACGATTGCGTCTCTTGCCGCGAGTAAGCACTGTGTTCACTGAATGCCCCGCCCCCACTGGGCCGCTCGGCTGATAAGCCGCTCGAGCCAGCGATCTCCACCGTGCCCTTCGCGCGTTCACGCAGTTGAATGTCGACGACGAGCGAATAGAATTTGATTAACTGCTTGGCTGCCAGCCGCTCCTTGCGGGCGCTGTCCGCTACGGCCGCGGATAGTCCTCCCAGCACGGCCCCGGCCCCGGCGCCGATGGCCGCCCCTTTGCCGCCGCCGAGGAGGGCGCCGCCACCGGCTCCCAATGCCCCGCCAACCACGGCCCCGGTGACGACCGAGGCCACGTCCGTTCCGAACTCGGTCTCATCCAGCTTGGCGAGTTCCGCGGCGGACACTTCATCCGCAAACAGGATGTTCGCCTGCATGACGTAGACGGCATCTTTGGCGTTGTTGACCAGCCGGTATCCCAGTGCCTGGACCTTTGGGGCCACCGCTCTATGCAGATCCAGCGATTCCCGGCCGGACGTGTTGCGCACGCGCAGGAAGATTCCGGGATCGTCCTGTTCCGGCGGGTCCAGAAAGACGGTGTCCGTCATCCGGACGCGGATATATTCCACGGAAGGTTTTTCCGGTATCCCGGCATCAGGAGCGATCCGGACCCCGGTCGCCGTCTGCTGCTCCTTAGCCGCTTTAGACCATTCCGGGTCACTGGCACAGCCGGCGATGAGCCCAGGGAAGAAAAGCAGAACCAGGATCAAAGGCATGACATTGGAGAAAAGGGGATGGTCTGTCAGTAGGAAACGCTTCACTTTGCTTCTCCTTTTAGGTGAACTTTTAGGCGAACTCTGAACTTTCCTGACTCGGATAAATTTAGTACTCCTGAATCGAAGGCACGCTGATCTGCATCGCCACGGATAGCGGCATGGCCGCTATCGTTGACTGTGGCGATGCTCGGGCGTGTTCCAGACGGAGGAGGGCACATGGGGGGGACTGGATACTCACCCGTCGGCTCTTTTTGATAAGAATCTGTCTTGAATTTTTGAGAATGTTTCAATTGATACCCTCCTCGTGAAAAAAGTCGGGTTTGTTTAGCATACTGAATTTTATAAATCAAGTATTCTTGTTCTAATGAGGGAAAGATATAAGCATACTTATTTCACGAAAATAGGTATCCTTGCCATGAGCATGTTGACCGAGAGAATTCGATCAGCCCGCGAAGAGGCGGGGTTGTCTCAGGCGGATGTCGCCAAGTCGTTGCGCGTGTCGGCGTCTGCGGTCAATCAGTGGGAGCAGGGCTTAAGCAAAAATATCAAGCTGGATCACTTTTTCGCGCTTGCCCGTTTGTTACGGCAAGACCCGCAATGGTTGGCCACCGGCACGGTGTTCCCATACATGCGCCACAAACAAGCGACGCCGCCGCGTTTGGACGAGCCTCCCCTCACCCGCGAGGAAAAAACCCTGCTTCACCATTTTCGCCATCTGCCGGATGGGGTACGACGTGTATTCCTGAAGTTCATCAGGGGGCTGGATACCGGCTACGTGTCCGCGGATGACTCCGGCCGGCGCGGCTGATGCACAGCAAGGCTATCGTTGCGCGGTCGGAGTTTTCTCAAATCATTCTGAATCATTCCATATAGATGTCGTACAAACGGCGGGGTCACTCGGCGAAGCCTTCCTATTTCGGCTCTGATTTTCTCTCTTGCTCTCCCCCCTCACCCTAGCCCTCTCCCGCCAGGGGAGAGGGAAAAGAGCGGCGTGAGCGATTGGCGGCGCTCCGTGCTGTCGGCTCTCGAAAGGAGGCAACGGTATACGGGACGGGCTGAACGAGGATGGATTCTTGACTTGGTTGGGGGGCTGGTTCAGAATTCGGCGAGGAAGAAGATGTGCGTCGGCAAGGCAAAACGGGGTGGGCGTGTCTTCAGAATATCCCGGCGTTCTACAAGCCGGTTGCATTGCTCAAAGATCAAGTGCTACGATTCCGCTTCATATTTTTGACGCGCTCGCTCTATGCTTGCTCTAGACGTGACGTTGAACGGTCCACTTCAGGGATTGACCTCAAGATGACTCCGTGGGTGAAGTGTCGTAAGGAGGCTGCCGATGTATAAAACCATCTACATCCCGGTCGACAATTCCGATCATTCGAACATGGCCGTTGACCTGGGTGTGCAGTTGGCGAAGCAATTCGGGTCGAAAATCGTCGGCAGTCACGTGTACGCCGCCAAGATGCACGACAAGCGGTTCAAGCAGATGGAGGCGGGCCTGCCTGAAGAATATCACGATGAAAAGGAACTGGACCGTCAACGCAAGATTCATGATTCCCTCATCACCCGCGGGCTCCAGATTATTACGGATTCGTATCTGGACTACGTGGATCAGAAATGTACGGAATCCAATCTGCCGTTGGAACGGCGCTCGCTGGAAGGCCGGAATTGGAAGGTGTTGGCCGAAGACATTCACGCCAACGGCTATGATCTGACCATCATGGGCGCGCTCGGCGTGGGGGCCGTCAAGGATTCCGTGATCGGCAGCAATACGGAACGGGTGCTGCGTCGCGTGCGCCATTCCGACATGTTCATCGTGAAAGACCTGACGCCCATGAACGGCGGGAACATCGTCGTCGCGGTGGACGGCAGCCCGTATAGTTTCGGCGGGTTGAAAACCGGACTGGCCTTGGGCAAAGCGTTGAATAAGCCGGTCGAGGCCATTTCCGCCTTTGATCCGTATTTTCACTATGCCGCCTTCCACAGCATTTCCGGGGTGTTGAACGAAGAGGCAGGGAAGGTCTTTCGCTTCAAGGAACAGGAAAAACTCCACGAGGAAGTGATTGACAGCGGGCTGGCCAAAATTTACCAGTCGCATTTGGATATTTCCCGCGAGGTGGCCCAGGACGAAGGGTCGGACATCCGCACGACGCTCCTGGATGGGAAGGTTTTTGAAAAAGTCCTGCAATACGTGCGGAAAGAAAAACCCTGGTTGCTGATTATCGGTCGCATCGGCGTTCACAGCGACGACGACATGGATATCGGCAGCAACGCGGAGAACCTGCTGCGTGCGGTACCCTGCAACGTCCTGGTGTCCAATAAAAAATACGTGCCGCCCATTGACACCCAAGCAGAATATACCATTGCCTGGACGGAAGAGGCCTTGTTGCGGATGGAAAAAGTCCCGGTCTTTGCCCGTGGGGTGGCCAAGACCGCCATTCACCGCTACGCCATTGAGAAAGGCCATACCATTATCAGTAACTCGGTGGTGGATGACGCGGTCGGGGACATTCTACCGAAAGGGGCAATGGACGCGATGAAGGCCCTGGGCGGCCAACTTGACGAAGCCGGCGTGGACCGCAATCAGATGCAGACCACCGACGCCGTGGCGCAAGACCTGATGGGGGCGACGCTCAGCGGCATGGTCAATCAGGTGGTTGAGGAAACAGACCCGGCTAATCCCGCGGTCAGTCCCTCCACGCAATCGTATTTGGACCGGATGTCCCAACCGTATTATCTCTGTGGAGGATGCGGCTACATCGGTAAAGGCGACCACCCGGTCAAATGTCCGATCTGCGATGCCTCGGGCGAGGCATTCAAAACCGTGGATAAAAGTATTTTCGATGCCGCGGCCAAGCAGGAAGGGGTTCTGGAAACGCAGTTGGCCTATGACGACGTGCCCATGCAGTGGACCAAAGACGCGAAAGAAGCGATCCGGGCGGTGCCGGCAGGATTTCAACGGCGCCGCGCCAAAGCCAAGATTGAAAAGTCCGCCAGAAAACTCGGCATGACCACGATCACGCTGGAATACGCCGCACCCATGATTCAAGAGGCCGCGAGCGAAGACTATACCCCCATTTTTTCCAATAAGACCGCCAACGGAGCCCCGCCCGCACCCGACGCGGAGGCCCCCGCTGAAAACGATCCCTATCGTTGGGAACCCGAAGCCGTTCAACGATTAGAACGGGCACCCGAAGGGTTTATGCGCGATTGCACGAAGGCGCTCATTCTTAAACACGCCGAGAAACTGGGGACGACCCTGATCACCCTTGACGTGGCAAACGAAGGCATCCAACAAGCCAAACAGACCATGGAAGAAGCCATGAAGTCCGGCAACGTCAAAGAAATCATTGCCAAACTGACGGGTTCAGGAGCCCAGTAGGGCTTGCCCTGAGCCCTGAAGGGAGCCGCCCGTTATGGGCAGATCACTTCCCGTTCTTCAGCCCGCACAACTTGGGCCCCAATCTATACGTCATTCTCACGAAACCCGTCCCCAAGATGTGTTATCGGGGAGCGGGAATCCAGCCCTTTCATCAACGTCCGACAATCCCTACGACGGGCGCACCATTGATGATTTCAAGCCGTACCTCGTCGCGTTGAACCTCACCAAACGCTGCAATCTGAAATGTGACCACTGCTATCTGGACGCCACCACGAAAGCACGCGGCGGGACGGACGAACTCTCGACCGAAGAATGTTATCGCGTGATCGATCAAATCGCAGAAGTCAATCAAGGATGTCTGCTCGTCATCACCGGCGGTGAGCCCTTCGTCAGACCGGACATTCTGGACGTGGCCCGCCACGCCGTGGGACGGGGGTTCATGGTCGTGTTCGGCACGAACGGCATGTTGATTACTGATCGCCTGGCCCAACAACTGGTGGACATCGGCGTCATGGGCGTCGGCATCAGCATCGACTCCCTTGACAAGGAGAAGCACGACGCGTTTCGCGGCGTCCCGGGTGCCTGGGAAGGCGCGGTCGCCGGCATTGAAGCCTGCAAACGCAACAGCCTCCAATTCCAGGTTCACTTCAGCGCGCAACCGATGAATTACAAAGAATTGCCCGCCGTGATCGAATGGGCCCATCAGCGTGGCGCGCGCGTGCTGAACGTCTTCTTCATGGTCTGCACGGGACGCGGAGAGGAGTTAACGGATATTACCCCTGAACAGTATGAAGACCTGCTCTCCCATCTGGTGGAGACGCAAGACCACTACCCGGACATGCTGGTACGTGCGCGATGCGCGCCCCATTTCAAACGGCTGGCCTATGAAAAAGATCCGAATTCTCCCATCACCAAAGCCCAAGGCTACATGGGCGGCGGCTGCCTGGCCGGGACGAATTACGCCAGAGTCACGCCCAACGGGGAGGTGACGCCCTGTCCCTACATGCCTCTGTCCGCCGGAAACATTCGCACGACCAGCTTCGCGGAGACGTGGGAACGTTCTGAAATTTTTCACTCCTTCCGGTATCCGCAGTTGAAAGGCAAATGCGGCGACTGTGAATACAGCGACATCTGCGGAGGCTGCCGAGCGCGTCCCTACGTCGATCACGGCGACTGGATGGATGAAGATCAATGGTGCCTGTATACCCCGAAAGGCGGAGAAAAAGTCGCCGTGGCGTTCAACGTTCCTGAAGAGACCGACGTGACGTGGGATGAAGCGGCGGAAACTCGCTTAAACCGGATTCCGTATTTCCTGCGCGCCATGGTCAAGAAAGGCGTGGAACGGCACGCCCGAGAACACCACGTTCCCGTGATCACGACTGAGTTAATGGAAGAACTTCGACAAAAACGATTCGGCAACGAGAAACCCGTCTTCAAATTCTCATGAGCGACCTCCTCGCCGTTCTTTCCGACGTCAATAAGATCATTCCCATCCTCGCTCACTGGTTACACGTCATCTCGGCCGTCGTGTGGATCGGAGGGCTGGCGTTTCTCGTCATGGCCGTCACGCCGGGACTCCAAGCGTCCGTGCCCAAAGCATTCATCAAACCCATTTGCGACACGTTCTACAAACAGTATCGCAAGGTCGTCGGCGTGCTGCTCATGATTATCCTCTTCACCGGTGGCATCAATCTCCACTACGTGGGAGAACTCATGGAAATGCAAACCGGTGAGGGGCTGTCTCACAATGCCAAATATCTCACGATCTTCTTCATCAAACTGACCCTGGTTCTCGGCATTGTGACGTTGTACTTGTATACCGTGATCTTTCGCATCGAACCCACCGGAGAAGAAGACGAAGAAGAAAAAGAAGAACAGGTCGTTGAACCGATCCCGTTTCAAAAAGCAGGACTCTGGATCGGCGTCTTGATCATTCTCTGTGCGGCTGCCATGAAACATCTCCACCTGTAACCGCCGGTCCGTCCGGCACGACGCTCCGGGCGTCCATCCACGTCTTTCCATCAACGGCCTTCCCCCTCTCCCCGTAGGAGAGGGCCGGGATGAGGGACCAATATTTCCCATGAAACGAAACCGACCACTGCAATCAGGGCAACAGCCCATCCTGCCCGGATTGCGCTCCGCCGGCGTACCCGTAATCGCCGTCATCGGCCGGCCGAACGTCGGCAAATCAACCTTATTCAACAGGATTCTGGGGACACGAAACGCCATTGTGGATGACGTGCCGGGCGTTACCCGTGATCGCATCTATGCTGAGGGCACCTACCAGAACCGTCACTTTCACCTGGTCGATACCGGCGGACTTGATCTGACCTCGACGCAAGGCATGGGCGGACTCATCCGTCAACAAACGCAGACCGCTCTCGCCGAAGCCGACGTGCTGCTCGTGGTGATGGACGGCCGGGCCGGGCTGACGGTCCTGGATCAAGAGATCGTCGATCTGTTGCGCGGCGCGGACAAGCCTTCGTTGTTCGTCGTCAATAAAATCGATTCCCCCCACTTGGAACCCCTGCTCGCGGATTTTTATCCGATTGGGAAAGAGGCACTGTTTCCCATCTCAGCGGAACATGGGACGGGGGTTGATGAATTGCTGGACGCCTGCCTGCCCTTCCTCCCGCGTGGTGATGAGGTCAGTCCCGCAACCATCACCCGCGTGGCCGTGGTCGGTCGGCCCAACGTCGGAAAATCAACGTTGGTGAACACGATCCTGGGGGAAGACCGAGTGCTGGTGAGCGACCTGCCCGGAACGACGCGAGACCCGATTGACGCGCCTTTTGACTATCACGGCCATCATTTTGTGCTGACGGATACCGCGGGACTCCGTCGTCGCGGACGAGTGGAACGAGGGGTGGAAGGGTACAGCGTGCTCCGAACGATGAAGGCACTCGGACGATCGGATCTTGGGATTTTACTCCTTGACGGGATCGAGGGACTCACGGAGCAGGACACCAAAATTGCCGGGCTCATCAAAAGACAGGGACGGGCGTGCATCATGCTCGTGAATAAATGGGACGGACGTCGGGACGAACCTGATGCGCAGGCGACGTTTGCTTCGGAACTGCGCCGACGTTTTCCCTTTTTTACCTTTGTGCCCATCGTCTTCGGATCCGCGTTTGAATCGAAAACCGTTGAGACACTCTTCAGCACCATCACGCAGGTCCGGCAAGCCTTTGCCGACCGCGTGCCCACCGGCCGCCTCAATCAATTCCTCCAAAAGGCGCTGACCGACCATCCCATCCCCATCAAAAAAGGGAACCCCGTCAAATCGGTCTTTATGACGCAAGTGGCGATCAAACCGCCGACCTTTGCCTTGTTTGTCGGTCAATCCGTCACGGTCACCCCCGCCTATCTCCGGTACTTGGAGAACCGGATCCGGACCACCTTCGGATTCGAGGGCACGCCGTTACGAATGCTGGTCAGGAAGAAGGCGCCCCGCAGATAGCACGGATGGCCCCGGATATCAGCGCAACGTCCCGTCACTCTGAGTGAGGAGGCCGCGTGAGACGCGGCCCTACGGACCTTGCTCCCTCTCCCCTTCCTCCTCCCTCTCCCCTTGCGGGAGAGGGTCGGGGTGAGGGGAAGAAAGTCCCGCTCTCGCCCCTCTGTCCCATACCCCCGCGGCGTCATGCCCGTGCTGCCCGGGCCAACGAAAAGCGAGATTCTTCACTTCGTTCAGAATGACAACGGGGGGGTCAGAAAGACCACGGGGAACGTCAGAAGGACCGGGGTCAGAAGGACCACGGGAGAGGGGGATGACTATAGGGGCGAAATGACAAGAGAAGGCCCTATCATTCTGGACTTGGGCTTCTTCAAAAAAAGTTCCATGGCCAGCGGGGGCGAAATGACAAGAGAAGGCCCTGCCATTCCGGACACTATCTTGTCATTCTGTGCAATATACTTATCATTCTGAGCAATATATCTGTCATTCTGAGCGAAGCGAAGAATCTCAGCGGTCTATGGCGTTCATCCGCGGTTCAGGTCCGCTACGCGAGAGAAGTAGTCAACAAACGTGCGAATCCCCCCCGAAGCCTGTCCCCAATCAAAACATTCGTTCGGGGCATGGTATCCGTGTTCCGGCAGACTTAACCCGAAAAAGAGAATCGGCACCTTCCACGCACGCTCCATCAAAGCCACGGCACCGATGGACCCGCCTTCTCGAATCAGTGACGGGCTCTTCCCAAATCCCGCCCGCACCGCCTGGTGTAACGCCTGGGCATACGGGCCTTGCGTGACGCCGCGAAACGGTTCAAGTTGCCCGCTCGACTCCACCCGGACGTCGGGATTATGGTTCTTGAGATGGGCCTTGAGTCGGGAGAAAATTTTGCGGGGATGCTGATTCGGAACCAGCCGCATACTGACCCGGACTTCACCGGAGGGCGGCACCACCGTTTTCACGCCCGGCCCCACGTGACCACCCGGCAATCCATGGACTTCAAAGGTCGGGGCCGCCCAAATCCGTTTGAGCAGGTCTGCACGGTTTTCCGTCCGAATGGACCGGAATCCATACGCCTTTTTGAAGCGACTGACCTGAAACCCCGAGGAAAGAAATTGCTTCATCTCCGCGGCAGTCGGACGCAGCACCTCATCGTAAAACCCGGGAATTTTGACCCGGCCCGTGCGAGCATCCACGCAGGCGTGGACGGCCGCGCACAATTCGGCAAGGGGATTTCTGGCCCCGCCACCGGTCAATCCGGAATGGACGTCCGTCGTGCCGGTCCGAAGGCTCAACCGAGCGGCGACTAATCCCCGTAATCCCGTGGAAATCGCCGGACGTTGACGTGAAACCCAAATCGTATCCGACACCAGGACGGAATCCGGACGAGGCACGGCATGGCGTTGGTCCAGGGCATCCTGAAAATTCGGACTGCCGATTTCTTCTTCCAACTCCCAGAGAAACCGAAGGTTCAACGGCACGCCCTGCTCAGCGGCATATTTGCCCGCGAAGAGCGCGGTCAAGGCCGGGCCTTTATCATCCGTGGTGCCTCGGCCTCGATACCGATTGCCCTCTTTCCGAAACACGAAGGGATCCTGCTTCCATTCCGGTTCCTGTGCGGGTTGAACGTCTAAATGGTTGTAAATCGTCAATGTGGGGTATTGCGTCCCAACGTCCCATCCCCCGGACAGCACGGGATAGCCGCCGGTTGACACGATCCGGGCTTGCGCGCCGAGGTGCTCGGCATACTGTTTGGCCAGCGTGGCCGTTCGGGCAATATCTTCGGCACGTCGGGGGTCGGAACTGACTGACGGTGTTTCCACCAAGTCTCCCAGCATGGTTTCAAATTCCGGACGGATTGAACGGACGTAGGATTCCAAATGGGTCAGACGTTTCATCGCGTTCTCCTGTTTGTCGTGTTGCAAGCGAATTCAACAAGGCCCAGGTTATCCAAAATAAAACGGAACGGGGGAAAAGCTGACGCAAAAAATGGCAACGGCGGCCCAGCCAACCCAGAGTCGGCCACGTCCCAACTCCGTCCCGGGATCAAGCACGGGCGGATGGGTCAACCCCGCCATGCCGGCCAGCCCTGCCCACAGAATCCACCCCGGCCAGCCCCACAGACCCAGCACGAATAAAATCGGGATGATGGTGAAGGCCAACGTCCGTTGCCCGCGTCCGAAGAGCGCATACGCCACGTGCCCCCCATCAAGTTGGCCGAGAGGAATCAAATTCAAGGCCGTAATAAAAAATCCGAACCACGCCGCAAAGGCGATGGGATGCAACAGCACGTCATGCGTCTCGGGAATCGGACCGAACATGACCCAGGCCAAGAATTGAAGCAACAGCGGCTCTCCCAACTGTAAGCCGTAGAGTCCCAGCCGTGGGACAACGGTGGAATACGACAACCCCAGAATCAACGCCGCCACGGCCACGATAAATCCCGCAATCGGCCCCGCCACGCCGATATCAAACAAGGCCCGACGATTCATAATGGGCGAGCGCAGCCGAATAATGGCGCCGAAGGTTCCGATAAATTGAGGCGGACCCGGAATAAACAGCGGAAGGGACGCCGGCACGCGATGAATGCGCGACAACCAGAAATGCCCGAACTCATGCGTGACGAGGATGCCCAACAACGTCGCGGCAAACGGCCACCCATCCCACAACCGGCCGGGGTCGCGCACAAGAAAATCCCATGCGCCGGATACCCGCTCAACGTTGACGTGATACGCGCCGGCCCACAGGGTCGTGACGATCGTCGCCACAAACAGTCCGCACGGAAGATACACGGCCGAAAACCCGCTTGACTGGGTGGGGGCGGGACCTTCCCCGGCACCTTCCCAATCGGGCGACCATTCAGCGAAAGTCCGCGGGTCATCTTCTCTCTGGGGCTCAGCCTCACCCTTCTTGTCCGGTTCAGGTGGAAACGGGTGTTGATCCATAAACGAGGACGCATCCTTTGCAGAACGTTGCGGGGCGGGTCAGCCAAATGGATTGGCCATTTGTTCCTCTTTCACCGTGGTGGGCGGTCCATGCCCGGGGAGCAACACGGTGTCCGGTTCTAATCGCAACACGCGATTGCGCACGGAGGCCAGATGATCGGCATACAATGACAATGGATTGGATCCCCCCACGGACCCGGCGAACAACGTATCGCCCACAAAAGACAGCGTCTGCCCTTGGGATGCGACGCAGTAGCAGAATCCTCCCGGAGTATGCCCGGGGGTCGCAAGACAGGCGACGGTCAGGTCGCCCACGAGAATGGGGCGTGTATCAGTGGGGACGATCATCGACTCAAGAGGCGGTTTCCACGGCAACAGAGGCACGTCTCCCTTTCCAAGATACACCGGCACCGGCCATTCAGCCAGAATGCGATCCAGGCCCCCGGCGTGATCCCTGTGTCCATGCGTCAAACACACGCCGATTAACGTCAAGGTTTGTTCTTTGAGCACCGCCAACATCGCTGGGGCATTGTACGCGGTATCGATGAACACTGCCCGCCGGCTTTGCGGATCGAATAACACGTAGCCCTTGACCGCATAACCTCCCACGGCGCCGTGAACCGTCACCACCAGGGAGTTCACCCACGGCGGAGAGGATTCCGGCACCCATCCCTTGACGGCCACCGCAACCAGAGCCTCCTCTTTGAGATCAAGAGCCCGGGCCACGGCACAGGCTTCCCGTTCCGACGGAAGTCGGACGCCTTGTTCCAGATGTTCCCAGTCGCGTTGCGGCAGACGAGCGGCACTCGCCGCTTGCTCAACGGATTGTCCCCGCCCCCTGCGAGCCTTTTTCACAATATCGCAGAACTCGTCTTCAAGCGTCAGACGCATCGCCGGTTGCGTGGTCACGAGCAATCGAAAAAACAAACCGTCCCGTCACGTCCGATGACGGGACAGAACCGTCCGCCAAGCCTCAACCATTCCCGGATCAATATCAACCAACGTGATCGATTGCAAGGCACGCGGCGTAAAGTCGAGGATTGCGTCAATCATCATGGCCGCGGCGTCCTCGGGAGCGACGCGTCCCACCCCGGTGCCCATGCCCGGAATGGCCAGGGAGGTCAACCCACGTTCATCGGCAAGTTTGAGGGCCGCTCGCGTGGCGAAGCCGACGTTCTCCGCGGGAATGCGCATCGCGGGTTCGGGCATGGTCGGCGCATGAATGATTCCGTCAAACCGCGTGCGGCCCCCTGAAGTCAGAACCGCCGTCCCCACGGGAATCGGCGCCTGTCGACGCGCTTCATCTTCGACTTGCGAACCCGCCGCGCGCCTGAGGACGCCAGCAACCCCGCCCCCCATAAGGCCGTGACTATTGGCCGCGTTCACAACAGCCTGAGCCTCAACATCAAGAAGACTACCCTGAAGAATCGTAATGTTTCTCACGTTCACCCGATGGTTAAACACACGGCAACCCACGCAAAACTCCACGCCCCGCCCGCCCTCTCCACCCCATCATTCCCCGCCGCCCCCGCCATCATTCCCCGCCGGCATTCCCGCCAGCACCCCCTTCTATCATTCCCACCGGCACCCCCGCCAGCCCCCGCCATCATCCCCGCCGCCCCCTCTGTCATTCCCGCCCTCTCCCCTCTGTCATCCCCGCACTCTCCCCTACTGTCATTCCCGCCAGTAGTTAGCGGGAATCCAGTCTTTCCTCTCTTCCCCTCCCTGGATTCCCGATAAAAACTTCGGGAATGACATCAGGGCAACTCAGGGAAAAACACCGGAGCAACTTCGGGCATAACACCGGCATGACACCGGAGTGGCACCGCACACGTCCCCCGACAATCTGCGGGGACGGCAAAAAAACCGCGAATGAAAGAGAGGCCGTCAACTTATTCTCTTCCGAAGGATCGGCTCACTTTACCACGGGAACGTCGCTTCGTACCAATATTGCATTATTCCAGTAAAAACCCGTATGGTTGAACCCTTATCCATAACCGGCCTCACCAACGTCACCCATAAGCTTGTGTCGGAGAAGGGAAGAGCCGCGTAAGGAAAGCGGGAAGAAAAACCGCGTCATTTCAAGATACGGGCTTCATGCACATATCAGAAGTCTTTCGCCGGAACCAGCCTGCAATCAGCTTTGAGTTCTTTCCGCCCAAAACCGAGGCGGCCTCTCAAGAGCTCTTTCATACCATCCGACAGTTGGTCCCGCTGAAACCAACCTACGTCAGCGTCACCTATGGCGCCGGAGGGTCCACGCGTGAACGCACGCATGACCTGGTCGTCAAATTGCACGAAGAAACCAATTTGTTGATCGTCTCGCACCTCACCTGCACGGGATCAACCCGGGAGGAAGTTTTCCAGATCCTGCAACGATACGATGAACACGGCATTCACAACATCATGGCCCTGCGCGGAGACTCGCCCAGACAGGCACCCGCCAATCGATCTGAACCCGGCTTTCGCTATGCCTTGGAATTGGTCACGTTTATCAAGAAACATTTTCCCCACATGGGGATTGGGGTTGCCGGGTTTCCCGAGGGCCATCCTGATACGCCCAACCGTCTCAAAGAAATTGAGCATCTCAAAGCCAAAGTGGACGCCGGCGCCGATTACATCTGCACGCAACTCTTTTTCGATAATCGTGATTTTTATGATTTTTGTGAGCGGTGCGAACTGGCCGGGGTGCGTATTCCCATCGTCGCGGGGATTATGCCCATGACCTCGCGCAAGGGAATGCACAAGATGGGAGAACTCGCGTTAGGCGCGCGCTTTCCCGGAAAGCTGCTGCGGGCGTTCACGAACGCGACGGATGACGCGCAAGCGGAACGAATTGGAATCAACTGGGCAACGGAACAAGTGTTGGACTTATTAGAGCACAACGTCCCGGGCGTCCACCTCTACACCTTGAACAAATCCAAAGCCTCTCTCCAAATCTACGACGCCTTGGGCATCGAACGATTCGACGCGCTGGCTCCATAAGCCTTTCCCGGAAAGGCATACGCTCATGGGACGCAACGCCGATGGAGCAACAGCCTGAAAGGCCAAACTCCGAACACGTCCCCGCGTCGTCAGACCGACGTTGCGCGACACCAGCCGCGACGCGGACGTCCCTACAATTTCAGCCGTTTGAAGACCCGCTCAGGGATGGCGCAGAGGACGAGCATGACGAGGCGCCAGACGCCGCGCACGTAGATGACGTCACGGCGTCGGCGAATCGCCGTGACGACCGCTGCGGCCACCTCTTCAGGCTCCGCAGTCAACCGCGACGGCAAGTCCATCCCGTCGGTCATGCGCGTGCGCACGAACCCCGGTTTGACCGTCACGACGTGGACGCCGGACGTGACCAGCCGGTTGCGCAGCCCGGACAGGAACGCGGTGAACCCTGCCTTGGCGGAGCCGTAGACGTAGTTCGCGGCGCGTCCCCGGTCCCCCGCCACCGAGCTGACGCCCACCAGCACGCCGTTGCCGCGCTGCTCGAACCGCTGGGCCAGTGCCCCCATCAACAGCACGGGACCAACGTAGTTGGTGCGCATCACCCGCTCCGCCGCGGCACCGCCCCGCTGACTTTCCGCCTGATCGCCGAGCAGCCCGACGACGCACACCGCCACGTCGGGCAAAGGATCGAGTTCATTGAGGACCGACGCACCGCCATCATCCCTCAGCACGTCGCAACGGTGCGAAGTCACGGCGACGCCGGTACGCACCCGAAGGTCCTGCGCTTCCCGTTCCAACCGTTCCGGGTCGCGGGCCGCAAGCTGCAACCTCCACCCTCCGTCCGCCAGCTTACGCGCAACGGCGCGGCCAATATCCGACGTGGCCCCAATCACCAACGCCGTTTCACTCCCCTCATTCACGGCATAACTCCATTACCCACCCCTTCCGATCTAAACTCTCATCCCCGACATCTTAAATTGTCATCCCCAATATCCAGAACCTGTCATCCCCGACATCTTAAACTGTCATTCCCAATATCCAGAACCTGTCATCCCCGACATCTTAAACTGTCATTCCCAACATCCAGAACCTGTCATCCCCGACATCTTAAACTGCCATTCCCGACATCCAGAACCTGTCATTCCCGACATCTTTTATCGGGAATCCACCTCCCCGCAACGGCCACCAACCTCTTCCCCCGCGGCATAAGCACCCAATAGATCCAATAGATAAATAGACAACAACGCAAATCCCAAACATGCCTGCACAATAGCGATCAGACTATATCGACGAACCTCCATGGCATCGCCGTGCCAGACCAGCCACAAATGTGGAATCGACAACAGGATCATGATCAGAGGAACCATCAGCCAAGGAGACCCATGCAATAGCCTGTACCAATACAGGAAGAAGATGAGGCCAATCGTGACTCCATACCCGACCAGGAGCAGATACGCCGTTGCTGCTACGAGTTGGTCGTTGAGCCAGACGGAGAGACGGGGAAACAGATGACCCGGAATCATATGACCCGAGAGAAACCAGCTCATATCTTTGAGAAAAATATCCGGAAATTCGAGAGCAGGTGCAGTTATCAAGTAGAGAGGATGAGAGAGCAGGAACCTGATATAGGTCGTTTTTCCGGAACGCTTTGTCCAAAGACGGAATTCTTCCAGGCGCGGATCATCAAAGAACGCATTGTCGCCTGCGTTGGTCGATTTGCCCGTACGTTCATAGAGTGCAGGACTGACGGGCATGCCATGCTCTGAAAAATACGCAACGTGTTCAGGAACAGGCAGGATGCGCTTTCCCATCACGTTGTAAAAAGGAGCAACCCAGCGCCAGCGTGGTGCCTGTTCCCTTGAAGCGTCCATCAGGGCGAATAGGGTAACAAAGAAGATGCAGAATGCGACGAAAGAAACCGAGAGCAAGCGCGGCAGACGGGACGCGAACCCCAGCCGCGTCAGGGGAATGCGCACGAGCATGATGAGCGCGATGACCACCGCAAGCATGACCAGCACGTAGCTATTCGAATCTCGCATACTTCCCCAAAGCAAGGCAGCCACGCCGATTCCTCCCAACCAGAACGGACGCGTCGTTTTCAGGAATAACATCCAGCACGCCACGAAGGCGAAAAACACCGAAAGGGTAAAAGATTCGGAGAGGGCGATAAAATTCCATTCGGCCACCAGCGGAGTCAAACTGACCAGCAATGGAACCACAAACAACGCGAGGCGCCCAATCGAAGTTCGTCCCGTCATGGCCCCTGCAATTCCCAAAAGCGTCAAAGCTGCCAAGCTGAATAAACTTTGGCTCCACATCAACAGATCATCAGAACAAATCGCATAATAGCTTTTGTGGGTACAATTTCCCCAATCCCGATCGGAATAGTTGTACGTACTGAATAATTTATAAAAAAGCAGAATCCCAGGGGGACGATCCGTTCCGTAGAAATTTTCGTCCGTCAAAGAAATTGTTGAACGGCTATAATACGAAGCGGAGTCAGTAAACGTCGCAACCCCCTCGGCTTTCGATAAATACACGCAATGGACTGAAAAGACCATGATCCAGATCATTCCATACACCAAGGGAATTTTTTTCAGTGTTGAGGTCACGCTCTCTGGAAAGATCATACGGTATTCCTCCTCAAAACGTTTTGCCGACGACGGCGATCGTCGGCCCAGGTTTCCTCTCGTTTGTATTTGAAGGCCGGCCGCGTCGGGACAGTCCTCCATGACACTCAGCGCGCTGCGTCCACTTGTACCAATCTGACGTGGTCAAGCATGACGTGGCCCCAGCCCCCGACCTCGGCATCGAAGAGCTCCAGTTTCAACGTTTTGCCTGCCAGCCCGGCCAGAAGATAGACCGCCTCCTCAAAGTGTTCGGTATCCCTGCCGCGCCAGACGGTCACTTCGGCCCCGTCCGCCAGCAACCGCACCCCCACGCCGGCGCCATCTCCGCCGGCAATCAGGAACGTGAGCAGTTGGCCGTCCGCTGGGGTGAACGCCGGCGAGCGCGCCGTGCCGGTCACGGCATCGCCTCTGGTGGGGTGATAGCTGTTGAGGAATCCGCGGCCGACGTGCCCGCTGATCGGTTGCTGGCCCACGGTACGTTCGTGCTGCCCCTCAATGGTCACGGCGTCGCCGTCCAGCCGCCAGTCGTCAAGTCCCTCCTCAAAGCTGCCGAGCACCCGATGGAGGTCATCCTCCGTCTGCAACGCGACCCGAAGCGGGTGCGTTCTATCTTTGGGAAGCAGAGAGGCGTCCCCACAGACATAAGGGATTTCGCCTTCGTTCCTCCATGGGTGCTGGAGTGTGCTGCCTGTCTCGCCTTCTTCGGTTGTCCACTGCAACAGGAGCCTTCGGCCTGGTCGCTCATCCGGCGCGCAATCCTTGGCAAACGACAGCACCAGCCGGCCGTCAATGACAACCCCGACGTCCCCGGCCTGAGACTGGTAGGCGAAGTGCGGCTCCATCCGTTTCCAGAACCAGGCAGCGGGGTCAATCTCACGTGATGACGCCCACGGGGGAACCGCGAACCTGAGTTTGGATTCGTAATTACCATCCCAATCACTGAATGGTAGACCTTCGAACACTGCCTTCCCGGAAGGCGAGAAAGGTTCCTCAACGGGTAAACCATTGGCGAAGTGGGTGATTCCGAACGAACGATGAAATGATTCACGATCAGACGAACGTATATACTCATAAGAATTGACCAGACCACCCAGATCCACTACCGGGAAACGCGAGAAATACCCAATGATGCCGGCGTCCCACGAACCGACGATGCTTCCCTCCGGCAATATACGGTTCATCACCTGGACACCTGCGTATCCGGACACGTGCCAGTTTATGAGAAGAGATTGGCTTCGTCGGTCAACGAACAGATAGGGCTCGGTGAAGTTGACCTTCCCAAACGTGACAATCGTGCCGACGACAAGAACACCGACGCTCGCAACGTTTGCCACTTGGTACCATTTCGATGCAATCAAGCGGCGAAGACAATAAACGATCACATAACACCGGACGGGGACAATCAGGGCCATCAGCAGATAGGCCGGTACGTAATACCACTGAGAATAAAAATGGTCGTCAGGATGAAGGAGGAGAACGGCATACATGAATTGTGCCAGATGACCGACTCCCAGGCTGAAGACGCCGACCAGAAAACCCAGCAGCAGGTCATCTTCGCGGCGACGAGATTGACGGCCGAACCACCAGACCACCAAAAGGTAAGCACACACTTCCAGCGCCGCCAACAACTCGCCGGGGCCGACGGGGAGCCGCTGCATCATATCCTGGAAATTCTGCAGGAAGCTGTATTCACTGTTCGCCCAGCGACCCTGCGACCACATTAGCTTGAATGCCCCACTCACGGGAACGAGACCACCGAAGACCATGCCGTTATAGACGAAGTACATCGAGATGCCGGCACAGGCGCCCGCAAACGGGATGAGTGATCTGAGCGACGAGAGGGAAGAGATGAAGGCGCCCAAGGACACCGACGCCGGCGGCTCCTTTCGCCGTGACCACTCGATCAGGCACAAGGCCCCCGTGGCCGCCATGGATATAGCAACGTATTCCAGCCGCACCCACGGCAACGTGAAGACCGTGACGGCCAGCGGCCACTTCCACCGCAGGGGGTCCCGCACGAAGAGACTCAAGACAAGAAAGAGGACCCCCAACATAAAGAGCGCCGCGGCCGCCTCCATCCCGAGCATGAGGGGACGACGACTCAAAAGCATGGGTAACGCGGCGAACAGCAGAAGCCAAGGCAACCGCGCCACCCGCGCGGCCAGGACAACCAAGACCACGGCGCCCGTGATCAGCATGATCTCGAAGGCCTTGATGCCAAACAGCGCAGTCGCCGGGTCGAAGATCCAGTAGAACGGCGTGATGAGCAGCAGCCAGAGAGGATGATAGCCGTTGGTTCGGGTGATGCCGCCGTCAAAGGTGGAAAATTTCCCCTCGGCGAGGTTTTTCGCTATCTGAAAGTAGAAGTAAGCGTCATCATTATTTCCATCTCGAATAAGGTTGATGAGATCGAACTTCGTCAGCATGTAGAACGCAAACGAGCCGCCGTAACCCAGGATGCCGAGGAGAAACAGAACAAACAGCGCGTGATGCAACCAGGGAGGAACGCGAAAAGTCGTGTCATGTGGCATCGTCCTATGGTCTCCTTTCTTTTCCTTTCACAACGCGAGTCTCCGCGAGAGGATGGAGACGAACCACACCATCAACAGCAGGGGACAACACAATCACGCGGCCCATATCCAACGTGGCTCCGATCACCACTGCGGGTTCGGTCCGGTATCCATCCATGACACTCAGCGCGCTGCGTCCACTTGTACCAACCTGACGTGGTCAAGCATGACGTGGCCCCAGCCCCCGACCTCGGCATCAAAGAGTTCCAGTTGTAACGTTTTGCCTTCCAGCCCGGCCAGAAGATAGCCAACCTCTTCAAAGTGTTCGGTATCCCTGCCGCGCCAGACGGTCACTTCGGCCCCGTCCGCCAGCAGCCGCACCCCCACGCCGTCGCCATCGCCGCCGGCAATCAGGAACGTGAGCAGGGCCCCGTCCATGCTGGTGAACGCCGGCGAGCGCGCCGTGCCGGTCACGGCGTCGCCCCTATTGGGGTGATAGCTGTTGAGAAACCCGCGGCCGACGTGCCCGCGGATCGGTTGCTGGCCCACGGTGCGTTCGTGCTGCCCCTCAATGGTCACGGCGTCGCCGTCCAGCCGCCAGTCGTCCAGTCCATCCTCAAAGCCGCCGAGCAACCTGCCGGGGTCATCCTCCGTCTGCAACGCGATCCGAAGCGGGTGAGTGACATCCATGGGAAGCAGAGAGCCGTCCCCACAGACATAAGGGATTTCGCCTTCGTTCCTCCACGGACGCTGGAGTGCGCTGCCGGTCTCGTCGGCTTCGGTTATCCACTGCAACAGGAGCCTTCGGCCTGGTCGCTCATCCGGCGCGCAATCCTTGGCAAATGACAGCACCAGCCGGCCGTCAATGACAACCCCGACGTCCCCGGCCTGAGACTGGTAGGCGAAGTGCGGCTCCATCCGTTTCCAGAACCATGCAGCGGGATCGATCTTACTTGATGACGCCCACGGGGGATCCGCGAATCTGAGTTTGAATTCATGATGGCGACTCGAAGGACCGACCGGTACACCTTCGAACACTGCCTTCCCGGAAGGCGAGAAAGGTGCCTCAACGGGTGACACATCGGCGAAGTGGGTGATTCCATACGAACGACGCAAGGACACCCGGTCCGCCGAACGGAGATATTCATAAGAATTGACCAGACCGTCTAGTCCCACTACCGGGAAACGCGAGAAATATCCAATGACGCCGGCGTCCCGAGAGCCGACGATGCTTCCCTCGGGCAATAGGCGATTCATCATACGGGCCCCTGCGTATCTGGACACGTGCCAGTTTAGGCCAGGAGATTGGCTTCGTCGGTCAACGAACAGATAGGGCTCGGTGAAGTTGACCTTCCCAAACGTGACAATCATGCCGATGACAAGAACGCCGACGCTCGCCACGTTTGCCACTTCGGGCCAGTTCGATGCAATCAAGCGGCGAAGACAATACACGATCACCCAACACCGGACGGGGACAATCAGGGCCATCAGCAAATAGGCCGGCACGTAATACCAATTAAAATGAGACTGCACGTCAGGGTCCATGAAGAGAACGGCATACATGAATTGTCCCAGATGACCGACTCCCAGGCTGAAGACGCCGACCAGAAAGCCCAGCAGCAGGTCATCTTCGCGGCGACGTGATTGACGGCCGAACCACCAGACCACCAAGAGGTACGCACACACTTCCAGTGCCGCCAACAACTCACCGGGCCCGACGGCAAGCCGCTGCATCATATCCTGGAAATTCTGCAGGAAGCTGTATTCACTGTTCGCCCAGAGATGCTGCGACGATATGAGCTTGTGTGCCCCGCTCACGGGAATGAGACCACCGAAGACCACGCCGTTATAGACGAAGTACACCAGGATACCGGCACAGGCGCCCGCAAACGGGATGACTGATTTGAGCGACGAGAGGGAAGAGATGAAGGCGCCCAAGGACACCGACGCCAGCAACTCCTTTCGCCGTGACCACTCAATCAGGCACAAGGCCCCCGTGGCCGCCATGGAGATGGCGACGTATTCCAGCCGCACCCACGGCAACGTGAAGGCGGTAACGGCCAGCGGCCACTTCCACCGTGTGGGATTCCGCGCAAAGAGACTCAAGACAAGAAAGAGGACTCCCAACGTGAAAAGCGCCGCGGCCGCCTCCATCCCTATCATGAGGTGCCGACGATTCAAAAGCATGGGTAACGCGGCGAACAGCAGAAGCCAAGGCAACCGCGCCACCCGCGCGGCCAGGACAACCAAGACCACGGCGCCCGTGACCAGCATGATCTCGAAGGCCTTGATGCCGAACAGCGCGGTCACCGGGTCGCATATCCAGTAGAACGGCGTGATAAGCAGCAGCCAGAGAGGATGATAGCCATTGGTCCGGGTGATGCCGCCGTCAAAGGTGGAGAATTTCCCCTCGGCGAGGTTTTTCGCTATCTCATAGTAGTAGAAAGCGTCATCATAATTTGTATCTCGAATAAGGTTGATGAGATCGAACTTCGTCAGCATGTAGAACGCAAACGAGCCGCCGTAACCCAGGATGCCGAGCAGAAACAAGACAAACAGCGCGTTGTACAACCAGGGGGGAACGCGAATAGCCGCGTCGTGTGGCATCGTCCTATGTTCGCCTTTCATTACGTTCACAACGCAAGTCTCCGTGAGAGGACGGAGACGAACCACGCCATCAACAGCAGGGGACAACACAATCACGCGGCCCATATCCGACGTGGCTCCGATCACCACTGCGGGTTCGGTCCGGTCGTCCGTTCATGACGCTCAGCGCGCTGCATCCACTTGTACCAACCTGACGTGGTCAAGCATGACGTGGCCCCAGCCCCCGACCTCGGCATCAAAGAGTTCCAGTTGTAACGTTTTGCCTGCCAGCCCGGCCAGAAGATAGCCGACTTCCTTGAAGTGTTCGGTATCCCTGCCGCGCCAGACGGTCACTTCGGCCCCGTCCGCCAGCAGCCGCACCCCCACGCCCTCGCCATCGCCGCCGGCAATCAGGAACGTGAGCAGTTGGCCGTCCGCTGGGGTGAACGCCGGCGAGCGCGCCGTGCCGGTCACGGCGTCGCCTCTGGTGGGGTGATAGCTGGTGAGGAACCCGCCGATGTTCCCGCTGATCGGTTGCTGTGCCACAGTGCGTGCGTGCTGCCCCTCTATGGTCACGGCGTCGCCGTCCAGCCGCCAGTCGTCAAGTCCCTCCTCAAAGCTGCCGAGCACCCGCTGGGGGTCCTCTTCCGTCTGCAACGCGATCCGAAGCGGGTGCGTTCGATCTTTGGGAAGCAGAGAGGCGTCCCCGCAGACATAAGGGATTTCGCCTTCGTTCCTCCACGGATGCTGGAGTGCGCTGCCGGTCTCGTCGGCTTCGGTTATCCACTGCAACAGGAGCCTTCGGCCTGGTCGCTCGTCCGGCGCGCAATCCTTGGCAAACGACAGCACCAGCCGGCCGTCAATGACAACCCCGACGTCCCCGGCCTGAGACTGGTAGGCGAAGTGCGGCTCCATCCGTCTCCAGAACCAGGCAGCGGGGTCAATCTCACGTGATGACGCCCACGGGGGAACCGCGAACCTGAGTTTGGATTCGTAATTACCATCCCAATCACTGAACGGTAGACCTTCGAACACTGCCTTCCCGGAAGGCAAGAAAAAACAATTGGCGAAGTGGGTGATTCCATACGAACGATGCAAGGACACCCGGTCAGCCGAACGGAGATATTCGTAAGAATTGACCACACCGTCCAGTCCCACTACCGGGAAACGCGAGAAATATCCAATGACGCCGGCGTCCCACGAGCCGACGATGCTTCCCTCCGGCAATAGGCGATTCATCACACGGGCCCATGCGTATCCGGCCACCTGCCAGTCTATGAGGAGAGATTTGCTTTTGTGATCAACGAACAGATAGGGCTCGGTGAAGTTGACCTTCCCAAACGTGACAATCATGCCGATGACAAGAACACCGACGCTCGCCACGTTTGCCACTTGGTGCCATTTCGATGCAATCAAGCGGCGAAGACAATACACGATCACCCAACACCGGACGGGGACAATTAGTGCCATCAGCAGATAGGCCGGCACGTAATACCAATGAGAATAAGCCTGCACGTCAGGGTGCATGAAGAGAACGGCATACATAAATTGTGCCAGATGACCGACTCCCAAGCTGAAGACGCCGACCAGAAAGCTCAGCAGCAGGTCATCTTCGCGGCGACGTGACCGACGGCCGACCCACCAGACCACCAAGACGTACGCACACACTTCCAGCGCCGCCAACAACTCGCTGGGGCCGACGGCGAGCCGCTGCATCATATCCTGGAAATTCTGCAGGAAGCTGTATTCACTGTTCGCCCAGCGATCCTGCGACCGCGTTAGCTTGAATGCCCCACTCACGGGAACGAGACCCCCGAAGACTATGCCGTTATAGGCGAAGTACGCCAGGATACCGGCACAGGCGCCCGCAAACGGGATGACTGATTTGAGTGAAGATAGGGAAGAGATGAATCGTCGATCCCAAAGGCGGAGGTCCTTTCGCCGTGACCACTCGATCAGGCACAAAACACCCGTGGCCGCCATGGAGATGGCGACGTATTCCAGCCGCGCCCACGGCAACGTGAAGACCGTGACGGCCAGCGGCCACCGCCACCGCAGGGGGTCCCGCGCAAAGAGACTCAAGACAAGAAAGAGGCCCCCCAACGTGAAGAGCGCCGCGGCCGCCTCCATCCCGAGCGTGAGGTTAAAACTACTCAAGAGCCAGGGCAACGCGGCGAACAGCAGAATCCAAGGCAACCGCGCCACCCGCGCGGCCAGGACAACCAAGACCACGGCGCCCGTGACCAGCATGATCTCGAAGGCCTTGATGCCAAACAGCGCGGTCGCCGGGTCGCATATCCAGTAGAACGGCGTGATGAGCAGCATCCAGAGAGGATGATAGCCGTTGGTCCGGGTGATGCCGCCGTCAAAAGTGGAGAATTTCCCCGCGGCGAGGTTTTTCGCTATCTCATAGTAGTAGTAAGCGTCGTCAAGATTTACATCTCGAATAAGGTTGATGAGATCGAACTTGGTCAGCATGTAGAACGCAAATGAGCCGCCGTAACCCAGGATGCCGAGGAGAAACAAGACAAACGGCGCGTGATGCAACCAGGGAGGAACGCGAGAAGCCGCGTCGTGTGGCATCGTCCTATTGTCGCCTTCCATTACGTTCACAGCACGAGTCTCCGCGAGAGGGCGGAGACGAACCAGTCTATCCAGAACCCGTCATTCCCGACACTTGTCCCAGACGTTCTTTATCGGGGATCAATCGGGAATCCACCTCGTCGCGGCAGGCAACCCCCTCGCTTTCCGCTGGGGCGACGCCGGCACGCACACGGCGGCCCTGCGCTCCCCATTCCCACCGTCCAAGGTCGCGGACCGCAAACTGCACCCTCCACCTGCCAACCGCCGGCTTCCGCACAATCACGCGGCCCATATCCGCCGTGGCTCCGATCATCAACGCGGGTTCGGTCCGGTCGTCCGTTCATGACGCTCAGCGCGCTGCATCCACTTGTACCAACCTGACGTGGTCAAGCATGACGTGGCCCCAGCCCCCGGTTTCGGTATCGAAGAGCTCCAGGTGCAACGTTTGGCCGGCCAGCCCGGACAAAAGATAGGCCACCTCCTCAAAGTATTCGGTATCCCTGCCGCGCCAGACGGTCACTTCGGCCCCGTCCGCCAGCAGCCGCACCCCCACGCCCTCGCCATCGCCGCCGGCAATCAGGAACGTGAGCAGTTGGCCGTCCGCGCTGGTGAACGCCGGCGAGCGCGCCGTGCCGGTCACGGCGTCGCCTCTGGTGGGGTGATAGCTGGTGAGGAACCCGCCGACGTTCCCGCTGACCGGTTGCTGTGCCACGGTGCGTGCGTGCTGCCCCTCTATGGTCACGGCGTCGCCGTCCAGCCGCCAGTCGTCAAGTCCCTCCTCAAAGCTGCCGAGCACCCGCTGGGGGTCCTCTTCCGTCTGCAACGCGATCTGAAGCGGGTGCGTTCGATCTTTGGGAAGCAGAGAGGCGTCCCCGCAGACATAAGGGATTTCGCCTTCGTTCCTCCACGGACGCTGGAGGGCGCTGCCGGTCTCACCGGCTTCGGGTGTCCACTGCAACAGGAGCCTTCGGCCGGGTGGCTCGTCCGGCGCGCAATCCTTGGCAAATGCCAGCACCAGCCGGCCGTCAATGACAACCCCGACGTCCCCGGCCTGAGACTGGTAGGCGAAGTGCGGCTCCATCCGTTTCCAGAACCATGCAGCGGGATCAATCTCACGTGATGACGCCCACGGGGGATCCGCAAATCTGAGTTTGAATTCGTAATAGCGACCCGAAGGATTGAACGGTAGACCTTCGAACACTGCCTTCCCGGAAGGCGAGAAAGGTGCCTCAACGGGTAACACAACGGGTAACACATCGGCGAAGTGGGTGATTCCATACGAACGACGCAAGGACGCCCGGTCCGCCGAACGGAGATATTCGTAAGAATTGACCAGACCGCCCAGTTCCACTACCGGGAAGCGCGAGAAATATCCAATGACGCCGGCGTCCCACGAGCCGACGATGCTTCCCTCCGGCAATAGGCGATTCATCACACGGGCCCCGGCGTATCCGACCACCTTCCAGGTTATGCCAAGAGATTGGCTTCGTCGGTCAACGAACAGATAGGGCTTGGTGAAATTTACTTTATCAAACGTGACAATCATGCCGATGACAAGAACGCCGACGCTCGCCACGTTTGCCACTTGGTGCCATTTCGATGCAATCAAGCGGCGAAGACAAAAAACGATCACCCAACACCGGACGGGGACAATCAGGGCCATCAGCAGATAGCCCGGCACGTAATACCACTTAGAATATAACTTAGAAAGACCATGCACATCAGGGTGCATGAGAAGCACGGCGTACATGAATTGCGCCAGATGACCGACTCCCAGGCTGAAGACGCCGACCAGAAAGCCCAGCAGCAGGTCATCTTCGCGGCGACGTGACCGACGGCCGACCCACCAGACCACCAAGAGGTACGCACACACTTCCAGCGCCACCAACAACTCACCGGGCCCGACGGCGTGCATCTGCAGGAAATCCTGGAAATTCTGCAGGAAGCTGTATCCACTGTTCGCCCATCCATGCTGCGACGATAGTAGCTTGGCTGCGCCGCTCACGGGAATGAGACCCCCGAAGACCACGCCGTTATAGACGAAGTACACCAGGATACCGGCACAGGCGCCCGCAAACGGGATGACTGATTTGAGCGACGAGAGGGAAGAGATGAAGGCGCCCAAGGACACCGACGCCGGCGGCTCCTTTCGCCGTGACCACTCAATCAGGCACAAGGCCCCCGTGGCCGCCATGGAGATGGCAACGTATTCCAGCCGCGCCCACGGCAACGTGAAGACCGTGACGGCCAGCGGCCACTGCCACCGTGTGGGATTCCGCGCAAAGAGACTCAAGACAAGAAAGAGGACTCCCAACGTGAAAAGCGCCGCGGCCGCCTCCATCCCGAGCATGAGGGGCCGACGATTCAAAAGCATGGGTAACGCGGCGAACAGCAGAAGCCAAGGCAACCGTGCCACCCGCGCGGCCAGGACAACCAAGACCACGGCGCCCGTGATCAGCATGATCTCGAATGCCTTGATGCCAAACAGCGCGGTCGCCGGGTCGCATATCCAGTAGAACGGCGTGATGAGCAGCATCCAGAGAGGATGATAGCCGTTGGTCCGGGTGATGCCGCCGTCAAAAGTGGAGAATTTCCCCGCGGCGAGGTTTTTCGCTATCTCATAGTAGTAGTAAGCGTCGTCACGATCTGGACCTTGAATAAGGTTGATGAGATCGAACTTGGTCAGCATGTAGAACGCAAATGAGCCGCCGTAACCCAGGATGCCGAGGAGAAACAAGACAAACGGCGCGTGATGCAACCAGGGAGGAACGCGAGAAGCCGCGTCGTGTGGCATCGTCCTATTGTCGCCTTCCATTACGTTCACAGCACGAGTCTCCGCGAGAGGGCGGAGACGAACCAGTCTATCCAGAACCCGTCATTCCCGACACTTGTCCCAGACGTTCTTTATCGGGGATCAATCGGGAATCCACCTCGTCGCGGCAGGCAACCCCCTCGCTTTCCGCTGGGGCGACGCCGGCACGCACACGGCGGCCCTGCGCTCCCCATTCCCACCGTCCAAGGTCGCGGACCGCAAACTGCACCCTCCACCTGCCAACCGCCGGCTTCCGCACAATCACGCGGCCCATATCCGCCGTGGCTCCGATCATCAACGCGGGTTCGGTCCGGTCGTCCGTTCATGACGCTCAGCGCGCTGCATCCACTTGTACCAACCTGACGTGGTCAAGCATGACGTGGCCCCAGCCCCCGGTTTCGGTATCGAAGAGCTCCAGGTGCAACGTTTGGCCGGCCAGCCCGGACAAAAGATAGGCCACCTCCTCAAAGTATTCGGTATCCCTGCCGCGCCAGACGGTCACTTCGGCCCCGTCCGCCAGCAGCCGCACCCCCACGCCCTCGCCATCGCCGCCGGCAATCAGGAACGTGAGCAGTTGGCCGTCCGCGCTGGTGAACGCCGGCGAGCGCGCCGTGCCGGTCACGGCGTCGCCTCTGGTGGGGTGATAGCTGGTGAGGAACCCGCCGACGTTCCCGCTGACCGGTTGCTGTGCCACGGTGCGTGCGTGCTGCCCCTCTATGGTCACGGCGTCGCCGTCCAGCCGCCAGTCGTCAAGTCCCTCCTCAAAGCTGCCGAGCACCCGCTGGGGGTCCTCTTCCGTCTGCAACGCGATCTGAAGCGGGTGCGTTCGATCTTTGGGAAGCAGAGAGGCGTCCCCGCAGACATAAGGGATTTCGCCTTCGTTCCTCCACGGACGCTGGAGTGCGCTGCCGGTCTCACCGGCTTCGGGTGTCCACTGCAACAGGAGCCTTCGGCCGGGTCGCTCGTCCGGCGCGCAATCCTTGGCAAATGACAACACCAGCCGGCCGTCAATGACAACCCCGACGTCCCCGGCCTGAGACTGGTAGGCGAAGTGCGGCTCCATCCGTTTCCAGAACCATGCAGCGGGATCAATCTCACGTGATGACGCCCACGGGGGATCCGCAAATCTGAGTTTGAATTCGAAATTCCTATCCCAAGGATTGAACGGTAGACCTTCGAACACTGCCTTCCCGGAAGGCGAGAAAGGTGCCTCAACGGGTAACACAACGGGTAACACATCGGCGAAGTGGGTAATTCCATACGAACGATGCAAGGACGCCCGGTCCGCCGAACGGAGATATTCGTAAGAATTGACCACACCGCCCAGTTCCACTACCGGGAAACGCGAGAAATATCCAATGACGCCGGCGTCCCGAGAGCCGACGATGCTTCCCTCCGGCAATAGGCGATTCATCACACGGGCCCCGGCGTATCCGACCACCTTCCAAGTTATGCCAAGAGATTGGCTTAGTCGGTCAACGAACAGATAGGGTTTGGTGAAATTTACTTTATCAAACGTGACAATCATGCCGATCACAAGAACGCCGACGCTCGCCACGTTTGCCACTTGGTGCCATTTCGATGCAATCAAGCGGCGAAGACAAAAAACGATCACCCAACACCGGACGGGGACAATCAGGGCCATCAGCAGATAGCCCGGCACGTAATACCACTTAGAATGTAACTTAGAAAGACCATGCACATCAGGGTGCATGAGAAGCACGGCGTACATGAATTGCGCCAGATGACCGACTCCCAGGCTGAAGACGCCGACCAGAAAGCCCAGCAGCAGGTCATCTTCGCGGCGACGTGACCGACGGCCGACCCACCAGACCACCAAGAGGTACGCACACACTTCCAGCGCCACCAACAACTCACCGGGCCCGACGGCGTGCATCTGCAGGAAATCCTGGAAATTCTGCAGGAAGCTGTATCCACTGTTCGCCCATTTATGCTGCGCCCATATGAGCTTGAATGCCCCACTCACGGGAACGAGACCACCGAAAACCACGCCGTTATAGACGAAGTACGACAGAATGCCGGCACAGGCGCCCGCAAACGGGATGAGTGATCTGAGCGACGAGAGGGAAGAGATGAAGGCGCCCAAGGACACCGACGCCGGCGACTCCTTTCGCCGTGACCACTCAATCAGGCACAAGGCCCCCGTGGCCGCCATGGAGATGGCAACGTATTCCAGCCGCGCCCACGGCAACGTGAAGACCGTGACGGCCAGCGGCCACTGCCACCGCAGGGGGTCCCGCGCAAAGAGACTCAACACAAGAAAGAGTACCCCCAACGTGAAGAGCGCCGCGGCCGCCTCCATCCCGAGCATGAGGGGCCGACGATTCAAAAGCATGGGCAACGCGGCGAACAGCAGAAGCCAAGGCAACCGCGCCACCCGCGCGGCCAGGACAACCAAGACCACGGCGCCCGTGATCAGCATGATCTCGAAGGCCTTGATGCCGAACAGCGCGGTCGCCGGGTCGAATATCCAGTAGAACGGCGTGATGAGCAGCATCCAGAGAGGATGATAGCCGTTGGTTCGGGTGATGCCGTCAAAGGTGGAAAATTTCCCCGCAGCGAGGTTTTTCGCTATCTCATAGTAGTAGTAAGCGTCGTCACGATCTGGACCTTGAATAAGGTTGATGAGATCGAACTTGGTCAGCATGTAGAACGCGAACGAGCCGCCGTAACCCAGGATGCCGAGGAGAAACAAGACAAACAGCGCGTGATGCAACCAGGGAGGAACACGAAAAGCCGCGTCGTGTGGCATCGTCCTATTGTCGCCTTCCATTACGTTCACAACGCGAGTCTCCGTGAGAGGACGAAGACGAACCAATCTATCCAGAACCTGTCATGCCCGACACTTGTCCCCGACGTTCTTTATCGGGATCAATCGGGAATCCACCCCGCCACGGCAGGCCCCCCCTCGCTTTCCTCTAGGTCAACGAGCAGATCGACGACACACACGACGAGATCGGGCAGAGGATCAACTGGCCATCATCCTTCAGCACGTCGCAACGGTGCAAGGTGACGGCGACGCCGGCACGCCCCCGGTGGCCCTGCGCTCCCCGTTCCAACCGTCCAAGGTCGCGGACCGCAAGCGACACCCTCCACCTGCCATCCGCCGGCTTCCGCACAATCACGCGGCCACTGTCGGAAGTGGCTCCGATGATCAGCGCGGTTTCGATCCTGTTTTCCGTTTTTACGGATCGGTAATCTGGTAGACGTATACGTAAAGATCTCGTCCGGCGAAACGTTCGATGACCCACTGATGGTCCGGAGAGTCGAACGGCATCCACAAGTCACGGCCAACCTTCACAGCATATCTCGCACCGAACGGTTCCGGCCTCTCTCCGGGCATGTTGTAAGGATACAGCCGGCGCAGCATCGAAACCGCCTCCGGAGAGAGACCGGAATTATATCTCGCACCGAACACTTCCGGGCTCTCTCCGGAGGCTGGGGGATACACGATGAAGTTGACGCCCCGCTTTTCGAGGTATCCGGACGGTGCGTAGCGATCGTGGGACATGACTCGTTGATGGTTTGGACGGGTGACAGGACTGCGCGCAACGGTCGCATCCGTCAGGCCGTGTATGTCGACGACCGTCAGGTCCGGGACATAATATGATGGGATCCCGATGGTATCGACGGCCATTACTGCGTCCGAGGGAATCGCATCACGCTCCATATTCTCGTAAGGCTGCCATCCCCGGATCCTTGTAGCGGCGTAGTTGCGGTGTTCCACGGATCTCATACCGATGAATTGCCGAGTGAGCTGTAGACGCAAGTGATTGGAAATAGCCGTCAGCATCGGCATTCCGGGGGCTGCCAGCAGCCAGCCGGCGTTCTCCTTGCCGAGTGTCAGATGAGTCTCGGTCCTGTACTCGTCGATCCTGGCGCTCTCGAACAGGAGAGCGCCCTGCATGGCGCTGGAGTAGAACAATACGAGCAAAAAGACGACAAACATACATGTCCGTGCTCCCGCCACCAAGTGCAGCAAGTCGGACGACCATGACCGCCGGAAGATGATCGAAATCCATGAACCAAGATGAACGATGCCTTCGGCTGCGGGCACCGCCAGCAGCGGCCAGTAGAAGTCCAGCGGCCGATACTCGAAGTGATCGCCCCCGATCCGGGCGATGTACCCCACGTGAAAAACGATGCAGAGCAGCGGCAGGGCATACGTCAGGCATCGGCGCCTGCGCCATCCCTTCACCAGCGACACGACCGCCAGCGGCAACAGCAGATACAGCCCGGTCTCCAGTGCGGCTGCCCACAGGTAGGGGAAACCCGCTTCGTACCAGGGTCGTACGTGTTTGGCGTAGTACGTGTTCGGCAACCACTCGCCATAGTAGCTGTAGCGGAACAGCTCGTGCCCGGCCACCAGGACGACAAAGGGGACCACCAAGCACGCTGCCGCGCGCCAGTCCTTCACCCCCCCCCCATCGTCCGGTGTCGACCCGCCGCTGCACGGCATACCATGCAAAGCAGCACACCGCGAACAACGGCCCCTCGGGCCGGGTCAAAGCGGCCGCCGCCAAGCTCAACGACACCACGAGCAGGGCGCGGCGACGCTCCCGATACAGGCTCAGGCACACCACCGCCACAACGATGAAGAACGTGAACTGCCGCGTCTCCAGCCCGCCGCTGGACGTCCACACCGCGAAGGTCGCGCTGCTGCACACCAGCCCCAGCGCCATCCATCCGACCAGAATCCGATGCTGCAACGCCGGCAAACGAGCCACCCACCACAACATCGCGGCGATGGTGCCCGCGGTGAAGGCGACCGACAACCACGGTGCGACATGCTCGGGGCGCAGGCCGAACGCGCCCCACAACGCCGCCAACTCCAGAACCCACAGGAAGTTGGAGTATCCTTCGACGTATTCGCCGCGGTTGAACACCAAGCCGTGGCCTTCCAACAGATTGCGGACGTAGCGGAAGCTGATAAAGGCATCGTCGGTCAGGAACCAGGAAGCTTCGGCCATCCAGCCAAGCAGCCCCAGCCACGGCAAAAAGACAACGAACACGAGCCCCTTGCTTCGCGCAAAATCCTTATCTTTCATTGGACGGCTCCCATCGTGTACCTTCCCGCCGTCCCAGTATGACGTGATCGAGCATGATACGACCGGAGTCACGGGTCTCAAGATCAAAGAACTCCAATTGCAGCGTCTTGCCCGCCACGTTGACAAGCATGAGAACCACCGCCTCCAAGCAATTGCACAAGTTGCCGTGCCGTCCATAGATGACGTCACCATCAGCCAATAATCGCACTCCCGTGCCCTTGTACTTTCCGCCACCAATCAGAAAGGCAAGCAGTTGATCGTTCGTTGCAGTGAATTCCGGTGAGCGCGCCATCCCGGTCAAGGTATCTCCCTTGATGGGGTGGTAGCTGGTCAGGAAACCCGGCCCGACACTACCCTTAATCGGTGCCCAGCCTTTGGTGAAGGCATCGCCTTCCAGCAGCCAGCCGTCAAAACCGTCTTCGAATGTTCCGAGAAACCGCTCGCCAATGAAGAGTTTAAGATGGGGTCCGAAGTAAAAATGATTGTCAGACGGATCGGTATTTGAAAAACGATTGTACCGCAGATTTCGTCCGGCAAAATTATTGATGACCCACTGATGGTCCGTGGAGTCGAAAGGCATCCACAGATCGGGGCCGATCATGAGGGCGTATTCCTGGCGGATCGGCAACTCCGCGGCGCTGGAAACCACCGGGTGCAAGTAGATATTGACTCCCCGTTGTTCCAGATATCCAGCCGGGGGCCGGCGATCGTGGCCTATCAGTCTTTGATGGTTTGGACGACTGACGGGATTGCGTGCGATCGTCGCATCATTCAGGCCATATTCGTCTATCACTGTGAGTCCGTAGGCATAAAACGGCATGATACCCGCCTCCGGTCGAGACGTGACCGCATCGTTGGGAAACTCGTCCCAGTCCACGTCTTCATAGGGGCGGAACTCTCGTATCCACCGTTCGGCGTAATCGCGGTGGGTGATGATGCGTTCGGCGATCTTCTGCTCTGTCAGCCTGTCGTGCAAACGGACGATGGATGAGGCCAGAGTCGACATTCCAGGTGCTGCGAGCAGCCAGCCCGCGTTCTTTTCATCGAGAACGTCGGCAAAATTCCTACGCGTGGCTTTTTCGATCAGCAGGAAGCCTTGGATGACGTTGGAGTAGAAAACAATCGGGATGAACAAGAGGACTGCACAGACTGCACACATCTTCCCATGATCACGCTGGCTTTTCCTGAATCTTCCCGAAATCATGGCGCCGAGACCAACAATGCCGTCAGCCGCGGGCACCGCCAGCAGCGGCCAGTAGAAGTCCAGCGGCCGATATTCGAAGTGATCGCCCCCGATCCGGGCGATGTATCCCACGTGAAAAACGATGCAGAGCAGCGGCAAGGCATACGTCAGGCATCGGCGCCTGCGCCATCCCTTCACCAGCGACACGACCGCCAGCGGCAACAGTAGATACAGCCCGGTCTCCAGTGCGGCTGCCCACAGGTAGCGGAAACCCGCTTCGTACCAGGGTCGTACGTGTTTTGCGTAGTACGTGTTCGGCAACCACTCGCCATAGTAGTTGTAGCGGAACAGCTCGTGCCCGGCCACCAGGACGACAAAGGGGACCACCAAGCACGCTGCCGCGCGCCAGTCCTTCACCCCCCCCCCCCCCCCCCATCGTCCGGTGTCGACCCGCCGCTGCACGGCATACCATGCAAAGCAGCACACCGCGAACAGCGGCCCCTCGGGCCGGGTCAAAGCGGCCGCCGCCAAGCTCAACGACACCACGAGCAGGGCGCGGCGACGCTCCCGATACAGGCTCAGGCACACCACCGCCACAACGATGAAGAACGTGAACTGCCGCGTCTCCAGCCCGCCGCCGGACGTCCACACCGCGAAGGTCGCGCTGCTGCACACCAGCCCCAGCGCCATCCACCCGACCAGAATCCGATGCTGCAACGCCGGCAACCTGGCCACCCACCACAACATCGCGGCGATGGTGCCCGCGGTGAAGGCGACCGACAACCACGGTGCAGCGTGCTCAGGACGCAGGCCAAAGACACCCCAGAGCAGCGCCAGTTCCAATACCCACAGGAAGTTGGAGTACCCTTCGACGTATTCGCCGGGGTTGTAGACCAATCCATGGCCCGATAGGAGATTACGGACGTAGCGGAAGCTGATGAATGCGTCTGAAAGCACGGACCAGGAGTGTTCGGCCATCCAGCCGAGCAGCACGAGCCAAGGCAGAACAAGCAGTAACGTCCCCACCGGAATCATGAAGGGTTTGGTGCGTCCTCTTCGCATACGTGGCGACATCTGATGATTCTCGTCCCCGTTTTTCACAGCGCGAGCCGGTGCGAAAGCGTGGAGGTAAACTTGGGCGGAACTCCGGCCGCCTCGGCGCGGACTGCATCGAAGGCTGCACGCCGAGGATAGCCTTGTGCCAGCCATTCAGGCGCACAGCAGGCGTCCTTGGCAAGATAGACGCGCCCGCCGTGCCGGTGGGTGACGTCGTCAAGCGCGTTGAGCAGGGCCAGCGTGCCATGGCGCATCGGAAAATCCAGGGCCAGCGTGTAGCCTTCCATGGGGAACGACATTATGCCTTCTCCCTCGGGGCCGAGCAATTTGAGCACCGCGAGGAACGAGCCCTGTCCCGTTGCGGCAACGCGCTCCAGAAGCGCGGCAATGCCGGCCGGGCTTTCCGCCCTGGGCAGCACGCATTGGTACTGGACGAACCCTCTGCGGCCATAGAGGCGGTTCCACGCCGTGATCCCGTCAAGGGGAAAGAAGAACGAGTCGAAGTGAATCGGGTGCATACCGCCGCGTACCTGCCCGTGACGGTAGTAGAGGGCATTGGAGAGGCCAATCGAAGCGCGGTTGAGCAGCACGGACGGTGCATCGAACGGGACCGTCAGCCGGCCCACGGGCGCCGGGCACAAGGGCTCGCGCGCCAGCCGTGAGGGCAGAGAGCCGCGCGCCATGAACGTTCCGCGAGAGACCAACGAACGGCCCAGTTTTGCGCCCCGCGCCAAGCAGTCGATCCAGGCCACGCTGTACGGCCGGTCGCGGGACTCTTCGAACAACGCCATCGTTTCATTGAGGTCGCGCGTGGGGACGGTCTCCGCCATAACGAAGGCGGTGTCGATCGGCTTGAGCCGGAAGCGGGCGGACAGGATGACGCCGGTCAGTCCCATGCCACCGACGGTGGCACGGAACAGGTCCGCGTGCTCTGAGCGGCTGCACTCCCGGACCTTGCCGTCAGCGGTCACCAGGGTCAACGATTCGACGTGCGCACCGAAGGAGCCGTCGCGATGATGATTCTTGCCGTGTACGTCCGCGGCAATCATGCCACCGACCGTGACGAACTTCGTGCCCGGCACCACCGGCGGGAACCAGCCCCGCGGCACGAACGTGTCCAGCACGTCCGCGAGCAGCACGCCGGCCTCGCAGGTCAGCAGGCCGCTCTCGGCGTCGAACGCCTGCATCCGGTCCATCGCCAGCATCGAGAGCGTCAGATCCGGATTGAGCGCCGCGTCGCCGTAGGACCGTCCATTGCCGCGGGCAATCAGGGTGTTGCTGCGATTGAGCAGGCCGGACAGGCCCTCGCCTCCGCGGAGACGTTCCAGCCGGCAATCGAGCACCGGATATCTGCCCCAACCGGAGAGCCTCATGCCGCGGGACTCCGGATGAAGAAACATCCATCGAGACGATGACCGACCATAAGCCCGGCGGCGAGTCCGGTCACGGCGCATGGATAACGCGACCCACGCGGCAACGGCGGGCTCACGCAAGTTGACCGGTGCCGACCCCGAACGTCCATCACAACGCAACCACGAACGCGGCGACAATACTGAGACCGATCAGCCAACTCGTTCGGTCCCGCGTCGCGAAGATCAGCGGGTCGGCGACGACGCCCCGATTGGCGAGCAGCGTCACGCGCCCCAGCCAGTAGAGCAGCAACGGACAGACCAGCCACAGGAATTCCGGCCGGGCATAGAGCGCCATCACTTTCGGGCTTTGGATATAAAGCGTGAAGACGACGACCGAGGCGACGCCACTCGCCGCAGCGATCGCCGTCAGCGTGGAAAGATCATCAACGGAATAATTGCGTCCGCTGATTGCGGACCTGTCGGTCTCACGCAGATCCCACAACTCACTTTGGCGCTTGACGATGGCCAAGGCGAGAAACACGAACAGGCAAAAAGCCATGAACCAGGACGACAGAGGAACGGCAACCGCCACCGCACCGACGAGAACGCGTACCGCATAGAACGTGGCCAACGTAATCACGTCGATGAAGATCTTTCGCTTGAGCGACAGCGAGTAGGCAAAGGTCAAGACGAGATAGAGAAGGAGGTACAGCCCTGCCTCGGCAGACAGTCGGAAAGCCAGGACGAGTCCGACCACCATCAACGCCGCGCCGATGCCGATCGCTGACGACACCGGTACCGTCCCCGCCGCTAACGGACGATGGCGTTTGCTCTCATGCCCGCGGTCATGCGGAAGATCAAGCAGATCGTTGAACAGATACGTGCCCGACGCGCAGGCCGAGAAGGCGACGAACGTCCCGGCAGCTACCGCGTAGAGCCCCGGCTCCGTCTCGTGCGCGGCGATGGGGGGTACGAACACGAGCACGTTTTTGATCCACTGGTGAGGGCGCACGGCTCGAAGATAGTCCAGCGGACGACCACCGAATCCGGCAATGAACCGGACCGTATCGTCCAGGGCCAGAACTTTCCGTGCGAGACCCGTGGAAAGGCCGACCCCGATAATGCCTCGCGCACGTTTCCAGACGACCAGATCGCGCCGCTCGTTGCCGACGTAATCAAATCCACGCTCGCCGAATCGTTCGACCAGGGCGGCGGCCTTGGTCTGCCCCACCAGATTGGTGCGGCCGTCAGAAGCGAGATACCCCACGGCACCCACGCTCTCGGCAAGCGGCGCGACGACGAGTTCATCGGAGGCAGAAGCCAGCCAGACCTCACGCCCCGCGGCCTGAGCCGCGGCAATTTCGTTGAGCACCGCGGGATTCAGGACCAGCGTCGCCGGCGGCAGCGGCACCGCCCGAGCGATTTTGCGTTTCAGCGCAGCACGGCCCTTCATCAACCAGAACGGCAGCGCGAACAGGCTGAACGGAGAAGCGGCAAGGAGCCGGAACACGCCCTCAAGCAACACGTTGCCGTTGACCAGCGAACCATCGATATCGACGACCAGCGGCACTGCGACGTTCTTGATCCGTTGGCTGATTGGCTGAGATGGGGGGGGCATGGGCGGTCGTCTCCGTTCTAACGTGATGGATGTCTGGTTTCTTCGTGGGAAGACGACCCCTTTTCTATTTTTGACCAGGACTCTCGCAGGGCCACGGTGCGATTGAACACGAGGCGTTGGGGGGTGGAATCGGAATCGACGCAAAAATATCCTTGCCGTTCAAATTGAAATCGCTGGCCCATGACGGCTCCGTGCAACGCCGGCTCAACGTAGCAGCCGCTCAACCCGATGAACGAATTCGGATTCAGGACGTTCCGGTAATCGTCTTTGTCATTGCCTGGATCCGGGACGGAGAACAGATGATCGAATAACCGCACGTCCGCCTCACCCGCGTGGGCCGCGGACACCCAATGGATGGTGCCCTTCACCTTTCGGGTTGATAATCCCGATCCGCTTTTCGTCTCCGGATCATACGTGCAGTGCAGTTCGACGATCTCTCCCGTATGCTCGTCTTTGATGACGGCCACGCATCGAATGATGTAGGCATAGCGCAAACGCACTTCTTGACCGGGCGCGAGCCGAAAGTATTTCTTGGGCGGACGTTCCCGGAAATCGTCTTGCTCAACGTAGAGGATCCGGGAAAACGGAACCGTGCGCGTTCCCATCGCGGGGTCTTCAGGATTGTTCACCGCCTGGAGTTCTTCGACCTGCCCTTCAGGATAATTGGTGATCACCACCCGAAGCGGCCGCAGCACGGCCATGACTCGTTGCGCCCGGGCGTTCAAGTCTTCCCTGACGAAGTGCTCCAACAATCTCATTTCGACCACGCTGTCGCGCTTCGCCACCCCGACGTGCTCGCAAAACCGGCGGATCGCTTCCGGCGGATACCCGCGGCGCCTCAAGCCCATGAGCGTCGGGAGGCGCGGGTCATTCCAGCCCCACACGTGCCCTTCTTCCACCAGCGCCAAAAGCTTCCGTTTACTCATCACCGTGTGCGTCAGATTCAAACGGGCAAATTCAATCTGTTGCGAGTGACAGGCGACCTCACACTCGGTGAGCACCCAATCATACAAGGGCCGATGATCTTCAAACTCCAGGGTACACAGGGAATGTGTAATCCCTTCAAGAGAATCCGACAACGGATGAGCGAAATCATACGTGGGATAGATGTTCCACGCGGTTCCCGTTCGGTGATGAGGAACCCGACGAATCCGATAGAGCGTGGGGTCGCGCATATTGACGTTGGGAGACGCCACGTCGATTTTGGCCCGAAGCACGTGAGCCCCTTCCTCCCAGTCACCCGCGCGCATCCCGGCGAACAAGTGAAGATTCTCTTCCACCGATCGCGTCCGATAGGGGCTCTCCTTTCCAGGCTCCGTCAAAGTGCCTCTGTAGGCACGAACGTCGTCCGCGGTCAAACTGTCCACGTAGGCTTTGCCCTTCTTAATCAAGAACACCGCGTATTCGTACAGCCGCTCAAAATAATCGGACGCAAAAAAACACCGATCCTCCCAGTCGAATCCCAGCCACCGCACGTCTTCCTGAATGGACTTGACGTATTCCACGTTTTCTCTGGTGGGATTCGTGTCGTCGAACCGCAAATTGCACAACCCGCCGGAAAATTCCTGGGCAATCCCGAAATTCAAACAAATCGACTTGGCGTGGCCGACGTGGAGATACCCATTGGGTTCCGGCGGAAACCGCGTGTGGACGACGCGCCCGCACGTTTGCGTTTCCAGATCACGCGCCACCGTCGCTCGAATGAAATCCGGAGAAGATTTGGACATGTGCAGAAGCTTTGTCGCTCAAGAAAGACGACGTGCCGGTGCTCAACCGAAACAAAAGGCTGGCTTTTCAGTAACACGAGTCGTCAAACAAATGCCATCCATCGGGAACACCCTGAAACCTTTACCCTCTTGCTTTGCATGGAAAATAACTTGAATCGGGAAGCGACGACAAAATTGAACCCTGTCCCTAACTTTGAAGCGGGACCAGCAGAATAATGAGTAAGCAGAGCGAAGTGAACACGGGCCCGCACATCCATTGAACACGCATGATTTTATTCTTCCCAGTCGTTTGCGGAGTGATGGATGAAGCACGCCCTCGTTGATGGAAATACTAAGGGGAACCTAGGAAAACGGATGATGAGTGTCAAGTATTCAATCACCTATGAAAATAAGAGGATCGGCCAGCCCGACTTGTAAAGCAGAAAACAAAAAAGAGATAGTTAGGCTACAAAAATGCTAAGGAGCACAGAAAAATGGGGATGAGATCAGAACCTGAAAAAAGGTTGGCGACAAGGAGAAAGTCGAGCCCGCAAACGTCTAAAAAAGGTTCACCGAAAAGATATAAGAAGAGCAGGAAGGAACCCGTCTCTTTTGTTATTTCTGAAAGCAGTCACGAATACAGGCGCAGGCTTGAGATTGGCGCGAATCGTACTTGCCAATGCCGCCAAACTCATTTGAACTGCATGACACCAAAGGCGTGGCTGAAAAGTCAGCTAGGAGTTTGGCAGTTTTCCTTTGAAAAGCGAGACATCAGAGATAAAACCGTTCACCCAGCAACGTTTCCTATCAGTTTATGCAGAAAGGTGATTGAGTTGTTTTCGCACGCGGGAGAACTTGTGCTTGACCCCTTTGTTGGAAGCGGCAGCACCTTAATGGCTGCCAACGACTTGAATAGAAACGCAGTGGGGTTCGACTTGCAACAGGACTATATCAACCTCTGCGAGAGAAGATTGGGAAACAACAGAAATCTGTACAATACGTGCAAACAGATTGCCGTTCAGGACGATGCACGAAATATTCCGCTTTACCTTGAAGAAGGATCGGTTGGGCTGATTTGGACCTCTCCCCCCTATGCCAATTTACTCAACAGAAAAAGAAAGAATAAATCTAGACGTTATCGAAACAACGAACAGCTCGGGAAAATTGAACAATATTCACAAGATCACAGAGATCTGGGGGTTCTGGATTTAGACGCCTACACGTTGGCCATGGGAGACATTTTTGAAAAACTCTTACCGTTGCTGCATCCCAAGGGGCACTGCGTCATCAACGTTCCTGATATGTGGTGGGAAAACGAGCGAATCACGATCCACGTTTCGTTAATTCAGGAACTCCGTAAACGGGGATATGCCTTGCGAAACGTGATTATTTGGGACAGGACGAACATCGTGAATCAGATCGGTATTTTCGGGTGGCCCAGCAACTACATTACCATGGGCGTGACGTTCGAATACCTTCTCGATTTTTGGAGACCACCTGAATGAGGATATTGACCAAGGAACAATTCATCAATGCCCTGAGGGAAATTCGACAAAAAGGATGGTTCCTTAACGCTCGTCCCGGCAATTCCGGAGGCGTGGGGAACACTTTGGAGGATTTATTAGGAATCCAAGAAAATAATTTACCGATTCCCAACGCGGCAGAATGGGAATTGAAATGTCAAAGGCAAAATTCTACGTCGTTGATCACGCTGTTTCACATGGAACCTTCACCGACAGCCATGAAATTCGTTCCCCAAGTATTGTTGCCCCAATACGGCTGGTCGCACAAACTGGCCGGGAGCAGACATCCTGAAGATGAGATAAGCTTTAGACAAACGATAAGCGGTTTACACAGATCGGATAGAGGCTTTGGAGTCATTATTGATCGGCAAACTCGTCGAATCGTTATTTCTTTTGATTCAAGCCAAGCCAGTCAGGACCACCGACAATGGCTACACACTGTAGAAGCACGAGTAGGCCTTGGAGAACTCGACCCTCAACCGTATTGGGGGTTCGACGATTTTTTTCACAAGGCCGGGACCAAATTGCCTAATTGTTTCTTTGTCGAGGCCGAGGTGAAAAAGGAAAAGGGACGGGAATTTTTCAAGTACAATCGTATGAGTATGTTGGAACAGCTTTCATTAGAAAAGCTACTTGGCGCGCTTGAACAAGGGAAAATCTACGTGGATTTTGATGCAAGAACTGGCCATAACCATGGCACCAAATTCCGCATTCGCCAGAATGCCGTTTCGGAACTGTATAAGACAGTGAGAGATTTATAGGCCTCAAACGCATGCACACTCTTCCAACGCCACACACGTGCCGGATCACCTTATCTTGCACTTCTTTCCTGGGCTTCAATTTTTCCATGGTCCATGGAAAGGGAGGAAACACAACACGGGTGGCTGGGGGAGAAGGATTCGAACCCTCACTCTCAGAGCCAGAATCTGATGTCCTACCCTTAGACGATCCCCCAACCCGTGAAAAAGCTTAAAGGGAGTCTGCTTCCTGAGTCAAGAAACCAGCCTGATCGTGCTGCCGCGTCGTTGACGGCATGAGGCACCCCTGGCCGTGACTCAAGATGCGGCAGACGCAGCGTCTGATGCCGCCGATCAAAAGTGGTACTTCAACCCCAGGGTCATCGCCCAATATTCAACGTCGTCAAGCGTCAGTTGGGTCGTGAATGGAGTGGTCCCGTCTGCCTGGACGGGCCTGTGACTGCGGATGAGATTCCATACGCCGCCGTGGCTGATATCTCCGAACTTGGCCCAGCGCCCTTTCACCCCTATCGAGACGCGTTCCGTGAGGGCGTAATCCAAGCCGCCCATGAATTGGAAGCCGAAGATCGTCTCGGAAATCCGAGTATCCCAATAGCTGAGCGTGCCGGCGGCCTCCTGCTTGGCCGCCCTATCCCACCAAGCCGGATCCGGATTGAAATCAATCTCCAAATATTCGTCGGTCGGCCTGCGCACGAAGCGGTTGTTGTAGCGCATACTGGTCCTCGCCCACCCGAAACCGCCACCCAGGTAGGGCGTCCAGCGCGAGTCATTCAGCACGTCGTAATACGCATTCACGAAGAACTGGTGCGCGATAAAGTCCGAGATCCGCTCCGAGGGAGGGTCGGTACTATTCCACTCGCTGTCTTTGCTTCTCAGTGCCTGATTTCCACCCGCGCCCTGAAACCTGGAGGAGTCGCCTCCATGAGACCGGTTCATGTACTCGAATTCGACGCGAAACCTGTCCAGCGTGTACCCCAAGCTCAAGCCGCCCAGGAATCCCATATCCAGATCATACGAGTTGGGTCGCGTTTGTTGTGGAGTATTGGCCGTACAATCCCGATCATTCGCTATCTCGGGAGGGACGGACGAATCAGGATACAGCAGGCTATCGCATCGCGTCGGGTGGTTGACGAGAGAGAGGGTAGACGTCAGGTCCGAGGGGTTTGCAAACCCCAGTTCGACGCCTACGTAGAATCCGCGGCGATTGTCATCGGCGTTTGCCGTTCCGACCAAGGCGAGGACGCAGATACACAACAACGTCACGGCGAGAAACACGGCCATCACACGTCTGTTTTTCCTTCCAATCATCATGTCCTCCTTCTTTGCACGTTGTTCAGGAAATCATTGCCGAAAAAAGGTTCTACGGGATCATTGAGCCGTTCGTCACGACGAGGGAACGCGTTGAAGGGCTTGGGCTATTCGGTGCAGGGTCCGTTCCTTGCCCAGTATGGCCATGACTTCATAAATGCCCGGGCTGAAGGTTCTTCCGGTAAGGGCCACGCGGAGGGGCTGGGCGAAAGCACCCATTTTCAGATGATCGTCATTGAGCACGGCCTGAACGAGCGGTTCGATGGTCTCTTTGGAAAATGGGGTGACCGTCTTCAGGCGTTCGGCAAATTTTGTGAGACTGGGGGCAACGGCCGGGGTGAGAAATTTTCCTGCCGCGGCTGCATCCATTGCCACGGGTTCCGTGACGTAGGGCATCGTCCACTCCGCCATTTCGACCAGGGTTTTTGCGCGCTCGCGTAGATGCGGCACCACCGTTTCCAGTCCGCCTTGGGGTTGAATCGGGCCACGTGGGTCGTACCCGCGTTGTTCCAGAAACGGAAGCAACAACTCAGCGAGACGCCGAGGCTCACCCCGTTTGATGTATTCGGCATTGAGCCATTGTAATTTTTCCGGGTCAAACGCCGCGGCGGATGCCTGCACGTGCTCAAAGGAGAATTTTTCCACCATGTCCTGCATGGAAAACAGCTCCTGATCGCCGTGCGACCACCCAAGCCTGACCAGATAATTCACCAGAGCCTCCGGCAAATAGCCCACGTCCTGATACGCGAGAACCGACGTGGCCCCGTGCCGTTTGGATAATCGCGATTTATCCGCCCCCAGAATCATGGGCAGATGGGCAAACTGGGGCACGCGATATTCCAACGCCTTGAACAGGGCCACTTGGCGGGGCGCGTTATTCACGTGATCGTCTCCGCGAATGACGTGCGTGATCCCCATGAGCGCGTCATCAATCACCACGGAAAAGTTGTACGTCGCATAGCCGTTGGCGCGAAGGATAATCAGGTCGTCCAACACCGCGTGGTCGAAGACAATCGTTCCTTTAATCAGATCCTCCACAACGGTCTGCCCCTCTTGCGGAGAGCGAAACCGAAGCGCCGCCGGCTCCGCGGGAGCGGTCAAGCCTCGCTCCCGGCAGCGTCCGTCGTATTTGACGGGTTCACCTTTCGCCTGCGCCTCTTTTCGGCGTGCTTCGAGTTCTTGAGGCGGACACACGCACCAATAGGCGTTGCCTCGTTCAAGTAATTCCATGGCCTTGTGTCGGTAGATCGCCAGGCGGTCGGTTTGCCGATAGGGGCCCTCGTCCCAATCCAAGCCCGTCCAGCGCAGACCGTTTACAATGGCCTCAATGGCGTCGTCCGTTGAGCGATCCCGATCCGTATCTTCAATGCGTAGAATAAACGTCCCACCCTCACGTCGGGCGAACAGCCAATTAAACAACGCCGTCCGAAGGCCGCCGACGTGCAGGTATCCCGTCGGGCTTGGGGCAAATCGAACTCGAACGTCAGTCATGATCCCCTTCTATCAAAGTGAACCCGCTGATTGCTACCGTATTTTCGCGTTTCCTGGTGGGGGCTATCCGTGTCGCCTCCCGGTGCGCAGCATGAGATGCGGCACTCCTGTCTCTCCGTGTATCTGCGCCATCTTCCGGCAGCGTATGCCGCGACGTGAAGAAAACCGGACGGGAAGGCCGTTCGTTCTTCTTGACCCATCCTATCCCGCGTGGTACATTGCCTGCGTTTCGCTGTTTTTCCGAAAACGTTTCTATGTGGGGCTGTGGCGCAGTTGGGAGCGCGCGTGAATGGCATTCACGAGGTCGCCGGTTCAATCCCGGCCAGCTCCACCATCTATCCGCAACGGGCCGGCACCGTTTGGCTCCCACCGGAATTTTTCCCCATTTTCTCGATCGTTCTTTGGACGCGCGCCGACTCACGGAGACCGTGTCCGTCTGAATTGACCGATGATCCACATTGAGTCGATCACCAAACGGTACCCGACGAAAACGCTCTTTTCCGAGGCCTCGGCCCATCTCCGTCCTGAAACCCGCGTCGGCCTCGTCGGCCGGAACGGAACGGGAAAAACCACCCTGCTCCGCATGATGATCGGCGAAGACCGGCCCGACGATGGTTCGATCCGACAACGGCCCTGGCTCCGCATCGGATATCTCCCGCAAGAACTCGACGTGCCCACGGACCGGACCGTTCTTCAGGCCGCCCATCGCGACGAATACCCGGAACATGAAGCGAAACGAATTCTGTCCGGGCTCGGGTTCGCAGAAACCGACTGGCCTCGAACGCTGGACACCTTCTCGGGAGGCTATCGCATGCGGGTGGCGCTGGGGCATCTTTTGCTTTCCAACCCCGACGTGTTGATGCTTGACGAGCCGACGAACCATTTGGACAAACCCACGCAAGCCTGGTTCGAGTCCTTTCTGCTCGCTTCGAAGATGACCATGCTCATCATCAGCCACGACGTGCAATTTCTTGATCGGTTGGCCACGCACGTCTGGGAAATCCACAATCATCACATTCACGAATATCGTGGAAACTATCGGACCTTCGTCTCCTTGCGCGCGCAACGGGACGCGCAACGGACGGCAGCCGCCCAGCGTCAAGCCAAGGAGATCGCACGAGTCCACGCGTTCGTGGACCGATTTCGCTATAAGGCCACCAAAGCCAAACAAGTGCAATCGCGCATCAAACAGTTGGAAAAAATCAAACGCATCGAAACCCAGCGCAACCCCAAACGGCTCCGCTTTCGGTTTCCGCAGCCCACCCCCAGCGGCATCCAGGCGTTGGACCTGCACCACGTCCGAAAACAATACGGGGACAAGGTGGTCTACGATGGGCTGACCTTTTCCGTGGAACGCGGCCAGCGCGTCGCGCTGGTCGGAGAAAACGGCGCGGGAAAAAGCACGTTATTAAAAATGTTGGCCGGCGTGCTGCCTTTTGAGGCCGGCACTCGCCGGGAGGGGCACGGCGTCACCCTGCATTATTTTGCCCAGCACCAGGCTGAAACCCTGAATCCCGAACATTCGATCCTGGACGCTCTGGCTGAAGCCGGACCTCAAGCCGAACCCAATGCGTTGCGCAGTATTGCCGGGGTCTTTCTCTTCTCCGGGCAGGATCAGAAGAAGCCGATCAAAGCCCTGAGCGGCGGGGAACGAAACCGCGTGGCGTTGGCGCGCATGTTGGTGGAGCCGGCGAACACGCTGCTGTTGGACGAACCGACCAATCATTTGGATCCGGGGGCCATTGACGTGCTCACCGACGCGCTCATCGACTTTCAAGGCACGATGGTGTTTATCTCGCACGACCCCACGTTCTTGAGTCGCGTCGCCACTCGCGTGGTCGAAATCGAAGACGGCGTGCCCACCGACTACTTTGGAGACTACGAATATTATTTATGGAAACGCTCACAAGAACTCGCCGCGTTGAAAGAGCAACGGGAGGCTCAGGCGGTATCCGGCCCTCCAAAGAAAAACCGGAAACTCCGCCAATCTTCCCCCGCAACGGCTGCTGCTCCGTCGCATGCGCCCAATCGCCGCGAGATGACCAAGTCCATGAATCGTTTAGCCAAACAAGTGGCCCGGTCGGAAGAAGAGATTGCGGCATTGGAGGAACACATTCACGCTCGGGCACAGGAACTCGCGACGCCGGAGTTGTATCAGGATTTTTCTCGGTGGAACGACTTGCATCGAGAACATCAATGCTGGAAACGCGACTTGGAAATCCTGACGACCCGCTGGGCGACTCTGTCCACCGAACTCGAAGACCTGAAAGACCGGCTGAAACACGTCGGGTGACGGCGCCGTTCAGCCGTTACGGCCGGTAATACGTTCGCTTCTCCAACTCCGGCGGCAGATGGGATTGTTCGGTTCGGGCACGCGGGTCATGATGAACGTACCGATAGCCCTTTCCATATCCCAGGTCCTTCATGAGGGCCGTGACCGCGTTCCGTAAGTGCAAGGGAACGGGCAGATTGCCGAATTCCCGGGCGTCCTTCCTGGCTTCAATCAACCCCGCGTAGGACGCGTTGCTTTTCGGACGGGACGCGAGATACGTGGTTCCCTGCGCCAAGTTGATTTGCGCCTCCGGCAGGCCCACCACGTCCACCGCGGCAAAGACGGACGTGGCGACCACAATGGCCATGGGTTCGGCGTTGCCAATATCTTCCGAGGCAAAAATGACCATGCGCCGCGCAATGAATTTCGGGTCCTCGCCTCCTTCCAACATGCGAGCAAGCCAGTAGAGCGCCCCATCGGCGTCGGAATCCCTCATGCTCTTGATATAGGCGGAAATCAGGTTGTAGTGCTCTTCCCCGTCCTTGTCGTATCGCACTCGTCGCTGAAGGAGCCGTTCCAGGTGCGGACGATCCAGATCAAGCGGCTTATCGGAGGAGGCACCGGCTTGCTGAACCGCGTATTCCACGGCCGTGAGCATTGACCGCGCATCTCCGTTCCCATACCGGATCAGATAGCGTCGAGCCTCGTCAGTGAGATTCACCCCGGATTTCCCAAGCCCGCGCTCGGCGTCCGTCATAGCGCGATCCAGTATGATTCCCATGGCCTCGTCATCCAGTTCATGGAGGGTGACCACCATGACGCGGGACAAGAGCGGAGCAATGACCTCAAAAGAAGGATTCTGCGTCGTCGCGCCGATGAGGATAATGTCCCCCCGCTCGACGTAGGGCAGAAAGGCATCTTGTTGCGCCTTGTTAAAGCGATGAATCTCATCGACGAATAAAATGGTGAGTTGCCCGTGCATGCGACGTCGTTGCACGGCTTCTTTGATGATCGCTCGCAGTTCTGGCACACCACTGACCACGGCGGAAAATGCAACGAATGCCGCTTTCGTTTTTTGGGCAATGACGTGGGCCAACGTGGTTTTCCCGGAGCCGGGCGGCCCCCACAGAATAAACGACGGCACCCGATCCGCTTCGATGGCCTCCCGAAGCGATTGATGCCCGGCGAGCACGTGGTCCTGACCGACAAACTCATCAAACGTCCGAGGACGAAGCCGCTCGGCTAAGGGAGAAGACGAGATTTTCGCCGGTTTGCGTTTTGACCGAGGAGAGGAAGAGAACAGGTCAGGTGGAGTCTCGTCAAGAAAGGACATCACGTTTTTCCGAAAGTCAACGTCATTGGCAGACGAATGCTATAACGTCATTGGAAACCGGTGCAAATGCAATAATCAAGGTGCGGTCAACGTGCGGTTTGCAAGCGGATTCAATGCCGCATAAGATGCGGCAGTAAACTTGTAGCGGCGACATCTCATGTCGCCCTCCCCAGAGCGGCATAACGTGTTGCGATTAACAGTGCCACATCTCGTCGCCTGGCCGCATAAGATGCGGCCACTACCTAACGTGTGTGGGTTGGTGGGTCAGCACAGAACAAGTCAGACGGATTCCGGCTAGAAACTGCGGGAATGACGGAAGACAAGGGAGTTCTTGATGAAAGTCCACGTCAACGGCATTGACTTGGCCTATTCGGATGAAGGACGCGGAGTGCCCGTCGTGTTTCTTCACGCGTTTCCGTTGAACCGCACCACGTGGGAGCCGCAGGTCGCCGGGCTTGCGGATCGGTATCGCGTCATCACCATCGATCTGCGCGGGCACGGCGAATCCGATGCACCGATGTGGCGTTACACCCTTGACCAGTTTGCCGAAGACGTCAAAGGCTTGATGGATCACCTTGCCCTTCCACGGGCAACGTTCGTGGGGCTGTCCATGGGTGGGTACATCCTCTTTGCGCTCTATCGAAAATATCCAACGCTGATTCAGGCGTTGGTCTTGGCCGACACGCGAGCAACCGCGGACGTGCCCGACGCGAAGGCGGCTCGCTTCTCCATGGCCCAGGTGGCGTATCGACGGGGGGCATCGGCCATTGCCGACCTCATGATGCCAAAATTGCTCAGTCCGGCTTCGCTCACGCACCGGAAAGATTTACAGGATCAGGTACGCGCCATCATTACGGGTAATCAGGTTTCCGGCATTATCGGCGATCTCATGGCCATGGAAGAACGACCGGATTCCACGCCGCTTTTGCCAACCGTCACCATGCCGACGTTGGTCATCGTCGGAGAAAATGACGCGGCTTCACCGCCGGACGAAGTGGAAGAAATGTCCCGGCACGTTCCCGGGTCCACGTTTGTGGTGATCCCCGGAGCCGGACATCTGTCCAATATGGAAAATCCGGAAGCCTTTACTGCCGCGATTCGGAGGTTTCTGGAAACGATCTCATAACCCGTCATCCTTCGACGGGATCCCTCGACTCTGTCATTCTGCCTCCCTGTGGTTCTGCCCCCTCTGTTATTCTGCCATTCTGCCCCTCTGTCATTCTGCCCCCCTGTCATTTTGCCCCCCTCTGTCATTCTGAGCGAAGCGAAGAATCTCCGCAGCGACGCTTGCTCCGATCCTCGAAAGTTCTAATGGCTCAACGGGAAGAATCTCTCCCTGAATCAAGCCGAGCCGGTATTGCAAGTTAAAAGCAGATCCTTCGCTTCGCTCAGGATGACAAAATGGTGCTCAGGACGACAAAAGAACGGTGCTCAGGACGACAAAAGAACGATGCTCAGAAGGACAAAAATGGTGCTCAGAATGACAAAAATGGTGCTCAGAATGACAAAAGAACGGCTGAGGGCTTTCCTGCTTACCATGAGGCTTGCCCTGAGCCTCGAAAGGGTTACCTGAACCTCGAAGGGCTTGTCGAAGGGAACATGCCCTGTCGTTCAGGACAGGGAGCGAATGAGTTTCAAAAACTCATCGCGCGTTTGTTGTTGCTTGCGAAACACCCCAAGCATGTGACTCGTCACGGCCAAGGTGTTTTGTTTCTGGACGCCTCGCATCATCATGCACAAATGCCGCGCCTCAATGACCACGCCCACTCCCAAGGGGTGCAGCGTCTCCTTGAGCGTTTCGGCAATTTGGACGGTCAGGCGCTCCTGAACCTGCAATCGCCGGCTGAAGACTTCGACGATCCTCGGAATTTTGCTGAGGCCGACGACGTGTTTATCCGGGATGTACCCGATGTGGCACTTGCCGAAAAACGGGAGCAGGTGATGTTCGCACAAACTATACACGTCAACGTCTCGGACAATGACCATCTCGTCGTACTCAATGGGAAACAAGGCCCCGTTGAGCACGTCCTCAACGTTTTCGTGATAGCCTTTGGTAAAAAACTTGAGCGCCTCGGCCACGCGCGCCGGGGTGTGCTCCAAGCCGCTCCGCTTGGGATCTTCCCCGAGTACCGTCAGCATCTGAGTACACAACTGCTGCAACGGGTCGCTCCGGTCAGGGGGCAAGCCGGAGACCGACGCCTGCTTGGCGTTGCGGACGGGGTGCCCCGTTGACCGCTTGGGAGAGTGACGCTTGTTCATAGAGGCGGGGGAAATGAAAAGAGAGCCTTTTCAGGCAGGGTGGCGGACCGGCCAGACGGGCCGGTCATCCTGATATTCAAAAGAATTATCGCGCGTTTCAATGAGCCTGATTTTTTCTAAACGTCCGACCGGAATCTCCTGCACCAGTTCATCCCAGATAAACTTGGCGAGATTCTCGCCGGTGGTCACCACGTGCCGGAACGCCGGGTCGTGATTAAGGTGACGGTGATCAAAGCGTTCCACGATTTTGCGGGCGACCAGCCGGTCCAGGGCGTCAACCGCGGTCACCTCGCCGGTCTTCGGGTCCGGGTCGCCCGTCACCGTCACGAACACGGTATAATCATGACCGTGGCCATTGGGGTTATTGCACTTGCCGAACACTTTTTGATTGACGTCGTCCGGCAGTTGGTCGGCGTGCAACCGATGCGCGGCACAAAAGCCGTATTGACGGGTGACGGAGATTTTTTCCCCGTCTCGCTCTCGCGTTCCGCTCGTCATCACCGATCAACCCTTGGCAACGTTCGAGGACTCCGATTGCCGTGAATCCCCGTTTCCCCACTTTTCTTCAGGCACCTGGACCACGACGTCTCCCAGGACCGTGGCCTGACACCCGAGACGGTGGTAGGGTTCGGTCAACGCCTCACGGTCAAGCAGGTCCTGTTCTTCAAAATCGATCTCGGATAAACGTTCGCCCCCCATCAACACTTCGACGCGGCAGGTCGAACACGACGCGCTCCCCCCGCAATCGTGATTGAGAGAAAAGCTCAAATACTCCGCGGCTTCCAGCAGGGTCAGGTTTGCCGGAACCTCGCCGCTTTTTCCCTCCGGATGAATGAACGTCACCCGTGGCATGATCTCACGTGACGGCCACTGCCGATTCGGTCGCCGTCGGATGAAACGGACAGGCCTTGCCCGCAATATGTTCCTCATACTCGTGCCGGAACAGACGAAGACTATTCTGGACCAGAACCGACGCGCCGGTCACCAAGGTACAAAATCCCGTTCCTTTGACAAAACCACAAATCTGCAAAAGTTTATCCAGATCGTTCCGGGTCCCGCGTCCTTCTTCTATGGTGGAGACGAGGTCTTCAAGACGTTCCGTTCCAATCCGACAGGGCGGACATTGCCCGCAACTTTCTTCCCGGAAAAACGTCGAGAGCGCGAGCGTGTGGGCAACCATGCAGGTCGCGTCATCGACCACGATGACGCCCGCGGACCCTAAGCCCGTCCCGGCCTTTTTCAAGGAATCAAAATCCATCTGAAGATCAAGTTCGTCGGGTCCGACCATTGAGAAAGACGGACCGCCCGGAAACACCGCTTTCACCTTCCGGCCGTGCGGGACGCCTCCGCCGCATTCGTCAATGACGTGACGAAGCGGGGTCCCGAGGGGCAGTTCATACACGCCCGGACGATTCACTGCCCCACTTAAGGAAAACAGCATGGTTCCCGGGCTTGTTTCGACGCCCACTTCGGTAAACCACCGGGCTCCACGACGAAGAACGTGGGGAACGTGTGACAGGGTTTCGACGTTATTGACCAGCGTCGGTTTGCCCCGGAGACCGAAGTCGGTGGGATAAAAGGGTGGTTTTTGCTTCGGGTGAGCCGGACGTCCTTCCATGGACTCCAACATCGCCGTTTCTTCTCCGGCCACGTAGCTGCCGTGACCTTCACACACCTCTAACTCCAGATCGAAGCCGGCACCCAACACGTTCTTCCCCAGAAACCCTCGCTCCCGGGCCTGGTCCATGGCCTTCTCCAAACTCGTCCTGGCGTCGAAAAATTCGGCATTCAAATAAATGTACGATTCCTTCGCGCCGACGGTGAAAGCTGCGATCAAGCACCCTTCAAGCAATTGATGCGGGTAGTGCTGAACCAGATATCGATCCTTAAAGGTGCCCGGCTCATGCTCCCCGGCGTTGCAGACGAAATATCGCTCGCGGGTTCGATGGTGAACCACTTTTTCCCATTTCAACCCCGTCAGAAATCCGGCCCCACCCCGCCCTCGCAGCCGCGATTGCTTGAGTTCCTCAATCACGCGGTCGGGATTCCGGTCTCGAACCACTTGCTGCCACGCTTCGTACCCCCCACGGTTACGATAGCCGTCAATATCCCAAGGCTCACCGTCAAACGGGGCAAGTAACCGAAGCGGTCCCTGTTTCTCCATAAGAATGCCCGGGGTGAATCGTCAAGCGTTTCAAAAAATTCGAGGGTTGGACTATACGAGGGTGCCCCTCATCCCGTCAAGCCTTTCCCGCACCGAAATCATCAGAAAAGTCTTTGTAGATCAAATGGTTAGAATCCATCAGGATCAAGAACGTTCAACTGAAATGAGCCTCTCCTATCATTCCCGCCACCTCTCTCCTATCATTCCCGACGCCTCCCTCCTGTCATTTCCAACGCCTCCCTCCTATCATTCCCAACGCCTCTCTCCTATCATTCCCGACTTTTCTCTCCTGTCATTCCCGACACCCCTCCCTCCTGTCATTCCCGACGCCTCCCTCCTGTCATTTCCAACGCCTCTCTCCTATCATTCCCAACGTCTCTCTCCTGTCATTCCTGACATTTCCCTCCTGTCATTCCCGACATTTCCCTCCTGTCATTCCCAACACCTCCCTCCTGTCATTCCCGACGTTCGTAATCGGGAATCCATCCGCCATTTCTTGAAGCATCAGCAATCTCTTTTCACACCCCCGATTGTAAATGGCATGATGAGTTTGTACACTCTCACGTTCCGATGAAAAGAGAGTCCGTCCTGCGTGAATATCCCACCCTCTTGGAAAAAAGGAGAGACACTTGTGGCTTCAACCAAAGAGAAACCCATAGTCGGCATTCTGATGGGAAGTAAAAGCGACTGGGAGGTCATGCGCCTGGCCAGTGAGACGCTGACGCAACTCGGCATTGCTCATGAATGCCGCGTGATCTCTGCCCACCGGGCACCGGATACGTTATTCGAGTACGTCAGCCAAGCCAAGGCACGTGGCCTCCGCGTCATGATCGCCGGAGCCGGGGGAGCGGCTCATTTACCGGGTGTGATTGCGGCGAAAACCACGTTGCCGGTCCTCGGCGTACCCATGCAGTCCAAGGCGTTACAAGGTCTCGATTCCTTACTCTCAATCGTCCAGATGCCCAAAGGCATTCCCGTGGCCACCCTGGCCATCGGAGAAGCCGGCTCGGTCAACGCCGCCCTGTTTGCCGCCGCAATCCTGTCTTTGTCGGACCCGACCGTCCGAAAACGGCTGGAAACCTATCGAAAAAAACAAACGCAAAAAGTGTTGGCCGAAAAATTGCCAACGCAAGGAAAGGAAAAATGACCATGCAGGATGTAGATGTTTGGATGCGTCTGGTCAAGGAAAGGAGCAGCACAGCCCAATACTGAAGAGAAGATGAGCGAGGGCGTTCCAATACGCAAATTTGACGACACCGTTATCGGGGTTGGGATAGGCAGCGCCACCGTCTATCATCTGGCCCGGCGGGGTTGGCGCACGGTGTATCGTGGCCAGGATTATAATCCCAGAATATTATCAACCTCTTGACATAATGCCCGGACGCCTTGGGCCGACAGATCGAACGCGGCTTGTTCCTCGGGCGTGAGGGTGTATTCCAGAATTTCTTCGACGCCGTGTTTCCCCAATCTGACCGGCACCCCCATGTACGTTCCGGATAATCCGTACTCGCCTTCGCACAGTGCGGCACAGGGGAGCACCTTGTGTTCATCCCGGATAATGGCTTCAACCATTTCAACCGCGGACGCAGCCGGCGCGTAATAGGCGCTGCCGGTTTTGAGGAGATTCACGATTTCGGCCCCCCCGTCGCGCGTGCGCTTCACCAAGGCGTCGAGTTTGTCTTTTGACATCCATTCCGCCACGGGCCGTCCGCTGACGGTCGTATACCGAGTCAGCGGCACCATCGCGTCCCCGTGTCCTCCCAAGACCATGGCGTGGACGTTGTGGACGGACACGTTCAACTCCCGAGCAATGAAGGTGCTGAACCGGGCGGAATCCAGAATCCCGGCCATGCCCACGACTCGTTGTTTGGGAAGTCCGCTGACCCGATAGGCGACGTAGGTCATCGCGTCCAACGGATTGGCCACCACGACCAGCACCGCCGCGGGAGACCGCGCGGCCACTTCCTGCACGACGGATCGAACAATGTTGGTATTGGTCTCCAGTAATTCGGAGCGGCTCATGCCGGGCTTCCGGGCAATGCCCGAGGTAATGACCACCACGGAGGAATCCGTCGTCTCATCATACCGATTGGTTCCGCGAATCGGCGCGTCATAGCCGCACACCGCGCCGGCTTGCGCCAAGTCCAAGGCCTTGCCCTGCGGCAGCCCTTCGACAATGTCCAACAGGACGATCTCATACCCGTTCTTCTCCGCCAGTCTCTGGGCCGCGGACCCACCCACGTTCCCGGCTCCCACGATGGTAATTTTCTCTCGACTCATGGCTCACCCACCGTTAGATTGTTTTGATTCATGGAAAACACGGACGCAACGACGCGTGTTCTTCGGCGACGCAGGCACGCGGGCTTAGTCATCGTCGTGGCTGTCCCATCCCCCCACTTTGAAATTGACGGTACAGACAAAATTTTCTCCGTCGTAAAAATTCACTTTGATCTTTTTTCTTCCATATTCTCGGGCAAGAAACGCTTCCGGCGCATCAACCAATTCCTGATAGCCGCCCGGTGGATAGGCCCCCAATTCCGTGAACCCGACGATCATGCCCCGTTTGACTTCCTGCAAAATTCTCGCGGATGATCGAGGATACACTTCCCAGAATTTGGCCTCAATTTCTTGCGGAGTCGGGTCAGAACCGGTCTCGCCTTTTTTTCGATCCTTCTTCTCGAATTTGGCCAGACGGCGAACGTATGGATACTGATGCCCGGTAAACAGCTTATACAGCCACGGCGGCACCGTGCGTTCGTGAGAGTCATGAGTCATGAATCGACGCGCCTCCCGAGAAACGTTCACCGTCCACGACCGCAGGCGGCCCCCCACCCTGGCCCGCTCCCACGGGGAGAGGGGGGGATTTTTTATCGCCCCGTCAGTCGTTGATACACCCGCGGCAATTGTTCAGGCAAGGTTTGCACGTCGGGCAAAACGACGTAATGCACGCCTCCGTACATGCGTTTGAGGTAGCCGCTAGCTTGTTGGTCAACGGTGATACAGAAAGGTATCACCCCACGTTGGCGGGCCTCACGTAGGGCCATACGGGTATCCTCAAGGGCATATTCCTCCCCATAGTCTCCATCAAGCGGCCGCCCGTCACTCACCAGAATCAGCAACCGATGCCGGGCCGCGCAGCGCAGCAGTTTTTGGACGGCGTGTCGAATCGCCGCGCCGTCGCGATTTTGCTGAAGCGGGCTCATGGCCTCAATGCGTTGCCCAACGTGACGGCGCCGGGTGTCCTCAAAATCCTTCAGCACGAGGAAATCCACCTGATGCCGACCGTGACCGGAAAATCCGTAGAGCGCGTAGGCGTCCCCAATGGCCTCCAAGGCCTCCGTGAGTAACACCAACCCTTCTTTCTCCACGTCAATCACGCGCCGGGTCCCCGCCTCCAAGTGCCGGCCCGTGGACCCACTCAGATCAACCAGAAACGCCACGGCGACTTGGCGTTCGCGTTTGTCCCGCCGATCATAGATTCGGTCGGACGGGTCGGCTCCTGCTTTCCGTTCAGCCATCCAACGAACGGCGGCATCCAATTCCACGTCGTCGCCGTGGTCATAGCCGTGGACTCGACGCATGGCCGTCGGGCGAATGGTTTCAAAATAGCGACGCAAAACCCGCATGGCCGGGGCATGTTTTTCTAACACGTTCCGGGCAAAATCCTGATTCCCCTCTTTGCCCGGACGCTCAATCACCCGACACCATTTCAGCCGGTAGTCCTGAATGCTGCCGTCCCATTCAGGATACACGTACGAGCGTGCGTCGCCCCTCCCCGTTCCCTCTCCCACTGGAAAAGGGCCAGGATGAGGGAGGTCTGAGTCCGTCCACCCTGCACGTTCCTCAATCACGGACCGCCGGAAATCTTGAGTGGCGTCGTCTTCCGCCTGAGAACCAATCAGTGGTTCCGTCGGCAGCGTCTGTTCCGTTCGACCGGTCAGATGGGAACCCGCTCCGTCCCGTTCGATATCCGGCAACGGGGCTTCGGAGTCATCTCCGCTCTCGTCCGACTCACCAAGTGTACCACGGACGAAATCCGGCTGCATGGACCCGCGATACACCCAATTCGTCACGGGTCGATAGCCGCCTGCCGTCTCTTCAGACGCCCGAGGGCCTACGCCCACGTCCTGGGGCTCTTCCATCTGATCCGTCTCCGTCTCATCGCGGACCACGGCGTCAACGCTGCCGATCACGTCATCCAGCACCTGATAGATCTTGTCGGCCGTCTCAATGGAATGCTCGTGCCTCGCCTGAGGCTGCACAACGGCCCGCGCGAACGCCCAACATCGATTCACCACCGGCCGAAGATCGTCCCGAATTCGGACGTCATCAGGTCCATGCGTCAACAGGCACAGCAACGCATCCAGCACCATCTCTCTGACGGTCATACCGTGGAGAACGGAACGAGTCTGCACGGCGGCCCGGGACAACGCGGTCAATTCATTTCGCAGACCTGGATATTCTTGCTGCAACAGAAACTCCACGCGCGCGTCTTCCAGGATCATCCAGAGATCGTGGATCACCCCTTGTCGCGGATACAGGGAAAAGAGATCGGCTAATGAACGAACGTCCGCCGTACCGGAAGGATTCGTATTCCCAGACGACTCACCGCGTGGATATCGAGTCACAACCTGATGGGCTAAGGCTTGAAGAAACCGACGATCGACGTGATACGTGCCAAATGCCAAATGCCCGACTTCATGCGCAACCATGACCGAATAACATCGAACGTTCTCTTCCTTGAGTGAAAACCGATTCATGATGAACGGCAGAGACACGACGGGACCGTCGGGCTTCACGTCCAGACGAGGAGACCGCGTGGCGTCGGCCAACGATTCAATCCGCACCGATTGGCCGCCGATCATGTGGGCAAACAACGTCAACGAACGGGCCACGTGTCGAAGCGGGACCCCGTTCATGCCCTGCTCAACGGCACGCAAGGCCTTCGACGTTTCAAGAGCAAAAAACGCGCGAGCCCCCTCCGGGCTATAGGCCAACACGTCCATGCCCCCACGGAACCACGTTTCAAAGGCCTCGTTTCGGCTTTCCGCGCCACGGCACAAGCGAAGAATTTCGGGCGATTGACGAACGTATTCCATGAACGCCGCGGCATCTCGTTCAGCCAGGAGTCCGCCATACCGGAGCACGGTCTTGCGCCATTCGGTCGAAGGCAGACCGCCGAGAAGCCGGGGGGCTTCAGTCAAAAAGCGCAGCGCCGTCTCAGGCGATTGATCGGCAAGCGTTGATCCCACCCTGACCACGTTGGCGCGCACCTCAACGTCAGAGACGTCTCCGAGCAGGCCGGGACTCGTGCGAAAGAATTCAAGGACCCCCAGATAATCGGGTTTCCCCAAACGATTCTCCGTGATCAGTTTCATGCCAAAGGCCACCCAGGGACGAACGGCGTCCCACGTCAGCACACCAGCGACTCTTGGACATTCTCGAATAAACTCAATGCCGACCACGTGATTCCAATCCGTCAGTTCTTGCCCGACCGCCGCCCACTGCGCCAGATCGGTGCGTGGGTCGATGAAGAGCAATTCCGGCGCTTTACGGAACAACTCAAACGCGCAGTTGGCGGCACATTCCGAATCGCCGTCGGCAACGTCCAACGTCGCGTTGAGGACCCGCCGTCGCAGAGCCACGGAGTCAAGCACCCCCAACACACGCGGGCTCTCCTTCAGGAATTTCAAGGTCGTCGCCCCCGACTTCCCGGCTAACGTCACGGCCACGTCCATCCACGTGACCATGATCTCGGGCTCACACCGTTCGACCATTTCAGGAAGCGCCTCAATGGCTTCCCTCAACAGTTTCGCCGAACGTTCCTGGAGTTCGACAATCAATTCCCAAACCTGGTCCGACGCACCGGCCTCCAAAAGAGCCGTGGAAACCATTTGAACGTCGTTGTCCCTCAACCGACCGGCAAGTTGCGCGTGAAACGCCTGGGGAAAGGCAGAATGGTCCATGGGTCAAAGGAGTGAGAGAAGAAGATTGATTATAAAAAGCGGCAAAGCCAGTGGCAAATCGGCATCGATCAGTCCGTCAGGTTATCGAAGTCGCGCGCAAAAAAATGAGCGTTCTATTCCCACGCCGACGTTGGTGGTGGTATACTGACGACCCTTATATCAAAACCCGTGTCTCTCCACCAGCAAGGCTCTTACATGGCCATCAATCATGACATGACAAGAACAGAACACGGATGCGTCACGACGACGCCTGGATGGAGCGACCGGCGATGAAGGCCGTCATTCTCGCCGGAGGATTGGGGACGCGGCTGGCCGACGAAACGGGAGCCCAACCAAAGCCGATGATCGAAATCGGCGGCCGGCCCATGCTCTGGCACATTATGAAGATCTACCAACGGCACGGCGTGTCCGATTTTATCGTGTGTCTTGGTTACAAGAGCGACGTCGTCAAACAATACTTCATCAATTACCGCAGGATCGTATCCAACGTCATCGTCGATTGTGCAAGCGGCGACGTTGAATACGTCAATGCATCGATCGAGCCCTGGCGCGTGACGCTTGTCGAGACCGGAAAGGACACACAGACGGGAGGACGACTCGCGCGGGTGCGCGACTACATTGGGGATGATATGTTTTGCATGACGTACGCCGATGCGGTGACGGATCTGGACGTCAGGCGAGTCATCGACTTCCACCTGTCGCATGGTAAATTGGCGACGGTCACGGCCGTTCGGCCCCTTGGACGCTTCGGGTCGATAACATTGGACGGCCATCTCGTCTCGAAATTCGAAGAGAAACCGCTGGAAGATGGAGCGTGGATTAATGGGGGATATTTTGTCCTGTCCCCTGAGGTCCTCAATCTCATCAACGGCGACGACGTCATCTGGGAGTATGCTCCAATGCAACGCTTGGCCGCGGATGGCGAACTGGTCGCCTACCGGCACGATGGGTTCTGGCAATGTATGGATACGCCCCGCGATAAGCGTGAGTTGGAGCGGTTATGGGCCACCGGCAGTCCGCCCTGGGTTCAATGGGCAAATTGACGTCCCCAGGGCCAATTCGATGACCGTTTGGCAGGACAAGCGTGTTTTCCTGACCGGGCATACCGGCTTCAAGGGTGGATGGTTGAGCTTGTGCCTGCATGAGGCCGGCGCTCGCGTATTCGGCTACGCTTTACCTCCGGAATCAGAACCGAACCTGTTTGCCGCCGCTGACGTCAGCCGCATCGTCGAAGGAAAAATGGCCGATATCCGAGACCTTCCCGCGTTGACCGAGTCCATGTCTCGGAGCGAAGCGGAGGTTGTCTTTCACTTAGCGGCTCAGCCGCTGGTGCGACGCGGCTACGCGGACCCCATCGCCACCTATTCAACGAACGTCATGGGTACGGCGCACGTTCTGGAGGCGGCTCGGCAGTGTGAACGTGTTCGAGCGGTGGTGGTGGTCACGACGGATAAGTGTTACGAGAACCGCGAATGGACGTGGGGTTACCGCGAAAACGACAGACTGGGCGGAGACGACCCCTACACCAGCAGCAAGGCGTGCGCTGAACTTGTCTCTCATGCCTATCGGCGAGCGTTCACCGGTCCGGGCGGCCGGAAGTTGCTGATTGCCACGGTGCGATCGGGCAACGTCATCGGCGGCGGAGATTGGGCCGACGATCGACTGATTCCCGACGCCGTCCGCGCCTTCTCAGCCGAGGAAGTCCTGCTCGTTCGCAACCCCCACGCAGTACGACCGTGGCAGCACGTGCTTGACCCCCTCAGTGGCTACATCGCTCTGGCGGAAAAGTTGTTGAACGGAGAAGCGGAGACGGCCGATGCGTTCAACTTCGGCCCTGCCCCTGAAAACGCGCAATCCGTACGGAAGGTCATCAACGCAGTGACGACGTTGTGGGGAGGGGGGAAATGGAAGCACGACGACGGGATTCATCCGCCTGAAACAAGTTTTTTGTCTCTTGACAGCACAAAGGCCATGAAGACGTTGGGCTGGCGCCCGCTGTTGAACCTCACGACGAGCCTGCAGATGACGATCGAGTGGTACAAGGCTCATCGGATGGGCGCAAACATGAACCAAGTGAGTCGCGAGCAGGTCCACGCGTACAAGAAAACCCAGGAACGAAACACGTAGACCACACGTGGGCAGATCGGACAGGGTCCGCTTTCCAAACGAGGGAACCATGAACGACTCCGGCACGTTCAATCTTGTCATGATTTCGGCGATGTATGAGAACGGCGGGAACGTCGTACATCGGCATCTAGACGGACATCCCGAACTTTCGACCTACCCTTTCGAATCGCAACTGGGAACTCGCTACGTCAGTGACGAACTGACGTCCCTGTTTCCATTCAAATACCGATGGCCCGTCTTTCCCGTGGAAGGTGATCCTAGTCATGATTTTGAGCTGCTTTTTGATGAAGAGTACAAGACGCGGGTGCGTCGTCCGGATGGGAGCAAGTTTCGTGACGCAGACCTGCAGGTTAGCGAAGCGGAGAGAAAGCAGTACTTTATTGACTACATGGCCGACCGGAAACGTACCACCGGCAATTTGGTGACGGCATATTTTTACGCATCCTTCGCTGCGTGGAAGAATTGTCGTCACACGAGTCGTGAGCGATACTACGTCGGCTACAGCCCGATTATCGGTGTGGATGCTGACCGCATCTTTGCCGATCTTCCGGATGCCAAGATCGTACACGTGGTTCGCAACCCGATCGCCGCATTTTCGGAGACGAGTCGACGTCCATTTCCGTTATCTCTAGACAGATACGTCTGGACGTGGAACATCGTTCAGCACAAGTCGTTGGTGTTTCAGGAAAAATACCCGCACCGGTACGTCATTCTTCGTTACGAGGACGTGCTTGCCGACCTGAGAAACGTTATGGAGAAGTTGGCCGCTTGTCTAGAGATCACCTTCGATGAAAGTCTGCTCTATCCGTCATGGAACGGCGAAAGATTGGAGGTCGTTTCTCCTTGGGGAACAATCGATATTCCCCAGAAAGAGGAGCAAAGAGAGCGGAAGGAGGAATTGACGCCGAAGCAACGATCGGAAATCATTCAGATATCGAGCATTTTTGCGGAACGCCTGGGATACGACTTGACGGCGGAAGATGCTCTGCAATTGGCACATGATGATCCATGAGAGTTGTGCTGATATGAAGACGGTCACCGATCCATGGTGGGGAAACGGACGGGTTGGTGCTTTGAGATCCGTCGCTGCAAGAGTCGGGCAGAGCCGCGGCGACCGCGGAACGTGGTTCTCCGCGAAGGCGGACATCGCGTGCGAGGACGGTCGTTTGTGCCGACTTCGGAAAACGGCTCCTGCCGAGGCCGCCCGACGTACGCCGATGATCGGGGCTGCGGTAAAGGCCTTGCTTGGATGTGACCGTACCGACGTTGCGCCCTCCCCGGTCCAGGGTACATTCCACTTAGTGCATCGCGTGCGGTCGGATTCGTTGCCGTCACTGATCGTTCGTTCCAGCCGACCCGATCTGATTGATCCCGATGATACGCTGCGCGTCGAGACGGAGATCGCGCCTTACTTGGTGCGCGCAGACTTGCCGTGCGTGAGATTAAGAGCGGTTGCGGTGGGGGCGGACCGCGTGGCACCGTTTGATTTGGCAATCCAAGATTTGGCGCCTGGGCGCGCGTTGCGCGACGAACCGGAAACAGACTGCGAGTCCCCAGACCTGTGGTACGATCTAGGGAGGACCATGGGGCGCCTTCATACCATCGTCGGGAGCGGCGGCGGGCCGGTAGACGTGGACCCGTCGGCGACGCGCGAGAGCCTGCGTGGCCTGCACCCCGATTGGGGCACCTACCTGATGCTCCGGCTGGAGGATCACGTGGCGCGATGCCAAGAGATCGGTGCGATCACCGAAGACGAGGACGCGACGATTTTAGCGGTCTTCCGTGATCATGCGGGGGTCTGGACCGACGTCCCAACGCGGCTGCTGCACGGCGATCCTGGCAACCATAACCTGTTTGTTCAGAAGGGCGTTATTGCAGCTCTGATCGACTGGGAGGACGCTCTGATTGGCGATCCCGCCTTCGACGTGGCCATGTGGGCGAGTTTCCATCCACCGCGACGGCACGCCGCCTTCTTCCAAGGCTACGGTCAGGCCACTGAGAACGACCGGTTTCGGCTGCGGTGCGCGTTGTCGTTCCTGAGGATAGCGTTGGCCAAAACCGTACATCGGCATCGCTTCGCGTACACGGACCAACAGGGACGTTCGCCGGCGCACGATCGCATTCGGCGGGGGATGGTTGCCGTTAAGCGGGCGTTGGCCGGACGGAGAGACGACCTGTTCGGCTGATGCGTATTTTCTTGACGGGCGCAACGGGATTTCTCGGATCGAAGATCCTCCGTCGTGTGTTGTGCGACGGACATACGGCGGCCGTTCTGGTCAGACCCAAGAGCGACCGTCGGCGCATTGAGGATTGTTTGGAACGGACGACGTTGTTAGACGGGCGGATGGAAGACGTCGATGGCTGGCGCGGCGCACTTGAAGCCTTCCAACCGCAGATCATCATTCATGCCGCGTGGCGTGGGGTGGCCAACACGGATCGCAACGCCCCGTGCCAAGCTGAAAACATCGCTACAGCCACACTCCTTGCGGCTCTGTCCGCCGAGTTGGGTACGGCCGGGTTTGTGGGCCTGGGATCTCAAGCCGAATATGGCGTCGTCAACGGGCCAGTTGACGAGACGGCACCGACCCTCCCCACGACGCTCTACGGGATGTCCAAGTTGGCAACTCGTCAATTGTGTGGAGCGATTTGTGCTCAATCTGGGATGCGTTTTTCCTGGGTGCGTATTTTTTCTACGTATGGACCGGGTGATAATAATGGTTGGTTGGTTCCTTACGTCCTTTCTGCGTTAAGGAACGGCGAACGTCCGAGCCTGACTCGCTGCGAACAGAAGTGGGATTACCTCTATGGTGACGATGCCGCATCGGCAATCGCGGCCGTCGCCGTGACCGATAAGGCGGATGGGGTCTTCAACCTGGGATCGGGACAAGCACCTCCCCTGAAGGAAACGGTCGAACTGCTACGGGATATCGCGGCTCCCGGCGCGGCACTGGGATTCGGCGAATTGCCTTTTAGGAATGATCAGGTCATGCATCTACAGGCCGACATCGAACGTTTAACGAAGGCGACCGGCTGGACTCCCCGTTGGTCTTTGCGTGAGGGCTTAACAGAAACGGTCAGGGATTTTCATGGACGCAGCGATTGAACGGGTTGCGACGTTCGCGACGAGAATTCGTTGCCACGCCTTGCGAATGGTACATCACGCACGGAGTTCCCACATCGGCACGTGCCTCTCCATGGCAGATCTGCTCGCGGTGCTGTATTGTCGTACACTGAGGCTCGACCCGCGACGGCCTGACTGGCAGGGTCGCGACCGATTCGTGTTGAGCAAGGGACACGGCGCCGCCGTTTTATACGCAGCATTGGCTGAACGTGGATTTTTTCCGGTCGAATGGTTAGACCGGTATTGTGATTGCGGTTCTCCCCTGACCGGTCATATCAACCACGTGGGCGTGCCGGGGGTGGAAGTGTCGACCGGATCGCTTGGACACGGGTTGTCGATTGGTTGCGGCATGGCATTGGCCGGCCGCACGGCGCCTGACCAGTATCGTTGTTTTGTTCTGCTAAGCGACGGAGAATGCGACGAAGGGTCCACCTGGGAGGCGTCCCTGTTTGCACCGCACCACCGGCTTGGCAATCTGACCGTCATCATCGACTACAACAAGATCCAAAGCTTCGGCACCGTCGCAGAAATTCTTGACCTCGATCCTCTTGCGGATAAGTGGCGGGCGTTCGGCTGGAGGGTCCTGGAGATCGATGGGCACGATCTAGCCGCCATAGATATCGCACTGGAAGACGCAGGCACCGGCAACGACCGTCCGCTGGTCGTGATCGCCCACACGGTAAAAGGCAAGGGTGTAAGTTTCATGGAAGGCGATCTTCTCTGGCACTATCGCGATCCCGACGCCGAGCAACTTGCCAAGGCCCTCCAGGAAGTCGAAAGACACTAATGCGCACGGCGTTCATTGAGACCCTGCTTGAATTGGCGGACAAGGATTCCCGGATTTGGTTGTTGTGTGCCGACCTCGGCTACTCGGTGCTGGAGCCGTTTCGTGATCGGTTCCCAGACCGATTCGTCAACGTGGGCGTCGCTGAACAGAACATGACCGGCATTGCGGCTGGACTGGCGCGAGAGGGCAAAGTCGCGTTCTGTTATTCGATTGCGAATTTCCCAACTCTGCGCTGTCTTGAGCAGATCAGAAACGACGTATGCTACCACGACTGCAACGTGAAAATCGTGTCAATCGGCGGTGGCGTGGCTTATGGTGCCCAAGGCTACACTCATCATGCCATTGAAGACTTGGCCGTGATGCGGGCGTTGCCGAACATGGTGGTGGCTGCGCCGGGCGATCCGTTAGAAGTTCGCTCCTTGACCCATGCACTGGCAAGCCACTCCGGTCCGTGTTTCTTGCGACTGGGCAAGGCCGGCGAAGCCGTTGTGCATAACGCCGCTCCCGCGATCAAGATCGGTCAGGCGTTGCCGTTGCGCGAGGGTGGCGACGTGATGCTGCTCAGCACCGGAGGGATGTTGGAAATCACGTTGCAGGCAGCCGAACGGCTATACCAACGGAAGGGGATAGCCGCCGGCGTGACCAGCATGCCGTTCCTCAAGCCATTGGATACCTCCTATGTGACCGACGCTGCGAGATGTACCGCGCTGATATGCACGGTTGAAGAGCACGGACCGATTGGCGGCCTCGGCGAAGCCGTGGCGTCTTGCTTGGCACGGACGTCGGGCAACCAGACCACGTTGTTGCCGCTCAACCTTCCAGAGGGCAGTACGAAGGTGGCGGGTGATCAGCATTGGCTGCGGACGCGGGGCGGGCTTGATTGTGACGGCATCGTCGCAGCCGTGAGCCATGCCTTGGGAACAACTTCAGCGGCACACCGTCGAAGCGACCCGATGAAGAAAGTTCTATGATTTAAGGGACATTAACAGCCTGCCGCGCGGAGACGTGCTGAAGGTGACCGCGATTGAAGGTTCGTTCACGGTGGACGTGGATACGATTCTTGTCTGAAGTGTTTTGTTGCCGGTTGCCGCCGCGTCGTTTTTAATGAGCGAGTCATGTAACTCTTTTCATTAGAAATGCTTATTTCCGTCATTACACCCTGTTTCAACGAAGAAGACAACGTTGAAACTTGCCGCGACGAAGTCCGGAAAGTGTTTGAAGAGCAGTTGCCTGAATACGCCTACGAACACATTTTTTCGGACAACGCCTCACGCGACAAAACCGTCAAGCGGCTGTTGGCGATGGCGCGGGACGACAAGCGCGTCAAGATTCTCGTCAATGCCCGCAACCTCGGTCCATTCCGCAATACCTTCAACGCGTTGAAGAGTGCATCAGGTGATGCAATCGTCGTCCAATTACCGGCGGATCTTCAGGATCCGCCGTCCCTTATCCCGGAATTCATTCAGCACTGGAAGGCAGGATATAAAGTCGTTTATGGTATACGGCGGCGGCGCCAGGAACGATGGTATTTGCGCAGGACGCGCTGGCTCTACTATCGTCTCCTTGCATGGACGACGGACATCAACCTGCCTACCGATACCGGCGAGTTCCAGCTTATTGACAGGTCGGTAGCTGACACAATCACCAGGGTTGATGACTACTATCCCTACCTCCGTGGTTTGATCGCTCAATGCAGTCAGCGATCCATCGGCGTTGAGTATACGTGGCAAACGCGGCGACACGGACAATCCAAGCATCGGCTCTACCACCTCATTGACCAAGCCTTGAACGGATTCGTTTCGGCCTCAAACGTCCCAATGCGGTTGAGTATTTTTGTGGGGTTCGCCTTGGCCTTCGTCAGCATCATCTACGCGCTGGCCCAGCTGGTGTTCAACTTAGTTTTTTTCGGCACGGCGCCGACCGGAATGCCGACGCTGATCGTCGGACTGTTTTTTTTCAGCGGGGTCCAGTTATTATTCATGGGGATCATGGGCGAGTATATCGCCGCCATCCATTCTCAGGTTCGCCGAGGGCCGGTATTAGACGACGCGTTGCGCGTCAATTTTGAATCGTCGGATAACGACGATTCCCCGCGCGTGGACGGCACGGACGACGTGAAACGCACCCCACGGCACTATGGGCTATAAATGCCATGCGTGGGGAGACGAAGCCATCGGAGTACGAGCCGCGGCTGAAAAGGGCCGCCCTGCCGGAAACGCTGCTCGTTCTATCTTCCGCCGTTGTTTCCGTCTCCACCCTCATCTGGGTACTTTGGTATTGTCGCCATGGAATGGATTTTACAGATGAAGGGTTCTATCTCCTCTGGATATCAAATCCGTTCATCTATCCGATGTCGCACACTCAGTTCGGTTTTATTTATCATCCACTTTATGAACTGTTGGACGGAAATATTGCAGCACTGAGGCAAGCGAACGTCCTCATCTTCTTTTGTTTGGCGTGGGTTCTCACGACCACCTTTTTTAAGACCATCCTGATACCCTCCTCCCACAACCTGCACGGTTGGCACGGCACTGTGATGACGGCGGGGTTTGCAGTGCTAAGCCTGACGTACTTGCGCCATTACTTCTGGTTACCCACCCCAAGCTACAACAGCTTGGCTTTGCAGTCCCTGATGATCGCCGCGACCGGATTATTGTTGGTGGAGAGAGACGCATCACGCGAAAGCCTTGCCGGATGTTTTTTGCTCGGCATCGGCGGCTGGCTGGCGTTCATGGCCAAACCGACCACCGCGATCGCGTTGGGTGGTTGTTCGGTTTTCTACCTGTTAGCAGTCGGGAGACTGACCGCTCGGTCTTTTTTTATGCCAATGGCTGTCGCCGCCATTTCATTCGTCGTCGGCGCACTGACTATTGATGGATCGGTCGCGGGGTTCATCAAAAGAGTGAAAGAAGGTATCGAGAGCATGTGGTTGCTGGAGAGTCGCCACGGGGTTGCTGACATATTGAGGTATGATTCTTTGAGTTTTGGGGGGAACGGGCCGGCCGCGTTGATGACCGCCGTGGCCGTCTTTTTTTCGTCGCGTTACTGACTCCGGTGTTCGTGTACGGCGGCATCATGCTGTCCGCGCTGTTTCCCTTTTTCTCCTTGGCGATCATTCTTGGATTCCTCCACGTCAATCTTGCCCGGGATCTGGGGTTGGGGGAGAGGCAGGGGTTGTTGCTTTGGGCCATACCGTTGACCGCCGTCTTAATCGGACTGAGTTCCCGAAAATTCAACGGCGTGTTTGACGTTTCACGTGCGCAATGGACACGCGCTTTCATTTTTCTTGCGTTGCCATTCGCCTATTCATTCGGATCAAATCACAACTACTGGCTGAAAGCCATTGGCGCCGGAATATTCTGGATTCTGGCAGGACTCGTTCTCGTCTTTCCTGCCATGAACCATCAACGATTCAAGTACGTGATGCTCTCGTTTGTTCTTGTGAGTCAAATGATGACGGTGGTGATGGTCGGCTACGCGATAGAACACCCATACCGACAGCCGCAACCACTGCACGAGAACGATTACCCCGTCAACGTCGGGAGGGCCAGTTCCACGTTGATTCTCGCTGAACGCTCCGGACGGTACGTTTCCGAGGTGATGGATTTGGCGGAGCGCGGCTCTTTTTCTCGTGGAACCCCGATGATCGATCTGACCGGAGGATCGCCCGGTGTTCTGTATGCTATAGGCGCAATGAGCATTGGGCTTCCCTGGTTTGTCGGAGGGTATCCTGGAAGTAACGAATATGCGACGGACGCTTTGAGAAGGGTCGCGTGCGAAGAACTCGCTGTCGCATGGTTGTTGATGGAACCTGGAAGCCCTCGGGAAATTTCGGCGGACGTTCTCTCTGATTTTGGCGCAGATCCAGGCAGCGATTACAAAGTGATCGGCACGTTGACGACGGTGGAAAATCCAATCCAAAACGGAGGTGGGCATCCGCGGAACACCCAACAACTGCTTAAGCCCATCCGTTCCGCTGAAACCATGACCGCAGCATGTATCACGGCACGGACGGGCAGCCGGCTCAAGGAGGAGACGAACGGCATCCCGTCGTCCCGGACTGACCGAGTTTCCCCGCTTGACAAACCGCCGCGTTTTTAGTAAAACCCCTAAAACTGATAATAGCTATCAGTATCGTATGGGTGATAAACCGTATGTACGTGTGTCCCTGCAAAGGCATTAAGGAATCGGACGTTGAGAAGCTCGGTCGGGCAGGAATTACGTGTCCGGATCAACTGGCCGCAATCCTGGGAATCGACGACGAAGATACATGTTGCGGGCGTTGTCTTAACAATCTTGCCGATATTGTGACCATTGCCTCGCAAGAACACCTCCTCTGCTCTGCTTCTCACACGTAGGCCCCTCGCTTTTTCAGCAACGCCTTTCACGTCCCTTGAGCCGTTTCGTGAGTCTCTCCCGTTGTCAATCGCCATGAGCGTATGATGCCCCACCCTCTGATTGCTCCCTACGGCTCATGGAAATCCCCTCTGACCTCAGACCGGATCGTCTCGGAATCGATCAGACTCGGGGCAATAGCCCTGGACGGAGATCGGGTGTTCTGGATGGAAAGTCGTCCGCATGAGGGCGGGCGAAATGCCGTGGTTCAGAGAGATGGCGATGGGACGTGCCACACCTTGACGCCCAACCCGTTCAACGTTCGCACCCGCGTTCATGAATACGGAGGCGGGGACTACTGTGCGTCGGAAGGGATCGTCTACTTTTCAAATTTTTCCGATCAACGACTCTATCGACAGCGTCGAGGCGAGACGCCTGAATCCATCACCGCGGACGTCCCCACGTTCTACGCCGACGGCCTCGTGGACACGAGACACAACCGGCTGATTTGCATTCGTGAAGATCATACGCCGTCCGACGAAGAACCCCGGAACGCCATTGTCGGCATTCGTCTTGACGGCCAACCGTCTGAGACCTCAGGAGACGTTCTCGTGGCCGGCAACGATTTTTACGCCTCTCCCCGATTGAGTCCGGACGGACGGCAGTTAGCCTGGCTGACCTGGAATCACCCGAATATGCCGTGGGAAGGCACGGAACTTTGGGTGGCCGACCTCTGCCCTGCCGGTTCTCTGCGTTCCCCTCGTTGCGTGGCCGGGGGAGCCTCGATCTCCATTTTTCAACCCGAGTGGTCGCCGGATGGTCAATTGTATTGTGTCTCCGATCAGTCCGGTTGGTGGAATCTGTATCGATTCCACGACGAGCAGGCCGTTCCCTTGTATCCGATGGAGGCCGAGTTCGGTCGACCGCAATGGATCGGCGGACAACGGCTCTATGGGTTTGAATCGTCTCGTTCCATTATCTGCACCTATACACAACGCGGCTTTTGGCATCTGGGCCGTTTAGACGTTGAACAAGGCACGCTGGAACGATTCGATCTGCCGTATACCGCGTTCGACAACGTCCGCGTGCATCACTCCAACGTTTTGTGTACGGCCGGTTCTCCGGCCGAACCCACGGCGCTCATTCAGGTCGACGTGAACACCCAGGCCGTGACCGTCATCCGACGCTCAGTCGATTGTTCGCCGGACGCCGATTGTACGTCCACCCCGTCCGCCGTCACCTATCCGACCGAAGATGGAAACACCGGGCACGCGTTCTTTTACCCACCACACAATGGCGCGTATCAAGGTCCGCCCTCGGAACGTCCTCCGCTCCTGGTGAAAAGCCATGGCGGCCCAACCGGGGCCGCGTCTCCCGCCTATAACCTGATGATTCAATTCTGGACCAGTCGCGGCTTTGCCGTGCTGGACGTGAATTATGGCGGCAGCACGGGATACGGCAGGGCCTATCGAGAACGACTCAACGGCCAATGGGGCATTGTGGACGTGGCTGATTGCGTCAGTGCGGTGACGGCACTCATCAACCGCGATGCGGTAGACCCGAAGCGGGTCACCATCACCGGCGGGAGTGCCGGAGGTTTTACCACGTTATGCGCCTTGACGTTTCGCGACGTGTTTACGGCCGGATCCAGTTACTACGGTGTCTCGGACCTTGAGGACTTGGCGAGAGAGACCCATAAGTTTGAATCGCGCTACCTGGACCGCCTGATCGGCCCACTTCCCGAATCTCAAGACCTTTACGTTCAACGATCTCCGATTCATTTCACCGACCGACTTGCCTGTCCGCTTATCTTGTTTCAGGGATTGGAGGACAACGTGGTCCCGCCGAATCAGGCGGAAAACATGTTCGAAGCCGTCAAAGCAAAAGGGCTTCCCGTGGCCTACGTTGCGTTTGAAGGTGAGCAACACGGATTTCGCCGGGCCGAGCACGTCAAGCAGGTGCTGGATCACGAACTGTATTTTTATTCAAAAATTTTCCGCTTCGTTCCAGCCGACCCCGTGGAGGCCTTCCCCATTACCAATCTGGAAGTTTGACGGCGTGGAGTCGTGCAACGCCTTGTGTTCAGGCAATCAGTTGCCGGACCAAGGCAGGGATCCGTTCCGCCGGCAGCACCGAGATCGTTTCATCCAGTTCATAGGCTTCATGACCGGGATAAAGAATCCAGAGACGTGCCAGTTGTAAGTCGTCAAGGGCCACGCGCATGGCGCGGGTCGTCCCCGGGGCATCGCCGTATTTGCATTCGAACCCATAGCGTTTGCCGGCGATGGTGACCAGAAGATCGAGTTCTGCTCCTCCATGGGTTGCCCAGAAACTTGCGCTCCTCGTATCCAGGCCAGAGAGGAGTTGCTCAATCGCAAAACCTTCAAATGATGAGCCGAGCTTCGGATGTCCCGACAGCGCGTCGAAAGAATGGAGTTCCAGGAGTGCATGGAACAGCCCGCTGTCGCGAACGTAGATTTTGGGGGATTTGACTTGACGTTTCTTCAGATTTTCGTGCCAAGGCGTCAGCACCCTCAGCATGTAGGCCCCGTTCAAGATATCAAGGTAACGCCGCGCAGTCAGTTCACTGGTCCCCATGGCGCGGGCAAACTCTGCGGCGTTCCAAACCTGGCCGTGATAATGAGCAATCATCGTCCAGAATCGTCTGAGTGATTCAGCGGGAATGGTGATGCCTAACTGGGGAATGTCCCGTTCCAGAAAGGTACGGATGAAATGTTCGCGCCACAAGGCAGAGGCGGCATCATCCGGGGCAAGATAGCTGCGCGGAAAACCACCCCGATGCCACAGTGTGCGCCAATGGCTCTCCGTCACTTCATTCAAGTTGAAACCGGACAAGTCCACCAGCCCCACGCGGCCGGCCAGTGTTTCCGAGACGCCTTTGATCAGGATGGGTGCCGCACTGCCCAAAAGCAGGAAACGCGCCCTGCACGCCGGCCCGTCCAGCAACACGCGCAGACATTCGAACAGTTGCGGTTGCCGCTGGATTTCATCAATAACCACCAGACCGGTCAGTTGCGACAGGGTTTGTTCAGGTGAGCCCAGTTTGCGACGGTCCACCGCCCGTTCCAAGTCAAAAAAGGAAAACGTCGGCTCGTTGCCGGCAAACATGCGTGCCAAGGTCGTCTTCCCACATTGACGCGGACCGGTTAAGACAACTGCGGGATGAATACGAAATGCGGACGTGATAGCGGCAATGGCCTTGGGACGTTCGATCAACATGCGATCATGATATTCCTTGAAAATCATGATCGCAACAAACGATTTTCAAGGAAATAGAGAGAATGGAGTCAAGCGAATGGGAAACCCCAAAAGTGTTGCCGGAAGCCGCGTGACATCCCTGCCCGAAGGCAGACGGGCTTTATGGTGCCAGCCGCTCAATGGTCAAGGCTTGATCGTTGGGTGTTACCGTGGCTTTGATGAAGTCGCCGAATTGGAAGTCTTCCGTCATCTTGGTTTCGGCCGTTCGTTCGACCCGAATTTCACCCAGTTCACCGCGTAACACGTAAAAATCTCCATCCACCATTAACACTTGACCTTCGACGACGCGGGGTTCATCACCCTGCCCAGCGGTTGAAGGCGCAGCTTCCTGGGTCGTGCTCTCTCCGCCGGACGATGACGCCTGATCCTGACTTTGGTCGGGATTCGGCGATGCCGCAACGTCATGCACGGTAACTCCCGGCACGTCATCGGGACCGGCACGTTCAATCGTCAACGCCTTGTTGTTCATAAGGACGACGGCTTTGATTCGATCCCCGTATGTAAATTCTTCCGTCACCTCGGTTGTGTGCGTGGCTTCGACGTGAATCTCACCGCGTTCGCCGCGCACGATATACAGGTCTCGATCAATCTCCAGCAGATCGCCGACAATCGTTTTGGATTCCGGTTGCTTCGGTTGGACCGAAGGCTCAGCAGTTTGACCGTCGTTTTCCCGTCGGGAGTCTGGGGTCTTCGCGACAACCGGCTGATTGTCCATGACTCCCGGCACGTCATCGGGACCGGCACGTTCAATCTTCAACGCCTTGTTGTTCATAAGGACGACGGCTTTGATCCGATCCCCGTATGCAAATTCTTCCGTTACCTCGGTTGTGTGCGTGGCTTCGACGTGAATCTCGCCGTGCTCACCGCGCACGATATACAGGTCTCGATCAACGTCCAACAGATCCCCGACAATCGTTTTGGTAGGCTGACTCGATGTCCCGTCCTCCGCCGACGTGCTCGGATTCTGCACCAACAGAATCACCCACGCCGCACTCAGAACGGCCAACAGGACGACAGACGTTTTCATTTCACCACCACCTTTCATAAGAGACACGTTGGAAACGTGCAGGCCCGGTCAGGGACGAATACCATCGTCGCGTTTGCTCAGATCGTACCATACCCGTTCATCCTCATCTAGAGACGACCCGGCCCCAACGCGACCAATTTCGCGGATAAACCAACGTTCTCTCATTGACCCAAAGGACGATGAGCGAGTCGAGGCCTTTAGGCTCTTGGGGACAGAAAACGGCAATGACGGCAGACCATGGGCCTCTACCGCCTTCCCCTGGAAAAATGGAAACCCGTTATGGACTTTTTGTGCTGTCATCTTTAACGCTTCTAAAGTGCGCAGCTAACGTAAGATGGGCGGGTTGGAAAGATTGCGTATTCGGCCGGTGAAGCCAGCTTTTGGGGTCTTGTTTCGTTTATGCCGCCGTGTATTGGCGAACGTCCACTTGCACCCCGGCACGCGCAGTTTCTTCAGCGGTCTTGATCAGATATGACGTCGTCTCCTCACCTACATATTCTTCTCCGCAATTCGCGCAAACCTGTGCCGGCACTGCCTTGACCACCAGTGTCGTGTCCTCACGTTCAAGAACGACCGTCGCCTTCCCCCATTGAGTCTTTCCATTTTTACAAATCACGCAGGTCACGTCTCAGCCCTCCTTTTTTTGAAGTCTTGTTCCCATTCCTCACGATCAGGCTCATAGGCCGTACTCACGATTGTTTCTCCAGACTCCACGTTCTCAGCAGCCACGACGTGGAGTGGCCGCATGTGTCACCATCCTAATAACAATCGGCTAGGGTATGGTTCGTCATCCGGATAAGTTTCTATCGTTTCGCCGGTCTCCAGCACTTCCTGCACGTCTTCTTTGCTAATCCGACGCTGAAACATTCGCTTGATGGCATGTATCCGAAAAACCAATGGACCGGCATCCATCATCCAACCTCCTCGCAGATAAGAACGTCCGGTTTTTTCACAAAGACCAACGTTCTCTCATTGCCCCAACGGACGATGAGCGAGTCGCGGCCTTTAGGCTCTTGGGGACAGAAAACGGCAACGACGGCAGACCATGGGCCTCTACCGCCTTCCTCTGGAAAAACGAAAACCCGTGATTGAAATGCGTAAAGTTACCTATCCTTTTTTACCTTGTTAAAATAAGGGAAATATGACGAAAGCAAAGAAGATTGGGCTTCCGTCTTTCCTTCAATGGTAACGTCCCAGCCGTCGCGCTCCAGTTTGTGGAGTGCCTGATGAATGTAGAACAATGACAAACTCAGGGCCTGTAAAGAATCGACCCCATAAGAGTAGACGGACTCGGAAAATCCTTTCATTTCTATCCGGCAGCGATAGTCACGTTCAGATTCGGGGTCCGGTTCGGGATGAAACACACAAATCTCGATGTTCCGGTTGGCTTCACCCCTTTTTACGGCAACAAACTCTGCACGTGCTATCGGAGATTGCATGGTTTTCGTGGTTTCGACGTCAGAAGGTGGAACGACGGCGGTCCGTTGTCATTCTGAATCTTCACCCTGGACCGTCGGCGCATCCAACGCGCGCAGTTCCAGGCCTTGATCTCTTGGATGGAGCTACGCCGTCTTGAGTGATCGTTTACTGGCATGCAGGACCGTGAAACCGATCACCGCATTCCCTTCATAACGGACGATGACGTCATCATCGGTCATCTCGCTGTCAGTGGCGTAGCTGGGCTTCTTAAAATTCACATACAGTGTGTCTGCCTCGGCATCAAACGTCAGCCAGACGGCATGTTGCGGTGCTCGATTAACGACGGGGATCAGCTTCAAGTACTCCTGAAAATCGGCTATGGCCATATCTGACTCCTCTTCGCAAGGGATCGAAACTTGCTGGTTAAAAATGCGGTAATAATAAACCCGTCGTCCCCCTGTTCGCGATAGACAACGACTAAAGACTTATCACGTCGAATTTTCTGTACGGCGATCAGTTCACTACCGCCACCGCCGAGTATCCGTTCCGGCATCAGGACTGTTTCTAACACTTCTGAACGTAAACCGGCTAATTCACAGTGTTCCTCAGTAATATGCGCCCAGCGTTCATCGGTCAGTCGAATCACAACACCGTTCTTGGATACCACTTCATTGATCATAACACACTCATGAACAAGTCTACTGTCACCTATGACCGAAAACGAGAGTTCTCCTTACGAAAACTCCAACCGTTGCCATGCTTCTGGCAGGCTTTTCGGCAGATTTTCTACCCACAGGATCCAGTCGTCCTTGCCTCACTCGCAGCGGCTCGGTAATCCTGGAAAATATGATGACGAAAGGTTGGTCATGGCTTCAACAAACCCTTGACTCAAGGAAAGAGCGGGAAGGAAACACATCCGGACGTCAGACGTTCTTGACGCAGCGGAATCCGGCGTGGGCATGGGGGTAGCCTCGGCGGAACCAATTTCGGAATGATCGACGCAGCAGGCATGACGCCGTCGTCGGGGCTCCCCCTTTGACGACGAAATGATCCTCATCGAAAAAGCGGGCGGAATATCCCGGATAGGTGGGATACGGCTGAAACCCTTCAAAGGGATGGAAGCGCGTCGAAGTCCATTCCCATCCGTTCCCCACTAATTGTGACACCCCGAAGGCACTATCTCCTCGCGGCGTGGCCGTCACCGGAACTGGATCCCACGACTGGAAATGAAAATTCCCATGAACCCCATTGGAAGCCTGATTGCCCCATGGATAGGCACGTTCTTCGCCATTTGGCGTGCCGTAGGCCGCTCGATGAAATTGGGCTTCCGTCGGCAGGGCCAAGCCGCACCATTGGGCATAGGCTCGCGCATCGTTCAGAGACACGTAGACCGGCCATTGTGAAGGGAGAGGGATCTCGTCGAACATGGTCCGCAACAACCAGCGGTCCCCTCGGTTGACCCAAAACGGAGGGACGGCACCCCCTTCTTTCACAAACCGGAGATATTGCTGATTGGTGACTTTATATTTGCTGATCGCAAAGGCCGGCACGTTTTCGTGACGTTCGCCGAATTCATTATCCCACCCGAAGCCGTCCCGTCGGCCTAAGGTCACAACGCCGGGGGGAACATCGATCATGGTATGCCTGGGAGCGGGGCCGTCGGGCGGAGGTGAGACGGGCGGTGAAATTTTTCCAGCGATCGAAGCGCGGTGGAGCAAATAGGCAGTGGTTTCGGCGTGCATCCAACGATGCTCAACCGCCATGCGAAGCACCGTATCGGGCACGGCTTCCAGCGCGTGATCCACCGCCTCCCGAGCCTTGACGTTATAGCGACGGATTTCTTCCAGGGAGGGCCATGCCGAAGGCGCGTCCTCTTGTTTCGAGCCGACATCCGGATCAATGCCTGCTTCAAACAGCGAATCAAACGTCGAGTGGAAGGAAGGACGCCCCAGCGTCCCACGACAAATCTGATTCCAATCAAACGCCTCAACGTGCCCAACGTAAAAAATCACCCGATGGCGCTCGGGAATGGGGCGCTCATAAAGCGTCTGGGGATGAAACAGCGTAAAGATGTGATCGGTACAGGCTCGTGCGGCGGATAATTCCTTTCGTATTTCGAGTAATTGCGGCATAATCCCCTTCTCGCTCGGGCACGACGTCTTCCTGGAACGGCATGAGAGACGTCACGGCGTCAATCAACTGGAATATTGGGTCTTTTGTCATATATCCATGAATCAGGCTTGTCAAGAAAAAATCGGCAGAATGAAGGATGGAAGGCGGCCTGCTATCGAGACCATTGTATGATGCACGGCCCCATCATGAACCCACCTGCCCTGAGCGTCCACGACGTGACGATGGAGTTTGAGGCGCACGTTCGCGTCCTTCAGCACGTCACCCTCGACGTCCCTCAAGGTCAGACGCTGGTCCTGATCGGGGAAAGTGGATCCGGGAAAACCACGCTGCTGCGCACGTTGAACGGGTTGAACCATCCGACGTCCGGAGAGATTCACCTTCATGGAGAATCCATCCGGCGCAAAGATCCCATAGCACTCCGTCGCCACGTTGGGTACGTGCAGCAGGACGGCGGATTGCTCCCGCATTGGACGGTCGAAGAGAACGTCAGCCTCGTGCCCCGCCTGCTCGGATGGGATCTTGAAAAAAGAACGAGTCGCGTGCATGAACTGCTGGAGATGGTGAATCTCGACCCCACGCGGTATCGAACGCGGTACCCCATCGAACTGTCCGGTGGGCAGCGACAACGCGTGGCTTTTGCGCGAGCCCTCGCGGCTGACCCGAGCATCGTCCTGCTTGACGAACCCTTCGGGGCACTCGACTCGATCACTCGGCACAAGCTCCAACGCCACTTTCTCAGACTCAAACGCCATCTCCAAAAGACCCTGGTCATGGTCACGCACGACGTTGACGAGGCGATCCGACTCGGTGACCGGATCGCGGTGCTGAAGGATGGACGCCTTCTGCAAATCGGGAGCCCCGCCGAACTTCTCAACGCTCCGGCTCACGACGACGTTGCGCAATTGCTGCACCATCGATCCCGTGGAGATCATCCATGAGCCGATGCGTGCGGATGCGTCCGCTTGGTCTCGTCGTGGGCTTGGTCTTCGCGCTGCTGATTGCCTGGACGCCGCCGGCGTCTTTCGGGGAAGGCCGCCTTGTCGTCGGATCGAAAAATTTCATGGAGAACAAACTCCTGGCTGAAATCTTTGCGCAACTCATCGAAGCCCGCACGGATGTGTCCGTCACGCGCCAATTAGGACTGGCGGGCACGCAGGTCTGCTTTGAAGCCCTTCGCACGGGAGCCATCGACCTCTACCCGGAATATACGGGCACCGGTCTCGTCAGCATTCTTCAGCACCCTCCGACCGGAGATTCACGAACGGCGCTGACCACCGTTCGGTCGGAGTTTTTACGTCGCTGGGATCTGTGGTGGTTGAATCCCTTAGGCTTTGAAAATGCATACGCTCTGGCCGTACCTCGGGCCGGACTGCCTGCCGATCCTCCGCGCACCTTGTCGGATCTTGCCGCGTTGTCAGCGTCCATGAGGGCAGGGTTCGGGTATGAATTCATGCAACGGCCCGACGGATTACCCGGCCTGAGCAAACGATACGGCCTCACGTTTCAACACGTCCGTGCCATGCAGCAATCCTTAAAATATCAAGCCGCCGCGGCGGGTGAGATCGACGTGCTGGACGTCTATACCACCGATGGGCGTCTGTTCGTGTATGACTTTGTGGTGCTTGAAGACGATCAACGTTTCTTCCCACCCTATGAAGCCGCCGGACTCATTCGAGGCGCGACGTTAAAACGCTATCCGGAAGTGGGGTCCGTCTTGGGCTTATTAAGCAACGCGTTCGACGCCCGGATCATGCGGCAATTGAATTATCGTCTCCAGGAAGGCGGAGAATCGGTGGAAGTCGTGGCACGCGATGCCCTGTCGGCACTCAATCTGTTGGCAGGCGAGAACGCCTCAGCGCGACCGGCGTTCAAGGACACCGGGCTCTTCACCTATCTGTGGTCACACGGGTCAACGCTGATGGAGCAGACCATCGAGCATCTGTTCCTGGCGGGTCTGGCGTTAGGATTGAGCATCCTGCTGGCCGTGCCCTTGGGATTGCTGCTTGAACGCCGTCGAACGGTGGCCGAACCCGTCATTCGAGGCATCGGCTTGACGCAAACCATCCCCTCCATCGCGTTGCTGGCTTTTATGATTCCGGTGTTCGGCATCGGCGTCCTGCCGGCCGTGATCGCCTTATGGCTGTACGCCTTGTTTCCAATCGTCAGAAACACCTATTCGGGCCTCCGCGACGCGGCGCCCGACGCCGTGGAATCAGCGCGCGCGCTTGGCATGACCGAATGGCAAATTCTCTCTTGGATTCGTCTCCCGTTAGCGGCACCGATCATCATGGCGGGGATACGCACCGCGGGCGTCATCACCGTCGGAACCACGACCCTGGCTGCGTTCATCGGAGCGGGGGGATTAGGCGTGCCCATTGTTTCGGGATTACAGATGGCCGACACCACGATGATCCTCTCCGGCGCCCTGCCGGCAGCGGCGTTGGCCTTGGTGATTGATGGAACGCTCGGCGTCATCGAACGTGGGCTCAGACCTCGCGGCTTACACGCGCGTCCCGACCGAACGTGAGCACAACCGCGGGAACCCGTTCAACCTCAGACCGTATACGCCCAGGTGCGCCCCCCACGCCAACCTTGAACAAAGAAGCGCAACCCGCTACAGTGCGACAGTTTTCCCCGACTTCTCGTCATGACGGCCCCCATCGCGTTTCATCGTCGCAAAGAATCGGAATCATGCTTGAGCAATCCAACGTCGTGATCGACGTGCATCTGAACGCCCAGGATCCCGCGGCGATCAAAGAAGAAATTCGGGCGGGGCTGTGTTCGACTCCCCGGACGCTGCCGACGAAGTATTTGTACGATGATCGAGGATCCGCGCTGTTTGAACAAATCTGCGAATTGCCCGAATACTACCAGACGCGCACCGAGTACGCCTTGCTGAACACCGTGGCCGATGAGGTCATCGCCCAAACCGGCTCCAGGACGTTAGTCGAATTAGGCTCGGGAGCCGCCACGAAAACCCGGATGCTGTTGGACGCGATGGCCCGGGCCAATCACCTCCGGGTCTACGTTCCCTTTGACTTCAGCGAAAGCATCGTGCGACGAGTGGCGCACGAACTGGCGGAGGAATACGACGGGTTGCAGGTGCATGGCGTGGTGGGGGATTTTCTTGCTCATTTAGAGCACCTGCCGGAGGATGGCGCACGCTTCGTCATCTTCCTGGGCGGCACCATCGGCAACATGGGGCCTGACGCCGCCTCGGCGTTTTTATGCTCCGTTCATCATGCAATGGATGCAGGGGATTTTTTTCTTCTGGGGGCGCAACTCATCACGGACGTGGCTCGCATGGAAGCGGCCTATAATGATTCAGCCGGGCTCACGGCCGCGTTCAACAAAAACGTGCTGGCCGTCGTCAATTCCGTGATCGGAGCCGACTTTGATCCTGACGCCTTTGCCCACGTGGCTCGATTTAATCATGACGAGCGTTGGATTGAAATGTCCCTGCGTTCACTACGCGAGCAAGTCATTCCCTTGCCTGACTTGGCCGTGACCCTTCCCCTCCGGGCAGGCGAAGCCCTGCTTACGGAAATCAGTTGCAAATATACCCGGGGCCAAGTGGAAGGGCTCCTCACCGCGGCGGGGTTCCATCTCGTGGCCTGGTACAGCGACCCGCACCAACTACACGGACTCGCCTTAGCCCGGAAGCCGTAACGGCCGCCGCGGAGTGAGGAGGCCGCGTGAGACGCGGCCCTACAGACTTGGCTCCCTCTCCCCTTGCGGGAGAGGGTAGGGGTGAGGGGAAGCGAAGGGTCTCCACCCCATGATCTATTTCAACTCCGCCGCCCTGTGCCCGACCCACCCGGACGTTGACCGGGAAGTGCAACGGACGTTGGTGGAATTCAAACAACGTCTGTATTCCGACGCCGGCATAGAATGGTACCGCAACACCATGCAGGCCTGCCGGCAACGAGTTGGCACCCTCTTACGGGTGCGGGATCCGTTGAGCATCGCGTTCCCCCCAAACGCCACCACGGCCCACGCGCTCGCGCTCGCTTCGTTGAAATGGGATCCCGGCGATACCCTGCTCACCACCACGCATGAAAACCCGTCCATCGCCCGACGGTTTCACGCGCTGGAACGCGAGGGCATCCACGTTCACGCCGTCAGACCCGAGTCCCCCGAACAATTCCTGCACGAGGTGCAAGAACGCCTCGCCGGCCCGGGCGTCAAGGCCATTGTGATGAGTCACGTGTCGCACGTGGACGGCCGAATCTTTCCGATTCACGCCGTGGCGGCATTGGCCCGACCGACGCGCTGTCCGGTCATCATTGACGGCGCGCAAGCCGTCGGCCATCTGCCGGTGGACGTCGAAACCCTGGACGCGGACGTCTACTTTTTTTCAGGGCACAAATGGTGTGAAGGCCCGCTCGGCACGGGAGCGATGGTGGTCCGGGAGCGTTTTTTCACGCAACCCCACGTTCGAGCCATGCAAACGGACCGGCCCGGAGACCCGCCGGCCGCCCAATTTGAACTGGGCACGCACAACGTCGGTCTCATTGCCGGGCTGGCAAAGGCATGTGAGCTGCGACATCAGAAAGGACTGGAGACCGAACGCCTGACGGGCATTCGAGAGGAAGTCAAACAAACACTCGGCGGCACTCAACGCTGCCGATTTATGGAATGGTCAGGCCCCCATGCCCCGGGCATCCTCACGTTCCAAGGCACGCCCGACATTGACCATGGCCGATTCGCCAAATGGCTGGCTGCCGAACGCGGGATTATGGTCAAGCCTTTTGTGGATTATCCGGTCAATGACGCGCCGGCGATTCGCCTGTCGTGGCTGCCCACTCTGACTCAACAAGACCTGCACAAGGGACTGTCCACGATTGTGCAGCGACTTGAAGCCTCACCGTTTCCGTGATGCTCGCCAAATACTTGTTGAACGGAAGGAAGGGAATGAATAAAGTTGTGAAGTGAATGCCGAAGATATTATTAATTGAAGGGTTTATTCTCGCTTTTATTTAAAGGCTTGTGCAAATCATCAAAGTCCCATATCTTTTTTACTAATTTTTGAAAAAAGGTTGCTAACACACTACTGATGATCCCTAAAGTAAAACCAAGTCCCGCACTGACCTGAAACTCTTCTGACGCAATCAGATAAATAGCCCCAACGATCAAACCTAATAATAAAACGCAAAGAAAAGACGATATTTTTCGAGCATACCGTATTTCTGTCGTGAGGACTGTAATCAATGAAGAATTGACTGTGTGGGTATGGGATTGCTCGCGAGTCTGTAATTCTTGTTCGTGCTCTTGTTTCGCTTCCTGTTTTTTAGATCTTTTCTGGGGTAACGCAAGCTGTGGATCTTTGATGGCGAGTTGCCGTCTCTCCCGATTTTCCTCCATTATGCGTTCATCAAACTCTTGAAATGTTGTTTGATTTCTTCTTGATTTAAACAAACATCGCCCCGCTCCCTAGCCAATGACCACGGCGTGCCCTCTCTATGGGTTAACTCTGAGAGGTGGAGTCCCGAGTAAGGAGAATATAACTCCCATACCTGCTTGAGAACCTCATGAAAATTCCTGTCATCTTCTGACGCATTCCCTTTCTCCGGAGTTCCATAGACATCCCAATTTTCTTTGCTGATGGGCAAACTCCCAAAAATTTTATAATCGTGGTCAATTTCAGGGAAGACTGGTCCATACGTCCAAACCTGTGGATTCTCATTAAAGGTCGGCTCATCAAAACAAGCCAAATACCATCCGTGGACAAGATACACCAATTTTTGTAATTTCAACGGGCTAATCAGTGTATCCTTGCGAAACGAATGCCTTAAGACACTGTTTGCACCTTGTATTGCAGCATACATGGTTTGTCACCAAGCTAGAGGAAAATAAGGTTTTTCCATAGTACTTCACTCTGTAGAGAATTTCAATGCCACGTTCACGACCGGTCGGAAGCCGAAACCACCAAAAACTTAAATCGGTTTGGCTGGCATCCCGCAGAAACTCCCCGCATCGAAGTGGCCTGAAAAAAGATGAACTGCAGAAGGTGGCAGGGCGGGACACATCCAGGGGAGGTGCCCCGCGTAAACGCGGCAGTCAGACAAGGATCCCGCCGTTAGAACGAGTAGGACAGCCCGAGGTAGCCCAGGGCCAGACAGGCATCTTCTGTGGTCAGGGCACCGTCGAAGCTGCCGACCAGGGTTGTCGCGTCCGCCACGGGCAACGACACCTCGACATCCACGGTCCCGGTGGCCACTTGATCATCGTCGCCGGCATCAATGCGGAACGATTCACCGCGCACGGCTCCTCTGATCTCAGACTCATCAGCATTTGTCAACCATGCGGACGTTCAGGCTCCCCCTGTCGTTCCAACCGTTCTTCCAGGCGACGCAGGGCCTTTTGGGTGGCACGCAGGTCGCGCAGGATTTCTTCACGTGACACGGGTTGCTCCAGTTCTCGAAGGCGTTCGGCCTTGGCTTCGTCTAAATTATTGAGAACCACCGCGATAAAGAGATTGATGACGACAAACGTCCCGACCACCACAAAGCTGACAAAATACATCCAGGCCAGGGGATGCAGTTCCATGGCGGTATACATGATGTCCGTCCAATCTTCCAGCGTCACGACCCGAAATAAGGATAAGAGGGAAATGCCCAGATTCCGCCAATGGGTCGGGTCATGTTCATGAAACAACTGGTATCCCATAATCCCGTAGATATAAAAGATGATGCTCATCAGGAGCATGACGTGGCCCATGCTCGGAATCGAGCGCACGAGCGTGGAGACAATCAACCGCAATTCCTGAATGGTGGAAATCAATCGCAGGACCCGCAACAACCGGGCCAGCCGGGCAATCATGGCATACTCCCCGGTCGCCGGAATCAACGAGAACACGATCACCAGAAAATCAAAGACGTTCCACCCGTCCCGAAAATACCGATCCACGTGCGGGGCCACGGCCGTCATCTTCACCATGGCCTCAAGGATGAACACGGCCAACACGACCTGATTGCCCAGATGCATCCATTCGCCGTATCGGCGCACCAACTCGGGAGACGTCTCCACGCCCAACAACGCGCCGTTCCCGATAATGAGCGCGATGATGACGTATTCAAAACTCGGCGCATTCACCAGTCGTTGCGCAACCCGCTTCACCATGAATCACCGTTCCCGTTTCCCCGTCCTTGCGTCATGATTCCACTCCACGTTGTTTCAGTCGATACTCCAATACGTGCTCCCGGGTTAAGGCGTCGCACGGAAAATCATACCGCTCCGCCTGCGCCAAGGCTTCCTGCGGGATTAAGCCCACCAACTCGCCGTGGGCCACAGCCACGCCTTTGTTCGCCGCCTCTTGTTTGACGGCCTCAAACACCACGTGTACGGGCGTTCGGCGATAGTTCGTCAGATTCATTGACACCTGGACGCATCCCCGGCTTTCCAATTCTACCCCGATGGCCTTGACCGCGGGGAGTCCGCCGTTCGCGTCGCGAATGGTTGCGGCAATCGCCCGGGCCACGGTCACGTCCCGACTGTCCAACGTCACGTTGAAGGCAATCAGCGGGTCACGAGCCCCAACCACGGTCACGCCCGCGGTCGGGTGCGGTCGGGCCGGACCGAAATCCGGGGCCCAGGCCGGATCCGTTTGCATTCTTCGAGTCAGCGCCTCCAACCCTCCTTTCCGAACCTGTTCCAATTTCTTGCGGAACGGTCGGTCACAGGCTTCTTCATAGAGAAAGACCGGAATCTGCAATTCCTCGCCAATGCGAGCCCCCACCCGTCGGGCAAGTCGGACGCATTGGGCCATGGTCGCGCCCGTCAGCGGAATCATCGGGACGACGTCGGTCGCCCCGACGCGAGGATGCCGGCCGACGTGACGCGTGAGATCGATGAATGCTGCCGCGTTAGCCACAACGGCAAAGGCCGCTTCGCCGACTGACTCGTCCGTCCCGGCAAAGGTCAAGACGCACCGGTGATGATCCTCATCTCGATGCAGGTCAAGCACGGACACGCCTTGAATGGCAGTCAGGGCGGTGGTGAGTTTGTCAATCACGCTCACGTCTCGCCCTTCACTCACGTTTGCCACGCATTCAACAAGAGGCATCACGTCCCGTTTCTTCGGCCCTGGTGCGGAAACCGTCTCCGGTCTCTTAGGTCAATCGAGCGTTCTTGACAAGTTCAAAAGAGCGACATTATAGTCAAACGCATTGATTTTCTCATGTTCATTCACACCACGCCACGCAACCCTCACAGCTTACGGGTGATCTCATGACGACCACGCAAGTCGAACCTTCCGCGATGCTGGCCGACCTTCAAGCCTCCAAACCCGACCGCGTCACCATCGTGCTCCTGAGCGGCGACATGGACAAGGCCGTGGCCGCCTTTATTATTGCCACGGGAGCCGCGGCCATGGGCATGCACGTGACGATGTTTTTCACGTTCTGGGGCTTGAACGTGATTCGCAAACCAGGGGCCACCAGTGTGGCGAAAGATCTGTTACGCAAAGTCTTCGGCTGGCTGAACAAAGGCGGCGCCGACCACCTTCCCCTGTCCAAATTTCATTTCGGAGGGATGGGCGCCACCATGATGAAGAAAGTCATGCGAGCCAACCACATGCCCGACGTGCCGGAATTGATAGAAACCGCCCAAGACCTCGGCGTCACCATGATCGCCTGTACGACCACGCTGGGGTTACTGGGTATCTCAAAGGAGACCTTGATTGACGGCGTCGACCAACTCGCCGGCGTCTCCACCTATCTCGCCGAAGCCAAACAAGGATCGGTGAATCTGTTCATTTAACACCCTCTCGTGGGAGAGGGCCAGAGCCTGCCCCCGCGAACGCGGGGGTGAAGGAAGTCTAGCAGAGGATGAAGCCGATGATCGAATCCGACGTCACACTCGATACCTTGGGGTATTTCTGCCCCATGCCGATTATTCTGACCTCCAAAAAAATCAAAGAACTCACCACGGGCCAAGTCCTCGAAGTCATCTCAGACGATGAAGGCATCAAAAAAGACATGCCCGCTTGGTGCCAGACCACCGGCCATGAAATGGTGGGGCTGGAGGAAGAAGGCCAGCCCCAAACCGTGTATAAAGCCTACGTGAAGAAGGCCAAGTAACTGTGGAAGCCGCTGCTCCAATCATACGTGCGGAGCCGACGGGCGCCATGAGATGGCGCCGCTACAGGAGCAGGGCCGTCGCATTTTGTTCCGTTCAGGGCTTTCGCTCATAGAGAATTTTTCCTTCACCTAATGCCGCACGAATGATGGTTCCAGGGCACTCTCGATAGCACTCGACTTCTTGGGGAGAGACAACCACAACGTCTTTGGGCAGCCCCATTCCACTGAGATCTCGGCGAATACCCAGCCGGATTGTTCGTCTGTCCCGGTTCAGAGGTACGACGACAAGGAGATCAACGTCACTATCCGGCCCAGCCAGACCTCGGGCGTGTGATCCGAACAAAATAATCTGGTCCGGATTCCAATTTGTGACAATTCGCTGAACCATCTCTGCTATCAGGGCCGTCTTCTCCGTCAACCCAAGAGCTTCAAGACAGTCTCGCCTGATTGAGCTGCCTGGATGAGGCAGATTGTGGAGTCCCATGACGTTTCCCTTTCTCATGATCATCCACCAAATTGACGTCCAAATCCCGATGCCTCATACTGAACATCATTGACCGTCACGTGTTGACATCGTGCGTACAATAGACCATACTGGGCCTCCCCATCTTAAAGAAGAGGTGCTCTGATGAGCAAACTAGCCGTCAACACGCAACGCAAGAGTCTGCCGGGAAACATCAATCTTCGGGTGAAACCTCACACGCGTGCTTTAATTGATCGCGCGCGCGCCGTCGTGGATAAGACGGTCACGGAGTTTGTTCTGGACGCAGCGTGCCGTGAGGCTGCGGACGTTCTCCTGGACCGGCGCCTGTTCAACCTCGATGCGACGAAATATCAGGCATTTGTCGCTGCACTGGATGCCCCAACGCCAAGCAATCCCGAACTGAACGCGTTACTGAGCCGGAAACCGCTTTGGGAACGTTGAGCGCGGACTCGGATTCAACGCCAAAGCTTACCGCACCCGAACCGATCAGTGCGTCTCATCTTCTTGACGACTTCGATTGTGGTCATGACACGCTGAATACCTGGCTGAAACGCCGTGCGATCAAAAACGAAACTTCCGGTGCTTCACGGACTTACGTGGTCTGCCGTCAGAATCACGTCATCGCGTATTACACACTGGCAACCGGGGCCGTGGAACGTGCGCGTGCCCCAAGCCGGATTCGTCGTAACGTGCCTGACCCTGTTCCCGTCATGGTGCTTGGCCGTCTAGCCGTTCATCTGAATTGGCAAAAAAAGGGCTTAGGCGGGGATCTTCTTGCCGATGCGGTAAAGCGGACTTTGCAAGCCGCAGATATTGCTGGCATCCGTGCCTTTGTGGTGCATGCCCTCTCTGAAGAAGCCAAACAATTTTATGAACGGTTCGGTTTTCAGCCCTCTCCCACGGATCCGATGGATCTGATGGTGACCCTGAAAGACGCACGGGCACATGTATCGTAGGCGCTCTCGTTTCCCTTTCTCTTGAGACGCAAAGAAGCCCACCGGCGGGCTATCCGCCGGTGGGGGACGGCAGAGCGGGGACGGCGGCAGTCGGAGCGACCACGTTCGAAAACATCAGCGTGGCGTCCACGGCCCAGTCGATGAAGGGTTGCGGATACACGCCCAACAGCAAGGTGCCGGCCATGCCCACAAACACGGCCGTTTTCAGGGGAGTCGAGACGAAAAGCGGCGTGGGGTCGGCAGGTTCGTTGATGTACATTTTCTTGACGACGACCAGGTAGTAGTACATGGAGATGACGATATTAACGAGCCCGACGATTAACAAGGTATAGAGTTCTTGCTCAATGGCCGCGACGAAGATGTAGAGTTTGCCTATGAATCCCGCGAGTGGAGGCACCCCGGCGAGCGACAAGAGAAAGAGCAGCATGGCCGCGGCAAGAAACGGCGAGCGACGGTTCAGTCCATTGTAATCTTCAATTTCGTCGCTCTTGATCAGATTGCTCACGCCGATGACGACGGCAAAGGCCCCCAGGTTGGCGAACAAATAGGTGAGCAGATAAAAGAGAATGGCGTCACTCCCGCGTTTGGTGCCGGCAGCCAGCCCGATCATGACGTTGCCGATCTGGGCAATGCCCGAATACGCGAGTAAGCGTTTGATGTTTTTCTGGGCAATGGCCACGACGTTGCCGTAGGTCATGGACACGATCGAGGCCACGACGAACAGGAGGACCCACGTCGGTTTGAACGTGGCCAACGCCACGTAAAACATGCGAATGAGGATCGCCATGGCCGCCCCTTTCGGCGCGATCGACAGAAAGGCGGTGACGGGCGTCGGGGCACCCTGATAGGTGTCGGGTATCCAGGAATGAAACGGCACCGCGCCGATTTTGAAGCCCAGCGCGGCAAAGATCATGATATAGCCGATGGCCAGCCCATAGCTTCCCGGCGTGGCGGCCATGTCCGAAAACACCAGCGTTCCGGTCTCTCCGTAGACGAGACTGATGCCGTAGGCGAGCAGGCCCGCGGTGAAGACTCCGAGAATGAAGAACTTGAGCCCCGCTTCGCTGGATTTCTGATTGTCCCGCAGATACGCCACCAGCACGTAAAATCCAAACGTGGAAAATTCCAGCGTGACGAACACGGAGAGCAGGTCTTGGGCCGAGGCCATGAACATCATGCCCAAGGCCGACATCATGATTAAACAGTAATATTCCCCTCGAAAAAACTTGAACGATCGCACGTAATCAACCGAACAGAGTAAGACCAGTGCCGTCGCCACCAACACGAAAATCTTAAAGAAGATCGCGACGCCGTCCAGGACGAACGTGTCTTTGAACAGCGCGCCGCGAACGTCCGCGGCATCAAACCCGATCAGCATCACAAGCGCGGCGACGACGCCCCCCACGCTGAGGTAGGCCAGCGTCTGGTGATGGATCGTTCGACGGGTACAGTCCACGGCCAACACCACGCACAGCCAGATGGTGAGAAACATCTCCGGCGCCAACAGGAGCAGGTCTGAACCCGACAGAGTGAGATCAAAGGTCATCATGGTTAAGGGCACGTGAGTTACGGGAAGACTCCGGTGGTCTGTTGCGTCAGCATCGGAGCGACCTGGTTAATCCGGTCCAGCATCGGCACCACCGTTGATCGCACGACGTTGTAAAAGTGCATGGGGAAAATACCGAAGAAAATGCTGCACCCGATCATGATGAGCAACGGCATGCGGTCAACCCAACGTCTGGCGTCACTGACGTGGGCATACTCCGCGGACAGTCGTCCATAAAACAGTCCCCGCATCATTTTGAAGAGATAGGCCATGGTCAGCACGATGCCCAACACCGCCACGATGACTTGGAAGGGATACGTCTCCCACGCGCCGACGATAATCATAATTTCGGCAATAAAGTTCACGGTGCCGGGCATCCCGACCGACGCCATGCACGCGATAATAAACGCCCCGGCCACGAAGGGCATTTTCTGGACCAACCCGCCCAGGGAGGGAACGTCCCGCGTATGGGTCTGGTCATACACCCACCCTGCCAGGGCGAAGAGCATCCCCGTGGCCAAAGCATGCGCGAACATGTAAATCACGGCACCGGTCAGGCTGATGTAATTCAGGGCCGCCATGCCCAGAAACACGTAGCCCATGTGGCTGGAACTCGAATACCCGATGACGTATTTCGTGTCTTTGGCGAAATAGGCCACGAACCCACCGTAGAGAATACTGAAGACGCACAGAATCGCGGCAATGGGCATCAGTTGCTGCGTGGTTTCCGGCAGGATTTCATAGGCCACGCGAATGATGGAAAAATGGCCAAGTTTCATCAGGACGCCGGCGTGTAACATGCTGGTCGCGGCCGGTGCCGCGGCGTGCCCCACGGGCGACCATGAATGCAGCGGCCAAATGGGCGCGATGGACGCAAAGCCGAAAAAGACCAGCAACCAGATAATCGTGGCCAACGTTCCATCAAAATCAGCGACCTCCCGCAGGACCAAAATATCGAACGTGCGGACGGGTGAGAAATGATACATCAGCAGAATGCCCATCAACGCGAGCACGGCGCCGGCCGAGAGGAACAGCGTCAGCTTCATGGCCGCGTATTCTTTGCTGTTCGCCCCGAAGTTCAAAATGAATCCGACCGAATCGCGACGCTTGCGGCCTTCGGCGTCGGTCATACTCAAATACCCTTTAGTATGACTGCCCCAGACGCCCAGCAACACGTACATGGGCAACACGGACATCTCATAAAAGAAGTAGAGAAAAAACAGATCCAGCGACATGAAGACCCCGATGGTGGCCGCCGCCAGAATCAACAGGAAGATGTAAAACTCTTTCGTGCGATCCTTGATGTGCCACGATATGAAAATCCCCGCAAACAGGAGGATGGCGGAGGCAAACACCAGCGGCGCCCCGATCCCATCGACGCCGAGATGAAAGGCAATGCCTAATTCTTCCGACCACGACCACTTGGTGATGAATTGAAACCCGCCTTGCTCGGGATCATACGCCAGAAACACGTACAGCGCGGCGAGTAAGGTCACCCCGGCGGATCCCGCGGCCACGCCACGAACCTGAAGCGGTTCCCGATTCGAAATACACAGCAACGCGATGGCCCCCAGGAACGGGGCAAACAGGGTGATGAGTAACGCCCACTCCCCCATCGCTCAGTCCTTTTCTCCGGGTCCGTCCCCCGATGACCGACGTCGGGGATCACCGTTCATGACGTGAGACAGCAGCATCCGGTCGCGTTCCACGCTCGCGACCGACCCGAGAGCCAATCGATCCACCACCGCCTGCACCGATCCGTTCATCATGCGCAAAAACGGTGAGGGATAGAGTCCAATCCAGATAATCATCACGCACAGAGCCACGGCAATCGTCGATTCCCGTTGCGTCAGGTCCTTCAGGACGTCGGGAATTTTTGAGCCGACGGGGCCAAACATGGCTCGCTCGTAATACCAAAGAAAATACGCGGCGGCGAAAATCACGCCTGACACCGCCACGACGCCGTAGAGCCAATGCGCTTGAAACGCGCCGAGCAGGATCAGAAATTCTCCGACGAAGCCGTTCGTCCCGGGGAGTCCGATCGAGGCCATTCCCACGATCAACACGAAAGTCGCCAACCACGGCATCTTCGACGCCATGCCTCCGCAATGTTCCAATAGCGTGTTGCCAAGACGAGCATGGAGAAATCCCGCCAGAAAAAAGAGTCCGGCGGTGGTCAACCCCAAATTAATCATGTGCAGCAGGCTGCCCTGCACGCCTTGGAAATTCAACGCAAACAAGCCCAGCACCACGAACCCCAAATGGCTGATGCTGCTGAACGCGAGCAGACGTTTGAAGTCCGTCTGCATGACGGCGATAATCGCGCCCCAGACGATGGCGGCCAACGCCAGGCTCATCACGATCACCACCACGGTTTCATTGGTTGACGCTTCGGGCAGCAGCGGGAAGGAGAACCGCAGAAACCCATACGTTCCAAGCTTGATCCCCGCCAACACGACGGACATGCCGATGGGGCCATGCACGAGCGCATCCGGCAACCACGTGTGGAAAGGAAACACCGGCGCTTTGAAGGCCAACCCCATGAAGATCAACCAGAAGATCAACAGTTGCTCGTCAACCGGCACGGCCACGGTCAACAGATCCAACAAGTCGAAACTGTAGGTCTGCCTGACGTCGTAGTAATTCAAACTTAACAACGCAAATCCCACCAGCATGAACACGCTGCCCAACAAGGTGTACAACACGTATTTGAGCGCGGCGTATTCTTTTTCGTTCCCGACGCCCCACAACTTGATCAGGAAATAGCTGGGCACGAGCATGAGTTCCCAGAAGACAAAAAAGAGAATCAGGTCGATGGACACAAAGATGCCGATCATCGTCGTTTCCAACGCCAGAATACTCATGAAGTACGGCTTGACGTTCTCCCGAACGGCGTCCCATGAATAGAGGATGATCAGCAGCGTGATGAACGCCGAGAGTCCGACAAACGCGACGCTGATGCCGTCAACCGCAAGATGATAGGAAATGCCGAGAGGCGGAATCCAATTCAGTCGCTCGCTGAACTGCATGGCCGCGGATTCCGGGACGAAGCGAAACATCAGGATGATGGCGAGGCTTAACTCCAGAACCGCCACGCCCAAGGCGGACTTCCTCATCAGATCGGCGTCTCGTTGCACCCACAACGTGACGGCGCCGAGAAGCGGTAAGAAGAGAAGCACCGACAACAGGGGAAATCCGAATTGCAATTCTTCAAGCATGCCGACCACTCAGCCCTTGCCGATCGTTACACGATCATCGATTGGGGACGTCACTCAGGATGACGCGCTCCACCGCGTCTTCGTTATAAGACGGAGATTCCAGTCAGCCACAGGAACAACACGTGTACCAGGATAAAGAGACCGATGACGATCACGGCGGCATAATGGTTGACGAGGCCGGTTTGCAACTTCCGCCACGACCAGGCCGCCAGGTGATTGGCGTATCCGACGACGTTGATTCCACCGTAAATCACGTGTTTCTCGGCCCAGGTCACCCCTTCGGCGCTGACGTCCGCCCCGCGACCAATTCCACGAACGACGCGATCGATCACCTGGTGATCGATCCAATCCCATAGCCGACCCAGACGTTTGCACGGCTCGACGAAGATCGAGTCGTAGAGTTCATCGACGTAGTATTTGTTCACAATCGTTCGATAGGCTCCGGCGTACCGTTGCGACCAGTCATCCGCCGTCTTCGGTTTGACGGAATACAGGTAGTGCGCCGCGCCCCACCCCCCCAGCGCAAGACCCACGGCCACGGCCATCAGCGTCATCAGCGTTCTCCCACTGACTTCATGAGCCACGGCCCCGACGGGCGTGGCCACCGACTCTAGAAATCCATGAAACCAGCCGTGTTCCGGAGGCACGCCCAGCAATCCGCCGAAGACGGAGAGACCCGCCAGAATCATCAACGGCACGGTCATCACCGGGGGCGATTCATGAACGTGGCGTGCCACGTCGGGATCGACCCGGGAGTGACCGTAAAACGTCAGGTAGGTGAGACGAAACATGTAAAAGGAGGTCAGAAGCGCGCCGACCGCGGCCAATCCATACAGAACGTAATGATGACGGACGAAGGCATGGGCCATGATTTCATCCTTGCTCCAGAATCCCGCCAACGGCGGAACGCCGGCAATCGCCACGGTGCCGATGAGAAACACGGCGTGCGTGACAGGAATTTTTCGGGCCAGTCCTCCCATCTTGCGAACGTCCTGCTCGCCTTTCAACGAATGGATCACGGCACCGGCGGACAAGAAAAGCAGGGCTTTGAAAAAGGCATGCGTGACCAGATGGAAGACGGCGGCAATATAGGCCCCCACCCCACAGGCCAGGAACATGTAGCCCAACTGACTGACCGTTGAGTAGGCCAACACGCGCTTGATGTCGTTCTGAACCAATCCAATGGTGGCGGCAAACAACGCCGTCGTGCCACCGACCAGTCCCACCGTGGTCAGCGCCACGGGCGACAGATCGTAGAACACGTGGGTTCGGACCACCATGTAGACGCCGGCCGTCACCATGGTCGCGGCGTGGATCAAGGCACTCACGGGCGTCGGCCCTTCCATGGCATCGGGAAGCCAGGTGTATAACGGAATTTGTGCGGATTTCCCCACCGCGCCCACGAACAGACACAGCGCAATGGCCGTCGCCGTTTCGGTGGAGAGTCGGCTCGCCTGCTCAAAGACCGTCAGGTAATCCAAGGTACGAAAATTGACGAAGACCAGAAACATCGCGAGCAGGAATCCCGCGTCTCCAATCCGGTTGACGACAAAGGCCTTGGTCGCGGCTTTCGCCGCGGATACTTTGTTGAAGTAGTACCCGATCAACAGATAGGAGCACAGCCCGACGCCTTCCCATCCGATGAACAGGACCAGGAAATTGTTCCCCATGACCAGCAAGAGCATGGAGACCATGAACAAATTCATGTAGACGAAGAAGCGGGTAAAGCCGTCTTCGCCGTGCATGTACCCGATGGAATAGAGGTGAATCAGAAATCCGACTCCCGTCACGACCATCAACATCACCGCGGTCAGCGGATCAATCAGAAAACCGAAATTGACGTGGAGATCACCGCTGACGATCCAGGAATAGGCCACGACTTCACGGGGGTCGGGATCAGCCAACACGTGGGCGCCGACCGCCACGGCGCAAAGCAAGGAGAGCGCCACCGACCCGCACGCAATCCCGCCGGCCGGACCGTGTGCGTACCAACGGCCCAGCAGGCCGTTCGCCAGGACCGCGAGTAACGGAAAGACCGGAATGAGAATGACGAGAAGATCGAACACGTTACCACTTCAAGAGATTGATCTGATCGACGTTGGTCGAAACGTTGCCACGGAACACGACGATGATAATCGCCAAGCCCACCGCGGCTTCTCCGGCCGCAATCGCAATCACGAACAGGGCCGCCAATTGGCCGGCCATGGACTCCAGATAATGAGAGAACGCCACGAGGTTGACGTTCGCCGCGTTCAACATGATCTCGACGGACATCAGGACAATGATAAAATTCCGGCGAATCAGGACGCCCAGCAATCCGGTCATAAACAGAATGACACTCAACGCGACGTAGGCGGAAAGAGGAATCATGATGCTTGACTTACGTGGCCGCGTCCACCTTGGGAGTCGGAGCGGTTGGCGTTTTCGCCAACACAATCGCCCCGATAATCGCGCCCAGCAGAAAAACCCCGACGATCTCGAACAACAACAAATAGTCGCTGAACATCATGATCCCGACGGCGTGACTCGGGCCGGTCTGCAACACGACGTCTGCAGACGCCGTGCCTTTGGCCCCGCCATGAGGCGTCTGTAACGTCACAATGAGGAATTCACCCAGAATCGCCACGCCGGCAAACAGAAAAAAGGGATATTTCTTGTGCAGATACTGTTCTTCCGTTTTCAAGTTCAGCAACATCAGGACAAACAGATAGAGCACCAGGATGGCCCCGGCATAGACGATAATCTGAACCGCAAACAGAAATTCGGCGTTGAGTAACACAAAGAGACCGGCCACGTGGAGCAGCAAGGACAACAAGCCCAGGCCGCAGTGGACGGGATGTTTCAAGGCAATCGTGAAAATCCCGGACAGGATACTCACGACCGCAAAGTACCCGAATAAGACGTAGATCATCGTCAACGGCTACGAGTCGGAGACGTCGGCGTTCCCGACGGGTTGGGGGAAATGATAGCGGTAGGCGCGACTCTCGTCATCATCCTCTTCTTGATTATGAGCGTATAAATACTTCTTGGCATCCCCGATATGGTGGTCTCCGATTTCGTAGAGTCGCCGTTTGTCGAACAGGAGGGTGCGTTTATCGGGAGTCGAATATTCATACATCTTCGTCATGGCCAAGGCGTTGACCGGACAGGCTTCCACGCAATACCCGCAAAACACGCATTTGGTGATATCAATGTAAAACTCCGTCGCGTACCGTTGCAGCGGCATCGATTTATCTTCTTCACTGATGACTTTGATGCACCGGGAGGGACACGCGGCTTCACAGAGGTCACATCCGACGCACCGTTCGCGCCCGTCGTCGTAGCGCAACAGGCCCAGGGCGCCACGATGGGCATCGGGAATCGTTCGCTTTTCTCGCGGATACTCGAAGGTCATCGGGCGATGAAACATGTGCGTAAAAGTGACCTTCATCGCTTTCCAGATTTCACGGAACAGGACCGCGTCGAAGAATTTTTTCGTTTGGCTCGGAGTCTCCATGGATGCGACCTCCCCCTTACACCTTTTCGATCGTCACCCGAGTCAATTTGAAATACGGCACTCGGGTGACGGGGTCAACCTCAACCGGCACGAGATCTTTGACCGGAGGATCATTAAAATGCTCAGGAAACGCACAGGTTCCCGGCAACATGCTGGGGTCGGCGGCAACCCCCAACTCCACGCTTCCCTGATCCGACGTCACGCGCACGCGTCCGTCTTCGGCGACGCCCAACTGCTCACAGGCGTCACGCGACAACCGTAAGGCTTTGGTATTCGGCGAAATCTCCATCAACCCGGAGGCCTTCGTGGACAGTTTTCCTGAATGATAGAGGAGTTGAATCACAGTCATGTCATAGGGCCGATCGGACCCGTCGGCACGGCCATTCGTCGCGTACCGGGCGCCCACCGAATCCTGATATCCATTGTGCAGATACGCCGTGGGGTCGGCGGCAACGGGTCGAGGGTGCCCGAGATTGTAGTAGCCGGGAAGCAGTTTCCGAATCTCCTCCTGAATATCCTGCGTCGTTTCATACGGCAGGGAAGCCCCCATGCCGTTGGCAATGCCCACCATGATGTGCCAATCCAACGCGCTTTGGCCCAAGGGGTCCAGGGCCGGCCTGACGAACTGCACCTTTCCCTCCTGATTCGTGACCGTGCCGTCCTTTTCCGCAAACGTACACGCGGGGAACACGAGGTGCGCATAGTGAGCCGTCTCCGTCAGGAAGGGGTCCTGACAAATGAGCAATTCCAATTGACTCAAGGCTTCTTCCACGCCATACGATTTCGGCAGCGTCGCCACTGGATTTTCTCCAACCACGTACAGGGCCTTGATTGTTCCAGCGCGACAGTTCTCGATGATTTCAACGAGGGATTGACCGGGTTGGGCACTCACGTCCATGCCCCAGGCTTCAGAAAATTTCCGGCGTGCCGTGGAATCGTCATAACCCACGGGGCCCGGCAGAAATTCCGGTGCCACCCCCATGTCCACGGCCCCTTGCTCATTGCCCTCTTCGACAAACGTGTTCACGCCGCTGCCGGGCTTCTGGAACGTTCCCGTCACCCACGCGAGATCAATGAGAGACAACACGTTGTCATAGCCGTGGCAACGGCGAACGATTCCTTCCCCGCACACCACGACGGCACGGGGGGCTTCTGCAAAAATTTTTGCCACTTCGTGAATCGTCTCCACGGACGCGCCGGTTTCCGCGGCCACGGTCTCAAGGCACACTGACTGCGCGGCCGACGTCAAGGCGTTCACGGCGTCAGGCGCTTGCGCAGCGACGCGGGAATCGATGAGACCCTGATCCAGAACGGATCGAACCAATCCTTTGACGAACAGCCCCTCGGTCCCGGGTTTGACCATGGTCGGATGCGAGGCCAGTTTGGCCAAGTTGGTTTGCATGGAATCCACCACGATGACCGAGGCTTTGGAGGTCCCGACCGCGGCTTTGATCCGCACGCTGGCCACGGGATTCGTTTCCGTCACGTTGGCCCCCACCACCAGAATGGCCTTCGCTTTGGTCAGATCCGCGGACGTGTTCATCATCCGGGAGATCCCGAGCGCCTGATGCACCGCGCGCACAAAATTGAGATGGCCGTATCGGGCGCTACTGTCCAGATTATTGGTGCCCAGGACCGTGCGCATGAACTTCTGAAAGACGTAGAGTTCCTCATTCGTGCAACGCGCCGTGATCAATCCCGCAATGGCCTCAGAGCCGTATGTTTTTTTGATCTGCACGAATCGCTCCGCGGCCGCGTCCAACGCCTCAATCCATGGAGAGGGGACGAGGTCGCTGCCTTGACGAAGAAGCGGCTCCGTCAGTCGCTCTTTGCTGTCAATGAATTGGAACCCGAATCGGCCCCGCACGCAGAGTCCGCCATGACCGTTGACCGTATCGCCCCGGTCGCCCCATTTATTTTTCCACGATAAGGGGGAGGTCACCCGGACCACCTCGGTATCCTTGGTTTCCACGTACAGTTGACATCCGTCGCCGCAGTAATTGCAGGTGGTCGTGGTTTTCCGAAGTTGCCACGGCTTATAGACGTACTTGGAAAACTTATTGGTAATCGCGCCCACGGGACACACGGCCAGGCAATCGCCGCAAAATTCGCAATCCAGGGCCTGATCGCCCTTCGCCACCACTTGCGTAAATCCTCCCTTCTTCATGAATTGCAGGGCATCAATGCGCAGCAGGTCTTTACAAATGTTGATACATTCCCCACACGCGATGCAGCGATTCATGTTGAAGTCCAGCACGATGCTGCGGGTATCTTCCGGAATGTTTTTCTGTTTGGCGTTGGCGAGGGTGGTGACTTCATGCTGGAAGGCCATGTCCTGCAATTCGCAATGGCCGTCAGCGTCACACACCGGACAATCCAGGGGATGCACGGACAGATGTTTTTCCACGGCTTTTTTGCGAGCGGCAAACAGGTCTTCCCCGTCCGTTCGAATCACCATCCCTTCCGCGGCCTTGGCGGTGCAGGATCGGACCGGGGCCTTCTTGCCCTCTTGCAGGACCAGACACATGCCGCACGACCCGAAGGGATCAAAGGTGTAGTGATAACACATGGCCGGCACAATTTTGCCCATGCGTGAAATCACGTCGTACAGCGAAACCCCTTCCTTCGTGGTCACGGTTTCGCCGTCGATACTCAGTTGAATGGTTGCCGCTTCAACATCCGGCGTCGTCACTGGTTTAAGTGCCATCTCGCTCTCCTGCCTCTAATAATAAACGCGGCCATCCCCAACGGTTGTAAAAACGCCGTCATTCCCGATCTGTAAAAACGCGGTCATCCCAGACGGTTGTAAAAACGCCATCATTCCCGCCGGATCCTGAACGCCGTCATTCCCGACGTTTGTAATCGGGAATCCATGATTCAGGAATTCGTCGTGGTACTATCGTTCTAACCCGAATTTCCTGTTTCCGTGTCGTAACCATCATGACTTCAAACATTGAACTGACACAACCATTCGCAGCCATTACCTGGGCAGGACAAAAATGTCGCCAAGGTTTTGGCCGCAGTGCTTCAGCAATTCTTGGGTCCTCTTTCTCGACGTCTTCCCAGATATGTTTCCTTCAAATACGAATGGCGTCCCATCCACGGGTGTAGGACGTTGGAACGGATTCTCTCTTGAGTTTTTGGTGTTGACGAAACTGACTTGCGCGTTCTTCTCAGTAAGCAAATGGCTCTCATACAGCCATCTGATCGTAACGGCTAAAAGATTCTTCCAGTTCTTTATGGCCCGTTCGCTTCTATCTGAAAATCGAATCGAAGATGGAGAAGCCGTGCCTTGCTGTGGGTCGTAACTCGCCAGCGCAACCCAGCCTGAAGGCGGCGGCGCAGGCGGTATCGGTTGCGATTCCAGCGGTTCTCTTGGGGTAGTGAGCGATGGGGTTCGTTCCGCGTGGCCAGCGGGTAAAATCGGCTGACCGGCCAGCACCGGCTGCCCTGATCCCAGGTTGGGCCGCCAGAGCAGCAGCAGTTGGAGTGCGCTTTCGTGTGACGGCCGGTCAGCAATGGACACTTTCAGTCTACGCTTTTCCTCCAGTGGAATCGGCTTGAATACTTCGTACAATTCCCATTGGTCGCCGTCGGTAAGTCCGGCATATTTGATGCCGTTCGTGGTGCAGTAGCCGACCATTTGCGTCCGGTGTTTCTCTGAAAAAGACTCACCCAATTTTTTAGCTTCTACAATAGCGACCGGCTTACCATCATGACCCAACAATGCGTAGTCAGCCCATTGGCGACTGACGTCGTACTCCGGAATGACCATTCCCGGGTCGGCAGGATCCCAGCCCAACGTATGCAACAGGGGGTCAATCAACGCCATGCGCGTCCGTGTTTCGTTTTCACGCAAACGTGAACCGTGTTCGCGTATGCGTTGTTTCAGTGTTTCAATCACACGGACCAACTCATCAAGCAGCATAGCGTTGCCCTGTCATAGGAAGACTTTTGCAACATGTCATTCCGAACGCAGCGAGAAATCTGAGGGTTCCGAAGGGACCAGCCGGCACGGGAGATTCTTCCCTTCGAGGCTCAGGGCAGGCGTCGCTTCGCTCCTCAGAATGGCACAAAGGGTATTGTGGCAAAGTTCTCATAGATGCCGATCCCTCTTCTTTCCTCTCCCTTGACGGGAGAGGACCAAGGTGAGGGTGGGTTCTCTTCCCACTCTTCACTCTCCGCTCTGCACTCTCCACTCTCTTCAAAGCCCTGACGGTTTTGCACAATCTCACGGACCGTGCAGTCCGCAGACCACGCACGGCCCTGTTATCGGTCGCATTCTCCCATCACGATGTCATACGATCCGAAGATCGTGACGGCGTCGGCAATCATGTAGCCCCGGGCCATGTGATCGAAGGCTCCCATGTGGATGAAGGACGGGGATCGAATTTTTAATCGATACGGATGACCGCCTCCCGTGCTCACGATATAAAAACCCAATTCGCCTTTATGCGCCTCGGTTCCACAATACATTTCACCGGGCGGTGCATCGAAGCCTTGCGAAAACAGTTTGAACTGCTGGATCATCGATTCCAGATTGGTCAACACGCGGTGCTTGGGCGGCAGGGTCACGCTGGGCACGTCGGCCATCACCGGCCCGTCCTTGGGCATCTGGTCCATGCACTGCCGGATGATTTTGATGCTTTCCCGCATCTCCTCAATCCGGACCCAATACCGATCATAGGTGTCGCCGTTCCGACCGACGGGCACACTGAATTCACACTGGGGATAGGCGCCGTAGGACTCGTACTTTCGCAAGTCGTAATCAACCCCGGACCCCCGGAGCGTCGGCCCGCTCAACCCGAAGCTTAAGGCATCCTCAGCCGAAATGACCGCCACGCCCACGGTGCGAGCCAACCAGATGCGATTTTTTTCCAGAAACACGACGTATTCGTCGATCTTGGGCGGGAAATAATCCAGAAAGTGCCGAATCTTGGTTTCAAGGGAGTCGGTAAAATCCCGTTCCACGCCGCCGATCCGATACCAACTGGTCGTGAGTCGCGCGCCGCAGAGTTCATCAAACCAGTCCAGCAGAATCTCGCGGTCCCGGAACGTGTAGAAGAACACGGTCATCGCGCCGATGTCCAGAGCCTGCGTCCCCAACCAGAACAAATGCCCGATGATCCGCTGGGTTTCCGCGACGATGGTACGCAAATATTCCGCGCGTTCGGGCACGGTAACGTTCATCAGTTTCTCAACCGCCCGGCAATACGCGAAGTTGTTGTACATCGCGCACACGTAGTCGAGACGGTCCGTGTGCGGAATAAATTGATGATACGTCCCGTATTCGGCGAGCTTTTCCACGCCGCGATGGAGAAAGCCCATCACCACCGTGGACTTGGTAATGCGCTCCCCTTCAAGGTCCAGGATGACCTTCAGCACGCCATGCGTCGCCGGGTGCTGCGGCCCCATGTTCAACAGCAGTTCCTCGGTCCGCAGGATCGGGAGATCCTTGGTCGCCGGATGTTCCGGATCGACTTTATAGACGGTCTCGCGTTGGTCCGTGAAACGTGCCATCGTTCTCAAGAATGGTCGCTCTGAAGAGTCACGCGCAGGAGTCAGGCCGCGCCTTCATTCAGAAAATCAAAGGTATCCCGCCAACCCTTCCCTTGCAGAGGGAAATCTTTTCGCAACGGATAGCCTTCCTGAAAGTCATCCGGCATCAAAATGCGGCGAAGGTCCGGGTGGTTCTTGAACCGAATGCCCATCATGTCGAAGACCTCCCGTTCCATGAACTCCGCGCCCCGCCAGATATCCGTCAACGAATCGACGGAACAATCGTGTTCCGGCACTCGGGTTTTCACGCGAACACGATGCCGATGCCGAATGGAATAGACTTCATAGACGACTTCAAACCGTTCTTCATCATCAGGCCAGTCCACCGAGCTGACGTGGACGATGTAATCGAAATCCATGGCCGGATCGTCCCGCAGAACGCGACAGATCGCGTGCAAGGATTCGCGTTTCACCGTCACGGCCAGATCCCCGCGCCATTCGTGGACCCGGAGAACGGCGTCGGCAAAGCGGCCTTGGATGCGTTCGGCAAGCGGATGCATGACACGATCTCCTTGTTTCTGCCCCTGTCATTCCCGCCGGTTCCCCGATAACAAACGTCGGGGACAAGCTTTAGCGGGAATCCATTACACGATGACCTTGTTCTTCGGCTTGACTTGCTCGGGCTGCTTGGTAAAGACCCGCTTCTGCATGATCTGATCTTGCAGTTTCAAAATCCCGTCAAACAGGGCTTCGGGAGTCGGAGGACAACCCGGCACGTAAATATCCACGGGCACGAATCGATCCACCCCCTGCACCACGCTGTAACTGTCGTAAATATTGCCGGACGTGGCACAGGACCCCATGGAGATCACGTATTTGGGTTCCGGCATCTGATCGTAGATTTTGCGAATGACCGGAGCCATGCGCCGGCACACCGTCCCCGCCACGATCATGACGTCGGACTGCCGAGGCGACCCCCGAAAGACGCCGGCCCCGTATCGATCAATGTCATACCGGGACGAGACCGCGGCGATCATCTCAATCGCGCAACAGGCCAAACCGAAGGTCATAGGCCAGAGCGACCCCTTCCGCGCCCAGTTCACGGCCTTTTCCAGCGACAGCGTGATCACGCCAAGGTCGCCGTCTTTCTCGTGTCTCTTTCCGATCTGGATTAAGCCCATCACTCACCCTGCAGACCGCTCAATCCCATTCCAACGCGCCCTTGCGCCACGCATAGACGTAGGCCACCACGAACAGCCCGATAAAAATCATCATCTCGATCAGGCCGATGATTCCAAGCTGGTCAAACGTGACGGCCCAGGGATAGAGAAAAATCACTTCAATATCAAAAATCACAAACAGCATCGCAATGACGTAATAGCGAACGGGAAACGGCATCCGAGAGTCGGAAAACGGTTCGCTCCCGCATTCATAGACGCTTAATTTTTCCGTTTCGGGATATTTCGGGTGGACGAGATAGCTCAGCGCGAGCGTCACCAGCCCGAATCCTAACGCCAGAACAATAAACACGAGAATGGGGAAATACGTGGACAAATAGTCCAGAAGAAGGTCGAATCCGCTCACCATGCTCATCTGATCTCGTAAAATCTCATCCCCGACATCGCAAAAACTTGTCCCCGACATCTTTTATCGGGGATCAAAAATCTTCAATGATTTTCACGGAATCCAGCATGGTAGCACCCGAATTTTTTACGAATCAAGCGAACAAAAGACCTACCGCCTTATTCGCAAAAGCCCCAAGTCCCTGATTCCCTTGAGCAAAGAGAGGAATACCCCGAAATGAAGACAATCAGGCGAAGCGAACGCTCTGCGAATACACCCCCGCCCGTCACGCTGAGCCGAAGTTGGCCGCCGGTGAGAATGGCGATACCTTTCAACATCCGCGAATACATCCCAGCCTGTCATTCTGAGCCGAAGGCGAAGAATCTACGGCTGAAGTGAGGAGGCCGCGTGAGACGCGGCCCTACAGCCCTGGCTCCCTCTCCCCTTCCGGGAGAGGGTGGGGGTGAGGGGAAGGAAGACCCGATCTCACCCCTCTGGCCCATACTCCCACGGCGTCATGCCCGTGTTGCCTGTGCCAACGAGAAGCGAGAGGGAAGGAGGAATCGGGAGGGTTACGATTTCTGCATATCCTGCGGGGAGCGTTTCAGATTTTTCGGAGGCATCGTCCGAGAACGTTCCCATTCATTCGTGAGGGGAGCGACCGCTTTGGCCTTCTTCCGTCGATGAATCTGCGTTTGAATGCGGTGCGGCGCTTTTCCCTCAGCGGGGGTTTCTCTATCTTCCTTAGCGATTTTGATTTCCTGAATGACCGATGCCAATGCGGTGCGGATCGTAGTCCGAACGCTCTTTCGAATGATCGACTTCATTTCAGCCTTGACACTTGGCATGGCACCTTCTCCCTTTCTTCTATCAGAAGACCATCTTAAAAGGGTTGTGATGCGTAAGTCTACCCATGGTCTTACGGAACGGGTGCAGACCACCGTGGAACGCGCGAAGGCTGCCGTTCTAAATGGCTGGTATCATAAATCCGTTCATTCCCGGTAATCCCGTCCTCATCAGGGTCCGACCACATTTCGCCTTGGCCCGTTTCAAATTCCCCATTCCCGTTGCGGTCCAGCCAATAGAACAAGGGAGACCCGACCGTCACGACGACCGGGGTGCCGAAGTCATCCAGCCAGACCTTATAGGTACGACGGGCGGTCATATAGTTCACCACGCCGTCCCCGTTCAAATCGAATTCCCGAAAGAATAAATCATTCCGCCAGTCGTAATACGCCGTGACCTCGCGATCATCGAACTCTTCCGGTTCTTCAGGCAACGGAGAAAAATCGCGCAAATGCGTTTCCCGTGAAGACGGGGAAGCCGATGAATGCGAGGGAGAGGGCGGCGATAATGAACTGTCCCGTCCGGCAACCTGAACGACCGGCATGAGCAGAGCCGCACTAATGGCGCAGATCATCACGAAGATCGCACCTTTCCCTTTTCTGGATTGAATCCTGAATTGTCCATCCATCATTTCTTTCACGTGGTTCTTTTCATCTTCACGGTGTTTGTCCGGTAATTGAAGCATCAAAAGATACAACGACCTTTCTACCGTTGAGAGGGAGAAGAGAGAAACGGGAAAGCGTCAATCACGGAGTGGGCCAGTTTACTGATCTGCCATTGGGGATAGCAACGCAATGAAAAATGAACGGCTTGGTCGCTTCCATTGGCCGCCCTTCCATGGTGAAGATTTTATAGTTGGCATCCAAGAAATATTTTCGGCTTTCCCATTCCTTGGGGGAGTGGACCTCGAAGACGACGACAGGGCCAGCTTGTCTTAGCATTCTCTGCATACCGGATACCACCTCATACCCTGCGCCCTCAACGTCAATTTTCACCAGATCAATTCTTTCACCTGAGGCAAAATATTGATCCAATGAAATGGCCGGGAGAGAAAATTCAGGACGACCGGTCTTATCTCCATCATTGTGACCGACAATATTCCATTCCGCTCCACTCGTCTGATTTTTTCCAGGAAATACCGGCACAACCCTTTTTTCTCCGTCCGTCACGGCGACGTTTTCAATCTTGATCCGATCACGGAACCGCCACGTATTGTACGTGGTCTGCTTGGCATTCTCAGGATGCAATTCAAAGGCATGGACAAACCCCGATGGTCCCACCAGCTTTGCCATCAGAAAACTATATTCGCCACGATTGGCTCCGCAATCAATGCAGCGCCAACCGGATTCAACATTGGCGTGCATAAATTCATAGACCTCTGGCTCAGCTTTTCTGACCGTGGTTCCATCAAAGGACAACCCTCTGATGAAACACACAAGCCCCGTTCGTTTGAATCTATGGAGGAGTTGCTTCATCGGATCCTGAACTTTTCATCTTTCAGTTCGTGGTTTTCCCCGTGGCATATTGACGTGGTTCTCTGAATTGCTTCCCTCCGTTGTGAGGCCCGTTCTGCTTTGGCACAATGCCGGACATGCTACCACGTTATGCAGACGTTGTCTTTCCGCCCAGGATTTCCCGATCATTTACCTACCGTATTCCTGATTCGTGGAGAATTTCACCGGCAGTGGGGCAATGGGTTTTGGCCCCGTTCGGCCCACGGCACAAACCCGGGCTCGTCGTCTCTCTCACCGACGACGCGACGCCAGCCACGGTTCATCCGAAAAAAATTCGAGACCTGCACCTCATCACGTCGTCGCCATGGGACCTTGATCCCAATCTGGTTGCCCTGTCGCAATGGATGGCCGACTATTATCTGGCTCCCATCGGGACGTGCATGACCTTGATCCAACCGCCCCAATTCCCTTTTCGTCGCACCGTCCGCTGGACCATAACCCGACAAGGACATCAACGTCTGGAAACCACCCGCAGGGGCACGGCCACGCACACGATCCTGACGGCATTGGCCAAACACCCCAAAGGCTTGGCCCCGTCAACCATTGACCACCTTGTGAACAATCCTTCCCCGATTCTGAGAACACTCAAACGACAACGATGGATTCAAGAGCAGGAAAACTGGAGCGAACGGCCCATTCACAGCGGCCCCGCGCTAACGTCTCCGGCCAAGGGCGGTCTGGAAATCTCCGAGGATGAAAGCCTGGATTCCCGCCTACGCGGGAATGACAATGATGGTGCCGACGAAGGAGAACCCCCTGCTCTGGATTCCCGCGTGCGCGGGAATGACAACGAACTCGCCAACGGTCGTCTCCGCGTTTCAGATGACACTCCTGCCCATCCCTCCTGGTGGCACCGGTTTCGGGAGCACCTCGCAGCCAAACGATTCGGCGAAATCATGGCATACGAACGACCGCATCTTCCCCTCTTGGCGAACGTCATACAGGCCACACTGGCCAACCAGCGCACGGCCCTTGTCCTGACGCCCAACATCAACCGGTCGCTCCACGTGGCCGCCTGCCTTCGCGGCCGGGTTGGGGGACGCATCGGAGAATTTCACAGCGGTCTGTCGGAAAAGCGTCGAATTCAAGAATGGCACGCCGTCAAACGGGGACACTACGCCGTGGTCGTGGGCACCAGATCAGCCCTGTTCCTTCCTCTCCCCGCCCTGGGGTGCATCTGGATCGAACAAGAAGAAGACACCGCCTATAAAGAAGAGGCCGGACCACACTATCATGCCCGGGAAGTCGCACGAAAAAGAGCGTCGTTGGACCAAGCCGTGCTCGTGTATCATTCATCGCACCCGACGCTTGAGACCGTCCATCATTTTGGAAGCCGCGCCACGGTTCCACAATCTTTTCCGGCACCGGTCCAGGAACCCGCACACGCCGTTCACGTGGTCAACCTTCAAGACGTGCCGTTCGGAACGATCTTCTCCGACGTCTTGCGCCAAGGCATTGAACGTGCGCTGGAGCGGGAAGGCGGCATTCTTGTCTACCACAATCGCAAAGGATTTTCTTCATCCTTCACCTGCCGAGAGTGCGGGACGGCCCCATCATGCACGCGCTGTCACGTCCCGTTCAGACTCCACCAATCACGACTCCTGTGCCCCTATTGCGGGCAAGCCGCGTTCATTCCCACCGTGTGCCCGTCGTGTTCCGGCACAACACTCGAACCGTTCGGATTCGGCACGGAACGCCTCGAAGAGGAATTGAAAGGGTGGTATCCCCACGCCACCATCAGCCGCTATGACGGCGACGCGATCAAGAGTGAATCGACGGCCCGCCACGTCAGAGAACAATTCTGCAAAGGCCACGTTCAGATATTAGTCGGCACCCAGATGCTGTTTCATGCGTCCCTGCTCGGTCCCGTGAGATGCGTGGCCGTCCCCTACGCAGACGCCGGACTGCACCTTCCGGATTTTCGATCCGCGGAACGCGTGTTCCACTATCTCCGACAGGCCGTGGATCTGCTCACGCCAAGCATGCACGGCTCGGCAATGATTCAAACGCGATTGCCCGCTCACCACGCGATGCACGCCATCAGGACGCAACAACCCCAGTTCTTCTATGACCACGAACTGGCCTTCCGCCGAATGGCCGGCTACCCTCCGTTCGGTCTTCTCATCCAGTTGGAAGTATCAGGCAAAGACCAAGCGGAAACCGAAGCCGCCGCCAAACTATGGGCACACCGACTCACCACCCAATGGGCAAGCACGGTCTCGCAAGGCAACGCGACACCCCAGGAACACGACGCCATCCTCGGCCCCCTGCCCTCGCGGGGACCAACGTCGCCAAAACGGCAACGCTATCATCTCTTGCTCAAATTCAAAGACGGCATCGCCGCCAGAACCCTTGTCCGACAGACGCTGGAACAGATGACCAGAGAAAAAACGTATCGGCACGTCAAGTTCGGGGTGAACGTGGATCCGATGGACGTGGCGTAGGATGATCCAACTATCATCCTGTTTCAGTACTTGACAACATCCGAATCATGCCAGAACTTTTTCATTCGTAAGATAAACAACCATTATGAGGAAATTCTATGCTGACCGATCAATTTTCAGGACGATTTCGAGAACTCCAAAAGGAATCAGATTTAATACCGTTTCATAGTGGCAAGTTTTCCACTTACGTACCAGCCGGTAGTTGGGAAGGATGGGCTACAAGCGCTCAGAATTTAATTAAAGCCGTGTTTGGAGAAGATTCGCCACACTACATAAATTTTGCCGAAGCCGTGAAAAACGCAGGAATTGGTGTTGGTGATCGCATTAAGGGTCTCCAAGGACTATTCAAGAGCGCGAAAGAAGATTTTGAAGGTGGCTACGTTTTCAACGTTGATCTCAGGGTTTCCGGAGAGGTCTTTGGCGATTTTATTGTTTTGGCCAAGCAATCCCTCGCGGAAGGGCATAAAGACGTGGCAGCAGTGTTGGCATCTGCGGCACTGGAAGATTCTCTGAAACGTTATGCGACTGCTAATGGACTGAATGTTGATGACGGATCAATGATGGCAGTCATTAATGCGCTCAAATCAAAAGGCCTAGTATCAGGTGCATACAACACACTGCTCAATGCTATGCCTAAAATAAGAAATTACGCAATGCACGCGGATTGGGAAAAAATATCAGAACCTGATGTCAATAGCGTCATTGGTTTTGTTGAGCAGTTTTTGCTGACGAAATTTAGTCACGGCTAACAAAATGCACAATCTATGACTGATTCAATACTGAAACGGTGGGATATCACGGTTGAGGAACTCACCCAAGTCGTGGATCAAAACCCAAGCCTTAGAGGAATGCTCCTCGGCTATCTGGCAGAGCTGAAGTTGGAAAAATTATGGCTCAGACGCGGTGGAATTTCCGACGCATTGAAGCATGACGATCACGACAGGAAAAAGAAAGGTGATCGCATCGTTACTTACAAAGGTAAGAAGTTCATTTTCGAATCGAAGTCTCTACAGACCAACATGATAGAGAAAACAGATGAGGGGTGGATCGGCAAGGTCCAAGTCGATGCAAGTGACAGGCGAGAGGTCATGCTTCCCGATGGAACGAAAGTCAACACAACCTGTTTGCTTCGCAACGAATTTCATATTCTGGCCGTCAACGTTTTTGCTTTTGAAGATAAATGGCGATTTGTTTTTGCAAAAAACACCGACCTGCCGTCTTCCAAATATAAACGCTATACCGAATATCAACAAAGTCAGTTGCTCGCCACTCTCGTCACCGTTCATTGGCCGCCCAAACCACCGTTCCATGAAGAACCGTTTACGTTGATGAATGAGATGCTTGCGTAAACCGCATGTGCGATGCTTGCTTGCCTCTTTTGACAAAGACGAGGAAGTAGGAATGATTTTTTCTGGCGTGTCTTTGTTTGATCACCCGGCTCATTCCGGGTTTATTTGGGCGAACCACAATAAACAAGTCTTTGCAGAAAAACCCGATGGTGGCGTATGAATTGATGATTTCGACGTGCGTGAGATTCTGTTTGTTCGCGCTCACTTCATCCTGACACTTGACGATACAGATTCCTCCCTCCTTGAGAACGCGGCACGCCTCTTTGCCGCCTTCATTGTAAATCTCTAAAACGGCCTCGTGCCATTTTCCACCGTTAGGTTGAGGAGTTTCATCGCCATTCGAATAATGATCTCTGAACGTGTTGTGCGTCCCGTCGCCGGCTTTTGTGGTATTCCCTTTCCTGTAAAACCCTTCCATGTACGGCGGGTCGAAGACGACCGCATCAAATGAGCGGTTTTTGTACGGGAGATGTCGGCAATCTATGCCGTTTGCAATATCGGAGGGGGAAAAATCGTATTGACTCGTGTCTATATTTCTCCAAAAGACTCCTTTGCCATACGTGACATCCGCAATTTTTGCTCCGGTCGCAACGTGAAGCTTCAATATTTTTGGAAAAACGTCCGAATTATTTCCAACGTAAGCGGAGAATATAAGGTTTGACGTTGCAACGCCATGAGGTCTTCTTCTTCCTGAAGGCGTATGACGTTCAGCTAAGTCAAAACGCATTTCAACTTGTTTTGTCTTCATCACTTCTCAATATTTCCAAACTTTTCTTCGAGAAGTTCCCTGATCGCATCCGCCATTTTAATGCCCTGAATTCTGAACTTGGACAAACCGGTTGTCGCAGGAGCCACGGCCACCATGGTATGGCCCTTATTTATCTTCTTCACCGCTGCTTCCTCCGTTTGGCTTTGGCCTGGTTCGGAGTTAATGGAGCAACCGTTTCTTCTGACGGCGGTTGGGATCGACGGTACAGGCCGTAGGCAAAGGTGAGCCAGAAAATTCCTGAGAACACCCCGAACAGCACCGCGGTAAATACCTTGCTCATTTCTTCCATGGGCGGTTCGGGACCGAATTGCCGGAGTTCGCCTACCAGTTGAAAGGGCCACGCCAGACTTTCAAGCCCCAACAGCAGGGTTGACCACGTCCAGACTTGAGCCGCCCTTTGACAGATGTTCGCCAACACCGCCGTCAGTCCCACGACCGCCAACACGGTCACGGTCAAGGAGAGCCCTCCTTGCAGAAACCACAACCCCCCGGCCACGGCCATGGCCCCGAGCACGGCGTTCACGAGCAGCTTGGGATCGTTCGGCATGGCAGTATCTTAGCATATCTCTCCTTCTTTTGTAGCTGCGGGCTCTCATCCCGCCCTCTTCTTGGCTGAACGAGTTTGCTCCCTGCTCCGATGGGGGAGATGCGGCACTACACGTTTATTCAGGGTATGTCCTGGACCTTGGATTCCCGCTAAAAAATGCGGGAATGACAGGTGGGAGGACCTGCGGGAAGGACAGAGGGGAACTTGCGGGAAGGCCTGCCCTTGACAGGAGGAAGGGAGGGACCAGGAGGGGTGGGCGGGAAGGCCTGCCCTCAACAGGAGGAAGCGAGGGACCAGGAGGGGTGGGCGGGAAGGCCTGCACCTGAGGCTTGTCCCCGACGGAGTAAGGGGGGAGTAGTAATCGGGGAACAGGAAGTGGGCGCAGGAACGACGGGGCTGGATGCGCGGGTATGACGTCGTGAAAAACTGCTGCTTCGGACATAACGTAATCAAGAACGTCGAAGAGAGGACCGGATACCTCAAACGGTATCGGTGGAAGGCAACCCCTCTTCCTCGTCGGAACGAGACGAGAGGCGCATGGAAGACCATTCATTCGGGTGAATGAGCGTCAGGCAGTCTTCGGCAACGGGGTCTTTGTGAAACAGGGCATAGATGGGAAACATCCGGGGTGACGCTTCGCCGTGATCTGCCGGAAACAGGACCGGCACTTCAATCCACGGCATGGGCGTTTCCAGACCGGCAAGTCGCAGGCGAACGGCCAGCAACATGTCCCGGACCCGGAGATCCCATTCATGCGGATCAAGTTCCACGGCCTGGGTGATGCTTCGGTCCCATAACGACTTGGTAATCCCCACGGCCAGATTCAAGCCGATGCGTTGGGCCTTTTGGGTCACGTCAACCAGTAACCCGGCGTCAATGGCGTCCTGGCGGGAGGTCACGTGGCGGGTGGGCGTTGGTGAGGCGGGGGTGGTCTCAATGGAGTCGGCATCCACCACGTCACCGCGGGCTTTGAGAATACCCTCATAGACGCCCCGAGCCGACTTCGACCAGGAGGCATCGAACGGTCGGCCCTGAAAGGCCGCCTCCGCGGCTTTTTTCTCATCATGCGTTAATGGACGCGGTTGACTCATATCATGAAGTAATAAGACGCAATCGAGACCAAGTCAAGGGCAGCGCAGCACGTTCGTTGATGGCAACGCCGTGGATTCGTCAAGGTTCAGGGGCCGAGGTAACGCTGGAAACCTCAAGTCCGAGCGTTCCCGTCGCCTGTTGCACGAGGTGTGAGACGCTCGCGTCCATCACGTTGAGGAAAGGCCCCGGGTACAATCCAATCCAGAACACCATGACCACCAAAGGAATCATGGTCGCCGTTTCCCGCCAGTTCAGATCGGGCAGCCGTGCGGCAAACGCCGTTCGTGATCGTCCGAACGCGACGCGCTGCAACGTCCAGAGCATATACGCGGCCGCCAAGACGATCCCCCCCATGGACAGCAGCACTTTGACGAAACTGTCGGCGGACGTCCCGACGAGGACCAGAAATTCCCCGATAAAGTTACACGTCCCCGGCAGCCCGAACGACGCCACGGAAAAGAGGCACAACAGCGCCACAAATCGCGGCATGGGTTTATGAATGCCGCCGTAATCTTGAATGGAACGACTGTGGGTGCGGTCATACAACTGTCCGACCGCCAAAAACAGGGCGCCGGTCGTCACGCCGTGATTAAACATCTGGAGAATCGCGCCCTGGATGCCCTGATGGTTGAAGACGAATATCCCCAGGGTCACAAATCCCATGTGGGAAATCGAAGAATACGCCACGAGCTTTTTCAGGTCGGACTGCGCCAAGGCCATGTACCCGCCGTAAAGAATGGCCGCGACCGACAGCCAGAGAATGAGCGGCGCAAATTGTGCGGACGCCTCGGGAAAGACGGGAAGACAAAATCGCAAAAATCCATATCCGCCCATTTTCAACAACACCCCGGCAAGGATCACGCTTCCCGCGGTCGGGGCTTCCGAATGCGCGTCCGGCAGCCACGTATGAAAGGGCACCATCGGCATCTTAATGGCAAAGGCCAGAAAGAAGGCGAGGAACATCCAAAACTGCGCTTGCGAGGAATACGGGTGACCGGCAAGCGCGAGGAGGTCGAACGTCCGGCCGCCTTCCAGGTATAACCCCAAAATCGCCACCAACAGCAACAAGCTGCCCGTCAAACTGTATAAAACGAATTTGACGCCCGCCGCGATGCGATTCGGCCCTCCCCACAAAATGATCAGGAAATACATGGGAATCACGGTAATTTCCCACAACATAAAAAAGAGGAACAGATCCAGAGCCGTAAAGACCACGATCATCGCCCCTTCAACCAACAGGATCAGCATCATGAACGCTCTGACTCTCGTCTTGATGGAACGCCACGAACAGAGGACGCACAGAGGACAGAGCAGCGTAGTCAGCACGACCAGCGGGAGACTGATGCCGTCCACGCCAACGGCGTACTGAATGTTGAAGGTGGGCATCCACGGCACGCGCTCCACGAACTGCATGCCCTGATTGCCGACGTCGAACCCGGCCCAGAGCATCAGGGACAGACCCACGTCCACCAGCGTCGCCGCCAGGGCCGTTCGGCGAATCCATTCCCGATCCTGAACGAACGCCAGGACCGCAATCCCAAGAAACGGAACGGCAATCATCCAACTGAGAAGATGGTCCACAACGATCGAACTCATGACGCGCTCTTCAGAAAACGCCGACGTGGTACTTCACGGCGACCAACGGGGTATTCATGCCACAAACCAGTAGAACAGTCCTATCGCGGTAATCAGCCAGAAGACGATGACGAGCAAGTGATGCTGAAGCGTCCGTGGTTCGACTCGCAACGGATGACCCGCGGCCTCGACCTGGTCTCCCAATCGTTCGACGTTTTTTTCAATGTGCCGAAGATCAATCATCCGCCACAGCCACGTGGCGACGCTCATGGTGTGTCCCCCGCTCTCGACGACGACGCGATCAATGCCTTTCACGTCCACCACGTGCCACAGCCATCGGGCAAGGGCAACTGACGTGCCTCCTATACTCGTGATCACGCGATCAATGCCTCCGAGATCAACGGTTTTCCACAACCAGTCGGCCAGTCGAAGCGTAGGGTACACCACGTAGACGTCATAGATTTCGTCCACGTACACCTTGTTGAGAAACAGCACGTACAACGTTTTTCCCAGCTCGGACCGTCTCCACGGGGACCGTTGAGGATTCACGTGCAACCAGTAGGCGAATCCCCAACCGCTCAACGCCACGACAAGCGGGACCACGAACCACAAAGCTTGCCCTGAGCCTCCAAGGAACAACCCGGTCGTTGGAGACGACGCGGCAAGCGACGCCACGGGTCGCGTCAACGCCGGCGTTAAAAATTGCGCAAACCACCTCCAGAGGACCACCAGCACGCCGCCCATCACGATGACGCCGACGATGACCCCGATAAAGTGAGAGGATGAAAACAACCGCGGGCGAGTCAGCACGGGACCCGCCCCTCCCGGGCCGCCGACGTCAAGTTCCTGCTGAAAGAGTGAGAGAACGCCGCGAAAGAGATACATGCCCGTACAAAAGACGGTGATTAAGCCAATCACCCAAAAGGCAGCTTTCGCGGAGGCGAACTGCTGGGCCGTCCACAACGATTCATAGGGGCCGGAAAAAATCACAAACGGCGGAAGACACGCCAACGTCAAGGCTCCGGCGACCAGGAGCCTCGGCGCTCGTCCGTCGCGTCCGGCCTCAGAGACGGTATGCCCGTGGGCGTGGACGACTTGCAGGGCGTTGCCGGTTGATAAAAATAAAAACCCTTTCAAAAAGCCGTGGGCCAACAAATGGAAAATCGCGACGACGAACGCCCCGACGCCACACGTCATAATCATGAATCCGATGTGGCTGATCGTGGAATAGGCCAGAATCTTTTTCACGTCGGACTGGGTCAGGGAGACCACGCCGGCGAACACCGCGGTCGTCGCTCCGATCACCGCGATGATCGTCATGGCAACGGGAGACAGCACGATCAACGGACTCAACCGCACCAACAGAAACGGCCCGGCGTTGACCATGGTCGCGGCGTGAATCAACGCCGACACGGGCGTCGGGGCCTCCATGGCAAAGGGCAACCAGACGTGAAACGGGATTTGTGCGGATTTGCCCATCGCGCCCGTAAAGAGGCAGAGCGTGATGAGCGTGACGGACTGAACGTGAAGGTCAACCCCCGCCCATCCCAACAGATTCACCGTCCGATCGGACGCGGACGAAGCCTGGTCCAGTATCTGAGGAACGTCGAGCGTCCCGAACGTCACGAAGGTGAGGATCACGCCAAGGCCGAAGCCGACGTCGGCCACGGCGTTGACCAGAAAGGCTTTGGTCGCCGCGGAACACGCGGCCGGTCGTTCCGCCCAATGAGCAATCAGCAGATAGGAACACAGGCCCATGACTTCCCAAAAAACGTAAAGCATGAGCAGATTGCGACTCATCACCACCATGAGCATGGCAAAGGTAAAGAGCGACGTGACCGCGAAGAACCGATTGTATCGCGGGTCCCCGATCATGTACCGGGACGCATAGACGTGGACGACGCTGCTCACCAGCGTGACCAGCAGCAACAGCAACGCGGTCAGTTGGTCAACGTACAACCCGAGATCGACGATGAGATTGCCCGACTGAATCAGTCGATACAGAGGAACCGAGATCGGGCCATGGTTCAGGACTTCGACAAACGCGCCGACCGAGAGACCGAAGGAGAGGCCGATCGCGGGAATCGCCACTTTGTGGCTCGCGCCTCCCCACCATCGTCCCCCCAACGCGAGGGTCAGACACGCCACCAGGGGAAGAAGGGGAATCAGGGCGTACATGGACATAGGACGGTTCCGAACGAACGATGATGCGTTACCACCCCGTGGGCACGGCAGTCTTGAGCAGGAATCCGACGATCGGATCGCTCCACACTCCTAAAAGAATAATCGCAGCGGACACGGTTCCCACGCTCACCTTTAAGGACAAGGGGGCCTCGACCGGACTCATCACGGCGGAAACCGGACGGTCCCGGAAGATCCGTTCAAAGAGTTTGACAAAATACGCCAGCGTGAAAAGGGTGGAAAGAATCACGGCCGCAACGGCAAAATAATGGTGAGCCTCTAAGGCCCCCAGAATAATGTACCATTTGCCAAAAAATCCACCGGTCGGAGGAAACCCGACCATCGACAGGGCCATGACGATCAGCGCACCCGTCATCCATGGGGCTTGTCCGCGCAAACACCCCAACTCATCAATAGTCCTGGCGCCATACTGATACACGACGGCACCCGCCAGAAAAAACAGGGCCGCTTGCATGACCGCGTCGTTAATCAAATAAAACACGCCGCCGGCAAAACCCGTTGCATTGCCCAACCCCACGCCGATGAGGATCAACCCGATGTGAGAAATGCCGCCGTAGGCGAACATTCGTTTGAGTTCACGTTGAGTCAACGCGAGTAAGGCCCCGACGACCGCTGCAATCGCCCCCAATTCCTCCAGAAGAGTGAGGACGGGCACGTGTTCAATTTCCGTCTCAGGGCCCACCACCCCGAACATGATCCGAACCCAGGCGATCAACGCCACCTTGGTGACAAGAGAGGCGAGGAGCGGTGAAACGGCTTCCGGCGCGTGCGTATAGGCATCGGGCAACCATCCGTGAAGCGGCATGAGCGCCATCTTGATCGCAAGGCCGAGGAACATGAAAATCAACCCGCCGACGATGGCTTTGGACGTCACTAAGGCAGGCACGCGCTGGGCCAGGTCCGCCATGTTCAGCGTGCCCGTTGCCGCGTAAAAATACCCGACCCCCAATAAGTACAAGGAGGCCCCGAGCGTACCCAGAATGAGATAACGAAAGGCGGAGACGAGCGCCTTTCCGCCTGCGACCCCTATCAAGGCGTACCCCGACAACGCGGCCACTTCCAGGAACACGAACACGTTAAATAAATCCCCGGCAAAGACGATCCCCGTCAGGGCTGAAATCAACAACAGGATCAACGTGTAGTACGGCACGATCCGTGGCCCAAGCGTCCGAGGCGACGTCGGGCCCGCGTAGATCAGAGCGAGCAACGCCAAGAAACTGACGAGCACCATGACGACGCTTGCCAGGCCGTCGGCGACCCATTCAATGCCAATCGGAGCCGCCCATCCGCTGAAAGCGTAGCGAATCTCTCCATGATTCAGGACGACCAGAAGATTGGCCAGGGCAACCGGACTCATGGCGAACACGGCCACGAGCGCCATGGGGCGACACCACTCACGACGTTTCAAGCCGACCATGGGCAACGAGATGGCCGTCAAGAACGGAAGCAGAAAGAGGATCGCCGGCGCGTGATCGCTCATTCCAGCCTCTTCAAAATTTCATCTTCATCCATGCTGCCGTATTTCCGATAAATCGCCGCGACCAGGGCCAACGACACGCCCAAGGTGGCGACTTGGACCACGATCGCCGTGAGCGTCAACACGTGCGGCAAGGGATTGGCATAGGATTCAGCGCGGACGGGGTCCGTTCCGGACAACAGGATCGGAACCGTGGCGCCCGTTTTCGCACTGATCGCCACCAGGAAAAAAATCACGCTGGTCTGCACGATGTACATGCCAATGAGCTTTTTCACGAAGTTATGATGGGTCACCATGATGTAGAAGCCCCAGAGAAACAGAATCACGAAGGCGATAAAGTTGGGCCGGTGAAGCCACGCCTCAATGAGCTCAAGCATGGGAGTCCCCGTCTTCGTGATCGAACGACAAACTGAACACAATGGAGATGGCCGTCACGCCGACGTCGACCGCCACGCCGATTTGCGCCAGCACGATCCCCAGATAACGGCGTGAGGCCACGTCGAGACCAGGGATCTCGATGTTCGCGTAATTCAAAAACTCCCCTCCCCCGATCAGACACAATCCGCCGGTCCCGGCAAAAATCAGCAACCCCAGTCCATCACCGTGGCGTACCGTCCTCGCCATGGTGCTGTACGAAGCATCGTGACCAAAAATGAGGATGGATAAGATCAGACTCGTGCCAAAAATCACCCCACCCACGAATCCCCCACCCGGGCCATACTGGCCGAAGAACAACACGTACAGTCCATATAATTGCACCAGGGGAATCAGGATCCGTCCCAACGTCAGCACAATCACACTATCGTGCGCGCGGATCATTCCCGGCTCCTTCCCAGCAACAAGGCACAGGCAATCCCGGCCGTAAAGATCACCACGGTTTCAATCAACGTGTCGAGAGCCCGATAATCCATGAGCACCGCCGTCACGACGTTGGGCGTCCGGGTGTCGCGCAGACTGTTTTCCAAGTACACGGGAGAAACGTGAACGCTTGCGGGAGACGCAGGATCGCCGAATTTGGGAAGATCATTGGCGGCATACAAAAGGAGGAAACCCAGGATCGGCAATCCGATCAGCGCGGCCCCGCGATAGGAAGAGGGATACAGGCGGAGATCCTTTTGATCCGTCCCGAACAGCGTCAACAGAAAAAACACCGTGGCCAGGCCGGCGCCCACGATCGCTTCAACAAACGCCACGTCCACGGCGCCAAGCCACGCCCACACCAACGCTAAAAAGAAACTGTAGGACCCCAGAATAAACACCGCCGGCACCAAGTCTTTGACCAGAATGGCTCCCGCCGCGGTCAGAATCAGGAGAATCAGGAGAGGAATTTCAAATGAAAACGTCATGATTCTCTTTTCCACGGTTTGAGTCCCGAGCGAAGAGCCGCCCGAATGGTCGCATGGGCAATGACGGGATTGAGCAGATACATCAGCGTCAGGACCACCAGAATTTTGAGCAGGTTCAGGGTGAATCCCTGGTAAACGGCCAACCCGGCCAAGACCAGAAACGATCCCAGGGAATCCGTCAATGAGAGGGCGTGGGAACGAGTAAACACGTCCGGCAAGCGCAGCATCCCGATGGCCGCGACGACCAGAAAAAACAATCCCGCGAGAATGAGCGCAATGGCCAACGCGGACATTTACATGCACCCTCGCTGTTCAAGAAATTTCGCAACGGCCAAGGCCCCGACCAGATTCAACAGGGCGTACCCCGTGGAGATATCCACGAACATCTCGACCCGTTCGTAGACGGTCCCGATCAGGACCAACAAAATAATGGCTTTCGTTGAAATCCCGTTCAGACCCAACACGCGGTCATAGATCGTCGGCCCCTGGACCACGCGATACAAATAGACCAGAATAAGGACGGCAAGCGCGATCAACACGAACAGAAAAAAGAGTTTCATTCTGAACTCGTTTGTTCCTGGAACACGCGGGCAACCTGGTGTTCAAGGCGGCGCGTGGTCAGATCGTGGCCTGATTCCTCGTCCAAGGCGTGGACGACGAGTTCCTGCTCATCGACTTCACCCGTGATCGTACCCGGAGTCAGCGTAATGGAATTTCCCAACAGCACGACGGCCGCCTGACTCTGCAACTTGGGTCGATAATGAATGAGCGTCGGCGCAATCGGCAAGGCGGGATGAAGAATGAGTGCCGTCACGTGAAGACTGCTTTGAACGATTCGCCCAAAAAGCCAGGGCAGATACCAGAGCAGTCGTAACGCGGAGGCGGGTCGAAACGGCGAATCGGCGTAGCCGGAATTCAACCACGCCACGACAAAAGACGCCACCAGCCCCAAACCAACGTGGAACGGATGAGACGTTCCCGACAAAATGAGCCAGATGAGAAACAACGCGGCCGTTTTGATCAGCATCTCCATCTTAACTTTCACCTTTACTCATGCCTCGCCCGAGGTCATAACAAAATGATGAGAATAATCAAAGCCACCACAAGTGAGAAGATGACAAAACCCATCGTGATGTATTGTCGCGTCATGGACTCCCTTGCTGCAATCTGAATGTGATTGATGAGTCTTCCAAAGTGCCGATTGAAATCGGAAAGGGTTTTTACGACTTCTCCGTACTTCCCGGTTAATTCCTGAGTGGCCTGCAAGATTTGTTCTGCCCTGTTCAGCACGGCATCCGTCTTCTTTTCTGCATCTTGGAGAAGGTCCGTCGCGCTTTTCATGCTTTTGAGTTCAGAGGAGATTTTCTGGATGCTTTCTTCCGCTTCTTGAATTTTATCGGCATCAGACATTTTGTCTTTCCTTTGGCGACGTTGCGTTTGCGTAAAAAGCAGATTCTTCAGAAACGTGCAACGCGCCAGCCGCAAGCAGTTTCACCGAATGTCCGTAGAACATCTCGTTTTCGGCGAATGGAGAGCCCAGGACCAAACGAGCAAACGCAGTCGTGCCGGCGCGACGAAAAATAAAATCGCCAACCTTGTCAAGTAAACAAAGTCTGTGCTCTTCAATAACGCGCAGAATTGACAAAAGAACCGTATCCGGGTCCCGCACGTCCTCTCTCGCGCCATCTATCTGCCCGACAAGCGTTTCTGCTTCCTGTTGTGTACTGGAATCACTTTCCGTCTGGCTTTTAGCCCGAGCACACGTAGAGAGATAGCGCAAAGCCAAATTTGTGGGATCTTCATCAAGCATACGGCGCGTGGTCCCGACGAGCCGCTTCATTGCATCCAAGGTTTTGATCTTCCCGAGTAGTTCATGGACGCCCTCTAGTCCGATCTCGTCAAAATTGCGGTTGCGCCACTTGCGAAGTTCGTCTGAAAACTCTGATTCCTGCAAATAGTTAAGAATGGCTTCACGGAAATCTTTGTCTTCTTTGAAGTTGTTGCACAGTTCACACATGGTGCGGAGTGCCTGTTTGCGCTTGGCAACGATTTCGTCATAGATGAAGTCAATCAGGACATCTATTCCGTCCTCCAATGCGTGATCTACCGTATCCTGCCGAAGGGCGGCCACCTTCTCATCAACAAAATCTTTGAACTTGTACTGCCTCAGGTAGTTGTGAAGGTGTTGTTTGACATCGTCGGGGGGAATGTTCTTGACTCGGATACTAAACTTACTCACTTGCCAGTCAATCGTGTAATCTTCCACGACACCCAACAGCATCAAACGGAAGATTGCGCGCTCTTCTGTCTCTCGAAAGGACAGTTCCTTTGTTTTGGTAGCCCCATCTGACATTCCAGCGATACTGGGAGCAAGTTTCCTGTTCCACAGATCCAATGCACGTTCCTTGTCCTGGTCACGCCCTTTATAAGAGTTGAACATGAGCCAGAGTTGGACAAGCAGGTCTCCCTGGTCATTCCGTCCAATAGACTCAAGCATGTTACGTGCCTTCTGATAATCACGTTCATCGAGAATTTTCAAGGCATCATTCCAGTTGTCATCACTGTAAAGGATAGAGCAGAGGGCATAACCCTCTTTGCCGTTCCGGCCGGCGCGTCCTGCCTCCTGATAGAATTCCTCAACGGATTGCGGGACAACGTAGTGAATGGTGTAGCGGATGTTGGATTTGTCTATCCCCATGCCAAAGGATTTCGTGGCAACGAGTTCTTGGACGCCGTTTCTCTTGAAATCCCGTTGCACTTGCTTTTTCTTGAGGTTCCATTTCTTTTCATCGCCATCGAAGTTGTTTGGCTTTCCGCCGGAAAAGAATTTTCGATGTCTGAGTCGGCTCGCAACGTCGACAACGCCAAGCGGACCGTTGACGTGAGGACAAAAGACAATGCCGCTGTTCGTGCGTTCCCCGTTCAAGTTGTAGAAATTCTGGGGATTGGCACGAAGGAGACGTGGGAGTTGCTCTTTGAGTATTTTCAGATGGGTCTCTTTTTGCAACCTGGGTATTTTGCGAACTTCAAAACGAAGTTCTTTGCGGTCAAACGAGCGGGGCAGAATAATGGCGTCCTCATCTTGAACCTGCATCTCCGACTGGATATCCGTGAGAACGGCAAAAGAAGCGGTGCCGGTGAGACCGACAAGCGTTGGTTTCCGACCGTCAGCATCAGAACAGTAGCGTTGCAAGTTCCGGGGCATGTGCAAATACGAAGGACGAAAGTCGTGCCCCCACTCGGACACACAATGCGCCTCGTCAATAACGGCAAGCGATACGGGAAACTTGGCAACGACTTTCCGGAGTATAGCCCGAAACGCCTGACTCTGAAGGCGTTCGGGCGCGATAAACGCAAAGGCCGCTCGCCCCGACCCTATCTTGGTCAGGATTTGCTCTCTGGTTCCAGGGTCGTTCTGGCTTGAAACGGAATCGACAAGATCAATGCCGGCAGCTTTGAGATTGTCCACTTGGTCATTCATCAAAGCCACAAGAGGGTCAATGATGATGGTCATGCCCGGCAGCAACAATCCGCTGAATTGATAAGTAAGGGATTTCCCGCCGCCGGTTGGCAAAAGCACGATGGAGGCTTTTCCTTGGAGAAGCCGCGCAATCACCCGAAGTTGCCCGTCCCGGAAGTCCCGTTTGCGAAAGATGTGCCTTAAGAAAAAGAGCAAGGCTTCATGTTTCTCCTGGGGTATCGGCTGCGACTTGTCGTCGTTCTGTCCCACGACGGCCCGCTCAACGTCAGCCAGGTCATACCGCACATGCTCGCACCATTGAAGCAATCGCTCGGTTCTGAAACCAACGGCGTGTCGCAAGCGAATCAAGTTCGGGAACACTCTCTGGAAGTGCGCTCTCTCTTTGTCTCCTGAAAATCCGGCATCCAGCAGGAAACTATGAGACAAAATCCTGTCATAGTTGCCATCCGGGGCGTCAACGTAGCGCACCACGTCCATCCTGCCCGAATACAGTTCCGGATCTCCGCCGATAACGTCCAGCTCCAACTCGGGCGCGGGCGGGACATCGGGAGCAAGAACGTGAATGTTCGTCCAGATAGCCTGTAAAATGCGGAACGCCTCCGCGGCAACGGGCAGATCTTCTTCAATGATTAAAATCCGCTGTTTGCACGCGGGGTTCAGAATCTCATGTGAATACAGAAGCAACAAGCCGCGCAGGCAACGCTGGACGGCATGCGGGATGAGAAGACTATTGAGCGCGGCGGCATGGGTCTCAGATTTTTTAATCGCTTCCTGTACGGATTCATATTTGGCGGGCGGCAAGGTTGTCTTCCAACGTTCAAACCTATCATCAAGTCCGTTGCGGACTTCCGTTGCAGGAATCCGGTGAATTTCCCATCCATCATCCCGCAACAGCTTGTCTCTTCGTTCATCCTGCTGCTGTTGTCCCGGTTCGTGATGTTGCACGCCGTCAATTTCAATAACCCATCTGATGTCACCAACCTGAAAAACAAAGTCAACGCGGCTCTGCTCAAGTTCAGCGGCATTCCCATCAACAAGGTCCCGTATAAGAATCTGGCGGTGAAGTTTTGCACTGAATCGGCTGCCTAATTCTCTCCTGAACCGATCAAGAAAAATATCTTCTTCCTCGCTGGTCAAATTTCCAAGTTCAAAAGGCAGCGCAGGCACGACGATTTCGTCACTGTCACGATACGGCAGGGACAGCAAATCTTTTGCTGCCGAAAGAAGATCAGTGGTTGTGCCGGGAACGTTCAGGGTGGGCAGACGAAACCCAACAGATGGACCTTCCGTCAACTCTTCGGTATTGAGATATGGACGGCAACGTCCTTTAAGTAACGTGCTCTCAAAGTCCAGGTCAACCAGGGTCGGATTGCCGCGAGCAACAATCTTGTCGAAGATGGCGGTCACGGATGCAAGAGAGGTATCAGTTGTAGGAGGAGGAAACTCTATTTGGTCAGATGCAAGTTCGAGAACAGCATGGGCATTTTCTTGAAGGATCTGTGCCAGTGAATCGAGGAACTCATCGCGGTTTTCCGTTTGGATGAAGTCCCATGTGCCAAGGCGCGCTGAAGCCGTGTATCGCAGCAGACTATTTTCTCCCATTATCCCACCGTGCCCACCAACTGCGAAGTTGAAGAATCACGTCTCTCACCCAACGGGCTCCCACGTCGCGTCGGGACAATATCGGTGAAACGCAAACGTGTTCGGATCGAGGGCCAACAGATTGAGCCATTGGTTGTGAAAGAGTTGCTGGAGAATCGCATGTTTCTGAATGATGGACGAGATGACGGACGGCGCCGCTTCGATGATTCCCAGGAGCCGCATCGGCTCGTGATAATGCACGTCGCCGTCGTTCACCGTCTGCAAGGGAAAGCCGATTTGTAAATCACTTTGGCTGCCCAGCATCACGCCCACGCCGGATACGACGTTGTGGATCACCTTGCTTCCGCTTCCATAGTGCCACGGATCAACCGCGGAGAAATAATAGCCCGTGTTGATCCACTCCCCGACGATCAAGGGGGCCGTCATGATTTTTTCGAGAAGCGTCCCTTCGGCGTCTGACGTGGGATCATAGGAGTGCAGGAAAACCCGACCGCCTAAATCCAGGCCTTTGGTCAGCCGTCGTCTCCCAATTAAAAAGGCCGCGTTCCCGGCCAGCCCCCATTCCGGTCGAGGGTTGGCCCAATCACGGCTGCGTTTCTCAACGTGCGCCAACGCCTCGTGGGGGGCAATCGTTTTCGGCGCGCCGGGCATGCGACGACAGCGTTCCAACGCTTGAGTCATCCCCGCGTGTTCCAGGTCCTGCTGCAACGTCCGTAAATCCTCTGCGTGACTCTCGGGGAAGTCTTCCGGATCATAGAACGTCACCCGGTCCGTGGTGGTATTGTGCTTGGCCGGAAGAAACCACGTATCCTCGGGAATGACGAGTCCGTTGTCCTTGAGGATGTGCCGAACCGCCGGCTCGTTGGCCATGGCAGCAAACACCCGCGCGTTGGCGTCCCCGTGATTCCCCCCGCAGGCCCCGCAATCCAGGGCCGCGAAATACGGATTGTTGTCCGTCTCACTTCCATGGCCGCAGAGCACCACCAACCGGCTGAAGTTCCGCGTAAGCCCCATCACCCGCAACCCGGTTTCGATGAAGGTGGCCCGTTCGGCAAGAGAGAACCCCTGAGCAAGGCCCGTGGGAATCCCCTCGGCCTTGACGTCGCTCCATTGCGGATTCCCGGGATCAGACGGTGAGGACACGGAGACCTGCGTCGGAACCGGATGCGTCCACCACCGCTGCACGAAGGACTTCATCGCGTGGAACGAATTGGGAATCAGCGTTTTCCCGATCAGCCCGACGCTGAAGAAGAACCCCAGCACGTCAACCAGCATCATGGACCCCACGGGATGATGCTTCAGATCGTGAAACACGTGATGACTCAGTTGATGCCAGCGCGTGGCCGTCGAATAGTGCTGCAACGCACGGTCGGCTCCGGGTCGCGGCATCTCCGTCACGGCGTGGTTGGGAGACAGCAACACCGGACACAAGGCGGATCGATCCTCACAATCAAACGGTTGATGACTGATGGGAATGCCAAAAAACCCGGCAAACCCGAACGTTTCATACGGGCCTTGTGCTTCGACGTGCCGACGAAACGATTCAGATCGCACGTCAATACAGAACACGAGTTGCGCTCGCGGCCGCGTATCCAGGGGCGGCACCGTCCCTTGATGGGACGAGAGTTTGCCGACGACGTCGGTCCGAAAGACGTCTTCATACGCCTCAAGCCACACCGGGCCATGCTGATCCTGGGGAAAAGCATCCAGCCATCCCAGCAACGTTCGCGCCTCGGCCACGGAAAGGTCTTGCAGGTCGAGAGGCGAGAATTCCAGACATTGTGCCAAATGAAACAGGCACCAAGCGTCCCGGCAGACGGCAGGTATCACGGTCTCACCCGCATGAGCGCCGTTTCCGAGCCGACGTTGATAGTCATCAGGTCGGTCCCGCCAATACGCAATCAACGCGGGCAGGGTTCCGTCAATCCCCCATTCCCGTCGGCAGACGACTCGCGTCAATTCAGACTCATACAACACGCGCACCGCCAGATATTGAATCGGATCAACGGGATGGTGGCGTTGCGCGTGATACGCGGGATTGACCTCAAGCCAACGAATGAACCGCGTCCACCCCGGTAATTGGGACAAGTGCCGTGACAGGTACTCGCTCCATTGTTCCTGAGGCACGCCGAGACGTTGCAAACTCCACGTCAGCGCGGCCTCGGGTTCAGGTGGAAGTTCCCGAACGATCTGCCGAAAATCGGGAACGCCCAACAAGCGACCGGCGTGATCACGTTGGGCCAGGTCCCGCCACGCCGCGTAGAATCCCCAATCTCTGGAGGGCATCGTCCATCCCGCTAATCCTTCATCCGCAAACGCCGCCAACCATTTGATGAGTTGATCGTTGATCCGTTCGACCAGGTCAGTACCGGCCAAGGCATCCAGCCAATCGCTGATTGTTCGCTGGGCCGGCAACGCCACGTCGATGGCGCCTTGATCCATGGTCACAGTACGGTCCGAATGCCCGGCCGTTGGAGTGCCCCCGAGCCTTGAAGGGTCGTCGGGAAAAAAATCAGACAGCCCTAACGCCGCCAACGTACCCGTCCACAGCTTCGAGAGATACGCCTTCTCTGGATGCGCCCGACAGTCCTCACATTCCCTGATCGTTCGCTCGATGATTCGTGTTCTGGATTCCTCTGAAAGGTCCCGACGAAATCGCCAAGCGGTTCCCTCATCGCCGAGTTCCCATTGCAGCAAGGCGGGATCCAGCGCCTCAAACCCGGCCGCCACGTGCAAGTACCAGACGTCCCGTGCGGTAATCCGCCGGCTCCCGACCGTAAGAGCATCGGGCGGTTCGCCTTGAGGCCCCACGCGCGCCAACGCCAAGTTGAGGCGTTCGGCCGGAATGCGCCCTTCCCGATACAACCGACGATAGTCCTCAAGAGGCAAATAGCCGTTCCCACCCAGAAGACGCTGGCCTTTCCGAACGGCTTGGTCAAAAGGAAGATATTCCAGGCCGTGCATGGGATTCTGGGCCACCATGATCTGCATGGGCCAAAAGGGAGGAATCGGTTCGCTGGCCCGGGCAACAATCTGCCGGAGACGTTCGCGTTCTTCCTGAGAAATCGTCTGCATAGACGCGAGATCCATCACGTTTCGGGCATCACGCCGGGGAAGAGTATAAAAAAAGCCAACCGCTCTTGTTTCCCTTCATGAAAACGCGGTTGGCGTGTACTGTGACTGACCTACACCGTCATAAGGCAGTCACCCTACCGGCCACGGTTTTGGTCAACCGGTTTGCCGCAGCCTCTTGCGAAGCCAGCAAAACCAACCGGCCGCCCGTTCGCGGCTATTTATACCAACGTGCAAGACACAAGACAACTGTATTTGCCCAAGCAAGAGAAAATTTACCGAAACGTCATTCAAGGAAGAAATGGACGCGGCGGGCTTCACGCTTTTCGGGATTCCCGCTAAAGATGGATTCCCGCTAAAAACTTGCGGGAATGACAGGAAGGGGGACTTGCGGGAAGGACGGGAGGGGACTGCGGGAAGGACGGGCGAGGTGGCCTCTCTCTCTGTCATGCCCGGCGGCCTCTCTCTTTGTCATGCCTGACGGTCTCTCTCTGTCATGCCCGACGGTTTTTATCGGGCATCCAGTGTCTTTTCTTCTGCGGGAATGCAGCTTGACCGCTCAAGACGCAATCGCTTATATCGGGGAGCATGGCGGTCGGATTAAGAAATTTCAGGGCCATCAACGCGGGGGCGTCCCATGCAAAGCTTCCCCACTAAAGGCGAGTCTGAGACGGCCATCCGCAACGCCGTCATCAAATTCGAGCAGGACTTTATGGGGCGCGGGCCAACGGAAGTCAAGGCGTTCATTCTGCGTGACATGGTTCTGGTCAGGCTCAAAGGCGTCCTGACTCCGGCGGAACGCCAGCTTGCCAAAAATTCCGAGGGGATCGACATGGTCAAACGCATGAGGCAGAACCTCATCATCCAAGGGCGCGAACGACTGTGCAACCAGATTACCGCCATTACCGGAGCCGAAGTCACCGGCCTGTTCACCGACGTTGAAACGCACATCGGCGAGCGCATGATCGTCTTTACCCTCGCCAAAGACCTCGAAGCCCCACGCTGAACCCCAACGGAAAGTCACGCCTGCATGGCGTTCGGCTTTTTCCTGGCGGACAGACTCGAATCCGCCATGGGCTGATGCTGCTCCAATCCCTCAATCGACAAGGTACAATTCTTTTCGTCGAATTCCGTTTTCCACTCATCAAGCTTCGCCATCACGGTGTGATCGACGAGTCGCGTCTCATTGAGATTCAGCGTGACCCGTCTCCCTTCGTGAAGCAGGCGATGGAGATGTCCGCGCAAAAGAATCCACGTGCTGAAGATCGCCGATTCTCGCACCACGATGGTCGCGGCGTTGTCGTCCTCCCGCGTGACCTGCGCGTGGAGTTTGAAAAACGAGGGAATCGGAACGCCGTTGACGACGTGGATGATGATTTTGACCCCGATGCCGATGGCAATGCCCGTCAGAAGGTCCGTGGCAAGCACCCCCACAATCGTGGACAAGAACACGAGAAGCTGGTCCTTGCCCAACTGATACATGTGGACGAACTCGTGCGGGGAAGCCAGCCGATACCCCGTAAAGACCAGCATGGCCCCTAACGCAGCCAGTGGAATCTGATTAATCAGGCCCGGGACCAACGCCACGAAGACCAGCAAAAAGAACCCATGAAACATGTTGGCAAACCGCGTCTTGCCGCCGTTGTCGATGTTCGCCCGACTTCGCACGATTTCCGAGATCATGGGCAGCCCCCCCACAAACGCCGACACGGTATTGCCGACCCCGACGGCCAGCATGTCCCGATCCTGATCGGTCTTTCGTTCTGAGCGCGCCAGCGCGAGCGCGCGGGCTCTCGCGTGGTCCACGACGGCCGCTTGGGTCGTCTCAGCCCCGGTGGCCACGTCGCGCTCCACGTCGGTCTTTTGCCGATAGGGATCAATCTGATCAATGGCCTTCGCGCTGAGTAACGACTCCAAACTCCCGATCAAGGCAAACATGACGACGTATTTGACGCCGATCATCGTCGCCAGCCCGGAAAAATCAGGAAAGGTCAGTGCGCTGAACATGTCCATCGGCACGTCCACCAGAAACTTCGCGCCTAAGGCGTAGGTCTGCTCGTTGAAGGTATAGGTGCCTTCCCGACCGACGTTGAAATACATTCCCATGGGGACCGCGACGAACAACACGATCATCGGCGCCGGAATCATCTTCAACGTGGGATGCGTGACCAGGGGATACCCGAACATGATGAGCAAGCTGACGAGCCCGATGAACCCAATGACGGGATTCATCTCCATGACGAACGTGGGAACGTTCGCCAGCAATTCCAACGGCGTGCCCTCGGGGCTGAGCCCCATCACGATCGGAAACTGCTTGGCGATGATAATGACCCCGATGGCCGCCAATAATCCGTGGATGGCCGTCGTCGGGAAGAATTCACCGAGAATCCCGGCACGGAAGAGCCCGAACAGAATTTGAATGATGCCCGCGGCCACTCCCACGCCGAGCGCCAATCGATAGGCCTGGAAGTCGGCCGCGGGATCCTTCCCGCCGGTAAACCCGAACTCCGTCACGCAGCCGATGGCGATCACGATGAGCCCCGCGGCCGGGCCTTTGATCGTGAGTTCCGAATTACTGAAGAGCGTGGCGAACAGACCGCCGATAATGGCGGTAAAAATGCCGGCAATGGCGGGATAGCCACATGCCAGGGAAATGCCGAGACACAACGGCAGCGCAATCAGAAACACCAGAAACCCGGAAAGCAGATCGGCCTTCCAGGTTTGCCGAAACCCGGCAAGCGTACCTCTTGGGATATTTATTTCATCACCGTTCATAGCCTACACTCCTAAGAGAGGAAGCTCCGCGTTTCTTGTTCAACCACGGAAATTTTATCTTGTGGAACGTCCGGGGAGCAACGTGGGTTAGCAGTGGCCAGTGAACAGTGACCAGTGGCCAGTGTCTCGTGGCCAGGGATCCGTGAACAGTGGCTCGTGGCCAGTGACCAGTGACATTCACCTGTCATTCCCGACATTCCTCCCGCTGTCATTCCCGACCGCACCCGCTGTCATTCCCGACATTTTTAATCGGGAATCCAGAGTCCTTTCTCTTCCCTGGCATCCGGTACATCCTATCATTCCCGAACCCTTGGATTTCCGTTGAAGATGGATTCCCGCTGAAAACTTGCGGGAATGACAGAAGGGGACTTACTCATTCCCGACCTCCCCGCCTTGTCATTCCCGACATCTTTAATCGGGAATCCAGAAATGTATTCGGGAATCCAGACATGCCGTTCGATGCACGTTCTACGTGCCGATCAATCAGAATTCGCTCGCGTTCACCCACAGGTGAACCAGGATGCTCGCCGCGTAGCCAAGAGCAATCACCGGCATCCACTTGAGATGGCCGAAGAACGTATATTTGCCGCGCGCCTGCCCCATCAGCGCCACGCCCGCGGCCGACCCGATCGACAACATGCTCCCCCCGACCCCGGCCGTCAAGGTCACCAACAGCCATTGTCCCTGAGACATGTCGGGAGACATCGTCAGCACGGCAAACATCACCGGAATATTGTCCACAATCGCGGACAGAATGCCGACCATCGTATTCGCAAACGTCGGGCCCCAGTCGATATACATCACCTGCGCCACCACCGCGAGATAGCCGAGAAACCCCAACCCGCCTACGCACAGCACCACGCCGTAAAAAAACAGCAACGTATCCCATTCCGCCCGGGCAATGCTTCGAAACACGTCGAACGCCACCACGTCGCCAACGGCTTCCTGAGCTTTCTCCTCACTCCACGTGCCCGGCTCCGCGTACCGGTTGTGAGTTTTCTGCAGGTAAAAGCCGAAGAGCTGCAAGTAGGCCAAGCCGGTCATCATGCCCACCGTCGGCGGCAGGTGAAGAAAATTGTGAAAACTCACCGCCGTACAAATGGTAAAAAAGAACAGGAGCATAATAATGTTGGCCCCTCGCTTCATGACCACCACCTCGTCCGACGGAGCCGGCGACACCCGAGGCACGGCAAAGTGCATCAACCCGGCCGGCACCACGTAGTTGACCACCGACGGAACAAACAGCAGAAAAAACGTGAAGAACTCCACGATGCCCTTTTGCCACACCATCAACGTCGTAATGTCGCCAAAGGGACTGAACGCCCCTCCGGCGTTGGCCGCCACCACGATGTTGACGCACGCCAGACTCACGAACCGGGGATTCCCCGCCCCGACCGCCAGCACCACGGCGCACATCAGCAACGCGGTCGTCAGATTATCGGCGATCGGCGAAATAAAAAACGCCAGAATGCCCGTGATCCAAAACAGTTGCCGGTAGGTAAACCCCTTCCGCACGAGCCACGCCCGCAAACTCTCAAAGACCAGGCGCTCCTCCATGGCGTTGATGTACGTCATGGCGGCAAGCAAAAATAACATCAACTCCGCATATTCCAGAAGATTATGACGCAGCGCGCGTTCCACGACGTGAGGGTCACTGCCGGGATACGACAGCGCCACCAACGCCCAGATGATCCCCGCGGCCAGAATGACGGGTTTGGATTTTCGGAGATGCGTAAACTCCTCGGCCATGACCAACGCATACGCCAGCACAAAAATGCCCAGCGCAAGATACCCGACCGGGGCGGTGGTGAAGTCCAACGGCGTTGCGTCATTGGCCGAAGCCAGGCCGAGGTCAGGCCAGACCAGGACCATGACAAGGCTGCCCAGACCGGACAGCGACAGAATGGGATGAGACGAACGAATATCCACGTCAGATTTCAGACCAAAAATGGGAAAATCGGGGAAGACCATAACAAACCCGCCTTCGACTTCTCAACGATTCACCGCCACATTTTATCAAGAATTGACAAACTGAGAAGCGGCGTGACGACAAAACGATCATCCATGAAACAAGAGCGACGCATTTCGACGCGCCGACCGACGTGATACAATCGCCATCCACTCACAACCGGACGCAGCGCCAAAAAACGGACCACGCTCACCAGCCGCCGACGTGAAAACGACCACCAACGTCTATCAACTCGCCGGACTCGATGACGCGGGCCGCGGCTTCAATCGACGGGTTGACATGAAAACCGTCAATGGAACGGTTCAAGCCGTGTTCCGGTACGAACGCGTCCTGTTCGAAACGGACCCCCAAGCCACGGAACACGCCGCGGTCGCCACGCTGATCCGGCAATTACAGGCCCGAGGCTACACCCAACTCCGCAGCCGCCTCCAATTTCGCGGAGCCACCTACCTGGGCAATCAAGAACGCTGGACCGACCACCCGGACCCGCAACCAACGGGACCACTGGCCCGTCTCCGGCACGTGTTCCGACGCCTTTTCCCCGGCCGTTCCGAGTAACCCGGGGGTGGAATCGTTCTTCAGTTGAAAACCCGCTGAGAGGCCCGGACGTTGGCACGTGCGCTTATCCCAAAGGCCAAGCCATCGGCAAAACCATGACCATGCCAATCCGCCGGTCGTAAGCGGGAATCCATCTTCATTGGGAAAAGAGAAAAGACCCTGGATGCCCGATAACCACCGTCGGGCATGACAGAGGGAGAGGCCGCCCCCCTTGTCATTCCCGACAGGCCCCCCTTGTCATTCCCGACATCCTTTATCGGGAATCCATCTTCAGGGAAAAGGGAAACGACGCTGGATGCCCGATAACCACCGTCGGGCATGACAGAGGGAGAGGCCGGCCCCCTTGTCATTCCCGCCAGGCACCCCTTGTCATTCCCGCAGGTCGTAAGCGGGAATCCATCTTCATTGGGAAAAGAGAAACGACGCTGGATGCCCGATAACAACCGTCGGGCATGACAGAGGGAGAGGCCGCCCTCCCTTGTCATTCCCGCAGGTTTTAAGCGGGAATCCATCTTCAGGGGGAAAAGAAGAAAAGACTGTGGATGCCCGATACCAGCCGGCGGGCATGACAGAGGGAGACCGGCGGGCATGACAGAGGGCAGCCGGCGGGCATGACAGAAGAGAGGCGCCGCCTTCTGTCCTTCCCGCAGGTTGTCTGATGCGAACGTCGGGGACGGGGGGAAGCGGGAATCCGGGGTCTTTTCATCGTGTTCCCGAACTTGACATTCCCGTCTGAAAAGCTTAAGAGGAATGCCTCTCGTCCCGAGAGGTCGGAGGCACGGGTGGGACGTCCCAACCCGAATGACTCAGGAAAAAAATCGTTCATTTCTATGACTATGAATAAGGAGGCTCTCCTGCTATGTTCTCACCCACGTCATTTCGCCTGATTCCTTTCCACCCAATTGCCGTGCTCGCCCTGATGCTGGCCGGCCTCCTCGCGCCGGGCGAGGCGCGGGCGGCGCAGGAGTGCGGGGGACCTCAAATGTCCACCCTCGACTGCTTGATGACGTCGTATAGCGACGGCATCTACTACGGCGGCAGCGCAAACGAGGTCTATGGCACCAACGGCACCACGCTCAACATCGCGGGCAGCGGCACCGCGACGACCATCACGGCTGGCGGCACGCAGTCGGTCGGCGTCCACGTGGACACCCTCGCCGGCCAGAACAGGCCCTTCACGCTCAACATCGGGGGCGCGACGGGCGGAACCGCCCACGTCGTGAACATCGTCCAGGGGACGAACACGAACACCCAGACAAACCGGAACAACGGCGTCTACATCCTGGACCAAGGCCAGTTCTCGGGGACGACGGTAGACCTGAAACGCGGGGTGACCATCGGCTCGTCGACCACCCCGATGAAGCAGCACGGCATCCAAGTCCGGCTGGACGGCTCCGGCCTCGTCGGCACCGGCGAAGCCACCATCACCAGCGCGGCGACGATCTTCGCCGCCAAGAGCGGCATCTGGGTCCGGAGGAACCCCGGGACCACCATCGCGACCGACTCGGCGACGACGATCACGAACAGCGGCGACATCACGTCGGGGGAGTATGGCATCTACCTGGATTACTCCGCGGCCACCTCGAACGCCCGCACCAGCGGCGCGACGATCACCAACACCGGCGCCATCACGACGTCGGGCACCACCCGAGACGGCATCCTCATGCAATACCGGAACCGGGGCAACGCCGAGATCACCAACAGAGGCCCCATCACCGCCACCCAGACCGGCTCGAACGGCATCTCGCTGCAGCACACGGGCGCCGCCGGCGGCGCCACGGTCACCAACAGCGGCGACATCATGTCGCACGCCCTGGCCATCTCCGTCTTGACAAGCATGAAGACGGCCGCCGGCTCGAACGCCAGCGCCTCCGTCATCCATTCGGGCGGCGCCATCGACGTTTCCAACCAAGCCGGCATCCTGGTCACGGTAGGCGAGGAACGCGAGACGATCGCCAACGCGGGCGACGCCGAGATCACGGTCACGGGCGGGTCGGTCGAAGCGCGCGACGAGGCCCTGTTAGCGCGGAACCGCCAGGCCGGCAACGTCGTCATCAAGGTCTCCGAAGGCGTCACGCTGACCTCCCGGAACAAGGAAGGCATCCTCGGCGACCTGCCGGATTCGAACGAGAAGGGCGGCGTCACCATCACCAACGCGGCGGAGATCACCGCCGCCAAGGTCGGCATCCTCGTCCGCCGCACGGCGCCCGCCAACGACGGGATCATTTCGATCACCAACCGCGGCGCCATCAAGAGGACCGGGGACGGAGTGGATTTTGCCGGCATCCGGGTCGAGGATGACAGGGGCAAGGGCCACGTCACGGTCGAGAACAGCGGCGACATCGGCGAGGCGGGCGCCATGGCCATGTACCTGCACGGCATCCAGGTCCAGAAGACGGGGAGTTCGGGCGACATCTCCGTCACGACCACCGGCGGCTCGATCATCGCGAAAGACCGCGGCATCTATGTGACTGACAAAGCCGGCCACGTGGGCGCCGTCACGATCTCCAACGGCGGCGACATCACGGCGGATCGCCCCATCTACGTCAACAGGGAGGGCGAGGGCCCCGTCACCATCACCAACACCGGCGGGACCGTGCGGACCGAGTCGTCGCACGCCATTTTCGCCTTTAACAAGACCGGCGACGCGAGCGACGTGAGGGTCAACATGAAGGGCGGGACGGCCCAGTCCTCCCTCAGCACCCTCACCCTCGACCGCGTCAACGTCGTCCATGCCTTCAACAGAGGCACGGGCGACGTCATCGTTGACATCACCGACGGCGCGCTCATCTCCAGGGTGTCCGAAGCCGTCTACGCCAACCTGGATTCAACACTACTGGCGCTCGACAACCAGGTGAACAACCAGGTGAAGATCACCCAGGGCGGCCGGATGATGGGCCGCACGGGCGTCTACGCCAGGGCGGGAGGCTACTACAGCGTCGCCGCGGAGGGCGAGGACGTCGCGGCGCGGGCCGAGGAGAAGCCCAACGTGATCGACGTCACGTGGACGGGCTCGTTCTCGCACGGAACGACGGATGCGGAGAAGGCCCTGGTCGCCCAGAACGACGAGGGCCGCTTCAGCGCGGCGAACGTCCTCAATCTGGTCGTTTTCTCCCAGAACATAGAGGCCGAGCGCGCCACCGACGGCCTCTACGGCTCGGCGGCGGGGGTCGAGGCCGCGGTCATGCCCCGGAGGATCGCAGACAGCACAGGCATAATACAGGTAGTGGCGGGGAGCGACGTCCCGGGCGAGTTCCCGGACGCCGCGGCGCAGACGGCGCTGCTGGCGGAGACCGGCGACGCTTCGCGAAGGACGGCGATCCTGGCGCAGTTCAGGGCGATGCTGGGGAACGAGGAGATCAATGCGGCGTCGGTCCTCACCGCCATTGACCCCACCGCCACGACCGTGGCCGACTTGAGCGACGAAGAGATCCTGAACTATCTGGGCGCGGACACCCCGGGCGCCAGAAGCAATCTGTACAACGGGCTGTTCGGTCTCTCGGAGGCGGAGCAGGCGATCCTGCGGGCGGTGGCGACGGGCGGCGACGTGGATGCCGCGCTCCGGGCCGCGGGCTTCACGGACGACCCCGATGACGACACGGACTACTGGAGCAGGGTGAAGGCGCTGCTCAACCGCTACAACCCGGGCAACGTCAACGTCGCCATGAACGGCGGCACCATCGACTCCCGCGGCGACGGCATCCGGGCCTACTACGCGACGCCCCACGCCAACAACGGCGCCATCGCGGTCACCGTGGCCGAGGGCGCCCGCATCACTGCCGCCAACCGCGGCATCTACGTGGCCAACGCCGGGAGCGGCGGCGTTCGGGTGACGAACGCGGGCATGATTACGGGCGGCGAGGTTGGCATTAAAATCCTGGCGCCCAGCACGATGACCAATGCCGGCATGAGTCGCGGCTCTCACCCAATCGGGAGCGGCGGCGTTGAAGTGGTGAACCGGGGTACGGTGACGGGCAAGATTGGTATTGACGTCCCCGCGGGCAGCACGGTGGAACATCTCGGCGGCACAATTTCCGGCGAGGACCGTGCCATCCTTTTCCGAGGACCGAGGGGGGGGAGTACCCTGATCGTCAAGGGACTCAAAACAACGATCTCTGGGACAATTCAGATGCTCGGAGATGACAACACGGCGAACTTTGGGGAGGCGTGCGCTGATAATATCAACCCTAGCTTCGTGGATGAAGCAGGGATTGACTATACTCCCCCGAAGGCGAATGGGCAATGCAGCCCGCCTCCGCCACCCCCACCAGGGGGCACCCCAACACCAGGCCCAACCCCTAACTACTCGGCGTTTGCACTGACCGACGACATGCTGTCCGACCTGACGGGGAGCATTCACGGAGCGGTGGCGGAGACGGAGATGAGGCCGGGGACTGCGGCTGCCGGGCAGGTCGTCTGGGCCACGCCATTCGGGGGGACGCGGGATCAGAAGGGCGCGAACGGGGCCAACCCCGTGATGGACGCCACCCATACCTTCGGCGGGGGCATGGTCGGGACGAGTTGGGGTGCCCAGGACGTTCGCGTGGGCGGCTTCATCGGGGGGTCAGTGGGGCAGATTGACACCCAGAGCGACAACGGGGTCGTCCTCCAGGACCAGAACATGGACGTGCAGACGATCTTCGGCGGGCTGTACGCGTCGCGGGCGCGCGGCAACGTTCTCTATGCTGCCCGGATGCTGTTCGGGCAGATGACCCACGATTTCACCCGCCGCTTGCCTGGGGATACCGCGGAGGTGGAGTATTCGTCGTTCTTCCTCTCGCCGGAGGTGGGAATGGCCGGCCGCCTGTATTTGACCAGCAAGCGATACGTCTTGCCGCGGGTGCGGGTGCGGTATGCCGGGTTGTTCACCGAGGGCTTCCGGGAGCGCGGGAAGATGCCGGAGTTGGGGTGGGACATGCAGTATGAAAAGCGAACGATGCAGTTGGTGGAAGGGCGGGCCGAATTGGGCATCCCGTTCACGTTGGACAACGGGGGCCAGATCAATCCTCGCGTGGGGGTGGAAGGCCGATGGCTGCTGTCGGGGTCGAAGGTCAAGGCGAGGGATCTCTACGGCGACCGCGACCGCGTCTTCAACCGTGAGGCCGGCGGCGACGACACGGTAATCACCGGGACCGTGGGGTTCGGGATGTCGGTGCCGGTGGCGGATTCAATGGCGCTGGTCGGCAGCTTCGACGGGGCCGTGACCACGGAAGAGGCGTGGCGGGCCTTGGGCTACCTCGGCCTCACTTACTCGTTCTAGGCCGGGTTGACGACTGGCAGCAGCATCCGCGTCAAGACGAGATGACTCCACGCCAGGCAGATGAAGAGGAAAAGATGCTGGATGCCCGATAACAACCGTCGGGCATGACAGAAGGAGAGGCCACCGCCCCCGGATCCCCGCCACTCCCCCCTTGTCCTTCCCGCCGCCCCCTCTGTCATTCCCGACATCCTTTATCGGGAATCCATCCTCAGGGAAAAGAGAAAAGCCTCTGGATGCCCGATAACCACCGGCGGGCATGACAGAAGGCAACCGGCGGGCATGACAGAAGAAGGGGCCCCGCCCCCTCTGTCATTCCCGACATCCTTTATCGGGAATCCATCCTCAGGGAAAAGAGAAAAGCCTCTGGATGCCCGATAACAACCGTCGGGCATGACAGAGGGCAACCGGCGGGCATGACAGAAGAAGGGGCCCCGCCCTCTCTGTCATTCCCGACATCCTTTATCGGGAATCCATCCTCAGGGAAAAAGAGAAAAGCCTCTGGATGCCCGATAACAACCGTCGGGCATGACAGAAGAAGGGGCCCCGCCCTCTCTGTCATTCCCGACATCCTTTATCGGGAATCCATCCTCAGGGAAAGGAGAAAAGCCTCTGGATGCCCGATAACAACCGTCGGGCATGACAGAGGGAGACCGGCGGGAGACTCGCTGGCCGCGTGAGACGCGGCCCTACCGTGCAGGCTGCATGAGATGCGGCCCTACGTGCTGGCCGCATGGGATGCGGCCCCTACCGTGCTGGCCGCGTGAGACGCGGCACTACGTGCATCTGCTCAGGTTTTCTCTAATCGGATGATGCGGTCCAGAACTTTTTTGCGGGTGGCGTGGTAGGCGTGTTTGCCTTCGGTCACGGTCAGGAACGTCCGGTAATGGGTGACGGCGACCTGCCTTTCTCCCAGGGCTTCGAGAGAATAGGCCAAGTTCAGTTGGACTTCGGGAAGCGTCGGCGCTAATAATTCTGCTTGCCGCAGGGCGTCCAGGGCTTCGCCGAATCGGCCCCGTTGTTGACTGACCAGCGCGCGCTGCACCCATAATTGCGGGACCGTGGCATCCCGAGCCAGCCCTTCAACCAACGAGTTCTGAGCCGCCTCCCATTGCCCTAATCCCACTTGTGCCGTTCCCAACCAGAACCAGGGCTCCGCGCTTTTGGGCGGCGTGACAAACAGAGGGCGCAAGACGGTCACGGCCCTTGCATAGTGCCCCGTTTGAATCAAGCGTCGTGCGCGGGCCAGTCTGACTTCACGGGGTGTGGCATTTCGAGGACGAGCGGCCTTTTTCTGCTGACGGGACGAGGGCGCGTTGATTGTCTCCCTTGATGGCGGTTTCGCCGTGGCCGCGGGCTGGGGTTGGGGTTGCGCAAGCCGGCGTGCTGATTGTTCGGAGACCTCGGGCCGCGACGTTTGTGAACCTGCGGATTGTTGTGCGGATGGCTTCGGCACGTCACGGGCTTGACGTGTTGTTTTCACAACCGGCCGTTGACCGGGAAGACTTTCCCCCACCTGAGATCGTTCCGACGGATTCAATTCCTTCGCGGCTGCGGTCTTGTGCTCTGCGGGTCCCGCGTCGCCGCCGGGACTAAAGGGCAGCCCCCACAGATAGACGCCGATTCCCACGCTTCCCAGCAGGACAAGGCTCACTGACCGCCGCAACCCCCGTTGAGGAACCGGCACGGGAGCGTGCGGCGACAAACCCGCCGCGGCCGGAAAATCGGAGGCTTCCGAACTCTCCGGCGTCGTCGAAGCCTCGGGATGCCGTGCGCGCCGCGCCCGTTCAGTCTGCAACCGATTCAGTGCCTCCGTGATAATACTCATGGCTCGTCTTCTCGTCCGGCGTCTGTCGTGTGTCTCGTTTCACGAACGACGTTGGCGTCTTGGCGGCTTACGTCAGGCCGGTGATTTCTCGTCGTGCGCGCAGGATCATGCGGGGGCTGACCTCAACCCGCCGACCGGCATAGGCCGCAAGCAGGGACCGATCGCAAATCTGGTTGATCCGCCTCGGCACCCCTCCGCTCACGTAGTGCGTGAGCATCATGACGCCGGGCGAAAAACGAAACCGGCTCCGTGGGCCGGCTACCCGCAGGCGATACCGGATGTACCGCGTGGTTTCTTGCCGCTGAAACGGCTTGAGCGTGAAGCGAATGCCGATCCGTTGTGACAGGGGGCGAAGACGCGGCCGTGCCAGCGTCTGCTCCAGTTCGGGTTGCCCGACCAACAAGAGGCACAGGAGTTTTTCTTTTTCGGTATCCAGGTTGGATAACAGTCTGAGTCCTTCCAAGACGTTTCCACTCACCCGATGCGCTTCGTCCACCAATACCACCACGCGCTCGCCTTGTCCGGCTAAGTCCAACAACAGGCGCCACAACGTCCGTTGCAGCGCCCCAATGCTGCGATCGTCGGGAACCCGCCCGGTCAGGTCCTGATAAATGGCGCACAGCAGATCGGTATACGATTGGTCAGGATTCAAGAGGTAGGCAAAGCGCACGCCTTTCGGCGGATGGCGCAGCAGATACCGGCACAACAGGGTTTTTCCGACTCCCACGTCACCGGTCACCATCGTCAACCCGCCGCTGGCCACGCCGAATTGCAGATGGGCCAGGGCTTGCAGATGCTGCTGCGCGGGGAAAAAATAGTCGGTATCCGGGGTCATCTGAAACGGGGCTTCGGTAAACCCCAACTGCGCGTAGCACGCATTCAGATCGCGCCCGTCCATCACGTCACGTTCAGAATGCGCGGCATGAGGAAGATGATGAGTTCCGTTTTTCGTTCGGCCTGATAGGTGCCCCTGAACAGCCACCCAAGTCCGGGAAGATCTCCAAGGAAGGGCACTTTCCGTTCGGTATCCGAGAGTTGCTCCTGGATAAGCCCGCCGATCACTACCATCTGTCCGTCCCGCACGCGGACCAGTCCGCCGGATTGTTTCACCTCCATGATGGGAGCGGTGGACCCATTGTCCGACGTCGCGGTATCGGTCAATCGGGTGAGAATGGGCGACACGTCCATCATGATCCACCCATCCTGCGAAATCTGCGGCGTCACGGAGAGGACGAGCCCCGAGGTCACGGTCCGCACTTGCTCCGTAATCACGTTGCCGGCCCCTCCGACTCCTTGGGAGGTCGTTGACGTAAAAAAGGATTGATCCGTCCCCACCTTAATCAGGGCCGGTTGGTTATTCAGCGTCAGAATCCGCGGCTGCGACACCACTTGCACTTCACCTTGCTCCTGTAAGGCTTGGATGACCCCTCTGAATTTGCCGTCGTTAAAGTTGAAGGCGGCGGTGGCCGCTCGTGCGACGAACCCCCCGGCCGGCGACGTGATGATGTTCGCCAGCTTGAAACTGCCGGCGGGATCGTTGAGATTGATCCGATCCCAATTCAATCCCAGACTGGCGTCGTCTCGCAGCGCGACTTCATAGATTTTGGCCTGAATCTCGACCTGTCGATAGAGGGAGCTGCGGACGTTGGCCAGAAACTTCGCTACGTCGTTGACCCGACGGTGCAGATCCGTCACGTGAATGGTGCCCGACAACCGATTGACGACGAAGCGTCCTTCGGTCGAAAGGAGGGCTTGGATTTGTGTCTCCATTTCTTCCCAGAACTTGATCTGATCCTGCTGGCTCAGGATCACTTCTCCCGCGTCCTGCCCACCGCTTCCGCCTCGACCCGATCCTGACGTGACTTGCGCTTTATTGCGTCCCGTGCCGGAACGTTCCATCCGAATGTAGTCCAGCGTGAAAATTCGCGTTTCCAGACGACGCACGACAATCAATTCTTCATCCCGTTCCCAGTAGTACCCCTGCGTCTCCAACAAGGCCGCCAGGGCTTTTTCGAGATCGAAGCCCTGAAAATCGACCGTCACGACGCCTTCAACCCCCGGCTCCACGATGATATTGAGTGCGTTCACGCGAGAGAACAGCCGTAAGGCATCGGCTAAGGGCATGTCCTGCGCGCGAAAGCTGAACACCCGGGTAGACTCGGCGTCGCTTGGCCGTTTGCCGGATGGCCCAAACGCCATGCGTTCTTCCAGGGAAAAGGGATGGTCCAGGTCAGCGGAGAGCGTTTCCCGGGAGGCCGCGGCCGTCGAACCGGCATCAGGCTGCATCTCCGACGGCATGGGGAATTGCCGCTCGCTCCGATCCTTGAAGATCGGTGATGGGGAATACTCGGGAAGCATGGAGCACCCGACCATCCACGTCAGAAACAGGAGCAACGCGCCCATGCCGCCGCATCGTCCCGGCGCATCGCCGCCCACGTGGTCCCGCGCATGAATGGGGAGGTTCCTGCGTATCCCGTGCATGGCTCTCGCGTTCATGACTCTCGAAATCGTACCCACCGGCGACCGTGCGGCCCTTGAAGCAGAACGCCTTTTTCCTGAATGCTGGCGACGAGATAGCCGGCAATGGTTTCGCCCTCTTTCACAAGTTGCCGGTCGATCATCGCGACTTTCGTCGAACCCTGCCGCAGCACGGCCTGAAGGTGGAAGTCCACGCGCTCTTCGGGTTCTTCGTCGTCGGGACGGTCCTGGGTCATGCCGGAAACGGCAGGAGGAGGTTGGAATGGGTCTCGCGCCGGAACGCTTGACCAGTCAAATGGCTTGGGTTGTTTCTGAATCGTCGGAGTGACCGCCACGGAGGGGGGGAATGATTCGGACGGACTCACCGGAACGGCTTGAGCCGCCAAGGGCGGCACGGGAGATTCGGGATGGTCCGTCGAGCCAAGCCACCGGACGGACAGTGTGATCAACACCATAACGCAAAGAAATCCCACGACCCATGGATTGTTCGGCACGCTTCTCACCTCGTTCATTGCACAACGGTGATGAATTGTGCCCTTCTACGCCGATGATGTCAATTTTCTTCAGAGGACGTCGCTGCCCCTCGTCTGTTTTCTCTCGTTCCCTCGCGCCGTGACGTGACGGACGCGGTCCTTTCAATCACCCCGCGTGACACGTCCGAATGCACGCACGTACAGGAGAACCTGCCACGCCTCTTCTTCCGTCAACACGAGCGGGATAAAGGAGGCCATGTCCGTGCCCGGGCTGCCGTTTTTCAAAATCCAGAACAGTTCACCGTCGGTTCGTGCGGCCTGCCACGCTTGATCCGTAAAATTTCTGGGAAGCGTGCCTCGAAGACCCGGGATATTTCCCAAGCCTTTCCCGTCCCGTCCGTGACACGTCACGCAAAAGGCCTTGCCGTGAAAAATCTTTCTGCCTTTTTCGATATTGTCGGGCGTCGCGGGAAACGGATTGCGCCACGTTTTCGCTTCTTCGACGTGGTCGGGTGGGACGCGCGGCTTGAGAACCGACGGATCAGCCCCCAGAACCGCCGAGTGTCCGACGACGACGAGCATCAGAAGATGACGGACCCACGGCTTGCCAGGCATCAGGGACATGCGCGTTCGTTGAACCAATCGCGTGAACGGGTGCGGGAGCGTGACGCTCCCGCACCGGCTCTGCGCTACTCGGTTCGGAATTTGTGACCGACCGAATTGGGAATCGTCACCGTTCCGTCGGGAACTTTCAGGCCAGGTTGCCAGAGATGGTAAATGATGCCGTCGGTCTTCGCGGCCGCTGCGGCAATGTCCGCAACCTTCTTTTGATCGTCAATATCTAAAATCTGCACGCGCCCCGTCGCAATTTCTACCTCATGGTCATGGAAATTTCTGTTCCACTTGATCAAGGGCACTTCCTTGCGTGCCAAGTCTTTGGCCACGAAATATTCCACGCCGATCAACGGGGCCTTGGGATCGGTGGAGGGAAAAAGCAGACATTGGATGATTTCATCCGAAATGCCTTTGCAATAGTGATGGAAGGGTCCCCCGACCGTGCCGTCAGCCATCATGTGTGGGGCCTGGACGTGGAGACCAAAGCCATCCGCCGGGCTGCCGACGTCGCTGAACACGGGAGTGCTCATCCATCCGATGAAGAGGAAACTGACAAGCACGATGAAGCTTCCTGAACGAATCGAATCAGACATGACCGACCTCCTTGTGGTTGAATGAATACCTCTCCGCTGCGAGAAGCGAACAATGAACGTGCCGCGTTCCTGCGTGACGCCGGCCACGTGACGGCCGGCGCTGAACCGTCACCACGGGTTCATGAAAACTGTATGCTCCTTCGAGAACGTGCGCAAGCCGGGATTCCGAATCATCATCCGTCGCGTTCAGCTTCAGGTACATCGTTGATAGTATGGAGGAAAGCAAAACCTGGGCCAGTTTTTGAACGTGAACCAGAAATACATGATCCTTGAATTTCAATGACTTGACCGTTGACGACACTCAAGAAGAGGAAGGAGGCAACGTTCCGTTAAGGGGAGAACGTTAACTCGTTAAGTTAACCCGTTAATGAACGTGGGAAGACGTCTCTTGAATGTCGAACTTTTGCAGCTTTTTCCACAGAGTCACCCGGCTATAGCCCAACAATTCGGCAGCTTTGGTTTTCCCGCCTTTGGCTTTGTGAAGGGCTTCAAGAATCTGATCGTATTCGGCCTGCTGTTCAGGGTTCAAGGGTTTTTTTATCGGCCCTTGGGTGGAATGGAACGTGGGGGTGCGAACCTCCGGGGGAAGGTCAAAGACGGTCAGACAGCCTTCTTCGGCCGTTACATAGGCATATTCAATCGCATTGCGTAATTCCCGAATATTGCCATGCCATGGATGCCTCATCAAATGCTGCATGGCATCCTGGTCAACGTTCTTGATGGAGTGGGCGTGGAATCCGGATCCTTCGGCGATGAAGTGCTTGACCAATAAGGGCAAGTCTTCGCGCCGTTCTCTGAGGGGAGGAAGGGCGATTTCAAACACGCGAATCCGATAATAGAAATCTTCTCGCATCGCGCCCGTGGTCAACGAGTGCTTGACGTCCTTATTCGTGGCGGTCAGGACGCGAACGTCAACCTTCATCTCTTTTTCATCGCCGACGCGCCGAATCTCCCCTTCTTGCAACACGCGGAGCAGTTTGAGTTGGAGCACGGGACTGGTATCACCGATTTCATCAAGAAACAGGGTGCCTCCGTCAGCCGCCTGAAACACGCCCACCTTGTCTCGGATTGCGCCGGTAAAGGCTCCCTTCACGTGACCGAATAATTCGCTTTCCAGCAAGGTTTCCGGAATGGCCGAACAATTGATTGCCAGAAACGGTCGGTCCTTTCTGGAACTGAGAGCGTGGATGGCCCGGGCGGCCAACTCTTTGCCGGTGCCCGATTCCCCCGTGAGCAAAACGGGCACGTCCCCTTGCGCCGCCAATCGCACCCGTCGAAACACTTCCTGCATCACCGGACTGTTTCCGACCATGTGCTGAAACGAGTTTCTTGATCGCGTCTGTTCCTCCAACACCTGAATTTTTTCTTTGGCCAATATAAAAGACGTGAGATCCGTGAACGTCCCCACGGCTCCGACGACCACGCCGCGTTCATCGCGTAAGACCGACACGTTCCCATAGAGATAGAGTTCTCGCCCGTCCTTTGCTCGCACCTGACATTCCTGATTGCAGATTCCCCACGGATAGGGCAGCGGGTTCTCTAAAAACTCGGTGAGTTTGCTGAACCCTTTACAATTCTGCCCTTCGAGGACGTGGCAGGATTTGCCAACCACTTCATCACCGGAATAGCCGGTAATGCGTGCTGCGCCGACGCTCCAGGCGACAATGGTGCCATCGGCATCGACGGTGAAGACGCCATCGGCCATGGCATCAATCATGGTCCTGAACACCTGCGGATTTTTGCGAAAATCAAGCTCCACGTCTTTTTCCAGACTTGGTCGGTTCTACGAATTGGCCGCCACCAGTGATTGAAACGTGGGATCGGTTTCCACCAACCCTTTGAGCGTATCATTTTGGAGGAGATAGACCCAGGATTGGTTCGTGGCACCTGGAATCTGCTGATACCATCGCCGGGCCTCCGTCAATAACGTCAACATGGCCTGATTATCCCGTTTGGGGCGAAAGACCAGACTGTAGGCTTTCGCATAGGCCGCGGAGAATTTGAGCAATGGATCCGACGACAGCTTGAAGGCCTCATCAGCGTTCTCATAGCCTCGGACAACCTCAGGATCGTCAAAATTTCGATTCCAGGCAACCTTACTGATGCGTGACCAGGCCATGGCCATCAGGATTCGTGCCCGTAGGCGCGTCTGATCCGCCGGCACTTCGGACAGTAAGCGTTGCGGGACCGTGATGGCCATGTGCTGATCGTTCGTCCATCGATACGCCAGAGTCAGTTTCAAGCGCGTGTCAACGTCCTCCGGGTATAAATCAGCGAGAGCTTCCATCGCGGGAATCAATCGGTACAAGTAATCGGCAGGCGTCGGGGCGGATTTTCCACCCATTTCCATGTGGAGAGAAATATCCATCCGGTCGGTTTGCGACTGGACGGTCCAATAGAGTTCATTGAACGCTTGAGAGAGTGCCTCATCCTCCACCTTCACGCCGTGCGTTCGCGCTGCAAAGTCCATCAAGCCGTCATACAATTCCGCGGTAATGGCCCGGAGTCCCTCCGCGTGCGACGGGTTCACCGCCAACACGCGGTTGAACATCGATATCCGCTCCCGGCGGGTTGAGAACGTCTTCGCTCGTTTCACGCCGGCATCCAGGGCGGCCCGGGCTTCTTTCGGATGCCAAAATTCCGTGGACTGCTGCTCAAACCCGCCGGGTTCAACAACAAAGGGAATCGGCGTCCCCAGGGACGACTCCATCGGAATATTCAACACGGCGGTCTCCGTGGGGAATCCATGGGCCAGTAACCCTGACAAGACCACCCATTTCACGATGACGGCCTTGACCGGATGGATGGGTTTTTTATACGGCACCACCCAATCTTGTTGACCCGGGCCATTGGCCGCGGGCGAGTTCATCGGATTCGGATACGCAATCCGTACCCGCACCAAGGTGGTCGGCACGGCAACCACCTGATCCGACCCGGGCGGCTGAAAGGACGCATGAGGAAGGGGGCCGGTGCCCAGAACTTCCAGGGTGAATCCTGGGGACTTCGATGCATCGCCGATTTTAGGCATCACGAAAAAAGAGGGAGCACGCTGGCGGGCACGGGTCTCCGCGATTTCGAACCGCTTGAAATCTCGAAAATTCACCAACTTTCCATGCCCGGGCCATAGCTCATCCAGACCCCGGTCGCGGTTTTCAATCACGTCGGCGTGGGCTTGGGCAATCCGATCCCGACACCAGGCATACACCGGATCCGAGTCAGGCAGAAAATCTCCTTTCTCTCGGGCACCGGCTTCGACCATTTTCAGCAAACAGACAAAATCGTTTTGGGCCACGCGGGTTGAATCGCGGCCGGCTATCGCGTCCACGTAGGTACGGACCGCCTGGACCGCGGCTTGATCCTGCCCGGCAGGGATCGGGTCCGCAACGTCGGCGGCATAAGAATGCTCACTCACCCCGAACAGACACAACCCGACGATCAACGCCCCAATCCAACTCCAGAGCGTCCCGAAGCCCCACCATCGATCAAGGTGACCCGCGTGGGGGCGTTGACGATATCGACAAGAAACCCTGTGGTCCTTCATGCGTCCTTCTCCTTTACAAAAATCATAACGTTACAGAAATCACAATGAAGAGCACTCAACGACTTGCTCTCACTCTAGCACATTCTCCCGGCCATTCACGACGATCGTCCCGTTCATCACGTGTCCGGGCAGATCGCAGAAAAAGGCGAAGGTACCCTCTTCCTTCGGCACAAACACCAACTCGGCTTGGCCACGTGAGGGAATCAAGACTCGACGAAATCCATCGTTGCCGAACTCCGGCGCTCCATTGCCACCGACCTGGACGTTCGTCCGAGCCAGCAGATCCACGGGGACAAAGGCGTGGAGTTCAACGTCTTGATTCTTCAGAATCAACCGGACGTGTTGCCCGACCCGAAGGTTGACCAGATGCGGAACAAACCGGCGGTTCCGGATGTGAATCGTCCTCGCGATGTCAGCCTCCTGCCCCAGGATTTTGGCGATGACGGGCTGCCCCGTGCCGCTGCCCGAATGCTCACCCCACAACCACGCCATCAGGACGAAAACCAGAAAAACTCCGCTGCGCCGGCACGTCTTCATCGGTCAAATCCCGTCTCTCTCCCCCCCACGAACCCGGAGCCCTGACTCACGTGTCCCAAGAAACCGCGTTCGGCGTCCTTATCCTTGACTCGCCCCACGGACGTAGACTAACGCCGAGAGATCATCACGTCAAAGGTCAACGTGGAATCACGTTTGAACGTCTTGCATCCACCGCCAGGCCTGCGTAGAATCAGTGACCCGTGGCCAGTGACCCGTGGCCAGAAGCCACTCACCACTAGCCACTGACCACTAGCCACTGGCCCCTGCCCCAGGAGAGAACATGATTAAACTGATTCGGGAAGGCTCAAAGAAATACCCTTGGATGTTGAAGATCATCATGTTGATCATCGGGGTCACCTTCGTCATCGGGATGGGCTGGTTTGGATTTGACAATGCCCAACAACCCAACGTTGTCGCCGCAGTCGGGCCGTACACCGTGGACGCACGGGACTTCCGCAACGCCTACAACAGAACGTATGACGCCTATAAAGAGCAACTTGAACAAGAAGAGATGACCGAAGACGACCTGAAACTGGGCGTCGTCAATTCGTTAGTTGGCCGGAAGTTGTGGCTCGTGGTTGCCGAAGATCTCGATATCGCCGTCCATCCCGATGAACTGCGAGCGGCCATCATCAAGCGCGAAGAGTTTCAACGGGACGGAATTTTTGACCCACAAGTCTATCATCGTCTCCTGACGGCGAACGGGACGTCTCCGGCGGCGTTTGAAAAAGAACTGACCAAAGACCTGCTTACGCAAAAAGTGCAACTCATTGTCCAAGACGTGGTGACTCTCAATCCGGCGGAGATGGAAGAAGTGAATGAACTGGTTGCCCGACAAACCGCGGGCCTGGACGATGAAAAAGAAATCGACACCTTCACCGCCGGCATTCGACTTGAACTCCTGATGCAAAAAAGACAACTCGCCCTCGAAGCCTTTCAAGCCGCCATGCGCCGGCACCATACCGCTGACGTCGAGATCTACAAGGAATTTCTGTAAGTCGGCACCCTCCCCCACTCTTCTCCCATCAGGCAATCCTTTCGCCCCCTTACCAGATACCAGAAAAACAGGCACCACGATTCTTGAAAAACTGCGAACCACCAATATTGTGTCACGCCAAGCCACCTGAACGGATGGTACAGGTTTTGTGGAAACTCTATGGCTGATGGATGAGAACGTGTCTGATCGGTGCGTCCCCAGAAAAGGCTCAATCCATTTTCCGCTGACCTTGGGAACAAGGGTCTGAATCCAAGGAACGAGTTTCGTCTTAATGCCCTGGCTCTTAATCGGAGGAACAACGATATTCATTGATCCTCCTTCCTGTTTATTTTCCTCTTGGTCTTTCGTGCCACAATCTTGCTCTTAATCTGATCGCCCTTTCAGGCGTTTTGCATATTGGGCAGCGTACAGATCAATGAGCCTGCGGATCATTGCCTGATACGAAGTGTGACGCTTCCTGGCTTCTTTCTTGAAAAAATCAACGCTCGATTTGCTCAAAGACATCGTGACTTTGACGTGGTCCCGACGCAACACCAATCCGTCCGGCGGTGGGAGAAAATCTTTCATCACGCGTACTCTGCCCAAAGGCTCATCTGTATATTTGACGTTGTTTTTCATAACGCCGAGACATTGTCTTATGAGTTCGACAAGAGCTATGCGACGTGGTGCATTTGAATAGCGAGTCAGGCACTTTGGATCGACGCGCCGTCGTCGACTTTGATGAGGGATTCGGCTGGAATTCCCAAGCCCTTGTGCAGTCGCCGGATCATCTTCAGGCTCAGCGGCCGCTTGCGGTTCAACACTTCGTAAACCCGGTTACGGCTGCCCAGGTAAGGAATCAAGTTCTTCGCCGCCAAGCCGTTCTGCTCCATGTGGTGACGGATCGCGGCAACTGGGTCCGGCAGGTTGAACGGGTAATGCTTGGCTTCCCAGGCTTCCACCAGCGTGACCAGGACGTCGAGACGATCACCTTCCGATGTGTTGCGGCGGGCCGTCATCAGCCCCTCAATCTCCTTGAGCGTGCGGCGGTAGTCCCGCTTGGTTTTGATCGGTGCGATTTCCATGGTTCGAACCTCAAATCGTCTGAGCATCAATGGCGTTGTACATCCGATGGGTACCGATGAAACGGATGTAGACGACCCGGTAGGGATAGTTGATCCACACCACGATGCGGTACGTGTTACCCGCGACGTTGAACACCACGCGGCCGTCCTTGAGGATGCTTGCGCTGCGAACGTCCCGTTTGACGTCGGCGGGGTTCGCCCAATCGGCGGCTTTGACCTGTCGATACCAAGCCATCACCGGCTCACGAGCATCGGCGTGAGCAGGCCTGGCGTCGAAGAACGCCTTCAGGGTCGCCACCGCGATTATCCTCATCGCCGAAACGCTAGCATAGTCCCATTTTGGGATCAAGGCTCTCCTCTCTCAAAAGGCTCTGGTCTTCACAATCAAGTTGATTGAAGCGTTGGGTTATTGAATCAGCATGGCGTCGCCGTAGCTGTACAACCGGTAGCGGGCGTTGACGGCTTCTTCGTAGGCGGCGCGCACGTGGTCGAGACCGGCGAAGGCCGAGACCAGCATGAGCAGCGTGGTGCGGGGCAGATGAAAATTGGTCAGGAGCGCGTCAACCATCCGAAATTGAAATCCGGGGGTAATAAAGAGGCGGGTGTCGCCGTGACCCGGCTGAATATATCCTGTTTCGCGCACCGCGGATTCCAACGTCCGAACGGACGTCGTGCCGACCGCGATAATTCTCCGGCCCTCGGCTTTTGCCGCGTTGAGGCACGTTGCCGTTGCCTCGGAGATCTCAAACCACTCGGCATCCATGCGGTGATCGTTGACGTTGTCAACGGTCACGGGCCGAAAGGTCCCGGGACCGACGTGGAGCGTGATCGTCGCAAGTTGAACGCGCTTCCGTTTGAGTTTTTCCAGTAAGGCCTCGGTAAAATGCAGGCCGGCCGTGGGCGCGGCAACGGCACCCTCCGTTCGGGCGAAGACCGTTTGATAGGAAACGGTGTCCCGCTCATCCGCGGGTCGTTTGATATACGGAGGCAGCGGCACTTCTCCGATGGAATCGAGGAGAGCCTTGACGGTTCCTCGCGTCCGGATACGCACAACCGTTCGTTCCCGGCTGCGTTCGATGACCTCGGCCGTTGCCTCATCTCGAAACCGGACGATCTGCCCAACGCGAACGTGGCCTTTCAACAAGACTTCCCACGTCGCGTCTTCTATGGGCCGAACCAGTAACGCTTCGACCTTCCCGCCGCCGGCCTGCTTCACGCCCGACAATCTGGCGGGTATGACTTTCGTGTCGTTCAGCACGACAACGTCACCGGATCGTAGCAAGGTCGGCAGATCTTTCACCTGCGCGTGCCGAAAGGCCGCGTCACGGTTTCGCGGCACGATCAACAAGCGTGCGTGATCCCTTGGATTCGCCGGATACGGGGCAATTAACGATTCATCAAACGGAAAGTCAAAGTCGGAGAGTCGCATGGCGTCGGTCACGGCACAATGGGAGATTGACCAATCACGAAGAAACGGGACGGGGAAGAGAATGAGTCAGAACGACGGCGAGGTCATGAGCACCCGATCACGCGGGACGATCTCCGTTCCCGGATAGTAATAGTGCAGGATGGATTGATAGCGGTATCCCAATTCCGCCATCTCCTTGGCGCCCCATTGGCACAGACCGACGCCGTGTCCTGCGCCCTTTCCTGAAAACGCCACTTCCCGCTCGATACGGTCAATAGAAAACTGCGTACTGAACAAGGTGGCGTACCCAAGGATACGGCGAAAGTCTTGTCCCGTGACGATGAGTTCACCGCCGGAGTGCAGCATTCGCACCTCCTTGACCCGACCGGCTTTGGTCATGCTGTACGGCGTGAGCGTTGCAAGCCACCCGATGGCGTAGCCTTCTTCTCGGAGTCGGGATTCGATGACGTCGAACGGGACGGCGACGTGCCACTCGTAACGAGGTGACGCCTCATCAAACGGACACTCCACGCCTCGTAAATAGGGAAATTCTTTGGCCCAGACGTTCACGGCGTCTTCCGTCGGCCCTGCCGCGGTTGAGGAATACGCCGCGAAAATGGGGCGACGTTTGTAGGTAATCACTTGGCCACGCGTTGCCCAGACGGCATGACGGACGGCGTCGTTGACGCGGCGTTGACCGGCATACACCTGATCTTGAACGCCCGCGTACACGTCAAACGGTCGTTCCTCATTTTCAAGTTTCTTATGCAACACGTAAGTCCGTGCGGCAACGGCCTGGGTTTTCAGGACCTCTTCATGCCAATCGGGGTTGACTTCTGATCCCACGACTCCCTCAACGTACTCTTCGAGAGGCACGCGATTCACGACCAGGAGCGCGTCCCCCTGCACGGCAATCTCCAGACCTCCGTTCACCACCCAATGACGACGCTTCGATTCAGGGGACGATTCTTTCACAATAAGGTACAAGGCTTCACCATTCCCCTGAAGCCGAATCCGTGTTCCGTGAACGCGCGCGCGGTTGACGTGTAAGGCACGTCCCTGCCGACTGACCATGACGGAGGAATCGACCCGCTCTCCGGAAGGCAGGCTGAGACGAAGTCCACGCGCAGACGTGACCGTAACGTGATCGGCATGGTCAGAAAGGGCCACACGAACGCGATCCGCTCCGTGAACCTGAGTCGGAGCAGACCAGAGCCCGATACCGACGACGAACAGAAGAACGTGGACCGCAGCGAAGATCGACATGTTCACCGTTTCATGAAGAAATACAGGAGCAGACTGCCGACGAGACTGATGATGAGACTGGTGGTCAGAGGAAAGTAGAACGTGAACCGATCACGTTTGATGAACAGATCGCCGGGCAGCTTTCCCAGCCAGCCAAGCCCGCTGCCTTCACTCGGCAACTTGCCGAGCAGCGAGATCAGAAAGCCGACGACCACAAGCCCCACACCCATGACGATGATCAGTTTCCCAAGCCCGCTGAAGTCCGGCACGGTTCACCTCACCACGGCCTCGGCAATCTGCACCGCGTTGAGGGCGGCGCCTTTTCGTAAATTATCCGCCACCACCCACAGATTCAGCCCGTTGGGAATCGACTCATCTTCTCGAATCCGTCCGACGAACACCGCGTCGGTTCCCACCGCGTCAATCGGCATGGGATAGACGCGCCGCGAGGGGTCATCATATAGTTGCACGCCCGGAGCCGTTGAGAAAATCGCGCGCGCCTCCTGCACGGATACCTTGTTCTTCGTTTCAACGTTGATGGATTCCGCGTGACTGATAAACACCGGCACTCGGACGGTCGTCGCAGAAATCCCCATTAACGGGGCACCCAGAATTTTTTTCGTTTCATTCACCATCTTCATTTCTTCTTTGGTCGAACCCGACGGCAGAAAGTCATCAATATGAGGCAGACAGTTAAAGGCGATTTGATGGGGATACACGGTTGGATGCACGTCGTCGAAATTCATCAGACGACGGCGACATTGTTCCGCCAGTTCATCCATGGCGTCTCTGCCCGTGCCTGACACCGATTGATACGTCGAGACCACGACCCGCGTGATCTGCGCGTGGTCGTGCAACGGTTTGAGCGCGACGACCATCTGGATGGTGGAGCAGTTGGGATTGGCAATCAGGCCCTGATGTTTCTCAAGGTCGTGGAGGTTCACTTCCGGGACCACCAACGGGACCTGCGGATCCATGCGCCACGCCGAACTATTGTCGATGACCACGGCGCCGGCCTCGGCGGCAATCGGCGCGTACTCTTTACTCACGTCGGTTCCGGCTGAGAACAACGCGACGTCAACCCCGCGAAACGAGTCTTTGGTGAGCACGTGGACGTTGACCTCGGCGCCGCGAAATCTCACGTGTCCACCGGCAGATTTGGATGACGCAAACGGAAGCAGGCGGTCAACGGGAAACGTTCGCGCCTCCAAGGTCGCCAGCATCTCCATTCCTACGGCGCCGGTGGCCCCCACGACGGCAACGGTATAGGCCGATTTTTTCTTCATCGCGTTTTGTTGGTCTCCCTGCTCACCTACGCATGAACAATGACGCGGATCCGATGGCTGAAGGTGTCCGCGATGTACACGTGCCCGCGAGAATCCAACGCCACCCCGAACGGGTAATTCAAGCTACTGTCCAAAGGGTTCTGACCGTCACCGGAAAATTCTGCTCTCCCGTTCCCGGCCAACAGGGACATTTCACGTTTCTGAACATCCCAAATCCGAATCAAGTGATGATCCGTATCCGTGATGAACAGGCGACCGTCCGGATGGAGGGCAATGGCATACGGTCGAGACACATTGGGAGAGGCTTCATTTTCCCCCGGCACGAATTGAAACTCGCCGGTTCCGCCGACCACCGTCTCCAACGTCCCGGTCCGCGCGTCGAATTTGCGAATCCGGCTGTTGAACGTATCGGCAACGTACAGAGACCCGTCTCGATCAACGGCGAGACCGCTTGGGCCGGCCAGCGCGGTTTCCGTGCCCGGGGCTCCATCACCGTTATAGCCTGATTCTCCGGTCCCGACGACCGTGGTCATCAGTCCCGAAGTCAGATCGATCCGGCGGACCCGGTTATTGCTCTGATCCGCGACGTACAACCAACCCCGTCCGTCAAGCGCCAAGGCGACGGGTTCATTCAACGCGGCGTTTTCAGCCGGGCCACCATCGCCGGACCATTTTGCCTGGCCGGTCCCGGCTATCGTGGAGATGACCGCCGTGTGCGGATCCACCCGGCGAATACGATGATTCCACGTATCGGCAATATACACGGTTCCATCGTCAGCCACGGCCACGGCTGAGGGAAAATTGAGCGTCGCGTGCGTCGCCGGACCGCCGTCTCCGGAAAACCGACGATCAACGGATTTCGCCCCGCTCACGTAGCGAACCATGCCGCTCAGGTCCGACTGTTGCGTGTAGGCTGTACCCGGCTGATCCACGGGGTCGGCCAATGGATCCGCGTCGTCCGCGAGATCGACCATCGGCTCGGCGGCACTCGACGCGGCATCGGCCGCGATGGTGCCCGCTATCGTCTGAATAATCCCCGTGTGGGCGTCAACCTTTCGGATGACGTGATTTTCAGAATCGGGAACGTAGAGATTGCCGGCGGCGTCAAGGGCAACGTTTTTGGGCTCGTTCAACAATGCCGCAGTGGCCGGTCCCGCGTCCCCGGTCCATCCGGGCTCTCCTGCACCGGCGATGGTGCCGATGGTCCCGACTTGAATGGATTGCAGCATCTTACCCGAGATCCTTCGCTTCGCTCAGGATGACATGACAGAAGGGGCGCTCAGGACGACAGAGGGGGTGCCCAGGATGACAGAGGGGGCGCTCAGGACGACGGAGGGGTCGTTCAGGACGACGGAGAGGTCGTTCAGGATGACGGATTTTCGATTGGAGATTTTTGATTTTTCACTCTCCACTCTTCACTCTCCACTCTCCCCGACGGCCTGAATCAGCCTGCCCATTTCTTGCGTGCCGACAAGCTTCGTGCCCGGAGATTCAACGTCTTTGGTTCGATAGCCTTGAGCCAGCACGTGTTGAATGGCCCGTTCGATGAGGTCCGCTTCGTTTCCTAAGTCAAACGAATGTCGCAGCATCATGGCGCCGGAGGCAATCATGCCGATGGGGTTGGCGACGTCGTGCCCCGCAATATCCGGGGCGCTGCCGTGAATGGGCTCATACATGCCCACGTTCGCGCCGACGCTGGCCGACGGCAACATCCCGATCGATCCCGTCAACATGGCAGCTTCATCGCTCAAAATGTCTCCGAATAAATTGGTCGTCACCAGCACGTCAAACTGCCGAGGATTTCGAATCAACTGCATCGCACAGTTATCCACGTACATGTGCCGCAGTTCCACGTCCGGATAGGTTTGATGTACCTCCGTGACCACCTTCCGCCACAACTCCGAGGATTCCAGCACGTTGGCTTTATCCACCGAGGTGACGAGCCGCCGTCGCTTGCGGGCCGTTTCAAACGCGATCCTGGCAATCCGCGTAATTTCTTCAGTGGTGTAGACTTCGGTATTAAATCCCCGGTGGCCGGTCGGCGTGGCCTCCACGCCTTTGGGCGTCCCGAAATAAATACCGCCCGTCAATTCCCTCACGACGAGGACGTCGATCCCCTCAATGACCTCACGTTTGAGCGTGGACGCATCGGCTAAGTCCGCGTACAGTTTGGCCGGACGGAGGTTCGCAAACAATCCGAGTTGTGCCCGCAGGCCGAGCAACGCTCGTTCCGGTCGCCGTTCATACTCAAGCCCTTCCCATTTGGGTCCACCCACCGCCCCCAACAACACCGCGTCACTGGTTTTGGCAACCGCCAACGTCTCGTTCGGCAACGGCCACCCCGTCTCGTCAACGGCGTGCCCGCCTACCGCCGCGGAAACAAACTCAAACGAATGCCCGCATCGTTGTCCTACGGCCCGTAATACATTGACCGCCGGCGGAATAATCTCCGGCCCAATCCCATCCCCCGCCAACACCGCGATTTTCTTATTCATAACAAATACCTGTACCCTGCGCCATAAGGCACGTCCTTGCCTCTGAGAAGGGATGCTCTGATGACTTGGTCAAGGTTGGACGACATGATCCCTCGGAGTGCCGAATGATGCACAGGGCCACGGTCCGGCGTCAAGCCCTTACACGATACCATCACTGAACCGTTACCATTCCCCCATTGTCCGGCCCGAAACTCTCCCTGCATACCCGAAAGTCCCCCCTGTCATACCCGAAACTCCCCCCCCTGTCATACCCGAAGGTTTTTATCGGGTATCCAGAAAAAACAGTGAATTCAAAAGGCATGGATTCCCGATGACAACCGTCGGGAATGACAGACGAAAAACAGTTGCTGACGTGATCCTTCCCGATTTTGTGCCCGAAGGTCCCCCTGTCATACCCGAACCTCCCCCCCTGTCATACCCGAAGGTTTTTATCGGGTATCCAGAAAAAACAATGGATTCAAAAGGCATGGATTCCCGATGACAAACGTCGGGAATGACAGACGAAAAACAGTTGCTGACGTGATCCTTCCCGATTTTGTGCCCGAAGGTCCCCCTGTCATACCCGAAGGCTTTTATCGGGTATCCAGAAAAAACAGTGAATTCAAAAGGCATGGATTCCCGATGACAAACATCGGGAATGACAGACGAAAAACAGTTGCTGACGTGATCCTTCCCGATTTTGTGCCCGAAGGTCCCCCTGTCATACCCGAAGGCTTTTATCGGGTATCCAGAAAAAACAGTGAATTCAAAAGGCATGGATTCCCGATGACAAACGTCGGGAATGACAGACGAAAAGCAGGTTGTTGACGTGATGTGGATTCACATTTCAAGGGCAACACTTGGTGGAAAAAATCTCCCCTGGCGTGGCATCATTGAGGCACTGCCGCGGCCTCTTTCTTGGGGGGTGATCCTCGTTTCATCACTCTTGACTACGGCTTCCCGATCAACTCACACGAAATTCGGAATAACCGATTTTGTGGCCCGTATCGGCCCGACGTTCCAACTGTGACGCCAGTTTATTCAGGGCGTTCAAATATGCTTGGGCCGACGCGACGATGATGTCGGTATCGGCGCCGTTGCCGGTTACGGTTTCTCCGTCCTGTTCCAAACGCACGGACACCTCGCCTTGTGCGTCCGTCCCGCCGGTAATCGCCTTGACCACGTAGGACAACAAGGTACTTCTGGTTTGCGTGACGTGGGCAATCGTTCGATACACGGCGTCCACCGGGCCATCACCGGTCCCCGTTTCCTTTGCGATCCGGCCGTCCACCTGCAATTCCACGGTGGCGGTTGGGATCTGGTTCATCCCGCTTTGCGTACTCATGGCTTTCAAGGAGTATCGTTCGGGAACTTTGGTGGCGGCCTCCGACACGATGGCCTCTAAATCCTCTTCAAACAATTCCTTTTTCTGATCCGCCAGGCGCTTGAATCGATCAAAGGCGGCGTTGATTTCTTCATCGGTCAGAGCATATCCCAATTTCGTCAATTCTTCCCGAAAGGCGTGACGCCCCGACAACTTTCCCATCACGAGGCGACTCTGCGTTAATCCGATGGACTCAGGCCGCATAATTTCATACGTGCGTTTCTCTTTCAGCAGCCCGTCCTGATGAATACCCGAGGTATGGGCGAACGCATTGGCCCCGACGATGGCTTTATTGGGTTGGACCACCATGCCGGTGATCTTGCTGACCAGCCGGCTCGTCTTGGAAATTTCTTCCGTGCGAACGGATGTCTCCGCCTGATAAAAATCTTTACGGGTCCGCAGTCCCATCACGATTTCCTCCAATGACGCATTGCCCGCCCGTTCGCCGATGCCATTGATGGTACATTCCACTTGTCCGGCCCCTGCGTGAATCGCCGCCATTGAATTGGCCACGGCCAGCCCAAGATCATTGTGGCAATGGACCGAAATGATCGCTCGATCGCAGTCACGCACACGGGTCCGAAGCGTCCGAATGATTTCGCCAAACTCTTGCGGAGTCGTGTACCCCACCGTGTCCGGAATATTCACCGTGCCCGCTCCGGCGTCAATGACCGCTTCCACCACTTCACACAGATAGGACACGTCCGATCGCGTGGCATCCATGGGGGAATATTCGACGTCGTCCACGTAGCTTCGCGCGTGCCGGACCATTTCCACGGCGCGCGTGAGGGCTTGCGTCCGCGTCATCTGAAACTGATGAACGAGATGGATATCCGACGCGGATAAAAAGGTGTGAATGCGCGGTTTCGGCGCCCCCTTCAAGGCGTTCGCAGCCGCGTCAACGTCTTCGGGTCTGGCACGCGCCAAACTGCAAATCGCGGGGCCTTCAACCTCACGGCCAATGCGTTGGACCGCCTCAAAATCACCGGGCGAACTCATGGCAAACCCGGCTTCGATCACGTCAACGTTCAATCGCGCCAGTTGTTTCGCCACCAACACTTTTTCTTCGACGTTCATGCTGGCTCCCGGAGACTGCTCTCCGTCCCGCAGGGACGTATCAAAAATTCGAATGTGTCGCGTCATGATTCATACTCCTCACGCAATAAAAAAGCCTTCACCCCGTTGAGGTGAAGGCTGTCCACCTGTTTCGGGGTCATTAGCGTCCTGATGGTTCAAGAAGACCGAACACCGTTCGTGCTTCACGTAAGAAGACCGCGTTCCGCCCATTTCCCTGACGTTTCCCCATTCGCTCAATCCTTCGAATCCGACACCGGCGTTCTCATCAGGGAGTCCTGTTTTCCAACCGCGTTGACGACGCCCCAACCTTTTTCCACCAACCCGGAACCGGCGTATCCCACGCACAGCACGAACAACATCAGTTGAGGATAGGCCGTGACGGACACCAGAAGCAAGACGGCCCACACTAAAGACATAAAATGATGGTGTCCTTCAAACGTCAACTGTTTCACGCTGCGATACTTGACCGTGCTCACCATCAGGAACGACATCAGCAGACTCAAGGCGATTGCCAGATAGGGCAGGACGTCTTTTGACAGATGTCCGATGTGGTGATCGAAAATATAAAACGTCGAGATGACTCCGGCCGCGGCGGGGATCGGCAATCCGGTAAAAAATCGATGGTCCTCACTGTTCCCCATGACGTTGAACCTGGCCAACCGAAGCGCGCCGCATGCCACGTAGGCAAACATCACGGCCGCCCCTAACATCCCGGGAGATTTCAACGCCCACGCGTAGATCAAAAACCCCGGGGCCAGTCCAAAGGAAATCAGATCCGACAACGAATCATATTCCACCCCAAACGCACTCGTGCTGTCGGTCAACCGGGCGGACGTGCCGTCCAGCACGTCGAACACCATGGCGATCAAAATCGCAATGGCCGCGGCTTCCAACCGGTCGTGAAACACCAGCACCACCGCGGCCAATCCGCTGAACAGATTGCCGGTCGTGAGGACGTTCGGGATAAGATGGATCCCGCGACGGCGCTTCCCCTCTCTATTGTTGACGATCCGACCCTTCATGCGATTGTTGAAGATCCGGCCCTTCATGCAACCTCCGCGAGTATGGATTCTCCGCCTCTGACGCGATCCCCCACTCTGACGCGGACTCGGCCGTCAACGGGGAAAAAAGTATCCATCCTGGATCCGAATCGAATGAGACCGAAACGCTCACCGGGAACGGCCACGTCCCCGGGGCCTACCCAGCACGCAATCCGCCGCGCCAGAAGCCCGGCAATCTGCACGCAGAGCACTTTTTGCTTCGAGGGCGTTTCAATCATCACGGCATTCTGTTCATTGTGTACCGTTGCTTCAGGATCGTCCGCGTTGGTAAACCGGCCGGGCTGATAGGCCACGTCAACGACGGTGCCGGCACACGGCATCCGATTGATGTGGACGTCGAAGAGATTGAGAAAAATGCTGATTCGTATGCTTTGGTCTTTCAAATACCTCGGTTCAAATTCCTCTTGCACGGCAACGACCTTTCCATCGCCGGAAGCCAGAATGAGGCCGTCGCCTCGGGGAACCGTGCGGGCAGGATTTCGGAAAAACCATCCGGTCGCGCACGCCAACGCCCCGAAGGCCATTGACGTTTTTCGACACCCCCACAGCCACGCGAGCGCAGCGGGAGCCAGCGCACCCATGACGAAAGGCACACCCTCCCTCGCAACAGGAATCCCTACTGCCCGATCAGCCACGTCTCCTCATTGCCATCGTGACAATCCGTTCAATTCTTGTTCTGATCAACCAGTTTGTCCTTCTGCAACCAGGGCATCATTCCGCGCAATTGTTTCCCGACCTCTTCAATCGGGTGCTCTTCGCCTCGTTTGAGCAGCGCGTTGTAGACCGGACGATTCGCCTGATTTTCCAGCACCCATTCTCGGGCAAACCGTCCGCTCCGGATGTCTTCAAGAATGGTTTTCATGGTGCGTCTGGTTTCGTCCGTAATGATGCGTGGGCCGCGGGTGAGGTCACCATATTTGGCGGTCGTGCTGATGGAGTATCGCATGTTGGCAATCCCACCCTGATAGATTAAATCCACGATCAATTTCACCTCGTGCAGGCACTCAAAATAGGCCATTTCCGGGGAATAGCCCGCTTCAATCAAGGTCTCATACCCGGCTTGAATCAACGAGGTCAGCCCGCCGCACAACACCACCTGCTCACCAAACAGGTCGGTTTCCGTTTCTTCCCGGAAACTCGTTTCAATGACGCCCGCTCGGCCGCCGCCAATGGCTGACGCATAAGCCAACCCGACCTGCGTCGTCTCACCGCTGGGATCCTGATGCACGGCCAACAAACACGGCACGCCGCTGCCTTTGGTATATTCCGAACGCACCAAGTGCCCGGGGCCTTTCGGGGCCACCATAAATACGTTCACCGTGGCCGGCGGCCGAATCTGCCCAAAATGAACGTTGAACCCATGACCAAAGGCAAGTGATTTGCCTTCTTTCAAATGCGGCGCAATATCATTTCGATAGATGGCCGGCTGCGCTTCGTCCGGGGCCAGGATCATAACCACGTCCGATTGTTTCACGGCGTCGCCGACCGGCATCACTTTCAGGCCGGCGGCTTCGGCCTTGTTCCACGACGGTCCTTCCCTGAGCCCGACGACGACGGTGGCCCCGCTGTCCCGAAGATTGAGCGCATGGGCATGGCCTTGACTGCCGAATCCAATGATCGCCACGTTCTTGTTCATGATGCGTTGGACATCTGCATCGTTGTCGTACAAAATTTTCATCACCGACTCCTTGGGAAAACCTTGGGAAAGTAAGACGGCCAACGTCACGGGACGTCGGCATTCATGCTGTCCAGGACGTTCATCGCGTTCCGTCCGGCACGGCCGCGGGCCGTCACCTAATTGGCTTTGGCAAGTGGACGCGGCTGACTCGCCTCCGTGCGAACGGGTTCACGCGCAATGGCAATCCGTCCGGTCCTGACGATTTCTTTAATGCCAAGGGGTTGCAGCAACTGAATGATGGCTTGAATCTTCTGAACGGCACCCGTGACTTCAATCGTATACGACGCGGGGGATGAATCAACCACGTTCGCTCGAAAAATATCGACAATGCGGAGGGTTTCAGCCCGATCTTCCGGCCGGGTGGACACTTTAATCAACGCGGTTTCCCGGCTCACCGCGTCACTTTCGCTCAGATCGACGACTTTGATGACGTCAATGATCTTGTTCAACTGTTTGAGAATCTGTTCAATAATCCGATCGTCGCCGCTCGTCACGATGGTCATCATCGACATCGTCGGGTCGAGGGTCGGCGCGACCGCTAAACTTTCGATGTTGAAGCCTCTCCCGCTGAACAACCCGGCCACGCGGGACAGCGAGCCTGCTTTATTTTCCAACGTCACGGAAATCACGTGTTCCATGATTGTTCGACTCTCTCACGTGGCGGGTTGACTCGGGTCTCGAAGGAGGGGAACGCCGTTCTCACCGACGGGCTAAGCCGTCAAAATCGTGTCCTTCCCGTCTCGTTGCCCCATTGCCTCGACCGGTTGACGCTTCTGCAACCCCGGCGGATCTTCTAAAATCATTTCATGATTGCATCCACCGGCAGGAATCATGGGATAACAATTTTCAAACTGATCAACCGGAACCTCCACGAAGACCGGTTTGTCAATGGCGATCGCCTCACGAATGCCGTCATCCACGTCGCTGACCGTTTGGATGCGAAGCCCGGCGGCACCGTAGGCTTCCGCGAGTTTCACGAAATCCGGCGTCTGGTCCAGATAGCTGCACGCGTAGCGTCCCTCATAGAAGAGATCCTGCCACTGACGCACCATGCCGTGGAAGCGGTTATTGATGATAAACACCTTGACCGGCAGTTTCTCCACGACCGCCGTGGCCAATTCCTGGGAATTCATTTGCACGCTTCCGTCACCGGCAATACACAGGACCAGTCGTTGACGAAACGCCGCCTGGGCTCCGAGTGCCGCTGGGAATCCGAATCCCATCGTTCCCAACCCGCCTGAGGTCAGCCAGGCATTCGGTTTGGCCAGATGGAAATATTGGGCGGCCCACATCTGATGCTGGCCCACGTCGGTGGACAAAATCGGATCACGATCTTTGGTCAGGTGATAGAGGCGGTCGATGAAATACTGCGGCTTCACCGCTTGATCGGGTTCTTGCCGGTAACTCAGCGGATGGTCGTGTTTCCATTCGTTCAGTTGATCCCACCACGGTTTCCGCCATTCTTTCTGATCGCCGTTCACCGTGGCACGCAACACGCCGTTCAACTCCTGAAGCACTCGTTTACAATCGCCCACGATGGGGATATCCACGTGAATGTTCTTTCGAATCGAGGTGGGATCAATGTCAACGTGGATGATTTTGGCAGTCGGACAAAACTCGGAAACCTTTCCGGTGACGCGATCATCAAACCGGGCCCCCACGGCAATCACCAGATCCGAATAGTGCATGGCCATGTTGGCCACGTAAGTCCCGTGCATGCCGAGCATCCCCAACGACAAGGGATGGTTCCCCGGAAACGACCCCAGCGCCATCAAGGTTTGATCCACGGGAATCTGAGTCATTTCGGCCAATTCAAGGACCTCAGGGGAGGCCTTGGCCAACTGCACGCCGCCGCCAAGGTATAAGATCGGCCGACGAGACTTCATGATGGCGTCAGCCGCCTGTTTAATTTTCCACTTGCTGCCTTCATAGGTCGGATTGTACCCGCGAATGGACACGGAGTCGGGAAACGTCACGTCGGTCTTGTTCATCGAAATATCTTTGGGAATATCCACCAACACGGGGCCAGGCCTGCCGGTGGAGGCGATATAAAACGCTTCTTTGATCGTCTGCGCCAAGTCGTTCACGTCCCTGACGAGAAAGTTGTACTTCGTGCAGGGACGACTCAATCCGATATTGTCCGCTTCTTGAAAGGCGTCGTTCCCAATGAGCGCAGTCGGGACCTGGCCGGAAAAGCACACGAGGGGCACGGAATCCATGTACGCATCGGCCAACGCGGTGATCACGTTGGTCATGCCGGGACCCGATGTAATCAACGCCACCCCGGGTTTCCCCGTGGCTTTGGCATACCCTTCGGCCATGTGTCCGGCACCTTGTTCGTGCCGCGTCAGAATCACTTCAACGTCGTTCTGTTGATGCAGGACGTCGAAAATTTTAAGGACCACCCCTCCGGGAAGGGCAAAAACGGTTTTCACTCCTTCGCGTTTCAAGGCTTCCAAAAAAATTTCGGCTCCTGTAAGCTGTGCCATGGTGTCCCTCACCCGTTTGAACCGGAACCGGTTCGGTTAAGAATGTCTCCCCCTGCCGGACAGCATTCGCTGCCAAAGAACCCTGATCGTTTCGATCAGGGTTGTCTTCCTTAAACTCTTCATGATAAACCTGCGTTATCCACAAGTCAACTTAAGCCGAGCCGCGTAGCGCCGCGTCTCACGCGGCGACCGGGATAAAGAACGAGAACAAAACCCCTCAACGGGCAAACCTCTGAAATGAACATGCTCCGGTTCAATACCACGACACCTTCCCCGGGCACGTCCTTCACAACGCTTTCCCGCGTCGTTGTGCTGGCATTCTGTTGTCTCACCGCACCGACGCCGGCGGGGGCGGAGGAGAGAGTCCGTCACGCGGCCGTGGCCACGGCGCATCCGCTCGCCACCGACGCCGCGTTTGAAATCCTCGAACGGGGCGGGAACGCTTTCGACGCGGCAGTCGCAGCGGCCAGCGTGCTCGCCGTCGTCGAGCCGTATTCATCGGGCCTGGGCGGAGGCGGTTTCTGGTTGTTGTACCGGGCCGACGACGGCAAAACCGTGATGCTTGACGGACGCGAACGCGCGCCGCGTGACGTCCGCCGCGACTTGTACCTGGACGACGACGGCAACGTCATCACGGACGCCTCAATCAACGGCGCGCTCGCCGCCGGTATTCCGGGAACGCCGGCCGCACTCGAACGCCTCGCGCTCGACTACGGCAGACTGCCGCTGGCCAGCAGTCTTGCGCCGGCGATTCGCCTTGCACGCGAAGGATTTGCCGTCAATGAACTCTATCGCGCCCAGGCAAGGCTGCGGCTCGACGCGCTCAAGGCTTCACCTGCCGCGGCTGCCGTGTTTCTGCAAGACGGCCACGTTCCAGAGCCGGGATACCGGATCGTCCAGCCCGACCTTGCGACGACGTTGGAGCGGATTGCCGAGCAGGGCGCGAGCGGATTCTATCGCGGCGCACCGGCCGCCCGACTGGTGGAAGGCGTGCGTCGCAACGGCGGCATCTGGAGGACCGAGGATCTCGAGCAATACCGCGTGGTTGAGCGCGAGCCGGTACGCATCCGGTATCACGGAGCCGAGATCGTCAGCGCCGCGCCGCCGTCGTCCGGCGGCCTCGTCCTGGGGATCATCCTGAACCAGCTTTCCCATTTCGATCTCACCGCAATGAGCGAAACCGGCCGCGTCCACCACGTGGTTGAGGCCATGCGTCGCGCTTACAGGGACCGTGCCGAATACATGGGCGACCCCGACCACGTTGAGATGCCGAGCAAGCGATTGTTGAGTGCCGACTACGCCGCGGCCCTTGCCGCGACGATCGTACCCGACCGAGCCACGCCGGACCTCGCGGACCCGCTCGACGTGGCACCGCAAGGCGCCGACACGACGCATTACTCGATCCTTGACGCCGAAGGCAACCGGGTCGGCGCAACGCTTTCCATCAACTACGCCTTCGGGTCGGGTTTCATGGTTGAGGGAACCGGCGTGTTGCTGAACGACGAGATGGACGACTTCGTCGCCAAGCCCGGCGTGCCGAATCTCTACGGCCTCGTCGGGGCCGACGCCAACGCCATTGCACCCGGCAAGCGAATGCTGTCAAGCATGTCGCCGACGTTCGTGGAAGACGGCGACCGGCTCGCCATTCTCGGCACGCCCGGCGGCAGCCGCATCATCACGATGGTCCTGCTTGGCGTGTTCCACTTTCTCGAAGGCGCAAGCGCCGAAGAAATCGTACGCGCACCGCGTTACCACCACCAATATTTGCCCGATGCCATCAATTTTGAGCCCGGCGCGCTGACGCCACACGTGCAGCAGCAACTGCAAAATTTCGGACACACCCTGAACGCCAACGACACAACCTACGGCAACATGCACGTGGTCATCCGCGACAACCGCAGCCACGCGCTGCAAGCCGCGTCCGACCCGCGGGGAGCAGGACGAGCGCGCGTCGCGCCGACGCCGTTGATTGAACAACAATGATCGCTCTTTTTCCCCTCCTTCGACGTGTCATTCTGAGCCTGCCCTGAGGTTCCCCTGAGCCTCGAAGGGCCTCGAAGGGCGAAGCGAAGAATCCATGAGGTCCGTCATGCCGAGTCAGACGTATCGGCACGTCAACCCAGCATGAAGAACTCCGTCTTCAACGCCCTCTTGCTCCCGGTCACCATGGTCATCACGTCGGTGTTGGTCCTGGAGGTGCAAAGCCTTTCGAGCGACGACTACCTGCTCAGTATGAAACCTGGAATTGAAGCCCACGTCAGCCGGTATGCGTTAGCCCTCGTCGAAACACCCCTTATCAAGGACTGGCTCAACCCGTCGGATCTCAGTCTCACCGAATCCCTCCTGCAAAGCGTCCTTGATAACAACCGGTCAGCACTGCCCGACGCCATGACGGACGTGGTCGTCGAAGACTCCGGTTTCGAGCTTGAAGGCAGAGACGTCACCGGACAGGCCGAATTGATCTTGAAAAATCGAGAAAGCGTCCTGATCGTCTTTGAAACCGACGACCAAGAACTCTATTACGCCTACGTCAAAAACAGACCGGCGTTTTCCGACCGGCAATACGCGCGCATCCTCCGCTACCCGGTCTTTTCGATAGCCGATCATTTCACGCAACTGGACGTGGAGGTCTCCATTGAATGGGTCTCATACGTCAACCCTCATCACCGGACGTTCAAAAATCACGGGTGACATGGACCCGCGTGTTCCCACTATCGTCATGCCTGATTCTGCACACACGTTGCGCGACTTTGACGGCGAACTGAACACGTTGGACGCGCAGCACCTTCGCCGGCAGCCGCGCATCGTGCAATCGCCGGCGGAGACCACCATCACCATTGACGGCCGCCGATTCATTTCCATGGCCTCGAATAATTACCTGGGACTCGCCAATCATCCCGCACTCAAACGCGCCGCGATTGACGCCATTGAAACGTGGGGAGTCGGCACCGGTGCCTCCCGCCTGATCTCCGGTACCATGTCTCCCCACGTGCAACTGGAACACGACTTGGCGAGATTCAAACAAACCGAAGCCGCCTTGACCTTCGGAACGGGCTACACGACGAACGTCGGGCTCCTTCCTTCGCTCATCGACCATACCGGTCTCATCCTTGCCGACCGCTCCTGTCATGCCAGCTTGGTGCAAGCCTGCCGGCTGTCGCACGCCACGTTTCGCGTGTTTCACCACAACGACGTCGAACATCTGGAAACGCTCCTCAACAAACGAAAGCACGCCGGCCCGACCCTGGTGGTCACCGAAGGCGTGTTCAGCATGGACGGCGACCTCGCCCCGCTCCCCGAGCTCCTGACGTGTTGCCAACGGTATGAGGCTACGCTGCTCATTGACGACGCCCACGGAACGGGCGTCATGGGAGACCACGGCCGCGGAACGATTGAACACTTCGGCTTGAATCCCGCAGACCTGATTCAGATGGGCACGCTGAGCAAAGCCATAGGAACAAGCGGAGGCTACGTCGCGGGCACGGCAACCCTACGAGACTATCTTATCAATACCTCGAAGGCCTTTCTCTACACCACCGCCCCGCCGCCGGCCATGGCCGCCGCCGCGTCCGCGGCCATTCGGATCATTCAGAATGAACCCGAACGTCGAACGCGGCTCTGGAACAATCGAGCGTATCTCCATGCCGCACTCAATCGCCTGGGCTTTCACGTCCCCGATACCCAAAGCCCGATCCTCCCGATCATCGTCAAGTCCCCGGAGACGGCGTTGAACACGTCGGAAGCCCTGTTCGCCGCCGGCGTCTACGTCCCCGCCATCCGTCCCCCCACCGTCCCCAAACACGGCAGCCGCCTCCGCCTCACCGTGAGCTCGGAACACACGAGAGAGCAGTTAGAAACAGTGGTGCAGGAATTTCGAAAAGCAGGAAAAACGATGGAACAATAAGCAAACCCTTGATTAACGGACCTGACCTGATCATCGCGGCCGCGGCGGAGGCGGCCCAGATGACCGTGCTTCATGACGACGCGGATTTCGATACCATCGCGGGGATCACAGATACAAAGTGGGTGGTGCAGCGGGGCTCGGTGTGAGCCGTCATGCCCAGGTTGAGAAATGACCCCAGTCGTTTTCCTTCTTCAGGGTAAGCCTATGCACTGGTGGCCAGCTAAGTTCTCCAGCCCAGCACGTCAATCAATTATTCAGTTGAAAAAGGTTTGAACGACCAAGCTGGCCACGCCGGCCAGGACAACGGTGAGCAGGACTTCGACGCGGATGAGTCGGTTCTCAATGCTCGCCAAGCGGTTTTCGAATGCAGCGATTTCTTCCGCGGCCTCGCGTGCTTTCTCATCCGACGCGCCGGCATCTTTGAACGCTTCATAGGTTTTGGCAAGCATCACGATCATGCGAACAAGGTACTCATCATGGGTCACCCATGCAAGAGACTTTTGCAAAATGTCATTCCTGTATCCCCCTTGTCATTCCCACGCAAGCGGGAATGTGGATCCACACTTCGGGTATGATGGGGGGCTTTGGGTATGATAGGGGGACTTTGCGGTACAACAGGGCTCAAAATCTCCAATCGGGAAGGACCCGCGTCAACCACCTGTTTTTCGTATGTCATTCCCGACGTTGGTCATCGGGAATCCACGACTTTTGATTCCATTGTTGTTTCTGGATACCCGATAAAAGCCTTCGGGTATGACAGAGGGGAGGTTCGGGTATGACAAAGGGGAGTTCGAGTATGACAGGGGGACCTTCGGGCACAACAAGGCTCAAAATCTCCAATCGGGAAGGATCACGTCAACCACCTCTTTTCCGTATGTCATTCCCGACGTTTGTTATCGGGAATCCATGACTTTTGAACCTATTGTTGTTTCTGGATACCCGATAAAAGCCTTCGGGTATGACAGAGGGGAGGTTCGGGTATGACAGGGGGACCTTCGGGCACAACAAGGCTCAAAATCTCCAATCGGGAAGGATCACGTCAACCACCTGCTTTCCGTATGTCATTCCCGACGTTTATTATCGGGAATCCATGACTTTTGAATCTACTGTTGTTTCTGGATACCCGATAAAAACCTTCGGGTATGACAGAGGGGATGTCCGGGTATGACAGAGGGGGAGGTTCGGGTATGACAGGGGGACCTTCGGGCACAACAAGGCTCAAAATCTCCAATCGGGAAGGATCACGTCAACCACCTGCTTTCCGTATGTCATTCCCGACGTTTATTATCGGGAATCCATGACTTTTGAATCTACTGTTGTTTCTGGATACCCGATAAAAACCTTCGGGTATGACAGAGGGGAGGTTCGGGTATGACAAAGGGGGAGTTCGGGTATGACAGGGAGACCTTCGGGTACAACAGGGCTTAAAATCTCCAATCGGGAAGGACCCACGTCAACCACCTGCTTTCCGTATGTCATTCCCGACATTTGTTATCGGGAATCCATGACTTTTGAATCTACTGTTGTTTCTGGATACCCGATAAAAACCTTCGGGTATGACAGAGGGGAGGTCCGGGTATGACAGAAGGGGAGTTCGAGTATGACAGGGGGACCTTCGGGCACAACAAGGCTCAAAATCTCCAATCGGGAAGGATCAGGTCAACCACCTGCTTTCCGTATGTCATTCCCGACGTTTGTTATCGGGAATCCATGACTTTTGAATCTACTGTTGTTTCTGGATACCCGATAAAAACCTTCGGGTATGACAGAGGGGAGGTCCGGTATGACAGAGGGGGAGGTTCGGGTATGACGGGCGGGCCTTCAAGTATGACAGGGGGACCTTCGGGCACAACAGGGACATTCGAGCCACAATAAATACTAAATTCACGTCATTGTCTTTCTCCTCTTCGCCGTTCGACGTTATAGCCACATTGTGGCCCTGACAACTTTCACAATCTTCGATGTGCCGGACGTTGACGCCTGTCCGGTCACGTCACATTCACGCTCAAAAATCGCACCAAGGGGCTACGCACCCTGGACCCCCACAGGAGGTAACGAGGCCACGACTCACGGGGTGAGCGTCCGAGCGAGACGGAAACCGACGTTGAAGAACCGATTCCCGACGGTATTCCCGTAGCGGCTCGCGGAGCGGAGGATCCTCGGTTCGCTGACCCAGGACCCGCCCCGCAGCACGCGATGGCCACACTCTCCACTCTCCCACGCTCGCCCGTCACTCGGCGCGCCTTGATAACTCTCATTCCAACAATCCTGCGTCCACTCCCACACGTTCCCCAGCACATCGTGCAGCCCAAACGCATTCGCCACATAACTCCCCACCGGCGCCGTCCGCACATAGCCATCATGACAACTCACTGCCCACTCAGACCCCGTGCCGGCATCTGCCCCATTCGCGTGCCGACACTGCTCCGCCTCACTCTCCCCCCAGTACCGAGCCGTGCTTGTCCCGCCCCGCGCCACGTACTCCCACTCTGTCTCGCTGAGCAAGCGATACCGCTTACCCGTCTCCTCCGATAACCAGCGCACATACGCATGCGCGTCCTCCCAACTCACGCACACCACGGGATCACGCTCGCCCTGCCTATGTCCAGGATTGCGCCAGCCACGCCCGGACCGCTCATCCAACTTCCCGTTCTCAGCCGTCCAACACCTGTCCCCGGTCGAATAGCCCGTTGCCCCCACAAAGCGCCCAAACTCTCCCCGCGTCACCTCGTACACTCCCACCGCAAACGGCTGAGAAATCGTCACCTGATGCACCGGACCTTCCCACTCGGCTCGGCCAGCCTCCGACACCGGCGAGCCCATCATGTACGACCCCGTAGGCACCACCACCATCTCCGGACAGTCCGCGCAGTCCCGAAACACGGCGCCCGGTTGAGGGATGGGCTGCCACGCCTCCTGCCCCGCTTCGTAGTCCGCCCACACCGGCCACGCCAGCACAACCACCGCCAGAACCAACCCCGTCAGCCAACCTGCCCCTCTTGCGTGTCGCATCATGTTCCACTCCCGTGAACGTTATTGTGAATTGTTGACGGTGGATTGTATCGTCGATTGTCGGTCTTCTCAATCCGCAATGACGTCTGTATCCACGCCCAGGACACCGGCACGCGCCGTGTAGGTCTTTCCCCTTTTTTCTCAGACGGAGCAAGTCGGATCAGCGAAGCGTCATCCGACGTTCGGAAGGAAAGCCGAGCGAGCGGGGACCAACCGAGTGTCCTATTCCTCACCCTTGCTCACCTACGTCATTCCCGCCCTTGCTCACCTCTGTCATTCCCGCAAGTTTTTAGCGGGAATCCAGAAAAAAAGAGAAACCTCATTCCCCTTCTCCCCTTGCGGCAAGGTTCCACCCCTTTGCCTGCCTGAGTACCGCACACAGACAGGGAAGAGGCGCATCTCCGAAGAAGGAATGCGTGTGGAGGAGAGGGAAAGAACAAACGCCGACCGGCTTGCACACTATCAACATCCACACGGGAGCCCTTTCTCTGGATTCCTGCTTAAGCCTGTCGCCGACGTTTGTTATCGGGAACAGGAGGGGGGTGGGAAGGACAGGATGGGGGGCGGCTATGTCATTCCCGACGTTGGTCATCGGGAATCCACGACTTTTGATTCCATTGCTTTTTCTGGATACCCGATAAAAACCTTCGGGTATGACAGAGGGGAGGTTCGGGTATGACAGGGGAGTTTGGGCACAATGAGGGGACTTTGGACACATGCGGGCCTTCGGGCACAAAATCGGGAGGAGCAGGGCAACCACCTGTTTTTCGTATGTCATTCCCGACGTTAGTTATCGGGAATCCATGACTGTTGAATTCACGGCTTTTTCTGGATACCCGATAAAAACCTTCGGGTATGACGGAGGGGGAATTTCGGGTATGACAGAGGGAGAGTTTCGGGTATGACGGAGGGGGGCGGGGATGCCTGGGCTTCAAATACACCGTTGTTCAAGCATCACTGCCATCCATCCTCTCTCGACGCATGAGCAGGAAGATTACGGCACTTCTTCGATCTTCAGGAGGTAGGTGATGATTTTATCCAGGGCGCCGGCGCTGAGTTTTTGGCCGTACCAGCGGGGCATGACGTGGTCGGAATAGCCGTCTACGACGTAGGCGCCGGGATTCAAAATGGATTCCTGCACGTATTCCCAGTCGGTTTGGGCCCTTCCGTGATAGTCGGGATCGGCCAGCCGTTTGCGGGCATTGGTAGCCAGTTCCAGTTTCGGTCCTTCTCGGCCTTTGGCGGCCCGAATGCCTGGAATGGTATGGCAGACCGTACACCCCGATTGAAGAAAAATTTTATCAATGGGTTCCTTGCCCGTGGCCAACGGGACGTTCGCTTGCTCCACCTCGTTCGCCTGGTCCTCGTTCGCAGCGTGTTCGACTTGCGGCTTGTCCTTGACGTCGGCCTTCGGACCGTCAGCCGAGAGAATGCGGTTCACGGTCCAGAGAAGCACCACGCACATGACGCCCATGATGATGAACGTCTCTTTATTGAACTGAAACGACGGCTTTTTTCCGGCCACGTGCTCTTCCTCACGGATTCATTACGACAGTCGGCTTTTCACCGCCGTATCTCTATCATAAACGTGGAGGGCGCACCAACCGGAGACCGCACGTGTACGCGCGATTGTGGTAAGCTGGAGCACCATCAAACTTGGAACGCGATTGTCCATGCGGCCGAATCAGGTTTCTCTCCCGTTCACCCCTCATCCCTGGCTGACCAATCCCCACGTGCAGATCCTGGTGGCTCGGTATCGACGCCGGTCCCATCTGCTCGCCGACGTGCCGATGGAAGAACGCCTGTTCCAGGTTGATCCGCAATCGCAGATCAAAGGCGCGTGCAGTTGGCAACCGACGCGGAGTCGCGCCCCCGGGCTCATCCTGGTTCATGGATTGGAAGGATGCCATGACTCGCACTACATGCGCGGCATTGCTCACAAGGCGTGGCACGCCGGAGTGAACGTCGTCCGTTTGAATCAACGAAATTGCGGAGGGACCGAACGCCTCACCCCCACGCTGTACCACGGAGGATTAAGCCAGGACGTGCGGGCCGTGGCCGACGAACTCGCTGAGAAGGACGGGATCGAGGCTCTCTGGGTGGCGGGGTATTCGATGGGGGGGAACCTGGTGTTGAAAATGGCAGGAGAGGCGGGGGACACCTGCACCGGACTCACGGGCGCGGTCGCCGTCTGTCCCAGCCTCCATCCCGCGGCGTGCGTGGCCGCGTTAGAGCAACGGCGGAACTGGGTCTACCATCAACATTTTGTGCGCAAACTCAAGGCGCGACTCGAACGCAAGGCCCAATTCTTTCCGGGGCAATGGGACCTCTCGCGGTTGCCACACGTCCGCACCCTGTCGCAATTCGATGACGCATACACGGCTCCCGATGGGGGATACCGCAACGCGGCCGACTATTATGAACAATCGGGAGCCCGTCACGTGCTTGACGGCATTCGAATCCCGACCCTGCTCATCACGGCCCAGGACGACCCCGTCGTGCCTTTCGCCTCGTTTGACGTTCCACGCATACGCGCCAATCCCTGCATTCGACTCATCACCCCCCCACGGGGCGGACACTGCGGCTTTATCCAACCATCACGTGAGAGCGAAGACGTCCACTGGGCCGAAAACCGCATCGTCGAGTTTCTGCAACGGCCTACAGCCGTCGTTCGAAACACCTAGCCATTCCCGCAGATTTTTCAACTTCACCACGTCCTCCTTTCCCGGGCGTCCCATCATTTGAACCCCATCGTCATTCCCACTTTGAACCACGTCGTTATTCCCGCTTTGAACCACGTCGTCATTCCCGCAAGTTGACCCCCATTGTCATTCCCGCAAGTTTTTAGCGGGAATCCAGAATTCGCTGACGGAATAAAAAGAGACCCCTCACCCCGGCCCTCTCCCTCAAGGGGAGAGGGGGAAAGACCTACGGAATGCCACCCCGGCCCAGTTCGCCTGGCATCAAACGCCCTGCACGGGCAGGACGGGTTGGGAAAGGTCTCGTCACGGGTAAAGGGATTCATAATTCCTCTTCCCCCTTCTCCATGACTACACGAATCGTTCCAGGGCTTCCCGATACTTGGCGCTGGTCTGCTTGACGACGTCCTGGGGCAGGTGGGGCGGCGGCGGGGTATGATCCCAGCCCACCGCGTCGAGATAATCCCGAACGAATTGTTTATCAAAACTGGGTTGGGCCTTCCCGGGCGCATAGTGATCGGTCGGCCAGAACCGCGAAGAATCCGGGGTCAGGACCTCATCAATGACCATCACCTGCTTCGTCGTCCGGTGTAGGCCGAATTCAAATTTGGTATCCGCGATGATGATCCCGCGCGCTTCGGCCAACGCGGCTGCCCGTTGATACATCGTGACGCTGACCTGCCTGACTTGCTCCGCCAACGCTTCGCCGATCATGCCCTTCATGGTGTCATACGAGATATTTTCATCATGGCCTTCCGTGGCCTTGGTCGAAGGCGTGAACAGCGGCTCCGGGAATTTCTCCGATTCCCGCAACCCCGCGGGCAGCGGCCGTTCACAGACGGTTCCCTGCTTCCGGTATTCTTTCCACGCCGACCCGGAAAGATACCCGCGCACGATACATTCCACGGGCAAAGGGTCGGCCTTCTCCACGATCATGCTCCGGCCCGCCAGCATCTCCACGTGCGGGCGGCACGAATCGGGGAATTCCTCAGGATTCATCGTCCGCACGTGATGCGGCACCAGGCCACCTTCTTGCCACAGGCGATCAAACCAGAACTTCGACAGTTGCGTGAGCACGTACCCTTTGCCGGGAATCCCTTCCAGCAACACCACGTCAAAAGCCGAAATCCGGTCGCTGGCAATCAACAACAGGCAATCACCGAGGTCGTACATGTCCCGCACTTTGCCTTGTCGTTTTTCACCCAGACCGGCGAGATTGGTTTCAAACACGGTTGGAGCAGTCCAGACGTCACTCATGGTTCACGTTCCTTTTGTTGAAGAAGTTGACACAATCCGACAAGCCGTCTCCTGATTGACAACGTCTTGACGGCACGGAAAGCCCACCAGGCGCCGAACGCCAAAACCCCACACACACGTCGGCGACGTGCGTCACGCGACCCACCCGGCGGAGAGCACTTCTGCCTGCTCCAGGACGGTCCGCGTGGCCTTTTCCTGCTTGTCGGGCGGATAGCCGTACTTGCGCAGCACGCGCTTGACCAGCACTCGGAGTCGCGCCCGCACGGTCTCGCGCAACGTCCAATCAATGGTGACGTTGCGGCGCACGGTCTCGACCAGTTCACGAGCGATGGTGCGCAGCACCTGATCGCCGAGCACGTTGACCGCGCTGTCGTTGGTCTCAAGCGCGTCGTAAAACGCGATCTCGTCTTCAGACAGCCCGAGTTCCACCCCGCGGGCGTTCGCTTCGCGCAGGTCACGGGCCAGTTGAATCAGTTCCTCAATCACCTGCGCGGCTTCGACGGCGCGGTTCTGATACCGGCGGAGCGTCTGTTCCAGCATGTCGGCAAACGACCGCGCCTGGACGACGTTCTTTCGCCGGCGAACGACAAGTTCACCCTTCAGCAGCTTTTGCAACAACTCGACGGCAAGGTTGCGATGCGGCAGACCCCGGACCTCAAGCAGGAAGTCGTCGGACAGAATGGAAATATCGGGTTTCTCCAAGCCGGCCGCGGCGAAAATATCGGTCACGCCTTCCGACGCCACGGCGCGAGAGATGATCTGCCGGACGGCGTGATTCAATTCCTCTTCGGGCCGGGCATCGGCCGGCGTGCGCTTCGCCAGCACCGACCGGACGGTCTGAAAAAACGCCACGTCGTCGCGGACGCGGATCGCGTCTTCGTGGGGGACGGCGAGCGCGAAGGCCTGGGAAAGTTCCCGCACCGACTGCACGCAACGATCCTTGCCGTTCTCTTGCGCCAGAACGTGCTCCTGCGCGGCGGGCAACAAGCCCAGCCGTTCCGCCGGCGTACCGGTCAGCCACTTGGACCAATCGAAGCCGTGGAACAGGCCGCGGCAGATTTCGTACTTTTCCTGCATGACCATCACCGCTTCCGCCTGATCGATCGCGGTCTGGCCCGTGCCGCCGCTCTCCGTGTACGTCGCCAGCGCGCGCTTGAGTTCGTGGGCAAGGCCCAGGTAATCGACGACGAGACCGCCCGGCTTGTCCTTGAACACGCGGTTGACCCGGGCGATGGCCTGCATCAGTCCATGACCGCGCATCGGTTTGTCCACGTACATGGTGTGCAAACTCGGCGCGTCGAAGCCGGTGAGCCACATGTCGCGCACCAGCACCACGCGCAGCGGATCGGCGGGGTTGCGGAACCGGTTCGCCATGGCCTCGCGCCCGGGCTTGTTGCGGACGTGCGGTTGCCAGTCGGGCGGGTCTGACGCGGTGCCGGTCATCACGATCTTGAGTGCTCCCTTGTCGTCGTCCTCGTGATGCCAATCCGGACGCAGGCGCACCAGTTCACGATACAGGTCGATGCAGATGCGCCGGCTCATGCAGACGACCATAGCCTTGCCGTCAAGGGCTTCAAGGCGCCCGTCGAAATGCTCAACGAGGTCCCGGGCAACGAGGGCCAAACGTGTTTCGGCGCCCACCACCGCTTCGAGTTGCGCCCATCTGGTTTTCAGCCGTTCCTTGCGGGCAGACTCTTCGCCCTCGGTGGCCTCCTCGAAGTCGGCGTCGATGTTCGGCCGTTCCCCGTCGTTCAGGCCAAGCTTGGCGAGCCGGCTCTCGTAGTAGATCGGAACCGTGGCTTGGTCCTCAACTGCGCGCCGGACGTCGTAGATGCTGATGTAGTCGCCGAACACCGCTCGCGTATTGGCGTCCTTGCGCTCAATCGGCGTGCCGGTAAAGCCGATGAAGGAGGCACGGGGCAGCGCGTCCCGCATGTGGCGCGCGTACCCGTCGATGAAATCGTACTGGCTGCGGTGGGCTTCGTCGGCAATGACCACGACGTTGCGCCGGTCCGACAGCGCGGGGTAGCGGTCGCCCTTTTCTTCGGGCAAGAACTTCTGGATGGTTGTGAACACCACCCCGCCCGATTCCACCGCAAGCCTGGCACGCAAATCCGCCCGGCTGGTCGCCTGGACCGGCGGCTGGCGCAACAATTCCCGGCAGCGCGCGAAGGTGGTGAACAACTGATCGTCGAGATCGTTGCGGTCGGTCAGTACCACCACGGTCGGGTTTTCCATCGCCGGCTCGCGGATGATGCGTCTGGCGTAGAACGCCATCGTCAGACTTTTGCCGGACCCCTGCGTGTGCCACACCACGCCGACGCGCCGGTCGCCCGGGTCACCGCCCGAGCGTCGGCCCGTCTCGTACCGCCCACGCTCATCGTCAAAGCTCTCCGGAAGTTGCGCCGCGCGTAAGGTTTCGTCGAGCGCGACTTGGACCGCGTGAAACTGGTGATAGGCCGCCATCTTCTTGGCGAGATTGCCGCTGCCGTCGTCCTCAAACACGATAAAATCGCGCAGCAGCGAGAGGAAGCGGCCAGGCGTGCAGACGCCTTCCAGCATCACCTGCAATTCGGGCACGTGCGGGTCGGCCAACCCCTCTCCGGAGATCGTGCGCCAGGGCTTGAACCACTCCCACCCGGCGGTCAGCGTCCCGATGCGCGCCTCCACCCCGTCGGAAACCATCAACACCGCGTTCATGGCAAACAGCGCCGGCAACTCGGCCTTGTACGTGTGAAGCTGCTGCCACGCCGTCCGGACGGTCGCGTCTTCGTCAGCCGGATTTTTGAGTTCGATCACCACGAGCGGCAGACCGTTGACGAACAGGACGACGTCCGGGCGCCGCTCGTGCTTGTTCTCCACCACGGTCAACTGGTTGACCGCGAACCAGTCGTTGTTCGCGGGGACGTCGAAATCCATCACCCGTGCCTGCGCACCACGAATTGCACCGTCGTCAGCGCGGTGTTCCACGGTCACGCCGTCCACGACCATACGATGGAAAGCGCGATTGCGGACTTCCGGCATCACCCCTTCCGGTTGGGTCAATTTGCGAAACGCATCATCCAGGGCTTCGGCGGGCAGGTCCGGATTGAGTCGTGCCAGCGCGTCACGCAACCGTTGCTCCAGCACCACTCGTCCGTAGTCGGCACGTTCGGCCCCGGCCGACTCCGGCGCCACGTCCGGCCCGTGGGCCACGTGCCACCCCAGACCTTCAAGCCAATCGAGCGCGGCCTGCTCAACGTCCGATTCCGCAAAGGTGCTCATGGTTTCAGCCAGTCCTCAACGGGTTGTAACAAGAACGTGTCCACGTCAATGCCGTCGCCGCCGACGAGCAATTTGCGCGTCGGCCGAAACGCCTCGGAAAACGCGGACATGCCGGCCCGTGCATCCGCGGCGCGCCCGCTTTTGACCTCCAAGGCGACCAGTTTCTTGCCGGAGCGCACGATAAAATCCACCTCACGGTTGCGCTCGCGCCAATAATACGCTGAGCAATCGCCCGTGGCAGCGGCATTGGCCACGTGTGCGCCCACCGCGGATTCGACCAGCCGTCCCCAGAACGCCCGGTCTGCCTGGGCCTCGGCGAGGGTCATCCCGGCCTGCGCCGTGATCAAGGCGGTGTTGAAGACCTGGAATTTGGGACTCGACGCCCGCTGCCGCGCCCTGCCCCCGGCGTATTTTTGCAAGCCGGTGATCAATCCCGCGCCGGCCAGCAGGTCGAGGTAATGGGCCAGGGTGGTCGTATTGCCGGCATCCTGAAGCTGCCCCAGCATCTTGGTGTAAGAAAGAATTTGCCCGGAGTACGCGCATCCCAACTCAAGCATCCTGCGCAGCAGCGCCGGCTTGTCCACCCGCGAGAGCAGGAGCACGTCGCGGGAGAGAACGGGTTCAATGAGTGAATCCCGGACGTAGCGCGACCAACGGGCAGGGTGCCGGATCAACGGCGCCGCCCCGGGATACGCTCCGTAGAAGAGGTATTGATCCAGAGACCAGCCAAATGCCGCCCGCATTTCGGCGAAGGCCCAATGCGGCAGACGCAATACCTCAAAGCGCCCGGTCAGGCTCTCACCCAAACCACGTTCGACGAGAAGCGGGGCCGAGCCAAGCAGAATGACCTTGAGCGGCCGGCCCGCGCGCGTGTCGGCGTCCCACAGGCGCTTGACGGTCTCGGACCAACCCGTAACCTTCTGCACCTCGTCCAGAACCAGCAGCGCCCCGTCCGCGTTATTGATGAGACTCCGTGCGGCCTCCCATTGCTGCTCAACCCACTGGGCGTCGCGCAAAGTCGGCTCGTCCGCACTGGCAAAACACGCCGGCAGGCCGGACTGCCGGGCCGCTTGCCCGACCAACGTCGTCTTGCCCACTTGCCGCGCACCGGCAACGACTTGGATAAAACGACGCGGCTCCGCCAACCGACGGACGAGTTCTTGCATCTGAGGGCGAGCATAGTGCGACGATTTACTCATTACGATGAGTAATTTTACTCATTTTCGTGAGCGATGCAAGTGACGTTCAGGGTGAGACCGAGAAGCCAAGTCATCGCGCAAGAGAGGGGCTCATTGATCGCTCACTTCCTCCGTTACCGGTGCCTCTCTACGGCGTTCGCGACGCGGGTAATCTCATCCAGTTTCTCACCGATTTCCGGATCTATTTCATGCTCGGGAACATGCGCGGCAAGCACGTAGAAGCTCTTTTTTTCCATGAGATTAGGAAGGTGCAGTTTTCTGAAATACGTGCTGAACAGCGGGTTCAGAAAATCGTCACTGACCTTGACGTCAGCATCCCAAGGCGAGCCCCTGCCAAGCTTCATTAACGCCTGCTCAATCTCGGTCACGGACTCGGCCATTGCCTTCAGGCGAGTATCGATTGCTGATTTCGTAAACAGGGGCATCGGCTCGTCCTTGGACGCGGACGCGCGTGCATACGCTTCAAGTGTTTCTCGGGTACACAGGTAGTTTTCGATCTCCCGTTTTTTCCACGACAGACGTTGGAGTTGCCCGACATCCGGCGTGCCGCTATCCAGGCGGTCGAAGAGGGCCACGCCCTTGAGAGCAGGAAGCGCCTCCTTAAGCCCGAAAAAGTGCTTGTCAGCCGATTTCGGTTGGTTCCCAACGTAATGCACAAAGGGACGTTCGAGCGCCTGCGTCGCCTCATGGCCAAGACGTTCGGCGAACGCCCGCAATATTGCCAAATCCGTCGAACCTTCGAGATACAGAACCCATCCGCATTGCTCAGCTTGGAGATATTGCTCAAACCCGATGTCCGCGAGGGCTTTGCGTACCTGATCTTTTCCGGCTTTCATGCGGTGCGGTTGGCCGACGAACGCGACAACCAGATCCTTCCCCGTGGCTTCGTTCAAGAGAATCTCCGAATGACTTGCCGCAATAATCTGATTGCCCCGGACCGACGCCGCTTCGACCAACAGATTATAAATTTGACGCTGGCGAAGAATTTCAAGGTGGGCATCGGGTTCATCCAGCAACACCACCGCGCCAGGATTGGCGTACATGTACGCAAGAATCAACAACGTCTGCTGCAATCCACGTCCGCTGGAAGAAAGGTCAAGCCTGATCCCGTCTTCCCGATACCCCATGGTAATTTCCCCCCGCTCTTCAACGTACCGGGGTTCCTCAAGTTCGGCACCGAAAAGCGTCCTGATCTGCTTCTCCAATGAGTTCCATTGATCGGGAGTTTCTCGAAAAATACGGAAACACAGGTTCCGCAACACTTCTGCCGTTCGGCCCTCGCCCACCCGGACGTTGACCGCGCCCGGTTCCAATCGCGTTTCCGTCGCGGCAAGGCCGGACATCGGGGGAAGGTACGCCACGTGCATCACCCCAGCCTCGGGCGGAACCGGCATACGATCCGCCGATTGATCTTTACGCGTTCGGAGTAGTCGGCAGTAGAGTGACTCGTCGTTCGCGTAATCGAATTCCAGGCCGCAGCGCCACTCCCTGCCTGACGTAATTCCTTCAACGATGACGTCGATCCGGATGTTATTCGTTTGCAGGCGCCCTTCGACTTTACGCATGTCCCGCGTGTGAAGCTGACGCCACAGAAGCGCGGCGTTCGGAACGGGAACGGACAACAGGTCTCGACGGTTGATGGCCACCCCGGGACGCTTCTCCGGCGTCCCCTGTCCCGCGCGCCGCTCGTTCCAGCGTTTCAGGCCGATCTCCCAAAGTGTCAGAGCCTGCATGGCGGAGGTCTTCCCGGAATTGTTCGGACCAATGAACACCACGGGATTCCCGAGTTCAATCTCGACGTTTTCGAACCGCTTGAAATTACGAATGGACAGCTTCGTCAACATAGTGAAATTTCTTGACCCGCAGGTCCGGCATCCGTTTCGTCATTTCCAAAATCACGTTGGCGTCAAGCAGGAACCCGCTCACTCTGCCTCTTCGTCAATAAACGGTATGGGGCGCCGTGACTTTCTAGCACCGTGAATCTACAGATTCGCGCCACGGGGCACGTTCTCAACCAGATGGAAATCGGATTCCGATAAAAGGAAAAACTCACGCGGCGAGTTCCTCACGCACTTCTTCTCGACCGGACCAAGAAATCGGACGTACCTCGTAGCTGCGCATCGCGTCCAGAACGTTCTCTGAGATCGTTTGGTCCAAGTCGTTCAGAATCGCATAAGCCCGGGATTCCGGAGAACGTACTTCTCTGGTATCGATCCAGGAAAACGCCATCGCCTGCGCGGTATCACGACTCGGTCGGTTGATTGCGCGCAACACACGTTCCGGCTGGACTTTCGATTTCGGTATGACAAAATCGAACCGATGGTTGTACCCACTCTTACCGGTGAACGTCACGTTAGGAGTATAACGAATGCTGGAGACATCGAGCCATGCAACCACATCTTCGAGGAACAGGCTGGCGATTGTGGAAGAAGCCAAATAGAAAAGATCGTTGATGACGAGCATCGCCTGCACCAGACTGTGCTTTCGCAGTGCGAAATTGTCCGCAGAAGTCCGCACTTCGAGTGCTTTTCCGTTGATCTGAACGCCGAAGCCGTTGAGCGTTGTCTTCAACAACGTTTGACGCTTGGGGCTGTCGAGATTGCAGCCGGACTGTTCTAAATCTTCAACAATGTAACCGTCATCCGTCAGCACAAATCCTCCGTTCTCGCGTCTGGCATAAATCTGGAGGCAGTCGTTGTGACGGTCCAGGTACGGCGTGGTGATTTCTATCCATTCGCCGATCTGACGAAGGCTTGTCCGATCCCGTAACCAGATCCAATACTCATCCAGCAACGATTGCACTTCACCGATCATATGAACAATCCTTTCTGGATGATGGGTGGTTCGACGATGCGGCAGAACCGCATAAAATCTTGAAGCATTTGCCAAGAATTTTCCACGTCCGAGAAGCGGTCACTCGGAACAGGAAACGCCCACTTGTCGCCAAATCCCTCGCGATAAAGGTGAAGATGGGGCGATCCGATCTCTTCTCCGTCAGGGTTACGATGCGGTGCGCCGCCGAAATCAAGCCGCACGAGGACCACGACCTGTCGACTGCGATTCTGGTAAGTGCCCTTGGTGAGATTGATCCGCGCCCGATGCAGATCGAGAAGGAACGCTTCACGACCGTCGGTCGAGACTAATGGAATCGTGACGTGTTCACCGAAAGCCGGATAATTCCATTGATTTTTGTCTGCCCGACGCTTCTCCATCGCAATGAGCGCATCGGCTTCGGCTTGGGTCAGGTTGGAGTCAGGCATTCACTGCTCCTCCATGAAATTTGACCTATTCGTTTGATCGAGTGTTCCGCGCAAAGAACTTGAGGAAGTGACACGTCGTACAGGTCCACGTCAGTACGCCCTCGCCGGACTTAGCCAACCCCGCCCCGGAAATATCAGAGGCGAATCGGGAGTGTAAGCGGTTTTCCGGTCAGCGGCAATGAGCAGGGCGATGTCTGCTTGTTCAAGGTTGGTTTTGGTCAAGATAGCCATCTCTTAATTCACGAATCCCATCTCTCTAAGGAATCGCGAAGGTTCTTTTGTCCGACCAGATACTTCGTAGGACTTCAAGAAAAAATCCCAGCCCTTCACGACGTGACCGATTGTCTTGTTCTGCCGTCATGCCGTTCGTCGTTTTCCTGTTTCGATGACTATTACTCTCCGTCGTTCGATGTGTCCTCATTCAGAATGAGGTCTGCGACGCTTGGGTTCAACAGGCGCCACCGTTGGCCGGATCGCTCAAGTTCGCCCTTTAAGACGACGGGGGCCTTCGTTTTATGAGCATGGATGGCTTGCTCGTAATCCGATCGTTTCAGGACGGCCGCGACCGACTGGATTCGCCCGTCAACGTACGCTCGCAGAGTGATGGTTCCGTCCGTCTCTGATTCGTCGCGCTTCAAACGCTGCACAAGGCCGACCAGGCACACGTCCGGTTGCGGTTCACGATCGCGGAACGACCGTGCCGCCTCACGCAAGATCGGAGCGTCGGCGTTGGCAAAACGAACGACCGACCGCGCCGTGTCCATCGGACGCGTGCGAGCCCACGTCAAGCTGATATCCAGCGTTGGGAACGGTTCAATCAGCGTCACGAGCGCCTCACACAAATTGGCGCTTGTCCCCTGCCTCACGGCATCAGAAAAAGCCTCGCGATCGCCTCCGATGGTTCGTTCGGTCGCGTCGCGTGTGGCCGTCAGGGCTTGAGTCAGACGCCACGTCATCCGTCGCTCGATCGGAGCGTCGTCGGACGCCCAGTTTGGATCAACCATTGGCTGCATCGGCGGCGGAACAACGGGGGTCAGCAACGTCACAACGTAACTGCCCTGTTCAGTCTGCCCCAAGCGCACTTGGTTCAAATAGGTGTTGGCCTCCCGGTTGGCGCCGGCGCGGTAGAGCGGTCGCGGTTCCCGCAGTGAGCATGCCGCGGCCAAGAGCAGGTCGTGCGCACCCCGCACAAGATTGACCCCGTTGTTCACGTTCATGGAACCGTCATCGTCGCCAGGGGCAACCCGCACCCGGATGACATCGCGGTCAGCCGTCACCAAATCACGATAGAGAGCGAGTTCATCCGTCTCAGCAGCCTTCGCAAAAATCTCAATAAGCCGCGAGATGACGGCGGCGTAGTCACCGAGACGTTGAGTCCGGGGCAGAATAACCTCCGGCAACCCCTCGGCAGCATAAACGTCGGAATGATCGCCATAGGTGTCACCCTTCGTCCAACCCGCGGCGCGAGCGTAAGCCGAGAGTGCGGAAGGCGATACCGCGAGCAAGGCTTCCCTGTCTCGAATGTTGGCCTTCATTGGATTGTTCCTCCTCCTACAAAGATGGAGTGAACGCGGTCATGGTTCCCATGGGTTGGTGACGTCAACGTCCAATCCGTCGAAATCTTTTGTATTCCGCGTTGCCACCGAGAGACCGTGAACTTTGGCCGTTCCGGCAACCAGGGCATCACCCAGATCCAACGCTCGACCAGCGCGACGCTTCATCGCCTGTAGAGTGGCGGCACACCCCGCCTCTCTGCGTCCCGCCGACAGGATGCGATTTTCGTATTCCGTCGTGAAGGCCAACAGCGTCGCCTCCAAGTCTTGGCGTCTCCGTCCCATAGGAAGAAGTTGAAGTCCGAACTCCAACTCATACAGCACGATGACCGGCAGACACAGATCGTGCTCCTTGGTCAGAAATGCCACGACCCGCGGGTCTGGCACGCGTTTCGTCATTTCCAAAATCACGTTGGCGTCACGCAGGAACCCGCTCACTTTGTCTCTTCGTCAATGAAGGGAATTGTTCGCCGTGACTTTCTGGCACCGTGAACCTCCAGATTCGCGCCACGGGGCACGTGATCAACCAGCCACTGTCCCAGAGGTTTGCGGGCCGGTGGTTGTGTCCGCCAGAGGCGATCGGGCACGACAACGAAGGACTTCCGGGTGCCGATACGTTGCGGCCCCTCTTCTTCGGCAAGACGAAAAATCTCGGACAGCCTCGCTTTAACCTCAGCAACGGTCCAGACACGGCGGGGTTTTGAACGGTTCACGTCCACGACTCCTCTCTGTAAGATAGATTGGTTCAGTCTAGATTAAGACATTGACTTATGCCAAGCGGGAGGGGGACTGAGCAACGATGGATGTGGTTCAAGCCGTTTCGTGATTGTTCATTCAAGGTTTTGGAGACGTCGTTCTACATCGGCAACCAAATCTTCGCTACCTGTCTTTCGAGCCAAGTCAAGCGCCTTCTGCAAATCCCGCCGAGCCTCGTCCCTGCGGCCCAGTAGCGCATTGGCAACGCCTCGGTTGCCGTAGGCTTTGGCATCGTCCGGCTTCAGCCGAAGCGCCGCATCGTAGTCCTCTATCGCAGCCTTATGTCGGCCAAGATCGTTCTTCGCAATGCCCCGGTTGTTGTAGGCTGCGGCATCGTCTGGCTTCAGCCGAAGCGCCGCGTCGTAGTCCTCTATCGCTGCTTTATGTTGGCCAAGATCGTTCTTCGCAACGCCCCGGTTGCCGTAGGCTTCGGCATAGTCCGGCTTCAGCCGAAGCGCCGCATCGTAGTCCTCTATCGCTACTTTATGTTGGCCAAGGTTGCTCTTCGCAACGCCCCGGTTGTTGTAGGCTTCGGCATAGTCCGGCTTCAGCCGGAGTGCCGCGTCGTAGTCCTCTATCGCTGCTTTATGTTGGCCAAGCTCCCCCTCCGCGTTGCCCCGGTTGTTGTAGACTTCGGCCAAATCCGGTTTCAGCCGAAGCGCCGCATCGTAGTCCTCTATCGCTGCTTTATGTTGGCCAAGATCGTTCTTCGCAACGCCCCGGTTGTAGTAGGCTTCGGCCAAATCCGGCTTCAGCCGAAGCGCCGCGTCGTAGTCTTCTATCGCTGCCTTATGTTGCCCAAGATCGTTCTTCACAACGCCCCGGTTGTTGTAGAATTCGGCATCATCCGGCTTCAGCCGAAGCGCCGCATCGTAGTCCTCTATCGCTGCCTTATGTTGCCCAAGATCGTTCTTCGCAACGCCCCGGCCGTTGTAGGCTGCGGCTAAATCCGGCTTCAGCCGAAGCGCCGCATCGTAGTCCTCTATCGCTGCTTTATGTTGCCCAAGACCGTTCTTCGCAACGCCCCGGTTGGTGTAGGCTTCGGCCAAATCCGGCTTCAGCCGAAGCGCCGCATCGTAGTCCTCTATCGCTGCTTTATGTTGCCCAAGACCGTTCTTCGCAACGCCCCGGTTGGTGTAGGCTTCGGCCAAATCCAGCTTCAGCCGAAGCGCCGCGTCGTAGTCCTCTATCGCTGCTTTATGTTGCCCAAGACCGCTCTTCGCAACGCCCCGGTTGGTGTAGGCTTCGGCATAGTCCGGCTTCAGCCGAAGCGCCGCGTCGTAGTCTTCTATCGCTGCCTTATGTTGCCCAAGATCGTTCTTCACAACGCCCCGGTTGTTGTAGGCTTCGGCATAGTCGGGCTTCAGCCGAAGCGCCGCGTCGTAGTCTTCTATCGCTGCCTTATGTTGGCCAAGATCGTTCTTCACAACGCCCCGGTTGTTGTAGAATTCGGCATCATCCGGCTTCAGCCGAAGCGCCGCATCGTAGTCCTCTATCGCTGCTTTATGTTGCCCAAGATCCCACTTCGCGTTGCCCCGGTTGTTGTAGACTTCGGCCAAGTCCGGCTTCAGCCGAAGCGCCGCGTCGTAGTCTTCTATAGCCGCTTTATGTTGGCCAAGATCGCCCTTCACGACGCCTCGGTTGTTGTAGACTTCGGCATAGCTTGGCTTCAGGCGGATGGCTTTGTCATAGGCATCTATCGCCCTTTTGAAACCCTTTATTTCATCATAGAGATATCCGACGGAGAACCATGCCCGAGCCTCAAGTTCCTTGTCCGTTTCTCCCGCAACATTGGCGATGGAACGCCACTTTTCGATGGCCTCCTCGTTTTTTCCTTGTCGTTGAAACAGAACGGCGGAGGCAATGGCTTGGTCTACAGGGGATGCTGAGGGATTCTGTTTGACCTTTTCCGCTGCCTCGCTAGCCTTATCCGGTTGCTTGGCAACGAACTCGGCGCTCAATTTTCTCAAAGCTTTCCCGTGCAATTCAGCCTCTTTGTGTATCTCCTTGATTTCTTCAACGTATCTCTGGGCGTCTTCGTGGAACGTCTTGAAACTGAAATAGCCGGCAATAACGGCGACAATACCAAGCAACGTCAGAAATATGGCCGTAGCAGTGAGCCACCAATCAACAAGCTTTACACGGCCTTCGAGAACTTCACGTCTGAGATCGTTGAAACGGCGCTGCCATTCGACGTCGGCAGCAACAGTTTTGCTGCCATCGTTATGCGCGGTTGTTGGTTCTTCGTGCCTGGGTTCATCCGTCATGCAACCTTCTCCACCTGCACCGTTGGAATCTTCACCGCTCTCGACGCGACCGAACCAAGAAAACCCGCGTACCCGCCGCGATTAACCTGAATCGAGAACGCCAACGAATGGATTGGATCGATCACGCTGTTTTCGCCGTCGTTCCCTTTACCTTCAACTCGCCGAAGGCCAGTTTAGGCGTTCGGTGAGGGCGATCACGTTTAGCGTCCTTCTTCCAGCTTCAGTTGTATTCTTCGCACGCAACGACCGGGTTCCTTGGTTAGACTGCACTCCCATATACGTATAACCTTCCAACCCAGTCGTCGGAGGTTGCGGGCAACTCGCTGGTCCCTGGCTTGGTTGCGCTTTATCTTGTCTCTCCACGCCTTCGCGTTTGTCTTTGGCGTAACGTTTCTACCGCAGTTGTGGCCGTGCCAAAAGCATCCATCAACGAAAACGGCAACCCTCAAATCCAGCCAAGCAAAATCCGGACGGCCGGGCATCGGTTGGTGTCTACGCCAACCCGTCAGACGGGCCTTCCTTAGCAAGGAAGCAAGAAGCTTTTCCGTGGTCTGGTTTCCAGTACTGCGTACACGGGACATGAGTGTCCCTCTGCGTAAATCGCCAAACGTCGTTCTCTCCTGTTGAGCATTGCCGGGCCACCAACTCATCGTTTTGCACCTAACTTTCGACAATCGTGATCCTTCAGCGCGGTCAAAATGCTGGTGGCGGCTTGCTTGGCGTACAGTGGTGGCACCGCGTTGCCGATGAGGTTGCACACGGCGTCCATCTGATTCGTGATGAAGCCGTACCGTTCGGGAAACGTTTGCAGCAAGGCGGCCTCACGAACGGAAATCGTGAATCGCCGCTTGTCAGGATGTCCGAACCGACCCTTGCTTGACGTCGTGCATCCACCCGTGATCGTCGGGGCGACGTGGTCCCATGCCATTCTCCCGTACACGTTCGTAAATCCCTTGTATCCATTCTGATGACAGCGGGGACGCACCGACTCGTCAACCTTCAACCACGTTCGTCCAGGTTCCGCCGCTTGGAGTCGTTCCTTCACTTGTCGTTGAATGTCCCTGACGACGTGCCAGTTATACCGTCGTGGGCCGCCGTGGTGGAGCGCCGTTTTGAGCGTGACCGGTTTTTCCACGTGACCGATGGCTTCCCTCACCGTCTTCCATGGACGCAGCGCCGAACCCTCCTGAGGCGACCGAGCGCAGATTGGTTCAGGGAATGGTATCTCAAACCCAAGCCCGGCCAAGAGAACGAGACGTCGACGGAACTGCGGGACTCCAAAGTCTGCCATCTGCTCAATGCGCCATGCACTCCGGTAGCCGCTTCTTTGCAGAATAGTGAGAAACTCCTCAAAGATGGGTTTCCCGCGATGCACGAGGCCAGAAACGTTTTCCATCATGACGACCTTGGGACGAATACCTTCGATCAGATGGGCCATTTTGAGAAGAAGTTCGTTGCGTGGATCATTTTTCTTGTACTTGGCCGTCAAGGAACAGAATCCTTGGCAGGGGGCACAACCGGCCAGGAGAGAGATTTGCTTGCTGCCGGCTATCCGTAAGATTTCCGAAGCGGATACGTTGCGGATATCCTTTTTGAGCAGTCGAGTTCTCCGGTTGTTCCGCCTATAAGTCTGCGCCGCGATGGGATCAATTTCCACCGCTGCCGCGACGTGGAAGCCCGCGTCACGGAGGCCTTTAGTAAGGCCACCACACCCGGCGAATAGCTCTATAGCGATGGGTTTTCTTCTATTCATTTCCTCACGTACCTTCAGTCTTGCGAGGCTGACGCATCTATTCCGTTTTCTCTTGATAGTTGGACGATTCTTGGGTCGTCATGAGGGGCACGTTTCGTAACGACGGCAAAAAATTCTTGGTGCATCCTTTCAGCGGTTGTCAGTAAGTTTTCCCAGGTTCGGATATCGAACGTTCCCGCTTTTTGCCCGTCTTCGGCGTGCTCTTCGTCGCCCTGGCGAATATGGTCCGCGATTAGCAGTCCCTTCACCACGAGTCTCTTATATTCGTTGTCCGTTGTTTCTTTTTGGAGCCGTCTTCTGAGAAAATTGACATAGTCTTGAATCTGACGAAATTCATCCCGACCAATTGGAAGCCCAGGACGCTTGACTTCTACCACGTGAGCCGCCTGATGGTGGCCGAGACAGAAAAAATCGAGGCGTCTCGCACCTTCGCGATCTCCTGAATGGGAAATCTGAAACTCGTCGCATATCATTCGATCTAACGACTTCTCATGTGCCAACATCGTCCACTTAGGATCAATTAACCACGGATGATCCCGGAGGTAATCCTGCATGTCCGGTTTCTCACGAACTTTACTTTTGATCATTTGTGCGAAATTTCGAATGATCTCCACGCGCCCCTTGACGAGAAGCGCGGTATTTACGGCTTCGATGATGTCCCACTCAGAAAGGACTTCCGTAAAATGTGCAACGTCATCCGGCGAGGCTGTGTTTAGTCTTTTTATCGCCTCGAAGAAACTCCGGTTCGTCATCGCGTTATAGACAAACCCGACGAGTTCGTCAGTAATATCTTGGCCGTCTTTGTGTTTGCCAAGTTGAGGAATGGCGCAAATGCGATTAACGATGCTTTTAAATATTCCTCGCTCGTTTTCAGGTAAGTTTTCCGCCTGCTTCACGTAAAAGGTTATCACTCGACTCTTGCTCTTTTCCTCACTTCTTTTATCGCTCCAAGTTTCCAGTAACTCTCTGATCTTTTTGCGTCCCCATTCTTTCAGGGGCACTGCCGTGGGGTCTTCCCACCGAACCGTGCCTCTGTCGGTGGCGATCAAATCGTCGTTTTCGTCGAGAAAATCCGCTTGGATTTCGCCCGTGAGATACTGCATCCCGTGCTGTCCCCACACGCCACCGCTCAGATCAAAGAACCACGGCGTTTGGGCCAATTTACCGCGCACGTAAACGACAAACCCGCGATGTTCTTCGTCTGGAATCGTATCCTTGCAGAATCCCGCCCACCATTGAATCTCCTGACCATTCGCAAGTTCGGCCGTTTCCCATGCGCCGGTATTTTCAGGAAATCGAAATTGAAACGGAATCTCTTGCCTCGATATAAGCGTTCCGTTTACGTGGACCGTAAAGTTCTGATCAAGTACCAGAAGTCTTCTAGCAATGCTCCGTTTGAATTGCTCCTCGTCAATAGCACGGGTAATCTTCAGACGGGACAGCGTTATGGTTGTGTTAGGCTTTTCTGTCGTACTCTTCCCATCATCAGGTAAAGTATCGGGTGTATATCCGTCGGTGTCAGCGAAGTTGTCACTCTTAGTCAGCGCGTCGTAATCCAAGGTGAAGTGCGCGATTTCCCCTTCCTTGATGGATCGGACGTCGATACGTTTGGCGATGCCGAATCCAGCCAGTTTGCCGATACCTTTCCGGCCTTGGACTTTTCGAGAACTCACGTCGTTGTATGGGTCAGTCCATTCACTTTGCCTTGAGCGACGATCTCTCCCCACCAACAGGTAAAGCGCATTGCATTCCTCAAAACTCATCCCGTGGCCATCGTCTTTGACCACGATTTCATCGGTCTGTTGAATTGGACGTCCCGTTGGAATCGTGATCCATACGTTCCTCGCCATTGCGTCGTATGAGTTTGAGATAAGTTCAGAAATAGCGGGAACGGCTCCCGAATACATCTGAAGGCCAAGGTGTTTGAAAAGTTGACCGGCGACGGTCATTTTGTATGAACGAGGTTCATTCGGCATCGTCATTCTCCATTAGAGGTGCAAAATACACGTATCTTGCCAGAGATAAGCTTGGGCAACAGCGTATCGCGTGTTTGGATAAGGATTTCAGTCTCTTTCAGAATCACGGACCGCTGCCTCCAGAGAGGCCCCACGAGCATTTCGTAAGCATCACTAAGCTCAGTTCCCGGCCAAGGAAATTCAAGTCTATACACGTTGTCTCTGTTCAACCCCGGCACCGCGGCATCTGTGTTCATGTCGGTAAGTGGCTGAGAAAGAAGCATTTGGTAACAGAAGGGAAGCGTGCCGCATTTGGGCACCACGTAGAAAACCGTATCGATTGGAAAAACTGGTCGGTCTTCCCAGTATACGCTTCCAACGGTGCCTTTACGACCAACAATAACGGCAGGGCCATCAATGAGAGCTTCATCATGGAAGCCGGCGAATCCTCCAGAGCCGTAGACGGGCACTTCACCGGGACGGCGCGTCTTGGCAGGTAGGGATTTGCCGTAGACAAGCTCCAAGTGATTCTCAATCGTGTCAGTTTCCCAGCGTTCTGGCAGGCCCGTGGCGTCATCAAATCGGTCGGGGAATAAGGCGGCGATTTCTGGGGACATCCCGTCAAGGTAGGCGCGGGCGCGTTCGACGGTCCAATCACTCCCCCCTTGAGGGGGAGTCGGAGCCGTCAAGCCGTCAGGCGCGGGCGGCTGCGGTGGGGGGTTCTCCGTGACGGTCTCGTAGATGCGCTCCAGGACCCCGAAGCAGTTCTCGAAGATTTCGTTGTTCCAGAAGCGCAGGACGCGGTAGCCCTGCGCGCGCAAGAAGGCGTCTCGTTTTTTGTCGTCGGCTTGCCGTTCGGCGTGCTGGCTGCCGTCGAGTTCGATCAGGACTTTTCGGGCGAGGCAGGCGAAATCGACGATATAGGGGCCGATGGGGTGCTGGCGGCGGAAGCGGTGGCCGTCGAGTTGGTTGTGGCGCAGGTAGTGCCAGAGGAGCCCTTCGGCGTCGATTCGGTTGCGGCGGAGGGTTTGGGCGGTGGTCAGGGTGCGTTGAGTGTAGCCGCGACGGATGCCCCCCCACCGGCGCGCCTGCGGGCTGGCGCCCTTGGCTTGCCGACTCCCCCTCAAGGGGGGAGTGATTTCGGAGGCGGCCTGCTGCTTGAGGGTGGCTTTGGCGTGGACGGGGTCGAAGTCGATGAACCAGGATTTGAAGAGTGCCCGCGCCATGGCTTCCAGTGTTTCGTTCATGCGGCGGTTTTGTTCGATCTTGTCGTCCAGCGTGCCGAGGACGTGGGCGATGGCGCGTTGTTCGGGGAGCGGTGGGAGAGGGATTTTGACATTGCCTATATCATTTTTTGGCAGCCCGAACCTTGTAACTCCATTAGCAATTGAATGGAATTGATGCTGCACAGCAGCGATCCCTAAGGCATAGAACAAATAGGCACCTTCAAGCACTTGAGAAAGAGGTCGGAGGATAGCCAAATGATAACCACAGACAAGGTTGGGAATTTCCTCTCGAATCAGTGCGGGCACACCAATATCGTCGTATTTTTCGGAGTCTTTAGTGATGATAACGTCTCCTACATTCAGAGAGCATCGGGTAATCTCACGTTCTGTCGCAGTAGCTGCTAAAAAATTTAAATCAGAACGGATAAATCGGTTGTAATACACGTCTGTGTAATTACAGAGATGTACCGGCTGTTCTCCGAGTTTGGACTTTTTATCCACGTTGCTAATCGTGACCTCCGTTATTTCCCCAATCGCAACATCTAGCCATTCACTTCCCACCCTCCCCGCCTTCGGCACATGTTCCTGCAAGACGGCATACTCTTGTTTGATGCGGCGGTGAAAGGACTCCGGCAGGTTATCCCATGCGAGCAGGTCTACTTCGAAAGGCAGGGGGCTTTCCTCAAAGGCATCCTTCAGGTTGGCTAGCTGGCTTTCTTGTCCGGGTGAGGTGAATGCAACCAGGTCCAGGTCCGAGTAGGGGCGGGCGTTCCATCTGACGCGGGAGCCATACGCCCAGACGGTGACGTTGGGCAGATGCGTTCGCAACAACCCGAGAATGATGCCCCGTTGCTCGGCCGTAAGGTCAACGTTGGCGTTCAATCCCACGTTTCCCCACTCATGGTCCGGTAGAGACTGATGGCGTCATGGATAAAGTCATTCATAAGCTTGCGTGCGGCAGCGGCCTTCTCGCCGCTGTAGTCATGTGTCGTGGCAATTCGGGCATCTGCATATTTGCGCCACTGTTCGAACGGTGATTCAAATAATTCGTTGTCTGCCGCCAGTCGAAAAATCTTTTTAGGGCTATCGGTCACGTCAGGAATCCCCAATTTCTCTTGCAGATAGCGTTTGAGAACCTTCCACAGGCTGTCATAACAGGTTTCAAAACGCTGGATGACTGACTCGGCTACCCCTTCTCTGGTGAGATCGGACAGCGATGCGTCCAAAGTCCGGTAGTTTTCGTATTGCAGTTCAAGATGTTTGAGAGATTTTTTGAAATTGTCGTAGTCAATCATGGTTTCAGATTTTTTCTCCTCCTTCGGAAGACGGACGATATTCCACCAACCCCGATTGGCCAAAATCGTGTTTTCGGCGACGGCACGTCCAAGCCTGATGCCGTCTGGAATCCTGACCCATTCTGTCACCCGGCACCTGCCCCACGGGTGGCGGCATGAGATGCCGCCCTACCTCTTATGTCCCCTTGCCCAGCACGACGTAGCCCGGCGGGGCAGCCATTCCACCCTCGTGTCCCTTTGCCTCCTCGTGCCCTTGCCCCCTCGTGCCCTTTGCCTCCTCGTGTCCCCTTGACCTTCTGTCATCCTTGCCCCCGTCATCCTGAGCGAAGCGAAGGATCTGCTTTTCTCCTCCTTGCCCCGACTCAGGGCAGGCGCTTCTCTCGGAATAACAGCGAAGGCACGGTGGCAAAGGGTTCCTCATTGAAAGAAATGAGAGATTCAATTCTGCGGTTCGTGTCCCTTCTTGGGAGTCATAGCGGGTCTGTGCCGTGTATCAGCCGGGGCTGCGCCGGCGGGAGAAAAACGGCTGGATCAGGGCGACGGCGGCAAGGACAATGGAGAGGCCGATGGCAGCGAGGAAGAAGGTGCTGAGCCGCTGGCGCCGGGCTTGGAGGTCGGTAATCTCAGCAACGGTCCTGGCGTCTATGGCCTCGAAGAAGCGGGCAATGGGGGTCATGATTCGTTTCTTGCCCTGGTGGTACTCGTCGGAGTGGAGGAGGGCACGTGCGGTCTCGCGGTCGTCGTCGCGGACGTCGGCGAATGCCTTGTTTTCGAGGGCGACGAGGTCGTTCGATTCGCGCTCGGACTCGGCGAGGAGTTCGAATTCGGCGGGGGTGAAGCCTGCTTCTTGCATGAGGGCGTCAAGGGAGACGGGAGCGCCCGCATCTCGGGGGCGTTGTCCGTCGGCGGTCACGAGATCCCAGTACACGACGTGGTAGTCGTTGGGGCGGGGGGCGACGCCGTTGCGGATGTCGAGAATGTCCTGGAAGGACCGGCGGTAGTGTTCGTCGCCCGTGACGGCGTAGGTTCTGGCCATGCGGGTGAGGTCGTCGGAGGACTGACGGAGAACGTCGGCGAGGCGGTACGCGTGCTCGCGGTTTTCGACGGCACGAGTGATCCGGCCGTCCACACGGGCGCTCATCAGGAAGAGGGCGAGGGAGACGAGCATGAGCACGAGGGCGCCGGCGAGGGGGATGAGGCGGGCGGGGCTTGTGTTCTCCATCACGTAACCCTCCGGTCATTTTTGGGGAACGCAGAGTCGTCATAGGGACGCGAGAAGCAGGGGCAAGCGCCATTCGTGCTTCGTCGCGTCGGGACCGGGGTCCGCCGTCCCATGGTGGCAGCACGGGCGCCCGGGGCCACTCGCAACGGCCTACCCCATACTTGATACGGGGACTCGTCAGTCACGTCTATCGTCATTCGCATACAGAAAAGCATACGGCCTGACGTGCTTGAGCGCAATGGAATAACTCTGCTTGCCGGCCGTGCCGTTCACGGCTGAGTGCCTCATCTTCCCCGAGCGGTCTCATGGAATTCAATCCGTTTGCATTCCCAGCGGCTGTTCTCAACTGCAACCGGCGGATGACTTCCTTCTCGCCGTTACCCATTGCTGATCTCCACGTTCAGGGCACTTCAGGTTCGCAACGGTTCACCGTCGTCCTTCTAGACTGAAATCAGAGAGGCAGGTGATATCCGATGTATCCGATTTCGACTTCACGGGAATCCGGGTCGAAACGGAGGTGGATGCGACCACTTCCGCCGAAGCGGGCGTGCCATTCAAATATCTGAGGCGTACCGAGGTGAGATGGAAATCTGCGTGCGTTGAGAAGGCTCGGGGCATTCTTCACACTGTCGCTCTCCGGCGTGACCCGCGTTCTCCACGGTGGCACGGTGCCGCCGACGTTGCGCCATTCCTGGGCCGACAGGTCAAGAGCAACCAGTTTCGCCACGATGGGTTGAAACAGATGGGCGAAGTCAATGAGATGACCTTCAACCTCCGGGCCAAAAACAAGGTGGGGGAAAATGGCATGGCGCCTCTGCCACAACGTGCGGGGATCGCTGCCCGCCCGGAGTCGCTCGCGGTGTCGATCACAGATTGGTCCGGCGTGACCGGAGCGGGTAAGCTGATCGATCTTTTCGCATGCCTCGGCGAACGTTTCATCGGGCAGCAACTCATGGAAACGGACCGTGACCTGATCGTGATCCCACTCGGAGTTCGACGGGAACCCGACGGATATCCCATCGGAAACGGCACACAGAACCAGGGGGTCCCCATCCCCTGCCGGGAGAGTGAGTTCCTCGCAAGCGAGAAATCGATCTTTGACGTCATCTCCAACTTCGTTCAAAAGCGGCATCCTGGTCGTTAATCCCAGAAGAAAACGATATTCTTCCCGGTTTCCTGCTTGTTGTAGGTCCTGGTAGGCATTGAATAAGGAGTAATCGGGCAAACAGGGCGTTTCGTAGGGATTTCCAGTCATCCGCAGGCTCTTCTGCACAACTTGGTCGCGGACGAGTTGACCCATGCCACTCACAATATCCTTAAGCCACTCACGGACCGAACCGCGGTCGGCATCGGGAGCAAAGATGCTCGCGTGGTTGAGGACCATCTCTCGCATGTCAGGATTTCGGCGCGATCAACTTGGCCAGATTCTCCTCATGCTGATCGAAGAACCCCGCCGGCCACGAGGAAAGTCGGCCATCGGCATCCACCCGCGGCGAAGAGACGACGGTGTTGTCGCCGTCACGCTCGAAGTAGTGGAACGTGGTCCCGTCCGGTTGAATCAACCCATCCCGGACGGCGATGCGGATGCCGTCAATGAAGTGGTCGCTGTGCGTTTCAATGATGAGTTGGACACCGGCAAGAGCCGCGCGGACGGCGAGCTCGGCCAATCTCGTCTGCCCCCGTGGGTGGAGATGGGCTTCCGGATTTTCGATCAGGCACAGCGAGCCGGGCGGTGCCAACAGCGCCGTCAACACGGGCAGCGTGTACGACAGGCCGAACCCGACGTTGGTCGCGCGGTAACGCCTGGTCTGCACGTCGCCGGGGCGGTCAAACGAAAACCCGGCGATGATGGCGTCGGCATCCTGGATCGTCTCCAGTTGAAGATGTGCGCCGGGCGTCACCTCTTGCAGCCAATGGTCAACCACGTCAAGCAGCCGCCGGCTGGGAAGATTGGGATATCGTGGATCGGTGGACGACAGCAGTTCGTTCTGGTGGGAGGAGAGGTAGTTCAACGCGTATTCGCCGCGCGTACCGAGGTGACCGCGTCGGGCGAACGCCTCAGAATGGCTGTAGAATTTCCTGGGGCCGATCCGCTCTGCGTTGACGTAGATAAGGGTGCCTGCCAGCGGCGGAATCTCGTTCCACTGCGCGTCCAGATGCCCCAGTCCCACTGTGGTCATGCTCAACTGGTCGGATTCTCTGGAGTAATCGAAAGCCAGCCTGCAAGGCGTGGGCACGTCGGAGCTATGGAACTCGAACGCGACGACGTCCGCGTCGGCACCGTCAAAGAGCACGTCCTGGCCGGTTCCGAGGTCGGCGAGGTCACCGCACAGAACGAGTATCCCTTGATGCAGGTCTCCCGAAGTTGCCGACTGTCGCAGCACAAGGAGCGCCTGTATGACGCTGCTCTTTCCCATGCCATTCACGCCGCACAAGAGAGTCAGCGGAGAGCAGGTCAGAGCCAGGCGTTCGAAACACTTAAAATTCTTCAGTTCAATTTTTTGAAGCATGAAGGAACTCCTTGATGAGTGTATCAATGGCCTGAAAGCGTTTCTTAACGCGGTCGGGATTGTGGGTGGAGAAGGATATCGACTTGTCGAACTCCTGGTCGTCGTTCATCAGCGACATGAACTGCTTGACGACTTCTCCTCGATTGCCGACGAGGATGCCGATTTCCTCATCCGTGCGGCGTGCCAATCCAATGCTCCACGCCTCGAACAAGGCTTTATTGATCTGGCGTCGCCTGTTGGAATCGGAACGTTTCCTGAACGCATCGGATCCGAAAATCTCGTAGGCCCCTCGCATGGCTTTCTTGAAATCTGCAAAGAGATCGCTCCGCTCTCGGTCTTCCATCCTATTGATCTTCTCCATCGTGGTTCCAAGATACCCGTCAAGGTTGTTCGCTGAATATTTTTCCCACCGCTCGACGTAGAAAGCCAGAAACCGCAGAACGCATTCCCGATCGGCCATGCGCTCTTTTTTGATCGAACCACCGGTGGCTTCCAAAAATTCTCCGCTTTCAGCAAATTTCTTGAGGTAATCTCGAACTGGGCCCGGATGCAAGGCATGGCGAATTTCCTGTCCATTGAGCGTCATCCCGCCGGTATTGATACGGCGGAAAATATTGAACATGACTTCTTCCGGTGTTCCCGGATCAATCACGTTTACAACAAGTTGCGTCTCACTGATGCGTCTCTGCATCTGCCGCGGGAGGTCCTTGTAGAAATATTTGTTCAACTTCGTCAGATATTCGAGTTGAGTCAAACAAAAGTCGTTCGTCACGTAATCACGTATGGTGGACATTCGTTGGAGGCCATCCACCACGGCCCATTTCTCATCTTCGTCCGCGGCGACGTAGAAGACCGGGATCGGAATGCGCAGGAGGAGCGATTCAATAAGACGACTCTTACGTTCGTCGTTCCAGATGCCCGCCATGCGTTGGAAATCCGGAGCCAGATCGATCTCCTTATGCTCAATGCGTGAGACGATCTGGGCGACGACGACGTTGACCGTGCGAACCTTGATCTTCTCCGGGTCAAAGGGGCGCTTGATCTCACCGGAATCCTCCCGTTCGATTTCAAGACCGCTGTCTTGTTCGTTATCCACTTCATTCCCAGTCGGAGGGGCGATGGTCTCCATGCTGGTCATCCTTTTACGAGCCTGATGATCGGATTGGCATACCGGCGTTCGGCGAGCCGCATTCTATCAGAAACTGATTGTTCATAGCAGGCTCCGATCTCTTCCGGTTTCTACAAGCGATTCAATAAAGCGTTTCGCACGGGGCGATGCGTTTGTGACTTTTTTCGGGTTCAATTTCTCCAATATCTTGAAGCTGTGCGTTCCCTTATCATAGCGGCCCTTCGCAGTATCTCGGGTGGCCCGGACAAGGCCGTTGATGACGTCCCGTTTAGCAATCCGTTCGACGTCCTGATCAGGAGGGAGTGCGTCCGGCCGATAGCCTTGACCGTAAAATGCCTTGAGTGCCTGAGGATCAGCCAGAAACCAGGATTCCATGATCTGCACCATGAGATGGCATTGGTCACCCGTCGCATGGTCGGGACGATCCCAGCCGTCACGGGTTTTGAGGTGCTGCCACGGGGACTCTGCCGTTACTGGCCCCTCGGCATCCACGAGAAGCAGGACGGTTTTCTCTTGACCGGCGTGTGCCGTCTTGAAACTCTCGTATGCGTTCCGGCGGCTGCCGCAGGCCACGACGCGGGGCATCTGTCCACGCAACCCTGCTTTTTCGATAAAACGCTGAAACCCTCTGCGGCACGCCGTCTTCAGGGTCTTGCCGTCACCGCCGCCTTCCACGTAGACCTTGATGCTCACCACCGATTCCCTCCAATTTCTCCGCGCGTCCAGAGTTCTCCAAGCCGGTATTTCTCAAGCCAGGGTTTGATCTCCACTTCATCAAGACGGCGGAGTTGCGTCGCTCCGTCATATTTCTCGCAGACGATCACGGAATCCGGCGTGCTCGTGAGTGCATCTATGAGAACGTCGGAGTGCGTCGTGACGAAGAGCTGGCTGCGCGACGAGGCCTCAATCAGAAGGTCCGCCACCTCAGGGATCACGTCGGGGTGCAAGCCAATCTCCGGGTCCTCCATGCAGATGACCGGTCGCGGCTCGGGATGACAGAGCACGGCGAGCAGGCATAGATAACGCAGGCTTCCGTCAGAGAGTCGCGTGGCAGGCACGGGATGGCGTAAGCCTTTTTCGTGAAAAAATATCTGCACCATGCCACCGGTGACGCTAGTGACAACGTCTTCAACCGACGGATAGAAAGCTCTTAAACGATCCAGAATCCGGTGCTTCACGAGGGGACTGTGCAGTAGATCGCTCAGCACCAAGCCAAGATTCGAAGCGTCCTCCAGCAGAATGTCCTGTGAAAGGTCGGGCTTTTGCGGAAGACGAGGTGGCGTGTAACGACCAAAGTTCCATTCACGATAGAAGCTCATACGCTCGAACTGGTTCGCTAAGTACGTCAACTCCGGATAGGAGTCGGGGTCGCGCCGCTGCGACAGAATCGACTGGTCGGGTTTCACGGCATCCCTCTCGAGTTGTCGGTCGAATCTGCTCTCCCCCATGACGTTGATCGTCGGACGGCCCTCATCATAGCGGTAGTAGAAATACGGTTTCTCCTTCTCAGGCGAGGTTGGGCTTTCGTCCTCAACCGCTTCGTCTCGAAGTTCGAAGCGTGTCCCAGTTTCTGTGAATGACAGGCGATACCGGAGCGGCATCTCTCTCCGTCCTATTCGTCCTTCTGGATATTCGAGGGTCACGTCCACGATTGCCGCGTCAATCTGGGGAGATCCCTTCCAGAGCCAATCGCGAATGCCTCCCCCTTTACGAATCGGCGATTGAAGATCCCTGGGTGCGGCTGCAAGAAGCGACAGCACTTCGATCAGGTTCGACTTCCCCGAAGCGTTCGGTCCAATGAGAACGTTCAGCGGCTTCAGAGAAAGTTCAGTATCGCAAGAGCCATAGGAGAGGATGTTTTCCAAACGAATCGTTCGAATGAACGTCATGCCTGCCATAGTCTACTCCCTCCTGAATTCTTGTCCGTGCCGATTGCAGACGTTGTCTGATGGCTTGGTTGTTGATCCGGATTGCCACCGTCTATCTTGAATCATTGCCTTCGCTCTCAATCTCAAACCCCAGCGCCGCCAGGTTTTTCTTGATGGCCGCGTCCAGTTTGGCGACTTCGGTTTGCTGCGCGTGCAGTTGGGCGACCAGCCGCTTCATTTTTTTCTCGAACGGTTCGCCGTCGTCCGCCTGCACTTCGGCGCCGACGTAGCGGCCAGGGGTGAGGACGTGGTCATGCTTGCGGATTTCAGCCGGCGTTGCACTTTTGCAGAAACCGGGGACGTCCGCGTACTCGCCTGCATCGGCCTTGCCGCGCCAGGCGTGGTAGGTCTTGGCGACGCGGGTGACGTCGTCATCGGTCAGTTCCCGGTGGGTGCGGTCCACCATGCGGCCCAGCTTGCGGGCGTCAATGAACAGGATTTCGCCGCGACGGTCGCGTGCCGCGGCGCGTCGTCGGGTGCGGGACAGGAACCACAGGCAGGCGGGAATCTGCGTCGAATAGAAGAGTTGTCCGGGCAACGCCACCATGCAGTCCACCAGATTCGCCTCAATCAGGCTTTTGCGAATAACGCCTTCGTTCGATTGGTTCGACGACATGGAGCCGTTGGCGAGCACGAAGCCGGCGGCGCCGATGGGCGCCAGATGATGGACGATGTGCTGCACCCAGGCAAAGTTGGCGTTGCCCTTGGGCGGCACGCCGTATTGCCAGCGTTGGTCGTTGAGAAGCCGCTCGCCGCTCCAGTCGGAGACGTTGAACGGCGGATTGGCAAGGATGAAGTCGGCTTTGAGGTCGGGATGGCCGTCGTTGAGGAAACTGTCGCCTTGGGCGATCTGGCCGTCGATGCCGCGAATCGCAAGGTTCATCTTCGCCAGCCGCCACGTGGTATGATTTGACTCCTGACCGTAAATCGAGATGTCTTTCTTGGGGCCGCGGGGCGCGTTTCCTCCGTTGCCGTTGCCGGTGGCGTGCGCGTCAATGAACTCAACCGACTGGACGAACATGCCGGCCGAACCGCAGCAGGGGTCGTAGACCCGGCCCCGGTAGGGTTCGAGCATCTCGACCAGCAACGTGACGACGCAGCGCGGGGTGTAAAATTGACCGCCTTTCTTGCCTTCGGCGCTTGCGAACTGCGACAGGAAATACTCATACACGCGACCGAGCACGTCCTTGGATCGTGCGTCCTCGTCCCCCACCCTGACGTGGCTGATGAGGTCGATCAATCGGCCGAGTCGCTGCTTATCGAGTGCCGGGCGGGCGTACTCTTTGGGTAAGACGTCCTTGATCGCCGGATTATCGCGCTCAATGGCGGTCATTGCGTCATCAACAAGCCGGCCGATGGTGGATTGTCTGGCTTGAGCCTGGAGATGCGTCCATCTGGCCTCGGGCGGGACCCAGAACACGTTTGTGGCGCGATACTCGTCCGGGTCCTCCGGGTCGGCGCCCTCGGCCTGCTGCCGCGCGAGGCGGGTGTGCGTCTCTTCAAAGGCGTCGGAGATGTATTTCAGGAAGATGAGGCCGAGCACGACGTGTTTGTATTCCGCGGCGTCCATCGAGCCGCGGAGGGCATCAGCCATCTGCCAGAGTTCGGCTTCGTAGCCGGCAACGGCACCCGTCCGTCCGGCACGTCGGCCCGTGCGCGTCGGCTTCACGTCGGCGTCGGTGCGGGCGTGTGTCCGTCGTTCTCTCGCCATGGACGTTTCCTCTCTCCCGGGCTCCCGCGGGGCGGTTCCTCTTCCCGTCGAATTTGTGATTGTAGAGTTTTGATTTTCAATCTACAATCAGCCATCACTCATTCATGAACCGGCCATGCAAACGCTCGACGTCAATCACTCCGAACTTCCCGATCTGCAATTCGTGCTCATGGTGGTGGCCTTGTGTACGTCGGACATCCCGACCTTGAACGTGCCGGAAGACGTGCGTCGCACGGTGTTTGATCGCTGCTGGGCGTTGCTTCACGATACGCCGCCGCCGACGGACCCCCGCCGCCGCACGTTGGATCTGCGGCAGGGGGACGAGGTGACGCTTGACGCGCTCGTCGAAGTCATCCGCAGCACGCTGAATGAACGCGGCTACACGCACGTGACCTGGGATCATGAGCCCAGTGAACCCACGCAAGCCACCAGCCCGGACGCCCAGCCGTTGATTGACCGCTTGCAGCATTGGGACCCGGTGAATCCCCCACCGGTGGATGGGCCGCACGATCCGGGTCAGAACTGAATGGCGGACGATGATGCGTCATCGCACGTTTTGCAGAGAAGCGTTTCTCCCAGTTTCTGCGTTCTCCCCCGTTGCGTGATCACCCATGGCCGATCGCTCCAAGGGGGGTTGTGGCGGACGTGTTGCCCGTGGCCACATTCAAGATCAGCAACCCAATCGCCGAGCTCATCTTGATGAAAACCGATGATGCGTCGTTTCACGTCGTGCGGTCCCTTCTCCTCCCCCTCCAAGGAAGGCGGTGCCGAATCCGTCGCGCCGCGTCTCACGCGGCCAACGCAGCGTCTACTATACGTGACTGCGCAGGAAACAGAAAATCCCCCTACGATAAGGAAACGCAACGGATCAAGAAAGGAGAATCAGATGGCTACCATACGATTCAGCTTCATCCTTCCGTGGGTCGTCGTTCTGCTGCTCGCAACGCCCGCGGCCGCGACGGATCGGCAAGGCTGGTACGCCGGCGCGGATATCGGCATCGCGCTGCCTGAGACGCTCAAAACCCGATCCAGTGATTCGGACGTCATTTCCAATTGCGATCAATGGCTGACGCGGGACGGCCAACCGTTCGAGATCACAAACGGAGAGAGAATGTGGACGGTGCCGTTCTCGCCGGACTCGGAAGCGTGCCAGGAGCGGGACGTGAATTGGACGAACAGCTTTAATCTCAGCAACGGTCTCCTTGCGGGCCTGAATTTCGGCTACGCTTGGCGAAGTCTTCGCGTTGAAGTCGAGTACCTCCATCGCGAACACAGCGGAGAAAAGTCAGGCGGCGTACAGGATCCGTCCGCGTTGGGGTACAAGTCGGTCGAGTTCGTGGAGTCCAGCGAAATCATCAGCGACGTGCGCGCGGATCACTTCTTCGGCAACCTCTATTACGATTTCCACGGCCTGTTCCCTAAGGTGATTCCTTACGTGGGCGCGGGCGCCGGCGTCACGAAAACGAACATGGAAATCTCGGGGAAGTATCTGAGGAATCCGAGTCCGGAGTACTTCACGAATCTGACCGGTAAAGACGCCCCCAAAAACCCGGATTTGGCCGGCACGGACACGTTGTACGACGACGACCTGTCCGACGTTCTGTTCGGCTACCAGTTCATGGCCGGCATCGATTACGCCCTGACCGATCACCTCTTCGTCGGAATCAAGGCACGCTACGCGGACGTGGGAGGGAATTTCAGCCAGCGCAACGCCTACGATCGCCTGAGAAGCCACGGTTCCACGGTCTGTCCGCCTCAGAACGCCCCCACCGGATGTCCGACCGGCGCACAGAACGACATCACCTACCGGCTGGAAACCGATGCGTTGAGCTTTTGGGGCGTGTCGTTGAATCTCAAATATTTCTTTCAATGACGAGACCGTTGCAAGCGTGCCTTCTCCGTCATCCTGGGCGCGTCCTTTGTCTAAATGCCAAAAAGTGTTGGGAAAAGCAGAAAAAGGGTCTTTCTTTCAGGGGCGAGGACAGAGGGAGGCGGCGGGAAGGACAGAAGAGGCGGCATCTCTCCTGTCATGCCCGACGGTCTCCCTCTGTCATGCCCGACGGTTTTTATCGGGCATCCAGCATCTTTTCTTCCCACTCATTGAGTACGCCCTGTCATGCCCGCCCCCCTGGATTCCCGTTGAAGATGGATTCCCGCTGAAAACTTGCGGGAATGACAGGAGGGGGGACGGCGGGAAGGACGGAAGGAACGACGGGATGGACGGAAGAGGGAGGCGGGAAGGAGAGGGGTGGCGGCCTCTCTCCTGTCATGCCCGACGTTTGTAATCGGGCATCCAGCGTCTTTTCTCTTCCCACTCATCCGATATGCCCTGTCATGCCCGTCCCCCCTGGATTCCCGTTGAAGATGGATTCCCGCTGAAAACTTGCGGGAATGACAGGAGGAAGGAACGACGGGATGGACGGAAGAGGGGGGCGGGAAGGTCAGGGGTGGCGGCCTCTCTCCTGTCATGCCCGACGGTTGTTATCGGGCATCCAGGGTCTTTTCTTCTCACTCATTGAGTACGCCCTGTCATGCCCGCCCCCCTGGATTCCCGTTGAAGATGGATTCCCGCTTAAAACTTGCGGGAATGACAGGAGGGGAGACGGCGGGATGGACGGAAGGGACGACGGGATGGACGGAAGAGGCGACGGGAAGGACGGAAGAGGGAGGCGGGAAGGACAGGGGTGGCGGCCTCTCTCCTGTCATGCCCGATGGTTGTTATCGGGCATCCAGGGTCTTTTCTTCCCATTCATTGAGTACGCCCTGTCATGCCCGCCCCCCTGGATTCCCGTTGAAGATGGATTCCCGCTTAAAACTTGCGGGAATGACAGGAGGGGAGACGGCGGGAAGGACGGAAGGGACGGCATCTCTCTCGGTCATGCAGGGGGGATGTCGGGAATGACAGGCATCGGGACGTTGCTCGGTCAGCGTGGCCACTCGGTCATGCAGGGGGATGTCGGGAATGACAGGGGCTGGTCAGGGGCCGGGCATTCTTGTGTGGCTTTTGACGTCCAACCAGTCGCGCAGACGGTCGCCGAGGACGTTGAGGGCGAGCACCACGACCATCAGCGTCACGCCCGGCGCAATGACCACGTGGGGCGCCACCAGCATGTATCGCGTCCCGTCCCGAATCATGCTTCCCCAGGATGCGTTCGGCGGTTGGACGCCGACGCCTAAAAACGATAACCCGGCCTCGCCGATAATCACGCTCGCCGTTCCGAAACTGGCTTCGACAATCAACGGCGCGCTGATGAGCGGAAGCAGATGCCGGACGACGATGGTCGGCGTGGACGTGCCGATGGCCACGGCCGCGTGGACGTGATCCCGTTCTTTAATGGAAAGCACTTGGGCGCGAGCTAATCGGGCGTAGCCCACCCATCCCACGACCGATAACGCTATGACGACGTTTTCAATGCCCGGCCCCAGCACGCCGGCCAGGGCAATGGCCAGCAGGATGCCCGGAAAGGCCAGGAAGACGTCGATGAGGCGCATCAGGAGGAAATCGGTCCATCCCCCGATGTACGCGCTGATGGTGCCCACCAGGCTCCCGATGAGGAGGGACACGCCGACGACGGCAACCGCCACGAGGAAAGACGTTCGTGCCCCCACCACCAGACGGTCCAGAATCGGGCGGCCCAGGGCATCGTAGCCCAGCCATTCGTCAAGGCTTCCCGACGCAAGGACGTTGGGCAGGTTGACGGCGTGCGGCGACAAGGGCAACGCGGGACCAAGGAGGGCGACGAGCATCCACGACAGCACGATGCCCAGCGGCACCCGGACGTGCCTCATTCGCGTCCACCCAACCGTATCCGCGGATCGATCCAGGCGTACACGAGATCCGTCAACAGGTTCACGATCACGTAGGCCACGCTGATCACCAACACCGTGGCTTGCACGACTGGATAGTCCCGCCGGTGAATGGCTTCGACGACGAGCGAGCCGATCCCCGGCCAGGAAAACACGGTTTCCGTAATGACGGCCCCACTCATCAAGGCGCCGAGTTGTAACCCCGACAACGTGACGACGGGGAGCCACGCGTTCCGTAACCCGTGTCGAACGGTGACGGCCCACTCGGTCAGGCCTTTGCTGCGCGCGGTGCGAATGAAATCTTCCGTCAAGACTTCGAGCAGGGCGCTCCGGATCATGCGGGAGAGCACGGCCGCCATGGCCGTCCCGAGGGTCAGCGCGGGCAGTACGAGAGACAACGCTCCTGCGCGTCCGCTGACCGGGAACCATCCCAGCCACAACGCTCCAACGACAATCAGCATGGGGCCCATCCAGAAATTGGGAATGGAGACGCCGACGAGGGCCACCCCCATGGCCCCAACGTCCCACGCGGTATGTTTTTTGAGTGCCGCCAGGATCCCGAGCGGAACGGCCGACAGCACGGCAACCAGCAGGGACGCGATCCCGAGTTCAACCGTCGCCGGCAGGCGTTCCAGCAAAACTTGACTGATCGGTCGTTTGGAATACAGGGAGGTGCCCAAGTCGAAGTGAACCAGGTCCGTCAGGTAGCGTCCGAACTGCACGGACAGCGGCCGGTGCAACCCTAACGCCCGTCGCAGGCTTTCTTTGTCCGCGGGTTGTGCGGATTCCCCCAGCATCACGTCCACGGGGTCGCCGGGAACGAGGTGCAGGAGAACAAACACGAGGCAGACGACGCCCAGGATGACGGCGACGGCCGTCAAGATTCGCGGGATGACGAATCGCATGAACACGGCGGGCATCATGACGGAACGGAGCGGCGTACCTGCTTCAGGCCGTCATAATTCCCGTCCTTGGCCACGGCAAAGCCTTCGATCTCCCGACGCGCCACGAACACGTGATCCTCATACCAGAGGGGCACGTAGGGAAGCGCCTCCGCGAGATGGTGTTGGAGTCGGACGTACAAGCGTCGTTTGGCGGACACGTCGGGGGCGGCCCGGGCTTGGTCGATGATCGCATCGGCACGAGGACTGTCAAATCGGCCCCGATTGGCCCCACGCGGGGGCACCGACCGGCTGTGGAACACGTAGTCGAAAATATCGGGAGTCTGAATGCCCACCCATGAGAGACTGTACATCTGAAATCGTCCGGCTTTGATGTCTCCATAAAAGGTGCCCCAATCGTAACTGCGGACGTCTACGGCAATGCCGACTTGCGCCAGTTGCTGTTGAAGAATGGTGGCCAGTCGGACGCGAAACGGATCGCCGGAGGTTTTATAGACAACGCGGGGCGGTCGCTCAATCGAGTAGCCGGCTTGTCGGATGAGCGCCCGTGCGCGTTCCGGATCATGCGGGATCGGCTTGAGATCGCGGGCGCCTGCCCAATGGTCGGGCGGCAAGATCGATTGCGCGGGTCTGGCCGCGCCTCTCAGGACGTAGCGAATGATGGCCGCGCGATCGACGGCGTGGGCAATGGCCCGTCGAATGAGGGCTTGTCGGGTCACGGCATCGTCAAAGCTGAATCCCAGATACGACACGTTCGTCCCGGCGGCTCGGCGGACCTGAAGTGCGCCGTCTTGTTCCAGATAGGCGATGAGTTCCGGGGGCAAGTCGTTTTGAAGCATGTCGATTTCCCCGGCCAGCAGTTTGAGCGCCCGGACCGTGGGGTCCGGCACGGTGATGAACTCGAAGCGTTGGCCGTCCCGACTCCGCAGAAGATGCAGCCGCGTTTCATCCGGCCGGGAGATGAAGGAAAACGGTCCGTTTCCCACGGGGCGAGCGTGGAAGGGGTGGTCAGCGGCAATCAGACGGGCGGGCACGATGCCAATCACGAGATAACAGGGAAAGAGCGGCTCCGGCCGATGCAGAACGAAGTCGAGACTCGTTTCATCGTGGACGGTGACGGCGTCGATCATGGCCAACGAGGCCCGGTGCGGAGAAGCGTTGCGTTCGTTCAAGATAAAATCGTAGGTGGCTTTGATATCATGGACGGTCAGCATGGTGCCGTCGTGAAAGGGGCGCGGGTCGGTCTTCAGGTAAAAGCGATACCGGGTGGAGGACAGCGTTTCCCACCGGGCCAAGGCGGGTCTCGGTTCGAATGCGTCGTTCAACGTCACTAACCGGTCATAGAGCAGGCGGTTGATTCGGGCGGAAGTCGCATCCGTGGCAAAGCGCGGGTCCAGGTTGGTCGGCGCCCCGGCCAGCCCAAAGCGGAGCGCGTCGGAAGCGCCGTCGGTACAGGCCGAACCGGCCAGCAGAAACAAGAGCAGCAGCAGTCGTTTCAGAAACGGCCTCCGCGTCCCGATGGCCTTCCCAATGGCTTGAGGAGCGCGGTAAACCGGTGTGCGTGCGTCCGAACGCATGGATAGAATCCCGTTCAACGTTTCGCTAGAAGAATACCCTTAAGTGGAAGGGGATACAACTATTCACAAAGCGAAAAAATTGTCATACTCTTGGGGGCAGTGGCTAGTGGCTAGTGGCTAGTGGCTAGTGGTCAGTGGCCAGTGGTTAGTGGTCAGTGGAGGACGGGATACGGACACCGTTCTTAACACAAATGAAACATCGGACCGCTATCCTTTCGGGAAGAACGCCACGCCGGTGGCCCATGATGCACCGGCCACTAGCCACTGGCCACTGATCACTGTTCAACAAAGGGGGATTCATGACGCTCAAAGCCTTGATTGTCGATGATGAACAAGCCATCGTGGATCTCGTCCGCCATCATTTGGAGAAAGAGGGAATTGTTTGCCTGGAGGCGTCTGAAGGCGAGACCGCTCTTCAGCTTGCACGGACCGAACGCCCGGATTTGCTGGTGTTGGACCTCATGTTACCCGGCATTGACGGATTGGAAATTTGCCGGTTGCTTCGTCGTGAGCCGGCGACGGCGTCCATGGTGGTGATTATGCTGACGGCCAAGGCCGAAGAAGTCGACCGGGTGGTGGGCTTGGAGATGGGAGCGGATGATTACGTGGTCAAACCGTTCAGTCCTCGGGAGTTGGTGGCCCGGGTGAAGGCCGTGTTACGGCGGGGACGAGATCCGCAAACCGGAACCATTCGACGCATCGGCACGATCGAAATCGATGACGCGAAACATCAGGTCCGCCTGGCGGGCCGAGTCGTCAATCTCACGGTGAAAGAGTTTGCGCTCCTCTCCGCGCTGATACAAGCCAAGGGGCGCGTGTTGAATCGGGAGCAAATTCTGGAAGTGGTCTGGGGATACGCCAATGCCGTGGACGTTGAATCAAGAACGGTTGACGTCCACGTCCGACGCCTGCGAGAAAAACTCCGTGACGAAAGTCGCCGAATCGTGACGGTCAAGGGCGTGGGCTATCGCTTCGAGACCGAAGGATAACGGAGGACGTTCTCATGTGGAAAAGCCGTTTGATCTCCCGTTTCGGATGGGCGTTGAGCCTCATGACGGTGACGGGCATGGGGGCAACTTGGCTGCTGCTTTCGTCCGAAGCCACGGAGGGGACACGCTGGGTTGGTGCCATGGTGACGGTGGCCTTGCTGCTTGCCGTCGGCCTGTGGTGGGGGAAACGGCTGGTGAAGCCGGTCAATGACATTCAAACCGACGTTGAGCGCGTGTTGACGGGCTGGAAAGAGAACGAGTCGGACATCGAAACAGACGAATGGCTTGGATTGAGAAAGGCGTTGCAGTACATCGCGACGCACTCCCAGGAACGGTTTCAACTGCTGGAAACGGAACGGGCCAAAAGCACCGCCATCCTGGACAGCATGACCGAAGGCGTGATCGCCTTGGATGAACGCGGTCACATTGTTCTGATGAATCCCGCCGCACGACACATTCTGCATTTCCGTGACGATTCAGGAGAAAAGCACACCCTGTGGGAAGTGGTCCGCCATCGGGGATTGGCTGAGTTAATCGAACGGTCCCGCAAGCACGCGGAACCGTGCAAGCGAGAAATCGAATGGCACGTGCCCGCCGTGAGAGTGCTTGAAGTCAACGCCATGCCGGTGCCCTTTTCTTCTCAGACCAGAGGCGTGTTACTGGTCTTCCACGACGTGACCGAACTCCGGCGTTTAGAAACCGTCCGTGCTGAATTCGTGGCCAACGTGTCGCATGAATTGCGAACCCCGCTCACGGCCATCAAGGGATGTCTGGAGACCGTCCTTGATGAAGCGCCGCCGCAATCGGCCACGCACCGGCGATTTCTTGAGGTCGCGAACAGCCACGCGGAACGATTGGGACGTCTCGTGGACGACCTGCTGAATCTGTCCGACATTGAAACGGGAAAGGTCGTGCTTTATCCCCGCGCCATTCCTCTCAGGGCCTTCGTGAGCGAAACCGCGGCCATGTTTGCACGGGACGCGGCAAAAAAAGACGTGCATCTGGTGAATCGGGTGCCGGCCGGTCTCTCCGTGCAGGCCGACCGCGATCGGCTGTCTCAAATATTGGTGAATCTCGTGGACAACGCGGTGAAGTACACGCCGAAAGGGGGACACGTGCGGTTTCTGGCGACGGAAGAACCCGGCCACGTTCGGCTCACGATTCAGGATACCGGCCAAGGCATTCCGCCAAGTGAGTTGCCGCGCATCACGGAACGGTTTTACCGGGTCGATAAAGCACGTTCCCGCGGGGAAGGGGGAACCGGCCTGGGGCTCGCCATCGTGAAACACCTCGTTCAGTTGCACGGCGGAACCCTTCAGATTGACAGTGAGTACGGCAAAGGCACGACCATCGCCTTTCTCCTGCCGGTCGCGCCCTTCGAACTCTTTCCTTCTTCTTAACCAATGACCGCCCTCTGCCGTCACGGAAATCCAGACATGGAGAGGACGCTCACCCCTTCTTCCCTCCCTCTCCCCTTGCGGGAGAGGGTCAGGGGTGAGGGGGAACCAGGCCCGCCATCGATCCTCTGTCCCATATCCCCGGCATCATGCCCGTGCTGCTCGTGCCAACGAAAAGCGAGATTCTTCACTTCGTTCAGAATGACAGAGGAGGACAGAATGACGAGGGGGCGGGCATGGGGCCGGGACGCTCCCGTGGGGAGGCCGCGTGAGACGCGGCCCTACAGACTACAGACCTCCCTCCCCCCTCTTCCTCCCTCTCCCCTTGCGGGAGAGGGCCGGGGTGAGGGGGCTTGTTCTCACACTGTCATTCCCAACGTTTCAAACGCTGTCATTCCCGACGTTATTAATCGGGAATCCAAGGCCGGGGTGAGGGGGAATCAGGATAACAATTAACTCAGACGTAACCATCCCCATACGTTGTTGCAACATGGTTCCGGTAGGCTTACGTTTGTGACATTTTGAGAGAGACGTTCACGTTACAGAAGGAGGTTAACATGGTCAGGAGACAGTTTTTCGTTGAACGTGCTTTTGATCGGGCAGGAGGGTTTTTCAGACGGCGGGCGTTGTTCTTGGGGTTGGTGTTGTTCGTAAGCATGGGGAGTGGTCAGCCGAGTCAGGCGGCTTTGGACTCCATGGTTGACCCGGATTGGAAGGCGTATCCCCGCGTCAGCGGGATCTCCGGGAATCTCAACAGCATCGGATCCGATACGCTCAACAATCTGATGACGCTCTGGGCCGAGGGGTTCAGAAAGGAATATCCCAACGTGAAGATCCAGATCGAGGGGAAAGGATCCAGCACCGCGCCTCCGGCGTTAATTGAAGGCACGGCTCAGTTAGGCCCCATGTCCAGGGAGATGAAAGCGAAAGAAATGGACAAGTTTGAGGCGAAATTCGGCTATAAGGCCACCACCTTTCCCGTTGCCCTGGACGCACTGGCCGTCTACGTCAATAAAGACAATCCCATCGCGTGTCTGAGCATGGAGGAAGTGGATGCCGCCTTTTCTAAAACCCGCCGCCGCGGTCACTCCGTGAATCTCGACACCTGGGGCAAGGCCGGCCTTGATGGAGCCTGGCAGAAGGTCAGGGTAAGTTTGTACGGTCGCAATTCCGCCTCGGGCACGTACGGCTTTTTCAAGAAAACGGTGTTGAAGAAGGGTGATTATAAGGATGAGGTCAAGGAACAACCCGGATCCGCGTCCGTGGTGCAGGGCGTGACGGAAGATCGGGGAGGCATCGGGTACAGCGGCATCGGGTATCGCACATCAGGCGTGCGCGTGATTCCGTTGTCGGCGACAACGGGAGAGTCCTGCTACGAGCCGACGTTCGACAATGCCTCCGCGGGAACGTATCCCCTGGCCCGTTTTCTCTACCTGTACGTGAACAAGGCCCCGGGGAAACCGCTGCCTCCGTTGGTCAGGGAATTCTTGACTTACGTGTATAGCCGACAAGGCCAGCGCATTGTCATCAAGGACGGATATTTTCCATTGCCGCAACGTTTGATTACGAAAACATCGGAGGACATGTAAGCGATCCCCCTGCCCTCTCCCGCTCCAGTGCGTCAGAGGACTTGACGAAACGGGGAAAGCATAATACCGTGGCCTGCGTCACAGGGACACGTTTTTGGTGTTCTCCGTTCTATTGAGTATATTGAGTACCAAGGGGGCATTATGGAACTCTCAATGACTCATCTGGTTATCCTGAACCTTTTAGGTTTCGTTGTGACGATTGGAACGATTATCTACAACAAGGGCGAATGGAAGGGAACCGTCAAAGCCGCACTTGAGAAGTTGGCAGGGGAAGTCGCGGCTCTTACGAAAAGAGTCGATAAAATTTATGAGATTTTCTTTGAGCGCGGCGTCGCGAAAACTCTTGCGGTTCATAGCCCGCTGAGACTGAATGACCTCGGCAAGAACATTGCCGAGACACTTAACCTTGAATCCTTAGCTGAGCGTCATGCCCTTGTCATCAAGGCACGTACGGCAACGCTTAATCCTTATGAAATTCAACAACTGTGCTTCAAATACGTTCAAAATGAGTTAGTGACCGAACTACGAGAAACATCGCCCGAACAATTTCAAGAAATATCTCTCATGGCCTATAAGCACGGCATTCCAAGAGAAGACGTTTTGCAAATCGTCGGGGTTCTTTTGCGAGACAGAATTTTAGAGTTCGTGGGATATTCAGATGCAGACGTGGGTGTCAAATAACGGCCCATCTCTCACGCACTCACTTTCAGTCCGCATCCTTTTCTCCTCTCAGCTTACGAGAACGTGTTGGCCGGCTTCCCGTGTAGGTCCCTCCGCTCCCCATGAATGACGCCGATATCACGAATCAGGGCGAGAGCCCTGCACCGCCGTCACCGTCGGCTTCTTCTATTCTGACCCCCCGGACGGTGCGGCGGTGGCTGGATCATGGGGCCACGGGAGTGATTACCATTGGGGGATGGGCGACGATTTTCAGTATTTTTGGAATTTTCGCGTATTTGTTCGTCGAAGTGGCTCCCTTGTTTTTCGGCGCCTCTTGGACTGAACTGATTGCCGTCCGTCTTGATTCCGTCGCGGGATCCGGTCAAGACCCACGGAACGTCGGCGTGGGGATCGACGAATACCGGGAAGTGGGGTACGTGCTCCGCGAGGGGAACCCGACATTCTATGCGTTTCCGTCCGGGACTCCGATGCGCCCCGCGTCCGTGCCGACTCTTGCGCACGAGGACGTGACCGCGACGGCTCGCTCTCCGGGGACGCACCATCGCTACGGCCTCGGAACGCGAACGGGGCGCGTCCTTCCCTTCTCCGTGGATTTTCGCGTCACGTTTGAACGTGAGGTCAGGCGCATCGAACCGGTGGTGACCGCCGGCGAGCCGTTTGCCGCCGTCCCGACCGGCGCCCCCATTGTGCGGCTGGCTTACCGGGAGACTGAGAGCGGAACGATTGCCGCGGCCTTGGACGAGTCCGGTCGATTGTTTGTCACGAAGATTCAGGAGGCAGCGGGCGGGGGACTGTTTGCGCTCGAACGGGAAGTCGAGACGCTGCGGGCTGAAATCACCGGGGACGGCGTGGGGGCCGTCTCGGTGCTGCTCCTGGATGATCTCGGAGACACGCTGGTAGGCGGGACGCGAGACGGCCGGTTGCTGTACTGGGATATTTCAACGATCTCACACCCGCGGGGCATGGGCGTCTATTCCGTGGGTGCGCCCGTCACCGCGCTTTCGTATCTCATCGGGGATCGTTCCGTCGTCGTGGGGACGGAGCAGGGGGACGTGGCCGTCTGGATGTCTCTGATTGACCCGGACGTGGGAGGCGACCCGCGTCTGAAACACGTTCGTGACTTCACGCCCCATGCCGGGGCCGTGACCACGATTTCGCCGTCGCTCCGCGATAAAGGCTTTCTCACGGCCGACGCCACGGGGGAGGTTGCCGTCCATCATTCGACCTCCAATCAAACGCTCATCCGCGTCCCGGGAAACGGCCACGCGGTGCTGGCGGCGACGTTTGCCCCGAAGGTCGACGGGGCCCTGGTGCTTAATGACGCAGGCCGACTCATCCACTACGCCGTTGAGAACGACTATCCCGAAGCGACGTTCGCGTCGCTGTTCCGGCCCGTCCTCTATGAAGGCTATGACGAGCCCCGCCACGTCTGGCAATCCACCGGCGGGTCCGATGCGTTTGAACCGAAATTCGGCCTCTGGCCGCTGATGTTCGGCACGCTGAAAGGCACGATCTACGCGATGTTGCTCGCCACGCCCCTTGCGGTGCTGGGCGCGATCTATACGGCGATGTTCATGAATCCGAACGTGCGCGCCGTGGTGAAACCGGTCGTTGAGCTCATGGAAGCCCTCCCCACGGTGGTCCTGGGATTCCTGGCCGGATTGTGGTTTGCTCCGCTGTTGGAAACCATTTTTCCCAGCGTCGTGGCCACGTTGATCGTGTTACCGCTGGTCGTGACGGCGGTCTGCATCGCGTGGCAATTTCTTCCCGCGACGATGAGAGGCACCTCAGGGAACGTGACGGAACTGGCGGTCTTCTTCCTGATTCTTTGCGGCACGGTGTGGTGCTGTCTTCATTTCAATCGACAGATTGAGGTCTGGCTCTTTGATTCGGATTATACCCAGTGGCTGCACTCTACGTTCGGCTTGGCCTATGACCAGCGAAACGCGCTGGTGATTGCCTTTGCCATGGGCATGGCCGTCATCCCCACCATTTTCAGCATCAGCGAGGATTCGTTGAGCAACATCCCGCGCCATTTGATTGCCGGCTCGTTGGCCCTGGGGGCGACGCCGTGGCAGACCTTGACCAAACTGGTCATTATCTCAGCCAGCCCCGGGTTGTTTTCCGCTCTCATGATCGGGTTGGGGCGCGTCGTCGGCGAAACCATGATCGTGTTGATGGCCACGGGCAATACGCCGGTCCTGGACATGAACCTCTTCAATGGATTCCGAACTTTGTCGGCGAACATTGCCGTGGAAATGCCTGAAGCCCCGCACGGCGGAACCTTGTATCGCTTATTATTCCTGGCGGGGCTGCTGTTGTTCGTGTTCACGTCCGTCGTGAACACGATTGCCGAAGTGATTCGGCAGCGGCTTCGAACGCGATACAGCCAGTTTTAGCAAGACGCGATGGCGACTCGCATCAAAAAATTCCTCGGATCAGGGACGCTGTTCGTGTGGTTCTGCGGCACGGCCGTGGCCGCCTCCGTGCTCCTGGTGAGCGGGGTCCTGCTCCTGATTATGATGAACGGACTGGGATTTTTCTGGCCGCACGCCCTGGTGGAACTGACGCTCACGGACGGCACGCGCGTGCTGGGCGAACTCAACGGCGAAGAAGTCATCCCCCATTCGGAGACGACGGCATTTCCCGAGGGACAAACCCGGGTGAGGCTCAAAATCGGGAATCGTGATTTGTACGGCCTGGATTTCCGGTGGGTGGAGACCGCGCACGTCGTCTCGGCGGATACCCCGACGGACGTGATCGCCGTTGAACGCAGAGAATGGGGAAATTTTTATGGCCGGATCCGCGAAGTCCGCCGCGGCGGAACACGCGTGGCTTCGGGCAATGAGGACGGATGGACGGCGTTACAGCCTCTGATCGATCACGCCAACGCACTCCACGACGACATCGCCCACCTGCAACGGGACGTCATCGGTGACGTGAACTACGACATTGAACGCATCCGGTTGAAAATCAGAAAGTTGGCCTTACAGGGGCAGGACGACCCCGCTCGGATTGCCGCCCTGGAAGCGTCGCTGCAAGCGTTGGAACGTCAGTATCGAGAGCACGTTGACGTTCTTCGGACGTTGAGCGATCGGCTGAATGAGTACTCCGTGGTGCTCGTCGAGACGAACGGCCGGGAACTCTCCCTCCCGGTCGGCCACGTCGTGAACGCCCTCCGTCCCAATGCCATGGGATTCTTTGAAAAAATCGGAACCTACTTCATCAACTTCTGGTCCGTGCTGAGCCAAGAGCCGCGGGAAGCCAATACCGAAGGCGGCATTTTCCCCGCGATCTTCGGGACCGTGATGATGGTGTTGATTATGAGCGTCGCCGTGGTGCCCTTTGGGGTTCTGGCCGCCTTCTATTTACGGGAATACGCGAGACAGGGATTGATCGTTCGGATGATCCGCGTGGCCGTGAATAATCTGGCCGGCGTGCCGTCGATCGTGTTCGGCGTCTTTGGATTAGGGTTCTTTGTCTACGCGGTCGGCGGCACCCTTGATACCCTGTTCTACCCCGAAGCCTTACCCACCCCGACGTTCGGCACCGGCGGGATTCTGTGGGCCTCGCTCACCTTGGCCCTGTTGACGGTTCCGGTGGTGATCGTGGCCACGGAAGAAGGACTTTCCGCGGTTCCCCGAGAATATCGTGAAGGCTCATTGGCGTTGGGCGCCACCAAAATTGAAAGTATGATCCGCGTGATTCTTCCCTGCGCGTTGCCCGGGATTTTGACGGGGTTGATCCTGGCGGTGGCACGAGCAACCGGAGAGGTGGCGCCTTTGATGCTGACGGGGGTCGTCAAATTGGCGCCGGCCCTGCCGCTGGATCACCATTTCCCTTTCATTCACTTTGAACGGAAATTCATGCACCTGGGTTTCCACGTCTTCGACGTGGGATTTCAATCTCCCAACGTTGAAGCGGCGAAACCCATGGTCTACGTCACGACGTTGATCCTGGTGATGGTCGTCATTCTTTTGAACCTCAGCGCCGTTGCCATCCGGAATCACATGCGGAAAAAATTCAGATCGGCGGCGGTGTAAACTGAGCCTACTGGCTGGCAGCCAGTAGGTCCGCATCTCATGCGGCCAAAAGCCGTTCTCCTGGCCACTGCTCACTGACCACTAACCACTGACCACTAGCCACTGCTCATCCCGATGCCTGCTCTTATTGACATGTTGACTCCATCTCCTCACACTGCACGCCGACACCCTCAGGCGAAGGGACCAGACGTGGCTTCTGCTGAACCGTCTCACGACCAACGATCCAAGCCCAAAATCACGGTTGAGGCCGCCGACTTCTATTACGGCGAGAAGCAGGCGCTGTTCAACATCAATCTGAACGTCCCACGACACAACGTGACCGCGTTTATCGGTCCGTCCGGTTGTGGAAAATCCACCTTGTTGCGGTGTTTTAATCGGTTAAACGATCTGGTGGAAGAATCCCGGCTCGTCGGAACGATTCGTCTCGACGGCCAGGACATTCACGATCCGTCGGTGGACGTCACCGATCTCCGAACCCAGGTCGGGATGGTCTTTCAGAAAGTGAATCCGTTCCCCAAGTCCGTGTATCAGAACGTGGCGTACGGTCCGCAGTTGAAGGGCATCAGGCGTCGGGCACGGCTTGATGAAATCGTCGAAACGAGCTTGCAGGGCGCCGGACTCTGGGAGGAAGTCAAAGATCGCCTGCACCACAGTGCGCTGGGCCTTTCGGGGGGTCAGCAACAACGGCTCTGTATTGCGCGAGCCTTGGCCGTCAATCCCGAGGTCTTGCTCATGGATGAACCCTGTTCGGCGCTTGATCCCATTTCCACGGCCAAGATTGAAGAACTCCTGCACGCCTTGAAGTCCCAACTCACGGTGGTGATCGTGACGCACAACATGCAGCAGGCCGCGCGCATCTCCGATTTTACGGGGTTTTTTCTCATGGGTGAGTTAATTGAGTACGACGGCACCAAAGAAATCTTTACCAATCCATCGGATCGGCGAACTGAAGATTACGTGACGGGACGTTTTGGATGACGGCACGTGGGAGATGCAGGACGCGATCTCATCGCGCCGCTCGCCAGTCCATGAGGACGCCGGCAATCAGTGGCTTGTGGCCAGTGACCAGTAACGACGATCGTCGCTGCCGTACCCGTAGTGCCGCATCTCATGCGGCCTGTCGTATCTGTAGGGCCGCATCTCATGCGGCCAGAAAGTCAACCCATGGAACGCCACTTTGAAGAAGAATTCGACCGAGTCACAAGCAAGATTCTCGAAATGGGTGCTCTGGTTGAAGAGCAAATCAGCAACGCCCTGACCGCGCTCGTCGAACGTGATGAAGCCTTAGCTCGTCAGGTGATCGAAACCGATCGACACGTGAATACGCTGGACGTGGAACTCGACGAAATGTCTCTCGAATGTCTGGCGCGCTACCAACCCGCCGCGAGAGATTTGCGCTTCGTGACGACGGCCATGAAGATTTCGTCTGAATTAGAGCGGATGAGCGATTTAGCGGAAAACATCTGTGAACGGGCGATTGAACTCAACGCCGAGCCGCAACTGAAGCCCTACATCGACATTCCGCACATGGCTCAACTCGCGCGCATCATGGTCAAAGAGTCGTTGGACGCCTTCGTGAAAACCGATTCGGCGTTGGCCAGGAAGGTCATTCGTGACGATGACTTCGTTGACACGCTGACGGAACAATTATTCCGTGAACTGCTCTCCTTCATGATCGAAAATCCCAATGCGATTACCCGAGCGATTCGGCTCTCCTTTATTTCGAAGTACGTGGAACGGATTGCCGATCACGCGACGAACGTCGCGGAATTGGTCGTGTACATGGTTGAAGGAAAAATCATCCGCCACACCATTCCCTCCTCCCCGGCCTGAACGTCCCTTCACGTGCCGGTACGTCCTGCGGTGTGGCTCTCAGATTCTTCGCTTCGCCCTTCGAGGCTCAGGGCAAGCTCAGGGCAGGCGCTTCGCTCAGAATGACATTTGTGGGGCCGGGGACGGCGCTGAGGAGATTGAGTAGGACCGCGTCTTCGCGGCATCTCCTCCGGGCAAGCTTAGCTTGGATGGGTCAATGGGTCACTCAAACACCTTGAGCAGCGTGACCGTCAGGCCGACGATGCTGGCAGCCATGATCCACAAATGGCGGTATAATCGGGCTTCTAGCTCGGCAAGGTTCGCTTGGTTGGCGGCACGGTCCGCTTTCAGATCCCCTCGGATTTCATTCATGTTGGCCTTCAACTCGGCCTTCACTTCGGCCACTTCAGTCCGCACCGCAGCCACGTCGGCCTTCACCTCGGTCTGCACCGCAGCAATGTCGGCCTTTACCTCGGCCTTCACTTCGGCCACTTCAGTCCGCACCGCAGCCACGTCGGCCTTCACCTCGGTCTGTACCGCAGCAATGTCGGCCTTTACCTCGGCCTTCACTTCGGCCACTTCAGTCCGCACCGCAGCCACGTCGGCCTTCACCGCGGTCTGTACCGCAGCAATGTCGGCCTTTAACTCGGTCTTCACTTCGGCCAGTTCACTCTGCACCGCGGCAACGTCGGCCTTCACCGCGGTCTGCACCGCAGCAATGTCGGCCTTTACCTCGGCCTTCACTTCGGCCAGTTCACTCTGCACCGCGGCAACGTCGGCCTTGGTTGCGACGTTTTCCCCCATGGCCGCGCCCACGGTCGCAACCACGGCCTCCGCTAACGATTCCGCTGCTCCGGCTGCGCGGAGTTCCTTAACGGCTTTGTGCGTATCGAAGGCAAGCACGGTCATGGCATCGACTCTACTGCTTCATGGCTTGGCCCGTCAATAGGCTTTCCTTCACGGTCCTGGCCTCTCACGCTCACGTTTTCCTTCCCCTCTCCCCTGCCCTCTCTCGTCAAGAGACCTTTGTCCCACGTCATCCTGAGCGGGAGCAGGCACCCAAAGGTCACGACAACGGTGAGGGATGAATTTTTCCCATCAAGGGGCTGAGGGGTGCCGCGTTACACTGATCCTTTTGCGTGGCGGCTGCTCCAGTGCCCGAGAAACCATTCCTGGGAGTTCATGGGAGCTTGGCCGGGCAGGAGAGGGAGGCGCGTCGAATGCCCATTGGACAATAATTGACGGGACTTGACGGTATCCTGAAGCGCAACCTGCAAGAGGTCTTCCACGATTTCTTTGCGGAGCTGCGATGACTCAATGGGAAACAGGATTTCCACTCGCCGGTCCAGATTGCGCGGCATGAGGTCCGCACTGCCCAGAAACAGTTCTTCTTCTCCACCGTTTCGAAAATAATAGAGCCGTGCGTGTTCCAGGAAGCGTCCGACGACCGACGTGACGGTGATCGTGTCACTGATGCCCGGAATCCCCGGGCGGAGCCCGCAGACGCTTCGTACCTGAAGGTCGATGGTCACGCCGGCTTGTGAGGCTCGATAGAGCGCCTGGATACAGGGTTTATCCACGAGCGCGTTCATCTTGAACGCCAGATACCCGTCTCCCTTTTCCTTCTGTCGTTGAATTTCCCGCTCAATGCGTTCCAGAATTTGCCGTCGCATCAGTTGAGGGGCCACGAGCAGTTTGGTATAGGCGTCCTTTCGAGAATAGCCGGTCAACGAGTTAAACAGGTCGGAGACGTCCGCCCCCATTGCCGCGTCGCAGGTGAAGAAACTGACGTCGGTATACATCCGACTCGTCACCGGGTTGTAGTTGCCCGTGCCCAGATGCACGTACCGACGGATGCCGCCCTCCTCCCGACGCACGACCAGACACATTTTCGCGTGGGTTTTCAGCCCCAACACGCCGTACACCACGTGGACGCCTTCATCTTCCAGTTTTCGGGTCCATTCGATGTTGTTTTCTTCATCAAATCGCGCCTTGAGTTCCAACAGGACCGCCACTTGCTTGCCGTTCTGTCTCGCCTCCATCAACGCCTCAACGATGGGAGAATTGGATCCGACCCGGTAGAGCGTCTGTTTGATCGTCAACACGTGCGGATCGGTGGCCGCTTCACGCACGAAATCGACGACCGGGGTAAAACTGTCATAGGGATGGTACAGGACCACGTCTTCCCGGCGGATGACGGAGAACAGGCTTTCGTTTTTGTTGAGACATTCCGGAACGGCCGGGAGAAACGGCGGATATTTGAGATCCGGCCGATCAATTCGCAGTAATTCCATGAGGCTGGACAACCCGAGGGGCAGGTCTTGCGCGTAGACCTGATAGGGGGCCAACGAGAGATTTCGAATCAAAATGTCCCGGATGTGATCAGGCGTCGCCTGGTCGATCTCCAGTCGAACCACTGACCCGAAGTGACGATTGTCCACTTGTTTTTCAATGGACGCCAGCAAGTCGGCCGCTTCGTCTTCTTCGATTTCGAAATCCGCGTCGCGGGTGATGCGGAAGGGGTACGCGGCGGTAATGGTGATGCCCGGGAACAACAGCGTGAGATTCGCGGCGACGACTTCCTCAATCCAGACGAAGTTGTCGGCCGACGACTCGGTTAACCCCAAGTGATCCGATTCCGAGACCATGTCTTCGCTGGGCACGCGTACGAGACGGGGAAAAATATCGGGAATTTTGACGCGGGCAAAACATTCGCCTCGCTCAGGGTCTGTTCCGACGACGGCTAAATTCAAACTCAAGTTGGAAATGTGGGGAAACGGATGTGAGGGATCAAAGGCCAACGGCGTGAGCGCGGGAAAAATCTCTTTGGAGAAATACCCACGGAGCAATTGCCGTTGCTTAGATTGCAATGCCTTGTACCGCAGCACGTGAATGCCCTGGGCTTTGAGTTTCTCCAGCACGTCGTTCCGGTAGCAGTCGGAAAAGCGCGTGAATTGACGGAGGGTTTCTTGCCGAACGGCCGCTAATTGTTCCGAGGTCGTCATGCCGTCCGGGGGCGCTTCCAGCACGCCGCCGGATAACTGTTCTCTCAACCCCGAGATCCGGATCATGAAAAATTCGTCCAGATTGCTCGAAAAGATCGATAAAAATTTCACCCGTTCCAAGAGAGGGTTCTCCGCGTCTTCCGCTTCCTCCAACACGCGGGCGTTGAAGTGAAGCCAACTCAACTCGCGATTCACGTACAGTTTGGGATCTTCCAGGTCCGGCGGAGTTGGGACGGCCAGGCACGGCGGTTGGGTAAGACTCGTGGCCATGGTCGTCACGTCGGTCGCGTGGCCGCTGGTCGGATACGAGGCAGCAGCCTTCGTGGGCATTGCCGGCTCAGGGGTTTTTCTCATCACGTCGTCCATGAACGAAACCCGTTTCCAGGATGAAGGAAGATACGATGCCGAGTCGGGATGAAATCGAAAAAAACGAATCAGATCAAGGCCGAAGTCGTTCACACCGTTAGTGCGACCACGTTACAACGATTGGTGTCCTGACACTCAACGACGAACACGTATTGACTCGAGTTGATTTCTCAGCAATCTTTCAATAAATGCCCCTAATACCTCTAATTGCTTATAAAAAGTGGTTTCATTTCTCATGGATGCCCTATCAAGGTCTTTAAGCAGGGTTACATATTCTGTACGATTCCGATGAATCAACTCTGGAAGAATGGGTTTCCCATGCAACCATACCTCTAATTTGACACAAACAACAAAATAGCAAAGTGCGCGAGCCGTTCGACCATTTCCATTGACGAAAGGATGAATGTTATTCAATCGCCAAAGACAGTAAGCGGACAATACGAGGTAATGCGTGGAATCCCAATAACGATTGATTTCATTGATAAAAGCGTTCATCAGTTCTGGCACTTGATAGTGCTGTGGAGGCTCATATCCATTGACGGTTACGAGACCAGGGCGATATTCCCCAGCGTTGATGTGAAGACAAGCAATAGCATGATAATTTAATGCCTTAATGACAGCCGTTGAAATCATTGGTCGTTTAACGGCGAGCGCCGCCGTGACAATGGCTTCTAAAAAGTCATATTGCCTATTCAGATTACTATCCTTCAATTTTTGATAGGCCGGATGCGACTCACGATACCCCACTAACTCAGAGAGAATCATATCAGCCCTTGTTCTCGAAGAGATTTCTCTACTTGTTTTTTGGATCGCTTGTCCTTTCGACCTATCTGACCATAGACAAATGAAATGCGTTGTGCCGTTCGTTCCTCTTTTGTCATTGGTCTACGAGAAGCTTCCTTCAACTTTTTTCCAAGCCCCTTATCATCTATCGGCTTACCTTGCGGAAACATTCAGCCCCCTCCTGTTAAGATGGAAAACAAAAAAGAAAAATATGAATAACCCTTACTCGCCCTTCTTCAAATACTCCCACGCATGATCCTGCTTCGGCGGAGTATTCAAGAGAGATAAGGTCACATTCTCAAGCGTATGAGGGATCGGTTCCGGGAAGGGTTTAATGGCAGGACGCCCGCAGTTGGACGTTTTTGCCGAGGCAGGATCTTTTGAACTGCGTGTAGACGTTGACGTTTTATTCATGATGGATCCTGCGAGTCGCAATCTAGAATAGAGAGATATATTCTTTGGGGCGACAAAATATACTCCTTATGAAACTTCTACGCAATGTTTACTGTTTACGTATCTACTGTTCTTTTTTGGGGTGTCGTTCCGCACAGGTCGTGGACTTCTCCGTCCTCTTTTCATTTCTCATGAGCGCGTGCTATTTTGTCGGACGCGGAACCTCCCTCAAGCGGTTCGCGGGAGTCTCATGGATACACAAACGTTGGAACGTCTGCTGGCCCTTTCGATTCGTGCCGCCCAAAGTCCGGCCGAGCGCCTCCTCACGCATTTCGCCGATCAACGTTTATCCGTTGAATCCAAAACGGACGGGTCTCCGGTGACCGTCGCCGATCGTGAGGCGGAAACCATGATTCGGACGCTGTTGCAGCACGATCCTCTCTCGGCGGCCATGGACGTCCTCGGAGAGGAATTCGGATGGACCGACCGGAAGACGCGATACCGATGGTTGATTGACCCCCTTGACGGGACACGCTCGTTTGTCAATCGCATTCCGTTGTTCGGCACGATCCTCGCCCTCCAGGACAGGGCGGCAGATACGGCTCTCATCGGAGTCATTCATTTGCCCGTCCTGAACGTGACCTATAGTGCGGCGCGGGGATTGGGTTGTTTCCGGAACGGACGGCCCACGTCGGTTTCTCACGATGCACGGGTAGACACCAGTCTGATCGCCACGGGAGACGTCGCCCAATTCGTCAGTGCCGGGTGCGAAAGCCTGTTTCATCGGCTCGCCGGCACGTGCCGGTATCTTCGAGGCTATCCCGATTGTTTCGGCCATACGCTGGTCGTCAGCGGTTCCGTGGGCGCCATGATCGATCCTGCGATCAATCCATGGGAGGCCGTGGCCGCGCAGGTGTTGGTGGAAGAAGCCGGCGGCACGATGCTCATGCGGCCGTCAATGAATCCGGAAAAGATGGACGTGCTCTTTGGATCCCCGGCTCTCGTGGAGCAATTGGCGACACGCGTCGCGTTTTGAGCCGTCTGCGCGACCCGCGTGTGTCTCTGAATCTGAGACTGGTGTCCACGTGGAACGCGCCACGACCACGGAGCACGTCAGCGGGTGAAGCGATGGCGAAATTAGCCGTCATCGACATCGGGACGAATTCCATCCACATGGTGTTGGCGGAAGCCAAGCCCGACGGGTCCTATCACGTGCTGGACCGGTTCAAGGACATGACCCGTCTGGGCGACGGCACGTTCAGTCATCGACGGTTGTCGGCCGCGTCAATGGCGCGCGGCGTCGACGTCCTCAAGCACCTGACGACGTTGGCCCGGAATAAAGGGTTCGATCACATGCTGATGGCGGCCACCAGCGCGGTTCGTGAAGCGCGCAACGGCGGTCAATTTATTGAGGAGGTGTTGGCCCAGACGGGCGTTCGCGTCAAAGTCGTCACCGGTCAAGAAGAAGCGCGACTCATTTATTTAGGCGTGCGCCAAAGCATGGATTTAACCGACCGTCCCACCCTGCTGGTGGACGTGGGCGGAGGGTCGGTGGAACTCATCTCCGGGACGAGAGATCGTCTGCTCCATTCCGCAAGTCTCAAACTCGGGGCCATTCGGCTGAAAGATCGGTTTTTAACCAAGGCTCCGCCGACGAAAGCTTTGTTCCATGACATGCAGCACGTGATTGACGAAGAAATTGACGCGGCGTTACGGGGATTCGGTGAAACGCAATTTGACCGGATCGTGGCTTCCTCCGGCATGGCCGCGAACCTCGCGGAAATCATTTATCTGGAACGAACCGGTCGTCCCATTCCTCAACTCAACCTCGCAACCATCACGCTGAAAGAAATCGGAACGGTTGAGCAGGCTCTGGTGAGCCGTTCCGTGGAGACTCGACTCACCATTCCTGGCCTCGACCCTCGACGGGCGGATACGTTATTGGCTGCCACGGCCGTGATTCGTCAGTGTGCCAAAGCCATCGGACGGAAGACCGTCACAATCAGCGACAGGGCGATGCGGGACGGATTGGTGTATGATTTTATCCAAACCAACCGGGAAGGGTTGCGGATTGAACAGGAAATCCCGAATATCCGATTGCGGAACGTCGTGGCGCTTGCCGGACGCTGCGGGTATCCCAAGGCCCATTCCCATCACGTGGCCACGTTAGCCACGTCGGTGTTTGACCAGACGCACCCCCTGCACGGCATGGATGATCGGGCACGCGAATGGTTGGAGTATGCCGCGTTGCTCCACGACGTGGGCTACGTCATCAATCCCCGCCGACACCATAAACACAGCTATTACCTCATCACCAATAGTGACCTGGCCGGGTTTACCGTTGAAGAAATCAACCTGATCGCCAACGTTGCCCGCTACCATCGTCGTGCGTTGCCCTGCTCCCGGCATCTTCCGTATAAAGCCCTGCCTCAGAGCCGACGAAGACTCGTGGAGACGTTGAGTGCCATGTTGCGCATTGCGGATGGGTTGGATCGAAGCCACTTTTCCATTATCCAGGACGTTCGGGTCACCCTGGGGCACCAGGTGAATCTGGACCTGCACGCCTCGGGAGATCCTGAATTGGAAATCTGGACCGCCCGATCGAGAGCGGATTTGTTTCACCGCGTGTTCGGACGGACGGTCACTTTTACCGTTCACGTGACGCCCAAATCGGGAGCGTAACGGTGCCGCCGAAGGGGACGACTCTTACGTTTTGCCCAGGACTCTGAGTTGCCCGGGCTGAAGCCACCATTGGAGCGTCCCGTTCCCGCCTCGCGGCGTTCCGTCAAACCGGATACCACACGCTCCCGCTTTTTTGAACGACAGGCCCGTCACCGGCCGGCCGAACAGCATCGTACCCGCGGTGGACCCTAAATGTGGTTCATGGCCCACGCAGAGCACGCAGTCATCCCCGGACAACGTCGTCAAGACGCTGATGAAGGCGTCCGGCGACCCGTCCGGCAGCATCTCCACGCAGTGGCGAGGCGCCGGACGAAACCCTAACGCGTCCTTGACGAGATCAGCGGTTTGTCGAGTCCGCAGGTACGGACTACACAGAAGGTGGGTGGGGGTGACGCCAAGTCGAAGGAGACCGTTCGCGGCTTTTCGCGTTTTTTCAACGCCTTCATCGGTCAGGGGCCGTGAGTGATCTTCACCGTGCCAGTTGCTCCATTCCACGGCGATCCCGTGTCGCAAGAGAATACAGTCCATGAGATGGTCCTCGGAGAGGACGACAGTGTATCAGACGCGGGTGGAAGAGAAAAGAGACGTGGCGCCGGTGGGTGAACAAATCCCGTTTCATCAGTTCTTTGATGCGAAGCATAGACGGTTCCTTTCCCTTGCCGAACGCGGCCAATCACGATCAAGATTTTTCACGCGCCTGAATGGTAGCACACGCAACGTGAACCGGAGGTTTCGCCGACGTTAGAAATGAGTAAAGACACGCCACGTCGCCGGAGGAACGACGGCAATCAATGAAAGCCCCGCGGACGTTGTGATAGAATAGTGCTCCCATCACGACCAGAGACGTCTCTATACAGGAGGAATGATGCAGCCGGACTATGGAACAACGAAGACGCGTTCAAGAGAAACGAGTGGAAGGATGAGGCAACGCTTGACCGGCCTGGGGTGCAGCGTCGTCTGTCTTCTCACCGCCTGCGGCACTCCGCAGGTGCTGACGCACGCGATCTATGAGGACCGGCATCGCGTGGTCGGTCTTCAGACGATTCCCGACGGGTACGACGGGACGGGATTTTCCCATCCGCCTTCTCTCAAGAAAGAGGATCTTGCCAACGTGATGAAAGGACTGTACGTCGAAACCGTGCCCATTTCTCTGCCGTTGCTCGGTGGAGGCCAACCGGAACGGCGTCCGCTCTTCGGCAAAGGAGAAATTGAATTTTTTGCGCCGCTGTTCGCCAGGGCGTTCCATCTCGCGGGTCCCAACCAGATCGTCACGTTTTATGAGACCGCGGAAATTTCCGACGTGCATGAATTGACGACGTCCGGCGGGCTGTTCGTGCAGGGCAACGCGCTGCACGTCGTGTTGAGTAATTACGGGGTCAAGACCGAGATCTGGCAGGACAGTGAAGAATATCGAGCCCCCATCAGAACCCGTCCCCTGGACCAGATTGATCCCCAGCCCGGCCGACTGGTGTTTGACCCTCCCCGCTTCATGGTTCAACCCAAAAGAGGGATGCTGGCCACCCTCACGCAAGGGAAGCCCTGGCAGGTCGGCGTCCGATTCGGGGAATTACGGTAGCGTAGAAGGACCAGCGGCTCAGAAATGCACGTGTGGCCCCCCTGGTAAGATCTTCCTCCCAGCCATCTGCCTTAAGCGCACGAATCAGCTCACCGGCAGTGCAGTTCTTTAGCTGATCCCAGACAGACTTAGGGAAGGCCATTGCATCGTGACGTTCTGAAGAGAAGCACCGTTTGGTACGTTAATCCGTTGGATTACAAGACCAGGGCCTTCAGGCAATGGATCACCATGCTTATGAAGGGATTCTAAATACACGGCAATAGCCTCTTTCACGTTCTCAACGGCTTCTTCTTGAGTCGCTCCATCGACGTGAAGACCCTTGAGCGCGGGGGCATAGGCGTGAAAGGTTCCTTCGTCTTTGGCGACGATAATCTGCACGGAAACATGCTGTTGTGCGTCACCTTTCCGTACCAGATACGGTTCATTCCCCTCGTGGCATTGGGAACGACGCGATTTTCGGGAAAGGGTTGGCTTGGTCCTGCTCATCAAATTTCCTTATTGACAACATCGTCTATATATGGCGTCCATATTTTATTTGTCAACGGCAAGACTGTCGGGTCGAGAAACACCGAATTCCCAAACGGGTTTGTTGGACTGTACACGAGACGACACCGTCATGAGACGACTGCACTGATTTGACGAAGGTCGTGTGATTGTACTCAAGAAGTTCACGGAAATGACGGACCCTCTCAATCAGGAAAAAGTCTATCTGACGTCTCATCATGCGGAACGTGTTGAACGGTAGAACGGTATCAGGGTCAATACTTGCTCATAAAAGGGAAAGCCGTCATTTGCCAAAGCGCAAGGGGCAGGGCGAAAATTCTGGATTCCCGCTAGAAACTGCGGGAATGACGGGACGGGGGTACTAACGACATACGGGCCGTCGGCTTTCGTTGTTTTCCAGGCGACCGACGCCGTGCCGTAGCGGTTGCCTTCCTCCTGTGCAGCCCGGAAACCGGGCGCGATGAGATCGCGCCGCTACAAAAACAGATGCAGGCCGTATCAAGAGACGTAGGGCCGCCTCTTATGCGGCCAGTGGGGGAGGGGGTTCCTTGGAACGTGCCGTTCCAAGGAACCCCCCGACAGGAGGAGCCAAGTTCCTCAGAATGAGACATCCCACTGAAGGCGGACGCGTTGTTCGCTTAACGTTTTGTCTTCAACCATCGGGTTTGGATCGAGTGCCGACAGCGTCAGATGGGAGGCGTCAAGCGTCAGTTTGTTTCGATGGCCGGCAAAAAACCAGTTGAAGCCGACGGTATATTCTTGACGGAAACCTCCAGGTTTATGGACGTTCGTATCCACGTGCGAATAGCGAAATGCCACTTCCAAAGGTTTGGGAATGGCCGGCATCAGATAGTGGGGAAAGTAACCGGCCATGAGATAGCCCCCGAACATGTTGGTTTTACTTGCTAGACCGTCAGCAGGATCAGTATCGGCCTTGCCATCCGTCAGGAATTTCTCATATTGTTCGGCATTACCCGAATCCTTGACTTGTTTCCAATGCGTCTCATGCTGCCAAGCAAACCCACGATACTTGAAAGCCGACCCGACCTGGATTCCATCAACGCGGAACCGGCCATCTTGAGTATAGCCACTCCCCGGGCTTTCAAAGCCACTCACGTTTCCACACCCACCCGACGACCATCGGGTACATTTGCCGATCGTCGTATACCCGCCGATTGAGAGGCTCGCCGTGGGTTTTTTGTGGAACTTGACGTCGCTTTGTCGCCACTTGAGTTCCCGACCGAACACGTTCCACTGCAAGCGGCCCATGTACATCATGTTATCGTCGTCATTTTTGGCCACGCCTCGACCTGATCCCGAGTAAACCCCCAGATAATAATTCATATCGACGGGCGTGCCGGGATTCACGCGCCCGTACAACATCGCGCCGATCTGTCGGTCGATGGTAAAGACCCGATTCATGATCGACCGTTCCACCATGGTCTGTTTCCCTGAAGAGTCCACCCGCTCTCGACTGTAGTTGATCTTCCATTGTCCGATCCGCAACTTGGCCCATTTATATTTTTCCAACATGATGCGCCAATCAATCAGGCGGGTCGCGGCATTTCCCGCACCGTCATCGAAGTCGCGTCCGGGTTGCCAATCGACTTCGAAATAATATTTGATCCAGGGCTGGTAGCCGTGCCCCCCGACCTTCATCCGGACCCGCCGAAGTTCAAAGGTACTTTCTTCGTTGTCCGCGAACGCCTTTTCATCACGAGGATCCGACCGCTCAGGGTAGGTCCAACGGCCTTGGAACCGCCATTGGATCTTGGTCTGGAATAATCCATCCGCGGTGGCCAGCGTAAATCCCTTTTTCCCCCAGCCCACCTTGATCTGAGAGTCCTGCTCTTTGTGCTGCGTCTGAGCCGCGGCAGCCTTCTCATCGGCGGCTTTGACGCGGATCCAATCTTCTTTGGTAATGACGCCTTTTTCACGCAAGACGTCGGTCAGCGTACCGCCGGCCGTTGCGACCGGTGTCAAGACCATCGGCATGAACAACACAACCAGTGCAGCGATCCCAAAGCCGGGTCGATGAATACTCATAACGTCACTCCTCTCCGTTGAATGTAAATAGAAGACGGAAATACGACGGCGTTTGATCCAGAATCAATGCGAGAGAAGCATAAAAGCTTTTCGTTACGAAGGCGTTACGGAGGCGTCAACGAGGAGTAAATTCGCGTGCGAAAAAGGAAGAACGTGCAGGGAAAAGGAGAGCGTGACGCCTCCTTGTCAGATGATATGGACTATGATATGTATGCCGGTATGACTCAAAAACGTGAAATTCGCCGAGTGACGGTCAATTTGCCTGCCGATCTTTTGAAAGAAGCCCGTCACGTGTCCGGAGCCGGCGTGACTGAAACTCTCAAACAAGGATTGAGCCTGATCAAAAGGGGGGCGGCCCTGACCAAGGCCTCGCGTCTTCGTGGTCGGCTCAAGCTTGACGTTGATCTTCGGGTCTCTCGTGAGCGCCCTCGTCGTTGATACCTCCAGTTGGGTGACCTATTTTGCGCGTAGAGGTCCTTCCGTCATTGATGAGGCCTTGGCTGAGGGCCGGGTGTACCTTTCCCCCGTTGTCGCTGCTGAATTACTCAGCGGGAAAATGACCCCACGGCAGCGTACACAATTAGAACGTGTTCTCCTGGATCTTCCTCTTTGTCCGCATGAATTGGAGCACTGGATGCGCGTGGGACGATTGCGCGCGCATTTGTTTTTGAAGGGGGTCAGTGTTTCAACGCCTGATGCCCACGTTGCTCAATGTGCGCTTGATTTGAACGCTGACCTGCTGAGTGAAGACCACGTCTTTTCCACGATCGCGCAAAAGACCGCGCTCCGATTGCTGAACTGACCTGCCCGCGACCCCGGCAGGCGGACCGCGTCGCCTTTTTTCAGTCCCGTTCAGTCCCGGCGTTGGAACCGGCTTCGGATGGTTTCGACTCGCCGGCGATTGACCCCCAGGTCCGAGTACCCGACGCGGGAGGCGGATCGCACGTGAATGACGGGGTCGCGTTCGTCAAACCAGAATTCCAGGTCGTCAACGAAGCGAAACACGAGCGAGGTGCATTCGGCGTGGAGGTACACCCCTTCGTCTTCAACGATGGTGGTTCGCGGCAGGGCGCGGAGGATGGTCTGCAATCGAGCCTTCGCTTGTTCGCGGGCGTCCTGATAGTGCAGAGGGGCGACGAAGTGATCGTGATCGGCACCACCGATTGAGGTCACGCAATTAGGAGACGAGGGACACGGGGTGGGCGCACGCATGTCAGTCGTTTGACGGGGCGGAGGGGTTCCGGTCGGTTCCAACGTCATTGACGTGGCGTTTGTAGATGAACGTTCGCCCCAACACGATGAGTCCGAACGCCACGCCGAAGGAGACGGGGACGAACAGGCCCGCCGCCAGATCGTGATCGTCAATCCAGCCGAGTCGTTCCATGGCCTTGAACACGTAACTTCCGAGGCCGCTGAGATAATACGAAAGCACGATGACCGACAAGCCTTCGACCGTGCGCTGGAGAATGGCTTGGCTGCGCGTCGTTTTATCCATGCTGCGCAGGAGTCGGACGTTCTGATTCTGTAATTGAAGTTCCACCTTGGTGCGGATCACGGCGATGGATCCCTGAAAATCATTCACCAGCGCGTTGATTCGCTTGATGAACTGCTGGTAGCCGTCGGCCACGCCGATTGTCTTTCCGTCCACGTATTCGGAGAGTGGGCGGCAGCCTTCAATCGGTTGTTCCTGGAGCGACGCCACGTTTGCCCGAATGATGCGATCGTACGGCACGGCGGCGGACAGCTTGTACCGCATGGATTCCGCCATGCGACTGACGTTCATGAAATCCTGCGTCAGGACGGTGAGCCAATGCTGGAGGGTGTCCTGGGTCGAGTCCGCGATCTGCGTGGTAATCACTTCGCGTTGATACAAATGGCGTTGTTCGTGTTGCTGGACCTGGTCCACCGCTTGGGCAAAGGCGTGAAGCGGAAGGAGAATCAGGTGGGTATAATTTTCGACGGCGACCAGCGTGTCGATCGTGCGGCCCAATTGGTTGAGCAGCACGTCAAACGACGGCGACGTGATGAGATAGCGTTCACGCCGATGTTCATCCGGGGTAAAGGTCGCCATCACGGAAATATCGTGCCCGAACAAACGGCTTCCATAGATCTGCGGTCCGGGCATCGTCGTCTTGACTTCCTCAACCGTCAGATTGGTGTGCGGCAGGACCAGAACGTCCAACGCGTTGATTTCAAGCCCCAAGGGCGACAACGGCATGGCATAGTCGGGAAACGTCAGCGGCCCGAAGGCCAACGGTTGTAATTTATCGTCGGGGATGTGCCAGACCTGATAGCTGTAGTATTCCGTGTGCGCTTCCCAGGTGACGAGCAACCGATCCCCGTTGGGGGCCACTTTGGCGCCGTGGCCGAACTTGTCATGTACGACCGCGTGTTCATCAGCGATCGCCAAGCACTCAAGAAGCTGGAGAAATTCTTGCCGGCTCTGCGGGCGATCCAACGGCGGGTTCGCCATGCGATGCGCGACGTGGTGAACGTGAGCGGGCAGGTCAAACCATTCTTCCAGATATTTTTTGGAAGGCTCATGGATGCGCCGCAAAAACCCATGCGCGGCAGTTGGCGGGTTCAGACTCATACGATTTGATGATACCGGTTTCGTCCGCTTTTTTCTTCAGCACCCTTCTACCCGATCCTTCCCCAGATAGAAACGGCACAACAAACAATGGACGCACAAACCGGCAGGACTCCGGCTCGTCGCTTAAAAGAAGATTTTGAGGATTGCGACGGTCACGGTGACGATGACCACCATTGCGCTGATCGTCGCCTGCAGAAACCACACCTTGAGTTTTTGGACGTCTACCTTGAGTTTTTGGATGTCCTCTTTGGTGGCAAGATATTGCACGTGGGTTTCAAGTGCCGTGAGGCGCCTTTCAACGTTGCTCCCGCCGTTACCCCCGCTTGACTTTGCAGGCGCCTCCGGTTCTTCTTGATTGGAGGGGACCGATTGAAGAGGCCGAGCACTCATTCCTGTTCCTCCGTCCGTCTGAGCCACTCCCACAGCGAACGTATGGTATAGCCGGAATAAGCTGGAGTCAGCTCAAAAACCGCTCCGCTTGCCGACTCTAGACGGTGTGGACCTTTTATCCCCACGGAAACGGCAACGGTGTCCGCAAGCTTATCACTCTCCACGAGAAAAAACGTGTCGTTATATTGATAGTGCTCAGGATAGGTTGTCGCAATCTGTTCCGTTACCTCGGCATTCGCTTCTTTCAAAACGATAGCGAAAACAGACATGATCGTCGTCTCTCCCTTTGGGTACGGCCCCGTCACGTTTCCATGCCAGGGGATGGCAGCGTGGTTCCCTTACCGATAACTGTAACGCATTCAATCACGACGTTCAAACACGTGTTCGCCATCTTCTTTTTCGCCGTTATCGTCGCGGCAACGATCCGGCAACGGACGTTGACTCATCCCATCGGCTTGCCCGGCGTTCCGTCTTGTCGGTTCCGGTTTCAGTCGAGACTTCAACGGCTTCTAGCGTTCGTCAACCAGTTGATACTTTTCCATCCGGTAGGCAATCTGACGCGGCGTCATGCCCAACAGCCGGGCGGCCTTGGCTTTGACCCACCCGGCTCGGGTGAGGGCTTCTCGAAGACGATCCCGTTCGATCGCATCCAACCGGGCGGGAAGCGTGTGGTGGGAAGACGGGCTTGGCCTGGTCGCGGATTGCACGTGAACCGCTCGCATGTGCTCAACGTAGGGGACCAGTGATTCGGGAATGGTCCGTAACTCGATGGTCGGCGTCTCGGACAAGACGACCAACCGCTCAATACAATTTTGCAGTTCACGAACGTTGCCGGGCCAATGGTACGCCTTCATCACCTGAATCAGGTCCTTCCCCAGGTGAATGTGCCGGTTATGGTTACGATTGACTTTGTCGAGAAAATGCGCCATGAGCAACGGCACGTCGTCCGGCCGGTCACGTAAGGGAGGAAGCGTCAGCGGGACGACGTTGAGACGATAATACAAATCTTCTCGAAACTCCCCGGCCCGGACCATGGCTTCGAGATGACGATGGGTCGCGGCAATCACGCGGACGTCCACGGAGAGCGTCGGCCCGCCTCCGACTCGTTCAAATTCTTTCTCCTGCAGAACGCGCAGGAGTTTGACTTGGGTCGCCGGGGAAATATCACCCATTTCATCAAGAAACAGCGTGCCGCCGTGGGCTTCTTCCAAACGCCCTTTTCTGGCCTGACTCGCGCCGGTGAAGGCCCCCCGTTCATGCCCGAACAGGGTGCTTTCCATCAAGGTCTCGGGGATGGCCGCGCAATGCACCGCCACAAACGGTTGACCGGCGCGCGCACTGGAACGGTGAATCCGTTGCGCTGCCAACTCCTTGCCCGTTCCACTTTCTCCACGGAGCAAGACCGTGGCCGAGGTGAGCGAGATCCGCTGAATGGCCGCGTGGACGGCGTGCATCGCCGGACTGTTGCCAATCAGTACGGGAGTCCGTTGCTTGTTCCTTGAGCCGACCGGCGCTTGGAGAGCGCCGTCCGCGACGGCGCGGCTTGGCGTTGACTTGAAGGTTTCCGACGGCCGTTCAGAAGCCTGCCCCGATTCAGCTTCCTGATTCAGCAAGTCCAAGGCTTGGCCTATCCGCGTCTCCGGGGAAGCCGTTCCATTCAAAATCGACCGGAGCCGGGAGATGAGACGGCGATCATCTTCGGTACGTTCACGTTTCATGAGTCAGCCCCGTTTCAAACGACAAAAGGCCCCGGCCTCATCACCCGTAAAAACGTTTCCGGTTTTTACACGGTGTCGCCGTCGCCTTTGCCAATGCCGCGACGGGATGACAGGGCAAGGAATCCCGCTCCTCTTCACGACGTCACGCTCAACGAACGTCCAAGCCGTGGGTCCATAAAAAAACGCCCTTTCCCCACTCCGTTGGGGAAGGACGTTCATTGTCCCCGCACGATCACGGCGTCCAGAATAACGACCTTGTTATTCTGCGCGTAGTTAAACGCACTGGTTCCCGTTTGTCAATGGGTACCGGCACGTCGGGTCGTGCGCTCGGGTTGTCGAAACCCGGGTCTCCACCCATAATACGCGTGAGGATGCCACGGGAGTCCGGTTTTCACCACGCGTTCGGAGGAGGCAGATGATGAACGTCTTTTCCAAATCAGGGATGACGTTGCCCTTGACCGTCGGGCAACGCCTCCTTGCCATGGTCGTCATCTTCATTGCGGCGCTCGGCACCATCCTGGCCGTGACTCTCGCGACGGTCCACAACGTCGAGATGGACGCCGTGATGGTCGATATCGCGGGCCGCCAACGCATGATGATTCAACGGTATTTCAACGAAACGATCCTGGTTTCGCACGGGATCGACAAAGATCTGCAAGCGACGCGGCACGTCCTGTTGAACTCCGTTGATGCCCTGCGACACGGGGGACCGGTCACGGTTGATCTGTATTCCGAGGCACGCAGATCGATTCCCCCGGTGCCGACGGCCCAGGCCCGCGACCTCTTGACGCGACAGCGTGCCCTGCTGACGCAGTTCTTTTCGACGACGCAAACCCTCCTGCTCAACGCCCCGGGTCACGCTCCGCCGCCCGAATCGTTTTCGGTCCTCAATCGACTCCAGGACGACCTTCTCCGGAACGCCGACGAGGTCGTGAAATTGCTGAGCGCCCATTCTCCTCAAACCATGCAGTGGCTGTTGCGAAGCGAGCCGATCATCGGAATGCTGGTCATCATCTTCAGCGTAATTCTGGCTCGCCAAGTGGCGGCAACGAGCCGCAGACTCGAACAAGAAATCGCGCAGCGCAAAAAAGCCGAGGATGAACGGAACCGCTTCTTTGCCCTCTCTCCGGATTTGTTCTGCATCGCGGGATTGGACGGCACGTTCAAGGTGTGCAATCCGGCGTGGGAAAAGGAACTGGGCTATTCCACGGCGGAACTCCATCATCGTGCTCTGACGGAATTCGTCCACGCGGACGATCGCCGGTCCATGGCCCGCGAGTTGGCGGGCTTGAATCAGGGCATCCGTTCGGCCCAATTTGAAAATCGATTCGTCGGGAAAGACGGCTCGGTGAAATGGTTGCTGTGGAACGTCGCCGTCAGCCGGGGGGAGCACGTGATGTACGCCACGGCCCGCAACGTCAATGAACGAAAGGGATACGAGGAGGAACTCGCCTTGCGCGATCGTTCCATCAATTCGGCGACCAACGGCATTCTGATTGCCGATGCCCGTCGGCCCGACGTGCCCACGGTGTATTGTAACGCCGCGTTTGAAAAAATCACGGGCTACGCCAAAGAAGAAGTGGTGGGCCGGAATTGCCGGTTCCTGCAGGGACAGGATCACGATCAACCCGACCTGGACGCCATCCGTCAAGCGATCCGGGACGGAACGGAGGGTCGAGCCGAGTTGCGCAATTACCGGAAAGACGGCACGGTCTTCTGGAACGAGTTCTACATTGCCCCGGTCAGAGATTCCCAGGGCACGCTCACGCATTTCATCGGCGTGCAGACGGACATCACCCGGCGCAAGAACCAGGAAGCTGAATTGGCCCGCAAGACGGAAGCCCTGGCTCAATCCAACGCCGAACTGCAACAATTTGCCTACGTGGCCTCCCACGACCTGCAGGAACCGCTCCGCATGGTGGCCAGCTATACGCAGTTACTCAGAAAGCGGTATCAAGGAAAGCTGGACGACGACGCGGATGAATGGATCGGATACGCCGTGGACGGAGCCGAGCGTATGCAGCGGCTCATTCGCGACCTGCTGGAATACTCACGGGTGGGGTCGGAAAACCAATCCTTTGAAATCACCGAGTGTGAACGGATTTGGCAACACGTCATGCGCAATCTTTCGGCGTCGATCCGGGATCATCACGCCAACGTGACCCATGATCCCCTTCCGACGATTTACGCCAACCCGACGCTTCTGACCCAGGTCTTCCAAAACTTGATCGGGAACGCGCTGAAGTTCCAAGGATCATCCCCCGCCAGCATTCACGTGGGGGCCACGGCGCTCTCCGATGGGTGGGAATTCTTCATTCGGGACAACGGGATCGGCGTTCCTCCGGACCAACGGGATCGTATTTTTGCCATCTTTCAACGATTACACGGCCGGAGCGAGTATCCGGGCACGGGTATCGGACTGGCCATCTGCAAACGGATCGTGGAAAAACACGACGGAACAATCTGGGTGGATTCCGAACCCGGGAAAGGATCGACCTTCTATTTCACCGTGAAAACGTCACGGGGCACGTGAAGACCATGCACACGACCACCATTCTCCTGCTTGAAGATAACCCGGGGGATGCTCGTCTGATTCGGGAACTCTTTCGTGACGTGGCGGATCGTTCCGTCGCCATTATCAACGCCGAGTCCTTGAAAGACGCACGTGACCGTTTGCTCGAAACCCGCGTGGACGTCGCGCTGGTGGACCTTTCGTTGCCCGACAGCCACGGATTAGCCACGTTTCGGAAACTGGCCGAGGACCACCCCGCGCTTCCGCAAATCCTGCTCACGGGACTCAACGACCGGGAGACGGCCATCCACGCGGTTCGCGACGGGGCTCAGGACTACCTCATCAAGGGAGAGGTTGACGGCCGGATCCTCATTCGGGCCATTGACTACGCCGTTGAAAGAAAACGCATCCAGTCTGAATTAGAGGCCATGAACGCCCGCGTCATCCAAAGTGCCGACAATCTCCATTCGATTTTGAATCAACTGCACATCGGGACGATTCTGACGGATCCCCAAGGCCGCGTTCTCCACGTGAACCTGTCCGCCCTCAGATTATTGGGCAAAAGCGAGCAACGCCTGGAAGGCCGCCTTTGGCAGGACGCCGTGGGATTGCCGGCCCACGACGTCCGCGTGCTGGAACAGCTTATGGATCAAGCCGCGGAAGAACGAAAAAAAATCTCCGTCCGATTCACCACGCCGGAACGGGCCCAACGGTGGCTGGACGTCGACGTTCAAGACGACCCACGCGACGTCAGAGCCAAGACGTTCTTTCTCTATGACGTCACCGAAATTCACGCGCTCCGGAAACAACTGGATGAACAATCGCAATTTTACGATCTGATCGGGAAGTGCCGGCCCATGCAGGACGTGTACCGACGGATTCACACCCTCGCTCCGGTCGACTCCACGGTCCTGATCGAAGGGGAAACGGGAACGGGCAAAGAACTCGTCGCCCGTGCCCTGCACGCTGCCAGCCCCAGAAAGGAACAACCCTTTCTCGCGGTGAATTGTGCCGGATTGACCGAATCCTTGCTGGGCAGTCAATTATTCGGACACAAAAAGGGTGCGTTTACCGGAGCCGGTACCGACCACCGGGGATTTTTTGAGTCCGCCCACGGCGGGACCATTTTTCTTGATGAAATCGGGGACATGCCGACCAGCGTGCAAACGAGTGTGCTCAGAGTGTTACAAGAGAAAGAAATTACCCGCCTGGGTGAATCACAACCCAGAAAGGTGGACGTCCGCATTATCTGCGCGACGCATCAGGATTTGAATGAGCAGGTCGCTCAAGGGATTTTTCGAGCCGACCTGCTGTACCGCGTTCGGGTCGGGCGTATCCGCTTGCCGGCGCTTCGGGAACGAAAAGAAGACGTTCCGGCGTTGGTGGCGACGTTTCTCAGTCAATGCCGTCAAGCGATGGGCAAGCTGTTCGTCCAGGACGTCAGCCCGGAAGGGTTGCAACGGCTTTCCCAGTACGCTTGGCCCGGAAACGTGCGGGAACTGAAAAGCGTCATCGAATACGTCGTTCTGCAATGCGAGGGCCCGACCATCCACCTGCACCATTTTCCACCCGAGTTGCTGGACCCGCCTCGTGAAACCTTTCAGCACGACCATCAAGCGACACGCGCCACCAGGGACAAAGACAAGGACCAGATTATCGCCGCCCTGCAACGCAGCAAGGGACACCGCACACAAGCGGCCCGTCTGCTCGGAATCAGTCGTGCCACCCTTTACCGATGGATGGCCGATTTGAAGATCACTCCCCATGACCTCCCGTAGCGGTCTCTCGAACGTTCCGATTCAGCCGGAGCGCATTGCGAGGAAACTTCCGGATTCGTCGCTGCCCCCTTTCACCAACAATTTTTTTGAAACGTGAGACACATGAGACACATTATTGTCTCATTTGAATCACTCCGGCTGTCGCCGCCGAACGGCCATGTCTTCTCTATTTGTCACCATCTGATAGAAATTCATCCGCGTGGCCCATGACGGACAATATGGCACAATCTTTGAATGTCTTTGGTGAGACGTGGCATGGCAAGGCGAACCCATCATGGATTCAGGAACGACCCAAGACCCCGTGATTCTGATTATTGAAGACAATCCGGGCGACGTGAGGCTCATCAAAGAAGCCTTTAAGGAATCCTCGCTGCGTGCAATGTTGTCTTTTGTGCCTGACGGATCAGCCGCTGCTCGTTTTTTTCATGAAGTCGAACGTGCGTCCGGTGACACGCTTCCACGACTGATCGTGCTTGATCTGAATCTACCGGGAACAAGTGGATTTGAAATACTCAAGGACATCAAATGCAATGAAACCTTGAAGCGAATTCCCGTGATTGTGTTGAGTTCTTCGTCCAATCCCGACGATATTGCCAGAGCGTATGATCTCCACGCGAACTGCTATCTCACCAAACCCGTCGGCTTTGACCCGTTCCTCAACGTTGTGAAAGCCGTGGAATATTTCTGTCTGACGGTCGCTCCCCTTTTTCATCCCGACGCACCTGACTCCCTTCGTGATTCAGGGCTCGCAACATTCTCAAAATTGTCTCATTAAATTTTTTCGAGACAAAAAACATGTCTCTTTTGGGGCGTCCTGGCACGTCGTCTTTGTCTGAAACGTCATAACCTGTTGAAATGAAATCACAATTCGTTCAGGCACGTAACTTGAATAACAAAGAAACAGGAGCCGAAACCGGATCACTCATAGACAAAGGAAATGCTTATGTCCGGCGCACAAACATTGTTTCAAACACGTGCTGATCTCCAGCGATGAACATTCAACGAAAAGACATTCACGTCTTCTAAAAAGGAGGAGTCCATTCATGAAGAACTTCATGCCATCCACTCCATCGGTGCTCCTGTCCGGGATCATGATGCTGGTCTTCTGGTCCACGGCTCCGGCAGCGGAACCCGCGGACATGGTCCTGATCCCTCAAGGGGAATTTACCATGGGCAGCAAAGCCCATAGTGATGAAAACCCTCACCAAGTCGTGCTTGACGCCTACGCCATTGATACGTATGAGGTCTCAAACGCCGACTATGGTGCATTCATGAACGCCACGCAGCACGCCGCACCGGCTTACTGGGATGACCCGCGCCTCAACGAACCGGAACAACCCGTCGTGGGCGTGAACTGGTACGACGCACACGCCTACTGTGCATGGGCGGGCAAGCGACTGCCCACGGAAGCGGAATGGGAACACGCCGCCAAAGGCCCCCATGATGCCCATTTTCCCTGGGGTCACACCATCGAACCCACCAAAGCCAACTACGGCCAACACGTCGGGAAGACCACGCCGGTGGATTCTTACCCCGAGGGTGTGAGCAGCTTTGGCGTGTACAACATGGCCGGGAACGTCTTTGAATGGGTCAGCGATTGGTATTCCCCGACCTATTTCCAAGTGAGTCCGGCACTCAATCCCCAAGGGCCGTCCAGCGGCTTGAACTATGCGAAGCAAGGGCCCGTCAAGGTGCTCAAGGGTGGGTCCTGGCTGGCTCCTCAGACTTCCCTGCACACCAGCCATCGGTTCTGGAATCAACCGGAAAACAACTCCTATGGGGTAGGGCTTGGGTTCCGATGTGCGCGGTCGGTGGGGAACGTTCCGCCGGACGGGGTCCGAAACGACTTCATGCAAGCCCTCGTCAGCATGGGCAAAGAACAATGGACGGATGCCTTGCAGGCCATTGACAAGGCCATCACAAACGATCCGGACAACGTGGAGTACCGGCAAACCCGAGCCATCATCACGAAGCAAATCCAACGGTAGGGTCCACCATGAACACAACACGACGTCTTCTGATCGCAGCCTTCATCGCGTGGAGCATCGCCGGGGGCACGGGGCCGGGATGGGCCGGCCACGCAGGACCCCATGTTCAGCCACGGGATTCCATGCAGGCGTCACTCTACCTGGCTGCCAAGAGCGTGGATGAAGCCTGGGAGGCCTTTCATCAATCGGCACTGGGAGGGACGCTGGTATCCCCGGCTCTGCAAATGAAGATCGAACAAGCCCTGTCCGAGTCTCGACTCCTGTTAGTCGAGGCTCAAGCAGCGGCAACAATCGGCGACGACCGCGTGGTATTCGAAATCACGAAACGGATTGGTCAACTCGCTCATCAGATTAAAGAAGACAGTCAACGGCAAAAACCATGACGTTCAGATTGCTGACGCGACTGACTTTGTGTTTGGTGCTTGGTCATCTTCCGGCCTTGGCGGACTTCGTGGAACGTGACCCGACCCCCATGGTGAACGTTCCCTCGGGAAGTTTTCTTCGAGGAAGCCGCGAGAACGTAGGCCGGGCCGATGAACGGCCGCGTCGAACGATCCACGTGGATACGTTTCTGATTGACAAATATGAAGTGACCAACGCCCAGTACCTGAACTTTATTGCGGCCACGGGTCATAAAGAACCGCTGAACGTGTACGGCGACGGCTCCTTATTTCAGGTCAAAGACGTGGCACGGTTACCCGTGGTTCAGGTCACGTGGCACGACGCGGCGGATTACTGCCAATGGGTCGGCAAACGATTACCCTCCGAGGCCGAATGGGAAAAGGCCGCGAGAGGACCCGATGGGAGACGATACCCGTGGGGAGATGAGGTGCCGTCTTCTCAACGCGTGAACTTCAATCGTGAGTGGATCGCCACGCGCACGCTCCTGCCGGTCGGCGCGTTGCCCGGCGGCGCCTCTCCCTACGGCGTCCATCAGATGTCCGGAAACGTGAGAGAGTGGGTCCAGGACTGGTATGATCAAGACTATTATCACGCGGCGCCGGATCGAAACCCCAAAGGCCCGAAAACGGGCCTGCTGAAAGTCATTCGCGGCGGGTCGTGGCACAGCTTCGAACACGACATTCGGACGGCTGCCCGCGGGAAAGGCGGGTTTGCCTTGAAAACTCACGGAATCGGCTTCCGTTGTGCCAGAGACGTTGGGAACGCGGCGCAACCCGTTGCACGAGGCCAATGATGAACGTGGCCATTGTGGGCGGCACGGGATTTATCGGCAGGAACGTGACGCCGCTGCTGACTGCCGACGGGCACCGGGTCACCATCGTCACCCGAACCCCCGACGAGGCTTCCGCCGTTCATCAAGCTGAGACGTTCGTTCGCGGATGGGACCCGTCGAATCGTGACACGTTGGAACGAGCCGTCCACGGGCAGGATGCCGTCGTCAACCTGGCCGGCGCGTCTCTTGCCGAAGGCCGATGGACGCAAGCCCGCAAGCACGTGCTCCGCGCCAGCCGAATCGAGACGACCCGGATGCTGGTCACGACGTTATCGAATCTCCCCGCGACCGTTCGGCCAAAGGCCTTCATCAGCGCCTCAGGAATCGGATATTATGGACTTGAGACGGCTGCGCCTTCGAAGCTGAGAACGGGCCGTGCCGACGAACACACAAAACCGGGAGAGGGATTTCTGGCTGACCTGTCCGTGGAATGGGAACGCGAAGCCTTTCGCGCCACGGACGTCGGCGTTCGGACCGTCTGCTTGAGAATCGGCATGGTCCTGGGGAAAGACGGCGGGGCCCTCCCCAAAATGCTGCTCCCCTTCAAGGTGTTCCTCGGCGGCCCCATCGGCGACGGCACGCAGCCCGTGAGCTGGATTCACGTTGAGGACCTCGGACGACTGCTGGCCGTCGTTCTCACACGTGATGCCTTCCAAGGTCCTCTCAACGCCGTGTCCCCCCATCCCGTCACGATGAACGAATTTTGCGTGCAAGTGGGAAAGACCTTGAGGCGACCGTCCTGGCTTCCGGTCCCCGCGTTTGCGCTGAAAATCGCCTTAGGTGAAATGTCCACGCTCATGACCCATGGGCAATCGGTCCATCCCCTGATGGCCGGGCAACTCGGGTTTACGTACACGTATCCATCCCTGGATTCCGCGCTCGCCGCGATTCTGGGACGGAAGGCGTGATCGACGTCTTGTTGAATTGCGTGCCATAAGCAGGGCTTGACCAAGACACAACAGACCCTTCAAGGCTCAGGGGAACCTCAGAACGGGCCTGAACGAACCGTATGACTTCTCTCTCGCCACCCGGTCCGCACGCCGACGCCGTCATCGAGACGGGTCCCGCTGCCGCCTTTCCTCTTCGCTTGGGAATCAGCCGATGTCTGTTGGGCGATCCCGTCCGCTATAATGGCGGCCATACGCGCGATCATTTTCTAGTGGACGTTCTCGGGCCACACGTGGAGTGGGTCCCGGTATGCCCCGAAGTCGAAGCCGGATTCGGCACCCCACGGGAAGCCATGCGCTTAGTCGATGACGTCGAACGTCCTCGTTTGATAACCATTCGTTCGAGTACCGATCATACCGAGATCATGCGCCGCTATACGAACACGCGGTTGCGTGACCTCCGATCGTGCAACCTGTCCGGGTACGTGTTCAAAAAAAATTCTCCGAGCTGCGGGACCCGGCGCGTGCGCGTGTATGACCGGCAAGGCCGACTGCTGGGAACGGGGACGGGTCTGTTTGCGGAGGCGTTTCAGCACGCGTTCCCCTTGATTCCCGTTGAGGAAGAAGGCCGGCTGCAAGACCTGAGGCTTCGAGAACGTTTCATGGAGCGCGTCTTCGGCTATCACCGGTGGCAATCGTCTACCCTGGGCAGACGACTCACCCGCGGGACCCTGGTCTCCTTTCATACGACTCATAAATATCTCTTATTGGCCCACAGCCGCCGACATTACCAACGGCTCGGGCAAGTCGTGGCCAACGCCAACCGGTTCTCGACTCGCCAATCAGCGGACGCGTACGGACGCCTGTTCATGGAAGCCTTAGCCGTCACACCCACGGTCCGCAAGCACGTGAACGTCCTCCAACACGTCGTCGGGCATTTCAAAGGCATGGTGAGTTCCACGGCCCGGCGCGACCTCCATGACGTGTTGACCGATTATCAGAAGGGTCTCGTGCCTCTGAGCGTGCCCATCACCTTGATCCGGCATTACGTCCGCGTCCTGGACGTCCCCTACCTCCGCGAGCAGGTGTATCTTGCACCACGTCCGAAGGAATTGACGCTGCGACACCATGTCTAGCTTTCAGACCTACCCGTCAGGATACGGCATGAAACAGATCTCGGAGTTGACGGGACTGAGTCGCCACGTCCTTCGAAAATGGGAACAACGCTATACGTTCCTCTCCCCACGACGCACAACGAACGGGTATCGCCTCTACGATCTCGAAGAACTGCAACTGTTGTTTTTCCTCAAATACCAATTGACCAACGGCCTGTCGATCGGACGACTTGCCCGTCAGGGCCGTGCGGCCTTACGTGCCGAGATGAACGCCGGCACCATTGACGTGCATCACGTTCCCCAGGATTCCCAACACCAGGCCCGCGACTTGATCCGGGCCGCACGCAGGGGCGACCAGGCCGCCGTGGACCGGACCATCGCCCTGATCATTCAACGACGGGGATTTGATGAAGCCTTGACCGACGTCTTGTTCCCGGTTCTCCACACCATCGGCGAGATCTGGCACCAAGGCCGGATCAGTATCACCGGAGAGCAGTCGGTCTCCCGAACGATTCAACGGTTGTTGGTCCAATCGCATCAGCATCATCACCATCCCAACCATCCGTACGCCTTGATCGCCTGCGTGCCCAATGATTTTCATGAAATCGGCGCTATGGCCGCGGCGCGGCTGCTTCGCAACAACGGATGGAACGCCACCTATCTTGGCCCCGACGTGAACGTTGACGTCGTTCGTCTGGCTTGCCGGCGACGCCACGGAAAACTCGTGCTCTTCTCCTGCACCGTCGAACCTCCGTCCTCGGACATGAACAATCTGATTGACGAGATCGTCCGGCAATTACTGCCCCTGACAAAGGTGGTCGTGGGCGGCAGAGGGGCTGACGTGTACCGGGATTGGCTTGAACGACGCGGCATCCGGTATATTGTCGAGATAAACCGCGTCAAGGCAATCACGCCCCGTTTACGTGGACGTTCCAACACGGCTTAGCAACGCGACGGCCGTCACGTCAGAAAAGAGGGAACCATGAGTGATGCAGCAAAAGGCGTCGTGCTCGTTGGGCATGGCGGCATTCCGAAAGACTACCCCGGAGAACTAGTGACGAAGCTCAAACGGCTGGAGGCACAACGACGCGCCGCACGCGTTCCGATGTCTCAGGAAGAATATGACCTTGACCAGAAAATCCGGCTGTGGCCTCGAACCACGGAAACCGACCCCTATCAAGCCGGGCTTGAACGATTGGCCGCCCACCTCAAGCCGCTCCTGGGCGGGGTACGATTTTCCCTGGCGTATAACGAGTTTTGCACGCCCACGCTCGGCGAAGCCATTGAACGACAAATCGCCGACGGCGCCACGGACGTGACCGTGGTCTCCACCATGTTCACGCCGGGCGGCTCGCACTCGGAATATGAAATTCCCGAGGAAATGGCAGCCCTGCGCGAGCACTATCCCGACGTGACCTTGACCTACGCCTGGCCCTTCGACCTCGACAAGGTCGCGGAAATGCTCTTGGACCATCTCCACCGATTCAGGACAACCGGGTCGGAACGTGCCGTGACCGGCTGAATGCCTGAGTTCCCAATGACGGCACGGCATAGACGGCACGGTCCATGGACGTTCGGTCAACGTCCCTTCGACCCTCAGGGCAAGGGCTCCTGGCCTCCGGGATGGATATCAGAGTCCGGAGACTCCTGTTTGTGGTCTCCGGAATCGTGGACCTCACGGGGATTTTTGCGTGCCCGGCGTATGATCGGAACAACGTTCAGCGGTTGGGTCGGCAACATCGTGAACTATCAACCCCCCGTTATTCATTGGACAAGCGGATACGGATTCTGGCATAAACGACGATGGGCCTTGTGGGGGACCATGGTTATGATCAGCGTCACGTTCCAAACGTGCGTCGTCGCTCGGCGACACGTGTTCACGTCGTAACCGGGCATGAGAAAGGGTTTCCTCTGTCTAAGGTTTTCTCAATTTTCTGTTGATGAGGCTCCGCGAAGGAAGGCATGATGTACGTGAGTCAACCATCTTGAAAGGAGGCTGGTATGCAAGTCGATCATCTTAAAACAAAGCCATGGACCGTTGGGGTCCTCTCTTCCGTCATCGTCGCAGGGGTGCTGTTGACGGTGGGGCAAGTGCCGTTGGCGGTGAGCCAACCGGTGACGATTCCCGTGGGGAAGATCAGCGGGGCGATTCCGATGGATGCGGCCAACCCGGTGTGGGAGACCGTGCCGGGGATTGTGGTGCCGCTGAGCGGGCAAACGATTACGACCCCGATGCACCCCAACATCTCGGTGAAGACGGTGATGGTGAAGATGGCCACGAACGGCAAAGAGATCGGGGTGTGGGCGAACTGGGGCGATCAAACCTTGAACAACACCACGATTGGGCCGCAGGATTTCCGGGATCAAGTGGCGGTGCAATTTCCGGTGCAAACCGCCGGGGCGCCGCCGTTCCAATGTATGGGGCAATCGGGGGGCACGGTGAACATCTGGCGCTGGAACGCGGAATGGCAACGGGACATGGGCGCGGGCGTGGCGGGGATGTGGGACGTGGATCAACAGTATCCGTCGATTGCGTGGGACTTTTACTATGAGGAGCCGGCGGGCGGGGTGACGTATCCGGATCGGATCGGGCGGAGTTTGGGGCCGTTTAATCCGGGGATCTGGTCGGGGAACATTCTGTCGGATCCGAATTTACGGGCGAGTTCGGTGGAGGATTTGAATGCGAACGGGTTCAGCACGTTGACGACGCAGGCGTCGCAGGACGTGATGGGGAATGGGCTGTGGGAACCGTATGGCGCGTTGAAGGGGGGATGTTGCAGTGGGCCGACGTGGCGGGTGGTGATGAAGCGGGCGTTGGCGACGAATGACGCGAACGACGTGCAGTTCGGGGCCGGGCAGAGCATACCGGTGGCGTTTGCGGTGTGGGACGGGCAGAACGTGGAGCGCAACGGCATGAAGGGCATCTCCACCTGGTTCACCGCGAAAATGCCGTAATCCCTCGACTACCGTGAGACGATCACATCACAATTCTCCGGGGCCTCCGTTTCCGCGAAAGCGGGAACGGAGGCTTCATTTTTTAAGAACGTCAACTTTGCTGAACGGGAGTCCTTCTCAAAAAGGAGTGACGGGATGACGTGGCTAAAGTTAGTTGAGGGCTACATGCCGATGCAGATGATTTCGGAGTTGGCGGGGTCCATTTTAGTGTTTGCGCTGGTCAACTGGGCGCTGAAGCGGGCGGGGGTGGGGGTGCCGAAGTTCTGGGCCGGCGTGGGCGTGTGGCTGTATATTCAACTGTATTTGAAGTATCGCATCTATCCGCCGATTCCGTTCAGCGTGCGGGCGATCTACGGCACGGTGTCGGGATGTGGGATTTTCATGTGGGTGTCGGGGTCCGAAGGCGAGTGGCAAGAGTTCAAGCGGCCGATCCTGAACGTGATGGATGGGATCAGCGGGTTTCATCGGGCGGTCCGGGTGGGGGCGGTGGTAGTGATTCCGCTGGCGTTGGGAGGCTTTGCGTACACGTCGTTTCTGCCGAGTTTTGAAGAGCCGATCGAATTGCGGACGGTGCATCCGGCTCCGCCGGCGACGACGAAAGTGCATGGCAAGACGTTTGTGCTGCAAGTGGTGGAGAACCCCTACCGGGTGAACGACGCCGGCAAATACGATCAGGCGTACACGGATGCGCGGATTGTGGAGCAAGCCATGGGGCGGCTGATGAAAGACGTGAACGACGCGGACTACAACCCGTGGGATCCCAACGCGGAGGGGTACATCAAATACGTGCGGGAGGGGGGCGAGATCTTTTTTCAGAACTGTCACTTCTGTCACGGGGACAACCTGAATGGGCGGGGGCTGTGGGCGTATGCGTTCAACCCGATTCCGGCGAACTTCACGGACGCGGGGACGATTGCGCAGTTGCAAGAAACGTTTGTGTTCTGGCGGGTCTCGAAGGGCGGGATCGGGCTGCCGGGGGAAGGGTTTCCGTGGGCGTCGGTGATGCCGCCGTGGGAGCAACACCTGACGGTGGATGAGATTTGGAAAGTGGTGATGTTTGAATACTGGCATACGGGGTATTATCCCCGGACGTGGGACTAAGGGAGAGGGCAGGATGATGACGAGCAAGGCGAGCAGACACGACGGTGGGAGCGGCTGCGGCTGGGGGCTGGTGGTAGGGCTGAGTCTCGTGATGGGGCTGAGCGGCCCGGGGAGCAGTTGGGGGCAAGACGAAGCCCTGCCCGACGGCTTCACGCGGCAGAGTGCCCCGGGCAAGCCGGCGGCGGAGCAGATCGAAGCGGGCAAGCGCGTATACTTCACCAAGTGCGTGTGGTGCCACGGGGTGGAGGGCGCGGGGGACGGTCCGGGCGCCGTGCGGCTGTGGCCGCGGCCGCGCAACTTCAACGCGGGCACGTTCAAGATCCGGCACACGGCCAGCGGGCAACTGCCGTTAATCGACGTCGATTTATTTGCGACGGTAACGCACGGGCTGCCGGGGTCGGCCATGCCGCCGTGGGAAGGCATCCTGACGGAGCAGCAACGGCGTGACGTGCTGGCGTTTGTGACCACGCAGTTAGTACAGGATCGGGAATGGCAAGACGAAGAATTTGAAGAATTCTTCGTGCTGGATCTCGAGCACCTCGAACCCACCGCCGCCACGCCGGACTCCATCCGGCGCGGCGCCGAATTAGTCGTCGAAAAGAAGTGCATCGAATGCCACGGGCTGGAAGGGCGCGGGGACGGCAACGCCTTCAACCTGAAAGACGACTGGGGGTTCAGCATCCAACCGGCGGACTGGCACAAATGCTGGAACTTCCGGGGCAGTCGGCAAGACCCGTACAACGTGCGGAACATCTTTCGGACGTTTTCCACGGGGCTGAACGGGACGCCGATGCCGTCGTTTGCCGACACCACCAGCGTGGACGAGCGGTGGGACATTGCCAACTACGTCAACGCCCTGTGCGAGCGGCAGCACGACATTGACGTCGCGCAAGGGCAAGTCACGGAAGCCAGTGCGCAAGCCTTAGCCCAAGGCGAGCCCTTAGGCATTGACCCGCTGACGGACAAACCGAAGAGCAACTTTGTCATTCCCGCCAAATACATAGACGGCGACCTGCCGACGGACGAACACGATGAGCGGTGGCAGTTAGTCCCGCGGCGCTGGATCGCCCTGGGGGGCCAGATTACGCACAAACCGCGGAACTTCGTCAACCGGATTGACGACGTCTGGGTGCAGACCCTGTACAACGACACGCACGTCGCCGTGCTGTTCCGGTGGGACGACCGGACGAAGAGCGTGCAAGCCGAAGAACCGGAATGGGATCCCACGGAAGTGAACCTTGAGGACTACGGCGTCGAAGAACAACGCCCGCAGGGGACGACGTTTGCCGAAGACCCGTTTCACCAGGAGTCCATCGCGGCAAAACAAAAAGACGGCTATGCGGTGTACAACGACGGGATTGCGTTTCAATTCCCGATCAAATGGCAAGAATTGCCGGCGCCGCGGAAGCCGCGATATTTCTGGGGCGATGAGACGTTTCCGGTCGACCTCACCAAATGGACGGCGGACGGGACGCTGGGCGTGTACGAAGGGACGGGCTGGGATCAAGACCTCACCGAGCTCGACTTTCAGGACGAGGTCGAGGTCGTGAAAGCCGAGTGGGCAAACGGGCGGTGGACGGTGCTGATTCAACGGCCGCTGAAGGGGGACTATGAAGAGGTGGCGTATTTAGAGCGGGGGAAATACATACCGCTGGTGTTCTTTGCGTGGGACGGGCACAATGGGGACGTGGGGCGGAAGATGGCGGTCTCGGCGTTTTATTACCTGGTGATGGAGCCGCCGATCCCGACGACGACGTACATCTATCCGGCATTGATAGCGGTGGGGATGGTGATCGTGGAAGGGTGGGTGTTAGGGCGGCGGGCGAACCGGCGCAAACGGGCGAGCTAAGGCGGCAGTGACCACGGAACATGACGCACTTCCTTGCGACCCTCAATGGTGTGCCAGGCTTTTCACGACTGATTTTCTTGTGGGGTTGATTCAGGGGGTGGGTCGTTTTTCTTTTTATCCAACGCAAAAATAATGAGCAGAGAGACGACGCCCACGCTGATGGCACCGTCGGCCACGTTGAACGCCGGCCAGTGATAGCGCCCGATATACACGTCGAGAAAGTCCACAACCTCTCCATGCTGCAGTCGGTCCAGCAGATTGCCGATGGCTCCTCCGACAATACTGGAGACGGTGAGTTGACCCCAGACGTCATCCGGATGAATGCGGTAAAAAATCGTCCCCAACAGTCCAAGGGCAAAAATCGAGGTTCCGACGAAAAAGATGAGCCGGAACGCGCTGTTGGTCGTGGCAAACAGGCCGAACGCTGCGCCGGGATTCCGGATGTAGGTCAAGTTAAAAAACCCGGCGATGACGGGGATCGATTCATGCAACTGCATGGTATTGATAATAAGGAGCTTTGTGATCTGATCCAGAGAGACAATGATGAGGCTGACGCCAATCAGTAAGCCGTACCGACGAAATCCGTTGGTCACGTCACGGCCTCAACGCAACGGTGACACAGCGTCGGATGCTCAGGAGCACGTCCCACGGACACGTGGTAATTCCAACACCGCTCACATTTTTGGCCTTCGGCTTTCACGACGTTCACGCTGATGCCCAACGCGGCGTCATCCGTCAGGTGCGTTTCACCGGAAGGGTGGTCCGTCGAACGTAACACCGCTTGGGACACGATCAAAACGGTCGGTAAATCCCGTTCATAAGCCTGAAGAAACTGATACAGGGTTGGAACGACGTTGAGGACCACTCGTGCGTCCAGCGACGATCCGATGACGTGTTCTCGTCGCCCTTTTTCCAACGCGCCCAGGACGACCGCGCGGACGGTCAGTAATTGCTTCCATCTGGCTTCCAGATCGTCCTGGTTCGGCAGCGCCAGAGGCTCGGGAAAAGTGGAGAGGTGAACGGAGTCGGCGAGCGATGAAGCGTGCGCGCTGCCGGGCAAGGCGTCCCACACGTCTTCAGCCGTAAAACTCAAAATCGGAGCCATGAGTTGCGCCAGCCCCGTGACGATCGTGAACAGGACCATTTGTGACCCCCGTCGGACCGGCGATTCTGTAGGGAACGTGTAGAGCCGATCTTTCAACATATCCAGATAGGTCGCGCTCATGTCCACCGAACAGAAATAATCCAGTTCATGCACGATCTGCCGAAAATCAAATTCCTCGTACCCCTTCCGCACGTTGCGAATGACGTTGTTGAACCGCAGCAACGCCCAACGGTCCAACTCCGGCAACTGACGCACGTCAACGCGATGCGCCGGATCGTCAGGATCGAAGCCATCGACGTTGCCGAGTAAATACCGACACGTATTTCGAATTTTCCGGTAGGTTTCCATCAATTGCGTGAGGATTTGCGGCGAGATTCGAAGGTCTTCTTGATAATCCTGTGCCGCCACCCACAAGCGAAGGATTTCCGCCCCATAGTGTTTCATCACGTCTTGAGGCGACACGACGTTTCCCGCCGATTTGGACATCTTCTTTCCGTGGCCATCAACCACAAACCCATGGGTCAGGACGGCCCGGTAGGGTGCTCGGCCGTCCGTGGTCACGGACGCCAACAGGGCACTGTGGAACCAGCCACGATGTTGGTCCGATCCTTCGAGGTACAAATCGGCCGGCCACCACTCGGCACCCCGCGGTTTGACCACCGCGGCATGACTCACCCCGGACTCAAACCAGACGTCAAGAATGTCCTGCTCTTTTTGGAACTCGGTTCCCCCGCACGTGGCACACGCGGGTGTTCCGGGAAGCAATTCGTTCGCCGATCGCCGGAACCACACGTCTGCCCCGTGTTCACCGACGAGGTCGGCAATCGCCGCAATGACGGTCGCCTCAACCAGCGGCGCCTGACAGGTCGTACAGATAAATCCCGGAATCGGAGTTCCCCAGAGCCGCTGACGGGACAAACACCAATCCGGCCGATTCGCAATCATGCCGTGAATGCGGTCACGGCCGCGCGCGGGAATCCATTCCACCTCGTCAATGGCCTTGAGCGCCCGCTCCCGCAATCGGCCTTTGCCCATCGAGACGAACCATTGTTGCGTGGCTCGAAAAATCACGGGCTTCTTACACCGCCAACAATGGGGATAGGAATGGTCCAGCGTTCCCTGCCCCATCAGGACCCCGAGGCGTTGCAGATGGTTCACGATCTCGGGATTGGCTTGGAAGACGTGTTGCCCGGCAAACTCCGGCACCTCAGAGGTAAAGCATCCGTCGTCATCCACCGGCATCACGACCTGAAGCGGTTCCGTCAGCACCCCCGCCGCCGCGTCGTCGGTATATTTCATCGCCAATAAATAGTCCTCCGCGCCGTGACCCGGAGCAACGTGGACGCACCCGGTTCCTTGTTCCAACGTCACAAAATCTCCCAAGACGACCGGAGACCGTCCCTCCGCTTGTCCCGAGTCGCCCAGGACGAACGGGCGACGGCACACCATCCCTTCAAACCCGTCCTTGCCTTTTCGGGTTCCAATGACGGAAGGATTGTCCAATCGACACGCCCGGCTCACCTCATCAATCAACGGCTCGGCGAGCACCACGATCTCGTTGCCGACGCGCAGGAAGGCATAGTCGATATCGGGATGCACGGCCACGGCCTGATTGGCCGGAAGCGTCCACGGGGTCGTCGTCCAGATGACGAGCGACACCTGCTCGACTTCCGCCAATCCCTCAAGGCTCAATCGCTCGTGCGGCGCACTGATGAACGGAAATTTCACGTAGACATAGGGAGAGGTCTGATTCGCATATTCCACCTCGGCTTCCGCCAAGGCCGTCCGATCCCGCGTACACCACAACACGGGCTTGCGCCCTTTATAGACCCCGCCTTGCTCAACAAACTTTCCGAATTCTCGAATGATGGCGGCTTCGTAGTCTTTCGTCATCGTCAGATAGGGATGGGCCCAGTCACCGAAGACGCCTAACCGTTGAAACTCATCACGTTGGATGGCGTAAAACTTTTCCGCGTACGCACGACACAATCGGCGCAATTCCGTGGCGCTCGTCTCTGCTCTCTTCGCACCCAGTTGCTTCACAACCTGATGTTCGATGGGCAACCCGTGACAATCCCATCCGGGAACGTAAGGCACCCGGTATCCTTCCATGGTGCGAGACTTGACGATCACGTCCTTGAGAATTTTATTCAGGGCGTGGCCGATGTGAATGTGGCCGTTGGCGTACGGCGGGCCGTCGTGCAGAACGTAGAGCGGCTTCCCCTGCCTGGATTCCTGAATACGTTGATAGAGGCGTTGCTCCGCCCACCGGGACAAAAATTCCGGCTCACGCTGCGGCAGATTCCCCTTCATGGGGAAGGCCGTTCTGGGCAAGTTGAGGGTCCCTTTATAATCCATTGTCAACGGGGCACGCGAAGAGAACGAGGGGACGGCTAAAGACGAGAACAATCCATTCCGGTCAACTGAGCGCCATCATGCGATCGAGCGCAACCCGGGCCAGGGCTTTCTCGTCGCCGGGCACGGAAATCCGATTGACCACGCATCCTTGCGCGAGATTCTCCATGCTCCAACACAAGTGGGCGGCGTCGATCCGAAACATCGTCGCGCACCGGCAGACGGTGGGCGACAGAAAGAAGACCTGTTTGTCCGTTTCCTCATGCTTCAACCGGTTGACCAGATTCAATTCCGTTCCCACGGCCCACAGGGTCCCCGGCTGCGCCTGTTTCACCGTGCGAATGATAAATTCGGTGGACCCCACGTAATCGGCTTGATTCACCACGTCTTCGTGGCATTCAGGATGCACGATGACCTGAACGTCCGCGTAGGTTTTGCGGAAATACGCCACGTGCGCGGGTTGAAACATCTGATGCACGCTGCAATGGCCTTTCCATAAAATCAGATGGGCTCGTCTGATGGCCTCTTTGGTGTTGCCCCCATACGGCAGAAACGGATCCCACACGATCATCCGGTCTCGGGCAATCCCCATGGCGTTGGCCACGTTCCGGCCAAGATGTTCGTCCGGGAAAAAGAGAATTTTTTCTCGCCGCGCCCAACACCAGTTCATCACGGCTTTGGCGTTGGACGAAGTACAGGTAATGCCCCCGTGTTCGCCGCAAAAGGCCTTCAGGACGGCCGCGGAGTTGACGTACACCGCCGGCATCACCGTCTCTTCCACGGACAGCACGCGCCCCAATTCTTCCCAGCACTGATCCACCTGCTCAATGGCCGCCATGTCCGCCATGGAACACCCCGCGGCTAAGTCCGGCAACGTGACGGTCTGATTCGAGCGGCTCAAAATATCCGCGGTTTCCGCCATGAAGTGGACGCCGCAAAACACCACGTAGGGATGCCGCGACCGCTCCGCCGCCAACTTGGACAGCAATAAGGAATCCCCCCTGAGATCGGCGTGGACAATGACTTCATCCCGCTGATAGTTGTGGCCCAGGACGAGCACGTCATCCCCAAGCGCCTGCTTGGCCGCCCTGGTGCGTGCAAAGAGTTCCTCAGTCGAGACCGAGGCATAGTCGGTTATGGGGAACGTTCCCGTTTCAACGGTGTTCACGCCTTCACCTCTTGATTGGTTTCTCAAGCCGTGTGGGGCTTGACGTAGTCATTGCTGACGTCAGGATATTCTTTTCTCCCTTGGCCCTCAATCAGCAGAGGGGATTTTGTAACAAATCTTTGGCTTCCTGCAACTTCTAAATCTCAAAACTTCAGAAAGATTGTTGTATCGGTAATAGACATCAGCGCGCAAATAGACTTTCAGAAGAGAGCCATCAGCCGATGAAAGAAAAAAAGAAAACAACTGATGAAGAGATGAAAGATTGCTCGGGATACCGAGAAACTGAATAAACAGTTGGAAGATACTTTGTATGAACTGCTACAGGAAGGTGGAACGCTTACCAGAAGAACCGAGGGTGGACTTAGCCTTTGCTTTCAAAACCTTTCTGCCCTCTTCAATCTTTCTCTTTCGTTCTTTCTCAGGAAGAGCATCAAGATGCTCCATCATAATGTCTGCCATTTTTTGGGCAACGGTTCTTGCTGAAAGCTGACGTTTCATCATTTGTAAGAACACGATTTGGATGAGGACAAAACAGACCTACTATAAAATTTTTCTTATCTTAAGGCAAGTCCCCCGCGGCTCGCCCCCGAATACTCATATCAGGGGCGAATCACCCATAAGCCGATGGCCTCTGACGAGAAGGCGGAGCGGGGCATCACCAAGCTCAAGCCCTGCCGCCGCGTGGCCACGGGCCACAGGCCACGGGCCACAGGCCACTGACCACAGGCCACTGACCACTGACCTCAGCCGACCCGGCCTGGCGTGTCTTCCTCTCGTCTCGACGTGGATGCGGCGGCGGTCAGTCGTCACCACGGCCTGGGGTTTCCTGAGGCTTGATAACGCCGGCCGCGGCGTGTAAAATAGTCATCCACCGTTGCGGCGGGCCGGGCTGCGGGTGGGACGTCCTCACCCGAACGACTCAAGAAAAAAACGTCTCATTTAATTTATATGGAGGAGCTTGGTATGGTTACAAAAGGCACGAGAAGAGAAGCTAGGGATCCTGCTATTTCTCCCTCCCCACGTAGGGGGGGGGGGGGGGGGGATCAGAAATGAAGGCCCGCCCGCTAGAAACGGCAAGTAGGAAGCCCGGCGACGCCGGACGGTCAAGCCACGCCTCCTTCTCCGGCCCGTCCTCTCGGATGAAGACGGGGGCCGCGGCGGGAGCGGGGCTGCCCGTTTCCGGCGCGCTGGGGGCCGCGCTGCTCGCGGCGGCGGCGTTGCTCCTCGCGCCGGGGGACGCGCGGGCGATAGAGGAATGCGGGAGGGCGAGCCTTAACGCCGTCATCACCTGCTCGGGCGCGTCGTATCCCGACGGCATCTTCTACGGGGGAGGGGACACGGCCCGGTATCTGGCGGGCAACAACCGCGTCACCATCGCGGGCAGCAGTACCGCGACGACCACGATCACGAGCACCTCGAGGATGGTCGTCTCGGGCGGGACCACGACGACCTCGCCGTCGGTCGGCGTCTACGGGCGAGCCTTCACGGGCTCGCACGACTGGGTCACGATCATCATCGGGGGCGAGACGGACGGGACCCCCCACGTCGTCGACATCGTCCAGGGGACGAGCACGAACGACGACGCCGACCGGAACAACGGCGTGTACTTCCGGACGCAAAAACAGAGCGTTTCGGGGTCGGCGGCGACGACGATAGACCTGAAAAGCGGGGTGACCATCGGCTCGGCGGCCGCCCCGATGAAGCAGAACGGCCTCTGGGCGAGGCTGGACGGCGACGGAGGCCGAGGCTCCGGCCCGGCCACCATCACCAGCGCGGCGCCGATCTTCGCCGCCAAGAGAGGCATCCTGTTCGCGAGGAACACCTCGAACATCGACGGGGCGACGACGATCACGAACAGCGGCGCCATCCGCTCGGGGGAGGAGGGCATCTACCTGTGGTACAACAAGGTCGTCGCGCCCTACTTCAACGCCCCCCTGTCCACCCTGAACGCCGCCACCGGCGGCGCGACGATCACCAACACGGGCGCCATCGCGGTGTCGGGCGCGGATAAATACGGCATCGTCATGAACTACCGGGGCATCGGCGCCGCCGAGGTCGACAACGAGGGCACCATCGACGCGCCGCTGGGGTCGGGCATTCATCTCATCCACGCCAACGGCGACCTCAGGCTGACGAACAACGGCGCCGCCACGCTCACGAACTCCGGCGCCGTCAGCGCGGCCACCCTCGGCCTCCGGCTCGAAAAGCACAGCGGCGCCGGCGCGACGACCCTCACCAACAGCGGCGGCGTGACGGTGAGGGCCGCGGCGGCGGCGGGCGCGGGGCACGCCATCTGGCTGACGGAGGGCGGCAGCGGCACGGTCACGCTCACGAACTCCGGCGACCTGCGCTCGGAGAACCACGCCCTCTACGCCGAGACGAGCGCGGCGAACACGGCCGCCCTCACGCTCACGAACAGCGGCGCCGTCGCGTCGGCGGATGGGGACGGCATCAGGATTGAGCGGGGCGTTGAGGGCGACGTCACGGTCACGAACGGCGGCACGTCCACGACCAGCGGCAACGTCTCGGGGCGGTGGCACGGCGTCTACATCGGCAAGGCGGCGCGGATCGACTTCGACCAGACGGCGGGGACGATTTCGGGCCGGACGGGCGTCTACGCCGAGGTCACGCGATCCCTCACGACGGGCGGCACGCGCAGCGTGGACAGCAGCAACAATCACGTGCCCGCGATCGACATCGACTGGACGGGAGGAAGCATCGCGCGCGGGACGGCGGCGGACGACGTGGGCCGCTTCCGGGCGGCGAGCGCCACGCAGGCGCTTGCCTTTGACCAGGAGGCGGCAGCCGTGAAGGCCGTGGAGGGGACGGCCCGCTGGGGCTCGGCCGCGGGCATTGAGGCGCACGCCCTGTCCTGGCGCGACGTGGCGGTGCAGGTGGCCAAGGGCGACGACCCGGGCGCGTTCGCGGACAACGCGGCGCAGATGACGGCCGTGCCGGCAACCGCCACCGCCAGTAACGCCTACATCGCGCAGTTCAAGGCGGCGCTGGCGAACATGGACCTCGACGTCGCATCGGCGGTCCTCACCGCCATCGGCACCACCGCCACGACCGCCGTGTCCGATCTGACCGACGCCCAGATCCGGACGTATCTCCGGACGAACACCGGGGACACCCGAACCCTGTTGCGGAACGTCCTGGCACAGGGCCTCTCGGACAAAGAGAAGGCGGTGTTGCGGGCGGTGGCGGCGGGCGACAGCACAGCCCTCACCACCGCGCTTGACGACACGGCCGCGGCCTTCTCCTCCTCCTACAAGACCGCGGTGCGGGCGCTGCTGGACCGCTACAACCTGGACGACGTCCGCGTCACCATGACGGCCGGCTCCATCGCCTCGCGGGGCGACGGCATCCGCGCCTATTACGCGACGGTCCACGACAACAACGGCGGCATTGACGTCACCGTGGGCGCGGGCGCGAGCGTCACGGGAGACGTCAACGGGATTCTCGTCTCGGGCAGCGGGACGACGTCGACGGGCACGAAGAATCAGCGCGTCACCGTGGCCGGCACGGTCATGGGCGGCACCGGCGCGGGCGTCCACCTGATCGGCGGCGGGGAGGTGACGGTGGACGCGGGCGGAGTCGTCGGCGCGACCTCGGGCACCGCCATTACCACCTCGGGCGGCGGCGATTTGACGGCGGACATCTCCGGGACGGTGAACGGCGACATCCAAGCCTCGGGCACCGGCACGTTGACGCTGACGGCGGCGGCGAATAGCGTCATCACCGGAACCGTGTACAACCCCACGAGCACGTTCAACACGGTGGCGGGCACCATCGGACGGCTCCTCTACACCAACGGCGGTGCGGTCACGGTCGCCTCAACGGGCACCATCACCGGCGTGGAGGGCCAAGGCATCATCTCCAGTGCCGGCGCCCTGTCGGTGGCGATAGCCGACGGCAGCACGGTCGGGGGCGACATCCAGGCGAAGGGCACGGGCGGCGCGTTGACGTTCGCGGCGGAGGCCGGAAGCGTCATCACCGGAACCGTGTACGACCCCACGAGCGCGTTCACCACGGTGGCGGGCAGCATCGGGCGGCTCCTCTATACCACAGGCAACGGCGCCACGGTGACGGTGGCCCCGAATGGGCGACTCACCGGCGTGGAGGGCCAAGCCATCATCTCCAATGACGGCGCCCTGTCGGTGACGGTCGCCGGCGGCAGCACGGTCGGGGGCGACATCAGCGCCGGCGAGGGCGAGTTGACGCTGATGGCGGAGGAGAGGAGCGTCATCACCGGCACGGTCTACGATCCCGTCGGCCCGCTGACGGTGGCGGGCAGCATCGGGCGGCTCCTTTACAGCAACGGCGGCGCGGTGACGGTTGTCTCAACGGGCGTCCTCACCGGCGTGGAGGGCGAAGCCATCATCTCCGAGGCCGGAGCCCTGTCGGTGGCGATAGCCGGCGGCAGTACGGTCGGGGGTGACATCCAGGCGAAGGGCACGGACGGCGCGTTGACGTTCGCGGCGGAGGCCGAAAGCGTCATCACCGGCACGGTCTACGATCCCGTCGGCCCGCTGACGGTGGTCGGCAGTATCGGACGGCTCCTTTATACCAACGGGGCCGTGGTCACGGTGGCCGCGGGCGGACAACTCACCGGCGTCCCCGAAGGCGAGCGCCAAGAAGCCCTCCGCTCCGATGCCGGAGACCTGTCGGTGGTGGTCGCCGGCGGCACCACGGTCGGGGGCGACATCCGCGGCTTGGGGGACGGCAATTTGACGGCGGAGATCTCCGGGTGGGTCGATGGCGACGTTGTAGGATCAGGTGGCGGCGAACACGTGGTGACCGTGCCCGGCACCGTCACGGGCACCGTCCATCTGGACGGCAGCACGGTGACGGTCGACGGCACCGTCGGGCGCAGCATCATTATTGCGAAGAGCGGTACGGTGACGGTCGGTCCAGATGGCACGATCGGCACCCCCGACAACCCCGGCGACTACGGCGTCCAGATCGGCGGCAGCGGTATCATTGAGAACCATGGCACGATTGTGGGCAAGACCGGGATAAGCGTCGGGCCGGGCAGCACGATAACCGCCGCCGGCACGATTCGCAGCACGGACGGAGCATCGGTGGGCAAAGCCTTTGAATTCTTGGGGGGAAAGGACGTATCGGACACGCTGACGTTGCTACAGGGTGTGAGATGGACCGGGAAAATCGTCGGCTTGCACGGCAAGCAGGACACCGTGAACGCGACGGATTTGAGCGAGGCCGATCTCATGGCCAACACCTTCGCGTTCTTTGATGAGGAGAATGAGAAGACGGTAGATCCGTGTTCGCTCAACATCTCAGGGCTATCGTTATCGTGTCAGAAGAAAACCTCCCGTACGATCTGTAGGAGCGGCTACTGTAATACCCCGGATACCACGACCTTCGCGCTGACCGACGACATGCTGTCCGACCTGACGGGGAGCATTCACGGGGCGGTCGTGGACACGGAGACCGGCCTGAGACGCGGGGACCCCGCTGCCGGGCGGGTCGTCTGGGCCGCGCCGTTCGGGGGCGCGCGGGATCAGAACGGCAGGGGCGACGTGGCGGACGCCACCCACTACTTCGGCGGGGGCATGCTCGGGATGAGTTGGGGCGCCAAAGACGTGCGCGTGGGCGGCTTCATCGGGGGGTCGGTGGGACAGCTTGCCGGGAGCAAGTACCAGGAGAACCAGACCACGGACGTGGACATGCAGACGCTCTTCTTCGGGCTTGCCGCGTCGCGGGCGCTCGGCCCCGTCCTCTATGACGCCCGGCTGTTGGTCGGGAGCCTGACCCACGACTCCACCCGCAGCATCCCTGGGGGAGTTACCGCGGGCGAGAACTATTCCTCGGTCTTCTTCTCGCCGGAGGTGGGGGTGGCCGCCACCCTGACCTTGACGGACACGCTGGAGGCACGGCCCCGGGTGCGGGTGCGGTATGCCGGGTTGTTCACCGAGGGCTTCCGGGAGCGCGGGCCAATGTGGGACATGGAGTTCGCAGAGCGAACGCTGCACGTGGTGGAAGCGCGAGCCGAAGTGGGCATCCCGTTCGCGTTAGCCGACGGGGGATGGATCACTCCGCGCGTGGGGGTGGAAGGCCGCTATCTGCTGGCGGGGTCGGAGATCGGGGTAGTGGACGACAACGGGATGGTCAACCTTGACGTCGGCGGCGACGACGGGGTGATCACCGGGACCGTGGGGCTCGGGATGACGGTGCCGGTGGCGGAGGCCATGACCCTGGTCGGCAGCTTCGACGGGGCCCTGACCACGGAAGAAGCGTGGCGGGCCACGGGCTACCTCGGCCTCACCTACTCGTTCTAGGCCGGGGTGACGACTGACCGCCTCACTGACTGTTTCGTTCAAGGGCTTCTCTCAACCTGAAGGGTAGAGGATGAATCCCTTATTGACAAGGCGAAACGGCAAACGTATGATCCTCTCGCATGTGATGAGCTAGGGGAGCCGAAGGCGGCTGAGAGTCTTCGTGTGAAGACAACCCTTATCACCTGATCTGGGTAATTCCAGCGTAGGGAAGCGGTGATGAAAGAAGACGTTTCCACATAGAAGCCGCTCCCAGGATTTGGAGAGCGGCTTTTTCACGTGAAAGGATCGTCGCATGAACCAGACTGAACTTCCTCAACACCCATTTGCGCAGGGGAACGGGAGTGAGAGGCATCTCCCCACTTCACCCTTGACCACCGCCCCACTGCCTGCTTCAACAAAAGTCTACGTCACGGGAGAGCAAGAAGGGGTGGCCGTGCCCATGCGGGAAATCGCCCTCACCTCCCGGCAGGGGAACGGCACGTCCGGACCCGACTCGATTACGGTGTACGACACGTCCGGACCCTATACCGACCCCGCCCTGACCCTGAACGTTCGACGCGGGATTCCCCCGCTTCGGCGACAGTGGATTCTGTCCCGGAACGACGTTGAGGAATTACCGGACGTGTCTTCCGAATACGGCCGATTGCGGGCCAATGATCCGAAGTTCGCCGGCTTGCGCTTTGCCCACGTTCGGAAGCCATTGCGAGCCAAATCCGGCGGGAACGTCACGCAGATGTCTTACGCCAGAAAAGGCATCATCACCCCGGAGATGGAATTCATCGCGATCCGGGAAACCCAATTACGGAAGGACGCACGGCGTCAGTCGCATGAAACGGCCCGGGGGGCGGAGCAACATCCCGGACAAGCCTGGGGCGCTCGCCTGCCTCACACCATCACCCCGGACTTCGTCCGGGATGAAGTCGCCCGCGGCCGGGCCATCATCCCCGCCAACGTCAACCATCCGGAGATCGAGCCGATGATTATCGGCCGAAATTTTCTGGTCAAGATCAATGCCAACATCGGCAACTCCTCGGTCGCGTCTTCCATTGAGGAAGAAGTCGAGAAAATGATCTGGGCCATTCGCTGGGGGTCCGATACGGTCATGGATCTCTCCACCGGCCAGAACATTCATGAAACACGGGAATGGATTATTCGCAACGCCCCCGTGCCCATTGGCACCGTCCCGATTTATCAGGCGTTGGAAAAAGTCGGTGGGAAAGCCGAAGCGCTGACGTGGGACGTCTATCGGGATACCCTGATTGAGCAGGCCGAACAGGGGGTGGATTATTTCACGATTCACGCCGGCGTGAAATTGGCCTACGTACCCCTCACCGCGAACCGGATGACCGGCATCGTCTCACGAGGCGGCTCCATTCATGCCAAATGGTGTCTCGCGCACCACCAAGAGAACTTCGCGTACACGCATTTTGAAGAAATTTGTGAGATCATGAAGGCCTATGACGTGTCGTTCAGTCTCGGCGACGGCTTGCGGCCCGGGTCCATTGCCGATGCCAACGATGCAGCCCAGTTTGCCGAACTCGAAACCTTGGGTGAATTAACCAAAATCGCCTGGGGCCACGACGTGCAGGTCATGATCGAAGGGCCGGGCCACGTGCCCATGCAGATGATCCAGGAAAACATGGAGCGGCAATTACAGGCTTGTCATGAGGCCCCGTTCTACACCTTGGGACCGCTCACGACCGACGTGGCCCCCGGATACGATCATATTACGTCCGGGATCGGGGCGGCGATGATCGGATGGTATGGATGTGCGATGCTGTGCTACGTCACGCCGAAAGAACACCTCGGCTTGCCGACGAAAGAAGACGTCAAAGCCGGCGTCATTGCCTACAAAATCGCGGCACACGCCGCGGATCTGGCCAAAGGGAACCCGGGGGCCCAACGCCGTGATAACGCCTTATCCCAGGCTCGATTTGAATTTCGGTGGGACGATCAGTTTCATCTCTCGCTTGATCCCGACACGGCGCGGGAGTATCACGATGCCACGCTGCCGGATCACGCCGCCAAAGGGGCGCATTTCTGCTCGATGTGCGGACCCCATTTTTGCTCCATGAAAATTACTCAGGACGTGCGCGAGTACGCCGCCCAACGCCACGTGGACGACGAGGCCGCCCTTGAGGTCGGACTCAAGGAGAAATCCGATGAATTCCGGCGGGCCGGCGGAGAACTCTACGTCTAAAGAAAAGAGGGTCGTTATGGAACGTCTCCATCCCCCGATGACACACGTTGAGGGCACACCGGCGCCGCTGCGTGAACGAGACGTGACGCGCCACATTGCCCGCGAGTTCTATAAAGCATTCGATCAACTCATTGAAAGCGACGTGATCGTCGTCGGCGGCGGACCGTCGGGTCTCGTCTGCGCCTCTGACTTGGCACGCCACGGCTTTCGCACGCTGTTACTGGAACAAAGTCTTGCGCTGGGCGGCGGGTTCTGGTCCGGCGGATACCTGATGAATAAAGCCACCGTGTGCGAACCGGCCGACGACGTGCTGAAGAGCCTGGGCGTCCCGTGTCAGCCCATTCAGGAATGCGCCGGCATGACCATCGTGGACCCTCCGCACGCTACCGCCCGGCTGATTGCCTCCGCGTATGAGGCAGGGGCAAAAGTGCTGAACCTCACCAAAGTGGTTGACCTGATCCTTCGAGGTGACGGCGTGCTGGAAGGCGTCGTGGTCAATAACACGACGGCCGAGATGGCGGGACACGACGTGATTCACGTTGACCCCGTTGCCCTTGAGTCAAAAGTCGTGGTGGATGCCACGGGCCACGACGCCGTCATTGTCGCACTGCTCAATAAACGCGGCGTCTATCAACCGGTTCCCGGCAACGGGGCCATGTGGGTGGCACGCTCGGAGGCCCTGGTCGTCGAAAATACGCGCGAAGTGTTTCCGAATTGTTTCGTCACCGGATTGGCCGTCGCCGCGGTTGATGGCTCGCCTCGGATGGGACCGGCGTTCGGATCAATGCTCTTATCAGGAAGACGGGCCGCCGACCTGGTCCACCGAAAACTCAAAGGAGAAGACGGCGCTGGCTGCGTCTCGTAACGGAGACTGTTCTGCTCAATGAATCAGGAAGATTTCATTCAACAAGGCGAAGGACGGGAAGAAGACAAGCTCATCGCGTGGAATTTATTCCAGCAAGCCTATGAATTGCAGATGAAAGGCAAGCTGGACGACGCGGTGGACTTCTACCGCCGTTCCATCGACGTCTTTCCCACGGCTGAAGCGTATACGTTTCTCGGGTGGACCTACAGCTTCAAAGGTCAATTACGCCGAGCGATTGAAGAATGCCATCGTGCCATCCGGATGGACCCGGACTTTGGGAATCCCTATAACGACATTGGGGCCTATCTCATCGAACTGAATCAGGTCGATGAATCCATCCCCTGGCTCGAACGAGCCACTCAGGCCAAACGATATGAAAGTCCGGCGTTCCCGCACATGAACCTCGGGCGAGTCTATGAACGAAAAGGTCACTGGGCACGCGCCATCGAATCATACAAAACCGCGGTCACGCTCAATCCCGAGTATACGCCCGCCAGAAAAGCCATGATGCGGCTGGTGACCTGGATGAATTAAGCCGGGTAGATCAACCGACGTCTTTGAAAGGTTCGTAGACGTGGAACAAGAAAAAATCGTGTTGGTGGGAGTCACCGACGTCTTTTTTTACGCGAAGATTCGCGCGGCCTATAAACCCGAGGGATACGCGCTCAAACGGATCACGTCCCAAGAGAAGGTCGCGGAACAGTCAAAAGCGGGGGCGCCGGTGGCCATTGTCCTGAATATGAATGATCCGGGGCTTGACGCCTTCACCATCCTCAAGGGAATCAAACGCGACGTCGCCCTGAGTCGTATCCCGGTACTGGCTTTCGCCAATCATGAAGAAGTTGACACGTGGCGTCAGGCCAAAGAACTCGGCATCGACAAAATTGTCTCACGCAATGAATTTTCCGCCCGAACCCTGGCCCTCCTTGAAGAAGTGACCGAACACCGGACGACGTGAAACACGCTTCGCTTCATACGACGCATCAACGACTGGGGGCACACTTTGAACCCGCCGGGGAGTGGGACATGCCGGCCCATTATGGTGATCCCATTGGCGAGCATCATGCGGTCAGAAAGGGCGTCGGCGTGGCCGATCTCTCGCACCGCGGCAAACTGCAAGTCACGGGCGACGATCGCATCACCTGGCTCCAAAGCATAATCAGCAACGACGTGCTTTCCCTTCAGTCCGGCCACTGGTTGTCTTCCAGCTTCATGTCGCACAAAGGCAAGATGCTGAGCTATTTTCGGGTTTACAGGCTTGAGGATGACCTGTTTCTCGAAGACGCGGGAGAAGTGGGCGATCTCACGTACCAGGCATTGAAAAAATTTCTCCTCTACGGCACCAACGCGAAAATGAAGAATTGCGGAGACACCTGGGGCATCCTGGTCGTCAGCGGCCCCAAGACTCCCCTTCTGATGCAACAAGCCTTGACGGTTGACGTCACCAAGTTGACAACGGGGGATTTTCTGATCCACGACCTGAGTGGGCGGACGATCCTTATAGCGAAAACAGAAGAAACCGGTGAGTGCGACGTTGAAATCCTCGCACCCAATGAAGCCATGGAGCAGGTCTGGCGGCACGTGTGGGACGCGGGAACAGCCTTTGACCTGCGCGCCATCGGCACACGCGCACGAGAATCCCTGCGCATCGAAGCCGGCATCCCTAAATTAGGCCCCGACCTGAACGAACACGTTGTTCCGCCCGAAGCCAACCTCGAAGGCAAAGCCTTCAGCCTGAGCAAAGGGTGTTATCCCGGACAGGAAGTCGTCGCCCGCATGGACACCTACGGTTCCGTCAAACGGCGACTGGTCGGCCTGGTCGTCAATGCACCGGAAACACTGATTCCGCCTGCCCACTCCAAAATGTTCAGCGGAGATCGAGAGGTCGGATGGATCAGCAGCGCCGTTCACTCCCCCACTCTGAACAAAATCATCGCGTTCGGATTCCCTCTCCGAGACTTCACCGCTCCGGGAACGACCCTGGACGTGGACGTCAACGGTCAACGCCACCCCTCCGTGGTGCAGGCTCTTCCGTTTTATCCTACGAGTTGAGACTCCGCCCACTCACTTTTCATATCACGCCGCAACGTCGTTGATCCGACGTTGAACCCTGCACGTGAAGGCGCATCGGAATCACCCGCGGGGACTTCGCGGTTTCGTTCAGGAAACAACGTTTGAGGGAGTTCAGCCCGGATACCGGGCTGATGACAGTTTTTCCGCCACGGCCAGGACACTGGCTCGTTGCGCATCGTCTAATCCCAATAAAATATGCGCTTCGTCGCCGTGTTGGAGCCGCAGACTCAAGAAGGAAATTTCTTCTCGCTTTTCATCATCCTTATAGAGGCCGTCAATGCTTTGAAACTTGGTCAGGTCGGCGGCAGAAAACAGATCATAGCGAAAATATTGATCGCCAACGACCATGTCACACACGACGTTGTTTTCCGTCACGGCGACGGCGTTGAAATGTCCCTGATTTTCATACCCTTCAGGTAAATATTGATTGACGTGGAGGAGGGCGATGGTTCGGCTGCCCAGCGCCGCACCCATCTTTTTCTCCAAGGCGTCATAATCGATCTGTAAGGCCCGCTCATCCGGTCCGGTCGCGGCCAAGGCCGCTGCTTTCACTCGTTCAAAAACTTCTTTCGCCGTTGCCACAAATCACGCTCCTTTCTTCATCCGTTCAACACAGGTGGACCGCCTCAATCAACTCGCAGGCTACGATAACGAGACCATCCGCATGAATGCAAGTTCGTCGGCGTCCCGTTGCATGGCGGGGTGGCCGTTGGGCATCGGGAAGAAGGCGTGCAGCAGGCCTATTGTCTGAGGATTAAAAACAAACGTGCAACAATGCGAACGGCAACGGTTCGACGGGCACCCCCTGGAGTTCACCGGCCTGTTTTGATCTGCTCAAGATTCGAGCCCGGGGATAAGAACTTACCTGCTTCAAATCTTTGGGCCTCAATTGCCGGGTCCATTTTATTTCAACGGGCCAAAAACAGTCCGCGTCAACGTAGGCAATATCCACTTCGCCCTTCGCCTTGATGTAGTAAGTGGGATAGCGGCGGTGATAATGCGTGGCGACACAGGCCTCAACCAGCCGGGAATACAGTGCCGGGTCCTGGAACAATGGAAGCATCTGTACGTGATAAGGTTCCTGCTCCGGTCGTAACCATGCCCTGACGGCATGAAAAATAAAGGGATCCGTAAACATCACCTTGCGAGCTTTTTTAGGGGCGGGGGCCAGTTTGTCCTCCTGTAACGCCTGTTGGATAAACAAGGCGTCCATCGACTCAAGCAAGGCCGCATAGTCTGCGACCGTTCTGGGGTGATCGATGGAGAGGTCGCGCGCCAAGGCATTCCAACTATAATGGCTGCCGTACCGCTTGATCACCCCGGTCAGAAATTCCCGCAGGTAACGTTCCTGCTTGCCCCGTTTCAACGTATCACCCCGAATCCAGTCTGAGTAGGTGGTCAGGGTAGACGAAGAAATTCTGCCTTTTTGTGCAACGTCGTTCATCGCCGTCAAATAACCGCCGTGCAACAAATACTGATCGAATTCAGCAAACAGAGAGTCCATTGAAGGTTTTCCGAGTTCCCCTTGTTGCCAGCGTTCTGCTTCATCCTGGCCCCGTTTCAACCCTACCGCGTCGCGAAAAGAAAGCGGATACAGATGAAAATCAACCTGCGCCACGTCCCCGCGACGCCCGGGAAACCGCGTCCGCGCTTCCCTGATCAAGGCCAGGTCCGAACCCGTTATCACCAGGACGGTTTGCTCCAGCAACCCGGCATCCGCCGCGTATTTCACGGCCTTGTCCCATTCCTTTATATACGTCACCTCATCAAGCAACACATAACGTGTTTTCCCGGCTGGCATCTCCGCCAACTGTTCCTGCAACAGACGCAACAAGCTATGGTGATCATCAATCAGTTCCCCGGAGAAAAAGACGATCCTTTCGGGTGCCACCCCATCTTCCATCAGTCTCAACATCCACTGTTTCAACAACGTCGTCTTGCCGACTTGTCGCCCTCCGCTCAAGGTATAAATACCAGGGATTTCTCTCGGCAAACGCGCAAGTAATGCCGACGTATGCACGTACACGTGCTTGGCCAATCTGCGTAACTGCGGGTCGCGGTCGGAAAACTCGGCCGGGTCGTCCAAATGAGTGTTGTGAGGGAAGAAACGGTGATCCATATTTGAGCATTTCATATTGAATAAATTTATTCAATGGTAGTTGAATAAAATAATAAAATCAAGATTCCTGCCGTTTATCATTGATATGAAAGAAAATAACCAACGCCCCTCCACGTCCGAATCCGTCATTCCCGACATGTGTTATCGGGAATCCACTCTTCGTCGTTGGGGAAGGACGGGAAGGATGAGAGGGTGAGGACAAACCCGAAGCCTCTGGATCCCCGATGAAGAACGTCGGGGATGACGGCCGATATGCCTTGAGCCGAACCCAGCGAGCGGAACGCACAGAGGGACCAGGCAGACTGGCGAAAGGCGCCCCCTTTTCGTCTTCTTGGTGGGCAAGCCGGCAAGCCGGCATGAAGAATTCCCGACAAAGAGGAATAAACAGGCCGAAAGAACTCGCTCCGTCTCACACGTTTCCGAACCCGTCGTTCGTCGGCGTCCCGTTGCAAGACGGCTTGGCCGTTAGGCATAATGGATCGAAGATTATCACAAAGGAGTTCACCACATGATTGATCCGCATTGTATGATTGAAGGCTGCGCAAACCAAGGTTATGCCCCGGCCGGAACGGGCACCGTGTGCAAAGACCATTTCACCGACTTTGTGAAGTGGCGGAGAAAAAAAGGCGGCAAGAACATGTTCCGGCAATACAGCGGGATGACGATGCCGGAACGGGATTCGATTGTCGAAGCATGGCATAAGACCCTCGCCCTTCCCCACTAACCGCTCTCCACTGAAACACAAGAACCAAGCACTGCTTGACAAGGCAAAAAGCCAAGGTTCGGGCATGTTCCCAGAAGAAGCCCGGGCTGAACTGCCGGACAACCATTTGGCGATTCACGTTTTGGGGAGGAATGGTGATGGCCGTGTTGATGAATTCGAGAGAGAGGTTCTCCAGCGATACCCTTTTGCGGAGCACGATCAGGACGTGACCACTCCTCATCTCGGAGGCCGTCTGGGCCGAAGTCGAACCGGTTCTGCGTGCCCTCAAAACCTAGAATGAGTAGGTGAGCCCGAGGTAGCCCGTGGCCCGCCAAGCATCCTCCGTGGTCAACGCCCCGTCGAAGCTGCCGACCAGCGCCATCGAATCCGCCACCGGCACCGACATCCCGACGCCCAAAGTCCCGGTGAGCACCCCGTCGTCGCCGCCGGCGTCCCGGTCGTGGGAGATGTCGCGGTTGAGCGACCGCGCCTTGATCTTCGACCCCGACAGCAGCCAGCGGCCTTCCACCCCCACGCGCGGATTGATCTGGCCCCCGTTGGCCAACGTGACCGGGACGCCCACTTCGGCGCGCCCTTCCACCAAGTGCATCGTTCGCTTTTCATACTGCACATCCCACCTATCTGCGCGCTCTGCGCGCTCCCGGAAGCCCTGGGTGAACAACCCGGCATACCGCAGCCGCAGCCGGGGCCGCACGTCCAGCGTGTCCGTCACGTGCAGGGTGGTGGCCACCCCCACCTCCGGCGAGAGGAGGAGCGACGAATACTCCGACTCCGCGGTCTCCCTGCTGGACACGCGGCGGGTCAAATCGTGGGTCATCTGCCCGACCAGCATCCGGGCGTCATAGAGAACGGTGCCGCGCGCATGCGACGCGTACACCCCGCCGAAGATCGTCTGCATGTCCATGGTCTGTTCCTGCATGCTCACGTTGCTCTGCGTGTCAATCTGCCCCACCGACCCCCCGATGAAGCCGCCCACGCGAACGTCCCGGGTACCCCAACTCGTCCCCACCAGACCCCCGCCGAAGGCGTGGGTGGCGTCCATCACGCCGGGCGTGCCCTTCCCCTTCTGATCCCGCGCCCCCCCGAACGGCGTGGCCCAGACGACCTGCCCGGCAGCCGCGGTCCCCGGCCTCATCTCCGTCTCCACCACCGCCCCGTGAATGCTCCCCGTCAGGTCGGACAGCATGTCGTCGGTCAGTGCAAACGCCGAGTAGTTAGGGGTTGTCAGTTTGATGCGGTTGGGATCCTCGCGGTTGGGATCCTCGCGGTTGGGATCCTCGCGGTTGGGATCCTCGCGGTTGGGATCCTCGCGGTTATCGTCATCGTCCATTTCTTGCTCCTCCATATCAATTTCTCGGGCGCAATCACCATGAGCCTCAGTTTCCAACTTCGTCCGAAAGTCGGGTCTGGAATTATCCGTGAATCTCACGTGCATATTGATATTATCCGGACACGCCGTCTCACGAAGGTCCACGGTGCCGGACAGCATATGAACATCCCCAACGATACTCGCGGTTCGCGCGACTTTCAGCATACTATTCCCCCCGGTACCTTCGTAACGGATGGCAATGGGATTATCGCTGGTGTCCGTGCTGCGAATTTCGCCGCCGAGATGTTCCACCATGCTGCCCGCTGGGACTTGAATTGCGACCTTGCCCTTAACGTCGCCGTAGTTCGTCACCACAACGCCGCTCCCGTCTTGGTGAGAACTGCGACTCATGCCGCCATTGGTCATCGCGCTGGGCGCCAGGACTCGAATGCCATACTCGCCGCCCGTAATCGTGCCCCGGTTCTCAATGTCGCTGGGTCCGTTGGCGAAGACGCCGTCGCCTGAGGAGGCGCCGTTGGGGTTGCCGACCCATCCGGTGGCGCCGACCGTCACCGTCCCGCCGCCGGCAATGTGGACGCCCGCGGTGCTGCCGGTCACCATGCCGTTCACGGTGACGGTCTGCTTCCGGAGGTTGCCCTCGCCCATCCCGGCATTGGCAACCCAGACGCCGGCCCTGGCGCCGGTCACTTCGGCGCCATTGGCCACGGTGACGTCGATGGCGCCGTTGTTCTCGTGGGGCGTCGCGTAGTAGGCGCGGATGCCGTCGCCGCGCGAATCGATGGAGCCGGCGGTCATGGCGACGCGGATGTTGCCGACGTTGTAGCGGTTCAGCAGCGCCCGCACCGCCGTCTTGTAGGCGTTGGAGAAGCCCGCGGCCGCGTCGTCGAGCGCGGCGTCAAGGGCCGCGGCGTCACCCGCCGCCACCGCCCGCAGCACCGCCTGCTCCTTGTCCGAGAGGCCTTCGCGCCGCAGGTCGCGCAGCACGAGTCTGATGGCCGCGGCGTTCGTCCGCAGATACGTCACGATCTCCGCGTCGCTCACATCGGACACGCTGGTGGCGGTGTTGTCAAACTCGGTGAGGATCGTCGAAGGGATCACAAGGTCCCCGTTCTCCAGCACCGCCCTTAGCTGCGCGACATAGGCGTTGTTGCTGGCGGTGGCGCCCGTCGGCACGGCCGTCGTCTGCGCCGTCCTGTCGATCGCGCCCGGGTCATCGCCTTCTGCCACCTGCGCGACCACGTCGCGCCAGGACAGGGCATATGCCTCAATGCCCGCCGCGCCGCCATAAACGCCGCCGCTGGCCCCGTTGGCCGCCGCCTCCTGGTTGAAGGCGAACACCTGCGACCAAGTGGTCGCCGCCGCGAAGCGGCCGTTGTCGTTCGGGGCGGTCTGGGCCGTGGTCCCCGCCGCGAAGGTTCCCGTCCAGGTGATGTCGATCACGGGCTGGTCCCCCGCCGGGCGCGCCACGACCGGATCGTCGGTGCTGTATTGGGCCGCCTGGGCAATGATGCCGGTGCGGCCCAGAATCGCGCCGCCCTGGGTAATCTCCATTGAGGCGTCATAGTCCCCCAGTTCCGCGAAGAGGCCGGCGTGGTGCTTCGAGATCAACGTCCCGCCGGTGATGGCGGCGATCACGTCGCCCGTCCCGCGGTTGCGCGCGTGGACGGCGGGCATGTTCTGGTTCGGCATGTTCCGGCCCGTGGACCGGACCGTGCCGCCCCTCACCCGGACCGTCACGTCGCTGGCGTCGCTCGCCACGTTCGCGGCGAAGATGCCGGGCTGGGTCGCGCTCAGCACGGTGCCGCCGCTGTTGGTGACCATGACGGCGCCCGCGCCGAGCCTGTCGACGTAGATGGGGCGATACGCCGTGATGTCGGCGGCGTTGTCGATGGTGACGCTGCCGCTATAGACGGCCTGGTCCTGGACATAGATGCCGTAAAAGTTTCCGGTCCCGGGCGTGATCGTGCCGCCGGTGGTGGTAATCGAGATGTCGCCGGCCGTGGCCGAGGTTCCCGTCTTGCGGACGTGGATGCCGTGACTCGCCGACGACGTGATGGTGGGGCCGGTGTTCGCGGTCGTGCCCTGGATGATGACGGCGCCCGTGCCCTGGCTTTCCATGTAGATGCCCTGCCCCGGCGTCGTGATCGTGCCGCCGGTCGCCGTGAGGGTCATGGCGCCATTTTTTTGGGCTCGCATCCGGATACCCTGCTGGTTCGCGTTTGTCACCGTGATGCCGCCGCTGCTGGTGACCATCAGGGCGCCCGCACCGTCCGTCACCGCCTGGATGCCATCGTTCAACGAGTCGATGGTGCCGCTGTGCGTGACCGTCGTGGCCGCGGCGCCGTCATGCTGGACGTCGATGCCCTCATAGGAGGCGTAGATCGTGCCGGCGTTCGTGATCGTGGCGGCGCCGCCGCTGCCGCTGCTTCGGACATAGATGCCGTGCGCGCGCATTCGGGAGCTGGTCGAGGTTCCGATGGTCACCTGGCTACTCACGTCCACTGTGGCCGTGCCGCTACCGAGATGACGTATCCGGATGCCGGGGCTTTCGTTGCCGCTGCCGGGGTCGTCCACGATGCTGACGGCGGCCGATGTGCCGACGTAGATGGCATAGTCGCCGGTCTGGTATTGGTCGCTGGCCAAAAGATTGATGCCCGCATAGAAGGTGGACCCCGTGATCACGGTCGCCGTCCCGCCTGTGCCGGTGCCGCCCGGGACGCGGACGGTGACGTCGGCGTTGCTCTGTATTGTGGAGCGGATTGAGACGGGGTACGTCGCGGCGGAGCAGGTGACATCGCTGTCGGACGCTGTGGTTGCCCCCAAGCAGAACTGCCCCCACGCCTCCCCCGGCGCCAGCAGCAGCGGCGCCGCGAGCAGCGAGGCGGCCAGGGCGGCGCCCAGCGCGCCGGAAACGAACGCTCCGGTGCCTGCCTGAACCCGACGGGCCTCATCCGCCAGGGAGCAGGCGTGGCCCCCTTTATGGGGTGGAAACTCTTGGATGGGGAAAGAATCAGGGGAAATGACGTGGGGAGGGTTGGGAATAGAAGGGAGGGGGCTTCGCTTTCCGGGCTTCTGAATCATCACGGGCTCCTTATTCATAGAAATGATTCATCCATGGAAGATTCTTTTCCTGAGCCGTGCGGTGGGAACGTCCCGTCCGTGGTCCAGTCTCACCGCGACGTAGAACGGGAATTTTAAGTAAGGCCGCAGGCAAGGTCAAGCTTTTGGAAAAACGGCCGTGGTGACGGTCTCTCATCCTCGTCTTATTCCATCAACGGCGAGCCGTGGTGGTGGATGATCTTCCAGCCGTCTTCCAGGCGCTCATAGAGATTGGTGGCCATGACTTGGCCGTTTTGGGTCGCGTCTCCGTGCCGACTGGTAATATTTTCCGTACAAATCACCCAGGCCACGTCGCCGGCGACCTGCACTTGAAGTTCCGTGAGGGAAAAACTCATGGAAAAGACGTTATTGAAAATGACTACCCATGAGTCCCGCACCATGGGCCAGCCGACCCGAAGACTCCAGCCAGGATGGATACAGGTGACATATTCCTGGTGGGACCAGAGGTTATCCATTTTTCCAATGTCCAGGCTTTCAAAGGCGTGGTAAAACGCCTCGTTGGCCAAGGTCACTTCTTCAATGCGTTCTTTCAGCATGGCGTGCGATCTTTCCCCTTCGCGTCTTCAAGCCGGTCACGTGTTCCTGGTGTCGTTCTATCATCCCATTCGAGAACGTTTTGAGCAACTCCGTTGCTCAGGCATGGCCCGCCGCGTCAGGTCCCCGCGGATCGGTTGACCAACCAGACGCCTCCTAAGACGCATCCAATGCCGAGCAGTTTGATCGCATCCAGGCTTTCGCCGAGGATGACAAAGGACAACAGGAGCGCGGACACGGGAATCAAATTGGTGAATACGCCGGCCCGGGAGGGACCAATCCCGGACACGCCGTAGAGCCACGCTTGCTGACCGACCGCCGTCGCAAAGACGATGACGTACACCAACGCCGCCCAGCCGGAGGAGGGAATGCTCCCGATTCCGGCTTCCAGCATTTTCGGGGCCGTCCACAGCAACGGAATCTGAAAGAGCACGGATATGAAGAGCGTCGTCCAATTCACCGTGAGCGGCGACAGCCGTTCCATGATCCGACGGCTTCCAATCGTGTAGAACGCCCAACTGGTCAGGGCCAGCAGCACCAGCCCGCCGCCGAGGATGGGACGCGCTCCGCCGTCCGCCGTGGCCCATCCGCCCGAAACGAAGGCCACCCCCATAAACGACACCGCGCACCCGACCCAGACCCGACGAAAGGGAACGTCTCGGAGAATCAATGAGGACAAGAAGGCCGTAATGGCCGGGCTTGCGCCGATGATGACGCCGGCGGCCCCGGCCCCGATGTACTGGAGCCCGTATAACACCAGCAGATGATTGCCGAGCACGGCGAGGCCCAAGGCGGTGAGCACGCCGAGTTCCCGTCGCACCAACCTGATGCTGGTCCGGGTCTGTTCTTTCCACCACCACAACGGAATCAGAATTCCCAGCGCGCCGATTCCTCGAAACACGGATACTTCCACGGCGGAGAACGCCCCCAACGCGACTTTCTGGGCCACGACCGACCCGCCCCATACGACCGCGGCCGTGACTAACGCGGCATACGCCGCTGATTCTTTGGGACGCCCCATATTCGCTCAACTGATCCGTTTCCGGGTACAATGCGCTCGTCCGGACCACGCGTGACGAGATGACCATGCCCCCGCTTTCTTCCGACCATGCAGCCGTGAAGCACGCCTCGCCTGAACCCGTCCCCTCTCCGTCCTTCTGGCGCGTTCCGCCGGCGGAGAGCCACCTGTTGCCGGGTCACGTCCACGTGTGGCGCGGGATTGTAGACCCGTCCCTTCCACGCCTTCAAGTGTCTCAAGACGTCTTGAGCCCGGACGAACAGGCACGTGCGCAACGCTTGATCCGGCCTGAACACCGACGCCGGTTTATTGCGGCACGCGGGCTCTTGCGAGCCCTTCTCAGTCGCTACCTCCCGGCGCGTCCCCAGGACATCCGGTTTGGGTCGGGTCCCCATGGAAAGCCTTTTCTGCAACATCCGACTCGTCCCTTTGTGCATTTCAACGTCGCGCACGCAGGCCATCTGGCCGTGTATGCCTTTTCTCAGGATTTGGAAGTGGGTCTTGATCTCGAAGGCAACCGGGATTCTCTGGATTACACGAGGTTGGCGGAGCGCATGTTCAGCCCGGAAGAATGGCAGACGTTTCTCTGCTTGCCGGCGACCGAACAAAAGGCGGCGTTCTTCACGTGTTGGACGCGAAAAGAGGCCGTGGTGAAAGCGCACGGCACAGGCTTGACGTTTCCGCTGAAGCATCTGCACGTGTCCTTCCTCCCCGGCCAATCTCCTGCAATCCTGGACGTTCGGGGACACGCTTCGCCTCTGACGCACTGGTCGCTTGTTGACCTTCCCGTGGGAAGCGGGTTTTGGGGAGCCTTGGCCGTCGCGGGTCGGCCGAGTCACGTCCACGGGTGGGAAGTCCCTCCGGATGCCGGATGAACGGGCGGTCCAAATGGCTTAGGCCATGGGTCTTCTGTCCCGTTGACTCAACATTTTACGGTGCATAGAATGAAGCCTCGCTATTGATCTGGGTTGCCGAAAACGTGCGCGTGCTTTCTCTTGCTTGTTCGATAAAGGAGGACTTATGGCGTTATTGATTACTGAAGAATGTATTAATTGCGGAGCCTGTTTACCGGAATGTCCGAATGAAGCCATCTTTGAAACCCGGAGTGCCGCCGAAGAGAAAGGGTATCAAGTGGGTGAAGGACAAGGCGAAGGGGATACCGTCTACGTGATTACGCATGAACGCTGCACGGAATGCGTCGGCCACTTTGACGAACCGCAATGTGCGGCCGTCTGCCCGGTGGATGACTGTTGCATATCGGATCCGGACGTCCCGGAAACGACGGACGTCCTGCTTGAAAAAGCCAGAACCTTGAACCCCGACAAAGAAATTGACCCCGAGAAAGTATGGAGCGGCGTGAGAAACTAGGTCCCAGTCACGCCCTTCAATCGGCCGGACCGCTCCGCGACGTTGTTCGCCTTCTCCATCTGGCCCGTCCGCCGACGGGAGGGTCATAGATCTCCGGCAGACTGGCGTTTGGGCGAGTTCCTTCCACCGATAAAAGGACAGTGCGTTCTTAATTGTTTACCCCCCGCCTCCCCCAACCCACAACAAGCATCATCAAGAGTAACCCGTTTTCTCTCGCTATCGTCGTATGCCTTCTTGCGTCGTTGTTTCTCCGATACGGCCTGCTAGATTTTGTCACGCGGGATCTCTCCCATTACGTCTTCGTGTGGTATGAATTTATCGTTCACAACGGCTATTGGTACGCTCTGAAGCACCCGTTCTCTAACTACACCCCACCTTATTTGTATTGTCTGATCTTGTCTTCCCTTTCAGGCCTTCCCAAAATTGTTGCGATCAAACTCATTTCCATTGTTTTTGATTTTGTGTGCGCGTTGTTCGTTTATAAAATCGTGCGGCTCAAATATCCAGAAGGGATGGCCCCTGTTTTTGCCGCTTTGCTGACTCTCTTTGCACCGACCGTGGTGATTAATGGTTCTCTTTGGGGGCAGTGCGACGTGATTTACACGACCGGATTGCTCGCCTGTCTCTATTGTTTGCTGACAAAGCGGGAAGTTGGTGCCTTCTTCGCCTTTGGGTTGGCGACGGCTTTTAAGTTGCAGGCCATGTTCTTGATGCCCTTGCTTCTGGTGTTGCTTGTGAGAAAAGAGACGTCATGGAAGTCCTTTTTTCTCATCCCGCTGGTTTATCTGGCTGCCATCACGCCGGCTTGGCTCGTTGGCAGGCCCTTGGATGAACTCCTCTTGATCTATATGAATCAAGGAAATTCCTACACGAAACTGACAATGAATGCACCAAATCTCTATCAGTGGATACCTCAGACTTTTTACAAGATTTTTTATCCTGCCGGTCTCGTTTGGACCGGATTGCTGGTGTGCAGTCTGGCCATCGTGGCGATGAGACGTCGCGTGACCATCACCAAAGACACGCTTATTCTGTTAGCCACGCTCTCCGTGACCAGCATGCCCTACTTTCTGCCCAAAATGCATGAGCGATACTTCTTTGCAGCAGACGTCATCTCCATCGTTTTTGCTTTTTATTCTCCGCGTCACTTCTATATCCCCGTGGTCATCGGCATGAGTTCGTTCCTTTCTTATTTCCCCTTTCTCTTCGGTAAGAATGGGTTTCTCCTGCCTTATCTGGCCGTTGCGCTGCTGGCGGTCATCATTGCGTTAGTTCGGGAATTTCTTGTCGCGGCATCTATGGATCAGACGTTGCCACAAACAAGAGACGAGAGAAGACGCGAGCAAGAAAGCCATCAGTTCTAAAAGCCCTCTGGGTTGTCCGCTTGCTGAGGGCGGGCAGGCGACGCGGTGAGAGACTGGCGGGGCTCGCCACGGAAGTGCGGAGGAAAAATTTATCGGATACTCGCGATTACGCGTTCTCGAATTCCGAGACCTTCACGGACACGAATTTTGAGACGCCCGGTTCCTCCATGGTCACGCCAAAGAGAGAATCCGCCACTTCCATCGTGCGTTTATTGTGAGTGATCACCAGGAACTGAGACAACGGGGTCAACTGGGTCAGAAATCGAGCAAATCGAATCACGTTGGGTTCATCCAAGGGGGCGTCAACCTCATCCAGAATACAAAACGGCGAAGGCTTAATCAGAAAACTGGCGAACAACAACGCCAACACGGTCAGGGTTTTTTCGCCGCCGGATAACATCGTCAGGTTTTTGAGACGTTTACCCGGCGGTTGGGCCACAACGTCAATGCCGGGGTCCCTTCCCGCGTCTTCTCCGTCTTCCTCCGAATTCGGCTTCACCAACACCAGTTCCGCCTGTCCTCCGGCAAACAAGGCGGAAAACACCTCTCCGAATTTTTCCTGGAGCGCCTCAAACGTTTCCTTGAACATCCGACCGGTCGTTCGATTCAGACGCTCGATAATTTCCTGAAGCGAGCGGATCGATTCGGATAAATCCTCTTCCTGTTTGCTCAGAAACTGATACCGCTCTTCTAATTCCCGATGCTCCTCAACGGCCGCCAGATTCAAGGGACCCACCTGATCCATGCGACCTCGAATGACTTCGATCCTGTCCCGCCAATCCTGAGGAGTCTGGCCTCCGTCCCCGGCATCGTGGTCGCCCTCGGTCTTCACGTCCTCCATGCCTTTCTCCACGGATTCACCATAGGTCAGGGTCAAGGTGTCCTCCATCGTGGACAGGCGGGTCCGGATTTCTGCGAGTTGAACGTCTGCCGCGGCTCGCGTGTCTCTGGTCGCGGTAACGTGTTTTCGATTGTCGGCGAGTTGCCGTTCATCGTTCTGCGTGCGTTGAAGGCCTGCGGCACGTCGCTCTTCGGCCGTGGCCAGTTGACTTTGCAGGGTTGTTTTTTTTGCCTCAAATTCTCGAAAAACCGAATCCGCTCGCTGCTGTTCCTCTTGGCTCTGCCGGGTCTGCGTCTCGATGACGGCAATTTTCTCGGCAAGACGCTGAAGCCGGTCGGTTCTCGCACGGTCCTCTTCTTGTAATCGGCCGACGTCGGCCCGTGCGCGATCAGATCGTTCTCGAGACGTGGCCAACGTCAACCGCATCTCCGTCACCTGACGCGACGCGGCTTCGGCGTCTTTTTCGATTTCTCGCAGTTGCGCCGTCAACGATTCCCCTTGCCGTTCACGTTCACCCTGCTCTTGCGTCATCGCGTCCAACCGGATTTGCGCCGCGCAACGGTGCTCGCCAACCCCGGCCAGTTCGTCCTGGCACCCCTGATGATCCGCCTGACGGGCCTGCTCCCGTTCGTCAACGTCCTCAAGGGTTCGCTCCAAAGTAGCAAGTTCTTTTTCCACGATCAGTTGCTGCATTTCGGATTCTTTCAAGGAGGCTTCAAGCGCGTGGAGTTCCAGTTTTTGAGCACTGACCCGTTTCTGTATCGCCTCCCGTTGACGTTCGGAATCAGCCAGGCGTTCGTCAATGGAGGCCATCGTCCGTTCTAATGACCGAACTTCGCGCCGTCGCTGAAGCAGCCCGCTTGCATCACCGGAGGACCCCCCCGTCACGATTCCTCCGGGATCAATCACCTCTCCGTCTCGCGTCACCAGCAGCAACGCCCCCAGGTCGTCGCATGAGACGTCCTGGATCAGAGCAAGACCATCGTGAAGACGCTCCACCACCACCACGCGGCCCAACAGACGGTTCCACAACTCTTTGAGATCGTCGGGAGGGGTAATCAGGTCAACCGCCCGCCCCACGATTCCCTCCTTCTTCTGCAAGGTCGTCCACGCCTCCGGTGCCCGTTTTGAAGAAGCGGCCTGAGGCTGCGCGGTCACAAAGGTTCCCCGGCCGAGATCCTGCTCCTTCAAAAACGCGAGGGCGTGCGGAATCGTCTCCACGCCTTGGACCACCCAGGCGCGAATCTGCTCTCCGAGCACGGCCTCGATCGCCACTTCATAGGCTTGCGGAACCTCCAGACGTTCGGCCAACGCTTCCTTGACCCCCTGACAGACGTTTCGTAAGGACGACTGTGTACCCTCTCCTCCCGCCCGATACCCGAATTCTTCTTGAAGGATGGATTGGAGAGCCTGCCGTCGTGATTCAGCCGCGGCACGATCGGTTCTGGCCTGAATCTGGTGCTCTTCCGCCTCTCGAAGACGTCCTTCAACGTCCGTCAGTGCCGACGACGCGGTTTCGCGCCGTTCACGACCGGATTCGATGTCCTGAACGATTCGTCGCAGCAACGTTTTTTTCTCGGCGACGGCTCCCTCGGTTTCTCTTCGTTGCTGACGACGGCGAATCTGATCGGCGTCCAGTTCTTGAATTCGGCTCAGAAGTTCTTCCTGTTTCGTCTCCAGATTGGCGAGTTGAGATTCGACGTGGGAACGTTCGACCGCGAGGTCGAAGACGTCTTGTCTGGTCCGGTCCGCCTGGGTCTGCAAAGAAGTCCGACGCTGACCCAGCGCGTGCTCTTGCGTTTCCAAGACCTGCAATTGTCCGGTCACGCGAGCGATCTCTTCTTCGGCACGTTGCGCCCGTGCGCGAAGTTCTTCCATGGTTGTTCCGGCTTGATCGGAGGCTTCAACAAGGCGCGTCCGTTCTTCGATCGCCTGGGTTCGTTGTTGGGCCAACAAGTCCGCGCGATGCCGTTCAACTTCCATGCTCGTGAGAGCCTGGGCCATTCCATGGTCCACCAGCCGCAATTCTTCTTGTGTCCGACCGACGAGTTCTCCGTCACGTAACAGCGCCGCTCTGGCTTCTTCATGGGAAGCCGTCAACCGCGCTTCCTCGGCCATGAGTTCGGATTCCCTCAACTCTACTTGCGTCAGGTCGGACTGCACGCGCGTCTGCTCTTGATGCAGGCCTTTCCACTCATGCCGCAACAGTTGAATTTCCAAGGTGCGACATTCTGCCTGAAGCCGTTGATAGTGTTCGACCTCTCGCGCTTGCCGGTCCAAGGTCCGTCGTTGTTTTTTGACCTCGGCGATAATGTCTCGAACCCGCAGTAAGTTTTCTTCCGTCGCCTTGAGTTTCCGAAGGGCTTCGATCTTCTGTCGTTGGAAACGCCCGATACCGGCCGTTTCCTCAATAAACTGACGACGGTCCTGCGGAGACCCGGAGAGGAGTTGATCCATGTTGCCCTGTTCAATAACCGTATGCCCCTTGGTGCCGGCCCTCGCTTCCAAAAACAGGTGACGAATGTCTTTCAGCCGACACGGGATTTTATTGATGGAATATTCACTTTCTCCGTCACGATACAACCGGCGAGTGACCATGAGTTCTTTGTTTCCCGGCAGCGCGTCCATCACGCCGGCCACCGACTCGAGCTCTTTGTTGGTCACGTCGCTCACCACCAGTGAGACTTCAGCCATCCCCAACGGCTTACGGGATTCCGTCCCGTTAAAGATGACGTCCTCCATGCGCTCGCTGCGGAGGGCTTTGGTACTTTGCTCACCCAGGACCCACAACACGGCATCCACAACGTTACTTTTCCCAACGCCATTGGGCCCGACGACCGCCGTAATGCCTTGCGGAAAATCGACGCGAGCATCAGGAAAGGATTTGAACCCGTTGACAAGGAGTGATTTCAATTTCATAGAAAACCTTCAGGAGCGGTGAACGTGACGGCGTGAAGACACAACCGGAGAGGATGTACCACATCCCATGAAAAAAATCAAAATTTTATACCAGATACTGTAGGGGACCGGTGAATTGATGCCTAGATGTTGTGGCTTTCCGGATACCTGGAAAATCCCGGACCGTCACGTGGGACGATCACCCCAGGTTCACGTTCGTCCGGCCACTAATTCTTTGGGAAGCAGAAATTCGACGTTTTCCTCAACCACCGTCAGTTCTTCGACCTCGGTGGCGCCCAGTCCTTTGAGGTACGACACCACTTCCGTGACGAGAATCTCCGGGGCCGAGGCTCCGGCCGTGACCCCGACTGATTCCACCCCCTGAAGCCATTCAGACCGAACGTCTTCATAAGAATCGATGAGATACGCGGGAATGGCGAATCGTTCGGCTAATTCACGCAACCTGTTGGAATTCGAACTATTCGGCGACCCGATGACGAGAATCAAATCCACGAATTTGGCCAGTGCTTTCACGGCATTTTGTCGATTTTGCGTGGCGTAACAAATATCCTCCTGATGAGGACCCTTGATGCCTGGAAATCGCCGATTCAACGCTTCCACGATTTCATGGCACTCATCCACGCTTAACGTCGTCTGCGTGACGTAGGACAGATGCTCGGGATTTTCAACTTGAAGATTTTCAACTTCTTCGACGGAGGAGACTAAATGAAATTTATCCGGAATTTGTCCCAAGGTTCCCACGACTTCAGGATGACCCGCGTGGCCGATGAGAATCAATTCGTAGGCGTTGTCGTAATCGCGATTGACTTCATTGTGGACTTTAATGACCAAGGGACACGTGGCATCAATGACGTTCACGTTGCGTCGCCGCGCTTCCTGCCATACCTCCTTCGCCACGCCGTGGGCACTGAAAATGACGAGCGCGCCGTCCGGGACTTCATTGAGTTCTTCGACAAACACGGCCCCTCGTGCGCGAAGCGAATCGACGACGTGCCGGCTGTGGACGATTTCATGGCGTACGTAAATGGGGGCACCATATCGCTTCAGGGATAACTCCACAATTTCAATGGCGCGATCAACGCCCGCACAAAAGCCGCGTGGATTGGCTAAATAGATTTTTTTCACTGAACCCTCCTTCCACGTCTCAGACGCCGGTCGGGGCGCCGCCGCACGAAAAGGCTTACCATCGAATCAAGGCGGTGCCCCACGTCAAGCCTCCGCCAAACGCTCCGAGAAGAATCAGGTCGCCTTGACGAAATTTCTTCTGCCGGTGCGCCCAATCCAAAGCCATCGGCAATGAGGCCGACGACGTGTTTCCCACCTGGTCAACAATAGAAAACATCTGCTTTTCGCATATTCCTAATCGTTTCGCAATGGTCCGGAGCATCCGACCGTTGGCCTGATGCGTAATCACGTGTTGCACGTCGGGCAACGCGACCTGGGTACGGCGAAGCACGTCTTGCATGGCCTCGGTCAACCGCTTCACGGCCACCCGGTAGACCGGTCCGCCTTGCAATCGAATCGCGTGCTGATGCGTGCGAAGCGTCTCCATGCTCGTGGGGTGCCGGGAGCCGCCCCCGGGAATCGTGATCAGGTCGTGATGGGCCCCGTCCGAATATAATCGAACGTCAATGATTCGAGAACGCTTGCCGGTCGAGGCCGTCTTGTGACTCGACGCGTCTTCACGGATCACCACCGCCGCCCCGGCTCCATCTCCAAAGAGAACGGCACTCGACGGCTCGGACGCGTGGAGATAGCGGGATTTGACCTCGGCCGCGACGACCAGACAACACCGAAACCGTCCCGCGCGGATAAAGGCATCGGCCATGGATAAGCCGTACAAAAAGCCACTGCACGACGCCGCCACGTCAAAGGCCGCGACGTTCGGCGTTCCCAGTTGTTTCTGAAGCATGCAGGCCGTTGAGGGAAGCAGCGTATCAGGAGACGTGGTCGACACCAGAATGGCGTCCACCGCGTCACTCGAAACACCGGACGAATCCAGAGCTTGCCGTGCCGCCTGCTCGGCCAGGTACGAACACGGTTCGTCGGCTTCACTCCAATACCGGGTGCGAATACCCGTGACCCGAAACACGTCCCGCGAGGGAAGGGCAAATTTCTTGACCACGTCCTCATTGGTGACTTGCCGCGTTGGAAGGCATGACCCGGTCCCGCGGATCCGACTCGCGGAGCACTGAGTTTGTCCTGATCCTTGAAGGGTCATTGTACGTTGCCCCCGTCCCCGCTCACGTGGAAAGCCAACACCCTGCCTCCCTTGTATTGCGATCAACGCTTCTGGTAGCCTTAACGAATACCCTCGAACGTTGTCGAGATTTCAGATGCGCAAATTGAAACCCTGGTCTTCCTTCCTGATCACCCCGGTGGTCCTGTCAATTTCCGGTTTCCTTGCCGGGGGCTGTTCATGGTTTTCCGAGAAAGACGCGGCCACCGATCCCGCCCGCGTTGAGCGAACTGACGCGCAGATTTTCGTCGGGGACACCATTGAAATGAACTATGACCCCAACGTCATCCTGAAACGAGCGGAATCGTTTCATGAAAAAGAAGGCTACGCCGAAGCCATCGTTGAATATCAGCATTTTTTGGAACTGCACCGCAAGCACGTACTCGCCTCATACGCCCAATACAAATTGGCCCTCAGCCATTTCAAGTTGATTCAAACGATTGACCGCGACATGACCCCCGTCAAAAAGGCCCAGGAAGAATTTTTCGAACTCATGACGGCCTTCCCGGGCAGTCAATACGAAGCGGAGGCACGAGTCAAAATCAGAGAATGTGAAGGGTTCTTGGCCCAACATCATTTGTTCGTCGGACAATTTTATTTCCGTAAAGAGTCCTACTTGGCCGCGGCGAAACGCTTCCTGATGATTATTCACCGCTACCCGTACCTGGAGGAATCCGTTGAGGCCAAACTCCACTTGGCCAAAACCTACAAGGATTTAGGGGCGTTGGAATGGTCGCGCGATTGGGCCGTGGCCTTGATTCAACAACATCCCCAACACGAGTTACGGGCCGATGGGCTCAATCTGCTCGCGGAGCTTGAAGAAGAACGTCCCGACCTTGTGGTGGCTCAACGTCTGCACACCGTGAACGGGAACCGGATGATGACCACGTTCTTACCGACCCGGACCACGCCTTCTACGCGCCGAACGACGCTCCCGGGTTCCGCCCCATCGTCAACGCAATCCAACGTCCGCGCTTCCTCAACGCGCACCGATTGCCGACTGGGGTCGTGGTGCGAAGAGACGGGGACGTCCCTCGTTCAGACCTATGCCCCAGGGCCGCCCGACCCCGACTCACTCCTCTGCCAACCCGGAACCTGGTGCGAAGAAACAGACCGCTCCCTCTCCCATCCCCCGATAACCAACGTCGGGGGCAGGCCCCCGATAACCAACGTCGGGGGCAGGCCGCCTGCCCCACGGCCGCCCGGCCCCGAATCACTCCTCTGCCGCCCCGGGACCTGGTGCGAATAAGGCATCGTCGCGCAAAGCCTACCGTGCTCATTGCGGGACTTACTGTCCCACGTACCAGCCGATTCCGTATCGTTCAAGAAAACTGGTGAGGCGCGTCAACGAATCGCCGTAGACCATCACGCCGGCGAGGATCAGGAAGGCTCCCCCGGCCACCGAGACCCCCCGCATCCACAGACGAGCCTTCTGAAAAGAACTCAAAAAGCGATCCACGCTCAAGGCCGTGAGCAACAATGGAAGGCCCAATCCCAGAGAGTAGGACGTCAACAGCAGAATGCCGACTTGCATGGATTCCGTGGTACTCGCATACAGTAAAATCGAGCCAAGGATCGGCCCCACGCACGGCGTCCAGGCCGCGGCGAAGGCGGTGCCGATCAGAAATGACCCCACGTATCCGACCGGACGATTGCTGAACTGAATGAGTCGGCGCTCGGTCATCATGAATTTCATCTTCAGAAATCCGATCATCGACAGGCCGAACCCAATGATGATGACCGCGCCGACCTTCCGAATAAGTTCCTGATATTCATAGAAGAGTTGTCCGACCAGACTGGCGGAGGCGCCAAACGCGATAAACACCACGGAAAACCCCAGGATAAACAGCAATGAATTCACGAGAATGGCCGTTCGGAACCGCTGCCGTTCCGTCACGTCCGTCAATTGTTCAAGAGACAGTCCCGTGATATAGGACACGTAGGAAGGGACTAACGGCAGCACGCAGGGGGAAATAAAGGACAACAATCCCGCGCTAAACGCCGCAACCAGCGAAACGTGAGTGACGGCATTCATCTCAGGACTCGTTGAGTAGACCGTGGATCAGGGTTCGAGCTTCCGGCGCGTTCCAATCCCGCGCCCCAAACACGCGGTGCGTCAACGTCCCGCGTCGATTGACTAAAAAACTCATGGGAAGCGTTCGGACCCCGTATTGCCCGCTCACGCGGTAATCCGGATCGTGCAGGATCGGAAACGTCAACCCGTTGGACTCCGCAAAGGGTCGAGTGACCACGCTCCCGTCGGGGTCGGAAGAGACGGCGAGAACCTCAAAGCCCTCCGGTTTCAGAGCCTGATACAGGACGTCCATACTCGGCATTTCAACGCGACACGGGCCACACCACGTTGCCCAAAAATTGAGGAGCACCACTTTGCCGCGATAGTCAGAAAGGGCACGTGACCGTCCCATGACGTCAATGAGTGTAAAATCAGGCGCCGGCGCCCCGACGTCAGGCCGAGACTTCCTGAAGTCCACCGTCGTGGCCGGACCTTCGTGATGCCCCGAATAGCCTGAGTCACGTGACACTCCCAACAACCCCACCAGAACCCCAAGGCAGACGAAGAACGAGGAACGGCTCCGCGACCCCATCCCCCCTACGGTCTTTTTACCTGCCGTCTCCTTGACCATCGTTCAATTATACACCTTCTGCACCCGGCCTTCCCGGTTGGTGGCTCCGACCCGAATCGAATCCATCTTATTCAGGGCATCCCGAGACCGTCAACGGGCACAAGGAGAACCTGCCGCCGATGAACCCTGAGCCGCGTCTCTGAACCCGAACGTCTTCAGGTCCGAACCGCTCGCGCCCCCGTGCGCCGACGCACCAAGCGCAATTTGAATGAGGGAGCAGGATGGACGACGGGCAGATATTTCAGCTTCATGTTGTAGTCGGGTGGGTCCAGGAGAAGTTCGGTTTCATGAACGAGGGTTGCGAGATTCAGCGCGACCAACACCTCGGCCAGGCCGCTGCCCAGACACCGATGGGTCCCGACGCCGAAGGGCGCATAGGCCCCGGCTTGCCGGTGCTCTGCGCGTTCCGCCGTATAGCGTTCGATATCGAAACGATGCGGATCGGGGAAATATTCCGACATCAGGTGAGGCACCGTGAATCCGATTAAGACGGACTCGCCGGCCGGAACGTGATAGCCCTCAAACTCGAACGAGTTGGCGACGGTACGCAGCACCACGGGAGCGAGGGGATACAGACGCAGCGTTTCCATCGCAACGCGGTGGGTAACCTCCATGCGGCGCACGTCATTCAGGTCGGGGCTCCCCCCTTCAAAAAAGGCATCGGCTTCGGCGGTCACTTGCGCGAGCAGATCCGGGTGTTTCAGCAACTCGTAGGACATGAAGGCGCAGATGTTCGACACGGTGTCGAGACCAGCCATGAACGCTTCCAACACGGTCAGCAGAAGATTGGTCTCGGGCATCAAATGGGGATCGGTGCGGTTCAGTTCCAGGACTTTGTCGATAAAATCAGGGGGCCGGTTCCGGCGGTTCTCCGGCGCATGATCCGCCAGAATTTTTCGAGCCAATTCCTCCATCTGCTTGTGGGCACGCCGAAAACGAGGCAGGGCGGTCGTCCATACGGGAAGTTGTCGAGAGAAGTGGATCTTCAGAAGCGTTTCGAAGAAGAAGATGATGTCGTCAACGTATTCCCCCGGAGCCGCGTTGACGATCAACCCACCCAATTGCGCGGTTACGATGCGCTGAAAGGCATATTTACCAGAAACCGCTTTGTCCAACGGCCATTCCGCAATCTCCTTTCGCATGATGCGGACAGCCTCGTCCGTGCGGTGTTTAATCAACTGTTGCGAATAATGCTCCACGTGGGCCCGGCGCATACGGACGTGTTCGGCACCATCCATACCAACGAGCAAATGCGTGGACCCCAATCCCGTCGTGAAAGGAAGCCATGCTTCATAACTGCGAAAATGCCTATGGTCCCGCGCCACGAAACGATAGGCCTCCGGGCCGACGAGAACGATAAAGCGACGATGGAACGCTCGGACGCGAAAGACCGGCCCCAACGTGCGGTACTGTTTCACCAGAAAGGCTCGGAGGCCGCTCAACAGGCTCAAGGCATTGCCAAGAAGCGGCAGCCCAGGGGCCTGCGGGATGGCCGTGCGCGGGCGTGGGGCCGGAGGGGGCGTCTCAATGTTCCGGACCGCCTGCGTCACCGCTTGCCCGATCAGGTCCAGTTTCCGCACCACGTCGATCCGCTCCTGCACCTCAGCCCGTTCCGACTTGGACAAGATGGCCTCGAAAATGCCGCAGGCATCCGCCAGACAGATCAGCACGATATCACGCGGGTCAGGAATCTCTTCGCTGAACAGCACACGCATAATACGGAGACGGACTTCCTCACTGGCACTGCCGTCAATGCTCGGATAGCGGCGCGCGTGCGACACACGACGCGAGAGGAAGACCAGACCGTCGCCCTCGACGTCGAGAATGCCGCGTTTGACCAGCCGAGCGAGCACCGCGTCACGAACGTCGGGCCCCCGCTTGGCGGTATGGGCAATCCAGAAAGCCGGCGTCGTGCGGCTCGTTGCCCGCGTAATATCGGCCAGCGTCGGATCGAGCAACTCGTCTTCAAGGGGCGTCGAATCGACGACGGTCAGTTGTTCAAGATCGGTATCGATGCGGCCTTCAAGGGCCAGATCCATCAACACGGCCCCGGCGAGCACGACGTTCAATGAATGCGGCGAAAAGGAGGGAGTGATATCGCCCAGTTCTTCGTTGAGCAGAAGCAGCACAATCTCTTCGGCAAATCGCAACACGCGCTCAACTCCTTGTCTCTCAGGAAGGTCTCAGGGTGAGAACGTCCCTCACGCGCCGGCACTCTCCCGCCCCTCCCGTTGGTGGCCCCTTTAGTCGGGGCGCTGATACGGCCAGACATCCAAAGCGAATTGCCACTCCTGCTCAACGCGGTTGATGACGGACCGGTCCGGCGAGAAGCGGTTTTTTCGATAGCCGGATAAAGTCTGAAGATAACGCCCGATGGGGCTTTGCGCCTGCTCCCAACCCGGGAGGGCCAACTCAGCGTAGAGGCGTTCCAGTTCGGCAAGTGGCTGCCGTTCGAGATCTTCAAAGCGCACTTCCGCGAGATTCCCACGTGGAATCAAGTCCCGATCATTCAGGTATTGCTGCATGACCATCTTGTAGGAATGCAGGACGTGCGCATCCATGTCTTCTGCAGCCCCAACCTGGAGCTGAAACAGGGGAAGCACTTTTTGATACATGTACATCATTGACGGGTAGACGTGATACGGATTGCGGACGATGTGGATGAACTTCGCCTCGGGGAAAAGGCGGAGCAGATGTGGAATCCGGCCGGTATTGTTCGGACTCTTCAGGACCAGGGGCCGACCACCGTTATCGAGGGTCGCCTTACGCAGCACGTCCAGATAGACCCGGTCCCAGCGGGCCAGTTCTTTCTCCGTCAGTCCCTGCATCGTGAGGTATTTTTCCAAATAGGGTCGTGCCCGCCGCGGGAACGACAGATGATGGATAGGTGAAAGAGAACAGGTATTGCTGATCGCGACTTCCTCTTCGATTGGCGCATCAAGGGATACGCGAACGTTATCCGTAGGTCTCGTGGCGGGCAACGACTTTGCCATCCGGCGTTTCAGCCAGCCGCGTCCGATCAGGAAGAAGGTCGGCACAATCGACTGAAAGGTCGAAACCGTCCCGTACCGTGGGTCCCGCTGCAAGAGGTTGTGCAAATGCGTGGTGCCGCTCCGGGCAAAGCCCAAGATGAAGAGCGGCTGGGCGTCAAGAGTCGTTTGCGCGACTTGCCGACCGTATCGTACCCGCTCCGCGAAGCGCAGGGGGCTGGCGAGGGTGGTCAGCAGCAGAACGCGGCCCAGCTTCCCCCAGTACGTGGGGGCCACGCCGCCGTTTTCCACCAAGAGACGCACCCACGTCCGCAGAGGAGCCAGAGTGGAAGGGTGAGTTTTCGTATCAGGCAATTCGCTCATGCACGCCGTCCGGAGGCAACGGAAAGACCCACGCCGTACATCGGCATCGTTTTTCTAATCGGTCCGGCACGGTCCCTGAGGAGAGACGACGGGCGTATCGCACAACCCTTCCCGAATTCTCCGCGTCGCGTATCGACCGATCATGCGGGAAATAGTATCCACACGATGGATAAAACGCAATCATGAGGTGGCCGAACGATGACACCCACCAAGGGATGCTCCAGCCCGAAGGATGCAGAAAACGCAGGGACATCCGCGGCCCGCGAAACCTGGGGCAGCAGAAACACGAGGACCAACAGGCCACAGACACGCCTGGGAGATTGCCTATAATGCAATACCTTCTTCTTTCAGCCGTTCATGGACTCGCACCGCCGCACGTTGAACAGCCGTCCTCCCCCATTGAAAAGTGAGCGCATACACCTTTTCCTGCATCTGGAGTCCCGCCTTCACGGACTTCTTCCCCAAATCGGTCTGATAAAACGCCAGGAGCTGCCGGATCTCCTCCGTCGTAAGATACTGAGCATACAGGCCCGCGATGACGTGTAACAGCTCAGGTTTCAGATTCAGGAATTCTTCCAAGAGATACGCATTGAATTTTTCAAGCTTCTCCGGCTGGATGTTCGGATGTTGGGCGCGAATCACGGCCTCATATTGTTGCACGATCGTCACGGCAACTTTCTCCAGCGCGGCGGAGGAGCCATCTGCCTGCATCAAGGCTATGGCCAACTCCACGTCCTGCCCCTGGGCCTGATTCAAACCCTGGTCCTCGGCCGAAGCCTTTGAAGCATTGGGAAACACGAAGAAGATCAAAACAAGCAACGTAGCGAACGGTTGAAGAAACAACATGGTCATCACTCTCCTTTTCCTCCGGCACAACCGGGCTTCATGGTTCATGGCACTTTTGAATACGTTCACAGTCTCTACCGATTCCAATCACGGGTGGGGTCGATGAATCGAAGAGACCCCTTTTTACGCTTGCACTGATGCCGCGCAACACGGAAGAATGACCGATTTCGATAATCATGGGGAGAGCACCGACAGTCGCATATTTCCCTCTCCCCCAGGCGGGAGAGGGCCAGGGTGAGGGGGACTGGCCCCACACGAATAGTCGAACCGCTGCTTAATAATCCCTTCATCCCGAATTTCGGTCCAGGAGGTCACGGGCACGGTTTCCGTAAAAGCCTGATTGAAGGGTATTTCAGCAGCAGAAGCCGGAAGCCAGAGCCATAAGAAAACAAGAGGTATGACCCAATAAAACCACGTTCTCGGGAACAGCATCATCCTGACCAAGCATCCGCAGATGAGTTGTTACCCCAAAACTCCATCAAAATACTTCTTATGGTGCAAGAGCAACAACACTGCGCAACTAAGGTAAACGAGAAAAAAGAAATGAAGCGGGAATGCCTTTGTGAAGTCCGGCAGTTTTACCCGAAGTTTGCTTCTCAATACGAGTATCAGAGAAAACCACGAAAGCACGAGGGCAATAATAACTGCGCACGTGATCGATGCTGCTCGCAATCTATCTTGCAATGCAGTGTTCCCACTAAAGAAAATGGCAAGAAGGTTCGGTAAGAACATCACGAGCCAAGCGAAAGAAAAAATGAGCCAGTTGCGAAAAAATTCTTGGCTTTCGAGAGGGACCCCCTCTTTCACCAGGACGCGAAAGAGGACAATGGACAGGCCCGGTGGCGCACTCATGGCCAAAATCCCCAGCAGAACTGTGCTAACCAACTCAACGCTTATATCCATACAAAGCTCTGTCGGTGGGATGGAGCGTAAGCCCTGTCTCCATTTCCTGCTCGTCTAAATACTTCAGAAAATCAGGTTTCTCATTCCGAGTGCCCTCGGAATTTTGAAAGACAAGGGCCAGTTCTTCTTGGGAAAATTCCGGGACTTGGTCCGCCTGAGCAACAGGAATGACCGACATTTTAGTTGAAATAAAAACTGGTTTTCATTGTCATATTTGTAACGCTCTTGTCAAATGATTTTTTACATCGCTTCTCGGAACCAAACAAATGTACGGCCGTCGAATCTGCTCTGTCATCAGCATGGCATTCTCTTGGCTTCAGACAAGGTGACAGGCTGAATGGGGTTCAGCAAGGCGTGTGGCGTGCTCGGTCGTCCATCACGTTGGGTATGGCCTACAGCCAGTCAAAGTCCACCGTCGTAAACGTCAACGCACGAGCCGGGGTCGGCGGCAACGACCGCACGCAGTTGAGCGTATTCGTGACGCGCCGGTTTAATTGGTGAACCTTGTGCCGTCCCGTGGAGATGATTGTACGCCGTTCTCCACGCGAAGTCGGACGAGCGGAGCGTCAGAAGAGAGGCTCTGAACCGAAACCCCTTCAGGTCCAAAGCTGGGAAATGGGGAGAGCGTGCAGCCTTTTTCCGAACGGAACGACCGTCGCGCCGGTGTAGAGAAGCACGCCCCTGACGAACCGCCGGCCGGATACGTCCGCCAGGGCTTCAAGACCCCGGAAATCCCGTCTCTGCAATGACGCGGCACTCTTCACCTCTATTCCGACGAGGCGACCGGCCCGATCTTCCAGAACCACGTCTACTTCGGCGTCGGCCTCAGTGCGAAAATGGAACAGCTGACAACGCCGTTTCGACCACTCGAGTTGCTTAAGCAGTTCCATGACCACGAAGTTTTCAAGAACGTGCCCCAGAAGCGTGCGGTCTCGCCGAAGCCGGTTCGCGTTGGCCTCAAGAAGGTGCGTCAATAAGCCAGAATCGACAAGGAACAGCTTCGGCGCTTTCGTCAACCGCTTCCCGACGTTGGAAAACCACGCGGGCAGCAGTCGCACGAGAAACGTCGTCTCCATCAGCGTCATGTAACGTTTCAAGGTCGTTTGCGGGATGGTGAGCATCCTCCCCAGGTCCGCGAAATTGACCAGTTGGCCGGCCCGTGACGCCAACAACGCAAGCAGCCGTGGGATTTCCGACAGGCGTTCGACGTTTGCCAGTTCGCGGACGTCGCGCCGCAAAATAGAGTCGAGGTAGGCGTCAAACCACGCCTCCCTGCGAGCGGCGTTTTTCCGCGTCTGAATCTCGGGGTAGCCTCCCTTGCACATCCGGTCAATGAGAGAACGTTCCGTTGCCGCTTCGGGCGTCAGGAGTTTCGCGGCGAAGACGCGGTCAACGAACGTTTCCCGGACGCCGGACAGTTCGCCTTGTGAAAACGGCCAGAGGGTGTGTAACTCCATTCGCCCGGCGAGTGACTCGGAGATCGTCAAGCCAGACGTGGCGCTTGCCGAACCCGTCAGCAGGAACTGTCCGGGGCGGCGGTCGGCATCAACGGCGGCCTTGATTGCCAGGGCCAGGGCAGGCACCCGCTGGGCTTCATCAATGATCGCGGGCCGACCAAGCCCCGCGATGAACCCCTCAGGGTCCTTCGCCGCCGAGGTAAAGGGAGCCGCCACGTCAAGCGTCAGGTACGTCGAGGGATGGTGTTGCCTGGCAATCGTGCGCACGAGCGTGCTCTTACCGGTCTGACGAGGACCCTGAAGATAGACGACGGGCGTATCGCGCAGCCCTTCCAGAATTTTCCACGTCACGTATCGACTGATCATGCGGGAAATAATACCCATGCGGTGGACGGAAATCAACCAGTATCTGGATGATTTCCGTCCATCCTCACGAATCACACGAGACGACGCAGACGTGGAAATCAACCAGTATCCGGATGATTTCCGTCCAGTTCATGGGTGATTTTATGAGAACCATGAGCAATGGCGGCCATGGAAACCGCGTCGCGTGGATGAACGCGGTGAAATCCAGCAATTCCACGTTCAGGACGTGATCTTCCATGCCTTGAAGAGCTCAAAATCTGCACCACACGTTTTGGACCATCTTGTGAGTGGACACGGGCTTGACCATCCCTTATATTACGTTGTCGAGACAACGGTGGCATCAGGATTGACCCATATCCTGGAACGTTTGTCCCTGCATGATTGACCTGCCTCTCACCGGGTTTCCGGCACGCGGTATTCAGAACAATGTCCACCTCCACACAGGCCATTTCTTGTCACGGGATCGGGAAGTCTTACGGGCATTACCAAGTCTTACGCCACGTCAACGTGACGATCGGTGAAGGAGAATGTTTTGTCCTCTTGGGAGCCAACGGCGCCGGAAAAACCACGTTGTTAAAAATCCTCGCCACGCTTGAACGGCCCAGTGAGGGGCACTATGAGATGCTCGGCCTGCACGGGTTGAAGGAAAAAGACGCGATTCGCGCCAACCTCACGTTGTTGGCCCACGGCACGCATTTGTACGAGGATTTGAATGCCAGAGAAAACGTCGCGTTTGCGCTGGCCCTGCGGGGGCACGCCCCGACCGACCGCGACGTCAAGCTGACGCTCGACCGCGTCCGCGTCGGCGCCTTTGCCGACGTGAAGGTCCGGCACTTTTCCGCCGGCATGAAGAAACGCTTGGCCCTGGCCAAAGCCATGTTGACGCGATCCGGCATTGTGCTCTTGGACGAACCGTTTACCGCGCTCGACGCAGCCGGGATCGACCTCATGCACGAGTACATCCGGGAACGGCTGGCTGAAAAGAGCACCGTGCTCATGTCCACCCATGATCGGCACAACGCGCGCCCCGTTGCCCATCGAGCCGGCGTGCTCCGGCACGGGACGCTACAGGAATGCTCCCTTGAGGACCTTTCGTCAGATGACCTCGTGTAAGATCATCCGCTGGATCGTGTGGAGGGACGTGGTCACGGAGTTGCGAAGCCGCGAGACGATTGCCTCAATGGTGTTCTTTGCCCTCATCGTCATTCTGATTTTCAGCTTCAGCTTTTCCATGGACCAGGAAGCGGCGCGAGAGGTGATTGCCGGCATCATGTGGGTGGCGTTTTCATTTACGGGAATTATCGGGTTCGGAAAATCGTTTTCCACGGAATTGCAGAATGACTGCCTTGACGCCCTCCACATGATCCCGGGGCCGAAGGGAGCGATCTACCTCGCAAAGGTCGCGGCGAATTTTGCCTTCATGTTCGTGGTGGAAATCCTGTTGTTTCCGATGTTCGTGATCTTCTTCAACCTCAACGTCGTTGAGGAGATTTCATTCCTTCTGGTAATATTTTTTCTGGCAACCATGGGATTCGCCGCCGTGGGGACGCTGTTTTCAGCCTTGACCGTACAAATCCGGGCCCGTGAAGTCATGCTCCCCATTCTCCTCCTTCCCTTGGTAGTACCGGTCATGATCGCGGCAGTCGAAGCCACCAAGGCAGCCCTCAACGGAGATCCCCTGAGCCTGTACGGGCGATGGCTGGAACTCCTCGTCGTGTTCGATACGGTCTTTCTGGTGGTGTCGTATTGGATGTTTGAATTCGTCATGGATTCCTGAACGGTCCTGAGCAGCAATGACCATTCATCGCGTGATTCGAAAAATCCAACGGCTTCAAGGCTGGTTTGGAGGCGGAGCCGCCGTGTGCCTCATCGTCGGGCTGTACCTGGGTCTCATTGGTTCCCCGCCGGACTACTACCAAGGCGAAGTGGTGCGCATCATGTACATTCACGTCCCCCTCGCCCATACGTCCCTCCTGGGGTATCTGGTGTTGGCCGTCGGCAGCGCGTGGTATCTATGGAAACGCGACCCGCTCGTGGACAACATGTGCCACGCCGTCGCCGCCCTCAGCGCCGCGTTCACCGCGCTGGCGCTCGCGACGGGGATGATCTGGGGCAAACCCACGTGGAACACGTGGTGGACCTGGGACGCACGCTTGACTTCCTATACCGTCATGCTGTTCATCCTGATCGGCTACGTCATGCTCCGCACCGTGATCGACGATCCGGAAAAAGAAGCACGGTACGCCGCGGTGCTGGCGCTCGTCGGGCTGGTGGACCTGCCGATCATTCATTTTTCCGTGGAATGGTGGCGGACCCTGCACCAACCGCAATCCATCTCGCTGCGAGGCGTGAGTATTGCCTCCGGCTTGTTGGTGCCCCTGGCGTGCATGAGCGTCGGCATGTCCTTGTTGTTTTCGTACATGCTGATGATCCGCACCCAGCAGTTGTATCTGACCCGCTTGCTTCACGCGAAAAAAGGACGACTCTTGAGTCAGTTTCACCTGTCGAAATCCGATACATGACCAGCTTCTACGTTCGATGGAGTGGCGTACTGATTGTGGCGTTGGCGTTGAGCGCGTTTACCTATACGCACTATCAACAAAACCTGGCGACGTGGTCTCCGTCCCAAGTCAAGGCACAAACCCCGGCGTCAGAAGTCCGCGTTCTCGGCATGGTGCAAGGTGGAACCCTGGCAGGGCGGGTTGAGGACGGAGAGGCCACCTTCGAGTTGATCGAACGCGACGCCTCCCTGCCTGACCGGACGGGCATCCCCGTCCAGTATCACGGCCCCCCTCCGGAAAATCTGCGCGAATTAAAGATCCTGATCGTGATCGGGAGGTGGAATGCTTCCGATAATATTTTCGAGGCCCGCGATATTGGGTTGGTGACAAATTACGGTTTTGTCGTCGCAGCGTACCTGATCGGCCTGATTCCCTTAGCCCTGTTCCTGTTCACCATGAGCCGCCGCGTCGGTTTGTTATACGAAGAAATCAAAGCATCCAAACCGTACCAGGAAGAGGCCCCACGCGAGCAGAAGAGGAAAACCTCTGACTGAACAGCAGATCCTTCACTTCGTTCAGGATGACAGGGAAAAGACAAGATGACAGGGATGGGCAGGATGATGGGGATGGGCAGGATGGGGAAACAGGCAAAAGGACGGGGAAACGGGCAGAAAGACACAGGGAAAGAGCAGGAGGACCGGGAAAAATAATTCTGAAATAAAACCTTTCTGTCATTCTGAGCGAAGCGAAGAATCTGACAAGGAAAAGGGCAGGATGATAGGGATGACAGGGAAAGAACTCATTCCGGAATGCCGCTTCTCTGTCATTCTGAGCGAAGCGAAGAATCTCTCTTTGACCAACAGCATACCAAGGAAGAGTTCGGGATGATGAGGTGGGTTCAACGTGACAATCGCTTCACCTGAACCGGCTCTGAGCGAAACGACAGAAACCGCCCAACGTGAAATCGTATTACGTGTACATCATGACCAATCTGTCAAAGACACTGTATACTGGTGTCACGAACGATCTCATTCGTCGGGTCTTCGAACATAAGCAAGGAGTGGGGAGTCAGTTCACACAGAAATATCGTATGACGCGCCTGGTCCATTTTGAAGAGACCCAAGACGTTCAGGCCGCACTGACCCGAGAAAAACAGATCAAAGGCTGGACCCGTGTCAAGAAACTCGACCTCATTAACGCGAACAATCCTGCGTGGAAAGACTTGGCCACGGATTGGGACGACTCGAAATGGCAACCTTCGACACGCAGCAAATGAACAGGAGATTCTTCACTTCGTTCAGAATGACAGGGGAGGTCAGAAGGCAAGAGAGGTTCAGGAGCCCAGGGGAGGGTCAGGAGAACAGGAGAAAGGTCAGGAGGATAGGAAAAGGTCAGGAGGACAGGGGAAAGGTCAGGAGGACAGGGGAAGGGTCAGAAGGACAGAGGAAGGTTCAGGAGGACAGGGGAAAGAGTGCAGGATGACAATTCTTATGTCATTCTGAGCGAAGCGAAGAATCTCGCACGGCACAAGGGTTAAAACAAATGTTCATGAAGTCCAGAAAAACCGGCATGATCGTCAGTATATGTGTGGTCGTCGGGGCCTTGGTCTACCTCGCATTGGGAAATTTCGGGGACAACCTGGTTTATTTTTTCACCCCGTCTGAAGTCAAAGCCTTTGCCCCGGACTACTATCAGAAGAAGGTGCGCGTGGGAGGAATGGTGGTCAAGGGGACCGTGAAAGCCCATTCGGACCCAGTCGGATTGACCTTTAACTTGACGGACGGGGAAGCCACGATTCCCGTGACCTTCGACGGCATTCCCCCGGACCTGTTCAAAGAAGGCCAAGGAGCCGTGGTTGAGGGCTATTGGACCGATGACCACGATGACCATCAATTCAAATTCAAATCCAACCTCATCATGGCCAAACATTCCGAAGACTACATGCCCATCGAACTCAAACGCGCCGGCGTCGAACTCCCCCGCAAGGACTTCATGAAATCCCTGGTACAATAACGTCCATGAACAGGCGGGCGCGAGCCGGTCAAGTGGAAAACGTGGATAGACCAACACCAACAAAGGAGGGAGTTTATCGAAGGCCGGTCCTTACGGTCATTCCCGCCGGGTTCCCGATAACAAATGTCGGGGACAAGGTTAGCGGGAATCCATTCCCTGATTATGACCTTCGGAGACAGGCCTCCCATTAAAACTGTCGGAGAGAGGAGTGTTGTTTTTGTGTCGGTCCTTACGAACGAAGAAGAGTCGGAAAAAATGGGTCCCCGCTAACAAAAAACTGGATTCCCGATTACGACCTTCGGGAATGACACATAAGTGATTCATACTGCGGGGATGCTTGCCCCGACGCTTTGAATCGGGGACAAGACTCTGTCATTCTGAGCGAAGCGAAGAATCTCCAGATGAACGGCAGATCCTTCACTTCGTTCAGGATGACAACAAAATGGGCGGGATGACAGGGGCAATTCAGGATGACAGGGGCAATTCAGGATGACAGGGGCAATTCGGGATAACAGGGAACAATTCAGGATGAGGATGCGACGGTCGGTAACCGCCTCATGATTATTGAGATCGGTCATTTTTCCGTGGTGACGGCGCTGGTGCTGTCGGCGTTGGGGGTTGTCTCGTCCGTGCTGGCGCTCACGACACGGAACGTGGACTGGGTGCGGGTCGGGCGCATGGCCCTCACCTCGATTTTCATGCTTCTGGTCCTGGGCATGGCGTCCCTGGTGTATTCGTTCCTCGTTCGTGATTTTTCCGTCCACTACGTCGCGGCCACGTCGAATTCACAACTCCCGCTGTTTTACACCATTGCCGCGGTCTGGGGCGGCCATGAAGGCTCCCTCCTCTTGTGGGTCTTTATTCTCTCGGCGTTCAGTACGGTGGCGGTGTGGCTGCATTGGCGCACCCAGCCGGCCATCATGCCGTACCTCATCGGCATGGAATGCCTCGTCATCATGGGCTTTCTCCTCCTGATTCTCTTTCTCTCAAGCCCGTTTGACCGACTCATCCCGGCGCCGCCGGACGGCAAAGACTTGAACCCGTTGCTCCAGGACCCGGCCATGGTCATGCACCCGCCGATGCTGTACATGGGGTACGTCGGGTTTTCAATTCCCTTTTCCTTTGCCATGGCCGCCTTGCTCTCCGGTCGTCTGGGCGAGGAATGGATCAAGGTGACCCAACGGTGGACGGTGTTTGCCTGGTTGTGCCTGACCACCGGAATTCTGTTGGGAGGCTACTGGGCCTACTATGAATTAGGATGGGGCGGCTACTGGGGCTGGGACCCGGTGGAGAACGCCTCCTTCATGCCTTGGCTGGTGGGCACGGCCTTTCTCCATTCGGTGATGGTGCAGGAAAAACGCAAAATGTTTCAGGTCTGGAACCTCTTTCTCATCATCGTGACGTTTTCGCTCTCGTTGATCGGCACTTTCCTGGTACGCAGCGGAGTCCTGACGTCGGTTCACACCTTTGCCACGGACCCGGAACGTGGCGTGTACATTCTGCTGTTTGTCGCCACGATCATCGGCATAGCCTTCGGATCATTGCTGATGAGAGCCAACAAATTAAAGAGTCAGATTGAAATGGATTCCATGGTCTCGCGGGAATCGGTGTTTCTCTTCAACAATCTGTTTTTCCTGGTCGCCGCGGCGACCGTCTTTCTGGGCACCCTCTACCCCCTCATGATCGAAACGTGGAAAGGGGCCAAAGTGACCGTGGGACCGCCGTATTACAACGCGGTGTTCATGCCGGTGGCGTTGGGCCTCTTGTTTTTGATGGGCGTCGGGCCCTACATCCCCTGGCGCAAGGCCTCCCCGGCCAGTTTGAAAAAAAATTTTCTGGCCCCCCTCATCGTGGGGCTGGCGTCAACCCTGCTGTTGGTGGCGTTCGGCGTTCGCGGCGTCTTTGCCTTACTCGGCGCCTTCGTCGTGGGATTTGCGGGCGCAGCCATCGCGATCGACTTCGGAAAGATTTCCCGGCTGTATGCTCGCAGAGAGTCCGTCAATCCGCTGAAGGGATTTCTGTCGGCCTTTCGCGCCAATCAACGGCGTTACGCCGGACTCGTGACGCACGTCGGCGTCCTGGTTCTCGTAGTCGGCATCATCGCATCGACCGTGTATCAAACGGAAAAAGTCGTCTCGCTCCGGGTCGGGGATGAGTTCATCCTTGACGCGTATCGGGTCAAACTCGAACGCATTCATGAAGTCAGGGGGAAAAACTGGAACGCCCAGGAAGGCGTCTTTGAGGTCTATGAAGGAGACGCCCTGCTCACCAAATTGCGTCCTCAAAAGCGCGTGTATGATGCCTCGCAAACCCCGACCACCGAATCCGCGATTTACGCAAAAAACATGGGACATATTTTTCTCACCATGCCGGACGTGTCGCCTGAGGGGGTGGCCGTGGCCCGAGGCGTCATTAACCCGCTGATTCTGTGGGTGTGGGGCGGCGGCGGCATCATGGGGCTCGGCGTGCTGCTGAATATGTTCCGACCACGAAAATGAAGGACCTATGACGCGCACCACGCAACTGATGATTCTCGTCGTGCTCTTCGCCTTATTCGCCTTGTTCTACCAAGGACTGTGGGGAGACCCGCGGCATATCCCGACGGTGCTGGTGGGCACCCAGGCGCCCGCGTTTGAAGGGCCGGACGTGGAAACGGGAGAACCCCTCTCCTCCGAACGGTTCAAAGGCAAGGTAATCCTGGTGAACTTCTGGGCCTCGTGGTGTCAGGAGTGCAAAATCGAGCATGACAACCTGCTGAGACTGCACGATGAATATAAAGATCATCCCGAATTCGTGATGCTGGGGATCAACTACCAGGATGAGCCGCCGAAGGCACGCGCCTATTTGCAACGCTATGGGTCGAGCTTTTCGCACGTCCGCGACGTTGACGGCACGCTGGCCATTGACTTCGGCGTGTACGGCGTACCGGAAACGTTCGTCATCGACAAAGACGGCGTCATTCGGCATAAATGGATCGGCCCGATCGTGGACGACGTCTACGCCAATCTCACGCAGAACGTCCTGACCCCCCTGTTGGAAAGCTGACCGTCCGGTGAAACCATCAGCCATACCCGTCCTGCTCGTCTGCTGCCTCGCCTTCCCTCATGGGGGATGGGCGAAAGTCGTGGATGAAACGGAAATAGATCAACGGGTGCGCGAGGTTGCCAAAACGCTTCGCTGCACCGTCTGCCAGACCGAAACGCTGTGGGAATCCGGCGCGCCCTTGGCCCATCAGATGCGGGAAGCCATTCGAGCCCGCGTGAGTCAAGGCCAGACCGCGGAAGAAATCCGGGCCTACTTCCACAGCCGGTACGGCGATTACATCATGATGGCGCCCCCGAAAGAAGGGAACAACTGGTTGATCTGGGTGGCGCCTTTTCTCTTGCTCGTGGGCGGCGGCGCATTATTATGGAGAGAAATGAAACGCTGGGTGACCCAAACCCCGACGCCTCAGCCTGACGCGCCTCCTCCGTTGGATGAAGAGTCCCGACGCCGCATTGAACGCGAAGTCCAGCCATAACCCCTATCATCCGACGCCCCCCCTGTCATTCTGAACGAACCCTCTGTCATTCTGAACGCCCCCCCTGTCATCCTGAACGCCCCCCTGTCATTCTGAGCGCCCCCCTGTCATTCTGAACGCCCCCCCTGTCATCCTGAACGCCCCCCCTGTCATTCTGAGGTTCCCCTGAGTCTCGAAGGGCGAAGCGAAGAATCTCCATGATCGAACACCAATTACCGCTAGAACCCTGGATTCCCGCCTTCGCGGGAATGACAGTGTAGCGTGGCCCGTGACTGGCTTGTGGGCACCTGGCCCCCTCCGTCATGCCCGCAGCCCGTCCCTCCGTCATGCCCGCAGCCCGTCCCTCCGTCATGCCCGCAGCCCGTCCCTCCGTCATGCCCGCAGCCCGTCCCTCCGTCATGCCCGCAGCCCGTCCCTCCGTCATGCCCGCAGCCCGTCCCTCCGTCATGCCCGCAGCCCGTCCCTCTGTCATTCCCGCAGTTCGTCCCTCTGTCATTCCCGCAGTTCGTCCCTCTGTCATGCCCGCAGCCCGTCCCTCCGTCATGCCCGCAGCCCGTCCCTCCGTCATTCCCGCAGCCCGTCCCTCCGTCATTCCCGCAGCCCGTCCCTCTGTCATTCCCGCAGCCCGTCCCTCCGTCATGCCCGCAGCCCGTCCCTCCGTCATTCCCGCAGTTCGTCCCTCCGTCATGCCTGCAGCCCGTCCCTCCGTCATGCCCGCAGTTCGTCCCTCTGTCATTCCCGCAGTTTTAAGCGGGAATCCAGGGTCCTTTTCCGCCGCCCCACGGCAGCCCCACCCACAGGGCACGCCACGTTTCCAACCCGTTCCCCTGGATTCCCGCCTTCGCGGGAACGACAGAATGAGGGACTCTCCATGACCGAACACCAATTCCAGCCATAACACTGGATTCTACCATCGCGGAAATGACAGAATGGAGAATCTCCATGACCGAACACCAATTACCGCCATAACAGTGGATTCCAACCCCCGACTCCATCATGTCAACCATCTTCATCATCGCATGTGCCGTTATCCTGCTCGGCGTGCTTGCCGCGGTGGCCTCTCCATTGTGGCGTCACGACCCGACGACGCCCGAGTTGATTAGTCGGGAAGCCGCGGAAGATCAAGAACGGGCCGACCTTTCCGTGGAGCGGGAAGGGTTGCGCCGGTCACTCCAGGAGCTCGACCTCGAACTCGCTCAGGGTCGGTTGGAACCGGAGGATTATGAACGATTGAAAGCCACGGACGAACGGCGCCTGCTGGGAGTCCTGGATCGACTCGAAGCCCTGACCGTCCCGAACGCCCCCTCGTCCGTCCCCGACCACGTGGAAAAACCCCGTGCCTGGGGATCGGCCGCGGCGGCGAGCCTGATCGTGGTCCTGTCGGCCATCGCGATCTACGGCTTTCTGCAATGGCGAACCATGAACCGGCTCGTGAACGCACAAACCGACGTGGCCGCACAAATGCCGGACCCGCGGGACATGGTCGCCCGATTGGAAGCCAGACTCAAAGAACACCCCGACGACGTGCAAGGCCAGATGATGGCCGGTCGCTCTTACATGGCCCTGGACCGCGCGGAGGAAGCAAGAGCCGCGTATGAAACGGTGCTGAAACTGGACCCACGGAACCATGAAGCCCATTACAACATGGGCGTCATCATGATCAATGAACGAACGTTCGACGACCCGAAGACGTTTGAAACGGCCATGAAACATTTCGACGCGGTGTTGGTTGACCGGCCGAATGAACCCGGGGTCAATTGGTATAAAGGCGTGGCCTTGTGGTATCTGAAGCGGTATCGAGAAACCGAAGAATTCTGGGCCATTGCCCACAAGAACCTCCAACCCGGAAGCCAGGACGCCGAATTCGTCAAACAGGCGCTCGCCAAACTGCGGAAAGGCGAAACACCGTTTTAACCCATGGCATACCCCACCTCCTCTGTCCACCCCTCCTGGCCGCATGAGATGCGGCCCTACGGGCACGCCTCAACCCCCTCCGCCCGCCCCTCCTGGCCGCATGAGATGCGGCCCTACAGGCACGCCTCACCCCCCTCCGCCCGCCCTTCCTGGCCGCATAAGATGCGGCCCGACAGGCACACCTCACCCCCTTCTGCCTACCCTTCCTGGCCGCATGAGATGCGGCCCTACAGGCACGCCTCAACCCCCTCCGCCCGCCCCTCCTGGCCGCATGAGATGCGGCCCTACAGGCACGCCTCACCCCCCTCCGCCCGCCCCTCCTGGCCGCATGAGATGCGGCCCTACGGGCACGCCTCACCCCCCTCTGCCCAACCCCCCTGCCACCCCCCCTTTGTCATCCATCCCCCCTTTGTCATTCTGAGCGAAGCGAAGAATCTCACAACCAGGACACCGAATTCATCAAACAGGCGCTCCCCAAACCACGAAAAGCCGAGACCCCGTTTTAACCTCCCGTCACCCCTCCTTCCATGAACCTTGACCAACGCATTGACCGGATGATCTCACCGGTAACGGGCGCCATTGCCGACGTCGTCTTTTTTCCGATCACCCTCGCCGGCGTTGACGTGCCGGTGGTCGTCTGTTGGCTGATCGCCGCGGGATTCATCTTCTCCTGGTATTTCCGGTTTCCAAACGTGCGCTGGATCGGTCTGGCTTTGAACGTCGTTCGCGGTCGATACACGCGGGCCGACGCACCCGGCGACCTCACCCATTTCCAGGCGCTGAGCACGGCACTCTCCGGGACGGTCGGCGTCGGAAACATCGCGGGCGTGGCCATTGCCATTTCGATTGGCGGTCCGGGCGCCACGTTCTGGATGATTCTGGCGGGCATCCTCGGCATGGCAACGAAAATGGTGGAGTGTACGCTCGGCGTCAAGTACCGTCGAATCAATGCCGACGGAACCGTATCAGGCGGGCCGATGTATTACATTCGTGAGGGGTTCGCGGCGCGCGGCCTGTCAAGGTCCGGCCGATGTCTGGCGGCCCTCTTTGCCGCGTGCGGCGTCGTGGGGAGTCTCACGCTCTTCCAAATGAATCAGGCCTTCGCGCAATTTGCCCAAGCCACGGGCTTTCAGGACGGCCTGACGTTCGGGATGGTCATGGCCTTCATGGTAGGGCTCGTCACCATCGCCGGCGTGCGCAGGATCGGCGCGGTCGCCGAGACGATCGTCCCCCTGATGGCGTTCATCTACCTCGCAGCCGGGGCCATCATTCTCAGTCTGCACGCGGAGCAGATACCGGCGGCCGTCGTCAGCATCGTCGTTGAAGCCTTCTCGCCGGAAGGCGTAGGCGGCGGCGTCATCGGGGCCATGATTATCGGCATCCAACGAGCCGTGTATTCGAACGAGGCCGGCGTCGGGTCCGCCCCCATTGCCCATTCCGCCGTGAAGACCAGGGAACCGGCGAGCGAGGGGCTGGTGGCCTTGCTTGAACCCTGTATCGACACGGTGATCGTCAGCACGATGACCGCGCTGATTGTGATCGTCACCGGTGCCTACAACGTCCAGGGGCTCTCGGGCATTGAAATCACCTCGGCCGCCTATGCCACCGTCTTTCCGTGGTTTCCAAAGATTCTTGCCATCGCCGTCATGCTCTTTGCCTATACGACGATGCTCACCTGGGCCTACTACGGCGTCAAATGTTGGACCTATCTCGTAGGCGAATCGCGCTGGGCCGACCTCGGCTACAAGGTGGTCTACTGTCTGCTCTTGTCAACGGGCGCCGTCATCTCCATGAATGCCGCGCTCGATTTCGTGGACGCGATGTTCTTTGCCATGGCCGTCCCGAACGTGATCGCCCTCTACGTGCTAGGGCCTGAAGTCAAGCGCGAGATCACGGGATACGTCGCCCGGATCAAAAGCGGCGACGTTCAGCCGCTTGCGGGTCGTGCAGAACGTTCCGGTTGACTGAACGGCTGACGAACGTTGCGCGCACTACGTCTTCGACAGATACGAAGCGACGAGCAAGACCGCCAGCGTCAGGACGAGGATGGCTTTTTGCACGGCATCGGCGCGGGAAGAAGCCGGGACGGAGGCGGGGACGTTCAGGGAAGGCTTGGAGACGGGCGCATACGGGTCCATAATAAAATCATGAATGAGGATGAGCCCGAAGGCGATGGCAAACAAAAACAATTTAAGCATCAACACCACGCCCCAGGCGGTCTCGATCCGCGCGGATCCGCTCTCATTCAACAACTGATACGCCCCGGTGAGGATCAACGTAATCAGACTCGCCCACGCAAGGGTTCGGAAGCGTTGACCCGACCGCCGGATCACCTCTTGAGCCGCCGGATCCGACGCCGCGTTCCGCACCGCCGGCCTCAGCACCAACTGAGAAAAAATCAGTCCCCCTATCAAACTCACCGCCGCAATGAGATGAATCCAGGTAATGAAGTAATCAGGCATGATCGCAGACCGAACAAACCCCGTTCAGGCCCTACCTACCAATTTTCCTAAAGTTCCAGCAAGTCCCCACCCGTTCCCAGATTCTTCACTTCGTTCAGAATGACAAGGGAGGAGAGAGAATGACAACGGAGGGGGAATGACAACGGAGAGGGGAATGACAACGGAGAGGGGAATGACAACGGAGGGGGGAATGACAACGGAGGGGAGGGAATGACAACGGAAGGGAGGGAATGACAACGGAGGGGAGGGAATGACAACGGAAGGGAGGGAATGACAACGGAAGGGGGAATGACAACGGAGGGGAAAATGGCAACGGGGAGAATGGCAACGGAGGGGAAAATGGCAACGGGGAAAATGGCAACGGAGGGGAAAATGGCAACGGAGGGGGGAGAATGACATGACAAAGGAGAGAATAACAAAGGAAGGGAGAATGGTAACGGAGGGGAGAATGGCAACGGAGAGATGACGGACAACCACGGGGGGTTGTCCCTACGGTGATTCCTGGATTCCCGCTCCCCCTCTTCCTCCCTCTCCCCTTGCGGGAGAGGGTCAGGGGTGAGGGGGCTCTGTTCCAGGATGTTCTCACACTGTCATTCCCGACGTTTCAAACGCGGTCATTCCCCACGTTTCAAACTCTGTCATTCCCAACATTTCAAACGCCGTCATTCCCGACGTTTCTCACACTGTCATTCCCGACGTTATTAATCGGGAATCCATGTCCCCAGGGTGAGAGGTAAGAGGAAAGAGCGGGTGAGAAGCAAAGAAGAGGGAAATGTCTGCCCCTCCCAGAGGGAGCCGTAGAAGCCCGAGCCTCCTGCGAAACCTCCACCCGGGGAGCAGAAAGAAAAAGACCCTGGATTCCCGCTTAAAACTGCGGGAATGACAGGGGGAGAGCGGGAATGACAGGGGGAGAGCAGGAATGACACGTGGGAGCGGGAATGACAGGTGGGAAGCGGGAATGGCAGGAGGGGAGCGGAAATGATAGGGGGGAGCAGGAATGACAGGGGGGAGCGGGAATAACAGGGGAGGAGCGGGAATGACAAATCGAGCCACTATGCCGGTCGCCTTCCTCCCTCTCCCCTTGCGGGAGAGGGCCGGGGTGAGGGGGCGCTGTTCCGGGATGTTCTCACGCTGGCATTCCCAACGTTTCAAATGCCGTCATTCCCGACATTTCTCACACTGTCATTCCCGATGTTATTAATCGGGAATCCAGGGCCGGGGTGAGGGGGCTTTGCTCCGGCGATCATCCCCCTACCACTGCCAACCCAACCGAATAGAGACGCCGTGCGCGGTTTTCTGCCCGGGTTGTTCTGCCCGTTCGCCCTCAAGGGTCACATTCAGGGACGAACTCAACGCCAAGCTGCTCCCCAGGCGGTAGCGGGAGGCGCCGGGGCCGGCCAGGGCCAAGCCGCCATACGGGGTCAGCCGCCCCCACCCGTCGGCCAGCGTCAGGCCGTAGCCTACGTCCACTTCCAAACTGCCCGGCCGCCACCCCGCGGCGGGACGTGAGGAGCCGCCGGATTGCGTCAAGGCGGCCGTCGGGGACCACAGTTGCTCCACCCCACTGCTTGCCTGTCCCCACACCGGCGTGATCGTCAGATAGGCCCCGTCGCCCGCAACTCCCGGATCCAGCCGCACGCTCACACTCGCTCCCCAATCCTCAAACCCTCCGTCCTCGTGGACCAGCAGATACCGGCCCTGCGCATCCACGCTCAGGCCCCACTCCATCTGCGTGTAGGCCACGCCCCCGCCGAGTTCCGCACCCAACCCCTGCTCCGCCGTCCCGCTGTCCCACCGGCCGCCTAACTCCAGGCGCGGCTCCAGCCGGGACGCCTGGGAGACGGCCACCGCCATCCGGCCTTCCATCAACAACCGCACCCGCTGCGCGTGCCCCTGGGCTTCCGGCACCTCCGCCGTGCCCGCGGCCCGCACCGTCGTCAGGAAGGCATCCGTCTTCGCGGCCAGGTCAATCCCCTGCCACGTGGTCAAGGTCTGCCGCCCGCCCACGGCGCCCAGCCAGGAGGTCAGGCGCGTGCTCCGCGTCTGGGGGTCGCCATCCAGTTTCAGGTCCATCTCGCCCCAGCCCGCGCCCACCAGGCCCCACACCCCCAGCCCGGCATACGGCTGCCAATGGACATACGGGAGCACGCTCGTCAGCGTCACGTCGGCCCCGGCCTTGGTGGCCTCGGTGCGTTCGTAGCTCACCTCGCCGGTACTGTGGGCCACGGCCAGACCCATGAGCAATGAGGCGTGCCGGTAGTCAAGCCCCAGGTAGCCGCTGTAGAGGGTGCCGTCCATCTTGAAGCCGTCTTCGGGCTGGCCGGCGAAGCCCGCGGCAGACCCGCGGCCCCAGAGGGTCCAGGCAGGCACGCCGTCGTCACCGGTGCGGGTCAAGGGCAACTCAAAGGAACTGCGGGCCAACAGGTCTTTGCCCGAGACCGGTTGGAGGCGGAGGAGGTTGGAGTTGGAGGTGACTCGTCTGATGTCGGTGGGGACGCGACCCGGGAGGCGGACGTCATTTTGGAGGATGGACCCCGCTCCTTGGAGAAGGGACCCCTCACCCCCGCCCTCTCCCGGAAGGGGAGAGGGAGAATTGCCGGAAGAGGGGATATCCAGGGTGACGCCTAAGGCGCGGGCAACGCCGATGGCCAAGCCGGTGGCTCGTTGCCAGGGACTGGGGCCGGCGCTGGCGCGGGGAGCCTCGCCTTGGAGAAGAGAACTTTCACCTTGGAGAACCTTCCCCTCACCACGGAGAAGAGACCCCTCACCCCGGCCCTCTCCCTCAAGGGGAGAGGGAGGAGGAGTGGGAGAGGGAGCCGACGCCGGCTGGGTGAGGCGGAGAACTTGGCCGCCCAAGGTCACTTGCAGGCGGGACGCCGGGGAGGAGCCGAAGCGGCCGCCCAGCACCTCTACCGCATCCGTAGCCAGGGTGCGGCCGATTCCGGCCAGCACCAGGCCCAAGTCGCGGCTTTCAATGCCGGGCTTGACTTCGATGCTGAACGTGATGCTGTCCTTATCCCCATCCCCGTCCTCCACGGTCAGCGTGTAGTCCCGCGGAGCCATGGGCGTCGTCGGCGTGCCCGTGATCGTGCCGCCGTGACTCGCTCCGGACTCCGGCTCCTTGTAGGCCAGCCCGGCCGGGAGGTCCTCCTCCCCCGCCTCCCCCGTCAACTTGTAGGTGCGTTGCCCGTCCCCGCCCGTGGCGCCCGGCAGGACGTCGTTCACCGCCCGACCCGTGAGGTACGTTCGCGGCGGCAGTTGCTGCGCGTCCGGCGCGAACGCCGGCTCCAGGTCCCGATACCCCAACGCAAACGGGGAGAAGTCCGTCACTATGGCACAGACCCGGTCGTCTTGGTCATCCGGCTCCGGGACGACCGTCCACTCGCCGTCTTTGTAATGCAGGAGTTCCAACGGCCTCCCCATCGCCTCAGTCCGCAATTCAGGAGTCACCGGCAGGCAGATGGTTATCCCCGCGGTCCGCACCGTGGCAAGGCCCGCACCCGTCACCTCAATATCCACCACCGTGCGCTCCGCCGCCTCAGTTCCCAGGGAAAAACGCTGACGCACCGGCCCGGTGCCCTCCGTCTCGTCAATCGCCGTCACATCTGGCGGTGCCTCGGCCACCGGCCTGGTCGCCACCACAAGGTCCCCCTCCAAGCCGGACGGCGGGATCACCGTCACATCCGGCGTCGCCTCCCCTTCCGGCGCCGTCACCATCACCGTGTGCCTGTTGATCGTGGTGGTGTCATCTCCCGCAGCACTGAGCTCGGGCGGAATATCATCGTCTTCCACGGTCACCTGCAAGTCGGCGGACAGATCATGATAACTGTTATCGGAGCTGGCGGCCGTGTGCGTCACCCTCACCGCCTCGTCCCGGTAGCTATCCACCTCATCCTCGTACGTGGTCACCGTGACCGGCTGGGCCACGTTCCAGGTCGACGCGTCAAAGGTCAGGGCGGTCGGGAGGACCGACACCGCGTTGGGGTTGTTGGGACTCTCCGCCGTCACCGTCATCGTCACCATGACGGCCGCCGTCGGCTTCGTGGCCAGCCGCACCGTGTACGGCTCCATGTCCGGCGGCAAGTCCGTCGGCTGCTCCTTCAGCGTCACCGCAGTCGGGACAATCTCCAGCCCCGGGGTGTCGTCGTCAACGTTGGTCGCGTGTATCGTCGTAGTACCGACGGCGTGATAATTGGTGTCGTCGGTGGTCGCGTCATGCACGTTCGCATCGATGCTGAAATTCTGGTCGCCGTCGAACACGTCGTCGTCCATCGCGGTCATGGTCACCGTCTGGGGCGTGTTCCAGTTCTGCGGGGTGAAGGTCCTGTAGGGAGAGCCATCCCTCAGGTCGGTGTCTGGAAACCTGGCGCCCGGTACGCGCTGGGGCTCGTCTACCGTGCCCGAGGAGAAAACGACCACCACGTCCGCCGTCGGCTCGCTCCCAAGTTTTACCGTGATGTTCACCGTCCCGCCTTCCGGCATCTGCAACCGGGACGTGGTCGTCGTCGCGGGCGACAGCACAAGCGACGCGGTGTCGGTGTCGTCTTCGGTGCTCACCGACACGTCCCAGTTCGGGACGTTATCGTAGTCGGAGCCGCTGGCGCTTGACGGGTCCAGCCGCACCTGCCACGTTACGGTGCCGTCGTCAATGGCGTCGTCTACCCCGGTCACGGTCACCGTTTGGAAGGTGTTCCAGTTGCCCGAGGCCCCCGCGGTGAAGGTCAGCGACGTCGGCGACACCGTGCCCTCGCCGGGGTCCAGACTGGAGACCGACACGGTCACCGTCTGCGACGGCGCCGTGGCTTCCCCGGGATCCGTCACCAACTTCACGGTGAACGTCGCCGTCCCGCCCGCCTCCGTCGCCGGCCCCATCACCGGCCCCACCTCCAGACCCAACTCGTCGTCCGCGTTGATGGCGTAGATGGAGACGGCGGCGAGCCCGTTGTAATTGGCATCCGCCGTGTTGCCTATGTCTACCGTCAGCGTCACTTGGTAGGTCTGGCTGCCGTCGGGCAGGTCAGGGTCGTCGTCCACGCCGGTCAGGGTCACGGGCTGCGCCGTGTTCCAGGTCGTCGCCGTGAAGGTCAGCGCCGCCGGCAACACCGTGCCCTGGGCCATGTCCAAACTCGCCACGTTCATCACCACGTTCCCGGTCGGCTGGGTGGCCAGTGACACCGCAACCTCGGCCGTGCTGCCGTCCTCCGAGGTCCGCACCCGGGCGGTGTTGGTCGCCCCGGCGGAGCGCACGATCGCCGCGGTGTCGTCGTCCGTGATGGTCAGGGCGGCTCCGGTCACCGTGCCCACGCCCTGGGTGTTCTGCGCCGTGCCCGCCACCGTGACCATGTTGGGCGCCGCGTCCACGGCGTTGTTCACCGCGTTGATCGTGGCACTGTCCGTGCTCGCGGTCGAGCCCGCGGCAATCACGATGGTCGCCCCGGTGCCCGACGCCACCGTGTAGGCCGTGCCGCCCCCGGTCACCGTCACCGTCGTCACCGCGCTCGACGGGTGCGACAAGGTCGCGCTTACCATCGTCGTCCCGCCGTTCTCCGAGATTGAGGACGACGCCACCGATAACGTGACCGTCGGGGCCGCGTCGTCGTCCTCCAGCGTCAGGGCCTTCCCTGTTACGCTCCCCGCGCCCACGGCGTTGGCCAGCGTGCCCGTGACCATTGTCATCCGGTTCGGCTCGTCCGTGGCGTTGTCCACCGCGGTAATCGTGACCGTGTCCGAGGCGGCCGCCGTGTCGCCCGCGGCAATCGCGATGATCGCGTCAGTCCCCACCGTGTAGAACCCGGGCACTTGGGTCACCGTCACCGTCGTCGGCACGGCCGAGGCCCCGGACAGCGTCGCGCTCACTACCGACGTGCCGCCGTTCTCGGCAATCGAGTTATCCGACAGGGCCAACATCGCCCCCGGCGCCATTTCGTCGTCCGTCAGCATCAGGGTCGCCCCGGTCACGGTCATGGTTGTCCCATCCGCGGTGGCCCGGGCGTTCGCCACCGTCGCCGTCACCGTGGTTGACCGCCCTACGCTGCCCTGGTGAATGGCGTCGTTCACCGCGGTCACCGTCGCGGTATCGGAAGAGTTCGACGTCTGCCCCGCCGGGATCAAAATGATGCCCGCGGCGCCCGTGCCCACCGTGTAGAAGCCCGTCTTCGCGGTCACCGTCACCGTCGTGGCCGCGCCCGATCCATGGCTCAGCGTCGCCCGCACCATCGCGGTGCCGCCGTTCTCCGAAATCGACGTGGGCATCAGCCCCAACGTCACCGTCGGCGCCGCGTCGTCGTCCGTGGTGGTCACCGACACGTCCACGTTCGCCAGCGCGTTGTAGTTGCTGTCGGTGCTTGACGGGTCAAGCTGCACCTGCCAAGCCACGTCCCCGTCGTCAATGGAGTCGTTGTTCCCGGTCACCGTGACCGTCCGCTCCGTGTTCCAGTTCAAGGTCGTGAAGGTCAGCGACGACGGCGAGACCCGCCCCTCGGTTGTATCCTGGCTGCTCACCGCCACCATCACGTTCGCCGAGGGCGCCGTCATCAGGGCCACCGTGAAGGTCGCCGCCCCGCCCCCCTCCGTCACCTGGCCCATGACCGTGCCCACGGCCAGCCCGTACTCGTCGTCTACGTTGACGGCATACACCGGGCCAGGAGTAAGCGGGTCGTAATTGCTGTCCGCCGTGTTCCCCTGGTTCACCGTCAGGGTGACTGTGTAGGGCAAGTTGCCGTCGGCCAAGGCATCGTCCTGGCCGGTCAGGGTCACCGTCTGCTCCGTGTTCCAGTTCGAGGTCGTGAAGGTCAGCGACGACGTCGAGACCGCGCCCTCGGAGGCGTCCCCGCTCGCCACGGTCAGCACCACGTTCCCCGTGGGCTCGCTATCGAGTTTCACCGTGAAGGTGGCCGTCCCCCCGCCCTCCGTGGTCGTCAGCCGCGACGACGTGGTCGTGGTCGGCGAGACCGTGAACCCCGCGGTGTCGTCGTCGGTGATGGTCAGGGCCGCCCCGGTCACCGTGCCCGTGCCCTGGGTGTTGGCCATGGTGCCCGTCACCGTCGTCATGTTATCCGCCGCGTCCACGGCGTTGTTCACGGCGTTGATCGTCGCCCTGTCCGCGGTGTTCGCCGTCTGCCCTGCTGCGATCGCAATGATCGCGTCAGCCCCCACCGTGTAGACGTTCGCGACCGCGGTCACCGTCACCGTGGTCGGCTCGCTGGAGGGGCGCGACAAGGTCGCGCTCACCATCGTCGAACCCCCGTCCTCCGAGATAGACGACGATACCACCGACAGGGTCGCATCCGGCGCCGCGTCGTCGTCGCGGATGGTCAGCGTCATATCAAGGGGATTCATGACCCCCTGGCTGTTGCCCGCCTCCCCCGAGATCGTCACGCTCCTGTTGGGAGCATCGGTGTTGTCGTCCACCGCCGTCACCGTTACCGTGCCCGTGCTGGTCATGACCCCGGCCGCGATCGTCAGCGTGTTCGCCGCGCTCAGCGTGTAGTGGCCCGCCACCGCGTTCGTCCCCGGCGCTGCGGACACCGTCACCGTGGTTGCCGCACTCGACGCCCGGTTCAGACTCGCCGTCACCGTCGTCACGGTGGTCGCCGTCCCGCCCTCGTCAATCGTCCCCGGCGCGAGCGCCAGCGTCACCGTCGGCGGGCCTTCGTCGTCACGAATGGTCAGCGTCTTGGAGGTCGGGTCAGACACATTGCGCCCGCCGGCCGCAGTGCCCGAAACCGTCACCTCAATGTGCGGCTCGTCGGCCGAATTGTCCACCGCCGTCACCGTCACCAGGCCCGTGCTGGTCGTCGAACTCGCCGCAATCATCAGGGTGTTCGTCGAACTCAGCGTGTAGTCGCTCGTCATCGCGTTCGTTCCCGGCGCTGCGGACACCGTCACCGTCACCGCCTCGCTTGAACCATGGTCCAAACGCGCCGTCACCGTGGTCACGTTCGAGCTTCCGCTCTCGTCAATGGTGTCGGCCGACAGCACCAGCGTCATCGTCGGCAGATCATCGTCGTCCGTCAGCGTCAGCGTCACGTTCGACGGCACCGCCACCCCGTTGCCGCCCGTCACCGTGCCGGAGACCGTCACCGACTTGTTCGGCGAATCCACCGTGTTCCCGTTTGCCATGACCGTCACCGTGCCCGTGCTCCCCGTCTGGCCCGCGTCAATGGTCAGCATCGTCCCCGTCTGCGTGAAGTCCGCGGCCACCGCGCCCGTGCCCGCCGCGGCACCCACCGTCACCACCACTGCCTCGCTGGACGCACCCGACAGGGCCGCCGTCACCGTCGAGACCCCGCCGGTCTCCGTGATTGACGCCGGGGCCAGGCCCAGCGTCACCGTCGGCAACGCCTCGTCGTCCGTCAGCGTCAGCGTCACGTCCGTGGGGTTCGCCACGCTGTTGCCCCCGGTGGCCGTGCCGGAGACCGTCACCGACTTGTTCGGTGAATCCACCGTGTTCCCGTTCGCCGTGACCGTGACCGTGCCCGTGCTGGTCATCTGGCCCGCGGCAATGGTCAGCGTCCGCGCCGTGCTCAGGTCGAAGTCCGCGGCCACCGCGCCCGTGCCCGCCGCGGCCGCCACCGTCACCACCACCGCCTCGCTTGACGTGCCCGACAGGCTCGCCGTCACCGTCGAAACCCCGTCCTCCTCCGTAACGGACGCGCTTGACAGGGCCAGCGTCACCGTCGGCAACACCTCGTTGTCCGTCAGCGTCAGCGTCACGGCCGTGGGGTTCGCCACGCTGTTGCCCCCGGTGGCCGTGCCGGAGACCGTCACCGACTTGTCCGGCGAATCCACCGCGTTGCCGTTCGCCGTGACCGTCACCAGGCCCGTGCTGGTCATCGAACCTGCCGGAATCGTCAGCGCCTTCGCCGTGCTCAGGTCGAAGTCCGCCCCCACCGCGCCCGTGCCCGCCGCGGCCGCCACCGTGACCGTCACCGCCTCGCTGGACGCGCCCGACAGGCTCGCCGTCACCGTCGAGACCCCGCTCTCCTCCGTGATCGACGTCGGCGACAGCCCCAGACTCACCGTCGGCAGAACATCGTCGTCCGTCAGCGTCAGCGCCACGTTCGACGGGGTCGACAGCAGACCGTGGCCGCCCGTCACCGTGCCGGAGACCGTCACCGACTTGTTCGGCGAATCCACCGCGTTGTCGTTCGCCGTGACCGTCACCGTGCCCGTGCTGGTCGTCGAACCCGCCGGAATCGTCAGCGTTTTCGCCGTGCTCAGATCGAAGTCCGCTCCGACCGCGCCCGTGCCCGCCGCGGCCGCCACCGTGACCGTCGCCGCCTCACCCGACTGGCTTGACAGGGTTGCCGTGACCGTCGAGACTCCGCCGTTCTCCGTGATCGACGGCGACGACAGGACCAGGGTCACGGTCGGGGTGGGGTCGTCGTCGGTCTTGGTGACGGTCACGCTCTCGTCGTCCAACCCGTTGTAATTGCTGTCGCCGCCGGATATATCCAGCGTGAGGCCGATTTCGAACGTGGCCGGGTCGTCCTGATCGTCGTCCACGGCCTGCACCCGCACCGTCTGCGTCTGGTTCCAGTCGCTCCCCATGAAGGTCAGGGTCTTCGAACCCGCAAAGGTGCGCTCATTGGCGTCCCCGGCGCTCTTGGCCACCTGCACTTCGCCGCCGTTGGCGCTGCTCACCGTCACCGTCACCGCGGCCGTCGGCCTGCTCGTCAGCTTCACCGTAAAGGTCTGCTCCGCCCCGCCTTCCGTCACCGTCAGCGTGCTCTCGGAGACCGTCAGCCCCGCCACGTCCACGTCGGTCGTCATCACGGTCTGCGGCCGCACGCTCGCCCCGCCTATGACGTGATAGGCATCCGTGGCCTCATCCGGGGTGTCCGGGAAAATGCGGAGCGTATAGTCGTCGTCGCCGTCCACCACGTTGTCGATCACGCCGGTCAGCGTCACCGTCTGCGCCGTCTCCCAGGTCGCGGCCGTGAAGGTCAGCGTCGTCGAGTCCGCCGCCGCGCTGCTGCCCGACGACACCAGGCCCTCGTCCGACTCGCTGCTCTTGACCGCCACCCGGATAGTCGTGGTCGGCTCGCTGTTCAGCTTCACCGTGAAGGTCTCGCTCGCCCCCTCGTCCACGCTGATCCAAGCCGGGCACGGGGCCCGCCGGCAGCGCGGAAACGCCGGGTCGGTCACCAGGGCGGCCCGGTCGTCCTCCCAGATCAGCAGCTCGACGTCCGCCGGCCCCTCCGGCGCCACCGTCCCGCTGGCCACGGCGCCCTTCACCACCACCTTCTTGCCGGCGACGGTGGTGTCCACGATGGAGTCAATCCGGTCGTCCGCCGCCGTGATCGTCACCGTCCCGCTGCTGGTCGTGGCGCCGGCCGCGATGGTCAGCGTGGTCGCCGCGCTCAGCGTGAAGTCGTCCGCCGCCGCGTTGGTCCCCGACGTCGCCGACACCGTAATCGTTAACGCCTCGCTCAATGGGACGTTCAACTGCGCCGTGACCGTGGTCATCCGTTCGCCCGATGGCGCGGTGGCCAACTCCTTGATCGTGTCCGGCTGGCCCGAAATCGGGTCCGACAGCAAGAGCGTCACCGCCGCCATGTCGTCGTTGGTCAGCGTCAGCGTCACCGCGGTCGGCAGCGCCACCCCGTTGCCCCCCGTCACCGTGCCGGAGACCGTCACCGTCTTGTCCGGTGCATCCACGGTGTTGTCGTTCGCCGTCACCGTGACCGCGCCCGTGCTGGTCGTCTGGCCCGCGGCGATCGTCAGCGTCCGCGCCGCGCTCAGATCAAAGTCCGCTCCGACCGCGCCCGTGCCCGCCGCGGCCCCCACCATCACCGTCACCGCCTCGCTCGACTTGCCCGACAGCGTGGCCGTCACCGTCGATATCCCGCCGTTCTCCGTGATTGACGGCGGCGACAGGGCCAGGGCCACCGTCGGCAGCGTCTCGTCGTCCGTCAGCGTCAGCGTCACATCCGCCGGCGCCGCCACCCCGTTGCCGCCCTCCACCGTGCCGGAGACCGTCACCTCCTTGTCCGGCGAATCCACGTCGTTCCCGTTCGCCGTCACCGTCACCGTGCCCGTGCTGGTGGTGGCGCCGGCGGCAATGGTCAGCGTCCGCGCCGTGCTCAGGTCGAAGTCCGCTCCGACCGCGCCCGTGCCCGCCACGGCCCCCACCGTGACCGTCACCGCCTCGCTCGACTTGCCCGACAGGGTGGCCGTCACCGCCGAGACTCCGCCGCTCTCCGTGATCGACGGCGGCGACAGCCCAAGGGCCACCGTCGGCAGCGTCTCGTCGTCCGTCAGCGTCAGCGTCACATCCGCCGGCGCCGCCACCCCGTTGCCGCCCTCCACCGTGCCCACCACCCTCACCGACTTGTCCGGCGAATCCACGTCGTTGTCGTTCGCCGTCACCGTCACCGTGCCCGTGCTGGTCGTGGCGCCGGCGGCGATGGTCAGCGTCTGGGCCGCAGAGAGCACGAAGTCGCCCGCCTCCGCGCCCATCCCCAGCGCCCCCAATACCGTCACCGTCACCGCTTCGCTCGACTTGCCCGACAGCGTGGCCGTCACCGTGGTCTCGCCGCCGCTCTCCGTGATTGAGGAGGACGACAGGGCCAGGGCCACCGTCGGCAGCGTCTCGTCGTCGGTCAGCGTCAGCGTCAGGTTCGACGGGACCGCCACCCCGTTGCCGCCCGCCACGGTCGCGGAGACCGTCACCTCCTTGTCCGGGGAATCCACGTCGTTGCCGTTGGCCGTCACCGTCACCGTGCCCGTGCTGGTCGTGGCGCCCGCCGCAATCGTCAGCGTCCGCGCCGTGGAGAGGTCGAAGTCGGCCGCCACCGCGCCCGTGCCCGCCGCGGCCCCCACCGTCACCGTCACCGCCTCGCTCGACTTGCCCGACAGCGTGGCCGTCACCGTGGTCTCGCCGCCGCTCTCCGTGATTGAGGGGGATGACAGGGCCAGGGCCACCGTCGGCAGCGTCTCATCGTCCGTCAGCGTCAGGGGCGCCCCGGTCACGCTCCCCGCGCCATGGTCGTTCATGACCGTCGCCGTCACCGTCGTCGAACGCCCGCCGCTGCCCTGATACACGTCGTCGTCCACCGCGGTAATCATCGCCACGTCCGCGGCGTTCGCCACGTCGCCGGCCGCAATCATGATGGTCGCGTCCGACCCCGCGGTGTAGAAGCCGGAGACCGCCGTCACCGTCACCTCCGTCGCCTCACTGGAGGGATGCGCCAGGGCCGCGGTCACCGTCGCTTCGCCGCCGTTCTCCGCAATCGAGTTCGCCGACAGCGTCAGCGTCACCCCCGGCGCCGCCTCGTCGTCCGTGATCGTCAGCGTCACGTCGGATGGGGCCGACGCTCCGTCGCCGCCCTCCACCATGGCGGAGACCGTGACCGTCTTGTCCGGGGCGTCGGTGGCGTTGTCCGACGCCGTGATCGTCACCACGCCGGTGCTGGAGGTGTCTCCCGCGGCAATCGTCAGCGCCGTCCCCGTCTGGGTGAAATCCGTCCCCGCCCCGGGTGACGCCGAGACCGTCACCGTCGTCGCCTCGCTCGCCGTCCGGTTCAGCGCCGCGGTCACCGTCGCCACCTCGCCGTTCTCCGAGATCGAACTTTCCGACAGGGCCAGCGTCACTTGCGGCTTATCGTCGTCAACCACCGTGACCGTGACCGCGACGGGACGCTGCGCATGGGCCACGCCCTGCCCCACGTCGCCGAGTCCGTAGTTGGCCACGACGTATCTGAGGCGCAGGGTGTTGTCCTGGTGGTCGCCGTCCGCGAGGGCATCCACGCTCACCGTCTTGGGCGTGGTCCAGGACGACGCCGTGAAGGAGAAATTGAGCCCATTGGGGAATACACGGAGAGGGTCGTTCTCTAGCCGGAGTCCGGCGTCGGGGTAGATACCGACCCAGACTTCCCCAGGAACAGGAGGCGGTTCGGTGTCCAGGACCAGGGTGACCTTCTTGCCGGCGCCCTCCTCGGTCAGGGTCATGGTGGTGGGGTTGAAGGTCACGCCCGCGGTGTCGTCGTCGGTGAGGGTCAGCGTCAGGTTCGACGGCGCCGCCACCCCGTTGCCGCCCGCCACCGTGGCGGAGACCGTCACCTGCTTGTCCAGCGTATCCACGTCGTTGCCGTTGGCCGTCACCGTCACCGTGCCCGCGCCGGCGGTCTGCCCCGCCGCAATCATCAGCGTCTTCGCCGTGGACAGCGTGAAGTCGGCCGCCGCCGCCCCCGTGCCCGCCGCCGCCCCTACCGTCACCGTCACCGCTTCGCTGGACTTGCCCGACAGCGTCGCCGTCACCGTGGTCTCGCCGCCGCTTTCCGTGATCGACGAGGACGACAGGGCCAGGGCCACCGTCGGCAATGCCTCGTCGTCGGTCAGCGTCAGCGTGACGTCCATCGGGGCCGCCACGTTGTTGCTGCTTGTCACCACGCCGGAGATCGTCACCTGTTTATCCGGCGAATCCACGTCGTTGCCGTTGGCCGTCACCGTCACCGTGCCCGTGCTCGTCGTCTGTCCCACGGCGATGGTCAGCGTCCTTGCCGTGCTCAGATCGAAGTCGGCATTGGTCGCGCCCGTGCCCGCGGCCGCCCCCACCGTCACCGTCACCGCCCCGCTCGAGTCGCCCATCAGCGTCGCCGTCACCGTCGCCACCCCGCCGCTTTCCGTGATCGACGTTGACGACAGGGCCAGCATCACCAGCGGCGCATCGTTGTCCGCGTTGGTCCCCGTTACGGTGGCACTGTCCAGAGCGCGGTAGAGCGCGTCGCCCCCCGGGTCCGCGGCACTGTCCGGGTCCAGGGTAATCATGTAGCTCTGGATGCCGTCGGACACCGCGTCGTCCTCGGGCGTCACCGTCACCGTCTGCGCCGTGTTCCAATTCCCGCTGCCGAACGTCAGGACGGTCGGACTCACCGTCACCTCGTCGCTGCCGCCGTGGCTGATGGCCACCGACACCTGCGCCGTCGGCTCGCTCGACAGCGTGACCGTGAAGGTGTCCGCGGTGCCGGCCTCCGAGGTCGCGACCATCGTCTTGCTCAACGTCAGCCCGGCGGTATCGTCATCGGTGGTGCTCACGCTGACGGTGGAGTCCGTGACGACGTCGCGGTAGTTGGCGTCTCCGGCTGCCCCTGCCGCACTGTCAGGATTCACGGTGACGTCCCAGGTCTGCGTGCCGTCGTCAACGTCGTCGTCTACGCCGGTCACGGTGACGGTGCGCGCGTCATCCCATTTGTAGGTGCGGAGGAGACTGGCCCCTTCACGCCGCGTGCCGGCCGTGGCCCCAAACCTCAGGACGGTCGGACTGACCGTGCCCTCACTGAGGTCACTACTGCTGACGGTGACCACGACTTCCGCGGTCGGTTCGCTGTCCAGTTTCACCGTGAACGTGTCGGTGCGCCCGGTCCCGGTCGCCTCCGTGACCGTCGTTGACCCTGAACTCTCTTCCACCGTCAGCCCCGCCACGTCGTTGTCCGTGATCGTCAGCGTCACGTCGGCCGGGTCCGCGGCCCCGTTGCCTCCCGCCAGTCCGGCGGAGATGGTCACCTGCTTATCCGCCGCATCCACGTCGTTGCCATTGGCCGTCACCGTCACCAAGCCGGCGCTGGCGGTGACGCCGGCGGGGATGGTCAGCGTCGCGGCCGTGGAAAGGTCGAAGTCCGCCGCCACCGCGCCGGTGCCGGCCGCCGCCGCCACCGTGACCGTCACCGCTTCGCTTGACGTGCCGGACAGCGTCGCCGTCACCGTCGCCACCCCGCCGCTTTCCGAGATCGACGCTGACGACAGGGCCAGGGCCACCGTCGGCAGCGTCTCGTCGTCGGTCAGCGTCAGCGTCGCAGTCGAAGGCGCCGCCACCCCATGGCCCCCCGTCACCATGCCCGAGACCGTCACCGACTTATCCAGCGAATGGACGTCGTTGCCGTTCGCCGTAATCGTTACCTCGCCGGTGCTGGCGACGTCGCCGGCGGCGATGGTCAGCGTCTTCGCCGCGGAAAGATCAAAGTCCGCCGCCGCCGCCCTCGCGCCCGCCGACGCCCCTACCGTCACCATCACCGCCTCGGTTGACGCGCCGGACAGCGTCGCCGTCACCGTCGCCACCCCGCCGGTTTCCGAGATCGACGTTGACGACAGGGCCAGGGCCACCGTCGGCAACGCCTCGTCGTCGGTGACGGTCAGCGTCGTGGCGGCGGGCGCATGCACGTCGTCGGTCCCCGTTCCCGAAACGGTGACGGTCTTGATCGGTGAGTAGGCCGCGTTGTCCACCCCGGTGACGGTCACGGTGCCGGTGCTGGCGGTGGCGCCGCTCGCGAAGGTCAGGGTCGTGCCGGTCTGGGTGAAATCGCGGGCCGCGGCGCCGGCGCCGGGGGCCACTGTCACCGTGAGGACGGCCGCCGAAAGCGCGGATTTGTTCAGCGTCGCCGTCACCGTCGCCACGCCGCCGTTTTCGGAGATCGACGAGGACGACAGGGCCAGCGTCGCCCTCGGCAACTGCATGATGGGGAGCCATTCGCCGTAGTAGTAATAAGTTGTTCTGTTGTCGGGGAAGAGGCCGCCATGAGTGATGAGGACGACTACGCCGTCATTATCGATCATCGCCTGGGTAAGACTGATCGTTCTGGACCCGCCAGTGCCGGTGGTCCGGCTGCAAGCGGCGCCCTCGGTCGGCGCGGGGCCGCGACTTCCGGTGAATTGCTTGACCGTCCTGTAAGCGCACGCCCAGACCCATCGAGCCCCCAAGCTATTCCCGGTAACAGTGATCGTTTGCGGGGCGGTCTTGCCCTCCAGCGACGTCGTGGTGACGTCATAACTGGCACCGAGCGACGTTACCCAACGCCTGTCGGACCCGGTGGGCAGCGTGCCGTCGTTGTCCGTGATGGTCAGCGTCACGCCGGCCGGGTCCGCCACCCCGCCGCCCGCCGCCCTGCCTGACACCGTCACCTGCCTGTTCCCCGTCCGCATATCGTTGTTAAACGCCATGATCGTCACCAAGCCGGTGCTGGCCGTCGCCCCGGCCGCGATGGTCAGCGTCGCGCCGGTCTGGGACGCCGCCCTCGTTCCGGGCGCCATCTGAACCGTCACCGTCACCGCTGCGCCGGAGGTGCCCGACAGCGACGCCGTCACCGTCGCCACGCTGCCTTCCAGGATCGACGTCGGCTTCAGCGCCAGCGTGACCATCGGCGGGCCTTCGTCGTCGATCAGCGTCAGCGTCGTGGCGTCGGGCGGGCTGACGTCGCCGCTGACCGTTCCCGAAATCGTGACCGATGCGTTCGGCGCGTCGGTGCCGTCGTCCACCGCCGTGATCGTCACCGTGCCGGTGCTGGCGGTAGCGCCGTCCGCGAAGGCCAACGCCGTCCTGCCCGACAGCGTGAAATCCGTGCCCGCGCCGGGGCTGGCCGCCACGGTGACGGTGGCCGCCCCGGAGGCCGGCTTGTCCAGCGTCGCCGTCACCGTGGCTACGCCGCCGTTCTCGGAGATCGACGAGGACGACAGCGCCAGCGTCGCCTTCGGCAGCGCCACGATGGGCACCCATTCGGCGTAGAGATAGAGATACTGGTTGCCCGACGCCTCCTGCACCAGCACGATGACCACGCCGTCGTTGTCAATCATCGCCTGGGTCAGCGTGATCGAGTTGGGCGTGCTGTTGTCGGTCAGACTGGTGCAGATGCGCGTGTCAGGTCCGGTGGAGGAGCTCTGGGTCGATTGCGCGACGGTCCTGGTGGCGCAGGCCCAGAAATCGGTGACGGATTGGCTACTCGGGTTCGGGGTCACCATCAGCGGCTGCGCGGCGGTCTTGGCCAGCAGCGACGCCGTGGTGATGTCCCAGGTGCTGGCCGAGGGGTCGGCGTTTCGCCACGTGGTCGCGCTCACCGACGGCTCGTTGTCGGTGATGGTCAGCAGCCTGTCGGAGGGGTCCGCCAGCCCGCCGCCCGTCACGCGGCCCGACACCCTCACTTGCTTGTCCCCCTCCCGGAGATGGTTGTTGACCGCCGTGATCGTGACCGTGCCGGTGCTCGTTGTGGCGTTCGCCGCGATGGTCAGGGTCGTGCCCGTCAGCGTGTAATCGCCCACCGACGCGCCCGGCTCCGGGGCCGCCGCCACCGTGACCATCACCGCCTCGCTTGACGCGTCCGACAGCGTCGCGGTCACCGTCGTGACGCCGCTGCTCTCCGTGATTGACGTTGACGACAGGGCCAGCGCCACCGTGGGCGGATCGTCGTCGTCGCGGATCGTCAGGGTCGCGTCCGGCGGGTCCACTGCCCCGGGTGTCCCCGACGCCGTGCCCGACACCGTCACTTGCTTATCAGGCGCGTCGATCGCGTTGCCGACGGCCGTCACCGTCACGGTGCCCGTACTCGTCGTCTGCCCGGCCGCGACGGTCAGCGTGTCCGACGGGCTCAGGATGAAGTCGCCGTCCACCGCCGGAGACACCGCCGTCGCTGATACCGTGACCGTCACCCCGGCGGCCGAGGGGTTCGAGAGCGTCGCGGTCACCATGGCGACGCCGCCGCTCTCCGAGATCGAGGCCGGGGACAGGGCCAGGGCCGAGCGCGGCTGCGCGTCGTCGTCGGCAATGGTCAGCGTCAGGTCGGCCGGGGCCGCCACCAGCCCGTGCCCGCCGGCAAACGTCCCGCTTACCGTCGCGCTCTTGTCCGTTGAGTCGATGGCGTCGTCCGTCGCGGTGATCGTCACCGTGCCCGTGCTCGCCGTGGCCCCCGCCGCAATGATCAGGGTCCGGGCCGCGCTCACGCTGTAGCCGCCGTCGGGGGCCAGGGCCGCGTAGACCGACGTGGCCGCTACCGTCACCGTGATCGCCTCGCCCGAGGTCCCGCCGGCCAGGCTCGCCGTCACCGTGGTCGCATTGCCCGTCCCGCTTTCGGCGATCGTGTCGGGCCGCACCGGGTCCGGATCCGACAGCGCGAGCGCGAGCGTCGGCGTCGGGTCGTCGTCGGTGATCGTGCCCGTGCCGACGGACGCGCTCCCCAGGACCGCGCCGTCGGGGTTGGAGAGCGCGATGCGGATCGTCTCGTTCGGCTCGTCCAGGGCGTCCCCGGTCACCGTCACGGTAATCGTCTTGCTCGTCTCCGTTGAGGCGAAGGTCAGCGTGCCGCCGGCGAACGCCGTGTAGTCGGTCCCGGACGACGCGGTGCCCGGGTTCGTGTCCGCGGCGTAGGCTACCGTCACTTGCCGCCCCGGCGTCCGGTTCAGGGTCACGTCGTAGTCCAGGGCCGCGGTCTCGCCCGCCGCGCCTTCCGCCACGGTCGGCGAGGAGACGGAGAAGAGGAGATCCTGCACCTGAATGGAGAAGCGCAGCGTCGCCCGTTCGCGGTCCGCGTCCGTCGCGACCAGCGTGTAGTTCGTCCGCCCTTGGGTCGAGGTGGGCGTGCCGGAAATCGTCCGCGTCCCCGCGGCGAAGGTGAGCCCGGCCGGCAGGCGTCCCTCAATGCTGTAGGTCACGCCGCCGTCGCCCTGCATCGCCGCCGGCAACTGCTGCGAGACCGCGTTGTCCTTGACCCAGGTATAGGACGGGCTGGACGTCGAGCCGAAGGTCGGCGTGGTCTGCTGTCCGCGCACCTTGTGATTCGGGTCGTCCAGCGTTATTCCGAAATCCCGGGTCACCCGGTTGTCGGCGCCTTGCCCGGTGGCGTGGAATCTCAGATTCCCGCTCTTCCCGCTGCCCAACGGGTTCTGCGGGAAGGAAATGCCGTCTCCGTCCCAGTCGGTTGCCTGCACCGCGTAGCTGAAATAGATCTTATCCCAGCGATTGCCGTCCGTGAGGTATGTGGTCGGATTGCACTGCGAGCGCGTGTTGGCCCCGATGCGGATGCTCAGACACGTGTTCCTCCAGATGACCACCGAGAGCCGGTGGGTAAAATCCACCGTCACGGTGATGTTGTCGTTGGGCCCGAAATCCGCGGTCTTGCCGTAGGTCTTGTCCGTTCCCGGGTTCGACGTAATCGTGATCGACTCAATCCCCTTGTCGGTGCTCACCTCCAGGCTGAAGGTCAGGTCGGCCCGGCGGCTGAACCCGTCCGTCGCCCGCAGCGTGTAGTTCCGCCGGGAAGACGCACTGGAATGGGACCCCGTGATCGTCGCCGTGGAGGTATTCAGCGAATAGCCCGTCGGCAGCGACGGCGTGATCGAATAGCTGACGTTGTGCGCCTCGTCCGCGTTCGAGATTGTTGGCAGCCGGTAGTTCACCGACCCGCCCGTGTAGAAGGTGACGCTCGGGCCCGACACCCCGGAGAAGCTCGGCGCCGGCGTATCCACCTTGTGGCCGGACTGGTCGGTCATGGCCCTGTGGTTCTTGCTGATGTTCGGGTTGTGGGTCCCGCCGCCGAAACTGGTGCCACCCACGGTGGCGCCGATGTTGCCGCCGGTCAGCGCGTTCGTGGCCACGCTCACCCCGTTGGTGTCGCGGTCCCCCTTCAGCACCGTGTAGCGGAACTCCAGCACGTTGGTGTTTCGGGTTCTCGTCACCTGCTGACGGATGTCGCTGTCGTAAAAGCTGTAGGAAAACTGCCGGCGCTGAACGGAGCCCGCCAACGATTTCACGCTGCCCCCGACGTTGAGTCCCAGCCGAAGGTTGTTGGGACTGGGGCCGCTGGTGATTGAGACCCACCCATTCGTATTGGGGACGCTCCGGGGCCGCACCTGCACCACGATGGTCTCGCCGGGGTTGTAGGTGCTTCCCGAGGCCGGGCTGGAGGTGACGACCGGACCTTCCAGGTGCTGCGCCTGGGCCGGCGCCGGCGCGACGGCAAGCGCGGCGGCGAAAAGCGCCGGCACCACGACCATCGTCAGCCTGTTTTTTTGCACTTCGGATCGCATGGCTCTATCGAATCGTGATCCTGCGTGGGGGGGAGAATGGGGTCTTCTTGAGGGTTGAGAGGCTTCGCGTTTGCGCGTCAAACTCCCTGGTCCACCGATCCTGCCGTGGGCTTCAGAATGATTTTCACTTGTTCACCTCAGTAGTGGGGGAGAATTATGTTTGGTTCTTTTGAAATAGTCAAATGCAAATATTTGAGAAAAAGTCAAGTGTGGCCCGGGGTGGAGGGAGGGATTCGGAGGAGATTCTTCGCTTCGCCCTTCGAGGCTCAGGGCAAGCTCAGAATGACAATGGGGGGAGGGGATGACAATAAAAGGTCCTGTCATTCTGAGCGAAGCGAAGAATCTCAGACCGTGAAAGGACAATAGGGGCGAAAGGAGGGGAAAAAGCTGGATTCCCGCTTAAAACTGCGGGAATGACAAGAGGGATCAGAATGACAATGGGGAGGGTCAGAATGGGCATACTGGCCAAAACGTGAGGAGGCCGCGTGAGACGCGGCCCTACGTCTCCCTCTCCCCTTGCGGGAGAGGGGGGGGTGAGGGGAAGACATGGCGGCGTCATACCCGTGCTGCCCGGGCAAACGAGAAGGGAGATTCTTCGCTTCGCCCTTCCAGGAGGTTAAGCCCCTTTGGATTGACCCCGTTGAATAAGCGGGTGGATGATGAGGAAAAAAGTCGTGCCCGCAGGGTGGCCGCAGGCCGGTGCAGAGCTATGGCCGGACTCGCCAAGGCAAGCCGCGCTGGTCTTGTCCGAACTGCCGGCGGACCTTTGTGGGGAAGAATGCGGCCAACCGGCCCCACCAGCCCCAGCCCCCACCTCGCTCGGGCGAGTGTGCCACAGCGCGGCATCGGATCGTTGACGGCACCCGTATCGAGGGGCGGAACGGCGTGGCGGCGGTCCTGGATGCGGCACGCTCCGCCGGGGTCTATGCGGCTCCCGAGATGACGGAAGGCCCGGCTCACCTGACCCCGTTCTGCACCCAGTTGGCGGCCCACGGCTGTGCCCCGATCCGGGCTCCGCTTGACGGCAATCCGCACCTGATACGGATCGTGCGCCGCCTGGGGCCGACGCTTGTCATTCAGTGCTGGCTGGTTCATAGCCAACGCCAAGGGCTCAGTTGGTGTCGCCGGCCCCCCAACGTCGAGATGCCCACCACCGGCGCACCCTGTTTCACCCAGTCAGGGCGACCCACCCGGTGGCCGACCGCGAGCCCTTCGTCGCTCAGGTCCAGGCCTGGGAACGCCGGTATAGGCACCGCTTGGCGGAGGCTGCCGAACCCGGGGGGGCGTCAGCGATCTCAAGCGCGCCTGAAGTCTGTTGCTCGCCGCGTTACCGAACATGGTTCCGTCTCTTAACCAGCCTGGCCTCCCCCAATCGACCAATGCGTGAGAAGGGTCTTTCGCTCGGCTGACACACAATAAAACCCAACACTTTTTGGCATTTATTCCCAGCATGACAGATGGGGACAGGTGAATGCCAAAGGAAGGGTAAACATGCACGACATCATCCCTGAATTCCCGCGGGCGCGGGAAGAACTTTGAACAACCCCTGCGTGGTCCCGGCATAGACATGGATTCCTGCGAGCGCGGGAAGAACAGGGAGACGCGGGAAGGGCAGCGAGACCGTGTTCCCTCTCCCTCTTCTCTCCCTCCCTCTCCCCTCGCGGGAGAGGGCCGGGGTGAGGGGGCTTGCTCTCACGCCGTCATTCCCGACATTTCAAACGCGGTCATTCCCGATGTTTCTCACCCTGTCATTCCCGACGTTCTTAATCGGGAATCCACGGCCAAGGTGAGGGGGCTTGCGCTCCCGGATCGTCCAACAACCACCGCCTGCACCGCCTGCTCAGAACGCTGCGGTCATTCTCCTGACAATGGAAAGCCAGATTCTTCACTTCGTTCAGAATGACAAAGGGGGGTAGGCGAATGCCAGAGGAAGGGTAAACATGCACGGCCAGAGGAAAGGTAAACATGCACGGCCAGAGGAAGGGTAAACATGCACGACATCATCCCTGGATTCCCGCGGGCGCGGGAAGAACTTTGAACAACCCCTGCGTGGTCCCGGCATAGACCTGGATTCCCGCGAGCGCGGGAAGAACAGGGAGACGCGGCAAAGGCAGCGAGACCGTGGTCCCTCTCCCTCTTCTCTCCCCCCCTCTCCCCTCGCGGGAGAGGGCCGGGGTGAGGGGGCTTGCTCTCACGCCGTCATTCCCGACATTTCAAACACTGTCATTCCCAACGTTTCAAACGCGGTCATTCTCGACGTTTCAAACGCTGTCATTCCCGATGTTTCTCACACTGTCATTCCCGACGTTTCTCACCCTGTCATTCCCGACGTTCTTAATCGGGAATCCAAGGCCAGGGTGAGGGGGCTTGCTCCCGGAGGGTCCAACGACCACCGCCCACTCAAAATGGACATGACAGGTGTGAGGGCGGGAATAACAGGGCGTATCGGATGAGGGAGAAGAGAAAAAATGCTGGATTCCCGCTTAAACCTGCGGGAATGACGGAAGGGGGACCTGCGGGAAGAACAGGGAGACGCGGGAAGGGCAGCGAGACCGTGTTCCCTCTCCCTCTTCTCTTCCTCCCTCTCCCCTTGCGGGAGAGGGCCGGGGTGAGGGGGCTTGCTCTCACGCCGTCATTCCCAACGTTTCAAACACGGTCATTCTCGACATTTCAAACACTGTCATTCCCGATGTTTCTCACCCTGTCATTCCCGACGTTCTTCATCGGGAATCCACGGCCAGGGTGAGGGGGCTTGACTCCCGGATCGTCCAACAACCCCCGCCACACCCCCCGCTCAAAAGACACGACGACCGCTCTCACCCCCACGGGCCGCCGCCGGCATCCTCCCACCGCTGCCCCTGACAAGCCAGATGGCCAAAAAGTGAGGAGGCCGCGTGAGACGCGGCCCTACAGACCTTCCACCCGCTCCCTCTCCTCCCTCTCCCCTCGCGGGAGAGGGCCGGGGTGAGGGGGCTTGTTCTCACGCCGTCATTCCCGACATTTCAAACGCGGTCATTCTCGACATTTCAAACGCGGTCATTCCCGATGTTTCTCACCCTGTCATTCCTGACGTTTCTCACCCTGTCATTCCCGACGTTCTTAATCGGGAATCCAAGGCCAAGGTGAGGGGGCTTGCGCTCCCGGATCGTCCAACAACCACCGCCTGCACCGCCTGCTCAGAACGCTGCGGTCATTCTCCTGACAACGGAAAGCCAGATTCTTCACTTCGTTCAGAATGACAAAGGGGGTAGGCGAATGCCAGAGGAAGGGTAAACATACACGGCCAGAGGAAGGATAAACATGCGCGGCCAGAGGAAGGGTAAACATACACGGCCAGAGGAAGGATAAACATGCGCGGCCAGAGGAAGGGTAAACATACACGGCCAGAGGAAGGGTAAACATGCACGGCCAGAGGAAGGGTAAACATGCACGACATCATCCCTGGATTCCCGCGGCGAGGGAAGAACTTTGAACAACCCCTGCGTGGTCCCGGCATAGACCCGGATTCCCGCGGGCCCGGGAAGAACCGACATTTGGGATTGACAATAATGACATGGAACCCTGGATTCCCGCGGGCGCGGGAATGACAGGGAGACGCGGCAAGGGCAGCGAGACCGTGGTCCCTCTCCCTCTTCTCTCCCCCCCTCTCCCCTTGCGGGAGAGGGCCGGGGGTGAGGGGGCTTGCTCTCACGCGGTCATTCCCAACGTTTCAAACACGGTCATTCTCGACATTTCAAACACTGTCATTCCCGACGTTTCTCACACTGTCATTCCCGACGTTCTTCATCGGGAATCCAAGACCAGGGTGAGGGGGCTTGACTCCCGGATCGTCCAACAACCCCCGCCACACCCCCCGCTCAAAAGACACGACGACCGCTCTCACCCCCACGGGCCGCCGCCGGCATCCTCCCACCGCTGCCCCTGACAAGCCAGATGGCCAAAAAGTGAGGAGGCCGCGTGAGACGCGGCCCTACAGACCTTCCACCCGCTCCCCCTCTTCCCCCCTCTCCCCTTGCGGGAGAGGGCCGGGGTGAGGGGGCTTGACTCCAGGAGGGTCCAACAACCCCCGCCCACACACCTCGCTCAGAATGGGCATGACAGAAAAAATGCTGGATTCCCGCTTAAACCTGCGGGAATGACAAGAAGGGGCGGGAGAGGGCCGGGGTGAGGGGCCGATCATTCCTCTACCACTGCCAGCCTAACCGGACTGAGACCCGGTGCGCGGGGGCCTGCCCGGGTTGCTCCGTCCGGTCGCCTTCTACCGTCACGTCCAGACCCGCGCCCGTCCAGTGACTGCCCAGCCGATAGCGGGCCGCCCCGGGCGCACCCAGAGACACCCCGCTATACGGCGTCACCACCCCCTGCTCCAGGGCCACGCCATACCCCACGTCCACCTCCACCCGGCCCGGCCGCCATCCCGCAGGCGCGGCATCCCGGCCGCCCGGCACCCCCGGAGCCGTGCCCCAGACCTGCTCAATCCCGCTCGTGGCCTGGCCCCACACCGGCGCCACCGTCAGCGTCAGCCCCTGCCCGGCCAGGCCCGGATCCACCCGCACCGCCACACTCGCCCCCCAATCCTCAAACGCCCCATCCTCGTGGACCAGCAGATACCGCCCCTGCCCCGCCACGCTCAGCCCCCAATCCGTCCGCACATACGTCACGCCCCCGCCCAGTTCCGCGCCCAGCCCCTGCTCCGCCGTCCCGCTGTCCCACCGGCCGCCCAACTCCAACCGCGGCTCCAGCCGCGCCACCGGCGACACGGCCACGGCGGTCTGCCCCTCCAGCACCAGCCGCACCCGCTGCGCCTGCCCCCGCGCCGCGTCCAGATTCGTCTGCCCCGCCGACCGCACCGTCGTCACAAACGCATCCGTCTTCGCCGCCAGATCAATCCCCTGCCACGTGGTCAACGCCTGCCGCCCGCCCACGGCCCCCAGCCACGACGTCAGACCCGTGGTGTACGTCTGCGGGTCTCCATCCAGCTTCAGCGCCATCTGGCCCCAGCCCAGGCCCGCCAGCCCCCACACGCCTAACCCGGGCCGCACCTGCCAATGCGCATACGGCAACAGGCTCGTCATTTCCACGTCCAGCCCGGCCTTGGTCGCTTCGGTGCGCTCATAGGTCACCTCCCCCGTGCTGTGAGCCACGGCCAGGCCCAGCAGCATCGCGGAGCGCGGCCGGTAGTCCACGCCGACATAGCCGCTGGTGAGCGTGCCGGCCATGGTAAAGCCGTCTTCGGGCTGGCCGGAGAAGCCGCTGGCCGACCCGCGCCCCCACAGGGTCCAGGCAGGCACGCCGTCCTCGCCGGTGCGGGTCAAGGGCAACTCGAAGGAACTGCGGGCCAGCAGGTCTTTGGCCGAGACGGGCTGAATGCGCAGGAGGTTGGCGGTGGAAGTGCCGCGTCGGAGGTCGGCGGGGCCGCGACCGGGGATGTTGCCTTGGCCTTGGAGGAGAGAGCCCTCACCCCTGGCCCCCTCACCCCTGCCCTCTCCCGCGAGGGGAGAGGGGGAAGAGGGAGCGGGGGCACTGCCGGCCGTGGGGAGGTCCAGGGTGACGCCGAGGGCGCGGGCCACGCCGAGGGCGACCCCGGTGGCTTGCTGCCAGGGGCTGGGGCCGGCGGCCGGGGCCGGGGTGGTGCCGGCCCCTTGGACCGCGGACGGTCGCGTGAGACGCGACCCTACGGGGGCCTCATCCGGGAGAGGAGAGCCGGCACCTTGGAGAAGAGACCCCTCACCCCGGCCCTCTCCCTCAAGGGGAGAGGGAGGAGGAGCAGAGGGAGAGGGAGGCGCCGACGAGGCCGGGGCGGTGAGGCGGAGGACTTGGCCGCCCAGGGTCACTTGCAGGCGGGAGGCCGGGGCCCCGAACCGGTTGCCCAGAATCTCCACCGCGTCCGTGGCCAGCGTCCGACCCACCCCGGCCAGAACCAGCCCCAAGTCCCGGCTCTGAATACCGGGCTTCACTTTGATGGTCACCGGGATTTCATCCGTGTCCCCATCCCTGTCCCTCACGGTCAGCGTGAATTCCTGCTGCTCCATGGGCGTCGTCGGCGTGCCGGTGATCGTCCCGCCGTGATCCGCCCCGGCCGCCGGCTCCAAGTAATCCAGCCCGACCTGCCGCAGGCGCTCCTTGCCCAACAAAGCGTAGGTGATTGGCTCGTCCCCACCCTTGGCCTTCGGCAGTTCACCCTTGCCGTCGCGTACTTCCGTACCCGTGAGGAACTCTTTCATCCGCCGTGGGTCGTCCTTTGCGAATTTCAAGTCCTCCCCCCGATCAATCGCCACCACAAACGGGGAGAAGTCCGTCAACCCGCTGGCACAGAGCCTATATCCCTCGGGATACACCGGCGGCGGGGTCGCCTCTGCCACGATCGTCCACGGGCCGTCCGTCGGATTTTGTTGATGCAGGAGGTACAATTTTCTCCCGGACTCACGCGCCTCTTGCCACAACGCCTCACTGACCGGCAGACAGACTGTCAGTCCCGCCGAGCCCAGAACCCTCTCACGCTCCGCGAGAGAGAAGTCACTGATGTCTTTGCCCTCAGACGTCACCGTGATGTCCACCCCCGTGCCATCCTCCCGGATACTGGAACGGTCCAAGGAGAACCGCAACCGACTGCCTTCCGGGATCACTTCCGGTCTACTCTCCACCTCAACCTGCTTAATCTCCACCTCAAACGCCCCATCCGTGTCGCGTGGCTGGTTGACCACCGCCTCCGGCGTCCCCACCTCCCTCGTGAACGACACCTCGTACCCATTGATGGTTTGCGTCTTCGTCTCGCCTTCATTCGGCCGAATCTCCGGAACGGGGGAGTCGTCGGCCACGATGACCGTCACGGCCGGCCGCTGGGCCGCGGGCAGCGTATTGTAGTCGGTGTCGCCGCTGCTGACCGCGTGCGTGAGCGTGGCCCGCTCGTCCCGGTAATCCTCCGCGTCCTCCGCCGCGCTCACCGTCACCGTCTGAGCCACGTGCCAGGCCCCGGTTGTGAAGACCAGCGTCCGGGTCGCCGGCGTGCCGGCCGGCCCTATCGTCACGGCGTCGGGATTTCGTTCGGCCGTGCGGGTGACCGTGACCGTTACGGCTTCCGTCGGCAGCGTCGCCAGCACGACCGTATACGTGGCCGTGCTCCCCTCCGCCACCGTCAGGTTGCTCCCGGCTGCGCTCACCGTCACGCCCGGCTCGTCGTCGTCCTTGATCGTCAGCGTCACGGCCGTCGGGGGATCCACCCCGCGCCCGCCCGTGGCCGTGGCCGAGACCGTCACCTGTTTGTCGGCCGCGGACACGGCGTTGTCTACCGCCGTGATGGTCACCAGGCCCGTGCTTGTCGTCGTCCCTGCCGCAATGGTCAACGTCCTGGCCGGGCTCAAATCAAAGTCGGCCGCGGCCGCGTTCGTCCCGGGCGCGGCCGCCACCGTCAGCGTCACGGCCTCGCTGGATTTGCCTGAGAGCGTGGCCGTCACCGCGGCCACGGTGGTCGCGCTCCCGCCTTCGTCAATCGACGCCGGCGTGAGGGCCAGCGTCACCGTCGGCAGCGCGTCGTCGTCCGTCGTCGTCACCGCCACGGCGTCGGAGAGGCCGGCGTAATTGGCGTCGCTGCTGGTCGCGGTGAGCACGACGTTATAGATCGGGGTCGGGCCGTGGACGTCGTCGTTCACGCCGGTCACCGTCACCGTCCGCTCCGTGTTCCATGTCGTCGGCGTGAAGGTGAGCGACGCCGGCGACACCCGTCCCTCACTCGTGTTCTCGCTCGCCACCGTCACCTGCACGGGCCCCGCCGGCTGGGTGTTCAGCGCCACCGTGAAGGTCGCCTGCCCCGCCTCCGGCACCGTCACGGCCCCCACGGACAGGGCCAACCCGTACTCGTTGTCCGCGTTCTGCGCGTACACCGTGACCGCCGACACGCCATCGTAGGTGGCGTCCCCGGTGCTCCCCTGGTTCACCGTCAGGGTGACCGTGTAGGGCCGGATGCCCGCGGCAGGGTTGGGATCGGAGGGCGTGGGCGCATCATCCACGCCGGTCACCGTGACCGTCTGGGCCACGTTCCAGGTCCCCGTGCCGAAGGTCAGCGACGCCGGCGATACCGTGCCTTCGCCCGTATCCGAACTCGCCACGTCCAGCACCACGGTCCCCGTCGGCTCGCTGGTCAGCGTCACCCGGAAGGTCGCCGTGCCGCCCATGCTGCCGGACTCCGTCGTCCGCAGCCGGGACGACGACGTCGTCGCCGGCAGCACCGTGACCCCGGCCGTATCGTTGTCCGCGATGGTCAGCGTCACGGCACTCGGCGCCGCCACCCCGCGCCCGCCCGCGGCCGCGGCCGAGACCGTCACCTCCTTGACGGCATCCGCGTCCACGTCGTTCTCCACCGCGGTGACCGTCACCGTGCCCGTGCTCGCCGTCTGGCCCGCGGGAATCGTCAAGGTCGGGGCCGCGCTCAGGGTGTAGTCTCCCGTCACGGCGTTCGTCCCCGCCGCGGCCGAGACCGTGAGCGTCACCGCCTCGCTTGACGGATGCGACAGCATGGCCGTGACCGTCGCCTGCCCGCCCTCCGTGACCGCCGTGGCGGACAGGGCCAGCGTCACCGTCGGCAGCGCGTCGTCGTCCGTGATCGTCAGCGTCACGGCCGCCGGCTGCGTGATGCCCTGCACGTTGGTGGCCGTGCCCGAGACCGTCACCGTCTTGTTCGGCTCGTCCACCGTATTGCCGGTTGCCCTCACCGTCACCGTGCCCAGGCTCGCCGTCTGCCCCGCGGGAATCGTCAAAGTCCGGGCCGCGCTCAAGCGGAAGTCCCCGGTCGCGGCGTTCGTCCCCGCCGCGGCCGCCACCGTGATCTCCGTGGGCGCACTCGACGCCCGGTTCAGCGTCGCCGTCACCGTCGTCACCCCGCCCGTCTCCGTGATCGACCCGGCCGACAGGGCCAGCGTCACCGTCGGCATCCCGTCGTCGTCCGTGATGGTCAACGTCACGGGTGCCGGCTGCGTGATGCCCTGCACGTTGGTGGCCGTGCCCGAGACCCTCACCGTCTTGTCCGGCGCGTCCACCGTATTGCCGTTCGCACTCACCGTCACCGTGCCCGTGCTCGCCGTCTGGCCCGCGGCAATGGTCAACCCCGTCCCCGTCTGCGTGAAGTCCCCGGCCACGGCCGGCCCCACCGCCGCGGCCGTCACCGAAATCGCCGTGGCCGCGCTTGACGCCCGGTTCAGCGTCGCCGTCACCGTGGTCACCCCGCCCGTCTCCGTGATTGACGCGGCCGACAGGGCCAGCGTCACCGTCGGCATCACGTCGTCGTCCGTGAGGGTCAGCGTCACGGCCGTCGGGTCCGCCACCCCGCGCCCGCCCGCGGCCGTGGCCGTCACCGTCACCGTCTTGTTCGCCGCGTCCACGGTATTATCCAACGCGGTCAGCGTCACCGTCCCCGTACTCGTCTGCTGGCCCGCGGCAATGGTCAGCATGGTCCCCGTCTGCGTGAAGTCCGTCCCCGCGCCCGGCGACGCTGCCACCGTGAGCCGCACCGCTTCGCTTGACTTGCCCGAGAGCGTCGCCGTCACCGTCGAGACCCCGCCGGCCTCCGTGACGGACGACGGGGCCACCGCCAGCGTCACCGTCGGCGTAGGTTCGTCGTCCGTCGTGGTCACCGACACGTCTTCCGTCAGGGTATTGTAGTTGGTGTCGCTGCTCGCCGCGGTGAGCCGCACGGTCCAGGTCACGGTCCCGTCGTCCACGTCGTCGTCCTGCCCGGTCACCGTCACGGTCTGCTCCGTGTTCCAGGTGCCGCTCGTGAAGGTCAGCGACGTTGAGGCCGCCGGCGCCCCGCTCCCCGCGGAGACCAGCCCCTCGCTCGTATCCCGGCTCGCCACCGTCACCATCACGTTCGCCCCCGGCTCCGTGTTCAGGACCACCGTGAAGGCCGCCGTCCCGCCCGCTTCCGTGGCCTGGCCGGTCACTGTGCCCGGGGTCAGTCCGTACTCGTCGTCCGCGTTCTGCGCGTTGACCGTGACCGCACTGAGCGCGTCGTAGTTGGCATCCTGGGTGGCCGTCGTGTTCACCGTCAGGGTGACCGTGTAGGCCCGGGTGCCGGCGGACGGGTTGGGGTTCATGGGCGTGGGACTATCGTCCTGGCCGGTCAGTGTCACCGTCTGTTCCGTGTTCCAGTCCGCGGCCGCGAAGGTCAGGGCCGACGGCATCACCGTGCCTTCCGCGGTGTTCGAACTCGCCACGTCCAGGACCACGGCCCCGGTCGGCTCGCTGTCCAACGTCACCCGGAACGTGGCCGTGCCGCCCGCCTCCGTGGTCCGCAGCCCGGACGTCGGGTCCGCGGTGACCCCCGCGGTGTCGTTGTCCGTGAGGGTCAGCGTCACGTTCGCCGGATTCGCCACCCCGCGCCCGCCCGCGGCCGTGGCTGAGACCGTCACCGTCTTGTCGGCCGCGTCCACGGCGTTGTTCACCGCGGTGAGCGTCACCGTGCCCGTGCTCGCCGTCTGTCCCGCCGGCATCAGCAAGGTCGGGGCCGCGCTCAGGCTGAAGTCCCCCGCCACCGCCGGAGACACTGCCGCGGCCGAGACCGTGAGCGTGACCGCTTCGCTTGACGGATGCGACAGCATGGCCGTGACCGTCGCCTGCCCGCCGGCTTCCGTGACCGCCGCGGCGGACAGGGCCAGCGTCACCGTCGGCGTCGCGTCGTCGTCCGTGATGGTCAGCGTCACGTTCGCCGGCTGCGTGATCCCCTGCGCGTTGGTGGCCGTGCCCGAGACCGTCACCGTCTTGTCCGGCGCGTCCGCGGCATTGTCCGCCGCGGTCAGCGTCACCGTCCCCGTGCTCGTCGTCTGGCCCGCGGCAATGGTCAGCCTCGTCCCCGTCTGCGTGAAGTCCGTCCCCGCGCCCGGCGACGCCGCCACCGTGACCTCCGTCGCCGCGCTTGACGCCCGGTTCAGCGTGGCCGTCACCGTCGAGACGGTGGTCGCGGTCCCGGCCTCGTCAATCGCCGACGGCGTGAGCACCAGCGTCACGGTCGGCGCATCGTCGTCGTCCCTGATCGTCAGCGTCACGGCCGTCGGCTGCGTGATCCCCTGCACGTTGGCCGCCGTGCCCGAGACCGTCACCGTCTTGTTCGGCGCGTCCGTGGCATTGTCCCCCGCGGTCAGCGTCACCGTCCCCGTACTCGTCGTCTGGCCCGCGGCAATGGTCAGCATCGTCCCCGTCTGCGTGAAGTCCGTCCCCGCGCCCGGCGACGCCGCCACCGTGACCTCCGTCGCCGCGCTTGAGGCCCGGTTCAGCGTGGCCGTCACCGTCGAGACGGTGGTCGCGGTCCCGGCCTCGTCAATCGCCGACGGCGTGAGCACCAGCGTCACGGTCGGCGCCGCGTCGTTGTCCCTGATCGTCAGCGTCCGGGAGGCCGGGTTCGCGACGCCGCGGCCCCCGGCCGCGGTCGCCGAGACCGTCACCGTCTTGTTCGGCGCGTCCGTGGGATTATCCACCGCGGTCAGCGTCACCGTCCCCGTACTCGTCGTCTGCTCCGCGGGAATGGTCAGGGTCGTCCCCGTCAGCGTGAAATCCGTCCCGGCGCCCGGCGACGCCGACACCGTGAGCGTCACCGCTTCGCTCGACTTGCCCGAGAGCGTGGCCGTCACCGTGGCCACGGTGGTCGCGGTCCCGGCCTCGTCAATCGCCGACGGCGTGAGCGCCAGCGTCACCGTCGGCGTGGGTTCGTCGTCCGTGGTGGTCACCGACACGTTTTCCGTCAGGGTATTGTAGTTCGTGTCGCTGCTCGCCGCGGTGAGCCGCACGGTCCAGGTCACGGTCCCGTCGTCCACGTCGTCGTTCTGCCCGGTCACCGTCACGGTCTGCTCCGTGTCCCAGGTGCCGCTCGTGAAGGTCAGCGACGTTGAGGCCGCCGGCACCCCGCTCCCCATGGAGACCAGCCCCTCGCTCGTATCCTGGCTCGCTACCGTCACCATCACGTTCGCCCCCGGCTGCGTGTTCAGCTTCACCGTGAAGGCCGCGGTGCCGCCCGCTTCCGTGGCCTGGCCGGTCACCGTGCCCGGGGCCAGCCCGTACTCGTTGTCCGCGTTCTCCGCGTACACCGTGACTGCACTGAGCGCGTCGTACGTGGCATCCTGGGTGGCCGTCGTGTTCACCGTCAGGGTGACCGTGTAGGGCCGGATCCCGGAGGCCGGGTTGGGGTTCATGGACGTGGGCATATCATCCTGGCCGGTGATCGTCACCGTCTGCTCCGTGTTCCAGTCCGCGGCCGCAAAGGTCAGGGCCGACGGCATCACCATGCCTTCCGTCGCGTCCGAACTCGCCACGTTCAGGACCACGGCCCCGGTCGGCTCGCTGTCCAACGTCACCCGGAACGCGGCCGTGCCGCCCGCCTCCGTGGTCCGCAGCCGGGAGGTCGTCGTCGTGGTCGGTGCCACCGTGACCCCGGCCGCGTCGTCGTCCGTGATGGTCAGGGTCACGGCATTCGGATTCGCCACCCCGTGCCCGCCGCTGGCCGTGGCCGAGACCGTGACCTGCTTGTCGGCCGCGTCCACGTCGTTGTCCACGGCCGTGACCGTCACCGTGCCCGTGCTCGTCGTCGCCCCCGCGGCAATCATCAGGGTCATCGCCGTACTCAGATTGAAGTCGGCCGCGGCCGCGTTCGTCCCGGGCGCGGCCGAGACCGTGAGCGTCACCGCTTCGCTCGACTCGACCGACAACGCGGCCGTCACCGTGGACACGGTGGTCGCCGTCCCGCTCTCGTTGATGCTCGTCGGCGACAGGCCCAGCGTCACCGTGGCCGTATCGTCGTCCGTGATCGTGCCCGCGGCCGTCCCGGTCCCGATGGCCGACCCGGGAGACGGCAGGGCATTGCTGAGCGTCACCGCGACCGTTTCATTCGCCTCGTCCACCGCGTCGCCCCGCACCGTGACCGTTATCGTGTGCGTCGTCGTGCCCGCGGCGAACGTCAGGGTCCCGGCGGCCAGGGGGTCGTAGTCCGTGCCCGAGGTGGCCGTGCCCGTGCCCGCGTCCGCATACTCAACCGTCACCTGCCCTGAACTCGCGGGACTCAGCGTCACGGTGAACGTCAGCGAGGTGCTGGCCCCCGCGGCCCCCTCCGCCACGGCCGCCCCGGCGATTGACAGGGTCGGCGTCTCGTTGTCCGACTCCGTGACCGTCACGCCGGCCACCGTCAAGCCGTTGTAATCGGCCCCGCTCACGGTGTGGTTCAGCGTGGCCGTGCCGGCCGCCGCGTCCGCGTCATCCGCGGCCTCCACCGTCACCGTCTGGGCCGTCTGCCACGTGGTCGCGTCGAACGTCAGGACCGGGGCGGCCGGATTCAGCGTGAGGTCCGCATCCCCGCCGGTGGCAAAGCCGGGTTGGATCGTCACCGCGCCGGTGGGTTCCGTGGCCAGGGCCACCGTGTAGGTGGCGCTCCCCTGCTCCGGCACCACCAGCGCATTCAAGCTGACGCTGCCGCCCAACGTCACGCTCCGCACGTCGTCGTCCGTGAGGGTCAGCGTCACGTTTGCCGGGGCCGCCACCCCGTTGCCGCCCGTCACCGTGCCCGAGACCGTCACCGACTTGTCTGCCGCGTCCACGTCGTTCCCGTTCGCCGTCACCGTGACCGTGCCCGTGCTCGTCATCTGGCCCGCGGGAATGGTCAGCGTCGTTGCCGTGCTCAGGTCGAAGTCCGCGGCCACCGCGCCCGTGCCGGCCGCGGCCCCCACCGTGACCGTCACCGCCTGGCTCGACGTGCCCGACAACGCGGCACTCACCCTTGAGACCCCGCCGCTCTCCGTGACCGCGGTCGGCGACAGGCCCAGCGTCACCGTCGGCAGGGCCTCGTCGTCCGTGAGCGTCAGCGTCACGTCCGCCGGGACCGCCACCCCGTTGCCGCCCGTCACCGTCCCGGAAACCGTCACCGACTTGTCCGGCGAATCCACCGTGTTGCCGTTCGCCGTCACCGTCACCGTGCCCGTGCTCGTCATCTGGCCCGCGGCAATGGTCAGCGTCCGCGCCGTGCTCAGGTCGAAGTCCGCCCCCACCGCGCCCGTACCGGCCGCGGCCCCCACCGTGACCACCACCGCCTCACTCGACGCCCCGGACAACGTGGCCGTCACCGTCGAGACCCCGCCGCTCTCCGTAATCGACGTCGGCGCCAGGCCCAGGGCCACCGTCGGCAGGGCCTCGTTGTCCGTCAGCGTCAGCGTCACGTTCGACGGCACCGCCACCCCGTGGCCGCCCGCCACCGTGCCCGAGACCGTCACCGACTTGTCCGGCGAATCCACCGCGTTGCCGTTGGCCGTCACCGTGACCGTGCCCGTGCTCGCCGTATCCCCCGCGGCAATGGTCAGCGTCCGCGCCGTGCTCAGGTCGAAGTCCGCCCCCACCGCGCCCGTGCCGGCCGCGGCATTCACCGTCACCGTCACCGCCTCGCCGGACGCGCCCGACAGGGTCGCCGTGACCGTCGAGACCCCGCCCTCCTCCGTGACGGACGCGCTTGACAGGGCCAGGGCCACCGTCGGCAGCGCCTCGTCGTCCGTCAGCCTCAGGGCTGCCCCGGTCACGGCCATGGTCGTCGAATCCGCGGTGGCCCGGGCGTTCGCCACCGTGGCCGTGACCGTCACGTCCCGCCCGGCGCTCCCCTGATGCACGGCGTCGTCCGCGGCCTGCACCGTGGCCACGTCCGACGGTGCCGCGGTGGCCTCCGCGGGAATCACGAGCAGGGCGTCCGTGCCCACCGTGTACCCGGTGCCCGCGGTTACCGTCACCGTCGTGTCCGCGCCCGAGGCGTGCGAGAGCGTGGCCGTGACCGTGGCCACCCCGCCGTTCTCCGCAATCAACGCGGGGGCCACGGCCAGCGTCACCGTCGGGGCATCGTCGTCGTCCGTCGTGGTCACCGACACGTCCGTGGGATCGAGCCCGTTGTAGTTGGCGTCGCCGCTGCTGGACGGGGTGAGCCGCACGTCCCAAGCCACGTCCCCGTCATCGATGGTGTCCTGGACCCCTGTCGCCGTCACGGTCTGGTCCGTGTTCCAGTCCGCGGTCGTGAAGGTCAGGGACGACGGCGACGCCGTGCCCTCGCTCGAATCCCGGCTCGCCACCGCCACGGCCACGTTCGCGTCCGGCCGCGTAAACAGCTTCACCGTGAAGGCCGCCGTGCCGCCCGCCTCCGTGGCCTGGCCGGCCACCGCGCCCACGTCCAGCCCGTACTCGTCGTCCGCGTTTTCCGCGTTGACCGTGACCGCACTGAGCGCGTCGTAGTTGGCATCCTGGGTGGCCGTCGTGTTCACCGTCAGGGTGACCGTGTAGGCCCGGGTGCCGGAGGACGGGTTGGGATCGCCTGGCGTGGGCATATCGTCCTGGCCGGTCAGCGTCACCGTCTGGTCCGTGTTCCAGTCCGCGGCCGCGAAGGTCAGGGCCGACGGCATCACCGTGCCTTCCGTCGTGTTCGAACTCGCCACGTCCAGGACCACGGCCCCGGTCGGCTCGCTGTCCAACGTCACCCGGAACGTGGCCGTGCCGCCCGCCTCCGAGGTCCGCAGCCCGGACGTCGGGTCCGCGGTGACCCCCGCGGTGTCGTCGTCCGTGAGGGTCAGCGTCAGGTTCGCCGGGTTTGCCACGCTGTTGCCGCCGGTGGCCGTGCCCGAGACCGTCACCGTCTTGTCTGCCGCGTCCACGTCGTTGTCCTGGGCCGTGATCGTGACCGTGCCCGTGCTCGTCCGCGCGTTCGCGGCAATCGTCAGGGTCGTCCCGTCCTGCATAAAGTCTCCGGCCACGGCCGGGGACACCGGGGCGGTCGAGACCGTCACCACCACCGCTTGGCTCGACTCGCCCGACAGGGTGGCCGTGACCGTCGAGACCTCGCCGTTCTCCGCAATCGACGACGACGACAGGGCCAGGGCCACCGTCGGCAGGGCCTCGTCGTCCGTCAGCGTCAGGGACGCCCCGGTCACGGTCCCCACGCCCACCTCGTTCGCGGCCGCGGCCGTCACCGTCGCGGCCCGGCCGGCGCTGCCCTGATGCACGGCGTCGTTCACCGCGGTTACCGTCACCGTATCCGTGCTCGTCGTGGACCCCGCGGCAATCACGATCTCCCCGCCCGCCCCGGACGGCACCGTGTAGACCCCCGCCTCCCCGGTCACCGTCACGGTCGTGACCGCGCCGGACCGGTGCGAGAGGGTCGCGCTCACCATGGTCGTGCCGCCGTTCTCCGCGACGGCCGCATTGGTCAGGGCCAGGGCCACCGTCGGCGGATTGTCGTCGTCCGTGAGGGTCAGGGTCTCGTCCGAGGGGGTGGCCACCCCGTGGCCGCCCGTGACCGTGCCCGAGACCGTCACCGACTTATCCCGCGTATCCACGTCGTTCCCGTTCGCCGTCACCGTGACCAGGCCCGTGCTTGTCGTGGCCCCCACGGCAATGGTCAGCATCGGCCCCGAACTCAGCGTGAAGTCCGCGGCCGCCGCACCCGTGCCCGCCGCGGCCGCCACCGTGACCGCCACCGCCTCGCTTGACGCCCCGGACAGCGCGGCCGTCACCGTCGAGACCCCGCCGCTCTCCGTGACCGACGCCGGCGACAGGACCAACGACACCGTCGGCAGGGTCTCGTCGTCCGTGAGGGTCAGGGTCTGATTCGTGGGGGCCGTCACCCCGTTGCCGCCCGTGACCGTGGCCGAGACCGTCACCGCCTTGTCCGGCGCATCCACGTCGTTCCCGTTCGCCGTCACCGTGACCAAACCCGCGCTCTCCGTCTGGCCCGCGGCAATGGTCAGCGTCCGCGCCGTGCTCAGATCAAAGTCCGCGGCCGCCGCGCCCGTGCCCGCCGCGGCCGCCACCGTCAACACCACCGCCTCGCTCGACGCCCCGGACAGCGCGGCCGTCACCGTCGAGACCCCGCCGGTCTCCGTGACCGACGCCGGGGCCAGGCCCAGCGTCACCGTCGGCAGGGTCTCGTCGTCCGTGAGGGTCAGCGTCACGTCCGTGGGATCCGCTACCCCGCTGCCGCCCGTGACCGTGCCCGAGACCGTCACCGACTTGTTCGGCGCATCCACGTCGTTCCCGTTCGCCGTCACCGTGACCAGGCCCGTGCTCTCCGTCTGGCCCGCGGCAATGGTCAGGACCGTGGCCGTGCTCAGATCAAAGTCCGCGGGGACCGCGCCCGTGCCCGCCGCGGCCGCCACCGTCACCTCCACCGCGGTGCTTGACGCCCCGGACAGCGTGGCCGTCACCGTCGAGACCCCGCCGCTCTCCGAGATCGAAGTCGGGGCCAGGCCCAGCGTCACCGTCGGCACCGCCTCATCCTCCGTGATGGTCAGGGTCTGGTCCGCGGGGGCCGCCACCCCGTGGCCGCCGGTGGCCGTGGCCGAGACCGTCACCTGTTTGTCCGGCGCGTGAATCCCGTTGTCCGCCGCGGTTACCGTCACCAGGCCCGTGCTTGTCGTGGCCCCCGCGGCAATGGTCAGCATCGTCCCCGACAGCGTGAAGTCATTCCCGACCGCGCCCGTGCCCGCCGCGGCCTCCACCGTCACCGCCACCGCCTCGCTTGAGGCCCGGGTCAGCGTGGCCGTCACGGTCGAGACCCCGCCAAGCTCCGAGACGGACGCCGGCGACAGGGCCAGGGCCAGCGTCGGTACGGCGTCATCGTCCTCCAGCGTCAGGGCCGCCCCGGTCACGGTCATGGTTTCCGAATCCGCGGTGGCCCGGGCGTTCGCCACCGTCGCCGTCACCGTCGCCGCCCGCCCGGCGTTCCCCGGCCCCTGGTCCACGTCGTCGTCCGCGGCTACCACCGTGGCCACGTCCGTCGGGGCCGCGGTGGCCTCCGCGGGAATCACGATCACGGCGTCCGTGCCCACCGTGTACCCGGTGCCCGCGGTCACCGTCACCGTCGTGGCCGCGCCGGAGGCGTGCGAGAGCGTGGCCGTGACCGTGGCCACCCCGCCGTTCTCCGTAATCGCCGCGGGGGCCGCGGCCAGCGTCACCGTCGGGGGGCCGTCGTCGTCCGTCGTGGTCATGGCCACGGTCACGGTATCGAGGCCGTCGTAGTTGGTGTCGTCCGCGCTGGACGGGTCGAGGTCCACGGTCCAGTCCACGGCCCCGTCGTCGATGGTGTCCTGGGCCCCCCGCACCGTCACGGTCTGGTCCGTGTTCCAGGTCACGGACGTGAAGGTCAGCGGCGACGCCGAGACCACCGACCCCTCACTCGCATCCCCGGTCGTCACCGCCACGCGGACGTCCCCCGTCGGCTGCGTAAAGAGCTGCACGGTAAAGGCGGCGGTGCTGCCGGCCTCCGTCACCGTGGCTTGGCGGGGGTTCACGGCCAGCCCGAACTCGTCATCCGCGTTGACCGCGTACACCGTGAGCGCGGGGCCGCGGGGCGGCCCGGCCCCCAGCGCGTCGTAGTTGGCGTCCTGGGTGGCCGCCGCGTCCACCGTCAGGGTGACCTCGTACTCCTGGTTGCCGTCCGCGGTGGCATCATCCTCCCCGACCATCGTCACCGTCTGCTCCGTGTGCCAGTCCATGGCCGTGAAGGTCAGGGCCGCGGGCACCACCGTGCCTTCGCCCGGGTCCGAACTCACCACGCCCAGGACCACGGTCCCGGTCGGCTCGCTGTCCAGCGTCACCCGGAAGGTCGCCGTCCCGGTTGACTCCGTCGTCTGCAACCGGGACGTCGGGGACGTCGTCGGGTCAGTGGTGATCCCCGCGGTGTCGTCGTCCGTGATGGTCAGGGTCACGGCCGACGGGTTCGCCACCCCGTGCCCGCCGCTGGCCGTGGCCGAGACCGTCACCGTCTTATCGGCCGTGTCCAAGGCGTTTTCCACCGTGGTGACCGTGACCGTGCCCGTGCTCGTCGTCCGGCCCGCGGCAATCGTCAGGGTCCTGGCCTGGCTCAGGGACACGTCGGCCGCGACCGCGTTCGTCCCGGGCGTGGCCGCGACCGTGAGCGTCACCGCCTGGCTCGACTCGCCCGACAACGTGGCCGTGACCGTGGCCTGCCCGCCCTCCGACACCGCGGCCGCGGAGAGGACCAGCGTCACCGTGGCCGCGTCGTCGTCCGTGATCGTGCCCGTGGCCGACCCGGTCCCGATGACCGACCCGGTCGACGGATTGCTGAGGGTCATGGCGATCGTTTCATGCGCCTCGTCCACCGCGTCGCCCTGCACCGTGACGTCAATCGTCTGCGTCTTCACGCCCGAGAGGAACGTCAGCGTCCCGTCGGGCACGGCCGTGTAGTCCGTGCCCGAGGTGGCCGTGCCCGTGCCCGCGTCCTCGTAGTCCACCGTCACGGTCCCGGGCGCGGAGAAGGACAGGGTCACGGTGAACGTCAGCGTGGCGGTGCCCGCGTCCCCCTCCGTGACGCTGGCCCCGGCGATGTTCAGGGTCGGCGTCTCGTTGTCCAACTCCGTGACCGTCACGGCGGGCACCGTCACGCTGCCGTAATCGGCCCCGCTCACCGTATGATTCAGCGTGGCCGTGCCGGGCAGCGCGTCCGTGTCATCCGCGGCCTGCACCGTCACCGTCTGGGCCGTCTGCCACGTGGTCGCGGTGAACGCCAGTCTCGTGGGGTCCGGACTCAGCGTGAGGTCCATATCCCCGCCGGAGGCAAAGACGGGGCGCACCGTCATCGTGCCGGTCGGTTCCGTGGCCAGGGCCACCGTGTAGGTGGCGGTTCCCTCCTCCGGCACGGTCAAGGCATTGTTCGTGATCCCGGCCAGCCGCACCGCGCGCACGTCCGGGTCCGCCACCGTCACCGAGACTTGCGGCCGTTGGAGCGAGCCCAGCCCGGCGTATTCGCTCGCCCCGGCCAGGGAGTGGAGTATCGTCGCCGTTTCCCCGGTCGTCGCGTCCGGGTCCACCGTGCCCGTGACCGTCACCTTCCGGGCCGCGTTCCAGTCGGCGGGCGTGAACGTGACCGCGGCCGGGGCCACCGTGGCCACGGCCGGGGCCGTGCTCGTCGGCGTGACCGTCACGTTGGCGGACGGCTGGGTGGCCAAGGACACCGCGTACGTCCCGACCATCGCCGGCCCCTCCCCCACCGTCAGGTCGGTCGGGGCCACCAGAAACGCGGGGCTGTCGTTATCCGGCATCGTCACCCGCACGGAGCCCGCGGTGACCCCGTTCGCCCCGTAATCCGCGCCGGCCACCGCGTGCGTCAGGACCGTCACGTCCTGCCCGGAATTGTCGTCCTCACCGGCCGCCACGCTCACCGTCTGTAACGTGTTCCAGTCGGCCGCCGTAAAGGTCAACGTCGTCTGCTGCTGGGACCCGGAGGCCGGGTCCACGTCCACCGTGGCCGCGGTCGTGCTTACCGTGACCCGCACGTCGCCCCCCACCGGCTGCGTGCTCAGGACCACGAGGTACGTGCCCGTCGTGCCCTCGGTCACGGTCAGGCTGCCCGGGGCCACCGTCACCCCCCGGGTATCGTCATCCGTGACCGTCACGGCCGTGCTCCGCAGGGCCGCGGAGCCCGGGATCAGCGCGGCGTACTCACTGGCCCCGGTCAGGGTGTGCGTCACCGTGGTCGTTTCACCCGTGGTGGCCTCGTCGTCCTCCGTGCCCGTGACCGTGACCGACTGGGCCGCGTTCCAGGTGGTCGTCGTGAAGATCAGTTCGCTGGGGGCCGCCGCGGCCACGTCCGGTGCCCCGCTTGCCACGGCCACGGTCACGTCCGCGGTGGGCAGCACGTTCAGCCGCACGGTGTACGTCTGCGTCTGCCCCTCCGTCACCGTCAGGTCGGTCGGGGCCACGGCCAGGCTGGCCTTGTCGTTATCCGTCACGTCCACCGTCACGTTCCCGGCCGTCACCCCGTTCGCCCCGTAGTCCGCGCCGGCCACCGCGTGCGTCAGCGTCACGGTCTCGTCGTCGGCATTGACGTCCGCTCCGGCCGTCACGGTCACGGGCCGGGCCGCGGCCCAGGTCGTGGGCGAGAAGATGATCGCCGTCTGATTCCCCGCGGCCGGGGCCGCGTCCGCCGTGACCGTGGTCGTGGTGCCGCCCACCGCCACGGTCACGGCCCCGGTGGGTTGGCTCATCAGGCTCACCGTGTACGCGGCCGTCCCGGGCTCGTTGACCTGCAAGCGGGTCGGGTTGACCGTCACGCCCCGCTCGTCGTCGTCCGTGATCGTGGCCGTGGCCGTGGTCGTCCCGAGCACGGCCCCGCCGGTCGGGCTGCTGATCGTCATGCGGACCGTTTCATCCGCTTCGTCCACGGCGTCCGGGAGCACGACGACCTCCACCGTTCGGGTGGTTACCCCCGCGGCGAACGACAGCGGGCCGCTGACGTTGGCGTAGTCGCTGCCGCTCGCGGCCGTGCCGTCGCTGCTCGCGTATCTGACCGTGACCAACTGGGTGCTCGCGGGCGTCAGCGTCACGGTGAACGGCAGCCGGGGTGACCCGGTGTCGCCCTCCGCCACCGTGCCCCCGGTGACGTCCAGGGTGGGAATATCGTCGTCCCGTTCCGTGACCGTGACCGCGGGCACGGTCACGCCCGCGTAGTCCGCCAGGGACACCTCGTGAACCAACGTGGCCGTGCCCGCGGCCATGTCCCCGTCCGCCACGGCCTTCACCGTCACGGTCTGGGCCGTGTTCCAGTCGGTCTCGTCGAAATTCATGGTCTGCACGACCGGGTCCAGCCTGACGTCGGGGTCGCCGCCGCTGATGCGGGGCCGGACCGCCACAAGGCCGGTGGGCTGCGTGGCCAGCCGCACCGTGTACGTGGCCCGGCCCTCCTCCGGCACCGTCAACCGGTTCATCGTGACGCCGCCGCCCAGGATCACGGCCCGCACGTCCGGGTCCGTGACCGTCACGGTCACGTTCGGCCGCCGGTTCGCGGCCAGGCCCGTGTACTCGGCCCCGCTCGCGGCGTGCGTCAGCGTGGCCCGTTCATCGGTCGTGGCGTCGTCGTCCCTGGTGCCGCGCACCGTGACCGGCTGGGCCACGTTCCACGTGCCCGGCGTGAAGATCAGGGCGCTCGGGGCCGCGGTGGCCGTGCCCGGGTCCCCGCTCGTCACCGTCACCGTCACGGCGTCGGAGGGCTCGGTGGCCAGGGCCACGGTGTACCGCACGGTGGTCGTCGTGTTCCCCTCCGCCACCGTCACGGCGCGCGGGGCAATCACCAGGCGGGGCTCGTCGTTATCCGTCACCCGCAGCGTCACGTCCGGGGCCGTCACCGTGCCGTAGTCCGCGCCGGCCAGCGCGTGCGTCAGCGGGTCCGTCTCATTCCGGGAATCGTCGTCCTCCCCGACCGTCACGGTCACGCCCCGGGCCGTGGCCCAGGTCTCGGTCGTGAACGTCAACGCGTTCTGATTGCCGGCCCGGTCGCTCACGTCCAGCGTCACCGTGGGCTCGGTCGTGCCCACCGTCACCGTCACGGCCCCGCCCACCGGTTCCGAGGTCAGGACCACCGTGTACGCGCCCGTGTCCCCCTCCGCCACGGTCAGGCTGTTCACGCTCGGCCGCAGGCCCCGGGTCTCGTCGTCCGTCACCGTGACCGTCACGCTCGGCCGGTCCCCCGCGGCCAGCCCGGTGTAGTCGTCGGCCCCGGACGCGGCGTGCGTCACCGTAGCCACTTCATTGGTCGTGGCGTCCGCGTCCTGCGTGCCCTGCACGGTCACCGGCTGGGCCACGGACCAGTTGGTCGTCGTGAACGTCAACCAGGTGGGGCTCACCGTGGCCACGGCCTCATCGTCCACGTCCGCCAGCACCAGCACGCCGGCCCCCGGCTGGGTGGCCAGCCGCACCGTGTAGGTGGCCGTGTCCTCTTCCCGCACGGTCACCGCGGTCGGGGTCACCACCAGGGACGGGCGGGCGTTGTCCAATTCCGCCACCGTGACCGGGGCCACCGTCACGCCCGCGTAGTCGGCCCCGGTCACCGCGTGCTGCACCGCCGCCGTTCCGTGGATCCCGTCATCATCCCCCGCGGCCCGCAGCGTCACGGTCTGGGCCACGTTCCACGTGGCCGCGTTGAAGGTCAGGACCGGGGACGTTGGGGCCAGCGTGAGGTGGGGGTCGCCGCCGGCGGCCAGGCTGATCGTGACCTGCACGGGCCCGGAGGGCTGCGTCTTCAGCGTCACCGCGTAGGCGGCCTCGCCGTTCTCCGGCACCCGGAACCCGGCCGCCGCGGTGAGCGCCCCCAGGTTCAGGCCCTTCGGGTTATCGGTCACCCACACCCTCAGGGTGGGCATGACCCCCTGGCCGGTATAGTCGCCGCCGGTGACCGCGTGGGTCAGCGTGTACTGGTCATCCGCGTCGTTCCCGTCCGTGCCCGCGCTGACCGTCACGGTCTGGGGCCGGTTCCACGTGGTCGGCGTGAACCGCAGCACGGACGTCTGCGGGGTGGTATCGTCGTCCACCGCCACCACGGTCCCGCTGACCGTGACCGTCACCGTCACGGCGTCCGTGGGGGCCGTCGTCAGCCGCACGGTATACGTCTCCGTGTCCCCCTCATCCACCCGCACCGGCCCGGCTTCCGCCACGTCCGCGGTGGCCGGCGTCGCGTCCAGGGTCAGGCCGCGCTTGTTCCGTTCAGTATCCCGCACGAGCACGCTGACGGCCGGCCGGAACTGGGCCCCCAGGGCGGCACTGTAGTCCGTGGTCCCGGCCGTCACGTGCGACAGGGTCGCCCGTTCATTGCTGGCGTCCGGGTCAGGGTTCGCTTTGACCATCACCGGCTTGGGCGTGGCCCAGTCGGTCGTCGTGAACGTCAGGAACTCCTGGGTGCCGAACGCCGTCGGGTTCGCGTCCACGTCCACCGCGACGACGTTCTCCCGCACCCACACGGTCACGGGGCCCTTCGGCAGCGTGTTCAGCCGCACCGTGTAGGTGGCCACGTCGCCCTCATCCAGCGTCAGGTTGACCGGGACCACCAGCAGGCGGGGCACGTCGTCGTCCGTCACCGTCACCGTCACCGCGGGCACCGTCACGCCCCCGTAGTCGGCCCCGCTCACGGCGTGCGACAGGGTCGCCGTGCCGGGGTCCGGATTCACGTCATTCGCGGCCCGCACGGTCACCGCTTGAGACGTCTGCCACGTGCCGGTGGTAAAGGTGAGGGTTGAGGGGTCCAGGGTGAGGCTGGGGTCGCCGGCCAGGCTCGGGCGGATGGTCACGGGGCCCGTGCCTCCCGGGCGCGTGGTCAGGACCACCGTATACGTGACCGCGTCATTCTCGTCCACGGTCAGCCCGCCGTCGGTGAGGCCGCTCAGGGTCACGCCCGGGGTGTCCCGGTCCATCACCCGCACGGTCACGCTCGGCCGCCGGCCCGGGGCCAGATTGGCGTACTCGGCCCCGCTCGCGCCGTGCGTCACCGTGGTCGGATCCGGATCGGTCGCGTCCGGGTCCGACGTGCTCTGCACCGTCACCGCCTGGGGCACGTGCCACGTGGTGCTCGTGAAATTCAAGGCACTCGGGGCCACCGTGACCGCGGCCGGTGCCCCGCTCGTCACCGCAACCCGCACGTCGTCGGAGGGTTGGGTGCGCAGCCGCACGGTGTAGATGGCCCTGGTGTCCGCGGCCATGGTCGTGGCCCCCTCCGCCACCGTCAGGTCGGTCGGGGCCACCACCAGGGCCGGCAGGTCGTCATCCTCCACCTGCACGGTCACGTTCGCGCCCGTCACGCCCGCGTATGCCGCCCCGCCCGCCCGGTGCGTCAGCGTGGCCGTCTCGTCAATGGAATTGGGGTCATCCACGGCCGTCACGGTCACCGCCTGGGCCCGGTTCCAGGTCGTGGACGAGAACGTCAGGATCCTGGTCCGCGGGGACCCGTCCGCGTCCACCGCCACCGCGGAGTCGGAACTGGTCACCGTCACCGTGACCCGGCCGCCCAGGGGCTGGGTGGCCAGCCGCACGTTGTACGTCACGGTGGTTGTCGTGTTCCCCTCCGCCACCGTCAGGTCGGTCCCCATCGTCAGGGCCGGCGGCGCGATCACCAGGGCCGCGACGTCGTTATCCGTCACCGTGGCCGTGATACTCGCGGTGACGTCCTGATAGTCGGCCCCGCTGGCCGTATGGGTCAGCGTGACTTGGCCCTCGCTCCAGGCGTTCGCGTCATCGGCCCCGCTGGCCGTCACCGTCTGGGCCGCGTCCCAGTTGTTCGGCGTGAACGTCAGGGTAGTCGGGTCCACCGCCACCGCGGGGCTCCCGGCCGTGATCGCGACCGTGACGTTCGAGGTCGGCTCCGTGGCCAGCCGCACGGTGTACGCCTTGTTCGTGCTCGCGTCCTGTTCCGTCAGCGCCATCGGCCCGGCGTCCGCCTCGGCCGTGGCCGGGTTCGCGTCCACCACCAGGGCCGGGGTGTCGTCATCCGTCACCGTCACGTTCAGGTTGGCCATGAGGCCCTCGTAATCGCCCCCCGCGGCCGTGTGGCCCACGATGGAAATGGCCGTGGTGGCGTTGTCGTCCTGCACCGCGGTGACCGTGACCGTCTGGGCCGCGGCCCAGGTGGTGGCCGTGAACCTCAGGACCACGAACCGGCCCCCGTTCACGTTGATCCCCGGGGCATTGCTCACCGTCACCCGCACCGGGCCGTCTACCGGCTCCGTGGCCAGCCGCACGGTGTAGACCTTTTCCCGGTCCGCGCTCGTCGCGTCCTCTTCCAGCATCATTCCGGCGTCCAGGGCCTCCGTGCTCGGGTCCCCGTCCACCTGAATGGCAGGGGTCTGCGCGTCATCCACCGTGAACGTCAGGGTCACGGCCCCCACCGAGGCATAGTCCGGTGCCCCGCTCGGGGTGTGCGTCAGGGTCACGGCTTCATCTTTCCCGTCGTCGTCCGGGACCGAGACCACCGTCACGGTCTGGGTCGTGTTCCACGTGCCCGCGTCAAACTCCAGCGTGCGGGTCGTCGGGGAGGTATCGTCGTCCACGGTCACGCCCGCCTCGTCGCTGGTGACGGACACCGTGGTCAGGCCCGCGGGTTCCGTGGCCAGGGCCACGGTGTAGCGGACCGTGGCCCCTTCGGCCAGGGTCGTCAGGTCCGGGGCCGCCAGGGTCAGGCCCGGACCCTCGGCATCATTCACCTGCACGACCACGTCGGCCCGCACGGTCCCGTAGTCCGCGCCCGCGGCCGCGTGCGCGAGCGTGACCCGCTCATCACGGCCGTCCGGGTCCAGCGCGGTCCCGACGATCACGGTCTGGGCCACGTTCCACGTGCCCGCGTCAAACGTCAGGGACGCGCCGGCCCCGCCGTTCACCGTCACCGCGCCCGGGTCCCGGCTCGCCACCGAGACCGTGACCGTGCCGCCCACGGGTTCCGTGGCCAGGGCCACGGTGTAGGGGGCCACCACGCCCTCCGCGCGCACCAGCGGCCAGGGGTCCGTGGTGTCCGGGGTTGACGGATTCGCGTCCAGGACCAGGGCCCGGGTCTGGCTGTCCTGTATGGTCACGGCCACGCTCGGCCGGGCCGCCGCGGCCAATGAGCCGTAGTCGGCCCCGGTCGCCGCGTGCGTCAACGTCGTGGTCTCGTTTCTGCCGTTCGCGTCCTTGTCCGCGGTGATCGTCACGGTTTGGACCGTGTTCCACGTGGTCGCGTCAAACCGCAGCGTAAGCTGGTCGACCAGGATCGTTGCGGTGGTCCCGCCGATGGCCACCGTGACCGCGCCCGACGGGGCCGTGTTCAGCCGCACGGTGTACGTCCCGCTCCCCTCCTCCGCCACCGTCACCATGCGCGGGGCCACCCGCAGGCTGGCCGTGTCCACGTCCACCTCCGTCACCGTCACGGCCGGGACGATCACCGCGTCGTAGTCGGCCCCGAGCACCGAGTGTTCCAGCACGGACGTGCCGTGGGTCGCGTCCCCGTCCGCCGCGGCCGCCACCGTCACGGTTTGGGGCGTGGCCCACGTGCTCGCGTCAAACGTCAGTCGCAGCCCGCCCGTAATGGTCAGGTCCGCGTCCCCGCCCGCTTGGAAGTTCGGGAACACCCGCACCGACCCGGTGGGCTGCGTGGCCAGGGCCACGGTGTACGTGGCCGCCTCCCCTTCCTGCACGGACAACCCGTCGGCCCCCACGAGGGTCACGGCCCGGGTGTCCGCGTCGGTCAGCGTGAACGTCAGGGGCGCGGGGCTCACCATGGCGTAGTCCGGGGGGCCGCTCGGGGTGTGCGTCAGAATGACCGTTTCATCCTCGGCGTCGTCGTCCAAGCCCGCGGACACGGTCACGGTCCGGGCCGTGGCCCACGTGCTGGCGTCAAACGTCAGGATGGACTGGCTGCCCGCGGCCGGGTCCCCGTCCACGGTCACGGTCGGATCGCTGCTGGTCATGGCCACCGTGGTCCGGCCCCCGGGTTCCGTGGCCAGGGCCACGGTATAGTGGCCGGTTGCGCCCTCGGCCACGGTCAGGTCCGGGGCCGTCAGGACCAGGGCCGCGGTCTCGTTGTCGGTCAGCGTGAACGTCAGGGTCACGGGGCTGACCATGGCGTAGTCCGCGGCCCCGCTCGGGGTGTGCCTCAGGATGACCGTTTCACCCTCGGCGTCGTCGTCCTCGCCCGCGGCCACGGTCACGGTCTGGGCCACGTTCCACGTGCTTGCGTCAAACGTCAGGGCCGTGCGCGCGCCCCCGTTCAGGGTCACGGACGGCTCCATGCCGGTGACGCGCACGGTCGTCTCCCCCGCGGGTTCCGTGGCCAGGGCCACGGTATAGAGGGCCGTGGACCCCTCGGCCAGGGGGGTCGTCAGGTCCGGCGCGGCCAGGGTCAGGCCCGGGGTCGCGGCATCGGTCACGGTCACCTGCAGCGCGGCCTGCACGGCGTGCGTCCCGTAGTCGCTGCCCGCGGAGACGTGCGTGAGCGTGACCGTCTCATTCCGGCCGTTGTCGTCCGCCTGGGCCGCGGCCGTGACGGTCTGGGGGGTGTTCCAGGTGCTCGCGTCAAACGTCAGGGTCGTGGTCCCGGCCCCGGACACGGTCACCGCGTCCGCGTCGGCACTCGTCACCGTGACCGTCACGGCCCCGGTGGGCCGGGTGTTCAGCCGCACGGTGTAGGGCTTGGCGTTGGCCGGGTTGGGCTGGCCGTTCTGCGTGGCCGCTTCTTCCAGTGCCAGGGGGCCGGCGTCCGCGTCGGCCGTGGCCGGGTCCGCGTCCAGGACCACGGCCCGGGTGTCGCGGTCCAGCACGGTGACCCGCATGTCCTCCCGGCTCCGGATGCCGTAGTTAAAGGTGGAGTCGGTGCTGCTGACCCAATGGGACGTGCCAAAGGCGGAGTCCTCGGCGTCCGGGTCCGTGTGCGGGGTGACCCGGACCGTCCGGGCCGTGGCCCAATTACTCGTGCTGAACGTCAGGCTCCCCTGCACCCCGGAGGTCCCGGGGTCCATGTCAACCGCCGCGGCGTTGACCGCGCTCCGGGACACCGAGACCGGGTGCGTGGGGGCGATGCTCAGCCGCAGGGTATAGAACCCCGTGCTTCCCTCAGCCACCGTCAGATCGGACGGGGCCACGACCAGCCCGATCGGGTCGTCGTCCCGCACGGTCAGCGTGGTCGTGGCCTGCACGCTGTGTCTCCCGTAGTCCGCGCCGGTCGTGGTGTACGTCACTTGGACCGTTTCGCCCAGATGGTCGGGATCCGGGGGCACGGTGACCAGCACGGTCTGGGCCGTCCGCCACGTGGTGGGCGTAAACCGCAGGTGCGCCGTGCTCAGCGTGGCCTCGGTCCCGGGATTGGTCACGCTCACCGTGACGGTGTCCGCGGGCTCCGTGGCCAGGCGCACGAGGTACGGCTGCGAGTCCACCGCGTCCGTGGTCCGGTCCGCGACCGTCAGGGTGTTGGGGGTCACCACCAGGCCCCGGGTGTCATTATCCAGAATGATGACGACGGCGTAGCGCGGCCGCACGTTCACGTACTCGGGGCCCTCGGTCAAGTCCACGTAGACGGTCTTCCCATCCAGGACTTGGAGATTCCCCCGCCAGTCCCTGAGGGCGACGGTGGTGTACGAGTCATCCCCGTCCACGTCGTTGTCGTGGATTTCCAGGGAGAAGCATTGCCGGCGCGTGATGGTATTGTAGGGCCCGACTCGTTGGGGGATCTGGCCGAACGCGGAATTGCCGATCGGGTAATAGGACCCCCTGCTCAGGGGCGTGGTGCTGGCCGTGGCCGTGCCGTCCCGGGTCATTACAAACAGCGAGAAGGCATTCTGCGTGAACGCCACGCCGGAAGGGGGCCGGGTCATTTCCACGCACACGCTTTCAACTTGGGAGTCCTCTTCGAACTCGAGTTCCGCGGTCATATCCTCACTGGCGTGATCGAACCCGATGACGATTTCATTGTCGGTCAGGCGCACGGTGACCGGGTCCAGGGCCAGGCCCGCGTAGTCCCCGCCGGAGGCCGTGCTCAGGGTGTGCGTCAGCCTGACCGCCTCATCCCTGGCGTTGTCGTCCTCGCCCGCGGTCACGGTCACGGTCCGGGCCGCGGCCCAGTCGGTGGGGGAGAAGAGGATGGAATTGGTGAGCCGGGACCGACCGGAGAGGGAGACCGTGGCGGTCGTGCCCGTGGTGACCGTGACGCCGATGGCCACGGTGACGGCGTGGCTGGGGGCCGTGTCCAGGGACACGGTGTACGTGGCGGACTCGCCTTCGATGACGGTCAGGTCGGTCGGGGCCACGGCGGCCCCGGGCACGTCGGGGTCGGTCACGGTCACGGCCACGGCCGCGGCCGTGACCCGGTTCGGGCCGTAGTCGGCCCCGGCCACCGCGTGCGTCAGCCGCACCAGTTCGTCCCGGGCATCGTCGTCGGCCGGGGCGGTCACGGTCACGGTCTGGGCCGTGGCCCAGTCGGCCGCGTCAAACGTCAGCACGCGCTGCCCGGTGTAGGCCACCGTGACCGCGGCCGGGTCCGGGTTCCGCACGGTGACGGTCACGGTCCCGTCGGCCACGGGCCGGGTGGCCAGCCGCACGGTATAGGTCACCGCGGTCGTCATGTCGGCCTCGGCCACGGTCAGGGGCGCGGGGCCGTCCGCGGCCGTCGGGTAGTCGGTTCCGGCCGCGGCCACCGTCACCCCCCGCTCGTCGTCGTCCGTCACGGTCACGGCCACCGCGTCCGCGGCCACGCCCCCGTAGTCGCCGGTGGGATCGGTGGTCACCACGTGCGTCAGCCGCACTTGCTCATCCCGGCCGTCGAGGTCGTCCGCGGCCGCCACGGTCACGGTCCGGGCCGTGGACCAGGTGGTCTCATCGAACGTCAGCACGGTCTGGTTCCCGCCGGCCGCGGCCACGTCCACGGTGACCACGTCCGTGGTCCCGCCCACGACCACGGTCACCGCGTGGGTGGGCTCCGTGGTCAGCCGCACGGTGTAGGCCGCGGCCGCGTCCTCGGGCACGGTCAGCCGGGTCGGCGTGACCCGCAGGCGCGGCCGGTCGTCGTCGTCCTCCCAGACCGTCACGGCCGGGACCGTCACGGTCCCGTAGTCGGCCCCGGCCACCGCGTGGGTCAGCGTGGCCCGGCCGGCAATGGAATCTTCGTCGTTCCCGGCCCGCACGGTCACGGGCTGCGCGGTGGACCAGGTGGTCCGGGTAAAGGTGAGGGGGGTGGTTTGGGCCAGGGTCAGGTGCGGGTCGCCGCCCGCGTCCCAGGCCGGGGTGACGGTCACGGGGCCGCCCACGGGCTGGCTGGTCAGCCGCACGGTGTACACCGCCTCGTTCGCTTCCGTCACGGTCAGGCTGCCGTCCGCATCCAGGCCGGCCACGGTCACGTCCCGGGTTTCGTCGTCGGCCACGGTCACGGAGAGGGTCCCGGACACCAGTGCGTATTCCCCGCCGCTCGCCGCGTGCGTGAGCATGCCCGCGTGATTCCGGGCGTCGTCGTCCGAGACCGCGGCCGCGGTGACCGTCTGGGCCGCGTTCCAGGTGCCGGTCAGGAAGATCATCTCGCTCGGCTGCACGGTCACTTTGGGGGTCCCGCTCGCCACGGCCACGGTCACCCGGGTCGTGGGCTGAATGGCCAGCCGCACGGTGTACGGCAGCGGCGGGGCGTCTTCGGTCAGGGCCAGCGGCCCGGCGTCATCGGTCAGAGGGGTCGTCGGGTCCGCGTCCAGGACCAGGGCCGGCTCTTCGTCGTCCGCGACGGTGGCCTCCAGCCGGGCCGTGACCCGGCCGTAGTCGCTGCCGGCGGCCACGTGAACCAGCGTGACGGTTTCATCGCCGCCGTCGTCGTCCTGGGCCGCGGTGGCCGTGACCGTCCGGGCCGCGGCCCAGTCGGTCGGCGTGAACCGCAGGTCCGTCTGGTCGCCGGGGGCCGGGTCCACGTCCACGGTCACCGCGGGGTTCAGGCTGCTCACGGCCACGGTCACGCCGCCCGTGGGCTGGGTGGCCAGCCGCACGGTGTACGCCTGCCGGTGGGCCGCGGCCATCTCGTCCTCGGCCAGGGCCAGGGGCGCGGCATCGTCCGCCGCGGGCGTGGCCAGGTTGTCCAGGGTCAGGGCCTGGGTGTCCGCGTCGGCCACGGTCACGGCCACGCCCGGCCGGGCCGCCGGGGGCAGATTGGCGTATTCCGCGCCGGCCGGCTCATGCGTGATGGTCAGGGTCTCGTTCGTGGCGTTGTCGTCCGCGGCCGCGGTCACGGTCACGGACCGGGGCGTATTCCAGTCGTCCGGCGTGAACCGCAGCACGGACTGGACCCCGGACGCAGACGGGTCCGCGTCCGCGGTGACCGGCGGCACGGCCCCGCGCAGGGTCACGACCACGTCGTCCCCGGGCTGCGTGGCCAGGGCCACGGTGTAAACCGCGCCCCCTTCCTCGGCTACCGTCAGGTCCTCCGGGGCCACCACCAGGGCCGGGTCATCGTCGTCCAGCACGGTCACGGCCACGCTCGCGGCCATCACGCGCGTGGCCCCGTAGTCCGCGCCGGTCACCGCGTGCCGAAGCGTGACCGCCTCGTTTTCGGAGTTGTCGTCGTCCGCGGCCGTGACCGTCACGGTCCGGGGCGTGGCCCAGGTGCTCGCGTCAAACGTGAGGGTGGTCTGGCTGCCGCTCGCCGCGTCCGCGTCCGCGGTGACCCCGCGGCCCAGGCCCATCACGGCCACGGTCACCGGGCCAGTGGGCTGCGTGTCCAGGACCAGCGTGTAGGTGGCCGTGCCCTCTTCGGACACCGTCAGTTCGGCCGGGGCCACCATGACGCCGGGCTGGTCCGGGTCGTGCAAGGAGAACGTCAGGGGCACGGCCGCGGCCCCGTCGTACTCCGCGCCGCTCAGGGTGTGCGTCAGGGTCACCTGGGCCTCGTGACTCCCGCCGTCGGGATCCTGGGCCGCGTGGACCCGCACGGTCTTCGCTGCGGCCCAGTCGGCCGGGGAGAACGTGAGGGTGAGTGATGAGTGGCGAGCGGAGAGTGGGGGAGCGGAGAGGGTGACCGCGGGGGCGTCGGGGTCGTTCACGGTGATGGTGACGGCGACGTTGACTGGGCCGGTGGGGCGGGTGGCCAGGGCTATGGTGTAGGCCCGGGTTCCGCCGTCGCTCAGGCCGTGCGTCCTCAGTGCCCGGGACCCCAGCGTCAGGCCGGGGGCGTCCGCGTCCGTGACCTGCACGGGCAGGGACCCGGTGACGCCGGCGTAGTCCCCGCCCGCGGCGGCGTGAACCAGGGTGCCCGCGGCGGCCCGGGTGTCCGCATCCGGGACGCCGGTGGCGGTCACGGTCAGGGCCGTGGCCCACGTGCTGGCGTCAAAGGTCAGCGGGGACGGGGCAATCGTGACCGCGGCCGGACTTGTGATCGTGACGGTGACCGGGGCCGTGGGCTGCGAGGCCAGGGCCACGGTGTACGGCTGCGCGTGGTCCGGGTTCGGCAGGCCGGTGACCGGGTGCGTGGCCCGTTCGGCCAGGACCATCGGCCCGAGGTCCACGGCCGGGGTCGTCGGGTCCGCGTCCAGGACCAGGGCCGGGGTCTGGGCATCCGCGACCTTCACGGTGACGCTCGGCCTTGCCCCCGCGGCCAGGCCGCCATAATCGGCCCCGACCGCGGCGTGCGTCAGGGTCACGGTCTCGTTCGTGGCGTCGTCGTCCGCGGCCGCGCGGACCGTGACCGGCCGGGCCACGCTCCAGTCGGTGGCGTCAAACGTCAGGACCGGCTGGTCCCCGGTCGCGGGGTCCGCGTCCGCGGTGACGGTCGTCGTCGTGCCGCCCACCGTGACCGTGACCCCGCCGCCCACCGGGGCCGTGCTCAGCCGCACGGTGTACGTGCCCGTGCCGTCCTCCGACACCGGCAACACGGTCGGCGTCACTTGCAGGCCGGCGCCGTCGTCGTCCACCTCGGCCACCGTCACGTCGGCTACCGTCACGTCGGCGTAGTCGGCCCCGCTGACCGCGTGGGTCAGGGTCGCCGTGCCCGGCTGCATGTCCCCGTCCGCCGCGGCCGCGACCGTGACCGTCCGGGCCATGGCCCACGTGGCCACGTCGAACGTCAGGACCGGGTCGCCCGGCAGGGTGAGGTCCGCATCGCCGCCGGAGGCAAACCCGGGCGTGACCGTGACCGGGCCGGTGGGCTGCGTGTCCAGGACCACCGTGTACGTGACCATGCCCTCCTCCGGCACCAGCAGGCCGCCGGTTCCCAGCCCGTCCAGGGTCACCCCCCGGACGTCCGGGTCGGCCACGGTCACCGTGAGGAGCGCGGCGACCCCGGTGTAATCCCCGGCCCCCGTGTGCCGCAGGACCACGGTTTCGGCTTCGGCGTCGTCATCCGGGACCGCGGCCGCGGTGAGCGGCTGCGGCACGTCCCACATCGTGGCCGTGAACGTCAGCGGCCCGCCCGTCACCGTGACCGCGCCCGAGTCCGCACTGAGTACGTCCACCGTGACCGGGGCCGGGGGCTGCGTGGCCAGGGCCACGGCGTAGGTCGCGGCCGCGGCCGTGGGATGGGCTTCGGTCAGGGCCACCGGGCCCGGGTCCGGCAGGGTGGGCGTGCTCCGGTCCGCGTCCAGGACCAGGGCACGCACGTCCGTGTCCGTGACGGTCACGGTGACCGTGGGGAACGGCAGGTGGTGCGTGGTGAGGGCCTCGTATTCCGCGGCCCCGGCCACGGTGTGGGTCACGGTGGCTTGTGCGTTCATGGCGTCGTGGTCCCGGGCCGCGCTGACGGCCACGGTCCGGGCCGTGTTCCAGTCGGTCGGGGCGAAGGTCAGGGTGGTGGTCTGCGGGGTCGTGTCCCGGTCCACCTGCACGGCCGCGTCGTCGCTCGTGACCGTGACCGTGACCCGGGCCGTGGGCTGCGTGGCCAGGGCCACGGTATAGGCCCGGTCCGCGTCCGTGGGATGCGCTTCGGTCAGGACCAGCGGGGCGGCGTCCGCGGCGGGCGTGGCCGGGTCCGTGTCCACGACCAGGCCCGGAACGTCGTTGTCCGTGACGGTCACGGCCACGCTCGGCCGGGCGGTCGCGGGCAGCATGGCATACGCGGCCTGGGCCGGACCGGTCACCGCGTGCGTCAGGGTCGCGGCCCCGGGGGCCACGTCCGGGTCCGCGGCCGCGGCCACGGTCACGGTCCGGGCCAGTGACCAGTTCGTGTTGGTAAAGACCAGGGCCTGCTGATTGCCGGCCGCGGGGTGGACGTCCACGGTCACCGTGTCCGTGGTCCCGCCCACCGTGACCGTGACCGCAAGGCCCGGGCTCGTGTGCAGCCGCACGGTGTACGTGCCGATCCCTGTTTCGGGGACGGTCAGGGTGGTCGGCGTCACCTCCAGGCCGTCGGTGTCGTCGTCCGTCACGGTCACGGTCAGGTCCGGGGCCGTGACCGCCGTGTAGTCGGCCCCGAGCACCGCGTGCGTCAGGACCTCGGTCTCCGGGTCCGCGTTGCCGTCGGACGGGGCCGTGACGGTCACGGGCCGGGCCGTGGCCCACGTGGTGGCGTCAAACGTCAACACGCGCTGGTCCCCCGGGGCCGGGTCCACGTCCGTCCGCACGCGCCGGGCCGCGCCCACGGTGACGAAGACTTGGCCGGTGGGCTGCGTGTCCAGGGCCACGGTGTACGCCGCGTGCTGCGCTTCGCCCACCGTCAGGCGGGTCTCCAGGCCCAGGCCGGCCAAGGCCACGCCCCGGACGTCCGCGTCCGGCAGGACCAGGCGCCGGGTGACCGGGGTGACCCCGGTGTAGTCCGCGCCGCCGGGGGTGTGCGTCAGGGTCACGCTCCCGTCCTCGGCGTCGTCGTCCGGATCGGCCCGCACGCGCACAACCCGGTCCGTGGCCCAGGTCCCGGGGGTGAAGATGAGGGCCGGGGTCAGCACGGTCACGCTCCGGTTCCCGGCGGTCACGGCCACGGTCACGGGCCCGAGGGGCTGCGTGGCCAGGGCCACGGTGTAGGTCCCGGTGGTCCCCTCGGCCACCGTCAGGTCGTCGGCCCCGATCACCAGGCCCGGGTGTTCGTCGTCTTTGACCGTGACCCGCAAGCTGGCCGTGACGCCCGTGTACTCGGCCCCGGCCGCGAGGTGCCGGAGCGGCAGGCTCTCGTTGTACGGGTCATTATCGTCGGTTGCGAGCACGGTCACGGCCTGGGCCGTGGCCCAGTCGGTCGGATCGAACGTCAGGCGCGTGCGCCGCGGGTCCGGGTCCGGGTCCATGGCCGCGGCCAGCGTGACCGCGGGGCTGCCGCTCGTGACGGTCACGGTGACCGCGTCCGCGGGCTGGGTGGCCAGACGCAGGGTGTAGGGCTTGGCCGCGTCCGCGGCGTGCCCTTCGGTCAGTTTCAGGGCCTGGCCCCCGGGCTCGCCCGTGGCCGGGTCCGCGTTCAGGACCAGGGCCGGGGTCTCCGCGTCCGGCACGGTCACGGCCACGCTCGGCCGCAGGACCGGCGGCAGGGCCGCGTATTCCGAGGCCCAGGCCGCGTCGTGCGTCAGCGTGACCCGGTCCGTCCGGGCGTCAGGGTCCGTGCCCGCGGTCACGGTCACGGTCTGGGGCGTGTTCCAGGTTTGGGGGGTAAAGGTGAGGATGGCACGGCCGCGCGCGGCCCCCGCGGTCCTGGCCGTGACCGTGGACCGGCCGGGGCCGACGGTGACGGTCACGTCGGCGCTGGGCTGCACGTGCAGCCGCACCGTATAGGTCCCGCTCTCCCCTTCGGGCACGGTCAGGGTGGTCGGCGTGACCCGCAGGCCGGCCACGTCGTCGTCCGTGACCGTCACCACCACGGTCCCGGCCATGACGGTCCCGTACTCCCCGGTCACCGCGTGCGTCAGGGCCGCGGTCAGGGGCGGCGCGTTCCGCTGCACGTCCGGGGCCGCGGCCACGGTCACCGGTTGGGCCGTGGCCCAGGTCGCGGGGTCAAAGGTCAGGGCCGTCTGGTCCCCGGCCCCCGGGGCCGCGTCTACGGTAATCGCGGCCGTGGTCCCGCCCACGGCCACGGTGACCCGGCCCCCGGGCTGCGTGGCCAGGGCCACGGCGTAGACCGCGGTCCCGGCTTCCGGCACGCTCAGGGCCGTCTCGCTCAGCGTCACGCCGGTCGGGTCGTCGTCCTGCAGGGTGAACGTGACGGTCCCGACCCGTGTCCCGGACCCGTACTCGGCCCCGGTCGGGGTATGCGTCAGGGTCACGACTTCGTTCGTGCCGTTCTCGTCCTGGCCGGCCTGCACCCGCACGGTCCGGGCCGTGGCCCAGGTGCGGGCGGTGAACGCCAGCACGGCCTGGTCCCCCGGCGTGCGGACGTCCGCGTCCACGGTCACGGTCGGTTCGCGGGTGCGCAGGGCCACCCGGACCGGGCCCGTGGGCCGGATGTTCAGGGCTACTGTGTAGGTGCCGCTGCCCCCTTCGGGCAGGCCGTCGGCCCGCAGCCCGGTGGCGTCAAACGTCAGCCCGGGCACGTCCCGGTCCGTGACCGTGGTCGGCAGGGCCGCGGCCACGTCACCTGGGCCGTAATCGGCCCCCCGGGTCTCGTGCCGCAGGGTCAGGGCCGCGTCCCGGGCATCCGGGTCCGCGGCCGCGGCCGCGGTGACCCGCTGGGCCGTGGCCCAGGTCGCCGCCGTGAACCGGAGCGTGGACTGATTACCCACGGCCGGGGCCGCGTCCACGGTGACCCCGGGCCGGGTGCTGGTCACGGCCACGGTCACGGGCCCGGTGGGCTGCGTGGTCAGGGCCACGTCGTAGACCGCGGTCCCGGCCTCCGGCACGATCAGATGCCGGGGGCGCAGCCGCAGGCCCCGCACGTCCGCGTCCTCCACGGTCACGGCCACGCTCGGCCGCCGGGCCGACGGCAGGCCGCTGTATTCCCCGGCCCAGCTCGCCACGTGCGTCAGCGTGGCCCGGGTCGTCGTGGCCGCGTCCGTCTCCGCGGCCGTGACCTGCACGGTCTGCGGCACGTTCCAATTCGAGCGCGAGAAGCCCAGCCGGGTCTGCGTGCCGGACGTGCCCGGGTCCGCGTCCGCGGTGACCCGGGCATTGGCCCCGCCCACGGTCACGGTCACGGCCGCGCTGGGCTGCACGTGCAGCCGCACGGTGTAGACGGCCGTCCCGCCTTCGGGGATGGTCAGGGTGGTCGGCGTCACCCGCAGGCCGGCCACGTCGTCGTCCGTGATCTGGAGGGTGACGTTCTGCCCGGTGACCCCGGTGTAGTCCGCGCCGGCCGCGGCGTGCGACAGCAGGCCGACCTCGCTGTTCGTATCCTGGTCGTTCCCGAACGACACGGTGACCGGCTTGGCCGTGGCCCAGTCGGTGGCCGTGAACCGCAGGGCGGTCTGGTTGCCCGCGGCCGGGTCCACGTCCACGAGGATGCCGCCCCCGGCGATGCTCACGCTCACGGTGGCCGGGCCGGTGGGCTGCGTGGTCAGGGCCACGGTGTACGCGGCCATCCCGTTCTCCGGCACGAACAGGCTGCTCTCGCTGATCCGCAGGCCCCGGGCGTCGTCGTCGGTGACGGTCAGCGGCACGGCCACGTCGGCCACTCCGTCGTAGTCGGCCCCGCCCGGGTCATGCGTCAGGGTCACGGCCTCGTTGACGCCGTCCGGGTCTTCGGCCACGGAGACGGTCACGGCCTGGGGGGTGTTCCAGGTGGCGGCGTCAAAGTGGAGCGGGGTGTAGAGCGAGTGGTGCGTGGTGAGCGGAGAGGGCGGCGTGGCGAGGGTGACGGACGGGTGGCTGCTGGCAATGGCCACGGTGACTTCGCCGGTGGGTTGGGTGGCCAGGGCCACGGTGTAGGCCGCGGCGGTGCCTTCGGCCAGGGGTGCATTCAGGGCACTGGTTTGCAGGGTCAGGGCGGCTGCGTCGTCGTCTTCGACGGTGACCGGCAGGGTCGCGGCCACGGCACCCGCCCCGTAGTCGCCGCCGGCGGCCACGTGCCGGAGGGCCACCCGGATGGTTCCGGAATCGACGGCGTCGTCCGCGGCCGTGGCCGCGGTCACGGTCCGGGCCATGGCCCAGGTCGCGGGCGTGAAGTGCAGGGTCGTGGTGCGCGGGTCCGCGTCCGCGTCCACGGTGACCTCGGGATGCGGGCTGGTCACGGTCACGGTGACCGGGGCCGTGGGCTGCGTGGCCAGGGCCACGGTGTACGGCTTGGCCGCGTCCGTGGCGTGGCCTTCGGTCAGGGTCAGCGGCCCGGGGTCCGCGAGCCCGGCAGCCGGGTCCGCGTCCAGGACCAGGGCCGGCTCGTCCGCGTCCGGCACGGTCACGGTCACCGCGGGGACGGCCAGGGCCGGGACGTAGCCGGCCCCGGCGTCCGCGCCGATGATCCGATGGGTCAGGGTCGCGGTCTCAGGGTCCGCGTCCGCGTCCGCCGCGGCCAGGACCGTGACCAGTTGGGCCGTGGCCCAGGTCGTGCCGGTGAACGTCAGGGCCGCGGCGGCCCCGGGGGTGGGCGTGGCCCGCGTGGCCACGGTCACGTTCGGATGGGGGCTGCGCACGGCCAGCCGCACGCCGTCCACGCCCACCTGCGAGTCCAGGACCACGGTATAGGTGGACCCGCTTCTCGGGGCCGGGGCCGGCAGGGTCAGCCGGGTGGGCGTCACCCGCACGCCCGGGGTCGGCGTGACCGGCACCGCCTGACTGGTGATGTCCCCCACCGCGCTCTCCGCATGGGCCGCGGCCTGCACCGTGACGCGCACGGCCTGCACCGTGTTGAATGCCCCGGTGAACGCCAGAATCAGGTCCGCGGTCGTGCTCCCGCGGGACACGGGCCGGGCCAGCCGGTCAATGCGCACGTCCGGGATGCCCGTCTCCAAGGCGAAGCTGGTGCGGGTGACGCCGTCGGCGAAGGTGGTGTCGTTCAGCGACACGGTGAGGGTGGCCCCGTGCAGGGTGTCTTCGGTCAGGGTGTCTTCGGTCAGGGTGGCCGTGGGGCCCGTGACCGTGATCGTGACTTCCACGGTGGCCGCGTCCGCGGCCGCGACGTTGGCGTCCGCGTCGTGGGCCGTGACCACCAGCGTGGTCCGCTCCACGTCCGAGGGCCGGCCGCAGAGGGTGCGGGGCACGGTCCCCGGGCAGGGGCCGGTCCCGTCCGCGTCAAAGTTCAGGCCCGCGGGCAGGCCGGTGACCGTGTAGCGCAGGGGGCCGTTGCCCCCGCTGGCCGCGGGCAGCGGGAACGCCTGGTCCCCGCCGGTGAACGTCAGGGCGGTGCGGGGCACGGCAAAGGCCGGGGGATCATCCCGGGGACTGACCGTCACCGTCCCGGTGCGCAGGGCCGCGCCGGTCCCGCCGCTGAGGGCCGCGGGCAGGACCCGCACGGCCAGATCGGACGGCACGGCCAGGTCCCCGCCAAACGCCAGCGTGAGCGTGGCCGCGGTGTCCCCGGCCTGCACGTCGGAGACCTCGTAGACGAGCAGGCGCGGGATGGTGGTCTCCAGCACGAAGTGGCCGCGGGTGACCTCCGCGCCGAAGGTCGTGCCGCCCAGGGTCACGGTCAGGGTGGCCCCGTTCAGCTCGGCTTCGGTCAGGGTCGCCGGGGTGGTGGCCGTCACGGAGGCCCCGGCTACGGTGAGGGTGAAGGTCAGGGTGGCCCGGTCGCCCGCGGCCCGGTTGGTGTCCGCGTCCGCGGCGGTCACGGTCACGGTGTAGGCCCCGGTCGCGGTGGGCGTGCCGCAGAGCAGCCGGGGCACGGGGCCCAGACACGGACCGGTTCCGTCCGCGTCAAAGATCACGCCCGGGGGCAGGCCGGTGATCGTGTAGCCCACGTCCCCGTTGCCCCCGGTGGCCGCGGGCACTTGCACCACGTCCATGGCGACCTGGGCCAGCATGGTCCGGTCCAGGCCGTCCGTGGACCCGAAGGCCGGGGCCTCGTCCGTTTCGCCCGTGGGCAGGACCTGTACCGCGGGGGTGGTCAGGGCCGCGGTCCCGCCGTAGGCCGCGGCCGTCATCTGCACGGCCAGCGGCTGCCGCCCCTCAAAATTGTTGTTGAACCCCATGGTCAGGGTCGCGCTGGTGTCCCCGCTGCTCACGGGGTTGAGGGAGAAGATAAACAGGCCCGGGACGTCGGTGACCAGGGAGAAGTCGGATTGGGTCACGTTGCTGCCGAAGGTGACGTTGGCCAGGGTCACGGTGACGGTGCCCGCGTTCAGCCCGCTTTCGATCATCGGGGCCGGGTTCGTGCTCGTGATGGTCGCGCCCCCCACGGTGAAGGTGAAGCTGAGGGTGGCCTGGTCCGCCGGGGTCCGGTTGACGTCCGCGTCCATGGCCGTGACGGTCACGGTATGGGTGCCGGCCGCGGCAGGCGTGCCGCAAATCTCCCGGGGCCCGGTCCCCGGGCAGGGGCCGGGATCCACAACCGTGCCGCCGGTCCGGTCAAAGGTCAGGCCCGCGGGCAGGCCGGTGACCCGGTAGCTCACGGCCCCGTTGCCTCCCGTGGCCGCGGGCACGGCCACCGCGGGCAGGGGCACGCCTTGGATGGTGGTCCGATCGGTCAGGGTCGCCGTGCCGAAGGACGGGGCCTCGTCCGCGGGGAAGGTCACGGTGTAGGCCCGGGCCCGGGGCTGCCCGGCTTCCGCGCTGGTGCGCACCTGAATGGTGCGGGCGGCGTTGGCCGGGATGGCCACCTGGTGGCCGTTCGCCGGGTTGTTGTCCGCGTCCGCGGGGGTGATAATCACGGTGACGCGCTCCTGGACCGGCACCGGGGTGACGGTCACGGTCCCGGTCCGCGGCCCGGCCGCGTAGGCCGCGGTGGCCGCGGCAAAGGGCGGATCCAGGGCCACGGCCCCCCCGGACTCGGTCAGCCGCAGGCTGCGCAGGGCCGCGGTGGTGGACTGCACGGGCACCCACTGCGACAATCGGGTGCTCTGTTCCGCGTCGAACACAAAGACGACGCCGCCCCGCTCCTGCATGGCCGGCGTCAGGGTGAGCAGCCCGTCCGTGCTCTGCCGGTTCGTCAGCAGGGTACAGTTCGTTACGTCCGCGCTCAGGTCCGTGCCGGTGAGTTCACAGGCCCGAATGTGTAATCCGATGGCCGGGTCCGGGTCCCAATCCTCCGCGTGGACGGTCCAGGCCACGGGTTGAGGCGTGGTCAGGGCGGCCAGCCGGGTGGTGGTGATGCGCCGGGTCTCGTCCGCGGCCCAGGGGCCGGCCCGGTTCGCGGTCGGGGTCGTGGTGGCATAGCCCGCGGTCGCGTCCTGCACGGTGACGGCCACGACCGGCCGGGCCGTGAACCGGTCGTAGTCGGCTCCGGCCGTGGCGTGCGTGAGCCGGGCCGTCTCGTTCCTGACGTTGTCGTCCGCGGCCGCGGCCACGGTCACGGGCCGGGCCGTGTCCCAGTTCGTCGGCGTGAAGGTCAGGGCCGTCTGGTCCCCGGCCGCGGCCCCCACGTCCACGCTCAGGGCCCCGCCGGTCCCGCCCGCGGTCACAGTCGCGTCCACGGTCACGGTCACGGGGCCGGTGGGTTCAGTGGCCAGGGCCACGGTGTACACGGCCTCCGCGGTCTCGGCCACGGTCAGGGCCAGCGGGGTGAGGGTCAGGCCCCGGGTGTCCGGGTCCGTCAGGGTGAAGGCCAGCTCGGCTCCCGCGGGGGATCCTGGGTAGCCGGACCCGAAGACCGCGTGCGTCAGGGTCACGGCGTCATCCTCGGCGTCCGGGTCCGTGCCCGCGGTCACGGTCACGGTCTGGGCCGTGTTCCAGGTCGAATCCGTGAATATCGTGGTGGTCGTGGGATTCACGGTCACGGCCGGGTGATTGCTCGTGATCTGCAGCCGGATGGGGCCGGTGGGTTCCGTGCTCAGGGCCACCGTGTAGGTCGCGATCGTGCCTTCGCTCAGGTGCCGGGACGCGGCCAGGGGGCCGGTGTAGGTCAGGCCCGGGGTCTCGGCATCGGTCACCGCGGCCCGGAGGGAGACGCCGGTCCCCTGGTAGTCGGCCCCGGACGTGAGGTGGGTCAGGGTGGCGGCCGCGTCCGCGCCGTCCGCGTCCCGCACCGCGGTGGCCGTGACCGGTCTGGCCGTGGCCCAGGTGCGCGGCGTGAACGTCAGGGCCCGGGTCTCCGGGGTGGCGTCCCCGTCCACGGCCACGGCATCGTCGTCGCTGGTCACGGTGAGGGTCACGTCGCCCGTGGGCCGCGTGCGCAGGGCCACCGTGTAGACCGCGGCCCCGGCCGCGGGGTCGCCTTCGGTCAGGGTCAGATCCGCCCGGTCCTCCCGCGGGGTGCTCGGGTCCGTGTCCAGGACCAGGCCCCGGGTGTTGCTGTCCGTGGCCGTGATGGTAAGCCCGGTCGTGACCCCGGCGTAGTCCCCGCCCCGGGCCACGTGGGCCAGCGTGGCCACGTCCTGCGTGGCGTCGGGGTCGGACACCGTGGCCAGGACGGTCTGGGCCGTGGCCCAGGTGGCCGGGGTGAACAGCAGGCGGCGGGTGTAGGGACTCGCGTCCCCGTTCACGGCCACGGCGTCCTCGCTGCTGGTCACGGTGACGGTCACCTCGGCCGTGGGCTGCGTGGCCAAGGCCAGGGTGTAGACCTGCACCGTGGGCGGGCCGGTCGGGACGGCCTCCACCAGGCTCAGGGGACCCGGGTCCGCCTGGGCCGTGCTCGGGTCCGTGTCCAGGACCAGGGCCGGGGCGTCCGGGTCGGTGACGGTGACGGCGACGGCCGGTTGGGCCGCGGGGGTCAGGGCCCCGTACCCGGTCGCGGCGTGGGTCAACCGAATCCGGTCGTCCGCGGCGTCGGGGTCCGCGGCCGCGGTGACGGTCACGGTCTGGGGGGTGGACCAGGTGGTGGCGTCAAAGAGCAGGGTGGACTGGTCGCCGGCTTGGGCGTCCGCGTCCGCGGTGACCGCGTCCGTGGTGCCGCCGATGGTCACGGTCACCGGCCCCCCGGGAGCCGTGTGCAGGGCCACGGTGTAACTCGCCGCGGCCCCTTCGGCCACGGCCAGGGTGGTCGGCACCACCCGCAGGCCGGCCGCTTCGTCGTCCGTCACGGTCACGGCCACGGTCCCGGCCGAGACCCCGGCGTAATCCGCGCCGGCGACCGCGTGCGTCAGGGTCACGGTCTCATGGGCGTCGTTCCCGTCCGCGGCCGCGGCCACGGTCACGGCTTGGGCCGTGGACCAGTCGGTGGCGTCAAAGATCAGGGCGTGCTGGTCGCCGGAGGCCGCGGCCACGTCCGCGGTGACGCCGCTCCCCATGCCGCCCACGGTGACGGTGACGGGGCCGGTGGGCTGCGTGGTCAGGGTCACGTCATACGCGGCCCGGCCGGCTTCGGCCACGGCCAGCACGGACGCGCTCAGGGCCACGCCCCGCGGGTCGTCGTCGGTCACGGTCAGGGTGAGGGTCCCGGTCACGGCCCCGTAGTCGGCCCCGGCCCCGGCATGGGCCAGGGTCCGGGTGTCGGTCTGCCCGTCGTCGTCCTGGGCCGCGGTGGCCTGCACGGTCCGGGCCGTGCGCCAGTCGGTGGGGGTGAACCGGAGGGTGGTCTGCACCCCGGGCTCGGCGTCGGCGTCCACGGTGAGGCCCGCGTCCGGGGTGAGGGTCACGATCACGGGGCCCGTGGGTTCCGTGGCCAGCCGCACGGTGTACGGCCGGGTGTGGGTCGGGTCCGCGTCGTCTTCGGCCAGGACCAGGGGGCCCGGGTCCTCGGGGACGGGCGTGCTGGGGTCCGCGTCCAGGACCAGGGCCGGGGTCTCGTCATCGGTCACGGCCACGGTCAGGGCGGCCACGCTCACCATGGCGTAGTCGCTCATCGGGCCGGTGGTCAGGGTCTGCGTCAGGGCCACGGCCGGGACGTCCGCGGCATCGTCGTCCTCCGTGCCGCTCACGGTCACGGTCCGGGCCGTGTCCCAGTCCGCGACGGTGAAGGTCAGGGCGGGCGGGGCCAGGCCGATCTTCGCGGCCGCGGCTTCCGGGACCGCGGGGGTGATCGTGACGGGCCCGGCGGGTTCCGTGGCCAGGGTCACGGTGTAGGCCTCGGCCCCGCCTTCGGCCACGGTCAGGTCCTCGGTCTCCGCGGTGGCCGGCGTGCTCAGGTCCGTGTCCACGATCACGCCGACGGTCTCGTCGTCGGTCACGGTCACGGTCAGGGTCCCGGTCACGGCCTCGTAGTCTGCCCCAAGCCCGAGGTGGGCCAGGGCCGCGGTCTCGGGCCGGCTGTCGTCATCCTGGGCCGCGGTGACGGTGACGGTCCGGGCCGTGGACCAGTCCGCGGTCGTGAAGGTCAGGGACAGCGGGGCCGCGGTGACGCCCGGGGCCGGGGTGACGCTCACGGTGACGGGGCCGGTGGGTTCCGTGGCCAGGGTCACGGTGTACGGGCCGGCGTGGGCCGCGTCATTGACGTCTTCGGCCAGGGCCAGGGGACCCGCGTCCGCGGTGAGGGGCGTGCTGGGATCCGCGTCCAGGACCAGGGCCGGGGTCTCATCGTCGGTCACGGTCACGCTCAGGTCCGTCACGCCGACCCCGGCGTAGTCGCTCTGGGCGTCCGTGGTCAGGGTCTGCGTCAGGGCCACGGGCGGGACGTCCGCGGCATCGTCGTCGTCCGTGCCGCTCACGGTCACGGTTTGGGCCGTGTCCCAGTCCGCGGCGGTGAAGGTCAGGGCCGTCGGGGCCAGGCCGATCTTCGCGGCCGCGGCTTGCGGGACCGCGGGGGCGATCGTGACGGGCCCGGCGGGTTCCGTGGCCAGGGTCACGGTGTAGACCTCGGTCCCGCCTTCGGCCACGGTCAGGTCGTCGGTCTCCGCGGCGGCCGGCGTGCTCAGGTCGGTGTCCACGATCACCCCGGCGGTGTCGTCGTCGGTCACGGTCACGGTCACCGCGGCCGCGGCCAGGGAGAGGCTGGTGGGGTAGCCCGCGGCCACGTTCGCCCCGGTCACGGAGGCGCTGACCACGGTCTCGTCGTCCCGGGCGTCGTCGTCCCCGCCGGCGAGCACGGTCACGGTCTGCGGCACGGACCAATTCACGTTGAGAAAGCGCAGGACCGCGGTCCGGGCCGCGGTGGGCGTGCGGGCCGTGCGCAGGGTGACGTCGGAGGCCGCCGGGACGGTCACGCTGATTTCCAGGTTGCCGCTCGCCACGGCCCCGTCCAGGACCAGGGTGTAGGTGCCGACGTTGGCGTCGGTCTGGCCCGGGTCTTCGGCCAGGGTCAGGGCGGACGGGGTGACGCTCGCGCCCGGGGACGCGGTCACCGGCAGGGCGTTGCTGGTCAGATCCTCGGCCCCGGTGTGGGCCGCGGCCGCGACCCGCACGGCCACGGTGGGCCGGCCGCTGGCTTTGCCCGTGTAGCCCAGGGTCAGCCGGGCCGCGCTGTCCCCGGCCCCGCCTCCGGCGACCGAGGCGACGGTCAGGGCGGGCACGTCCGTGACCAGGGTGAAGTCGGACGCGGTGACGCTGCCCGTGTAGGTCTCGCCGGCCAGGGTGACGGTCAGGACCGCGCCGTCCAGGTTGGCCTCGGTCAGGGCCGGGGCCGTGAGGGCCGCGGGATACGGGGTCACCGGCAGGGCGTTGCTGGTCAAGACGCCGTTGCCGGCGTGGGCCGCGGCCGCGACCCGCACGGCCACGGTCGGGCTGGCGCCGGAGGGGATGGTGCCGGTGTAGCGCAGGCCCACGAGGACTTCGGTGGCCGAGACCCGACTGACGGTGGTCTTGGTCAGGTTCGGAACGGCGGTGACGAGGGTGACGTTAGCCGCCATGATAGGGGTGGCAAAGGTGCTGCCCTGCAGGGTCAGGGTCAGGGTCGCCCCGTCCAAGGCCCCTTCGGTCAGGGCCGGCAGGTGGGCCAGGGTGACCGCGGCCGGGGTCACGGTCAGGGCCCCGGTCTCCAGATTCGCCTGGCCGGCGTGGGCCGCGGCCGCGACCCGCACGGCCAGGGTGGGCAGGCCGCTGATGGTGCCGGTGAAGGTCAGGGTCAGGGCCGCCTCCGTGGCCGTGCGCCGGGTGACCGTGGCCACGCTCAGGTTGGGAATCTCCGTAATCAGGGTGAAGTTGCCCGGGGTGAGGGAGGACGCAAAGGTGGTGTCTTCCAGGGTCAGGGTCAGCGTGGCCCCGTCCAGGGTCTCTTCGGAGAGCCGGACCGGGGCGGACGCCAGGGTCACGCGCTGGGTCGGCGTCACGGCCAGGGCCGTGCTGGTCAGGGACGCGCTCCCGGTATGGGCCGCGGCCCGCACCCGCACGGCCAGAATCTGCAACCCGTCAACGTCCACGTCCCGGGTCGGGTGCGTGAAGGCCAGGGTCAGCTCGGCTTCGGTGGCCGTGCGCCGGGTGACGCCGGTCAGGCTCACGTCTTGGATGGCCGTGACCAGGCCGAAGTGGGCCGGGGTAAGCGGGTCGCTGAAGGTGCTGCCTTGCAGGGTGACGGTCACGCGGGCTTGATCCAGCGTGGCCTGGGTCAGCGGGGCCGTGCTGCTCAGCGCGGCCCCGGGGCCGGTGACGGTGATCCGGAAGAAGAGGTCGTCCGCGTCGCCGTCCGCGCGGTTGTCGTCCGCGTCGTGCATGATGACGTGGATGATGCTGTCCGCGGCGGCGTTCCGGGTGCGTCCGCAGATGGTGCGCGGCTGGGTGCCGGCGCAGGGGCCGGGATCCGCCTGGGTGCCGCCGTCCGCGTCAAAGCGCAGCCCGGGCGGCAGCCCGACGACGGTGTAGCTCAGGGGGCCGTTGCCGCCGGTGCCCGCGGGGAGCTGGAACGGGGCAATGGCCACGTCCCCGGCGTAGGTCTGATCCAGGACCACGGCGGTGCCGAAGGTGGGCACGGATTCGATGGGGGTCACGGTCACCGGGGGCGTATCCAGGTCCAGGCCCCCGGCCACGTGGCCCCCGGCCAGGATCGTCACGCTCAGGGCCTGCGGCAGGTCAATGTCGCCGGTGAACGAATCCAGGGTGATGCGGGCCTGGGTGCGTTCGGCGTTGATGACGACGAACCGCGAGACGGTCAGGTCCGGGATGCCCCTGAGCACGACGTGGCTCAGGTTGACGCCGCCGCTGAAGGTGGTCCCGACCAGGGCCACGGTCAGGGTCGGGGCCGCGCCTTGCAGGCCCGTCTCGGTCAGGGGACTCGGGGTGGTCGAGAGGATCGCGGCCCCCATCACGGCCACGGGGAAGGTCAGGGTCTGTTCGTCGGACTCGGTCCCGTCCGTGTCCGCGTCCCCGACTGTGTAGGTGACGGTGTAGGCGCCGGCCGTGGAGGGCGTGCCGCACACCAGCCGCGGCACGGGCCCCGGGCAGGGGCCGGGATCCGCCTCGGTGCCGCCGTCCGCGTCAAAGCGCAGCCCGGGCGGCAGCCCGCTCAGGGTGTACTGCAAGGCCCCGTTGCCGCCGGTGGCCCCGGGAAGCTGCACCGCGGAAATGGCTTGGTCTTGCAGGTAGGCCGCGGGCGCGACCGCGGCATGGGTGAAGGTCGGGGCCGCGTTGGGTTCGGCCGCGGGGGACACGTGGACCGCGGCGGTGACCAGGTCGGCGTCGCCGTCATGGGCCGCGGCCGCGACGCGCACGGCCAGGTCCTCGGCCGCGTCCAGGATGCGGCCGGAGGCCAGGGTCAGGGTCACCCGGTCGTCGCCGGCCATGACCGGGGTCTGGGCGAAGATGAGGAGATCCGGGATGGCGGTCTCCAGGCTGAAGTCGGCGAGGCTGACGTCGCTGCCGAAGGTGGTGCCGGTCAGGACCACGTCCAGCTCGGCCATGTTCAGCATGGCCCCGGTCAGCGGGGCCGGGCGGGTCTCGGTGAGCGCGGCCCAGGGGGCCCGGACGCGCAGGGTGAAGGTCAGGTTGCCCCGGTCGGCCGGGGTGCGGTTGGCGTCGGCGTCCTCGGCCGTCAGGGTGACGGCGTAGGTGCCCGGGTCGGTGGGGGTGCCGCAGATCTCCAGCGGGGTGGTCCCCGGGCAGGGGCCGGGGACTTGCGCGGTGCCGCCGGGGGCGTCGAAGGTCAGGCCCGGGGGCAGGCCGGTCAGGGTGTAGCTCAGGGCCCCGTTGCCGCCCGTGGCCGCGGGCACGGTGAAGGCGGTGACCGCGGTGCCTTGGACCAGGGTGCGGCCAGGGCCGGGGCCGGCAAACGTGGGGGCCACGTCGGTCGGGTCGGTGGGGCCGGTCTCCGCGGCCGGCCGGACCGCGACGGCGTTGGTGGGCAAGTCCCCGTCGCGGCCGTGGACGGCGTCGGGGACCAGCACGGCCAGGGACCCGTCCCCGGTCAGGCCCCCGCTGTAGGCCAGGGTCAGGGTCGCCGTGGTGTCTCCCGCTTGCACCGGGGCCACCTCGGCGATGGCCAGATTCGGGATGGTCGTCAGCAGGGTGAAGTCGGCCGCGGTGGCCGGCCCGGTGAAGGTGGTGCCTCCCACCAGGGTCACGGTCACGGGGGCCCGGTTGAGCGTGGCCGGGGTCAGGGCCCGGTCGGCCGACAGCGTGGCCCCGTAGACGTTGACGGTAAACACGTTGGTGGCGTCATTGTCAAAGTAGGACCCCGGGCCCGAGATGGGGAAGTCGCTGTCCCTCACGCCGATGCTGACGGGGAAGGACCCGGCCCGGGTGGGCGTGCCGCAAACGGTCAGCGGGGTGGTCCCGGGACAGCCGCCCGTGCCGGTGATGTCAAAGATCAGCCCGGGCGGGAAGGCCCGCCACCGATGCCCGGTCGCCGAATCGATTCGGTCCCCTTCCAGGGCCCCGTCCCGGTACACAAGGTCCCCGTTGCCCCCCGTGGCCGCCGGCACCGTGAAGGGCGTGATGGCTTGGCCCTTGGTGAAGGTGCGGTCCGGAATCCGCCGCGCCCCCCCGCTCCCCAAGCCGGTATAGTCCCCGAAGGAGGGCCTCACGTTGCTCTCATTCAGGATGTCGATGGTCTGGGTCTCCAGGTCCCCGTCCCCGAAGTGGGCCCCGGCCAAGAGGCGGAACTTCAGGGTGTGATCGCGGGTCAAGGTCCCACGGAAGCGGAGCTCGATTTGCATCCCGCGGGAGCCCTGCTTCCCCGCGTTCTCGATGGTCAGCCCGGACAGCGGCGGATCCGTCACCACCTCGAGATAATCCCTCCAGAATCGGACCTGCCCATTCACTCTCGGCGGGTTGATCGGCAGACTGGTCCGGCCCAGTCTGACCGCGACCTGGCCGTCATCCAGGCCGTCCCTGAGAAAGTTCCCGGGGGACTCGATCCAGAAGGTGGCAGGGTCGTCGTCGTTCACGGTCACGGTCACGCTCCCCAGGGCGGGCAGCGCGGTGTATTCGATGGCCCCCCGCAGGGTGTGCGTCAGCCGCGCGGTGACGTCAATGGCGTCTTCGTCCTGGGCCGCCAGCACGGCCACGGTCTGGGCCGTGGCCCAGGTCGCCGGGGTGAACGTCATCTCCCGGACGAGCGGCGTGAGGTCGGCGTCCACTTCGACGGCCGGGTGGGCGCTGCGCACGGTGAGGGTCACGGGACTGGTGGGCTCGGTCGCCAGGACCACTGGGTAGTTCCCTACGTTGGCAAAGGTGCCGCCCCCGGCATTGGGGTCTTCTTCCAGGGTCAGGGCAGTCGCGCCAATCGACACCGCGGCCTGGTCGTCGTCGGGCAGCGGCAGGGCCAGGGCTCGGGGATGATCCGCGGTGCCCTCCACCCGGGCCGTCACGTTCAGGATTTTGTCCGGGACGTCCACGTCGTTGACCGTCCCGGTGAGCGTCACCTCGCCCCGGCTCGCGGTCTCGCCGATCGGGATGGTCAGCAGGGTCCCGGTCTGCGTGTAGTCGGCCTCGGTGGCCGGGGCCACGGGCACGGTCGTGACGGTCAGCACTTGCCGGAACGCGGACGCGTGATCCAGGACCGCGGTGACGGTGCTGACGCTCCCTTCGGTCAGCGGGGTCGGGCTCGCGGCCAGGACCACCCCGGGGGCTTCGTCGTCGGTCACTTCCAGGGTGACGGCGGCGTCCGCGACGCCGCCCAGGGTGTTGGCCGCGGCCCCGCGCAGGGTGATGCGCTTGGGTTGGGCTTCGACGAGGTTGTCCACGGCCCGGAGAATGATGGCGTTGGCCCCGGTCCGCTGCAAGGCGGCAATGGTCAGGCCGCGCGCACTCATCGTGAAGTCGCTCGTGTACGTCGCCGGGCTGATGGTGAAGTCCAGGGTGGTCGGGACCGACGCGGCCAGGTCCAGGCTCGCGGTGAGCGTGCTGATGCCGCCGTTCTCGGAAATCCGGGGCGGGGTCAGGGCCAGGGCCACCCGCGGGGGCGGGTCGTTGTCCTCCACGACCACCTCCTGGGTCTTGGTCTTGTTGTGGTACGTGGCATCCGTGCTGCTGGTCGTGTACGTGACGGTGGTCCGGGTGGTCCCGTCTCGGATGACGTCGTCCACCTGCCGGACGGTCAACGCCTGGGTCGTCCGCCAGGTCGAGGTGGTGAAGGTCAGGGTCGTCGGGGTGAGGGTGAACTCCGTGGTGTCCACGCCGCTGGTGGCCACGGTCACGGTGGCCGCCGGCGCGGTTAACAGGCGCGCGGTGAACGGCTGTTCATACCGCGGGTGAACGACCCCCGTGGCGGACAGGCGCGAGGTGCCTTCGCCCAGGGGAATAATGGGGGAGAGGGCCAGTTCTTTCGGGACCTGCCCATGGACCGTGATCCGCCCTTTGCTGAGCGGCACATTAGGGCGGGAGCCGATTGCGCTGCTTTCTTCCAGGGTTAACGTCAGAACGAGATTCGTGTTGAACGTTTGTATCCTCCTAAGGACCACTTTTAGCCGTCTCCTGCTATCGTAGCGTTCGATAGACTTGATACTAACTAGCTGCGTATAGCTCGAATCAGTAGCACCATCAAGGGACCAAGAAAAGCCGGCCTGCTCAGCCGTGGCGCTGAAGTAATTCCCAGACCCGACTGCGACGAAGTGAAGCTCCGCGTCCTCCACGTTGCCGACGTGCAGCACCTCCGGGACCGAGTGGGAGAAGGAGAACGTCGCCCACGCCGGCCCCCCAGCGGCCAGGATAAGCCCCAGCGCCAGCCCGAGGCCCCGCGCAGCCACGCGCCCGCCGCGCCGGAGGCGGGCCGCGCGCGAGTCTGTAGGGCCGCGTCTCACGCGGCCTCCCGCCCTGTAGGGCCGCGTCTCACGCGGCCTCCCCACGAAAGCACCCCAGCCTCACGCCCGCCCCCTCGTCATTCTGTCCCCCAGCATTCCCGCCCCCACCCCTTCTGTCATTCCCGCAAGTCGTAAGCGGGAATCCAGTCTTCTTCCTTCCCCACGCCCCCATCGTCATCATCATACCGTAAACGAGACTCCCGCGTCCTTCCACTAACGACCCCTCACCCCCGCCCTCTCCCTCAAGGGGAGAGGGAGCAGGGCCACCCTCCTGCTCTGTAGGGCCGCGTCTCACGCGGCCTCCCACTCTGTAACCCCGCACCTCACGCGCCCTCCCCACGGGACCACCCCACCCCCTCTGTCATTCCCGCAACCACCCCTTCTGTCATTCCCGCAAGTCGTAAGCGGGAATCCAGTCTTCTTCCTTCCCCACACCCCCATCGTCATCATCATACCGTAAACGAAAATCCCGCGTCCTTTCCCCAACGACCCCTCACCCCCCGCCCTCTCCCTCAAGGGGAGAGGGAGCCTTTCTGTCATTCCCGCAAGTTCCCCGATAACAAACGTCGGGGACAGGCGTAAGCGGGAATCCAGTCTTCCTCATCCCCCACGCCCCCGTCCTCATCGTCATACCGTAAACAGGACTCCCGCATCCTTCCCCCAACGACCCCTCACCCCCGCCCTCTCCCTCAAGGGGAGAGGGAGCAGGGACACCCTCCAGCTCTTGTAGGGCCGCGTCTCACGCGGCCTCCCTACGGGAGCATCCCAGCCTCATGCCCGCACCCTCGTCATTCTGTCCCCCTCCGGCATTCCCGTTATCTCCCTCCGGCTAGAAAGGTGACCGCGGCGACCATCACGGCGATCACCAGGCCGCCGACGCCGATGGTGAGTCCTATCATCCACTTGATGAGTTCGACTTTCGCGGTTTCGATGCTGAGATGGTTGTCCTGCCGGAGGGCTTCGATGTCGCGTTTGTTTTCCTGCCGGAGGCTTTCGATGTTGGTCGCGGTTTCTTTCCGAAGGCTTTCGATGTCGCGTTTGATTTCCTGCCGGAAGGTTTCGATGCTGGTCGCGGTTTCTTTCCGAAGGGCTTCGATGTTGGTCGCGGTTTCTTTCCGGAGGGTTTCGATGTTGTATTTGGTTTCTTGCCGAAGGCTTTCGATGTTGGTCGTGGTTTCTTTTCGGAGGGTTTCGATCTCGTATTTGGTTTCCTGCCGGAGAGCTTCGATCTTGTGATTGAGCGTTTCGACGTGGGCCTTGGTTTCCTGCCGGAGGGTCTCGATGCGGATATGGGTTTCCTGCCGGAGGGTCTCGATGTCGTATTTGGTTTCTTGCCGGAGAGTTTCGATGTCGCGTCGGATGATTTCGACGTCGTGTTTGGTGGCGAGGTGTTGTTCGATTATCTGCACGTACTGCCGCACGAGAATCTCGGCTTGGTGTTGGGACATGCCGGATTCCACCAGTTCGTGGATGGCGGCATGGGTGTCAAGGATGATTGTCGAGGCGGACGTCATGGCGTGCATGCTTGCGCTTGTGATTCCCCGCGCGATTGTATCATTGCTGGTCCGTCGTGCGGCAGACTATCTGATTCTTTTTTCTCCCGCGCCCCCTCACCCCAGCCTTGGATTCCCGATTAAGAACGTCGGGAATGACAGTGTTTGAAACATTGGGAATGACAGCGTGAGAACAAGCCCCCTCACCCCGGCCCTCTCCCGCGAGGGGAGAGGGAGGAGGAAGGAAGAGAGGGAATCCGGGGGGTTCTCTCTCTTGCCCCCGTCCAGACACGACGGGCATGAGGGCACTTTTTGCCTTTCTGGGTGCGGTCATCGGCAACCCGTCAAAAATTCTGCTGGGGGGGGGGGGGGGGGGGGGGGGTCCTTTCTGCCCTATTCTCTGCTCCTCTTTTTTGCTGAGAGGGGTCTCGTTTTGCTCTCTCGTCCTGTTTGTCTCTCTTGCACGTTCGATTGTTTCTGCATTGCATTCTCACCGGCGGCCATCACGCACCCGCCCGCCTGCGCATAGCCGACGCCCCACGTCACGGTTGACTGCCAGAGTCGTAGAGAAATCCTACTCCCATCTACGCGAACGATGCAAGAGGTTTTCCTTCTTTTTATTGTTGATTTTTTGTCAACAATTCTTGTGGCTCATTTTTTGCGGCTCACGATTCGTTGGGGTGGGGTGGTCGGCTTTTTGTTCGCTCGCCCCCTCAGCCCGGCCCTTCTCCCGCGAGGGAGGGAGGAAGAGGCGGGCGGCCTTCTCCTTATTTTCCTCCGGTCAGAAGAAACATCATCGCGGCAATTATCAGGCTGCCGACGGCGACGTTGAGTCCTACCATCCACTTGATGAGTTCGACTTTTGCCGTTTCGATGTGGAGCTGGTTGTCCTTCCGGACCATTTCGATGTCGCGTTTGAGCGTTTCGACGTGCGCCTTGGTTTCTTGCCGGAGGGTCTCGATGTTGTGATTGGTTTCTTGCCGGAGGGTTTCGATGTCGCGTTTGAGCGTTTCGACGTGGGCCTTGGTTTCTTGCCGGAGGGTCTCGATGTTGGTCGCGGTTTCTTTTCGGAGGGTCTCGATATTGTGATTGAGCGTTTCGACGTGCGCCTTGGTTTCTTGCCGGAGGGTCTCGATGTTGGTCACGGTTTCTTTCCGGAGGGTCTCGATCTTGTGATTGAGCGTTTCGACGTGGGCCTTGGTTTCTTGCCGGAGGGTTTCGATGTTGGTCGCGGTTTCTTTCCGGAGGGTCTCGATCTCGTATTTGGTTTCCTGCCGGAGGGTTTCGATGTTGGTCGCGGTTTCTTTCCGGAGGGTCTCGATGCTGGTCACGGTTTCTTTCCGGAGGGTCTCGATCTCGTATTTGGTTTCCTGCCGGAGGGTTTCGATATTGTGATTGAGCGTTTCGACGTGCGCCTTGGTTTCTTGCCGGAGGGTTTCGATGTTGGTCGCGGTTTCTTTTCGGAGGGTCTCGATGCGGATATGGGTTTCCTGCCGGAGGGTCTCGATGTCGTATTTGGTTTCTTGCCGGAGGGTTTCGATGTCGCGTCGGATGCTTTCGACATCGTGTTTGGTGGCGAGATGTTGTTCGATTATCTGCACGTACTGCCGCACGATGATCTCGGCTTGATGTTGGGGCATGCCGGATTCCACCAGTTCGTGGATGGCGGCATGGGTGTCAAGGATGATTGTCGAGGCAGGCGTCATGGCGTGAATGATTGCGATTGCGACTATGTACGCGATTGTATCATTACCGTACCGTCGTGAGGCAAGGCTATCTGATTCTTTTTTCTTCTCCAGGATCCGGGTCGGTCAGGGGGGTTCTTCTCATTTTTCGCTCACCTCTCGCCCTCTCACCCCGGCATTGGATTCCCGATTAAGAACGTCGGGAATGACAGTGGGAGTAACTTCGGGAATGACAGTGGGAGAAATGTCGGGAATGACAGCGTTTGAAACGTTGGGAATGACAGTGTGTGAGCAAGCCCCCTCACCCCGGCCCTCTCCCGCGAGGGGAGAGGGGGGAAGAGGCGGGAAGGGGAAAAGATCAGAGTTTCAGGCAAGTCATGAAGAAGGCCATGAGCGCGGCTAAGCCCACCATGACCGCGGTGATGGTTCCGATGATCTTGATGAGGGCTTGATCGATCTTACTGATCAGCTCGGCTTTGATGGCTTGCATCTCTCTGGTCAGCCTGCTTCCGATGTCTCTCATTTCGCTGGCGAGATCGGTTTTGCGGTCTTTTAGGTCCTGCTTCGTGGCTAGCGTGGTTTCCATCAATTCCACGTAGGATTCGGCCAGGACTTCGGCTTGGGGTTGCGGCATCCCAACGTTGGTCATGTTGGTGATAAACTTGTGGGTGTCAAAAATGAGGGTGCTCATGGGGGATCAGAGTTTCAGGAAGGTCATGAAAAAGGCCATGAGCGCGGCTAAGCCCACCATGACCGCAGTGATGATTCCGATGATCTTGATGAAGGCTTGATCGATCTTACTGGTCAACCTGGCTTCGAGGTCTTTCATTTGGCCGGTCAGCTTGGCTTCGAGGGCTGTCATCTCGCCGGTCAGCTTGACATCAAGGTTTTTCATCTCGCCGGTCAGTTTGCCTTCGAGGTCTTTTAAGTCCTGCTTCGTGGCTAGCGTGGTCTCCATCAATTCCACGTAGGATTCGGCCAGGACTTCGGCTTGGGGTTGCGGCATCCCAACGTTGGTCATGTTGGTGATAAACTTGTGGGTGTCAAAAATGAGGGTGCTCATGGGAGGGAGTGTATCTTGGCGCGCGACTTGGTGTCAATCTGTGGCTTTTGGCTTTTTGGCCTCATGACCTTTTGGCCCCCTCACCCCCGGGCTTGGATTCCCGATTAAGAACGTCGGGAATGACAGTGGGAGAAATGTCGGGAATGACCGCGGGAGTAACTTCGGGAATGACAGCGTTTGAAACGTTGGGAATGACAGTGGGAGAACAAGCCCCCTCACCCCGGCCCTCTCCCGCTAGGGGAGAGGGAGGAAGAGGCGGGAGGGGAGAGGGAAGCGGAAGGCGGGAGGGGGAGGGATTATTCTGACTTTGTGTCGGGTGTCCTGTTATCGGGCTGGGGTGTCGTGTCGGAGGATTTTGTTGTGTCCGGTGCTTTGCGGGATGGCTCGGGGTTTCGGCGGATGGTCTTGATGCCGTGTCTGACGGTGAAATTGTATTCGGCTATCTCCACGCACTGCCGCACGACGACCCGGGCTTGGGGTTCGGGCACGCCGGATTCGATCAGTTTCTTGATGGCGGCCTGGGTGTCGTATTTGACGGCGAAATTGTGTTCGTCCATCGCCGCCCTCTGCTGCGTGATGGCCCGGGCTTGGGGTTCGGGCATGCCGGCTCCTACCAGTTCTTTGATGGCGGTATCGGTGTCGAAAGTGCGTGGTGGTTCGGGGGGCATGAGCGTACACGGTTGCGGTTGTGAGTCTGGGGGGTATTGTATCATCACGGGGGCGTCGTTAGGCAAGAGTTGATGGGGGTTTTTTTATGGCTTTTTTGGGCTTGGCACCCCCCTTGCCCCCTCACCCCGGCCCTCTCCCGCGGGGGGAGAGGGAGAGGAGGGCTTCAGGTTTTTTGGCGTTGCTGCGCTTGTCTATGATTTGAGCTTTGGTACGGCAGAGACTTTTTCTGGATTCCCGATTACGAACGTCGGGAATGACGGGATGGATTCCCGATTAAAAATGTCGGGAATGACAGAAAAGGCTCCCTCTCCCCTTGAGGGAGAGGGCGGGGGGTGAGGGGTTGTTGGGGAAGGGCGTGGGAGTGTCGGTTACGGTATGACGATGACTGGGGGCGTGGAAGAGGAAGACTGGATTCCCGCTTACGCCTGTCCCCGACGTTTGTTATCGGGGAACCTGCGGGAATGACAGGGTGTCTTAAACGTCGGGAATGACGGGGTGGATTCCCGATTACGAACGGCGGGAAGGGCGGGGGGGCTGGGATTTCAGGGGGATTGCCTGTTACTTTCGTTATCGGCATTTGTTATTCTTGGTTATCTCTTTTAATGCACGAAGGATGGGTGGGTGATGAAGATTGTGACGTGGAACGTGAATTCGATTAAGGCTCGACTGCCGCACGTGATGGCGTATCTTGAAGCGGTGAGTCCTGACGTGCTGTTGCTTCAGGAGCTTAAATGTTCGGATGAGGCGTTCCCGCTGAACGGGTTGGACGACGCCGGGTATCACGTGGCTGTCGCCGGACAGAAGGCGTACAACGGGGTGGGGATTCTGTCGAAGCAGCCGGTTGACGTGGCACACCGATTCCTTCCCGGCGATGCGCGTGACCCGCAGGCTCGCTACATTGAGGCCGTGATTGAGCACGCCAGGGGTATTGTCCGGGTCGCTTCGATTTATTTACCCAACGGGAATCCGATTGAGACGGAAAGGTTTGCGTATAAGCTGGAGTGGATGGATCGCTTGATTGCTCACGTCCGCACGCTGCTCTCCCGTGAGGAACCGTTGGTGCTGGGTGGCGATTATAACGTTTGTCCCACGGATGACGACGTGTATGATCCTGAGGGTTTTGCGGGCGATGCGCTGTGTCATCCTGATACCCGCGCGCGTTTTCGTACTTTGTGTTACTTGGGATTGACGGATGCGCTTCGTGCGTTCCATCCGCAATCGGGGCTTTACACGTTCTGGGATTATCAAGCCGGATGCTGGAATAAGGATCAGGGCTTGCGCCTTGACCATTTGCTTCTTTCACCGCAGGCGGCCGACCGGCTCACGGCCGCCGAGGTCGATAGAGTACCCCGCGGGCAGGAGAAACCTTCCGATCATACGCCCGTCTGGTGTGAGCTGGCTGAGGACTGACTCGTGGCGAAGAAGGTCGCCAGCACCAGGACGGTCTCGAAACGGACCCGTGGCCCGGAGCCTCCGTCACCGCCGAATGACGCGGAGCCGGACGCGCCTCCCGCAACGCCGGCGGCAACCGCGGCGGGGTTCGCGGTGCGGCACGGGCACGCGCTGGGCCTCTTGTCGCTTGCGCTGTTGGTGGCCGTCAGTTATCTGCCGGCGATGCTGTGGGGTGGCTTCGTCTGGGACGACGTTGACCACATTCCGGGGGAGCCGGCTATCCGGGACTGGTCGGGGCTCTGGCGCATCTGGTTCGTGCCGAGCGAGGTTCAAGAGCCGCACTACCGACCCATGACGTATACCAGTTTCTGGCTGGAGCATAAGTTGTGGGGGTTCGCCGCGACCGGGTATCACGTGGTCAACGTGCTGCTGCACGTGACGAATACGGTGCTGCTGTGGCGGTTGCTGCGGCGGCTGGCGGTCCCGGGCGCCTGGGTCATCGCCGCGGTCTTTGCGGTGCATCCTTTGCACGTCGAATCCGTTGCCTGGACGATTGAGCGCAAAGACGTGCTCTCCGGCCTGTTTTATCTGACCTGCATCCTGACTTGGTCTCGTTTTCTGGAAGAGCCGCGCTGGTGGCGTTACGGCTTGGCCCTGGTGTTGTTGGCGGCCGGTACGTTGGCGAAAAACATGGTGGTCACTCTGCCGGCGGCGTTGGTGATTCTGCACTGGTGGCGGGACGGCCGGGTGACGGCCCGTGATCTGCTGCGACTGGCGCCGTTTTTTGTCGTGGCCCTGGGCCTGGTCGGGGTTGACCTGTGGATGGTCACGACGGCGACGCCGGCGGCGTTCGGGTATTCGATGATTGAGCGGGTGCTCATCGCGTCGCGCGCGTTCTGGTTCTACGTGGGCAAGTTGTTGTATCCCGCGAATCTCGCCGTTATCTATCCTCATTGGGACGTTCGGGTCTGGGACTTACCCGGGTGGGCAGGGCTGGCGGCCGCGGTGGCGCTGGTCGGGCTGCTCTGGTGTTTGCGGCATCGGATTGGTCGGGGGCCGCTGGCCGGCACGTTGTTCTTCGCCGTGACGCTGTCGCCGACGCTCGGCTTCGTGGACCACACGTATATGCTGTTCTCGTTCGTAGCGGACCGCTACCAATACTTGGCCGGCATCGGGTTGACCGCGGTCGTCATCGGGGCCGCGGCTTTCGTGACCGGCCGGTTGCCGGACGGGTGGCGCTACGCCGCATGGGGTCTCACCATGGTCGTCCTGCTGGTCCTGGGGACGCTGACGTGGCGGCAGGCGGGAATTTACAGCGATGAAGTCACGTTCTTTCGTCACGTCATTGCTCATAATCCGCAGGCGGCCGGGGCGCACCTCAATCTTGCCAAGGCGCTGATTGCCCTGAATCGTTCGGAGGAGGCGGTTGCCGCGGCCCGCGTCGCCGTGGATCAACGGCCGGATTCTCATGATGCGCTCATTAACCTGGGCGTGGCGCTGAGCCATCTGGAACACTTCGACGAGGCGGAACGCCATTTCCGTCGGGCCGTGGAGATCGCTCCGCACGAGAGCGGCCCCGTGGCCAACCTGGGCGTCCTGCTCCAGCGACGGAATCGGCCGGACGAGGCGGAAACGGCCTTGCGCCGCGCTCTGGTGATTGCGCCGCGGGACTTGAGCGTCCTCGGCAATCTGGCCAAGTTGCTTGACATGCGGCAGCAATTCGGAGAGGCCCTCGACTTGTATGATCGTCTGATTGAGGGTGGATCCGTTGATGTGTCGGTCTACGCGGCCAGGGGCAATATTTTTTATCGGCTGCACCGATACGAGGAGGCCATGGCGTCGGCCCGGCAGGCGCTTGCTCTTGACCCGGACCCACCGACGGCGTTCTCGCTGCACATCCTGCTGGGCCAAGCCTCGTGGGCCCTGACGCAGTCCGCAGATGCTGCCGCGGACCATTATGAGCGTGCGCTGCTGATCGATCCGAATCATCCCACCGTGCTGGCGGATCTGGCCTCGTTACGGATTGCGCAAGAGCGGTACGACAAAGCTCTGGAGCTTTTTGAGACGGCCGTCAGGCTCCGGCCCGACGTGGCGAAATTTTATTCCGGCATGGGGTTCGCGCTGTACCGCCTGGGCCGGCGGGATGAGGCGATCCGGAGCCTTGAACGGGCAGTGGCCTTGGACCCGACGCTGGAGGAGGCGCGGAGGTATTTGAGACTGAGCAGTGGCCGGTGAGCAGTGGCCGGTGGTCAGTGAACAGTGGCCAGGGGGGGCTTTGTGTTGGCTGATTATGGGACGGTGAACTGGCTGTGCCAGATGGGGTTGCTGGGGTTTCTGCTGTCAAGTTGGCCGGTGACGACTCGTTTGATCTCGTATTCCGGTAGCCTTCGCAGCAGGGCGCATCGTTCTCCTATCCAGAGCGTATAGATCCGCATGTCAGCGTAGACAAAACTGTCGAACCCGCGTGGCTCACGATGGGCGGGAAGGTCGCCGGCGTGCCGCGGCCATACGTTCAGAAAGAACAACGGCTCCAGGTCCTGTTGCGTGCAGGACGCTTTTGTGTAGATCACGAATTTCCGATTGCGGTACACGTCAAAGTCTGAGCGGATGACGAGGTCCCATCGACCCTTGACGCTCCCGGCGTCTTCGTTCTTTTTCAACGTGCCGCGGAGTAGGCTTGGGACGTCGTCCGCGACGTACTGGGTCCAGGCCGGTCTTGGCGTGGTCGTTGCGATGGAGAACAGGAGGTGCTGGTATCGGAACACTCCGAAACTTTCATAGGCCCGGACCAGTTCGTGCATCGGCGTGACGGCGCCGACGAGCAGCAGCGTCACGATCAGGCCGACAAGGATGCCGTGGGTTCGGGTCTGCCGCGTTCCGGGTTCGCTCGTGGGTTCGGGTCTCTTTTTCAGGGGGGTCTTCGGGCGCTGGCCCATGATGCGTGGCCGACGGATCGTCACGGACCACCGGCTACGCGCCACGGCCGTCGAGACGACGTCGGCGCCATACCAGCAGAGGATCATCAGCGCGGGCAGGGACGCTCGCATCCCCAGGTCATTGAAGTGCCCATATCTGTACAGCGGCAGAAGCAGGAGCGTCGCGACGCTGACCATGAAGAACGGGTCCCGTCGCACCTGCGGTCGTCCCAGCCAGAGGAACAGAACCAGCACCAGAAATTCCGTCAGATAAAAGACCGGCAACCACTCAACCAGGACCGCCCAATCAGCGTTGTGCCACACCCATCCCTTTGGAATCTCCGATACATCGCTTGTCAGATAGGCCACCAGGAGTCCGGCCAGTGGTCCGGCCAGGAGCAGATTCTGCCAGCGCAGGAACGGTCGGATGCCGTTGTCACGGACCAACACGATCACCAGCGGCAACAGGCCGAGGGCCACGAACGGCGACCAGAACGGGCTGGCGGCCAGCAGGATGCCGGCGGCGGCCAGAAATCGCGGGTGCCGGCGGAGCTGGAGCAGCAACGTGGTATACAGCCCGGCCGCGATGAAATGCTGCGGCACCCACATCAGCGCCGTCGTATTGGATGAGTATTGGACCTTGTCGATCAGCAACTCATCGTTTTCGATGTGGGAACCGCTGAACAGGGGAACCACGTCTCCGAACAACAGCACGAGGCGCAGGAAATCCATGCCGCTGAAGCCGATCAGGATCACCCCGGCGACGAGAGCCGCCCGGGGGTTGCTGAACCGCCGCGTGAACAGCAGCACGAGGAGACCGACGCCACACCAGGTCCACAGCGGCACGGCCCAGTTCAACGCCGTGAGGCCGAACCAGCGCCCGATCAGCCCCGGCGTCAGGTAGTAGCCAAGGTTGTAGCGCAGGAGGGCATCCGGGCGGGCGCGCGCTTCGGGGGACAGGAACGCAACGAGCGGATCCGGCAGATGCACGGGCCAGGCGTATTGCACCAGATCGGTCAGGATCGCCCTGTGTTTGATCCAGTCACTGTTGTTGACGTCGAACACCCCGCCGGCTGCCGTCGTCATCACCCAGCCCAGGGCCAGCAGCAGCAACGCGACCGTCATCGGCCGCGGCGAGACCCGCCAGGAGCCGCGCATCGCCGGCCACAGCCCGGCCACCAGCAGGGCCGCGGCCGGGATGCCCACCCACCAGCGGAACCAGCCCACCAGCCAGAGGCCCACGGGCAGCATCAGGTACACGATGGTGAGCCGGTGCAGGACGGGAAGATCCGTGGTGGAGGACCGCTGCGTCATCGGAGGCCGGGGGACAGTGGCCGGTGGTCAGTGATCAGTGGCCAGTGGTTAGTGGTTAGTGACCAGGGGGCGGGGCTTTTTGCTTGTCGCCGTGGCCAAGGACCCCGGATATCAGTAATGGTGTCCGCCGGATGACCTTACTGGGCTTTGCTTGCTCTTGCTTTTTTGTTCAGGCACTCTCATTGGTGCAGGTTTTGGAGTTTATTCGGATAAAGCGATTCAACGGACTTCTCAAAATCGCTACAGGCGTTCTCGTGGTTGCACAAGAACCAACGTTTATGATTTTCAAGATACTCTTTTCTGACGGACTCGTTGCGCAAATCAAGAGGAACACGTCCCAGTCTCGGGTCAACGCTGTCGAATCCTGCAAACTTCTTCTGCAAGCGTTCTTGCGACATTTCTGTATAGTCAGGGTTCAATTCAATCCCGATGCCGACCCGATTAAGTTGCTGACACACCCTGAGTGTGGTTCCACTCCCCAGAAACGGGTCAAGAACTCGCGATCCCTCATTGCTTGAAGCGAGGATCATCCGCTCCATGAGCCCTTCCGGTTTTTGAGTCGGATGTTTCTGTCGATCTTCATGACAATAGTGAACGTGCGAAAATTCCCAAACGTCACCTGGGTTGGCTCCCCGCATGTTGTTCCGCTCACGGTAATATTTTTGGGGTATGCGAATATCATCAAAATTAAAAATACAATCTTTTTTCTTTGTGAACATGAGAATATCCTCGTGACGAGGAGAGAACCCCTTCGTTTTCCCCATCCCTTGCGTATAATGCCACACGATCCAGCTCTTGAAGAACATTTTGAACTCTCTCTCTAAGAGATCGTAAAGATACGAAATAAATCGAAACCCCATAAAAACGTAAATCGTTCCATTGGGTTTTAAGAGCCTGTGGGCTTCTTTCATCCAATCTTTTGAGAATGCCACGTATTCTTCAAAGCCCTTAATATCATGATTGTTTCCATAGTCCTTTCCCAAGTTATACGGAGGGTCGGCAATGACAAGATCGAACGTCTGCGCGTCAAGCTTTCTCATTTCAGTCACGGCATCGCCTAAAATTATTTGTTGTTCAATCATCAGACCGTATCCACCCATTCTTCTTGGCCAATTCCAACCATTGCCCAAATGACCGACGAGCAGACTGAAGATATTTTCGATCAAGGAGCTGACAGAATTCCCACGTGGTTCGTTCTTGAAGTTCAACGTCGTGAATATTTCGCACCTGGATTTGTCCCGTTCCCAGTGCAGGATTATAGTCGACGTCTTTCGAAGATAAATATTTGAGATCATACGCGTGATAGGCCATAACCTCCATGATTCCGTCCATTAATCCCGTGGTTTTCTTACGTGTGGAATAGACGCGGTGTTTGAGAGACAGAATGATAAATACGTAATCGGGATTTTCAATATAGGCCGTGCGAATGCGAGCGTAGGAAGTAATATTCGGAGCCTTTCCGCTCGATTCAATGTCTTCTGCCGTTGCCTTCACGTCAACCTCCGCCGTCACTCCACTTTCAACTTTCCTTTGCTTCTGAAACTGTAAGACGACATCCGCTATATGGAGACGTCCGCCCACTTCCACGTGAATCAATTGATATTTGTTGTTCGTATCTTCAAGGACCTCATCAAACGTTTGGGCAGCCCATGCTTCAAGAAATGGCCCCGCGACCTTATTGATATTCTCCATCGGGAGACCACGCTTCAAATTTGTATTGATGAAGATTTTGTTTTCTCCCTTATCAATCACTTCTTTAAGAATCGCCTCAATCGTCGTCGTGACGAAACGCGAGCATTCCGGGTAGTCATCGGACTGACTCGGGATTTTGAAGTTCTGGGTTTCATATCCCATTGTTCTTTCTTTACAACCCCACGCCACCACGAGATGCCGTGAGAAACCGTCACGTCATGCTCGCTCCAAAAAATCTCTTTGAGCCATCATCCCGTTCGTGATGAGGCTTGGCCTGCTCCTGATTCCGGCTGAATGCCCAGGTCGGCTGAACGGGCCAGGGTGGCTCCGGCCGCCTGCATGGCGTGAACGGCCCGTTGCGTGTCGCCGGGCTGCACGTTAAAGCCGCGCACTCCGTCTTGTACCACGACGACGCGAAATCCCAAGCGACGGGCGTCAAGCACCGTCCATTTGACGCAAGCGTCGGTCGCAAATCCCATCACGTACACCGTGTCCGCTTCCACGTCTTCCAGACGATCTTGCAGGCTGGTTCCGTCGAATCCCGAATCGGCTTCTTTGTTCGGGTTGGTCGCGCACGAGACAATCAGCGTGCCCGGCGGCAGCCTGAGGTCCGGATGCAGTTGTGCGCCCAAGGACCCCTGCACGCAATGCCGCGGCCATGGCCCGCCTTGTTCTTGAAAGGAACAGTGATTCGGCGGATGCCAATCCCGAGTGGCTACGATGCCGTATCCCCGCCCGGCAAAGAAGCGAATCCACGCGTTGGCCACGGGGATGACGTGATCCGCCTCCGCCACCGGGACGGCCCCGTTCCGGCAAAAATCATTTTGGAAATGCACCAACAGCAGGACGGATCGTTCTCCCGGCGTTGGAATTGCCCGGGTTCCCGCGGCACCTGAGGTTCTTGTCAATTTCATCAGGCCACGATCTCCGTGCCGATGCCTTTGTCCGTGAAAAGCTCCAGTAACGCGGCGTGTTCAACCCGACCGTCAATGATGTGGGTTTTCCGGACTCCGGCTTCAATGCCGGTGAGGCAGGCTCGCACTTTGGGCAACATGCCTTCCCCGATCGTTCCCGTTTTCACCATGCGTTCGGCTTCTTTTCTGGACAGGGTGGACACGTGACGATGATCGGCGTCACGAATGCCTTTGACGTCGGTCAGCATTAACAGTTTTTCCGCTTTCAACGCCCCGGCCACGGCGCCGGCCACCAGGTCCGCGTTGATGTTGTGCGATTGCCCCTTGCGATCCACCCCGATGGGGGCAATGACCGGAATAAAATGGTCTTGCTGTAATCTGGTGAGAATGTGCGGATCCACGTGATCGACTTCGCCCACGAACCCGTAATCTTCATCGACGCGCCTTTGGGCATCCTTGCTTAACCCTCTGGCCCATGCCTTGGCGGAAAATGGTTTGCAGACAATCAACCGCCCGTCTTTTCCGGTGATCCCGACGGCGTTCCCGCCGTGGTGATTGAGGAGCGTCACGATCTCTTTATTGATCTTTCCCCCCAGCACCATTTCGACGACGTCCATGGTCGCGCGGTCGGTGACCCGGACGCCTCGCTTGAAGGTCGGCTTCATGCCTAACCGACCCAGCATCTGATCGATTTGCGATCCGCCTCCATGCACGATGACCGGATTCAATCCGACGTATTTCATCAAGACCACGTCTTCGGCAAAGCCGTCTTTCAGGGCTTCTTGCGTCATGGCACTGCCCCCGTACTTGATCACGATGGTTTTGCCCGCGAAGGTCCGAATGTAGGGCAACGCTTCAACGAGGACGTCGGCTTTGTGAATGAGTCGGTTCACGATGGGTCTCGGAGTCGGTCGCTCGTGGTCCCGCCCGTTGGCGAGAGACGAACCGGAGGACCGCGGAGGGTCTACAGAATGTACCTGCTCAGGTCCTGATCTTTGACGATGTCTTTTAGATGATCCTTCACGTAGGTCGCGTCAATGACGACGTGTTTCTCCTTCAGTTCCTGGGCTTCGAAGGAGACGTCTTCCAGCAACCGTTCGACGATGGTAAAGAGCCGGCGGGCTCCGATGTTCTCGGTTCGATCATTGACCTCGACGGCTATGGCCGCAATGGTTTCGATGCCCTCTTGCGTAAACGCCAGGGTGATGCCTTCGGTTTTCAGCAACGCTTGATATTGTTTGACCAAGGCATTCCGAGGCTCCGTTAAGATTCGCACCAGGTCGTCCTGGGTCAACGGCTCCAATTCTACCCGAATGGGAAATCGCCCTTGCAGTTCGGGAATCAAATCCGCCGGCTTGGCCACGTGGAACGCCCCGGCGGCAATGAAGAGCACGTGGTCGGTCTTCACGGGGCCGTACTTGGTGTTGATCGTCGATCCTTCGACGATCGGCAGGAGATCCCGCTGCACGCCTTCGCGGGAGACGTCGGGCCCCATGCTCTTTTCTCGACCGGCAATTTTATCGACTTCGTCTAAAAACACGATGCCGGATTGCTCCACCCGCTCGATCGCGTCCCGCGTCACTTCATCCACGTCAATGAGTTTCTGGGCTTCTTCCTGCGTAAAATACTTCATGGCATCGGGAATTTTCATGACGCGGTTTTTTTTCTTCCCGGAGAGCAAGCCCCCCAACATTTCACGGAGACTGTTTTCGAGTTCTTCCATGCCGCCCACGTTGGAGATGATGCCCACCGGCAGGTTCCGTTCTTTGACTTCAATTTCCACGGTTCGGGCGTCGAGTTTGCCTTCCCGGAGTTGTTTGCGGAGTTTCTGCCGCGTGCCGTCCCCCGGCTTTCCGGCGGGATTGGCCGCCGCCTCAGCGTCTTGCCCGTCAAACCCCGTTCGCGGCTGACTCCGCGGGAGGAGCAAATCCAGCACGCGATCTTCCGCCAGATCTTCGGCCTTGCGTTCGACCCGCTTCAGCGACGCGCCCTTCACCATCGTGACGGACTGTTCCGTCAAGTCTCGAATGATCGATTCCACGTCGCGCCCGACGTAGCCCACTTCGGTAAATTTTGACGCCTCCACCTTGATGAACGGCGCATCGGCCAGTTTTGCCAATCTCCTGGAAATTTCCGTTTTTCCGACGCCCGTGGGGCCGATCATGATGATGTTCTTCGGGAAAATTTCATCCCGCAATTCCGGACTGAGTTGCTGCCGACGCCATCGATTCCGCAACGCAATGGCCACCATGCGTTTGGCGTCGCGCTGCCCGATCACGTAGCGGTTGAGCACTTCGACGATTTCACGAGGAGACAACTGATCGAACGGCACCGTCTCCGCGGTTTTTCCTGATACGGATTGTTTCATGAAGACGCCCTCAATTCTTCAATGACGATTTCTTGATTGGTGTAAATATCAATCCCGGCCGCAATGCGCATCGCCTGGTCCACCACGTCGGTCGCCCCTAAGGCGGAATGCTTCATCAACGCCCGAGCCGCGGCCAGCGCGTAAGGCCCGCCTGATCCTATGGCCAGCATTCCATCTTCCGGTTCCACGACGTCTCCGGTTCCGGAAATGATAAAGGACTGCCGGTGATCCGCGACGGCCAACAGCGCCTCCAGGCGGCGCAGGACGCGATCGGTCCGCCACTCTTTCGCCAGTTCCACCGCGGCACGGGTCAGATTGCCTCGATATTCTTCTAACTTGACCTCAAATTTTTCAAAGAGGGTAAAGGCGTCCGCGGTGGCCCCGGCAAAGCCCGCCACCACTTGATCGTGATGTAAGCGGCGAACTTTGCGGGCGTTGGCCTTCATGACCGTGGTCCCCACCGTCACTTGGCCGTCGGACCCCATGGCGACGCGTTCATCGCGGCGAACGGAAAGAATCGTCGTGGCCCGTATCTTCATGAGGGGGGTCCTTTGGCTCGGGACGGGGACGCCGTGAGGGTGCCGGCACGAGGATGGGCCTGATCGTAGACTTCCATCAACCGATCCGTGGCCAAATGCGTGTATTTTTGCGTCGTGGCTAAGGACGCATGACCCAGCATTTCTTGAATGACCCGCAGATCGGCGCCTTCGTCCAATAAATGGGTCGCATAGGAATGCCGGAGCGTATGCGGGGTCACGGTTCCGCCCTGCAACCACGAGGCATACCGCTGCACGATCCGCTCGACGCTTCGCACGGACAACCGGCCGCCTCGATTATTTCGAAACACGGGGTCGTCACTTCTCGGTTCGGGACGGGCAGCCGTGCGCATCGTCCGTTTCGATGACGACGCGGGATCCGCGGCGTGGAACCCGGTGCGGACGCACGAACCCACCGCCAGATAGCGTTGAATGGCATCCAGCGCCACTTGTCCGATCGGCACCAGACGTTCTTTTTTGCCTTTGCCTCGCAACCGGACCATCCCTGCGTCCCAACTGAGATCGTTCCAATTCATGCCCACCAGTTCACTGACGCGCGCGCCGGTTGAATAGAGCGTCTCCAAAATGGCCTGGTCGCGTGCGGCCCGTGCCCCTTCGTGCGAATCCGGCGATTCCATCAATCGTTCCGCTTCATCCTTGGTCAGGACCTGGGGTAAGCGTTGACCGAGTCGCGGAGACCGCACTTGAGCCGCCGGATTGCTCGGGACCCGTCCGCGTTGATGCAGAAATTTGAACAGACTCCGCAGCACGGCGAGTTTCCGCGCCTGTGATGATTTTTTCTCCCCCCGGTTGGACAACCACACGAGAAATCGACGAATGAGGGAGGCATCCACCTGCTCAGGGGCCGTTCCTTCGTCACGTGGTCCTTTTTGGAGAAAGGTCATAAATTGCCGAAGATCCGATCGATAACTCCGAATCGTTTCTCCGGACGCGCCGCGCTCCACGTCCAGATACGTCAGGAATCGACGAATTGCGTCTTCCATGCTTGAAACTCATCCAGCGCCCGTTGGCGGATCAGGCGTCGCCGCTGGGCTTTGTCCCGAATCTTGGCGGGAAGGGGTGGAAATAATCCAAAGTTGGTATTCATGGGCTGGAAGTATCGGGCATCACTCGTCGTCAGATAATTGATTAACGCTCCATGGGCCGTGGTGAGCGGCGGCGTCACCATCGGCCGGTTGGCTAACGCCCGCGCAGCATTGATGCCGGCTAATCCGCCGGTTGCCGCTGATTCGACGTAGCCCTCGACGCCGATCAGACACCCCGCTAACCACGTCGTCCCGCGACTCTTCATCTGCAAGGTGTTCTTCAACAATGCCGGCGCATTCACGAACGTATTGCGATGGACGCTCCCGAATCGGAGAAATTCGGCCCGTTCCAGACCGGGAATCATCCGAAACACCCGGCGTTGTTCAGGATACGTTAATTTGGTTTGGAAGCCTACCATGTTATAACAGGAACGATACCGATTTTCCGATCGTAATTGCAGGACCGCATGGGATTGTTGCCCGGTGTGCGGATCAATCAATCCCACGGGTTTCATCGGCCCGAAGGTCAAGGTCTGCTTCCCGCGTTCCGCCATGACTTCTATCGGGATACACCCTTCAAAGTAGGGGACGCGTTCAAAGTCTTTGGCTTGTACCTTCTCCGCCGCCATCAGCGCGTCGTAAAAGGCCGTATACGTTTTGTCGTCCATCGGACAGTTGAGATAGTCCGCTCCGCCTTTCTCATAGCGAGACGCTCTGAAGACTTTCTGCATATCAATGGATTCCGCGTCAATGATCGGCGAAATGGCGTCAACGAAGGCCAGGTTCTTTTTTTGCGTCAGCGCGGTCAAGGCTTGACTCATTCGTTCTGAGGTCAAGGGACCCGTCGCCACGATGCAGAGGGCATCGGTCGGAATTTCTTGAACCTCTTCGCGCACGATCCGAACGTTGGGATGGGTCTCCAACGTGTTCGTGACTTCCTGCGCGAAGAGATCGCGGTCCACGGCCAGGGCCGCCCCGGCGGGCACCCGCGCGAGTTCGGCTGCCCGCATCACCAGGGAATTCAACAGGCGCATCTCTTCTTTCAAGAGGCCGGGCGCACTCACCGGGTCGGCTGACCCCAAGGAATTGGAGCACACGATTTCCGCCAACCGATCGGTCTTATGCGCCGCGGTTCCCTGCATGGGCCGCATCTCATAGAGGGTGACGTTGGCCCCTCGTTCCGCGGCCTGCCACGCGGCTTCCGACCCCGCCAGCCCGCCCCCTATGACCACCACGTCATCGCGCATCATGCGTTGGGTCTCCGACCCCATTTCGCTAACGTCTTATCCAACGTGACCAATTCAACGTCTAACCGTTGGGCGAGCCATAAGAAGGACGCGTCATACGCAGTCAACTTTTTGGCTTCAGCAAGTGTCACGACCTCCGTCACGTTGACTGCCATGAACGTCACGGGCAGGCGACTGACCATCTCATAACCGGCCAACAGTAACTCCCTCTTAACCGGATGCCTTCGAATCTTGGTGAGGCAGACGTTAGCCAACTCAAAGGGTAACAGGTGCGGAGCGATCAAGTCATGCTCTTCTAATTGCGCAGCAATCCGTTGGCCATCAGGTTCGGCAAACGCAACCGCGGCCAAGGCTGACGTATCAATGACCTTCACGGCCATCTCGGTCTTTCCTCACGATCGTCACCGATTCCTTGGGCGTGCGTAAGCCCCGTTGCCGTAATTCTGCCAATAGACGTTGTGGGGAAATTTTGTCCTGCTGATTCAGGCTGTCTTCCAGAATGGAAAGTAATTCACCCTGAAGCGAACGGTGGTGTTGACTGGCACGTTGCCGGAGGTGCTGCACCCATTCTTTCGGAACGTTTTTGATGGAAAGATTGACGGACACCTTGCCTCCTTGTGGTTCTATTTTGGAACCATTCTAGAACCATCGCCGTTATTCCGCAATACCTCATTTGAGAGAAGCCGCGTCGAGAAGGGGTTCTAACGCCTGAACGACTCGTGCGTGGCAGAACCCGTTGGTGGCTAACAGTCCGTGCGCGTTGTTGAGTTGGGAGACGCCGTAGATCACGGGCTGCCCCAGCACGTCGGTGAATTGTCCGCCGGCCGCACGCAGGATCGCTTCGGGACCGCAGGCATCCCAACGTTTCGTGTACGGGCCGGGCTCCACGTACACGTCGGCTTCTCCTCCGGCAATCAGACCGATTTTCAATCCTACGCTTCCCAAGGGAATTTCTTTTCCCACGCCTAAAGCTCGGCTGACGGTTCCTAGCAGGGGATGCCGATGAGAGCGAGAGACCGTCATGGTCATCGGGGTTCCGGGGTCTCGTTCGTGTGTCACCAACGACGTGCGCGTGTTTTCGTGTTCCATCCACGCTCCCCTTCCCACAATGCCGGCATACAGCACGTCTCCGCACGGTCGATAGACCGCACCCAGTTGTGCCCGTCCGTTCACCGCTAAGCCGACCATCACGGAAAATTCTCCGTTCTTGCCAATAAATTCTTTTGTGCCGTCAAGCGGGTCAACGTACCACACCCGGGTTGCCGACGGAGGGACGTCGCGGTTCGGACTTTCCTCGGCCACCACGACGTCGTGCGGAAAGGCTTGTTCCAATCTCTTCACAATCAAGTCGTTGGCTCGTCGGTCGGCTTCCGTCACGGGATCGTTCTGACTTTTATAGGCCACGGCGAAATCGGTGGCGTATACGTCCATCACGATTTGGCCCGCCTGCCTGACGACTTCTACCGCCAGTGATAATTCTTTCTCCACGTCGGAAACGTCGTTTGTCCGAAGTTCACGCGGGCTCACCATCTCATGCCCGCAGACTCTTCTGCCCCACAAAAGAAAAGCCCACGGATGCGATGATCCGTGGGCTGACACAAAACCCGGCAACATCCTACTTTCCCACAGCCTCGCGGCTGCAGTATCATCGGCCCTGGAGGGCTTAACTTCCGTGTTCGGGATGGGTACGGGTGTGGCCCCTCCGGTATGATCACCGGGAATTCCTTTTTCAGGTCACGTCTATCAGAAGTAACATGATGTTAAGTCGCACGGCCGATTAGTACTGGTTAGCTTCAAGCCTCACGGCTCTTCCACACCCAGCCTATCAAACTCCTCGTCTCGAAGTGGCCTTTAGGGAGGTTGCCCTCCGGGAGATCTTATCTTGAGGCTGGCTTCCCGCTTAGATGCTTTCAGCGGTTATCCACACCGGACATAGCTACCCGGCACTGCCGCTGGCGCGACAACCGGCACACTAGAGGTCCGTCCATCTCAATCCTCTCGTACTAGAGACAGCCCCTCTCAAATCTCCTCCGCCCACAACAGATAGGGACCGAACTGTCTCTCGACGTTCTGAACCCAACTCTCGTACCGCTTTAACGGGCGAACAGCCCGACCCTTGGGACCCGCTTCAGCCCCAGGATGCGATGAGTCGACATCGAGGTGCCAAACCTCCCCGTCGATGTGAACTCTTGGGGGAGATCAGCCTGTTATCCCCGGCGTACCTTTTATCCGTTGAGCGATGGCCCTTCCACTCAGGACCACCGGATCACTAAGCCCGACTTTCGTCCCTGCTCGACGTGTCCGTCTCGCAGTCAAGCTCCCTTTTGCCTTTACACTCAGCGGCTGATTGCCGACCAGCCTGAGGGAACCTTTGGGCGCCTCCGTTACCGTTTGGGAGGCGACCGCCCCAGTCAAACTACCCACCAGACACTGTCCCTACTCTGGCTTACAGAGTCAGGTTAGAATGTCGGAAAAATAAGGGTGGTATTTCAAGGATGACTCCACGAGAGCTAGCGCCCCCGCTTCACCGTCTCCCACCTATCCTACACATAGTCGCCCAACACCCAATGTCAAGTTGTAGTAAAGGTGCACAGGGTCTTTCCGTCTAGTTGCGGGCACCCGGCGTCTTCACCGGAACCACAAGTTCGCTGAGTCACTCCCCGAGACAGCGCTCCAATCGTTATGCCATTCATGCAGGTCGGAACTTCATGTTACCCACGGTTTCCCGTGGCATAGACTATACCTTCATCTGGGAAAAGCGAGTTGAGAATGTCGCGTTCAGAATATTTCCGTTTCCCTGATGGATTCATTGTCACGGCAATCCGTACAATTTCAGCCAGGGACTAAATCCATCATGAAATCCCAGAGCCGGCGTGTTATGGAACTTGGAGTTCCATCCAGGGGTCTCATTCCCTGAGTCGTTACGGGGATCGTCACTTAACGATCTTACCCTCGGTATTACCCGCGATAATCCTGCAATTATCGTGAGGGCTTCACCGATTTGAGCCGGTTGTGTGGACGAGATCGCTCTCGCCACGGGCAAGGTTACTTACCCGACAAGGAATTTCGCTACCTTAGGACCGTTCATGTTGTTACGCTCCTCGGATTTCATCAAGGAGGGCGCGATCATTTCTGTCGCGCTCTGTCTGTCGCCAGACAGATCGGACTGTCTCTTCTTCAATGCTGCGTTGAAGTCCGGCGTACAGTCTCTGAGGATTCTCAAGTCGCTTTAAGATTTCATCATCTGAATGCCGGCGTTTTCCCCCGTCATTCATATCGTGTCGAATTCGAAGAATCTCTTCAATTCCATGACGATGAAGGTGATGACCTTTGCTCATCAGTTTAGCCAACCGACGAAACTTAGCAAAGTCTCGTTTTTTCTTCGATGACAAAAACCCAAAGCGCTCAAAGAACGGAATCACATTTTCAGAAATGGCCGTAAGGTTATTGACTTCGTAGTACCATACGCCATCTTGCCTCTGCCGCATCGTTCCGCAATGCAAGTGACGCTTATAAAGGGCTAATATCACTTGATCGCGTTGAGAAACGTTGAAGCAGAGTGAAATTTTCCAAGGAGTTTTATAATCATCCCGAGGTCGGAATGAGACATTAAAACTTCCTTCTCCATCAGCAAACCCAGCTAAATAGAAGCCGATGTTTGCAGGGATTTCGTTCACGTTGAGCATGACCCGAGCCTTTCCTGCTGATTGCCCGCAGCTCCTGGTTTGTCACTGCCACCACGATCGTGGCGAGTACCGGAGCATCCACCGGGTGTCCCAGCATATAGCCGGATTTGTTCTCGAAACTACAGTGGTCCAGCTCTATAGTTACGGCCGCCGTTTACTGGGGCTTCCCTTCGAAGCTTCGCCTTGCGGCTGACATCTCCAGTTAACCTTCCAGCACCGGGCAGGCATCAGACCCTATACGTCCTCTTACGAGTTTGCAGAGTCCTGTGTTTTTGGTAAACAGTCGCCAGAGCCATTTCACTGCGACCTCGTTCCGCTCAAGGAGCCAGTCCTCTCACGTACGCGAGGCACCCCTTCTCCCGAAGTTACGGGGCTAGTTTGCAGAGTTCCTTAGGGAGTGTTCTCTCACGCCCCTGAGTGTATTCCACTCGCCTACCTGTGTCGGTTTGCGGTACGGTCACCATGCTCACTCACTACGAGGCTTTTCTCGGCAGTGTGGGATCAGTCCGTTTGTGGCCTTGCGGCCTCCCCATCACGTCTCAGCGTTTGCGGATTCGCGGATTTGCCTGCGAATCCCGCCTACACGTTTGGACCGGGTATTCCAGGGACCCGGCGGTGCCTACCCTTCTGCGTCCCCCCTTCGTTGATAACGCGAACACGGTGGTACAGGAATGTTGACCTGTTTTCCATCGACTACGCCTTTCGGCCTCGCCTTAGGGACCGACTAACCCTGACCTGACGAACATTGGCCAGGAAACCTTAGGCTTACGGGGACGATGATTCTCACATCGTTTAACGCTACTTATGCCGGCATAATCTCTTCTCTGCGA
>OZ251550.1:0-885000 GCA_965243425.1 Nitrospirales bacterium | reverse complement strand
TCCCACACCTGAAAATCAAACGGATACGAAGCCAAGGCCGCGTTCATTTCCCGACTGTGAGGCAGCCGCCATTGCCATAAATCCTTATCTTGTACGTACTGAAGCAACCAAGGAACCGGCTCCGCGTGCGCCCATTCCCACGCCAACACCGCCCCGGATTTCTTCACGTCGAAATACGTATAGGGAAGTCCGGCCAACGCCGCCTGGGCCGTGACGTGATGATCCAGGATGAGCAAACTTGCGGCGGATTGCGCCAACTGTTCAATCACCTCACGCCGATAACTGAAATCCACCATCATCACGTGCGCGCCGTCCAATCCCTGAGGCGGCGGTTGCCCATGTTTGACCGGAATGTATCGCGCATCAGGATACTTCTTCCACAACGCCCACGCCGCACCGAACCCATCGGCACAATCCGCATGATACAGCACCGCCGTCGGGTCCTGCTGCAACTGTGGTTTTTCCATGGACGCCTTCCTCACTCAAATCACAACCTGAATCCACGCCGGAGCTGCGGCATTCCTGCTCGTAGGCAGGGACATGCCTCACGCCGCCCTGATGCCTCACGCTGGACTCGAAAGACCATAACATGGAATCCGCTTGAAGACAAAGCGTTGGATGGGTTCAATCCCATCGGCACTCGGGGCGCAGGGTATGAAACGTGCCGATGCGTCGGCGCGGCTTTTCCTTCTTCTGTAGCTGCGCCATCTTATGGCGCCTTCCGTTGGTAGCAGAAACCAGAACCTAACCCCGCGAACGCGGGGAGCGAGGGGGCAGGGAAAAAACGGTCAATCCGTTGGAGAACCCGGACACGTCATTTCAGATACGTCAGCAGCACACCCACGCCCGTCATCGTGGCCGCCCACTGTATCCAGAGCGCACGGTAGAGTTCGGCCTTCACTGCTTGGAGATCGGCCTTCAGTTCAGCCTTCACCGTGCGCAGGTCTTCTTTGGTGGCAAGTTGGCCGGTATCCGCCCGGCCTAACGCTTCCGCAATCGTTGCCGCCGGTTTCTCATCCAGGCCCGCGACCACCAAGTCGGTTTTCAAGCGTAGCGTATCGATCAATGGCATAGAGAATAACCCTGGTTAGAAATGAGTGGTGAATACAAGGCACACTCGGAGAGGACTCTACACGAAACAGCAACTAGTGACAAGAGAAGTAAGACTGCGCTGTGACGTGATGATCCAATATAACAAGGTTCGCATCGCTCATCGTCTCGCCACGCCTTCCTCTTCTCTAGATTTCTCCCAATGGTCCTTCAAACGATGTCCTATGGTAACGTATTGGATATGGTGAGAACGACTATGACCGTATTGTAATTGATTGTGCGCCAACAGAATCCGTTCTTACCACTGCCGCCTCTCTTGCTAAATATTATCTTGGTGGCAAGAAAAACAAAAGTTCTGAGAAAATTTTGGAGAAGGCTGTAGCCATGTTAGCAGAAAGAGGGCACCTGCCTGAGTGGTTCAACCAATGTCCAGTCGCCTCGGGGATTACCGGTCCCCGCGTTGATAGGAAACTCACCGTCGATCTTGTTCACTGGTCCAAACCGAAGAAATGCGTTCATCTGATCGAATTGAAATGGAAGAGCAACACTCCGCCCTACGCATTGTTCGAGGTTCTCGAATACGGTCTTGCATACATCTTTTGTCGTATCCATAGAGGGGATCTGCCTCTCCAATGTCCGTCTTTGATGGATGCCCGTCATGTCTCGCTCGAAGTCGTCGCACCCCGCTCATTCTATGGCGACCATCATGACAAGAAGGATTTCTTTGTGCGGATGAATAAATCCCTCAACCAGTTTGCTGGTTCCAAAATCAACGCATTGTTGATGTCTTTGAACGCGCTTGCCTTTCCAGATGATTTTCCAGATAAATTCGATCAGATGTTCAAGGATGGAAACGATGTCGAGACGGAATGCAACACCGACCAGTTGACCGACGAGGGCCAGGCGGTCCACGATGCGTTCAACAATCCGACTCCGGCTTGGCCCTAGTCGTAAAAGAATTCCCCATGCAGGCTTGTTGGCTGCACCCCAAGGGCTGAACATGGGGTACTGGTTGGCGACACCATTTGTAGCCGCGTCATCGTATGACGCGAACCGAAGGCGCCATACGATGACGCCGCTACCCACTCAGGTTGTCATCCTGAACGAAGTGAAGGATCTGCTTTTCCAAGCGGTCGGTTGTTGAGCGAAAGATTCCTCGCTTCGCTCGAAATGACAAACTGGGGGCGGGAATGACAAAGTGGGAGTGGCATTGACGTTTTCATACCAAGGATGGAAATGACCGACAGGTGGCTGCCCGGGGTTCCGGGCGAAGAGATCGAACGGATATTCAACGCCGCGCCGGGCAACGAGATCGCAAGGGGGAAATTCGACCACCCGGAATCCTCTGCTGCTTTGGCCGCCAACGCCTTCGGTTTCTTCTTCAAACGGCCGCGGGATTTGCCGCCCTTGCCGGGTGGCGAGCGGGTGACGTGGCCTGCCCGTTCGCTGTCGCTTGAAGCAACGGTTCGCTTCCCTTGGAGCGGCGGACGCCATCCCGTGCTGGATTGTCTGGTGACAACGCCGTCGGTGCTCATCGGCATTGAGTCCAACCGGTTCGAGCCGTTCCGAGTCAAATCCCCCGCGTGCTTTTCCAATGCCTATTGGCACCCGGTCTGGGGGAATAACATGAAAGGCTATGAAGGCGTGCGGGACAAGCTTCACGAAAACGGGCGACTGTACGCCTCCCTCAACGCGGCCCAACTCGTCAAGCACGCCTTCGCCCTGCGGACGGCGGTCCACAATCGGAAAAGCGGGCATGACGATCTTACTCCAGTCCTCTTGTATCTCTATGCGGAACCTGACGTCTGGCCGAAAGACGGAAGGCCGGTCAATGCAGGCGACAAGGCCAAGCATAGGCAAGAGATCGCACGCTTCGCCAAGGACGTGGCGGGTGACGAAGTGGCCTTCGTGTCCTGTTCGTATCGGAGGCTACTGGAAGATTGGGCGCGCCATAAGGACGCCTGGATTCGCGCTCATGCGGACGCCGTTGTCCGTCGTTTTACGCCTTACGAGCGCAGCGTCAAGGCCCGCGTCCAAGAGATGCGTGCCATTGCTGAGCGTTGCGCCAAACTCATGGGGACGGGACCCCCGGCCGTGGAGCATGGTGACGTGCTCTACGACGAACGGGGATTGCCCACGTGATCGTCGATAGCTCGGCGGTGCTCGCCATTCTGTACCGCGAGCCGGATGCAGAGCGTTACGAGACAGCGATAGCCATGGCCCCGAATTGCCGTATGTCAGTCGCCAATTGCTGGAGGTATCCATGGTTGTGAATCGTTCAATCAAAAGTATCTTTGTTCTGATCTCCCTGTTGATTCTGGTATGGGGTACTGTGATTGTTATCAACCAGACAAACCAGATCATTCAACTGGCAACCCATTTCGATGAAAGATTAGGTCAGATCGTCTTCTGGGGCTTGAGCATACTCTATGCTGTTTTGATTCTCATACCCATCGTGCTCTTTTTCCGCCTTCCCAAAGCCCTCGTTCCTCCCGATGATGAAGCATCACCTGCATTTGAAAAACATTTTCCCTATTGAAAGCTCGCCTGAAAACCAACCCTCGCACTAAAGCTCTTCCACTTGAAACAAGAGAGGACATAGAAAAAGCCATTGTCGTATTGGACGCACAGTCTGAAGACATCATCAAGGACGCGGCTTCTCAGGTCTTCATGAGCACGGCCATTTCTCAAAATGGCAATCTGGATGCCTTGCTCGTGCTCTCTGCCCAATCCAAGATGGTGTGGCAGGTGGCTCACGTTTATTATCAGAGACCGACGTTAAGAGAAATAACCCAGTTGTATGCAAAAGTTGTATCCACGGCCTTTGTTGCCAGCGAATTGGAGGATAGCGATATCCTTGAGCAAGTAGGACCCATTGTGGCAAGCGCTTCAGGCTCGATTGTTAGAGCCATTCCAGGCTTCGGGGCCATGGTCTCGACCGTGACCAATTCCATTTTGAATGGAACGGCCAATGCCTTTCTTACGCTTCGAGTCGGTATGATTACCAGAAAATACTGTAATACCCTGGTCGCACGTGATAAGAGCCTGATCAGAAAGTCTGCAACTATCAACGCCGCCGCACTTCTTGGATCTATTGTTTCAGCAGGGGCAAAGCGGGTTGCTAAGTTATTCCTCACCGCACTGAAAGGTAAGTTGACAAACATAGGAGAGCGCATCCAGAGTGCCATTACATCTGTTACAGATGCTGTGACAGGTGCGACTAGGCCAAATGAGGCGCAAGAGAAATCCCAAGCGGCAATAACGACACAAGACATCGAGAAAAAACCCTCTGAACCCTCATGAGTTTCTGGCAACACCTTCCACGGCCCATTATCGGGTTGGCGCCTATGGATGGGGTGACGGATATTGCGTTTCGGCACATCGCGGCGACCTATGGCGGGCCGGACGTCGTCTTTACCGAATTTACGAACGTTCATGACGTTTGCCAGGGACGGCAGATGGGATGGGAACCGCTGCGGTTTACCGGTTGTCAACGACCGATTGTCGCCCAACTCTATGGGAAACATCCTGACCTCTTTTACCAGGCGGCGCACGTGGTGAGTGAACTCGGGTTTGACGGGCTGGATATCAACATGGGGTGTCCGTCAAAAAACGTGGCTTCATCCGGGAGTGGCGCGGGGCTTATCAGAACGCCGGAATTGGCGCTGGAGATCATGGCGGTGACCAAACGGGGCCTGCACGATTGGGCCAAGGGACAAACCCTGACCGAAGCCGGACTCAAACCCGCGATTGTCGAACGAGTGAACGGGTTTGGTGCCGTCCAGGAAGATCGTTCATCACTGACCGACCGCCGTGCCCTTCCCCTGTCAGTCAAAACGCGCCTGGGGTACGATTCCGTGATTATCAAGGAATGGAGTACCTGTCTCGCGCAAGGCCGACCGGAGGTCATCTCGATCCACGGCCGCACCTTGCAACAACTGTATCGAGGCGAAGCGGATTGGGAGGCCATTGCCGAAGCCGCGGCGCAGATTCGTCAGCACGGCATCCTCGTGTTCGGCAACGGCGACATCGGGTCTTTGAATGAATCCGTCGCTCGCATCGAAGCCAGCGGGGTGGACGGCATTCTCATCGGCCGGGCGGCATTAGGCAACCCGTGGATCTTCCAAGGCAAAGGGTTGATCCGTGAGGCCGTCAGGAAAGGTTGCCGTCAGCCCATACTGGAGACACGGGTGCCGTTGGAGGAACGGTTCGACATGATCCTCACGCACGCCCGCACGTTTGAACGCTTCCACGACGCCGCCCGGTTTCCGCGAATGCGCAAACACCTGGGATGGTATTGCAGCGGCTTCCCCCATGCGGCATCTCTCCGCGCCGGTATGGTTAAAACGAACCAAGCCAGAGACGTTGAACGATTGCTGGAAACATATGTCGCTCAACACGTCGCGTCAGAGGTCGAAGCCCTCACGGCTTGAGTTCGATCACCCGTTCATCTTGGAATACCTCATCCGTGCGCGTCATCTTGGCTTCCACCTCACCCCGCCGCCGAGAATTGCTGGCCTTGTTAGGCGTTGCCTTCGACGTTGTGCCGCCCGCGTGTGAGGAAGTTCGTTCCCCGGAGCTTGCGCCTCGGGACCAGGCCCAACAATTTGCGCTTGATAAGGCACGATCCATTGCTGACCGGTATCCGGCCGCTCTCGTCCTGGGCAGCGATACGGTGATTGACGTTGACGGAACCCTGTTGGGCAAACCACACGATCTCAACCAGGCGGCCATCATGTTGCGTCAACTCCAAGGACGCGATCATCAGGTCCACACCGGCCTCGCGCTGATTCACCACAAGACGACGCTCTCCGTGGCGATGGTGGAAACCGCCCGCGTCCGGATGAAACCGTGTCACGACGAAGAACTCCGCGACTATCTCAAGACCAAAGAAAGTCTTGGGAAGGCCGGCGGCTATTCCATTCAAGGCGAAGGCGCGCGGCTCATTGAAAAGATCGAGGGCGATTATCCCACCGTGGTCGGGCTACCCTTGCGGCAGACCGCTACCCTGCTGGCACAACGGGGCGTTGCACTCCCGAAGTCCGTTGAAGAGATTTACCGCCTGAAGCCGTATGCGAATTGGAAGGAGTTTGCGTAAAGCGTTTGTTTGTTGCCCATTGAACCGCACGCCGTCATGCCCGCAGTCGTTAGCGGGCATCCAAAATTTCTTTTATGTTTGGTCAGTCGGGACAGACTTTTGTTTCGGCAAAAGAATCCGAAACTTTAATCGCTCTTACGCGACGTGGGCCACGTCGAAATCAGGGAAGAGAATGACCGAAGGATGTACATGCAAGGCCTTCGCCAAGGCTAATGCCCTGTCTCGACCGATTTGACTCACGTTGTTTTCCATCGCCGAGACGTTGGATTGGGAAAGGCCGGTTTGGTTGGCCAATTCTTGCTACGTCAAGTTCTGTAATTCTCTCAGCGTTCGAAGCATTTCCCCAGGGGTAATCTTCCGATTCACTTTGGCCAGGACAAAATCCTGTTTGCTCATGGTCCCGATGTATCAGGTGATTAATCTTTTAAGAATTTCCTGGTTCCAGCGTCCAGCCGCTTTGTGTCGCCAACCTGGCAAGGGCTATCCTCAAAAGTCTAAAGGCTTTGTTTTTCTTACTGTCAGATCCGAAAAACTTCGGTTCAACAACGATTCGAGCATGGGCTTCATTTTGGGGAGTTGGGTCCGCACGGACATCAACGGCATGATTGACTTTTCTGCCCTCACCCTCATTGGTGACAACGTCACCAATCTGTCGCACCTTTCGAGTAAGAAGGGTCACGACCCCATCTTTTTCACTTATTCTGGATTGTTCAGGATCAAAATTTATTAATTGTGCGCGGTCAACGGAAGGCTCTTTATCTCGATCAAGGAAGGCTTTGCTTTCGATAATCAAATGTCCCGTGGTTGGATCATAAAAGTATTCATCGGATCCTTCACCACGAACGTTTCGGTAGAGTTCCTCTTTATCAGAGATACGATATCGGGTCACTCGTTCAACCAATCCCACAAATTCAGGACATCCTTTTCTTTCAGAATACCCAGATACATTTCATTCTCTATGTTTGCACCCCAAACCTTAATATATTCGATCCTTTCTTCGCCTATTTCTAGATGAAGTTCATGGTCCCCATGATTCCACTGAATTGTAATATGGCCATCTTCATCGCTGGAAACAAACGGAGGGATCCAAAGCCGTCCACTGTTTACGACAGAATATAAAAAATACTCCAGTGTATTGTGAGCTTGACTCAAAACAAGGGGATTGGTCTTCTCTGACCCTTTCCCATCCCAAGCATCTTCACGCCCAGCTATTTTCTGAAGCTTTTCTTTAAAGGTTTCTAACAAGGACGAATAATTGTTTTGTTGCCACTTTTTATAAAACTGTTCCCAAAGCCGTTCCCGCAGTGAAAGCGTTCGTCCTTCAGCCCTTGTGGAAAGCTGAAAACACTGTAAGAACTTTCGCTCTTCAGCCATTGTTGAATCTTTTTCATCAAGGATGATCCTCTCAGGAAACACATCGTCCACGTCATCAAAGCTACTGACCCCCTCGGTTCTTTCCTCAGATTGGTCCCATGGCTTCTCGTAGAGTATCGGTGATGCTCCACTGGAAGATGTTTCGAATGTTTCCCTGATTGAAGGTTCTGCTTGTGATAATAGCATCTTCGACCTTTCGTTTTTTTTCAGTGGTATAGCAGTCTATATCAATTATATATGACTTTTCATTATTCAGATTATAAATTCCAAATTTTCCAGAGAGTTCTCCATAAACGTAGCGTACGTTGACAGTGGCGGTTCCATCTTTTAACAAAAGAGTTTTTTCAATGACTTCTACTTCATCTTTTATGGATTCCTGCAGTTCCGGTGCTACGTGTGCAGGAACGAATTCGCGAATGTCTTTATCGGTCCCCAATATACTCTTGTTTGCCAAGTTTCGATACCTAAGGCCAATGCGGTTGAAATAGTTGGGGTCATATTCTTCCCAAAAAATTTCCAACATGGTTCTCAGACGTTTTTCAAATTCAGTGTAATTTTTGTAGTCTGTACATTGCAGAGCGATAAAATCTTTCGCCAGAGTAATTTGCCACATCCCATCTTCGGAAAAAAACATATATTCATCATCATCTAATCCTGATAGAGCTTTGCGTATTTGCTCAGGGATAGGGATGACAGAAGGAAAATCCGTTGCCTTTTTTATTTTGGTTTCCGGAAAACCTTTTTTTCTTATTTGATCCTGAAAGGATACAGGTTGTTCGTTGGCAATCCTGATGATCTGAGGAAAGCGAGCCTGAAAAATAACCTCGAAGAGGATATTGTTTTTATATTCAGTTCTTGGGTGTTTCGGAAGGTTCATAACGAAAGCAACCTATTCTCTGCTCTGAAGACGTTTTGCACGGCTTAGGTTCGCAATCCCGTTCCTTGCAGAAGTAACTATGGCACTTGTCCTCAGGGGGAGGATCGTGCTGCGTGGCTTTGATAAGACGATCTGCAGCACTCATAAGTATAAGTACTACACCGACGACTTCAAGCGGCGTTCTGGCACGGACGAGGGCACGGCCGAGGGAGGGACAAGCAATGACCAATCCCTGTAAAACAGCCATCGTTACAAAACCGTTGAAGGCGGCACTGACCGTACTCTTGACGGCATCCATTACAGCCTGTTCGCCAGATTTACGTCCACGCTTCCAGTGAAGGATATTTTCCAGTCCGGCTACGATGGCTTCTATAGCGGCGACCTTTTTCACGCCCTCGAGAATCGTCTCAAATCTTATTTTGAACGCTGAAGCTTGATTTGCCGACTCTGCGGCAGCCCACTCAGCAGAGGTCATGTTCCTACTGCCCCGGGACCGATTCTTCGATGCGGCTTCCAAGACTCCGTTACTGGGCTCTTTGGCTTTGCAGGGACAGTTAGTTACCGATTTGATGTGACTGAAGTCTTTCCCTTTTATGTACTCCCGAACGGCCGGTTCTCCCATGTTGCGGATATCCTCAGGGATATTCCTTTCGTAGACTCTTCGCCCCATTACATGGGAGCGACTGCTAAAGCCACGCCTAAGTCCTCCGGTCCTGAACCGTTTTTGCATTCCTGGGGAAAGCTTATGCCATTCTCCCGATTTCAAGGCAGAAGCCCAAGCAAAGACACCAGTAACCGCGCCATCGACTTTCGCATGCCTGTATTCCCTTTTTATTTTGTCGTTTTGCAATTCCGGCATCTACTTTAACCTCAAATGACCCATATCGGGGCCGTCTCTGAAACATTCACCCCGCCTTACATGAACTTCATGAACTTTTCTTTGGCTTCGTCCATGAGTTCGGCGGAGACCGTGGTGGCGCCGCGGTCTTGGGCCAGGCGTTCGATCTCTTTGCGGGCCATGGGTTGGATGAAGTCCGGGATGTTTTTCAATCGCTGTTCGGCTTCGGGAGACCAGGTCAGGCCGTTGGAGGAATTCTTTGAATCATCCATGACTTGAAGCGTGACCGTCGTATAGCCACGTTTGCGTGCAAACGATTCCACGCTGCCCTTGACCATCGGTTGCACAAACGACGGCAACTTGCCCAACCGTTCCTGCGCGTCGGGGCTCCATGGAAGATCGGATGGTTTCGTGCCGGCGGCGGAGTCCCCGGTCGTCAATCCCATTTGTGCCACCATCGCGGAAAACGGACACCCGCCGGACTCCCCCTCTTTCGCGGGCGAACCGGACGCGGGGGTGGCACTCTGTCCCGCGTGAATTTTTTCGTTCAGATAGGCCGCCATGGATCCGGCCTCGGCCGGCGCGCTGACGTCTTCTTTCAGCGTGCCCCGCGTCATTTCCAACGGAGAAGCCTCCGTGGTCCGCCCCCCAAGCTGGACACCAAGGGAACTGACCATTTGCGTTTCACCCGGATTCGTCACCATGGAAAACTTTGCCTCACAAGAGGGGCAGGCAAAAAAGACCCCGAGCGAGCCTTCCGCCGGCTTTTCCACCTTTTCAAAACTCATATAGGTTTCACAGTTCAAGCAGACAAATTTCATAACGACCTCACGTGAAGGAGTGGACGGTACTCACGAGCAGCGTCCTCCTTCGTCTACAGGTTTTCGGCCAGCACTTTCTTATAATCCAGGATCGATTGAATGCGTCCGACCACGTCGGAATATCGCCGGTTGGTCGGATAGTCGTCATCCAGCAACGGCGTCCCTTTATCAAAGGTTTTCGCAAAGTTTCGATCAAACGGGATGCGTCCCAGCAATGGGAGGTTCAAGGCGTCGCACATGCCTTGGGTATTGCCTTCGAAGAGTTCATTCTCTTCGCCACAAGACGGGCACCGGTAGTGGCTCATGTTTTCAATCACGCCGAACACGTTCACCCCCAGTTCCGTGGCGTAGCCAATCGACTTCTGCACGACGTTCGAGGCCACTTCCGAAGGCGTCGTGACCACAACCGCGCCGGCAAGGTCGGGAAGGAAGCTCGCCAGCACGGGCGGTTTATCCGCGGCAGCACCCGGGGGAAGATCGGCCAGCAAATAATCCAAGTCGCCCCAGACCATATCGGCGAGAAACTCCCGGATCACGTTCATTTCCATAAGGCCCAACCACACCGGGCTCAAATCCATCGGGCCTTTCCATCGAACCGGCGCGGTTTCACTGAGCAGGAAATCCATGGAAGCCACTTTGATGCCATAGGGACCTTCCGGCGGCCGTGCCCCTTCCGGGGTAATCTCCACGCTTTGGCCGTGCATCCCCAGCATCCGGGGCACGCAAGGCCCGTTGAGGTCCACGTCAATGACTCCGACTGTCGAACCTTGCCGTGCCCACGCCAACGCCAGATTGACCGTGGTCATGCTCTTCCCGACCCCGCCTTTGCCGCTCATCACCACGATCTTTTGCTTGATCCCGGACATGCGCTCCTGAACCTGCCGGGTTTGCCGGGTGATCTGCTCAACGACCTTCGCGTCGTCGGTATAGTGCAATTTTCCTAAGATGCTTTTCAGGTCTTTGTCCATGGCGGGTCGGTCTGCCGTCAGAACAGAAGGCAGAACGTATGAGGGTTGAAGAGAAAAAGTATCATAGCGATTTTTGGCCCGTCAATTAAGGAAGCCACGGCTGAAACGGAGGCCGTCCCTTTTTCAGAAACTCGTCAACGCAGACGGCCTAATTCCAGAACCAGCGATCCCAACTGCTTCAGCCGTTCGAAATAGCCCAGGGGTTCTTCGGCTAACTCCGGCAGCACGGTCTCCAAATCAGACAGACAATCTTCAAGGATGGCCACACGCGGCGGGTCGAGGTGGTGCTCCTCAACAAAATAGGTGACGCAGCCACCGACCACGGTATCCAACGTCATGAGTGCGCCTTCATGCAGCCCCACCGACGCCGGCCATTCCGCGGCCTGGTGAACCTCCCACAACCGGGCCAAGTCCGGGTCTACGGCTTGAGGATCAGCCATGGAGCATGACGTCCGCCGCTAATAACACTGCGAAGACCACGGAAACCATTCCGTGGCACCGATGCAGCCACACCGGCCACGTGCCGACTTTGTGCAACACCCGCTCTCGAAACGATACCGAGGTCCCAAGCACAAGACAGGCTTTGGCCACGGCGACCCCGCCACACGCCACCCACAGCCAAAATCCTTGGAGGCCGGTCGTGCCGACGATCAAGACCAACCCCATGAGCATCATCGCATACGCGATCCAGAATCGCCGCCAGTTATCAAGGACCGATCGTTGGAACCACGCGAATCCCACCACGGGCACGATCGTCATCACCAATCCCCCCGCCCCCCAGACCAGGCACGTCAACCCCATGACCGCGTGTGCAACCAAACCTTCGGACTCCGTCTTGTTAAGAAGAGCAAGCTTGGCATTCACCACGTTTCAGTGTCAACGCGCCGGTCAGGGCAAGCTCTAACCCTCTCCTGATAACTCCACCAAAGAATTGCAAACCGAGACTCTCCCCATCCTTGAAGTCCGGAATCCGAACACGATACAGTAGGCGCCCTGATTCGAATTGTCCAACGTTGATCCGTGAGGAGGAGGCAATGGGAAAAGAACTCTCCGTCATCTCACTGACACAATCCGACGAAGCGGGAAACGAATTTCTCTATTGTCGGGTCTTCTGCCAGCGACAGGACCCGCCTCCCCTCCGCCTGCTCCTGGATTTCTTAAAATCGAAAAGCCAAGTGCCGCTCATCCCTCAGACGGCACCCGACATGCTTGATGATTACTCCTGGGTCCAGATCGCCCTGGGCTACCACCGGGAGAGAAAGCCGATCCAACTGTTCTGCATTCGCAATGACGGCACCTATCAGGACGTGTTTGAAAAAGAACAGACCGGGTTTTCCGGACACCTGTCCGCGTTCGGCGACGTGGAGGCCGATCTGGCGAGAGAATTCGTGGTTCGCGCCTCATTCATTCTGACGACGCGCCTCATCAAAAACGACATAACGGATGAGGGGTATGACTTTAACGGATGGATTCTGGAATTCTTTCAAGAGAACTGTAACGGGATCGTGCAGATTGATGAACAGGGATTTTTCTCGCCCAAAGGGGACCTCATCGTAGACATGCAGGGAGGCCCCGCCCAACACGACTTCTCCAAACCGGAAATCCAACCGTCCTGACGCGAACGGGCCGGTTGCTCAACGTCACGTCAAGGACAAGCCGTCAAGTGCCTGAAAGGGGGTCGGGACCGTCAACGTTCGAGATTTATCGATAGTTACTGAGCATCGTTACGATGTTGAAGTTGCCCGCGGCATAGCGTCGTGGAGTCCAGCCGTCCTTATCCCTGGCCTCAACCTCCGCCCCGGCCTCCAGGAGCACCTTGACGCTAGCGGCGTCGCCCTTCCCTGCGGCAACGTGTAGTGGCGTGAGGCCGTTCTTCATCTTGGCCTCAACATTCGCCCCGGCCTCCAGGAGCACCTTGATGCTAGCGGCGTCGCCCTTCCCTGCGGCAAAGTGTAGTGGCGTGCTGCCGTCCTTCATCTTGGCCTCAACATTCGCCCCGGCCTCCAGGAGTGTCTTGACGCTGGCGATGTCGCCCCTCCATGATGCGGCCTCGTGTAGTGGCGTGTGGCCATTCTTCATCTTGGCCTCAACCTCCGCCCCGGCTTCCAGGAGCACCTTGACGCTGGCGACACCGCCCTTCCCTGCGGCAAAGTGTAGTGGCGTGCTGCCGCTCTTCATCTTGGCCTCAACATTCGCCCCGGCCTCCAGGAGCGCCTTGACGCTGGCGGCATCGCCCTCCTGTGCCGCAACGTGTAGTGCCGTAAAGCCGTCCTTGGTCTTGGCCTCAACATTCGCTCCGGCCTCCAGGAGCGCCTTGACGCTGGCGGCATCGCCCTCCTGTGCCGCAACGTGTAGTGCCGTGAAGCCGTCCTTGGTTTTAGCCTCAACATTCGCCCCGGTTTCCAGGAGCGCCTTGACGGTTTCGGCATCGCCCCTCCATGATGCGGCCTCGTGTAGTGGCGTGTGGCCGTCCTTCTCCTTGACCTCAACATCGGCCCCGGCCTCCACGAGCACCTTGATGCTGGCGGCGTCGCCCTTCCATGCGGCAACGTGTAATGGCGTGCGGCTGTCCTTCTCCTTGGCCTCAATGTCGGCCCCGGCCTTCATGAGCACCTTGACGCTGGCGGCGTCGCCCTTCCATGCGGCAACGTATAGTGGCGTGCGGCCGTCCTTCTCCTTGGCCTCAATGTCGGCCCCGGCATTCACGAGCACCTTGACGGTTTCGGCGTTGCCCTTCCGTGCGGCAACGTGTAGTGGCGTGCGGCCGTTCTTATCCTTGGCCTCAACCTCCGCCCCTGCCGGGATGAGTAAGGCTACGGTAAGCAGTATCATGAATCGGTGCATGGGTGCTCCTTTCGCGTTGGCCGTGGACCGTAGCACGGTTCGGGCATAGGGACAATCGTGGGTTTGGTGTGGCGCGGCGCGGGGTGTCCCCAGTTGCGAACGTCCTCCTCAGAGACTTTGACCTTCCCGATGCCGAGATGCTTCGCTTCGCTCAGCATGACAGCGGCGTTGCGAACGTTCCCCTTCGTCAACTTTTTGACATCCCCACCCCAGCGGTTCTCCCACTCACGGCGTCGCTTCAATACGGTGGACTCCTGCGTGTTCTGGAACTGTTGAGGATGAAGCCGCTGGTCGGCCACGGTGTCATTTTCCGTGGCTGACGAACGGCGTGGAAGGATGATGTGTCGATCCGTCAGCCGGCCTCTCACCCTAGTCGGACGGAGGCGGTGCCAACAGCTCTCGCACGCCGGAGCGAAAGGTTTTTTGAGGCAGTCCGTTCAGGTAACCGCGATACCCCACGCCATCTTTCACAACCTCCGCCAGCACTCCCTCATCCAATAAGTGCGGGGCTGCAATCACGTCATCCGTGCAGAGCAGCAAGTCGGCCCGATACCCGGGAAGCAATTTGCCGGCGTCGCGTTGCTCAATGCGCTCGGCAGCCAGGCCCGTCCCGCTGTACCAGGCCGCCAGCGGGGGCAGCCCGTCTTTGACCAGCGAGACCATCTCCATGTAGTTCCGGCCGTGCATCTGCGGGAAAATCGAGTCCGTGCCCGCGAGCAGGGTCAGGCCACTCTTATAAGCAATACGCACGGCTTCGGCGTGGACCCGGGCGACCTGTTCAACTTTCTCCGCGACGGAAGCGGATAAGCCTTCAACCCGCGGCAACTCATAACTGATCCACGACGTGGGCGTGACCGTACAGCCTTTGACGTAGGCTTTTTCCGCCAAGGCTTCATCCAGAAACGAGACGTGCTGAATGTCCTGCACCCCGCAATCAATGGCCAACGCAATGCCGCGCCGGCTGTGGGCGTGCGCCGCGACCATCATGCCGCGGCCTGCGGCTTCATCACAAATGGCTTCAATTTCCGCTTGCGTCAAATCCCGATGCTCTAATTTATCCGAGGGAGACACGACTCCCGGGCTCGTACAAATTTTCACCAGGTCCCCGCCGCACGCGGCGATTTCACGAACCCGCTTTCGACATTCCCAGGGGCCGTCCACGATGCTAGACGGACGGCCCGGGCCAGGCGGCCACAACCGCGACACCGTCTCATGACACCGGTCCGTACCTCGAAAATCAGCGTGACCGCCAGTCGTGGACAACATGCAAATGGCAATTTTCAACCGGGGACCAATCAGCAGGCCTTCCTCCACCAACCGTTTCACCGCGTGCGTGGCTCCCCCCACGTCACGCACCGTCGTGACGCCGCCGTGGACCAACGTGGCGTATAAAATACGCTCCGTATAGAGCATCCCGGCCGGACCATTCATGGCCGCCAAGTCTTCATCGCGGACGCCCAGCACCGTGACGTGAGCATGACAATCAATGAGACCGGGCGTCATCGTGAGCGAGGAACAATCAACGCGGCACACGTCCCGCCCATGAGAAGGATGAGCCTCATGAGGTTTCACCGCTTCGATTGTGCCTCCGTCAACCCACACGTCCACGCCTTCATGAACCGCCGCGGCCGTGCCCGCGGTCCCGTCGTACAATTTCTTGACGTTGGAGAACACAATCATCGGATGACCCTTCATGAAAATCGGATTCTCTCTACCGTACTCTGAACCATTTCTCAAGCACTTCCGAAGGGCACGGTGGATTGCGAATGACTGATCGTTGATTTCTCGCAATTCTCACTCCACAATTACCCATTTGACCATCCGCCAGCCGATCACGTCATGACCGATCTCGCCCATCAGACGGCACAAGAGCTCGTCCGCCTTATCCCACCGTCGGTCACCCCGGACTTCTTCGAAGACTACGGGCTGACGCTGACCGCCCGACAGGCGCAAGCCGTCACCACGGAATTGCTCGCATTGACCACCTATTGGATCACCTGCGCCATTCGCGTGAGTATCCCCGACCCCATTGGCCGGCAAATGCACCAGACCGTTCATCAGCAAATCAGGGAACACTGGACCGGCAGATTCGGGCTGATTCAAGTGCCCGTCCATCAGGTCTTCGACGTGATGAAGGAAAAACATCAGACGTGGGAGCAGATCAGCCGACAAGGCGGGGAACCCATTGCCATCTTCAGTGAAGCCGCCCAAGGTCTTGAGGCCGACAACGTGATCTCGTCACAAGACGAACAAAAACTCCTGGCCGTGTTCCTCGACCTCGTGCCGATTGAAGAAATTGGAGAACGCATCGCCGAACTCGAACAACGCTTGCGATAGGGGTCATGATGCCGAAATCAGTGAAAATCCACGTGCGGTTCCTGCCTGACGAATAGAAGCAGATTCAACGCCACGTGGCCAAGTTCCAGTATCCTTGGACGATCTCGGCCTGGCTGCGACATGAGACCGTGACGGCCGCGCATGGAAAGCGAACCCAGGCCAAGCCCGGTCGCGTACCACGTCCCACGTCGTTGATGACGCCTGTCTGCCGCGGCACAGGCAAGCGGCATGGGTCAATGGCCCTGACCCGCTATCTCCTGCGCGCTGACCCAGGCGGCCGTCGGTGCTTGGAAGGATGAGGCTATGCCCTGACTTTTGGCCCCACGGGTTCGACGGCGTTCAACCTTCTGATGTGCATCATCAAGGGTACGCCCTCCGTCAACGTTCGACATCTGCCCCGGCATCCAGGAGCATCCTTACGCTGGCGGCGTGGTCCATCCTTTCAGCAACGTGGAGTGGCGTGCGGCCGGTCTCATCCTTGGCCTCAACATCTGCCCCGGCCTCCAGGAGCACCTTGACCGTTTCGGCGTCGCCCTTCAATGCGGCAACATGGAGTGGCGTGCGGACGGCCTCATCTTTGGCCTCAACATCTGCCCCGGCCCCCAGGAGCACCTTGACGATTTCGGCGTCACCCCTCACTGCGGCACCGTGTAGTGGCGTGCGGCCGTACTTATTCTTGGCCTCAACATCCGCCCCAGCCTCCAGAAGCACCTTGACGGTTTCGGCGTCGCCCCTCACTGCGGCAACATGTAGTGGCGTGTAGCCATTCTTCGTCTTGGTCTCAACATCCGCCCCAGCCTCCAGAAGCACCTTGACCGTTTCGGCGTCGCCCTTCCCTGCGGCAAAGTGGAGTGGCGTGCGGCCGGTCTCATCCTTGACCTCAACATTTACCCCGGCCTCCAGGAGCGCCTTGACGGTTTCGGCGTCGGCCCCTGCGGCACCGTGGAGTGGTGTTTCGCCGGCCTCATCCTTGACCTCACGACCCGCCCCGGCCTCCAGGAGCACCTTGACGCTGGCGGCGCGGCCCTCCTCCCATGCGGCAAAGTGGAGTGGCGTCCGGCCGAAATTATCCTTCGCCTCAACACTTGCCCCGCCCTCCAAGAGCACCTTGACGGTTTCGGCGTCGCCCATCCATGCGGCACCGTGGAGTGGTGTAAAGCCGGCCTTATCCTTGGCCTCAACATCCGCCCCAGCCTCCAAGAGCACCTTCACGGTTTCGGCGTCGCCCTTCCCTGCGGCACCGTGGAGTGGCGTGTCGCCGGTCTTATTCTTGGCCTCAACATCTGCCCCGGCATTCAGAAGCACCTTGACGGTTTCGGCGTCGGTCCATGCGGCAAGGTGTAGTGGCGTGAAGCCGTACTCATCCTTGGCCTCAACACTTGCCCCGGCCTCCAAGAGCACCTTGACGCTGGCGGCGTGGCCCTTCCATGCGGCAACATGGAGTGGCGTGAAGCCGACCTTATTCTTGGCCTCAACATCTGCCCCGGCCTCCAAGAGCACCTTGACGGTTTCGGCGTGGCCCTTCCCTGCAGCAACGTGGAGTGGCGTGAGGCCGGCATTATCCTTGGCTTCAACATCCGCCCCGGCCTCCAGGAGCACCTTGACGGTTTCGGCATCGCCCTCCCATGCGGCATCGTGGAGTGGCGTGAAGCCGGCCTTATCCTTGACCTTATTCTTGGCCTCACGATCTGCCCCGGTCTCCAGAAGCACCTTGACGATGGCGTCGTGGCCCTCCACTTCGGCAACGTGGAGCGGCGTGCGGCCGGCCTTATCCTTGGCTTCAACATCTGCCCCGGCCGCCAGGAGCACCTTGACGATTTCGGCGTCGCCATACCTTGCGGCAACATGGAGTGGCGTGCGGCCGGCCTTATCCTTGGCCTCACGATCCGCCAAGCCCCTGAAGAGCATCTTGACGGTTTCGGCGTGGCCATACCTTGCGGCAACGTGGAGTGGCGTGCGGCCGGTCTTATCTTTGGCCTCAACATCCGCCCCGGCCTCAAGGAGCGCCTTGACGCTGGCGGTGTCGCCCATCCATGCGGCACCGTGTAGTGGCGTGAAGCCGGCCTCATTCTTGGCCTCAACATCCGTCCAGGCCGGGATGAGTAAGACGACGGTGAGCAGCATCATGAATCGGGGCATGGGTCCTCCTTTCGCGTTGGGCGTGGACTGTAGCACGGTTCGGGCATAGGGGCAATCGTGGCTTTGGCCCGTCGGCCGAGCACGGGCAGGTGTGGAGTTGGCGCGGCGTGGGGCCTCGATTTTGGCCTATATCTCCATCGCGGCGAGTCGGGGGCGGCGAATCCTGGGCAATGTCGCACGCGGTTTTTCCCAGGGTGAACCGGAAATTTCGGGATCCCGGAATAGATTCTTCGCTTCGCTCAGAATGAGAATAATGGCCAAAAAGAGTTGGGGAAAGTAGAAGAAACGCCTTTTGTTCCAGGAGGTTCTGCCTCTTTGTATTGAACCCGCTGAACAAGCAGGCAACGGGGACGCTCCGCTACTCCGACCGACACCTCGCCAGGATGGATTTCAGAAAGATGGATTCCCGCTAAAAACCTGCGGGAATGACGGACGGGGGAACTGCGGAAATGACCGGATGAAGACGAAGACAAAGAAAGGAGAGAAGCTATGAAGACTGGATGCCCGATTAAGCTTGTCCCCGACGGTTGTTATCGGGGAACTGTCGGGCATGACAGAGAGAGGCCGGCCTCTCCTGTCATGCCCAATGCCCCTTCCGTCCTTCCCGCAAATGCCCTTTCTGTCATTCCCACAAATGCCCCTTCTGTCATTCCCGCAGGTTTTTAGCGGGAATCCATCCTACCGCCCGCCTCCCCTTCCGTCCTTCCCGCAAATGCCTTCTGTCATTCCCACAAATGCCCCTTCTGTCATTCCCGCAGGTTTTTAGCGGGAATCCATCCTATCGCCCGCCTCCCCTTTCTGTCCTTCCCGCCCTAGAAAGAAACCCAACACTTTTTGGCCATTATTCCCAGAATGACAGTAGGGTGCTCGGAATGACAGAGGGCGGACAGGAGCTTTTTCACTCTGAACTTTGTTCGGATGGATGTTGCCCCACCTGTTGCGAACTCCCCCCCTCATTTACTTTCACTATCCCCTTCGTGCCCGTCTGCTGCCGGCGCCGGTGCCTCTCCCCTTCCCCCACGGGTTCCCCTCTCGCTGCCCGGTCTTGGTTTCTCCGTTGCCGTGTTGAACGGGCCCTTACAAATACCGATGGGCCACGGCCTGACCATGGTCATCCAACTCGTACAGCAACGGGGCACCCGTGGGAACGTTGAGTTCGAGCACGTCTTCTCCGGAGAGTTGATCCAAGTGCATCACCAGCGCGCGCAAACTGTTCCCGTGGGCCACCACCAACGGGGTCTCGCCGTTCGCCAGTCGCGGCCAGATATGTTGTTGGTAATAGGGAACGACGCGTTCGGCGGTATCCCGTAAACTTTCTCCGCCGGGAGGACGCACGTCATAACTTCTCCGCCACAATTTCACCTGGTCCGCTCCATATTTTTCAGCGGTTTCTGCTTTATTGAGCCCTTGTAAGTCCCCGTACAGCCGTTCATTGAGGGCCTGCGTTTTTTCTATCGGGAGTTGAGGCTGGGCAATGACCTCCAGCACGATCTCCAACGTGTGGATGGCCCGAATCAACACGGAAGTAAACGCACAGTCAAAGCGAAAGTTCTGCAATTTGGCGCCCGCGGTTCGCGCCTCCCGTTCCCCCTTGGGGCTTAAAGGGACGTCCACCCAGCCGGTAAATCGATTTTCAAGGTTCCATTGTGATTCGCCGTGACGAATCAGGACGACTTGTTTCATGCGTTCTCCTCATCTTCAACTCATTATTTCTGGATTCCCGCTAAAAACTGCGGGAATGACAAGAGGGTGCCCGCGGGAATGACGAATGACTTGTTTCATGCTGTATGCTCCCTCCGCGTAACGCCCGTACCCTCAAGACGTGGGGTTCGTCGCGCTGACCTTGCTTTGCTCACCGCCACGCCGTACCATGCCAGCCACGTTTCACCATCGTTCCGTGAACCCGCTCGCTCATCTCCGGAATCGGCACAGATGGCTCAACCTGACCTGCCTCAACCGCCCGTGCAGTGGTGGAAAACGCTGGCTCAACGCCTCAACGTCAAGGAGAAGGTTGAACGGTTCTTTCACCATGCCACGACTCCCCCCAACGTGCTGGACCGCGTCGCGGAGGTCAACGGAGACCTGCACTATCTGCTCTTTGTCCTGGTCCGCCACTGGATTCCGATTGTCCTGCCTCCCCCGGGCCGGGAGCGCACGTCCAAACACGAGCAGGATTATTGGTTGGAATCCGCGACAATTCTTCAGACGGCCGTGACGCGCCTGCGCGAATTAAAACCCCTGATCGACCTGCTGACCACGGCCCACCCGTTCGACCGGAAGCCGGAGTCCCCGACACCCCCGGTCATTGAGGTTGAATTAGCCAACATGTTGCAAGGCATTGCCGAAGTCGCCGGACGTTACGGCGGGCCGGACTATACGTCAATCATCAAAAACTTTGACCCCATTCCCCTTCGACAAACGCAACCGTTCAAACATAACAAAAAATACAGCGCCGAGTTATGGGTCGTGTTTCTCCTGCGCGAGCATTTTCGATCCCTCGGCATGGGAAAAGATCGGTATTGGCCGCTTGTCACGGACGTGGTGACCGCGGCCGGCATTCGCCAACCCAACGACCACGCGTTCACGGCCGGTGAACTCAAATCATGGTGGACAAAGAATTGGCCTCGAACCTACACCCTGTTGAAGGAAAAACCCGATGGCCCCGACGGGATTCATACGGCGTACCAGAGCGACTACGCCTGGTTTCAGTCGTGGTTCGCGTGGCAGTCGTCGTATGCGGAGCACCCGGACCGCTGATCGTTTCCGTTAAAACACCCGACGGTCCCCTTGTTCTTCGGCGTCGGGCAGGGGGACCGCTTCGTCTTGAAGAGGAAGATCGTCCAGCAACGCATACAAGACCCCGATTTTCAGCAGGATCAACGCAACGACCAACCACAACACGTAGGGTTGAATGCCCCCTTCCTCGGCGAGTTCACGCAGGCGAGCCGCCGGGTCAAGCGTCGTCCGTTTTTTCGCCTTCAGGACAATGTCTTTCAGATGCCAATAATAAAGATAATTCGCACTCGCGCCGGCAATGATGGACCACACGATGGACACCGAGACGTCATTGGTGAAAAAGACGGAAACCAGCGGGCCGAAAAAATAGACCAGCGCAAACAGGTACATTTTTCGATACAGAAACCAGAGAAAAGGCTCTAACAAAAACGGCGCCCAGTTCCACGTCAGCGAAAATCGAGGGCCTTCTCTGGAGTCAAATCGTTGAAACACCCGTCGATAATAGTCCCACGCGGGTTTCCAGGCCCATCCGCCACTGAGCGTAAAATGGAGACATTTACTGGGTCCAATCAACACGCGCCAATACTGTTCCTCCTCCACGTGGAGTGACTCAGCAGCACCCGTGTCCTCTTCCGCGGGAAACGCCTTTCCGCATCGAAGGCAAAACAAGGCATCGTCGGGATTCTGTTGTTCGCAGGACCCGCAGGGTTTCATGGCGGAGGTTATAACACGAGACCGACGAAAAAGCACGTGCAGGGATAAGTCCGGCACCCACATGGCGATGACGTCTGCTTCCCCGGCAACGCCACGCGGGTGCGTGCAACTGTAGCGGCGCATCTCATCGCCGACGCTGACGTTTCCCAACACGTTTTGGCCATTATGCCCAGCATGAGTGAGGAGGCCGCGTGAGACGCGGTACGACAGCCCTCCCTCTCCCGTCTTCCTCCCTCTCCCCTTGCGGGAGAGGGCCGGGGTGAGGGGGCTCTGGTCCGGGATGTTCTAACACTGTCATTCCCGACGTTTCTAACGCTGTCATTCCCGACGTTTCTAACGCTGTCATTCCCGACGTTATTAATCGGGAATCCAGTGCCGAGGTGAGGGGAAGAAGGGGAAATGTCTGCGCCTGATAGAGGGAGCCATAGAAGCCCGAACCTACTGCGAAGCCTCCACCACGGAGCAGAAAGAAAAAGAACTTGGATTCCCGCTTAAAACTTGCGGGAATGACAGATGGGGGGAGGCGGGAATGACAGGGGAACTGTAGGAATGACCGAGGAACTGCGGGAATGACAGGGGAACTGCGGGAATGACAGGGGAACTGCGGGAATGACCGAGGACTTCTCCTGGGCTTATTGCACCCTTGAAAATCCCTATGCTAGATTCGCCTGCATTCGCGGGAGGAGTCGTCGCTATGCTGACTGAAGATATTCAACGACGTTCGGCCCACGCCCTCATGGACACCTATGCCCGATTCCCCGTCAATCTGGTGCGGGGCAAAGGGTGCAAGCTCTATGACGCCGAAGACCGTGAGTATCTGGACTTTGTGGCGGGCATCGCGGTGAATGCGCTTGGTTACGGGCATCCTGATCTGGTGACCGCGGTTACGCGACAGGCACAACACCTCATTCATGCGTCCAATCTGTTTTTTTCGGAACCGCAAGTGCAGCTTGCCGAGCAACTGGTGTCACGTTCCTTTGCCGACAAAGTCTTCTTCTGCAACAGTGGGGCGGAAGCCAATGAAACGGCGTTGAAGCTGGCCCGCAAATATTCCTTTCAGAAATACGGGCCACACCGTCACAACGTGATCTGCATGAACCACTCCTTTCACGGCCGGACGTTGGCCACGTTGACCGCAACCGGACAATCCACAGTCCAACACGGGTTTGCACCGCTCCCGCAAGGATTTCACTATGCCGACTTGAACGATTTCTCTTCGGTCGAACGCCTGGTTGACGACAACACCGCCGCGGTCATGCTTGAACCCATTCAGGGCGAAGGTGGCGTGGTGGTGGCGGACGGTTCGTTTCTGAAACACGTGGAGGCGCTGTGCCGCCATCGCGACGTCCTGTTGATTTTCGACGAAGTTCAGACGGGAATGGGGAGAACCGGCGCCCTCTTTGCGTATGAACACTCCGCGGTCCGCCCGGATATCATGACCTTGGCCAAGGGGCTGGGCGGCGGACTGCCCATCGGCGCCTGTCTGGCAACCGATGCCGTGGCCCAAGCGTTTGATCCGGGCTCCCACGGGTCCACGTTCGGAGGGAATCCGTTAGCCTGTGCCGCGGCCCTCGTCGTTCTCAACGCCTTGATCGACGACAATCTGCTGGAACGCAGTCGAACCACGGGGGCGTACCTGTCCAAAGGACTCCAGGAACTCCAAAACCGCATTCCCCTGATTCGGGAAGTCCGCGGACTGGGCCTGTTACAAGGCCTCGCCCTCTCCATGGAAGGGAAGCCGATTGTGGAAAGCTGTCTGGCCCGGCGCGTCCTGATTAACTGCACCATGGAGACCGTTCTCCGCTTCGTGCCTCCGTTGATCGTGACCAACGATGAGGTGGACCAATTGTTGGAGGTGTTATCCGGCGTGTTCACGACGCGACTCGAATCGTTTGAGCATCAGTCGCAGGCGATGCCCCGTTCTTGAGACGGGGAACGTGAGTCCCATTCATGGCCATCCCAGGACGTTCCGGTCCCGACCAAAGCACGGCCCCCGCGCCGAGTGAGGCACTTCAAGGCCCAAGACAGGCGTCACCGACCGGCCCGTCTGCCGCGTCACCGACCGGCTTGAAAGACCTGCTGTCCGTGGGAGACGTGTCGCGGGATCAACTTTTTCACCTGTTCGACCTTGCTCGTGAACTCAAAACCGCCCCGCGGACCGGCCACGCGACCCAACGGCTGGCCGGATTGACGCTCGGCCTGCTGTTTGAAAAGCCCTCTACCCGGACGCGGGTCTCATTCGAAGTCGGGATGAATCAATTAGGCGGCAGGGCGTTATTCCTGCCGGCGGAAGAAATCCAGTACGGTCGAGGAGAGAGCGTGGCTGATACCGCGCTGGTGCTGTCACGCTATCTCGACGGTCTGGTGATCCGAACGTTTGAACAGGCCACGTTGGAAGAGTGGGCTCACCGTGCCACCATTCCGGTCATCAACGGGTTGACGGACTTGTGTCATCCATGCCAAGCCATAGCCGATCTCTTCACCATCATGGAAGCCACAGGCCGAAGCCCGTGGCCAGAACCCAATGACCAGAACCCAGGCCACGGACCACGGACCACAGGCCACTGTTTCGAAGGACTCAAACTCGCGTACCTCGGCGATGGAAATAACGTGGCGAATTCCTTGATTGAAGCCGGTGCGAAAGTCGGGATGCACGTCGCAATCGGCTGTCATCCTGACTACCCACCGGACCCGGGGATCATCGAACGAAGCAGGGAAGACGCCGAGCAAACGGGGGCCACCTTCGTCATGACGAACGATCCGGCAGCCGCGGTTGAGCAGGCCGACGTCCTGTATACCGACGTCTGGGCCAGTATGGGCAAAGAGCACGAACAACGCGAACGAATGAACGCCCTCGCTCCATACCAAGTCAATGCACGACTCCTCAAACGAGCCAACCCTTCGGCGATTGTGCTGCATTGCCTGCCGGCCCACCGGGGAGAGGAAATTACGGCCGAGGTCCTGGACGGCCCGCAATCCGTGGTTGTCGAACAAGCCGAAAACCGTCTGCACGTGCAAAAAGCGATCTTGACGGAATGGCTGGGACGATCCTGAAGGGAATGGTTGATTGGAGACGGCAGATTGAAAACCGAAACATTGAACGTCAACAATCGGCAATCACCAATCAAGCGCGTCGTGCTTGCCTATTCGGGGGGCCTGGATACCTCGGTGATTCTGCACTGGCTGCGAGAGGAATATCAGACGGACGTCATCGCTTTTTGCGCGGATCTCGGCCAAGGCGAAGACCTGCACGCCATAAAACGGAAAGCCCTGGCCGTCGGCGCCTCGAACGTCTACGTTGAGGACCTCCGCGAAACCTTCGTCAAGAACTACGTGTTTCCCATGCTCCGGGCCAACGCCGTGTACGAAGGGGGGTACTTATTGGGAACCTCCATTGCGCGTCCGTTAATTGCCCGCCGGCAGATTGAGATTGCACAGCAGGAAAAAGCCCAAGCCGTGAGTCACGGCGCCACCGGCAAGGGCAACGATCAAGTCCGGTTTGAACTGACGTATACGGCCATGAATCCCCGAATCGCCGTCATCGCGCCGTGGCGGGAATGGTCGTTTCAATCCCGTAGCGACTTGATTCGATTTGCCCGAACGCGTCGCATTCCCGTGACCGCCACCAAAGCCAAGCCCTACAGCATGGATCTGAATCTGTTCCACGTGAGTTATGAAGGCGGCGTGCTGGAAGATCCGTGGCACGCCCCGCCGGAATCCATGTTTCAGATGACCGTTTCGCCTGAGCGCGCACCGAACAAGCCGCAACGGATCGAGGTCTCGTTTGAGCAGGGCAATCCGGTGGCCGTGAACGGCAATCGCCTGTCACCGGCCCAATTACTCGCTCTCCTCAATCAGCTTGGCGGCAAACACGGCATCGGCCGAGCGGATATCGTGGAAAATCGATACGTGGGCATGAAGTCACGCGGCGTCTACGAAACGCCGGGGGGCACGATCCTTCACGTGGCGCATCGCGGCGTGGAATCCTTGACCATGGATCGAGAAGTCCTCCATCTCCGCGACAGTCTGATTTCACGGTACGCCGAACTCGTGTATTATGGATATTGGTTTGCCCCCGAGCGCGTGATGTTGCAAAAGGCCATGGATGAAGCTCAACGCACGGTGAACGGAACGGTTCGGCTCAAATTGTACAAGGGGACCTGCACGGTCACGGGCCGACGGTCCGATTGGTCGCTCTACCGGGAAGAGTTGGCCACGTTTGAAGAAGACCAGGAGTATCACCAACGGGACGCCGACGGGTTTATCCGGCTCAATGCCTTGCGCTTAGCCCTGCTCAAATCCCAAGGGACCACGCGGTCCCGAACACCCTCCCGTCAGAAAGCCTCACGGTCGACATGAAATCCGGGAATCCGGAGCGCCGTCGCTCTCCGTCATGGTTTGATTGGTGATTGGAGGCGGCACATTGAAGATTGACCATCACAAATCAAAGGCCTGGGCAGGACGGTTTACCGAATCAACCCATGCCGTCGTCGAACGATTCACCTCCTCGCTTCCCTTCGACCGACGCCTGTTCGAATATGACGTTCTGGGCAGTCTCGCCCATTGTCAGACGCTGGAAAAAGCCAAGATTCTCACCCGAGCAGAATGCCGGTTGCTCATGCGCGGGCTCCGGCGCGTCCGAACGGAGTTGCGGGAACGTCGGTTCCCCTTCGCGGATTCGGACGAGGACGTTCACATGGCCGTGGAACGTCGAGTCACGGAACTCATTGGTCCCGTCGGCGGAAAACTGCACACCGGACGCAGTCGAAACGATCAGGTGACGCTGGACCTCAGACTGTATCTCCGAGACCACCTTCAGAAGGTCACGCTTCGCCTCCAGGGGCTTCAACGGGCGTTCCTGCAGCAAGCCCGTCAGACGACCGACGTCATCCTGCCCGGGTATACCCACCTTCAGCGGGCCCAGCCGGTGTTGCTGGCTCATCACTTTCTGGCATACGTGGAAATGCTGGAACGAGACCGCGCGCGCATACAGGACGCCTATAAGCGGGTCAACGTGATGCCCCTGGGATCGGGCGCGCTCGCCGGCACGAATTATCCCCTTGATCGGGCCTTCACCGCGAAAGTGCTGGGGTTTCCCGCCCTGACCCGGAACAGCATGGACGCGGTTTCCGACCGGGATTACGTGGCAGAAACGCTTGGCGTCCTTTCCATCATCATGATGCACCTCTCGCGTTTGAGTGAAGAACTCGTCGTATGGTCATCCCAGGAATTTTCCTTTGTGGAGCTGCCGGACGGCTTCTGTACCGGCAGCAGCATGATGCCCCAGAAAAAAAACCCGGACGTGCCCGAACTGATTCGGGGGAAAACCGGGCGCGTGTACGGACACCTCTTTTCGATCATGACCACGCTCAAAGGACTTCCCCTGACCTACAATCGAGACCTGCAAGAAGACAAAGAACCGGTTTTTGACGCCATGGACACTGTGCTGGAATGTCTCACCGTCTCCGCCGAACTGATTCAGCGGTTGCAAATCCGGCGGGACGTGCTGACGGACGCCCTGCAATCGGGGTTCGTCCTTGCCACGGAATTGGCGGATTACCTCGTCCAAAAGGGGGTGCCCTTTCGGGACGCCCATCACGTCGTGGGGCAACTGGTCCGGCATTGCACGGAGCAGAAGGTGACGCTGCACGATCTCTCGTTCGCTGATCTGAAAACGGTGTCGCCTCATTTTTCCCAGGACGCCATGGCGTTTCTGACTCCTGAAGGGGCCATTGACAGGAAAACGCAAATCGGGGGGACGTCCCGAAAACAGGTGGTTCGGCAAATGCACGCCTGGGAATCGCGTCTCGCCAAGAAATCGAAGGCGCCACACGATGGCGCCCGACAGCCGGGAGGAGGCCTGAAATGAGGGAGCGGCAGGGTGGGGTCTGCGGACGTCGCCGGGTCGCCGCGTTGACCGCGTGTATCGGGATGGCGTGTGCGTGGGCAACGGGCTGTGGGATGGTGGGCAACCCTCTCCCGCCGGAGGATATTGGCATTGAAGCCAAAGTTCGGGCACAAGCCGAACGCGCCCGCTCGACTCAAAAAGAAAACCAGCGGGCTCCCGGTGAGGAGTCGGAATCGGAAATGGCACTGCCCCCGTTGCAACCCCTCGGCATCCAATAAATGGACCTCATCATCTTGCGAGACTTGGCAACCAATCCGTCGGACCGCGTCACAGACGACGAAAAGCCTCTACGAAGGGGAGACCATGACCGGAATAACGAACCGACCCGGATTACCGACCCGGGCACTCACCGTCATTCCCGCAACCTCACTCTATCATTCCCGCCGTCAGTAAGCGGGAATCCAGAGAACGACATGAGACAAACCGGCATCATCCACGTGTTCGCCGAATGCGAGGCCCGTCTGCCTGTCTGCGTGCGGACCCGCACAGGCAGAAAAAGAGAGCCCATGACCGGACTCATCACCCTGCTTATCGTGGCGTTACTCCCGTCCTGCACGAAGAGCGAGGAAACCGGAGGGACGGCGTTGCGCGTGGCGGCACTCTATGGAGACGTTGCAACCGTTCAAGTGCTCGTGGACGTTGAGGCGGACGTGGCGGCCAGGGATGAGAACGGAGCAACGGCGCTGCACGTGGCGGCATCCAAGGGCGACGTTGCAACCGTTCGGGCGCTCGTGGAGGCCGGGGCAGACGTGGCGGCCAGGGATGAAACCGGAGCAACGGCGCTGCACGTGGCGGCATCCAAGGGCGACGTTGCAACCGTTCGGGCGCTCGTGGAGGCCGGGGCGGACGTGGAGGCCAGGGATGAAACCGGAGCAACGGCGTTGCACGTGGCGGCATTCTTGGGAAAAGTTGCAACCGTTCAGGCGCTCGTGGAGGCCGGGGCGGACGTGGAGGCCAAGACGAAGCACGGCAAGACGCCAAGCGATTTTGCCGAGAACGAAGAGATCATCAGACTACTCGAACGTCAATGAGGATGGGTTTTTGGGACGACGCCGGCAGCGGGCCAAGCCAACTTGCCTTGGCCATCCTCTATTCCATGACCGGCGACAACGCGTAAAGGGCCTTGAGTCGGAGGACCTGATTCGGATAAGTTGCACCAACCTGTTACCCACTCTTTCAGCAAAACGAGGAACGTATTTGAGATGGACGTCAACGCAAAGCAAAAAAACTCTCGGACGTTACTGCTCCTTGATCCGTACCCGAGAGACAATCCGTACCAGATGACGGCCAGTGAGCGGCGGTCCATCTGGTTTCCCAAACTCAGCTTGCCGGTCATTGCGGCTTACACGCCTCCGGGGTGGGACGTGCGGCTGGTTGATGAGGCGGTGCAAGAAATCGACGTTGACCAACCGTGTGATCTGGTCGGCATTTCCGTGATGACGTGCTACGCGCCTCGGGCCTATGAGCTGTCAATGGCCTTTCGCCAACGCGGCAAAACCGTCGTCCTCGGGGGCGTCCACCCGACCTATTGTCCTGAAGAAGCCCTTCGCTACTGCGACGCCATCGTCTGTGGGGAAGCGGAAGACCTCTGGCCGCAAGTCGTGGCTGATTTTGAAGCCGGCCACGTGAAACGCCTGTATCGGATGGAACACTTTCCTGGGCTGGACCAGTATCGATCCCCTCGCGTCCAACTCCTCAACCCGGACTCCTACATGACCCGGCATTGTACCTTCACCACGCGCGGCTGCCATTTTGATTGCGAGTTTTGCAGCGTGTCGCCCTTCAACGGGAAGACCACCAGACGGCGCCCGGTGCCGGAAGTGATTCAGGAGATGCAACACGTCAAAGAATGGCTCCGTTCCGAAATTGTCGAGCGCATGAGCACGGGTTCGTTGTGGAACGCCGTGAAAACCTCTGCCAAAATATGGGTCGGCCTGGAAGAAGGGTCCATCGTCGCGTTTGTCGATGATCTGCACAACAGCCATCGCGCCTATTGCCGCGAATTGTGGCACGCCATGAAAGCGTTACACATCAAATGGGGGTGCCAATCCACGCTGTTTTTGGGGGACGATCCCGAGATGGTCAAACTCGCGGCGGAAAGCGGGTGCGTCTCGGTCTTCGTCGGCATGGAATCGATCTCCGATGATTCCCTCGGCGAAACGAACAAGGGGTTCAATCAGGTCAGAAAATTTGAAGACCAGATCAAGATGTTTCACGACCACGGCATCATGGTCAATCCGGGCATCGTCTTCGGGTTTGATAACGACGATGAATCCGTGTTCGAATCGACGCTGAACTTTCTGATCCGCAACGGCGTGGAATTGGCGTATTTCAACGTCTTGACGCCCCTGCCCGGTACGGCGTTGCACGAGCGGTATGAACGCGAAGGCCGGATCTTCGATCGGGATTGGGCCAAATACGACGGAAAGCACGTGGTGTTTCACCCGAAACGGATGACGCCCGACCAACTGCAGGAAGGATTCTTTTGGGCGAATCATCACTTCTATTCGTGGGGATCCATCTGGCAGCGGCTTCGGCATACCAACCAACGCTTGATCCCTCGTCTCGAAATGAATCACGAATTCCGTAAGCTCATCAAGCGGACCTGTCCGCAGGGGACGCTCTCTCCCATCGCAACGGTCCTCAAGAATCTCCAGGCTAAACTCCCGACCATGGACACGGGCTTGCTCATTCCCAGCGCGCTCCACACCATGACGCAAACCGTCCCGTCAAAACCCCAGGACTTGTTTCTCAAGATCAAGGGCCGACGTCACGATACCCTGACCGCCTTATTCATCGATCTCGAAGGCACGTTGGACCACTTGAACGCCCAAGAACTGCTGAACCGCATCAAAGACGCAGCGAAAAAGGCCAGACTGGACATTGTCGTCAACTTTGAGCATCTGCGGCAGGCGACCCCGACGGCGCTCCGGATGCTCCTGGATCAGGAAATCCTCAAGGCGGTGGCACCCTATGCCACGCTGCGTTACCGTAAATTGCGCGATGCGTTTCATTCCGCCTTGGAAGGCATGACCGTGTCGGAGTTCGAACCGTTGGAAGAGTTGCCTCACGATGCGTGATTTTCACTATCGCGATGATGCGTTCTTTTGTGAAGACGTGCCGCTCGAACGGATTGCCAAGGAACGGGACACCCCCTGCTACGTCTATAGTCACGCGACGTTGACTCGGCACTTTCACGCGTTCGACCGGGCGTTTGCGGCAGTCCCGCACGTCGTGGCGTTCGCCGTGAAAGCCAATTCGAACCTGGCCGTGCTCCAACTCATGGCGTCCTGCGGAAGCGGGGCCGACATCGTGTCCGGCGGTGAACTCTTTCGGGCGTTACACGCCGGGATCCCGCCGAACAAGATCGTCTTTGCGGGAGTCGGCAAACGTGCCGAGGAAATCGCCTTTGCCCTCAAGTCCGACATCCTGCTCTTCAACGTGGAATCTTCGGCCGAATTGGAGACCATCAACGACGTGGCCGCCGGAATGGGACGGCAGGCGCGCGTCGCGCTTCGGATCAACCCGGACGTCGATCCCCGCACCCATCCCTACATTTCGACGGGGATGAAAAAAAGCAAATTCGGGATCGCCGCGGACCGGGCAAGCGAGACGTTCCAGAAGGCGGCGGCACTGTCTCATATCCACGTCATCGGGGTCCATGCCCACGTCGGCTCGCAACTGACGCACGTCAGTCCCTTTGTCGATTCGTTGAAACGGATCATCGCGCTGACCCGAAGCTTGAAGGCTCAGGGCATTCCGATTCGATACGTGAACGTCGGCGGCGGACTCGGGATTACGTATTCAAACGAAACGCCGCCGCACCCCGATGAATTGGCCGCGGCCGTCGTCCCGCTGCTGAAGGAAGCCGACTGTGACATCATTCTGGAACCCGGCCGGGTGATCGTGGGCAACGCCGGCGTGCTGTTGACGCGAGTCCTCTACCGAAAGGAGACGGACACGAAAACGTTTGTCATCGTGGACGCGGCGATGAACGATCTGCTTCGGCCCAGCCTGTACGACGCGCATCACGACGTCTTGCCGGTTCACCGCGTTCCGACTGCACAGGAAGAGACGTATGACGTGGTGGGGCCCGTTTGCGAATCCGGCGATTTTCTCGCGCAGAATCGAACCATGCCCACGGTCAACGCCGGCGACCTGTTGGCCGTGATGTCCGCCGGGGCCTACGGGTTCACCATGGCGTCCAATTATAATTCGAGACCACGGGTCCCGGAGATTCTCGTCAAAGGCGGAGAACACGTTGTCATTCGAGAGCGGGAGACGTTCGAGGATCTGATTCGCGGAGAACGGATGGTCAATGGCCAGTCGTCGGTGGCCAGCGACCCGTCACTGACCACTAACCACTAACCACTAACCACTGACCACTGACCAACCACTGACCACCATGTTTGCAGGCTCCTTCGTTGCGATCGTCACGCCGTTCCGGCGCGGCACCTTCGACGAACAATCGTACGGCGAGTTGATCGAGTTCCAAATCGCCAACGGCACGCACGGGATCGTCCCGTGCGGGACCACCGGCGAATCCGCTACCCTCTCGCACGCGGAACACGAACGCGTCGTGGCGTTGACCGTGGAGATCGTCAATCGACGGGTCCCGGTGATTGCCGGTACCGGATCCAACGCCACGGACGAGGCGATTGCCTTTACCAAACACGCCAAGCACGTGGGAGCAGACGGGGCCCTGCTGATTACGCCCTATTACAATAAACCCACGCAGGAAGGCCTGTATCAACATTATGCGGCCGTGGCCCAAGCCGTGGACCTTCCGCTGATCCTGTACAACATCCAAGGCCGAACCAGCGTCAACATGACGCCGGAGACCATTGCCCGAACCGCCCAACTGCCCAACGTGGTGGGCATTAAAGAAGGGAGCGGGTCACTCGGGCAGGTCTCGGAAATCATTCACCAATGCGGAGACGCATTCACGATCCTCTCTGGGGATGATCCGCTGACCGTGCCGATGATGGCGCTTGGGGCCAAAGGGGTGATTACGGTGACCGCCAACGTGGCCCCAAAAGAGATGGCGAACATGGTGAACGCCGCCTTGGCCGGAAACTTTGCCGAAGCGCGCGCCTCTCATTTCAAGATCGCCCCCCTGTTCAAGGCCTTGTTCTATGAAACCAACCCCATTCCCGTCAAAGAAGCCTTGGTCATGATGAACAAAATCGACCCGGATATTCGTCTCCCCCTCACCCGCCTTTCACCAGATAATCGTGACCGGCTTGGTCGCGTCATGCAGGAAGTCGGGGTGATCTAGAGAGAGCGTCTTGCATCATGCCGCGTCATCGTCAATACTGCCCTCTCCGTTGTTCCCGCGTATCCGTCACGCACACGACGAATTGGCCCACGAGCTCATTCCCGCAGCCTCTCCGTCATTCCCGCAACCTCTCCGTCATTCCCGCAGCCTCTCCGTCATTCCCGCTGTCCTCTTTGTCATTCCCGCAGTCCTCTCCGTCATTCCCGCTATCCTCTCCGTCATTCCCGCAGGTTGTAAGCGGGAATCCAGCATAAGCCATTATTGACCGCATTGAATTTGACCGCATTGAATCCATCATGGCCTCCCCAACCAACGTCATTATCACCGGCGCCGCGGGCCGAATGGGAACACGCCTCGTCGCCCTCGTCGCGGCATCCTCGCGTCTGCAACTGACGGGAGCCACCGAAGCCGAACGCCACCCGACATTGGGAACGGACGCCGGAGAGTTGGCCGGGTGCGGACGCCTCAACGTCGCCGTGACCGACGACCTCGCCGCGGTTCTGCCCCAGGCCGACGTCGTGATTGATTTCACCGCGCCCGCGGCCACGTTGGTCCATCTCTCTCAAGCCGTCCGGTCCACGCGCGCCATGGTCATCGGCACCACCGGATTGTCGCCGGATGACGTGGCGCAACTTCGTCGGCACGCCGAGTCCATCCCCTGCGTCCACGCGCCCAACATGAGCGTCGGAATCAACGTCCTGCTTCGGACGATTGGAACAGTGGCTCAAGCACTCGGAGAAGACTATGATCTCGAAATCGTCGAGGCTCACCACAACAAGAAAAAGGATGCCCCAAGCGGAACCGCGCTGAAACTCGCCGAAGCCTTAGCCGCGGCCAAAGGCTGGAACCTGGACCAAACCGGGATCTATGCCCGGCACGGCATGACGGGAGAGCGCCCCCAGCAAGCCATCGGCATCCAGACCCTTCGAGCCGGCGATATTGTCGGCGATCATACCGTGCTGTACGGCGGCCCCGGAGAACGGATCGAAATCACGCATCGCGCTCATAACCGCGACCCCTTTGCCCGGGGAGCCTTACGCGCGGCAGAATGGGTCGTGCATCAGCCGCCCGGGTTGTACGGCATGGCCGACGTGCTTGGATTCTAACCATGCGGTTGTTTCGGTCTGCCTGTGCGGCGGACACGCAGACAGGCGAGCGGCTTTCCTCTGTGAAGATTGTGGCATGAAACACAAACGCAACGGAAGCCTTGACCCGTATGAAACCGGCCAGTCTGCCGTGACACAGGCAGGACGGCGCAACGCGATCACGTCATATATCCATGAAGGGACGGCGTGCCATACACGAAAAGAATTTTGTGCCTGGCCAGTTCAGATATGCTGGGCGGCCGTTGCATCGCTGGAAAAGAATTACTGGCGAATGGTAACATTGGTAAGTGGATTCGGTTGGTAAACGACCGCGCGGGGGAGGGAATAGAATGTCGGTACACCGACGGCACGGAACCTCACGTTCTTGACGTCATGGACGTGCCCGTTCTTGAACCGCACCCAGAAGGTTACCAACAGGAAAACTGGCTGCTTGACCCAGGTCGTTGGAGAAAAGTTCGTCGCATGATGCCGAACGAGCTGACGCAATTCACAGACCCTACATCTTCGCTTTGGATTGATGGGGATAGCTCCCTCAAAGGCCAGAATGATCGAATCCCGTCGTGCAAGTTTGCCGACGTTGACAATTCGCTACGCCTCATCAAAATTGACAGGCTGGATGTACGTGTATTCACTTATTACAGTAAACGAAGAGTGCAGGGATGTTTCCGTTATAACAAAATAAATTACCGGCTTAAGATTACTGACCCCGATTATAAGGAGCAGTATTGGCAAAAAGGCGATGGTTGTTACTCAATCGGAGAATGTTTTCTCACCATAAGCCTAACCGCCAAACCTTTTGACGACGGCTATGCGTACAGACTCATCGCCGCCGTCATTAAACCCTGATGGAGAAACTGTATCGTGGCCATTACTCAACGTCCGGTGCTTACGGTGGGCCATTCCAACCATTCGCCGGAAGCGTTCCTCAGACTCCTGCTGCGGCATAACGTGGATCAAGTGGTTGATGTGCGCTCGACGCCGTACAGCCGCTATGCTCCCCATTTCAACCATGAGTCGCTGAACGGTATACTGGAGAACGTGGGAATCGGCTATACGTTCTTGGGAGAAATACTTGGCGGCCGGCCAGCCGACCACTCGTGCTACGACGCCAACGGGCGAGTTCTGTACAACCGGATAGCGGACACCGACCCGTTTGATGACGGCATCAGGTGCATCATTCGCGGCGCCGATGAGCGACATCTTGCCCTCATGTGTACCGAGAAGGAGCCGCTCGAATGCCACCGCACCCTGCTGATTGCCAGAACCCTGACGGAGCGCGGCGTGGCCGTTGCGCATATCCTCGCCGACGGCAGTCTGGAAAATCACGATACCACTATGGACCGGCTGATGGACATGCTCAAACTCCCCCACAACGGCGATATGTTTCGCTCCCGAGTCGACGTGATTGCCGATGCACTGGACAATCAGGCCCAGAAAGTGGCCTACGTCGGTGAAAAGCCGCCCACTTACGGCGATTGACGGGATGATCCGTTGTGAACGTGTACACGATCGGATTCACAAAGAAATCCGCCGCGGATTTCTTTGAACGGCTGCGGGAGTCCGGGGCAACACGCTTGGTTGACGTCCGGCTGAACAACGTCTCACAACTGGCGGGTTTTGCCAAAAAAGATGATTTGGCGTATTTTCTGCGTACAATTTGCCGTATGAAATACGTCCATTTACCGGAGTTGGCCCCCACCCAAGAGATGCTGGATGCGTATCGGAAAGAACATCACGACTGGAAAACCTACGAGCATCAGTTTCTTGCCTTGATGGACGAGCGGAGCATTGAGAAAAAGAGCATAAAACGAACACTCTCCAACGGCTGCCTGCTCTGTAGTGAGGACACACCTGACCATTGTCATCGGCGGCTGGTGGCGGAATACCTGCAAACAAAATGGAAGGATTTGGAGATTATCCATCTCTAGCTCGGGCACGGGTTCTCGAATTGCCGTTCATGCTTTCGTTCCCGCGAACGTTGTGCGTTTTTTGAAGAAGGAGGTGTGTTGCCATGGATATGTTCGGAAAAATTCCCCTCATCGAAATCCCACTCCACGTCACGCCGGATCAGAAAAAGTGGCTGGACAAAATGGTCGAAGAGGGTCGGATTGCCGTCCCTCCCGGCGGGACCTTGGAAAAAGGGTCCGTGATTTCCATGTTCATCCGCATGTTGATTCACAACGCCATGGAAGAGCAGATGCGCCAAGCCGCGCTGGAAGCCGAAGATGAGGATGATGACGATGATGACGAATAAAGGGCGTCCGTCCATCGGCACGGCACTGTTGGATGACCCAACGCGAATCCAACCGCCACGGCTGGAGCGTTGAATCGATACCGCATCCGATGGGAGAACACGGATGTTCCGACGTTCCAGAAATATGCCAGAGTCTGTGAGTCAGACCACAGGAGGACTGCCGGATGAATGAAACCCTTGTTGTCTCCAGCCGCGGTCAGATCACCCTGCCCGCGGCAATCCGCAAACGCTTGGGGATCAAAAGCGGGGACGTTGTGATGCTGCAAGATCGCGGGAATGAGATCGTGCTCAAACCCGGCATCGCCCTTGAAGTCCAGCAATACACCGATGAGCAAATGACTCAATGGAATAGAGAGGATAAACTGTCGAAGCAAGAGCGAACCCGCATACTGAACGCACTGACCAAATCCAAATGAGGCTGTTTCTCGATGCAAACGTCTTGTTCACTGCCATGCACAACCCGGGAGGAAAAGCCGCTCTGGTTATTGAACTTGGGGAACTGGGACACTGGGAACTGTACTCCAGCCTCTATGCGTTGGAGGAAGCACGCCGCAACCTGGAGAGAAAATTTCCACAATCCCTGGACACCCTGCACGCCCGTCTGCGCGGCGTCCGTTTTGTTGAACGTCAGGCTGATTGCGAGTGTCCCTCGGAACTTAGACAAAAGGACCGACCAATTTTCCAGGCAGCACGTTCGTGCCGGGCAACCCACCTCCTGACCGGTGATATGAAAGACTTTGGTCCTCTCATGAACCAACCGGAGGATACCTTTGGCATCCGCATCCAGACCGTTGGTGAGTTTCTGAGCGACTTGATTACAATCGCCTGAAGACTTCATGCGCGGCTTCCACGGTCCGGTCAACGTCCGCGGCCGTGTGCGCGGTTGAGACGAAAGCGGCTTCGAATTGGGAGGGAGCGAAGTAGGAACCGCGTTTCAACATGTGGTGGAAGAACGTGGCATACCGAGTCGTGTCCGACTGTTTCGCTGAGGCGTAATCCACCACCGGCCCGTCCGTAAAAAATCCACCCATCAGTGAGCCGACTCGCGTTTGATAGAACGGGATTCCGGCATGACGTGCGGCTTTTGCCAGTCCTTCGGCTAACTGCGCACCCCGCCAGGCTAAGTGTTCATACACCCCTGATTTGCTGAGTTGTTTCAACGTTTCGATTCCCGCGGTTACGGCCAACGGATTGCCGGAAAGCGTCCCGGCCTGGTAGACCGGACCCGCCGGAGCCACAAGATCCATGATCGCTTGCGAACCGCCGTAGGCTCCGACGGGCAGGCCGCCGCCAATGATTTTTCCGAGGCACGTCAGATCCGGGGTGACGTCGTAGACGGTTTGCGCCCCGCCGTAGGCGACGCGAAACCCGGAAATCACTTCATCAAAGATCAGCAGGATGCCGTGCTGTCGGGTCAGCGTGCGCAACTGCCGAAGAAAGTCCTTGTGGGGCAACACCACCCCCATGTTGCCCGCAATCGGCTCGACAATGATACAGGCCAGTTTCCGCCAATGCTTCCGAACCATGCGCCTGACCGCGGCCATATCATTATACGCAGCGGTGAGGGTTTGTCCCGCGGCGGCCTTGGGCACGCCCGGGCTGTCGGGAAGCCCCAGCGTTGCAGCTCCGGAACCGGCCTTGACCAAGAGATGATCCGCATGGCCATGGTAACACCCTTCAAATTTCAGGATGGCATCCCGTTTGGTCAATCCACGGGCCACCCGGATGGCACTCATCACCGCTTCCGTGCCCGAACTGACGAGTCGAACCTTTTCGATGGAAGGCACGGCGTCACAAATCATTCGCGCCAGCGTCACTTCCCGTTCGGTCGGCGCGCCGTAACTGGTCCCGTGACGTGCCGCTTGCTGAATCGCCCGGGTCACCACCGGATGGGCGTGTCCCAAGATCATGGGTCCCCATGAGGCCACGTAATCCAAGTACACGTTGCCGTCGGCATCGGTGAATCTCGGTCCCCGTGCCCGGGTGATAAACAACGGAGTCCCACCCACCGACCGGAACGCACGGACCGGACTGTTGACGCCCCCGGGAATATACCGCTGAGCCTGGCGAAATAATTTGTTCGACGTTGCACGTTTCACAATCTCAATCGCTTCCTGTAACTCTGACGTTCGACGACCGCCCATTCGTGTTCGGGACCGAGGTCTCGCCGGCGGCCAAGTCGTTTCGGCACCCCTACTCAGGATCGCTGAAACGCTGTCCTTCCTCACCCGACCAGCGCACGATGCCGATTTCTTCTGATTCCCACAAGGCCTCCTGTTCTCGTGCCGCCAGGTCGGCCTCTCTCTGTTTCTCTTCCACACTCAGCCTTGCCTCCCGTTCACTCCCAGAGACCCATCCTGGCGGTTTTTGCCCTTTTGGCACGTCTTTCCGGAGAACGTTAACTGGCATCTGCTCCCTCCCTTTCATCCACCAGGCGTGCGGCCGATTTTTGGACTTAGCCTTAGAATCCACGGATTGTCAAGGTTCGGCGGTCACTACGTGATCCGAACGGCGGTGCAAAGGATGCTGAACGCGATAGGCATACAATGCCATACTCGCGGCAATGACGGCGTTTAAGGATTCAACCGATTCCGTCATGGGGATGGCGAGCCGTTTGCCGGAAGAGAACGGCGGCAGGCCCGGGCCTTCTTCTCCAACAAGCATCCGAACGTCTTTCGGCCATTGAAACCCGGGCATCCCCTCACCCTCCACGTGCAGTGTCACCCACGGAGCAGGGCTTGCCCTGAGTCTCGAAGGGTTCCCCTGAGCCTCGAAGGGCCTCGAAGGGCCAGGCAGGTCACGGACGGAAGGGCCCTGAGTCAGAGGCACGTCAAACGTCGCGCCGCTGGCGGCTCGTATGGACTTGGGATGATAGGGATGCGCCGATTCTTTGAGCAGGACGACTTGGTTGGCGCCCATTGCCGCTGCCGTCCGCAACAAAGCCCCCACGTTAGCCGGATCCCCCAAAGGACACAGGAGTTCCAACCCCCGCGGTGGCGTCTCGACGTCTGCACAGGGAAGAGGAAGGGCCGTACAGACTAAAATCGGACAGCCCGTCCCAAAGATGTCAACGTGGTTGAAACACGTTGGAGACAAGGTATAGGTGGCGACGTGAACCGGAATCGAGAAAGACACGCGATCCCGCCATGAGGCTTGCCCTGAGCCTCGAAGGGTTCCCCTGAGCCTCGAAGGGTCTCGAAGGGCCTTGGCAGAATGGAGAAGTTCCAGACAACGAGCAGGGTGCCGTTTGAGGGTTTCCTGTACGACTTTTTTCCCAAAGACGAGACATTGCCGAAATCGTTCAATCCCGCGCGCGTCCTGTAACGACACCCATCGCTTCACGTGGGCATTCTGCAAGCTGCTGATGGTCCGAGTCGTTGACATTGAACGCCTCCCCTGAGCCTCGCAGGGCCTCGAAGGGTTCGGCTATGCTGCGGGACGGAAGTGTTTCGCTCTCCCGCGAAGTTTCACGTCGTCGGTGTCGATCAAGACTTCCCAATCGTCGCGCCCCCTGTCGGTCACGTATCCAATCCGGTGGGTTTTTTTCTCAAACGCGGCGGCCAACTCAAGCGTCCGGTCTGCTTGGCGTTCCGGCACCACGAGACAGAAACCGATTCCCATGTTGAAGACCTCAAACATTTCTGAATCGGCGATTCCGCCAAGTTGTTGCACGATCGTGAAAATGGGAGGAGGCGCGGGAAGCGCATCAATCACAAACCTGACCGGAGACGGCACACGACTCAGATTCATGAATCCGTCGCCGGTCACGTGAATCAACGCCTTGACGTCAACGGCATGTTCCGCTTTGAGGACGTGTAAGACTTCCCGGGTGTAGATACACGTCGGCCGGAGTAATTCTTCGCCCAAGGATCGATGCAGTCCGGGAAACCGTTTGTCGTACAAGGACCCGTCGTTTCCTATGGCTTTTCGTGCCAAGGTGAGTCCGTTACTATGCACGCCGTTGCTCTCAATGCCGATGATGACGTCGCCTTTCTGAACCGCGTCCCCGACGATAATCCTGTCCAGATCCACAATGCCGATGGCCGATCCTGCTAAATCAAACCCTTGTCCTTCCTTGCCGGCTTCACTCTTGATCACGTCCTTGAGTTGAGCAATTTCCCCGCCGGGAATGGACACGCCGGCCAGCCGGGCACCCTCCGTCAAGCCCCTTGCCATTTCATGCAGGCAGCCCGGATCGAGTTCCTGTACCGCGATATAATCCACCATGGCCAGGGGCGTCGCCCCGACGCAGAGCAGATCGTTGACGTTCATCGCGACGCAATCAATGCCGATGGTCTCGTATTTTCCCATTCGTTGGGCAATCAGCACCTTTGATCCCACGCCGTCCGTGGTCACGGCGATGCCCTTATTGTTCCCGATCTCAATCACGTTGGCGAACAACCCGAAATCCAGACGCACACTGCCGACTTCTCCCTTCGGTCGCGTCCACGTCCGTCTGAACTGGTTCGTAATACCGACCAGGGATTGAACGGCTCGTTCACTATCAACCCCGGCCCCCTGATAGGTCATGGCAGGCAAACGGCTCACTTCCCAGGCCCCCTTCTTCCAGGTTTGACGAACAGGATCGCAGGCTCTGAGGTAGACGGTCTCTCAGAATACGTCATGCTTCGGCAGGTTCAGGACGGGCACGTACGTCTCAGAGAAGGCACTGGGCACGTTGGTATCGATCGCCGGAGACCGTCATCAGAGTTTTTGCGAAAATTATGAAAGCCGGCGGTTTTCTCTACACGGTAGGCGATCATCTTCTGCGCGTCACCCACGATGACCGAAGAGAATGGCTGGGGGACCAGGAATCGAACCTGGGTTCACAGATCCAAAATCTGTTGTCTTGCCCCTAGACGATCCCCCAACCGGGGAATCACCTTATCGGCTCGGCCTTAGCCAGTCAAGGACCGTGACGGGTGACACACGCCAATCTCCTAGGCCGCGTTGATGAATTCGAGAGACAGGTTCTCCACCGATACTCTTTTTCGGAGCACGCTCAGGACGTGACGTCTCCTCATCTCGGATGCCGTCTGGGCCGAAGGCGAACCGGGTCTGCGTGCCCTCCCACACGTCGCCGGGAGCCCCCGGGCCTCAGCGGGGGGGCGCTGGGGAGTGCGGCGGTCCGTCGTCACCCCGGCCTAGAACGAGTAGGTGAGGCCGAGGTAGCCCGTGGCCCGCCAAGCGTGTTCCGTGGTCAGGGCCCCGTCGAAGTTGCCCACCAGCGTCGTGGCCTCCGCCACGGGCAGGGTCATGCCGAACCCGGCGGTCCCGGTAATGACCCCGTCGTCGCCGCCGACGTCATAGCTGAATGGCTTGCCGTTGCCGTCCGTTCCCTTGATCTCCGACCCCGACAGCAGATAGCGGCCTTCCACCCCCACGCGCGGATTGATCCGTCCCCCGTTGGCCAACGCGAACGGGATGCCCACTTCGGCTCGTGCTTCCACCACGTGCAGCGTTCGCTCTGCGAACCGCATGTCCCAGACCGTGTCCGTCCACTGCCCGCGCTCCCGGAAGCCCTCGGTGAACAACCCGGCATACCGCACCCGCAGCCGGGGCCGCGCCTCCAGCGTGTCCGTCAAGGTCAGGGTGGTGGCCACCCCCACCTCCGGCGAGAAGAAGACCGACGAATACTTCCCCTTCGCGGTATCCATGACGAGGCGGCGGGTGGAATCCTGGGTCAGGCTCCCGACCAGCAGCCGGGCGTCATAGAGGACGGGGCCGAGTGCCCGCGACGCGACAAGCCCGACGAAGAGCGTCTGCATGTCCGTGACCATGGACTGGGGACCCCGGTAATTGCCGACGTCAAGCCGGCCGGCCGACCCTCCGATGAAGCCGCCCACGCGCACGTCCTTGGCGCCCCAACTCGTCCCGATCATGCCCCCGCCGAAGTAATGGGTGGCGTCCGCCACCTGGCCACTGCCGTTCTGATCCCGCGCCCCCCCGAACGGCGCGGCCCAGATGACCTGCCCGGCCGCCGGGTCCCCGCGTCTCAGGCCGGTCTCCGTGTCCACGACCGCCCCATGAATGCTCCCCGTCAGGTCGGACAGCACGTCGTCGGTCAGCGCAAACACCGAGGTGGTGAAGCGAAAGGGACCATTGGTGGTCGGGGAGGTGTTGTCGGGTCTGGGCTCGCAATCACCAACTCCCTCCGCCTCCCCTTGGATATTTTCCCCACGGTACTCTAATATGACGTGCGCCCAGCATGCCTCACTCGTGTCCACCGTGACACCCGGCCCTTCAATTCTCCCCTCGGCCCTCGCGCCTTCCCCCATGGTCAGTCTACCGCCGGGGCCCTGGAAATTGACGAGAAATTTACGCTCGTGCGGGTTGTCCAGCCTGAGCGTGCCGTAATTGTTCACCATGCTGCCGGCTCCAGCTTGAATCACGTCTTCCTTGCCGACAATCTCGCCGTAATTGTTCACCATGCTGCCGTCGCCGACCCGGACGCCGTTGCCTCCCGGGAGGCCGGTGACCCGGCCCATTTGACCGACCGTCACCGTGCCGCTCTTCGCAATGATGATGCGCCCGACGATGCCGCCGACCGTCACCGTGCTGCCGTCCAGATGGACGGTGCCCGTGACCGTGCCGCCGACTGGCACGGTCACCACGTGTTCGCCTCTACCTGATCCTACAACGTCGCCATCGACCAGCCCGGAGATCTCCGCCGTCAAATTGCCGTCCCCCAAGCCGCGGATGTCGCCCATGACCGTGCCGGCCACCGACACCGACAGGTGTCCGGCATCGGAGCGGAGGGCTTCTTGGCGCTCGCCTTCGGGGACGCCGGTGAGTTGCCCGCCCGCGGCCACCGTGACCACGGCCCCGTTGGTATAAAGGAGCCGGCCGATGCTGCCGACCACCGTCAGCGGGCCGACGGGATCGTGGACCGTGCCGGTGATGACGCTTTCGGCCTCCGCTGTCAGCATCAACTCGCCCTCGCCGGCGCTGATGTCGCCCCCGACCGTGGTGCCGCCGGCGACCAACACCGACAGGTCTCCGGCCTGGGAGATGAGGGCTTGGCGCCCGCCTTCAACGGGGACGCCGGTGAGGTGCCCGCCCGCGGCCACCGTGACCACGGCCCCGTTGGTATAAAGGAGCCGCCCGATGCTGCCGACCACCGTCAGCGGGCCGACGGGATCGTAGACCGTGCCGGTGATGACGCTTCCCGCTTCTGCCGAGAACGTCAACTCGCCGTACGCTTGGATGTCGCCATCCACCGTCCCGGCGATCGCCGCGGTCAGGTCGCCGCCGCCGTCCGCGAGGATGTTGCCCCCGACCGTGCTGCCGCCGGCGACCGTCACCGACAGGTCTCCGGCCTGGGAGATGATGCCTTCGCCCTCCACGCCGGTGATGGCACCCGTTGAGGCCACCGACACCGTGCCCCCGTTGGTATAAAGGAGCCGCCCGATGCTGCCCGCGACCGACAGCGAGCCCGTGGGGTCATGCACCGTGCCGGTGACCCGGCTTCCGGCCTGCGACCGGAACATCAGCGCGGCGCCCGTGCCCGTCGCCTGGATGTCGCCCGTGACCGTGCCGGCGACCGTCACGTCCAAGGCCCCGGCGCTGCTCTGAATGGCCGCGGTCTCGCCGCTCACGCCGGTGAGGGCGCCCGTTGAGGCGACCGTCACCGTGCCGCCGTTGGTGTAAAGGAGCCGCCCGATGCTGCCCGCCACCGTCAGCGCACCCACAGGGTCGTGTACCGTGCCGGTGATTTCGCTATTCGCCGCCGCCGTCAGCGTCAAGGCGCCCGCCGCGCGGATGTCGCCCTCGACCCGCCCCTGCCCGTTGATATTCGCCGTCAAATCGCCGCCGCCCGAGGTGGTAATGGCGGTGCCCGAGGTCGCGCCGATGACTCCGCCCGCGTTCACCGTCACCGTCCCGCCGCCGATCAGGTGGACGCCCGCGCCGGTGCCGCCCATGACCGTGCCGGCCACGGTGACGGCCTGATTCTTCGTGCCCGTCGACGTCGTCCCGCTGCCCGAGACGAGAATCCCGTTGACGTCTCCGGTGACGCTCGCGCCCGCGGCGATGGTGACGTCGATGCCGCCGTTGTTGTCGTGGCCCGTCGCGTAGTAGGCGCGGATGCCGTCGCCGTGCGAGTCGATGGAGCCGCCGGTCATGCTGACGCGGACGTCGTCCAGGTTGTAGCGATCCAGCAGCGCCCTCACCGCCGTCTTATAGGAGGCGGAGAAGGCCGCGGCCGTGTCGTCAAGCGCGGTGGTGAGGGCTGTGCTGTCGCCCGCCGCCACCGCCTGTAGCACCGCCTTCTCCTTGTCCGAGAGGCCCTGGGCCAGGACGTTCCGCAGCAGGGTTCGGGTGGCCCCGGTGTTCGTCCGGAGATACGTCCGGATCTGTGCGTCGGTCAGATCGGCCACGGCGGTCGTGGCGGTGGTGCCGATGGCGGTGAGGACCGCCGGGGCGACCGTAAGGTCCCCGTTCTCGAGCGCCGCCTTGAACTGCGCGATGTAGGTGTTGTCACTGGCGGTGGCGGTCGCCGGCACGGCCGTCGTCGTCGTGCCGCCGGAGATAATCAGACCTCCGGCTCCGGCCGTCAGCGCGCCCGGGTCGTCGCCCTTGGCCACCTGCGCCACCACGTCGCGCCAGGACAGGGCATGCGCCTCAATGCCCGCGGCCGAGCCCCAGCGGGCGGACCCCGCCACGGCCTTCACGGTCGCCGACTCCTGGTCGAAGGCGAGCACTTGCGCGGCGCTCGCCGCGGCGAAACGGTCGTTGTCGTTCGTCGCCGTCCCGCGTGCGATGGTGCCTCCCGTCCAGTCGATGTCGATCGCGGGATCGTGATCCCCGCCGCTGGTCGTGCTGCGCGTACCGCCCGTCGTGAGGGATCGCGAGACCTCGGCGTAGACGCCCGTGCGGCCCGAAATCCTCCCCGCCGTCTGGTCGAAGTCGATCCGCGCCGCCTTGCCGATGTAGATGCCGTGGCCCTTCCCCGAGACGTTGCCGCTGGTCGCGGACGTGCCGCCGTTCGCGAACGTGACGTCGCCCTCGACGCCCCGCTCAATCCTGATGCCGTCCCCATTCGCCGACGCGACGGCGCCGGTGTTCGTGAGCGTGAGGGCGGCTGCGTTCGCCGCGCTCATCTGGGCGAAGAGGGCGTGGTTCTTCGAGCTGAGGACGCCGCTGTTGGTGATCGTGGCGGGGCCGCCGGTGGCGAGGCCGCCCTCCCACAGCCAGAGGGCGTGCCCGACGCCCGCCGCCGCGTCGGCCCTCACCGTCACGCCGCCGCTGTTGGTGATCGTCACGGTGCCCGCGCCGTTGTACTTGCCAAGCCGGAGGCCGACGGTGGCCGCGTCGACGTCGCCGGAGTTCGTGAGCGTGACGGCGCCGTTGTTGTTATGGGCGAGATGGATGCCCGACCCCGCCGCCGCGGCGATGGTCCCCGGGTTGTCGATCTCGGTGTCGCCGTAGCCCCGGTAGTCCATGAAGATGCCGTATCTCGCGCCCGTCACCGTGATGGCGCCGGTGTTGGTGATGGTCGCGTCGCCGAGGTGGATGGCCCCCCCGGCGGGTCTTTCGAAATACAGATAGATGCCCTCCTCCCCCGATCTGATGGCGCCGCTGTTCGTGATGGTCGTGTGGCTGGTGCGCCTGTAGGTGGGATGGTAGACGTTCGAGGGATTCCTGAAGACCCGGATGCCCTGCTTGGCGGCGAAGATCTTCGCCGCGCTGATGAGGGTGGCCTTGCCGGCACCCCAGGAGGAGAGGCCGCGCGGATGGTAGAAGATGCCGTTCTGTTGCATCGGGGTGGTCTCCGAGCCGATGGTCACCCCGCGTCCCACCCTCACCGTCGAGTCCCCCATCTGGCTTCGGTGTTGGAAGTAGATGCCGTTGTTCCGGTCGGCGGCGTTGTTCGTGCTCGTCCCCTGGACGATGTTCACGACGTGGCCGGCGTCCGTCATCTCGCCCATCGAGTCGACGGTGACCCCGACGTTGAGATCGTTCCACTGACGCGAGCCCCCGTGGCCATACACGTAGATGCCGACCGACGGCGAGGTCGTCGTGGTCCCGCCCGAGATAACGGTCCTCGAGGTGCTCGTGATCGTGGTCGTCGCGGTGCTGCTGCCCGCGACGTTGATTGGACCGTTGCCCCGCGGCTGGTGGGCATCATCCGAGGTCCCGTAGAAGATGCCGTCGGGATACGACGTGTCCGTGCAGGTGATGGGGAGGGTGAGCGCCGACCCGCATTCCGACAGCGCCCGCGCGTCCCCCGGCGCGAAGAGCAGCGCCGCCGCCGCGAGCAGCGCGGCGCCCAGCGCGCCGGAAACGGGCGTTCCCACGCCCGCCGCGCCCTCCGCCTTCGTTCGGGAGGACGGGCCGGAGAAGGAGGCGTGGCTTGAGCGGCCGGCTGGGCCGGGCGTCCCACCTGCCGTGTCCATCGGGCGGGCCTTCATTTCTGATCCCCCCCCCCCCCCCCCCCACAGATGCGCGGGGGGCGAAATAGCAGGATGCGTGGCTTCTCTTTCTGTCCGTCACTGTACCCATACCGGCCTCCTTCTTCATAGAAATGGGACGTGCTGTTCTTGAGCCGTTCGGGTGAGGACGTCCCACCCGCGGCCCGGCCCGCTGCAACGGTGGAGGTCTATTCTACACGCCGCGGCAGGCGTGATCAAGCCTCTGGAAAACCCAGGCCGCGTTGACGACTGACCGCCGCATCATCCACGGCACGTGGGAGGTCACGCAGACCCGGTTCGCAGACGGCATCCGAAATGAGAACGTCACGTCCTGATCGTGCTCCGAAAAAGAGTATCGGCGGAGAACCTCTCTCTCCGAATTCGCCAACACGGTCTAGACCCGACCGGAAACCACCCAATGCCGATCATCGGGCACGTCAATCAGCAGGCGGCTCAAATTCATTTCCGCCAAGTGCGCCGCGACTTCATCCTCCGTGAAGGCACTCAATAAGGAATGATAAAAATCGTGTCGCAGTTGGTCCGGCTCATCAGCCGCGTAGCGATCCACCAACGCTTGGGCCTCCTCTTCCGTATCGGGTCGCAACAGATCCATGATAAGCACCGGTGCCCCGGGCTTGGCCAAGGTTTTGACCGCGTACCAGAACTGAAACGGGTTGGGCACGTGATGCGCGAGGCTATTGGAGATCACGGCATCTGCCGGCGGATCCAACCGGAGTTCCTGAACCCGCTGACGGATGAGCCTGATTCGTCCTTGCAGTCCGGCCCGGTGCGTGGCTTCTTCAGCCCACTGAATCATGGGGCCGGAGGCATCCACGCCGGTGACGTCCAGCGTGGGACGCCCTTGGAGCAACCGGATGGGAATATCCGCCGGACCACATCCCAGATCCAAGACGGTGCCCTCTTGAAAATCAGGGTACAAGGCCAGGAATCGATTGACGAATCCTTGATTTTCTTCCGTGAAATCGGCGTGCGCATACGCTCGTACCTGCGCTTCGCCGTCCATGATTTCCGGTTCCAACGTGCGTTCCATGGCTCCGCTTCCTTTCCAGAATCGTCTCTGTCCCATCAACGCCAAGCACGTGATCCTACCCGCCTCATTCTCCTGATTCAAGGTCGCGGATGACTCCACTCTCTTTTGGGAACTGGGAACGGCCCCCTCACCCCGGCCCTCTCCCAATGGGAGGGGGAAGGAGGACCGAACACCCCTTGCACCAAGCCGCGGTTCCGGCTAAGGTTGGCCTGATGAGCGTCTCGTAAGGAACCCCTATGGCCACCTATGCCGTCGGCGACATTCAGGGGTGCCTGGCCCCCCTGCACAGACTGTTGGATCAGATTCAATTCAATCCTGCCACGGATCGGCTCTGGTGCGTCGGTGATTTAGTCAATCGCGGCCCCCACTCCCTGGAAGCCTTGCGATTTCTGAAGAATCTCGATTGCGTGGTCGTGCTTGGCAACCATGATCTCCACTTATTGGCGGTCCATTCCGGAGTCGCGCAGCTCCGGACAAAGGATACGCTTCAGTCGGTCCTGGACGCCCCTGATGCAACGGAACTGTTGGACTGGCTTCGACGGCAACGCCTGCTCTACCGTGAGGGAGGATACGTGCTGGTCCACGCGGGAATCCTTCCCCAATGGTCCATCGAACAGGCAGTCGGGTTGGCCCAGGAAGTGGAACACGTCCTGAGATCCGACCGCTACGACGACCTGTTACCGTTTATCTACCGAAGCGAGGAAACCCGTTGGAACGACGCCCTCCCTTCCCCGGCCCGGTTGGGACTGATTACGAACGTGTTCACCAGAATGCGGATGTGTGCTGAAGACGGCACCCTCGACTTTTCGTTCAAGGGCCCCCCTGAACTGGCCCCTGCCGGCCTCTCGCCCTGGTTTCACGTTCCTCCCCGGACCAAACGAAAAGAAACCGTGATTTTCGGCCATTGGTCGGCGTTAGGATTACGTGAGGGGGACGGGTTTCTTGCGTTGGACGCCGGATGCGTCTGGGGAAAGGAACTCGGCTGCATTCGTCTGGAAGACGGGACACGATATACGGTCTCGTGCCGAGACTGACGTTGCCCCATGCGTGCCGGATTGCCTGCCCAGCCTCCCTCTGAACCCTCTGAACCCGAGATCACGCTGTTTCCGAAAGATCGGTCCATCATCGAGAGACCCTTGATGCAGTTTCGTCCGTTCGGCGTGACGCCGGATGGGCAAAAGATTCGCGACGTCAGCGGGGTCACGGTCAAGGCCAACATCGACTACCTGGAAGAGATCTTCCAAAAGACCGGAGGGGACGACGCGGCCCGCCACGCGGTTGACCGGCTCTGCGAGTCGTTGAACGCCCGGATCACTGATCCGGCCTACCACGTCACGCCCAGGTTTCTCCGAAACGTCTGGAACAGTTATTCCTATGAGTTTGTCTGTTATCTCACGGAATTCTGCATTCGGATCACCGACGATCCGCTCTTCCCATTCGAAATAGGCAAACACAAATATATTTCCCCTCTCATCCAGGCCTTGGGACGCCCGTTCTCCGTGCCACAAATCTTCAGAATGTTTCCGCACTTCGGAGAAAAATTCGCCAAGGGATCCATCGATTTCCACGTGGGGTCGGTGACGAATGAATCCGCGGTGCTCGGCATGAAATTTACCGATCACGTCTATGAGCAATTCGGCCCCTTTCGAAAGCGATGTGCCCATCTGATCTGTCTCTCGGCCAAAGCCGGCCTCGCTGCGGTTCCTCAACGCATTCATCACTTGGCCTTCGCCGACGTCCGCGACCGACGATGTATCGCGGATGGGGACGAATACTGTGAATGGGAATTTCATTGGCCCGCTCAGCCTCCCGTCGCAACCCACGTGGCATGGACCGTGAGCGCCGTCGTCGTGAGCAGCGTCGCTTTCGCCGCCGTTCGATGGTTGCACCCTGAACTTTCCTGGCCGGAGGCCGGGGCCTGGGCCGTCGTTCCAGGCGCGGGAGCCTGGTTTGCCGGGAGTTGGTATCGGCTGAAGAAACAGGCACACGAACGGGAAACCCTGATCCATGAACAAATTGTCTCCGCCGATACCCGCCATGAAGAACTGCGAGAAGCCTATCTGGAACAGGAACACACCGCCGTGGAACTTCGCCGTAAGGTGAGTCAACTCACCACCCTTTTTCAAACGGGATTAGTCTTCAGTTCCACGATTGATCGGGAACGCCTGCTGGAGCACGTCCTGGACACGATCAAACGCGAACTGCCGTACGAGCGCGTCATGATTGCGTTTTTTGATCGGGAGCGACAATGGACTCACGACGCCCGAATGCTCGGCGCCCCGCCCGAGGTGGTCCGCTACGCGCAAACCCTGGAAGTCCCCGTTACCGATCCGTCCAGTCTCGAAGGCGTGGTGTTGCTTCAGGGCCAACCCTTGTTGATCCATGATCTTGAACGGGAATGGGACCGGCTGCATCCACTCAATCAGCAGTTGGCTCGGTTGACTCGCGTCAAATCGTTGATTTCGGTTCCCCTCAAGGCACAGGGGACGGTCATCGGGTCGCTGACCGTCGAACCCCCTCACGAACACGCGTTGACCCAGGATGACGTGCAGGTCATGGTGACCGTGGCGAATCAAATCGCCGTGGCCTTGGACAACTCCGACGCCTATCACCAGATCGAAGAACTGAACGTGGGCTTGGAGAGACGCATTCACGAACGAACCCGCGAACTCGAAGTCGCCAATGAAAAACTGCGAGAACTCGATCGCCTCAAATCAGCCTTTGTGTCCATGGTCTCGCACGAATTACGCACCCCGTTGACGTCCATGAAGGGGCTGGTGGAAAACATGCGGCATGGCTTCATCGGGGCCGTCAGCGAGCGGCAGGCCTTTTTTCTGACGCGGGTCAACCATAACATTGACCGCTTAACCCAGATGGTGAACGATCTGCTTGATCTGTCCCGCATTGAGGCCGGCCGCATGGAGTTACGAATCACGGACGTATCCCTGCACGAATTAGTAGACGAACTGATCGACAATTTGCGCCCCCAGGCAGAGGAGAAATCGATCCGGCTTCATGCCGTGTCTCCACCGCACCTCCCTTCCGTCCCCGGTGACCGGGATAAGATTTTCCAAATTCTGACCAATCTGACGTACAATGCCGTGAAATTTACCCCGGCCGGCGGACGCATCTCCGTGTCCCTCACGACTCCGGAAGAGAACGGCGTCCAAGTCTGCGTCGCCGACACGGGCCGCGGCATTGCTCCGGCAGACGTCAACCACGTGTTTGATCGCTTTTATCGGGGACAGGAAGGATCAAGCGAAACGCGGGGAGCAGGACTGGGATTAGCGATTACCAAAAGTCTCGTGGAACTGCACCACGGACGCATCTGGGTGGAAAGCCGACAGGGCGAAGGGTCTCGATTTTTTTTCACGCTTCCAACCCGTTTCAGGCCACGCTCCACGTAGCGCGGAGCGTCACGCTTGGCGTCCGGGCCCAGGTTCCCACTCTTCAATGACGGCCGCGGCCAACAGGGGAATCAGAATTTCATGGTGCCCTATTAATGCGTAGCCTCTGCCGCCTTTTTGAGTGGGGCGTTTCACGACGTTGGTCATAGGACGGTAATGCGGAAAAAAATCCAGATTCGCGGTGGTAATGTTTTTTAATGCCTTGCCCAAATTCCGGCTCAGCGTCACGGTCTTGAGAAAAACTTCGGGCAAGAGGACCGCGGACCCCACGTTCAGGTAGACGCCCCCTTCCATGTTCGACACGACGGCGGTCAATCTTCGAAAGTCCAGGAGCGACCCCTTCCCCCACGCGGCCCCGTCCGCCGACGGGTGCATGTGGACGATATCCGTGCCAATGGCCACGTGAACGGTCACGGGCACGTCCAGTTGTGCTCCCACGGCCAGCAGGCTCGTGTTCCAATGCGGAAACCGCTTGCGTTGCCGAAGGATGAACTGCCCCACGGCTTCGCCGATTCCGCATCCTTTCTGCACGCCGGTCAGGACGGCTTCGTTAATCATGCGGCCCGTTTCTTCGGCCATTCCAAACCGGCCGGAATCGATTTCGGCATCGACTTCCTCAGACGTATGCCCCATCAACGCCAGTTCAAAATCATGAATGACGACGGCCCCGTTGATCGCGATCGCGGTGACGATGTCCCGTCGCATCAGATCAACAAGAACGGGATTGAGTCCCACTTTGGTCGGGTGTGCCCCCATCCCCAGAATCACCGGACGATGGCGGGTGCGGGCCCGTACAATCTCCCGAGCTAACCCGCGCAGAGTTTTGACCGCCAGCACGTCGGGAAGAGACGAGAGAAACGCGGACAACGATTGTCCCGGCTTCCAGGGCACGGCCCCGTCGGACACCCGGACCTTGCTCCGACGCGCGTTCAGTGAATAGGTTTTCAGACGCGAGACGTCAATCGGGCCGACGGACGCCGGTGTCTTACGAGGGGTGCGCAACGATTTTCTCTTCAACCAGTTCACACAACACGTGGCCGAGCGTGATGTGGCATTCCTGGATGCGTGCGGTAACGATTGACGGAACAATGAAGGGATGATCGACCAGACGCGCGAGGGCTCCGCCGTCGTGTCCGGTCCACGCGACGGTCATCAGGCCTTTGCGTCGGGCCGTTTCCACTCCTTTCAGGACGTTGGATGAATTCCCGCTGGTGCTGATGGCCACGGCAAGATCGTTCGGCTGCCCGAGTGCGTCTATCTGTCGCGCAAAGACGTCGCCATAGCCGTAATCATTGGCAATACACGTCACGGCCGCCATATCCGTCGCCAGGGCCAAGGCAGGCCACGGGGCCCGGTCTCGGGCATAGCGGCCCACAAACTCGGCCGCAAGGTGAGAGGCATCCGTGGCACTGCCTCCATTGCCGAAGAACAGCAGTTTTCCGCCCGCCTTAATGGTGTTGAGGATGCAGTCCGCGACCCGCGCAATCCGGTCGGCATGGGTTCGCACAAATTGCCGTTTGACTTCTGCGCTTTCCTGAAATCGCTGTTCTATTTGCTCAAGCGTCATCGTCAACAAACAGATGCTTCACTTCGTTCAGCATGACGGAACGGATTGCTCCAGCGTCATCGGAGGCGATTCTAGGCTGCCGTTCCAGAAATCTCAACCGGCGGCCCGGCCGCAACACTTTCCCGAGTCCGTCGAAGGAAAGAGAGATGCTTCACTTCGTTCAGCATGACAGAATGGTGGTTCGGCATGACGGACTGGCGGTTCGGCATGACGGACTGGCGGTTCGGCATAACGGAATGGTGGTTCGGCATGACGGAATGGTGGTTCGGCAGACGGAATGGTGGTTCGGCATGATGGAATGGTGGGTTCGGCATGATGGAATGGTGGTTCGGCATGACAGAATGGTGGTTCGACAGACGGAATGGCGGTTCGGCATGACAGAATGGTGGTTCGGCATGACGGAATGGTGGTTCGGCAGACGGAATGATTGTTCAGCATGACGGAATGGTGGCATACGTCAACGTCACCCGATGCTTGGCGTTTGCCCGGGGCAATGATATAGTCCCGTCACGATGCACGCGGACTATCGAACCAAAGCCTTACTCATCGCCGTCGCGGCGGATCCCCGACCCGTGCAAGCCTGCATCAATCGCCTGGTCCCCGAGTTTCTCTGTTTTGTGGTATCCGAATTGCAGAAAGGCTCCATCGAATCAGACGTTCAACCGACGATCACCAAAATGCCGCAACGCTGGGATTGGATTCTGACGGATGAGACAGGAAGCTTTACCACCGCGCATCAGACCGTCACCCAACGCCTGCACGACACGTTGAAGACCTGGGGCCTGCAACCCGGAGACCTGGTGGTTGACTTCAGCAGCGCCGGTCCGGCCATAGCCGCGGCCATGGCCCTCGCCAGCCGACCCTGGACTTCACGGATCGTTCACGTGACCACCCCGGGCAGCGGGACGTCGAAACGGGATCTGATTGAATTCGAAGGACGGACCTTCGCCTGGGAAGACAGTAATCCCTGGAATGAAGAAGCCGTCTCTGCACGACAAGACGCGGCTCTGTTATTTACCCACGGCGCGTTCTCCGCGGCGGCCAAACGGTTTCGGCGCATTGAATCGTTGATCGGTGGAAGCCAGAAACCCGTGTATCACGCGCTCGCGGATCTGGCCGATGGGTACGCAGCCTGGGAAAGCTTCAATTATCGCGGGGCCTGGGACAGACTCAAAACCGCGCTCAAAGCCTTAGAGTTAGCCTCGTTCTGGGAATCTCCACCCGGAATGGCGTCTTTGCTCGGTAAGGTCAAACACAACCTGACGTTTCTGGAACGCCTCGTCATGGACCCCAATGACGTCAAGCTCTCCATGGCGCATGATTTACTCGCCCACGCCAAACGACGCGGGGAACGCGACCATCACGTCGATTTGGCCCTCCACCTGTTGCTTCGAGCACTGGAAGCGTATGCCCAGTACCAATTGTGGGATCGTTATCAAATCAAAAGCTGGGACGTGCAGGTCGAACAATTACCGCCGGAGTTACAGGAATCCTGTCGTGCCTGTTACACCAACGAGGTAGACGGTAAATTTCACCTGCCGCTCCATGCCCAATTGCGCACTCTGGCCGGGCTGGGACACCCCATGGGGCAAACCTTTCTGCATGAATGGCCAAAGATGAAAACCCTCTGGGACGCGGCCAACCACAGCGTCCTGGGTCACGGATTTCAGACCTCGAAAGCCGACCGCTTCGCTCAATTTTATGCCTGGGCACTCAAACTCACCAACGTCACGGAATCCGACGTCCCGACCTTTCCAACGATGACGTGATCGGTTCAGCGGGAACGATCCGCTGGCTTGTCTCGAAACCACCAGGCCAAGTACATGCCGGCGATGGCCAGAGTGACCAACTCCACGGTCTGGAGGACTCGACTCATCACGGCCTCGGGCTGCGGGGGAGACAGGATAAAGTGCATCCCTAAATAGGCAGGCGGATCACCGGGCGGCGATTCCCACGGCGGAAACAGCACCGCCACAATCAACGCCCCCACCATGACGTACAAAATCCGAAGATTGAGAATTTCCCTGGCTCGCGCCGTTTCACGCGGCTCCTGTAACACCGGCTTCCCGCAATCGGGGCAAAAACGAGCCGCCGACGGCACGGCCTGCCCGCAAGCCCGACACATTTTGGGATCATTCATCACGGACACGTCAGATGAGAACCAGATAAATTCCTTGACAATGGGGGAAAAAGCGGGTTAGCGTGGCCTCCCACAAAAAATGTGGAGGGCTGGATTCTCAATTTGATTCACGGTCTCTCATCAGGCTAATTGTTGCATCATGAAGGAGGGCAAAACAATGATGTATTGCGGCCCAGGTACTCTTCCTGCTGTTTAGATATCTCGCCTTGAAGCTACCCCCGCCCGGTGGACGTGTCGGGCTTTCGCCCCTTCGCCCGTTTGAGTAAGCGATGTTTCTCTAGGACTTTCACCGTTTCTTGTGCATATTTCAGTGTTTCCTCCTGACATTTTTCATACATGTTCCATAATTCCAATTTTCTGTCTTGGGGCCAGCCTCGAACAAACTCTTGATCGAAACTTTGCGCAATCGCGTGAAGCTTCATCTGGGTATGGAAATAGGACGACACCGACTCTTCTCCATCTTCATCCAGCCATTCCATCACCTCTATGATATGCTCATACGTAAGATCATCGGCAGATGAAAGTGGTACATAAGGCGTGTAGGAATTGACGTTATTGATCTTTTCTTGAATTGATTGATTATTTTCTTGAAGTTTCTTAAGAGCTTCTACGGCGTATTTAGTATGGTAATAGATCGTGTTGACGAGTTTTCGCCGTGTCCGACGACGCGACTGTGTCCAATTGTAAAAGCTGAACGTCAGTGCCAAAAATGCCGTGAGCGCCGTGAGGAATTGAAACATTCCCTTACTCCCATTTTTTCTGGATTCCCGCTGAAGCCTGTCCCCGACGTTTGTTATCGGGGAACTTGCGGGAATGACAGGTATTCTGAAATCGTCCTGACGTGATGTCCCGGAAATCGCCGCGCAACGTTTTCTACCTTCTTGGCGAAGGTCTTGCAAGATCATTGATGTATCTTCGGATCGTTCCTTCCATATACTCTCACGAAAATTGACAGTTCTGGAGCGGCGTTTTTATAATCCTGCACCCGTTTTCACGTCGCATTTTTCACGACGGGCCGCATGAGATGCGGCTACGGGTTTTTGACGATGGGTTACGCTGCCATTCACGCTGCATCGGTTATTGGGGCCGGGGCCTGGGGCACGACGCTGGCCCGGCATTTGGCAAATCAGGGCCTCACGGTTACGCTTTGGACGTATGAAAAAGACGTCGTCGAACAGATCCGTCGTGACCGGGAAAATTCCTTGTTTCTGCCCGGGGTCACGCTGCCGCCGGGTCTCTCCGCTACTCACGTTCTGCACGAGGCGGTTGCCGGCGTTGAGTTGATCGTTCTGGCCGTGCCGTCTCATGCCATGAGATCGGTGGTCCAGGCGTTGCGTTCTGCGCGTGCCGACCCGCTGCCGGTTGTCGTGGCCTCCAAAGGCATTGAGGAAGCGTCGCTTTCTCTAATGTCTCAGGTTCTTGACGAACTCCTGCCTGCAGCCTGGGCTCCGGGCGTGACCGTGCTCACGGGGCCCAGTTTTGCGGCGGAAGTGTGCCACCACAAGCCCACGACGGTGTTGTTGGCCGGTCGTGACGCTGGCCTCACGGCTCATCTCCAACGGGTGTTCATGTCTGCGTCCTTCCGCGTGTATACCGGAACCGATCTCATTGGTGCGCAATTGGGCGGGGCGCTGAAAAACGTGATGGCCATTGCCGCGGGCGTGGTGGATGGGTTGGAGTTGGGTCTGAACGCACGGGCCGCGCTGATGACCCGCGGTTTGGCCGAGGTGATTCGGCTCGGCGTCGCGGCCGGTGCCGACGTCCATACGTTCTACGGACTGTCGGGCTTAGGTGATCTGGTCCTCACCGGCACGGGTTCCTTGAGTCGGAATCATGCCGTGGGCGTGCAAGTGGCTCGCGGCCGACGGGTGGAGGATATTCTGAAGGAGACCGTGACGGTGGCCGAAGGCGTCCGAACCACTAAGGCCGCGGTCGCGTTGGCTCAACGGTTGCAGGTGGAGATGCCGATTGTCCAATGCGTGTACGCGATCCTGTTTGAAGGGAAGCCGCCGACTCACGTCGTCGCTGAATTGATGACCCGCTCCGCCAAGGAAGAAATCCCGTTTGCCGTTTCCGGACGCGAATGATTGAGAGCCCATCCTTGAAACATCACCCTCACCCCTGCCCTCTCCCGTCAAGGGAGAGGGGGAAGGAGAGCCTGAATGCAGGACGCCGGGGCCGCCGGCGGAGGGATTGTGGACTCTCCCGTCAAGGGGGAGGAGGAAGGAGAGTATGAATCCCTCGGTTCTTCATGATCTTCTCGTGTCGGTGCAAAACGGGGCGGTGTCGGTTGAACACGCGCTTCACCGACTGCGCACCCTTCCCTATGCCGATCTGGGATTTGCCAAGGTGGATCACCACCGCGCGCTGCGTCACGGCGCACCGGAGGCGATTTTCTGCGAAGGGAAGACCGAGGCGCAAATCCTGAAGATTGCCCGAGGATTACTGAAACACAAGGTTCCGGTTCTCGCTACGAGAGCCGATGACCACGTGGCGCGCGCCCTCAAACGGTTGAGTCGAAAAGCCGTGTATCATCGAGAGGCACGCATCGTCGTGATTCCATCAACGCCCCTCAGGCCTCTGCAAGGCGATATCGTCGTGGTCACGGCCGGCACGGCTGACGTTCCGGTGGCGGAAGAGGCCAAAGTGACCGCCATGACGCTGGGCAGTGCCGTGGACACGCTGTTTGACGTGGGCGTGGCCGGAGTCCATCGATTGTTCGATCAGGTTGATCGTCTGAGACAAGCCCGCGTGGTGATCGTCGTCGCGGGGATGGACGGGGTCTTACCGACCGTGGTGGGCGGGCTGATCCCGACTCCCGTCATTGCCGTGCCCACCAGCCGGGGGTATGGTGCGCATTTTGGCGGTCTGGCTCCGTTACTCACGATGTTGAATGCGTGCTCCGCGGGAATCGGGGTGGTGAACATTGACAACGGCTTTGGCGCCGGGCATCTGGCGCATCGCATCAATACCCTGGTCACTCGAACCTAGTCGTCACGGGGTGCCCGTCCCGTTCAGCGTCGGTGCGTTCTTGAGGCGAAACCACGTCCACCGTGCCGTGCGCGCGCCGCGAGACGATTTTGGCCTTCATAAACCCGTTCTCAGCGGCCATCAGTTTGGCTCGGACTTCGTAGGCATAGGTCCCTTCAGTCATAGACCGCCGGGCCTGATCCTTCCCATCCCAAAGCAGGGTGATCTTCATGCGAGGCTTCCCGTGTTCCATGACCACGTGATCCAGTGGTTGGCGGCTGAATAAAAAGCGAATGACGCGCTTGGACGGACTACTAATCAGGGAAGACACCTCCAGCACGTCCACTTCACTGAGGTCCTCGGGCAATTCTATTTCCACGATCATGGACATGGGACCGTTCCCGGGGATAAAGGGCACCGGCGAGGTCGCGACACCCACAATTTTGAGCGGCGGCGGAGGGGGCGGCGTTTTTCGTTTGGCATCCAGAGCCGCCGGCGTGCTCAACAAGGCCACAAGCGTCACGATGCTGATGAGGGCTTGACTCATGATTGCGGATTGTGGATTGTGGATTCCTGATTTGTCAATTGACCATCGCCCATTCACAACCACAACTCAGCACAACCATGTATCTGCACTTCGATTGTTTTTCGGGTATCAGCGGGGACATGACGTTGGGAGCCCTGATTGACGCGGGGCTGTCTCCGCACAAGCTTCGCAAGGGACTCAAGGCGCTTCCAATTTCCGGATACCGTCTCAACGTCTCAAAGGTCCACCGCGGAGGGATTCATGCGACGAAAGTGGACGTCGTCATTTCCAAAGGCCGCGACACCCCTCTCTCCTGGCCGCAAATCCGACGACTTCTTTCGACGAGCCGGTTGCCTCCCTGGGTCAAAACCCAGGCACGCTCGGTCTTTGAGCGGCTCGCCCAAGCCGAAGGCACCGTGCATGGACGGGACCGTGCCACCGTCCGTTTCCATGAAGTAGGCGTGATCGATTCCCTGGTGGACGTTGTGGGGAGCCTGTTGGGCTGTCATGAACTCGGGATTCAGACGTTCGGGGCCACGCCCGTCAACGTGGGGTCTGGAACGGTCCACGGGGCCCACGGCACGTTACCAGTTCCCGGGCCCGCGGTTACCGAGTTAGCCAAAGGATCTTCCATCTATGCGCGAGGGCCGGCGATGGAATTCACGACCCCCACAGGGATGGCCCTGCTGACCACACTGACGCGGCCGTGCAACTCCCTGCCGCCCGTCGTTCCCCGGTCCATCGGGTATGGCGCAGGCACAGCCGACCCACCTGATTGGCCGAACGTGTTGCGCGTGTTTCTGTCATCGTCAACGCCTGCTCCGATCCTCAACGGTCTGCCCCTGGGCCTTAATGGGCTGCCCCTGGGCCTTGAAGGGCTTGCCCTGAGCCTCGAAGGGCTTGCCCTGAGCCTCGAAGGGTCAACGGAGTCGCTTGAGGCCGATCAGGTTATCCAATTAGAAACCACGATTGATGACCTGAATCCTCAATTGTATGAAGCCGTCATGACGCGGCTGTTTGAGAACGGTGCCCTTGACGTCACCTTGACCCCGACCATCATGAAGCGGTCCCGCCCCGGGACTCTCCTGATGGCGTTGGCTCCTCTTGAGCGGGCCGGCGTCCTGATTCAGACGCTGTTTCGGGAAACCACGACTCTTGGGGTGCGCCACCAGATCATCAACCGCGTGACGTTGCCGCGTTCCATGAAAACGATCCGTCTCCCCCAAGGCCGGGTGCGCGTGAAAATCGTTCACGTGGGGAACACCGTCACGTATCGGCCGGAATTTCAAGATTGCCAAACCATTGCCCAGAAGACCGGCCTTCCCGTTCACCACGTGATCGAAATGGTGAAGAAGAACATAGCCGAGTGAACGTCCGCCATCAACAATCCGCTATCAACAATCCATCCCCCAAACCGTATCTTGCCGTGACCATGGGCGACCCCGCGGGGATTGGCCCGGAGGTGGTGATCAAGTCCCTGGCCTCCCCGCTCGTGTGGCGCCTGTGTCGGCCCATCGTGATCGGGTCGGTTCCGGTTTTTCAACGCGAAACCCGCAAACTTTCTTCTTCGCTCAAGGTGGTGCCCTTGCCTTGGGACCACGGTCCCGTCACGGCGCCGTCTCATGGCACGAAAGACAGCCACCCCTTCAGAAGGGGCCATCTTCCGGTGCTTGATCCGTTGCACGCGCCGTTGGGTCGATTTCGATCAGGCCGAGCCGCCCGTGCCCCGGGCGCGGCGTCCATTGCCTTCATTCAAACCGCCGTGCGGTTAGCCCAAGCCGGATGCGTGTCGGCCGTGGTCACGGCTCCGATTAACAAAGAGGCCATCCACCTTGCCGGTTATGCGTACCCCGGGCATACGGAACTCCTGGCCGAACTGACGGGGTCGAAACGGGTCGGGATGATGTTGGTGGGTGGGCCGTTAAAAATTCTGTTTGTGACCACGCATCTGCCTCTTCAGCAGGTTCCCCGGACCCTGACGATTCAGCGCGTGGTGACGGCCATTCACCTCGCTCATCAAGCCATGAAGAACGATTTCCACGTCGCTCGTCCGCGTATCGGCGTCGCCGCGCTCAATCCACATGCAGGCGAACACGGAGTATTGGGTCACGAAGAGCAAGCGGTCATTGGGCCCGCGGTTCGCTTGACCCGACGACGCAGAATCCAGGCCACCGGCCCCCTGCCGGCCGATACGTTGTTCGGGGCGGCCGTTCGCGGAGCGTATGACGTCGTGGTGGCCATGTATCACGACCAAGGACTGATCCCGCTCAAAACCGTGGCGTTTGGTCGGTGCGTGAACCTGACGGTCGGACTGCCGATCATTCGGACTTCCGTGGACCACGGCACGGCGTATGATATTGTCGGAACGGGTCAGGCCGACCCCCACAGCCTGTTGGAAGCCATCAAACTGGCGAGGCAATTGATCGACGCCAGGGGCATGGATTGAAGGTTGTGGATTGTCGATTGACAATCAAACGTCCACCATCAACAATGCGCAATCAGCAAAACCCTTCCGGGGCAGCATTAGATGCTGCCGCGACACCGCGGCGATCAGATGCTGCCACTCCGTCTCGGCGGTTGGCCCTTCAAACGCTTGGAGCCGTGGAACGCGACCGTTGCTTTGCGGATGAGGCGTTTGCCCGATTCGCCACGCCCGCGAAGTTGCCAACCCAGGACCAGGCCTTGGCGTTTGAACTGGTGTATGGGGTCCTCCGGCACCGGGCCACGCTGGATTGGCGGTTGAACGCGGTCGCCGGTCGTCCGATGGAGCGACTCCCTCTTGTCGTGGCCAACGTGCTCCGTCTTGGGGCCTACCAGATGCTGTATCTGGATCGTATCCCGGTGTCCGCGGCCGTGAATGAATCCGTCACGCTCGCCAAGAAGGTGAAAGGCCGGGATTGGCGAGGGCTGGTCAACGGGATTCTTCGGAATCTGGATCGACGACGCGACGTCGCGTGGCCCGACGTCAGACACGACCCGGTTGAGGGGTTGTCCATCACGTACTCCTGCCCCCACTGGTTGACGCGACGCTGGATCGATCAATGGGGGCTTGACCTGGCTGAACAACTCTGCCGACGCACCCTCACCATTCCACCTCTGACGTTACGAACGAACACGCTTCGCTGTTCTCGTGAGCAACTGGAATCCACCCTTCGGGAACAAGGGTATGCGATCTCTCAAACGGCGATCAGCCCACAGGGACTCGTCCTGGAGCACTGCGGGCCGCTGCATCCGCTGCCCGTACTCAGGGAGGGATGGTGTTACGTGGAGGATGAAGCCGCGCAACTGGTGCCGTTGCTCCTGGACGTGCGGCCCGGTCACCGCGTGTTGGATGCGTGTGCGGCTCCCGGGGGAAAATGTTCACACGTCGCGGCATTGATGCAGAATCAGGGAGAAATTGTCGCCACCGATCCAAACCCCAAGCGCCTGAAACGCCTGGAATCGAATCTGCACACCTTGGGCGTCACTTGCGTGCAACCCGTCCGGGTCTCTCATGACGCCCATCACCCTGCCTTTCCCCCTCACCCTAACCCTCTCCCGCCAGGGGAGAGGGAAGAAGGAGGAACCACTCCCCTCTCCCGGTGGGAGAGGGAGAAGGGTGGGTTTGACCGGATTCTGGTGGACGTGCCCTGTTCAGGGTTGGGGGTTTTGCGTCGCCACCCCGAAGCCAAGTGGCAGAAAACATCCGAATGGCTTGACCGGCACGGGGAACGGCAATTCAGCATCCTGCAACGGGTGTCTCGTTACTTGAGACCCAATGGAGTGTTGGTCTATAGTGCCTGCTCAACCGAGCCTGAGGAAACGACCGACGTCATTTCCCGTTTTTGCCGAGAGTCTCCTGATTTCCGCCGCGAACCATCGGCAGCGTGGCTTCCTCCACGGGGCCATTCCCTCACGAACCCGGCCGGAGATTTCCTGACCGTGGGTTCCCCCTATAACCTGGACGGATTCTTTGCCGCCAGACTTCGACGGACGCAAAGGATGAGGAACAAGGAGTCTTCGTAGGACGTTCCCCCGATGACAACCCCATCACCCCTCAAAATTGCGCCGTCGATTCTGTCCGCGGACTTTGCACGGTTGGCGGAGGAGGTGGCCGCGGTGGAAGCGGGCGGGGCCGATTGGCTGCACGTGGACGTCATGGACGGGCATTTTGTGCCCAATCTCACGGTCGGCCCGCCCATTGTGGAGTCGTTGCGGAAGGTGACGGCTCTGCCTCTGGACGTTCATCTGATGATGACCAATCCCGATGCGTTTATTCCCGACTTTGCGCAAGCCGGCGCCGATTATCTCACGGTCCACGCGGAAGCCTGCCCTCACTTGCACCGGACCATTCACGCCATCAAAGAACACGGGGTGAAGGCCGGCGTGACGCTCAATCCCTCCACGTCCCTGAACGCCATCGAAGAGGTCGTGACGGACGTTGACCTGGTGCTGATTATGTCGGTCAATCCGGGGTTCGGCGGACAGACCTTTATTCCGTCTGCATTCGACAAAATCCGTCGTGCGAAACACCTGCTCAACCGTACCGGCAGTCAGGCCTTTCTTGAAGTGGACGGCGGCGTCAACCTTGAGAACGCGGCAGCGATCCTTCGCGCGGCCCAGGATGACGGAGGAGCCGGGGCCACGGTGCTGGTCGCGGGATCGGCGATTTTTGCTCGGCCCGATTATGCGGCGACGATTGCAGCGTTTCGGGAAATTGCCCCCTCACCCCCGGATCAAGTCCGGGGCGGGCTCCGGCCCTCTCCCTCCAGAGAAGAGGGAAGAAGGAAGGAGGCGTCCTGATGAATGCCACGTATGACAGTTTGCATCCGCTGGAGGTCAACCTGCTGGCGGCGTTCGGGCAAGCCCTTCGGCAAGGCTCAGGGCAAGCCTTGGATACGCCTGTCTCCGATGCCTCCCTGCAAACGCGCTCGCACCTGGAACCGGCTCAAGTCAGTATGGCGATGGGATGGCTGCAAGCGAAGGCGCTGGTCCAACTCCACGCGGAAACCAGAACGCCCTGGGTGAACTTGACGGAGGTGGGGCGTGGGTATCTGGCCACCGGCGCTCCGGCTGACTGGATCCTCACGACGTGTCGGCAAGGCGCGCAAGAAGGGCGCTCGTTCACCGTGAAAGATTTACAGGGGATGGGGACGTTTCAGCCTACCGAATTCAGTCGGGCACTTGGTCTTCTCAAAAAAGAGGCGGCCATTCGCTTGGTGGCCGGAGGCTACGTCGCCGCGACGGAAACATCCAGCCGCACGATGGAACAGTTCCACGACCTCCTCCGCCGGTTGAGCGAAAGCAGTCGAGAGATGCAGTCCTTTTCTCCGGATCAACAAACCCTGTTACGACAGTACTCGGTGAAGCGAGGAAACACTCAGGAGCCGTTTCGTATCGAGGACCGCATTCAACGCGAATACACGCTCACCGAAACTGGGCAAGACGTGGCGAAACTCTGCCGTCCGGGTGCCGTGGAAGAAATTTCCCAACTGACGCCGGACATGCTTAAAGACGGGTCCTGGCGCAAAAAGCCCTTCCGGAAATATACCATTACCCTCAGACCGCCGCGTGTGGCCCCGGGACGTCGGCATCCCTATCGGGAATTTCTTGACTTGGTCAAACATAAACTGGTCGGGATGGGATTTCAGGAAATGCGAGGCCCGTTGGTGGAAACCGAATTCTGGGACATGGACGCCCTGTACATGCCTCAGTTTCATCCTGCCCGAGCCATTCACGACGTCTATTTTGTGAAAACCCCCACCCATGCGGAGACGATCGCGGAACCGTTTCTGTCTCACGTCGCCGACACCCACGAACACGGCGGCGGCACGGGGTCAAGCGGGTGGGGCTATCAGTATGACCGGGCCCGGGCGCGCCGCTTGATTTTGCGAAGCCAAGGCACCGCGGTGTCGGCTCGAACCATGGCGGCGAATCCTCTGGTCCCGGGCAAATATTTTTCCATGGCCCGGTGCTTTCGCTACGACCAAGTTGATGCGACCCATGCCACGGACTTTTTCCAAGTGGAAGGCATCGTGTTGGGAGACGATATTACGTTTCGGACGCTGCTCGGCCTGCTGACCCTGTTTGCCAAAGAAATGGCCCAGGCACAGGAGAGCAAATTTTTGCCGGCCTATTTTCCGTTCACGGAACCGTCCGTGGAACTCCACGTCCGGCACCCGAAACTCGGCTGGATGGAATTAGGCGGGGCCGGCTTGTTCCGGCCGGAAGTGACGCAACCCCTCGGGGTCACGGTGCCGGTGATTGCCTGGGGATTGGGTCTGGATCGCATGGCGATGGTCGCCCTCGGGATTCATGACATTCGCGACCTGTTTTCCGTGGACCTTGAAAAAATTCGCACGATGCGTGGACGGTTTTCTTAAGTGCCGAACAGCATGTGCAACGAATCCCCCGTGCAGACGACGGTGCGGCTCAGCAGTGTATTTCCGCAGTTGAACAGCATGTGCAACAAATCCTCCTTGCAGACGAGTTACAGCCTGCACGGCAAGGCATGAAAATGGAGCACGTTTGTCATCCCCGATGTTCCCGTTCTGTCATTCCCGAATGTCCCTGCTCTGTCGTTCCCGATGTCCCTGCTCTGTCGTTCTCGATGTCCCTGCTCTGTCGTTCTCGATGTCCCTGCTCTGTCGTTCCCGATGCCCCTGCTCTGTCATTCCCGACGTTTTTAATCGGGAATCCAGTCCGAGGCATCTATGACAAAGAGTAAAACCCTGGATTCCCGCTAACCGCCGGCGGGAATGACAGAAAGGAAACAACCGGCGGGAATGACAAACAGAAAACAGCCGGCAGGAATGACAAAAAGGAAAATCCGGGGCTTGCCTTGGTGATGACGTTATGCCGACGATTTCTCTATTTCATAACGATTTTGAACGCCTCCTCGGGCAATCGGCCACGGTCGAGCAACTCGAATCGTGGTTGCCGCTGGTCAAAGGGGAATTGAAAGAATTCACCCAGAGCACCGGTGAAATGCGCGTTGAACTGCAAGACAGCAACCGGCCGGATTTGTGGAGCGTGGAAGGGATTGCTCGACAGATTCGGACGAAACTCCAAGGGTTGCCCCCCGACTATCCCTTTTTCTACACCAGGACTCGTCCCAAACGTCGCGTGACGGTGGCCGCGGGCATGGAAGGGGTGCGACCCTACGTGGCGGCCTGTGCCGCTACCGGCTACACCGTCACCGAGGAAGGCTTGACGCAACTCATTCAGTTTCAGGAGAAGCTTGCGGATATTTTCGGCCACAAACGAAAAACGATTTCCGTGGGGCTGTATCGACTGGATCAGATTCAGTTCCCGGTGACGTACGGACTCGTCAAACCCACTGAGGCCCGGTTTACCCCTCTTGGGTTTTCCGAAACCATGACGCTTCAAGACGTGCTGACGGTTCATCCGAAAGGCCTGGAGTATGGGTCCATTCTCACCGATCAACCGTTGCTGCCGTTGCTGTGGGATAAAGAGGGGCAGATTCTCTCCTTTCCCCCCATCATCAACAGCCGGGAGATTGGGGAAGTCCAGGTCGGGGACTCGGCGGTCTTCGTGGAAGTGACCGGAACCGACCTGAGAATGGTGCTGTTGGCCCTCAACATCTTTGCCGCGAATCTGGCGGACCGGGGCGCCGCCATTGACCCGGTTGACGTGGTGTATCCTTATGCCACCGAATGGGGAGCGTCAATCAAAACGCCTTGCGACGTCGGCAGGACTCAGAAAATTCCTCTGACCGCGCTTGAATCTGCCCTCGGCCTGCCCATGGCCGTTGAGCAGGTTCAGCAAGACTTACGGGCGTATGGGTATGCAGTCAAAGGGAAAGGCAAGAAACTGATGGTGCGGTTACCCCCCTATCGCGGCGACCTCATGCACTCAGTGGACGTGGCGGAAGACGTGGCGATCAGCCGCGGGTATGACTCGTTTCTTCCCGAGATGCCGGCCCAATTCACCGTTGGCGCGTTGTCTGCGCTTGATGAGACCTCTGATTCTCTCCGTGGGCACATGATCGGACAGGGGTTTCAGGAAATCTTTTCCAACATTCTGATGTCTCATCAGGACCTCGTTGAACGAATGCGCCTGACCGCGTCGGACCAACAACACGTCGTGGAAGTGGAGAACGTCATGTCGCAAAGTTTTTCGTGTCTCCGCTCCTGGATCGTGCCGTCGTTGTTGCGCGTGGAGACGGCCTCACCACGCGCGTTTTACCCGCACCGGCTCTTTGAAATCGGTGAAGTGGCCATTCCTGATTTGAGCCAGGAACTCGGGTCCCGAACAGTGATGCGACTTGGGATTCTCATTGCGCATCCCACGGCGAACTTTTCTGAAGTGCATACCTGCCTGGACGTGCTGATGTTTTATTTCGTGAAGGCCTATGACCTCGAACCCATCAGCCATCAATCCTTCATTGAGGGACGATCCGGCAACGTTCTGTGCGACGGGCAATCCATCGGCCTGATCGGGGAACTCCACCCGGAAGTCTTGGAACACTGGCAAATCTCCATGCCCATCTCCGTCGTCGAACTGGACGTGGACTGGCTGTGCCGCGACGGTTCGTCAAGAGGGGAAGCGTGAAGGATGACGGCGGGGGACATACCGACTGCTCACTCCTCGAAAATCTGGCCCTCGTTGTCGGTAAACACGTCAAGCGTTCTTGTGAGTCCCTGTCCTTCGCAAAACCTTTCCACCTCGGCCCAAGTGAGATAGCCATAACGCGACACATCCCAACACGGAACGGATGGGAACGGTGGTTGACGGAGCGTGCGTAAGAATTCTTCGGCACGTGGATCTCTATCAGGAATAAGAGGTTTGATGAATCAACTTTTGAACACAAACCTTTGGTGCTGGCTCATGGGATTGGCAGAAAAAAGATGAAAATCAAACGATTTTTGGATGAAAGGCTATGAAAAAGCACCCCGCAGAATCTCGATTCGCGCTTTGCATTGAAAATAGCGATTGTGAGGATCTGGAAAAGCGAAAGATATATCAAATTCTGCCTGATGAAGAAGCGGCTCAAGAGGGGTATCTGAGAGTCGTAGACGAATCCAGGGAAGATTACTTGTATCCCGAATCGTATTTCATTCTCGTCGAACTGACCCGCAAAGCACGTGAAGCACTGGCAGCGGCAGGCTGAGTGTATTGCCCACCTCTTGCCGTAACGGATGTCGCGTGCCGTTGACCTTGAAGACGTTGGCCCACCAAATCCAGCGTGCATTGCAGTGTCCAAGAACCGCCGTGAAACTTGTAACCTATAACGGGTTCAGCCTCAGCACACAGGACGACTCCAGTTGGTGTCAGGTCGCCTCCATGCTGCCACGTCGCCCCACGACGCAGAGTCTGGCAATGGATGAAGAGCTCAGGCCGGCTCCGTGCAGGCGGGTACGTCGTTGTGGGGAGCGTTCACGACGGTTGTAACGGGAAATCCTTCCACGTCGTCTGCGGGATAGGGTCGGAGGAGGGAAAGAACGTTTTGAGGTTCCTGCACGGTTGGGTCGAGCCAGTGTGCTTCAACTTCATGGGGAAGAATGACCGGCATACGATGGTGAATCTGTTTCAGAAAGGCATTCGCCGCGGTGGTAATGATCGCACACGACTGAATCGTTTCCCCGGATGGGGCAGACCAGCTTTCCCATAAGCCGGCAAACCCAAACGGCTCACGAGACTTCAGCCGAATATAGTGAGGCACTCTGAATGAACCCTCTTGTTTCCATTCATAAAACCCGTCGGCCAACACCAGACAGCGACGCGTCCGAATCGCTCGGCGAAAGCTCGGTTTTTCCGCAATCCCTTCAGACCGGGCGTTAATCATGCGGGTGCCGATTGCCTTGTCCTTTGCCCATGAAGGAATCAATCCCCAGTGCAACGCGACAATCCTTGGTTCCTCGTCATGGACTACCGCCCAGACCGGCTGGGACGGAGCGACGTTATAGCGTGCCCCTCGTGCGGGCAGCCGCGCCTCAGACGTTGATTGCCCGACGAATCGTTCCGTGATCACGTCTGCTCCCGTCGTCAAGCTGTACCGGCCACACATATCAAACACTTTTCATATAAGGAACGGAGACCCACGATGCCTATGAAAAATCTGCCGCACCCGGGCACAGTGGTGCGGGTGTCCTGTCTGGAACCGTTTGGCCTCAACGTCACCAAAGGCGCGAAGGCCCTCGGCGTCAGTCGTCAGGCCCTCTCGAATCTGGTGAACGGTCGCGCACGTATGTCGAGCGAAATGGCCATACGACTTGCGAAGGTTTTCGGCTCCACGACGGAAACCTGGATACGCCTGCAAACTGCCTACGACGTGGTGCAGGCCCAAGCGCGCGAGGATGAGATTGAGATTGAGCCCTACGAGCCGCAACCAGCAGCATAGAGCAGGCCATCAACGCACGGACAACGTGCAGGCCTGCCTGTGCTTCGGCCGACGGGCTGTATCACGAAGAGTGACAAGAAAGGAACTTGGCGCATCATCAGCACGCTTGATGGTGTAACGGGGTCAGGCGGAGGCTTTTGCGAGATCCGTGAGAGACTTGAAACCCGCGGGGTCGTGAATGGCCATTTCTGACAGCATCTTCCGGTTCACGGTCACGTTGGCTTCGGTCAACGCATGGATGAACCGGCTGTACGATAAGCCATGCGCTTTGACTGCCGCGGAAATTCTGGTAATCCACAATCGCCGAAAATCCCGTTTGCGATGTCGCCGGCCAACGTAGGCGTAGGCTTGACCTTTATCAACGGACTCCGTGGCCGTTCGAAACAGTTTGCTTCTGGCCCCGTATTGCCCTTTGGCTAACTTTAACCGCTTCTTTCTGCGGCGGCGCGTTTGCGGGCCGCCTTTTACACGTGGCATGAGGTCGCACTCCTTCGTTGAGATGGGCTTGAACCTGGTTGCCGTTTCTCCGGTTTTTCCAGTCAGGAATAGGGTAAGAGTCGGGACAGCGAATCCCGATCCGATTTCGAAACGACGACCGTATCATTCAGCCGTTTTTTCCGTTTGGCGTTTTTTGTGGTGAGGATGTGTCGCAATCCCGCCTTCCGCCTCATGAATTTCCCCGTTCCCGTTCGCTTAAACCGTTTGGCGGCTCCCGAATGATTTTTTAACTTCATACGCGCCATGTGCTGCTCCCTTAAGAAACCTTTGCACAATTCCCTTTCTCCGTCATCTTTCAGCAGGCACTTCAGATTCTTCGCTTCGAGGCCCTTCAAGGCTCAGGGGGACTTCAGCATGACGTGTGACAAAGGTCCCCTTAATGCTTCGGGGCCACGATCATATACAGGTTGCGCCCTTCCATTCTGGGTTCCATTTCGATCGTGCATGCGTCTTGAATTTCTTCCCGCACTTTCCCCATTGCCATCCGACCGAGTTCCTGGTTGGCCATTTCTCGTCCTCGAAACATGACCGTCACTTTGGTTTTGTTTCCATCCGCCAGAAATTCTAAAATCCGACGAACTTTGGTCTCCAGATCATGCTTATCCGTGCGGGGACGAAATTTGATTTCCTTGACCTGGGTCGACTTCTGGTGCTGGCGAATTTTATGTTCTTTCTTGCTCTGTTCATACTTGAATTTTCCATAATCCATGATGCGACAGACCGGCGGGGTGGAGTTAGGGGCAACTTCCACCAGATCATACCCGCTTTTCACGGCCTGCTTGAGCGCGTCACCGGTCTTGAGAACACCCAGTTGCTCCCCTTCCGGGCCAATGACTCGGACTTCGGGGACTCGAATCAAATGATTGACCCGATATTTGGCAATGACCGTTCTACTCATTCGTGCTAGAGGAACGGGTCCATTGGTCTGAGGGCACGTCTTGTCGAATCAGATCTCTTACCCCTGTGATCGGCATGGCCCCTACGTTGGTTCCGCTTCGTTTTCGGACGGAGACCGTCTGCGTGTCCCGTTCCCGGTCCCCGACCACGAGCATGTAGGGAATTTTGGCTTTTTCGGCTTCACGGATTTTGAACCCTATCTTTTCATTTCGCAAGTCCAGTTCGACGCGCAGACCCGCGTCCGTTAATTGCTCGCGCACGTGTGACGCATAATCCGCCTGTTTGTCGGTAATGGGCAGGATTTTCGCTTGGACGGGTGCCAACCACGTCGGAAAGACCCCGGCGTAATGTTCAACGAGGATGCCGAAAAATCGCTCGATGGACCCCAGCAGCGCCCGATGAATCATGATCGGCCGGTGCGCCGCCCCATCTTCTCCCACGTAAGACAGCCCAAACCGTTCAGGATTATTAAAGTCAATTTGAACCGTCGAACATTGCCACGCACGCCCCAAGGCGTCGCGGATTTTCAGATCGATCTTCGGGCCGTAAAACACGCCTTCGCCCGGGTCGATGGTATACGGGAATCCGCTCCCCTTCAGTGCGGCTTCAAGGGCCTGCGTCGCCTGGTCCCACTTCTCCACGGTGCCCACCGCCTGCTCCGGTCTCGTGGACAGATACAAGTCAAATTCCGTAAACCCGAATCTCCTCAGCATAAACGTGGTGAAATCGATGACGCCCCGCACTTCGGATTCGATCTGATCGGGACGACAAAAGATATGCGCGTCGTCCTGGGTAAAGCCCCGCACCCGCATGAGTCCGTGCAACACCCCCGAGCGCTCGTAGCGATACACCGTGCCTAACTCACCATAGCGCAGGGGAAGTTCCCGATAGCTCCGCAAGTGCGACTTGTACACCATGAGATGAAACGGACAATTCATGGGTTTTAACTGATATTCACTGGCCTCGACGGTCATGGGCGCAAACATGTTCTCCCGGTAATAGTCCACGTGTCCGCTGGTTTTCCATAAATCCAACCGCGCGACGTGCGGAGAATAGAGCAGGTCGTAGCCGTGTGTGACGTGCTGGTCGCGCCAGAAATTTTCGATCAACAATCGAATCAACGAGCCCTTGGGATGCCAGAGGATCAACCCCGGACCCGTTTCGTCCTGAATGCTGAATAGATCCAGTTCCTTCCCGAGTTTGCGATGATCGCGCCGTTTAATTTCTTCAAGCTTATGGAGATGCGCGTCCAGTTCCCGTTGAGTCGGAAACGAGGTGCCATAAATGCGTTGCAGCATCGGGTTGCGTTCATCGCCTCGCCAATACGCTCCGGCGGCGTGTAACAGCTTGATCGCCTTCACGTGTCCGGTCGAGCTCACGTGAGGCCCGCGACACAAATCGATGAAATCGCCTTGCCGGTAGAGTGAGACGGCTTCGTCCTCAATTTGCTCAATAATCTCCACCTTAAAGGGTTCCCCTTTTTCTTGAAACAGCTTGATCGCGTTTGCCTTCGACATCTCAAGCCGCTGTACGGGATAATTCTCGCGGATAATCTCATGCGCCCGCGCCTCTATTTTCTCGAGATCCTCCGGAGTGAAGGGACGTTCAAAGGAAAAATCATAATAAAAGCCGTCGTCAATGGCAGGCCCGATGGTCAGATTGGCCGAAGGAAACACGTCTTTCACCGCTTGCGCCATAATATGCGTGCTGCTGTGGCGATACACTTCCTTCCCTTCGTCCGACGCAAACGTCAACGGCTCGACCGTGGCGTTCTCCGTCAGAGACGCACTCAAGTCACCGGGGACCCCGTTAATCTTCACCGCAAACACCTCAGGGGGCAGCGTGCCGGTCACGTCAGTCAACACGTCACGCGCCGTAACCCCGGCCCGGAAGGGTTTCGCCCCCGTTCCCGGCAACGAAATTTCGATGCGTTCACCTTGAACGTTTTCAGCCTCGACCGACACCGACACGACTCCGCCTCCGACAATCACGTAGAGAATCATGGTAGGCGCGGGCGGTATTGAACCGCCGACCTCTACCGTGTCAAGGTAGCGCTCTCCCCCTGAGCTACGCGCCTATCACGAACGGGCCATGCTAGAGAAGCCTCTGGCATCCTGTCAAGAAATCCCGCGTTCCTACGTTCCGTCATAGAACACTGGTGGGGGAGCCGGCCCTGGGCCGCGAAACTCCATGCCGCGGAGACGGCAGAAAAAATCATCCGGCTTTTTGATACCCGGGCGCGATGACTTACGGCGACCGAAGTTCCACCGCGGTTTCGTATAAGCGCGTTCGGTGTGTCACCGTCCCGATTCTGACCGACGAATTCACGATGCTGTTGCCCGTGCGCTTTTTACGGACTTCATGCAGCGCGACGACCTCAAACCCCTCGCGTTCCGCAATTTCGGCAAACAGCTTGTCCGTTTGAAACTCCATGCCTTGCAGAATATTGTTGCCGATGACAACGACAACCTTTCCCCCGGGCCGCATACGAGTCCGCGTGAGAGCGCAAAAGCGTTGACAATCGTTAAAGTAGGCCGCAGCGTAGTTCGCCCACCCTCGCCCGCCATAGGCACCCTTCTCTGCATGACGCGCTCTGAGGTCTTCGAGTTGTTCGGCCAAATGCGGCAGAGGCGGCCGTAACGTAATCTCCGGCCCAGCCCGAACCGTCTGCCAAAATTGACCGAAGCTCTTGTGTTCAATGGTCTTCAGATCGGACGACGTGCGCACCATCCCGAGCCAGAACAGATGCGGCCGCGTGTTGCGAACGTAATGATAGTTGTTGAGATACGGAGGCGAGGTAATGAGCACGTCGATACTGTGCGGGGTGATCCGCCGGGCATGGTCCAAATACGACAGGGGATACACCTTCGTTCGCGGCATCCGTTTGTGCCTGGTCATCCACCGTTGAAACGTGACGATATCCTCGTGCATGTCCCGGAGTTTGCGCTTCACAATGCTGAACACGTCGGCACGATCGATATTGGGCTTTCCAACGCCGGCCCGCGTTCCAAGGCTCGGCTCATACGAGTAGTTTGAGAAACTTACCATGACGGCGCCGAACGCCACCTGAAACAAGTCCGTGACCCACCCCGTCGTTTCTTGCGCAATAAAATCCTGACAGGTCAGGACTTGCCGTTCCACTTCCTGGCTGAAAAACGGAACCCGGCTTGAAAATCCCCCGGGAGGAAGAGACGCGGCCTTCTCGTTGAGCGACACGTGTTCCTCGCCGTATTCTTCGAAACGGTCGAGCGTCGCCGCCAGGATCTCGGCATCGTAGTGAGCAGCTTGGGCCTTTGCCTGACATGCCAGCGCCGCGTACGGATTGATCTCAAATCCGACCGCGTCGCATTCCTGCTTGAGGGCTTCGATCAACGTCGTCCCGACGCCGGCAAACGGGTCCAACACCCGCAACGTCCGGCGCTCGCGTTTCACGCCTTCAAGCACGCCGGCAACAAACGACCCGGAGAATCCGGCGATCCAGGGCACCCAGCGATGCACGGTACAGTCGTGGTTTTCTGAAAAAGCCGTATCGCGAAAGTTCGAAAGCGGCAGTTCATCTTGCAGCACCGATTCGGCGACGTCGGGCTGGTCGTGGGCGACAACGTCCGTCCGTCGGGCGTCATCACGAATGCCTGCTCCGACCAACCACGCTTCCAGTGCGCGACGTAAAAAACGCCACTCCCGGCCGACCTTCTGTGATGGAATCCGTCGGGTCCGGGCCATCTCCCCAAGCGTCTTTTCGCTTACGCGAATAAACGCCGCGGCTTCGGTGCGATTAAAAATCTCCTTTGTTCCTGTATCTTCCCTTATCATTCTTTAGATTCCTTTGACTTTCTCGAAACGAAGCCAGAACGTCGTTGCAAGAAACGTCAAATGAAGAGGGCGAATTTGATGCCGTTGACGGTACGATGACCACGGTCTCGACCCGTCGGAAATTGGATACCAAATGGTTGACATCGGTTCACGGCTTCTTCACCATTTCCTTTCGCTATCCCCTTCACTTTCCTAAAACGAGAGGAGAAGAATGATGTGTGGCAGACTCAAAATAACCCTCTTCACAGGTGCCATGATTTTTCTGGCGGCACCGGTTGTTTTGGCGGCGCCGACGGTGAAGCAACTCGCCGACAACGTGTACATGATGAGCGAGTTCCACTATACCAGCCTGGTGGTGGTGGGCGAAGACGGGGTGCTGATCACCGACCCGGCGTTCCCGGGACGGGCCCAGTCCCTGAAACGTGCCATCGCCGACATCACCGACAAACCCGTCACGACAATCGTCCTGTCTCACGAGCACTACGACCACGTGGGCGGCACCGGGGTCTTCCCCGAGGCACAGGTGATCTGTCACGCCGCCTGCCAAACGGTGTTCGACCTGGACGTGGGCGGGGTGGTTCCTGAAAAAATAGACGTGACGTTCACCGACTCCCTGCGGGTGGACTTTCGCGGGCCACCGGTGGACCTGCACTACTATGGTCCGGGTGACGGCTTCGCCTCCATCGTGGTGCATCTGCCCGAGGAGCGCATCGCGTTTACCGCCGACCTTTACGAACGCCGCGCACTGACGCCGGGGAAGTGGATGGACGACGCCAACTACCTGGCCATCCTCCGGGTGTTAAAGGAGTTGCAAAAGAAAAACCTGCGCCACGCGGTGAACGCCCATTCGGATGACGCCTCCGTGGCAATCGTTGACGAGAACGTGAAGTTCGTGAGTGACTTATTCAACTTGGTGAACGGCGAAATTCGCAAGGCCATGGAAGCCGGTGGGCCGATGCAGGTGATGACCAGCCTGGAAGCGTGGGCACGCGACTTGAAACTTCCGCAATACGCTGACTGGGAGGGGTACGATGAGCACCTGCCGGCGCACGTTCGTCGCATGACGTACTCAATTTTTCACGGCGGCTGAGCCGCGGGCCGGTCGCGGCAGCAAGCGCGTCACGTGTCACCGTTGCCGAGCCTGGTCCGTTGCACGATGGCCCGATCAATCAGACCCTCAACGGTTGGATCGACGTTCCGCATTTCGATTCGCGTCATGAAGGCGCGCGGTCCCATCTCGACGAACAAGCGCCCGAAAACTTCGTCGGCGAAACTGCTTGATATGACACCGACACCGTTGAAATCGAGAATAACCGGATGATTCAGATTCAGGAGATTTCGGATCATGCCGCGGATCTTCACCCCTCCCTGCCGAGAGCCGAAATCACGCCACGCCTGCTCTCTCATGTTGAGAATCACGTCACCCTGGCCACGCTCGAATGTACGCTCAATATAATCAAAGGGCGGATCGTGCGGCACGTCTTTGAATCGAAGAGCCTTATTGAGCAATTCATGGTCGCCAATCGTGATTGCACATCGAACGGATGTCCCATTGTATGGAACCGTCTCCTGAATGTTTCTGATCCCCTCGTCAGGATTGTTGACGTATAACAGGCCGTGCAAGGAATGGATCTCAAATTGACCGCCCGACAGGACGGCGACACGATAACTTCCGTAGAGGCCGTTGCCGGCGTTTTGGGTTTTATCTCGGGTAACCCCTTCGTTAATGGCTTCGCTGAGTGCCGTCGCGTGATTGTCTATTTGCATGCTCGCGGGAATACCGATGCCGGCGTCGGACACGACGAACTCGACCTGGTTCCTGTTTTTATAGGCCGTCGCCTGCACGAATCCACCGACCGGCGATTGGGCGTGATTGGACACGTTATCCATGATTTCCCAAAGTGACCATTCAATCGCCTTCAGAGTTGACCGATCCGTTTCCAATTGCCCCAGAATCAATCTCATGACTTTATCGAGAATTTCGCTTTGATCTTCCGTCCCACCGAAGCGAAGGGCAGGAACGTGACCGCCTTCACGTGAAGACGGGTCATACCGTTCCGGTCTGATATAGTGTCCCCAGTTGGCATTGAGAAAAAGCCGATTGAGCTGGGCATCCGCCGGTGGAATCAAATCGAAGCTGATTCTCCGTCTGCGATAGTCCGTAATGATTGGCATCAGTGGAAGCATCACGGCTTCCGTAAGAAAATCGCACAGAGAAAAGTCTAAGACAACGTCAGAAAAGCCACGATCAACTATCGTTTGATGGAGAGACGCACACAGGCGCCGTAAATGGTGACGTTGCACGCCACCTTGTATCGAAATGCGATTCAAACTTCGTTCGACGTGGAAATCCATTCGGTGACTCCAGAGTGAAATGAACCGGTTGATTAGACGCCGTTGACGCCGAAGAGTCAAACACGCACAGGCATGGGATTTGAGTTCTCCCTCAGAAGCGAAATCGGTTCCGTCTTTACGGCAAAGCGGACAACGGAACTCAGGGCCGGGCCGGTCTCGCGGAGGGAGCGTTCACCTTGTTGAACAGGGCCACCGTCGCCGCGGATGGCCTGGGCGTCAGCAAGGTCACGACGACGGCCGCCAGCACCGCCACCAGGCAGCCGGGAGTGGCGGGTTGCAGGTCCATGATCCCGGCGGGGCCGCCCGAAGAGTATCCCCAGACTGATGCCGCAGCGGTACCGGTCACCATGGCCACGACCGCGCCCTGAACGTTGAACCGTCGCCAGTACAACGCCATAATCGTGACCGGGGCAAACGCCGCCCCCATGCCGCCCCAGGCGTAGGACACCAGCACAAACACCGATTCCGGGTTGAAGATCGAGAACGCCGCGGCCACGACGCCCGTCACCACGAGCAGAACCCGGGCCAACCGGACCTTGGCACCGGCCCCCAGCGCAGAAGTGTACCGTTTGACGAAAGGCAGATCGTTGGTCGTGACCACCGACGCCAGCAACAGTTGCGAATCCGCCGTGCTCATGACCGCGGCAATCACCGCGGACAGCAGCAGCCCGCCCACGATCGGGTGGAAGAACACCTGCGTCGCCACGAGATAGACGCGCTCGGGATCGGCCGTCACGTCGTCCAGCCGGCCTGCCTCCGAAAGCGCCGGCAGGGCAACCAGCCCCAGCAGCAGCGCAAACAGATAGACGAGGAACATCCACGCGGTGCCGATGGCGCGGCTTTGCGGAATCTTGGTCTCGCTTTCCACGGCCATGAAACGCTGCACCACGCGCTGCGAGCCCAAGTAGCCCAATCCCCATCCCACCGTCGAGAGCAGAAAGATCACGCTGAGGGGATCGCCCTTCCGGTCAGTGAAGGGATTCCAGAAGCCGGGCGTCGTCTCGCCCAGGCCCTCGAACGGGGCGTCCGTCACGACAATCAACCACAGCGGCACGATGACGAAGGCCGCCAGCATCAGCGTCGCCTGAAACACGTCGGTCCTGGACACCGCCAGGAAGCCACCGATGAAGGTGTAGGACCCCACGGCAGCGAGCGTCACCACCACCCCCAGCGTCTCATCCAATCCGAAGACCGTCCCCAACAACTTGGAACCCGCGATCAAGCCGGAACTGAGGTAAAAGACGATGAAGAAGAGAGTAATGAGCGCCGCCACCGTGCGCACGGTCCCGGTGGCGTCCCCGAACCGCTTTTCCAGGAACTCCGGCAGGGTGAGGGAATCCTCCGCGGCAACGGTGTAGCGGCGCAACCGTTTCGCAAGCACCGTCCAACTGGACCAGATGCCCGCCACCAATGCCAGGGCCGTCCACGTCTCCACCAACCCGTGCTGGAAGGCCAACGCCGGGAACACCAGAATCGCCCAGCCGCTGGTGCCGGACGAACTGGCACTGAGCGCCGACGTGAAACTGCTCATCCGCCGGCCCCCAAGCACGTAATCGGACATCACCCGCATCCGCCGGCCGCGGAAGACGGCAATGCCGATCAGCGTCGCAAAATACCCAAAAAAGACAACCAGTATCCAAGCACGGTCCATAAGCGAACCGGTTCATTGTTGACGAGTGGAAAAGGGGTCGCTGATCGACGCACGGGAACTCAGCGATCAAACCAGAAAGGCATGGCCGCTGGCCAAGACCGGAACCCTCGGCGACACACGCGGTCGGGATCCTGAAACGATCACCATCTAAGCCGGCACCGGCTCGAACAGTTCACCTTGTTTCTGCTTACGCGGCCGCGTCCATTCCGGTAACAGAGCCGCGATAGCCGCCGCCGGGACGTTGCCCAGTTCCTTCGGTTCCAGTTTGTGAAGCCCACCACCGTACACCCTGCCCTCACCAAGCATCGTCTGCGGGCTCATCTCGTTCAAACGTTCCCATATCTGCCTTTTCAGTCCCGGGTGACCCTTCAGGGCATCCGAGATCAGTTTCTTCGGATACAGCATCAAATACACGTTTGCGGCCGTCGCCTGCGAATCATTGAGGATGAAGCGAAACGGTCGCCCGTTCTTTTTGTCACTCCGGCCCAGATACGTGCAGACGACCGGAGCCGGCGGCCGGTTCTCTTGCGCGTACCATGGTGTTCTATGCCGACACAGATACCGGTCCGCAATACCCTGCGCCTTTCCTTTTTCAAGATAGGCCCAGAGCTTCGGATACCGTTTCCTGATCTCGTCTTCCTCGAACCGGCAAGTCAGCAGGAACAGCCTCCGGTCCAGCACGGGGTTTCCTTTGCTATCGGCTGACACTTCGTTTTCCGGCAAGTATCGCGGACTCGGCAAGATCGGTCGGAACGCTTCCATCGGCAGTTCCCGACGTTCGATCTCTTCCGCCGATAGAATGAAGTACCCGTTATGCCCCGTCGCCAACCCGCGCTGTATCTTGAAGAAATCGCCCAGAACCGGCCCTTCCACCGCCTCCAGGCTTTCTTTCATCGGATACTGCGTCCACTTCATGCTACGGCGTAACGTCTCGACTGGAACCAGGCGCTCCAGCCACGGACACTCCAGGGAGCCGCCATAAGTAAACCGCACTTCGTGATCCCGGGGCGGTTCCTCCTTGCTGAACCAGACGACGGCTGATGATACCAACGCATCTCCGAACTGCACGTCGTTCGGATCGAATCGATGAATATGCCGTAACGTCACGTTGTTGAGCAGATAACGCTTCACCGCAGCACCATAGTTCACGTCCATGAATTCGGTCGGGATCAGCCAGCCCGCAAGGGCACCGGCCGCCATCCACCTATGACACATCCCCAGGAAGTAACAGTACAGCCCGGCCAAGCCGTTGATCGTGACGCCGCAGGCTTCTTGCGTCCGAATCTTCAGACGCTGCTTCTCACCGTTGGCAATATGGTGATGCCGCACGTAGGGCGGATTACAAATCAGCAAATTGAATGTGTCAGATTCCACCGGCACTTCAGCTTGCGTAAAATCTTCCAGCCGAACGGCCAACCCACGCTCTCCCCAGAGTTTCGCCGCGGGAATACCGTAGTGCCGGTCGATTTCGTAGCCGACGGCCGCACCGAGACGCCCCTTCGGAAATACCTCCAGCAAAGCCGAATAGAACGAGCCGGTTCCTACGGCAGGATCAATGAACCGCACCTTTTCACTTTCGCTGAAGTGCCTCTTTGCATAACGCAGAATGTCAACGGCCAACCCGGTCGGTGTGGCGAACTGACCCATCCGGTTCCGCTCCGCCTGATCCTTCTCCGCGTCCAATTCCCCTTGCCACGCCAACCGACGCTTTTCCAATCCCCTTATCGCGTTCTTCGTCATCTACAATCCAAACTCCTTGAGATCGCCGATAAATTAAATTAGACGCTGTTGACGGAGGATAGTCAAACAGGCAAGCGTGGTTGGCGTGAGGTTGAAGTTCTCCCTCGAGATCTGAAATCACTCCTGCCCTGCAACAAAGCAGGCAACCAAGGGCTTAGCGTCCCAGGGCCAAGCTGGGCGTTGACAGTATCGGGCATGTCGGGACATATTCTTAATAGATATCGGCCAACATGGTTAGCTTGGCATCAGGGGAAAAAATCCTCCAACTAAGACTGTAATCGCCTAAAACATGGAGTCCACTTCATGAGACGACAATATCACGGTGGTCAGAACGCCCGCGACTGGCGACGTAAAGTGGCCGCGTTAGCGCGCAAACGGAAAGAAAGCGTCTTTACGTACAAATTCAAGCTCGACGTCCGGGACGGCGACATGGATTTCGACGCAGCGGCCCGGACGTACGACGTCACCGAGGGAATTGAGCGGGGGAGTTTGATCGGCTTGGTCTGCGCGGTGCATCTGTCCGGGTTCCGGCTGTTTTTCAAGGAAGCGGAAACGCGCCGATTCATGAACCGCAGCCGATACCCCGAAACCGTCTTTGCCGAGGCACTTCATGCACACACCGAAATCACGAACGCCGCCGTGACGGTCAAATCCATCGAAAATCTCTTCACCACGCCACCGCGAAGAAGTGGCGGGGTTGTGCGCCCGTGGTCGGCGGACGAACTTGCGCGACGACTGTTTCAAGCCTGGAACAACCGTTCGCCACGGGAGACCGAGAAGGATCGACCTGAATTATCATTGGCTAGGGGAATAGCCTCAGAAGTCACCGCAAAATTCTCCGGATGGAAAGACCTCGCCGACGATGTCGCGGGCGCGTTGGCGTGCGCAGACGAGTATATTACAACTCTTGGAGATTCTTTTCCAAAGCTCGGTAAGCTTCCACCTGCAACCGCGGGAACGGATTCGTCCGGCACGCTCGTCTACGATCCTGAATCACCGTTCGTGGACATGGCCGGCAACAAAGAAATCTGGCTTCATCAGGTGGTGGCGGTTTGCGCCGGTAGACTGCAACGGGACATGCCCGGGCTCGATCCGACATCATCCAAATTTGCCGGCCGTTTGAATGGAGAGGTCGTCACCAGCCAGAATTACGGGTTGTCCTGGTTGTTCGGCAAAGGGCTGCGCTCCCTGCGGAACTCAAGCATTGAGCACCTCGTTGAAGACTTGGCCGTCCCTCACACAGAACGGCGACGTGTCAAGCAACTCAAAGTGTTCGCAGACGCGATTCCGGTCAACCCGATCTTCAAGACGGACGGCTACGCCGAGTTCCGCGGCTCGGTCGGCGGCAAGATCGCCTCATGGGTCTCGAACTACTGGAAACGGATTCGTGAACTCACCGCGCTGCACGCTCAGCCGCCCAACGTCTCCATCCCCGAACGACTCGCGGACTCCGAAAACGCCTCACTGTTTTCGGGGCAGCACACTGACGTGGCCGGTCTCGTCGCCCTCTCCAATCGTGTTCCCGAGCGAGTCCAAGAAGCCGGCGCCGCGCTCGCCGTCTTGAGAGGTGGCAATATTCCCGGATCGCAGGAGATCGAAACGATTGAAGCCGTGGCAAGTGAACTGACCGAACTGAGGGGTCAATTCGCCATGTTGGACAACCGTCTTGAGCAGGAAAAAGAATCCGCCGAAGACGAAGTTCGCGCAAACCGCCTCGAATCGCTTCATCGGGAACTCTCTAAGGAACTGAACAAGCTCCCCAAACTGCCGAAGCTGAACAGGATATCCGGCGGAACCGACGACGCGCGCGGCGAGATCCAACGCCTGGAAACCTGCCTGAATGGCGCCATGCAGGGGCGTCGGAAGCACTTCCGGCGGCTGACCGAATGGGTGGGCAATGCTGCTCTTGATCCGTTTCCCGCTTTGGAAGAACGCGAACGAAAGGCGCTCTCCGACCGTAAGATGGATTCTGATCTTGCGGCCGAATACGCCCTTCGACGCCTGCTGCATCATATCGCCGCCATGTCGCGACGGCTGTCGCCGCGTGCATCTGGGCAGGTTCGGGAAACCATGATGCCGGTCTTTCTGGATAAGACGCATGCGAATCGTTACTTCCACAACCGACGTGGCGCCCTCTACCGGCCCCCTCTCAGTACCTCCCGTCATCAAGCGTACAAGATCGACGTGAACCGCGCCCGCGCAACCGATTGGCTCGCGTGGTTGGAGGCGCGGGCTGCGGAAATCCGCGAGGAACTTCGTCGGGTTCCGAACGTGGATCATGCGCGTTTCCGAGACCTCTTGCTGATCGAAGAATTCGTCTTCACGACACGGCTCGGCGGACTGCCCGATTCCGTCCCCGGGCACTTGGCAAAGCCGGATGCGGACACCGTCGGCATTCCTCCTTTACTCGCGGCGCAACTCGACGCGGAAACCGTTCCCCGTGACGTCGCCGTGCGGGCGTTCAATCTGTTCAACAGCGCCATCAATGGCCTGACGTTTCGTGCGTTCCGCGACAGCTTCATCGTGCGCACGAAGTTTCAGCGCCTCGATCACGAAGAGTTGTGCTATGTCCCGAAGGATCGTCCGTGGCAGCCGCCAGTGGACTATTCTTCGGCCAAGGGCGAGATTGCCGAAGGCTTGGCACTCCCCGCGGTCGTGCGTGACGACCAGACCGGGGCCGTTCTGCCCAAGAAGACGGCGGAGGGCTTGAGCAAGGCGAACTTTCCCGAGCCGGGCTCACGCGCCCTGTTGCGTCAAGCACCCCACGACTGGTTCGTCGAACTCGACCTGCGCCAAGGTCCGGTCCCCGAGTTGGCCGGACTGCCCGTCAAGAAGAACGCCGCCACGCTCAAACGTTGGAAAGTCCTGAAAAGGCCGGCTTTCCGGCTGATCGGACCGCCCTCCTTCAAGACGTGGCTGGACCGTACACTGACGGATACCGTGAGGGACAAGGACGTGAAACTCGGCGACTACACGTTGCTTCTCGACCGGGTTTTCACGCAATCCGTGAAAGTGGAAGGCGAGGACGTGCGCCTTTCGGCGGAGCCGGTGAAGATTCGGGCCGAGCTTGCCGTTCCCGTCGTTGACAAACGGCCGTATCCCAAACATGAGGACGACTTCCTTTTCGACAACGTCGTGGCCATCGACCTTGGCGAACGGCGCATCGGATACGCGATCTTCTCGCTGACGAAGTTCGTGGAAAGCGGCTGCCAAGACCCGTTCGAGGTCGGGAACGTCGCGATCCCCACCTTCAGAAAATTGCAGGCCGCCGTGCGCCGGCACCGCGGTTCGCGGCAGCCCAATCAGAAGGTCGGCCAGACGTACTCAAAAGCCCTCATGCAGTTCAGGGAAAACATCGTGGGCGACGTCTGCAACCGGATCGAGACCCTCTGCGAACGGTTCCGGGGGTTTCCCATTCTCGAAAGTTCGGTCAGCAACTTCGAGGCAGGGGGCCGTCAACTCGAAATGATCTATGGCTCGGTCCTGCGGCGTTACGTGTATTCGGAAATGGACGCACACAAGACCCTTCGCCGCCAGCACTGGTTCACGGCGGATACATGGGATCATCCTTACGTCCATACCCACACATGGAATACGAAGGAAAAGCAATATTCCGGTTCGTCCAAGCCGCTGTACCTCTTCCCCGGCATCAAGGTAAACCCCGCCGGCACCAGCCAGACCTGCCATCGTTGTGGCCGGAACGCACTTCAGGCACTTCGGAACATGCCGGACAAGGTCCCCGTAGGAGAAAATGGCCTCATCGCCCTTAAAAACGGGACGATACGGCTTCTCGACCGAGCCGATTATCCACCCTGTGAGTTAAAGAAATTCTGCCGTCGCAAGGAAAGGCCGCCACTGAACACGCCGGTCGCGAAAGGGACTCAGCCACGCCAGCGTATCGAGTCCATCGCCAAGCGAAACATGCGTCGCGCCCCGTTATCCGAAATGTCGCCCGACACCATGCAGGCACGCTTCACATGCGTGTATGTGGATTGTGGTTTCGAGGGACACGCGGACGAAAACGCTGCAGTCAATATAGGACGGCGTTTTTTTGAACGGATTGACTCCGAAAAATCGCGGCGAGACTTGACCGGGCGGCGGGAATAAACGACCATGGCCCCACATTCCCTTCCAGGGACATAGGACCCACTGGGTATCCATACCTCAACCTGGAAGGCGCCCCCGCCTCCCCGGGCGCCCTTCAAAAAGGGGAGGCACTTTCACCTTGCAGGAATATCACCCGGCAGCCAGTACGAAACTTTTGGCGGACGCCCCCCTTTGCGTTCCCCCGCGGCGGGAACGACGAACCGACGCATGTCGCCGGCAAGATAGGCCCGCAGTGCCAGCACGTTTCCGTGCAACAGGTTTTTGCGGCGGACGGACTGCCGGGTCGCGGGAACGTAGACAACCTTTTCCAAGTTGCTTTTCAGTGCGGACAAGGTCGCTTTCGTCAGCGAGTCAGCATCGCCGTCCGGGAGAGGAGACTTGCACGCAGCCGCCAGTGCCTCTTCAATCATATACCGTGCCGGCTCCATGAGATCGTACACAAGCCCCATGTAATCGGTCCCTTCATGCAGGAAGCCGTGGCTGGGTGAAAGCCTGTGGATCAACAACCAGCGCAAGAGAATGCCTGAAAGAAACATTGACCCAGCGTCAAGTGCCGCGGGCAATGCCCCCTTCTCTCTGCGAGTGACGCCGGGGTAGCCCATCAGGGTGAAGTACCTCTTCCAGTATTTCCGCGATTGCTCAGCTTCCCAGATGCGTACCTGCCCGAGTGTTCGCGTTCGCGCAAGTTGTCGGTAGACCGCGTCGGGCAAGGATAAGATGTTTTCTACACTTCGAAAACGTTCACGAACCAAGGTCCGTGCGATGTATGCACGTTTCGGCTTATGTGTGCGGGCAATGATCTGTTTCGTCAGAATGTCGTCGGCATCGGCTCTGGGCGCCGGCAGGAAGACGGCGGGGCGGCCGATGTTGCGCCGGTGGACGAGCAGCGGCACGCGGAGCGCGGCAAGATCGTCAATGAGCGCAATGGGAATCTGTCCTGTCGCGCCATAAAACATGACGCAATCAAGCCGTGCCACATCGGTGTCGACCTCGCCTCCGTTGTATGTAAACCGCCAGACTCTCTTCTTGACACTCTCCACCCGAGAGACATAAGGCAACCACAAGGTTGTCTTTCTCCTCCGCTTATTTGACTTCCATGTCCAAATTGAATCTGGATGTTGAAATTCACTAATTTCAGGCATAAATAACTCTTTGGAAAGATTAAAAATTTGTTGAAATATATATATTTAACTGATATATGGCCAGTTTTGAAGGGGAATTGGAGGCTGGTTGATGGCGGAGCAGCCAGTTTTGAAGGGGAATTGGAGGGTATCCGCTCGGAAGCGCGCCAGTTTTGAAGGGGAATTGGAGGTTGGCGGCAATGGGGATCGCCAGTTTTGAAGGGGAATTGGAGGCATTCTGTGGTAGGTGGGAGCCAGTTTTGAAGGGGAATTGGAGGCTGGAGCCACGCAAACAAGCCAGTTTTGAAGGGGAATTGGAGGATACAAGTCCCTAATACTGCCAGTTTTGAAGGGGAATTGGAGGCGCAGATGAGTGATAAGGGCCAGTTTTGAAGGGGAATTGGAGGATAGACCGCGAGTCCGATGCCAGTTTTGAAGGGGAATTGGAGGTGGACGGTTCGGAATCGAGCCAGTTTTGAAGGGGAATTGGAGGCCCATCAATCCTGGTCGCGCCAGTTTTGAAGGGGAATTGGAGGGAAGTCTACTGGGCTTCAGCCAGTTTTGAAGGGGAATTGGAGGCCCCGCCTTCGTTCGGGAGCCAGTTTTGAAGGGGAATTGGAGGTCAAACGTTAGAAATTGGGCCAGTTTTGAAGGGGAATTGGAGGCTGGTTCAACCTCTTTTCGCCAGTTTTGAAGGGGAATTGGAGGCAATGTTGCCATTATTTTGCCAGTTTTGAAGGGGAATTGGAGGAAACCCGAACGATTCGGCGCCAGTTTTGAAGGGGAATTGGAGGGTTGGCAACGGCCAGTCCGCCAGTTTTGAAGGGGAATTGGAGGGTGTCATACTTGATCCTTGCCAGTTTTGAAGGGGAATTGGAGGCTTCCGGTGACAGACTGTGCCAGTTTTGAAGGGGAATTGGAGGGTTGGCGTCAATCACGCGGCCAGTTTTGAAGGGGAATTGGAGGCATGCGGTGGTAGGTGGGGCCAGTTTTGAAGGGGAATTGGAGGGCCGCTAGGACACCAGATTCACTCGACCTTCACCTTTTCCGATAAACCCAGGTCGGTGAGGATTTGTTTCAACTCGTCCACGAGTCCCCGGGCCATCCGGCCTTCGACCGTCACTGAGAATTCGATGCCGATTTTCAGGTTTGCTCCACTGCGCAACTTGGGCAGCAACTTCGTGCCCAGCCGGTTCCACGTCTCAGGCGGAACGTCGCCGCTCAGGCGGATGGTCCGTGTGGCCTCGCTCACCGGCGCGTCGGATTTTGAGTCGGATTCCGGATCCGGTAACGGTGCCGGGGCAAGCTCCGGTTGAGGGGAAGGATCGGGGATTGGTGGCTGTTCCGGTTTTGTCCTCAACGTCAACGCCTTTTCCCTGCGAAGCAGAAACACGCCGGCGTCGAACGTGACTTCTTCAATCGGCACCGATTCGTTCAACCACGTTCGTTCATAAGTCCCGTCCGACTGCTGGCCGGAGGCCAAGCCGAAGTCGCCCCGATTGACGAACTCAACGACCTTGGCGCGAAGTGTGGCGTCCGGATCAAGTAGCCGCGTGAGCGATCCGTTCAAAAAACTCCGGCGAAGGCTCGCCATTGGCCAAGCGCCGCATTCCATCAAAGCCGGTGGCCAGTTTCGTTCGATGTACCCCACTCCCACGGAATCATTGAGAATCGCATGGGATTTCAAGGCGGTCAGTACGCGAGCGCACAGCGTTTCGCCTGCGCTCGAATGCCCCGCACCCAGGTCAATGACCTTCAGGCCATCCGATTCGTTGCCTGCCTGCGCAGGCAGGCCGTCGGCGAGGACGACGAAGCGGTAGCTGCCCCAAATCTCATCCTTCACGACTGTTTCAGCGTCGGTCACCTTGGAGTGGATTTCGGTCCGGTCCGTCCGGTTGAAATCCCCACCCAGAGTACCGGTAGTAATCTCCCTGTCTACGCGCTTCCAGGCCAGCATCAGTTCGACCTTATCCCTCAGGTCACGCCCCTGCTTCTTCACGCACCAGACAAGCGAGGCCGGATAGAGCCTGGGTGACGTACCGCGCTGTTTCGTCCATTCCCGAATTTGCTCGCGCAGATCGCCGGTGCCCATCCACTCCGACTCCGGATTCACGACGGCAAGCGTCAACTTCGGCGTATCCGGCACGGATGAGCCATCGGCCGGAAACGGCACAACGGGGAGCGTCGCACCCCGGTCAAATTCTTTTTGGACCATTGAACGCATGACCGGACGAATCTCCGTTTCTTCGTCCAGAGAGGCGCGCCGGTCACTGACGACTTTCTTCAAGGTTGGCTGGTGACTGATCTTGAACCCGTCCGACCCGATCCGCCGGATGAAGTAGGTTTTGTCCTCAAGCGCGAGTGCGGCGTTGTCCACCGACGTGGTATCCACCTCCGGTTCACCGAGCGCAAAGCGCAGTTCCGGCAGGTGAGCCACCTTATCGATCTGGCCGCCGGAAGACTCGAAAAGGATCGTCGTTCCCACCCGTTGATGGACGTCGCGCAGGGCGCCTTTTGTGTCCGCGTCCAAGGCGCGGGCATGCGCCTGTGCTCCGGAAACGTCGGCGTCAATGGCGGCGACGAGCCGGGATTCGCCGAGTTGACCGAGCACCACGCTACAGAATTCCGGCACGTCGAGCGGGGCTGACCCAAGCGTGATGAGCGGCTCCGTCCTGGCCGTCATGAACCCGTCCCTGAAGGCCAAGGAGATCCATTGAGCCAGCATGGCCAGCGTGCCGCGTGTCTGTTGGTATTGGGCCAGGGCCTGCCATTTGCGTTGAAAGACCGAGAGCGTTGACGGATGGAACGGGAAGCACGTCTCGAAACGGGTGCGCAAATATTCCCTGGCCTTGCTCTCCGTTGTGGCGCTGTCCACCGCCGTCCATTCAGGCGGTAACTGCGCGCGCCGCTCGAAGCACCAGTCGGCATACGCCTTCGATACCTTCTTCCGTTGGCGCTCGTTGCCAACGTCCTCGAAAAGCCGGCGCCGGATCACGTCGCTGATTTCCGCCTCGTCGTTGGCGATCAAATCCCGGGCCACGCGCCGGACCACCTTGGTGATCCTGTCCTGCCACTGCACGTCCCAGTCGGTCATCTCGATCTGGCTGCGCGGCAGGCTGATGACCGCCGCGCCGTGCGTCGTCGCGGTCGTGGCGACCGTCAGATTCTGGAGAAAAGCGTGGAACGGTTCGGCCAAGCCACGGTGCCGATTCAGAAAATTCAAGACCTCATCGAAAAGAAGCAGGACCGGCGCATTGGCCGCCTTGAAGACGCGGGCTATCGCCTCGGTGCCGGGAGGCGTGGTCTTGGCCGTGGGGCCGAGTTCCTTGACGCCTTGCTCACCCGCGAGTTGCCGGGCGACGTCGATCCACGGCGTTTCCCTGCCGTCTTGAGGGTCCCAGGCGTTGCCGACGAAAACGCCGACGCGAGCGGCGGGAGCTTGGTCTATCCTGGCCTCGTTCAGAAGCTCCCCCACGCCCGGAAGTTGAGAAGCACCCGCGCCGGCTCGCGCAAGGTGATAGAGCGAGGTGAGCGTATGCGTCTTGCCGCCGCCGAACTGGGTAATCAGCGTCAAGACCGGCGACGTGTTCTCCGTTTGGCCGGAGAGGCGCCGGAGCACCATGCCGGTGTGATCCTTGAGCGCGCGCGTGAAGCAGGTACGGGCGAAGAACTGTGCCGGATCGCGGTAGTCCTCCGGCGCGGTCCCGGCGACCACGTGCTCAAGCGCGATGGCAAACTCATCCGGGCTGAACGACCGGCTTTCGCGGACTTCCCGGCGGGGCGTGACGACTTTGTACCAAGGTTCAAGCGCCATGACGCATCTCTCTCAACGTTTCCCCGCGCAACGATTCAAACCGGATTTCCCGAGTGACTCTAAGCGCGTCACCCATTCGCAAAACCGCGGGCATTTCATCCGAATCGTCTTCAAGGTAATTTTCTTCGCCAGAATGGGACCGTCAACCACCTTCTTGTACTTCGGGACGATTCGTGCGATCCACTTGCTCGGCGCCGTCTCTTGATGATCGTTGATGTCTTCGGGTGTGGGAAATCGTGAACGTACCTTGTTGAGTTCTTTGATATTCTGTTCCGTCACGCCCATTGAAGCCCCAAACGCCGCCACATCCGAAAACAACAGGCTCTCGAACTCGTGCCTCTGGACGTAGGGAATCACTTTGCGTTGGTCCCAACCGTGACGGATTTTCTTTTGGATTCTCTCATTCAGGCATTTCTCTAACTCCTCAACCGTCATCTCTCCCTTGGCGCAAAATCCATAGAAATCAACCAGCGAAGTCACGGCATCAAACGACCAGTACAATTTGCCCATATCTGACGCGAGTCGTTCCACACTGACGTTGCCGCCACCGGGGCCAAGCGGTATCGGAGTCGGCTCGACATCCACCGCACATAATAAATGGTCCGCAAGAACGGCCTTGACGAATTCTTCCTCGGTTTGACCTTCCACCGATATGGCAAGACGGATCACGGACGGCCACCGAGAAGATTCTTTTGCCAAAGCTCACCCGTCGTATATTCCTCCAACCAGTGTTGATACTCATCTGTATCAAGCCGGCGGACCTTCGTCTCGCCATCTTGCAGGTCCAGCACAATGATCTCCTTGAGACTGAACGTATCCACGAGCAGAGGTGATTGCGTTGCGACGATAACCTGTCTGTCATGTCCAAGTGCTTGAATCATGCCGCCGACCAGGGTAATCGCCGCCGGGTGCAAACCTAGCTCCGGTTCGTCCAGGAGGATCACGTCGGGGAGCATTGCAGGCGGAAGATTCAACAACGTCGTCAGGGCAAAAAAACGAAGCGACCCGTCGGACGTCAGGTGCGCACCGAAGGTTTTGTCCGTCCCCTTGGCTTTCCATCTCAACGAGGCAGTACCGTAACTCTCCTCTATCTGAAAACGGTCGAAGACCGGCAGCACCCGACCAATGTGGCGACAGATCTTCTCGAATCGTTGGAAGTCTTCGCGTTCCAGGCGAAGCAGAACCGCGGCCAGATTGCCGCCGTGAGAACGAAGATAGTTATTGTCTCTCACGTCCCACTTCTTTTTGAAATGCGAGGCATCGGAGGTGTCGTGGAACTGATACACCGCACAACCCCGAAGCAGATTGACAAGGACCTGTGCAGTAGTCGAATTGCCATCAACAGATCCAGGAGATTTCGCGGCTTCGACGATTTTCGCTTCCGAATGGCTGCTTCCGAGATGTTGCCAGTCTGCTTCGGTGGGACGATCTGCACGGTTGAAGCGGAAGGCTTCCTCCGTGAAGATAAACCGATCCGGATGAGCGTGGGTCAAGGCAAACCGATAATCATTGCGCCCTGCGTCGGTCCTCATGGTCACCGTAGCGTCCATGCGCGTGCTGCGTTTGCTGCCGCCGAACAACTGGTCGTCGGCTCCGCCCTGTCGTTGGATGAACTCGCCTAAACGATGCGCCCCCAGCATCCAACTCATCATCTCGAAGAAGCGGATGATGTTGGACTTGCCGGATCCATTGGCACCGATCAAGACGGCGACCCTCGGCAGGTCATCGATCTCAACGTCGGCGAGGGAACGGAAGCCTTTGATATGAATGGAGTGAATCAGGTTCGGCATAAATCCTGCCTGCCAAGCAGCCGTTTGTGTGCCCTTGTGAAATTTTGGTTCTGTCGCGTTGAGTAGATATTTCCCCGAGGATGATCAAGCAAGTCTTTGTTTTTGAAATCTTGCTGTAACTTCGCATCGTTGGAGTACAACAAGCGGGCGCCGCTGACTTGGGCCAAGGCGAGCACGTGAGGATCGTTTGACGTGTGCAGACCCTCTTGTTCGATCCGGTCGGTCTTTGTGCTGACTGTATTTTCGTCCAGCACTCTCATCTTTCCGGTACGTATGGCCCGACTCGTCCACTTTCTAAAGTCCGGCGAGCTCTTTTCGAGTTCACCAAGCAGTTTGCCACCGACTACCAGACGGTGACTTCCCTCGTTGATCCAATCAAGGAACTTTTCTCCCGCCGGAGTCGGGTGGGGGCCGAACACCTCGTTGGCGACATTGGCGTCCACGATTGCACACATTTCAGGTTTTTATTTTTTATGGCGCTTCCAGACGGACCGTTCCGTTTCTTTCATGAAGAACGCGCCGTAGCTCGGTGGCGCGTCCAGGACGTTTCCCTCTTCATCCAACCGTAGAGAATGAATGCGAACGTCCAAGTCGCCACGCTCAAAATACAGAATGGACACGTCCCCGGGTTTCAGATTCGTTACACCGTCGCGGACGTCCATGCGCACCCGGTCAAGCAGGTGGTCGCTGTGCGTTTCGACAACCAGTTGACGCCAAGGCGTGGCGACTTGGCAGAACAAGCTTCCAAGAGCAGCCTGGGCACTCGGATGAAGATGCACCTCCGGTTGTTGCAAGAGGAACATCGGTGGAGCATCGTCGCGCAGCAATTCGGTAATGACGGGCAGCACTTGGCTGACTCCGTAGCCAACGTCAATCAGGTTGCGCTGCGGACCTTTTGCCTTACGTCCGGATTTCCTGATCTGTAAGTGAAACGGTCCGCTTGCCGTCTTCCCAAAAGGTTTGACCGAGATTTCGTCGAAAAGACCAGCTTCCTTTCCGAACTTTTCGAGTGCATCTTTGAGAGCCTTCCATCGTGTCACGTCTCGAAAACATAAGTCGGCAAGATACATCGGAACGTAATCGCCTTCGGGGTCCCGTGTGGGGCGAGAGGGATCGTACGTTCGATGTGGTTTGGAACGAACCGGTGCGCTGGCATACAGATACAGCGATTCATCATAAAGTAGCGATTTCCGATGCGACGTATAAATGCGCTCAATCAGATTCCAATCACTCTCGCTAGGTTCTCCAGAACCGCTTAGTGTGGTCAACTCAGAACGAATTTTGCGACCTTTCCTGGATATACGTCCACGCAGGAAAAATTCCAGAAGAATATAACTTGGCACTACATCATCATCACTTACCCAAGAGCCAAAATTCGCGTCCTTCTTCAACGCCCACTTTCCTCTCGGCGTGCCAAAACTAAACCGCCACGATCCGTCCTGCTGAAGGCCGTGCTCAAACCAAACATTTTCATCGCTATCAGAAAAACGTCTCTCCACCGGAAATGGGACAGTTCCCTTCTTTCCAAAAACGATATTGAGTCGATAGCCGGCATCCTTTGTCGTTTCTTGATCTTCATAAGTGACAGCAACCCCTGCCTCAAATGTCTCAGCCCGACTTCCCCGTGCTCCCCGGTGATGAGCGATTTCGTCGAAGCTGCCGAGGTCGTAGGGCTCTTCCTTGAAATCGGGAACGCGATTCCGGCTGGCAAGGTACCACAGCGCCCGGATCAGGGCCAGGAAGGAGGTTTTGCCGGTGCTGTTTTCGCCGACGAGCAGGGTCAGGGGGGCCAGGCGGGCGGTCTGCTCTTCGCGGAAGCAGCGGAAGTTTTTCAGTGTAATTTGATCCATGGGTTAACCGATTCCTCCAAGGCTCCTCACCCCGTCTCGAAAGACCTGAAAACTCCTTGACCGGTTCCGGTCCACGTCCACGTGGGGAGCGATTTTTTCGGCCCATTCACGTTTTGCTATTCCTGTCTCAGGATAACCCGATGTCTTGAGCCGTGCGGCCCCGCCGGGACGGACGGCATCCGCGAGCACTTCCCACGTACCGCAGATGCTGTCTTGCACGTACCCGTTCAGAACGGAATCCTTTGCGCCGGGATAGGCCGCCTTGACCGCGTCACGATCTCCCAACAACCACGCTTCGCTTTCCTCAATGGCAATTCCGAACAGCGTTCTCGGACGCGGCCGGCACGCATTCAACACGGCAAGCAACTCCTGCTTGAATGCCCTGCAATTTCTGGTGTCCAAGTCCACGACGACCACCACCGCGTCAGATTGCCGGAGACTCTGCCCGTATCCCCGCAATAGCCTTGGGAGTTGATCCAGAAGAATCCGTTTCTTCCGGTCCGTAACACCGCGCAAATCCTTCGGGATGCGACCAAGACCTTTGTAGGCACGTACTTTCCAAGAATGAACCGATCCGTTTGGACCAAGAATCTTTTCCAAAAGATGCTCAAGCGCAACGCTCCCCGATTCGTCTTCGACCAGCACTTCAAAATGCACCGGCTTATTCCCGGTCCAGATAGTTGCTGTACCAGAGGCCGCCAAGCGGCAGGCCCTCGTCCACCATGGCCTTGACAGTGGCATCGTCGCTGGCTCTGCGGATGGTCGCAAAACCGTCGGCTCCCTTTTCCAGTATCCAGGTTTCTTCGGGTTTGAGCGCGTCAATCAGATAGGGCTGGTGGGTGGTCACGAAAACCTGCGGCGCGTCCTTCTCTCCGGTAGCGTTGTTGCGAACCTCGGCGGCCAAGACCTCCAGTAACTTGTGATACAGACCGTTTTCCGGTTCTTCAATACAGATGAACGGGGGCGGCGATGGATCGTACAACATCAGCAGGTAGGCAAACACCTTCAAAGTGCCGGCGGACATTTGCTGCGCATAAAAGGGGGCTTGAAAGCCCTTGTCGTTGAAGCGCAAGAGCAACCGTCCGTCCGGGCTTTGTTGCGTATCAATGCGGTCAATGCCCGGAACCCTCTCGGCAATCGAAGCCAGGATGCTTTCAAATCTGTCCGGGTGTTCCCGCTGCATGAACTGCACCACGTTGCCGAGGTTGTCTCCGTGGACGTTCAAATGCTTTTGAGGACCGGCCAAGGGCAAGCTACGAGCCGCGTCCGGTGTAAAGTAGCTCAGATACCAGCCTTCGATGAACCGGCGGAAAGCCGCGATCCGGGGATGCTGTTTCAAATCCCCGATCGTTGCTATGCTGAGCTTGCGTTTGTCCTCACGCTCAAAGCGTTCTTCTTCTGAGTCCATCTCGCCCATTAATAGGTTGATTGCCGTAACACCCAACGGCTCAGAATGGGAGAGCTTTGGCTCGTCCACATCAATCCGTTGTCCTTGCACCTTTCCTTTCCACGCCGAGCCCTTTCCTTCATTCATAGACAACAACAAACCGCTTCCCTGTTCTCCAGCGTATTGGAGAAGATGTTCGTATAAGACGTAAGGTCGGTCAGAATCGTCCTTGGCGATCTGCAGACCATACGTCGTAACAGGATGGGCATTCGGCTCTTCCCTGTAACAGACTTTGAATTCAATCGGTTCGTCGCTCCCCTGAGAACGGATACGGTCAAATCCGCCGCGCCCTCGGGCGTCACACGCCTCTTCAACACCCAATTTCAGGCAATCCGCAAGAAAACCGAAGGCATCGAACAGAGAACTCTTGCCCACCCCGTTTTTTCCGATCACCGCGGTGATGGGAGTCAAAGGTTGGGCGTGTTGCGTTTGCGACAGTTTTCCGAGCGTTACATCTTTCAACACCCGGTAATTATTGATCCAGATGCCTTCAATTTGTGCCACGACTCAATTCCTCTCGTTGAAGCTGCTCATTATCCTGCATCGGCAATGACCACACCAGACAATCCCGTTTCCGTCAGGGACCAGCCGGCACTGGAGATTCTTCGCTACGCTCAGAATGACAGTGGGCTTGTGTTCTGTTCGGAATGACAGTGGGTTTGCGTTCGGAATGACATTGGGCTTACGTTCGAGAATTTTCAATGCTTCCATAGGTGTCATGCTTTTCCTTTTTTTCATCTCGGCACCGCCAGGAGCATGGCGTCAAGGAGGCGTTTTTCCTCGCTGGGCGAAGGGTACAAGGCGGACAGGGCGTTGGCAAGGCGGAGGAAGTCGGGGCCGCGGTCCTGCTCGGCTTTGAGGAGATTGCGCAAGGCGTTGGTCCGGCCGCCCGTCTGCAAGAGCATGGCCGTGTGGACGCGGTCCAAGGTTGTGGCGTGGCGTTCGCCTCCAAGCTCTGCGTCGTCGGGGTCCATGACCGCTTTCCCACGTCTGCCGCGGTTGCGGGCTTTGGGCGGGTGGGCGCGCTCCATGTCCGGGAAGAGCACTTGCTGGAGGCTTTTCTCTGGGTCGCGTTCGATCCAGTCGGCAACGGCCTCGGCCCCGTCCTCGCCGAACAGCGGTTTGGCGCGTTCGGACACGGCCAGCAAGCGCACCACGCCCTTCTTCGTTTCGATGATCCGGCCTTCCCACTTGGGAAGGTCAATGCCCAGGGGTTGCGCGAAGCGGCGCACCACGTCGAAAACCAGGCTGTACCCCTTTGTCCTGCCTTGCGGCGCGGCTTCGTCGTCGTCCTCGCCACCGGAATCTCCTTCGCCGTCCTCACCGGAACCGCGGTTCATGCCGTTCTGTCCGTTGGTGGCCTGCAACGTCCAAAGAAACAGAGCCGTGAGCCGGGCATCCTCTTCAACGGCCCCGGCCGCACCGTTTCTCGCCTTCGCCTCCGCGGTGCCGAGCACCTGTTCCAGGGCCGTGCGGCCGACGACTTCCCAGACCTTCTCCAGATATTCGGGCAGGCCGACCTCGCGCCCTTCCACGGTTTCGACGACGCGGTAACGGCTGAATATCTCCAGGGCCGGCCCGATGCAGGCAAACACCAGGTCCGCACCCCGCACGCCTTCGCCTTGCAACCGTTCCATCCAGTCGCCCACGCGGTTCGGCAACTCGCGCAAAACTTCTCCCCAATCGCCGACCGGTGCATCCTCGGGCCGGGGCCGGCAGACCAAATGGACACTGGTGGCGAGCGCAGCGGAATCGCGGGCGCGCAGGCGCGAGCCCATCTCGGTAGCGATGGGCCAGGACCCGGTGATGGTCCAGCCGCCTCGGATCATGCCGGACAGCAGCGACTCCCATCCCTCGGTGGTCTTGTGAGCGAAGACGACGGACCCGATACCGTCCTCGCTCAACACCCGGCGGCCTTCGGCGAAGGCATAGGCCATTCTTTCCTCAAACCATTCGCGATCCTTTGGTCGGCCATCCTGCTGCTTGGTCTCGTCCTGCACCGCATCGCGGGTCTTGGGAGAAAGCGGGTTGTCTGGATCGAATGGGTCGCGCAGCAACGATGTATCGGGCAGCGTGCGCTTGAGCCAGACAAGGAAGAAGTCGGAGAGATCGGAATAGGGTATCGCGTCGTAGTAGGGCGGGTCGGTGAACCAGACGCCAGCGGCTTGGTCGGGTAATGGATGATCGGTCGCGTCGGCGGGCTGGACTTGACCGGTGAATTCAAACTCTGTCGATTTTTCGACGACTTGCTCTATCCAATTCAGGTTGCTGTCAAAGCCGCCAGTCCCTAAGGAAAAGAGATTCGCTTCACAGAAGTCCCAAACCATTGGTAACGCTTGCCTGCCAAATACATGTTCTACTTTCTCACCGACATTATGCCAAACGACCAAGGAGGCGTATTTATCTGCGGAGCGCCCCATGAAGCAAGCTAAAGCGCGTGAAACATTCCTGTTCCTAGATTTCTTAGCAATCCTTTGGTTCATCACTACCAACGCCACCTTCTGCCGCACCGTGAACAGATCGCCCCATTTCAGCATCCCGTACCGCTGCACGCTGAACGCACGACCGGCCCCCGAACCTCCGCCGGCGGGTGTCGGCTCATCCGGCACCGGACACAGCCCCTGCTTCCCGCCGCGCTCCCACTCGCCGAGAACTTCGGCAAGCTGCGTTTGCGCCTTACGCACTGCCGCATAATCGGCATCCGTGGGCAACCGATAGCGGCGGCCCGTCTCGCCGGGCTTCAGCGTCACCACCGCGGTCATACGCGCGCCGCCGATGCGCTTCCCCTTGTCATCAAAAATCACGTCCGCGCCGCCGCGCTGCTCGGACAACTGCGCCCGCACCCGCTCCGGCGGCAGGACGATCCCGCAACACAGGCAGGCCGCCTTGGCCCGCGTGACCGTGCCCGCACGCACCTCCCCGTCGCTCTTGGGCTCGAACACCTCGAACTCGACGCACGGCGGCTTCCCCTTGGGCCGCACCACGTTCGGACGCAACGCCCGTTTGCGCTTCGGCTTCTTGCACAGCCAGAACGAGCGCATCAACGGAATCTCCGCCCCGCAGTTCGGGGCCTCGCATCGCACGGTGCGCGCCCAGAGATAGGCAATCGGCGTGGCGCCATCCGGGTCCGCAGGGTAGAGACCGGCCAACTGCTTTTCCGCGGCGTTCTTGATCTCGCCGCCCACCTTGCGCAGTTCGTCCGCCAGTGCCGGCCCATGGCGGGGAATATCCTCCAGCATCACCTTGAGAATCAGGCAGGCGACCGGATTCAAGTCGCTGGCAAACGCCTCGCACCCCAACCGCAGCGCCTCCAGCGGAATCGACCCGCCTCCGGCAAACGGGTCCACCACCAGCGGCCCGTCCTCCCCGTGGGCCGCCTTCACCAGGCCGCGGCCGACTTCCAGATACGCGGCTTTCCCCGCGTTGTCCCAATTCGCAAAGTCACCGATGAACTTCAACAGCTTCGCCCGCAACTCCAGGTCGCCGTCTCCCACCGGCCCGGACGTCTCCGGCAACAGATCACGCGCCCGCTTCTTGAAGTCTTCAGGACAGGCCGAGTCGCCCGGGTCCGGCAACAGCAACGCCAACAACACCGCCCGGCACGACGCCAACGGCCGCCGCGCCCACCACAAATGCAGCGTGGACGGATGCCCATGCCGAATCGACTTCTCCCGCGCCGCGTGCTTCGACACCACCGCAATCGGAAAATCCACCTCGGCCAGCCGCTTGCAGTCCGTCGGGATCACGTCAGCACTCTCTTATCCCCCCGACGACTGTCGCGGCGCATCTCATGCGCCGGGGCCGAGGTGGTCATTTCCACCCGTGCGGTCCGGTTTCCATTCGTTTTGTTGACTGTCATGGTTCCGTGTTCCTGACCGGTCAGGTTTATTGGTTGGGCTCTTCATGGGGTTTTCCGCGAATACATGGCGCTCACGCGCATGACTTCGCTTCAGCCCCCCTCACCCCCGCCCTCTCCCGCCAGGGGAGAGGGAGAAGGAAACGGAGGGAGGGGAGCACCCCTCGCCCCCCTGGGAGAGGGGCTGGGTGAGGGGCCGGCCCGCAGCGATGAAGCCGCCAGAGCATGTCACGCTGAGACCCGACCATTGAAGAGGGTTCGTTGACGGGGTTCAACGCCATGGGAATCGGAAAATCCACCTCCGCCGGCCGTTTGCACTCTGTCGGAGTCACAGGTTTTCCTCGGCCCACCGAAGGACAGTTTGGGAAATCACTATCGCTTCGGCGTACTCCTGCTCGGAAACAGACTCGGCGAGTCCGGGATAGCGCGTGACCGCGGCGTATCATGTGAGGTCTTCAGCTCGGCGGACTCCTTCTGGGATAGCCTCGCCAGCTTCTTCAAGCAGCGACAACAGAAGGCCCAGATCATGCACGTATGGGAACGCCATGCCACGCCTGACGAACATGGCCTTGATCGCCTTCTCGGCGGCCTGCTGCGCATCGAAACACAGGTCTTCCAAGTAAAAGCCTGGCTCCCGCTTCTTCGCTCGGGCCAAATTGCCTCTGGCGCGGTTCATCTATTCCCTGGGGTCATCCGGAGGGAACCGTTCAGGCGGATTCATACACGATCCTTCCCTCCCGCAATGCGGGCTTTATCACCAGCGCGTGGCTGTCCTTGTAGCGCGCCACGTCCGCGGGCGAGACCACGATCACGTCAATCGCGACGCGGACACCGCGCAGCCTACGGTAAATATGCCTCATGAGATCGAGTGCGCGAACGCCATCTTTGATGACGAGCAGGTCCACGTCGCTGTGCGGTTCCCCGTCGCCCCGGGCCGCGGAACCGAAGAGGATGATCTTCTCCGGCTGAGCCACCTCGACAATGCGCCGGATGATGTCGTCAAACGTCTTCTGATCAAGCATTCCTGAAATCCTGCAATCGTTCCGACGAAACGTCATGTTTCCGCGTTCCTGACCGAACAGCAGACCCCCCTCACCCCGGCCCTCTCCCGCCAGGGGAGAGGGAGAAGGAATGGCACTCATCCCCGGACCATCTCCGCCAGCCGCTTGCCCTCCTTGGGGATCATACGGATTTCGGCTTTTTCCAGAGGCGGACGATGAAGCGGTGCTCTTCTTCTATCAGGTCGGGCTCGGTCCCGTTGTGTTCGCGCATGGCTCCGATGATTCTGTTGCGCACGCCCATGCCGAGATGTTCCACGTAGCCGTAATCGCGCAACACGTCCTTGACGAGTTCGTTTCTGGAGACGCGCAACACGCCTTCGCGCATCTTGGCGACCGTCACGCTGTTGGGCAGCCGTCCCGGGGAGATGACTTCGAGGCGGTCGCGGTATACGGACACTTCGACGTCCGTGCCCGTCAGCGTGTAGTCCCGGTGGGTGACGGCGTTGGCTATCGATTCCCGAACCGCCTCCAGGGGCAGCGCCTTCTTCCGCAACCGGCGCCCGCCGTCAAGCCACGCGACGGTATGCAGGTTGCGGGCCACGAAGTCCACGGCGCGGTCGATGACGCCCTTGTCCTCGGCGCGCCCGCGTTCCGACGTGATCGAGACAAGCGGGCCACGAATCACTTCCTCATCAACCGTATCGTAGTCCTTGTCGGCGCGGGGAAAGGCCGTTGCCGTGATCCCAGCCTGCGGCACGCGACGATTCGGGTGCTCGCCGAACAGCAGCAATCCGGCGACGGTTGCGGCCGTCGTTCCCGCCGCCTCAACAAGAAAGCCGGTATTCACGAGCAGCCGACGCCACGCTTCATGATCGGTCACGGGCGGCGCATCGCGCTTCAACCGCCCCCGGAAATAGTTGTTGAGCCGGTCTCGGTCGAGACTGTCCAAGCCCGTATCGAGCACGGGCTTGATCTCGTACCGCATCAGCCGACCGGCCTGATACAATCGACCCTCTTCATCCCGGGTTGCTTCTCTTGACGTGCTGCCGACGCGCACGAACGTCACCCAGTTGGCACCGCGCTTGGCCTTGTAGGGTTTGCCCGGGCCGTCCGCTCCGACCCGGATGACCCCCACGCATTCGCTGCCGTCAAGGGTGACTGACCACCAGGACGGGATGAAGTCCGGCTGCACGTGCGTACGCGCGATTTCCATGACCCACCGCTCGGCTTCCTGCCGACTCTTCATCAAGCCGGAGATGCGACCGTCGTCGTCCACTCCCAGTAAAATGAGGCCGCCCTCGAAGTTGAGCAGGGCGGACATCTCTTTTGCCACGGACTCGGGATGGATATCGTCCCGCTTGAACTCAACGCCCGAGTTTTCGCCGTTGCGGATCAACTCCGTCAATTCGACCTCGTTCACAATCACCCTCTATTCTGAACCGTCGGGACGTTCATGCTTCTCTCCGTTCGTCGGGGAGGATGATTTCACACTTGGGACCACTGGCGCGGCCGAGTCTTCTGTCAAGCGTCACAAGCGGGCACCGGAGTGTCTCGGCCAGCGCCACGTACCAAGCGTCGTAGCTCGTCACGGTCTCCCGTAGCGCCCACACGCGAACGGCAAACGGTGCGAAGGGGAACAGCTCCAAATCAAGCCGCAACAGATCTTTGTGCGCGCTGGCGGCTTCCAGTCGTGATAGCTGCCCTGCCCGTTCCAATCGGCGTAGAATGTTGCTCGCTTCGACCAGCACCAATTCCGGCCCGGCTAACGACCCCTCGGCGAGCATGGATTCCGCCCACCGACCCTCACGCCCTGAGTCGACTAACGCCGCGACGAATACGGAAGCATCGACGACGGTGGTCACGTCCGGTCCGCGTCACGGGCGCGCAGGATACGGGACGGCGGGACGCGGGCCCCAGTCGCTTCTTTTCGTTCCCGAACGCCTTGTAGCCACGCGCCAATGGAGGGACGGGAGGCGATCCGTTCCAATTCACCGCGGAGAAACTCCTGCATGGATTGGCGTTCTCGTGCGGCACGCGCTGCAAGTTCGTCGCGCACGTCCTCGGGGACGTCTCGTATGGTAATCTGTACCGACATGCCCGCATTATGCCCGCAGAGACCGCATTGAGCAAGCAGGTTCCAAGGCAGGGAGACGACCATGTTGAGATGCATGTGAACAATCGGAAAATCCACATCCGCCGGCCGTTTGCATTTCTTGGGATCATGCGGACTTTGGATCCTTCCAGAGCCGGACGATGAAGCGGTGCTCTTCCTCTATCAGGTCGGGCTCGGTGCCGTTATGGTCGCGCATTCCGGGAATGATCTTGTTCCGCACGCCCATGCCGCGCGCGTCAACGTAGCCGTAATCGCGCATCACGTTGACCATCGTCTGGTTGCGCGCGTAGCGCAGGCCGGCCTTCATGCCTTCGACCGTCACCGTATTGGGTAAGCGTCCGGGGCTTTCGATCTCGATCCGGTCGGCATAGACGGCGAGCATGACGTCGGTCCCCGCGATGCTGTAGTCGCGGTGGACCAGGGCGTTCACGACGGCTTCGCGCACAACTTCTTCGGGAAAATCCCACCGGTCAACGCGGCGCGGTCCTTCGAGTCGGGCGGCCGGCTGCGTGTTGCGTCGCACGAAATCCCACGCTCGATCGACAAGGCCGGATTCTCCGATGTTGCCGTCCGCGGTGCCCAAGGGGGTCAGGGCGCCGCGCAGATCCTCATCGGCGCGTGTCGCGTAGTCGGGGTTGACCCCCGGATAACACACGGCGCGCACGCCTGATTGCGGAAGAAAGCGGCTGGGCGCGCGGCCGAACAGCAACAGCCCATCAACGGTGGCCACGAAGTGGTCCGTTGCGGTGGAGGTCATGAGGTCCACGTTGCGCAGCAGCGTCTCCCAGCCGATCACGTCCTCGCCGTTCGGGACCGCTCCGCCGGTGACGCGCACGAAGTAATCCTTCAGACGGCGCAGGTCCAAGACCCCAAAGTCGGCGCCGGGAACCGGCTTCAGTCCATAGTGGAGCCGGCCGGATGACTGGAACATGCGTTCGAGTTCCTCCCGGCTGGCCTCCCGCGTCGTCTTCCCGACCCGGATGTAATAGATCTTTCGGTTGTCGTGGACCCGGGCATACGGCTTGTTCGGTCCCAAGGAAACACGGACGGCCAGCACGTGCCGACCCTGTTCGGCGTCTCTGGCCCAGGAGAGCACCGGGATGACCGGAGGTTCGATCTTGACGCGGCAGAGTTCGCTGACCCACTCTTCCAGGTGGTTGCGCGTCGTGCCGGACACCGTCCCATCGTCCTCAACGCCGAGCAACACGGTGCCGCCGTCCATGTTGAGGAACGCAACCAATTCCTTGGCAAGCGCGTGATTCTGGACGTCGTCGCGCTTGAACTCCACGGTCGAGTTCTCGCCGTTGCGGAGCAGGTCCGAGAGTTCACCGGGGGTCATCTTCCGATCCTCAGAATCCGTATTTGCGGCGGCGGCGTTCGAAGGCTTCCTTGCCGCCTTCCAGGATTTCCTCTATCAGTTCCCGCACGGGAAGCGCATCGATTGAGCCTCTATGCTTGGGCACGATACGCGCGGTCCCCCCATCCGGCCCACCGGAGGCCGTCAGCCCAAGAATCATCTCGGCATCGCCCAGCACCGGGATGTTGGCGTTGTGGGTGGAGAAGATGAATTGTCGCCTGCGTTTTTCCTCACGCATCCTGGGAACGATGCTTTCGGTGATGAATCGGTTGTCGAGATCGTCTTCGGGTTGATCGACGATCAGCGGCGCGTCGGATTCCAGCAACAGGAGCAGCAGCACCGCAGTTGCCTTCTGACCCGTCGAAAGTTCTTCGAGGGCTTGCCATTGAGGTGGGTCGCCGGCATGAGCCGTGTTGAGACGTATTGCCGTTGTTGCCGGCAACTCCAATTCTTCAATTTGCATGAAGACCTCGGGTGACGCCCCGGCGAGGCGCTCGGCCTGGGACGTCGGGACTGCGTACGTTTCGTGGATCGCATTCGCTCCGGTCTCGCAACACCGAACGAACTCCGGCAATGAAAGATCGGGTGCTTGTTTGATTTTCTCGATAGCCTCGGAAAGGCGTCCGCGAATTTTCCCTTTGAGTACGCTGAAAAGCGGCTCCCGATTCCCCGACGCGGTCACCGTCACCTTGACGCGGTTGCGAAGTTTGTTGTCGACCGTCTTTGCGGCACGGTCCAAGCCCCGGAATTCTTCCGCTTTGACGTCCTCCCATTCCGTGAGCAACGCACTTCGCCTGGTTGTGTGCTCGTTTTCCAGTTGTTCCAGCCGCCGGCGGCGTTCGCGAAGTGGACTCAGTTCTTCGATTTTGCTCCGAAGGCGAATGAACTCCTCAGCGTCAACGGCCGACTTCTGAAGTTCGCGCAGGATTTTTTGATACGAGGCTTGCACCTCGTTTTTGCGTTGATTCCAACGGGAGCGGACTTCGGTCAACCCTTTTTCTGCTCGCTGCAACGCCGCTTCGAGTTGCTGAACCACTTTTTCGAGATCGGTGTTCAGCCGCTCCAGAATCGCATCGGCCCCCGTGAGGATTTCCTTGCCGGGCAAATCCGCCAGCGCCTTCTCCGACAGAAAGTGGCGGTCGATTGGAAGTTCCTGGCGAAGCAGACGCAGGCATTCGTGGAAGGTTTCCAGACGTTCCGGGACGGAGTTGAGCACCCGTTCCTCTCGAACAAGCAGGCTCTGCTCACGCAAACGATCTTCAAGTCCGGCATCCCGGAAACGCTTGAGCGTCTCCTCCAAGCCAGGCAATGCGTTCAAGCGTTCATCGATTTGCCGGAGGTCCGCCCTGACGTCAAGGATGGATCGTCTTGTCTTCTCAAGGGAGCGGCGCAGATCGGCCTTGCGCCGGCCAAGATCAGCATCCTGCTTCACGAAGCGATAGAGAAGACGGGTGAGTTTTTCCTGACTCCTGGTGAGTTCCGATATCTCGTGCTGCCCATAGACTTCAACACGAGGGAGGATCTCTTCCGGCAACAAGCTGGAAACTTCCCCGTTCTCTTCTCGCACAACGGGAGGATTCGGAACGGTTCGTTCGATCCGGTATTCTCGTTCCGTCGGGCCACAGGAACGGACGAGCAGGGATATCTTCGTTCCTCCTCGCAGCACGTGGCGAACGATTCCGTCACGGGCTTTACGGGCTTCCTCTCCGACGGGCTCCAAGCCGAGCACGTACCGCAGGCTCTCAACGATCGTCGATTTGCCGGCGCCGCGCCCGCCGACCAGAACGTTCAGGTTCGGATTGAAGCGAAAGGCGGTGCCGTCAAGAAATCCGCCTTCCCAGGCCAAAGAGACCAGTTCGGCATGTCCTTCGGGTAAGGGGTCGCTCGCCAGCCGAATTCTCGACCCCGGATCGAGAAAAGCCTGCCGGAGTCCCTCAATGCTGACGTCGGACATTTTGATCCAGCACGTGGCTGCCGGGTCTTCCAGAACCTCTGGCTTTATGATGTCTCTTGCATTGACCACGGCGACCCCCAAATTGTCCGCCGCAGAAGTGCGTCGATAATCGCCGTTCTTGTTCTCGACAATCTGACGTATATCCTGGGGCAAGTCCTTGACGGGTCCCGGAATCTGAATCGCCAGGAGTTCTTCACTCCGCCATGCCTTGACCCGCGCCTGTCCGGAAAGAACCTTGAAGAGTCCTTTGTCGGTGGTGACGTGTGCAGCGACGCTCATGCCTCCTTGCGTTCGGACCTTTGCGAGAATTTCGACGAACGTATGGTTCGACGGGTCCGAGGAAGGATCGGTTCGCGTGACCCCAAACGCCCCGAGGAACCTTTCGAGCTGATCCTCGGCGGTGCCCTGCGGATAGATGCAAAGAACGTGAACGCCTTCTGAGGAGGAAAGTTCAAATCCGGGAAATATCGTGATCTCTTGACCCTCGGCGGCACTCTGAAACGCAGACACGTCACTCACGCTGTTATGATCGGTCACGGCGAGCACGGAAACGCCGATCTCGAGGGCCTTTGTGATAATGGCCTCGGCGTGAGTTCGGGCATCGCCTTCAGTTTCCTGACCACGGAAGGTGCCGGCGTAGTGGTGCGGATTCACCTGCAACGCACACCGATGAAATACGGCGCCTGCCGGCTGCGTCCCCGTATGAGCGATGGGATTTTTGGATGTCACGTTCTCTCCGTCAGTCGGCGTGCTCTCGCTTCCATCGATAGCCTTCTCTTATACACGGAAGCATCAACCATGATTGCCTCGTCTCGTGATCCGTTGCGATATGACCGCAGTATGCCAGCAAAACCGGCACTCAAACAAGCAATCGCCGAAGTTGGTCAAGGGTCATTTCGCGGCGGTTCGTGGACGGGGTTCCGGCGTTTCAGATCGGATTCAGCCTCGCTCTTTAACGAGGTAGTCCGGCGTAAGCTGTCCGCTCGTTGGGAAGCGACAATGGTCCTTTCCCCCGGTCCATCGCCGCCCAGAGAAGCCCGATGAGTTGCAACGTTCCATCTGAAAATTGCTCTTCCGTTTGCCAAGTTCCTTCTGGACGCCAATGCCGGTACTTACCGCGTAAAAAGGCGACGTCCGGAGCAGAGAAATTCTTCCAGTTCCGCAGCCGCAGGCGGGAGAACTTCAGCCTTTCACTGTTTGTGGGCATTAGTTGTCTTATCTCCGGGTAGCCGCGACCGTCACAGCCATAACGGAAGCCTCCATCCTACCACAGTCAAAATGGGCGTTCACTCGGGCCGCACTGCGGTGTTATGCGCTTCTTCCCCGGCGGACGCCGCTTCCGAGAGTCTCAACTCAAGGGTTTCGTTCTCCGTACAGGGGTTCGTTTTCCCAAACCATCGGCTGCTTCAGGGCATCGACGTTCAGCCAATAATGCTGCACCTTGATGACCTCGTGCCACGGGAACTTGGCGGGGTCCTTGATCGGGTTCTGAAGCTTGGGTTCCGTGGCGCAGCCGGTCACGACGTAGAGCCAGTAGCAGTCAGGGCGGTCTTCTGCCACCCGTCGCTCATTCGGCGTGAGCAGGATGCTTCCGGTCTCGCCGGCGAGACCCTTGACTTCGATCAGACGCAACTCGCCGGACTCCAGGTCAAGGCTGGTCACGTCGTACCCCAGGTTCTTCTCGTGGACGTCATCGACTCGGCGTCCCTGCCCGGTCTCGTGTTCCATGACCACCCGCATGGCCGTCATCTCGGTTTCGGGATCCGGACGCAGACGCCGAACGTCCGGGGTTTCGCGCTCGGGGTGCGGCAGGATAAGGGCGCTTGCCAGCCGTTGGACGCCTTGGAGCGTCACCGCCTGCTGCCGTTTGAGTTCTTCTCGCCGGCGCTCGCGCCTTGCCGTCACGTCGGCATGGCGGGTTTCGGCCTGGGCCAGACGTGCCTCGGCACCCGTGACCTTTTTGTCCACTTCTTCCGCCGCACGGCCGATTTCGGCATCGACTTGATGGAGCACCTCAGTCAAGGATAGCTCAACGTGCTCGGCAATGCGTGTGACCTCGGCTAAGCGTTCCGTCCGAATTTCGTTGATAAAGGGCGTTAAAGCGTGTTCGTTGAGCCAAGCCGTTGCCTCCGGGAGGGTCGCGACGGGCGGCAGAGACGCTCTGGCTAGAGCCTGTCCCGTGTTTGACACGGGGTTCAGGTTGCCAAGCACGTCCGGTTCACGCAGAGACGGGGTGCCGTCCTGCGCCAGTTCCACAACGAACAATCGCTCGTGAATAACGTGTCCGAGACCGTCCACGACCCGCGCCCGGTAAAAATCGAGACGCGCCGGTGCTTCGTGCGCCAATGAATGGAAGCAGGCCCCCGTGGCGAACGCCTCCTGGCCAAGATCATGGCCGTGGCGGCGCAGGGATTCAAACAACGGATGCCCGGGGGTGACCCATTCGAGATTATGCTCTTCCGCTGTTTCGCGGTCCGTCGAGAGGCGCGGATAGCGACCGGCCAACTCCGTATGCTTCCAACCCGGGTCGTGCTCATACTTCTTCAAGCCGGGCGGTGTGCGACCCGGGTCGAACGTGTGCGCCATGCTGTTCACCGGCTTCAACGTCAAGGCCGCATCCTGGGCGCACTCCTTGATGAACCGCGCAATCGTTTCGGGTACCACGCGCCGTTCCTGTGCCCGGGCCCGGCGTTCAATGAGCATGTCGAGGTTGAGTTTCTTGGCAGCCAAGCCTTCCAACGCCGTCCGGCAGATGGCCCGGAAATGACCTTCATCCACGTCCTGCAAGAGCCGGTCTTCGAGGTCGGCGTCGCCCAGCTTCCCAGCGTAATAGTCTCGGAGCACGCGCTCCACGTGGGCCGACGGCAAGATTTCCCCCACCACGTTGAACACCGCGTCGTCATCCAGGGCGTCGCGGATCTCCTGAAGCTTGTCCAGGAGGCGCCGGAGCACTCGTCCCTCAATGGTGTTGGTCGCCACGAAATTGAAGATCAGGCAATCATGCCGCTGGCCGTAGCGATGGATGCGGCCCATGCGCTGTTCGAGCCGGTTCGGATTCCAGGGAACGTCGTAGTTGAAGAGAATGTGACAACATTGAAGGTTGATGCCTTCGCCCGCGGCCTCGGTGGCCACCAGAACCTGAATGGCGCCTTCGCGGAACTGCTGTTCGGTGTAGAGCCGGGTCCCCGGTTCTTCGCGCGACCCGGGCTTCATGCCGCCGTGAATGCCGCCGACGCTGAACCCCCACGCTTGCAATCGCTCCATCAGATAGTCGAGGGTGTCTTTGAACTCGGTGAAGAGCAGGAGTCGCTGGTCAGGACGGTCGAAGAACCCCTCGTTCTCCATGATGGTCCGAAGGTGCCCGAGTTTCGCCTCGCTGCCTGAGTGTTCAACGTTCACCGCCTCTTTGGCCAGATCCAGGAGTTCGGCGACCTCTTCACGTACCCGTCCGGCGTTCCCGGTCAGCGTAATCGCCTCCAGCATTCTCTCCAGACGTTCGCGCTCGGCGTCCTCGAACTCTTCAAGTTCCTCCAGGTCGGGGAGATCAGGCGGTGCGGTCCTCACCAAATCTTGGGCGCGTGTGAGGCCATCTTCCAGACGCTTGGCACGGTTCTCCAGCGAACGCCGCATGGCGTGCGTGCTGGAGGCCAGCCGCCGTTGATAGAGTGACATCAGGAATCCGACTGCCCGAGCCCGAGGGTCGTCACCCTGCGCGGCAGCCCGGGCGCTCTGCCGTTTCACGAAATTTGTGACGTTCTGATACAGCTCGAATTCGGGACCATCAACGGCGAAGTCCGCGGTACGTGGGATGCGCTTGGTGAAGACCGGCTTCGCGGCCCACGTTCCGTCCCGTTGCCGTTCCGGGAAGTACACCATCGCCTCCTTGGTCCGGCGCAGATAGAAGGGCGCTCGTCTCCGCTCCATGGCCTCGCGGATCGATTTGACGTCGGCGTAGGCGTCCCGGTCAAGCAGTTGCAAGAACAGCGTGAAGTTTTGCGGGTCGCCCTTGTGGGGCGTGGCCGTGAGCAAAAGCACGTGGTCGGCACCGTCGCGCAGCAGTTCTCCCAATCTATAGCGTTGGCTCTTGTGCGTCTCATCTCGTGCCGACATGCGGTGCGCCTCGTCAACGATCACCAGGTCCCACTGCACCTGCCGCAGTCCGGGCAACGTCTCGTTCCGCTTGGCGAGATCGAGGGAGGTGATGATCTGCTTCTGCTCCAGCCATTGGTTGACGCCGAACTGATCGCGGATATCACCGCCCTTGAGCACCATGAATTTCTCGTCGAACTTTTCCTTGAGTTCGCGCTGCCACTGGAACGTCAGATTCGCCGGACAGACGACCAGGACCCGTTCAACAAGACCCCGGAGTTTGAGTTCGCGGACCAGCAGGCCCGCCATGATGGTCTTCCCGGCACCCGCATCGTCGGCAAGCAGAAAGCGCACGCTGGGCAGTTTGAGGAGGTGCTCGTACACGGCTTCAAGTTGGTGTGGCAGCGGGTCCACCCGAGAAATGGAGAGCCCGAAGTACGGGTCGAATTCGTAGGCGATGCCGAGGGAATAGGCTTGCAGTCCAAGCCGCAGAAGCCGCCCGTCGCCGTCGTAGGAAAGGACAGAGTCGGTGATGGTCAGGTGGGCGAGGGTTTCGGACGTGAGCGTGACCCGACGAAACTGCTCAGACCGCTGGCCGACCAGGCCGACCAGCACGCTATCGGGACCGTTTGAGCGCACGGTCTCCACTCGCATCGGTTCGCTGAACGGCGGGCCGGAGAGCATCTGTCCTTCCCTGATGCCGGGTTCAGAACCCAACGGGTCTTCCTTGTTCTCAGCCATTTTGTCTTGGACCTCTTCCGGGTCGGCCACGGCGTGTCATCCCGATTGACGGCGCGGGCGAGATTGCGAGCGGCGCGTGACGAGAATGCGGTAGGTCTCAATTTTCTTTCGGAGGGTGTTGCGGTGCAGACCGAGCAGTTGCGCGGCTTGAATCTGGTTGCCGCCCGTTTCTCGAAGCGCGTGTTGGATCAACGGCCGTTCGACTGCTTGGACGACGGTCGCGTGTAAACTCGTGGCCGAACTCGCGTTCATGGCTCGAACGAACTCGCTGACCTTTGACGCAATGTAGTCTTCGAGATTCAGATCCTTCCCTTCGAGGCTCAGGGCAGGCGCGTCGTTCAGGACGACGGCTTGTTGACGATCCGGTTTGTCTTTGGCTTGCTGCGGCGTCATGGTCTGTCGTGACGGACGTCCGTTCCGGGCTTAGACGAACCCCAGGAGCGGACACAGCAGGTACAGCATCAGCCAAATGAGTGCTGCCCCCAGCACGTTTAACAGGACTCCGACTTTGAGCATCGTCGGAAGCGGGACTAAGCCGGTGCCGTAGACAATGGCATTCGGCGCCGTGGCAATCGGCATCATAAACGCCAGGCTTGCCCCCAGACACACGCCGAGGGTCGGCGGAACGGGGGAAATCCCGGCCGCGGTGGCAATGGAGATGACCACGGGAACGAGCATGCTCGCCGACGCGGTATTCGAGACAATCTCCGTCAGCGACACCGCCAGAACAATCGAGACCGCCGTCAACATCCACAACGTGTCGCTCCCAAAGAGCGAGACGACGTTTTCTCCGATGATCGCGGCCAAGTCGGTTTGGACCATAAAACGTCCGAACGTCAACCCGCCGCCGAACAATAAGATGGTGCCCCAATTGATGCGCGTGGCTTGGGTCCAGGTCAACGTAAATTCGCCGACTCTGAAATTGACGGGCAGCACGAACAGCAGTCCCGCGGCGAAAATCGGAACCATTTCTTTGGGAAGACGGGCGTTGATGAACGTCACGACCTCGGAATCCCGGCCCAACGCCACGCCCAGAATCCCCGGCCCGACCCAACAGATGATGGCCAGGGCAAACGCGAGGCAGGTATTCACTTGGCCGCGTGTCCAGGGTTCCCGTGGTTGACCAAGGACGCGAAGATGCTCACCGGTCGCGAGGAACGTTGTCGGCAGTGGGTGAAACCACAAGAGCACGACGGCAATGCAGACACCGAGCACGCCCGCGAGAGGCAGACCGATGCCCATCCAGCCAAAAAAGGAGAGGGACACGTCCGCTTGCTGAGACAGCAAGCCCACGGCAATGAGGTTGGGAGGCGTGCCGATCATCGTGGCAATGCCTCCGGCCGCGGACACGTAGGCTAAGAACAGGAGCATCCCGGGCTCGTGACGATCTCCTTGTGCGTGAGCGCCGCGAATCGTCGAGAGAATTCCCAGGGCCACGGGAAGCAGAATGGCCACGGACGCGGTGTTACTGATCCACATGGACAGGAGGGCCGTCGCGACTCCCATGGTCCCGAAAATCGCAATCGGCCGGCCCTGAAGCCATTTTCTGGACAACAGCCAGCGGGCGAAGCGTCGGTCTATCCCATGCACCGTAAAGGCTTTTGCTAACAAGAAACTGCCGATAAAGAGGAAGATGATCGGATGGGCAAACGTGGCCAGCACCTCCTTTGCCGATCCCAATCCCGCGGCAATACACAAGGCGGCGCCGAGTAACGAGGTCATGGCAAGCGGAAGGGCTTCCGTGCTCCAACTCACCACGACCCACGTCAGAATGGCTGAGAGGGTATGCGCGGAGGGCGGCAGCGTGGAAAAGGGGTTGGCGTATACCAGGAGCGCCAGCACGGGCGCCGCGTACAGACCGACGTGTTGTCTCATTCCCCACATCTTCTGGTTTCCGGTAGTCATGCCGATGAGGGGCGACGGAGAATGAGTCTGAACAGCGTTGACGTGATTGGCTGAATTGGCTTAAGGAGTCCAGCGTGAGACGCGCATGAACAAAGGGACACTGTATCACAGGAAGGTGTGGAAAAACCATTCTCCTATCCTGTAGCATCTTCGCCCAGTCCCTCCCCCTGACCTTCTCCCGTCAAGGGAGCGGGACCATGGGGGATTCCAAGAGCGGACGTGCTGACGATGGCGAACAAAGGCTTCAAGACCATAGAAGAACTCCTGCCCGTGGTGACACGGCGAAGAGCACAAGGCGACCGCGTGGTTTTGACGAACGGATGCTTTGATTTGCTTCACGTGGGGCACGTTCGATATCTCCAGGCGGCTCGGGAATTGGGAGACCTCTTGATCGTGGGCGTGAACAGTGATGCGTCCGTCCGGACGCTGAACAAAGGGCCGGGGCGGCCGATTATTCCAGACAGCCAACGCGTGGAAGTGCTCAGTGCTCTGTCGTGCGTTGACTACGTCGTCACGTTTGCGGAGCCCGATCCGTTGCGTCTGATTGACATGATCCGGCCTGATGTCTTAGTGAAGGGTGGAGATTGGCCGATTGAGAAGATCGTCGGCCGTGACGCGGTTGAAGCCCGGAGGGGCACCGTTGTCAGCATCCCCCTGGTTCCTGATGTTTCAACGAGTCGTATTATGGAGCGCATCCAACGTCTGGGGTCAGGCACAAGGAAACCGGGAACAGCACCGGCGTCATAGCAACCCGTTGTCGTGAACACCCACACCATGAACAATTTGGCCCAATCCTCGTGGGCGCGCCTGCTGACGCCCATGCTGGAAGCCTGCACCACCCCGGGCACGAACCCTTTCGTGGTCGGCCCGCACGGACCCAGCCTCGCCTACCTGCTCAGCCTGTTCGCAGCCGTGTCGCAGAGCCGGAACCAGGCGGGAGTTCCCCTCTCCCTCTCGGTGCAGTCCTCTTGTCATCCTGAGCCACGCGCCTGCCCTGAGCCTCGAAGGGAAGGATCTGCAGGTTCTCACCCTTGGCTTGTGCTCACCCCAACGCAGGAAGAAGCGGAGTCTCTCTTTCAGAACATGGAGTTTTTCTTTACCTGCTTCAACCTTCCCGTCGAGTCACTGACCGTGTACCCGGATCGCGTGGACTCTCCGACGGACGCCGGCACCCCATCCATCGACTTGACCGCGCAGCGCATGTGTACGTTGCGTCGGCTCCAAACCCATTCCTTCGAGGCTCCGGGCAAGCCTCAGAGCAGGCGTCCTGCGGTGGTCATCACGACTCCCAACGCGGCCCTCCGGTTGCTGGTGCCGCCGTCTGTGTTGACCGCCTCTTGTCTCACCTTCACCGTCGGCACCGTGATTGATCGGGAATCGCTGATTCGCCATTTGCTGGCTACGGGATACCGGCGCGTGTCTCTCGTGGACGTTCAGGGTGAATTCAGCATTCGAGGCGGGATCGTCGATATTTTTTCCACTGGTGAGACGGATCCCTATCGGATCGAGTGTGTGGGCGATACCGTGGAGTCCATCCGTCACTTTGATCCGGGCACGCAAGAGTCCACCCGAGTGATACGCACCGCTGAGATTCTTCCCGCACGGGAAGACGTTCTCCCATCCGGGCACGCTGAGGGGTTACGGTCTGACGGCCCGGCGGATACGGAATGGCCTGCCCGTGCGTCGCACGCAGACGGGCCTGAAGGCTCTCCCCCAATGGCGACGCTGCTGGATTATTTTCCAACCCAGGCGTCGCCGTTCGTGGTGATGGATCGTCCCGGTACGTTGGCGCAGGTTGCTCAGAACTGGTGGAAGGGCTTACTGGAAGCATGGGAAGCCCACGCCGCCGCCAATCCGGGCGGGTCGTTCCCTGATCCCTCTCACCAGTACCTTGTCTGGGATGCGTTCACGTCGTCTCTGGCCGATTGCCCGTCTCTGGCGGTTGACGTGTTCGAGCCGCCTGAGAAGACGTGGCACCCTGTGTTCACCCTCCCCATTCAATCGACGCAGAGCGTGGGGTTGGGGTCCCGCGTCACGTCGTTTACCGAGACGCTCGCCGTTCTGGAACGGTTTCGACGAGAGGGGCCCGTGATGGTGGTGGTTCGATCGGCCGGACAGGTGGGACGATTGTCAGGATTGTTCGCGGAACATCAGACGCCCGCAACGGACCAGCCCCTCTTGACGCACGCGCTCGACTCTGCCGAACGCACGCCGTTTTACCTGAATCAAGGCTTTTTGTCTGCCGGGTTTGTGGCGCCCTCGTTTCCGTTCACGGTGGTGACCGAAGAAGAGGTTTTCGCAAAAATGTCACGGCATCGCCCTCAACCAAAAAGCAAAGCCGCGACGTTTCTTTCCTCGTTGGACGACTTGAACGTCGGCGACTACGTCGTCCACGTGCATCACGGGATCAGCCGCTATCGGGGGCTTCGACGCTTGTCCGTCCAGGATTTCGAAAGCGACTACCTGATTCTGGAATTTGCCGGACGGGACACCGTCTACGTTCCTCTGGATCGGTTGGGCCTCGTCCAAAAATATCGCGCAGGGGATCACCCCGCCCCGACGCTCGACGCCTTAGGGGGAACCCGCTGGGCCAAGACCAAGGCGTCGGTCAAAAAAAGTATCGAAGAGATGACGACGGAACTGGTTGAACTCTACGCCAACCGGGAACTGGTCACGCGACGCCCCTATCAGCCGGACGCGACCTTGTCGCATGAATTCGACGCGGCCTTTGATTACGAAGAAACCCCGGATCAACTGCAAGCCATTCAGGATATTCTCCGAGACCTTGCCCTTCCGAAACCCATGGATCGGTTGGTGTGCGGCGACGTGGGGTATGGAAAAACCGAAGTGGCGATGCGGGCGGCGTTTCAAGCCGTCCAGGATGATCGTCAGGTGGCCGTGCTGGTTCCCACCACCATCCTGGCCCAACAACATTATGAAACCTTTTCCCGACGGTTCGCCCCGTTTCCCGTCCGCGTCGCGGTCCTGTCCCGGTTTCAAAGCCCCAAAGAGGTCAAAGCGTTGTTACCCGACCTCGCGTCGAACGTCGTCGATATCGTCATCGGCACGCATCGGCTCCTGCAAAAACAGGTGCAATTCAAGAATCTGGGACTGGTCATTATTGATGAGGAACAATGGTTCGGCGTCCGCCATAAGGAACGGCTCAAACAACTTCGCACGCACGTCGACGTCTTGACGCTCACGGCCACGCCCATTCCGCGCACGCTGCACATGGCGTTTTCCGGGGTGCGCGATCTGTCGATCATCGATACGCCTCCGCCGGGACGCTTGGCCATTCGGACCCAAGTCGTGCGATTCAATCCCAATTTCATTCGAGACGCCATCCGGCGGGAATTGGCGCGAAAGGGACAGGTCTTCTACGTCCATAATCGGGTTGAAACCATTGAGCGCACCGCCGAATGGCTCCGGACGCTGGTGCCCGAAGCCCGGATGGTCATGGCCCATGGGCAGATGAACGAACGTGCGCTTGAAGGCGTCATGTGGAAATTTTTTCATGGGGACGCGGATCTCCTGATTGCCACTGCCATTATCCAGTCCGGGTTAGACGTGCCACGGGCCAACACCATCCTGGTGGATCGCGCCGATCGGTTCGGGCTTGCGCAACTCTATCAGCTTCGGGGTCGCGTGGGCCGGGCCGGAGACCAAGCCTACGCGTACTTTTTCTTCCCCGACGAGGAGGCGTTGAGCACCGACGCCCAGAAACGCCTCATGGCCATTCAGGAATTTGCCGATTTAGGCTCGGGCTTTCGCATTGCCGCCGCTGACTTGGAAATTCGAGGAGCCGGCAATCTGTTAGGCAAACAACAATCCGGCAACATTGCCGAGGTCGGCGTGGACCTGTATATGCAAATGGTTGAAGAAGCGGTTCACCAGATTAAGGGTGAGAGGGTGGAAGAAGAGATTGATCCGACCTTGCACGTTCCCGTATCGGCGTTTATTCCAGACGACTACATTGAGGACGGCCATCAACGCTTGTCGCTGTACAAACGGCTGTCGGCCAGTCAGACCATCGGTGATCTCGCTCTGCTCCACGAGGAGACACGGGATCGCTATGGAACGCTGCCTGAGCCCGTTGAACGATTGTTCGAAGTCATGCACGTTCGCCTGCTCGCCAAGACGTTGCAATTAGCGTCGCTGGACGCGACGAAGACCACCGTGACGATGACCTTTTCCCCTAAGGCCACGATTTCTCAAGAGGGCCTCGATTGGCTCATGCAGTACGCCAATGAGGAGATCCGGTTTCTTTCGCCGGTTTCTTTGGCCATTGACGCCGGTCTGAACGATGGGGAAGACGTGGTGTCCCACTTGAAAACGATGTTACACGGCTTGTTGGACGCTTCCCAGGAGGCCGTCGCCCCTTCACGACCATGAATCGATTCCTCTCTGCCTCGTTGCGTTGTCATTCTGAGGTTCCCCTGAACTTCGAAGGGCCTCGAAGGGAAGAATCTCGCCTTGAGGATGACAAGGCGGCTCCGTTGTCGCCTGATGCTTCCCGAATGCGTCAAGGTCTGCGAGCTGCGCTCGTTGTCATCGTGACCGCGCTGGCCGGGGGCTGGGCCGGCTTGGGGCTGGCCCAACCGCTGTCTGACGGCATCGCCGCCATTGTCAACTCAGAGATCATTACGATTTCCGAGTTGCAGACCGAAATGGCGGACCAGACCGTTCGCCTGAAAGCCCGTTATGATGGGACTGAATTCACGGATCGCCTGGTTCAAAAACAATATGAAGTCCTGAATCGGATGATTGAACGGAAACTGCAACTGCAGGAAGCCAGAGCCAAGGGCATCACGGTCAGCGAGGCGGAGGTGGAACAAGCGTGGGAGCAGTTGAACCGGAATTCGACGACCCCGGGGTCGTTACTGCAATCAAAGGAGTCGCTGCGCGAAGAGTTGACGATACGCCGAATCATGAACTTCGAAGTCCGGCAAGACTTGATGGTCTCTCCTGAAGAAATTCGGGACTCCTACACGGAACGGCAGGCACGCTTTACGTCTCCGCCCGAATATCACCTCAAACAAATTCTCTTGTTACCGGACCCGGGTGAGAGCATGGAGGAGGTCAAAACCCGGGCGGAGCATCTGGTGCGTCAACTCAACGAGGGTGCTGATTTTTTTGAATTGGCGGCAGAATTTTCCGACGGGTCTGAAAACCTCAAAGGAGGGGACTTGGGATTCCTCAAGAAAGCCGATCTCTTGGCCCCGCTCCGTGCGGCCTTGGAGACACTCAACCCAGGGGAGGTGAGCCCGGCGATTGAAACGGACCTCGGGGTCCACATTCTCCGACTCGAAGGTCTCAAGGCGGGGACCCTGCAACCATTTGAAGAGGTCAAGGCTTCTCTTGAAAGCCAATTGTATCAACAGAAAACGCAACACGCCCACGACGCCTGGTTGGCGTCGTTAAAAGATAAAGCCTACATCGAAATCCGCCTGTAAGCTCCCGCGCGTTCGTGCTTCCACCGGACGCAGCGATCTCTCAACGCGTGCCACAGTTCCTGACGACCCTCATGGGTTTTGGCGGAGTACGCCATCACGTCGTCAAGCGAGTCCAATTCCAGGTCGTGACACACGGCCGTCAGGGTTGACCGGCGCCGGCCCCGCGTGAGTTTGTCAATTTTCGTGCTCACCACGATCGGCACGTGGCCGACGTGTCGCAACCAGCGTTGCGTGGTCACGTCATGCCGTTCCACTCCGCGTGAATCCACGAGTTGAATCACGCTGAACAACTGTTGCCGACCGGAGAGATACGCTTCAATCATCGGCCCCCACCGTTCACGGACGGACCGTGACGTTTTGGCGTAGCCGTAGCCGGGCAAGTCCACAAAGAACAGTTGATTCACCGCCCGATCGCCGACCACGACTTTGAAAAAATTCAGGGTCTGCGTTTTCCCGGGCGTGGCACTGATCCGGGCCATTCCTTTCCGATTCAACAGACTGTTAATGAGGGAGGATTTCCCGACGTTGGACCGCCCGACAAAGGCGACTTCGGGAAGCCGTTCGCGTGGGTCTTGATCGGAAGTCGCGTAACTCCCGATACATTCAACGGAGAGAATCTTCATGCAGTCAGCAAGACCTCAAGCCCGGCGTTCCACGTCCCGGCGTCGGGTTTTCATGACTCGTTCCATTTCACGGCCGGCTTCCCGTTGTTTCACGGTCTCCCGCCGATCATAGTGTTTCTTCCCGCGTGCCAGCCCCAACTCGACCTTGGCCACGCCGCGAGGGGAAAAATAGAGGCGCAACGGAATGAGGGTGAGGCCTTTCTGTTGAACTTTTGCCGCCAATTTCTGAAGTTCTTTTTTGTGCAACAGCAGCCCTCGCGGCCGTAACGGCTCATGATTCATAATATTGCCGTGGCTGTACTCGGCAATGTGACAATGGTGCAGGATGGCCTTGCCCGCGGCGACCGTGGCATAGGCCTCCCGCAAGTTGACGCGCCCTTCCCGCAGAGACTTCACTTCGGTCCCGGTCAGAATCAGGCCGGCTTCTACTTTTTCCTCAATGGAATACTCGTGAAATACTTTGCGGTTACTGCCGACGACTTTCGGTTCTTGCGACATGACTTGCCATCAGGGGCGCTTGCTATCGACGTAGGGGCGCCATCCTCTGCTTCCGCGAGGGCAGGCTTATGGCGCCCTCCGTCAGTTGATTCCCTCTGTGAACGGCACTAGGATAGCACTCCATGCGCGCCTTTGCATCTTCCGTGACAACACCAGAACTTTGTGCGAAACACCAAAATGGTATATTTTTTATATCATGCCGATTTTTGAGTTCGACGAACGGAAAAGTCGGATGAATCTGACAAAGCATGGCATTGACTTTGTTCAGGCTCAAGCTCTGTGGAATGATCCCCGTTTCGTTGAAATCCAGGCAAAAACAGAAGATGAATCAAGGGTTTTGGTCATAGGCCGTATCAACGGGAAACACTGGTCAGCCGTTGTTACTCCAAGAGGCAATAATATTCGAATTATTTCGGTTCGCCGATCTCGCGTAGAGGAGGTAGCGTTCTATGAAAGCGAAGACATTCGATTCAGACTTTGATGCCGGCAAAGATATCTCTCATGCGTTGGATGGCTCGAACGTCCGCAGACCTCTGCAGGAACAGAGAAGAGTGAACGTGGATTTTCCTGCTTGGATGATCGATTCTTTAGATAAGGAAGCCGGTCGACTTGGTGTGACGCGCCAATCCATTATTAAAGTCTGGCTGGCCGAACGTCTTGAGCAATCAGCTTTGAATAACACACCTTGATGTGGACGGTGGATGACAAGCAACCGCTCCCTTGGCGGTCGGTTGGTCCTGCCTCTGAAACGGACCGAGAATAGCATTCCATGCATGCCTTTGCATCCGCCAAGTCCGTCATCAACGAAATCTCCCGGAGCCATGGGTTTGCCGGACGACTGTGGGAATACCGTCTGCAAAAGCAGTGGAAAACGCTCGTCGGTGAGGCGACCGCTGCCCATACGTGGCCGACCAGAATCAAGTTTCACAAGTTGCACGTGCTCGTTGACAATTCCGTCTGGCTTCATCAACTCACGTATCTGAAACGCTCACTGTTGGAGAAGATTCAATCGGAGATGACGGAACTTTCCGTGAACGACATCATTTTCAGAATCGGCGAAATCCCCGACTGCCCAGAGGAAGATTCACCGGCTGACGCTCCCTCTCCCCTGAGGCCTCTTGAAAAACAACCTGGATTCCCGTTTGCACGGGAATGACGGGGGCAAAAATGACGTGAGAGCCTTTATGATTCTTCCAGGATTTTCATTACAGATTTTATTGCCAAGCTGATCGTCAATCTCAGTATGCCGTGGCACTGCACTTCTGGTATTCAGTGCCGTATTCCCCCACCACGAGTGGGTACGACCTTCTCTAATCATATTACAACCGTGCCTTTTGAGATGCCCGATCAAGACTCTTCGTTTCATACCCGGATTGCAACTTCCTGATACCCACTTTCCGCGACGCTCATGGCTTGTTGCCGGTTGTATTCCAGGGCTTCGATAAGTTGGATAAACGCCGTATACGTTTAGTTCATGTGTTCATCCTCCATTCTTTACTTTGGAATCAGCGCCGGAATGACGTGACGGCTGTGTTTTCGATAGATGCGAAAATCCTGGTCCAGGGTGAAGACCTTACGTTGGGCGTGTTGTTCCGCCATCCGAACCAGACAGGCATCGGCCAGGGACATGGGGACATCGGCATAGCGTTGGATCAGATTGATGAGTGAACGGACTTCTTCTTCCAGGTCGAAGATGGGCTGAATGATTCCCCTGTTCACCAGTTCGAGGACGGCCTGATTTCCTCCCGGAAGGTGCCGCAACAGAAAACAGGTCTCGGCCAGAACCGGTTCACACGTGAGGAGCGGTGGGCGTATTCGCTCCCAGTGCTGTGTTGTCCAATTGTGGAAGCGGTCGGCCCGGTTAAGAAATGCGACAAGGGGCCCTGTATCCACAATGACGGACGTGTCCACGTGCCTTACCGGCCAAAGTCTTCGAGATGAGCTTTGTTGACGGAGAGGTCGGTTGGCCCGGTCAACGTCCCTGCCAGATCATGGGCTAATTCAAATGCTGAGCCTTTTGAGGATGCATGGCCTTTCTCATAGCAGACGTTCAGCGCCTCCCGGACGACCTCCGACCGAGTCGTGTTTCGTCGTTTGGCCATGGATGAGACCTTGGCATAGAGGGCTTCATCCAGTCTAAGCGTGACAGTTTTCATGGTTTCCCTTTCTCTCCTGGTTTCACCTGTAAGACGGATGTGACAATATAGTAATTCATGACACGTCGGCCGTCAACGTCATTTTCACAATCCATCGAACCTCGTCATTCCTGCGAAATGCGCATGGCCGCCGGCTGCCGGGGAGGAGGGCGCGGGACTGACGGATGGGGCGCGGGACCGACAATCATGCTCTTTGTCCCGAGATTCTTCGCTTTCCTCAGAATGACATCACTGAAAAACGTTGGCACGCGGAGCGACGCATTCAAACGTGGCCATCGTCTGGCCGCTTCATTCTCCTATCAAGACGTTCCATGACCTCTGTTGTGAGAGCAAATTCCTAGGCTCCCGCGTTGAGGGTCAATGCTTTCTTATTGACGATCACACGATTTGTTCCGTTTCAGGTTGGGGGCAGGGCAGAATCATCAAACAGGATTTGAGTCGTCGGGGATTTGTCGGGAGTTGATTGGCCAGGAATGGGGCCCAGCCAGCCTTTGGTTTTGCCGCGGCCATAGATAAATCCGCCGCGGGCGGATCGTTCGAATGCACGCCGAAACGCCTCTTCTTTTTCGCCTGCATGCTTGGCCAGGTATCGATGCAGCATGTCTCGTTGGGTCCAAGTGGGATCGGAGAAAATATAGAGGATGACTTCCCTGTACAGGGTGTTCGGATCATCCGGGGTGGTGGGGCGCACTTTCAAGGACCGGAAATCACGTCGGGTCACGCCGACTTTCCGGAAGCGACGGATCAAGGATTCGATTTCCGGATCGCTTGTCCACGCCGGCACATGCACGGCCACAACCGCGTTCTCCTGTGCGCCTATGCTAAAGGGGGGAATGGTGCGATCGGGTCTGGACAGAAACATCCCGCCCGCAATCAGCGCGATGCCTCCGATGAGGACGCTCAGTCCTATTTTGACAACGGGATCGAACGGCGTTCGGGCAGATTTGAGTTTCGAATCCACTTTCGGCAATCGAATGAGATCCAATTTCGAGAACTCACCCTCACCCTGGCCCTCTCCCATCAAGGGAGAGGGAAAGAGACAGGATGACGTCGCGAATCGACCCTTGCTCCCTGGCCCTCTTCCTCAAGGGGAGAGGGAGAAAAGAGATTAGGGAGCGCCAGTTGTCTCAGCCGGGGTGCCGGCAGCGTTGGTTCCGTTGTCTTCTTCGGCGTCGGCACTCTCCGCAAGTTTGGCGACACTCACGACGCGGTCGGTGTCTTCCATGTCAATCAGCCGCACCCCTTGCGCGTTGCGGCCGATGTCCCGGAGCGCGTCCACTTTGGTTCTGAGGATCTTGCCTTCGGCGGTCATGATCATGATTTCATCGGATTCTTTGACTTGATGGAATGAGACGGCTAATCCGTTTTTATCGGTGACTTTGATGCTGATGACCCCACGCCCTCCGCGCCCTTGCGTGCGGTATTCGGTCGCCAACGTCCGTTTCCCGAATCCCCGTTCGGTCACGGTCAGAATCGAGGCGTCCACGTCAGGCTGGATGACGGCCATCCCTATGACGTGATTGGTTCCCGCCAAGCGCATACCCCTGACCCCTCGGGCGGTACGGCCCACGGATCGGACGTCGTGTTCCCGAAACCGAATGACCAGTCCCGTTCGGGTCCCCAGGATGACGTCGCTTTGGCCGTTCGTGATTTCGACGCCGATGAGTTTATCCCCGTTTTCCAACGACAGCGCGATGATCCCGCCCTGACGGGGATTGCCATACGCGGATAACGGCGTCTTCTTGATGTATCCCGTGCGGGTGGCCATCACGACGGAAGACGTATCGGAAAACTCTCGCACCGGCAGGGTCGCGGTGACCCGTTCTTCCGGCCCTAACGCCAGCAGGTTGACCATGGCCTTGCCTTTACTGGTTCGACCGGCTTCCGGGATTTCATGGACTTTGAGCCAATAGACTTTTCCGGCGTCGGTAAAGAACAGGATGAAGTCGTGCGTGGAGGCGGTCAGGATGGTTTCGACGAAATCTTCGTCCTTCACGCCCATGCCGATCTTGCCTTTCCCTCCCCGGTGTTGCGCTCGGTAGTCGGAGACCGGACCGCGTTTAATGTACCCGACGTGGGAAATGCTGACCGCCATTTCTTCATCGGCGATCAAGTCTTCCACGTTGATCTCCGCTTCTTGCGGAATGATCCGGGTGCGCCGGTCGTCTTGATACGCGTCTTTGAGGTGGATCAACTCGTCTTTGATGATCTGTTTGACTAAATCCTCGGACCCGAGGATGGCCTGAAGCGAAGCGATTTTGGCTTGGAGTTCTTCGTACTCTTGAGAAAGTTTATGTTGTTCAAGTTGAGTCAATCGTTGGAGCCGCATGTCCAGAATCGCTTGCGCCTGCACGTCAGACAACGGAAAGCGTTGCGTGAGGTTGGTCTTCGCCGCATCGGGTGAGGCGGCCTGACGGATCAGGGCAATCACGTCGTCCAACTGCTTGATTGCGATTTTGAGGCCTTCTAACACGTGGGCGCGTTCTTCGGCTTTCCGCAACTCATGGGCGGATCGCCGAATGACCACTTCTCGTCGATGCTCAAGAAAGGCCACCAGGATTTGTTTGAGGTTCAAAATCTCCGGCCGGTTATTCACGAGCGCGAGCATGATGACCCCAAACGTATTTTGAAGCGACGTGTGCTTATACAATTGATTCAGGATCACGGGCGCCATTTCGCCTTTTTTGAGTTCAATCACGACGCGGATGCCGTCTCGGTCCGATTCATCTCGAACGTCGGCAATCCCTTCGACGCGTTTTTCATGAACCAGATCGGCGATTTTCTCAAGCAACTTGGCCTTGTTCACCTGGTAAGGAATTTCGGTGACGATGATGCTCTCCCGATCTCTTTTTTCATCCACTTCCACGTGAGTCTTGGCGCGGAGCGTCAAGAGTCCCCGCCCCGTTTCATAGGCGTCTTTGATCCCTTGGGTTCCGTAAATGAAGCCGGCCGTCGGAAAATCGGGACCCGGCAGACTCTCCATCAACTGCGCGATGGAGACGTCCGGGTCGTCAAGGACGCGCAGCAACGCCGTGACGACTTCGCCAAGATTGTGCGTGGGAATATTGGTCGCGTAGCCGACGGCGATGCCGCCGGCCCCGTTGATTAAGAGGTTGGGCACTTTAGCCGGTAACACCAACGGCTCGACGTCCGATTCATCATACGTGGGACCGAAATCAACGGTTTCACGATCGATATCCACCAGCATTTCGCCGGCGAGTTTCATCAGCCGGGCTTCGGTGTAGCGCATGGCCGCCGGCGGGTCGCCGTCCACCGAGCCATAATTCCCCTGACCGTCCACCAGGGTATAGCGCAAGTTGAAGTCCTGGGCCATGCGCACCAGCGTGTCGTAAATGGCGGAATCACCATGCGGATGATAGTTGCCCATGATTTCGCCCACGATCTTGGCCGACTTGCGATAGGCCCGGTTGTGCGCCAGGCCCATCTGGTTCATGCCGTACAAAATGCGCCGATGCACGGGTTTCAACCCGTCACGCACGTCCGGCAAGGCGCGACCGACGATCACGCTCATGGCGTAATCCAGATACGACAAGCGCATCTCGTCTTCGATGGTGACTTGGGTTAAGCGGACGGCCTCAGGCATCGTGGGGTTGGACTCGGAAGGTTGGAGATGAGGCGGTGATGGGCTACACGTCTAAATGACGGACTTCCATCGCGTGCTGCTGAATAAAATTTCGTCGCGGTTCGACTTCATCGCCCATGAGAATGGTGCAAATTTCATCCACGCCGGTCATGTCTTCCAATTTCACTTGAAGCAAGGATCGCGTGTCCGGGTTCATGGTGGTTTCCCAAAGTTGCGAGGGATTCATTTCACCCAGTCCTTTGTAACGCTGAAGGTTCAATCCCTTTTTCCCGACGTCGAGGATTCCTTGAACGAGTGCATCCGTGGAGGCGAAGGCGGTTTCCGTGTCCTGCGTTTTCATTCGGTACATGGGAGGGCCCAGGCCAATGGCGTGGGGCGCGCGTTTTTGTAATTCCCGAAAATCCGCGGATCCCACTAATTCATGGTTCACTTCGAGCGTCGCCGTCACGCCGTTGGTCGGCACCCGACAGACGATGGCGTTGGAGTGATGTTCTTCATCTTCCACGACGTCCATCTGAATCGACGCCTGGGGGTAGGCGAGGGTCAACCGTTCCTGCACTCGTGCCATCAGCTCGTGGACGTCCTCCCGGTTTCGTAACAGGTCGCGCCCCAAGGTTGGCTCATCAACAAACGCCCGCAAGAGCCCGGTGTCCTGGTGCTTCTGACTCCGTCTCCCTAACAGGCCTTCGAACTCGATCAGTTTCTTGAGGATCGGATTGAGGGCGTGGCCGCCGATAAACGCGTGTTCCGTTTCCACGTAGACTTCGACGTCTTGTCCCGCCAGCTCGGTGAGGTAGTCATTCAGAGCGTGTTCATCTTTGAGAAAGCGTTCGGATTTGCCTTTTTTCACCTTAAAGAGCGGCGGCTGCGCAATGTACACGTAGCCCCGATCAATCAGTTCGTGCATCTGACGAAACAAAAACGTGAGGAGAAGCGTGCGAATGTGGCTGCCGTCCACGTCGGCATCCGTCATCAAAATGATCTTGTGATACCGGGCCCGGGCAATGTCAAACGTTTCTTTATCGTCCTTGCCTTTTTCCGCGTCCTCGCGCTTTCGTCCGATGCCGGTGCCCAAGGCCACGATCATCGTGCGAATTTCTTCACTCGAGAGCATTTTGTCGAACCGTGCTTTTTCGACGTTGAGAATTTTGCCCTTGAGCGGAAGAATGGCTTGAAATTTTCGATCCCGCCCCTGTTTCGCCGACCCGCCGGCTGAATCCCCTTCGACGATAAACAATTCGCTGAGGGCCGGATCTTTTTCTGAACAATCGGCGAGTTTTCCGGGGAGTGAGCCACCGTCCAAGGCGTTCTTACGACGGATGAGTTCCTTCGCCTTCCGGGCGGCTTCCCTCGCTCGTGCCGCGTCCACGGCTTTGCCGATCACGCGTTTGGCCACGGACGGATTTTCTTCAAAGTACGTCCCGAGTCCTTCGTTGACGGCAGCCTCAACAATGCCCTTGACTTCACTGTTTCCCAACTTGGCTTTGGTTTGTCCTTCAAACTGCGGAAACTTGACTTTGACGCTCACGACCGCGGTGAGCCCTTCCCGTACGTCGTCACCCGTGAGCGAGTCCATGTCCTTTTTCAACAGGTCATTCGAACTCGCGTAGGAATTAATCGTTCTGGTCAGAGCGGTCTTGAATCCGACCAGATGCGTTCCCCCTTCACGTGTATTGATGTTATTGGCAAAGGAGAACAGGTTTTCCGCGTAGCTGTCGTTGTACTGGAGTGCGACGTCCAACATGACGTCCGGTTTTTCGACGGAGAGAAAAATCGGTTTGTGGAGCGGGATTTTGGCCTCATTCAGATGTTCGACGAACGACACGATCCCGCCCTTGTAACAGAACACTTGTTCTTTTTCTTTTCGTTTATCGGTGAGCGAAATCGACAAGCCTTTATTCAGGAAGGCTAATTCCCGAAGACGTTGGGCCAGAACGTCAAAGCTGCATTCCACGACCTCGAAGATATCCGGGTCGGGTTTGAAGGTGATTTTCGTGCCGCGTTTTTTCGTCACACCCGTCACGTTCAACGGGGCGTTCGGAGTTCCCCGTTGATAAACCTGTTCAAAGACTTGCCCATCTTGCCAGATTTCCAACTCCAACCATTCCGATAACGCGTTGACCACGGAAATACCCACGCCGTGCAGACCGCCGGAGACGGTGTAGGCCCCCTGTTCAAACTTTCCGCCTGCATGGAGGACGGTTAAGGCAACCTCGGCCGCGGATTTGTTCTGCGTGGAATGCATGCCCGTAGGAATGCCGCGGCCATTGTCCGTCACCGTCATGCTGCCGTCGATTTCCAACGAGACCTCGATCGTCTCTCCATACCCGGCCATGTGTTCATCAACGCTGTTATCCACGACCTCATACACGAGATGGTGCAGGCCATCAACGCCGGTACTGCCGATGTACATGGCCGGTCGTTTCCGAACGGCTTCAAGGCCCTCAAGCACGCGGATCTGGTCCGCACCGTACCCACTCGGCTCGACGTGTGGGGCAAGGGGACGAGAGGCCCCCACGTGTGCGGTCGGCGGTGTCTCGTGTGATTCGTGAGGCATGCGCTACGGTTTCGCGTGGGTTAGACTTTGACCGGCATGACCACGGTTTGAAAGAAGGGGTTCTCGTGTTCTTGAATCAAACACGGGCTGAGAGGGGCGTCCATGTGGAGGATCACCGTTTCACTGTCAATGACGCCTAACGCGTCAAGCAGATATTGCGCGTTAAACCCCGTGGAGAATTCCTCACCGTGACAATCGGCAGGCGTGTCTTCCACGGCTTCTCCCATATCCGGATGACTGGTAAAGAGGGTGATGGATGTCTTGGCAAACGTCAGTTTGACGGCGTGGCTTTTATCCTTCGACAGGACTGAGACGCGCCGAAGCGCACCTTCGAGTTCACCCCGATTCACGGTGATCGTTTGCTTGCCGGGCTTGGGAATGACCTGTTGATAGTTGGGATAATTGCCTTCCATCAACCGCGACGTCAGCACGAGTCCGCTTTTTCTGAAAATCAGCATGTTCTTGGTAAAGCCGATCATCGGCCCGTTTTCGTTTTCTTCCAATAATCGACGAATCTCAAAGGCCGCCTTTTTGGGGACAATCACGTTGACTTCGTCCGCTGGCGCGTTCTGTGCGTCGATGTCTAATTCCTGATCCGCCACCGCTAATCGATGCCCGTCCGTCCCGACTAATCGAATGACGTGTTTTCCGCCGGTTTTCATCAGTGTAATCAACAATCCGTTGAGGACGTACCGCGTATCGTTGTCCCCCACGGCAAACAAGGTCTTTCGAATCAGCCGGAGCAACGCTGCCCCCGGCAACGGAATGAGGCCTTCTCGTTCAATGCCGGGCAGCGGAGGAAAATCCTTACTGGGAAGTCCGACGACCTTAAATTGACTGCGGCCGGCCTTCATGGTGATGACGCAATTGTCCGTCACCGTCATGGCCACGTCGGCTTCTCTGATTTCTTTGAGAATCTCATAGAGTTTTCTGGCAGAAAACGTCACCGAACCCGGCTCTTCGACCTTTGCCTTATAGAGACCACGCATTCCGAGTTCCAGGTCCGTGGCTAAAATCTCCAAGCCTTCCGGTTTGGCTTCTAATAAGACGTTGGCCAGAGTCGGCATGGTATTCCGTTTTTCGACGACGCCCTGAACGCGCTGGAGGGCCGTCAGTAGTTCATTTCGTTCCACCGTCACTCGCATGGAAGGGCTCCCTTCTGTTAAGCGTTGCCTATTTCATCTCTCAGGCTGTTGATGGTGGTTTGTATGGCGTGGTCTTTATCAACGGCTTTTTCGATCTGCCGGCACGCGTGAATAATCGTGGTGTGATCCTTCCCGCCGAACTCCCGACCGATTTCCGGGAAGGACGCATCCGTGAGTTCTCGAGAGAGAAACATGGCAATTTGCCTTGGATAGACTAACGTTTTGGTTCGTCGCTTCGATTTCAACTCAGACACTTTCATCTGAAACCGACGGGCGACAACTTCCTGCACGTCTTCCATCGTGATGATTTTTCTTTTTCTCCCCAACAAATCAGGAAGAATGTTTTTGGCCATCTCAATGCTAATCGTTCGGCCCGTCAGGGTTGAATAGGCTCCCAACCGGATCAACGCGCCTTCCAATTCTCGAATGTTGTTCTTCAAACTCTCCGCAAGCAGTTGAACGATTTCATCTCCAATGGCGATGCCTTCTTCTTCTGATTTTTTTCTGAGGATCGCCATGCGCGTTTCGACGTCTGGTTGTTGCAAGTCAGCGGTTAACCCCCACTCAAATCTCGATCGCAACCGCTCTTCCATTGAAGGCATTTCTTTGGGAAACCGATCACTGGACAGGACAATCTGTTTTTGTGCCTCATACAGCGTATTGAAGGTATGAAAAAATTCTTCCTGCGTCTGTTCTTTTCTTGCGAGAAACTGAATGTCATCAATCAGGAGCATGTCCGTATTCCGATACCGTCTTCGGAATTCTTCCATCCTACCATGTCGGATCGAATTGATGACCTCATTGGTGAATTGCTCCGTCGTCACGTAGGCAATCCGAAGATCGCTTTTTCTCATCACCAAATTTCCAATGGAATGCAGAAGGTGCGTTTTCCCCAACCCGACGCCACCACAAATAAAGAGTGGGTTATAACGATCAGCCGGCGCTTCAGCAACGGCCAGACTGGCGGCATGGGCAAATTGGTTGCTTGCCCCAACGACAAAATTCTCAAAGGTATATTTAGGATTTGGTGCCGGTCTTCGGATTCGATTCGGTGAAGACGGGAGCGGGGATGGTTCCTTCTCACTTACGGACGCGGACCTTGACGACGCGTGTTCGCTCACAACAAACTCGACGTCAATTTCTCCTTCTCCTACAGACTGAACTGATTGCAAGGCTTCGACAATAACCTGCCGATATTTGGTCTCCAACCAATCCCCAAAAAATCTATTCGGCACAATGATCGTTGCCTTCGAACCATTCATCTCCTCCAGCCTGACCGGCTGAAACCACGTTTCGACGTTTTCACTCCCTATGCTCGACTCGATAAACATCAGGGCCTTTTCCCACGTGTCTGCGGTCTCACCCTGGGCTTTCTTCAAGTTATTCAACATGGAGCGTTACCCTTCACAACCTTATCAACCACTCACGGAACGACTTCGTCTTTCACTTCTTGTCTTGGTCTCGTCTTCATCATTCACAAAATATTCCAACCCCGTTCACACGTCTTCACCAGAAGATTCTTCTTTATTTCCACACGTTCATGGTTACGATCTGCCATAGAAATCATGGAGATAGAAAGAACTCCGCCTCATCCACAATCACTACTCCGATTCCTATGACGACTGTCTTTATCTTAAAGGTTTGGGAAGAAGTAGCTAAGCCACGTCCTGTTGATGATGAACATACTTCTAGGAATAAGAAATCACGCTGTCCGCTTCAAAGATTTTTTGGAGCACGTCAGAATATTGAATTCTTGGATAGGAAAGACTCATCCGTCCGTCGTGGTTTTCGGAATCAAGAACACAACAAGGAAAAGGAAAATTTTTGTCCGATCGTTGATCGACCTGAAGCAAGACGCCACTGACTGAATACGTCGAATCATCATATTGTTCAATGTAGTCCTGAACGTCCGACGTGGTGGTTGAAAGAAGAACGAGAACGTTTCTCATGAAATTAAAACACCAACACGCGGTCGGCTTGGTACAGCAACGAGGTTATTCCAGATTGAGGGACTTCACGAATGGCAAAATCTTGATCCATGGGAAAGTCGGCTGAACTTCCCTCTGGAACCACGATGGCAAGTTGAAGCTCCTGAATCACCGGGAGATGCCGTTCCAAGATTTCTGCGTCAACGACGTCGCTTGCTTGCTCGGTCAGTAACAGTCTGGCTTGTCCTAACAGAACAATGGTTAATGACGTCGCGCTTGTTGATAAACCGAGGGCGATGCGAAGTCCCTCCGTCGGACGATGCGTGACCAAGGGATTGCTCTGAATCAATACAAGAATAGACGGTGCCATCAAACAGGATTCTTGAAGGAAGGTCCACGCGTTATGACGCAGAAACGTTCATCAGTGAGATGAAAAAACCACAAGAGCCCAGTGAAGTTATCAACATCATTACCCATTGAAATAAAAGAGAAAATCGTATTCCGAACGAAGAAAAAAGTCAATCAAGATTTCTACGTGCTGAGGATGCCTGAAATCTCGTCCCTATGGTTGAGAGTGCCGCGTCAAGGGGATGAATTTCTTGTTCCTTGGTGGTCATGTTTCGCAAGATGACCTGATTATGTTTCACTTCATCATCTCCGATGATCGCAACGTATGGTGCGCTGAGGCGGTGAGCCGATTTCAGGAGAGTTCTTAACGTGGAGGCTTGATCATCCGTCTCGGCTTTCACGTGTTGGAGACGAAGAGCATGCATGAGGGAGAAACCGGCTTCTCTCCCTTTTTCCCCAAACGATGCAATGAAGAGCCAAGGCTTGGGAGGCTGTACCGCTGATTCAGGAAGGGCGAGAATGACTCGTTCCAGACCGATGGCGAACCCGACCGCCGGAGTGGAGTCGCCGCCCAAGGTTTCAACTAATCCGTTATATCGTCCTCCGGCCCCAATGGCATTTTGAGCCCCAAGTGTAGAGCACGAGACCTCGAACGTCGTCAAGGAATAGTAGTCCAATCCCCTGACAAGCCGAGGATTGATTCTATACGGAATCGCTAATGTCCGGAGTTGATGTAACACCCCGTCAAAATGCAGTTGGGCGGATGGGGAAAGACAAGCCGTGATGGATGGGCCATCTTTCGTGGCTTGTTGACATCGTGGAACTTTACAATCCAACGTTCGTAAGGGATTCGTCTCGATGCGTCTCTGACAGTTTTCGCAAAGCAGGGCTTGCCTGCTCTGAAGAAAAGCCCCTAATTCTTTGATGTAGAGGTGGCGGTCAGCGGTCTCTCCAAGGGAATTGATCTCCAACGCGAGTCCGGGTAATTGCAGGGACGTCAAATAACTCCAGAGCAGGGCAATCACTTCCACGTCAGCGGCGGGTTCAGCTTTCCCAAAGGATTCAACCCCAAATTGATGAAATTGACGAAATCGCCCGGCCTGCGGCCGTTCATGGCGAAACATCGGACCAATGTAGTAGAGCTTTCTGGACGACGGGTGATTGTGCAACCCTTGTTCAATGTACGCACGCACGACGCCGGCGGTTCCTTCCGGGCGAAGCGTCAGGGAGGTCCCGTCCTTATCAGGAAACGTATACATTTCCTTTTCAACAATATCGGTCGAACCGCCGATACTGCGAACAAAGAGTTCCGTTTTTTCAAACGTTGGAATCCGGATTTCATGAAATCCAAAGGCATGAGCCAATGAATGAGCGGTTCGCTCAACGGTGGTCCATTTCGGTATGTGCTCCGGTGTAACGTCCTTCACGCCCTTGATACTTCGAATCACCGTCAGGGTCCTTCTCTCACGCCGTCCCGTGGGTCAAAACCCGTCCTTGACGTTTGTCATCAAGGAGCGGTGGACCTATGGGCCATTTGACACTCACGGCCTGGAAATTTACAATCCTTGGAAATTGATACTCATCCTTTGAACGTCCTCGTATCAAGGACGGGACACGGTTTGAGGAAAGAGGTTACTTACCATGTCCATGACGTACAGACAACCGTCGAATCTGAAAAGAAAGCGCGACCATGGATTTCGCAAGCGAATGAGCACCAAAAACGGCAGAAAAGTGCTTGCTCGCCGTCGCCGAAAAGGCCGATACCGCCTCTCAGTATCCGATGAGTGACGTCCCCCGACCTTCTCCACCGCTCTTCCTGAAAAAATCAGAGGACTATAATCGAGTCAAGCGGGAAGGCAAGCGCATCGCTACCAGATTCTTCACCCTCGTCTCATGCACGTCTTCGCTTGGGCGCACCCGTATCGGAATCGTGGTGGGACGCCGGTTCGGCAACGCGGTGGTGAGGAACCGTGGAAAACGGGTTTTTCGAGAGTTGGTCAGGAACACGGACACGCTTCTCGTCACGGGGCATGATATTATTATTTTTCCTAAACCTTCAGCCCTGACGCTTGACCATCGCACCCTCTACAAGACGTGGATGCAGACCCTCATTCGCCAAGGTCTCATGGCTTCCGCCGAACCCCTCTCATGCGCAAAATAGTATTGTGGCTCATCATGGTGTACCAGCACGTGGTTTCTCCCCATCTTGGGCTGAATTGTCGTTTTGAACCGACCTGTTCATGCTACACCAGTCATGCGATCACCCGTCACGGGCTGATTCGTGGCGCGTCGTTAGGGGTCTGCCGGCTTCTGAAGTGCCATCCATTCCATCCAGGTGGGGTTGACCCTGTACCCTGATCGGATGAACGTCGTGCCTGTCCTCAACGGTCCTCATCGGGGATACCCGATCCCGTGTCAAGGACGGGGCAGACCCTCGGTTTCACGAGAAGCAGACGTTTCAGGTAAGGGGAACGTGGCCCCTCGTCCCTGACTATCGGACAGGAAACGCTTGCACGGATCATAGGGTTTTCAGCTTTATGGAAATACGGATCATTTTCTTCCTTCTGATTTCGTTCGGCATCATTTTCAGCTCTGATTTTGTCATGAAAGAGTTGGGATTGTTGCCGGAACCCCCACCCATTGAGGAAGGTCAAGAACAGGTCACCGGCGACGGTCCGGACGCCGTTCCGCCAACCGGCACCTTTCGAGGTTCAGGGCAGGATCAGCAGGCTCATGAACCGGAATTCTCCGACGTGAATGAGGGTCCCCTGAACGTCGAAGGGTCGATTGAGACAATAGAAACGCCGCTCTATCGCGTTGAGTTCAACACCCGTGGCGCCCAGATTCAAAGCTGGAAACTCAAACGCTATTTGACTCAAGACGAAGAGGACCCTCAACCCATCGAGTTTGTTTATCCGGAAGGTCGCTTTGCCGGCCCCATGTCGTTACGAGTCGCCGCCCAGGCCGTCAACGACGCGCTGACACACGGCGTATTTGAAGTGAGCCGGGATTTTGACACGCTGTCGGATCTCAATCCGACCGGCCATCTGACGTTGACCTACCGCGACGAGGACGTTCTGGTTGAAAAGGATTTTACCTTTCATCATGACTCCTATCTCGTAGACGCTTCATTTCGCGTTGACGGCCTTGACGACGTGGTTGAGGTGGTATTGGGCACCAATTTCGGCGTGGTGGAATGGGGGCAAGGGTTTATCGGTGCCCTGGGGTCGGCGTGGATGATTGATGACGTGCTGGAAAAAGAAACGCCTGAACCTGAAATTCGACGTTCAGGCAACGTCGGGTGGGCGGCGCTTCAGGATAAATATTTTATCAGCGTCCTGATTCCGCAAGGCGCCCAAGGGGTGTTTGCCAGAACAGAAGCGGAACACGTGGTCACGTCTGGCGTGGAATTCCCCCTTGACGCCGGAGGCCGTGCCATCCGGTTTCAACTGTATGCGGGGCCCAAACAATTTGACGTGATGCGTTCCTTGGGCCACGGCTTGGAGGATACGATTGATTTCGGATGGTTTATTTACGGCAGTTGGGCCATCGTGAAAGCGGTGGCGAAGCCGTTATTTTACGTGCTTCGGTTTCTCTATGACTACACTCAGAACTACGGGGTGGCCATTATTCTCTTAACGTGCGGCATCAAGCTGTTGTTCGTGCCCCTGCAATACAAGAGCTATAAATCCATGCAGGGGATGCAGAAGATTCAACCAAAAATCCAGGCCGTGCAGGCCAAATTCAAAGACGATCGAGAACGCCTCAATCGCGAGCTGATGAAATTATACAAAGAGCATAAGGTCAATCCCGTCGGCGGGTGTTTGCCCATGGTGTTACAAATGCCCGTCTTTATCTCGCTGTTTAATATTTTATACATGACCGTGGATCTTCGTCGTGCGCCCTTTCTGTTGTGGATCACGGACTTGTCCGTCCCGGACCCGTATTACGTGTTTCCCATTCTGATGGGAGCGTCGATGGTGATTCAACAAAAAATCATGCCCACCACCATGGACCCCACGCAAGCGAAAATGATGTTGTTATTGCCCGTGTTTCTGACGTTTCTCTTTTTGACCTTTCCGGCCGGCTTGGTCATCTATTGGTTGACCAATAACGTCTTGACGATTGCCCAACAATTTATTACGGACCGCTTTGTTCTCAAAAAACCGCCGCCCCCGCCGGCCGCCCCCGGCGCAGGGTCCCCGCTGGAGTCCAATCCGGAAGGAACGAACGGCACCGCCTCCCCGACTACGACCGTCGGGGACAGGCAAAATAGAAAGAGAAAAGGAAAGGGCTCGCAGAAAGACGGTGGATAAGCTTGTCTCAGCGTAGTCGAAGAGCACCCGATTCATTGGGTCATTCCCGAACGTCGTCATCGGGAATCCATGGTTTTCCCAATGGAAGGCTTCGTTGACGATACCATCTGTGCGGTCGCCACTCCCGTGGGGGAAGGGGGCGTCGGCATCATCCGCGTCAGTGGCTCCCACGCCATTGAGGTGGCCTCTCACGTCATCCGTCCTCGCAATCGCCAATCGCTTCATCAACTGGACAATCACCGCCTGTACGTGAGCGATATTGTGTGTGCGCAGGAATTCCGTCGTCCGCACGCTCATTCGATTGAATCGCGCGTTGACGGAGAGGATCACGCGCTGATTGATGAAGCCCTGGTGGTGGTCATGCGTCAGCCTCGTTCGTATACCGGTGAGGACGTCGTGGAAATTCAGACCCATGGCGGCACGTGGATTTTACACGCCACCTGCAACGCGTTGATTCATCATGGGGCGACATTGGCCCAACCCGGAGAATTCACCAAACGTGCGTTCTTAAATGGGCGGTTGGACCTGACTCAGGCAGAGGCCGTGCTTGATACGATTCAAGCCACGACGTCCCGGAGTCTTCAGGCCGCCCAATCCTTATTGCGCGGATCCCTTTCACGAGAAATTGACGCGCTCAGGGAACGGGTGCTTCGCGTCCTGGCGCATCTGGAAGCCGGCATGGATTTTGTCGAGGAAGACGTTGAATGGATTCAGCGTGCCGAGGTGCAACGGGTCTTGGAGGACACGCAAGGGGCATTGGAAAAGTTGATCGCGTCCTTTGAGGAGGGACGCATGATTCGAGAAGGCGTGAAAGTGGCCATCGTCGGGCGGCCCAACGTCGGCAAATCGAGCCTCCTCAATGCGCTGTTGAACGTGGAGCGAGCCATTGTCTCCGATCAACCGGGAACGACACGCGACGTCATTGATGAATCAATCAACGTCAACGGCATTGCGCTGCGCCTGTTGGATACCGCGGGACTTCGACGGACGCAGGATGAGGTCGAAGGAGAAGGCATTCGCCGAACCGAGGAAGCGATTGCCGATGCCGACGTGGTGCTGCTCGTGATCGATGGCGCCATAGGGATAACCGACGAAGATCGCGCCGTGTTCGAAACGTATGGCTCCCGAAGACCTCTGCTCGTGATGAACAAAATGGATCTCCCCGAATCCCGGTCCTTTGACGCACGCAAGATTTTCTTCCCTCTCCCCCTGGGAGAGGGCCAGGGTGAGGGAAAGGACGCGGGTCCGAGCGAGGGTGAGGGGCTGGCGTTTGTGAAAGTATCGGCCAAAACAGGGGAAGGCCTTGATCATTTGACGGCGGGTATTCAAGGTGTCTGCCTCAAAGAAGGACTGGAAGCGACGCCCTCCGTTCTCGTGACGCGGCTTCGACACAAGGCAAGCCTGGAGCGAGCGCACCACTCCGTTGAAGAGGCCATGCGCTCGCTTGAAAAAAAAGAATCCGGAGAATGTGTAGCCTTGGACATTCGAGCCGCCCTTGATGCGTTAGGCGAAATCACCGGCGCCGTAAGCACGGAGGACATCCTGGACCGCATTTTCCAGGATTTCTGCATAGGCAAATAATACGTTTCTTTGAGATGGAGGGAGTGGTGTGTTTGGGCATGCCCTGAAGTCATTCCCGCCGGTAGTTAGCAGGAATCCAGATAACCCTAGATAGTCATGCTGCCCCCTCACCCTGTCATGCTGAGCGAAGCGAAGCATCTGCATCTATGAGACAAACCTGCACATCCACCTGTTCGCCGAATGCGACGAGTGCGCATTCAAGAACGAAGACCATTGACGCGGCCTTGCGTCCGCCAGACGACACGCCAATCGCCGGAGCCACCGCGTCAAATCGACGTGGGCAAAATCGAAATCATCAATCACCGTCGACCGAAGGAGCAGAGCATGAAAATCCTCATCGTCATCCTGCTTGCTGCAATCTTTGGAGGGTGCATATCGTTGGAAGAGTGGGAAGAGATTGAGGCAGAGCGCAGAGCAGAACGCAGAATGGAGCGCAAGAAAGTGCAAAGGATAGAGGAGATCGATCACAACACATATCTGATCACGGATAGCCTAACTGGAGGTGAAGCAGCGGATGGGGATCTGCGGTATGTGAAAGAAGCCGCCTTGGAGAAAGCCCGCGAGCATTGTGCGAAAGAAAACAAGGCCATCAAGGTGGTGAGCATGACGGGCGAGAGCAGGGTATATGCAGACAGCAGTAGCAGCCAAGTTGCCTCAACTGTGAGTGGCTTGTATAGTGCCGGATCCGGGAGCTTGAGCAAGGGTGCGGAATTCGATCTGGTCTTTCAATGCCGCGAGAGGTAGGGCGGCATCTCATGCCGCCGAAGAACTTTGAACAGTCTTCTTTTTTGCCCTGGCTGGCCGTTTCTCTTGATCAGTTGGACACCCTGGCCACCGATTTCCGGCCCACTTGAAAACGGTCGGCGGGGGAGAGTGTTTGCGCTGGTTGAGGCCTCTTGCAAATGCCAAAAGGTTTTGATTCGTCTCCTCCCTCACCATGGCGGCATGAATCAAGAGACGAGCCAACGTATCCCCGACTTTGCTCAGATGTCTGGTTTTCCCGCACTCGACGCGAGACAAGTGGGCAGGATCAATCCGCAACAACCCCGCGAAATCTTGCGCGGCAAATCCCGCGTGCTTACGCAGATAGCGTAATTCCTGGCCATCCAACGGTGCCGCTTTTTTGAGCAGGCCATGAGCCACCGCGTCACTCAATTGCCCGACGTTTGGGATAATGGCAGACTCCTCCCTGCAATAGGTGCAAGTCCACACCTTGACCCCGACCAAAAACACATGAGTCAGCCCACTTTCCACAAACCGATACGGCTGGGCTGCCGTGGCCTTTCGAGCTAGACACTTCCTTTGACACAGAGTACACCTCATTTTGAATTTTCCCTTCCCTTCTCTTTTGAATTTTCCCTTGCATCAGATGATCACGGTGATTCATTGAGCATCCTCCTTTCATACGTGAATGACCGTGATGATAATAAGATGGGCCGTTATTTCGACCACGACGGCCCCTTTCTTTCCGTCCACTGAATGCCCTTCAAGTTTATAGCGCCAAGTCTCTTCTGGCTTGGACCACTCAACTAGGCGGCCGTACCACAGAACGTGTTTGACGTCGTCAAGATTGAACTGCCGTTCCTTCATCCGTTTCTTTGCGTGTGGCAGAAACTGGACGTGACCCGTGTTCCATAAATCCTTGATAACAACCTTGAGACGACGTTCACGGAGTGGCGCCGGATTCATAAAAGAAGGTTATATCAAACTTGATAATTTATCAAGAATTGTTTATGGGGCGTCGAGAGAAAGGCGGTGGGAGACAAACTGTTCAGATTTCAGTCCACGCCTGCGTGAGGCGATGGGAAAAAACCAGCCGGTCGATTGTCTCACGCCGCTGTCATTTGATAGTTTTGTACTCGAAATGCCCTTGAGAGAAGTCCCCAATGGTCCATGAAAATTTGGTCTAAACGCCGCGTCCGCGGCAATGGTATTCACCGAGACGAAGAAACCGGGCAATGGCAGACGTGCCACTGTCCCGCGGGCAAGGCCATGACCAAGCCAATTTCAAAATCCCGTCATTCCCGCCGGTCGTTAGCGGGAATCCATTCTCCTCTTCGAAACGTCGGAGACCGATCTCCGAGTACGACCATCGGAGACAGGCGTATTGCTTCTATGCCGGCACTGATAAACGGAGGAGAGTCGGAAGAGATGAATCCCCGCTACAAAAACGGGATTCCCAATGACGACCTTCGGGAATGACACAATCGTTCCTATGCTCAAACATTAGGTAAATATACCCATGTCCATTCAACGAGACATCATCGTCATCGGAGGGGGCCACGCCGGGTGCGAAGCGGCGTTGGCGGCGGCCAGAATGGGATGCCGCGTCTTATTGCTGACTATTGAGCGGGACAAGATCGCGCACATGCCGTGTAATCCGGCAGTGGGCGGAATCGGGAAAGGACATCTGGTGAAAGAAATTGATGCCTTAGGAGGCGAGATTGGACGTAATACCGACCAGGCCGGCATTCAGTTTCGAACGCTGAACACGAAAAAGGGGCCGGCGGTCAGAGCCACACGGGTTCAATGCGATAAATCCCTGTATCGAAAGGCCATGCAGGAAACCCTCACAAACCAGCCCTCTCTTGAAATCGTCGCCGGGACGGCCCAGAACATTTTGACCAAAGGCGGCGCCATTCAGGGAGTGGTAACCGATCGCGGCGAAACCATTCAGGCCAACGCCGTGATTATCACGTCCGGCACGTTCTTAAAAGGGTTGATTCACATCGGCATGAACCATATCCCCGGAGGACGAGCCGGAGAAGCTCCCGCCGAATCGCTGTCTGATTGTATGCGTGACTTCGGGTTTGAAGTCGGCCGGTTGAAAACCGGAACGCCGCCACGATTGGACCGGGATTCTATTAACTTCGAAATCATGGGGGTTCAACCCGGCGATGTGCCGCCCCGACCTTTTTCCTTTCGGACCACCCACGTGACGAACCCCCAAATCTGCTGTCATCTGACGTATACGAATGAACGCACGCATGAGATTATCCTGAACAACCTTGATCGATCACCGATGTACATGGGGGTGATTGATTCCGTAGGCCCGCGGTATTGCCCGTCAATCGAAGATAAAGTCGTCAGGTTTCAGGATAAAACCCAACACCAGATCTTTGTGGAACCAGAGGAGCTTGATTCTCCCTCGTTTTACCCCAACGGGATCTCCACCAGTCTGCCGGTTGACGTCCAAGCTGCCCTTCTGAAAACCATCCCGGGCTTTGAATGCGCCACCATGCTGAAGCCCGGATATGCGATCGAATATGACTACTTTCCCCCGTATCAGCTTCATCAGACGCTTGAAACCAAAAAGGTTCAGGGGTTGTATCATGCCGGCCAAATCAACGGAACCTCCGGGTATGAGGAAGCCGCGGCACAAGGAATCATCGCCGGGATCAATGCAGCCCTGCGCGTCAAAGGGGAGCCCCCTTTGATTCTGGATCGGTCCCAGGCTTATATCGGGGTGCTCATTGATGATCTCATCACCAAGGATGCGAGAGAGCCCTACCGCATGTTCACCTCTCGGGCAGAATACCGATTGTTATTGCGCGAAGATAATGCGGACCAGCGCCTGATGGAAACGGGATATCGGTTGGGCATCGTGCCGGACGTCATCTATGAGAAATTTCAACGAAAACAAGACGTTATACAAAAAGAAATTCATCGCCTGTCCCAGACGCGGCCACAATGGACGCAGGAAAAGGCGAGGCGTTGGGGACAAACCGGACAGGCAGTCCCTGACCCGGGTGCCACGCTTGCGCAATTACTCAAGCGTCCGGAGTTGACCTATGACCAACTCATGGACATGATGGGGGAAGCTGGACCCGCCGACCGTGAAATCGGCGAAGCCGTGGAAATCTCAATAAAATATGATGGATATATTAAGAGACAACACGAACAGATTGAACGATTTCACAAGCTGGAAAGCAAGGTGATTCCCTCATCCTTTCAGTATGCAGGCGTGACGGGGTTTTCCAACGAGGTCGCGGAAAAACTGTCCAGAGTCAAACCCGCAACCGTCGGGCAAGCTTCAAGAATTTCCGGCGTCACGCCCGCAGCGATTTCGTTGCTCATCGTGGCGTTGGAACGATTCCAACGATCTGCCAAGGCCTGAATGTTCCACGTGGAACACTTGTCGTGAGCCACGAAAAAACGGAGATGAAAACAGTATCGGCCCTCCCTTCGAGACCCTTTGAGGCACGTCGAGACTCAAGGGAACCCCAGGGGAACCCTTCGAGGCTCAGGGCAAGCTTTCGTGAGGGGGGTGCCGTTCTGGGCTTAGACATCAACCCCGTGACGTTAGAAAAACTATTGCTGTATTATCAAGAACTTATTCGATGGAATACCAGGATCAACCTTACCGGTCACAAAGATGTAAAAGCGATCGTCGGCAACCTGTTTCTTGATTCCCTTGCCCCCGTGTCCACGGGGGTGTTCACGCCCCAAAAATCCCTTCAAGGCTCAGGGCAAGCTTATACGATTCTCGACGTTGGAAGCGGTGCGGGGTTTCCCGGCCTGCCGATAAAGATTTTCTCCCCTGAACACCATGTCACCCTCCTTGATTCAAATTTGAAAAAGGTGGCCTTTCTTCACCATATAATCGGGCTCCTGCAATTGGAAAACATACACGTCGAATCAAACAGGGTAGAAAATTTTTCGGCTCAACAGGCATGTCATGGAAAATTTGACTGGGTGTTCCTAAAAGCATTGCGATTAGGCAAAGGTTTATCATATATTAGCCCCTTGCTTTCCGAATACGGGAAGGTTGTCTTTCATCAAGCAAAACCCATGAAGCCTGACCAGAGATTACAAGGTTTCAATCTGATAGAGGAAATTCCTTACACATTGCCGTTTGGGTTGGGTGAACGTGTCCTCAGTATTGCTCGGCCCTGTTCATGATTGCTTTGCCGAAATGTTCCACGTGGAACACTGGTCTTGAGCCTAGAAGTGCCTCGAAGGGTCGTGATGGCGAAAATCGTCGCAGTAGCCAACCAGAAAGGCGGGGTCGGAAAGACCACAACTGCTGTGAATCTCTCTGCCGCGCTTGCCCTCTCGGGGCAGAAGATGTTGCTGGTTGATATTGACCCGCAGGCCAACGCGACCAGCGGTCTGGGAATCGAACGTGCCCCCCATACGGTGTATGATTGTTTGTTTAAAGAAATCCCCGTCGCTGATGCGATTGTCACCACGGCGATCGCGAAGTTAGACCTGTTACCCTCGGATGCGGACCTCGGAGGCGCAGAAGTCGAATTAGCCCAGGTGGATCATCGAGAGGAACGATTGCGGGTTCTGTTGTCAAGCATGACGCAGCACTACGATTTCATCATTCTGGATTGTCCGCCGGCTTTAGGCCTTCTGACCGTCAATGCGCTGACGGCCGCGGATTCGGTCTTGGTCCCGGTCCAAGGTGAATATTATGCGATGGAGGGTCTGGGCAGGCTGATGGCGAATATCGAGAGGGTGCGTGGCGGACTCAACAATGATCTGGCGCTCGAAGGCATCCTTTTGACCATGTGCGATACGAGACTTACCCTGTCCAGGCAAGTCTCTGAGGAAGTGAAACAGTTTTTCCCCAACAAAGTGTATCAATCCATCATCCCGAGAAACGTGGCATTAGCCGAGGCCCCGAGTTACGGACGCCCGGGGTTGCTCTATAATTCGGCATCCAACGGAGCCAAAGCCTATATCGAGTTTGCAAAGGAGTTCATGGCGAATGGAAAAGAAAGCCCTGGGCAGGGGACTGGCGACCCTTCTGCCCGTGAGTGAAACAACGGCACTTGGTTCTGCGCAAACGATCCACACGATTCCGCTGACGCACATTCTGCCGAATCGATTTCAACCCAGACAGACGTTTGACGACCAGGACCTCAAAGAATTAGCGGACTCCATCAAACAACATGGGATTCTGCAACCCATCCTGTTGCGCAGAAAAGGTGACGGTCGCTATGAACTCATTGCCGGAGAACGGCGATTTCGGGCGGCCAAATTGGCCAAGTTATCGGCCCTGCCTGCCGTCATTCGACATTCAAAAGACGAGGAATCTACGATATTAGCCCTCGTTGAAAATATCCAAAGAGCGGATCTGAACCCGATTGAAGAAGCCAAGGCGTATCGACGGATGCGGGATGAATTCGGGTTGACACAAGAAGCGGTGGCTGACCGGGTGGGACGTGACCGGGCGTCCGTGGCCAATATTTCCAGAATCCTCTCATTACCGTCTGACGTGCAGGACATGGTGGCGTCCCATCAATTGACATTGGGACACGCAAAGGTCATTCTAGGGCTTAAAAACGCGGCATCGCAATTGTCCGTGGCGCAGCGCATTCTGCGTGATCGGCTTTCGGTCAGACAGGCAGAGCGATTCATCAAAAGAGAGGGTTCCCCTGAGCCTCGAAGGGACCGTGACGCTTACAAAGCCTCCCCCCGACGGTCATCATCGGGGGACAAGCCTTCCCGACGTGCCTCCGGCATGGCCGCTTGGCCTGAGACTCGCAGGGACCTTGAAGATCGGCTCCGAACACGTCTCGGAACGAAGGTCGCGATTCGCTCAAAAAAACAGGGCGGAGAATTGATTCTCCGATATTATGCCGAGGAAGAGTTGACACGAATTGTGGACGTGATATTGAAGTGAAGAGTGCTCACCCTGTCATTCCCGACGTCGTGAATCGGGAATCCAGGAGAAAAGACCCCTTCTCATCACTCACCACTCGTCACTCGGAAGTGAATCATGCTGAATGATGATGCCGACATGATCAGAAAGGTCAACGGCCTTTCACCGGGACAAGAACGGAGAGTTCGAGATTTTCTCCACGGTGCGGTGTGTTGTTGGTGCAAAACCAAAAAAAGTCAGTGGTTCTCATTCAGGGACTTGATTGGGAAAGACAAAAAATATTGGCAAGAAACGGGTTTGAAGGAGCTGTACAAAAACAATCAAAGAAAACGAAGTGCCGACCCGGCCATGCAGTCGGCCGTCGATGCGGGATGGTTCTTAAAATCCGTACTCCGTGATGAGAGAAGAGGGTTTGACCAGGGAGAAACAAAAAACGGGGTCAAGCGTTATCGATGGAATGGAGGATGAGGAGGCATTCCTGTGTGGGGAGAAAAAGACAACAAAAAACGGGAAACCATCTTTGAGGACAATCAATACACCTTTATCGGCAAAGACGCCTTCTTCAAAGGAAAAGCCAATTTCAAAGGGACGGTCCGAGTGGACGGACAGTTTGAAGGTGAGATTACGACGGCCGAAACCCTTATCATTGGCGAACATGCGGTCGTCAAGGCCACGATTCAAGCGGAAACCATTATTTGTGGGGGCAAGGTTGAGGGAAGCATGACGGCCTCTCACAAAGTCCAACTCCTGAAACCGGCCGTGGTGGTCGGTGATATCCATACCCCATTGTTTTCTCTGGAAGAAGGCGGCAAGTTCCACGGCATGAGCGACATGGGCGTGAGTAGCCTGGATCCCGTACCGTCCGAATCCGGTGACGGAGAAAACGTCCACGATCTGTCGGCCCAACGCGACCACCAGTTCCAATCTCAAGAAGCCTGATTCATGATGGCCAAACCAACGGTCCTTCTCGGCATGAGCGGAGGCGTGGATAGCTCCGTGGCAGCACTCCTGCTGACGGAAGGGGGCTACAACGTCACGGGTGTGACCCTTCAGGTGTGGGAACACGAAGATGACGCCACGGTGACGAAAAAATGGGAAGAGCGGGGCTGTTGCAAAGTCGGGTTGGCCCGGCACGTGGCCAAACGATTAGGCATTCCCCATCACGTCGTCGATACTCGCGAGACGTTTCGCAAGAACGTCGTAGATGATTTTATTTCTGGATATCTCGCCGGGACCACCCCCAACCCTTGCGTGCGCTGCAATGAACGAGTGAAATTCGGGATGCTCTACCAACTGGCCAAAGCCGGAGGCGCAGACTTTGTGGCCACCGGGCATTACGCCCGCGTGTTACCCCTCCAAGGCTCATCGGTCATTCTGAACGAAGCGCATGCCCTGAGCCTCGAAGGAAAAAATCTCAAAGGGTATGGCTTATTCAGAGGCGTTGATAAGAAAAAAGACCAATCCTATTTTTTGTACAGGGTCGCCGCGGCCTGGCTTCCCCATATCCTCTTTCCCGTGGGACATCTGCACAAAGAAGACGTCTGGCAACGTGTCGAAGAATTAGGCCTGCCCGCTGATGAAATGAAAGAAAGCCAGGAAATCTGTTTTGTCACCCAGGGAGATTATCGAGAATTTTTAACCGAAGAGGCCCCACAAGTCCAACGCCCTGGCCCGTTTCTTGATCCCGAGGGTCGAACAATCGGAGAACATCGCGGCATTGCGTTTTATACCCCCGGGCAACGAAAAGGGTTGGGACTGGCCACCGGCGAACGCCTCTACGTCCAGGAAGTACACCCTGAGACAAACGCCGTCGTCGTAGGACGATCCGAAAACCTGTTTCGGAAACAATGCACGATTCACGACCTCAACTGGCTGGCCGCGGACGTGCCTCAGACCTTGGACCACGTCGAGATCAAATATCGATATGCCTCCCCGGCGGTCACCGGCCACGTTCAGCCGCAGGCGGCAGGAACCCTCCTCATAGAATTCCAAAAGCCCCAAAAAGCCCTGAGCCCGGGCCAGTCCCTGGTCCTCTACCACGACGACCGCGTGCTTGGCGGGGGGATGATTGAATCATTCCCCAAACGCCATATCCCGCCGCCACCCAACGAAATAACGAGTCGCGGCCGTCGTGCAGCGTCCCCAGACCGAAGCCCACGAATAGGAGGTTCACAATCGTGAAACGGGTGAAACCATCCTCATTGCGAAGAGGAATCATGCCGGCAGTTTTGACCATCATGTTCTTTGTCCTGACGGGTACAGGAAGTTTTGCCCAAATAGACGTCGATAAAATGAATGAAGATGAACGCGAATACCTTGGTTACTACTGCATTTATCAAAGCCTGTTGGAAAAGCACTGGATCGCTGAATTAGGGCGTGTTCACACAAATGGATTGAATATGGTATCATTCCCGGATGGAACTGACCGAAGCTCAATACGAACGTATTGCGTCATTGCTGCCGGTGCAGCGAGGGAACGTGCGGGTCTCGAACCTGCAAGTGCTCAATGCCATCCTGTATGTCGCCGAGCATGGGTGCAAGTGGCGGGGCTTACCGCCCCGGTTCGGGCGGTGGCATACCATCTACACCCGGATGAATCGGTGGTCGAAGACCGGCGTCCTTGACCGGGTGTTCGCCCACCTCCAGACGGAACAGCTCATCCGGCTCAAGCTGGAGGCGCTGTCGCTGGACAGCACCATCGTGAAGGTTCATCCCGACGGAACGGGCGCGCTAAAAAAAACGGTCCCCAAGCCATCGGCCAGTCCCGCGGGGGGTGGACCACCAAGATTCATCTGGTTGCCGCGGATGCTCGAACGGCGGTGACGGTCTCGCTGTCGCCTGGCCAAGCCCACGATGCGCCCGAAGGCCGCAAGCTGCTCCGTCGTCTGGGGGGCCAGCGAGCGAAGTGGCCTTTGGTGATGGACCGGGCTTATGAGGGGAACGAGACCCGCCAGCTTGCCCGGACCTTGGGGTTCGAGCCGGTGGTGCCTCCGCGCACGACCCGGCTTGCCCCCTGGGCCTATGACCGGGAGCTGTACAAGCGGCGCAACGAAGTCGAGCGGCTGTTCCGGCGGCTGAAGGGGTTTCGTCGCATCTTCTCTCGATTCGAGAAACTTGACGTCATTTTCCTCGGCTTCATCGTGTTCGCTCTCATCTTCGATGCCCTACGTTAGTGTGAACACGCCCTAGAGGAAAAAGTTTCAGATGGAGTTTTAGATGCAATCAGGGACAAAGCCGTAAAAGACAAGGATTACAAAGCCTCGTCTCTTTCGGAGGAAACACGTTCAGCGTTGCGTCGCAGAGGAAGAGCGATCTACAAGAAGAAACTGACTGAAACGTTTATCGCGTCCATGGAGCCACTGCTGTTCAAGAAAAAAGTGTTCAAAACGGTTTTCCTCACGTCCCCGTGGGCACTCAAGGAAGGACTGCGCGAGATCTACACGGGAGACCTTCCTTCTAAGACGGACTGCGATAAATTATAAATTTTCCCGGACGCTTCCTTATATTTTTTATATGGACTGAACCCACACATGAGAGTTCGCGCAATCAAGGATCTGACACAGTTTGCTGACCCGAAGTTATTCGCCGCAGTTGAGGAAGGTCTCAACCTGATTGTCAAGAACGTGACCAAGCTCTGGGATGCCGCCGTGATTCTCAGCGAGAAAAAAAATAAGTATCCCGCCTGTCTTCTGGAAATCATTGCAGAAGAAGAGGCAGCAAAGGCCCTGATCCTGATGGACGCTGTTCGCTGTCCGAGAAAGCCTGACGATCGTTTTGCCAAGCAATTGCGTCACTTTAATGACCATCTCGCCAAGGGTTTATACGCGTATGCCTACGAGATGCGTCCAGCGACGCTGGAGGAACTTCAGACATATATAGACAGCCGTCGGAGGGAATTTTATCTTGACGGCCCCAACGATGTTGATTGGATCTCTCGTAACGACGTGATCCAGAAACGCGAAGGTGCTCTCTATGTAGATTATGTCGCCTATGACGCGGAGAAAAGGTGGTACGATCCAAGTGCCCTCGCCGAAGATATCGGACTACTGGATGGAAGAGAGCCAGCGTCCGTTAGGATGGCACAAGGTTTCTATGATGCCGGTTTCTTTACGAAAGAATCGCTGGAAACCATAGCCGAAATTTGGCGGCCCAGCCCACCCACCATGAATACGCATTTCCAGGAACTCAGAAGATTGAATTCTTCCACTCTTGAGTTGATGAAGTCGCGTGGCTTGTTGGTTGAACCTCCGTCGTCCACCTATTCGTGGTCGATTGATGAATGGCAATTTCCGATGTATGACTTTGACCTGTCACAAATCCGTGTGAGTCCTAGCGCCCTCCGTGAGCAGCAAAACAATTGGACCGGAGAATCGCTCTTGATATGACAGTGAAGGAGGGGTCGTAACACACTCAGGGAGCAGCAAAACAATTGGAGTCCCTCTTGGCTATATTGACGAGACTAAAACACACCGGTATTATCCTTATAAATATTGGTCTTGCTGCTTGTGAGACCGGGGATACCGTGGCGGGGGAACTGCGTGTTCCCCCGCTTTTTTTTAGGAGAACTTCCCATTCCGCTGCTGCTTGACAAAATCCTCACTCTGCTCGCCATGCCGCTTGGAATCGTCTTTGGCGCAGGGGTGCTCGCGCTGGTGGCACTTGGGTTCAATCGGCGCCGCATCGCGGCAGGATTGCTCGCGTTTGCGCTCGTGTGGCTCTGGATCTGGTCTACCCCGCTTGTCAGCAACGTCATTGTCGGTTCACTGTTTGATCAATACTCGCTCCGGCGCGTTGAGGACCTGCCTGCCGCGGACGCCATCGTGTTGCTCTCCGGCGGCGCACAGCCGATTTCGAAATATCGGGTCTATCCAAGTCTGGGCGGCACCTCGGACCGTGTCTGGCACGCTGCGCGCGTCTATCACGCGGGCAAGGCCCCGCTCATCATCGCCTCCGGTGGGAATCTCTGGAGGACACCGGACAAACAGTCCGAGGCAGACACCATGCGCATCTTCCTGGAGGCGCTCGGTGTGCCGGATGCCGCCATTCTCGTTGAAGGGAGCAGCCGAACGACTCATGAAAATGCCGCCTTCACCGCGAAACTCGCCGCCGAACGGGGAATCAAGCGTGTGTTACTTGTCACCGCCGCTTGGCACATGCCGCGTGCCGAGGCCACGTTCCGGCGCGTGGGGCTGGAGGTGGTCCCGGTCCCGACCGACTACGCGAGGAGGCACATCGAGATCGGGATTCTCACGATCCTGCCCGACGTCAGGAAGTTGAAGTCCAGCACCTTGGCCCTCAAGGAATATCTCGGATTTCTGGTCTACTGGCTCCGCGGCTGGGCCTGAGCGCGTGAGTGCCAGCGGCATCGGGACGCGCTCGACTCCGTTGAGTACGACGTTCTCCCCGTAAGCGTCTTCGATGCTGGCCCTTTGAACCCCACCGCCTTGCTGGTCGGTTGACACCCCAATGTCCACGTGATAGCGTGCTTCGTTTTTTGTGTATCTGGCGCGAGACTTTCAGGTTTGACCTTTTTCCTGACAACGGATTCATGACGAAAACGACCATAGCGCGACGGTATGCCCGGGCCCTGTATCGCCTGCTGGATCCGGGGAACGTCGAAGCCGCTCGGGTGGGATTGTCTGCTTTGTGTCAAGCGTTGAAGGATTCCTCCGCGTTTGCCCACGTGCTTGCCTCCCCGGCCTTCACCGTATCAGAAAAAATCGGCATCCTCACGGCGCTGGGTGAACGGACTGGTTGCCCACCGGTGGTCGGACGATTCTGTGAGCAACTGTTGAAACAAAATCGAATGGGATTGTTGCCGGACGTGACGGAGGCCTTTCAACAATTAATCGATCAGCAAAGCGGCAAACAACACGTGGCCGTCGTGTCGGCTCACGACGTTGATGACACGTTGAAACACGACGTGCTGACCCGATTACGCTCCACGTTAGGGAGAGAGGTTGAGGTAGACTTTCAATCGGACCCGTCCCTGATTGCAGGCGTGCAGATCAAAATCGGCAGCAAAGTCTATGACAGTTCGATTAAGAGCCGACTCCAGAAGATGCGGGCTCAATTGGTGAAAGAGCCTGCCCTGAGCCTCGAAGGGCCGCCCGAGCCCTGACGAGCCGATCCTTCGCTTCGTCCTTCAAGGCTCAGGGAAACCTCAGGATGACAACGTGGGCCCTTCGGGGCGAAGGGTAAGGCCATCATGCAAATCAAGGCAGAAGAAATCAGTTCCATCATTCAAGACAAGATTAAGGGCTTCGACCAGCGCGTGGACGTGACCGAAACCGGGTACGTCATCCAGGTCGGAGACGGGATTGCCAAAGTCTATGGCCTTGAAGGGGCGATGGCCGGGGAGTTACTGGAGTTTCCAGGGGACATCTTCGGCGTGGCGCTGAATCTGGAAGAAGACAGCGTGGGTGCGGTCTTGATGGGCTCCGACGCGGGGATTAAAGAAGGTGACCCGGTCAAGCGAACGGGCCGCATTGCCGAGGTTCCGGTTGGTGATGCCCTTGTCGGGCGCGTCGTGGATGCCATTGGGCAGCCCATAGATGGAAAAGGTCCGGTGCCATCCACGGAGACCAGGTTGATCGAAGTCCGGGCCCCGGGAGTGGTCGAGCGCCAATCCGTGAGTGAACCCTTGCAGACCGGGTTGAAAGCGATTGACGCCATGATTCCTATTGGCCGCGGCCAACGCGAACTCATTATCGGCGATCGCCAGACGGGGAAAACCGCGATTGCTACCGACACCATCATCAATCAGAAAGGGTTGAACGTCTACTGCATTTACGTGGCCGTCGGTCAAAAACGATCCACGGTCGCCCGCGTCGTCAAAACCTTGGAAGACCACGGGGCCATGGCGTACACCACCGTGGTCTCGGCCACGGCCAGTGACGCGGCTCCCCTTCAGTTTTTTGCGCCGTATGCCGGGGTGGCGATGGGGGAATTCTTCCGGGATCACGGCAAACACGCCTTGATCGTCTATGATGATTTGTCCAAACACGCGGTGGCGTATCGACAACTCTCGTTGTTGCTCCGTCGCCCCCCGGGACGAGAGGCGTTTCCCGGTGACGTGTTCTTCCTGCACTCCCGGTTGTTGGAACGTGCCGCCAAATTGAGTGACGAGAAAGGCGCCGGGAGTCTGACGGCCCTGCCCATTATTGAAACGCAAGCGGGTGACGTCTCGGCCTATATTCCCACCAACGTCATTTCGATTACCGACGGACAGATTTATTTGGCGGGCGATTTATTTTATTCAGGCATTCGGCCGGCTATTAACGTGGGATTATCCGTGTCCCGCGTGGGTGGCGCGGCGCAGATTAAAACCATGAAACAGGTCGCGGGGACGCTGCGACTCGATTTAGCGCAATATCGGGAAATGGCCGCGTTCGCCCAATTCGGCAGCGAGTTGGACAAGGCCACACAAGCCCAACTGGCCCGCGGGGCGCGGATGGTCGAACTGCTTAAACAAGAACAATACAAACCCATGCCGGTGGCCGATCAGGTGTTGTCGATTTTTGCCGGCGTCAATGGGTTTGTCGATGACGTGCCCGTGAATAAGGTTCGTGAATTTGAGGAAGGGCTTTTGACCTACGTCAACGACACCCATCCCCAACTGCGGGATGACGTGGTGGCCAAAAAGAAGATTGATGAGGAGTTCGGTGCCCGACTCAAGCAGGTCATTTCCGAGTATAAACGGACGCTTGCCCTGAGCCCCGACTGATCACGGTAGCGCGATAACGCTTCATGCCCAGTTTACAAAGTCTGAGACGGAAGATTGCTTCCGTCAAAAATACCCAGAAGATCACCAAAGCGATGAAAATGGTCGCGGCCGCCAAGCTCAAGCGTGCCCAGGACCGTATTCTCTCGGCCCGACCGTATGCGCATAAACTGCGGGACGTCGTCGTCAATCTGAGCGAACATTCAGACCGGATGTCCCATCCGCTTCTTCGGAAACGCCCGGGGAAGAAAACGGAACTGCTTGTGGTGACGAGTGATCGCGGGCTCTGTGGGGCGTTTAACGCCAACGTTCTCAGACGCGCCTTCGAGTTTCTCAATGAACGCCGGCAAGCCGGAGAGGAAGCGTCGGTCAGCGTCGTCGGACGAAAAAGCATCGACTTTTTCCGGCGCCGGCCCTGGACCATTCGGCAAGAATGGCCGGGGGTCTTCGACCGTCTCAGTTTTGAACACGCCCTGGACATTGGGCAGGATATCGTTCACCAGTACCACAACGGGACCTTTGATCGACTGTTCGTGGTGTACAACGAATTTAAATCCGTCATGCAGCAACGGGTGGTGGTCGAACAACTTCTGCCTCTTGAGGCGCTCGACGGTGAACCCACTGCCCCAGATGGCCCGGCAGGGTCAACGGGGGCCTATCTGTATGAACCCGATGAGCACCAACTCTTGGAAACCTTGCTGCCCAAACACTTTCAAGTGCAGGCGTTTCGCGTGTTATTAGAATCCGCGGCCGCCGAACAAGCCGCTCGGATGACCGCGATGGATGGGGCAACGAGAAATGCCGGAGAACTCATTCAGAAGGTCACCTTGTTTTACAATAAAACGCGGCAGGCCGCGATTACCAAAGAATTGATGGATATTGTCGGCGGAGCGGAGGCCCTGAAGTGAACGGTCCCTGCCTCTTTCTCCGCGGGACGAACCCTTTGCAAAACGTCGTTCCTTTTGCACGATGTCATTCTGAGCGAAGCGAAGAATCTAAGAGGTCCATTAGTGAGCAAGGATGACACAGAAGGAAGTTTTGCGGGAACCGTTTCGAGGGTGAGGGGAGATGGTTCAATCGGCAATCTGCTATCCAGAAAGGGAGTCATCAGGTGAGCACTGAAACAGGAAAAGTGGTTCAGGTCATCGGGCCCGTGGTTGACGTCGAGTTTCCCCCAGGGCATCTTCCCAACATTTTTAATGCGATTACGATTAAACCGGCCGCCGCGGGGAAGGAGTCCACGGCCTTAACCATGGAAGTCGCGCAGCATCTGGGAGAAAACCGGGCCCGTGCGGTGGCCATGTCTTCGACGGACGGACTCGTGCGCGGCGTGGAAGTCGAAGATACGGGCGCGCCCATCTCGGTCCCCGTCGGCCGTGAGACGCTGGGTCGGGTCGTCAACGTGTTGGGGGACCCCGTGGATGGATTCGGTCCCATTCCCGCCAAGAAAACGTATTCGATTCATCGACCGGCCCCGCCCCTGGAAGATCAAGAAACCAAGACCGAAGTGTTGGAAACGGGCATTAAAGTCGTGGACCTGTTGGAGCCCTATGCCAAAGGCGGGAAGGTCGGCCTCTTTGGTGGGGCCGGGGTTGGCAAAACCGTCATCATCATGGAACTGATTAACAACATTGCCTTGCATCACGGCGGCTTTTCCGTGTTTGCGGGCGTGGGAGAACGGACGCGGGAAGGCAACGACCTCTGGCATGAGATGCAGGAGTCCAAAGTCATTGATCCCCAGGATTACACCAAATCCAAAGCGGCCTTGGTGTATGGCCAGATGAATGAGCCGCCGGGCGCGCGCCTTCGCGTCGGATTGACGGGATTGACCATTGCCGAATATTTCCGCGATGAAGAACAGCAGGACGTGCTCTTGTTTATCGACAACATTTTCCGGTTCACGCAAGCCGGGTCGGAGGTGTCGGCCCTCTTGGGCCGGATGCCGTCGGCGGTGGGGTATCAACCGACCCTGGGGACGGAGATGGGGGCGCTGCAAGAGCGCATTACCTCAACGAAAAAAGGGTCCATCACCTCAGTGCAAGCCATTTACGTGCCGGCGGACGATCTGACGGACCCCGCGCCCGCCACCGCGTTCGCCCACTTGGACGCGACGACCGTGTTGTCCCGACAATTGGCGGAGCTGGGCATTTATCCGGCGGTTGATCCGCTGGATTCCACGTCCAGAATTCTCGATCCTCATATCCTCGGGGAAGAACATTATCACGTCGTGCAACGGGTCCAAGTCACGTTGCAGCGGTATAAGGACTTGCAGGATATCATCGCCATTCTCGGAATGGATGAATTGTCCGAAGAAGACAAACAGATCGTGGCGCGGGCGCGAAAACTGCAACGGTTCCTGTCTCAGCCGTTCCACGTCGCTGAGGCCTTTACGGGCACCCCGGGCAAATACGTCAAACTCACGGATACGGTCCGGAGTTTCAAGGAAATCGTCGACGGCAAGCACGATGAATTGCCGGAGCAAGCGTTTTACATGGTCGGCGCAATTGAAGAAGTGATTGAGAAGGCGGAAAAACTGGGACACCAGCCATAATGGCGACAACGAGCAAGTCAGAACACCCGGGAAAACTCCTGCTGGAGGTGGTCACGCCGGATAAACTGCTCCTCAGTGAACACGTCGATCAGGTCTCGGCCCCCGGAACGGAAGGCGACTTTGGCGTGTTGCCGGGCCATTGTTATTTCCTTACGACCCTTCGGATCGGCGAACTCCACTATCGCAGCGGAGAAACGGAGCGGTACATGTCGGTGTTGTGGGGATTCGCCGACGTGACGCCTCACAAGGTCACCATTCTGGCGGAGGTTGCGGAAAAGGCGGAAGATATTGACGTTGAACGAGCCCAGGCCGCGGTGGCCGAGGCCGAACGCCATCTGGAACGCGGCGGCTTGCCCTCGGACGTGGAAGAGGCCAAGGTAAGCTTGGAAAAAGCGCGGCTTCGCCGGAAGGTGGCCGAACGGCTCCGGAAGCAGGGCCGCGCCTGACCGAGGACGTTCTGAGTGGTGAGTGGAGAGTGATGAGTGGGCAGCCGTCTTCTCTTCCTCTTCATGCACCACGAGTCATGTCCCGAAGGGTTGACACGCGGACGGAGATTATCGTTTCACCGGGAGAACGCCCCAAACGGTTGGATCATTTTTTGGCCAACCGCGACCCTGATTTCTCTCGAAACGCCCTTCAGCGATTGATCCTTGACGGCCACGTCACCGTTGACGGTCACGTCACCAAACCCAGCCACAAAATCAAGCCCGGCGACACCATCCGGCTCGTGGCGCCGAGAGCCGAACCGCCGGACATCAAACCGGAAGCCATTCCTCTTAACATCCTCTATGAAGATGACGCCCTGTTGGTCTTGAACAAGCAAGCCGGCATCGTGGTTCATCCGGCGCCAGGCAACTGGACGGGAACCCTGGTCAATGCCTTACTTCACCACGTGCAAGGGTCGGCCCTCTCCAACGTTGGCGGAAAAGAGCGGCCCGGCCTGGTTCACCGGTTGGATAAACACACCACGGGGGTCATGGTCGTGGCCAAACAGGATCAGGCCCATGCGAGCTTGGCCAACCAGTTTAAGCGGCATACCATCAAGCGCGTCTATGAAGCGGTCATCTGGGGCGTCCCGAACAAACGCGAAGGGATGATTGACTTGGCCATCGGGCGAGATACCAAAGCACGAAAAAAGTTTTCCGCGCGTACGGCGAAACCCAAAGCGTCGTCCACGACCTACCGGGTCACCGAACGCTTCGACCACCTCGCGGCCCGTGTGGATTTATTCCCCCAAACCGGGCGAACCCACCAACTTCGGGTTCATTTGTCGGCCATTGGGTGTCCCATCGCAGGCGATCCAACCTATGGGAAGAAAAAAGCGGGCATGATCCACGACGTTGCCGTTCCCCGCGTCATGCTTCATGCCAAAGTGCTGGGATTCATTCACCCATCAACACAGGAGCCCATGGATTTTGAAGCCCCACTACCCGCGGATATGGCCGACGTTGTGAGCCAATTACAAGAAAAGTTCCCTTCCATGGCTGTAGCCGCGCCATCTCATGGCGCCCGGGGAGAAAGCCGGAGCCTGCCCCGGACGTGATCCAGGCTCTTTGTCATTCCCGCAAGTTTTTAGCGGGAATCCAGGGAGAAAGCTGGAGCCTGCCCCGGACGTGATCCGGGGGTGAGGGAGACGGTATGACCCCACGAACAGAAATGGAACCCGCACAAGTGCTGGATACCCTCGGGGAATTCATCGCGGCGTTGGCAGCCCTGGCGGCGAAGGTGCCGGCGAAGTCGTTTATGTCGATTCCCGGAGGGATACGTCCCACGGAAGAAGCCATTGAAAACTATGAAACCATTGTCCGCCGGTTTCGAGATCGAGCCGGAGCAACCTATCGAGTCCTCAATCAATTGTTCATGGATTCTCTGGAGGCCTTTGAAGCCGGCAAAATCTTTGATGCCGTCCCTCCGCTGCTTCAAGCCATAGAGCAGTTGGTTGAACTTCACAAAGAAGGAAAGGTGTGTTTTCGTCCCGCGGAGCAAGATCGCATTCGGGATTTTCAACAACGCCTGGAAAAACTTCTTCCCGAAGCGAGCCAGCCGGAAGTGGACCTGCCCACACCCGAGACCTATTAACCCGCTCCATAATCCGTCATTTCCCCAATTTGTCATTCTGAGCGAAGCGAAGAATCTCTCCCTCAATACCCGAAATACCCAACATCCTCAACCATGAGGAGAGGAGACCGTAGCCCAGGTCAGCGTCGCGTCACCCGACAGCGAGGCTGGAACCCGGAGCGTCCCATATTCATTCCTCGGTGTTCAGGCTGCAAACCTGTATGAGGACTTCCCGTGACGGCGCAAACCAGTATGAACTCGTGACCGGTTTGGAATAGCGGATGAGCTTGTCGGACACCCCGTCTCCCGACGTGCCGAACATCCGTTCCAGCAAGACCTGAAATCGGCGAAGCTCACGGGAGAAAGCGAGGAAGTATAAGCCGTGCTCCTTGACCGTTCCGTAAGGCGCGCTCCGTCGGAAAATCTTCAACGCCTTTCCGTTTTCTTTATAATCGGTCCGGCTCACGTGTGAAGTCGGCGGCATGGCCGCGCCTTCCAGTTCAATGCTGTCAGGTTTGGTCCGGCCTATGACCCGTTCCTGGTCGGACTGAGAAAGTGCATGAAAGGTGGGCAGGTTATGCACCCACTGCTGAGACAACACAAACGCGCCTCCCGCCCCAGGCTTCCCTTCAGGGATCAGCGCGGCCTCACGAGCCTTTTCCTCCTTGGGGTTCGCGGTGCCGTCAATGAATCCGATCAGGTCCCGTGAATCCAAGTACTGAAACCCGGCCAAATCAAGCTGGAGTGTTCCCACCGTCTGCATGAACGAATGAATGGCCAACGCCACCTGCATATTCACGTCCCGGCGACCGCTCTGAATCCAGAACAGCACGTCCCGTTGCGTTGAAGGAACGGAAGCGCCATCAACCCCTGCAAGAACTGAAAAAGCCTGGAACCCCTCAGGGTGCCACGCGGGATTCAACCGATCCCAGGCGTCTTTGCCAAACGCCACGACGGTATCGGCTGCTTCCTCTCCTTTGACAGCCAATGCCGACCGGATCGCCCGTCGCCCGTCTTGCGTCGCAGCATCAGGGTAAAGCTGATACTCCAAATAATAAAAATGTGTACGGCCTTCAGTAAAAATCCCTGCCTGCGGTGATGACATCAGATTCCGTTCCCTTCTCTTGCTATTTTATGAGACCGTTGCAAAATGTCTTCTTCCCTCTCAGGTCATCAACTGGCAGGAGTGATCCATTCCTGCCATGCTTGCGACGCGTCCTCTTCCCTCTCCCACCAAGGGAGAAGGAGACCTTCCTCCTTCCCTCTCCCCTGGCGGGAGAGGGCGAGGGTGAGGGGGGAGGAACGGGAATTTTCAAAGGTCTCTATTATAAACAATGTGGTGTATTGGGCCATCCGATTTTTTGGAGACCGTCATGAATGGTGTGCAAGTTGACAGACCGTCAGGAAATAGTCGAAAAAGAGACTCGGATGCGCCCGTAGCTCAATGGATAGAGCATCAGACTTCGGATCTGAGGGTTGGGGGTTCGACTCCCTCCGGGCGCGCCATCTTATCCGATAACCTAGGCCAAGATCGAGGCTGGCATCAGGCTATGAAGAACAGCCTCTTGCTGGTAAACTCCTGCTTGTTGATCTGAACGATCGAGAATCAGCGACAAATTATTTTGAGACTCATTGAACAGGCAGTAAAGTATTTGGTAGATTTTTTCCAATTGAAGGAAGAAAGACCTTTCGAACCTAAAGCCCTCTAATGGCATCACAGCCAAAAGCACCTTCCTATTCCCGCCCCCCCGTTCGAGAAGCCGTCATTGATATTCAAATAAATCCGCTCACTCCGGATTTTCTTCCAAAACTGAAAGAGTGCGGTGCTGATCTCCAATTTCGATACCCTAAAACAAAAACGCAGTATCGAGATGAGATTTCCATGAATGTTTCCGATACTGACGTAACATCGGAGCAGAACAGACAACTTCTTGGGTATCTTTTCCAGTCCTCAGATGAAAACAAATGGGTTCAGATGAGACTTGATGGGTTTACTTTCAATCTTCTAAAGCCAGATCCTATGGCATCATGGCCTGGTTGGGATGTTCTGCGGAATGAAGTCCACACGGCATGGACTAAATACGCAATGGCAACGAATACGGTAGAGATCAAACGTCTTGCAGTTCGTTACATCAATCAGATCGTTATTCCTGCAACCAAAATAGAACTTCGCGAGTATTTCACTGAACCACCGAGAATTCCAAACGGACTTCCCCAAGAGTTACGACATTTTTTTGGTCGTATACAGTTTACGAATCCTGATCCAGAAGCCACTGTTATTCTTACACAAGCCCCAGCACCTCAACCGTACCAAAGTCAACCAACTTTCATCCTCGATATTGATATAGTGAGAGAACAACGTATGTTACTAGACCGGTTTGATTTATGGGGTACTCTTGATCGGTTCCGCGAGTTGAAAAATACCGTCTTTGAGGCAAGTTTACATCAAAAAGCCAAAAAACTTTTTGGACCGGAGGAAAAATTTAAATGAGTTTTGGAACGTTAGAAATGGCACCCGCTTCTAACACCTTAGAAAAAGGCGTCGGTGAAGATTCAAGTCAATTGTGGAAAACTGATAAAGAAGTGTCTCATCATGCTACCCAACCGATTACATCAGGTGGTTGGAAACGTTTGCTCGCTAACGAGGCGTTTGAAATCTACTACGAATGTTCTGAACCTAGTTGGGATGGGTATGATGCCTTGGCACTTTCCAAAAAAGCCTTTTTAGATGCAAAAAACTTTATCGACCTCATTCCAAACTGGGCGGCACAACCCGATCTTGTCCCCTCTCCTGACGGCTGGCTCTCTTTTGAATGGCGTTCGCGTACGAATAGAATTTTGTCGGTGACTCCAGAAAACGAGGTCTTGATCTATGCAGCAGCGTTGGGTCACCAAAACGTGCATTATGGGAGAGTCCATTTGGAAGAGTGTCGAGAAAAATTACCCACTCATATAACTGAGATATTGTCTGAATATTTTTGAAATGAAAGGACCTTCTCCTTCTGATGTCAGTCCTGATGAACGCATTACCCGGTATATTCTAAATAGAAGGCATTTCAAGCATGAAAAGGGCGAAATAAAGGCTGAAGCGTTTCTGCCCACTAAACCGAAACCGGAGTTTCCAGAACGGCAGACTTCTGTTTACCGAACGGTAGATTGTGAAGAAACCGAAATCTGGTCAATTGGCGATCAATATGTCGCAAACCCTGGGAACAATCGTTTTGTCCTTGCAAGAGGTGACCTTTTAGCACAAACGGTATACAGCCAAGATTTGCATATCGTTCCCCATCCCTCTCCCCATCCTCGTCACGCCAATATTGTCAATTGGCCGAATGAAGAGAGCAACGAACATCGAAAAGCAAAAGCCGTATTGTTGGCGCAAGCATCAAGGCTTATTGTGAAGTAATTCGTTTTATATCCTGGAGTCATCCCGTCAATGTGGTATGGGATCGGTAATTTTATCTCCTAGAGTTGAAATTTCGGATCTGAGGGTTGGGGGTTCGACTCCCTCCGGGCGCGCCATGAAGGAAGGGAGCCGTCTGTTCCGCGCGAAGGGAAATGGATCGTCCGTTTCCAGAGTCCGGCATTTTGGATTAGGGAGTCAGGCTCTCATGTCGCTCAGTGGTTTTTTTAGGCCCATCCTTTGCATTCTTGTCGTCAAGGTCGTTGGGGGAATACCCAGCAACGCGGCGGCTCCATTGTCTCCGAAAATTTTCCAGTTCGCACGCTGTAAGGCTTTGAAAATGTTTTCGCGTTCGAATTGTTTTACGTCATCAAACGTGAGAACGTGACCGGAAGGATGAGCCAATTGATTCTGGGGGACTACGCTTCGATTGTCGGAGCCTTTGGGTAAATCGAAAACCAACCTGTTGCCTTGTGCAAGAATAACCGCACGCTCAATCACGTTTTGCAGTTCTCTGATGTTGCCAGGCCAATCATAATCCCTAAGTGCGATTAAATTTGCCTTGGATACATGAATCCCCGTGCGATTGAATTTTTCTTGCGCACGTTTCAAAAAATGATCGGCTAAGGCGGGAATATCTTCCTTTCTTTCTCTTAACGGCGGTACTGCTAGAGGAAAAACGTTCAACCGATAAAAAAGATCTTCCCGAAATTTTCCGCGTTCCACCTCATTTTTTAAGTGACGATTGGTTGCCCCGATGACTCGAACGTCCGAGTGTATCGTTTTTTCATCTCCCACGCGCTCGAACGTGCCTTCCTGAAGGACGCGAAGGAGTTTACTTTGCAAGTCCAAGGGAATTTCTCCGACTTCATCCAAAAAAAGCGTTCCTCCATTGGCCAATTCAAACCGTCCCACCCGATTTTTGAAAGCGCCTGTAAATGCGCCTTTCACGTGGCCGAAGAACTCACTTTCATATAATTCCCTTGGAATCGAAGCGCAGTTGACTCGAATCAACGGTCGGGAAGCCCGGGGACTCCGTTTGTAAATTTCATGGACGATGAGTTCCTTGCCTGTTCCGGATTCTCCGGTAATCAGGACGTTGGCGTCGGTGGGAGCAACCATGTCGATTTGTTTCAAGATATTTTGCAGCGACAAACTGGTACCGATGATGGTGCCGAACGCTTGGAGTTCCATCACTTCTTCATGAAGATACTCGTTCTCGAGTTCTAACTGGTTGCGCAATCGATGGATTTCTTCAAAAGCCTTGGCTTGTTCCTCTTCAATTTTCTTTCGGCACGTGATGTCTCGAACAAAAGCAACTGCGTACTCTCGCGTATCAAATTCTAAATAATTGACGGTGACGTCTATCGGAATAATGGTCCCACCCCTGGAACGATGGCGGGCTTCGAACGTAAGCGTGTTCGATTGTTTGAGTTCCGCCCAAAACGTTTGCCACGTCTCTTTATTGGAATCAGGGTTAATGTCCTGAATGGTAAGGCCTATTAATTCTTTTTCCGAATAATCGAGATGGCGGCAGGCGGCTTGATTGGCATTGAGAATCACCCCGTGGCGATCGTGAAAAATGATCGCATCACCAGAACGTTCAATAGTGAACTCAGCCAACGCTAACGTTTGGGCCTTATCCAGATTTTTCCCCATCGTGAAGCCCGGATCCTTAAAAAGCCACCGTTGAGCAACGACTCCCACGGTATACGAATTTGAGTAGTTTTTCTACTCAAAAGAGTAATCTACTCATTTGAGTAGTAGCTTCGGTGAACATAGCATCACAAAAAATCATTTATTACACAAGAGGTTAGACATCTCAACCTGTGTTGGCACAGTCCGTGCTTCTGATAAGGATGACAGCCAAAATCAGATACGTGGGAACCCCTGAACGAACGATTGGAAAGGAAACGCCGATGCACCGGATAGAGAAACCACTGGATATCAAAACGTATTCTCCCGAAGTCCAAGGGGTCGGAGAGTTCGACGGAGGGAGAATCACCGAAACCAAGCCCCTTGGCTTTCCCGGAGAAGGTCCCAAGGTTCCTCACACGGGACCCCTGTTTTACTGGGCCTGGGCTACGGCCAAGGGTTACGGGAAAATTGGCCTTCATCCTCATCGGGCCTTTGAAATCATGAGTTATGCCCTCAAAGGAGAAATCGGCCATTACGATACTCTGGGAAATCGAAGCAGAGTAAAAGCCGGGGGAGTTCAGGTGATGCAGACGGGTTCAGGGGTCTCTCATGAAGAGGAAACGGTCAGCGATCATAATGAATTTTTTCAAATCTGGTTCGAGCCGAACCTGAAGAAAACTATGTATCAGACGCCGACCTATTCTGAATTTTGTCATGAAGACTTCCCCACGGAAATTCGTGACGGAGTGACGCTGAAACACGTCATTGGTCACGGCGCGCCGATATCGATCCTGGCGGAAGCGGCTATGCAGGATATTCTCATTCCACCGAGCCATCGTTACCAACGCGAACTTTCCCCGAACCGTACATTGGGCATGGTGGTCATCAATGGAAAAGGAAAACTGAGCGATGAAGCCCATTCAGGAAAACATGATCTCGGTCCCAGGTATTTTGCAGTCGTTCATGCCTGGAATCACGAATCAATATCCATCCGAGCGGAGGGAGACGCTCCTCTTCGTCTCGCCGTGATTGAAGTCCCGGCTGAGGTGGATTACCCCTTATATAGAGAAGAATGGAGTGGATCGGTCTCGTATTGAGCGAGACGTTGAAAGAGTCCGCGGAGCGTGTTCACCTTTAACTACCCGGAGAATCATTGTGATGAACAAAACAAACTTCAATTCAAAACGTTTGGGCGTTCGCACGTTCACAATCCCGTTGACGTGTTCTCTTTTGCTTTTGAGTGGGGTCGTGACCATGGCAGGGGCCGATGTGATTTGGAATCCTGCAAACGTCGTGATGGAACGGCAGCAAGTCGGCCAGGGCGTGTATGCACTCATTCCTCAAGGGGCGGCTGAAGCCAACGAAAAGGGATATCCCGTCGCCACCTCCGGAGGTTTTGTGGTCGGAGAGCACAGCGTGATGGTCATTGAGTCGATGATCAATAAGGCGCTGGCCCATCAGGTCATGGATTTGGTTAAACACGTGACGCAACAACCTATTCGCTACGTCGTGAACACGAGTTATCACGGAGATCATAGTTACGGGAATTATGCCTTCCCTCCCGATGTCACGATTATTCATCACCCGCAAACGAAGGCCTCTATCGGAAACCCGGAAATTTTCAAAGCGGACAAGGCCTTTATGATCCAATATTTGGGAGCCGACGTTGGTATTGAGGAAGTTGTCGGACGCACGGCAGGTATTTTAGTTGATGACCACGTGACCATTGATCTGGGAAATAAGGAAGTGCAGATCATGCACTGGGGGTTTGCCCAAACTCCCGGAGACCTGTTTGTGTGGGTGCCGGACGAACAAGTGTTTTGGACGGGCAATCCATTGGTGGCACCCCCTCCGGCCCTTCCTTGGCTCTTAGAGGGAGGACATCGCGAGTCATTAGCCACGATGAAGAAAGTCCGAGCGTTTTTGCCTTCGGACGCGGTCGTGGTTCCTGGTCATGGAAGAGTCATGAAACCTGAGGAAATGGATTTCACCATTCAATACTTGGAAACGTTGGACAATAAAGTTCAAACAGCCATAGCCGACGGCTTATCACTCGAACGGACACAACAATCTCTTTCCATGCCCGCGTTTAAGGGGTACGCGCTCTGGGACTGGGTTCATACGGAACTCAATATTCCCGCTGTGTATAAGGCCCTCTCAACGCCGTAACCATCAGGTGGTCGATGGACTCTCTCTCGACCGTTTACGAAAGAAGACCGTTGTCACGACCTGTTTCTCAACGAAAGGAGAACATCAATGGCAGAGCCAATCATTGCGCAGCGTATGCCCTACGTGATGGAGATGGGACCCGGCACGTATGATTGGTGTCGGTGTGGCCGATCAAAGACACAACCCTTTTGTGATGGTTCACACGCGGGCACGGACCATTCTCCGGCGAATTCTCAATCGCAGACAAACCAATATGCGCCCGTGCGAAGACATGAACCCCACGCACGATGGGCGTGGAGAACGCTTGCCGTGACGGCGTGTGCCATGAGTACCGCCTGGAGCCTGCTTCAGGTATCCGATTCGTATGCTTACGAAACTCAATCGAAACCCGACCACGGGATCTCATTAATAATCCACAATAGCCGAATCACGACCTTGGATGATGCTCAGCCGGCAGCCACCGCTGTGGCAATTCAAAATGGTCGATTTGTTAAGGTCGGAACGGATGAAGAAGTGCTGGCAATGCGTGGGGAAACGACGCACGTCATTAATGCACACGGTCGTCGGATGATCCCAGGGCTGAACGACTCCCACTCCCATTATATTCGAGGGGGTTTGGCGTTTAATGCGATTCTTCGTTGGGATGGCGTCCCCACGTTGGCAGATGGTTTGGAGATGATTCGCCAACAGGCCCTTCGGACTCCGAAAGGACAATGGATCCGCGTAATCGGCGGGTGGACTCCTCATCAATTTCAAGAAAAACGATTGCCCACGCCAGAAGAACTCACCGAAGCGGCGCCCGAAACGCCCGTCTACGTGCAATATTTTTACAGTCGTGCCGTCGTTAATAAGGCGGGTCTTCACGCGATCGGATTCGATAACAAAACCCAACCCCCCCGAGGGTCGCGTTTGGAACTGGGCCCGGATGGCAATCCCACCGGATTGTTAATTGCCGATCCTCATCCTGCCTTGTTGTATCAGTCCATTGCCAGTCTGCCGGCCCTCTCACCCGATGAACGGGTCAATTCCACGATTCACCTTTTTTACCAATTAGCCCGTTTCGGATTGACCAGCGTCATCGACGTGGGCGGCGGGGGCCAGCACTATCCCAAGAATTACCAAACCGCCGAGCAACTCGCTGAGCGAGCCACATTTCCCTTGCGCGTTTCCTATTTCCTTTTTGCGCAAACCCCAGGGAAAGAATATGCCGATTTCCAAAAGTGGGTCGACATGGTTTCACCGAATACGAACACCGATCCCTTGCGCGAGGATGGGTACGTCGTCGAAGGCGGCGGCGAGTATTTGGTGTGGGATGCGGCGGATTTTGAAAATTTTACGTCGCCGCGCCCGGAACTCAATCCCGGGATGGCTCAGAATTTAGACAAGGTCGTCACGCTGCTAGTCAAGAACCGATGGCCTTTTCGGCTCCATGCCACCTATGACGAATCCATTTCCAACATTCTGGATGTCTTAGAGAAGGTCAATAAGGAAACGCCCTTTCATGGACTTCGGTGGTCAATCGAACATGCAGAGACGCTGAAGGAACCGAACGTTGATCGAATCCTCGCCCTCGGTGGAGGCGTGGCTATTCAAGATCGAATGGTTTTTTTAGGCGACGATTTTCTGAATCGGTATGGCGCTGAAGCGGCTTCTCACGCTCCCCCGCTTCGAATGCTCTTGGACAAAGGCGTGCCCGTGGGTATGGGCACCGATGGCACCCGTGGGTCAAGCTTTAATCCGTGGGTTGGTCTGCATTGGTTGGTGACCGGGGAAACCGCCGGTGGAACTCGGCTGTATGGGCCGGACAATCTTCTCACGCGAGAAGAAGCGTTACGCCTGTATACCGTTGGCAGCGCCTGGTTCTCCCATGAAGAACAGGTCAAAGGCCGAATCACGCCCGGCCAGTACGCTGACTTCGCCGTTTTATCGGCTGATTACATGAAGGTCCCCGTAGACGACATTAAAAAAATTGAATCGGTCTTAACGGTCGTTGATGGGAAAATTGTGTATGGGTCCCAAGAATATGCACCCCTGATGCCTCGACTCCCTCCGATACAACCAGATTGGTCCCCCCTGAAATATTTTGGGAGCTATTGGAAGAAAGAACGTCATTAAAGTTCAAAAGCACCTTCCTATTCCCGCCCCCCTGTGCGAGAAGCCATCATTGACGTTCAGAACAGATGAACGCCTAAGCCTCAATCAGTCGTCGGTCACTGCGTCGGCTGGCTGGCCTTGGAAAGTAACCCGGCCTTCAATGGAAATCGCGCTGGGTGCTCAATGATTTCTTGCGATAAGTCAACGTCAAGGTCGGGCCAATAGAAATGCTCCGGCGAGGGTTCTTCAACGTTGACTATCGACTTTACCGCTTGATCTTGAAACCACGGAAAATCTTCATAAGACAGGTAGAGTTCTTTGTCGTGTGCCAAAAGCCACAAACCGTGGGCTGAGACGTTTGTCACTTCAACCGCCGAAGTGTGTTTGCCACGCGCTGATAGGCTGATCGTAATGCCTCTCTATGAGTGCTTGACCTCTTCGTCCGAGGTCTGAGGAGTCCCCTCCAATGTGGCATAGGAATCGGGATTGATTCGTCCCATTCATCAATGTCGACTCCTCGCTACGCAAGGAGTTTCGGTTTCGCCGCCATCTGGGTTACCCTGCTTTTTCTTCCGGTGAATAACAAATGAAGATTGCGTTGTAACCACCATGAAGTGGGTGCGCAGTTTTTTATAACGCCACTTCTTCAATTTCCGCTATTTTCATCATGTGTCTCAGCAACCCCGTTTTCAATGGAACGTTGCCATGAACAGGAACAGAGATGCGGACAGTGTTTCCAGTTTTCGCGTAAATGTGGTGACTTCCGTTGATGCGCTTCAATTCCCACCCGTTGGTTTCCAAAACGCGGCAAAATCGCTTTCCGCTGACTGCCTTCAAATTGCAATCTCCATTACTTTATCTTTTTCTGAGGTCGTGATGTGTTGAACGTCAACGGACAAGCAGCCTTCGACGGCTTCGTAAATGTTAGACAGCAATTCGTCAAAAGACTCACCCTGCGTAGCGCATCCCGGAATCGATGGGACTTCTGCCCAATAACCACCTTCCTCTGCTTCATGGACGACGACCTTTAATTTCATAATAGACCCTCATTTATTGAGAATTAACTGTCATGGATACGGCCACCATCAGCAGGATAGCACCATTCATTGATGAACCCAAGAGAATGACCCTTTCGCTCCAATCTCGACCGGTTACCCTAATGCGACTGATAAGCTGAAACCTCTGGACGATCGTGATCGTCTGTAAGGGTATTTGATACGGTCTTTTCAATGAGATACAGTTTACCTCTTTCACGCATTAGAAAAAGGTGTTGGTAAAGATTCAAACCGGTAGCGGGAGACCGTGAAAAAGTAATTCGTCATGTCAGTCAACCGAGTCACGTCAGGCGGTGGGAACCCTATGCTCGCAGACGAGGCTTTTGAAATGTATCGCGAATGTTCCGAGCATGGTTGGGATGGATATGATGCCTCACCGCTTTCCGAAGATTCCGTTTCAAATGCAAAAAGCCTTATCGACCTGATTCCGGTTTGGGCACCTAGACCCGATCTGGTCCCATCTCTTGACGGCTGGCTCTCCAGGCACATACGGCGCCACTGTGATCTTTCGGGCTTGCCGGCGCATTTCGCTGGCATCGTGCCAGGCCTGCATCCGTAAGAGCATGTCCATATTGAGGTTGAATGCCTTTTCAAGCCGTAAAGCCATTTCGGGGGAGAGTGCGGCTTTTTCATTCAACAAATCGGAAAGGGTTGCTCGCCGCACGCCTAACACGTCCGCGGCTTCCGTGACGCTTAAGCCCAGTTCCTCGAAATTTCCGTTCTGATAAATGTGCCCGGATGGGACGGTTTCATGCCGATCTTGATGGGGTTGTTCTTCATCAGTGATAGTCCTCCAAATCCAGTAAATCTCTATCCATTCCTGTTGCCACTGCCAAGTTGAAAATTATGTGGGTTCGTCAACGGCATCAATCAGTTCGCAAATGTCGCGGAGGTTGCGATATGCGCCGTTGTAGTCGAGACCGTACCCGACGACGAACGTATCAGGGATCTCGAATCCGGTATAGGTGACGGTCACGTCTTCGACTCGTCGTGAGGGTTTATTGAGCAACGCGCAGATTTTCACGGATGCCGCGCCGAGCTTGGTCAGTGCCTTGATGAGCGCAGAGACCGTCGCGCCGGTGTCCACAACGTCTTCCACGATCAACATCGGCCTCCCCTCAACACGTTTGCGAGGAGGCAGCCACGCGATGGTCAGTGCCGCCGCTTCGGTCCCGTCGTAGCTTGAAGCGCGTACCGTGGTGACATCAATTGATCCAGGCAGCGCGCGGAGCAAGTCGGCGAGGAAGCAGACGGCGCCGTCCATGACGCCGACGAGGAGGAGATCGGAAAGATCGTAGTCCCCGGCGATCTCCGTGGCGATCTTCTGAACCGCGTGCGCGATCTCACGCTCCGATAGCAGAACGGCTCCAGGTATCATCAATACTTTCCTCCCTACCGGGTTCCCGAATCCCCGCTTTTGTTTCAAAAGACTTCCTACGGCCACGACTGACAACCAGGACACCACACGTTCCCCGACCGTGCAAATGCTATCATCATTTCCTCTTTGAGAGGAACAGCCACGGACGTCTACACTCCGGCATCTTCATGCAGTCGTTAAAAAAGGGATCAGAGCCGTGATCGACGCCGTCATTCTCATCAGCTATTTCGGCATCATTCTGCTCATCGGCCTTCAGGCACGGCGCAAGGCCAAAGGCGTCTCCGTGAACGAGTATTTCTTAAGTTCGCATCGTTTGCGGTGGCCCACCATCGCCATGTCCACGATCGGCACGAACGTTCACGCCGGCCATTTCCTGGGGATGATGGGCTCGGCGTACCTGTACGGTCTGGCCCAGGCCAATTTCGAGATCAATGCGATTTTCGGCATTCTCGTGGCCGCGTTTGTCTTCGTCCCCTGCTATCTCAAACACAGGGTCATGACTATCTCGCAGTTTTTTGAAGAAAAATTCGGCCCCCGCGTGGCCCTGACCTACTCCCTGTTGAGCATTGTCCTGTTTGCCACGGTGTACGTCGGCGCTGCCCTGTTTTGGGGGGCCTATGCCGTCAACGCCGTGTTTGGCGAACACCTGCACTTCATCAGCGACCGTGCGGTGGTCAGAATCGCCGTACTCATCGTCCTGTTGGGGGCGTTTTCAGCGACCTACACGCTCTTGGGTGGGCTCACGGCCGTCGTGCGGACGGACGTTGTGCAATGTCTTCTGTTGATGCTGGGTGGGGTCATGCTCTTGTATCTTTCCGTGACGGAAGTGGGAGGCTGGGGGCAACTGTACGAGAAGACGCCTCACTTAATGCACCTCCACCTTCCGGCGGATCATCCGACGTTACCGTGGACGGCCATCTTCGGCATGTTGCTGCTCAACCTCAACTACTGGGGGTGCAATCAGGTCATCCTCCAGCGAGCCTTGGCCGCAAAAAATTTACGAGAAGCCCAGATCGGGCTGTTGGTAGGAGGCGTACTCAAATACCTCATGGCCGCGATCATCATTGTCCCGGGCGTCGCCCTTGCCGGCCTGCTACTCGACCGTCCGCTTCAAGACCCTGACCAGAGTTATATCGTCCTGATTGACAGGCTGCTCCCCCCGGGTTTGAGGGGACTCATCCTTGTAGGGCTGTTTGCCTCGTTGATGAGTTCGGTGGATTCCATGTTTCACTCCTTATCGACGTTATGGTCCATTGACGTCTACAAACGATATCTCAATCCGACGGCCGGCGATCCACAAGTCGTCAGAGTCGGCCAATGGACCATCGTGGTGTGCCTGATAACCGGAATCCTGTTCGGCTTCCTGCAACTGTACGTCAAATATCAGGACCCGGGCTTTGCCCTGACTCATTGGTTTAACGACGTGTCGTACTATATTAAGAATGGCTTTGTGGTGTTGATGAGTGCGGCGGTGTTGTTGGTCAAGCCCTCCCCCAAGCTCGTGTGGTATGCGCTCTTCTTGAGTGTTGCACTCTCCCTGGGGCTGAAATGGCTCGTTCCTGATTTGGCGTATTTTAACCGCGCCTTGTTGACCATTGTGCTGACCTTTGGGGTGGTGGCGATTCCCACGGTGATACAAAACGGATGGCGCATCACCGTGCGCGACCTTGTTCAAACCGCTAGCCCGAACATCGGATACAGTGCCCTTGGTCTGGGCGTTTCCTTAATCGCCATGCACGTATTTTTTCACTGAGGTATCATCCCCGTCCGCCCTTGTCATCCCGTCCACCCCTGTCATCCTAGCCACCCTTGTCATTCTGAGCTTGCCCTGAGGTTCCCCTGAGCCTCGAAGGGCGAAGCGAAGAATCTGCATTTTCAGTCAAAGATTCTTTCCCTTGATGACTCGTCATCCTGCTATCCTCTTCATCCGTACCCATCACGGCAATCCCTCCATTGTGAGACAGACGATTTTTCGGTATAACGCCCTTCAGACCCTTTGAAGGCCCTTCGAGGCTCAGGGGAACCTTAGGACAAGCCTCAGGGCATGCGTGCCGGCGCATCAACGTTCATTGGCGCTCGTTCTGACCAGGACACTCCCATGATGAAAGGATCCACAATGCGACAGTCTCTCGGATGGTTCATCCTGTTTCTCCTTTTCCCTTCCCCGTGTTTTGCCGAAGTTCAAACCAGGACGATTGCCTATCAACATGGAGACGTGCCACTTGAAGGCACGTTGGCTTGGGATGATGCACGGGCAGAAAAACGACCCGGCGTCTTGGTGGTCCACGAATGGTGGGGATTGAATGACTATGCCCGTGACCGAGCCCGACAACTCGCGGAACTCGGATACGTCGCCTTTGCCGCGGACATGTACGGAAACGGCCAAGTCACCACGCATCCGGACCAGGCCAGCACCTGGGCCAAGCAGGTCCAAGCCGACGCAAGTCAGTGGCAAGCCCGGGCACTCAAAGGATTGGCCGTCCTTCGGAGCCAGGACGTGGTCGATCCGCAACGGCTGGCGGCGATTGGCTATTGTTTCGGCGGGTCCACGGTTCTTCAACTTGCCTACAGTGGGGCGGACGTGAAGGGGGTGGTCAGCTTTCACGGTGCGTTGCCGTTGCCGACGGACGCGCAAGCCCAACGCACCAACGCGAAAATCCTGATTGCGCACGGCAATGCCGATCCGTTTCTCAACGAGGAGCACGTTCGCAAATTTCGCCGTGTCCTGGATCGAGCGAACCTCGACTGGCACATGGTCCTGTATGCCGGCGCGCGGCACAGCTTCACCAATCCCGGTGCCGCCGGGTATGGGATAGACGGCGTGCAGTACAATCAGCGGGCCGATGAGCGGTCGTGGACGCACATGCAACTGTTTTTCGATGAAATCTTTCACGGCCCCTGACGGGCCGGCTTGACGGGCCGTTATCCACTCCCTTCGAGGCCCTTCGAGGCTCAGGGCAAGCATCACGTTAACCGGCAAACCCTCGCCCATGGATTTATTTGACATCCTCGCCATTGTGATCAGCCTGACCGCGGGATTCTCGTATCTCAACTATCGGTTCGTCGGATTACCCGTCACCATCGGCGTGATGGTGATGGCCTTAGTGGTGTCCCTGTTGCTGCAAGCGATTGATCTCTTAGGATTCCACTTGGAAGACCATGCCGCGGGCTGGCTTCAGTCCATCGACTTTAACAAGACGCTGCTTCACGGCATGTTGAGTTTTTTGCTTTTTGCCGGAGCCTTGCACGTCAATCTCAACGATCTCTTCAATCAGAAATGGATCATCGGCTCGCTGGCCACCGTCGGAATCTTGCTCTCGACCGTGCTGGTCGGCACGTTCACGTATGGCGTATTGACCGTGATCGGCATTCCGCTTGCCTATCTTCCCTGCCTCGTCTTTGGCGCGTTGATTTCCCCCACCGATCCCATTGCCGTGCTGAGCATCTTGAAAAATGCCAACGCTCCGAAAAGTTTAGCCGTGAAGATTACCGGAGAATCGCTCTTTAACGATGGCGTCGGCGTCGTGGTTTTTCTCGTCCTCGCCGAATTGGCGGCCGGCACACACGAACCCACCGTGACGCACGTCGTCGGCCTGTTCGCACAAGAAGCCGTGGGCGGCCTCGTCTTTGGATTCGGATTGGGCTATCTGACCTATCGGCTACTCAAAAGCATTGACAACTATCACGTCGAAGTGCTGCTTACCCTCGCCGCGGTGACCGGCGGCTATGCGCTGGCCAGTGCGCTCCACCTGTCGGGCCCCCTGGCCGTTGTCGTGGCCGGATTGCTGGTGGGGAATCACGGTCGGGTGTTGGGGATGTCGGACAAAACACGCGAGCATCTGGATACGTTTTGGGAATTGGTCGATGAAATCTTGAACGCGGTCCTCTTTGTCCTGATCGGCCTGGAAGTGCTGGTGCTCACGTTCACCCGGCACTATCTCCTCGCCAGCGTGGTGATGATCCCCCTCATTCTCCTGTCACGGACCGTAGCGATCGGACTGCCCATCGCGCTTCTGAAGCGCGTGCGATCCTTCACCCCCGGCGCCACGTGGCTCATGACGTGGGGCGGCTTGCGCGGCGGAATCAGCGTAGCCCTGGCCCTGTCCTTACCCCCCGGCCCAGACCGCGACATCATCCTGGCCATGACCTACGTCGTCGTCGTGTTCTCCATCGTCGTCCAAGGCCTGACCATCGAAAAACTGGTCAAATCCTTGATTACGCGGTAAGGAGAAAACCTCAATTAAGAATCAACCTTCATGTCTAGAGGTGCCAGAGCAATAACACAAAGCCGCCTGCCTCGGCGAAACTGCTGAGCAAGCGACCCTTCGAGGCCCTTCGAGGCTCAGGGGAACCTCAGGGCAAGCCTGAGGGCAAGATGAGTATCCCGTTTGAGACCAAGACAAGCCCGCAGCAAAATGTCACCCTGAGCGACAAAATGTCATTCTGAGCGAAGCGAAGAATCTGAAGCTCTACCGCAGGACAATCCTGCACGGGGCAGGGAAGCAAAGTCTTTGAAGTTGTGAGGTTGTTGTGCTTGACGGATAAATCATGATCCGTATAGCACCGCCTGCAGTGATCACAAAATGTGATCACCTCCGAAACCTCAAGTTCTCTAAACCCTTGCCCATGCCTTTACCAAACGCAACCCCGCAAAGACTCCCGCCGCCCCGCTTCCCTGACTGACACCGGATACCCTTGGGTAAAGAATTATGAGAGTTGATGATTTCCCTCATTCTCCTGTCACGGACCGTGGCGGTCGGGCTGCCCATTGCGCTACTGAGTTGCGTGCGATTGTTCAGCCATGGAGCAACATCGCTGATAACGTGAGGCGGCTTGCGTGGCGGAATCAGCGTAGCCCTGGCCTTGTCATTTCCCCCCGACCAGACCGCGACATTATCCTGGCCATGACCTACGTCGTCGTATTCTCCATCGTCGTCCAAGGCCTGACCATCGAAAAGCTGGTCAGATCCCTGATCCCGCGGTGAATGAGAAGGGAAAGTCTTAAACAAGATGAGCAACGACTCTCGGGCTTACCAAGCAATGAGGCCGGGCCTCGCGGCCCGGATAGATACGCCAAATAGGTCGCGTAAAAAACTGAGTACTTCAGCACTTCAATGAGATTTCCAGCCAAGGGGTTGACATAAGGATTATTGATGGTTATAATCAAAACATCTGATAGACTAAGTTAGCTGATGTACTTAGTATAGTACAAAAATAAAGAAAAGATGTCAACCTATGACAAAAAAACGCAAATCAAGCCTAACGGTTAGCCTTAAAGCAAAATATGTTCTGAACGAAATTACGGATGATGAACCGACCAACAGCCCATACGGTTACCAACAATGCCAATCCGTCGAAGCAGAATTACCTAACTTTTCTCAATTCGTCCACACAAAGCAAATTCAAAGAAAAGAGGGAAAAAATGGCGATTGATCTGAATACCTTGAAAGGATCTGTGAAACAGGATACTGCCATCCGCCGTGTACAGCGTCTCCAACCTGTCGGTGGGCAAGGCGATAAAGTGTTCCCTCCAACGTATCGCGGGGCTAATCAGAAAGAGCCGGCAAGACATGTATTCGAAACACGTCGAATCAATAGGGATGATGTCCGATGTGTCCTACTTGATAGCGTTCAAAGCCAAGCCAATCGACTCGAAGAAGCGTTGTTGACGGCTATACGGGCGGGAACAATGTCTATGCCTTATGTCTTTGTTGATTTCGACGGGCAGAGGTCGTCAACAAACTATGATTTAAGCGATCTTGGGAAAATTACCTCACTTGACGCACCGCACCGCGTATTTGACGCAATTATCCGTGACAGCAACCTAGGTGACAAAGGGTTCACGGAGACGAATCATTATAAAGAACTACAGCTTGCAAAACCGACGAATGCAACGTCAGTCTTCAAGCTAAACCCAACTTCACTTTTATTTGGTGCATGGAATTCGACAGGAGAGGGTGGGGGGCTAGGCGCAAAATTCACCCGATGTATTGTATCGGAAGTTGTTGGAGTAGGAGTGCAAGAAGGTCAGAAAGGTGCTGTTAGAATTGATCCACTGGGCATACGTGCCGAAGTTAAGGTTGTTGGCGGACCAATAGACTGGACTGTAGGAGAGAGCGGAAAGGGAAGCAAAAAACCGTCCGAGATCAGCCATTCGAATATAATATCGAATCTTGTGCCCGGTGGCGTCACTATTGATTACGCTCTCCACACGGCGGTTATTTCTTTTGCTGGGTTAAGACGGCTCAGATTTCCTAAAACGCAAGACGAAAACGCGGGACTCACTGTTCTTGCGGCACTCGCCCTTGTTGCCCTGACCCAGCAGGACTCCAACGGCTATGCGTTGCGCTCCCGCTGTGACCTCGTGTGTGATGGCAAAGCCCCATTTGAGATAGTACACCAAGATGGGTCAACGAAAGAGATTGAGATCAGTTCTGATGATGCTGTCAAGGTGTTCAAAGACTCTGTATCTGCTGCAAAGAATGCAGGGTTTCTGTGGGACGAAGAACCGATCCGGCTCAAACCTCAAAAACGCCTTGTTGATCTCGTCGCTCTATCCCGGGCGAAAGCGCTTTCAGGAGAAGCCGAAAGCGATAAACCACAATGATTGAGGATTAGTCATGCTTGCGATAGAAGTCGAATTTTTGACTGGAGTGTCGGTAGCGGCATCGCCCTACCGACGCGAGGAACCAGAATGGCCACCTCACCCCGACAGACTGTTCCAGTCCCTTGTCGCGACTTGGGGCAGGAACAATCCGCCAAACGAGGAAGAAAAACTGGCGCTTAAATGGCTCGAAGCACTCAACAGAAACAGTCTTGAGGTTTACGCACCGGCGGCACGTCCGCGCACCGTGGCTACAGTTTTTGTGCCGCCAAACGATGCACGTACCGCAAGCAGAGCAGGCAGTAAGCCGCCCAAGAAGCTAGGTGAAGCGATATATGTAGTGCCGGAGTTACGCAAGAACCGGCAACCACGCGTCTTTCCGGCCGTCGTCGTAGATCCGGTCTCCGACACAAATACCATGGCAACAGGGAATGGCAAGGCATCTATCTATTACATCTGGCGTAACTCGCATGGCCTCGAATCACATCGGGACGCGATTAAACGTCTCGCCAGGGAAGTCAATTATTTAGGTCATTCACACACCTTGGTCAGGGTGGCGCTTGTTGATGAAGCAACCGCAGTCGTAATAACGGATGGTTTAAGATGGGTCGGCTCAGAAGGCACAGCCTTACGATGTCCGCACGAAGGACGTCTCAAACATTTGGAGAACCAGTACGAAAGGTCAATGAAAAGCACCATGGCCGTGAGACCGAACCCATCTCTTGTTGCAAGGGAATTCCGTCGATCCCATGAGGCTTTGCCCACCACGCTGTTTGACGATAAGAACTTTATCACATTCGAAGATGCTGGCGGTTTTTGCCCTTCGCTGTCTGCTTTCCCCCTCATCGCTAAACGGTTGCGCGACGCGCTGCTTAAAATCGCCGATGACGAGGGAATATCAATCCCCACGCTACTTTCTGGACACAATAGAGATAAACGTCCGACTACAGATGCCCATCTTTCAATGGTACCGCTCGCCGATGTCGGATGGGGGGAGTACTCTCAAGGACGCCTCATGGGCTTGACTCTGGTGTGGCCGCGTTCTGCAAACAGTGAGGACAGACGTAACGTTCTGAAAACACTGGAGAAATTTTTTATGGATAAGGAAGACCATACAGGAGTACTTCACTTCGGCCACAACGGTTCGTGGCAACTGCGGCTGTCACCGGAACCGGTCCGGAAATCTTTGAAGTTTAAACGTTATGTGGAGCCAGCGAAACGTTGGGGTACGGTTCTTCCGGTTGTTCTCGACCGCCATCCAAAGAACAGGCCGAATCAGGATGTTTCAGCGATTGTTGTCAATGCCTGTCGGAACGCCGGTTTGGAATTCGAGGCAGTTAAGGACTTGAAAATGGAAGTCCATCAATATGCGGCAGTTCGGGGGGCACCATCTGTTCAAGAAGTTGTCAGGATGTTACCAAAGGACAGTCCCTATCGCGGTCGGCCTCTCGTACATCTTGTCCTGGACTTTCTGCGTCCGGTTCAGGGTCCTTTGATCCTTGGGGCTGGAAGATTTCGGGGGCTCGGCTTGTGTCTCCCTCTGAAATAGGGGTGTAATCGTGGTGGAATTATCCGCAGACGATTTCTCTGAATTCTTCAACGCCGTTCACGGTGTGGATCCATTTCCCTGGCAATCAAGGTTGGCTAAGCAGGTTATAGAAGAAGGGAAATGGCCGTCGCTTCTTGACCTACCGACCGGTGCCGGCAAAACCGCTACAATCGACATTGCAGTCTTTCATCTTGCATGTGAGGCTGAGCAGGGACCGAAGCGTAAAGCTCCACTACGAATTTTATTCGTCATCGACCGCCGTATTGTCGTTGATGCGGCTTTTCAACGAGCACGGAAAATCGCTGATGCTATCAAAAGTGCTGATCGTGAAATTCTAAAGAGCGTCGCAAACCGCTTACAGGTTTTCGCCGGGGATGACGCTCAAATTCTTCAGGTAACCCGACTCCGAGGCGGCATGCCGCAAGAACGGGATTGGGCACGTTCTCCCGCACAGCCTCTTGTCGCAGTCTCGACGGTTGACCAAGTAGGTTCGCGACTTCTGTTCCGGGGCTATGGTGTTTCGCAGCGGATGTGGTCAGTACATGCTGGTCTGGTCGGGTCTGATGCGTTGTGGTTGCTTGACGAGGTACATCTCTCGACACCGCTTGACGAGACACTTGACGCCATAGTCATGGGACACCCGAAGCAAGGAGAAGGTGCCATTGCGGAAATGCCACGGTTAGCTCCGTTCACGGTAGTCAGGCTATCGGCAACCCCGTCGGAGATCACTCAAGAACCATTCGTCCTGTCTGATGAGGATCGAACGCACCCGAGTCTCAGTCGCCGACTTGTGTCGCACAAGTTAGCAAAGATTGAAACTTGGAGTGATGGCAAAGCAGTCGAAGAGTTTTCCAAAGCGGCCATGCGACTTACTGATTTGATTGCTGAATCGTCGGAGACCAAGGCAGAGGGGAGAAAAAGAAAACAACCGAATGTCATCCATCTTACTGTTCGTCGTTTAGCCGTAGTCGTTAATCATGTCGGTCGGGCTCGTAAAGTCTTCGAGAAACTCAAGGAAGAAGTGGGGGAGAGAGCAAAAGTTGTGTTGCTTACCGGCCGTATCCGACCACTTGACCGCAACCAGATCATGGAGGATAAGGATATTGCCTCGCTTCTTGCTGCGCCAAATCGCAATCTTCCAGAACGGCCGATCATCTTGGTTGCCACCCAAACTATAGAGGCAGGTGCTGACTTTGACGTCGACGCGCTCGTGACCGAAGTTGCGCCTCTTGATTCCCTGCGCCAACGTTTCGGGCGATTGGATAGATTGGGTGAACGAGGCGAAAGCCGTGCGGTCATTTTGTATCCTTCCAGTAAAAAGCCCAAAGATGGCGAATCCAACGACTGGACGCCGATCCTTCGACTTTACGATAACTCGGCATACGAGACAGGAAAATGGCTCGGAAAACCTGGTTCGGAGATCGATTTCGGCATTGATGTTTTTGCACTCAAAATCGAAGAAGCAACCAAGAACCACACCATTGAGAAACTGATTGCACCCCGCTGTCATGCTCCGCTGTTGTTCCCTCCATATGCCGAATTGTGGGCGACCACGTCACCGCCGCCGCGTGCGACTCCTGAACCAAGCCTTTTTCTCCACGGGCCGAAAAAGCGGGCGGACGTTCAGATCGTATGGCGAGCTGATATTGATCCGAACGATGAAGACGCATCAAACCTGTCGCTAGGATGTTGTCCGCCGTCGTCCCTAGAAGCGATATCCGTTCCTATATGGGCAGTGCGTGCATGGTTACGCGCTGTCAAAATTGCCGAAGGTGTTGCAGACGTGCCGGAAACCGAACATTCGGAAAGAGAAGACACTCAAGGGCAGCCTTGTCTTAGACGTGACGATTCACGCTGGCAGAAGGTGTTTGCCCACAAGTTGAAGCCGGGCGATACCATTGTTGTGCCATGCTCCTATGGCGGTTGCGACCAATGGGGTTGGAACCCTGATGGGGATATCAAGCCTGTGGTTGACCTCGGCACCCAGGCTCACTACTACCAACGGTTGAAAGGAGTATTGCGTGTAACCCGCGAGACCCTGACCAATGCCTTGGACCTGGAAGCCAACGGCTATAGCGCGGGTAGTTCCGACGAGATATGGCACGGCATTCAACGATTGGTACAAGAAGACGAGGAGGACCTTAATGCTGCTGAGACCATACGTGCAGGTCTTGCAGATATTGATGCTCTGCCGGAAACATGGCGGCAACTGCTGGAGGCGATGAAGGGACGGGGCATAGAAATCAAATTCTATAAGGATATCGATCATGTACAGGGGTTCGTACTCTACGCAAAAAACAATCTGAAAAGTGGTGGATGGTCAGAATTATGCAAATCCGAGTTTTATAACGAATCTGGTAATGATGCTGTCACCGAACGAGATGACTCCTGGGCAACCGGTATGCGTAGCATTGAACTCCTTGAGCATCTTGGTCACGTCGAAGCTAAATCGCGTGACTTCGCCCAACGAGCTGGCCTTGACGAAAAGATGACGAAACTACTTGCCCTCGCCGGAAGAATGCATGACCTGGGTAAAGCCGACCATCGCTTTCAGGCTGACCTCTATGGGGCCAGCACACTGACACGTTTGGGTCTTAGTGACACCTTTCCCTATCCTTTGCTCGCAAAAAGCACTCAGAAAGATAGACCGAACAACCGGGCTATCCCGAAGAATTTCCGTCACGAGGCATTGTCGGTAGCACTCGCCCAGGAACACCGTTCTGTAAAGCAACTGAATGAAGAAGAGAGTGACTTAGTTCTCTGGCTCGTAGGTACGCATCATGGACACGGACGCCCATTTTTCCCACCGTGTGAGGATTGTATGGACGGTACAACAAAGGAAATGACTGTTAGCATGGAGATAGACGAACAAAAATTGGTGGCGAAGGTTGGCGACGCGCCGATCCGGGTGGATCAGGGATGGTTTGAGCGTGCGGCACGCCTTTTGCTGCGTTATGGTCCATGGGAATTGGCTCGGCTTGAGGCAATTCTTCGTCTCGCCGATCACTCAGCCTCGGCTGATGAGCAGATGTCGGGAAACTTTCAAGATTGATGAAGGAATCAACGTGGCAGGGACAACCGAACATGAGTTGAGTGGTCTTGAACCGGACAATCTTCTCGCGTTTCTTGCACTGCTTGGTTTGTTACGAGCCCTTGAAACCGCCAAACCCGATTGGCGTCCGCGGGTTAAATGGCGAGGCTCGCCGCCTTCGGCAGACTTGGTAATTGATCGTGAAATAACAAGCGACCAACTCGCATTTGAGATCGACATTGGCGTGAAACAGATCGGACAATCGTATGCTGTTCTTGATGGTTATGATAACATCAAATTTACGGCGGAAGAATTCAGAACTCTTTTTCAGAGAACGTGGACCGACCGTATCCAATCACAAATAGTGTGTGCGCTTGCATCCGACGGCGCCATGAAGAAAAATGGTAAGGAAATCGCGCCTACAGCTTTTTGTGCAATATTCGGTTCAGGGCACCAGCATTTTCTCAAAAGGCTTCGATCCGTACCGTGTGATGGCACGGCAGATGATATCCATTCGGCTCTGTTCGAAACGTGGCAATACATAGACGACACTCCAAGTTTTAGATGGGACCCGATTGAGGACCGGCGTTACGCGCTTCAATTTGGTGATCCGTCAAGGAACAAGATCGGAACCGTGACAGGAGCAAACCGTCTTGCCGCCATCGGATTCGGAACGCTTGTCAGCGTGCCGACCACTCAGGGACTTGCAACACTCGGTCTTGTAGACAAAAACAAGCAAAAATACGCGTGTTGGCCGATCCCCAACGTGCCAACGACTCTCGCCGTATATTTAGCTCTTCTAGCCCATCCAGACCTAGCGAATCCAAAAGAGTCCTTAAAGTTATACGGTATTTCGGCAATAGCACGAGCAGAGCGCTTCCGAGTTGAAAAATACTTCAATTTTACCCGAGCCCGGATACAGTCCTTATCTTGAACCTGAATTCCTGTTGCACTCTCCTGCGAAGCCCAGCATTCAGATACCAACTCTCGCCAGTGGCCATGTGTGTTAAGCTATTTAGCTTGACAGACAACTCGGGAATGTCCTTGCTGCTCTCAGCTACGGACGACTTGGGCCGGTCTCCACGCTCCTGCCGAACAGTACAACAGGCTTGAACAGACTCTGCCTTTCGTGTATTTCGAACAAATTAACTATGAAGAAGGAGAATCTTATGAGAAAGTCTCGTCGAGCCAAACAGACCGGGCCGCTGATGCTTTCCGGCTGGAAATTGGGAGAGGCCAAAGCGAAGTTCAGCGATGTCGTCCGCCTTGCAGCCTCGGGGCGGCCGCAGCGTGTCACGGTTCACGGGAAGGACGCGGTCGTCATCATTTCGGCGTCCGAATTTGAATGCCTTCGGGCGTTGGGTGCAGCGACAAGGTTGCACGATCTCTTGTCACAATCTCCCTTGCACCGCTTGGAATTCGACAATGAGGGTGTGCGGAGTCCGGTCCGCGCGGTCGAGTTGTGAATGGATGGTTGCTTGACACCAATATCGTATCCGAGTTGCGGAAGGCCAGACCCGACCGCCGTGTGAAGGCATGGTCGGATGCACAAGCGGCGGATAGTTTCTTTCTCAGTAGCGTTACGCTTGCCGAAATCCGTTTCAGGATTGAGTGCCAAGCAGACTTCGTGCTTCGGGAACTCGAACTATGAATCGAAACGATCAACTCTCTCTTGCCTTGCCCCCACCGCCGGCATCAGACGACACGCCGCTCATCCCGGCGCGCATGGTCAATGAGTGGGTCTATTGTCCGCGGTTGGCCTATCTGGAATGGGTCGAGGGTGAATGGGCCGAGAGCGGCGATACGGCAGAAGGTGCGCGAACCCACGCCCGAGTCGACGAGGGTGGGGGACACTTGCCTGCCCCGGAAGATCTCAGCGAAGAGATGTCCCGAGCCAGGGCCGTCACCCTTTCCTCTGATCGGCTGGGTATTATCGCCAAGATGGACGTGGTGGAGGCGGACGGCGGAACGGCCACGCCCGTGGACTTCAAGAAGAGCAAGCGGCCCCACGTCGCCGCTGGTGCTTACGAACCGGAGCGGGTTCAGGTCTGCGCCCAGGCCATGATCTTGGAGGACAATGGATATACAGTCGATCAAGGTGCCCTCTGGTACGCCGGCTCGCGTGAGAAGGTGCCGGTCGTCCTGGACGATGAACTCCGTGCCCAAACGTTGGAGGCGATCTCCAGCCTTCGCATGGCCGCGGACTCTGGTCGTCGCCCTCCGCCACTGGAAAACAGTCCCAAGTGCCCGCGCTGCTCGCTGGCGGGTATTTGTCTGCCGGATGAGACCAACTTATTCCGAAAGGGATATCCGCCTCGGTCGCTTAACCCGTCCGACGACCCGGCGCTTCCTCTCTACGTCCAGACACCGGGCGCACGATTGCGCAAGAGTGAAGAGCGGTTGGTTGTTGAGATTGAAGAAGAAAAAATGGAACTGCCGCTGATCGACGTGTCCCAGGTTGCGCTGTTTGGCCCGGTCTCGGTGACGACGCCGGCGCTGCACGCCCTGATGCGCGCCGAGATTCCGGTTTCCTGGTTCTCCACCGGAGGCTGGTTCCTTGGCCATACGGTCGGGACCGGCAACGGCAACGTGGCGGTGCGTGAGGCACAATACCGGCTGGCGTTTGATGAACGTCGTTGCCTCGCGTTCTCGCGTGATCTCGTTGAAGCAAAAATACGAAACGCTCGCACCTTGCTCCGCCGCAATTGGCGCGCCGAACGGAACGTGGACGCCAGAGAAGAGACGCTGACCAAGCTGAAGCGCGTGGCCCAGCATGCGCCTCATGCCAGTCACGCTCAGCAGTTATTGGGTGTCGAGGGCGAAGCGGCCGCGATCTATTTTTCGTGTTTCGAGAACATGTTGACTGTAGACGCAGACGAAGACCTCGCCGCGTTTTCCTTCTCGACGCGCAATCGGCGTCCACCCACGGACCCTGTGAACGCGATGCTGTCGTTGGCGTATGCCCTGCTGACGCGGGCCTTTGCCACGACGATCTCGGCGACGGGGCTGGACCCTTACATGGGCTTGTACCACCGCCCTCGCCATGGCCGCCCGGCATTGGCCCTTGATTTGATGGAACCGTTCCGTCCTATCGTGGCCGATTCCTGCGTGATCCAGGCCGTCAACAACGGCGAAGTGAAGCCGGGCGATTTCGTCTTCAACGGGCCGGCGTGCGCGCTGAAGCCCGGTGGCCGGAAGGCACTCATCGCTGCGTTTGAGCGCCGTATGGAACAAGAGACGACTCATCCACTGTTTGGGTATCGCGTCTCCATGCGCCGGTTGATTGACGTGCAGGCGCGACTGCTTGCCCGACACGTGCAGGGAGAGATTCCGACCTATCCGCATTATCTCCCCCGGTAGCCGGTATGGCCAACGAGCGCCTCTACGTTGTCACCTACGACATCGCCGAGCCGAAACGGTGGCGACGGGTCTTTAAGACAATGAAAGGCTACGGCCACTGGCTGCAATTGTCGGTCTTTCAGTGTCGGTTGACGGCTAGACGGCGTGCCGAAATGATCGGACGTTTGGAAAAACTGATCCGGCTTGCGGAAGATCACGTCCTGGTCATTGACCTGGGTCCCGCCGACCGCGTTGATCTTCACGTCGAGAGCTTAGGCAAGGGCTATGAGATACCAACCCGACGCGCTATAATTGTCTAGGCCCTGATGTGCCGAATTGTTTGCGAGTGCTTGGGTACACACGAAATGATGGGCAGTGCTCGCATCGTGTTTTTGTCTTATAAAATAAGGAGATGCCGAACTTTATGTGGGTCTTCCAAGAGCATTTTCAGTCTCCTTGGAGACAACAAAGTTCAGTGCTCGCAACACTTCGAAAGAAGCCAAATCACACAAGGAGATAGAAGGCAACTCATTCCGAGGCAAGCTTGCCTCGGCCTCATTGAAGCCCAACAGAAGGCGCCGACAATGCTGGAAAACTCGTAGCATTCCGAGGCAAGCTTGCCTCGGCCTCATTGAAGCTCCGTGCCTAGCGGAACAAGGCCATGCACGCGCCGCAAGCATTCCGAGGCAAGCTTGCCTCGGCCTCATTGAAGCGGGTGTGCCGCCAGGATGTCGGGTGGCGTCTTCTCCCACATTCCGAGGCAAGCTTGCCTCGGCCTCATTGAAGCGCGTTGTCAAGTCCCCGTCCGCGTCAGGTGACGTCACGCATTCCGAGGCAAGCTTGCCTCGGCCTCATTGAAGCTTGTCGTTTGGATGTTGGCATGATCGAACGGAAGGCGACATTCCGAGGCAAGCTTGCCTCGGCCTCATTGAAGCCGGGACCGCTTGCTTATTCCCGTCGGACTCCCACACGACATTCCGAGGCAAGCTTGCCTCGGCCTCATTGAAGCATGCATTGTGACCCCACGGCCAGCCATTACTTAAAAACATTCCGAGGCAAGCTTGCCTCGGCCTCATTGAAGCAGGCGCATGCGGCGCAACGTCTGAACATTACCTCCAGCATTCCGAGGCAAGCTTGCCTCGGCCTCATTGAAGCGACTACTTAACGTGGCGTGTCGTGGCCAAAATGGAGTCCATTCCGAGGCAAGCTTGCCTCGGCCTCATTGAAGCTGGTCTACTGATCGTTGACGAGTCCACTTCTTTCAAGGCATTCCGAGGCAAGCTTGCCTCGGCCTCATTGAAGCAATGTCTGGAGATTTAGTTGGACTCGGCGTTCAGCGCCATTCCGAGGCAAGCTTGCCTCGGCCTCATTGAAGCCGGCAAGTGGTGGCTGGACTGAGTCAAATTGAAGACGTCATTCCGAGGCAAGCTTGCCTCGGCCTCATTGAAGCCGTTTTCTCTTTCGTTTTCTCTTTCGTGTCCTCTTTCCATTCCGAGGCAAGCTTGCCTCGGCCTCATTGAAGCACGATAAGGGGGCAGGAAGCCTTGATCGTTTTGTGCATTCCGAGGCAAGCTTGCCTCGGCCTCATTGAAGCAGCGCGTTATGCGTCTGGCTATGTCCCATGGCTCGGCATTCCGAGGCAAGCTTGCCTCGGCCTCATTGAAGCCCCTTGCACGTAAATGGGCATCACGCCGAAGTTCGAGCATTCCGAGGCAAGCCTGCCTCGGCCTCATTGAAGCTAGTCTTTCCGCACGCCTTGCATCCGGAACTTGGCTAACATTCCGAGGCAAGCTTGCCTCGGCCTCATTGAAGCACCGGTCGCTCGCGGCGTTCAATGGCGATTAAATGCTTGTTTGAGTGTCATTTCCGCCCCTTCCCTTTCACTCTCCCCGACGCCGAGTCTGTGAAGGCGAGTTTTCTTTTCTGCCGTCAGGAGGGCTCTGCAAAATCGTCATTCCTGGGAATGGTTCGTCATTGGCTGACGGAATGACGGCCTTCCCTTGCGCTCCAAGTGCCAAAGGTCGCGGACTTCAACGAGGGCTTGCTTGGTGCAAGGGCCTCATGCCATGGTGACGTCCCTGTGGTCAGGGATCCTGTGGAAAAACAGAACACGGGATCATCATTGCGACAAGAGTGGGCGTGGACACTCACTTCATCCAATTAAGTCTTGCGATTTTGGCGGCGGGCTTTTGGGGACCCGTGGGCTTATGGCTCATGCTCAAGCGTCATGCGTTGACGGTGTTGGCAACCGTGCCGGTGGAAGCCCGTCAAGAGCTGCCGAGGGTCTCCATTGTGATCCCCGCTCGCAATGAAGAACGAAATCTGGAACAGGCGCTCCAATCGGTCTTGAGTCTGGATTATCCCGGACTGGAGATTGTGGCGGTGAACGATCGGTCTACGGATGGGACGGGGGCGATTCTTGAAACATGGGCGAAGCGAGAGACGCGCCTCACCGTGTTGACCGTGGAAACGTTGCCGGCCGGATGGGTCGGAAAGACTTATGCACTGCATACGGGAGCACGGCAGGCGCGGGGGGACTACGTTCTGTTCACTGATGCGGACGTGGTGTTTCATCCCTCGGTGCTCAGGAGGGCCGTGAATTATATGCAGACGCACCAGGTCGATCATCTGACGGCGATTCCCGAAGTCACCGTGCCCGGGATTCTCCTGAACGCGCTCTGTGCGACCTTCACGATCGTGATGTGCATTGTCTTTGCCCCGTGGAACGCACGCAATCCCAGAAGTCGCAGCTACGTGGGCATTGGCGCCTTCAACTTCATCCGAAGGTCCGTGTATCAGGAAATCGGGGGGCACACGTCCATCGCGCTCAGGCCGGATGACGATGTCAAGTTCGGAAAACTGGTGAAGAGTCGTGGCTATCAACAGGACGTGGTGAACGGACGTGGCACGTTGGCGGTGGAGTGGTATCGATCGCTTCCGGAATTTATCAACGGCCTTACGAAAAACATGTTCTCCGGCGTGGAGTATCGCGTGTCTTGGGTCGTCCTCGTGACCATCGGCTCACTGCTGGTGAACATTTGGCCGTGGGTGGGGGTCTGGTTCACCACGGGACTTTCCCAAGCCTTGTTGGCTGGGGCCGTTGTCATGATGGTCACCAGTTTTGGCGTTGCCGGAATTCCGTTTGGGGTGAAGCCGTGGCATGGGCTGTTGTTGCCGGTGACCTTCAATTTGTTGGCCTACGTCCAGTGCCGCGCGATGGCCTTGACACTGCTGCAGGGCGGCATCTATTGGCGCGGGACCTTTTATTCGTTACGTGAACTTAAGGCGAAGACAGTCGAAAAAGGACACCAGGACGCACGCTGATTGCAGCTTTCCCCTGATCTCAGACGTCTTTGTGCTTTGTCGCCTTCCCTCACGTTTTTCTTCTTTCGAATCGAGCCCCGGTGGAGATTTGGTTTCCTCTTGAAGAAAGGGTGTATAGTGTCAGTAGGGGAAAAGGGGGCTTGTGAAACCCCTCGGCTCTTGACACGGGTCCCCATCAAAACGGTGATGCCATGAAGAGACCAAAATTCTGCACGTTGATGGGATTGTTGCTCCTGTTCACCTCATGGAGTTTCGCCGCGTTGACGCCCGTGAAGATTCAGATGGAATCATGGTCTCCGTATTATGTTCCGGCCGCGGCCACGGTGATGGCGCGACACCCGATTCTATGGGAAAATCCCACGGCAACCCACCACACGGTGACGCACGACGGTTGTCAGGAAGAGGGTCCCTGTCTTTTTGATTCCGGATCGATACCGCCTGCCGGAGTGTATGAGATCCCAGGATTACCTCCTGGACAGTATCCCTACCACTGTACGGTCCATCCCATCATGCGAGGCACCATCGTCGTCACAAGCGCGGACCATCCCTCCGAGATTTGATCCGACGTGCCGGACGGAAGCGTGCTGATTTCTGAAAAGACAAAAATTTTGCGAGCAACCCTTGACTCTTGCCGACATTTTTTTTATGAGAAGGAACAGGGAAGCGCCTTCTATTGAGCGGAACTTGTCCAATCGTTCTTTTCTCAGAACCGCACGATTGAAATGATGGAAGAGGGAGAGCCGTGAACTCAATGGTTGACATACGGCAACTTCGGAAAACCTTCGGGCCGATTGTGGCGGTAGATCGCGTCTCGTTTACCGTGAGCCGGGGGGACGTTCTGGGATTTTTAGGCCCGAACGGCGCCGGGAAATCGACGACGATGAAGATGATCACGGGGTTCCTGACCCCGACAAAGGGAACCGTCACAGTCAATGGATTCGATATTCAGCAGCAACCCCTTGACGCAAAAAGGAATCTGGGATATCTCCCTGAAGGGGCCCCTGCCTATGGGGACATGACGCCGCTGAGTTTTCTGTCGTTCATTGGCGCGATGCGAGGGTTTCGGGGTGACGACCTTCGCGGGCGCGTGAGGGAGACGGTCAAGAAGGTGAATCTTGACGGCGTGCTTCACCAGCCCGTTGAAACCCTATCGAAAGGCTTTAAGCGACGAGTGGGATTGGCCCAAGCCATTCTTCACGATCCGTCCGTGCTGATTTTAGACGAGCCCACCGACGGTCTGGACCCCAATCAAAAGCATGAAGTTCGGTCCCTCATTCGAGAAATGGCGAAACAGAAGGCCATTATTCTCTCCACGCATGTCTTAGAGGAAGTGCAGGCCGTGTGTACGCGGGCCATGATTATTGCCAAAGGCAAGGTCATTACGGACGGCACCCCGGCAGAGCTTGAAGCCCAATCTCGCTATTCCAACTCGGTCCTCTTACGCCTGAAAGGTGAGGCCGAGGGCGTTCAAGCCATTCTTCAACGTCTGCCGGGCGTGAAGGCCGTTGACGTCCTGGAAGGGCCATCTGGCACGCGGGGGTTTCGAGTCATTCCGGAACGGGGGCAGACGATCATCGGTGCCGTGAGTCAGGGCGTCCACGATCACCCTTGGGACGTGATTGAGTTATCCGTTGATCGCGGGCACTTGGATGAAGTGTTCCGGTCGTTGACGATGCCCGCCCAGGCCCTGACCTAGGACAACCAAGGAACGCATCGGAACAAAGGTACTCCATGAGCAGAATCGGCGTTATCTTCAAACGGGAGTTGATCGGGTATTTTGCCACGCCGATTGCCGCGGTGTTCATCGTCATTTTCTTGATGCTCGCCGGGGCCTTTACCTTTTACCTGGGAGACTTTTTCGCCCGAGGGCAGGCCGACCTCCTGCCTTTTTTCGATTTTCATCCTTGGCTCTATCTGGTCTTGATTCCAGCCTTGGCCATGCGGCTCTGGGCGGAAGAGCGGCGAGGCGGGACCATCGAATTGTTGTTCACGCTGCCCGTGACCTTGTGGGAGGCGGTGGTCGGGAAGTTTTTAGCGGCGTGGTGTTTTACGGGCATTGCCCTTGCCTTGACCTTTCCCCTGTGGGTCACCGTCAACGTGTTGGGTGACCCCGATAACGGCGTGATTCTCGCGGGCTACGTCGGCAGTCTGCTGATGGCCGGCGGATTCATGGCGATTGGCTCATGCGTGTCGGCCATGACCAAAAACCAGGTGATTGCGTTTGTCGTCAGCGTCGTCGTGGGCTTGGGGTTTGTGTTGAGCGGCTTTCCGCTCGTGTTGGATTTCTTCAGCGGATGGGCGCCTCAATTTTTTCTGGAGCTCATCAGTTCCTTCAGCTTCCTGACGCATTTTAATGACGTGAGTCGCGGGGTGATTGATCTCCGCGACGTGGTATATTTTCTGTCCCTGATCGTGTTCTGGTTGTTTGCCACCGCCCTGATTCTTGAATGGAAAAAAGCAGAATAGAGCCCCCTGTCATTCCCGACAGGAAAGACCTTGTCATCCCCGACAGGAGACCCCCTGTCATTCCCGACGGGAGAGCCCCTGTCATTCCCGACGTTAGTCATCGGGAATCCAGTCATCGAGAACGCTCATGAATGCCAGACTTCTCACCGGAAGCGGATTGGCGATTGCCGTCGTGCTTTTTTTCGCCGTGAACGTGGTCAGTACCGTGGCTTTTCGGTCGGCCAGGTTTGATCTGACGGAACATCAGATTTACACGTTGTCCGACGGCACGAGAAATATTCTGGAGAGCATTGACGAACCGGTGACGTTGCGGTTGTACCTGTCGAAGAAGTTGGCGACTGGATTGCCCGGGATCAAGAGTTACGCCAACCGCGTGGCGGAGTTGTTACAAGAATATGAGCAGGCTGCCGGGGGCAACCTGCACCTGCACTTCATCGACCCCGAACCTTTTTCGGAAGAAGAGGACCGAGCCGTGGGATATGGACTCCAAGGCGTGCCGTTGGATAATGGAAACAGGCACTTTTACTTTGGCCTGGTGGGGGCCAATGCCACGGATGAACGTGAACTCATTCCATTTTTTCAACCGGATCGGGAAGAGTTTCTGGAATACGATCTCACCAAATTGATTTATCGGTTAGCCAATCCCAAACAACGGGTCGTTGGGCTTCTGAGCACGCTTCCTTTGGAAGGAGGCCCCCCCATGCCGTTCATGGGAGGCCAAGGCGGAACGCCTCCGTTGATGATTATGGAAAGCATCCGGGACGTGATGCAGATCACGCCTCTTGAAAAAGACGTCACGGATATCCCCGAAGAAGTGGACGTGCTCATGGTAGTGCATCCCAAGGGATTAGGGGAGCCGACGTTGTATGCCATTGATCAGTTTGTATTACGAGGGGGACGGGCCCTGGTCTTCGTGGACCCGCACAGTGAGGCGGAGCGTATCCCCCCCAATCCTCAAAACCCGATGGGCGTGCCGGGCCCTCGTCATTCTGATCTGGGGAAGGTCTTTGAATCCTGGGGCATTGAGTTGGTGAAGGGCAAGGTGGCCGGTGACCTGCCGCTCGCCAAAAAAGTGAACTTTCAAGCACAGTCCCGCACGTTTGTTGCCGATTATCCCATTTGGATTGATCTTCCTCCGCAATCCTTGAATGCAGAGGACGTGGTGACCGCCAAGCTTCCGAGTCTGACCATGGCGTCTGCCGGCATTTTGAAAAAAAGGGAGGGAAGTGACGTGCAGGTCGTCCCATTGGTAGAAACCGATGATCGCGCCATGCAGATCGAGGCCTCGCGTCTGATGTTCATGCTGGACATTCAAGATCTGTTGCAGACGTATCAACCGGAAGGCGAGAAGTTCACGTTAGCCGCACGATTGAGCGGCAAGGTGAACACCGCCTTTCCTGAGGGGAGGCCGGCCGTCGAGAAGTCGGAACAATCAGGCAACCCGGACGTCGAAAACGAATCAGGCAAGCACCCGCATCTTGCCGAATCGACGGAACCGATCAACGTCATCGTGGTTGCCGACACCGACATGCTGCAAGACCGGTTCTGGGTGCAAACGCAACAGTTCCTGGGCCAGCGTATCGCCATTCCTCTGTCTGCAAATAACAGTTTCGTGACCAATGCGTTGGAAAATCTGACGGGAAGTCATGACCTGATCAGCGTCAGGAATCGAGGAAGCTATTCGCGTCCGTTTACGCTGGTTCGGGCGATACAACAGGAAGCCGAGCAGCGATTCCGGCAGAAAGAGCAGGCGCTGCAACAACGCTTAAAGGATACCGAACGGAAGATTCAGGAGTTGCAGAACAAGAAAGAAGATCAAACGACCGTCATTTTGAGCGCCGAACAGCAGGCCGCGCTTGAGGGATTCCGGCAAGAGTTAGTCGCGACCCGCAAAGAACTGCGGAGCGTGCAACATGAACTTCAGAAAAACATTGAAAGCCTTGAAGGCGTCGTGAAGTTTCTCAACATCGGGTTCATGCCGTTGGTCGTGGTAGGAGGCGGATTGCTTATCGGTGCGTATACCGTTCGCCGACGGCAACGCGCCACCGCAACGCGATGAATACCAGAACCGTTACCATCATGGGCGCCGTCACCCTCATCCTGGTCGGTGCGGCATTGTGGGTGTCCCAACACACGGACCCCGTTCCTCCTCAGACCGGACACCGGATTTTCCCGGACTTGATGGCGAAAATCAATGAGGTGGCTGCCATACGCGTGTCGGCTACCGGTCGAACCTTCACGATTGTCCGGGAAGGCGAATCCTGGAACGTCAAAGAGAAACACCAGTATCCTGCCCACGTGGGAAAAATTCGAGAAGCCCTCATTGGCTTGGGAGAATTAACCATTCTCGAACCCAAAACCAGGAAGCCTGAATTCTATGAAAAGCTGGGAGTGCAGGACGTGGACGCGGAGGGGGCCTCATCCACGGAAGTGACGCTGACGGATTCTGCAGGAACCACCCTGGCCAAGCTGATTGTGGGCAATCAACGCCCCGCCAAAGGAGACTCCGGTCAGGATGAAGTGTACGTTCGCAAATTCGGGGAGCCACAGACGTGGCTGGCGGTTGGAACCCTTTCCGTCTCGACAATGGCCGATGAATGGTTGGACAAGGATTTTCTGGAAGTCGAGCCGAAGCGAGTCCGGTCTCTCCGGATCAGCCACCCTGACGCGACCACCTTACGCGTGGCGAAAGAAAAGCCCGATGCAGACGATTTCACCCTGGTCAATCTTCCCACGGGAACAGAAGTCGAATCACAATTTGCGGTGAACAATATTGTGTCCACGGTCTCGTCCCTGTCGTTTGAGGACGTCAAACCGGAGAGCGAGATCACGTTCGACGATCAATCCGTCGTGACGGCCGTGTTTGAAACCTTTGATGGCCTTGAAGTGACGGTGACGGTGCTTCCGAAAGACGAGACGCATTACGTGAAGGTCTCGGCTGCCTTCAATAACGATCTGATCTGGAAGCCCGAATCCGAAGAAGGTGCGAACACGGAAGAACAAGCCGAAGAGACTCGGGAGGCGGAGAAAGCAGAAAAAGCAGAAAAGGAAGAAACGGACGTTCCAACACCCGAGACACCTGAGATTAAACCAGAAGCAGAAGTCAAAGCAGAAATCGAAGCCCTCAACAAACGAGTCGGGAAATGGGTGTACGTCATTCCCGAATTCCGCGCCGAGACCATCCTCAAAAAGCCTGAAGCCCTGATAAAACCATCCACCTGAGCGTCCCCCCTCTGAAAAACGGTTAGAAATTAATCCAGAGTTGGGTATAGCCCCAGGTTTGGGTCACGGCATCCCCGCTGACGACGGCGTATGTATCGACGAACTCGCCCGGGAAGAAGACCCCGCCGCCGATTTGCCACGCCACGTGATTCCCTGGCGTGAAGAAATGGGTATACACCACGTCGATTTCACTCCCCAAATCGTCGGTCTCGTTGCCGTATAATGTATCTTGAAAGGCCGCGTACCCCTGGTTGGCAAAATACCAATGGTCCGTTTTCTCGTTGAGATAAAACTTGTGTCCGGTCACTTCAACGTGGCTGGCCTTGGTGGGACGCAGTTGGAGGCCAAAGGAGAAATGCTTCATATTTTTCCAGGACATGAGGTCCATGTACCCAAATTGAACGTGATTGGTGGGGTACAATTGATCAAACCCTCTCCATTCCCCTCCGCATTGAGCGGCATCACCACCTACTCGGCACTGGTCTGAATTTTTCTGCCCGGATGCGACGTTGAATTCGCCGCCCAGACGAGGCTGCATGGGGACCGGAAGAGTCACCCCCGCATCGAAGTGCAGAGCATAGGCCCGGATATCCAAGTGCCTGCCTCTGGGGTCATTGTGCGCTCCTATCTTTCCAAATTGGTAGTACCCTTCAAGCGTGGCGTCTAAGCGGGCGTTGCCGATGCCCACCTTCTTGACGGCTCGTCCCCCGACCGTATGTCGGGATTGATTGGCCGGACGAGGGTCTTCGATTCTTTTTCCTTCACCCGTTCCGCCGCTGTGCCAGATGTAGGTGGGCTCCAGGGTCAGGCCCATGACGTTGATGGGCGCCCGGACGTAGATCACGTCGGCATCCGACGTTGCCTTGTTGTCACCACCGGAACATCCGCCTGATGTCACGGCCCCACAATTGGATTCAGCCGTCCGCAACCAGCCGACTTCCAGGGAGGCGGTTTTGCCGAGCGTATAGTTCGCGGTCAATCCGTCGTGTGACCATCCCACGTTGTTCCAGTCGAAATGTCCGAACATCCGCTGGTTGCCCCAGACCACTAACTGCCGCCCGGCTTTCACGGTGAGGTTCGGCACCATAAAATTGCGCACCAGCATGAACGCTTGGCGGGCAAAGAGTGTGCCGCCGGTGCCATTGGCATCGGTCTCCACGGTGTTGACCCCCCAGTTCTTGGAATATTGGGGCTGGAAGAAGAAGGTCACGTCCGGGGAAACGGCGTAATTGAAGCCCAACCGCACCCATTGCTGCACGAAAAACGTGTTACTTTTCTCATCGACTTGTTCACCGTCAAGGTAATAGGGCTTCCCGAATTTCCAGTTCGTTCGGAATTCCGGCCGGACGCGCAGGTCGCCAGAAATGGTCAGCTTGTTGATGTCAAACAGGTTGCTTTTGGGCGGGTCGAATTTGTGATACGGAATCAGATCCGGAATTGCGCGCGGCACTGCGGGCACGGCCGAGTTCATCTCCGTGGCCGGAGTGTTTTTCTCGGCCAAAGCCGGAAGGGCCATGATAACCAGAAGCGGGAACGCCGTCGTCCACGTGAACACGTCTTTCAATGCTTTCATTTGTTCTCCTCCATTTGTGTGCCTTTCCTTCAACTTGGACACGTGTTGCCACGGCGTGAGAAAACTCAGGCGGGCCGACTCGTATGGAGCAACACGTGTTGGAGTTCGTGATAGACCTGCATCAATCGGGAGTCTTCGAGGCGATAGGCCAGGGAAACCATCATCAATCCGAAGAGCAGGACCAGGATGCCGAAGCCGGCGACGCCCAACGCGACGAGCAGCCCACCGGCTGAAGAAAATCCGCCGTCCATCGCAAACATGATCAAAAACGCGATGGTTCCAAGCGACACCAAGCCTAACCAGGCTATCGTGATCAGACTCGAAGACCAAGGCATGCGTTTGGTCAACCGCAGTTCCACGCCGGCATCCACGTCATGCAGTTCGATGATGCCTTTCAACGGCCACGCCGTGCGAAACCGCATGGAAAATAATTGGTAAGACGGACGCAACGCGACCACCGCTTGCTCCTCAAACCAACGGGCCACGCCGTGCGGCAGTTCGATGATCCCGCGTTTGCCAAATCGTTGGAGAAGGGAGTGAAGGGACAGGTGGTCCAGTCGGTCTTTCCGCCGAGCCACCGTGAACCCGTATTGTGCGGACAAGGGCCGCAGATTGCCGAACTGATACCAATCTCCAATGAGGAGGAACAGAAAAAGAACGCTGCCAAAAATCCCGGCCACTATCATGGTGACTCCACCGTAGCACAACGGACCCTGTTCAGATAAGTGCCGTACCCCCTTAACCCGCCTGATCCCGCCACGTGGAAAGAGGAGCCATGCCTCTGCTCCCTTGACGAAATCTTCGTAAAACTGTCATGGCTTCGAAAATCCTTTTTGTCGTTCGGTACCGGTGGTGCAAGGCCATCGTGGACGATGCCGAACACTTCCTCATGCCATTCCACATCTTTATGCCATTCCACCTCTTTATGTCACTCCACCTCCTTATGTCATTCCACTTCCTTCTGTCGTTCCACCTCTTTATGTCATTCTGAGCGAAGCGAAGAATCTGCAGTTCGCTGCCTTTTGCCCTCAGAGTTCCCGGCTCCCGTAAGAAACCAGATTCTTCGCTCCGCTCAGAATGACAATGGAGGAAAGAATGACAAGGGAGGGAACAGCGGGCAAGGGAGGGAACAGAGGGAACAGAGGGCAAGGGGGAAACACAGGGCAAGGAGGGAACACACGCCAGGAGAGGGAACAGGGGGACAGAATATGGAATGGAAGTGAATCAAGCCAGTTTCTTGACTTCCCTCGTTTCGCTTCGCTACTATCTTGTTGCGGGGTGGAGCAGGCTGGTAGCTCGTTGGGCTCAATGCCGTAGGAAACACGATCCGCTGATTGCCGCAGAGACGCGCAATGAATCCTACGGTGGGCTGTGCAGGAGGAAACTTCTGTACGATCACCTGTCAAATTCGGGGAAACCGGTAGCGGGGTAATCCCGAGCCAAGCTCTGATTGACGAATCGGAGAAGGTGTAGAGACTTAACGGCAGGTTCCCTAACGGCGGCGATGAGCCGGTTCGAGGGAAAAGAGAAAGTCCAGACCACAAACTGGTTCATCCGGGCAGCGAAAGCTGTAGTGGCATGCATAACCCAAAGGTCGAGGGTTCAAATCCCTCCCCCGCAACCAATGAACCCGACGTCCGGACGAGGCCTTGTCGTGACAAACGGCAGGGCCTTTTTGTTGGTTGGCAACGACGGGGATTCTGAGGGAACGGTTCCGGTCGCGTGATCCTGAAGCAGAGTGTTGGGAAGTCGTCGTGACGTGGTGAGGAGAAAGCGTGGTCAACGTCAGATGGTTGTGGGTTCCCCTGGTCGGGGCGAGCGTGGCGCTGGCGTTACCCGGCAACACGATGAGCGGCGTGCTGGGAGACGTGGTGGGACACTTTTTTTCTGCGGCCCTCCTCGCCGTTGTGCCTATTGCAGGGTACCGCCTGATGTATAAACGGATCGGTGAAAAGGAAATGACCTATATCTTTGCCGCAGCCTGGGCGTATCTCGTCGTGGCACAATTGTTGAGTGCGTAGATCAAGCCTCCCATCGCGTGATTCCCATCCTCGTCTCCACTTTTTACACGTTTGTGAAACACGGTCGGGTCTGGTAGGGAGGACTCCGCGGGAACAAGATCAGCATCTCCCCCAGATCGTGGTTGGCAGGACAGGGGCGTGCTTGTTCAGCAAGCACGTCAGGAAAAGCGGCGTAAAGAACTGGCGAGCCCGACGCGGGAAAGGCCGTAGATGAGCCATTTGGAGGGATCGAAATTATACCACTTCGGCCCATTCCGGTAATCGCTTTGATACATGTGGTGATAATTATGATAGCCCTCTCCGAACGTGATGAGCGAGACCCACCAACTATCCCGGCTGGAGTCGGAGGCTCCGTGAGGCTGGCTCCCCCACAGGTGGCAGATGGAATTAATACAAAACGTAGAATTCAGGACAAAAAAGGTTCGTCCGAGTCCGGCGAGGAGGAAACATCCCAGTCCCCCGGTCCAGCCGTCGTACAACGCTCCCACCACGAAGGGAAGCACCAAGCCGGAAACGACGATGGGGATATAGTAACGATGTTGCCACATCACGACCGGGTCCTGTTTCAGTTTGCTGGCATATTTTTCGTCTTTATGCGGATCCCTCCAAAAGAGCCACCCACAATGGCTGTACCAGAAGCCGAGCTGGGCATTATACGGGTCCTCCTCACGGTCGCACCGGGCGTGATGGCGAATGTGATCTGATGCCCATTTGAGTCCAGAGTTTTGAAGCGCCCATCCTCCTGCGACGAGAAACATCCCTTTGACCCAATCAGGACACGTGAAACTTCGATGCGCCAATAAGCGATGATACCCGACCGTGATGCCTATGCCGGTAATGATGTAGAGCGTCACGAACATGGTCCAATCCACCCATGAATAATCATAAAAATAAGCGTAGGTGGGTAATCCGATGATGGCCCCGACCGTGACAAGACAAAACAAGGTGATCGTCAACGGATCAATGGGGCGCGTTGGGGGGGATGCCGTCCTGGACTCTATCAGCGTTGACATGACGTTATCGTCTCTTACGATCAATCAAGATCGGATCAGTCACACAGATGACCTGCTCAAGGGAAGATGGGTAGAGACAGGGAATGAGGAGCACTATCTTCAAAAAGAAGTCAGATGTCAAGGGAAGGAACGCACCGCCAGGGGGCCAAGACTGTTAACGAGACGTTCCGACCGATGGAGTTGAGGCGTTTGGGGTGTTACGAACTTGGTTTTTCCCGGAATTTTTTGATTTCCGTCGTCGCAGCCCGAAAAGCGGCGCGAATGGCTTCCTCAAAGCTTTTCGCTTCTTTGCGGGCGGTAATGGTGTGGCGCGGCGGGAGATTCAAAAGAAGCAGGGCTTCGGCGTTGTCGGCTCCCTTTTTATGATGTGGATTTTTGGTGAGTGTCACTCGGGCATGGGTAATGTTGTCATATTCCGCTTGGAGATTGGTTATCCGGGTTTCAATCTCCTGTTTCCATCGGGGCGTCATGCCCACGTGCCGACTTTCAATTTTGACATCCATCATTCCCCTCACCGCTTGAGGTTATCAAGATTACGAGGTTGTCACGTCCTCCCGTAAGATTATCTCATGGATGATCTCAGATTGCCACGACTCATTCCATTTCATTCTTGTGTGTCGAAAAGCTCCTACGGTATTATACCTTTTTTCATTGTGAAGGAGGCATCATGGTCACAGCCAAAGGTTCTACTCCAGAGAAAACCCGCGTGCTTGACGAGCAGATTGACCGATTTCGTCAACACGTTGCGAATTTGAAAACGTTTATTGTGGGAAGTGCGTCTCATCTTTCGATTGAAGAATTCGACTTGGCCACGGAAGAACTCATTGCCGAGGTGTTGGGAAGTTCCTCGCGGATGGTGGAAGCCTATGATTATGCGCAGTTGGGGGAGGCCGGCGGGCTGGTGAATCTCACCAAGGAAGCCCCGGAAGGGGCAGAGTTGGATAATGAACGGGAAGCCCTCCGGCAGCGTCAACGAGTGTTGGAAAGTTGTATTGCAGAATTGGAAACTCGCAGGGCTCAGGCGAATTCAGGACCACGGAATAAGAAGTTGGGTGGCCCCAAAGTGAGTGACTTTATGTCCAGTATGCTCCGGTCCGTGTCGCATGATGCCACACTTCGTGACGCCGGGATTTTACTCCGGGATTGGAAAATCGGATCACTGTTAGTGGACAGCGGAGAGGAATTCATCGGCTACATCACGGAAACCGAATTGAGTAGCGAGGTCGTCGTCAATGGTGTGGATCCTGCAAGCACGACGGTCAAAACCTGCATGAGAGAACCGCTCCTGACGATTGAAAATAGTGATACCGTAGTCGAGGCCGTGCGGTTGATGAAAGAAAAAGCGACGCGCCATCTCTGCGTGACCGAAAGTGGAAAAATTATCGGACTGATTTCCGTGTCGGACATTCTGCGATATTATTCCGGCGTCAAGTAAGAGCACGTCCACGTTCACGAGTCAAAGCTCTCTCATGTGACCTCTGCCTCTGTCATTCTCGTCCTGAATTCGAGAACCAGCTTCGTCCCTTCGCCTTGTCATGCTGAAAACCATGGTGCAACGAATCCATGGCCAGCATCCAAGAGCGCGCCGCCCGTCTGAATCGCAACCCCACGCTGTCATTCCATCGGTGTTCGGGAGGCTGGCATTGTCAGGCAATGGGCATTTTGTCATTCCCGCAACCTCACGCTGTCCCCCGATTAATACTGTCGGGGGCAGGCTATTCCCGCACCCTCACTCTGTCCCCTGATTAATATTGTCGGGGGTAGGCTATTCCCGCACCCTCACTCTGTCATTCCCGCCGGTAGTTAGCGGGAATCCAGATGACCCCAGCTTGTCGTGCTGAACCCCACTCTGTCATACTACCCATCCCCACGTTGCCATGCTGACATCCCCACATTGCCATGCTGACACCCCCACATTGTCATGCTGAACGAAGTGAAGCATCTGCATTGAATGAAAACAACCGGCATCATCCACCTCTACGCCGAATCTTGGCCATCCTCTATTCCATGACCAACGACAAAGCGTTCAGCATGCTCACCATCAATCCTTCAGGTCCGCCTTCCTGGTCAAGCCGTCCCCAGCGCGAGGATTTGGAAATTCCACTAGCCGAAGTGCCTTATTTCTGACGCAAGCAAAATTGAGGCCACGTGGAAAAATATCTTTCCCCAGAATCTGTTGATAAATTGGTGAAAACTTTTTGGAAATCAAATTTTCTATCTCTAAGACAGGTAAAGCGAGCACATTGACCATTTTTTGTGCATTGTAGCAGAAGATTTTATACCACTAAATATAGTATGAAAAAATTGTCCAGGTAGTATTTGAAGATGTTTGTTACGAATTCTTCAGAAAAACCAAGCAATTGTGTGGATTTTTCTCATAAGACTCCATCAGGGAGATTGAAGAATTGCACTTATCCACAAAGGCTGTTGAAAAGTGCGAAGTCAGACGTGGCAATGTAGAATGAGAAATTTCACCCAGCCCATCTTTCAGGTATCGCGGTTGGCTTTGGATCCGGTCATCATCCGGCTATCAACATGAGGGGAATTTCCACACTCGCCGCCATCATGTCGGTTTTCAGTTTTTCGTTTGTTTTTGTCACCTTGCTGTACCCGCAGTTATCGAAATTCAACAGTCGATGGAAGGGACCGGCCTTCTACGGAAGCATCTCAGGTGCCACGTTACTGGTGGCGGCCCTGACGTCCCCTCCCCCGAACGTGTCGGAGCAAGAATGGTCTTGGATTGACTGGCTGGTCATCGGGCTGGGCGGCGGGACAGGTCTTGCAGTGGTGACGAAGCGTATGTGGTGGCCTCGAACAAAGCAGGAGGACGGTCCCGCCGGACAGAAGAGCGAGAAGAAGCCCGTCAACGCACGTGGGAAACAGTCCCGGTTTGCGAAGAAGCGATCACGGTAACACCCTTCTCGTGAACCCCTGATGGAAAGAGGAGAATTTTCAGCGTATACTCCGGCACTGACGACGTGCAGGGCATGAGACGTGAAATCATGATGAGGACGCGAGGCTCAACACCTAAGACGTTGGCGGTGATGCTTCTGACCGGGCTGTTGAGCGTGCCGCGTGCCTTGCCGTATGAGGTTGCGCCGCCGACACAATTTCATCACCAATCCGTTCCGATTCTGGGTGTGACCTTCACGCAGACGCATCAACCGGTTGGCATCGTGATGTACGTGATGATTCACTTTCAGAACCGATCAGATCATGAAGGGCTCAAGATCCATTTTCGAACAGTTCCGGGTCGGTTCGGCACCATTGCGCGAAAAGCCGTGGCCACGGCCGTAGCCCGTGCCGCACGATCTGCCAATCTCTCAACGGATTCGTGGACGGTGGTCCTCACGTTTCCATATTCAGGATTGACCATGTACGGAGATAGTCTCTCGGCGATGGTGGCCTTAAGCGTCCTGGCGCTTGCCAAGGGTGACGCGGTGATTTATGGCCGGACCCTGACCGGCACCATTACCGAGGATGGTCAGATCGGGAGCGTCACCGGCGTTCCGTATAAAGTCTATGCGGCGCATTCAGAACGCTTGGATCGCGTGCTCATTCCGGACGAGCACGATCCGCGGGATAACGAATGGCAAATCCCCTTCCTTATGCACGTGTCGCACGTTGGGACGTTAGAAAAAGCCTATCAAGGATTAACGGGCCATTCGTTGTTGACCACAACCTTTTCCCAATAAGCCGGAGCGACGTTGTTCCACCGTGTGGTCTGATGAGAAGGGGCGTGGCAGCCGGACCATTCCGTTTGTGGGGGATGACCGTGCTCCTCGGGATTCATCTGGTGCTGCCCACTGTGGGGATGGACATGGCATCCGAACTCTTCGCACAACCCTATCCTCGACAACGTGAACGTGACCGCATGGTCCAGGAACAACTCTTGGCCCGGCAGATCAGCGATCAGGCGGTCATCCAAGCCATGAGAGACGTGCCTCGGCATGAATTTGTGTCACCGGATGATTCAGCCGAAGCTTATGACGATCATCCGCTGCCCATCGGCTATGGACAAACCATTTCGCAACCCTACATCGTGGCTTATATGACCGAAGCCCTGCACGTCGAACGGCATCATCGCGTGTTGGAGATTGGAACGGGGTCGGGCTATCAGGCCGCGGTCTTGGCAAGGCTGGTCAATCAGGTGTTGACCATTGAGATCGTTGAAGCACTGGCCGAACGAGCGAAGCAGACGTTTCATCGATTGGGAATTTCCAACGTCACGAATCGGGCGGGAGACGGCTATCAAGGTTGGCCGGAAGAGGCACCCTTTGACGCGATCATTCTCACGGCCGCGCCGGACCATGTTCCTCAACCGTTACTGGATCAACTCGCGGTAGGCGGTCGCATGATTCTGCCGCTGGGAAAGACGATGCAACGACTCATTCTCCTCACCAAAACGGCCGACGGTGTGACCCGTAAAGATTTATTCCCGGTGGCGTTCGTGCCGATGACCGGTGAGGCGCAAAGCCCTTCGCCGACGCCGTAGAAGTGACGGCGCGTTCACGGCGTGGGTGAAATCATAAACAGAACGGGAAAGGGAAAAGCCGAATGGAACAAGGACCCGTGCGTGATAATCGAAAATCAGGGCTGACACTCACAATAGGAGCCGTGGCGTTGAGCATCATGATCGGTGGGCTGATTCCGGTGCAAGCTCAATCATTGCACAAGGAAACGGTCTTGCCCCTGGCTTTGGCACAACAAGCCGCGGCCGCGGGATTGGCAAAATGCGAACGTGACGGGTATCACGTGAGCGTGGCCGTGGCGGATCGCGGAGGAAACCTGAAAGTGCTGGTACGCGGCGATGGTGCGGGCCCTCATACCACGGACAGTAGTTTTCGGAAAGCCTATACCGCGGCAAGCTTGCGGCAGTCCACGCAGCATTTGGCCGAACTGCTCACCAAGCTTCCCGGTATCCAGGCGTTACGTGACATGAACGACAAGATTTTGATCCTTGGCGGAGGCCTGCCCATTGAAATCGAAGGCGAAGTTGTCGGCGGGATCGGCGTCGGCGGAGCCCCCGGGGCCCACCTTGATGAAGCCTGCGCCGCGGCCGGCCTTGCCAGTATCGGGGCGACACTCCAGGGAGCCCAGACCGAATAATCTGTAGTGCCGCATCTCATGCGGCCAGGAGACAAGACTGACGCGCTCAGTCAGACGACTGATATTTCCATTTTCTTGCCCCACACCCTACCGAAGGTTATATTTCTATCTATGCCACCTTCTCTCTCTCCGCATCGTGGACTCAAGAGAGTCCAAAGGACCAGCACCCGACGCCCGTACCGGCGAACGTTGAACATACCCGTCTGGACGGAAATTCTGAAAATAGCCAAGTCCATACCCGAGGCCGATCTGCATAAGCTGCCAACGGACCTTGCTGCCAATCATGATCATTACTTGCGAGGAGAGCACCTCCTTTGAGGGAGATCTTCACGGACACGGCTTATTGGATTGCCCTCACCAATCGCCGTGATCAGCATCACACCGCTGCTCTTCAAGCCTCTTCATCAATAGGGACGGCTCGCATTGTCACGACGGACGCAGTCCTGACGGAATATCTCAACGCCCTCGCGGCCAAAGGGGAAAATCTTCGGCAAGCCGCCATCAAATCGGTGGATATCATCCTCATCAATCCTGCGGTCATAGTCGTGACGCACACGCGAAAGGCCTTTCGCGATGGCTTTGCCCTTTACAAAGCCCGGCCGGACAAAGGCTATAGCCTGACTGACTGCTTTTCCATGATGTTGATGCGGAAGCGGAAGATAACGCAAGTGTTGACAACAGATCGACACTTTGAGCAAGAAGGCTTTGATGTTCTCATCATGGCAACTCCAATCCGGCAGTAAGTCGGGAAGCCCCAGGAGTTAAGGCCGACAATGTGAGACAAGACCGATTAAGAAAACATTGAATCGATCAGCACTCTGGCTATAATATAGCCCGAATGCGACATGAGATTAGATTGGCTCCTGAGGCCAAGGAAGATTTCCATAGCCTCAGGGCCAACATCCGGGCCACGGTTCGGGACGGCATTGAAGAGCATCTTCGGCATCAACCTTCGAAGACGAGCAAGAACCGCATCAAAAGACTACAAGGTATTTCGCGTCCCCAGTTTCGACTTCGTATTGGTGAGGTTCGTGTGTTTTATGATGTCACCGAAGGGACTGTTGAAATTTTAGCCATCATCCCAAAATCTGAAACTCAAGAGTGGCTCAAACAATATGGAGAATCACCATGAAGGAAATTGCGGTATCAGAAGTGAAAGATGACCTGTCGAAATACTTACGGCTTGCTGAAAAAGAGGAAATCGTGATCACAAGACACGGGAAACCAGCAGGCGTGTTGATCGGGTTTGAATCAGAAGATGAATGGTTCGATTATCGACTGGAACACGATCCTCGATTTCTCCAACGTGTTGAGAAAGCTAGACGAAGTCTACGAGCTGGACGTGGTGTAAAATTCGAAGATAGCGAGAAGTAAACCTAAGATTGCCCTGATACGTCGTCATGACAATGGTCAATACGGAAGAGACTTCACCCAATCGTCAAGACTTGTCATTCTGAGCGAAGCGAAGAATCTGCTTCTAAGGTCAATGCAGAAGAGACCTCACCCAATCGTCAAGACCCCCGCTCCGTTGATCCTCCCGGCCTTCAACGCTTGCAGTGCGTGATTGGCTTCCTCCAGCCGGAACGCTTGGGTATGCGTGCGAATGGGAATGTCCGCCGCCACTCGAAACAAGTCCAACCCATCCTGTCTTGTATTAGCCGTCACACTTTGGAGCGTTCGTTCCTGAAACAAATCGCGGTCATACACTAACGGGGGAACGTCGGAAGAATAAATCCCGGCCATGGCCACGGTCCCGCCTCGTTCCAGGGCTTGCAGGGCCAAAGGCACGAGATGCCCGACCGGGGCAAATATGATCGACGCATGAAGTTTCTCGGGCGGCGATTCGGTCGGCTGCCCTACCCATGCGGCGCCTAATCGTTGAGCGAGGGATTGATGCGCCGCTCGGTGCGAAAACACATAGACCGGGCACCCCCAATGCCGTGCGATTTGAATGGTGATATGAGCAGACGCGCCAAACCCGTACAAACCGAGTCGCTGCCCGGGCTTGAGCTGACTCCGGCGTAAGGCCCGATACCCGATCATGCCCGCACAGAGCAGCGGCGCGGCTTCTGCGTCGGAAAACGTTGAAGGAATGGGGTAAGCAAAGCGCGCAGAGACCAGAGCGTATTCAGCAAAACCGCCATGAACGTGATAGCCGGAGAACGTCGCGGCCCGACACAGATTTTCACGGCCCGTCGTACAAAACTCACACGTCTCGCACGTATTCTGCAACCAGGCAATTCCCACGCGCTCCCCGAGTTTGAGCGTCGTCACGTTTGGCCCAAGACGGTCCACGACGCCGACGGCTTGATGTCCCGGAATAATGGGCCGCGTGGATGGCGGCAACTCCCCTTCGATTACGTGCAAGTCCGTTCGGCAGATGCCGCACACGTGAACGTTCACTCGTACTTGCCCGGGGCCCGGCTCCGGGGTCGGCAGATCCCGAAGTTGCAACGGGGCAGTGCCGGCGTCCGCATGGTGGTCAAGGATCATCGTTTTCACGGCAAACTCCCTTTCCCTGCATCAGGTTTTTCTCTCCCAAAACCAAGCCACATGGAATAGAATAGGCAAACATGAAACTGGACAAACACGCTACCGCGTTACACAAGATGTCCGAAGAAGAAGACAATTTTGTTGACGCCTCCCCCGCTGAACGGGTGTCAATGATCTGGGACCTCACGGCAGAGGTATGGAGCTTGGCCGATCCGCAAGGTGTTGAACGAAGATTACAGAAACATGTGACAAAACTTATCCGCCCCAGGAAAAATCAGCGGCCAGCCTTGAACATTTCTATTGACATCCCCGGCAAAAGAGGCATAGGATCCTCTTCAGGCTCTCAAACCATTGATGCGAACAAGAGGGGGTCAACCATGAATGACCTCAGCCCACCGAAAGCGTAAGGCCCGTAGCGAGCGAAGGAGACACCTTCTTCGGAATACGGGCGTACATGGTTGCCGAGAGGCTCCGCTCTCATTTCCGGACAGTGCTGAGAAGCACACGGTCGGACGGACCAACAAAAAGCCGGAACATTGAGCAGGCCGGCATTCCAAAAAAGGATGCTCCCTCCGGCAACAGCCCTTCAGAAGAAGGCCGTCCTCGCCACTAGCGGGTCCCTGACAATCGAGAAAACAGAACGTGCATCACGCGCACGACGCAGACGGGCCGGCTTTCGAAAGAAAGCGGGCCCGTCGTCATTTTGTCCGATTGTAGAGAAATACGATGACGCCAATACCGTTTGGGATAATATCTTGCTAGAGGGGACACGCGTTTGCGATGCTCAATCAGACGAGGGCAAGGGCGTCGGGGCGCTCAGTTCCACGTCCTCCACCACCCACTTCAACGGTTCTCCCCGCGCCAGACGCCCCAGATTCTCCAGAAAAAACTCCGTCGTCCGCTCAAACGACGCCTCCACGTGACACGCATCGTGTGGCGTAATCAGACAATTCGGCAACTCCCACAGGGGAGACTCCGCATTCAGCGGCTCCTCCGGTGTCACATCCAGCACCGCCCCTCCAATCTCCCCGGCCCGTAGCGATGCCGCCAACGCCGCATGATCGACCACTCGCCCGCGCGCGACGTTGATCAACAGGGCTTCCGCCCGCATCATGGCCAACTCCTGCACCCCGATCAGCCCCACCGTCGCGTCCGTCAGCGGGACACACAGCACCACGTAGTCGCTTTCCGCCAGCAGATCGTTCAGTCGTTCCGGCATCAGATGCACGTCCGGTCCATCCACGGCCGCGCGCCGCTTCGTTCCCATTGTCCTCATTTCGAAAGCCCGCGCCCGCGATGCAATGGCCGCGCCGATCCCCCCATATCCCACAATCCCGATCGTCCGACCGGCCAACTCCATCGACTGCAATCGACGCCACTCCCGCCGCCGCATCTGCGTCCGATGCTCCTCTATCCGTTTCGCGTGCCCCAGGATATGGGCAAAGACGTACTCCGCAATGGGTCCCCCGTGCGCTCCCGGCGCATTCGTCAGCACGCTTCCCGATGCCAGCAGATCGGCATAAATCGAGAAATCCACCCCAGTCGAAGCCGTTTGAAGCCACCGCGGCGGAGCACGCCGCACCACGTCCGCCAACGCGCCCATCGCCTCCGTCAACACGTACAAGTCTTCCGACAGAAAAAATCCGTCCAGCCCCGCCGGCTCTCCCCGCCACTCGCCGTCCGACCCTAGGACCACGGTCTCCGCCCCCGGTGCAGTCGATGCCATGCGTTCGCCCCAACGCTCAACCACCGCCTCCGTCACACCCACTCGAAGTTTCATTGCTCCATCCGATGTCTATCCCTTAACTCCCACCCTTCGTCCCCGAGGCCAAGAGACGGCGACGCGGTCTGCATGAGGCTTGCCCGTGATCGAGTGAACGTCAGGAGCAGGCCGCCGGAGTTGAGTCGCTGCTGCCACCGGCCTTATGCACGCTGTTCGGGCCGCGAGTCCGCTCGGCGATACGTGAGCGTGAAGACGGCATCCGTCAGCCACCGCTTGAAACTCGCATCGTCCGCGAAGTGCTTGAACAACTGCGTATCGTCGTTCACGATGGCGGTCATCACGCGCAACAGCGCCTTGTCATGCTCAATCCGGGCGTTCTGCCGGTCGGAGTACTTTTGCGCGTTCCGGTACGACGTATCGGCCTCCACGCGAGCCGGAACGTCTTCCATGATGAGGCGACGCACGCGATCGGCATCCTCCCATGGGACGTTGCCGAACCGCTCGTTGAACACCTTGACGATGTTCGAGAGCCGATCCAACTCCGGCTCGGGTTTGCCGACGCCGTTCGCCGTCGGGACCGGCTCAATCTCGCCGTCCTCGTCGGGCAGTCGAATGTGCATCGCCATCTGCTTCTCGACGCGGAAGCTGTCCACGTCGATAGCCTCAAGAATACCTCTCGACATATCCTCTTCCCGAGGAGCGGGCAGCTTCGGTATCAGCAACGTGAGAAACATCGAATGCGTCTCCCACGCCGCGTTGGTGTACGGCAGCACCATCGAGAGGAATCCGTAGGTGCGAATGAAGGTTTTCGCCTTGCCCTTGAACTCAATCTGACCGTTCTCGTCCAAGTCGGTTCGATACACCGCCACGCAAGCGTCAAGGATCGGATCGAGACGGTCGCGTGGCTCGCCGTTCAGGTAACGCTTCGTCACGTCGTCCATTTGCGTCTTCGAGTAGACCTCATAGCCGTCCAGGTCGGCTTGCAAATCGTGCAGCTTGTCGGGATCAGTTTCGTCAGCCAGGACCGTGGTGCGGTAGTACGGTTCGAACGCCTCCCGAATGGTATCGGCGTCGTTCATGAAATCGAGGACAAAGACGTCGTGCTTTTTCGGATGTGCCCGGTTGAGACGCGACAGCGTCTGCACCGCCTTGATGCCGGCAAGCATCTTGTCCACGTACATTGTGTGCAGAAGCGGCTCGTCGTATCCGGTCTGGAACTTGTCGGCGCAAATCAGAAACCGGTAAGGCTCCTCTCGAATGGCGTCAGCGATGCGTGAGGACGGAAAGCCGTTCAATGAGGCTTCACTCACCTTCGTTCCGTCGCATTCGTGCTCGCCGGAAAAGGCGACGATCGCGCGGGACGGACTGTTGCGCTCGGTCAGATAGCCGCTGATGGCGTGGTAATAGTGTATCGCCCGGTCAACGCTGCCGGTCACCACCATGGCCCGAGCCTGCCCGCCGATTTTGCCGGCCGCCAGCACCTGCTCGTGAAAGTGGTCCACCATGATCTCCGCCTTGAGCCGGATGGCGTAGTCGTGGCTCTCGACGTAGCGGCGCAACTTCTTCTGCGCCTTGTTGGGATCGAATTCAGGATCGCCCTCCACCGTTTTGGCAAGACGGTAGTAACTCCGCACCGGCGTATAGCTGGCCAGCACGTCAAGGATGAAGCCTTCCTGGATCGCCTGCTTCATCGTGTAAGCGTGGAAAGGGAGATGCTTGACCGCGCCGTCGGCCTGGGGCGCCGGGGCACCGAAAATCTCCAGCGTCTTGTTCTTAGGCGTGGCGGTGAACGCGAAGTAACTGGCGTTGGGCAGGAGTTTGCGTGTCTCCATGAGCCGGTTCATCACGTCCTCGAAGGTCTCTGCTTCTGCTTCGTCCTCGGTTCTCCCGCCGGCCTCCGAGAGCACCTGGGACATCGCCGCGGACGTTCTCCCGCCCTGGCTTGAATGTGCCTCGTCAATGATGATCGCGAACGTTCGTCCGCGCTGGTAATGGCCGATCTCCTCAAGGATGAACGGGAACTTCTGCACGGTAGAAATGATGATCTTCTTCCCGCTCTCGATGAACGCGCGCAGATCGCCCGAACGCTGCGCGTGGCCGACGGTCGCACCGACTTGAGCAAACTGCTTGATGGTATCGCGGATTTGCCGGTCCAGAATGCGCCGGTCGGTCACGACGATGATGGAATCGAAACGCGGTGCGTCGTCTTTCGCCAAGCCGATCAACTGGTGCGCGAGCCAGGCGATGGAGTTGGACTTGCCGCTGCCCGCGGAATGCTGAATCAGGTAGCGTTGGCTCGGACCGTGTCGGCGCGCGTCGGCGAGGAGCGTGCGCACCACGTCGAGTTGGTGGTAGCGCGGCCAGATCTGGGTCCTGGTTTTGCGGCCGGTTTTCTCGTCCTTCGTGGTGAGGATCTGTGCGTAGTTCTCCAGGACGTCGGTCAGGCTTTCACGGGTGAGAATCTCCCGCCACAGGTAATCGGTTTTGAGACCATCGGGATTCGGTGGATTGCCCGCACCGTCGTTCCACCCCTTGTTGAAGGGCAAAAACCAGGACGCCTTGCCCCGCAAGTGCGTGCAGAATTTCACCTCGTGTTCATCGACGGCGAAGTGGACCACGCACCGGCCCAACTCGAAGAGCTTCTCGCGCCGCGGATCACGGTCGCGTCGATACTGCTCCACCGCGTCGTCCGCTGTTTGCTTGGTGAGGTTGTTCTTCAACTCGAAGGTTGCGACCGGCAGACCATTGATGAACAGAGCGAGGTCCAGCGCCAGCCTCGTCTGCTCCAAGCTGTAACGCAACTGGCGCGTGACCGAGAACCGATTCGCCTTATAGCGTACACGTGCCGTCTCGTTGCCGGCGGACGGCGTACCGAAAAACAGATCGACGTGACGCGGCCCGTGCTTGATGCCCTTGCGCAAGACATCGACGATGCCGCGCTTGCCGATCTCACCCTGCAAGCGCGCGAGGAACTTCCGGCGAGTCGGGCCGTCTTCGGCCACGGCGAGCATTTCGACCACCTCGGGTTGGGTCTCCGACAAAAACGCCGCAAGCTGCGCCAAGTCCACACAGTATTCGCGGTCGTAATCGTCCGGGTCGCCGGAGACCCAACCGACGTTGTAGGCAGCCGGCCGTTCCAGCGACTCCTCAGCCGGCGTGTCGTCCGGTTCACAAGGCGAGCCGGTCAGGGCCGTATAGATCAACCGTTCCAACCCGCGTTCGGAAGTGTCGGTGGTCATTTTCCATGTCCCGTTGGCTCAGCGTCCGCGGTGGTTTCCGTGGAATGTTTTTCGCCGAACAAGCCGTCAGGCCGAACGACGTACCTCACGGGTTTGATGGACTTCTTCAGGACGCCTTCTGCAACAAGCCGACGTATCCATTGATCGGCTTGACGCTTGTTGACGCCCAGTTCTTCGGCAACGTCCGAAGCCTTTTTGGGTTGTGCAAGGATGCCAACGATCAACGACCGCACGGCTTGATACAGTTTCTCGGCGGGATTGAGAGTCGGATCAGGGGACACGTGTACGGTACGATCAACCATTTTGGTCGATGCTGTGTCTCTCGACAACGCCGGCTTCAGGGGTTTTTGTTGAACGTCGAACGACAATTCGCTCTGGCTCGGAAAGGCCGGCGTCTTGGGGACATCGGCCCGAAGCGTTTCTTCAAAGTCATCCGCATTTTTCGGATCAGGCCACGGAATGGCTCCTTTGGCTTTCAACGCCTCAAGACCCTTTGATGGTTGACCGGTCGAACGGACGTAGATGGAGACCAGATGCAGTTTTTCCAATTGCTCCGCTGCCCCGGCCCACGTTCCTCCTTTTTGTACGTCCGCGTTCACCACCAAAGCCGCATCCGCCAACGCATAGATCACTTTGTTGCGTTGCATGGCGTGGCCTATGCTGAATCCCGCGTTCGGATCATACGGTGAAATCAAGACGAGGGACCCTTCCAACAGAAGATTCCGATGCTCACGATTCATGACGGTTCTTTCGAGGCCGTCCGCCAGCACACCCGCGACCTTCCCGCCCGCTTCCAAAGCAGCACGCATGGCCGCCTGGTCAATGCCTCGGGCAGCACCGGAGATCATGGTTCGTCGAGCCTGTGCCGTCAGGCGCCCAATCTCATGAGTGTACTCAACCAACCAGTCATTGGCATTGCGGGAACCGACAACCGCCAGTCCACCGGTATTGAGGATATCCCCGTCTCCACATCCATAGAGCAGGGCCGGCGACTCCTTCTTCAGCCGCGTCTTGAGTTTCCGTGGGTAAGCGTCATCAGCAACGCTCACCACCCACATGGCCCGTGTCTGCCATCGCTCAACTGCCTGACTCAACAGGAAACCGCGATCCAGCAGGCGCTTCAGCCGGTCATTATCAAAGAGATCACGACAACCACCGGGCAGTTGATTCACGTCCGACGTCAGCAACTCAGCCGGTTGCCTTCCCTCCTCCTGAAGAGACAGGGCGAGTCTGGTGTATTCCCTTGGAGCAAGCAGGTCAACGGGCTTTTCCCTTTTACCGGGTCCGGCGATCAAGGGCGCGGTCAACAGCAGAATCGCTTTGGTGTTTAAGGAGAGCGGTTCACTCATCGTTGACCTCCCGCGTGGGCAAGTGCCAACGGCCAGACCTCCCCGCTTCCCTGCGAGCGAAGCAACCAGGCTGCAACGCTGAACGTCCACCGCGAATCTACCACGTCATTCAGCCGGAAGGCCATTGTCTTCGCGGTTCGATCGGGATGCTGGCGCGACGCAGAAACGCAATCGCCTCCTGAACCAGAGTCGAGTCCGGTTTCATTGGCAATGGTGGCAACCTTGGCGGAGAGCTATGTCCCGGCTCTCCATCCAGTGCTCGAATGAGGAACGCCATGTGACCGGCGCTCAGCCTTACGTATTCCTGCATTTGTGCCTGCTCTACCCGTCGTCGTTCCGTGAGTCGCTCCGCTCGTTCCCAGAAGGTATCGCTCAGGGTTGCGGCGGTCAGTTGCCACCGGCTTCCCTGCTTGGCAATCGGAGCCGGTGATTCTAAAGACATGAGGTCTATGGTTTTCCGTATGCGGCCGTTGCTGACGTTGACCTTGGTTTCCATCTCGCGGATTGAGAGACCGGCCGGTGCTGCTTTCAACGTCACGAGAATCGCCTCGACTTCATCGGGAGTCGGGAACGCACTCTTGATAAAGTAGTCGGTGATCTCGGTTTCTTCCTGACCGCTCAACAGCACACCATAGGCGGCATCAAGTGCCCTCCCGGCCCGACCGACCTGTTGGTAATACCCGACCGCGGACCCCGGAGTCTGGTAATGAATGACGAAAGACAGGTCGGGCTTGTCGAACCCCATGCCCAAGGCCGTCGTCGCCACCAGTGCCTTCACTCTGTTTTGAAGCAGTGCCTCTTCCAATGCTGGCCGCTGCTCGCCCGTCTGACCCGTATAGGCCTCAACGTTCAGCCCACGGGATCTGAGCCATTCACTCACTTGTTCTGCATCACGGACCGTGAGCGTATAAATGATCCCATGACCTGGAAGCGCGGGTAATTGTTTCGCCAACCACGCGAGGCGTTGAGCCTGGTTCGGCAAACGGATCGTCTGAAGCGCAAGAGAAGGCCGGTTGAGATCACCGCGGGAGACGTTCAGGTTCGGGCCGAGTACTGCTCTCAAATCATGAATGACCCGGTTGTTCGCCGTTGCCGTCGTCGCCAGCAAGCGAAGGTTCGGCGGCAAGATGCGGATGATACGCTCAATCAGTCGATATTGCGGACGGAAATCGTGACCCCAGTCGGAAATACAGTGTGCCTCGTCAATCACGAACAGCACGATCCGGTCAGCGACGTTTGCCAGCACCTCGTCACGGAATCGTTCATTGGCCAGCCTTTCTGGCGAGATGAGCAGAATATCCACTTCGTCACGATGGATCGCGTCTTCAATTTCCTCCCAGTCGGACGTATTGTCGGAATTGATCGTCGTCGCGCGAACGCCCATCCGTTCCGCCGCGGCGATCTGATTACGCATAAGCGCCAGTAATGGACTGACAAGAAGAGCCGGTCCCGTACCTGCCTCCCGCAACAACTTCGTCGCGATAAAATAAACGAAGCTCTTGCCCCAACCGGTCTTCTGCACGACCAACAGTCGGCCCTTTCCGTTGACGACGTGCCGAATGGCCTCTTCCTGTCCCTCACGGAACTCGGCATCGGATTCGCCCGAGCCCACTCGAAGCAATTCCAAGGCACGAGCCGGTTGATATTCACTGGTGTCGGTGGTCATGGGTATCGGGTATGTCGAGATTTTTCATCCACCCTTTTTGTGAGAGGACGTCGACGGCAATCTTGAGTTGCCGTTCAGAAAACTGCTGCTTTCTTGGATTCCAGGCATACGTGCGCTGCACGACGCTGTCGAAGGTGTGAGCCTGTTCTTTGCTGACAACCCAGTGAACCGTGGACAGCAGTTCCAGGCCGAAGGAAGACTCGAATCCTTCGACAAGAGCCGTGACCCTGTTGAAACGTTCGTGTGTTTTCGGATGGCTTTCAAGAAAGGCGGTAGAATCTTCAATGGCGCCCGGCACCAATTCCAATTGCTTATCCGGTGCATCGCCACCATCGGCGTATCCGGATACCACATATCCTTCAACGGCATTCAGCACGTGCCGAAGGTTCTCCGCGTACGGTCCATATCGGCCTTTGGCGAATCTCAGTTTCAACGGCTCGCCCGCGACCTGCATGAAATACATGAGTTTGTGGATTTCCAGCAGCGTCACGAACGGGTCCAACAGGCCGCGAAGATAGCGGTCCATCAGTGCGACCAGAGCGGCTCGCGGTGCCGTCATGTTCGGAACCTTGCTCAAACGGCTCGCCCGCTCGTCCATCGGCCCGCCGCACGGTTCGAATATGACCACCTTTACGTCAGTCAATTTCTCCAGAGTCACCTGGATTCGTTCGCGTACTTCCGACCAGGGCAAACCGCCGAGTCCGCTCCCGAGTGGAGGAACGGCGACCGACCGGATGCCGTGTGTCCGAATGACCTCTGTGAGTGACGCCAGCCCGGATTCAATGTCTTCCATGCGGCTTTTGCCCCGCCAGTGTCGCTTCGTCGGGAAGTTGATGATGTATCGGGGATAGATCGTTGCGTCCGTCTTGAAGACGAACACGTGGCCAGGCTTCATTTCATTGCGTTCGCATCGGTCGGCGTAGGCCTTGAAGTTGTCGGGAAACGCACGCTTGAATTGCAGCGAGAGGCCGCGTCCCATGACACCGACGCAGTTGACCGTGTTGACCAGGGCTTCGGCTTCTTCCGTGAGGATGTCACCGGTCTTGTATTCGATCATGGTGATCCTCCTTTCCGTCAATAGTACCACTCCGGTTTGATGTCAATTGGTGGTTGATGCATACCGGCTTCAATGGCCGATAGAGTCTGTCGGTAAACGTGTCGCGATCGCACGCCGATGCGCGAAACCAGTTTCCAGGGGAACTGCCGCTCAATCAGAAATTCCGCCTGCTTACCTTCCTTATGTTGTTGCCAGTCTTTGGTTTGCACGGCATCCCAATCAATCTCGCCTAGTTGCGCCAAGTTGCACCGATCTGCGAAGTAAGCGGCACCGGCGTTTGAAAGCGTGAACGCCCATCGCTGCTTATGTTTCTCCGCCCAGACAATCGTCTGTCGTAAGTCCGCTTCCAAGTGAACAATGGGGTCCTGTCCGCCTTGATAGACCAATTCTTGGTGATTTCTTTGGAAAATCACATAGAGCATAACGGAGCGGGGGCAAAAGTAGAACGGTACACAATCGCCCACGCGCAAATCTGGATGACTGTTCAGAATTCTCGTGCGTCGTCTTTGCTTGATACCGTTCATGCCAATTGTCGTGCCCTCTGGTTGTCTTGTTGCAATCTCCGCGTCGCACCAAAGACAGTTGTCCGCAATGATAGAGGTGAGCCGGTCAACGTGGACGATGTGGTATATCTTCGGTTCGGCCGGCACCGGCATGGTCAATCTTCAAATTCTCCTAAATCGCTCTGCATACTACGCCGGGTGAGGCGGCGCAGATCAACCGTTCCAGCCCGCGTTCGGAAGTGTCGGTGGTCATCGCTGGGGGGTGGCCTTCACCTTGACCCCCGCCACTCTCTCACGGCCTGCGTTAGAAAGACCACGACGAGGATGCCGTCAATGAAATGCCAGAGCCAGAAAAGTTCCAGCAGGGCCAGATTGAGGATGCAGCCGACGACGACGAAAGCGAACCCGACGATCAGAAATCGGTTCGTGCCCGTGCAGGGTTCGGCCAGCAGCCGGGCGAGGGAGAAACCACAGAGGGCCGTATAGAGCGCATCGATCCAGACCCATGAATCCAGATATCCCCCCGGAGACCCGATGGTTTTGCCGTCCGGCGTTTCGATCAAACCGACGATCCACATGTTCGCAGCGACGATACCGGCAGTGACCACAAGCGCCACGGCCATGACTTTGTGCCACAATCCCGACATGTTTCCTCCTCTGTCTTCGAAATACTCCGCGAGCCGTAAGTTGCAATCAGACCCTCGGGAGTGCCCGTTGGTCAATTTTGTCGTTCGCTGGGCCGATCCGTGCGGTGCAGAACCGCCGTCTCAGGCCGCGCTCGGTGTCGATGCTGTCAATTACCCGTCAATTAAAAAACATCTTTATATTCAATAGGTTATGATTCATCAAGTAGATTTTTTGTGTTATCTGTCAATTAACCATGAACGAAAGTCAGTTCCCCCTGACCCTTCCCTTTCCTGATGGGAAAGGAAAAACATCCTGTCATTCCCGACAGCTTTTATCGGGAATCCATCTTTCACCCTTTTCCTACCGGCACGTTTATGAAAACAGTCTTCCATCAATTACCCGTCAATTAAAAAACATCTTTATATTCAATAGGTTACGCTCAACAACGTAGATTTTTTGTGTTATCTGTCAATTAGCCATGAACGAAAGTCAGGCCCAGAAAGGAACATATTTCATCCATTTCTTGCCGGCATGTTCGTCAAAAGCCTTGATCATGCCCGCGTCCACCGTTTCTCGGATGTAGCGAGAAACGGTAGCCTTGTTGTTCTGCCTGATGCCAAACCGTTCCCTCAGAGACGTGTTGGTCAGAAAGTCTCGCGTCACGTATTTCAGGCAAGCGTGCAGGTAACAGGCCCGCACCCGCTCGATTCTGTCCATGTCGACTAGGGCCTTATGGGCAAAAAGAACGACGCGGGTGAAGTTCGGCTGCGTCTCGAAGAGGGGTGCGGGAAGCTGGTATCGCTCGATCTCGGCTACCACCTTGTCGATCCCACTGCCGCGTTCCTCGCAGATTTCAAAACGACGCATGAGCGAAGTAAGCGTTTCGTTGCGAGAGGCCGGGGGGTTGTCAAGGAAGCGACTGGTGTCCACCAACGGTTCCCCGGGATTCGTAATCTCGATACGGCGTTCGAATATTTCCACCATCGGCCCGGCACCGGTCACGGAGAAGTCCTGATGGATGAGCGCGTTCGCGACCAGTTCACGTACCGCTGATTCAGGAAATTCCGGGATTGTCCGGCGAAACGCCTGCCCCATGACCTCGTGCGTGCGCAGCCGGGCGTTGATGTAATCAATCAGTCCCTCAAAGTCGGCGGCGTATCCTTTCTTTCCTTCCTGCTCTCCTGACGCCTCAAGACGACCGCTGCCGCGATACTCGACGACACGCAGAGCTTTACGTTTCAGCCCAGGAAAATCGCCAAGGTTTCTGGCGAACAGAATCGCCCCCATATTCGTGATGTCGAAGCCTCCCGCTTCGCAGGGTGCAAGCAGTCGATCTTGCCGTAACGCGTCGAGAATGGCGGCGCGACCGTCGGGCAGTGGTGCGTTGAGCAGGGTGAAGTACGCCGGATAGTCAAGCTTGAGCAGAACGTCCTCACCACTGAGCCGTTCGGCAGCGATGCCGTCTTCAAAATTCACCCGGTCGAACACGCGCCAGAGCGTCCGTTCCTTCTCGGGATAATCCTTGAGTTTTCTCGTCGTGCTGCTCACGCGGATGTACTCAATGCTCTCGAACGCGACCGGATGGCGCGACGCGCGGTCAATCTCCAGGAGCACGACGCGCCCTCCATCGGCCATGACTTCGTGAAAGCGGAAGTCGAGACGAGGATTCAGAAGCCGCAGTAGCCACGTCTCAAGCGGCTCGTTGCCCTTCTTCGCGGTGGACGGTGAAAAGCTCGTGCCGGCGATGACGTGCGTTCCGTTCTCGATACCCCAGAGCATGTACGCATGGGCCTTGCCATGGAGAGCCGCGGCATTGGCCAGCGCCGAGATGTACTCGCCGATCGCGTGCGGGTCACGGTAATTGGCTTTGAACTCAACCCAATCGGTTTCGTGCGGCAGGTTGCACAATTCACGCACCAAGCCAAGAAGATAGTCATGATCGCGGTTGCTGTTCATGGAGAATGCTTCCAATCAAAATGAACGTCCATCTCGCGCAGCATCTCAAAGGTATTTCGATAACCAAGACCGAACTGTCGGCAGACGTTGGGCAGAGGCACTCGTTTCCTTACACCGGCGTGGAATACCTCATGAGTCACCACGATGGCGTCATGACCCTTGGCGTAGGCCGCGACCCATCCATCGGCTACGCTTGCGAACTCCGCTTTCGCTTCGGGCCGAAACTGTCCATTCCTCTGAACCCAATCCATCATGTCCGCGAACGCATCAACAACCGGTTGCTCTGCCGAGGAGACAAACAACTCGTTCGGTGTCTGCTTCACCCAAGCAGTCAGCGAATCCTTGTTAAGGTGTATCTCGTCACGAACTCGATCAATGCTCACTATTTGTCCTTTGCGGCAGTAGTGAGTCAAACATTCCCAGAATCCCGGGCACAGATCTTGCGCGTAGTAGCGACGGTGCGCTTCTATGAAGATGTTCGTATCCAACACGAACAAGAGGCGAGCCTGCTGTATCAAGACGACGTTCCCATCTTTTCGGACATTTTTTCAAAGACATCTCCTTTTAAGCCGGTGAGGCTGTACGCTTCCCGATAAAGCAGACGGCCTTCCTTGACTGCGCGGATGACTGCGGCGCCAAAGCGTGGGCCTATGCGCCATTTCTGGGAGTTCCAAAAATTGCCGCCACCCGTCTGGTCCCGCTGGCGAGTGTGCCATTCTTTGTCCGTATATTTCTGGTAGAACCTGACAAAGTCATCCCTGCTGATAAAGTTGAGATCAAGAATGCGACGTGCCGCCATAAGAGGACTTACCTTGAATTGGCGCGCAATCACTTCATACGGCTTACGTGTTTGCATAGCGGTAGGCCAACAAGCACGTAAATCTTCCTCCGGCACCAGGAACTCAGCAGCCGTCCGATTACAGAAATCCTCTATGGCATGAGACGACGGGTGAAAGTTGTCAAAAGCAGAGACCCCGGCCTCTCCGACAAAGAGGTGTGCCAACTCGTGGGCCAGGGTGAACATCTGCGCGGCCTTGAAGTCGGCGGCATTCACAAAGATGAGGGGGGCATACTCGTCAACGAGCGCGAAGCCTTGAAATTCATCAGGATCAAGTTTGCGTCGTGTGGTGTTTCCCACGATGCCGTTGAACACCACTAAGACACCGGCCTTTTCAATCTGATCCCTTAGAACCCCCAGTGCCTCGGTCCATGTAGACTCCTGCGAGGCCCAGCGATAGGCCAGTTGAAGTGCGTCACGCATGGCGGCAGCAACTTCCCTGGGGTGTATATCGGTTCTGAATGCTCCAACGAAGTTCAGCGGTTCGACTCCATCTTCAATCAATTCATCACGCATCCAAGCTTGACGACGCTGCATCGTCTCCACGGTTTCGAGCAGGTCGGGACTCCACCGTCTCGGCGTGCCCTCGCTCCGCGTTCGGAAATCAGGGATGGGCAAACGGTCCTCGGGCGGCTCTGCCAAATAGAGAAAGCCCAAAGGGGTATGCGTGCATTGGGCAAGCCTGTCTGCTTGGGCTATACGAATCCTGCCGGACCGTTCCCACTCCAAAACAAGAGTCGATTTCACGTGCATCTTTTTGGCCAGTTCTTCCCGGCTAATACCCGTCCGCTCCCGTGCCCACCGCAACACGCCGGGCTGCAACGCGATTTGTAAGCGTCCGCTACTCATGGGGCACACCCTTCATCGTTGGCCTTGTCAGACGAATCGATCCCGACGTCGGACAGACTGAACGCCACTTCGTAGGTCTTTTTTGCTCATCCCAAAACCCCTGACGCAAGCAACGTGCCAAGGTCGGCTTCACCCTGCCATTGCCGAAGCGTGGGATGTTCGGACCCAAGGACAATATCGGTCGAACCGTCATCATTTTTGGCAAAGCACAGCACGTTATTCATGTTGGCTTCGTTCAGCACCACGGGAGAATGGGTTGCCAACAGCACCTGCGCTTCATACATTGAGGAGAGAGAATCATACGCCGTGGCCACGGCTTTCGGATGGATTCCATTTTCCGGTTCCTCAATCAGGTAGATGCCTTGATGACCGGACATATAGGCCGGCAACGTCAGGGCCGTCAGCCGCAGCGTTCCGTCGGAAACCAGCCACGACGGTACGTGCAGCCCGCCCGCGTATTTGTAGATCATAGAACAATGTTTATCTTCCGGACGCTCCGTCGTCGTGATGTCCACCAAGTCGGGAAGCGCCGTCTGAAGGTGGGCAATCCAGTTACGATGTCGTTCGGCATTGTCTTGCCGTAGTCGGGCAACAACCCAGGGCAGATTCGATCCATTCGGCAAAAAGCCCGTCACGCGGGTCGGTGGACTTGGCAGCCTCATCTTGCTGCTGTTCAGAACGAACCGCTGAACACCAACGATCAGATATTCTCGAAACCACGTGGCCACCGGAAACAATTTTGTATCTTCCGGAAGATTGCCAAGAGCCGATTTCTGAGGCCCCAGTTTGAATGAAGGCGCCCAGCCCTTTCCCGACTGCGGGTAGGTCTCGCTGTAGAAATTGTCATTCCCTCCCGGAACCTTATGGACGACGACTTTGCTGTTTCGCCTGCCTTTAGGCGTGAGCAACGAATCCGGCGCGTCGGGCAAACAAGGAAATAAGGATGGTCGCACCGGTTTCGACGCCGTGGCCTTCTTCAGCAAGAACTTCTCAGCCTTGAACTCGAACTGGCGTTGTGTTTCGTCGAACCCGACAGCCACTTCATACCTTGCCGTGTCCAACGCCGGGTTCGCCGTCAACTGACGCAGTCGGTCGGGGATAAGCACTTCAACCGCCAGTTCGAACTGATCACCCAGGCGTTGAAAGAGGAGGTCTTCAGGATTTGTCGTCCGATTCGACAACGCCGCCTCCAGGTTTTCGGAAACCACGTCCTTCAGAAATCCGACGACGTCCAGAAACGTCGTCTTTCCCGAGGCGTTCGGGCCAACCAGGACGTGAAACGGCCCAAGCGGTCTGGAGACATAGCGCAGACATCGGTAGTTCAGAGCCTCAATCCGCGTGATCATAGGCTCTCTCCAGTTCAGAGCATTCGTCCGTCTCGCCAAGCTTATTGGATTCGTCAGTGTTTTCCGATAGCGTCGCTGCCGCCTCGCGCACGTCCAGCTTGCCGGTGACCACGTCGGCAATCAGGCGGGTCCGGTATTCATGCAGCAATTCGACGTGGCGCCGGGCGCGGGCAATGGCGGCATCAATATCCGCGGTGGCCTTGTCGAGATACTCCACGATGGCGGTTTGCTCGGCGAGGGGTGGGACGCATACATGAAATGAACTCAATCGGCTTTCAGCGATGGCCGGATATGCAATGCCAACTGATTCCGCCGTGACTCGGTCGGTAAAAGCGTTGCTCTGGGCCAGGTAACTCACGAACTTTGGCGCAGTCTCTTGTCGCGGAGTAAGTACCGCAAACCCCGTTGAGCATATCAGGTCGTCATGCACATCTTCGGCGAACCAAACTGCCTTCAAGTACGTCCTGACGGTGGAGACGATCGTATCCCCGCTTCTGACGATGCGCCTGGCCCTTGACGGAGCATCAGAGAAGCGAATTGTCGAAGGCTCATCTATAAGCACGCCGGTGCCTACTGCACCGATTTCCAGATAGCGAAATTCAAAGCTGGGATGAGTTGTTTCGGGTAGGACCGCCTTATTTATTCCAACCCAGTCCTTCAACCGCCGCACCTCCCAATGCGCCGGCACATCGCCAAGCCACTCAACGCCGGAGGGTTTGAGCCGCACATCGGGATCAAGCCCACGAGTCACGGCGCGGTGAATGACGGCCTGCCGCTGCTCTTCCAACAACCCGATGAGTCGTTCCTTGGCACTGATGGAACGACGAATGCGCCCGTCGGCATGGTCAAGATACCGCACAATGGCCGCTTGATCGGGGAGTGGTGGAAGAGGAAGTGAATAATTTTCCACAAACGCTTGCGGAACTCGCTGTTGCCCTGCGGCTCCGGTCATTTCGTCTGCGCCTGATTGCCGAAAATCAGGGAGTGTCGTCAAAAGGTGAAGAAATCGCGGCAAAATATCGTGTCCCGCTCTCAGAACGTGAAACTCTGTGGAGCCGAAACCGACATCCGTTGGCAAAGCATCAAGACACGCGCCTTTACCATTCTCAAAGCACGGCGTAATTTTCGCAACGAGCACGTCATTTCGCCGAAAGTACGTAAAGCCATTCCAGACGGCAGACGCGGATCGTAACTCTCCATCTATTCTTCCGTCCGTCCCTACTCGCTCCATAGGGAGAAACGTCACGGGCGTATCAGCCTTAAGGAAGGTACGCGCTTCGGCCTTGCTCGGATTCAGGGATGCAATCCGCTTCATCCGCCGCACCTCCCAATGCCCCGGCACGTCGCCAAGCCACTCAACGCCGGAGGGTGCGTATTTCAGGTAAGAGGCTAGCCTCATTCTCGCTATCAATGGTCCAATTTAGTCAATTCAATCAAGCCGGCAAGATACCGGAGTGTGTTCATTGTAGGATTATTGCTGAAAAAGCCTGGTTGTATTGCTCCCGCAAAGCTACGTAATCGATCTGCTCTTTCTTTGCTTGAGTTTCTTGTTTTTTCAGATAAATACTCAGGGTGAGTCAATGATTTGCCTTGTGACAGGAGTTCTAGCTGTTGAAAAGACACATTCTTCTCCCTACCCATAAAGTCTTCTCGGTTATACGTGTCATAGAGAAAAATTTCCATACAATCGAGATTGTCTTTTAATTGTCTATTTGATTCATCATCACGGATCCATTGTTCAATACAGGTCATCACTTCGGCACCGATAGGTTCTCCTTGGACGAATCTCCGATAAAGATTGTGATTTTTCAACCGCAAAGGAATGAGTGCGCTGAGAAGATAAGGATACATGCGACATTGTCCACGAAGATTTTTACCGACGAAGCTTATTGTTCTAAAACAATAATCAATGTCTCGAAGAGACAATCCTATACGACCACAGAAACGAGGAAAGAAATTGGAAAACTCTGAACACTCATTGTGCTCAACACACTTGCTCAACTCAGAAAAAAATTCCTCTAGACGGTATCGCTCTATCAAGTGTTTGCAGAAAGTCTCCGAATCTGCTTCCGGTAACAGAAACTCCATGTCGAAGAAGCGACGAAGATAAACGTCCGAATCGATGTTTCCGTAAATCGACTGGACCGACGAACATAGTTCATCACGGTTGATGCCGAAAACAAAAATCATGCCGGGAACGTCGAATACGTGCTTGACCCGCTCCAGCAGTTCAACGGCGAAAGTCGGCCGACATCTATCAAGTTCGTCTATGATGAAAATCAGTGGATGTTTGGATTTTTCCCACACTTTGTCGGATAGTCGTTTTAATCCCTTTTTCAATCCATCTTTGCTTGTTCTTTGATCTGCATACACTTTGAGAATCTTGTCCCCGAATTCAGGCAGTGTTACTCCTGCATATTTTTTCAAGAGACTGCGAAGGTTTTGCTCGATAACTTTCCTAATTTGCTGACCTCTTTCATCAAGACCTTTATTCTTTGAGAGATGATCCGAAAGTTGCCCGATGATTGCGACAAGAGGATCGTCGCAAAAGTCATCCTCCCAGGCGTTGAAATAAATTGCTTGGAAACCATCCCGTTCCAATTCTTTTTGCCAACGCTTGAGGAAGAACGTCTTGCCTGTTCCCCAATGCCCGTTCAAACTGATGACGAAAGGGATTTCCTGATCCCGAACTAAGTTCGTCAGGCTTTCGGCAACTTTCAATCGATCCAGTGCGTCATCAGCCCAGATATCGTCGACCAGAATCTCCGGTTCGGTCAATTTTAGTGATATGCCTTTTTTCAAGTCTTCGACTGTTGGTGAATTTTCGCTCATTCTTCGTCTCCTATAATCTCATCCGGTAATCTTTCCGTTTTTCGCTCCGACACCAAAATACTCACGAATTTCTCGTCGGCTGCGTCTTGTAGGATTTGGGGCAGTTACGGTTGCTTTGGTCGGTCATCGTGTGCTTCCCTGTTGGGCCGTGTTGACTGCTTGGAGGGATTGGTCGAACGTTATAATTTCACTCACGCCACGTCTGCGGCAGCTTGCGAGGTGGCAGAGGTCCCGTGCCTTCAGCGTAGGATGTTGTTCATGGAGTTGCCGAGCCAGCGTGACGTCCTTGTCTTCCAGCGGCCACACTTTCACTCTCGATTTGACGGCCAACGATAGGGCTGCGTCAAGGGTCTCCAGTCTCCCGACTGGGATATAGGCGTGTGCCAATTCTTGTAGAACTTCCGCCGACGTGCATAAAAGAGTGTGGTTGCGGTTGGACTCGACGAAGAATTTCCGGGCAGATTCTCGAAAGGGGTGCGGCCGTCCCACCGCGTACATGAAGACGTTCGTATCAACGACGATCACGTGTTGGATGCGCCGCGTCTTCGTGATTGGGTGATGACGTCGAGGTGCGTGTTCCATTCCGGTTCCACCTCGGGGCCTTCCAGCGCGTCACACGCCCGGAAGAATTTTTTGATCTCCGCCGATGACTTGAAAGGGTTTGAGGGCCGTTGTTCTTCGAGACGCTCGCGGGCAGCGGTCCTCAGCCATGCACTCAACGTCATACCCTCTCTTCGCGCTTGGTGGAAGAAACGGCGCGGTCCTCATCGGGTATCACGAGTTGAACTCTGGCCATGGCATTCCTCTCTCTGATGCGTATGAGACTTACACAACTTTTCTTTGAGAGGTCAAATTTTCCGCTACGAATGACCGTAAGAAAAACTCATGCCCGACCTCACGGCGCCTCCGTTCCTTCGTTCAGGATGGCAAGATACCGGTCGTAGACGAAGAGTCGATCTCGGCGTTTGCCCGTGATTTCGCGGGCGATTCCGTGGTTGACCAGCCGTTCCATTGCTGAAGAGGCGGTGGGAAAGGAGAGCGTCGTGCGTTTGTGTATTGCGGACAGGGACAGAATCGGTTGCTCCTTCAGTGCTTCATGGACGCGCAATGCGGAACCGGCGCGGCGGCCTTGTTGCTCCATGGCGGCCCGGTCTGATGCGAACATCTCAGACAGACGGCGCGACGTGGCGACGGCGCCTTCAGCGGTGACGCGCACGCCTTCAAGAAAGAACGCGAGCCATGCCTCCCAATCGCCGGTGCGGCGCACGTGCGTCAGCAGGTCGTAGTAGGAGTTTCTGTGCTGCTTGAAGTACAGACTCAAATACAGGAGCAGTTCCCGCAGTACTCCGGCTTGACACAACAGGAACGTGATGAGCAGCCTTCCGACACGTCCGTTCCCGTCAAGGAAGGGGTGAATGGTCTCAAACTGTACGTGCGCAAGTCCCGCTCGAATCAGCACGGGCAGCATGCCTGCGCCGTCCCGCGATATGGGGTCATCGCGGGCGTGAAGGAATCGCTCAAGTGCGGTCATGCAGTCAGGCACGGCAGTGGGTGACGGTGGCACGAAGACGGCGTTGCCGGGTCGGGAGCCGCCGACCCAGTTCTGAGACACACGAAATTCGCCGGGCGTTTTGTCGTGGCCTCGTCCGTTTGACAACAGCACGCCGTGAATCTCGCGGATCAGTCGATTGCACAATGGGAAGCCGTTCGCCAGACGATGCAGGCCATGTTTCAGCGCGGCCACGTAGTTGGAGACTTCGACAACGTCATCAAGCGGAACTCCGGGCGCCTCCTCCAACTCAAAAAGCAAGAGGTCGGACAGCGTGGATTGCGTCCCTTCTATTTGCGATGAGAGCACGGCTTCTTTGCGGACGCAGGTAGAGAGAAAGAGTGCCTGATCCGGCAGGATGGTTGAGATACCGTCAAGGCGTCCAAGGGCAAGCACGGCCGATTCGAGTGCGTGTTGCAATGGGCCGTCCAGTGCCAACGGGGGGTTCGGTGGTAATGGGGCAGGGATGAACGCGGGGACCTGTTCGCCTCCGACGCTTGTCACTTGGTATCGACCGCTTTCTCCGCGTTCCATGATGAGACCCTTGCAATAATCGAATGATGGTTTTCTGATGTTTGCCGATCAGGTAAGTCAATCAACTACTTCTGGATTCCTGCATGCATGGAGATGACGGGATTCTTCGCTTCGCTCAGAATGACAAGGGGGGTCGGAAGAATGACAAGGGGGGCTGGAAGAATGACAAGGGGGGGCCGGAAAAATGACAAGGGGGGCTGGATTCCCGCGTGTTCTGGAATGACCGGTCCCGAACGTTCCCGTCAGCGTCAAACGCCTGGATTCCCGCTCCCCGATAACAAATGTCGGGGACAGGCTTTGCGGGAGTGACAGATTGTTGTTGTCATTGGTCCATCCACATTCCCGCGTGCGTGGGAATGATGGGTTTGCAAAGGTCTCACAATGGGCCATCTTATTAAAAATGTCTGAATAACCCGTATGACTATTTAATTTTCAGAGTAAATCTTAAATAGCAAGACGGATTGTTGCAAGGGGCAGGGTTTGACGTCCGCGGTTATGGCCTGTTGTCACCCCCGATGATCTTATCCAACAATCCCTCGCTTTCTTTTTCCAGGGTCAGGATGTCGGTGCGGATTTCTTCCAGTGTGCAACGTTATCTGTCGTGCATCGCGTTCGATGCAGCGAGTTGCTATCTGCCCCAAATCTTCTAGCGTAAGCCAGATGACATTACCATCTCAATAAGCCGACATGCTGGTAGAAGGCGTTGCTCCGTTGACCATACAGGCGACAGTCCTTGCGTCTTGCATAGGCGATGGCTCATAAAATCTTTATGAATTTGTCACTCTATGAAAACATTGTTCCTATGCCACGCTAGAAAATCGACGCGGGGGAGAAACCGCCCGGGCAGGCGGATTTTCTGGCCGGCGTATTTCAACAACAGATTGCGTGCGGCATCGCTCGCGGATTGTAACACTTGACTGCTGACTACAATGGCGTAATCGTCTGTGATGCTAATCAGCCCCCGGTCAAAGGCGCGGTCGTGGAGCGCGTTCAAGCACAATCCATTTTGGGGATTTAGTTTTTCGGATCCGTCAGACGCAGTCCAAGGCTTGATGTGGCTTGCGACAAGCAACGGTTCAATGTCAATGCTTGTGATGCAACATTTGCTTTCGTAGGCAGACAGTATCGCTGTTCGGAAGAATGACTGATTCTCCCGCACTTTGCGAACAGCGAATTTTTCAGTACATTCCCTCTGAAAACGCTCCCCATCCTCGGACTGAACGGATAATCCACGCTCTCTTTCGGCGATTAGTCTATCGCTCTCTTCAATAAGCGACACCCAATCGTTATGGAACTCGTCCCATACCGCCCTATCCAAGCAGGATGCGTTGCGAAGCCCGCTTATCCCGCGCTTTTTCAATTCGGGGTCGAGGCTACCAAAATTGCCGATTTTCATATGGACGGAAGCCGGCGTCCGGTCAACCAGCGCGGCGAAACGCTTCACTTCCGGATGTGAAACTTGCGAATCCTTAAAAGGTATGCGGCAGTATAAGTTGAAGACGATAAGCGTCTCTTTGCGGGTCCAGCGGCGGTGAGGTTGGGCTGCCATTTTCGCGCGTCATCCGTCTTTGTCGGCGCCGGTGATGACATAGCCACCAGCGCTAAGCAGGCAGCGGGTTGTCCCGCCGGCTCCGCAGTAGAAGTCAACCGCTAGTAACTTCGGCTTGTTTTCGGTGTTGAGCATGCGCCTATTATATAACGCTGCGTCAACTGCCCCCTACCCAAACCGCGCCGCCCCGAACCCATCCACCGGCAACGCCTTCTCGCATGGACAGGACGGCCTGCTTGCCGTCTTCCAGCACCGCGTCCAGCCGGCGCAGCACGATCATCGGCAGAATCACGTCCCGGTACTTGCCGCGAACGTACAGGTCGCGCAGCACGTCGTCCGCAATGTTCCAGATAAAGTTGGCGATCCAGTGAAGGTTTCCGTTGCTCATGCGGGCTGAATGCTACCCGACCATTGGGAAAAAGGAAAGATTCAAGTGAATGTGATAGGGTCGATACATGGGTTCGTGGGGTGAGATTCTTTCCTTCGAGGCTCAGGGTAAGCTCAGGACAGGCGCTTCGCTCAGAATGGGCATAATGGCCAAAAAGTGTTGGGTTTCTTTCTAGGGCGGGAAGGACAGAAGGGGAGGCGGGCGGTAGGATGGATTCCCGCTAAAAACCTGCGGGAATGACAGAAGGGGCATTTGCGGGAATGACAGAAGGCATTTGCGGGAAGGACAGAAGGGGCATTTGCGGGAAGGACGGAAGGGGCATTTGCGGGAAGGACGGAAGGGGCATTGGGCATGACAGGAGAGGCCGGCCTCTCTCTGTCATGCCCGACAGTTCCCCGATAACAACCGTCGGGGACAAGCTTAATCGGGCATCCAGTCTTCATAGCTTCTCTCCTTTCTTTGTCTTCGTCTTCATCCGGTCATTTCCGCAGTTCCCCCGTCCGTCATTCCCGCAGGCTTTTAGCGGGAATCCATCTTTCTGAAATCCATCCTGGCGGAGGTGTCGGTCGGAGTAGCGGAGCGTCCCCGTTGCCCGCTTGTTCAGCGGGTTCAATACAAAGAGGCAGAACCTCCTGGAACAAAAGGCGTTTCTTCTACTTTCCCCAACTCTTTCTGGCCATTATTCTCAGAATGACAGTTGAGGTTGAGGATGGACAGTCGGGTTGAGGATGGACGGTTGGTCTTAGGATGAGAGTCGGGGTCAGGATGGTTTGTCTATGGCACGGTTTCTTGACGGCCCTCTTTGTTGCCGCGCTTTTGTGTGTTTCGCCTGGGGTCGAAGGGAAAAAGCCTGCCCTCGACGTTCGTAATCGGGGACCCGATCTTCTGCTCGCCGAAACGTACCGGCAGGATATTGACCTGTCCGCCTATTGGGTAAGCGAGAAGTTGGACGGGGTGCGGGCGTTCTGGGACGGCGAACGGCTGATTTCTCGCGGCGGCAACGAGTTTGCGGCCCCGTCGTGGTTTACGGCCGGGTTTCCGTTGATCGCGCTGGATGGGGAATTGTGGGTCGGGCTCGGCCGGTTTGAAGAAACGGTGTCCATCGTCACGCGCGACGTCCCGCATGATGGGTGGCGCCGGGTGCGCTACATGGTCTTTGACTTGCCTGAAGCCCCCGGCGTGTTTGACGTGCGCCTGCACACGCTGCGTGACGTCGTCGCGGCCTCGCCCAGCGAATTTCTCGTGGCCGTGGCCCAGGAAAAAGTCGCTGACCACGAGGCGTTGCTGAAAAAATTGGACGCCGTCGTCTTCGCCGGCGGTGAAGGGCTGATGCTGCACCGCGGCCATTCACGCTACCGCGGCGGGCGTCGTATGGATTTGTTGAAACTGAAACGATTCGACGACGCTGAAGGCATCGTCATTGCCCATAATCCCGGCAAGGGAAAGTTCGCCGGCCTGATGGGCAGCGTCACCGTGCGCACTGCGGACGGACTCACCGTCAAGGTCGGCAGCGGATTTTCCGACGCCGCACGCCGAACGCCCCCGCCCATCGGCGCCACCATTACCTTCAGGCACCAGGGATTCACCGTCAGGGGCAAGCCGCGATTCCCCGTCTTTTTGCGAATCCGCGACGATGAACCGCCTGGGAAGAAGGACGAATCATCTGATGCGCTCCAGGATACCTTGAGGATTCAGCCTGACCCCTCCTGAACAGCGGGTTCAGGTCGGGACCCGTGCTTCGGCATGATGGGTTAAGCCGGGTGGGTTCCGTGAGGCGGGTTCACCGGCGTCCCGCGTGAATCCTCGTGTTTCTTTTGGAGCAGGCGGCCTGCTTGTTCACTCACTTCTTTGAGGAGGATTCCCATTTTGGGATGGGTGGGTTCAACGTCAACGGGAAATTGATAATGACGCAGCCGCCGGCTGGTCATGGGGCCGATCGAGGCGACGATGGTGTTCCGGAGGGCTTGACGGAAGGCCTCGACTTCGTTCGTGACCCGGAGCACGTCTACGACGTGATCGATTTGAACGGCACTGGTAAAGCAGACCACGGCGACGTTTCCGTCCAACACGCTGCGAAGCGTCTTTTTCAGTGGTGCCACGTCGTCGGGAAGGGACCATCGGTAGACGGGCACGGTGGTCACGGTTGCTCCGCGCTGCACCAACCCCGCGACGAGGTCTTGATTCGGCAGACCGTATTCTTGCACGCCGACGTTCAGGCGGCGGAGGCCTTCAGGTTTGAAGGCATCAAGTGCGTGAAGCACGTCCTCCCACGTGTTCGGTTCGGGAACGACGAGGTGCGGTTTCACGCCCAATTCTTTTAAGACGGCAATGGGTTTAGGGCCGCGAGCGACGAGAGTCGTCCGCGTCAACGCGGGCTTGACGGCTTCCCATGGGAACCGTGTGTTCCATACGTCAAGCAGCGTTCTGACCCCCACGCCCGTGAGCAGAATCAGCACGTCGATTGTTCCGGAAAGCAGTCGATGGCCGAAGTCCAGCGCCTCAACGTTGTTCTCCAGCGGAATCTCTTGCATGGAGGGCCCCACGACGGGCTTGCCGCCGTACCGTGCAATACGCGTCGCCATTTCCGCTGCCATCCGGCTTTCGAAGGCGGCAACGGTCATCCCCGCGAATCCACGTTGTCCGTCGGATCTTTCGGTCATGAATGGCAAGCCTCGGGACGTGTGCGCCATGAGGCGTCCTCTAGTTGTCCTCTCTGAAAGGACGGGCACGTCATGGTTCCTTGATGGTATCACAGCGAAAGCGTGATTCGAAATCCACCGCCGCCGTCAGGGAACGTGACAAAGAGGGCGACGGATGCGAGAGGGTTGCCCCACGCCGTGGGCACCGCTAAGATGCCCGCTTGACGGCGGGGCCCAAGGTGACCATGTCTGCGAATGACCGACGCGAAATTCCCATGGGAAAAGGGTTTCGACACGTGGCCTTGAAGGTGAGCGATCTTGCCGTCTCCAAGGCCTTTTATCAGACGTGGTTTCAGATGGAAGTGGTATGGGAGCCTGACGCGGAGAACGTCTATCTGAGTTCGGGCGTGGATAATCTGGCTCTTCATCAGATTCCTGAAGGAGACGGGCAGGATCATCGGCCGGGTCGTGGACAGATTCTGGATCATCTCGGGTTTTTGATGGAATCTCCGCAGCGGGTGGATCAACTGTATGCACTGGCCGTTGAGCAAGGGGTGACCATCGTGCATCACCCCAAGCAACACCGTGATGGGAGTTACTCCTTTTACTTGGCTGATCCCGATCAGATTGTCATCCAAATCCTCTACGAACCCACGATCAGCGGGATGGAGGTGGGGTGAGAAAATGAAGGGTTCCTTTGGGAAGACCTGCCCCCGACGTTTGTCATTGGGGGCGGTCCTTGTTTGCCTGACGGTCTTCTGCGGCCGACCGTGGCGAAAGCGTTAGGGTGACGAATGGCGACGTGGGATCGCTTTGGCTCGAATCAATACCTGGGGTTTCAGCCGTGGACGTGGGCACAACTGGAGAGTGCCGACCCTCCTGGCCCATTTCCCTTTATGGGGGGGGTGAATCCTGCGGTGGTGGACAGTCTGCACGAAGTCCACGGCATTCTGATGAGTGCCATTGAAACGGCGATCAGTGACGTCTTTGCCCATCGAACCCCAGTAGATGATCCGGCTCTCCGCGGACGTCTGGAGGATGCCTACGCCGAAGTGGTGGCGTCGCGCCCTCGATTAAAGACCCATATCCGGTGCGGACGGAATCCTGACGGAACCTTCCTGTGGACGTTTCCGTTTGATCGCTACCAATCTGCGGTCATGCAGTACGCGGGGGTGCGGATCTTTAACGCGGTGACCCGCCACGCCGTTCCCTTTGCGTTTGAGCGCCCTCTGTCTGCTGAGGTCGGCCGCCTGCTCGGTTTTCTGGACGGGACCCGCACGATAGCCGAAATTCGCACGGTGGCCACGGCCTCCGGGCGTGACGTGGAACGGCATCTCACGCGCCTTCTTGAACAACTTGTGACCCACGAGTGCCTTGCGGTGTCCGACTCGGCATCGGTGCGCTCGCGTTGGCAAACGGTGACGCAGGATCAAGACGTGGTTCACCTCGGGCACGCGGCGTTGATGTATCGACACCGCGAGCAGTTCCTGTGGTTTGATCCGTGGTTGATGCCGTGGTTTGCCGAATCTCCCGTTCCCTCGCTGTGGACCTCGTTGCTGCCGACGCCGGCCGCGGTGTTTTTGACGCATGACCACGATGACCACGTTGACCCGCGTACCTTGTTGCACCTTCCCAAGCACGTGCCGGTGATCGTGCCGAGCCGGAAAAACCGGCAGTCCTTCTATTTCGATTATCTCTCGCTCATGCGGGAACTGGGGTTTACCAACGTCATCGAACTCGCCCATGGCGAATCATGGAAATTTGACGGCGGGCAGGTGGTGTCGGTGCCGTTTTTTGGTGAAGATCCGTGCGATTTGGCGCTTCCGCGGAATTGCTATCTGATTGCGGATCGCGGCCACAATACGTTGGTTCATGCCGATAGTGGTCCGACCAACGACGGCCGCTCCGCGATCAAAGACGGCGTGATCACGCAACTCGTTGAGCAGTACGGCCCCATCACGACCATCTATGCGTCTCAACAACAGTTGAAGGAAATTCGTTCGTATGCGGCCCACGCCTGTTTGTCGCATCCCGGCAAATGGTTGGACGTTGGAGAAAACGGCTTTTTGACGAATCAGTATTTGTCGGAAGTCGTAGCGCACGCTCAGGCCAAGCTGTTCGTCTCGTATGCCACCGGGGGCGCGGATTGGTATCCGGACCATCTGTCGTTCATGTTCAGTCGTCGCAACCCTGCCCGCACCGCGTTGCTGACCGCACACTGGGACCCGCCCGAATCTCTGAAGGATGGGTTGGCCCCGTTCGGCTGTGCGTATCATTACGGGCAAGCGTTGGACGTGGTTCGCGTATCGGGACCCGGGCAGGTTCAGGTCATTCCCGGAAACGATGCCGTCGCGCCCCTCTCGCTGTATCAGCTCGATCATGACCTGCCGGCTTTCCTGAAAGGCGCTCCTCGCTAGGGACTGTTCACACTGTCACTTATTGCATATCCTTGATTCCCGCCCTCTCGTTCGTAGCTGCACGATTCCTGCTCGGCGGTAAGGAACATGCCTGATCGTGCCTCCCTGCTTGGCCTCCGGACGGCTACGGCGAACGAATAGGAAGTTGGCAGGGGTTTATCGTATTCACGCTTATATTCTATGCAACTTGACCAGCGTGACTCGAAGTATTTGATGAATACGAACAAGATTTATTGAATGTATGGGAACTTGCTCAACAGACATGGTACCCGTTGAGTAATGGCTTTGACCGTGGAATCTAAAACGAATTGGTCAAATTGAGAAAGAAAATGGGAAGTTTGGATCGGTCATGGCTACCCTGTTGCACGGTGCCTATGACGCCATTAAAAATGAATTCCATCCCGCTCCCAAATTTTATTTTGAGGCAGCCAGGTGGGTTGAGGGAACTTTCTTGAGACGCAAGATATTCACCCAATTGGAAATGCCAGAACTCCGCTTGAATTGTTGGATTTCTACATCCTCAAAAAGTTGAGTCAAATTTGTTGCGACCATCATCGCCTGCTCGTCGGTTTCAATAAAGGGTAAAGCCCTTATCTCTGCAACAGAGATTGTTCTTTCCTTAAGAAGAATCGCTGCAGCAATTCTGGTTGCAATTGAATTGATATTTTCCATGGCATTTTTTCTATTTTTGTATTTTCTTTCAAGGGTTGAGTATACCCGGTGGAAGGTCTTTGATTGTTTTCTTCATCTGTTCTCTTTTTTTATTGGCCTCTTGATCACTCTTTTTAACGCTTAGCCTGTGTAAATTCCATATGAGTTGCCGTTGATCGCCTTCTATTATATCTACCTTCAGCCCAATATTAATAGCTTCTTTTGCATTGATACATGCACCATGATCTGCATACCCTTCAGTTAGCTTTTTGGCAATATCCTTAGCTTTCTCTTTATCATCCTTTAACATTCGGCTTCCCAATAATGTTTCCAGGTAACCTTTTGATATTTCGATGCTTTTCTTATAGCTGCCAAGAGTTAAAGGAAATTGAAGTCTTTCCATTAATTTATCGGCCATCTGCTGGTGTCCATTTTGATACTCCTTTCTTATAAGCGAGAGGGTTGAGTCAATGTGTAAAGGGGAAAACTCTTCCATTCTTTTTTCAAGAGGATTAAAGACAGTAATTTGTGGATCAACAGGCCCGAGTTCCGCAATAGGAGTCATGGAAATTTTGTTGCCGCAACATGCAAGTAAAGTCGCGGCACTTTTCGCCCATCTGGGGATCACAAATTCTAAATAATTAGAGCCAATATCTCTAAACAAACTTGCTAAATTATATGCCGCATCAATGTCTCCACCGCTGGAATCTATGATTATAACCAAATTTCCGTTATCACACTTGTATTTTTGTTGCAATAATTCTTCGTAAACGTCATCAACCAGTCTGGGACCAATGAACGACTGTCTTATTAAGAGAGGGTAACATAGGCTGTCTTTTCTGAGATTACGGTATGCTTCAACCGTTTCTTTTATTTGAAAATCTAAAGATTTGTGTGGCTTAACAGGCTTCTTAGATTGAGACATTCAACTCGCCTAATCTGACTTATGGTATTTTCATCCAACTCATTTGTGTCGTGTTCTTGGCAATTTTTATTCGCTCTTCTTTAGAAAGCTTCTCCGCCCTTGCCTTTCCCCTTCATTCCTCCTAGCCTTTCTAAGACCATCCGAGCCGGATTCTTTTTCTGTGTGGTCTTTTTCTTTTTGGGCTTCTGACTCCCTGTTGCAACCTTGACTCTATCGAGTGCAATCTTGTCAAGAACGGTTGATTTCTTACTTGACCGAATAACATACTTCATATCACATGTGCGGTCAATCACCCAATAGGTGATAATTTCAGGTCAAAATAAGTCCGTTGAAACTGCATCCCTCTCGAAGGCAAGCCCGTCTTGCTGTTCCACGTTCAATATGATAGGACCAGCGGGCCGGTACGCAGGAGAGTGAGGTATGACCGATCAGTCGATATCCGATACCGAGATCGATCAGGAAGAGTCGTTCCCTGAATCGGTCACGGTCGTGGGCGTGAAGGTTCGCGATCGTGGTGAGGTCAAAACGACTCGGACCGATGATCCTACCATACGGGTCGGCGACGCCGTACTTCTGGAATTAGACGACGATGTGACCTATGGCATCGTCTTTACTCCTCCCCGTTCTCAACCGTTTACTCCCCCGATGCGCGTGATGCGGAGCGTTCTTCGAAAAGCCACCGAGGAAGACCACGCGGCGATTGACCATCAACAACAGTTGTCTTCGTCCGGCATGGAGTTCTGTCAGGAGCGAGCCGTGGCGTTGGGTTTGCAAATGAAGTTGGTGGAAGTCTACGGATCGCTTCAGCGGAGGGTGTTGACGTTTTGCTACACGGCCGAATCTCGCGTGGATTTTCGGCAACTCGTGAAAGACTTGGCGCGCCACTTCAGTTGTCGGATTGAAATGCGGCAAATTTCCAGCAGGGAGGAGGCTCGTCGGCTGAGCGGGATTGATACGTGTGGGCTTGTCCTGTGTTGCGCGAGTTTTCTCACCGATTTTAAGGCGGTGAATTTGAGGCTCTCCCGTCGAGAAGCGGCGTGGTCCAATGATTCACATCGCGTCGGGGTTTGCGGCCGGCTGAAATGTTGCCTGATGTTTGAAACCGATGATTGGCCAACTGCCAAGTCGTCCGGTCAACAACTCATTCAACCCGGTCGGTCCTGACCGCGTCGGGTTGCCGTCCATCTGAGCAGTCGCGTCGGTATGAGTGCTTCACCTCGGTTTATCATTTACGCCCATAACGCCACCTATGACAAACTCCACCAGGTGGCGACCCTGGCCCTCACGGCCGCGGCCATGGGCAAAGACGTGGTGGTCGTGTTGTTGTTCTGGACCATCAAGAAGCTGGCTGAGGGCAAACTCAACGACGTCGATTTTCCCCCCGAGTATGAACCCTACCATGAGGAAGTGTCCCGGTTGCTTGCCGAACGCAAAGTTCCGCGTATTTCGGACATGTTTGACGAGGCCAGAGAGGCGGGAACATTTCGACTCATCGCGTGCAGTGCCGGGTTGGAATACATGGGCGTGGACCAGGACGCCGTTGCCAAACAAGTCGATGAGGTGATGGGCCTTCCCTCAATCCTGTCCCTGGCCTCCGGCGCAGAAACGACCCTGTTTATCTAGCCCGGGGATACCCGCCTGCGAATATGATCTCGCGTGAGACCTGATGGGCTCGCTGATGAGAGTCAGCCCTAGTTTCTTCTGATAAAGCGACCAACAAGCCCAATGGCACTTGCGCCAGCGAGAACACCAGCCACCCACTGATGTTCGTTCATCGCCAGAAAGACGGCTGACCCAATACAGATTGCGGCTATCAACAACCCGAACCATTGACCAAGGAGAGTCTCTCGCGTCGCCACCGTGAGCGCGGCACCCTCCCAATGCATGCGGTGTTCTTGCTCCTTCTCTACCATTGTTAGAATACGTTCCGCACTACCCGGTAGCACGGTTTCGTACCCTTGGAACATTGTTGGAGGTGGAAGCGGACCTGAAAATGAAGCGGCTTCAATGATGGAAATACGGACATTCTCCGGAAGTTTATCGAGAATCTCTTTTGGCGGGAGGTTGGGTGCCCCGATTTCTCGGGATCTATCCTGACTTGGTTGTCGTGGTTTCTTCACTGAGTCGCCCAAAAGCTATAGACATATCGTGACCGATGTCGTTCAGATCAAAAGCCTGTGCGTCTCTTGGATAGCGTGGCGGGTTGAATTCAGTCGGGCCAACGACACCCAAAGAACTAAGCGTCAGCCACATGCCATGAGAAAATCTGCTTGAAAGCACATGGAGAACTCCTTGTGCTTGCGTCGATTGTCGAAGATCCTTTTTCAGGATATTCATCATTGTGTGATTATTCTTGTGAGATGCCGTGAATGTCAAGGTATCAAACCGGGAAATTCCTTCACCAATCAATCCAATCGGTCACGACTGCGGGTCAGGCCTATCGAGACGTTCGCACGCCGACGCGCTTGCAGTAGGTCCGCACCGGACATTGACTGCAAAAAGGGGAAATCGGGCGACAGAGGTGTTGTCCGAAGGGAACCAGCCAGTCGTTTAACGTAATCCAGTATTTTCTAGGAAGCTTTTTTCGGAGAGCGAATTCGGTGGCCTCCGGCGTCGTCGTTTGCACGTATCCCAACCGGTTGCTGATTCGGTGAACGTGGATGTCCACGCAAATGCCCGGTTTCCGGTAGCCGATGGTCACCACCAGATTGGCCGTCTTGCGTCCGACGCCTTTCAGGGTGAGGAGTTCGTCAATGGTCTCCGGCACCCGACCACCGAAGTCATGGAGCAGACTGTGGCAAATCGCACGAATCTGTTTGGCTTTGTTTTTGTAAAACCCTACCGGATAGATGGCCTTCTCGATGGTTTTCGAGGGAAGTGCGCGCATACGTTCCGGCGTGTCGGCCAACCGGAATAAACGTTGGCTGGCTTGGGCGGTGGTGTGATCTTTGGTCCGGAGACTCAGAAGGCAGGCAATCAGAATACGGAACGGGTCCCGCGTTTCCCGGGCCACGACGCCGACCACCGGTTCTTCCCAGCGGCGAATCGTACGTCTGACTCCGGAGAGGACCGCGTGAATATCAGCATCACGCATGGGGACAATGTGAAGCGTTGAGGGCGAAGGGACGAAACGCGGTGCAGGGGGCAACTATCGAAACGACCGCTTGGACAACCATTTCTGTCGCCGACGGGCGGCCTCTCGCTCTTTGGCCTTCCGCTTCACACTCGGTTTTTCGTAAAACCGGCGACGCTTCAACTCACGGAACAGCCCATCGGCCGCGAGTTTTTTCTTGGCAACCCGGAGAGCTTTTTCGACGTTGTTATTGACAACTTTGATTTCCATGTCGGCCCCTGACGTAGAGAATGGTTACGTTTCGCAACGGTGCAATCTAGCACACTGGTTTCAGTTGAGACAAGTTTGTCAATGAACCTGAGATAAAATATAAAAATTCAATAGATTCAATAAGTTACGAGAAAATTCTTTTTGGAATTTTGATTGACGCCAAACAGGTTATGGATATTTGTATCTAGGTAAAAATACTTCGATTGAGTGGAGACGACGATGAGGATGAACTCAGGCTTCTTTTAAGGCGGTAATAATATCCAACACCATTTTTTTCCCGTCGCCGAAAAGCATGAGGGAATGATCCAAGGCAAAAAGCGGATTCGGGATTCCGGCAAACCCGGGGCTCAAACTCCGTTTGATAATGACCACGGTTTTCGCCTTGTCCACGTCAATGATCGGCATTCCGGCAATGGGGCTTGAAGGGTCGGTTCTGGCCAGGGGATTGACTACGTCGTTGGCCCCGATGATCAGGGCCACGTCAATTTGATCGATGTCAGGGTTCACGTCGTCCATGTCCTTGAGGGATTCGTAGGGGACGTCAGCCTCGGCCAACAGCACGTTCATGTGTCCGGGCATCCGACCGGCCACGGGATGGACGGCATAGTCAACCTGAATGCCGCGCTCCGTGAGTAAGGACGCCAGGTTGGCCACGGGATGTTGAGCCTGGGACACCGCCATGCCGTACCCTGGCACAATGGCGACCCTGCGAGCCGCATCGAACAGCAGGGCGACTTCTTCCGGCGAAGCGGACTTCACCCGTCCCGTATACACCTCATCGGCACTGGCTCCCCCTCCCGTTGGAGCCAACACCCCAAAAAGCACGTTGGTCAAGGAACGGTTCATGGCTTTGCACATGATATTCGTCAGAATGAGGCCTGATGCCCCGACCAGGGACCCGGTAATGATGAGGACGTTATTGGACAGGACGAACCCGGTTGCGGCAGCCGCCAACCCTGAATAGGAGTTTAAGAGCGCCACGACCACGGGCATGTCGGCCCCACCGATGGGGATGACGAGCAGCACGCCCAGGATGGACGCCACCGTCACCAGCGCCCAGTAGAGGAGGACGTTGGTCGGGTCCATGACCACGCCCGCGCTGAGTGCCAAGGCAATAACGGCCAACGCGGCATTGATGACCTGTTGCCCGGAAAACAGCACGGCATTTTCGCTGATGAGGCCCTTGAGTTTGCCGAAGGCCACCAGACTTCCCCAAAACGTGACGGCGCCAATCAATCCGGAGGCAGCCGTGGCGACCGTGGTCTGCACCAAGGCACTGCCGCCGCCGAGCGTGCTTTCGATCAAGGCGGCTCCCGCCACCAACACCGAGGCAATCCCACCGAAGCCGTTGAACAGGGCCACGAGTTCGGGCATGGCCGTCATTTCAATCTTCAGGGCCAGGACGGCCCCGATGGCTGCCCCGAGAATGACGCCGGCGAGGATGATCTCAAAGCCGACGATGCGTTGATCCGTCAACGTAATGACGATGGCGAGCAACATGCCGCAGGCGCCGAGCAAATTGCCGCGAACCGCGGTACGAGGATGCGTCAGGCCCTTCAGACCGAAAATAAAGAGGATGGCCGCAAGCAAATATCCGACGTTGATGAGAAATTCCGTCATGAGTTACGACTTCTTTTTGAACATTTCCAACATGCGATTGGTGACCATGAACCCGCCGACCACGTTGATCGTCGCAAAAACCACGGCCAGAAATCCCAGCGTGGTGGTCAGCACGGTGTGTTGAACGCCTGCCGAAAGAATGGCGCCGACCAGCGTAATCCCTGAAATGGCGTTGGACCCCGACATCAGCGGCGTATGCAGGGTGGGAGGAATCTTGGTGATAATCTCAAAGCCCACAAAGATGGCCAGGACGAAAATCGTAATGCCGGAAATCAACAGATCCATGTTTTGGCTTTCCTCTATTCCGCCGTCTGCGAGAGTCCCAACAGCGTTCGGACGTGAGGGTGGACAATTTCTCCGTCACGGGTCAAAAGCGTGTCCTTCGTGATGTCGTCTTCCATGTCAAGCGTGAGTTCACCCTTTTTCACCAAGTGCAACAAGAACGTGGCAATATTTTTGCTGTACATCTGGCTCGCATGATACGGAACCAGCGAGGCTGGATTTTCAGGCCCGATAATGGTCACGCCATGCTCAACCACCGTCTCATTTAACTTGGTCAATGCACAATTTCCGCCCCGTTCCGCGGCTAAATCAACAATCACCGACCCCGGAGACATGCCGGCCACCATGTCGGCCGTAATCAGGATGGGAGCCTTTTTCCCCGGGACGGCCGCGGTCGTAATGACCACGTCACTGGAGGTCAGCACTTTGGTCAGCAGGTCCCGCTGACGTTGATAAAATGCTTCATCCTGAGCCTTGGCATATCCGCCCTTGTCCTGGGCATCGCCCGCGTCCAAGGGTAAATCCACAAATTTGGCCCCAAGACTCAGCACCTGTTCTTTGACCGCGGGTCTCACGTCATACGCCTCCACCGCGGCCCCCAGGCGGCGGGCCATGGAAATCGCTTGAAGCCCGGCGACGCCGGCCCCAATGATAAAGACCTTCGCGGGCGTCACGGTGCCCGCGGCCGTCATCAGCATCGGCAGCATTTTCGGAAGGGCATTCGCGGCCATGAGCACGGCCTTATAGCCCGACACGGTGCCCATGGAGGAAAGCACGTCCATACTTTGCGCACGGGTGATCCGCGGCATCAATTCCATGGCAAAGGCTCGAACGTGTTGCGTCTGCAATGCCCCGATGGCCTGAGGATTGGAAAGGGCCTCAGCGATTCCGACAATGACCTGATCCCGTTGCATCATGGGCAGGTCGGCTCTCCCGTGGTCAGGATTCGCTCCCAACGTTCGGACTTGCACAACAATCCGGGCGCGTTCAAACAGTTCCCGACGCGAGGCGACAACGGTGCCCCCTTTCTCGCTATAAGCTGCATCAGGGTATCCGGATTCAACCCCGGCTCCGCTTTCAAGATGAACCTCCATCCCCCCTTTCTGAAGAGACGGAATAATGGCGGGAATCAAGGCCACCCGCTTTTCACCGGGAAAGGTTTCTTTGGGAACGCCGATAATCATGGTTCACGCCAAGTCAACACACCTGAGTCAAAACGGGAATCCATACCATAAACATTTCACAAGAATCAATGGGCTTTCTATGTTCTATGAGTGTCGTAGAAAAATTGCGAGTTTGGGTGCCAGTCGTTTGAATAAAACTCCACGGTGGGTGACGTGCCCGAAATGAGCAGGTAGGGACAACCCCCCGTGGTTGTCCAAAAAAGAAGCATCACGGAAAAAGAACAATCATACGACCCGACTCTGATGGAATGGCATAGAAAATGCGAGAGGAAAAATCCACGGACAACCCCGTCACACCCGCCGCGCGCCCCTTGTCATCCCCGCCGCGGGGCCCCGTCATGCCCGCCACGTGGCTCTGGTCATACCCGCCGTACTCCCCCTGTCCTTCCCGCCATCAGTAAGCGGGAATCCAGATAACCGCAGTTTGTCATGCTGAACCCCACTCTGTCATGCTGACCACTCCCCACGTTGTCACGCTGATACCCCCATGTTGTCATGCTGAACGAAGTGAAGCATCTGCATTGTCAATGAAAACAACCGACACCATCCACCTCTTCGCCGAATGCGCCGATTGCACCTTCAAGCCCGTAGCGCGTGATCGCATCAGGCCAAGAAAGGAAACCCCATGACCCGATCCATCAGAATTCAGAAACGTTCTAACCCGAACGGAAAGCGAACCATGAACGTCTTCGTGAGCGTCGTTCTCGTGTTCATGGTGGCCGGATGCGAAAGCGCCGGCACCAAGCAGATCATCGGCACCGCCGCGGCTGGAGAAGAAACCGGATGGACGCCGTTGCACAAGGCGGCAGCGAAGGGCGACGCCGACGCCATCAAGGAACTGGTGGTAGCCGGGGCCGACGTGGAAGCCAAAGAGTGGGACGGAGGGACGCCGTTGTATACGGCAGCATACAGGGGACACGTTGAAGCCGTGCAGGTGCTAGTGGAGGCCGGGGCCGACGTGGACGCCAAGGCGAAGGGCGGATGGACGCCGTTGCATAGGGCGGCAGTCAATGACCACGTAGAAGCCATCAAGGTGCTGGTGGCAGCCGGGGCGGACGTGGACGCCAGGACGAAGGGCGGATGGACGCCGTTGCACGGGGCGGCACTCAATGGCCACGTGGACGCCATCAAGGCGCTGGTGGCGGCCGGGGCCGACGTGGACGCCAGGGATGAGGACGGTGAGGACGGAGGAACGCCGTTGCACAGGGCGGCATTCAGTGGCCGCGTAGACGCCGTCAAGGAACTTGTGAGGGCCGGGGCCGACGTGGGGGCGAGGGATGAGGACGGAGGGACGCCGTTGCTTTGGGCGGCACAATCGGGCCAGGTGGCGGTCATCAAGGTGCTTGTGGGTGCCGGAGCGGACGTGGAGGCCAGGGCGAAGGGCGGAGGGACGCCGTTGCACGGGGCGGCACTCAATGGCCGCGTGGACGCCATCAAGGAACTTGTGGCGGCCGGGGCAGACGTGGGGGCCAGGGCGAAGGGCGGAAGGACGCCGTTGCATGCGGCGGTATCTGCGGCGGCGTTCCATAGCAAATTCCTTGGCAACGAGGCCGTCAAGTGGTTTGTGGTCCTCGTCAAGGAACTTGTGAGGGCCGGGGCGGACGTGGGGGCCAGGACGGAGGACGGCAGGACGGCAAGCGATCTCACCGACAACCCGGAGATTCTCGCAATCCTCAACGGCGAGCAATGAACACCCATAAGCGTTCTGCATCACCCAGCGTTCCGAACCCGTCATTCCCGCCGGTTTCCCCGATCACAAACGTCGGGGACAAGGTTAGCGGGAATCCAGATGACTCCAGCTTGTCGTGCTGAACCCCACTCTGTCATGCTGACCACCCCCCACTCTGTCATCTGACACCCCCACTCTGTCATACTGACGCCCCCCATTGTCATGCTGAACGAAGTGAAGCATCTGCATTGTCAATGAAAACAACCGGCATCATCCATGTCTTCGCCGAATGCGACGATAGTGAGTACACCACGCAGAATCACTAGACCGGACGCCGGAACGCCAAAAAACACGCCAAGCGCCGGAGCCACCGCGTCAAAATCGACGTGGCAAAATCAAAATGGGAACGTGGTCCGAATGGGCACGCGCTCAGAATCCGAACCTCTCGGAATGAGAACGCATGGGAATTGGGAACGGTTGTTATGAGACTATTGACACCCCTTTCATTTCGCCGTAAATGGCTTTTTACGGCCTCTTTTCATCGCAGCCGCTGTTTGGGGGCTTGAGGTGTGGTCAGTTTCCGACCGGCCCTAAAATGGTTTGGGCGAGTTCCTCAGGCGTTTGATGCCGACCATATAACCATGATATAGAGGGAGACGTATAGGTTAATCATGGGTGGGAATCAAAATAAATTCAAAGCCTTGGTCCACTTTATTTTATATGAGTGTCGTGGAAAGGTTGCGAGTTTGGGTGCCATTCGTTTGAATAAAGCTCTTTGGTACTCTGATGTCATGGCATATAAAATGCGAGAAGGCAAATCCATTACTGAGAGTGAATATGTTAAGCGCAAGAAAGGACCGGTTCCTCAATATATTCTAAGAACCCTGGAAGAACTTTCAGAAGAAGATACAATTACCATTGAGGAACCACAATTCCCATACGATACAAGAAAATTTATTTGTCGGAAGGCACCTCAGGATAAATTGCTTTCCGATGAAGAGAAAAAAATCGCGTTGTTGGCCTTAGACATTGTGTTTGATCGAACCGCCAATGAAATCAGCGAAGAAACGCATACAATTATATGGGACGCGGCAAAACAAGGAGAAACCATCCCCCTCTATGCAACGCTGGCCGAATCTCCCGGAGAAGTTACGCCAGAAATCATTGGACAAATAGAACGGGCATGGCAGCATAGATGATTATCCAGTGGAGTCCCAGAAACATTGAACTCCATTCTCCAGCTAAAGAATGCATTGAGGAAATCGAAAGAGAGGGCCCACCCATGTATTATGAAGCATATCGTGGGCTTTCGTGGCTTCTTGCGCGTTCTCCAGAAATTGGTTTGCCTCACCTGGATAAATATATTTATGTTCAGGAATCAGATGAAAACGCCCAAACCCCTTCTATTTATACTCTCTATGATTACACCGATAAAAGTCTCTTTTTCTACGTAATTATTTTTGCACCTCCATCGAATAATCTGAGAAATTGTACGCCTTAATAACAGTCTTCTTTTTTGTTCCTACAGATTTAATTTCAACCCGCTCCCCATTTCTTCACATACCTTTCAGGCAAGCATCCCGTATAAGTCCCGTTTGGATTAGTCGGGCTGCATTCACCAAGGCTCTCACTCCCCGTAGAGGGTCTTGACCACGTGGCTGATTTGAAAGAGCAAGGCGTCAAGCCGCGTATAGCAGGCGTGGCCATAGAGATGTTCGTCAGGGGAGCCGTTCGGGGTTCCATAATCAATCAAGAGACACTCCCCGTCGTTGGGGCAACGGGTCACTCGTCGGGCGCACTCCAACCACCGTTCAAAGCCGTCATACGGCTCCAGATTTTCACATAAGGCCTGATTCAGTTCCTCTTCCCATGGTGTTGCGGGTACGGCATCGGTTCCCGCGACGGCAAGTTGGTGAACGTAGTCGCCACCGGAAGCCAGGGGCATTTCCATGACAATTTGAGGCAGGTCCATTTTGGCCAGCCAACGTTTTCCGTCTTGTCGGATGGGGCGATGATTCACGACGTGGAGGAGTTTGCCCAGGCCCGCCGTGTCCCATCCGTATCGGATGGGCGTGCCAAGCGTCACCACGTCAAGGGAGGGCCACGCTGCAAATTGGTTCCCGGCTAACAATCGGTCCAGTTCCTGCAAATGGCGCATCGACGTCGATGGTGGGTCCCGTTGCTCGTAAGACGCGGCCAATGTTTCAAACACGGTGTCTCGAACCGATGATTCGCCCGGGGCCATCAAGTTGGACAAGAGAGCCGGTAATTGGCCGGCATGGCCGTGGGCCACAATCAAGAGGCGTTCGTTGGCACCCAAGTTTTGTTGGGTTGTGAGGTGATGGAGTTCGTGCAAGAGAGCCAGTGCCCCTTCCACGCGACCCAGATGATGGTGACGGGAAGACCACAGGGAGCGTTGCACCGTCAACGGAAGCGCGTGGGAACCGGAGAGGCCGTCCAGGAGGCCATTGACGTAGTGGGCGGAAAAATTTCCTTTATCGTTAAGCAGGCTGTCCAGCTTGGTTTTGCTGGCGTCGTCATTGGCAAAGGGCGGCTTGCAGGAAGGATCCTGAGCTGAGAGATGCTCATCATTGAGATGAAGTGCCGCGAGGCGAAGTGCCGCCAGGAGAGATTCCAACCCTGGAATCCCGCGGGAATAGCCACGCTTGAGTCCCCCGACTTCATCAAGCCGGCCTGCTCCAAACAGGTCTGCCCCCAAATAGGAGCCATAGACCAGAACGACCGCGCGAACCCCCGCGTCCCACATCCGTTTGCCCAAGTTCCCTAAAGCATCCTGCCAGGCAGGAGAAAACGCCGGGGCCCCAGGCTCAAACGTCAAATACCTGACCCGAGGGCCCGGGTCCGCACGGGAATACTTGGCATGGAGAAAATTATTGTCCTTGGGCACGTTCAGACGTCCTTGCTGAGCAAATGGCGGGACTTTACACCATCTCCCATGGTTTCGTTTTCCATTGTGTTACATCACGATTACCGTGGATGATGGTCACGATATAGAGATGGTCTGGACGGATCAGGTAGATGATTCGATAGTTTAGGAAAATAAGTTCCCGGATATGGTCTTGCTCTGCTTCGGGGACTTTGCGACCAAGTTTGGAATGGTCAAGCAGTTTCTCGGTAGCGGCGATGATTTTTTCGGCAACCTGCCTAGCAAAGTAAGGGGAATCTTTAGCAATGTAATCTTTGATGTCCCGCAGATCACCCCTGGCACGGCGTGACCATCTAATCCGCATTGCCTAACATCTCAGTCTTAAGCTCTTCGTGGGAAATCGTGCGACCTGCCTCAATATCCGCCAATCCTTCCTCCATCTTTTGTTTGACGTACAACTCATACATGATGTCGTTCCACGTTGCCTGATCTGGGAGATGTTCAAGAATTTGCCTTGCAGCTTCTTTCGCGGTCGCAGCCATGCGAAGACCTCCTGCATTTCCGTAAGTTGACCATGGAAAAATGAGCGTGATAAGTTCCTACTATGGCCTGAACCATGAGGTATTTCAAGTTTTTGGAACGCGAAAAGAAACAACCGGCTCGGGTGTCACCTGCACGCCAATAACCATGGGAGTTCTTGTGAAAACCTGTCTCCGCATCACTGTTTTGCTTCTGGGACTTTGCTCGCTCGGGGTTCTGGCAGAAAGTCCCGTTTTGGCTTCCACCGCGGTCCGGACGGACCACGTGCTGCTTTTTGTCCTGGAGGGCGTGGGGAATGACGTCATTCGGAACGGCGACATGCCGAATCTTCAGAAACTTGCCAACGAAGGGGCGGTGACGTGGAACGCCCAATCGTTATCGCCGCCGCTCACGGTGCCGGCCATGGCGAGTCTGTTGACGGGGGTGCCCGTCAAGAAGCATCGGGTGAATCACGAATGGGAAACGTATGACTTTTCCCGCTCGTTTCTCCGGGCCCCGACGCTGTTCGATTATCTGGACCTCGCCGGCGGGATCGATACGGCGCTCTTCATCATGGATGAGCGGTTTTATCAACTGGCCAGGCCGGAAATTTACGTGGACATGCAAACGTGCGGGAAGGCCAAACCGCAGTGTACGCCCGCCCTCCTGGTCGAATACATTAAAGATTACCTCAAAAAAGTCACGAGTGAAGGCGGCTTTAATTTTCGGATCTTCACGGTCCCCGGGTTACTGGTCGCGCACCTTCCCGAACCCGCGGACGTTGCCGCAAAACGGGGATGGAACTCGCGGCAGTATGCAACGTCCCTCCGAACGGTTGATACGGCGGTCGCCGACGTTCTGGAGATTTATCAACACTACGGCGTGCTGAACCACACCACGGTTATTGTGACCGGCTTAAACGGAGGGAGCGCGCGTCAAGCCTCAAAGGAGAATCGGGCGGTCGGAGCGAACGGGCAAGGCCAATCGGCGGTGCCCTGGATTGCATGGGGGGCGAACGTGAAACCCGGGCATGAAATTTCCGATCCCGTGAGCATCATGGACACCGGCGCGACCGTGCTTGAAGCCCTGGGCCTGAACACGTACACGGAATGGGACAGTCGCGCGCTGGCGGACATTTTTCAAACCGTTCCCGAACGAAGGACCACTGGAAATGAAACGTTTGCTCCTTGATGTCATGCTCGCCTCACCCATCAGGGCTTTCCTGGTGGGGGTCAGTCTCATGGGCAGTGTGCTCCCGGTCGACGCGGGTGAAACAGGGGAACCCGTGAACCCCTTAACGCGGGAGTATCCGATTACCATTGACCCGACGTCTCTTGACCCGCCGACGTGGTGGCACGTCCCCGGCGTGACCCCCTTAATCTGGACCAATGATCCGCTGACCTTTGAATCCTACAGGACGACCGATGTGCGGGAAATCCAGTTAAAACCCGGGGAATATCGTTTTGGAACGTTTACGTTTGACTTTGCGTTTCGGATCACGTTGGACGGCAAGTTGGAGTTTGCGGAATCCTTAACGCAATGCGTGGAGGGACGCGGCACGAGAACGCTGGTGATCCGGTGCAGCCATACGCAACCCTATAAACAAGAACGGGATTACGAGTACCCTTCCGAATAAGTCCTCAAGGATACCATGGCGCAGAGTGTGTCACATTGGCTGGAATCGCTGGAAGACGTTGATGACGCCACGCGGGAAGAAGCGGCGAAGGCCCTGGCGGAATTGGGGGATCCGACGACCGTGGACGCCCTCACGTCGGCCCTGGAGGATGAGTATTGGGCCGTCCGCGTTCACGTAGGGTGGGCGTTTGCGAAAATCGGCGGGAACGCGGCCGTTGACGCCCTGATGACCTTATTCAACGACAACATGATGGAGGTCCAACGCGAGGCCGTTGACGCGATGGCCTCAATGGGCAACGGGCCGCTCCCCAAACTCATTGGCTGTTTGAAGGACGACCGGTGGCGTGTTCGGGAACAAGCGGCAAAAACGTTGGGATGCCTCAAAGACCCCGAGGCCGTTCAACCGTTGATGATTGCGTGTCGTGACCGTGACGGGGCCGTCAAAAGCGCGGCAGCGGAAGCACTCGGTCGCATTGGGGACGCCAGAGCCGTTCCGGCTTTAATCAAGTTATTCAAGGATACCTCAAAGATCGTCCGTGAGACCGCGGGGACCGCCCTGGTGTACATCGGGGAGGCGGCCATCCCCGCGCTGCTGGAGACCTTGGCCGATCCCCACTTTGTGGTCCGGTGTCATGGGGTCCGGGCGTTGGGCGGGATGACCACGGACTATCAGATGGGGCGAGCGTGGACGAAGGACCGCCGCGTGGTGGAGGCGTTGATCCAAGCCTTAAAAGATGAGGACCGAGCCGTTCGGGAAGACGCGACGATTGCGCTGGGGATTATCGGGGACCCGCTGGCCGTGGATGGGCTCATTGAAGCCATGAAAGACGGGGCGGTGAAGCGTCACGCGATTGCGTCGCTCGGCATGGTCGGCGATGCCCGCGCCTTGCCCGCGGTGTTGGATGCCTTGAAAGGCAAAGGCATTGCGCAACACGGCCGGCCGACGCCGGGGTGCATCATCAGCGAAGACCAACTCATCAAAGAAGCCGCGGCCACGGCTCTGGGCCATTTTCGTGACCCCAAGGTCATTCCCGACCTGATGCTCCTGTTGAAGGACATTGTGTTGCGGGACTATGCCGCATCCTCGTTGGTGTTGATCGGGGACGGGGCCGTTGAACCGCTGGTGGCCTTTCTCCATGATCCGGACGCCTCCAAGGTCGAAAAAGAAAGTGAGCGGGTGCTCGCGTTTGCCTCAACCCGCCTGACGGCGTCCAGTGCGTTAAAGAAAACCGTTCTGGAAACCTTGGCCAAACTCGGCTGGGAGCCCCCCAAAGGGGAGGACCATCAGGATTTGAAGGCTATGGAATATACAGACCCGGACAAGGTGCTGGGCCAAGAAGGTCGTTTCGGCCCCTCGGGAGATTTCGCCCAACCCGCCAAACCCTACCGCATTGAACGCTGATAGCCAGTGGCCAGTACCAGTGGCCAGTGACCAGGGGACAGTGGCTAGTGGCCTGTGAGTTTGTCGTGCTGGCCACTGACCACTAGCCTTCCTCACCCCTTCTGAAAGTGAAGAATGCCCCAGGTGAGGTGGCCGTTCGTCCCTCCGTTGATCCAGTGTTGCAGACCGGTTTTCATCCGTTCGATGTAGTCCTCGCTACAGACTTTCAGCAAATTCCATTGATGAGCGTGAACTTCTTCAAGGACTCGTGCGTAATGGCGGTGCAACTGGTCCGAGAGGTCAAAAATCTCAAGCTCTTTGAACCCCAAGTCCAAGAGCATCTCTTTATAGAGCCCGACGGATCCCAGCGAGTCAAGGTGAATGCGATTCAGGATGGGTTGCAAAGCGTCCTTTGGGCAGTGTTCGCTCTGCATCGGATCGGTAAAAATAAACTGCCCGCCCTGGGTGAGCACGCGGTTGACCTCTTTGAACACTTTCGCCCGGTCTCCACTGTGCAAAATGGCATCCTGTGACCACACCACGTCCACGCTCTCGTTCGGCGTAGGAATCTCTTCAAAATTTCCGTCAACCACGTTCATCACCAGAGAATAATTGGATCGGGCGTTGAGTTCACGGTTTCTGGCGTTTTGCGTTTCGCTCAAATTCAAACAACTCACGTGGCAGCCGTAATGCTCAATCAAGTATCGGGCCGACCCGCCGTACCCCGAGCCGATATCCAACACCCGCGTGGTGGGCCCAAGATTGTTGACCATGGAGGCCATTTTCATGACCGTCTTGCGGCTGGCGTCGAAAATCGTATCCGTATCATGTTCATAAAGGCCGATATGAATATCTTCCCCGCCCCAGATCGTGGCATAAAATCGGTCGGCGTCATTGCTGTTGTAATAGCTTCGGGCGGTTTCGACGGGCTGTGAATAATTGATCCCCACGGGAACCTTGATGGCCCGTTCTTCGTTCTTATAGAGCTTTTCAGCCACGTGGATAAAGAAGTCCGGATCTTCGACTCGATGGGTCTCCTGGAAGTCCGCATAGGTTTTGACCTGCTGAAACCCCACTTCTCCCATGAGTTTTCTGACGTAATCCTTCCGAAGGGGGAACATGTTCAGGTGATATTCCGAGTTGTCCGGGAATTGATACCGGAACCGGGCCAAGCCTTCATCCACGTATTCGGGCTCGGCACGGACGTTGTCCCCGCAGTAATAATAGACGTGTTTCGACGTGAATCCGTTATCCAGGATGCCGTCATAATTCCGTTGATCCAGGATCAACACCCCGTCGTGGTGCAGAACCGAATAAAATTCAGCAAGGGCTTTCCGGCGGTCCTGTTCGGAAAACAGATGCGTCAACGAGTTCCCCAAGCAGATGACGGCGTCATATTGGGTGTGAATGTCTCGGCTCAGCCACCGCCAGTCAGCATGGAGGGTCTTCATGATAAAGCCGGCCCGTTTGGCGTTTTCAAAGGCCTGGGCCAGCATTTCAGGGCTGCCGTCCGCACTGGTCACGTCGAATCCGGCTTTCAGGAGTCGAATCGAGTGGAAGCCCGTGCCGGCCGCCACGTCCAGGACCCGTTGGACCCCACGTTCTTTAAGAATATTGATAAAAAAGTCCCCTTCGCTGGCGGCCCGGGCATCCCAGTCAATGAGTTCATCCCATTTCAGGACAAAGCTATGGACGTATTCTCGTTTATATTGGTCGGTTTTGCGTTGGGCAATGGGATTATCACCGTACAACTGTTCGTTGCCCATAGTCCACCTCCTTGGCTGTAGGGCTTACGATGCCTTTCCCCCATGAATCATCCTTCTCGGCGTGACGTCCGGCTGAAGGAAAAGCAGGAAAGGCTCACTGGATGGCGTACTCTAACGATTCAGGCCAGTCTGAGCAACCTTCAACCATGGGCGTGGGGCGCTGCGTCTGCCTTCGGGGGAGGAGAAAAGACCGTGGATTCCCGCTTACAACCTGCGGGAATGACAGAGGGGAGACCGGCGGGAAGGACAGAAGGGGACTGGGTTGGGCGTGGGGTGCTGCCCGCGTCGCACAGGACTGTCATTCCCGCGAAGCCTGTCCCCGACATTTGTTATCGGGGAGCGGGAATCCAGGGGAATGGCAGGGAGTCGGGGACCAGGGGGCCAAGGTTGGACGTGTGGCGACTTTGGGGGAAGGAGAAAAGACACTGGATTCCCGCTTACAACCTGCGGGAATGACAGAAGGGGACTTGCGGGAATGACAGGCGGGGGCCGGCGGGAATGACAGAAGGGTCTGGGTTGGGCGTGGGGGCTGCCCGCGCCGCACAGGACTGTCATTCCCGCGAAGCCTGTCCCCGACATTTGTTATCGGGGAGCGGGAATCCAGGGGAATGGGCAGGGAGCCAGGGGCCGGCCATGTTGGGGTTGGTTGTGGGGCGCTGCCCGTGTCGTACACGCCTGTCATTCCCGCGAAAGCGGGAATCCAGGGGAATGGGCAGGGAGCCAGGGTGCGGGTCAGGTTGGGGTTGGGCATGGGGCGACTTTGGGGGGAGAAGAAACGACACTGGATTCCCGCTTACAACCTGCGGGAATGACAGAAGGGGAGACCGGCGGGAAGGACGGAAGGGTCTGGGTTGGGCGTGGGGGCTGCCCGCGTCGTACACTCCTGTCATTCCCGCGAAGCCTGTCCCCGACATTTGTTATCGGGGAGCGGGAATCCAGGGGAATGGGCAGGGAACCAGGGAATAGGGGAATAGGGTTGGGCATGGGGCGACTTTGGGGGAGGAGAAAAGACACTGGATTCCCGCTTACAACCTGCGGGAATGACAGGAGGGGACTTGCGGGAAGGACAGAAGGGGGCCGGCGGGAATGACAGAAGGGAGACAAGCGGGAAGATGGAAGGAGACTGGCGGGAAGGACGGGGACCGGTGAGACGGACGGAAGGGGGCCGGTGGGAAGGACAGAAGGGGGCCGGAGGACCCTGCGGGAAGGATGGAGGGACCCTGCGGGAATGGAAGCTCCCTCTCCCCTTGCGGGAGAGGGTGGGGGTGAGGGGGCGAGTGATGGGGACGCCGCGGGAGGAAGAAGGGGGCCTGACCGGGGCCGGTCCTAGAAATAATAGCCGAAGTTAATGTTGAAGCGTTGTTTCATGTCGTCGCGGCCGCTGGCTCCGTTGGCCCCGCCGGTATCATAGATGTTGCAGTAATTGCATCCTCCATAGTCGTTGCCGACGAAGAGGTTACCGGTGGAAAAGACCCAATCGGTGTAAATATACCACCCTTTCTTGGCCCAGGCAGCACCTATGGTCAACAACGAATTGTCGTTGAAGGCATTGCCTGCGTTTAGGGGAGAGTGGGTTGGAATGTGGGCCAGTTTCATGATGGAACTCCACTCGATATACGGGGTAATACTTTCAGGTTGAATACTGGAGAGGAGGCTCGGCCATATTGCCGGGACGTCCAAGCCGGAGTACCGGAGATTGACCGCGGGAATCCATCCCCTGGATGCCACCAGCCAGGCATAATCATAGCCTCCCATCGGAATAAGGTCTCCGGTCCCCCAGGGTGTATTATCCGTAATGTCATACTCGTAGTACGTAATTTGTGAATAGAGCGTGAAATCGCCGATAGGGTTCTTGGCGTGCGCGGAAAAGGCATAATGGTCGCCGTCGTCGTCAACACCACCATATTTAGAATTTCCCTTCCTTCCATCCAGCATGCCGTACTGAAACGACGCGCCGAACTCCCCGATATTCTCCACCGCGTAGATCGCCCGCACGTTGAATTGATGCTGTTCCTGATAACCGCAATTGCAAGGGATGCCTCCTCTTGTCCATCCAGGGAATTCAACACCCCCGTTGGGGTTGATCTGCAAATCCCACTTGGCCACGTCATAGTCGTATCGGATGGCGTCCCGGGTGGTGCCTCCCTCCCCATGGGGTTGGGCCTGAGGAAAGTAGCCTAGATCAAGGGTCAGGTTATCAAAGGTCTTGGTCCACGTGATGCCCGTATCCCTGTCGTCGGACAGCCCGACGTAAAAATGCTGGTCATAAAACCAACTGGCGGAAATTCCGTATGGTCCCGGTCCGAACGGCACGCGCACGATCCCGGCCTTGAGCGTGCCGGCGTCATCGAAGTTGTAGCCCAGCCATGCCCTGGACAGGGAACTGTAGCCGGCGTTTTTCAGATACCACCACCAGCGGTGTTCGAAGGACCCGATGATGTTGTCGTAGGTGAAATCAACGTTGATGCGGAAGGTGTCAAACATAAACCCGCCGACGTTTCTGCCCCGACGGTCGCCTGTGTAGGCGGGGGCGGTAGTGACACCAGTGCCCTCCTCGTTAACATGAGCACCGGAATCAAAATACCAGGGATTCTGATGGTAATCACCATACACATAACTCGCCCGTATGGCCCCCCCGATGTTCAATTCTCGTTTTTTGGGGGATTCCGCTTCTTCAACTTTTGGGGGCTCCGGCTCCACTCCCACCTCTACCGTGGCAAGTTCTTTTCGCGCCTGATCCAGTTCTTTTTCCAACGCCTCAATGCGTTGTTGAATTTCCGCTGCCGTATCGGCCAGAGCAGAAGGAGCGAACAGTACGATCGTCATACCCGCCATCAGAATAGTCAGTGCCAAAGACTTTCGATTCAGAATCACAGTGTTATCCTTTCTGTAAGAGAGCCTCTGTAAGAGAGCCTCTGTAAGAGAGCCTCTGTAAGAGAGCCTCTGTAAGAGAGCCTCTGTAAGAGAGCCTCTGTAAGAGAGCCTCTGTAAGAGAGCCTCTGTAAGAGAGCCTCTTCGAGAATTTCTAAACAACGGCGGACAACTTTATCATATCTTGTATGGGAAGTCACTACTGAAAGTAGAAGAAAGTTGACACGAGTTCTTATCTATGTCATCTATAACCGAGATTCCTGAGAGACGCTTGGTTTTCGATACGTCTCGATGATGGATTCCCGATAGAAAATGTCGGGAATGACAGAGGGGAAAACGTCGGAAATGACAGAGTGGGAAATGCCGGGAAGGACAGAAGGGGAAATGTTGGGAATGACGGAAGGGAAGAGGTCGGGAAGGACGGGAGGGGAAAACATCGGGAATGACAGAGTGGGAAATGTCAGGGATGATAGAAGGGGAAACGTCGGGAAGGACGGAATGTTAGTGGATAGTGATGAGTGAAATTATGAGTGACCGGCTCCTATTCTTACTCTCCATTCTCCACTCTTCACTCTCCACTCTCCACTCTCCACTGTTAATACGGAAACGGGGGAGGCACTGAGTACGATGAACACGAATGATCCTCTGGTTCGCTTCGTCAATATCCAGAAAAGCTACGATGGGGAGACGCTTATTGTAAAGGACCTCAATCTGAGCGTCGCCAAGGGCGAGTTTCTGACCATGCTCGGACCATCAGGGTCCGGTAAAACGACGTGTCTGATGATGCTGGCCGGGTTCGAACCGGCTACCCACGGTGAGATTTATTTGGCGGATCAGCCGATTAATCGGGTGCCGCCGCACAAACGGGGCATCGGCATGGTGTTCCAGAATTATGCGTTGTTCCCCCACTTGACCGTTGCCGAGAATCTGGCCTTTCCCCTGGACGTGCGGGGCATGAGCAAGTCGGAAAAGACGCAACGGGTCAAGCGTGCCTTGGAGATGGTGCAACTGGGGGAGTTCGGCGACCGGCGGCCGGCGCAGCTCTCCGGCGGCCAGCAGCAGCGCGTGGCGGTGGCGCGGTCTCTCGTCTTCGACCCCGATCTGGTGTTGATGGACGAGCCCTTGGGAGCCCTTGACAAGAATTTGCGCGAACAGATGCAATATGAAATCAAGTCCATTCACGAGAATCTCGGAATCACGGTGGTCTACGTCACCCACGACCAGAGTGAAGCCTTGACGTTGTCCAACCGCATCGCGGTGTTCGACGACGGCGTCATTCAGCAATGCGCCCCGCCGGACGTGCTGTACGAAGAACCCGACAATGCCTTTGTTGCCAACTTTATCGGTGAAAACAATCGACTGATGGGCACCGTGGCCGAAGACAACGGCCACACCGTCAAGGTGGCGGTCAACAACGGCCACGTCGTGGAGGCGAAAAAGGTCAAGGTGGAAGGGGTCGGCTCGTCGTCCACGTTGTCGCTGCGACCGGAGCGCGTGGTCGTGGCTCCCGAACCGGCCAGCTTGCCGAACATCTTCCAGGCGAAGACCGAAGAGTTGATCTATCTGGGCGATCATATCCGCACGAGGTTTTCCGTGTGCGGAACGGATGATTTTGTCGTGAAGATTCCGAATTCTTCCGTCCACGTTTCCCTCTCTGAGGGAGACGAAGTGACCATCGGGTGGAAGGTGGAAGATTGTCGGGCGTTGGATGCGTGATCCTGCCCGGCTGCTGATTCGCAGATCATGTACATTCACGTGGAAACCTCACTTTCTGGGAAAAAAGGAGAAAAGACGATGCAGAATTCTGTACGCAACACCCTCTTATGCGCCGCTTTTGTCGTAGGAACGTTGGGAACCGCTCAAGCCGAGGTCAACGTGGTGACGTGGGGCGGGGCTTATGCCGCGGGGCAACAGAAGGCCTACGGCGAGACGTGGAAGGGAGACAAGATCAATTGGATCAACTATAACGGCGGTCTCGGCGAGATCCGCACACAGGTTGAATCCGGTTCCGTGAAGTGGGACGTCGTTGACGTGCTGCCTGCCCAAGCCCGCACGGGTTGTGATGAAGGCTTATTCGAGCCGCTTGATCGCGGCATGTTCGTTCCCGCCCCGGACGGGACGCCGATGGATCAAGACACCATGAACAAGGTGCCGAACAAGTGCGTGGTGCCGAATATCTTCTGGTCGTACCTCGCGTTCTACGAGGAAGGAACGTTCAAGGGTGAGCAACCGTCAACCATTGAGGATTTCTTCGACGTGAAGAAATTCCCTGGCAAACGCGGCATTCCTAACTGGCCCAATGCGTTGATTGAAATGGCCCTGTTGGCCGACGGCGTTCCCATTGACCAGATTTACAAGGTCATGAGCACCGAAAAGGGCATTGATCGCGCGTTTGCCAAACTGGATCAGATCAAGGAACACGCGGTGTTCTGGACGGCCGGGTCGAAGCCCATCGAACTCGTCAAGAGCGGCGAAACGTCCATGTCCCTGGCCTACAACGGCCGCGTCGGTGCCGCGGTCCTGAACGAAGGCGAGAAGTTGGTGCCGATCTGGGATGGACAGTTGATTGACGAAGAGTGGTGGGTGCTGGTGAAGGGCTCCCCGAATGCCGAGGCGGCCAAGAAGTTCCTGGTCCACGTCTCTGCTCCCGAACAGCAGGCCGGCCAAGCCAAGTGGATCAACTATGGCCCGATGCGGAAGTCGAGTCTGGAGATTATCAAGGCCAATGAGCCATGGTATCACACCGGCGTGAACATCATGCCCTACATGCCGATTCGGGAGGACATTTTGGCGCGATCCATTTTCGCCGACCCTGCCTGGTGGGCCGATTACGGTGAAGAGCTCGGAGAGCGTTACACGGCGTGGACGAGCCAATAATCCGATAACGTGAACGGCTGACGGGGCTGGGTTTCGACCAGTCCCGCCGGCCGCCTTCGCTGTTTCTGGGAAACGTTTCGACAATGCCCACGGCTTCAGCCAGCCCCGTTGGTCCTCTCCTGACCGCCGACGGGATACCCTTGAAAACCAGCCTGGAGCGTTCCCTGAAGATCAGCAGACTCCGGGCCGTCGGGCTGGTCTTTCCACCTTTGTTGTTTCTGGTTCTCCTCTTTATCATTCCCATCGGGAGTTTGTTGACGCGCAGCGTGGACGATAGTTTGAGCAATAAGGTGTTGCCCAGGACCCTGGCGGCATTCGAGCGGTGGGATAAGACCTCGGAGCCTGGTGAGGCCATGTTCGAGGCCTTATATCTCGACATGAAGGCGGCTGACAAGCTCGATCTCAGCAAGCTCGGCACCCGCATGAATTACGAAAAATCGGGATGGCGCAGCCTGATCAAAATTACGACGCGCGGGCTGAAGCGTATTGAAGGACCGCCGTACAAGCCGGCGATACTGCAGCTCAACAAGCGATGGGGTAACGTCGAGTTCTGGCAATCCCTCGGCGCGATGAAAGACCCGGTCACCTTTGGCTATTACCTGAACGCCGTCGATCTCAAATATGATGGAAACAAAAACGTCATGCGGGTCAATAAACACCGCAGGATTTACCAGTTACTGTGGTGGCGCACGCTCCTGGTGAGCACGATTGTCACCGTCGGCTGTCTCATCCTGGCCTATCCGGTGGCCCATCTGTTGGCGACCCTGCCGCTTCGGATCTCCAACCTGTTGATGATCTGCGTGCTGATGCCGTTCTGGACGTCCCTGCTGGTGCGTATCGTGGCCTGGATGGTCATGCTGCAACAGAACGGGGTCATCAATGATTCGCTGGTGTCCCTGGGTCTTCTCCACGACGACAACCGGTTGGCGATGATGTACAACTTCACCGGCACGGTCATCGTCATGATCCAAATTCTCCTGCCGTTCATGATTCTGCCGATTTACAGCGTGATGAAAACCATTCCGCCGAGTTACATGAAGGCGGCTCAGAATCTGGGCGCTACGCCGGCGTTGGCTTTTATCAAGGTGTACCTGCCGCAAACGATTCCCGGCGTCGGGGCGGGATGTATTCTGGTGTTCATTGTCGCCATCGGGTACTACATCACGCCCGAACTGGTCGGCGGCAAAGACGGGCGATTAATCGGCAACCTGATTGCCCATCACATGCAGCACTCGCTGAACTGGGGGCTGGCTGCGGCCATGGGGGCGACCCTGTTGGCCGCGATACTTCTCCTGTATTGGGTCTATGATAAGTTGATCGGCGTCGATAACATGAAGATGGGTTGACACGTGGGACTTCCGGTCTATGCCACCCCCGGCCAGCGAGTCTGGCATTACTCCTACTTGACGTTGTGTGCGCTGGTGCTGTTTTTTCTGGTGTCCCCGCTGATCGTCGTCATTCCGCTGTCGTTCAATGCGTCGCCCTTTTTGCACTTTACTCAGAAAATGCTGGCGCTGGACCCGCAAGGGTACTCCACGCTCTGGTATAAATCCCTGTTCGGCATGTGCGACGCGGAAGAGGCTTCGCTGTGGACTTCGTGTACGGACAAATGGAAGGTGGGGACCATCAACAGTTTCATGATCGCCATCGCGGCGACGGGACTCGCCACCACGCTTGGCACGCTCGCGGCCCTGGGCTTGAGTCGGGAGCACATGCCCTTTCGTCGAACCGTCATGGCCCTGATGATTTCCCCGCTGATCGTGCCGTTCGTCATCACGGCGTCGGGCATGTTCTTTTTCTTTGCCAAGGTCAAGCTGGTCTCAACGATGCCCGGCATCGTGTTGGCCCATACGATTCTGGGGCTTCCGTTCGTCGTGATTACCGTGACCTCGACGCTGGTCGGGTTCGACAATAACCTGATGAAGGCGGCGGCAAACCTTGGCGGCACCCCGTTCTACAATTTTTTCAAAATCCAAATGCCGCTGATTGCGCCGGGCGTCATCTCCGGAGCCTTGTTTGCGTTTATCACCTCATTCGATGAGGTCGTGATTATTCTGTTCATCGGCGGCCCCGATCAATATACGCTGCCGCGGCAGATGTGGTCGGGGCTGCGTGAAGAAATCAGCCCGACGATTCTTGCCGCGGCCACGATTCTCGTGTTGTTGTCGATCGTGTTATTGACGACGCTCGAGCTGTTGCGCCGCCGCAACGAACGCATCCGCGGCATCTCGCCGGCGTAGTTTGCCGTGCCTCCCTCCATCCCCGTCCGTCTCCCCCGTCCCCGTCCCCGCGTCAGCGAGTCGCCCTATCCCTCCCGTCGTGGGGAAGAAGAAAAGACCCTGGATTCCCGCTTACAACCTGCGGGAATGACAGAAGGAGACCGGCGGGAATGACAGAGGAGGCTGCGGGAATGGCAGAGGGGGTTGCGGGAATGGCAGAGGGGGGCGTTTGCCGTGCATCCCTCCCCTACGGTCCCCGCGTCCGCGTTTTATTGACCCTCAAAAAATCGCTGTGGTAAGTTGCCGCGATGATATGCTTTGAACGTGTGCCGGCATTTTGAGAAAGGGCGGAACACGTTGCGTGAGGTGCCGACGGGGAATCACGTCGGTATCCTTTCGTGCTCGGGTTCGACGTTCCATAAGGGAGAAACGGCCCATGGCCGATAGCGTGATGGAGCACATTGCCGCCTTAAAAGACGAGGATTGGGGGATCCGGGAAGACGCGGCCACGGCGCTGGGGGAATCGCGGGACCCCAGGGGCGTGCGTCCGTTGATTGAGGCGTTGCGCGATTCGGATCGAGCCGTGAAAACGACGGCCGCCCATGCGTTGACTGCGATTGGAGACCCTGCCGTGGAGGAGGTCGGCCGGTGTTTGCAGGATCCTGATTCGTCGGTGCAAGAGGCTGCGGCGTCCATTTTGTCAATGATCGGCGATGCGCGCGTCATCGAACCGCTCCATTCGGCTCTTCTGAACCGGAATTGGATCGTCCGCATGCACGCCGCGCGCGCGGTCGCACGACTGGCTGACCCGCGTTCCGTTGAGGCCCTGATGCTTCTTTTACAAGATACCGTTCCGGCGGTTCGTGATGAGGCCATTGCAGCCCTTCGGGCCATTGGTGACCAGGCTTCAGGGCCGTTGGCGGAGGCGCTGGAGCATCACGATTGGCGGATACGCCTGCGAGCGACGGAAGCGTTGTGCGTCGTGAAGTCCTCAACGGCCGTCATGCCGTTGGTGAACCTGTTGAAACGTGACCCGGATACGGCGGTGCGGCAGGAAGCCGCGCGCGCACTGGGCAATATTGGCGACCCCATGGCCGTTGACGCGCTCTTGGAGGTCGTGAACGATCCCCGTCTTCAGGTGCGCGCCATTGAAGCGTTAGGGAAAATCGGTGACCGGCGGGTTCTTCCTTTTCTGTTTGAATTGATCGGCGAGTTGAAGACCGGCGACTATCGGGACCGCACTCCGGCCTGTGAGGATAATCGGTATGAACAGGAATTGGCCGGCGTGGAGGAGGCTATTCGGGCCCTGGCACGCATTCAGGATGATGAGGCCGTTCCCGTGTTGATCCAGGCCCTGCAAAGTACGCTCATCCGGAAGGAAGCCGGTGACGCCTTGATCCAATTCGGGCAAAAGGCCGTGGCCCCCCTGGTCAGTCAACTGAAACACGAACCGGATGAAAACATTCGCTACCACGTCACGGAGACGTTAAAACAGTTAGGATGGAACCCCAACCGGGTTCGATTCCAGCCTTAGAAAGCCGTAAGGAAAACTACGTCGCCATGCCGAAAGAATCGCTTGACGTCATCGTCTCCGAACTCGCTCATGAAGAAGATTGGCGTCGCATGCGCGCCACGGCCACGTGTCTCAAGGGAGGGCCGCAAGTCGTTGATCTGGTCATCGCGGCCATGCAGACCGGGGCCCCGTCCTATAAAGTGGAAGCGGCCCGCATGTTGGCGCGGATCCGGGATCCGCGAGCGGGCGTGCCCCTGGTGCAGTTGATGGAAGGCGAAGAGGAGAGCGTCCGCGAAGCGGTGGTCCTCTCGTTGGAACAAATGGCCGGCATTGTGAATGAGGAGGCCGCGGCCACGCTGGTTGAGTTGTTGAAGAATGACGCGCTTCGGCCGTCGGTGACCAAGTTACTGGGCATGATTCCGACTTCCATCGGTCCGTTGACCGCGATGCTGAAGGATCCTGATGAGTCGGCCCGGGTGAATGCCGCGCAAATCCTGGATCATCTCCTTGACCCGCGTTCCGCGGATGCCCTGGTTGACGCCATGGGGGATCCCTCCGTCAGCGACGTGGCGATTCAAACCCTGAAAAAACTTGGGGCCATCCGGGATCGCGTTGATGCGATCATGGATGAATTGCGTGACGTGGAACAATCGGAACTCCGGGAAGGTGCCCGTCAAGAAGCGGTGCAGAAGCTTCATCCGATCGGCCGTCCCATCGTCGAGATCCTGATTGAATACCTTGAAGATGACGATTGGGTAGTGCGTGAGGCCGCGGCCGACGTGTTGGGAAAAATCGGAGACGTGCGAGCGGTGGAGCCGTTGATTGAGCGACTGAAGCGGGACAAAGATACGGGAGTCAAAGAACTGGCCACCAAGGGGTTGGGCTTGATCGGCGACGCCAGGCCCGTTGATCTTCTGATTGACGTAATTCCCATTAAACCGTTGCGCGTCCTGGCGGTGGAAGCCCTGGAGAAAATCAAAGACGTGGAAGCCTTGCGCCCCCACGCGGCGTTGTTTAAGAAGATGAAGGATGACCGTGACGGGTTGGTCTCGTATAATTCGGGGCTCATCCTTGATAAGTTGGCAGCGGCGGAGGCGCAGATGGATGAAGAGATGTGGGCCGCTCAGGAGAAAGTGAATGGCTGAGGAGCATCGTCTCGAACAATTACTGTCCGCCCTTCGTGACGACAACGAAGGGTTACGCAATCACGCGGCCGCGGGACTGGGACAAATCGGCGAGTCGGCAATCCCGCGGTTGATTGACCTGTTCGGGGATGATGATCTGGTGATTCGTGAGGCAGCGGTCAACGCCGTCGTTCACGTGGGGGAAGCCGCGATTGATCCCTTGATTGAGGCGTTGACCGATGATGAATGGGCCATTCGAGAGCAGGCGGCTTCTGCGTTGGGCAAACTCAAGAGCCCGCGAGCCGTCGGCCCACTGGTGAAGGCGTTGACCGATAAAGACGGCGGCGTGCGGACCGCCGCGGTCTGGGCGTTGGAGAAGATCGGGGACCCCGAAGCCGTGCCGGCCCTGGTCGGCTGTTTGATGGACGCGATGTTGCGGGAAGACGTTGCTCGCGTCTTGAAAAAAATCGGAGACACTCGGGCAACCGACGCCTTGATCGACGGACTGAAAGGGCCGAATTGGATCGTCCGCCGGCACGCGGCCGAAGCCCTCGGAAAAATCGGGGACGCGAAAGGATTTTCTCCGTTGGTCGAGGCCTTGACGGATGAGGACTGGCTTGTTCGTCGGAACGCCGCTGAATCGTTGGCCAAGTTGGGTGACGCCCGAGCCATTCAACCGGTGTCGGCCTTATTGGAAGATGAAAATGAAATGGTGCGTGATACCGCGGAAGGGGTGTTGGCAAGTTTAGGCCGGACCCCTGAGTAGCGTCCGGTGGACGGTGGCTGGTGTTCCGTTTCTCACGAGCCGCTGGCCACCTGCTTAAGAAGGAGAAGTCGTTATGGCTGATGCAAGTCCGAGTCCCCTTGTTCAAATCGGTCCCAAACGGACCAAGAAGGATGGCTTTAATCTTGTCACGGAAAACATCGTGGCGGTGAACCTGGAGGCCAGACAACTCGAAGTGGAGTTATTGGCCTATGACGGGAAAACCGTGGTATTGGACGTGGCTGAAGACGTGCTCGACGATCTTCAAAAAATCAAACCGGGTGACGGGGCAACCCTTCGTATCGTGGAGGAAGACGGAAAGCGGCTGGTCAAACAGTTCCGCATTCGGGCGAAAGATCCGAACGTCGTCAAGGTTGATGCCGCGTTGATGGATTTAAAGGATTCTCACTGGCTGAATCGCAAATATGCCGTTGAAGTGTTGGGAGAGCTCAAGGCCGCCTCTGCCGTGGATGACCTGGTCGAATGTCTGGACGACGAAGTGGGTGACGTGCGGCATCGCGCGTATGAAGCGTTGATTAAAATCGGTGCGCCCTCCGTGCCGCGGGTCATTCCGCTGTTGGTGTCGGAAGAAGATGACTTGCGTCAGTCCGCCACCGAGATTCTGCGAAAAATTGGGAAGCCGGCCGTGGAACCGTTGGCCACCGCCTTGGTCGAGGCTGAGGGGCCGTTGAAAAAGCGGATTACCAAAGTGTTGGATCGCATGGGATATAAACCGAAGGAAGCGTAAGCCCGTTCCTGCCGACGAGCAGAAGCTGCCGCCGTTTGACCCCGTTACGTGGGTGCATACGGATTCACGCCGACGGACGCACGTCCCACGGACACGTAATGAAATCCGTATTCGGCGGCCCGCCCGGGGTCATAGACGTTGCGGAGGTCAATCATCACCGGCGTGCGAAGCAGCGATTTCACGCGATCCATGTCCAGGTTGCGAAATTGATTCCATTCGGTGGCCAACACCACGGCATGTGCCCCTTTCATCGCGTCATAGGCATCGTCGCAGCCGACCAATCCGGCTAACGTGCGGCATGCTCCCGCCAATCCTTCCGGGTCATAGGCTCGCACGGTACAGTCTTCCTTCAGCAGGTGTTCCGCAATCATCAAGGCAGGAGAATCCCGAAGGTCATCGGTGTTGGGTTTGAAGGACAATCCTAAAAACGCAACGGTCTTTCCTTGAAGGCCGTCCATGGTCGCACGGATTTTATCGACCATGCGCGCCCGCTGGTGTGCGTTCACCCGTGTGGTCGTCGTTGCCAACTGCATCTCATACCCGGCTTGTTTGCCGACGTGGATCAGTGCGGCGGTGTCTTTCCCAAAACAGGACCCGCCGTACCCGGGGCCGGCGTGTAAGAATTTTGCCCCGATCCGTTTATCAAGCCCCATGGCTTTGGCCACGGTTTGCACGTTGGCGTCCACCAATTCACACAAATTGGCGACCTCGTTGATAAAAGAAATCTTGGTGGCCAAAAACACGTTTGAGGCGTATTTAATCATTTCTGCCGTTGAAAAATTGGTGATGACAAACGGCGTCTCAAGGAGATACAACGGGCGATACAAATCCTTCATGATGGCCGTTGCCTGCTCGCTGTCTACGCCGAGGATCACCCGGTCCGGGCGCATGAAGTCTTCAATGGCCGACCCTTCGCGCAGGAATTCCGGATTTGACGCCACGTCAAAATTCACGGGCGTCGGCTGACTCGCTCGAATCAGGTCGCGCACGCGCTCGGCCGTTCCGACGGGCACGGTGGATTTGGTCACCACGACTTTATAGCCGGTCATCCGGCTTCCAATGCTGCGTGCCACGTCATCAATGGAAGACATATCCACCGACCCATCTGGCCGTGAGGGCGTGCCCACCGCGATGAAAATCACCAAGGCCGCGTCCACGGCCTTGTGCATATCCGTGGAAAAGGTGAGCCGTCCGGCTTCGTAGCCTTTGACTACCAATTCCGCTAATCCGGGTTCATAAAACGGCACCTCACCGCGTTCTAATTTTTCAATGCGGGCGCGGTCCACGTCCATACACGTCACGTTGAGTCCGAATTCTGCAAAACACGCGCCCGTGACGAGTCCCACGTATCCTGTCCCAAGAACACTAATGTGCATGGCCACCTCTTGATTGAGAAGGCACGATCAGTCTCCCAACGTTTGGAACGTCAACGTACCCGTTCCCTCCCTGCCGGGGAACGGAGATTTCTTGACAGAGTAGCATACCCGAACTAGAATCCACATCTCCCTTCATCTCGAGAGCGGGAATAGCTCAGTGGTAGAGCATCGCCTTGCCAAGGCGAGGGTCGGGGGTTCAAATCCCCTTTCCCGCTCCAACTCTTCAACAAATTTGAAATGATCGGGTATCTTCGATGTTGCCATGAGGTCGGGGTTGGGTTTCATAGGATAACAATAAAAAACCCTTGGGGCCGGCATCCCCGCTATTGATACAAATTGGAAATGCGTACTGCCAAGGGTTTGAAGTTCGCTTTCTTTATTTTGATTAGACGCTTTTGTATACGTTTGATCCTGAGAAAGTCAATCTAGGATTGTCTATAATTCCCTTGACAAATTCATCTAAATATTTCTTCTCTTCCTTCGTGAGTGGAGAAAATGATTCTGAATGAGCCGCAAATTTTGAAGCCTGCTTTTTCACGTCACGAGGTACGTGCTGAGTTGCACCAGCAAGTGCATTCAATCGAATCTGTGGAATCTCATAAAATTGACTTAACTTGAAGAGGGTAGACGAGGAAGGTCGATATCCGTTGTTTTTTCCATTGCAATGATTTCTTCTAGATCGAGGTCAAGTTTTTGGGCAAGTTGCCTGACGGTGAGACCTTCCGTCATTCCCGCAGTCTCCTTTCCGTCATTCCCGTCGCCCCTCTCTGTCATTCCCGCAGTCTCCCTTCCGTCATTCCCGCCTCCCCCTCCTGTCATTCCCGCAAGTTCCCCGATAACAAACGTCGGGGACAGGCTTCAGCGGGAATCCATCTTTCCGTAATCTAGGGGCAGGCGAGTGGGAAGAGAAAGAATAATGCTGGATGCCCGATAACAACCGTCGGGCATGACAGAACGTGTCATTCCCGCAGTCTCCTTTCCGTCATTCCCGTCGCCCCTCTCTGTCATTCCCGCAGTCTCCCTTCCGTCATTCCCGCCTCCCCCTCCTGTCATTCCCGCAAGTTTTCAGCGGGAATCCATCTTTCCGTAATCCAGGGGCAGGTGGGTGGGAAGAGAAAAGATAATGCCGGATGCCCGATAACAACCGTCGGGCATGACAGAACGTGTCATTCCCACAGTCTCCTTTCCGTCATTCCTGTCGCCCCCTCCTGTCATGCCCGCCTCCCCCTCCTGTCATTCCCGCAAGTTTTCAGCGGGAATCCATCTTTCCGTAATCCAGGGGCAGGCGGGTGGGAAGAGAAAGAATAATGCTGGATGCCCGATAACAACCGTCGGGCATGACAGGGAGGGAGGCCACCCCTTCCGTCATTCCCACCGTTCCCCGATAACAAACCGGATGCTGGCAATGAAAACTCAATAGCCCTGGCTAAACTTATCGAAGGGGGGGCAATAGAGATTCAGGCTGGGTTATCTTCCAGAAAAAAGTTGTCCCAGGAACTCAAAAAACTCCTCTCTTCCTCAAAAGCCATGGGGAGAGTGTCAGAGAGCATATTTAGGCTTCCTTATCAGGCACGAGAATCAGATGCCAGGGGGGGACTTCTTCGCTCATGTGGGCGAATTGGCGGGCAGTGAAGCTGGCGGGCACGTCGGGAAACACGGCGCCGCGTCGGATTTCCACGAATCGGAAACGGTAGGTGACGGGTTTCCGTTCGAGGGGGGGTGTTCCCTCTGGGACGTTCTTTCGAAGAGGGATGACGTCCGACAGGTGACAGCGTTCTCCGATTTTTAACGAAGACAGGGCTTGATGAACGTGGCCGAAAATATCGGGAAGCGTTTCCAGAGAGAACACGACATCAGCGGGCCGCATATTGGGATCATCAACCAGTTGAGCGAGGATTTCCCAAAATACTTCGTCATCAACGGCAGCGAGCACACCGACGGCCCCGCGACGAGCCACAAGATTCAACAGGGACAGCGGGCCTTGAATCGCAAATTTCCATGGGGGAAACGTCAGGCACGTTCCCCGATGCTTCACTTCCAAGGCCTCTTCTCCGTTGACTCGAACCTTTCGATAACGGCCTTTGATTGTCGTGAGGTGAGCGTGGAGGATGGGACGCGATAGTCGCGTGGGCTCATACGCAAAGGTCGGCGTTGCCGGAGCATGACAGGTCACCATGGTGTATTGAGGGAGACACCCGGGTTGCTTAGAAAATGCCATCATGTCGATGCCGCCCCAGAACCGGAATTGAAGATGCTCAGGATCGACGCGGGCAAATCGGTCGAGACGTTCCTGGTTGGCGTGATACTGGCCGCCGAATTGAGACCCTGGTTGCAAACGATCCAGTGCGTGAAGCGTGAGGGCTTTACCGCCGTTCTGAAATCGAGAGAGATAGCGGTCGAGAAAATCTTCTTCAAATGATAAATCGCCGGCACCCAGATCCAATAAAGAAGGCTGATCCGCCTGAAGAAGCAGATCGTAGGGGGATTGCCCGCTTCTGATGAAGGCTTCGACGTCTTCAGGGGCAGGAAACGATGACGTGGGCACTGGTTGCACCAGAGAAAAGTACAGGCACAAAGATCGAATGGCTTTCGTGGGCGGCAGGCCGGTCAATTCTTTGAGCAGAGCATGGTTGACTGAGACTTGTTGATGAGAGGTGGCGTGGCTTTTCCCCAGGCTGGCGATCAGGGCGTGTTGTAGTGCGTCCGGTAAGGTGCCGTGGCGGATGCGTTCCGTCAGTCGGTTCAGGGTATTGGGAAGGTGAGAGGGGTGAACCAGTTTTCTGGTCAACGCCCACGTCACGGGGTCTGCGTGCTTGCCGTCTTTGACCTGCCGTCGAAATTGAGCGTTGGTGCGTGGAATGATTTGAGCGTCGGAGGCGGACGATGGAGAAGGCTGGGTTGACACGAGGCAAGCGTAGCCGTCGATTTGCCGGTACGTCAAGAAAGGAGCAAGACGTTGCAGACGGGTGAATCCTGTGCTACACCATGCGTATGTTGCACATTGTCAATGTTCTTTCAAAAAAATTGGTGGGCTTGGGCGTTGCCTGTGGGGTGATGGTCGCCACCGCGGTCTGTGCCGGAGTCCCTCCCGCTCCTTATCAAGAAGGCCAGATTCTTGACCTGAAAAAGAAGACGATCATTGCCGATTCGGCGTTCCGCTCAATTCTTCAATCCGTTGACGTTGTCTATCTTGGTGAAGCGCATTATACCCCTTCTCACGTTGCCGCCGCGCTTCACGTCCTGCAAATTCTTCTCGACGGAGACCGAACGCCAATTTTGGGGATGGAAATGTTCAGTTGGGACGGTCAGGCTGCTCTTGATCGGTACGTCAAGGGCGAACCGATGACCACAGAGGAGTTTGTCGCCGAATCCCGATGGGCCGACAACTGGGGCGGGGACTATGATGATTATGCCCCGCTCGTTGATTTTGCCAGAACGCACGGCGTGCAACTGCTGGGACTCAATCCGCCGCGCCCACTGGTGAGGAACGTGGCAAAACGAGGAGTCACAGGAATTGGTGATGATCTGGTTTTGACACAATGGAATCTTCCTGATCCGTTTCCTTCCGACGATGCCGCCTATCGTCGGGTGATTTACGAACAGATCGAAAAGTGTCATCAAGGCCTCACTCAGGAGGTCTATCAGAAAATTTATGAAGCCTCCGTCTTTCGGGACGAGGGCATGGCCGCGGTCATTGCGACAACGGCGAAAATGGGTTCTCAAAGCCCAACCACTTTTGTCAGTTATACGGGGGCCGGCCACATCCAATATGGGCTTCCCATTCCCAAACGGGTCAATCGGCAATTCGGAAGTCCCATCCAATCCGTCACCGTGTATCTTCACGCACTGGATCCCGAACACCCGGAAGACGTTGAGCAGTTAATGGAAGAAGACATTGCCGACTATGTCTGGCTCACGGCCTTGGGACCAGGGGGAAGACAGCCACGATGTGGGGAGTAGACCGCCTCGTTCAGTGAGACGAACGAATGGAGGGAAAGAATGGGTGATCCGATCGTGATTCCGCAGCGTATGCCCTATGTGATGGAGATGGAGCCCGGTACGTATTATTGGTGTCGGTGCGGCCGATCCAGGACGCAACCCTTTTGTGATGGTTCACACACGGGCACGGACCATTCTCCGGTGGAAGTCGAACTCACCGAGAAAAAGCGCGTGGCTTGGTGTGGGTGTAAGCAGACGAAAAAGCAACCCTTTTGCGATGGTACTCATTCCGGGCTTGAGGAATAACCCACCCGGAACGCATGATTGCCTTGTGCAGGAGAGTTTTAATAAAATGAGGCATCTTTGCCGTTTATTGGATACGAACTGAACGTTTCACGCATTAATGACGAAGAGGAGGATTAGAGTGATGAAGCAGACGATTCAGCGAATGGTCAGCACTGCGTTCCTGGTACTGGCAAGTACGCCGGCGGCTTTTGCCAATGAACCTGGTGGCGGGTATGAGGGTATCAGCGCCATGTATTATGGTCTCATTGCGGTCGTCCTGATGTACGGGGCCTACGATATTTTTTTCAAAAAAGATTGATTCTTTTTCAATCCGACGTCTGTTCGGACGGCACTCTGTTTTCAAGGGGAGACGGTGTTCTCCGCCCGATCAAGGCGTTCTCCCACGTCCGCTGACGTCACGGAGCAATGGAGTGAGAACGGTCATCACGTTCTGTGCCACAATGTGGTACCCCTCAGCATTGGGATGCAGACCATCAGCCTGATTGAGTTCAGGGACGGCTGCCACTCCTTCGAGCAAAAATGGAATAAGCGGAATCTCGTAGGCACGCGCCAGTTTTTCATACATGACGGAAAAGTTTGTGGTGTACTCGTCTCCATAGTTGGGGGGAATTTTCATACCTGCCAAGACCACCCGAACACCGGCCGCTTGCAATCGTTGAATGATCCGTTCCAAATTCGAATAAGCGTCAGCCAAGGACTGGCCGCGCAATCCATCATTGGCCCCTAGTTCAAGAATCACGATGGACGGCTTGCCTTTCAACACCCAGTCAAGACGGCGGAGGCCTCCTGCGGTCGTCTCTCCGCTCACCCCGGCGTTGATCACTTCAAATTGATAGCCTGCTTGATCCAGCCGACGCTGAAGCACGGCGGGATACGTCCGGGTGGGGGAGACACCCAAGCCCGCGGTGAGACTATTCCCGAAGGCCACAATGCGAGGAAAGCCTGATGGTTTCTGAAGTGCAGGAGAAATTGACTCGGGGTCCTGATGACCGGTTTGGGGAGACGAGGGGGTATTCGTGTCGCACCCAACCGGAATAATCATCAACCAGAGAACGAGAAACGGCATCATTAAACTCATCGCAAAAGGAGAACGGCGGAACAGATGAGTGAGGTACGAAAGCAACCCCGGCCTGCGATTGAGAATTCGTCTGCGCCCATCGCGTATAATGGAAGGCGTGTCTTTTCTTTCAACGAAGAATAACGTCATCATCCTATGATCCGCGTCGAAAATTTGACCATGCGACTGCAAGCAGGTGGTCAGATGGTCAACATCCTTCACTCTCTCACCTTTGACGTGCAACAGAAGCAGGTCGTCGCCGTGGTAGGACCCTCCGGCAGCGGGAAATCGACGTTGCTCGGCCTCCTGGCCGGTTTGGATAAGCCGACGTCCGGCTCCATCTACCTGAACGGTCATGAAATCACATCTTGGAACGAATATCAATTGGCACACTTCCGACGACGACAGATCGGGTATATTTTTCAAGCCTTCCATCTGATTCCCACGTTCACGGCGTTGGAGAACGTGGCGCTGCCGTTGGAATTGTCCGGTGAGTCGATGGCCGTGGAACGTGCTCAACAGTTGTTGCAGTCGGTCGGGCTTCAGGATCGTCACGGTCATTATCCGGCGCAATTATCCGGCGGAGAACAGCAGCGCATCGCCGTGGCCCGAGCCTTTGCCTGCCGCCCTCCCATTTTACTGGCAGACGAGCCGACCGGGAATTTAGACAGCGCGACGGGACAACTGGTGATCGATTTGTTGCTCAGACTGCATCGCGATCATGGAAGCACGTTGGTCCTGGTCACGCATGATCCGAACCTGGCCAAGCGCACGGAGCGGATCATCACGCTTCACGACGGCGCGATCGCGTCAGATACGCTGATATAGGCTAAAATAGGCTATTGTGAGAATGAGTTCTTCTTGAATTTCGCGTAATTGCACGATTTTTCGCGTTTTTTCTCATTTTTCGCACTTATTCATTCTTTTTGACGTTCCATAGGTTCTTAGCCCATGCCAACCCCATCATGCCCTCTTGCGCTCACCATGGCGTGGCGAGAAACGCGAGGCAACTGGCGGCAGTTTATCTTCTTTTTCGGATGTCTGGCCATTGGAGTGGGAGCCGTGGTGGGCATCGAACTGTTTGCGACCAACGTGGAACGCCTCATTCTCCGCGATGCGAGAAGCCTGTTGGGGGGCGACGTGGAAATTCGTCTCGCTCGTCCGTTGAGTGCATCCGGCAGCATGGTGGTAGAGTCGCTCCATGAGCGTCACGTTGACGTGACGCACGTGAGCGAACTCGCGGCCATGGCGGCCGTGTCCGTCGCAGAGGTTTCGGAAGAACCCAACGCGCCATCAACACAGTTGGTTGAACTCAAGGCCGTCGAAGCAAATTATCCCTTGTATGGAACCGTGGAAGTCAACCCTTCTCAGCCGCTCCATTCCTTGCTGGCTTCACGCGAGACGGACTGTCCGGCCCGTCCCTGCTTCGGAGTCGTCGTTCAAGAATCGTTGCTGATCAGCTTGGGGATTCGGCTTCACGATCACGTTAAAATCGGGCACGCTTGGTTTCACGTGACGGGGATTCTCGGTAAAGAGCCGGATCGCGTGGCCAGTGCCTTTCGGCTGGGACCCCGGGTCATCATTTCCCGGCAAGCCCTGGCGGCGACGGACCTGGTGAAGCGTGGAAGCCGCATTCGTGAACGCTACTTGCTTCGCGTTCCGGAATCACGTGTACTCGGTCCGCTCATGGAAGAATTGCAAGGACGTCTGAGCAAAGAGGGAGCAACCGTCTCATCGTATCGTGACGCCCAGCCGCGCATTCGGAGATTTTTGGATCAGCTTTCCACGTATTTAGGACTCATTGGCCTGACGGCCTTATTCGTGGGTGGGATTGGTATCGCCTGTACCGTTCACGGATTCATGAAACACAAACTCACGACCGTGGCAATTTGCAAAACGTTGGGTGCTGATGCGGGTTTCATCATGAGGGTATATCTGTTGCAGAGTGTGTTTCTGGGGTGCCTCGGCAGCGTCGCAGGCGTGGTATTGGGCATTGGACTGCAAAGGCTGTTGCCGGCGCTCTTTGGAGAACTCATTCCCCTGGCCGTCAGGAGTCGGGTTGACCTCTTGCCCCTGAGTAAAGGAATGCTGCTGGGCGCGTTGACGACGCTCTGTTTCGTGCTGTGGCCGTTACTGACGATCAGATCGATCCCTCCGGCGATCGTCTTTCGGCGTGACGTGGATCAGGAACGTTCTGCAATCTCCGCGGGGTCCCATTTCCGAAACATGAAGGAAACCCTGATGAGGCTCGTCCAAGATCGCCATCGTCTTGTCACGGCCTTGTTGATGGGGTGTGGGCTCACCGTCTTATCCGTCTGGCAAGCACGATCACTCACGTTGGGGCTTCTCTTCACGGCTGCCTTTGGTGCCGCCCTGGTGTTTCTCCAGTTCGGAGTCTGGGTGTTGCTGCACGGTCTTCAGAACATTCCCCGTTCACGTTCGTTCGCCGTCAGGCACGCGATGGGCAACGTGCAACGCCCCGGAAACTACACGCTGGGCATGGCGGTGGCCATTGGGGTCGGCGTGATGGTCGTCGTGACGGTGGCGTTGGTCAAATCCTCTTTGCTTGTCGCCCTCGGGGAACGTATCCCCGAAGATGCTCCGACGTTTTTCTTCATTGACGTTCAGCCGGACCAACGAGAACGGTTTGAACGAGTCATGCAACGGGAGGCCAGCACTGCTCCGTATCGGCTCACGCCCGTTGTTCGGTCGCGGTTAGGCGCGATTGACGGCCATGCGATTCATCCCGATGAACACAAAGACAAACGGAACGGCTGGTATTTTACTCGCGAGTACGTGCTCACGGCGCTCTCTGACCTTCCCAAAGATAATCACGTCGCAAAAGGACAATGGTGGCCTGCTGAGTCAGAAGACAAGCAGGACAATGACAAGACCCGGAATCCCATTCGCGTGTCGGTTGAAGATGAAGCCGCTGAAAACCTTGGCGTGGATCTGGGATCCACGTTGGAGTTCGATATACAAGGAACTCCCCTGCGTGCCGTCGTCGAAAGCACGAGAAACGTTGATTGGGGAAGCTTCTCCACAAATTTTTTCATGATTCTGTCACCGCGAGCTTTGGACGGGGCGCCGATGACCTACATTGCCAGCGCGAAGGTCGAACCTGAAAAGGAGATGCCACTCCAACGCGCTCTCGTGCGAGCCCTTCCCAACGTGACGGCGATCAAAATCGGTGACGTGCTCGCCAACGTGGCACGATTGCTTGAGCAGTTGGCGTGGGCCATTCAAGGCATTGCTCTGTTGAGTATGACGAGCGGAGCCGTCGTCATGATTGCCGCGTTGTCTTCCACCCGATACCGAAGACTCTATGAATCCGCCATTCTGAAAGCGATAGGCGGCACGCGACGGATCATTGTCAAATCGTTTGCCGTGGAGTTCGCTTTAGTGGGGGGATTGGCCGGTCTGATCGGCGTGGGCTTAGCCAGCGCGCTCTCCTGGGTCATTCTGCATTTTTTCCTGGACATCGCCTGGACCGTTCAACCCATGGTGCTCGGATGGAGCCTGCTGGCAACCGTGGGGCTCGCCGTGGCGGTGGGCTTTCTGAGCACCTTCAAGATTCTGGGCGAACCGCCGCTGGCGGTGTTGCGGGGAGAATAATGCAACGGGTATCTCTTCTCTCCTCTGAGGTTGACTTTCCGACGAGCCATCAGGTATTCGGGACCTGACAATTCAGGCAGGGGCCTTGTTCATGCCACACACCCTTGAAGCCAAACTTACAAGAAAACCAAAATCAAAGATTCAGATCGAAATCACGAGAGAGAACTTTGAGGCTTTCTGTGATGCGATCGGGCTGTACCGGACCCCTTTCCTTGAGGCTCTTGATTCTTCTGAACGTGACCACCGTGCCGGTCGGGTGACCAAGCGGAAATCCTTACGCGAATTGATTCGCTAAGTCGCAATGGTCGAGATTTCAACGACTGTCACCTTCGATCGGCTCTTTCAAAAACTCCCTCGTCAGATTCAGCGAAAAGCTGCCATCAGGACGGATCGGTTTAAGGGTAACCCGTTTCATCCTTCACTCCGAACTGAAAAATTGCATCCCAAACATCATCAAGTCTGGAGTTTTCGGGTCGATCAGGCTTATCGCATTGTTTTTAAGTTTCTCGGTCCCAACCAGACTGAATTTCGTTATATCGGACACCATCACACCATCTACGATTATGCGTTGTTCTAGCTGGCCCACGAAGAAGCGCGAATGCCAACGTTCAGCATGGCGCAAGGCAGCCATTGACAGAAACGAGAAATTCCAACAGGATAGGCAAGAAAGTAAGAATTCAGGAGTAAGAACATGCGCGTGGCCGGAAAAAGGACAGATTACGATCCCCATTTCCCTTCGGAAACGATATGGGCTTCAACCGAACGTCGAAGTGGAATTCGTGGCTGAAGGAGACGGTATTCGAATACAGAAACGGGGAAGTGGATCCGCGAATCCTTTTCGTGCATTGAGAGGGGTATTGAAGAAACGATTTGCGGTTGATTGATATATTGTGATATATTGAAGATATCCGCGGACGATGATGACGGCGGTGGATACCGACATCCATCTTGAGGTCTTTGTTGACGCTGATGACGCCGAAAAATCGGAAGCGGGCTGTGTTGCTGCAAAAATTAAATCGTTCGAGTCGAACATCGAAACCAAGGATCGCTATCCCAGTCTCCTCTGTCGTCGTGTCACTTTGGGGTAGAAAGACTGCTCTGCAAAGAATTGCAGTCCGGGTGTTTGTATGACTACTGTCAAAGGAAGGACACCTATTATGATAAAGATGGATAGAGTGCTTCTTCTGTCTCTTTTGTTGACAACAAGTTGTGCCACCTATGACAAACGAGAAGTCGTCCAAACTCTTCCCGAATCCCAAAACTCCTCTAGTCAACTTCCTTCGATTGACAGCCTTTTAACCTCAACGGAAGCAGCCCAACAACGAGTGTTAAAGCGCAAAGTAGCCTTGGTGCGTTTTACGAATGAAACAAAATATGGTTCCGGGCTTTTCACCGATAAAAATTATGATCGCATTGGGAAGCAGGCCTCAGATATTTTGTCTTCTGAATTAACAAAGTCTGGGAAGTTTATTGTTTTGGAAAGAACCGACCTCAATAAACTTGAAGCTGAAAGTGAATTGATGGGCTTCACACCAGAAGAATTTAGAAAAAATTTGGTTGGAGTCGATGCCCTTCTCATGGGTTCTATTGTGGAATTTGGGCGAAAAGACACGGGGGAAGTTATTCTCTTTTCTCGATCAAGGAAACAAGTTGCCCATGCCAAAGTAAATATTCGATTGGTTGATCCTCGAACCGGACACGTGGTCTTTAGTGAAGATGGGGGCGGAGAAGCCTCTTTGGATTCGACGACCGTTTTAGGGTTGGGAGATCGTGCAACCTTTGACTCTACTCTGAATGATAAGGCTTTATCCGCTGCTATTGCTAACTTGTTGGACAAATTGCTTAATAAGCTTTCTGATAAGCCTTGGACAAGTGGAGTTCTTTCTGTAGACGGTGATAAAATTTTAATATCCGGAGGAGAGCGGCAAGGCCTTAAAGTTGGTGACCGACTACTGACCATGGTCCCTGGAAAAGTTATAAAAAGTCCTCAAACCGGATTTAATATTCAACTTCCCCATAAACAAGTGGGTGAACTTGAGATTGAAGGATTTTTTGGAGATTCGGAAACGAATGAGGGAGCAATCTGTCGTGTTGTCAAAGGGGAATTTCCCAACATCGATCATATTATTCAATTTAAATAGGATAAATAGGGAGTGGCGATGTCTAACAGGACTCTTTCTCTGGTGGTAATCTCTTTGGGCTTCATCATCATTCTGACGGGGTGCGGTCTGTTTGCTCCGATTGCAGGTCCAGTTTATGAATCATCAACGAGTAATGTGGATCAAGGAAAGTCCGAGGGATATATCCGCTTAGTCAATGCGACAAGCGAACATGAAATTTTCATTGACGGAACGTCAATAGGATCCGGTGAAGCTTATGATTCCAGGTACACGTCAACGCAAGGGGTTCTGGCTGTTTCTCCTGGGACGCATCTTGTAGAGATTATGAAGGGCAGGCAAGTTCTTTACCAGAGAAAAGTCTTTCTTGGGACAGGTGTGACAAGGAGCATAACCATTCCATGATAGCGAAACGTTGTAAGGGGATTATTTTACTTTTTTTATTTATGTTACCTGCCTGCGCTCAACCGCCAATGTATAATTGGGGTGAGTACGAAGACAGCCTTTACCTCAGGGCAACCGATACAAGTGAGGAGGCACAAGCAGAAGCGTTAAGAATGCTCGAATCAACAATCCGTGAGGCCGAGGAGAACGGGAGCAGACTCGCTCCAGGCATTTATGCTGACTATGGATACCTGTTGTTTAAACAAGGTCGAACGCAAGAGGCTCTACTGAATTTCAAAAAGGAAACGGATCTGTATCCCGAATCGAAATATTTTATGGATTCAGTGGTTTCTCGAATCAGAGATAGGGAACAATCGTGAGATTTCAGTTACTTTTTCTTAGTGGGGCCATTTTTTTATTACAAGGGTGCATGACTCAGCCCGAATACCACTATTCAAAATTTTTTGAAAATCATCCTCGATCCATATTGGTTATACCTCCATTCAATGAAAGCACAGCCGTTGATGCTCCCATCCTTTTCAATACAACGGTGAGCATGCCTTTCGGTGAGAAAGGGTACTACGTTTTTCCCGTCTTTTTAACAAAAGACATCTTGATGGACATGGGCCTGAGTGATGAAGGTGTTCTTAAAGAGGCTCCGATTCAAAGATTCAAGGATGTGTTTGGGGCAGACGCGGTACTCTATATTACCATTAAACAGTGGGTGACGACTTACTTGGCTATTTCATCATCGGTCACCGTTGAAGCCAACTACAAACTCGTTGATACGAATACAGAAGACGTACTCTGGGAAAGAACGGAGCTTGTTGTTAAACAAAGTGGAGGTTCGGGTTTAGTGGGACAGGCAGTCAGTGCTGCCCTTAATGCCATGTTGACCGACTATCGACCACTAGCGCGGCAAACCAATCTGCAAGTCCTATCGAAACCGAGTGCGGGTCTTCCTGCAGGGCCATATCACCAAAATTACAAAAAAGACTATAACACCTTCACGCCTTAGAGCCTGTTCACACCAAAACATAATAACTGAATGAGGGTACGTGATCCCCGTTTCGTCGTTCGTAGGGGCGCGATTCCTGCCGGGAGGCAAGGATATCCTTTATCACGTTACCAGCTTGCAGACGGGTCGGCGAGCTGTTTGTAATCCCACGACTGGCGCCATAAGATGGCGCGGCTACGAAGAAAGAACTCCACTCGAAAGCGAACAGAGGATCAAGATGACTTATCTGGAAATGCAACGGAGATGAATTGCACTGAAATTCGGATTAAAAGGAAACGGTAGGAATTTCCATGATGTGATCGTGTTCATGATGTCGATCAAAGACGTTGTGGAACACGCGATCTAATCGTTTCAGCGTTTGAGCTGTAAAATATTTTTCCCCGCATTGCCGACAGACCCCTGCAGGCACGTCATTGATGACCAGCAAGTGCGAGCGACGCCTGTCGTCATATTCAATTCTTTTTTCTTCGACTTCACATTGGGCATACTGGCCAAAACGTGTTGGTTTTTTATCGTGGGCAGAGATGCACATACCAGCGAAAATACTCGCTGCGATGAGACTGCGCGATCCCCCGGTGTTGCCGGTATTTGTGTTTCAGCCGGGCGAAATACCCTTCTAAGGCGTTCGTCGATTTCGGAATGGCTGGATCGTCGAGATAGTGAAACATGTCCGGCAAGGCGGCCAGTAACAGGCTGCGAGCGCGCTTGAGATCGCTGAAGACCCATCCCGTCTCGGCGGCCCCCGCCAGCCGCGGCCCGTATCGGTGCTCCCAGCTCTGCACCTGAGCCACGAACTGCTCCCGGTCGGCGACGGTGTAGATCGCCATGATTTGGCGAAACAAGGCACGGAGGCGTTGCGCATCCCGACGTTTGGGCTGCCGACGACACCAACTGAGCCCTTAGCGGTGGATATGAACGAGGCAGCGTTGAATGCGGATCGTCGGCCACTGGCGACGCAACAGGCGGAGCAGGTGCGGGTTGCCGTCGACCGTGGCACTGAGCGGGGCGAACCCGTGCTGGGCCAGCGTCGTGCAGAACGGCTGCAGGTGGGCAGGGGTTTCCGCCATCTCGGGGGCCGCCGCGACCACGGCAAAGCGGCCCGCATCCATCACAGCAAAGACGCCTTTGCGGTGAGCCAACATCGTGCCATCGAACAGCAGGTAGCGAGACGCCGAGCAATCGGGCCGGCGGGGCGGGGGCCGGTCTAACCAATAAGCGATCAGCCGGCGGAGCGTCCGGGGGCTGTACCCGCTCTGGGCGGCTAGTTGACGAATGGTGTAGCCTTCCACAATCCACCGGACAAACCACACGCGCCGCTGCTGGTGCCTGTTGGGCGCATTGCTCCACACGAAGGTTCGCGCACAGTGCCGACAATACCAGCGTTGTTTGCCTTGCTGGCTGCGCCCATAGCGCTGGACCGCCTGGGCCCCACAGTGGCGACACGGCTTTTTGGGTCATCTCAGCCTCACTTTGTTGAACGCCTTCAATACAAATAGCTGTAACCTACCGGTATCAAACCACTTTCTGCCAATATCCCCAACACTTTTTGGCCATTATTCCCACATTGACAAAAAGCGCAATCCCCATACTCGTTCATTGTTCGCTTTTTCCTCTTCCCCAAGTGGTTCGCCATTTTGGGGGCCGCGGGACATCAAGAGAGAAGTCGAATGCGAATGGTGCCGAAGCCGGGACTCGAACCCGGATGGGTTGCCCCACACGCCCCTCAAACGTGCGTGTCTACCAGTTCCACCACTTCGGCATGGCTGGAATTATAGGGAGGGGTCAAAATGGTTGTCAATCAATGAGCCCGTCGATACACTTCGCTGACGTGAAAAGCTGAACACGCAATGGAGCGACTGACAATCATTCAAACCGTCGTAGAAATGACACGGGCTTCCACCTACTTGGAAATAGGGGTGGCCAGTGGGGCCGTATTTTTTAGAGTGAAAGCCAAGTCTAAGATTGCCGTGGATCCCTGCTTCGAGTTCTCGACCATGAAACAACTCAGATATCTCATCAAGAACCCCTGGAACATAGGGAACCAATACTATGAAATGACCAGCGACGAGTATTTTCAGAACGAAGGGGCAGACGTCGGTATTGATGTCGCGTTCGTTGACGGCCTGCATATCTTTGAGCAATCCCTTACGGATGTATCGAATTGTCTTCGATATTTGAACAAGGGGGGGTCATCATTTTGCACGATTGCAATCCGCCGTCTGAAGCGGCCGCCTTTCCTGCGGCATCATTCGACCACGCCAGGAAAGCGAACGTCTCCGGGTGGACGGGTGACTGGTGCGGGGACGTGTGGAAAACCATTGTGTACTTGAGGTCCGTTGATGCCAACTTACGAATCTTTGTTTTAGACTGTGATACGGGCGTTGGCATCATGACTCGTGGAGAACCCGATGCCACGTTGGATTTTACGAAAGAACAGATTGATCGGTTATCTATACGACCAGTTACGAAAGAACAGGGAGGAATGGTTGAATTTGAAACAGCCCCACCTCATTCGGGACTTACTTGAACGTGCGTGGTGTGGGGCATCGTCGTTTATGCAGGACGGCAAGAACGTGGTAGAAAGTTTTCATGTCTGATTCACCGCAGCACTCAACGACGGCGCTTTCCGGGTGTCGGCACGTCGCGGCATTTTTTGACGTGGATAATACCTTGATTCCCGGGCAATCCATTGAAATCCGCTTTGTCCGGTATCTGTGGAAAAACGGCTTTTTATCCAGGCGCGTGTTCATCGACAGTGCGCTCTATTTGCTGTTCAATATTCTGGAGTTTTCCTTGAGACCGTTACGGGAACGGAAGATCTATCTGACCGATAAACGCCCGGAAGGCGTCGAACCTCTGGCGAAATGGTTTGTGCGATCGGAAATCTGTCCGCGCCTGTCCCTGAAAGGAACCGCGGCGTTGGCTCAGCATCAGCAAGCCGGCCATCACGTCGCAGTGGTCAGCGGTACGCCGGAATTTCTGGTCAGACCCCTTGCTCATTTTTTGGATGTGCCGAACGTGCTCGCGGCACAATTGGAAACCAACGAGGACGGCTATACGGGGCGGGTCCTGCCGCCCTATCCGTATGGTGAAGGCAAACGACGCTTACTCCAGACTTTCGCCGAAACGCATGGGGTGGATCTCGCGCAAAGCTATGCCTATGGCGATAGCCCGGGCGACATTCAGGCCTTGGAATCCGTGGGGCATCCCCTTGTGGTGAATCCCATTCGCGGAATGGCCCGCATTGCGAGACAGCATCGCTGGCCCGTTACCCTTTGGGCTTGACACGTCACGTCCTCCGAGTGCTCCATGAATCCGTCTTCGTCCTCTGACTCTTCCGATACGGTCCTCCGGGTCACGGAAATTTTTCATAGTATCCAAGGTGAATCCACGTTCGCGGGAGAACCGTGCGTCTTTGTTCGGTTGACGGGGTGCCCACTCCGATGCACGTGGTGCGATACGGCCTATGCGTTTTACGGCGGCAGGGACATGAGCGTGGACGCCGTGTTGGAGCACGTCAAACGTTACGACTGTTCGTTGGTGGAACTCACGGGTGGGGAACCCCTGTCGCAAGCATCGGCGTTCCCGTTGACGGTCCGTCTGTGTGACGAAGGGTTTGAGGTGTTAATCGAAACCAGCGGAGCGCTTGACGTTTCTTCAGTCGATTCCCGTGCAAAAATCATCTTGGATATCAAGTGTCCCGGCAGTGCAATGGATGACCGAATGCAGTGGGACAATCTGAAGCAGATGACCGCAAAAGATCAAATTAAATTTGTCATCAGCGACCGTCGGGATTACGATTGGGCCGTTGACGTGGTGAAGCGGTATCAACTCACGGCGCGGTGTCCCGTCTTGTTCAGTCCGGTGTTCGGGGAGCAAGCGGTCAGGCCGTTGGCGGAATGGATTCTTCAAGACCGGTTGCCGGTTCGCTTTCAAGTTCAGTTGCACAAAGTGATCTGGGACCCGGACACGCGAGGCGTTTAAGAGGACATGAAAGAAAGAGGAGGTGCGATGAATTGCCAAGTCAAGCAACGAGCCCTGATCACGGAATCGACGGACGTGTTGGTTCTGGAGGGGTATGAAGACGTGAAAACGTGGCCGAAGGCGTATCAAGAGATCGATCACGCGCTGGGCGGACAACTTCGGGAATTGAGAACAAACGGAGAGTTTTCAGGGAAGAACCAACAGACCGCGTTGATTCATACGCGAGGAGCGGTTCCGGCCCGGCGGATTCTGCTGGTGGGGTTGGGCAAGGAAACGGAAGTCACCGTGGATCGCATTCGTCAAGCCATGGGGACCGCGTCGAAAAACGTGCGTCAAGCCGGAGCCCGGCGGTGTTCTGCGCCCCTGATCGGTTCAACGGCCTTAAAGGTTTCGCCGTCCGTTCTTGCGCAGGCAATGGTGGAGGGCACGGCGTTGGGAGGATACCGATTCAATCACTATCGGTCGGACAATGGAGAGCCGTCAAACGATATTCGGTCCCTGACTGTGCTGACGACGAACGCGACGCACGTGAAGGCCATCAAAGCGGGGCTCCGTCTTGGGGATGTCAGCGCCGCCGCCACGTCGTTTGCCCGTGATCTCTGTAACCACCCGGCCAACGTCATGACCCCTTCCCGAGTCGTCCAGGAGGCGAAACGCATTGCCAAAGACCTGAAAGTCAAATTGACCGTGCTGGAGCAAAAGGATCAGGAACGGTTAGGCATGGGAGGCCTTCTGGGCGTCTCACGGGGAAGCCAGGAATCTCCGAAATTCATCATCCTTGAATACTTGAGGGGACAGAAAAAAGAGGCGCCCATCGTGCTGGTGGGGAAAACCGTCACCTTTGATTCCGGTGGGATTTCTCTCAAGCCTTCGGAAAACATGGAACAGATGAAAGCGGACATGACCGGAGGGGCGGACGTGTTGGGGGCCGTGCGGGCCGCGGCGCAATTACGTCTTCCCCTCAACCTCGTGGGCATCCTGCCGGTGACGGAAAACATGCCCGGCGGTCGTGCCACGAAGCCGGGGGATATCCTGCGGATGCTCAACGGCAAGACCGTTGAAGTCCAGAACACGGACGCCGAAGGACGGTTGATTCTGGCTGACGGGCTGGCCTATGCCGCTCGGCTCAACCCGGCGTGCGTGGTGGATATCGCCACGTTGACGGGCGCGTGTATCATTGCCCTCGGTCAGTTTGCCATCGGCATGTTCGGGAATGATGACAGGCTGAAGGCCGAATTCACACGAGCAGGCCGGGAAGCGGGCGAACGCGTGTGGGAAATGCCGCTGTGGGACGAATATTTCGAACAACTCAAGAGCGACGTGGCGGACATGCGCAACATCGGCGGCCGAGGAGGCGGGATGATTACCGCGGCGATGTTTTTGAGTAAATTCGTGGGAACGTGCTCGTGGGTCCACCTCGACATTGCAAGTACGGACTGGAGCGCGAGTGAGCGTCCGTATCTCAGCAAGGGGCCCACGGCCATCGGCACGCGATTATTGGTGCAGTTTTTAATCAATCGGTCGGGCAAGCCCGGAAAGTGAGTCTTCATGACGGTTCGAGCCACCGTCGGACAACTCCTGATGGTGGGATTCCACGGCACGGAACTCTCTCCGGCGTTGACCGATTGGCTTCAGGACTATCAACCCGGCGGGATCATTCTCTTTTCGCGCAACCTGGTGGATCCCGAACAAATTGCGCGACTGACCAATGCCCTTCAAGAACAGGCCCCGGTCACGCCCCTCTTGATTGCGATCGATCAAGAAGGGGGGCGCATTTCGCGCTTACCTCCGGGCTTTACCGTTTTTCCTGCGGCGTCAACGGTGGCTGCCCGTCAAGATCCGGACGTGGCTTATGGCGCCGCGGCGGTCACCGCCAAAGAACTCCGTGCCGTCGGGATCAACATGAACATGGCGCCCGTGTTGGACGTGAACAGCAATCCCGCGAATCCCATTATCGGCAATCGGGCGTATGGAGCACACCCCGAACAGGTTTGCAGATTCGGCGTGGCCGTGATGAATGGCCTGCTGGACAATGGCGTGATTCCTTGCGGCAAGCATTTCCCCGGGCATGGCGACACGTTGACGGATTCACACAAAGGCTTGCCGGTCGTCGATGCCGACCGGACGCGACTCGAGAACGTGGAACTGGAGCCGTTTCGCTATGCCGTCCAACGCGGACTTCCCGCGGTGATGACCGCCCACGTTCGCTACCCGGCGCTTGACCCGGCAGCGCCCGCGACGTTGTCTCGCCCCATCCTGACCGGTCTGTTGCGTCACGAGTTAGGGTTTGAAGGCGTGACGCTGACCGATGACATGGAAATGCGAGCCATTCTCGATCATGGGACCATTGGCGAGGCGTCGGTTCGTGCCGTGCAAGCGGGTGCCGATATGCTGCTGATTTGTCATCAACGGGAACGACAAACGGAAGCGGTGTGGGCCATCGAACGCGCGCTGGATCGCGGAGACTTGTCGTGGGAGACGCTGACCGCCCGGGTTGACCGCATACGGGCACTGAAGCGGAAACACCTTTCGTCGATGCACGCGGTTGATCCTGCACGGGTCTTTCACGTGGTCGGTCAGCCTCGACACGGGGCAGTGTTGGAAACCATTCAACGAGACGGAGATCGAATGGAGTAGGGAAACCGGCTGGTCGTGGATGCCCCACCGTCATACCCGGATCACGCCGTCATACCCGGATACCCCCCACTGTCATACCCGAAGTCTTTATCGGGTATCCAGAAAAAATCATGGATTCCCGGCCCCCGATGCCCAATGCCCGTCTGCCGGGGCACAGGCAGGTCGGGGAGAGGTTTCGCGGGAATGACGGACAACATTTGCGTTCACCGTGCGACGTGGTTTTCTTCGGAGGGATTCATGGGTTTGAAAAAAGGCGACATCATTGATGAACACAAGCACCACCCGGAGAGTTGTGGGCTGATGATAAAAGTCATGGCCGGGGGAGAAGGGTTTGAAAAAGTCGTGTGCTGCGGACATGAATTAACGGAGGCCGACGTAACCCCGACGTTTTCGCGCGGCAGAGGACGAAAGCGTGGAACACTCGCACCGGCCGTCCTGCTTGACGAAAAAACGTTGCACCCCGGTTCCTGCGGCCTGCGCGTGATGATTCTGGACGGCGGGGCAGGGTTTCAGGAAATCATCTGTTGCGGCCATTCGCTCAGGCTCAATTCCGTGAAAGAATTCAAATACGGCGACGACCGGCGTGGTGACCCATCTCTCACGGGTCCATCGGGGAACGCCTAGGGCATCTTGACTTCGGCCTTGCGTCATGAAAATCGGGTATGGCAACATGGAGAGCTGAGCCTGCCATGAGTGCGACCCTAGAATTTGTCGGTACGATTCACATTTATCGCGGGCCCTATCGAGGCAACCCGATTGCCCTGTATTCGCGTCACGTGGACGGGTCCGTCCGCGTTTCCCCGACCATTTACCCTTGGAATCGATTTGTCGGCACTGGGGAAACGGTCAACAAGGCCGCGGCGGATTTCGATGCCAAATGGAAAGCAGGCGATTTAGCGCCGGACGTGTACTCCGGTCCGCATTGGGAAGGCGGCGTTAAGCCGGAAAAACCCAAACCCCCTCCCAAACCGAAACCCCCGGCCGCAACAAAACCGGAAACCCCGGAAGCATCGAAATCCTCAGAAACCTCGGCTCCGACGAAGCCGGACGCCAACACGGCCGCGGCATCACCAACGACGACCGGTGATTCAGCCGCCCCGGGGTCGGCGTCATCTCCCCCTCTCGCACCTCCCCCTGCCGCTCCTGCTACGAACCCCGACACCAACGAGAAGAGTTAAAATCCGAACGGCGATAGACTCTCACGACGTGACCGTCACAGTCGGCAACCTCGTCACGTTCCTCCACGCACGTTTCCCCGACGTTGTTCACTTCGTGATGAACAACGTCAGGAGTTCGAGGAGATTAGGTGGGTGGCTATGACGCCGAATTAGATTGCTTGGCTCAAGCCGGGGCGTCTGGTTATGGCACAGCTTCGGCTTGAGTCAGCAGTTTATGGACTTCAGTGCGCAACCGGGGCCGTCATCAAAGATGGCGGTCCAAACTATTCGCGCATCCCCATACGCTGAACCCATTCAACGTCTGGTCCGGGAGAATTTTTCCGCTGCTCTCACCAAGGACTGAAACAGGCGCCTTTGGACGGGGTCTTGATCGTGAAGAAATTCCGGGTGCCATTGCACGCCTAAAACGAATAAGCGATTCGGCGCTTCAATGGCCTCAATGACGCCGTCAGGAGCGACGGCGGTCTGAATCAACGTCGGCGCGACCTTCTTGACTGATTGATGGTGAGAGCTGTTCACCTCAATGCAGGCGGTTCCGGCGATGCGGCGCAGCAGGGAACGCGGGGCAATGTGGATGGAGTGGGCCGTTTGTGTCGCCGAATGCGTGGGGAGATGGTCAAGAGGCGTGTTGAGTTGTGCGTGAATGTCCTGATACAACGTGCCGCCGAGGGCCACGTTCATGGATTGCATCCCCCCGCAAATGCCTAACGTGGGAACATCGGCCTGATAGGCCACGTTCGTGATGCCGAGTTCCAACGTCGCCCGTTCTCGACTCATCCGTCGAAACCTGTGTCGTTGTCGTTCCCCGTACAATTCAGGTGCCAGATCGGCTCCGCTTCCCGTGAGAAGCAGCGCGTGGACGTGTGCCACCATCTGGCGCCATTCGGCTTTGGTTGACAACAACGGCAACATGAAGGGGATGCCGCCGGCGTCCTCAATGGCCTGCACATATCGGGCGCGTAGAAAGTACGTCGGTTCTCGTCCCCCCATGTCCGTGCGATCGCCGGCGTTATAGTCAGGGGTGACCCCGATGATCGGTTTTGTCATGGCCTGCCCTGCGCGTCGTCGAAGGGAATGAGAAAGAGGGGCAACGGGCGTTACTCTGAATCGCCGTCGTCCTGGTCAGACGATCGGCCAAAAAATCGAACGGCTTCCTTGCCGCGTAGATGTTCCGGGGTGATGACGTAGGTCCCATTCATGCTGGAGTCCCACACGGCTTCTGCGGCTTCTGTATCGCCTCCGGTCAGGACCCAGGCGAATCCGCCGACCACGCCACCCATCCCGGCGTACAGCATTTTGCTGACGCCATAAGGAACGGTCAAAAGCGCGCTGGCCACGCCGAGGCCTGCTTCTTCAACGGTGCTCTCCTCCCCTTCGTCTGCCTGAACCGACCCGCAGGTGAACACGAAGAGACACAGCAGGGCACTGAGCGATGGTCTCATCCATGACGTGTGCTGCCCGAGGGGGCCTCGCCTGTTTGTGTGGTCACGTCGTTTCATGTTTCCTCCTCTCTCTTTCATCGGGCAGAGCACGTGATGCAGGGTGCCCGCATTTCTGGATTCGGGTCGCGTGAAGGCCGGCCCTCTGAAATAGATACTCCATCACGTCACAACTTGCAAATGAATGACGTGAAACGTTACTCCACCTCCGGCACGTCCAATTCTGCCAGCACGTAGTCTTTAAGCGCATGGCCGCTCTCCTGGATGGCCTTCTCAAGTTCCGGGATCAGCACATCCTGAGATAACAGAGACGTTTCCGGACGAAGCCCTTGCTCAATGGCGAGTTGCAATTTTGTCCGACACAGATATTGAAGAAACAGCTCGCGGCCTCGCTGAAAATATTCATCATAGTCGCGTTGCGGAAGATGGAGCAGGACGTTCTGTAACCAGGTCTCGACCTGAAGGAGCCGGTTCAAACGGGCCGCCTGGGTTCTGGTCATTTCAACCACGAGTTGAATGCCACCTTTCCAACTCCGTTTTTTGACGTTAAACACACAATACAAAACTTCAGAATCGGTTTCATGAACTTCCGGCCCGAAAAACAACGTGATTCGATACGCAGGAATTTTTGAAGAAGGGAACGCGGTCATTGAGACGATTCTACCACGTCGCGTCTTGAACACAAGCCGCCGCATTCTCGAAATGACGGTGTGCAAAGGCCGTGTGTTGAGCAGGTTGACACGGCCCATCCATGGTCTTTACAGTCAACCCGATTGTTACGTCTGCGTCGTTCTTTTTGAGGATGGGCCATGTTCGGCACGCTTGGATTTTCAGAACTGATCATTATTCTGGTCATTGTTCTGATTATTTTTGGAGCGGGGCGGCTTCCTCAAATTGGAGAGGGCGTTGGCAAAGCCCTCAAGGGGTTCAAAAAGGAAGTCCATGACGTTCCCCCTCCCGCAGAAGAGCAACAGGCTCAGGCGGCCTTACCCGAACCTGTCTCTGAGCCTACGGGCCAACCCCTTCCTGCCCAAGCACCTGCAACCGCCGAACCTGTATCCCACCCTGGCTCCCAACAGCCTCATCAGCCCGGTCCCGAAAGAACCCCGGGAACGTTGGCGGCCCAGGTGTACGGAGGATTTGCTCCCGAAGTCGTTCAACCTGCTGAACCAGCGGCCGCAGCGGGTCCGGCACCGACCTCCACCTATCACGCGCACGCGCAACCCGTGACCATGGAGCAGCGTGCGGCGAGTGCCGTCCCTCGACCGACGGCGCAGTATCCTCCCGTCCCTCCCTCGGCCACATCGTCACCGGTCGGGAAACGCCCGGCTGCCGTCGTCAATAAGCAGGCGGTGGCTCGTGTTCAGGCGCAGCGTGCCGCCATGCAGGCCCAAAAGGCGAAAGCGCAGGCCGCGTCCGGGACGGACGACCTTCAATCAATGGGGGAGGGATTAGGCAGTGCCCTCCGAACCTTCCGCGAAGCCACGGCCGATGTGCGCAATGCCGTTGATCCGGAGATGCGGACCATTCAGGCCGAGCTGGAGTCGGCTCAAAAAGAGGTTGAACAGTCCATTGAGGCGGCCAAACAACCGCCGGCCCACAAAGAGCCTTCGCCAACGTCGTAACAGGCTCCCGAAAGGACCCGTTCTGCCCGTCCGGATGCGAGGCCCTTCTTTTTTGAAAAAACGATCCTTTGCCCCGCTGCTTGCCCTTTGCGTGTCGTTGACCGTGAGTTGTCAACTCGAGACGCCGCCGGGCGATCCCTTCACGGTCACCACTCGTCTCGTGACGCTTCTTGAAGACCCGTCGGATGACGTGCGACGAACGGCTGCCCTCTCTCTTGGAAAAATCGGCCATGCCGCGGGGGCGACGGCCTTAGTGCAGGCGTTATCCGATCCCGACCCCCAGGTTCGTGAATACAGTGCGTGGGCCTTGGGGCAAATCGGCGAAGCGGTGAACGCCCCGGCCGTTATCGGCCTCGTTGAAGCTTTGGGGGATGAGCATCATGCCGTCAAGCGGGCTGCCGCGCGTGCGTTAGGACACGTCGGCCCCGGTCAACCGGTGATTGCCTTGTTGACGGAAGCGTTGGCCATGGGCACGGTCGGCAGTCGGCGAGCCGTGGTGGACGCCCTCATGCAACTTGAAGCCAAGGGTGCCTATGGGGATTTGCAGAAGGCGTTCACCGATTCCGACCCTCTTGTCAGACAGGGGGCGCTCGCGGCCTTGGGCGAGTTGGCGGATCGCCGGGCCCTCGTTGATTTTCGGCAGCGGCTCTTGTTTGACGCGGATGCGGGAGTGCGTGCCGAAGCCGCCTACCGACTCGGCAAATTGGGAGACGCCGAAGATATTCCCACCTTGGAACAGGCGGCGGATCTCGACCCGACCCCCGCAGTTCGCTTATGGGCGACCTGGGCCATGGCTTCGATTACCGGTGAGGAAGGCACGTAGTCCCCAGCGTTCGGCCGGAGCATCCTCACGATCTCACGTCTTGAAGCATGACCTGCGGGAGTCGAACGACTACACGGCGAACATGGCGTTCAGCCGTTTCTCCCATTCGTCTTCATCAACGATCTCAAAGCGCATGATCGTATTGCGCATGGCCGGTACGAATTCCGCCCAGTCCGTCTTCCGTGCGTGTTCAGAGCAAAGGCTGAACACCGACCGTTTGTAGTCGGTATCCGCGCCTTTCTTGATGTGGATGCCCTTGGTTTCCATGACAAAGACCTGATGATATTCGTCGCCGACGTCCGGTTCGTCCGACCTTAACGTAAAGATGAAGTCCGCGTAGATTCGCCCGGGCTTCCATCCCTTGCAGTCCCTCCAATCCGAAACCCCAGCGGACATCTTGCAGCAAATCGGCGCCCCTGTGCTGAAAGCAGAACACGTAACTTTCGTCCGGCTAGGCAACGTGAGTCTTCTTGGTGTAGGGCTATCGGAGAACGCGGCCGACCAACTGCGTCAACGCGTTCTTGGAACCGGGGGTCGTCAAGTAAGTGCTTCGCTCAAGATACGCCAGTTGTTCTTGTACTGACTGATCTCGCCGATTTCTGGATGGTATCTTGCACGTGGCCAAGTAGCGGGATCACCGCCTTCAAAGTATTCAAAAATCCTTTTTGACGGTACGAAAAAGACATCGGGAAGTTCTTTAAACTCTTTTAAGTCAACTAGCGCGAAGAACAAGAGAGGCTCGTTGATCCTGGCCGAACTCCAACCGATGTCCCATTCGTAGTGGTGCGGCTTTTTATTTTTTCCTCGCCCACGCGTCCGCATTGCCCAGCGTGTCGTCTTGACTTGAAGTGCGAGTCCTCTTGAGCCACTGAGCGTACTCACCAGAACATCTGGTCCAGCTACATTTCTAATTGTTGGAACCGCATGGAAATCGAGATTGGCGAGGTATGCAGCTACGTAATGTACGCCTGCTACTCCGGTTAATTGAGATTTTGCGATTGCGATGCCTCCTTTAGTACGCTACGTTCAGGCGATCATGCCAACGAAGTTATCTTCCCCGAATCCAGCCAATTCTGCATCATGGGGAAGTCGACGTTGTCGTTGTAGGCCCAGCCCTCGTTACCCGTGTTGTAGGGCGGGTCAATATAGATGCACTTGACCTTCGCGTGATACGTGGGCAACAGCGCCTTCAACGCGGCCAAGTTGTCGCCCTCGACAATCAAATTATCGTGCAAGCTGGCCTTCTTACTTATCCCCTTGGACCGGACCGGCTTCAACTCGTGGAACGGAACCGCCAGATGGTAGTTCTCCACAAACACCTTTCCTTTGAATTGCAGCGACGGCATGACCCGCTCTCAAAATTGTTTGAAGAGGATACCGACCTTACGGACAACCAACTTAGACAACGTTGACGGTGGAGACGTGACGCACCCATACGCGCTCACTCACTCTACCGTCGAAGTCAGGAATAAAACCGTAGCCGGCCTGGAACGCAAAGAGAACAACGCGACGCACTTTTTTTCAGTAATCGACTGGGAAATTTAGCAAGTCTGATTTGCTGATAACTTGCGCACAAATGCCGTGAGAATGTGCCGAAAACCAATCCCGTGCCTTGTCAGAGATAAGCGATCTCCACGCCGCGTTGACCCAACGTTTTGGTACGCGGATGCGATAAATACAATCAGTGATTGGCAGGTTTCCTTTGCTTACGAACGTCACCCTGCCGATGCAACGTTTTCCGACCCTGGCCGTTAATATATCTCGTGACTCCGCCGTTCTGAATCCCAAAGATTTTGATCTCTGCAATGTGAGACGTTTGGCGGTCGTAGGCAGTCCGGTGGTATGGAAATAGTTGATCCCCAGATTTTCAAAAAATAGCTGGGCTCTTGTACCACGGTGAACGTCTGCGCCAATTTCTGCCAACGTCAAAGTCTTTGCGTGTGTTGCAATCAACTTCCAGTGCCAGTAGGAGTAATCCATTCGTTGTTCCAGTTCGGAAATTTCAACGTCCAATTCCCCGTTTATTCTGCCGACCCCCGCCTGCATGACCTTTACCCGTGAGGCAGGCGTCATATCTTTACGCAAAATTACAATGTGGGTCGTGACCTCAATTCCGGGAAACGAATTGTCCGGTAGTTGAATGACGGCTTCAATCCGATGGTTGGATAGCAGGCTTTGACGCAATATCTGAAATTTCTTCCCCGTTATTAAACCATCGGGCAAGATGATTCCGAGCGTGCCGCCTTTTTTCAGCAATCGTAGATTGTGAAGCAGGAAAATGACGTCGGACGTCACGACCGACATTTTGCAACACTCCTTCAAATTGACCGCCCGACAGAGATCACGAAAAAGCGTGTCGTTACAGGCGTTCAGGAATGGTGGGTTGCATACGGCAACGTCGCGGGACTCGGCCAAATCCGTCAGTATTTTTGATTTCAGCGACTTTGTGTTGAGTAAATCCAGACAACGGAACCGTACAGAAGGAAACTGTCGTCGTATGATTTTCAGAAGAGACGGGGAAACATCTACGCCGAAAAAATTGGCCTTTTCCCATGCTTGGGTCGCTGAATAGAGGAGTGCCCCCCTCCCCGCACCGAGATCAACCCCGTTCATTCCCTTGTTGTCGCCGGCAAATGGGTGCATGTTCTGAACCAGCAGACTCGCATGGGGATTCGGTGTGAAATGTTGTGCTAGATTCATGATCCGCTGCATTGAAACAGATAATGGCTGCGAACGCCTGAAGTTGTTCCCATCGTAGATTGTGGAAAATCATACAGGATACGAACATTGTTGCGTTCTTCTTCATCCAGAGAAAAATAGAATCGGGTTGCGCCCAGGAGCATCAGTTTTGGCCCCAACGGTATGATGTCCAGTCGTCTCTTTAATTGATAAAGTTCTTGTAGCTTTTCGCAAACCTTGAGGGGTTCAGATCCGCTGATTGTAAAAATCTGCTCAGGCCTTAATTCTTCAATCCACGAATTTGCTTCTCTGGCAACCGTATCGCCGTCAGGAAAGTAAGGTGGGTCACTGATGATGGCATATTTTTCATGATCTTTCCAATCATCAAACAGATCAAAGAAGCGCAATGCCCTGCCGTTGTCGAACCCCAACATAAAAACGTGGGGATAAGAAGATGATTCATCCATGCGCAGGGAGATATAGCCGGGAGGCTGTGCAATCTCGTTGAGTCGCAATTTGTAGTTATCGCGGTCCACATATTTTTGGGGAGAAGTGTACAACGCGTACAGGTTTTGAACGTTGTCGAATTGATTAAAAAAATGTTGGATATGAAGGATCGCATCCAACTCAAGGCTGGTGATATCCATGAGCACGTTGACGGGCCTCTGACTCAAAGGCTGGTCCACGATTTTTTCAAAGCCACCGTGAAAATCTTGGGCTGATGCTTCCTTTTTTGTTTCTCCGTCTCTCTCAAAAATAAACCTGCCGTCAGCTCCCCTGTCCGATTGACGGGCAATTTTTACATGTTGATGATTCGCAGGTAAGTGATGGGAAAGCTTCCTGATCGTTTTTCCACACCTATCTTCTGCCTGTAGTGTTTCCTGATTTCCAGTCAACAACAGCCCCCACGGATGTGACTCGGCTATTTTTCGGTAGGATTCTTCTACGGGATCGTATTGTTCAAGCATCAAGACACATATTTGTTTGAGATTGGTTAGATTTATTATCGCTTCTTCCATGATATTGTCGTTCGATACGAGAATGTATCCTTTTCCACTCCTTATCTGCACCGAAACAAAGTTTACGGACATCATCGGGAGTGAGTTTCAGCTTCTTTTTTTTCCGCCAGGAAATACCAAATTTCGGTGCAAAACAAGGGTTGATCTGGAAAGAATCAGGCAGATAGTCACTTGATGATTTTTGCTTGTTACTTGGCAACCATCGCAGTACATTCTCCTGACGGCAATGTTTCAAATATTCCATCGTCTCCTCATCCAAGTCTCCGTCTGCCGAGAAGTGATTGATCTCCGGTTCTCCTTGACGGGGACTCTTATGTATCGCGGCAAAAAGGTTACCGAGACGCTCTACCACCCGGTTTAACTGATCTTTCGTTGGGCGAAAACGGTCAAGTTTCTTGAAATAGGTTTTTGACAATTTCAAGATACACTCGTTTTGCAGTTCAGAGTTAAATGGCAGCCGCCTTTTTTCCCTTTCTACCTTGATAATCCATTCTTCAAAAATTGCATAAAATATATCCACTACCACACGGATATTATTACCGGCTATGCCGGCAACATCGTTAAAACCGGAGTATGTTTTTGCTTTTCTATGCAAGGTACATAACCAATACAACGTACCTCTTGAATAGTTGTGATACCAATCTTGTGCCATAGAAGTGTTGTCGTGCATGTTTTTTGCGACATCATCGGCATCCTTCCCTTGATTAACCATCACAGTGGCAACGGCTTGACGCAACAGATTCGGTTCGTTCTCCATCCACCGTATCAGGGGATGATCTGTCTTGATGTTATGTTGTTCGCTTAGATGCTTCACCAATAGCACGTTGCGCCGATTTCCACAGATTTCTCGTGATTCTTCTTCCTGCGTGAGATGTTCCAGAAATTCATTGGCTTTGCCGATGTGCTGAAACTGGGGGGAACTGGAAATGTAACGATTCACTAAAATTTCCGCGCGCTCCTTGAACTCTCGAAACGTAGTCTCCTCATCAAGGGAACAGGCACGGTAGTCATGGGTCACCTCTAGTGCCTGGTTGTCTGAGTCGGTCAACGTGGTTTTGATTGCGTCATTACGTGCAAGCAATTTGTAGGTGACCGCGTCACTGCGTTTCACGTGCTTGACCCGTGTATTAAGCATTCGCTGTTGGTGGCTTGCGTAATATTCGACCTCATCAACAAATACCACAAAATAGACGGTCTCTTCCTTTAGTTGTTCGGCCAGCAATTTCATTAAGGTATTGCCTTGGAATAGGTAAGGCATTTCGACGCGGCTAGGATTGTTAATATACGCGCGAATTTCATGTAAACGGGTTTTTAGATGCTTCAAAAAAACTTCCACGTCGCATTGCCCATTAATGTCCACCCCAATTTCTCGACGCAAAACTTGAAATAATTCTTCGGTTGATTTGACCCAGACGGACAGACCCCCAAAATCCTGCATGGCGTTTAGAGCTTTACGCAATACAACCATATCGAAGAACAGGCCAAACAGGGTATCGTAATCCTTCTGTTTGTCTTTGTCGGGTACGTTAAACGCCTTGAGCAAATCGCTGTCTTGACGAATCCACAAGCCAAGGTACGGGAGTTCCCCGGGTTTTGGCATACGTCGGTTATGTTGTTGAAATAGGATGAGTTGAGTTTGATAGTCGAAATAACGGGCCATAGTGGTTTTACCCGTTCCTCGAGAACCGTAAACAATAACGGGCTGAAATCCTGTCAATTGTTCTTCTATTCTCGGGTAAATAGCCGAGTAGTGACTGGCAATCTCCTGTGGACTCCAGTACTCGACGCGGAGATTAGGAAAAGGATTTTTCAAAGTCGGATCCCTGAAGTTCCTGCGCGCCTGATCTTTGCTCATCAAATAAGCCGATGAATCTTCCATGGCGGCTTTCAACTTCTTCAATGACTTGCCGAAATCCGATTCGTTAAATCCGTCTTTGGTTGCCAGTATTTGCTCTTCTATGGCCAGCGCTTCGTCGTACCTGAATTTCGTGACAAAATCTTTCTCAATTTCCCGCCATTCGTCAGCCTGAATGGCTTGTATTCTCTCGTTGGCCTCAATATCTTTGGTTGGAGGAATCATGGTGAGGACAGGCAGTACACGCTTCTTCCCATATTTGTTCTGGAAATCTTCTGTTTGGATAAACTCCATGGCATAGCGACACCCTTCAATACTTTGCCGGTTTAACAAGCTGAAACACACAACGGTATCGCTCAACCAGGATGTTGCCATGTAATAGGGATCACTGAGTCCCGTTCTTGAATCAAGAAATACATAGTCAAATTCCTCAATTTCACAGTACAGCTTCAACGTCTCAAACAACCGGTACCCTTGACTTCCAGATGATGAAAAAAATTCATGCCACTGTAGCTTATTCAGTCTTTGGGTATAACTTTGATCCAATCGTTTGCCGGCAGGCATCAAAAATATCTCGCCCTTGTTGGCCTTGTTGTCCTCATGCAAGGCATCCAGAAGTGTGCTTCGCAGCATATAATCCCGCAAATCCCATTCATACACGTCATCAGGCGTGTGTGCGCGGTGTTGTTGCCAAGCCTCGCAAAGATCGATAAATCCTCCTTTTATTGCCGAATCGGCTACCGGATTTCCCTTAAACAGTCCGCTACTGTGTTGTCCGGGTCCCTCAAGATCAAGGTCAATAATCAGAACGTTTCTCCCCTGCATCGCCTGCCGGCAAGCAAGGTTGGCAAGGACCGTACTGCGTCCCACTCCGCCCTTGTAAGAGTAGAAGGATACGAATTGAGTTGATTGATTAGACATTTGTTCAGGCCGCCAGCGGTATAGCCCCGACATAATTATTATTCATGTATTCAACTCCGGACGGGGTTGGAGAATCAGTTTTGCGCATATTAGTTTCTTTTTCAGTGGGTGGTTGGATCAGTTTGGCCAGCTCTAGACCCAGCAACGATCGCTTTCTCTCATCCAGATCCAGACATTTGAAACTTTTCAGATCAAACAATTCACTGGCTTCACGCAGAGCTTTGCCGAGCGTCATTTTTTGCTCGTCGGGTAAACTGTAGAACAACTGTCCTTGTGTTTTGAGAATATCATCAACCAATTCTCTCTGGCATCTCTTCTGTTCCTCAATGTCGGTTTCGGTCATCCTATTCCCACACAGGCGTAAACGGTGTAAGAAATACTGGTTGTAAAAGGTTTTGGGCAGGTTCCCCCTGTCCAGGGCCCACTTGAACAACTGCATGGTTTTCCCTGCATCCCACTTCAGGTGTTGGGTGACGATCAACATAAGTTCAAATTGAGCCTCGTTATTTTCACTGCTTGCTCTCAGAATATTTTCGTACAGTCTTATCCATCGCTCATCTGACCACAGATTCCAAATGTGTACCAAATTCAAATTCTGGGCGTACACCAGATTTTGTTCTTGAACGGCATACGGAGATTCTCCCAGATTGCGAGCGTTCAGTTCTTCTTGCCAACGCTCTTTTTCTTTGCCAAACACTTCTTCATGGTGGTGGTTAAACTGACGGATCATGTAAGTGAGTTCACATAGACCTTTCGCACGATTGGGATCGGCCTTATCGGGGTCTCGCCATTCTTTGAATAACTGGAAACAAGCATTCCAGAAAATCGTTGTATCCTCAAGGTCATTGACAAGGCGCTGAAGGAGATCCGTTGGAAATTCTTCGATAAAACGGTCACTGATGGGCGGCGGCGCTTTGTCGAAATTACCCAGCAAGCGATTGCGGATATACGACACTGCTGTAGTCTCATCCTTGAAGAATTGCTGGATTATTTGTCTTTCGTCCATACAATTTTCACCCTCGGATCCTTTGCGCGTTATTTTTATAATAGTTGCCCATGTTTACTTCTATTTTTTGACGACTGAAGAGACCACCGACACATGTAATCGTATCGCCATCGACCTCTTCCAAACACAACCATTCCTCCATGTCCGGTTTGCCTGTTTTCAGGTTTCGTGTTCTGCCGGGCTCTTGCCCCGGCGTTTGATGAAAGTAGAATGCCAGACCGGCATCCAGTGCGTTAGGTTTTACACAGTCTACGTTATGCAATTCCAGGCAAAAAACAGGCGTAGACGTATCCGACTGAATCCAATGATGCAAGCCTAAACGACACACCAAATTATGCAGATCATGCTCCGATTGGAGGGTTAAGCGGTCTATGGTAACCCACCTCTTTCCGTGTTTCTGATTTTTTTCAAGTTTTTCCCAGAGTTGCGGAAGGTCATCGGCCTCTATCATGTCAAATTGTGGATCACCCCTTAATCTTTTCAGGGAATAGGCAAGGTTGATCGTCTTGTTCTTTCTTGGGATTTGACAGTCTTGGACTAACGCTGAACGATTAGGTACAGGCCATTCCCCTGATGCGGCATCCAGGAGAGAGTAGTCAGGGTGGGCACGAACCCTCTCGGTTATCTCGTCGGGGAGGTGTTGCCAATTTTCGTATTGCAGTGCTTTCTGCACCGATACATGTAAGGTATCACCGCCACGGACCAATTCATACGCTTCTTTTATTGACTCAAAATATGTCATAACCGTAACGACTCATTTCCGACAGTATACTTTTCTTTTTTTAATCTTCCCATTTGAACCTCTTCACATTATCCGCAAGCCTGCCGTTTTTTCAATTCCAGCGAATTCGCACTCGTCGTTCTGCGTGGCGTGAGCGTGAACGGGCCTATTCAGTTTTCGGACCGGCAAGGAGTCCGATGGTTCGGTGAACGGCGTCTTGAGTGCCGAGCAGCACCACGACGTCCTCGGCTTCGAGAACGGTGTCGTCGGAAGGATTGGAATGGGTGACCCCGGCACGCATGAGGGCCATGACGGATGCCCCGGTCCTTGAGTGAAGAGCCAGATCATTCAGCGTCCGGCCGAGAGTCGGGGAGTCTTCATCAATCCGGCACGTCTGGACCGCGACGTCCCCGAGGGTCCCGGTCCGAAGGTGGTGAGTCAGTTCAGACCGTTCCCCTCGTCGGAGAAGCGCGTAGCCTTCACGCCGAATGTGTTCCGCCTTGTCAAGGATGACGTGTTTCGGAAGGTCAAACAACTGGAGGACCAGCACCGACATTTCAATGGACGTTTCAAATTCTTCGGGAATGATCTCGTCGGCTCCGAGTTGATGCAGTTCGTCGATCTCGTTGAGATACCGCGTTCGAACAATCGTATGAATCATCGGGTTGAGGCTTTTCGCCAGTTGGACGATCCGCCGGGACGCGAAAGGGTCGGACACGGCGACCACCAGGACTTTCGCCGCTTGGACGTGGACCTGGTGTAACACCGTGGGATTGGTGGCGTCACCGTAGTGCAGGGGCGTGCCGCTTCCGACTTCGAGTTGCACGACTTCGCCGCGCATGTCCAAGACGACGTGGGGAATCGCAAATTCTCGAAGCACTCGGGCGAGATTGCGGCCGTTCAAGCCGTATCCCACGATAATGACGTGATCGCTGAGTTTGAATTGGACGGGTTCCGTGCGCAGGGACACCCGGCCGGGAAACCAGTGGTGCAACCGTTGCACGGCTTCGACCCGTCGGGCGATTTTGGGAGACCATTGAATCAGGAACGGCGTCATGATCATCGTGAGGACGGAGACGGCGAGAAAAATGTTGTACGTTTCATGAGAGAGCAGATCGACCTTCAGGCCTTCTTGCGCCAGGATAAAGGCAAATTCTCCGACTTGCGCCAACGCCACGCCGGCCAGGATTGCTGATCGAAGCGGCGCGCCGGCGGCGACCACGGCGATGGCTCCCGTCACAAATTTTCCAACGATAATGGCTGCGACCAAGGTCATAATCAGCAGGGGGTACGCCACAAGGACCGTTGGGTTCATGAGCATGCCGATCGAGACAAAAAACAGGCCGTTGAAACTATCCCGAAACGGAAGAACGTCGGCGATAGCCTGGTGGCTGTATTCTGATTCAGAAATGAGGAATCCGGCGATAAACGCTCCGAGGGCCAACGATAATCCCACCAGTGACGTCAACCACGCGGTGCCCAGGCAGAGGACGACGATGGTCAGGAGAAATAATTCCCGGCTTCTCGTCCGGACGATCTGCTCGAGAAGCTTGGGCACGAAGACGCGGGCGGCCAGCACAATCACGATCACCAGAACGAGCGATTTTCCGAGGGTGAACAGAATGCGACCGATTCCCTCCGCTTCCTGATTGGCCAACAGAGGCGTCATGAGCATCATGGGGACGATGGCCAAGTCTTGAAAGATTAAAATACCGATGGTGGATCGTCCGTGGAGGGTGTCGTGTTCTCCCCGTTGGGCCAACGTTTTCAGGACGATGGCCGTACTGCTCAGGGTGACTAATAATCCCCAGAAGATGGCCGCGTTGAGATCCACGTGAAACAGCAGCGCACTACTGACGAAGACGATCAGCACTCCTGCAATCTGGGCGGACCCTCCTACGACAAACAAGAACTTCGAGGATTTCAATCTGGCCAGCGAAAATTCCAACCCGATTGTGAACAGCAGGAGGATGACCCCGATCTCAGCCAGGACGTGAACTTGTTCTCGATCGGAAATGAGGTTGAGCCCGTGCGGACCGACCAGCGTCCCGGCCACGAGGAACCCGGCAATGGAGGGCAAGTTGAGTTTTTGAAACAGGAAGATCACCACGATGGACACGGAAAAAATAAGGATGATGTCCCTGAGTGCGCTGATTTCGTCCATACGTCCTTTTCGTGGAAGCGCAAGAAGTGACGGAACCGTTGACCACCTCCGGCATCCGTGCCGATTGCTCCCGTGAGACGCTCGTCTTCCTCGTCCCGACCGGAACGACCGTGCCACAACAAGGCCGTTCAGGAAACATGGGCCGCGTCAGCAGGGATTCCCATGCTTTGGTTGTGAGGACACCGGCCGCTGTTTTGTGGAACGGCGAAGTTCGCCCTGAGGCTTGCCCTGAGCCTCGAAGGGTTACGAACAGAGGTCTTGAAACAGCCAGGGAACTTCCTGTTTTCGTCGTGCGACGTACTGCTCAATATCTTTTTCGCGTTGAAGGGTTAACCCTATCGAGTCCAACCCTTGCAGGAGGCAATTTTTTCGAAAGGCGTCGATCGAGAATGAAAACGTCAGATTCTTCCCTTCGAGGCTCAGGGCAGGTGCGTCGCTCAGCATGACGGATGGCGGCGGATCCCCTGAACTGCGAAGGGTCGAGACCGTTTGAGAAGGTAAGTCGATCGTCAGTTGGCCCTGCGGATTCGCGCCCACGTAATCAAAGAGGGCTTGAACGTCTTGTGCCGTCAAGACAACGGGGAGCAGGCCGTTTTGCAAACAATTATTGTAAAAAATGTCGGCAAAACTGGGAGCGAGAAGAGAACGAATCCCATAATCCAGGAGAGCCCAGGGTGCGTGCTCTCTGGAAGAGCCGCAGCCGAAATTCTCACGAGTCAGCAGAATGGTGGCCTCATCGGACCGGGGGTGATTCATGAAGAAATCGGGATCGGGCGAGCCGTCCGGGAGACGTCGCCAATCGGCAAAGAGCCCTTCTTTCAATCCGGTTCGATGAATGGTTTTCAGATATTGTTTGGGGATAATCTGATCGGTATCGACGTTCACGCGATCCAGCGTCGCCACTCGTCCGGTATGGGTCGTAAAGGGGGTCATGACGGACTCAGGACCAATGACGAATATCGACGAAACGTCCGGCGATGGCCGCGGCTGCGGCCATCGCCGGGGAGACGAGGTGCGTCCGGCCGCCTTTTCCCTGCCGGCCTTCAAAATTCCTGTTACTGGTTGACGCACAACGCTCACCGGGTTGAAGCACGTCGGCGTTCATGGCCAGACACATGCTACAGCCGGATTCCCGCCATTCCGCTCCCGCTGCTCGAAAGATGGCGTCCAATCCTTCTTCTTCGGCTTGGTGTTTGACGAGACCTGACCCGGGAACCACCATCGCATGCACGCCGGGGGCGACCGTTCTTCCTTTGAAATAGGCAGCCGCCTCGCGTAAATCTTCAATGCGGGAATTCGTACACGATCCGATAAACACCCGATCAATTTTGATATCCGCAATCGGGGTGCCAGGGGTGAGCGCCATGTAGGTCAGCGCCCGTGCAGCGGACTCCTGCCTCTCCGCGTCGGCGTAGGAGGCAGGGTCCGGCACGGTCCCGTCCACGCCCGTTACCATGCCTGGATTCGTCCCCCACGTGACTTGAGGCGACACGTCTTCCCCGTTCACCGTGACGACGCGGTCGTAGGTGGCTCCGGGGTCCGTCTGTAACCCCTGCCAATGGGTGACCGCCTGGGCCCAGAGGTCCTCAGCGGGAGCCATGGGACGCCCCCTGACGTAGGAAAAGGTGGTTTCGTCCGGGGCAATCATCCCGGCGCGGGCACCGGCCTCGATCGACATGTTGCAGAGGGTCATCCGGCCTTCCATTGATAACGAGCGAACCGCGTCGCCCGTGTATTCCACCACGTACCCCGTTCCGCCGGAAGTGCCGAGGTGCCCGATAATGGCCAGAATCATGTCCTTCGCCGAACAATGGGGAGAGACGTGACCCTCCACCCGGATTTGCATGGTATGCGGTCGTGTTTGAATCAAGCATTGCGTGGCCAACACGTGTTCGACTTCACTCGTGCCGATGCCAAACGCCAAGGCCCCGAAGGCGCCATGGGTGGACGTATGGGAATCGCCGCACACAATCGTCATGCCGGGTACGGTCAACCCTTGCTCCGGGCCAATCACGTGGACGATGCCTTGCCGAACGTCATCCATCGTGAACAGCGGAACGCCGAATTCAGTACAGTGACGTTCAAGCGTTTGCACTTGCAGACGACTCAACGGGTCAGGAATGCCCAACGCGCGGTCGGTGGTCGGGACGTTATGGTCCGGCACCGCGAGGGTTGCCTTGGGACGACGCGGCCGTCGTCCGGCCAGTCTGAGCCCTTCAAAGGCTTGTGGAGACGTCACTTCGTGGACCAAGTGTCGGTCAATGTACAACAGCGTCGTTCCATCCGCCTCCTCGTGAACCACGTGCGAGTCCCAGATTTTGTCGAACAACGTTTGTGGTGCCATGACGAACTCCCCTTGTCCGTGGGAACTATGGCGCAGAGGGGACGCCACGTGCAACCCTGCCATGCTGCAGATGGCTGACGGACGAATACGATCCAGGGTTATTTTGAGGTGATGCGGGAGTTCTGCTATACTTAAAAACTGTTTTGTTTGAAGAGTGACTCTCTGCACGTGCGGCGTAGGTGCAGAGGATGCCGTCCTCCCAAGACGTGGGTCAGAGCGCAATGCGGTGCCACGTGCAGGGGTTCACCACGTGTGAGCGAGAAGATGATGAATTGGGTCAGTCGGTGTTTGAGTCTGTTTTCGCATGATATGGCCATTGACCTTGGGACGGCCCATACGTTGGTCTACATCCAGGGTATGGGGATCGTCTTGAATGAACCGTCGGTGGTGGCCATTGAACGGCAGTCGAGTAAAATCTTAGCGGTGGGGAGCGTCGCCAAGCGCATGGTGGGCCGCACGCCCGGTAACATCTCAGCCGTTCATCCCATGAAAGAAGGCGTGATTGCCGATTTTGAAATGGCCGAGCACATGCTTCGCTATTTTATCACGCGGGTGCGCAATCGGAGTACGTTTTTCCGGCCGCGAATCATCATCGGTGTGCCGTCGCGGATTACGCAAGTGGAACGGCGAGCCGTGAAAGAGTCGGCTGAATTAGCAGGGGCCCGTGAGGTCTATTTAATTGAAGAACCTCTGGCCGCGGCCATTGGAGCGGGACTGCCCATCACCGAGCCCGCGGGGAACATGGTGGTCGATATCGGAGGGGGCACCACCGATATCGCGGTCATTTCATTGGGCGGGATCGTCTACAGTGAGTCCGTGAAAACGGCCGGCTACCAACTGGACGCTGCCATCATTCAGTACGTCAAACGCGAATACAATTTGTTGATCGGCGAGCACATGGCGGAGCGCGTGAAATTGGAAATCGGGTCGGCCTATCCGTTGCAAGAGAAAGCCCAAATGATGGTGAAAGGGCGGGACGTGGTTTCAGGCATTCCTCGTACCATTGCGTTGGAGGACGCGGAAATCCGAGAAGCCTTGGAAGGGTCCACTGCGGCGATTGTGTCGGCCATTAAATTAGCCTTGGAAAATACGCCTCCCGAATTAGCAGGGGACATCATTGATCGAGGAATTGTCTTGACGGGCGGGGGATCACTGTTACGAGGATTGGATGCCCGGTTGCGAGAAGAAACCGCGCTGCCGATCATCATGGTCGATGATCCGCTGACCTCCGTCGTCCTGGGAGTAGGGAAAACGCTCGAAGAGATGACCCTGCTGCGGAGTATTGCCTCTCAGTCGACGGGCAATTCGTAAAAGGAACGCGTGTGTATGAACGGCCGGTTTCGGCCTTCGGTCCTTGTGGGGTCCGGCACGAGACGGATCATTGCGGTCGTGTTCGCACTCGCAGGCGTGGCGTTCGTCCTCTTTCCTCGGCACGCGCAATTCTTCCTCCACGCCGTCGGCCAACCCTTTGCCGACGTCGTGGCGATTCCCATCGAAAGCATGGCCCCCCTGACGCGCGGACTCCGCGACGGATGGAACCAGGTTTTTCCTTCTCACAACGTCTCTGAACACAACCACGAACTCCGCCAACGGGTCCAGCAGCTTCGTGGGGAATTGAATCAGTGGCGGGAACGGGCCCTGGCTGCGGACCGGCTCGCCGCGTTACTGGAATTTCAGCAACACGTCCCGATTCAGACGGTTGCGGCCCAAGTCATCGGCCGCAGTACGTCGAATTGGTATCAAGGCGTCGTGCTCAACAAGGGCGAACGTGACGGGATTCGCGTGGAAATGGGTGTGATGACTCCGGCCGGAGTCGTCGGGCACATCGTCAAGACCGCCGGGTCCACGAGCATTGTCTTACTGATGACCGACCCGAACGTCGTGATTCCTGGATTGGTGCAACGCACGCGGGATGAGGGGATTGTTCAGGGTACGCCACAGAGTCACGTCCGGATGAAGTATATTCCGCCGCTCTCACCCGTTCGAAAAGGGGACGTGGTGGTGACGTCGGGATTGACCGATGGATTTCCGCGCGGGGTGTTGATCGGGGAGGTGGCCCGGATTGAAAAACGTGAGGGCGATTTGTTTCAGACGGCGGACCTTGTCCCCGTGGTGAACGTTCAACGGATGGAAGAAGTCCTGATTGTCACGTCCCCTCGACCGGTGGACGCCATGCTCTCCATTGAGCAAGCGTTGGATTCCAGAGAGAACGAGAAAGCCGCTCAATGAAGCGTCTTGCGTTTATCCTGCTCATGTTGTTGCTCGTGCCCGTTCAGGTCACGTTGTTACCGTCTTTGAGTCTCTTTGGGATTCGCCCGGATCTCTGTCTGGTCGCCGCCTGTTTGGCCGGATTGTTCGCCGGACGGGTTCACGGAGGAGTCTTGGGCTTTTTCTTGGGGTTTGTCCAGGACTTTTTTTTCGCCGGCACGCCGTGGCTGAACATGTTCACCAAAGCTGCCGTCGGCTACCTGTCCGGTGTCGTGGCGAAAAACGTTTCGACGACGGCCTGGTATTCGGCTTTTTTCTTGATGCTGGCGTTTTCCTTTGCGTCCGGCACGATGTTTTTGCTGGTTGCGCGTCAGGGAATGGATAGGGAAGCGGTGTTTCACGGGATCTCCGCGGTCTTGTTTCCCCAGGCGGTGTTGGACGGATTGGTGGCCCTCGTCGCCCATTGGATCCTTTCACGGTGGATGGGCCCTCGCCGAGTGGCTGGTGATGATCTGGATATCGGCCGAATGGTTGTGCCGGTGAAGTGAATCATGACGAATCCTGGTTTGTCAGCAATAGAACTCGAAGAGGTTCAACGGCGATTACGACTCCTGAAAATCGGGGTCGTGATTGTGGTCGGCCTGTTGGTCGTTCGGTTATGGCAACTCCAAGTGCGCGACGGGCCCCATTATCAGGATCTCTCTCAACACAATCGCACCCGATCGATCACGTTACATCCCGCTCGAGGACTCATTTATGACCGACGCGGGCTTTTACTGGCGAACAGCGTGCCGAGTTTCAACGTCTACGTTGAACTCAGCGACGTGCGGAACCGAGAGAGGTTGTTTCAGAAACTCGAGGACCTGTTGGCGTTGGATGCGCGTGAACTGAAGAAGACAATTCTGACTCAGGGCGGAACGCGGGTTAAACTGAAGGCGGGACTCAGCCTGAAAGAGGCGGCCATTGTCGAATCGCATCGGTTGGATTTACCCGGGGTGGTGGTTCACCCCGAATATCAGCGGAATTATCCTCAAGGCTCGTCGGCCGCGCACGTGATCGGGTACGTCGGGGAAATCTCGAAAGACCAGCTCGGGCAGGAGAAATTTCATGGACTCGTGCAGGGCAGCATTATCGGCCAGTATGGCGTGGAACGCACGTATGATCGGGCGCTGCGAGGGCAAGCCGGAAGAAAACTCATTGAAGTCGACGCCCTCGGTCATGAGAAACGGACGATTTTCGTGGAGAAACCGCAGGCGGGAAACGATGTTTATCTCACCCTCGACTTCCGGTTACAACAATTGGCGGAAGACGTTTTGGGAGAGGAAGCCGGAGCGATTGTGGCTTTGGATCCTCAAACGGGAGAAACGCTGGCCTTAGCCAGTCGCCCCGGGTTTGATCCCAATGCCTTGTCTCGTGGCTTACCCGTTGAGGAATGGAACGTCCTTCTTCAGGACCCGCGACACCCGCTGACGAATCGAGCGATTCAAGGACATTATCCTCCGGGCTCCGTCTTCAAGATTATTATGGCGAGTGCGGTGCTTGGGACCAGCGCCATTGATCCGACTGAGCGAATCCGATGTGGCGGCGGGTTTCGATTCGGGAAGCGAACGTTTCGGGACTGGAAGGCGGGTGGCCACGGCAACGTCGATCTGCACGCGGCCATGATGCATTCGTGCGACGTGTACTTTTATCGGTTAGGCCATCGCCTGGGGATCGACACCATTGCCACCCACGCGAAACGATTCGGATTAGGCCGGCGAACGGGCGTTGATCTCCCCGCGGAGGTGACCGGGATCGTCCCCTCCCCGGAATGGAAACGGCACACGCGAGGAGAAGCCTGGTACCCGGGGGAAACCATTTCGGTCTCGATCGGACAAGGCTTCGTCACGGTCACGCCCCTGCAAATGGCGAACGTGATTGCCGCGGTCGGCAATAATGGACGGGTGTCGACCCCCCACGTTGTTCGTGGCGTGCGACAACGCGAGCACGGCGTGATTCAAGAGTGGAATCCCTCACGCGGCCACGCCGTTCAACTGGTACAGCCGCAAGGACTGCGCCGAATTCGAACCGCTCTCGCCGCGGTGGTCGCCGAAGGCACGGGACGAAGGGCGCGTTCGTCCTTGGTGGGGATTGCGGGGAAAACCGGGACGGCACAAGTCGTGGGCTTGCGTGAAGAATCCGAAGACGACACGCCGAAGAAATTTCGAGACCACGCCTGGTTCGTCGCCTATGCGCCGTTAACCCGTCCCAGGATTGCCGTGGCGGTGCTCGTGGAGCACATGGGCCAAGGCGGCGTCGTGGCGGCTCCGCTCGCCAAAGAACTCATTGAAGCCTATCTGTCGGATCCGTCGGACGTGGAGCGAACGGCACCATCGTCCTCTGCGTTGCATTCACGCGCGTGGCAAGAGGGAGCAGCCGGTCATGGATGAACCGTGGACACGCAGTCGAGGGCCGGATGGGTTTGATTGGGGCTTTTTGGGGGTCATCTGTGCGTTGGTGTCCATTGGGGTCTTAACCATTGCTAGTGGGACCGCCGGCGAGGCGGGAGCATTTCCCATTTACGCCAAACAAGCGGTATGGGTCGGGGTGGGCAGTTTGGCGTTTCTGGCGATGTCCATGATTGATTACCACAAATTAGCCTTCGCGTCGTCTTTCCTGTATGGATTAGGGTTGCTCCTCCTCGTGGTCGTCATGTTCGGTGGCAAGAGTACCCGTGGGGCGCAACGATGGATTGCGCTCGGGCCGGTGGCGATGCAGCCGTCGGAATTCGTGAAAATTCCTCTGCTCCTGGTTTTGGCGACCTATTATGCCACCCAACCCCGGCATGGGTGGTGGTATCGGGTCATTGTGCCCGGGTTGATCATGTCTCCCGGGTTTTTCTTGATTCTGAAGCAACCGGATTTGGGGAACAGCCTCAGCTTTCTGGCCATCTACGTCACGTTGTTGCTGGCCGTGGGCGTCAAGTCGAAAACGTTGGGGCTGGTGTTCTTGTCGGCGTTGATGATGTTTCCCTTTGTCTGGGGGGAATTATGGGGGTCTCTGCACGACTATCAAAAGGAACGGATTATCAGTTTCGTGGACCCGGGACATGATCCGGAGGGCAAAGGCTACCAGGGACTGCAATCTCGTATTGCCGTGGGCTCCGGTGAATTACTTGGAAAAGGGTTTCACGGGAACACGCAAACGCAATTTAAATTTCTTCCGGACAGTCACACGGATTTTATCTTTGCGGTCTACGCCGAGGAATGGGGCTTTTTGGGGGCCGTCGTGTTACTCGGTCTGTTTCTGGCGTTATTGCTCTTGGGACTGGACGTTGCGGCGAACGCCAAAGATCTGTTGGGAACCTTGTTGGCCGTTGGGGTCGTCGGCATGATGACCTTTAACATGGTGGTCAACGTCGGGATGACCATTGGGCTGGCGCCCATCGTCGGGATTCCGTTGCCCCTACTGAGTTATGGGGGGAGTACGACCATGATGACGATGGCCGCCTTGGGATTATTGTTGAACGTGAGGAAGGGACGGCTGACGTCGTGGTCGTGACGTCTAACAGCAGGTTCCCCACGGAGACGCACGGCGTCGTCCGATGAGGAAACAAAGGAGCGTGTATGGGCGTGGAAATTGCCATCAACGTGACCCCTCAAGAAACGCGCGTCGCGGTACTTGAGAATAAGGTGGTCACGGAATTATTCGTGGACCGGGCAAAGAAAAAAGATTTTGTGGGCAACGTGTATAAGGGGAAAGTCGTGAAAGTGCTCCCGGGCATGCAGGCGGCGTTCGTTGACATCGGTCTGGAGCGTGCCGCGTTTGTCCACGTGTCGGATCTCTCGGTGGGGACGGAACCCGGGGACATTCTGGTTGACGGCGACGACGATGAGAAAGGATCGGAATTCCCGCATCCTCGACGACAAACCGTTCGGCCGATTGAAGAATTGCTGGAAGAAGGCCAAGAACTCATCGTCCAGATTTCCAAAGGCCCGATCGGCACCAAAGGTCCACGCGTGACCTCTTACTGTTCGTTGCCCGGGCGGTTTTTGGTGCTCATGCCGAACGTGGATCACGTCGGCGTCTCACGCCGCATTCCCCAGGACGATGAGCGTAGTCGCCTCAAAGACATGATGAAGCGCATCCGGGAACCGGGTTACGGCTACATCGTGCGAACCGTGAGTGAAGGGGTGAGCGAAGAGGAACTCAAGTCAGACGTCGAGTTTTTAACCGCGATGTGGCAAGACATTGTCAAAAAGCAAGAAGCGTCTCCTGCCCCGGCGGCCCTGCACGCGGATTTGAGTCTGACGCTCAGAGTCGTGCGGGATCTCTTTACCAAAAACGTCAAGAGGCTGCTTATCGATTCAAAAGCGGAATATGAAGCGGTCAAAGAATTCGTGCGACGTTACCTGCCCCAACAAACCTCTCGAATTTTTCATTATGAAAAAGACGAAGGATTGTTTGATTATTTAGGGATTGAGATGGAAATTTCTCGAGCGTTGAGCCGAAAAGTCTGGCTCAAGTCCGGCGGTCACATTGTCATCGATCATACGGAAGCCATGACGGTCATCGACGTCAACACCGGGCGGTTCGTCGGCAAACGCGATCCCGAGGAGACGATCCTGAAAAACAACCTGGAAGCGACTCGGGAGATTGCGTATCAAATTAAACTCCGCGGCATCGGCGGCATTATCATCATCGACTTTATTGACATGAAACGAGAGCGGAATCGAGAGAAAGTGTATCAAGCCTTCGTGGACGCGATGGCCAATGATAAGGCGCAAACGCGGATTTCCCGCATCAGCGACCTGGGGTTAATCGAAATTTCGCGTGAACGGGTTCGAGAAGATTTACTGCGGACGCTCTCCGATCTGTGTTCCGATTGTGACGGCCGCGGGTATACGAAGTCCGCGCTCACGGTGATGTACGATATTTTTCGAGACGTTCGACGAATCGAACGAGCAGCCGGACCCCAACGCGTGGTGATCGGCGCCCACCCGCACGTCGTGGAGTTGCTTCACGACGTTGAGCATGGCGAACTTGAACGGCTCCAGCGCGAACGTCATTGTGAGGTGATTATGAAGGCCGATCCGGTCTTGCCTCTCGAACACTATGACATTGTGGTGTCAGGAGAAGGGTAGGGATCGACTCGCCATGGTCCACGCCCGACGGGGTTGCTTGCCGTTGCCCGTCACGCTTGCGTGGCACGCGCGAACGGGCGTCACGGACGTTTTTCGTAAGCGAGCGCAACCGTGAAGTCACTGGAAGCTTGGCTCATCCTGCGGTCACTTCGGGGATTGAGTGACGGCACCCTCTGTCGACTGCTTCGATCGTTTGGCGGCCCGGACGAGGTGCTGTCGGCTTCTGCAAGCGATTTGCAGAACGCGGGGGTTCGGTCGTCCGTGGTGAAATCCATACGGAAAGGACCGGATCGAAGTGTGCTGAAAAAAGTGGCCGACGACGTTCGGCTGATTCAGAAGGGGGCGTGCTCGATTGTCACGGTGTTGGACTCGGCGTATCCCAGCCGACTGGCGATGATCCCGGATCCGCCGCCGCTGTTGTACGTGCGAGGGACGCTTCCCGCTGCTGACGATCACGTGATCGCCGTCGTCGGGTCCCGAAGAGCGACGCCTTCGGGGATGCTTGTCACGCAGGAACTCAGTGAACGGGTGGCGGCCCTTGGCTTTACCATCGTGAGTGGCTTGGCACGGGGCATTGATGCCGCGGCGCATCAGGGTGCCCTCAAGGCCAAGGCTCGCACCGTGGCGGTCTTGGGATGTGGCGTGGACCGCACGTATCCTCCCGAACATCAGCCGTTACGGAACGAAATTGAAGCGCATGGCGCCGTGGTGTCGGAATTGCCGCTCGGCTCCCCGCCCCTGTCTCATCATTTTCCTCGCCGAAACCGGATTATCAGCGGATTGTCGTTAGGCGTCATTGTCTCGGAAGCCAGTCAGAAAAGCGGATCGTTGATCACGGCCAGATTGGCACTCGAACAGAACCGGGAGGTGTTTGCGATCCCGGGTTCCATCAAAAACAGGAAACATGAAGGGGCACACGGGTTGATTAAACAAGGCGCGAAACTGGTGGAAGAGGCGTGGGACGTCGTTGAAGAATTGCTCCCTCAACTTGACGGCTCCTTTCGTGATCGAGTACAAAACGCGGGCCCTACGGAAAAAGCCGAGCCGGTGTTGACCGACAAAGAACGGAACCTCCTGGCGCTGTTCAACGACGTCAACGATGATCCCGTCCCGATTGATGAAATCCTGGCTGACGCGCCTTTTGCTCTCGCCGAAGTCATGAGTCTCCTGTTAAGCCTGGAATTAAAAGGCGTCCTCAAGCAGGCCCCGGGGTCCTGCTATTTCAAATGTTAACGCACGGGAACAAGACGGCTCGCCCGCGTCTTGCCGAAGAGGCGGGTAAAACCCTGGTCATTACGGAGAAGCCCTCAGTGGCTCGCGACATCACCCGGGCGCTCGGTGGTTTTCAGAACAAGAAAGACTTCTTCGAGGGGCCGCGTTACGTCGTGACCTTCGCGGTCGGGCACATGCTTGAGCTGGTCCCACCGGAAGGCGTCGAAGTCAAGCGCGGGAAGTGGGCGATCGCCAACCTTCCGGTCATTCCCAACTACTTCGACCTGCAACCGATCCCGAAGAGTGCATCGCAACTCAACCTCATCAAGAAACTCTACGCGCGTAAGGATATTGCCCAAGTCATCAACGCCTGCGACGCCGGCCGCGAAGGTGAGTTGATCTTCCATTACCTGATCCGCCATTTCGGCGGCTCAAAGCCGGTGCGGCGTTTGTGGTTGCAATCCATGACGCCGCAGGCGATCCGCGACGGCTTTGAGCGTCTTCGTGAAGGCGAGACCGTCTTGCCGCTCCAGCGTGCCGCCGTGTGTCGCTCGGAATCCGACTGGCTCATCGGAATCAACGCCACCCGGGCCATGACTGCCCTGAATTCAAGCGGCGGCGGATTTTCACTGACCACGGTAGGGCGAGTGCAAACTCCGACCCTTGCGATCCTCGTAGACCGCGAGAAAGAGATCCAGCACTTCGAACCTCGGGAGTATTGGGAGGTCACCGCCACCTTCGCGATTGCCTCCGGTCATTACGAAGGGTGCTGGATTGATCCGCAGTTGCAAACGCGGACGAAGCCGAATGCCCAAGGTGCGGCAAAGGACCCGCACGGGACCGCGAAGCCGGAGCGCATCTGGGACAAAACCCGGGCCGAGGCCATCGTGACAACGTGTACGAATCAGGAGGGCCGCGTTTCCGAAACCACGAAGCCGTCAAGCCAGCAGGCCCCGATGCTGTTCGACCTGACTTCGCTCCAGCGTGAAGCGAACCGACGGTTTGGGTTCTCGGCCAAGTCCACGCTCAGCATTGCCCAGGCGCTGTACGAGCGCCACAAAGTCCTGACCTACCCACGCACGGATTCGCGGACGTTACCTGAGGATTACCCTGACACGGCCAGAAAGATCATGCAGTCGCTGGTTGCGTCCAACGTCGGCGCCGGCCAGTCGGACGGTGAGAAAGGTGGCCGACCCCTCAGCCACTGGGCCGACCTGGCGCTCCAAAACCATTACATCAACGGCAACAACAAACGCATCTTCAACGACGCTCATGTATCCGACCACTTTGCCATTATTCCAACCGGAGAGGTGCCGGGGAAACTGAAAGAACAGGAACGTCGCGTCTATGAACTGGTCTCTCGGTGTTTCATCGCGGCGTTCTATCCCGCGGCCCGCTTTGAAAACACGGTCCGTCGTACCGTCGTCGAAGACCAGACCTTCGAGACCCGCGGACGGGTGATAATCGAGAGCGGCTGGTTGCAGGTGATGGAGCGCAAAGAAACCAACGAGACGTTGCCCCCGCTCGCGGATGCCAAGGACGGGTCCGAAAAGGCCAGAACGGTCGAAGTCGGCATGGAGAGCAAACGCACCAAAGCGCCGCCGCACTACAACGAGGCGACCCTGTTGTCGGCAATGGAAGGCGCGGGCAAACTGCTGGAGGACGAGGAGTTGCGCGAAGCGATGCAGGGTCGTGGCCTCGGCACGCCCGCGACGCGCGCTTCGATCATTGAAGAGTTGATCCACAATCGCTACATCCTGCGCGACGCCCGGGAATTGATCCCGACGTCCAAAGCCACGACGCTGCTCCGGTTGTTGCGTGCCCTCAAGATTGACGAATTGACGAAGGCCGAATTGACCGGCGAGTGGGAAAAGAAATTGAAGCAGATCGAAATCAACCAGTTTTCCTCCGATGAATTCATGCGTCACATTCGCAGGATGACTCAGGATATTGTCGAGGCCGCGCGGGATTGTGACGTTGACCAGATTGACGATGAGTACGTCATGCTTGACGCGTCGTGTCCCAAGTGCGGCAAGGGCAAGGTACGAGAAACCTATCGCAAGTTCGTGTGCGAGACGTGTGATTTCTCGATCTGGAAATCCATCGCCGGACGGGAGTTGTCCCCTGACGAGGTGACGACCCTGTTGTGCGACCGGCGCCTGGGGCCGTTGAGCGGGTTCCGCAGTCGTCTTGGCCGCGAATTTACCGCGGAAGTGATCATCAAGGACGATTTCACCGCGGCCTTTGATTTTGGTGATGCCACCGCGGACGACGACGTTGATCCACGGAATTGCGATCAACTCGGTCCCTGTCCCAAGTGTGGCGCGATGGTGCTTGATACGCCGAGACGATACGTCTGTCACGGCGGGCTGGGGGACAACCCTGTCTGTGATTTCAGAATCAGCCGGCAGATCCTGAATCGCCCGATTGTGGCCGGTGAAGTGCGGCAACTGCTGGGCAACGGCAAGACCGATCTCCTGCGGGGCTTTGTGTCGAAAAAGAACAGACGCCAGTTCGCGGCCCACCTCACGATCGACCGGTCCAATGGCTCCGGCACGTTCGGCTTCGAGTTCGCGCCGCGCAAGACCGAGGGGGACGGCAGGGGCAAGAACCAGGGCGTCGGTCACAAGAAAGCCGCTCGACGCCTCCGCGTCTGACGCGAAGATTGATGAGCCGTCAGTCGAAGAGTTGGTGCGACGGAGGGGTTCTCGGTGGTGGCGCCACCCTCCCGTACACGGGAGAATTCCCACGCACGTTTTACGAGCCGACCGCGGGCTTCATCCCCTGGTCGAAAATTTTCATCGCTTCAGCCTTCTTCACAATCACGTCCTCGGTTATGACCACTTCTTCGATCTCCGCTTGCGAAGGAACTTCATACATGACGTCAAGCATGACCTCTTCCAGGATGGCGCGAAGGCCGCGTGCCCCGGTTTTTTGCGCGTGGGCTTTTCTGGCCACGGCGCTGAGTGCCCCATCGGTAAATTTGAGTTTCACTTTGTCAAAAGACAGGAGCTTTTGATACTGCTTGACGAGGGCGTTCTTGGGTTCGGTCAAAATCCGAACCAGCGCGTGTTCATCTAATTCTTCCAGCGTCGTCACCACCGGCAATCGCCCGATGAATTCGGGAATCAACCCATATTGCAGCAGATCTTCCGGTTGCACGTGCGCCAACAGGGACCGTGGGCGTTCCGACGTTTTGATGTCGGCTTTGAATCCCATGCGTCGTTGATTGAGCCGTCGCTCAATGATGGGTTCCAGCCCGACAAAGGCGCCTCCGCAAATGACCAGAATGTTTTTGGTGTCGACTTGAATGAATTCCTGATGAGGATGTTTCCTTCCGCCTTGAGGCGGCACGTTGGCGACGGTGCCTTCGATGAGTTTGAGGAGGGCCTGCTGGACGCCTTCGCCGGAGACGTCGCGGGTAATGGAGGGGCTGTCTGATTTTCTCGTGATTTTATCGATTTCATCGATATAAATGATGCCGCGCTCGGCCCGGTCCACTTCATAGTCCGCGGCTTGCAACAATTTCAGAATCGTATTTTCAACGTCCTCCCCCACGTATCCGGCTTCCGTTAAGGTGGTCGCATCGGCCAGCGTAAACGGCACGTCAAGATAATCGGCGAGAGTTTGGGCCAAGAGCGTTTTCCCCGTCCCCGTCGGCCCGATCATGAGGATGTTGCCTTTTTGCAGTTCGACGTCTCCGGTTTCGTTGGCGGCGATGCGTTTATAGTGATTGTGGACGGCGACCGAGAGAATCTTTTTGGCACGGTCCTGATTGATGATGTATTGATCGAGGTGGCGGTTAATCTCGGAGGGCTTTCGCAACTTTGAGGAGATTTCTTCTTTGGCCTCTTGCCACTCTTCGGCCATGATTTCATTGCACAGATGCACGCATTCATCACAAATATAGACGGTGGGACCGGCGATCAATTTGCGGACTTGATCCCGGCTTTTCCCGCAGAACGAACACCGGAGATTGGCCTCTGTTTTGACTTGCTTCGCCATGGGCGTCAGGGTTGAGCTGCCATGCAGGGATCAGGAGCCATTCGAACGGGACTTCTCTTTTTCCGGCGCACGGACGATGACTTCATCAATGAGGCCGTAGTCTTTGGCTTCGGTCCCGGACATGAAATAGTCTCGTTCCGTATCCCGGGAAATTTTGTCCAAGGGCTGACCCGAATGTTTCGAAACAATCTGGTTGAGGCGCTCTCGGATTTTCAAAATCTCACGGGCGTGAATATCGACTTCGGTCGCCTGTCCTTGAAAGCCCCCCATCGGTTGATGAATCATCACGCGAGCATTGGGAAGGGCAAATCGTTTACCCGTGGTGCCGGCGGCGAGCAGCAGCGCGCCCATACTGGCGGCTTGCCCTAAACAAATCGTGGTAATCGGCGGTTTGACGTATTGCATGGTATCGTAAATGCCGAGACCCGCCGTGACGCTCCCCCCCGGAGAATTAATGTAGAGGTTAATGTCTTTTTCCGGGTCTTCCGCTTCCAGAAACAATAATTGCGCAATGACGAGGTTGGAGAACACGTCATCAATGGGCGCACCCAGAAAGATAATGCGATCTTTTAAAAGACGGGAGTAAATATCATACGCGCGCTCCCCGCGGTTTGTGCTCTCAATGACCATTGGAATTAACATGCAACTTGACCCTTTCCGTTGACGCGCCGATGCGTCGAGCGCGTTACCCTTGAATCACGGCGTGTTGATAAACCAGTTGAAGTGCGCGTTCGGCCCGGATGCGATCTTCAAATTCTTGACGCGACGTTTCCCCGCCGGAGGCGACCATCTTTTGCACGTCTTCCACCGGGATTTGAAGGGCTTGCGCCAGTCTGGTGAATTCCGCTTGAATCTCCTCCTCCGTCACGGAGACGCCTTCCTTGTCCGCAATCGCTTCCAGGATTAATCCGAGTTTCACCCGTTTTTTCGCTTCAGGAGCTACCTCCTGTTGAATGCGTTTCGCTTCCTCTTCCACGTGGACGTGTTCATCCACGGAGAGCCCGCCGCCCTTGTTCCGTTGTTCTTCCATCAGGCGTTGCCGAACCATCGCGCTGATTTCCCGTTCGATCATGACTTCGGGAAGGTCGAAATGGTGCATCTGCAACAGACGTTCGGTAATCTGATTCTTATAGCCTTCTTCCACGTCTCGTTTGAGCACGGATTCCAGTTCGGATCGAATCTTCTCCTTGAGTTGCTCCAAGGTTTCATAGGCCCCGCAATCTTTGGCAAATTCATCGTCAAGCACCGGAAGAATTTTTTGTTTGACCCCGAGAACGGAGATCGTGAACGTCACGGATTGGCCGGCCAGCCGGGTCTCCGGATGCGTGGCCGGATAGGCTTGGACGACCTCGACGCGGTCCCCTTCGCGTTTTCCCATCAAGGCCTCGTCAATGGTCACGCCCAGCAGAGGGACGTGAGACCCCATTTGGTGGAGATGCCCTTCTTTTTTCGAGCCGTCCACCGGCGTTCCATCCAGAAAGCCTTCAATCGTCACGACGGCGTACAGCCCTTCATCCAAGGGCGTGCCCGCGGGAGCGGCGTCAAGCCGGGACTGCCGTTCCCGAAATCGTTCAAGGGCCTGATCCACGTCCTCATCGCTGATGGTACGGGAATCGCGTTTCAAAGAAACAGGATTGGGCGGACGGTAATCACGTAATTCAATGGCCGGTTTGATTTCAACGGTGGCGGTAAAGGTAAGGGAGGCGTTGCGTGTGGCTTTCAACCGTTCCACGGACGGCATATCAACCAGCACCGGGGCCACGCCCATTTCTTTGATCGCCTTCCGATAGTAGTCCGGCACCAGGCGTTGAATCACGTCCTGTTCCACGGCCTTGGCGTAACGTTTTTCCAGCATGGCGAGCGGAGCCTTGCCCGGCCGGAAGCCCGGGACTCGTACTTGGCGTTTCAGGTCGGCATACACCCGGTCGAATGCCTCGTTCACGACGTCCTCAGGCACTTCAATTTTAATCGCCCGTTTGACCGGGCCTAATTCAGTGACTTCCAATTTCATGTCGTTCCTTTGTCGAAGAGAACTTCATCCAAAATGACACGTCACGGCCCTGGCATCCATCCGGTTGTAGTGCCGCATCTCATGCGGCCAAGACAGGCGCCATGAGATGTCGCCGCTACAAAGTTGTAGTGCCGTATCTTATTGTAGTGCCGCATCTTATGCGGCCAAGACAAGCGCCATGAGACGGCGCCGCTACAAAGAGATATGCCTCTGGTCGTGGAGAAGCTGGTGCGAGAGGGGGGACTCGAACCCCCACGGTCTCCCACGAGATCCTAAATCTCGCGCGTCTGCCAGTTCCGCCACTCTCGCGTATCGGGATTCGGTCCTTCTCGCCGGATGACTTGACTGTGTCGGCTTGTGCCGTGGTGCCGAGAAGCATGACGTTCGGTTAAGAGAAAGCCCCATGCCGTTCGTCCTATTTACCCATACCGTGCCGTACAGTGTCAACGCTCCGTCTGCACGCCTGTTTCCTTAAATCTGATCGGACGCGGTTGAATCGTCGTCCGCGAATTGGTCTTGCCAGCTTTCAACCAAGTAGGCTATGGTTTCTCACATGGGCCTGAAGAACTTGTATCGTGACGTGTACGAGCATTTCATCAAAACACGCGACACGCAGAAGGGGTTCGATTTCCAGGAGAGGAAACTCAAAAGCGTGTCGCCCAAAACCGTGTCGTTTACGGATCGAGTCCGATGGTGGACCGTTGACCGTCCTACACGGTTACAGATGATCAAACAGGAACGGGACCGCCGACAACAAGAAATTCTTGCCCTCAAAGATCAGACGCCCCCTTCATCTTCATCGCCTTCCCTTCGAGGCGATGGGCAAGCTTCGTAATTGCCTGCACGACGACGCATGTCGGAGATCGTTCAAGCGACTATTCAACTCTATCGTCACGCGTTGCTCGCCACGTGGAAATCCCTGAAGAACAACTGGCTGCTCGTGCCGGCGGTCGTCATGCTGGCGGGGCTCATGTTGTTCGTGACCGGCGTGGCGTTATCCCTGGGGCTGCTCGGCGGCTTGTTGCTGGGTGCGGCCAATGCCTTTGTCGTCGGCGCGCTTCTGAGCTTGATTGAACAGGCGGTGATCAACTCCCGGCGCATGGTCTGGGCAGATCTGCGGAGCGTGGCCGGTCACTATTTCTGGGACGTCATCACCATCGGATTTATCGTGTGGGTCCCCCTCCAACTTCTCGAATTAGGCGTGCAAGCCAACCCCTACGGGCCCGCGATCGTCTCCGCGGTCTTTTTCCTCTTGTTTATCGTGCTCAACCCTGTGCCGGAACTGATTTATCAAGGGAGGACGGGTGCGTCACTTGACACCCTCAAAGACAGCTACGAATTTGTTCTGGAAAACTGGATCGAATGGTTTTTACCGCTCGCCGTCGTCTTCGCTCCGTTCGGGTTGACCTTTTTCTTTTCAATTTCAAGCCAAGGCGGGCGACTGACGGGCCTCGATTTTTTCCAACTGTTGACGCTGCCCTTGGCGGTGTTGCGTCAATGGTTCCACTATCTCGGCGTGTCTCCTTCATGGTCCACGCCCCTGATTCTTCTCCTCACGCCCGTCGGCCTGGTCCTCATGATGCTCTTTCGCGGTCATCTCTATCATGCCCTGACCGGCTCGTCCCGCCGCCAACGAATCTTCCAAAACCGGGCAAGAGGGACCTGATGGGCTGCCCCGAATGCACGCGCTCAAACCTTATCAATGACGTTCGCATCGAAACGTCACCTCACGACCGATGGCGTTCCCTTGTTGCTCCAAGTGCCTCATGGTAAGATGACGCCCCCGAACGTCGCAGACGAGCCAACGCGGAGAGGTGCGAGAGCGGCCGAATCGGCGTGCCTGGAGAGCACGTGTGCTGGCAACGGCACCGTGGGTTCGAATCCCACCCTCTCCGCCACAACGTCAAAAGCGAAATGATGAAACGGGGACCCCCCGCCCGACTTCATTGCGAGCCTTAGCAAAAAAGACCGCGTGACCCATCATCGTCTAACGTCATTCCCGCCAGTTGTGAGCGGGAATCCAGAGGCGATATCCACTCTGTCATGCTGACCCCCCACATATGCTGACCCCCCACGTTGTCACGCTGAACCCCCCATTGTCGTGCTGAACCCCCACATTGTCATGCTGAACGAAGTGAAGCATCTGCATCAGAAAGGAGCGCACATGAACGGCACGCCGGCAGTCCTTCCATGCCGGCGCCGTCATCGTATCTTCTCCTGGGGTGCCATGAGATGGCGCAGCTACAGCTAGCGGAAAAGGAATTCGATGCGTTTCAATAGTTCTCGATTCTGCGCATCGTCAGCTTCCGCGGTGGCAACCTCTCTCCACGGGATGTTATCTTGTCCCCACCAGTAAAAAGCCTTTTGCCCGGATTCAGCGATTTATGAGACAATCCGTCTTCAGGCTTGATACTTACCTGGAAAAACCTATATTTTTTACAAATGCTAAATGGCACCATACCACTCGGCGTCTAGTCCCTACACTTACCCAGATGCAAGGTGGTTTCTGCTACGTTGCCCCCTTCCCTCTGGTAAGTGGTATTAGGCCGTGTTGCCGAATTCGAGAGATAGAGACAGGTTTTCCACCGATACTCTTTTCGGAGTACGCTCAGGGCGTGACGTCTCCTCATCTCGGATGCCGTCTGGGCCGAAGTCGAACCGGTTCTGCGTGAACTCACGCACGCCGTGGATGATGTTGCGGTCAGTCGTCAACATAGTTTTTCCAAAAGCTTGACATTGCCTGCCTGCGACGTTAAGGTGCCAATTCTCCGTTGCGGCTGGCCTGGACCACGGGCGGGATGTTCCCACCGCACGGCTCAGGAAAAGAATCTTCCATCTATATGAATCATTTCTATGAATAAGGAGATTGGTATGGGTCAGAGACACGAAAAGAGAAGCCACCTACCCACTATTTCGGCCCCCCCCCGTCATTTCGCCTGATTCTTTTCCACCCCATAAAGGGGGCCACGCCTGCTCCCCGTCGGATGAGGCCCGTCGTGGCTCAGGCAGGCGCCGGAGCGCCCAGCAGATTGAAATGGGGGTGGGGCGCCGCGCTCGCCCTGGGGCTGGTCTTCGCCCTCGTGCCGGGCGAGGCGCGGGCGCAGACGAATAGCTGCGGGACGCCGGACGCCAACGGGGCGCTTTCCTGCGCCGACCAGGCGTGGACGAACGGCATCCTCCACACGATGAGCAACACCGCCTCCGCCCTCTCGCTTACGGTCGGGGGCGGGCCGGCGACCATGATCACGGCGATCCAAAACAATACGGGCATCGGCTTGGACGCCGCCCTCAGCGGCGCCATGGGCGACCAGACGCTCACGGTCGGCAACGACGGCGCGGTCGTGATCATGCCTGCGAGCGGCGCCACCGTCACCACCGGCATCGCTCTGAGGCAGCGGGGCAGCGGCGTGGCCAGGGGGGATGTCAGCGACAGGGTCACGATCGGGAGCGCGAGCAATCCGATAGCGACCGGCGTCAGCGGCCAGGCGCGGGGCGCGGGCGGGTTCAGCCTCACCAGCGCGGCCACCATCCATGCCTCGACTGCCGGCCTGCTCCTGTGGCGCCCCGCCGAGAGCGGCACCACCACCCCCGCCGCCACCACCCTGGAGAACCGCGGCGCCATCATGACGAGCGGGGACGGCATCCGGGTCGAGTATGCCACGCCCTCCGCCGCGACGCAGAGCGGCGCCATCACCATCACCAACAGCGGCGCCATCACGGTGACGGGCGACGGCCAGGGCATCAGGCTCAACTCCGTGGTCAGCTCCACAGGCTTCAACCCCTATGGCAACCTCATGCTGACCAACCGCGGCGCCATCACGGCGAGCGCCACGGACGGGGACGGCATCGATGTCGCTTTTGCGGAAAGCAACACCGCCAGCAGCGGCGATATCACCATTGAGAACAGCGCCGCCATCACGGCGAACCGCTATGGCATCCGTGTCGATAACCATGGGAGCGGCGACCTGACGCTGACCAACACGGGCGACATCGCATCGGCGAGCAACCACGCCATCTTTGCGCGCAGCAGGCAGAACGGCGCCATCACCATCACCAGCAGCGGCGACCTGACGGCGGCGGGGGCCAGCATGAGGGGCATCATGGCGCAGGCCGACGGCAATGGCGATATCAGCGTGACGGCCAGAGAGGGCGAGATCGGATCGGTGGATGCGCAGGGCATCTATGTCCAGAGCGACGGCACGGGCGACGTCACGATCTCGAGCGGCGCCGACGTCACGGCGGGGAGTTACGGCATCCACGTCCACAAGTCGGGGAGCTCGGCCACGGCAGGCGACATCGAAATCACCACCACCGGCGGCTCAATCACAGCGGAAAACTTCGGCATCGTGGTGGAGGACCACGCCGGCTACACGGGCACCGTCACAATCTCCAACGGCGGCGACATCATGGCGGAGCGCCCCATCTCCGTCATCAGGAGCGGCGCGGGCGACGTCTCCGTCACCACCACCGGCGGGACCGTGCGGAGCGAGACGGTGCACGCCATCGAAGTCGGGAACAAGACCGGCGACGCGAGCGACGTGACCGTCAACGTCTCGGGCGGGACGGTCCGGGCCCTCTTCAACGCCATCCAGGCCTTCAACAGCGGCACGGGCGACGTCATCATGACCTTCAGCGGCGCCGCCACCAGCCTCATCTCCGAGGCCGGGACCGCCGTCTCCGCCGGCGTGCTGACGACAACGTCAAGTACCAGCAACCAAGTGAAGATCACCCAGGGCGCCAAGATTCTGGGCCGCACGGGCTTGTACGTCAATGCGAGAGGCTACAGCGTCGCCGAGACGGTCATGGCGCGGAACGCTCAGAAGCCCGACGTGATTGACGTCACGTGGACGGGTTCGTTCTCGCATGGGACGACGGAGGCGGAGAAGGCCATGGTCGCCCAGAACGACAATGGCAGATTTTCCGCGTCGTTCGTCAACACGCTGGTCTTCTCCCTGGAGACCCTGGGGGGCGAGGACGCCACCGACGGCGTCTATCGCGGGGCGGCGGGGATCGAGGCTGATGTCATGGCCCGGCACGAGATCATCAGGGAAGTGGCGAAGGGCGATGACCCGGGCGCGTTCGCGGACAACGCGGCGCAGATGACGGCCGTGCCGACCGGCGCCACCGCCGCCGACAACCCCTACGTCGCGCAGTTGAGGGCGGTGCTGGGGGACGCTCGGTTCGATATCTCGACGTCGGTGTTCGGGGCCATCAAGACGGGCGCGACGAGCCTGGCCGACCTGACCGACGCCGATATCGTGACGTATCTCCAAACGGACAACGCGAACACCAGAACCCTGCTGCGCAACATACGGGCGGTGGGTCTCTCGGACGGGGAGAAGGACGTGCTGAAGGCGCTGGCGGAGGGTGCTGACAAGGACGCACTCGCAGCCGCGCTCACGGCCGCGGGCTTCACGGACGACACCACGGACGATGAGGACTACTGGAGCAAGGTGACGGCGCTGCTGGACCGCTACAACGTCGGCAACATCAAGGTCGCCATGGACGGCGGCTCCATCGACTCCCGCGGTGACGGCATCCGGGCCTACTACGCGACGCGCCACGAGAACAACGGCGCCATCAACGTCACCGTGGCCGAGGGCGCCAGCATCACTGCCGCCAAGGCCGGCATCTATGCCGCTAACGCCGGGATGGGCGAGGGCAACATCCGGAAGCAGACCGTCACCGTGAACGGCATGGTGACCGGCGGCACCGCGGGCGTTTACCTTGCCGGCGGCGGGCGGCTCATGATCGGCGCCACCGGACGGGTCGGCAACCCCAACGGCGCCTCATCAGGCGACGGCGTCTTCGCCAACGGACCCAGCGACATTGAGAACCGGGGCACGATTACGGGCGGCGAGTATGGCATTCGAGTCCTGGCGCCCGGCCCGATGACCAATGCCGGCATGAGTCGCAGCTCTCACCAAGTCGGGCGCGGCGGCGTTGTGGTGAGAAACTGGGGCAGGGTTGAGGGCAACGAGGTCGCAATTGAAGTCCCAGCGGGCAGCACGGTGGACAACTACGGTACGATTACCAGCACGGACGGCATTCTCGTCGCTTTCCGGGGCACCGGAACGAGTACACTGACTATGGTGGGGAAAGACGCGATGGCCGATGGGATAATTGAAGGGGATGATGTCACGGTGAACCCTAATGAGGCGTGCCGGGAGAAAGTCAGCCTAAGGGTCAGACGTGTCGGTGACACCAATCCCCAAAATTACCGACGTTATACAGGGAGAAAGACGGGGGCGGAGAATGGTTGCGAGCCCATGGCGCTTCCCAAATCCGATCCCCCCGGTCCCTCTGACCCGTGGCCCTTGGGCACCTCGGTGTTTGCGCTGACCGACGACATGCTGTCCGACCTGACGGGGAGCATTCACGGAGCAGTCGTGGACACGGAGACCGCCCTGAGGCCGGGCCCCGCGGCGGCCGGGTCGGTCGTCTGGGCCACGCCGTTCGGAGGGGCGCGGGATCAGAACGGCAGCGGCATCGTGGCGGACGCCACCCACTACTTCGGCGGGGGCCTGGTCGGGACGAGTTGGGGCGCCCAGGACGTTCGCGTGGGCGGGTTCATCGGGGGGTCGGTGGGCCGGCTGGACGTCGGCAATTCCCCGGGGGGGAACCAGACCACGGACGTGGACGTGCAGACGGTCTTCGGCGGGCTTATCGCGTCGCGGGCGATGGGTAACGTCCTCTATGACGCCCGGCTGCTGATCGGGCACATGACCCACGACTCCACCCGCCGCCTCTCCCTGGTGGAGACCGCGGAGGTGGAGTATGCGTCGCTGTTCTTCTCGCCGGAGGTGGGGGTGGCCACCACCCTGCACGTGACGGACACGCTGGACGTGCTGCCCCGCCTGCGGGTGCGGTATGCGGGGTTGTTCACCCAGAGCTTCCGGGAGCGCGGGCAGCAGACGGACACGCGCTGGGACATGTCGTTCGACGACCGAGCGGTGCAGGTGTTGGAATGGCGCGCCGAAGTGGGCGTCCCGGTTGCGTGGGCCAACGGGGGGCAGCTCAAGCCGCGCGTGGGGCTGGAAGGCCGGTGGCTGCTGTCGGGGCATGAGATCAAGGTGACGGACAACACCAACGGCAATCCGGTCAGCTATGACGTCGGCGGCGACGACGGGGTGATCACCGGGACGGTGGGCGTCGGGATGGCGTTGCCGGTGGCGGATTCGATGGCGCTGGTCGGTAGCTTCGACGGGGCGTTGACCACGGAGGAGGCTTGGCGGGCCACGGGCTACCTCGGCCTCACCTACTCGTTCTAGGCCGGGGTGACGAATGACCGCAGCAGCATCCACGTCGAGACGAGAGGAAGACACGCCAGGCCGGGGCGGCTGAGGTTCTCCGCCCGCGTGGCCATGCGGCGGCAGGGCTTGAGCTTGGTGACGCCCCGCTCCACCTTCTCGCGCACCTTGGCCGTCGCCTCGTCAGAGGCCCTCGCCTCCGTGTGATGCGCCCCCCGATACGAGCATGCGGGGGCAGGCCGCGGGGTTGTGAACCGGCGCTTTTTAGGTCGTCGCATCTGGTTGCTTCAACACGGTCCCGAATCCTTCCATTCTTCCGCGGGGTTCACCCGAACGCCAAGAATTCATTCTTTTGTAGCTGCGTCATTCCCCGCTTGATATGGATCCGACGCTGCTTTCTTGACAGAAGGCTGGTAAGTCGGAAACAATTCGGTTCCCCGTTTGGTATTCGGGAATTATCACCGACAAAGGAAAGGGGCTGGGCCCTGTGCAATGGAATCTTGTGAACCCCGCCAGATCCGGAAGGAAGCAACGGTAAGCAGGCTAGTCCGTGTGCCGCAGGATCACCTGGCCCCGGTTTTCAGATCGTAAAGCGTCAGGACGGGTGCCGTTTCCGGCTCGCGCTTTGAGCGTACCGGCACTTCGAAGCCCTTCGAGGCTCAGGGCAAGCATCAGGACGAACCTATGGACTATCAGGTCTCCGCGAGAAAATTCCGTCCGTCCACGTTTGACCAGTTAATCGGACAACCGCACGTCGTTCAAACGCTGCGGAATGCCATCCTTCGCAAACATGTTGCCCATGCTTATCTTTTTTCCGGTATGCGCGGAGTCGGCAAGACCACGGTCGCCCGCATTCTGGCCAAGGCCCTGAATTGCAAAAACGGTCCGACTCCGGAACCGTGTGAACAGTGCGAAAGCTGCGAGGAAATTACTCGCGGGAACTCGGTGGACGTCATTGAAATCGATGGCGCCTCGAATACCGGGGTCGATGACGTCAGGGAACTTCGTGAAAACGTCAAATTTTCTCCTTTCCGCGGCTCCTATCGCATTTACATCATTGATGAAGTCCACATGCTCTCGAATTCGGCGTTTAACGCGCTGTTGAAAACGTTGGAAGAGCCGCCCCCGCACGCGGTGTTTGTGTTTGCGACCACCGAGGTCCACAAGATTCCCGCGACCATTACGTCTCGCTGTCAACATTTCAACTTTCGACGTATTCCTCGACAGGAGATCGTGGCTCGTCTCCAAGCCGTCGTGGACAATATGAACGTCACGATCGGCAAACAAAGCGTGGGCGCGATTGCCCGAGCGAGTGAAGGAAGCATGAGGGATGCCCTCAGTTTGTTGGATCAGGCCGTCGCGTTTGGCGGCACCGAGGTGAAGGACCATGACGTGGAAGACATGCTCGGGACCGTGCCGGACGTTCTGGTGCGTCGATTAGTTGACACGGTGGTGAAGCAGGACGCCGCGGCAGCCGTGGCACTCATTGGCGAGGTGGTCGACCATGGGTACGACCTTCGTGCCTATTGTAGCGCGGTCGTGGAACGAATGCGCAGTCTGATGATTGGAGCCGTGGTGCCGAATGTTGAGCAAGCCCAAGGCCTGATGGATTTGCCCGGCGAAGAAGTCAAACAGTTGTTGGCGGAAGCCGGCTCGTTTTCGATTGAGCAGTTACAGGACCTGTTCAATCTTTTTGCGCAGACCGAAGACCGGCTTCGGTCAACGGGGTATCCCCGTTTCGTTTTTGAAGTGGCCGCGGTTCGTGCGGCGCGTTCGGTGACACACGACGGAAAGACGCTTCAAGGAGATCAAGCCTCAAGCCGTGCTCCATCCCCAAGTGTCCGCACGCCGGTTGAAACGCGCAGGCCGGAACTTGGGAGGGGACGCCTCTCGTCAACGCCGCCAGACGAGCTAATCAGAAAACCTGCTTCCCCATCGGGGGTACGGCCAAGTCAGGAAGGACGTCACGCTGCGCCTGTCCGGAAAGAACACGCTGCGCCTGAAAATCCGGTCGATGCTCCCTCAACCACGCGCCCGGGGGGTGAGGCGAAACAGATGCCCCGAACTCCTGCCCCGCCACGGGGAAAACCTTCCCCGGCGACGCTTCAAGCCTCAGGACAAGCTTCCCCCGTCATTGGGAAGGAAGACTGGCAGAGAGTGGTGGAATCGGTGGTTCACGATCATCCCAACGTCGGAACCTTTTTGGTCATGGGGACGTTGGTGAAAATCGAAGGACAACAGGTCATCGTCGGGTTTCCGAAAAAGGCGTCGTTGGCATGTTCACGAATCCAGAAAGAAGAAACCAGGACGTTAATCGCAAAAGTCTGCCAGAAGGTGGTCGGGACGACCATTCAGATCCGCGTGGTCGAATTAGCCGAAGATCCGGGAGAGGGGGGCACCATGAAGCAGATGCGGGCCCAACGGCAACAACAAGACGATGAAACCTTACTGCAAGAAGCCCGCGCGAATCCTCTGGTGAAACACGCGATGGATTTGTTTGGCGGAGAAGTGGTCAAGGCGAGTCGAGGGCCGGAACAGAAGGAGGTGTAGACGTGTCCAAAAATCCCTTTGGCAACATGGGGAATTTGTTAAAGCAAGCCCAAGCCATGCAGGAGAAATTAGGCAAAATCCAGGAAGAAGCCGCGGCCAAAACCGTCAAAGCGTCCGTTGGGGGTGGGATGGTCACGGTCACGGCCAATGGGGGGATGCAGCTTACCAAAGTGGAAATTGATCCCCAGGTCTGGCAATCCGGGGATCACGAAATGTTGCAGGATCTTCTGGTTTCCGCGGTCAACGAAGCCTTACGGAAAGCCAAAGAATTAATGGCCGAAGAGGTGAAGGGATTGACCGGAGGGATGGGCATCCCCGGGATGTTCTGATCCTTCGAGGCTGGGAACATCAGGACAAGCGGAAGGGCGCCTCAATGACCGGGCAACGGCACCAGGGACGACTCGCAAAACTGGCAAAAGAATTCGTTCGGTTGCCCGGCATTGGACAAAAAACCTCGCAGCGTCTCGCGTTTCACATGATGAAGGCGAACAAAGAGGACGCCTTGCGCTTGGCTGATGCGATCCGGGACGTCAAAGAATTTGTGACGTTTTGCGTGCAATGCCGGAACATTGCCGAAAGCGAATTGTGCGAGATTTGCCAAGACCCGCAACGGGACCGCAGCAAAATTCTGGTCGTGGAAGAACCCAGCACCTTACACGCGATTGATCAATGCCGTGGCTATAAAGGCTTGTATCACGTCCTGATGGGGTCGCTTTCTCCTTTGGACGGCGTGGGCCCGTCCGATATTCGTGCGAAGGAACTGGAGTTGCGCGTCAAGGACGGAGGAGTCGGAGAAGTCATCGTCGCGACGAGTCCGACCATTGAAGGGGAAGCCACGGCCATTTATCTCACGAAACTCTTAACGCCCCACGGCGTCACGGTCTCACGCATTGCGTATGGCATTCCCGTCGGCATGGATATCGAATACGCCGACGAAGTGACGCTGACCAAATCCATCGAAGGCCGCCGCGAACTCTCGTAGCCGGATTACGCAATCCCCTCGTCGAATGGGTGGAGCTTAGGATGGGGTTCCGTCTTTCCTTTTCACGCCGATCAGTTATCATCGTCTAAGCGGGGGCTTCTAAGGTTCTGTATCAAGAAGGAACGGCATGAAAGCTACCTCAATCGAGATAGAACAACGATTCCGAAGCATGATGCTGGCTCGGTCGGGAGAGGACCGTTTGAAAATGGGATGTTCGATGTATGAGACGGCGCAAGCCTTTGTCGTGGCGTCCTTGGAGGAACAGATTCCCCATCCGACGCGGGAAGAGGTACGACGGGCACTCTTCCTTCGATTGTATGGAGGTGATTTCGATAAGGAAACGCCTGCCCTGAGCCTCGAAGGGTCAGAGAAAATTATGACAACGTTGGCACGTGCCGGTTGAATCGGTTGCCCCAAAGGCGAGACTCACGTGAAAGCGTTCGTGAAGGTTCTTCTTCTGATTGGCGTCCTTGGATGTCTCGCTCTCGTTCTTGTCGTCATGTCGGTCAGTACCTTAGTCAAAAGCGGGATCGAGACCATGGGGCCCAAAGTGTTGGGCGTGCCCGTGACGCTGGAGGACGTGGATATTGACTTGGTGTCCGCCAGGACCGTGCAAGCCGGTTTGACCCGGCTTGTCATCAAAAACCCTGAAGGCTATGAGACCGACTCGGCCTTGTCCCTCCCGCATATTCGAGCGCAATTCAATTGGAACTCCGTGTTGACCGAGACCGTCCTCGTTGAAGAGGTGCTGATCGTTGGGCCGGTCATTACCTTTGAATGGTCGTTGGAACGGGGCAGTAATCTGAGCAAGATTCAAGAGAACGTGACGCGCAGTACTCAATCCGGTCCCGATAACGACGAGAAAGAAAAGAGCGAAACGCATAAAGAAGGAGAAGAACCCGAGAAAAAAGTTCACATTAAAAACGTGACCGTCAAAGACGCGATCATCAACGTGAGCCTCATCGGCGGCCAAAACCAAGTCATTGAATTACCGTTGGATGATTTTGAATTACGTGACATCGGCAACCCATCCGAAGGCACCACGTTCTCAAACGCCTTAGCCGTGGTCTTCGATGAACTGATACACCGGGCCATTCTCAGGGCCGTCAAGAAAACGGGCATGCTCATCCCCAGAGGCGTCCAACAATTCGGCCAATCCATTGGGAAGATGGGGAAAGAGTTATTGGAAGGGCTGTTTGGCAAATAAACCTCGAATGAGGTTTTTTTATATGCGTATTGTCTCATTTACCGAAGCAAGGAATGGTCTGAAGTCAGTTCTTGACGGTGTTGTGAATGATGCCGACTGCGCAGTCATCACGCGTCGTGATGCAAAAAATGCTTTCCGCCTCCTGGATCATCCCGATAGGGCAGCATAAGATGCTGCCGCTACAGAAATGGGGTCACTGAGAAAACTGAATTCCCGTCTCATGAACGCCATCAATCCCGATTGCCCATTCATGCACGGAAAGGGGTTTACTGAGAAAACGTGATTCCCGTTTCCTGCACTTCGCGGTAGGGGAGCATCCAGACGAGGGATTCGTCGTGCAGGTCGCCGACTTGGATGCGGTTGCCCCAGGGGTCGCGGAAGTCGCAACGGAAAGGCGGTTCCAGCGTCAGGCCGTATTTGTTGATGAGTTTCTCCCGGATTTCATTGATTTGTGCTTCATCCCGGACCATGAGGCCGAAATGTTTCGTGCGATCGGGTTGCAGGGTTTCCACTTCAAAAATGGCCAGAAATTGATGTTCGCCCAATTTGCACTAGGCGGCTCCCTCCCCTCCCCGCAGCATTTCCAGATTAAACACGTCTGAGTAAAATTCCACGGCTTTTTGCGCGTCATCCACTTCAATGACGACGTGATTGCACCCATAGACTTGAACGGCCATTTCTCTCTCCTCCGGTTTTTGTTATTGGGTCTCTGGTTTTTTGTCTATCATCATAGCAGATTCTTCGTGTAGAAGAGGGCGCGATGAGATCGCGCCGCTACAATTTTGTCCTGGCTCTGTGTAGTGGCAGCATCTTATGCTGCCTGGAAGAAGGCAGCGAGACCGCACCGCTACAATCAGGATGACTGGTGAAATTCGGTATTGGCGAAAAAAAACGGGACGGTCGCCAGTGCGGACGTAGGCTCTAAATTGACAAGGTGAACTTCAAAAAGAGAAACTACCGGATGCATTCAGTTTTATCCCAATCAGAGCCTGAGTTTGTTTTCGCTTCCAGTTCAACTGAATCTCCGGGCTGCCATTGTTTGAAAAGGGCCGGATCGAGGAAGCGGAGGGAAAGCACGAGGGCATCGTGTTCTCGCTCCCGAAGGGGTTGGGCTGAATCGTCGTCGCCCGAAGCGATTCATGAATCGCCTTTCCTGTCCAACCGATGGGGTCCACCTCAGCGCATCGTTCGTACCTCCTGGAGAATTTTTCATGAAGATCATCAAGAGGCTATTCCGCGCAAGCCGTCGTAAGGACCCCCGCCGCGTACTGCTTGCTGCTGCAAGAAGACGGGGAGGGGCTGAGCAGCGTGTTGCCGAAATAGGCGTCTGGAAGGGCGATTTCAGTGCGCTTATCCTGCGGGAGATAGCACCTAGGAAGTTACATCTGATCGACCCGTGGAAATTCTACGGTGAATACCCACATCGACGGTACGGTGGAAGAATCGCCAGGAATCAAGACGACATGGATGAAGTCTTCCGGGTGGTTCAAGATAGATTCAGGGATCATCCGGCTGTGGTCATCCACAGGGAAACAACAGGAACCGTGCTCCCGGATTTTGATGATGATTACTTCGATTGGGTCTATGTCGATGGGAATCACAGCTACGAATTCGTACTTGCCGATTTGCGTATGTGTCTTCCGAAAATGAAGCGCGGCGGCATCATCGCCGGCGACGACTACGAATGGGGGCCGGAGTGGGATTACCCCGTGAGGCGGGCGGTCACGGATTTTTGCCAGGAGAACAACTTGAATGACAACCTGGAAATAATCGGTTCGCAATACAGCATCGAAGTGACCAGGCCATGACCATGGCGGCGCGACGCCGAGGGACGGAACCAGTGTGTGCCATTGCACCGGGCCGCGGTCGATGACGATCCCGTCGGCCGGTCTCCCATTGACGAGAGGGACGGCATGTCATTGTGTGCGGGGCAAGCCGCGGACCCTTTCCGTTGACGCGCTGATGCGTCAAGCGCGTTACCCTTTTATGGCAACGTTGGCACGTGCCGGTTGAATCGGTTGCCCCAAAGGCGAGACTCACATGAAAGCGTTGGTGAAGGTTCTTCTTCTGATTGGCGTCCTTGGAGGTCTCGCTCTCGTTCTTGTCGTCATGTCGGTCAGTACCTTAGTCAAAAACGGGATCGAGACCATGGGTCCCAAAGTGTTGGGCGTGCCCGTGACGCTGGAGGACGTGGATATTGACTTGGTGTCCGCCAGGACCGTGCAAGCCAGTTTGACCCGGCTTGTCATCAAAAACCCTGAAGGCTATGAGACCGACTCGGCCTTGTCCCTCCCGCATATTCGAGCGCAATTCAATTGGAACTCCGTGTTGACCGAGACCGTCCTCGTTGAAGAGGTGCTGATCGTTGGGCCGGTCATTACCTTTTTTTGTCTATCATCATAGCAGATTCTTCGTGTAGAAGAGGGCGCGATGAGATCGCGCCGCTACAATTTTGTCCTGGCTCTGTGTAGTGGCAGCATCTTATGCTGCCTGGAAGAAGGCAGCGAGACCGCACCGCTACAATCAGGATGACTGGTGAAATTCGGTATTGGCGAAGAAAAACGGGACGGTCGCCAGTGCGGATGTAGGCTCTAAATTGACAAGGTGAACTTCAAAACGAAAAACTACCGGCTCCATTCGGTCTTATCCCAATCAGAGCCTGAGTTTGTTTTCGCTTCCAGTTCGACTGAATCTCCTGGCTGCCATTGTTCGAAAAGGGCTTTCGGGATCCGAATGCCACGGGAATTTCCGATACGGACAATTCTGGTTTTCATCGCGTCATCCCATCTCCAGAAGGTCGTGGTCGGGGTTTCGTTCTTTGGCGAAGTTTTTTGACCAGGGGGAACGGAAGAGAACCACGGGACGGCCGCGTTGGTCTTTCACCACCAGGGCATCCGACGGGGCCCGGAAGGTGTCGAGGTCGCCGTGCAACCATGCGCTGCACTCATACGGCAGGGACTCCAGTCGCGTGTCCACGCGATATTCGTTTCGCAAGCGACATTGCAGCACGTCGCATTGCAGGCGGCCTACGGCTCCGATGAAAAATTCCAGATCATCCAGGCTCCAAAGAATCTGCACCGTGCCTTCGGCGGCCATTTGTTCCATGCCTTTGTCGAAGGCTTTGCGTTTGCCCACGTCGGTGGGGTGAATCCTGGCAAAGACTTCGGGTTGAAACTGGGGAAGCGGCTTGTAGTTGAATCCATTGCCGAGAGAGATGGTGTCGCCGATGGCAAACTGACCCGGGTTGATGATGCCGATGATGTCTCCGGGATACGCCACGTCTACGGTGTGGCGGTCCCGGGCGACGAGACTATGGGGCCGAGACAGACGAATTTCATGGCCCAGTCGATGATGCGTGACCGTCATGTCGCGTTCGAATCGTCCGGAACACACTCGCAAGAAGGCGGTGCTGTCTCGATGTCGGGGATTCATGTTTGCCTGGATTTTGAACACGTAGGCGCTGAACGGCGTTGCGATGGGGTCGACGATGATTTCGCTTCCATCAGGTCGGTCAGCCGTTCGAGGCAGGGCCGCGGGTGCCACGTCCACAAAGGCGTCGAAGAAATTTTCAATCCCAAAGTTCGTCAGCGCGGACGCAAAAAAGACGGGCGTCACGTGACCGGTGAGAAAGGCCTCGTGCGTATAGGGATTGCCGGCCACTTCCAGGAGTTCTAAATCGTGGTTGACCCGTTGCAACGCCTCGTCGTCAATCAACTCGTTGACCTCAGTGCCGTCCAAGGACAGTTCAGCACGGCCGGCTTTCGCCGACCCGCCGGCCGCCTTTTTCTGAAACACCGAAACCCGTCGCGTGGCCCGGTCAACGACGCCGACGAATTGTTGCCCCGAACCCACGGGCCAATTGACGGCGTTGGCGTGAATACCCAGCACGTCTTCCACTTCGGCCATAAGATCGAGTGGGTCACGTCCCGGCAGGTCCATTTTGTTGATGAGCGTCAACACGGGGATTCTGCGTAATCGACACACCGCAAAGAGTTTCCGCGTTTGGGTCTCTACGCCTTTGGCCGCGTCAATGACCATGACGGCGCTGTCCGCGGCGGTCAGCGTGCGATAGGTGTCCTCACAGAAATCCTGATGGCCCGGCGTGTCAAGGAGGTTGATGACCGTCCGTTTGTAGGGGAACTGCATGGCCGACGCTGTAATCGAAATCCCACGCTCCTGTTCCATGTCCATCCAATCGGATGCCGCGGTCCTGGCGCTTTTTCGGCTGCCGACCATGCCGGCGGTGCGGACCATTCCTGAATAGAGCAGCAGTTTTTCCGTCACCGTGGTTTTTCCGGCGTCGGGATGGCTGATGATGGCAAAGGTCCGGCGTTTGTTGGCGTGGGACCGAACCTCGTGGTGAACGTGTGAATGGTTCGTGGACATCTGACCTTCCGGGGAAGGGAACGGCTAGAGATCTTCCAGCCGACCTTGGGCGCGGGCGAGATCCACGCGCGAGGCGTTGAAACGAAACAGGGCTTCAATGAGGTTGTCCCTGGCCTGCGCCACCGAGGTTTGGGCGTCCGTGACCTCAATGTTTGTGGCCACGCCCACGGCGAAACGCTGACGGGCAAGGTGCAGTTCCTGTAAGGCCAGACGCAGTCCTTTTTGGGCCACGCCGACTTGTTGTCGGGTTGAGCCCAGGGTCAGGAGGGCGTCCCGGACTTCCAGGGCCACTTGATATTCCATGTCTCTGGTTTTGAGGTCTTCCTGGCGGACGAGACTTCGACTCTCAGACACGCGCCCTTCCCATTGGCCTCCGTCAAAAATGGGAATGGACGCCAGAATTTGCAGATTGTAGGTGGTCAACGTATCGGAGGGTTCATTGCCGATCCTGCCCACGTCTCCGCTGCCCGTCAGAGAAGGCAACCGTTCCATGGTGACGGAACTTAACGTGAGTTCCGCCAAACGTTTGCGTTTTTTCTGAGCTTTGAGCTCCACGCGGTTTTCATTGGCGACTTGTAGGGCATCGTGGATGGTTTGAGACGCCACGTCGGTCAACGTGAGTTTGTCGGTCAGCACGAGTTTCACGTCGAAGGGCAGGCCGATGGCTCGGCTTAAATTCAGTCGAGCCCGATTCTCATCATTTTTGGCTACGAGCAACCGTTGTTTTTCGTTTTCGAATTGGACTCTGGCCCGCGTCACGTCCAGGCTGGTGGCCATCCCCGCGGCCTTGCGTTCCATGGACAAGCGCAGCAGGGCTTTGTTCAGTTTCGCGTCTGCCCAGCGGGCTTCCACGGCTTTCTGTGCCCGCAACGCTTCCAGGTAGGCGAGGCCGACGACGGCCATGGTGTCCATTTTTGTGGTTTCCGAGTCAAGGGTGGCCACCTCGACGTTCGTGCGTGCGGCGCGCCATTTCTGAATGAGGCTGAGGCTGAAAATATTCTGGGTCAACGCCACGCGGCTTTCGTAAAAATCTATTGGGTTGGAAACGTCTGCGCGTTGCCCGAATGAGCCCAAAAAGAATCGCCTTCTCGCCCCGCTGATCCTGGCGGACACGTTCGGCAGCAGGGTTCCGCGCTGGGTGAAGGCTTGCTCTTCGGCCTGGGTGATTCGTTCTTGAAAGAGCCGGACCGTGGGGTTGTCACCCACGGCAGCTTGCATGGCGTCGCGCATGCTGAGCCGCAGTTCCGGCGGCGTCTGAGGGGAGACGGCTTCACCCTGGGCCCAGGAGAGTTGAGAGGCGTCACACAACGACGCGATTCCCGCCAGAATCAGGATGAGCCGATGGATTCGGCGGCCGGACGTGTTCCCGCTGGAGGCGTGACGTTTGAACGTTGCGCTCATGAGTGAGGAACCTCCGGAACCAGGGTATCGGCTGAAGAGACGGCGTCTCTTTTCAACTTCCAGTCCATCACGAGGCTGAACAGGGCCGGCACCACCAGGATCGTAAACACGGTGGAGAGGATAAGCCCGCCGAGGACCACGCTGCCGATGCCTCGATACAATTCCGAGCCTGCGCCGGAAGCCAGAACCAGGGGCAGCAGGCCGAACGTCGTCGTCAACATGCTCATCATGATGGGCCGCACGCGAGTTCGCACGGCTTCGCTGACGGCATCACGGACCGACGTGCCGGCCGCGGCTTCGCCTTCATCCGACTTCCACAGGTTTCGCCGGGCCGGGTCCATGAAGTTCAAGGCCTGATGCACGACCAGAATGGCGTTGTTGACCACGACGCCGATCAGAATCACGAATCCCAACATGGTCAGGACGTCCAAAGGTTGATAGGCGATCACGAGATTGACCACGAACAAGCCGAGAATGCCGCCGGCCGCGGCCAACGGCACACTGAAGATAATAACAAAAGGATAGAGGAAACTTTCAAACAAGGCGGCCATGAGCAAATACGTGATGAGCAGGGCGAGGAGCAGATTGTCCTTCAGAGCGTCATAGGTGTTCGTAAGGTCATCCGCGGTGCCCGACAGCCGGATATTATACAGCCGACCAAGTTGTCCCCCTTCTTTGATGGGCAGGATGACGTTCTCTTCGATCAACTCCATGGCCGTTTCCAGCGGCATCTGGTCCGGCGGAATGACCTGAATGGTGATCGCCCGTTCTCGTTCAATGTGATTGATTTGTTCGGGGCCGGCAATGAGTCGAACGTCGGCCACGTCTCCCACCGTGGCAAGGCGGCCACCGCGAGTAAAGATGGGCAGATCCGCCAAGTCTTGCGTTCGATCGGCATACTGATCCACGCCGCGAATGGTGAGGTCGATTTCGTCTCCTTCAAACTGGTAGTCACTGGCCTTTGCCCCGTCAACCAACGCATCCACCGTAAAGCCGAGTTCCTGATTCGTCATTTGCACGTCGGCCGCCCGTTCTCGTTTCAGGCTTACCCGGACTTCAGGACTGCCCAGGTTGAGGCTTGGTATCGGTCGAACCTGTGCTCCCGGCAAGAGTCCTTGAATGCTTCCGAAAATCCGTCCGCCCAGCGCCACAAGCCGATTGAGGTCCGGTCCCGTAATTTCAACGTCGATGTTTCGTCCTTCGCCCAACCCCCGTTGAAACAGACTGCTTTGCGTCACAATCCCGATGATCCCGGGGATATCGGCAAAGGCTTTGCGAAAAACGGGAATCAACTCCCGGATCCGGCCGTCGTCGTTCGTGCGGCCGCCCATGAACACGGAACGTCCGCGTGCCACGTAGAAGAAATTCCTGATACTGGGGCCATCCAACGCCGCTTCCTCCGGAGACCCGGGTTCGACGTCCCAATAGGGGGCGAGCACGTGCTCAATCGTTTCTCCCAGACGAATGAATTTTTCCGTATTATACCCGGGCGGGGGGAGAACAATTCCGATGATCAGATTTCGATTTCCACTGGGAAGATATTCGGCTTTTGGCATCAAGAGCACGGAGACGCCGATGGCGAACGCGGTGAGTCCGACGACGATTGCCACGCGACGACGGACGTTGCCGCACATCCAATGAATCAAATCTCTCACGCGGTCGGCGTTCAATCCCATCCGGTCGGTCATTCGCCTGCGACGATCCGCCGGCACGTTCACGCGAGTGGAAGCGCGGCGCTGAGACGTCCCACGGTTTCGGGTCGTGAGCACGCGGGCGGACAAGCAAGGAATTACGGTGATGGAGACCAGGAGACTCAGACCGACGCCGGCGCTGATGGCAATGGCGATATCTCGAAAGAGTTGCCCGGCTTGTTCTTCAACGAAGATGATCGGCACGAAGACGGCAATGGTGGTCAGTGTGCTGGCCAACACCGCGCCCCACACTTCGACGGTGCCGTCGTAGGCCGCTTGAAAGAGCGGTTTTCCCGATTCTCGATGCCGGTAAATGTTTTCGAGGACCACGATCGAATTATCGACTAACATGCCGGCGGCGAACGTCATGCCCGCGAGACTGATGACGTTGACGTTCCGGTCAAGGGCCCACAGGGCAATGAAGGTCCCCATGATGCTGATCGGAATGGCGAATCCGATCACGAGCGTCGTGCTGCCCGTGCGTAAAAACAGAAAGAGAATCGTCACGGCGAAGATGCTGCCGATCACCAGATTTTGTTGGACCAACGAGAGAGAGTCATAAATGTAGTCCGTCTCGTCGTAGACTTGAAACAGTTGTAATCCGCGTCGGTGAAGAATCTCCTCGTTTAACTCCTGCACGGCTTCGTGAAGGTTCTCCATCGTGCCGAGAATATTGGCGCCGGTTTCGCGGATGGCGTTGACGGCAATGGAATTCCGGCCCATTTCCCGGACGACGTGTAACGGGTCTTTGTACGCAATGCGCACGTCGGCGACGTCCCGCACGTACACGGGCGCGCCGTTTCGCCTGGCAATGATGACGTTTCCCACGTCTTCGGGGCTTTGATATTCCCCGATGGTTCTCACGACGTACGTCCGTTTGCCTTCGTCGAAATCTCCCGCACTGAAGTCTCGATTTTCCTGATCCAGTGCTTGGGCCAAGTCTCGCACGGTCAGGGAGCGCGTGGCCAGTTTCATCGGGTCCACGAGCACGCGCAGCTCTCGCGTGCGTCCGCCGTAGACGTTTGACGCGGCCACGCCGGGGATTCGCTCGAACCGCGCCTTGATCACGTCTTCGGTAAAGTCCCGCATCGTGTCGATTTCCACGAAGGCGTGTTCCAATGGTTCGAGAATAAACCAGGCCATGGCATTGCCGCGCGTATCGGCGCTGCTGATCACGGGTTCATCGACGTCATCGGGATATTCCTTGACCTGATTCAAGCGATTGGAGACGCGGAGAAGGGCCGTGTCGTTGTTCGTCCCCGTGGGAAAACGGAGGACGATTTTGGCGGAATCGTAGGAACTTTCCCCAAACATCCTCTCGTGTCCTTCCACGCCTTTCAACTGCTCCTCCTGTTCATCCACGATCTCACGTTCCACTTCATTGGGGCTGGCCCCCTGCCATCGTGTTTCCACCGTGATCTCGGCTTTGGAGACGTCGGGGGTGAGTTGAATCGGAAGCCTGGTGAGAGACACGAACCCGAAGAGCACCACCAGAATGACGCCGACGGTGGTCGTCACGGGATATCGGATGGCGAATTGAATGACGTTCATGGTTGCGTCACGGGTGATGCTAAAATGCGTACGGGTTGACCCGGGAACAGTCGTTCATTCCCCTCCACCACGACGGTCATGCCCTTCTGGAGTTCCCCCTTGACCTCAAGGCGGTCGTCGAAGTGCATGACCGGGGTCACCGGCACTTGCTGAACCATTCCCTCATTGACCAGAAACACAAACTCCTTGCCGCCCCGCAGGACCAGGGCATCTTTCGGAATGACCAAGCCTTCGTGAGCCTGACCCACCGGGAGCGTCACGCGCGACACCATGCCGCTTTTAATCGCCAACGACGGATTCGGAATATCCACGTTGACCGGAAACGTTCTCGCAACCCGGTCGGCTTGGGCAATGACGGAAAAGACCGTACCCTGAGCCACAAACCCGTGGAGGCCGTCAAAGACGGCCTCCACGGGTTTGTGGATTTGAACGTGGTCCACGTAGCGTTCCGGAAGCGGGACCTCAACCTGGACGTGAGACAGGTCAACCATCTCGATAATCTCACCGCCCTCTTCCACCCACTGCCCGATCTCGGTAAATTCCTGCGTAATCCATCCGTCGAAAGGCGCCACGATTCTGGATTTGGTGAGCAGGTCTCGGACGCGCCGGATTTCAGCGCCTAATTGAGCCAGCCGTTCTCGAAGCGCGCCTTCCTCGGCCAGGGCGTCGTCAAATTGCTTTTGGGTGACGAGTGCTTTGGCAAAGAGCACGCGCATTCGGTTCAGATCCTGTTTGGCTTGGCGATAGCGGGTTTTCGCCTCTCGATGCGAAGCCAGAGCTGCATCGAGTTGAATGCGCCACGTGCGCGTCCGTAATTGTGCCAATAATTGCCCGCGTGTAACCGTCATGCCCTCTTCAGCCGGAAACGCTTGAACGATTCCTTCCACCTCACTGGCCACGACGCTTCGTCTCCATGGTTCGACGGACCCGACCAACGTGACCGTTTGCTTGACCTCCTGCATAAGGACCGGCGCCACCCGAACGGGCGTGGGCGGCGGACCTTGGGGCGGAGCCGCAGCCTGTTGTTCGCTACACGCCGCCATCGTCACCACGCCCAGGAACAGAACGGGCCAGATGAGGCGAAGGAATGGTTGCAAGGGGGATACTATGGTCATAGCAGAAATCACGGCTTCATCGTTTTGCGAGAGAACTCCACATCAGATTAGGAAAGAACGTTTCTCATTTATGATAGGTCATTTCACAAAACAGGACAACCATTCCGTTTTTCGCCAGTCAAGAGCAGATCAAATTATCCGACGAAAGAAAACTCTTTCGTCATTCTGCGGACGCGTTCGGGTTCCTGTTCCGGCGCCGGACATGCGTCAGCGTGAACCGCTGATGGAGGGGACGTTTCGGGAGTACGGACGACCTGGACGAGATCACGATAAAAATTGGGGGGGAGCGCGGGTTTCGTTCGGGCGAGCACCCGTCCGGCCCGTCGCCGGTGACGTGCGATCAGGTCAGATCAAGGCGATGATAAGCGTGACGATCACGCCGCCTTGAGCGATCAGGGCGCCGAACATCCATTTCAACAAGTCGGACTTGAGGTTTGCGATGTCGGCCTTGGTTTCTTTTCGCAGGACTTCAATATCCCGCTGGATGAGGGCGATGTCGGTCTTGGTGGCCTGCCGCAGGGCTTCGATGTCGGCCTTGGTGGCCTGCCGCAGGGCTTCGATGTCGGCCTTGGTTTCTTTTCGCAGGACTTCAATGTCCCGCTGGATGAGAGCGATGTCGGCCTTGGTTTCTTTTCGCAGGATTTCAATATCCTGCTGGATGAAGGCGATGTCGGCCTTGGTTTCTTTTCGTAAGGCTTCAATATCCCGCCGGATGAGAGCGATGTCGGTCTTGGTGGCCTGCCGCAGGACTTCGATGTCGGTCTTGGTGGACAGGTTGCTGTTGAGCAGGTTGACCTGCTCGTTCGCCAGCACCTCGGCCTGTTCCTCAGTGAACCCGTGATCCGTCAGGTTTTTGACAAAACGATGGGTGTCGAAGGCAATGGCTTCACTCATGGCCGCCATTCTATGTCATCCCCTCAGCGGATGCAACACAACAGGCTTCAGGTTTCCTGTGTCTGAACCACGATGAGCGTCCGCCGCCTTCCTGGTTCCGGCTGCTTGGGGCATGGGTTCGGGACGTTCATTCAGGAGGCGTTTGAGTTGCTGAGGGGTGGGAAAGGGCCGGAGGCACGTTCAGCGTTGAAGACGTGGTCTGGTTCGTTCCGTTGGCCGGCGCACCGGAGACGCCACCGGAGACGATAAAGGCCATGATCTCGGCGCTTTCGGCTTGAAGGGGGCGGATTTGACTGCGCGGAAAGACGAACAGATGGCCGGCGAAGTTGTAGGATTGAGGAAAATAGACGGCGACCCGATCGTCCAACCCGAACGTGGTCAAATCCTGGCACGTGACGAACCCGATGGCTTCGGCGTGTCCGCCGGGGATGAGCGTAACGAGGACGGGTTGGTCAAAACGTTTTTTCTCACCCATGAACGCTTCGATCAGATCTTTCAGCGACGTATACACCAGTTTGACAAAGGGAGTACGCGTGAGAATTTTTTCTAACGAGCCTAACGCTCCCTGGAAAAACACGTTCGAAGCAAGCCGCCCGACGAGAATCATCATGCCGATGGTCAGAAGAAACCCGATGCCTGGAACGGGAATGTTCAACCAGCCGTCAATAAAACTGAAGACCACAAAGACGACGTAGATGGTGACGGCCACCGGGACGACGAGAAACAGACCTTCAAAGAAGTTTCTTGCCAATTCCTGCATGTCCCACCGCTTAGGAATGGCTTCGTCTTTCAGTGATTTGAGTATGCGTTTCCAATCAACGCTCATGTGGCGGGTCTCGATTCAGGGTGCATGTCTGTACTCATCGGGTTGACGGAGGTCCTTGACTCTAACCGGTGGGATGGGTTTGAGACAACCCCCGTTTGAGATTTATTTGGGACGTCGGTCTGCGAGTTCCGGGGTCTGAGCCATTTGACACTCGGAAGACAAAACCGTCACAGTATTGCTTATCCGCACGAGGCCCAAAAGGATCCCATCGTGATAGATCACGACTCAGAGCGGAACTCATCGACATCAGAGACCACACAAACTCGCATGGAAACCGAAATTCTGACGGTTCACGTTGAACGGGACGGTCGGCAAGTCAGCGCCAAATGGGGACTGCATCCCCAATTGAAAGAAGAATTGACTCCGGAAGAATGGAAAGAGGTGACGGACATGATGGGGAAAGTCACCGACGTTGTGGGATCCCGGTTCTCAGAAATTCTGGCGCAAGGACAGGCTGAAGCAGGCGGGACCGCCTGAATCCGTTCCTGTTTTTCCTTACCATCCCGTGTTCCGGGTACCTTACTGGTTGTCTGCCCGCGCCCCTTTTGCAAGATTCCCCCTCAACCTGGGACTCTCCCTCAAGGAGAGAGGGAGGAGCCTACCGTATGGCGTTCCGGCTCCCCTCTGCGTCCTTTGTGGTTCCACCAGGACCTACAGATGGGGATTGGCCGGCAGCGCGAGGGTAAAGTGTCGGCCTCTCTCTTCAATCAGGAGGCGTTGAGCCACGAGGGTGGAGACGGCCGCGTCAATGGAGGTCTCGGAGGGACGTTTGACCGTGGATGCCGATGGATGGTCGGCGACGGCCCGCCGGATTTGATCCAGCGTTTTCGGGGTCTCGTTGCAATACTCAATGATAAACGAATCTGGCCAATCAAAGCGCCGGTTCGTCGGGTGGTCGGTTCGACCGTCATAGACGGTCACGTAACTCATGGCTTTGACGTAGAACAGAAAGGGACGGTCTTGCGAGAAATACTGCGCTCGCCAGTCCTGCACGAGGGTGGTCAATCGTTCATACAACGCCGCGTCCACCTTCCAATCAATCGTATATTCAAAGTCGTAGGCAATCTTCTGAAGGTTCACCTTCCTCGCGTCGTACACGTACTCATAGGCCGCCCCCGGTCCGGTAATGCGGACTCCATATTCGTCGGGTCGCATGAAATACGGGCTGAAGCGTTCGAGCCACAGTTTGCCGGTGCTTTCGGGTGGTTGCAGGTGAAAGAGTGAAGGAATGAGCGCAATTTGACGCTGATAGTCCTCGTTGGTTTCTTCTGGAAATCCCAGAAGAATGTTCCAGTTGACGTCCACGTTGTAATAGCGGCTCCATTTGAGGCACTGAACGTTCTGGAGCGGACTGACCCCTTTATCCATTTCCTTCAACTGGGCCGCGCTCAAACTTTCGAGCCCCGGCTGCATACACTTCACGCCCCCCCGGGCCAACGTTTGAATCTGGTGTTTGGTCAAATTGGCTTTGGTTTCGATAAACACGTCCAGGTCATAATGACCGGCGGCAAAGGTTCCGAACACGTTGTCGATGTATTTCAAATCAATAATATTATCGACGAGCCGGAACCGGGTTGCGTCATAGCGGCTGGACAGCGCATCCATTTCCCGGGTGATTTGTTCGGAAGACTTGGCCCGAAACCGCATGGATTGCGCGTTCAACCCGCAGAACGTGCAATGGTGTTTCTCTCCCCACCAGCATCCGCGTGACCCTTCATACAGCAAAATCCGATTGAGTCCGGTTGAGGCACGTCCTTCAAGTTCCCGCACCAGGTCAAAATAATCGTCGTAATCCGGCGGGCCGACGTCCGCAAACTCGGCAAAGAGCGTCGGATTGGGGTGAAAGCGAATTTGCCCGTCTTGCCGGTACGCGACGCCCGCGGGAAAATGATCTTCCTGCCCTTGAAGAATGTGCTTGACCAACACGGGAAACACCTCTTCCCCCTCGCCCACCACGACGTAATCAATCCAGGGAAACGCCCGGAAATGTTCCAAGCCCATCTCCCCGTCAAAGTTGGCCCCGCCAAACACAATGCGAACGGAGGGATACAACTCCTTAATCAATTTCGCCAGGGTGAGGCTGGCGACGTTTTGATCAAAAGTCGAGGTAAATCCCACGATTTTGTATTGATTCCAGTCATAGGAGGTCGCCAACTCGGTGAGAAATTGAGGCGCCATGGTATGGGCCACGTCTTCAAGGAATCCCGTGGAACATCCGGCCTCCTGAGCCGTGCTCTCAAACACGGGCTTGAACACCTTGGGGTACTCCGCGTGTTTCGGATTGTCGCGGAAGAGGAGAGAAGAGAAGAGCCATTCTCCGATCATCCCGCGCTTTTCGCACAACACCTCATAGAGCGGCACGCCGAGGCGATGCGCAAAAAGAAGATTGAAATGATAACTCTTGGACCCGATGGCGTGATTTTTCAGCACGCGCGACAGCGTACCCAACTGGATGGATGGGAACTTCGCGTACCCGAACGGCATGGTGACCAGCGCCACCCGCGGCAGCCCCTTCGGATCAACCCAGGGCGCGTCATCAAGCCCTTGGCTGGTTCGAGCGCCCGTCCCCGACGTTTTGAATCGGGGAATGGTGATGAGAGGATCAGGCATGGCTCGCAAACACGCGGTCGGCCTTGGCCGCGAGATAAAAATCACTTTCCGTGAGCCCGTGAATTTTGTGCGTCCAGATTTCCACTTTGCACCGCCCCCAGGCTACATACAGGTCGGGATGATGCCCCTCCGCCTCGGCAACGGCCCCGATTTTGTTCACAAAATCCAGGGCTTCAGCAAAGTTGGCAAATTCGTACAGGCGCTCAATGTGCCCCTCAGCGTTCAAGCCCCAGCCTTGCCCTAATTGACCCAACAACTCTTGCACCCTCGCCGGTTCCAGCGGCGGCACCCCACCCCGACACGGCACACATTGCTGATCAGCCAGACTCATGACCATCCTCCTCTCGTTCGTTCACGTGTTCTCCTCTCCCTTACCGAGACCTTTGCCATACCATCACTCCCGCAACCCCTTCTGTCATTCCCGCGACCGCGGGAATCCAGAGGCGGCCATTTACGTATCAGATCGGTCAGTGTCGGAGCGCAGGCATTCGGACTCGTACAACGGTCTCTTAACGGCAGAGAAATAGGACAGAATTATAGTCTCCCAGAATGGCAGGGTACAAATCGGGTTGCTGATTCTTTATAAAAAATGACAGCCTCCCGGGGAGTAGTGGTCGTAAATTGGTGAGAGAATCAATGGCTCCTGATATTTAAGGCATGAAGGAGACGAGTCTATGTATGTACGGTACAGAAAGGAAACTGTGACTGACGGTTCGACCCGTTTTGTGAAAGTGAAAGAAGTGTCACTTTTTGGTTGTACCAATGGCTATGTTCCGAGGTTGCTCGCCCAACACTTAGGCCCGACTGGACGGAACCAAGGAAGAAAATTTTACTGAGGTGAATCAGGCATGAAAAAATCGGATGCGCTTCATGGTCATGCACTATATTTACGACATGCAAAAGCTTATTCTCCTCAACGATCGGGCATCAAATTTTTCTATATTTCCCCTGAAGATGTTTCCGCTGCTCTTCTTTGCGGACGCTGTGCATCACAAAAAAATCGACGGCAGGGTTGATGGTCTCGCAGCAATCATTAGAGGAGGGAATCGCGACATTCATGAACAATGCTGCCTTCGACTTAGGAAACTTGCGTGAAGCGGCTATTCCTCTTGAGAAGCTGAAATAAAAAGGCCGCCTCTTCAGCGGCCTTTTTCGTACTCATTGTCCTTTATTGGAATCCTAGGACAATAATCTGGTGGAGGTGGCGGGAGTTGAACCCGCGTCCGAAGACATTCAGCGCAACGGTCCTACGTGCGTAGTCAATGTTTTGCGATTCGTGGTCGCCCACGCCCACTGACCGGCTTAGAGCGTTCACTAGCCCAGAGAAGTCTCATCCGCCGCCGCTGAGCACCAGCATTGGACCAGCCTGCTGAAGTAGCGCCTCATCCACGCCCACAGACAAAGAATGGCGAGACGTCGCAGTCAATTAAGCCGCGAGAGCCAATGGTTCGTTGGCACTTATAGGTTTCCCGAAGGTTTAACGAGACTCCGAGAGCTCGACACGCACCGTTGACCTCCTGATCCCCGTCGAAACCAGTCACCCCCTTTGTTGTCAGTCAGCAGGTTCTACCATCTGTCTTCTTTACTACTATAGCCCACTTAGGCATCGATTGCCAGGAGAAGAAATCCGGTAGAAGAATCATGAGGAATCCCTTATAATTCCCTCACTTCTCTCCATCAGGGATCGAAATTTCGGTGCTCCCGGTCGGCGTGATGTCTACACAATGTCCTCAGAGACGATTCAATATACAGAATACAGAAAATAGAAAACAAGAACGGAAATAAACGATGCCCGAGGGTTATAGAAGTGCCTTGGAGATGGGGAAGAAGTATCGGATTTCGGGTCATGAGACGTTCCCATGCCGTTATGCGTGGCTGCCCAAGGCCGTACGTGGGCTACAAAAAGATTCGGAACTTTTTGGGGACGAAACCAATGCCATGGTCAATTTGGGCGTCGGGAAAAATATGGTTCGTTCCATTCGCTTTTGGTCACAAGTGATGGGCATGGTGGAAGGAGAGACAAAAGGGCAAAATGCTGGGGTGACTGAAATTGGAAGAGTCCTCCTTGCTGAAAACGGGCTTGATGCTTTTCTCGAAGACATTCGAACACTTTGGCTTCTTCACTGGAATCTCTCCACCAATATAACGAATCCACTATTAGCATGGGACTTTCTGCTGAATCACTGGCAGGACCCTGAACTCCTGCCAAGTGCGGTTCTTAAGGCACTCCAAAAGGAGGTGCAGAAGCAGGAACATCAGGTTTCGGTGGTCACGTTGGAACAACACTTCAACACGTTTCTCCACACCTACTATCCAACTCGGGGCCGAAAAGGAGAAGTTCAGGAAGACAGTCTTGATTGTCCGCTCGTCGAACTTGAATTCATCACGAAAATGGGAGAACGCGAACTCGACCGCCGGTCAGGTAAACGTGAAACGATTTATGGATTTCATCGTGAGGAAAAACCCGATATCAGCCCGGAACTTTTTGTCTACTGCCTCAACGATTTTTGGCAAAAGCGGCACAGTGTGGAATCGACCTTGACGTTGCGGGAGATTGCACATGGTCACGGCAGCCCCGGTCAGATATTCAAACTTCCAGAAGAAAACATCCGCACACGAGTCGAAACGTTAGAGCAACAGACCAATGGATTCTTCACGTACATGGAGTCGGCAACCTTTCAACAAGTCCAAAAAATCGGAGACGGGGATAGCATCGAGTTGCTAAGGGAAGTGTATTCTGGTGCGGTGAATGACGGCTAAAAAAAGAATCAGCGATCTGTTTCAAATCAGAAGCCGGTTCCTTCGGTCTGCAAATCTTGAACGGGATTTCAAAGACCCTGCCTGTTTGTCAGGGTACGTCATGACCGATTTCACTCGTTCCTGTTTGGCGTACGTGGCCAATGGGCTGAAGCCAAGTTCAGGGCAACGAGCATGGCGAATAACGGGTGATTACGGCAGCGGCAAGTCGAGTTTCGCGCTGTTGCTTGCACACTGGTTCGCCGGCACTACAAGAGCCTTCCCTCAAGAAATTCGCAAAGTCGTTGGTTTTCGCCAGTTTGGTGTGACACAGCCACGTTTCGTTCCCGTGTTGGTGACGTGCTCGCGTCAGGCATTGGGAACTTCAATCCTTAACTCGCTGTACCAGACTCTCATCCAGATTTATGGAGGCGGAACCAAGGTCAATCTTGTGCGCGAAATTCAACGTCTGCTTGAGACAAATCGGGAACCAACGGAAGATCAAATCTTCAAACTTGTTCTCAAAGTGCATTCCCGAATTATTGAAGACTCGAAAGGCAAGGGGCTGCTCTTAATTCTCGATGAACTCGGGAAATTTTTAGAATTTGCCGCCTTGCATCCACAACGACAAGACGTATTTTTGTTACAACGTCTGGCCGAAGTTGCCTCGCGTAGCGGGGATCAACCCTTCTTTGTCGTTAGTCTTCTCCATCAGGGTTTCAATGCTTACTCGGATCTGCTCAGCCAGTCCGCTCAACGCGAATGGGAAAAAATTGCAGGACGTTTTGAAGAAATCGTCTTCCATCAACCTATCGATCAAGTCGCCAACGTCGTCGCTTCAGCTATAAACGTTCGCACAAAGGCGATACCGAAAACGGAATCTCTGGAATTGAGACAAGCCATGAAACAAACCATTGCACTGGGGTGGTTTGGCTCTAGTTTAACCAAATCGCTGTTGAACGTCGTCCCTCGGCTTTACCCACTTCATCCGACGGTCCTACCGATCCTCATCCGAGCGTTCCGACGATTCGGGCAGAACGAACGGTCGCTCTTCAGCTTCCTGTTATCGAATGAACCGTTTGGCTTGCAGGCATTTTCAGAAGAAAATTTACGAGAAGGAAACCTGTATCGCTTGCATAATTTCTACGATTATGTACGGACAAACTTCGGCCATCGCCTTGCCGTCCAGAGCTACCGCAGCCATTGGAACCTTATTGATTCCGTCGTCGAAAGTTTTGCGACGGAAGACGAACTCCAAGTCAAAATTCTAAAAACAGTGGGAATTCTCAACCTCATCAACGATGGGGACCTGTTGCCAAACGAGGAATCGGTTGTGTCGGCGTTGTCAAAGGTTCGAGAGACCGAAAAACAGGTTCGGAATACGTTAGGAAGACTCCACCGGGAGAAGCGGGTTCTCTACGACCGTGGTCGGGCTCGTGGCCTCTGCCTGTGGCCGCACACGTCTGTCGATTTAGAAAAAGCTTACGAGGATGCATGCCGAGCCGTTGATACACCCCAGCATGTAGCCGGTTTCATCAAGGATTTTCTTGATTCCCGTCCCATTGTCGCTCGGCGGCATTACATTGAAACGGGCAATCTCCGTCACTTCGATATCCGCTATTGCTCAGTGGATGAGTTATCGGGTCTGTCTGAACAACACCTGACTCACGCCGATGGTTTCATCATCGCGCCGTTATGTGAAACACCAATAGAGCGTCAGACGGCATTAGCGTTCGCAAAAAAATCACTGTTTAAGCAACGCTCGCACTGGCTTGTCGCAGTTCCTTGTCCGCTGAAACACATAACGAGCCTCGTCCAAGAGGTTCAACGATGGGAATGGATTTCTACCAATATCCTTGAACTGAACGCGGATAAGTTTGCCCGAGAAGAGGTCTCACGTCAGAAAACCGCAGCACGTTTACAGTTAGAAAAAAGAGTCCAGAGCCACCTTGGGTTCAAACAGTTCACCAGCCAAATGTCACTCGAATGGTTTCACAAAGGGAGTCCGCTCAAAGTTAAAGATGGTCGAGATTTGCTGTCGACGCTGTCTCGGATATTTGACAACGTGTACAAGCGTGCTCCACGTATCCACAATGAACTTGTTAATCGTCGCAATCTGAGTCCGGCGGCCGCAGCGGCGCGAATGCGACTCATCGAACGCATGTTCACGGACGCGGAAACTGAATGTTTAGGCATGATTCCCGAGAAAAAACCACCAGAGATGAGCATGTATCTCTCGGTGCTCAAACATACAGGACTACACTGTGAGAGAGAAAACGGTTGGCGAATCAGTGAACCTCTTTCCAAGACCGACAAGAAATGTCACGTCCTTCCCACGTTACGACGAATTCGTGAAATTGTGCTGAAAGAATCCGACAGTCGCGTCAACGTAGCCACGCTGTTTGCTGAGTTGCGGGAACCACCTTACGGTGTTCGTGATGGACTCATTCCACTGCTCTTGGCGGTGTTTGCCATTACGCATGAAAAAGACGTGGCCTTTTACAAAGATGAAACATTTCTGCGTGAACTGAACGGTGAAGCGATGCTCTTGCTTACGAAAGTGCCGAAGCGATTTGATATTCAACATTGCAAGATTGAAGGTGTCCGGGCTGAACTGTTTCAACGGCTCCTGACCGTGTTGGATATCAAAGTCCCGGCACGGCGAGAATTTGAACTTCTTGACGTGGTAAAGCAACTCTGCGTTTTCGTTGCTCAACTCCCGACCTACGTGTTGAATACAAAGAAACTTTCTGGCAAGACGTTGGCCGTTCGAGACACCATCCTGAATGCTCGTGAACCAGTAAAACTGGTATTCACTGAACTGCCGAAGGCCTGTGGCTTTGAACCCATCCGGGCTGAGGTTTCTACCAAAGAAACCGTGTCGGCTTTTGTGAAAACGTTAAAAGTCGCGTTGGACGATTTGAAAATGACGTTTCCAGAATTGCAGGAACGGCTGCGAAAAGAGCTTCGCACCGCATTTAACTTGCCCGGCACTTTTCAACAGTTCAGGACGGTACTCTCGGCCCGGTCGAAGCAGATGTTGCTCACGGTTACAGAACCGAAGCTTCGTGCCTTTTGTCTGCGTTTGATGGATGATAGCTTGCCGGAATCAGATTGGCTTGAATCTATCGCGAGCCACCTTGCGCTCAAACCACCATCTAAATGGCACGATATGGAAGAAGAAGTCTTCAGCCACGAACTTGCCCAATACGCTGCCAAATTTCATCGCGTAGAAAGTATTGCCTTCGCCGGGAGAAAATCGCTCAAGAATTCCCTTGGTGTGCGGCTAGCAGTAACTCAAGCTGACGGTGTTGAGCATGAACAAGTGGTCCACTACGCAGCAAACGAAGAAGTTCGACTGCAAGAACTGCAAAGGCGATTTGAAAATCTGTTGACCGGAGACAAACGTCTTGGTCTTGTAGCGGCATCTCGGGCAATTCAGGCGGACTTGGGACAAGCGGAAGAAACGAAGACATGAACCAGTCAACTCGGCATATCCTCTGCATGTCGGGAGGCAAAGATAGTACCGCACTCGCGCTTTATATGCGTGATCGCGTGGAGGACATGGAATATCTCTTCTGCGATACCGACAAGGAGTTGACCGAAACGTATGAGTACTTGAATCGTGTTGAAGCGTTTCTGGGTAAGAAAATCGTCCGACTGAACGCCAAAGCTGGATTCGACCACTGGCTAGAGGTTTTTGGAGGGTATCTTCCCGCCCCGAATATGCGGTGGTGTACAAGGTTGCTGAAATTGAAGCCCTTTGAGGAATACGTAGGTGAAGATTCCGTCGTCAGCTACGTTGGCCTTCGCGCCGATGAAGACAGAGTTGGCTACATCAGCACCAAGCCAAATATAAAGGCAGTGTTCCCCTTCAAGGAAGAGGGGATTGACTATGCAGGCGTGATGAAAATTTTGCAAGACAGCGGTATTGGAATGCCGCCCTACCTCAAATGGGGTAGAACACACTCGGGATGCTACTTCTGTTTTTTTCAGCGTCCGATTGAATGGGTGCGACTTCTTGAAACACATCCCGACCAGTTTGAGGAGGCACAGAAGTATGAGAAGATTACGGATGATCCCGGTAAATCATTCACGTGGATTCAAGGCATGCCTTTAAGCGAACTTCGAAAACCTGAAAATGTCGCCAAAATCAAAAATCGTTATGCTGAATCTGAGGAACGGAAAAAAGCCAACCGAGGGAACAAAAAACTTATCGAAGTCTTAGGCGGTATGGAAGAGGATGACGATGAACCGAAGGCGTGTCTGATTTGCCAATTGTGACAACAGGCTTGACGTATCAAAGGAACTTCTCTTTGCCGAAGCTGGTTTCCAGCGTGAATGTCACCGCTGAGAGCGTTGCAGAACTCTTTGCAGGTTTTGTCTCCCAGTCGCCCCTGTGGTTTGATAGCAACAGTGGCGTTGTGTCCGTCAATACTCAATCAAGGCGTCTCGGCTGCATCATCTACATCCTTGGACAAATAGCCCGAGGCAGAAAAGTTGAATCAGTACTTCTCTCGCCGTCAAGTGAAGAGTTGGATGAACTCAAAAAGAACATCAACAGCAACGGATTTCATTCTGGCCACGTCACACCGAAGGCATCCAGCGTCAAACACTACGTCGATATCGCCATGTCTCTTCGCCTTTTGGTTCGTCAGGGGGCGATTTTCAATCTTACGGGACGAGGCCTCTTTCTTCTTGAGGCTGTTTGCCCGGATATCGTTCATCCTTACCCATTGACCGGTTCATCCAAAACGTTTTTTTTTCATTTACTTCTATCCACCGATTATTTTGGCTTATCCGCAATAGCTCGTTTGCTGTTGCAAGGAGAGACGCAACCAATCTCGATTCAACGCCAGTATCAGACTCAACTGTTACGCGTCCTTGGTGATGTTTCGTTGCGTTCGACGAGTACACGGTTAACCAGATTGGTCAAGGACAGAGCGATTTCCATTCAAAATTGGAAAAAGCCGGATTCTTATGCGGAACATCTGGTATCGGCGAAACTGAATTGGTTGGCTGATTTGGGTATTCTGTCTCCATCTGCCAACACGATCAAGAGGGAACACAGAGGCTTGTTAGAAGACTTGACAAAGACGTCGTCGCCAACAGACTCGCAACTTTTGGCGCTGACGCTGAATTATTCCTCAATCATCCAAAGGAAGAAAGTATTTTCGGCTGCGGAAGATATGCAAGATGTCTGTGTGGCGCTGGGGCAAGCGTTTGAACGGCTTGTTCGAGAACCGATATTGCCCAAAATCAGATGTAGCGATTTCCTTCTTTTCTTATTGTGCTTCCATACTCCACTGCTCCTCTGCTTGGTCAAACAGAAGCAACGCCTGATTCCGGCAACAACCGTGGAATGTCATCATCACTCTTACCAGATTCATTTTTCTTCCCGTCCGACACAATCCTTCATTGTTCGCCATGACAAGAAGCTTCATTAGTTAATGAGTTATGAAGCATTTTACAAAAACCGCTTGCGTCCTTGATACGTGTAGTATCATTAACCTTGATAACATTAAGTTAGCTAGAAAGGATATTCTCTATTACATGCGACGAGATTTTAATGTCCGTGTTTGCCAAACAATTCGAGAAGAGTTACAGCAACATAAGAATCTTTTATCAAAAAGACAAGAAATTACATATTGGAGGAGATTTTTGAGCAAACAAACGTATACACCAAGGACTCTCATTGATGATCGAACGGTTATCGGTCCCTTCTACAGTGCTCCGCCCACAACCTTCGGTGTTCGAGATAAGGGCGAGCATGGTAACGCACGGGTGGCTCTTGAACTTCTCCTCACAAAAACAATCGGCCACGCCGTCTTTGTGACTGACGACGAAAAAGCTTCTAACGCCTTCTTGAAGCCCATGCAACGGGCTTTTCCGGGGATTAACCTGTGGACATCCGTGGATGTTATTTTGTACGTAGGAGCCGTCCTTCTCAAAGAGCGTAAAACTGGTTTTGATGACGTTGAAGCGGCTCTCCGCGATGTATACGTAGCGGGCGCAAAAAAATGGAGCAGCACAAATGAAACTGATACCATCATCCGCAAGCGAAAAAAGAGCGTGGACAATCTCAAGTTGGTCAAGCAGGTTGTCGCATCCTGGAGGAACTGAACGTGTTTGAAAAATTTAACCTAAAAGATGGTGCATTTCCGGTAACACCTAGTGACCATGACGAAATATCTTGGTTTGGGTTCGAGAAGTTGAAACACGAGTTTCAAACCATTTTTGAACGTTCTGGCTCTGAGCACTTGCGTCTATGCGTGTTGAATCGGGGACGTCTTGGTGCCGGGAAGACCCATGCAGCAAAATATTTCTCCGCACAACATTCTCAACAAAAAAATGTGGGTAATTACTTTCGATTCATCCCAATCGTGATTGAGTCTCCTAAGCAACCGCAAAAGGCCTTTGTTGATTTTTCTAACAGGCTGTTCAATGCCGTTACTTTCGATCTGATCATCCAAGCGTCTCACAACCTTCGTAGAATTGGAGATATCGAAAAGTTGTTTTCAAATCTTCTTAATGCAACCGGCTCTGAGGATATAGCTACCGCGCTTTCAAAGATCGATAACGATAATCGCCTTCTCACAAAGAGATACTTGCTTGGAGAAGGGACTGCCAAGGAACTACGAGACATCGGTGTTGCGAAACGCTTGGTAAAAGATCACGAATTTGCATTGGCAATTGTGGGAGTGCTGTATCTTCTCATTCACGGACAATCAGAGGAGCGTGAAATCTTGAGTCGAATCCTGCTTTGGGTCGATGAAATGGAAGATCTCGTCTACTTTCCGACCAGGTACTATTTGCCTTTCACGCAGGCACTTCGAGAAGTTATTGATCGTACGAACGATCATATGACGCTCATGCTGAATTTCACCTTCAGTGAACCAGAAGACCTCCCGGCCATTGAGAATGTCCTTGGACAAGCCATTATGCAGCGAGTGAATCAGCATGTCGTTTTTCAGCAGCCCGACTCAAAGGAAATGAATGCATATTTGCTGGCTTTGCTCGAATCTAACCGTATTGACAGTAACTGTTCTCCAACGTTCCCATTTACCAATGATGCGTTTGACTTCTTGATTAAGTCGGTGGCATCAAAAACTCCACGTTTTCTCAACAAATTGTGCGACACCCTACTTCGAGATTTGAAAGATGACTCTACCTTCGATATTAAGAAAACACCTGAGATTCAGCGCGGAGTTTTAGAAGAAAGACTCCCTCAATTACTAGCGCGGTTGGAGGAAGAGAGTGGTTGAAAGAGGGGATATGCAAATAATTTATCATTCCTTGATGGATTAAGAGACAAATTTTATGCCCGCTATCGATTATAGATCTTTATTTGAAAAACTTTTCTTCGCCCCGACTGAAGTTGAGGTTCGGGGTGTTGTTGGCCGACATCCCGATATTTTCCGTGATGAACACTGGTGCCCTTTAGGTGGTGATGAAAAGCTCTTTGGCATTGTTAGGGGGCAACAATCGAACCCTATTGCTGCCATTGTCGAGAAAGTGACGAATTCTATTGATGCCCTTCTGATGAAGAAATGTTATGAGTGTGGGATAGACCCAAAATCTTCAAATGCTCCTCGGACTATGGAGGAAGCTCTGAAGAAATTTTTCCCCAATTACAAGCAATGGGATCTTCAGTCCGCAAGGCGAATGCAGGCCGAAGAAATTCAGATTGTCGCGGATGGCCCCCCAAGAAATACCTCGGTTATTATTTACGATAACGGGGAGGGCCAGCATCCTGAGGAGTTTGAGACCACTTTTCTTTCCCTCGTTCACGGCAACAAGATTAATATCCATTTTGTACAAGGCAAATACAACATGGGTGGCAGTGGCGCACTACTATTTTGCGGTAAGGAACGCTATCAACTCATTGGATCGAAACGGTTTGATAATTCAGGTCGGTTTGGATTTACACTTATGAGACAAAGAAAGATAGGAAATTTACAAGATGCCAAAAGACACAGTCACTTCGAATATTTGAAAATTGATGGAGACATTCCGTCGTTTGAGTCTACCGATATGGATTTAAAACTCTTTGGACGGAAGTTCAGGACAGGCACGATTATCAAGTTATATTCTTATCAATTTCCTTCGGGGTATGCCGGTTTTGCTCAAGATTTGCATCAAAGCTTAAATGAATTCTTATTTGAGCCGGTGCTTCCCATTGTAACAGTCGATAAGAAAGAGCGTTATCCGAACAACAATGTTCTGGAACTTGATTTGTTTGGCCTGAAGAGACGTTTAGAAGAAATCAATAACGATTACGTCGATTCATCTTTTTCCGAAGAATATGAAGATGAACTTTTTGGCAAAGCGAAGATCACATGTTATGTGTTCAAGCCAAGACTGCGAGAACGAGATGTTAAAAAGTCCAAAGAAGTAATTCGGCAAAGGTTTTTTAGGAATGATATGTCCGTCATGTTTTCTATGAATGGGCAGGTTCATGGGCACTTCACTTCCGAATTCATTACACGTACCCTCAAATTCAACTTACTCAAAGACTACCTACTGATTCACGTGGATTGTACCGGCATGAAGCCGGATTTCCGTGAAGAATTGTTTATGTCAGATCGGGAACGCCTTAAGAAAGGCGACGAAGCATCGCAATTACGAAAATTTTTAGGAGAAAAACTTCGCAAGAGCCATCTTGATGAAATAAACCGTAGACGTAAAGAATCGATCGGATTTGAAAGCGAAGATGCCTCCGAACTCATCAAATCATTTGCCAAGAATTTACCTAAAGATCGTGAATTATTCCGGCTTTTGGAACATACCCTCAAATTGGAACAATACAAAGACAAAGAGAAGACGCCAGAAAAGCATAGACCCAAAAAACACAAAGAAGAAAAACCCTTCCAGCCAAAACGCTTTCCATCCACGTTTAGATTTCAGAAAAATAGAGACGGTGCAAATGTGGTTTCTGTTCCTTTGAACGGGGAAAAGACCTTGTTGTTCGATACCGATGTCGAAAATGACTATTTTGATCGGACTGAAGAACCTGGAAACCTTCAACTCGGGTTATTACAAATCAAGCGTTCTGAATACGGCGGCGGCAACAAACCGGGCGACGAGAAGGAAATATCGAAACTCCTGAACGTTGGAAAAAGCAGTCCCCGGAACGGCCTCATTAAGGTGGCCATAAACCCGACGAAAGAGGTTCAGGTTGGAGATGATCTGGAGGTTAAAATTTCGTTAGATGGCCGAGGAGAAATTTTTGAAGAAATAGTCCATGTCAAGATAACTGAAGCAAAAAAACCAAAAGAATCTACTCCAAAGGAAGAGGAATCCAATGACCACATTGGCCTTCCCGAACTCAAGAGTGTCCACAAGAAAGATTGGGATAACCTTGAAAGCAGAGGGATTTCAATGGATCACGATACCGTGATGTACCCTGTAGGCGAAGGAGATAAATTGAAAACGATTTACATAAATTTGGATAGTAGCGTGTTTTTGAGTCATCGATCAAAACTCAAAAGCGAAGAGCAAATAGAGATAGCGCAGAAGAAATATCTGGCTTCTGTATATTTTCACACACTATTCCTTTCAGTAATCACAAAGAGGAAAAATTATCGTTTAAGCATCGATAAAAATGGAAAACCGGAGGAAGTCTCAGTGGATGAGTATATCCGCGATGTCTTTGACAGCTACTATAGTGATTTTCTTTTGAATTTTGGCATGGAACAGTTAATCAATGTCTTGGAAGATTAGGGAAGAACCCGATTACTGTCTGAGGAGGGGGTGATGGGGTGGGTGTATTTATTCGTCGCGGGTGGATTTGAGGTCGTTTGGGTGGTTGGGCTTCGATATTCGGATGGGTTGACGCGGCTGTGGCCCAGCGTGGGGACGGTGGCGGCGTTGAGCGTCAGTATGGTGTGTTTGGCGTTGGCCTTGCGCGCGATCCCCATTGGAACGGCGTATGCAATCTGGACGGGAATCGGCGCGGTGGGGACGGCGATTATCGGCATGCTTTTGTTTCATGAGCCGCGTGACGTTGTCCGTCTGTTTTGTATCTTTGTGATTATTACAGGCATTGTCGGGTTGAAATTGTCTACGCCCAGTTAGCCGGATTTTTCATCCCTGGCCTGGACCAACGGTCGATGGCCCTTGAGTCAATCTCTTGCCCCCCACCGCATCAGTCTGCGCCTGACGGCTTGACTTTTGCGATTCCCCCTCAAGGGGGGAGTAATTTTTTAGATCGAGAATTGAGAAGAGGGGTCGTTCGTGACTGCTTCTGCCAGAACGTCTTTGCGTTTCAGCGTTTCCAAAACGTCATGGGCCGTGGCCGTGAAGTCTTCTGGGCCGGTGAAGGCAAGATCCGACGCCAGGGGCGAGGGTCCGGTTTCTTGACTCATGTACACCGTCAACACCGGCGCGGGATGCACCAAGGTGCGGACGGCTTCGACCACGCGATCGGCCGACAGGTTGAACGAATTGGTGGTGGAGATCAGGAGCATCCCGGTATCGAGTAACAGCCGCGCCACTTCGCCGTAGCGACGGATGGTTTCTTCGGCGTCTCCTTCTCGCAAATCCGCGTCAAGGCCGCGTCGAAGGTTTTCCGGATCCAGCATATAGGCGTGCCGGCCGTCGGCCACGAGCATGGACTCCAACTGTTTGGCCAGGAAGGTTTTGCCCGTGACGTCCGGGCCGATGAGGAGGACTAATGCCGCACGATGGCTGTAGTGCTTGGCCCGATCTGCTGCGGTGACGTCGCCTTTGATCCAGGCAAAGTCGCGTTGTCGGGCCTCGATCCGAAGGGTTTCTTCACGATCATGCACCATCTCGGTGATGATGCCTCCCCCGGACACGTCATAATCGTCAACGAGGACAAACCGTCCCGTGGTTTCAAAATCAGCGTACAGATCGAAGGCGAGCGGGGCTTTGGCTTGGATGGTGACCTCCGCCACCTCGTTCCGCTGCACGACGGTGTTGGCGTCCTGTGCATCCAACGAGAGGTTGTCGGCGTCAACGATGCGATGAATGGCGGCCACGCGGCATTCGACTTCGCGCGTGCCCAGCCGTATCAGATAGGAGGCGTTGAGCGTCAGGGGGCGTCGCCCGAGCCAGAAGAGGTTCGCACGAAAGGTGGTCGAGACGAGAGGAATGGAATCTTCGTGACTGATGATCTCTCCGCGTTCGACGAAAATTTGTTCGTCCAGGGTGATGCCCACGGATTGGCCGGCCTCGGCGTGGGTTGGGGGCGGGTCACTATTAAACGCTTCCACGGTTCGGACGACCGCGGTTTTGTTGGAGGGGGCAAAGATCACCCGATCTCCGACGCGGAGGCGTCCGGCGGCGAGGCGTCCCGCCAGGATCCGACGAGCGTCAAATTTGTACACGTCTTGAAGCGGCAACCGCAGCGGTTGTTCCGTTGCGTCGGACGTCGAAGAAAATTCGGCCAGGGAGTTCAAGACCGTGGGGCCGGCGAACCAGGCCAGGTGCGGGCTGGGATGCGCGATGTTCTCTCCGAGTTTGGCGCTGGCGGGGATCACGAATTGGGGCGTGACCTTGAGGTGGGAAAGGAATTCTCGATACTCCTTTTCAATGCCGTAAAACGTATCCTGTCGGTATTCCACCAGGTCCATTTTGTTCACGACCACCGTGACATGTTTGACGCCCAACATGGAGAGCAGTAAGCCGTGCCGTTTGGATTGCTCCTTGACGCCTTCGAGTGCGTCAATAAGCAGCAAGGCGGCCTCGGCTCGTGCGGCGCCGGACACCATGTTTTTCAGGAATTCCTTATGCCCGGGGGCATCGATAATGATGTATTGGCGCCCGGCCCACTGAAAAAACGTTCGAGCGGTATCAATCGTAATGCCCTGCTGTTGTTCTTCCAGGAACGCGTCGAATAAAAAGGCGTATTCAAATTCTTTGCCCTGTTGTTTGCAAATGGCCTGAATTTTCTCGATCTTGCCCGCCGGCAGGGTGCCCGTGTCCGCGTACAAGCGCCCCAGCAGGGTGGACTTGCCGTGATCCACGCTTCCCACGACGACGACGTTCATGCTGCCCCGGCTTTCGGTCGCGGGCTGAGGGTTACATGTAGCCATCTTTACGGAGTAACTCCATGCCTCGGCCTTCGTCCTGGGCACGACCGGCTCGTTCGGCCACGTTCGTGGCGCGCAGTTCTTCGATGATTTCATCGACGGTGCTGGCCGTGGACGTGATGGGGAAGGTACAGGGGGCGCATCCCAAGCTCCGATACCGGGTCCCGGTTCCCTTGTTGAGGTACAAATCCATGAAGGGAACGTGTTCGAGTTTGATGTATTCCCAGATGTTGATCTCGGTCCAATCCAACAGGGGGTGGATCCGAACGTGGGTGCCGGGCGGAAACGAGGTTTTGAATTGATCCCACAGTTCCGGCGGTTGGTCACGAAAATCCCAATCGTTGTTTTTGTCACGGGGAGAAAAGTAGCGTTCTTTCGCGCGGGTCCCTTCTTCATCGGCGCGCACGCCCAGGATGATGCCCGTATACCCTTTTTCTTTCAGCAAGAGTTTCAACCCTTCGGTTTTTAACGCGGTGCAGCATTCGACGCGACCGCGCTCGTGGTTCATGCCTTCGGCCAGAGCTTTTTTGTTTTGCCCCACGACGAGGTTGAGGCGCCATTCGCGTGCCAGACGATCGCGATATTCGATCATGGCGGGAATTTTGTAACTGGTATCGACGTGCAGGAGCGGAAACGGCACGTGGCCGAAAAAGGCTTTCCGGGCCAGCCACAACAGCACGGTGGAATCTTTTCCCATGGACCAGAGCATGGCCAGGTTATCGAAGTGTCGATAGGCTTCACGAAAAATATAAACGCTTTGATCTTCTAATCGTCGAAGATGTTTCATGCGTGAACGCCCTTGTTTGGATTGCCCTTCTGGATTCCCGCGTGCGCGGGAATGACGGCGGACCGAGGATGTTTCATGCGTGAACCACCGTGTGCTCCGGCAAACGTGGCGCGGGAGCGGAGGCGAGGTCCGCCAATTTGTGTGCGGCACCGCCCGACGCCAGGGCCCGTTGGGCCAACGGAACCCCTGCGGCAATGGACGACGCTTGCCCTGCCGCGTACAGCAACGTCGCGGCATTGTAGAGGACCCAATCGCGAAACCGGTCTCGAATCCGGTTGTGCAGAACCTTGTGAATCATCGCAGCCTCCTGAGCCGGCACGGTTTCCGAAGAGGACGGGGTCGGAAGGGCCATCGTGGGAAATGAACCCAGGGGGAGATGAACGTCTTCGGGTGTGAGGGTCAGAGGAGTCACGCGGTCTTGGCGCAGTTCCCGCATGATGGTTGGGGTGGCAATGGACAATTCCGGGAAGCCTTCGAGTCCCTGAAACACGAGAAGTCGCCGCCCGCCGAGCATGGATGCCGCTTCCGGGATTTTTCCCAGGTACGGAGGATGTGCCACGCCCACCACTTGCGATTGCGCGCGTAAGGGATTCAGCAGTCGGGCGACTTGATGAAACATGTTTTGAGCACCCAGTTCCTCTCGCAGGGCTAACAATCCGGCCAACGGCGGGTGATACAAGGCCAGGTCCAGGTACGCGAATCCTTTTTCTTGCAAGACGTCGGGCAGGTCCGGCGCCTGCACGGTCACGGGAATCCCCAGTGCCCCCAACAGCCGAGGCAGGTCGGAGGCCGCAGACGAGGTTTCGATGCCGTGAAACAGAATGGTGGCTCCCGCGGACGCGGCAACGATGGCCGCGGGAAGACAGACGTGCAGGGTATTGTGTTTTTCAGCGTACACCGGCACGTCTACCACGTTGAGGTCGGCCGGTGTCTTGACGGGGGAGACGTAGCTTCGCGTTGCCGCGGTGAACGACGCTAATTCCGTCACCGCTTCCAGCTTGATCCGCATGGCCATCAAAAAGGCACCGGCTTGATACGGGGTGGCCTTGCCCTCAATCAGCGCGCGGGTTGCCTGTTGAGCCTCGTCCCAGGAAAGGTCTTTCGTGCCTCGTTGGCCTTTTCCGATTTTGGTAATGAATTGGTGCATCAGTGGCGTCGAACGTCGGGAAGCGTGGCGGATGCCGGTCGGTTATTGATGAAGCCCACATTCGGTCTTTTCAGTACTCTGCCATCGGCCGGAGCGCGGATCATCGCCCGGATGAACGGGCGCGGTACAGTGCGTGCATCCAATGCTGGGGTAGCGTTGATCGTGCAGGCGGTTGTACGGCACGTCATGCGTTTTGATGTAGGTCCACACGTCATCGTGGGTCCATGCCGCAAGCGGATTCAATTTGACGAGGCCGAACGTGGCATCCCATTCAATCAGACCCGCACGGGCTCGCGTCGGCGTCTGGTCCCGGCGAATACCGGTTATCCAAGCGGCATAGCGTTGTAACACGTTGGTCAGGGGATCGACTTTCCGAAGTCGGCAGCATTGATCGGGTTGTCGTATCCACAAGAGATCACCGAATCGTTCAGCCTGTTGGTCGGGCGTGAGATCCGGCTTGACTTGAATCACCTGCTCGGATGGCACGCGGTATCGAGCCATCAGGCGGTCGCGCACTTCGTAGGTTTCCGGAAAGAGGAAGCCCGTGTCCAAGTAAAAGAGAGAGGCTTGAGGATTGAGCCGGTACATCATGTCCCAGAGCACCACGTCTTCTGCCCCGAAGCTGCACGCCAACGCGATGTTTGGAAAAAACCGTTGGAAGGCATAGCGCAACACGTCTTGAGGTGATTGGGACGCAAAGCGTTGATTCAGTTCTTGCAGTGCTTGCGTTGAAACATTCGCGTGTGCCACGTCCGTCACGTGCGGCTCCCAACCGTCATAAGAAACCAACAATCAAAGATCAAAGAAGTCAGGCTCCGACTTTTTCCACCAACACCTTAAAATGGTGTGCCGCCGGGTCCAATGGATCTTCCGCGAGCACGGTATGTCCGTCGTTGCGAAGACTCATCGGCACGTTGGTTATGGGGTCGCCGGCATCCAGCCAGACTTCCAAGCGTTCGCCTTCATCCATCATTTCGAGCTTCAACTTGGTTTTCACGTAGTTGAGCGGGCACGTGACCCCGCGAAGATCCAGCACCGTCGCCGCTTCAGCGGGTTCACTGCTCGCCGGGGGGCTGTCCTGAACCTGTTGAAGGGTTTCGGCTTCGGGAGTGGGACGGGGTTCATCCGATGTGTTTCCGAGTGTGAGATCCTGCCCCATTTGCTCAGTCAGTTGACGGCAGACCTCCACGAAACCCTTGGCAAACGTCATTTTCTCTTGGGTGTAGTCGGCCGTGCTCGTGTCTTTGGAGCCGAGGTCGCCGGTTTTGCTGGAAAGCGTTCGATAGGCTTCGGGGATCAATCCGTCTTGCCGGGCCGCAAACTGATCAAATTCAGCCAAGGTATCGGCATCAGAATTCGGATCAATGCCTTCGGTCACCAGCAAGGCCTTGGCCCCGGCGACCACCGCACGGTACGCCTTGTTGATGGCCATGGCGAACTGATGTTTCTCGGCGAGCATGCGAGCGTGATACAATTCTTGTTCCGCTTCCAGAATGCGGTTGTCGATCATCTCCAAGGCGCCGCCGGCACATTCCCCCGGGCCAAGGTCTTCCACGGAAAATTCCGCGTCCGCCTCCCAATCGAAATAATGTGAGGGATCGTCTTCGTAGGCCGGCAGAATCGAATGGGGAATCAGTTCTTCTTTCAATTTAGCTTTGCCCGTGCGTCGAATGAAGCCGAAGAGACGTTCTCCGTCTTGCCGGTCCCGTCGATAGAGGTCAAGCACGTGCGAAATCGCCGCGGGAACGTTTTTGGCCGGCAGTTTGACGGTCATGTGCCCGACCTGCGCCGTGCCATTGATCTGTCCGCCCAGATGGAGTTCATACACCGGGGCCACGTGGGAGCCGACGCGTTTGCCGACGCCGTGCAATCCAATGGTGGCCGTATGATGTTGGGCACAGGAATTGTGGCACCCACTGATGTGAACCGTGGTACCTTTCAAATCCTCCGGGACCTGACCGGGAGGAAAGACGTCGGCCAAGGCCCGGGCCAAACCTTTGGATGACGTGATGCCTAAGCCACACGTGTCCGTTCCCGGGCAGGCGACAATGTCTTCGGTGTGATTGGCCCCGGGTTGGCCTAAGCCGTGGATCTCCAGTTCTTGATACATCGCCTCCAACCGGCTTTCAGGAATCCATCGAACGATCACGTTCTGTCCAATGGTGGTACGGATATTGCCGTTGGCATGTTGTTCAGCCAGGTCGGCCACCGCCAACATTTGATCCGCCGTGATGTCGCCGGTGGGCAATCGCAGCACGGCCGCGACAAATCCTTCCTGCCGTTGCTTGATGACGTTGGTGCGTCGCCACGTCGCAAAGGGCGAGTCCGACGCGAGGCCCTGCCCGTTGCTCCCATGACGCTTCGTCCCATTTGGCGCGGGCATGAGCAAGGGGGCCGGATCGTGGTGTTCCAGCAACGTGAGGGGCGGCCGTGACGGCGTGTTGCCGAACGTGTCGTGATACGCGCGTTCCCAGCGACGCCGGAATTCGTCAAATCCCAGTTTTTCAATCACGAATTTCATTCTGGCTTTGCTCCGGTTCTTCCGGTTGCCGAGGGTGTCGAACACCTTGATTACGGCCTCAATAGACGGGATCACGTCGTCCGTCGGCACGAATTCCCGCAGAAGATGGGCAATCCGCGGTGCCGCCCCAAGCCCGCCCCCGACGGACATCCTGAAGCCGATGGTGCCGTCTCCGGCTTTCACGGCCAGGAGACCGACGTCGTGGATCGGGGTCATGGCGCAATCATGCCGGCACCCGGACAGGGCAATTTTGAATTTCCGCGGCAGACTTTGATTCAGCGGATTTCGCAACAAATGGTAGGCAATGGTCTTGGCATAAGGCGTTACGTCGAAGACTTCCCCTTGGCACACGCCGGCCAAGTGACAGGCCGTCACGTTGCGCACGGTATTGGCGCACGCTTCTCGCGTGGTGAGCCCCACTTCCGCGAGTTTTCGCATCACCGTACTGACTTGAGCCAACGGAACAAAGTGGAGTTGCACGTCTTGCCGAGTGGTGACGTGGCCGACGCCGGTGGCATAGGTGTCGGCCAGTTCGGCGAGGCGGCGGAGTTGGTTCGACGTCAGGCCGCCGAATGGAATTTTGATTCGCACCATTTGCACGTCCGGTTGCCGTTGTCCATAGATGCCGTATTGCAACCGGAACGGCTTAAACAGGTCCATGGGGGTTTCCCCGTCCTGTACCCGTTTCACTTCATCTTCAAAGGTTTCAATTTCCTCCTGAATTTCTTGAGGAACGGGCATAGTGTGAATTTCAGGAATGGTGGCGAAACGGTCGGTCTTCATGGTGTCCCTCCGGGATGTCGGTGCCCCGTGGTCAGTGGTTACAGCTTCTTCATCAGGCCACTGCCCACTGGTCACCGGCCACTGTCAAGGTGTCAAATTAAATGTGATACATCGGTGCCCGGGTTTGTTCGATCTGCCGGTGCTGTTCGATCAAGGTTTCAAGCGTGACGGACTGCAAGACTTCTCGTTCGGCTTGGCGAACGCGCTCCCACGTTGTCAATAATAACGATTCCTGTTGGATCGTTCGTAATGAATGGCCGTTCATCCCTGCGTCCGGTACGTTGGATTCCGCGGAACCGTTCAGGGCTTCCACGATGGAGACCAACGACACCTGAGCCGGGGGGCGGCGAAGCACGTATCCTCCCTGGGAACCTCTGAGGCTCTCCACCACCCCGCCTTGTTTCAAAGCGTGAAGCACTTGTTCAAGAAAGCGGGCAGGGATGGATTGCCGGCGAGCAATGACTTTGGCCTGAATGGGCCCCTCGCCATATCGTAACGCCAGGTCCAACGTCGCAAAGATGGCATACCGGACTTTCAGGGGAATTTTGAACATAGGGGCTCCGTCTATTTCTTAATCGATATTTCCGATAGGAATTGTCGGATTATAGGATTAGACTGATACCGTGTCAACGCCACGTTCGTTGAATGATGTCGCGTCACGAGCGTTGATCCCCAACGCATTCAACTGGTGAAGCACGTGGTTCCGGCTGCCTTTGATAACGAGAGGAGTGTTGGCAAATTCTCTCCGAAGCGGATAGTCCCTGCGGAGTCGTTGGAAGGCGCGCGGACGCATGGTCTCGGGAAGGGTCAGCACGTGCTTCATCCGTTGATGGTCTCCGGCGAGATCATACAGCGCGGTGGTAACTTCATGGGCGAGGGTTTGCAAGTCTTTGTCAGTCGCGTGAAATTCAAGTTGCGGCGACCTCTCCGGTGCGAGATTGGCCGTTGATGGAAGCGTGGTCGGTGGAGTCCAGGTCGGTTCAATGCCCCAAAAGCGGCAGCAGGCTTGATACATCATCACCGTTCCATTGACTTTCCCGTCATACGAGTGCCCGGCAACGTGAGGCGTGCCGATGAGGGCTTGACTGAACAATTCCCAACGAATCGATGGTTCCCCTTCCCAGACGTCCAGAACGGCTTCGCCTATGGTCCGTCGCGTCAAAGCCTGAAGCAGGGCGTTCGTGTCCACGACTTCTCCGCGTGCGGCATTGATGAGAACGGCAGAGGGGGCCATCCGGGACAGTTCTTGTTCTCCGATCAAATGCAGCGTGGGGTCGGGCCCATCAACGGTCAACGGGACGTGCAGGGTCACCACGTCGGCTTGTAAGGCCTCCGTGATGGGCCGATAGTGCGAGCTGCCCGTTTCCCGTGCCAACGGCGGATCATTCAGCACGGGTTCCATGCCCAACGCCCGCACTTTGTCTGCCACCAGGCTGCCGATCCGCCCAACCCCAATCAGCCCGATCGTTTTTCCGTTCAGGGACGTTCCACGTTGGTGTGCCGTCGTCAGCAACGCGGTCAGGACGTATTCGGCCACGGAATTCGCGTTGCACCCCAGGGCCGCGGCAAACCCGATGCGCCGCTCGGCTAAATATCGTTGGTCAACGTGATCAACGCCCGTGGTCGCCGTTCCCACAAATTGCACGTCGGTGTCGGTCAACAGGTCCACGTTGACGTGTCTATTCGATCGAGTAATCAGCGCCTGGGTGTTCCGGAGCGTGGCCCGGGTCATCTCGTGCGCAGGAAGCACCGTGACCGAACCCAGATGCGAAAACGCTTCGCGGGCAAACGGAATATTTTCATCGACAACGAGATACATTTTGTCTAACCTTAAAAAAGCCGAGCCTTTCTTTCAGCCACGGTCCAGCATAAAATTTTCACCTCGGGTTTGGAAAGACAAAACATGTTGGCTGCTCGCTCCCGTGGCTTGGCTTTGCAATAGCCCTCTGGATTCCCGCTTAAAACTTGCGGGAATGACAGATGGGAGAACCTGTAGGAATGCCTGCCCCCAGACCTGCCCCCGACGGTTTCAATCGGGGGGAAGGAAGAGTGAGGGGAGAATGACAATTTTCACAAAGATCCAGGAAAGGGGGGAGTAATGGTCCGAAAAACCAAAGCAACGAAAAAAGCAACGACATCCGGGGCAACAAAAAGGACCCCGACAAAAAAAACCGCCGTGCCAAGCACGAGCAAGTCCAAAAAGACAAAAGTCACCAAGGCCGTGCCCGGACCTTCAACGGTGCAGTTAAAGGCTGGGCAAAAAGCGCCGGCGTTTTCCTTGCCGAATCAGGATGGCAACGTGGTGAGTCTCTCTCAATTCAAAGGGAAGAAAGTCGTGCTGTATTTCTATCCCAAGGATGATACGCCGGGATGCACCAAAGAATCGTGCGCCTTTCGGGACGGCATGGATGAAATCCGGGAGAGCGGCGCGGTCGTGCTGGGGGTCAGCGGCGATTCCGTGGACTCTCACAAGAAGTTTGCGAAAAAGTTCAATCTCAATTTTCCTTTGCTGAGTGATGAGCGGAAAACCGTCTTACAGGCGTATGGCGTGTGGAAAGAAAAATCCCTCTACGGCCGGAAGTTCATGGGCATCGAACGCACGACGTTCATCATTGATGAGCAAGGCAAAATCGATGATATTTTCCAAAAGGTCAAGGTGGACCGTCACTTGGAAGAAGTGTTGGGCGAACTGGATATCATGCCGTAGACTGCCCGCGAAACCCGTCTTCACCCATTGAGTCTTGAGCAACGAAGCGTCTGCCATCCCCGCGCCCGCGGAAAGCCACGCCTTCCGTCCTGCCGCCGCCTCCTTCCTGTCCTGCCCGCCGTCCCTTCCGTCCTGCCCGCAAGTCCCCCTTCCTGTCATTCCCGCAAGTTTTAAGCGGGAATCCATCTTCTGCGGGAATCCAGGGGCGTGTGGGCAGGAAGAGAAAAGACTCTGGATGCCCGATAACGCTTGTCCCCGACGTTTGTTATCGGGGAACCGTCGGGCATGACAGAGAGAGGTTGCGGGTCCGGCTCTGAGTGGATGCCCGATAACGCTTGTCCCCGACGGTTGTTATCGGGGAACCGTCGGGCATGACAGAGATCCTGTCAGGCGTTGCCTGTTTCATCTCTCAGGGGTGTCCGCAGACCTTCCCCATCCAGCCTTGGGCAACCGACGACGGGGTTAGAATTCCACTTTCGGAGTTGCTCGGGCCTCTTCCGTAATCTCGAAGTATTCGGCTTGCTCTACTCCCGCCAGTCCGGCGTAGAATCTCCCTAACAGTTTACGGATAAAGGTATTCAGGCCGCGGACGTTGTCGTTGTAACGTTTTCGTTCGACCGCCAGACGATTTTCGGTCCCCTCCAATTGGTCTTGAAGTTTCAAAAAGGATTGATTGGATTTGAGTGCCGGATACGACTCCCGCAAGACCAGAAGTCGGGACAATGCCGACTCAAACCCACTCGCGGCCCGAGCCTTCGCATTGACGGAGTTCGCTTGAAAATAGGCTTTACGCGCCTCCGCGACGCCGAGATAGATTTTTTCTTCCTGGCCGGCGACGCCCTTGACCGTGTTGACCAGATTAGGGATTAACTCAAACCGCCGTTGCAATTGATTTTCCACCTGTGCCCATTGACTCTTCACCGCTTCATCCATCTCGATGGCCCGGTTATAGCCGGAATAGACGCAGCCGCCGGCCATCAGGATCAAGACGATCAAGCCCCCGAAGATCATGAGGAGTATGCGTCCCGCGCTCATGCCTGTTCCTCCCTTACCTGTTGAGACGAATTTAGGGTTCGGCCACAACACACACGGAATATTCCTGAAATCGGCCGCCGGTGTTCGTCATGGAAAGCCGGACTACCAACCTGCTCCGCCCCCACCGCCGCCAAAGCCGCCGCCCCCGCCGAACGATCCACCGAATCCCCCGCCGAACCCTCCGCCAAATCCACCGGTCGAGACACCCCAGGGACTCCGTCCGCCGGCCAATCCACCCAAGGCACTTCCCACCAACATGCCGCCGACGACTCCCCCGCCCCCCCACGAAGAATAATACCGTTGCCGTCGTCGCATGGTTGAAAACATCATGAGGAGAAAAAAGATCGGGATCAACAACGACCCCAGAAGGGACGCGCCGCCGCCTCGACTCGGCCGATACCGATGTTGAGGAATACCCGTGAGTTTCACCCGTTGAGCATCCGCCACGCGATTGGCCGTCATGACCGCCAATCGGAAAAGACCTTCGGAATACTTCCCTGCTTTGAAAAACTGTGCGGCCACGGCTCGGGAAGCCGACCCCGCCCAGGAATCGGGCAAGACCCCTTCCAATCCATACCCCGTGTGAATACGGACCTGTCGTTCGTTGAGGGCCAATGCGATCAAGGCGCCGTTGTCTTGCCCCCGTTGGCCAAGCTTCCACGTTTCGGCGTGACGATGGACAAATCCAAAAAAGTCCTCGCCTTCCGTGGATTGCACGGTTAAGACTTTGATCTGAGCCGTCGTCCGTTGTTCCAGTTCTCGAAGCCAGCCCTCAAGTTGTTGCTCCATCCCTGCTTCAATAATCCCTGCTTGATCCACCACGTACCGTCCCGGGTCGGGAACGGAGACGTCCCCCGCGCTCACGGTCGGCAGGACCAGCAGGACAAGGATGATGAGAGCGTGAATGAGACGCATGAGATGGTTACCAGCGATCCGCCAAGGTCTTGAGGCCGTCAACGTCGTCATAGAGCCGGGTAAAATCATCCCAGTCATGCCGTCGGTGTTTTTGCAGCGCCTGACGAATGCCGACAAGAGACCGGTCGGTCTCTTGCTCAATCCGACTGACCACGTCCATCGACGACACGTACTCGTATTGGCCGTGAAGCCACAGCAAGCCGCGGAGGGTGCGGAGCAACCGTTCGGCAACGTCGCTTTCCATGGCATCGAAGAGTTTTTCCCGCCCGGCCGCGGCCAGCAGTCCTTGACGCATCCCGATGAGGATGGTTTTTAACTCACGCTCACATTGGAGGCGAAGGTGACGCTCCTCAAACGCGAGATCCGTAAAATAATCGGTTCCCACGAAACACACGTGGCATTGTTGGATCTCCAACAACTCCAGCGGAAAGGCATCCAATGATCCATTGATGTAGACGGGCGTCATAATCAGCGGCGCGGCAATTCTGGCTTTCCCGAGTTTGGCCCCATCCTTGGCCAACTCGCGCAACGTGGCTAAATCAATCTTGTCCAGAACGATGACGCTGCGGGCAATGTGCTTCGCCGGATCAAACTCGGACGTGGCAATGGTCCCAAACCCGATAATGGCCAGACAATTCGCCCCGGCGAGCGTCTGCACCCGATCAAGGTACGTCGTCAACGGTTCCTGCATGTGAACGACCACGTGGTCCATATTCATCACTGATGGGGTCATACGGTTGTTCTCCTGAATCCAAACGTGTTTGGGGAAAGGGTGAAAAAAGAGCGTTGAGCTGAACCGATGTATCCCTCAAGGCTAACGGACGACGTGAAACCTTGCAAGTTGTCCCGGGTCGGACGGAGGTGAGACGGCAGCGTTGACAAAGAAGAGAAATCTTTTCTAAAAATCTCAGACGTTTCGTCCAAGGCGTTGAGTGAGGAGCAGAGGGAAGCAACCGTGCTCAAAGTTGTCAGAGTCTTGTCAGTCAGGGTCGTGGTGACTGTGTCGTTGGCCGTTGCTGTATCCGCTTGCGGCGGCGGCGGTGGAAACCTGCCGCCGAACCCACCGCCACCGCCGAGCCCACCGGCATCACCGAGCCCACCGGCATCACCGAACCCGCCGCCACCGCCGAGCCCACCGCCACCACCGAGCCCACCGCCGCCGCCACCGCCACCCCTGTCACCGCCGGATACCGTGGAAGTGGTGGTGGTCGGGGCAAACAGTCTGAGGGTAACGTGGACGCTAGTGCCCAGCGCGACCGGCTACAAGGTGCAGTGGAAGTCGGGTATGGAGACCTGGAGCGCGAGCCGGCAGGAAATCTTGACCGGCACGACCTCCACGATCTCCGGTCTGATGGACAGCACGCAGTATACGGTTCGTGTGATCCCGATCGGGCGTTCCAGGGACGGGCTGGCTTCGCCGGAGATCATGCGTATGACGTTAGTGGCCCGCGGCACGGTTCGGAAGCCCGGTTCCGGGGAAACCTTGGAGCCGACCAACCCGCGCACCGCGAGTTCCTGGGAGACCACGGAGTACACCGACTCCGTCGGGCTGCCGCTGATCAACGCCAGCACGGGCTACGCGGCGCGCACCATGGGCAATCCGGGCGGGGGCGGGATCACCGTCGCCGTCATAGACGGCACGATCGTCACCGATCATCCCGACCTGCCGGGAGCGATCAGGGTCGAGACCGGCGTCGCCAGGATCATCGGCCATCACGGCACGCGGGTCGCCGGGGTCGTGGCCGCCCGGCGCAACGGCCAGGGCATGCACGGCGTCGCCTACAACGCGAACGTCGTGAACATGGCGCCGGGTGGCTCCGGGCGGGCCATCGAGCCCGCCTTCGCGTCGGTGGCGGGGCTGACGGGGACTTACAGCTATCCCGGGAACCGCGATACCTACACGGCCAACCCGGCGGGCAGCGCCCACATTGCGGTCATGTCCCTGGGCTACCCGCCCGAACGCTTGAGCGGCGCGATCGCAAGCCGCGCCACGGCGGCGCTGCGGCTGGCGGCCGGGCGGGGCCGGATCGTCGTCGCAAGCACGGGAAACTCCGTCGGTTCGGAGCCGCGGGGCTACCCGGCCAGGGCGTTCGCGGAGGAGGGCATCGCCGGGTTCGCCATCGCGGTTACCGCCCTGAACGAAACCGGCACGGGCTGGGATAGTGGGACCAACCAGTGCGGATCGGTCAAGCAGTATTGCCTGATGGCGCCGGGAAACGACATTTACACCACGGACGGCCGCCCCGACTCCACGGGTCGCGGCTACACGACGGTGTCCGGCACGTCGTATTCCGCCCCCTACACGGCCGGCGCGGCGGCGGTGGTGTGGGCGGCGTTCCCCAACAAGACCGCGAGCCAGATCGTCGACCGGTTGCTGACGACGGCGCGGCAGATCGACCCGACGAACTGCGCCTACGATGCGACCACCGGCGTCTCCGCCAAATGCGGCCACGGCATCCTCGATCTCGGGGCGGCGATGAACCCGGTCGGCTTCACCAGCCTGGCGTTGCCCGGTGCGGGCATGGTCCCGGTCCATCACAGTTACATCGACCTGCCGCCGGGCTTCCACGCGCCGACGCACGCGGGCCTGGCCGACGCGATCGTGTACGACGAACAGATGTTCCCGTTCTTGCACGATCTGAACGATGCCTTCCGGGTCTCGAAGTCGCCGGCTTCGGAGAGCGCGATGCGCGGATTTCTGTCGTCGTTCGGCGAGGCGGTGTGGATGGTGCCGGTGGGCCAAAAGGCGGCGGTCGAGTTCGCGCCGGACAACGCGGCGTTTCTGCGGACCCGGCCGGCCCAGGATGCGGGCGTGGTGCGGGACTATCGGCTGCACGTTCGGCCGCTGCCGGCTGTGCGGCTTGCGCTCGGCCAGGGATTCGGGTCGGTCGGGGCGTCGAACCATTTCATCACGAAGCGGACGAGCCTGGCCCTCTTTCAGGACGGGCTGGCGGTCAGTCCGTTTGTGGCGTTCACCGGCCGGGGGCCGAGCCTGAGCATGGACTGGCAGGTGGATGAAGAGACGGTGATCGACCTTGTCGGGAAGGACGGGACGAATTATTTCGGCTCGACGCGGGCCCGGCTGGCCTCGGTCGGGCTGACTCGGCGGCTGGGGACGGGCTGGACCGTCGGGATGCGCTACGGGGGGCTTTGGGAGAGCGGCTCGGTTCTGGGCATCCGGGGCCAAGGCGCGTTCCGGGGCCTCGGGGCAGGGACGGAGTTTTTCGACATCAGTGTGGAAAGCCGCGCGTGGGAGCATCTGAGCGTGTTTGGAAGTCTCAGCCGCGGGACGACCCGGGGTGGATCGGGCCCGGCCGGCTCGCTGGTATCAGGGTGGAGCGGGGTGCGGACGGGCTCGGTCATGGTCGGCGCCGAACTGCGGGGATTCTGGTTTGCGTCGGATCGCCTGATCCTGACCGCGGCGGCGCCGTTTCGGGCGCGCGGGGCGACGGTCTACGTGAACGTGCCCAGCCGGGAGATTGCCGATGGAGTGGTCCGCTACACGCGCCATGCCGTAGATGTGACGCCACGGGGACGGGAACGCCGATTGCAGTTGGTGTACGAGGCCAGCGCGTCGGGGGGGGCGTCGGTGACAGTGGGCGGGTATCTGCGCAGCAAGCCCGAGCACGCCGCGGCGGCCGACTCGGAAGTCGGCGTCGCGGCGAAGATGCACCTGCGTTTCTGAGTCTCATGGCGTTGGAGTCACCGCAACGGTCTCCCCTATCCACGGAGCCCGCCGAAGGTAGGGCCGCGTCTCACGCGGCCAAAATAGCTTTAGGCAAACAGAAACGGCAGTCCGGCAAATCCCGACGACGCACCGCCTCGTCCGGGGAGATGCCCGCGAACTGACGTTTCTCGAAGATACAACAATTCATGCCGCGTTTGAGGCCTCCGGCAATGGTGCGGGCTTCTTGGGGAAACCGTATGAACCCAATGCCGTGATAAAGAACGACGTTGAGTTCGTCCTGATGCAACGCAAACCGGGTGGATACCGGAACCCTGCACTGGCCACGCGAGTGCTGTCCGTCATCTCGGATGAACACCATAAACAATGGTTTCAGCCCATTTGGTCCGGTATCACCGGCGCATCAACCCGCCTGCACCCCGCACCGTACCCCGAGGAACTCGTCGAACGTCTGGTTCGGATGTTTTCCTTCGTAGGCGACGTGGTGTTGGATCCGTTCATGGGAACGGGCACGACCACGGTTGCCGCGGCAAAATGGGGACGACACTCCATTGGCGTAGAAATTGATCCGCATTATTGCGAAATCGCGGAAAAACGGATTCGCCACGCCATGGGTTTGTTCTCTTCCGCCGAAGTGAAAACGGAGACAAAAAAGGAAATTCAGACCGACCAAAAATTGGGATGTCTTGGTAGTCGTAGACGACCGGCTTTTAGGATCGATTGAGTGCAAAGATTCCTTCAGAACCGCGCAGAACTTTTGTCAAGGCTTGCGACTGACGTTCTCACTCCAAAAACCAGGGCAGGACGCGGAAGCCTTTGAAGTCGAACGTCTCGGTTCCGCCGTGGACCAGGACGCCGCTGTGGTTTGGATTGGAGGGAATGGACGTCCACCAGGCGAGGGGATCAACGGCGTCGCCGGCAATGGTCTGTCCCGACTTGACTTCCACCGGGATGATCCGCTTGCCGGTGTCGATCAGGATGTCGATTTCGTGGCCGCTTGCATCTCTCCAGAAGTACAAGGGCGGGTCGCAGCGCCGTGCGGCAAAACCCTTGACCAACTCCGAGACGACGAACGATTCGAACACGGCACCGCGTAGCGGGTGGCGCTCCAACGTTCCGGCGTCTCGAATATCGAGCAGATAGCAGATGAGCCCGGTATCCAGGAAGTGGAGACGCGGTCGCTTGCGTGTGCGCTTGCGGTAGTTTGCATGATGGGGTGGGAGCGTCGTGACCAGAAAACCGATTTCGAGAGCCGTCAGCCAACGCTTCGCGGTTTGCTGCGTGATCCCGACGTCGCCGGCCAGCGTGCTCAGGTTGAGTTCCTGGGCCGTGTGCGCGGCGGCCAGCCGCACGAACCGCTCGAAGCTTCGTTGATCGGCGACCTGCATGACTTCGCGGAGGTCACGGTCAACGTAAGCGCGAACGTAGTCCGCCAACCATTCCCCGGCCGGGATGCCCCGGTCGTGAATGCGTGGATAGAACCCGTCGAGAAGCGTGTCCCAAAGCCCCTTGCGCGGCCGCCGGCCCTTGGGACGCCTCTTTCTCACGCCGGGGCGGTCAAGGTGCAGGGGATCAAGCGGAGGCCTTCCGTCTAACTCTGAGAGCGACAGCGGATACAACCGGAGAAACGCCGTGCGGCCCGCAAGCGTCTGGGACACCGATTCCATCAGGAGAAGGTTCTGCGAACCGGTCAGAATGAAACGCCCGGGCCGGCTGTCTGTATCAACGAGATCCTGAACGTAGGAGAGCAACTCGGGGACGCGCTGGATTTCGTCCAAAATCAGACGGTCTTCTTGCGTGAGAAAACTCCGCGGATCTTCGATTGCCCGGGCTCGCACGTCCGGTGCCTCAAGCGAGAGGTAAAGATAATCACCAAAGAGTGCCCGAACCAGTGTGGTCTTGCCCGATTGCCGGGGACCCGTGAGCGTGACAACCGGGTAGTGTGCGGCAGCGGCTTTCAGTGCGTCGGTCAAGTGGCAGCTTAGCATCCCACTGCCCCTAGCAACTTACCGGTGTCGTATCAATTTGATGATGGTATCATCAATAAAGCACGAATCGGTTACTCATGATTTCCGATTGCCGGATTCCCGATAGAAGACGTCGGGAATGACAGGATGATGGTTGGGATGATCGGCTCGTCACTCATCACTGGGCCCTAACCACGAGACTGTGTTGACGAATTCGAGAGAGAGGTTCTCCGCCGATACTCTTTTTCGGAGCACGATCAGGACGTGGCGTCTCCTCATCTCGGATGCCGTCCGGGCCGAAGGCGAACCGGGTCTGCGTGACCGCCCACGTGCCATGGATGCGGCTGCGGTCGGTCGTCACCACGGCCTGGGGTTTCCTGAGGCTTGATAACGCCTGCCGCGATGAGTAAAATAGCCCTCCACCGTTACGGCGGGCCGGGCCGCGGGTGGGACGTCCTCACCCGAACGGCTCAAGAACAGCACGTCCCATTTCTATGAAGAAGGAGGCCGGTATGGGTACAGTGACGGACAGAAAGAGAAGCCACGCATCCTGCTGTTTCGCCCCCACGCATCTGGGGGGGGGGGGGGGGGGTCAGAAATGAAGGCCCGACCGCTGGAAACGGCAAGTGGGAAGCCCGGCCCCGCCGGCCGCTCGGGGCGCGCCTCCTTCTCCACCGGCCCGGCCCCTCGAACGAAGGCGGCGGGCGCGGGACCGTTCATTCCCGGCGCGCTGGGCGCGGCGGTGCTGGCGGCGGCGGTGCTGGCGGCGGCCCTGCTGCTGGCGCCGGGGGAGGTGCGGGCGCAAGCCCATCTATGCGGGAACCCGAACGACGTCATCATGAACTGCCAGAATCGGGATTATACCGACGGCATCGTCTACGGCATCGCGGGTGACGGCAGCAAAATCGGCCACGGCGTACCCCAGACGTTCAACCTCCTGGGCCACAGTTCCGGGCCGATCACGATCACGGCCGGCGCCCGGGGGGTCGCCTTCGGCACGGAGGCCACCGGAAATGCAGGCATCACGTTCAACTTCGGGGGCGATACGAACGGGGTCGCCCACGTCGTCAGATTCGTCCAGGGGACGAACACGCACACCGGCTCCGACCGGAACCACGGCATCTATGTGCTTCGGGACGACAACGATGTCGGTTCGAGTACAACGGTCAATGTGAGAGCCGGTGTGACCATCGGCAACTCGGCCACGCCGATGAAGCAGCACGGCATCTTCCTCCGCCCGGAACCCGAGAGGTCCACCCAGGGCCGGGGCAACGCCGGCCTCACCCTCACCAGCGCGGCGACCATCTATGCCGCCCGGCAGGGCATCCGGGTCGAGCGGAGGCAAGGGGGCACCAACGATGCGACCACCATCACCAACACCGGCGCCATCTTCTCGGGCGTGAACAACGCCGGCGCCACCGGCAGCTACGTGGACCGGCCGCACGGCATCTACCTCCTGCATGGGGGAACCCAGTTTACCGGCTCGTTGACCGTCGACAACGACGGCGACATCACGCTGGGCGGCGCCTACACCGGCATCCTGATGAACTACTGGGGCGCCGGCGCCATGAGCCTCGACAACAGCGGCGACATCGGCGCGGCGACGGGGCAGACGGCCAAGCAGGGCATCCAGTTCAACTACAAGTACTGGGACAACCAGAGCGCCCAGGCCATCACGCTCACGAACTCCGGCGCCATCACGGCGACCGACTTCGGCATCCGGCTCACGAAGCTCTCCGGCGGCAACGTCGAGCTCACCAACAGCGGCGCCATCACGGTGACGGGCGACGCGGCGCAGCACATGGGGCACGCCATCTATCTGGCGGAAGGCGTCACCTTCGGCGAGGGAAGAACCTACACCGCCAACGGCGGCACGATCACGGTTGACAACAGCGGCGCCCTGGACTCGAAGAACCACGCCCTCTACGTCTATCTGGCCACGGCGGACGAGGTCGTCGATCTCACGAACACCGGCACCGTCCTGTCGAGGGAGGGGGACGGCATCCGCATTGAGCGGACCGTCGAGGGCGACGTTGAGGTCACGAACAGCGGCAGCGTCACGGGGAAGGCCCACGGCATCTACATCGGCGGCAAGGCGGCGCGGATCGACGTCGACCAGTCGGGGGGGACGATTCAGGGCCGCACGGGCGTCTACGCCGAGGTCACGCGCTCCCTCACGACGGGCGGCACGCGCAGCATGGACGGCGGGGATCACGATCCCGCGATTGACATTGACTGGACGGGCGGCAGCATCACGCGTGGGACGGCGACGACCGACAACGGCCGCTTCGCCGCGGCGAGCGCCGCGCAAGTGCTCACCTTCGATCAGGAGGCGGAGGCCGTGAAGGCCGTAGCGGGGTCCGTCCGCTGGGGCTCGGCCGCGGGCATTGAGGCGCATGCCCTGTCCTGGCGCGACGTGGTGGCGCAGGTGGCCAAGGGCGACGACCCGGGCGAAATTAGTGCCGGAGCCGGAGGTCTGATTATCTCCGGCGGCACGACGACGACGGCCGTGCCGGCGACCGCCACCGCCAGCAACGCCTACATCGCGCAGTTCAAGGCGGCGCTGGCGAACATGGACCTCGACGTCGCATCGGCAGTCCTCACCGCCATCGGCACCACCGCCACGACCGCCGTGTCCGATCTGACCGACGCCCAGATCCGGACGTATCTCCGGACGAACAACGGGGCCACCCGAACCCTGTTGCGGAACATCCTGGCGCAGGGCCTCTCGGACAAGGAGAAGGCGGTGTTGCGGGCAGTGGCGGCGGGTGACAGCACGGCCCTCACCACCGCGCTTGACGACACGGCCGCGGCCTTCTCCAACGCCTACAAGACCGCGGTGAGGGCGTTGCTGGACCGCTACAACCTGGACGACATCCGCGTCAGCATGACCGGCGGCTCCATCGACTCGCACGGCGACGGCATCCGCGCCTACTACGCGACGGTCAACGACAACAACGGCGGCATCGACGTCACCATCGCCGCGGGCGCGACCGTCAGCGGCGGCGTCAACGGGATTCTCGTCTCGGGCAGCGGGACGACGATGACGGGCACGAAGAATCAGGAAGTCACCGTGGCCGGCAGGGTCGAGGGCGGCACCGGCGCGGGCGTCCACCTGGTCGGCGGCGGGACGGTGACGGTCGAGGAGCACGGAGTCGTCCTCGCGACCTCGGGCACCGCCATTACCACCTCGGGCGGCGGCGATTTGACGGCGAATATCAACGCAGGGGGGCGGGTCGAGGGCGACATCCGCGCGGCGGGCGCCTTGACGCTGACGGCAGCGGCGGGCAGCGTCATCACCGGCACGGTGTACAACCCCGCGAGCACGTTTAACACGGTGTCGGGCAGCATCGGGCGGCTCCTCTACACCAACGGCGGCACGATGACGGTCGCCTCAACGGGCGCCCTCACCGGCGTAAGCGGCGAGGCCATTCGGAGCAGCGCCGGAGCCTTGGCTGTGAGGGTCGACAGCGGCGGCACGGTCACGGGCAACGTCCTTGCCGGCGGCGGCGGTGCCCTGAGTGCGGATATCGCCGGGACGGTGAATGGCGACATCCAGGCGACGGGCGGCGGCGCGTTGACGTTCACGTCACAAGCCGGCAGCCGGGTCTCCGGCACGGTTCACGACCCCACGGGCTCGCTGTCGGTCGCGGGCAGCATCGGGCGACTCCTTTATACCAACGGGGGCACGGTGTCGGTGGCCTCGGGCGGCGCCATCACCGGCGTGGCCGGCCAAACCACGGCCATTCAGAGCAACGCAGGGGCCTTGGATGTGACGATCGCCGGCAGCACCACGGTCGGGGGCGCCATCCACGCGAACGGCGGCGGCAACCTGGACGCGGACGTCGCCGGGACGGTCAGCGGCGCCCTCCTCGCGGACGGCGGCGGCGCCCTGGACGCGGACGTCTCCGGGACGGTCAAGGGCGACATTAAAACCTCGGGCACCGGCAACGGTGCCGTGACCGCGGCGCTCACCGGGACCGGGCGGGTCGAGGGCGACATTCAAGCCTCGGGCACCGGCACGTTGACGCTGACGGCAGCGGCGGGAAGCGTCATCACCGGCACGGTTCACAATCCCACGAGCGCGTTTAACACGGTCGCGGGCAGTATCGGACGGCTCCTCTACACCAACGGCGGCGCGGTGACGGTGGCCTCAACGGGCGCCATCACCGGCGTGAGCGGCCAGACAGAAGCCATCCGCTCCGATGCCGGCGCCCTGTCGGTGGTGATCGCCAGCGGCAGGACGGTCGGGGGCGCCATCCGCGCGAACGGCGGCGGCAATCTGAACGTGGACGTCGCCGGCACGGTCAGCGGCGCCCTCCTCGCTGACGGCGGCGGCAACCTGGATGCGGACGTCTCCGGCACGGTCAAGGGCGACATTAAAACCTCAGGCACCGGCACCGGCAACGTGACTGCGGCGCTCACCGGGACCGGACGGGTCGAGGGCGACATCCAAGCCACCGGCACGTTGACGCTGACGTCGGCGGCGGGAAGCGTCATCACCGGCACGGTTCACGACCCCACGGGCTCACTGTCGGTCGCGGGCAGCATCGGGCGGCTCCTTTATACCAACGGGGGCACGGTGTCGGTGGCTTCAACGGGTGCCATCACCGGCGTGAGCGGCCAAACCGCCATTCAGAGCAGCGCCGGGGCCTTGGATGTGACGATCGCCGGCGGCACCACGGTCGGGGGCGCCATCCACGCGAACGGCGGCGGCAACCTGGACGCGGACATCTCCGGGACGGTCGGGGGCGCCCTCCTCGCGGACGGCGGCGGCAACCTGGATGCGGACGTCTCCGGCACGGTCAAGGGCCACATTCAAACCTCGGGCACCGGCAACGGCAACGTGACTGCGGCTCTCACCGGGACCGGACGGGTCGAGGGCGACATTCAAGCCTCGGGCACCGGCACCGTGACGCTGACGGCGGCGGCGGGAAGCGTCATCACCGGCACGGTTCACGATCTCACGAGCGCGTTCAACACGGTGGATGGCAGTATCGGACGGCTCCTCTACACCAACGGCGGCGCGGTCACGGTCGCCTCAACGGGCGCCATCACCGGCGTGAGGGGCGAAACAGAAGCCATCCGCTCTGATGCCGGCGCCCTGTCGGTGGTGATCGCCGACGGCAGGACGGTCGGGGGCGCCATCCGCGCGAACGGCGGCGGCGATTTGGACGTGGACGTCGCCGGGACGGTCAGCGGCGCCCTCCTCGCTGACGGCGGCGGCAACCTGGATGCGGACGTCTCCGGCACGGTCAAGGGCCACATTCAAACCTCGGGCGGCAACGGTGACGTGACCGCGGCGATCACCGGGACCGGACGGGTCGAGGGCGACATTCAAGCCTCGGGCACCGGCACCGTGACGCTGACGGCGGCGGCGGGAAGCGTCATCACCGGCACGGTTCACGATCTCACGAGCGCGTTCAACACGGTGGATGGCACCATCGGCCGGCTCCTCTACACCAACGGCGGCGCGGTGACGGTGGCCTCAACGGGCGCCATCACCGGCGTGACCGGCGAAGCAGAAGCCATCCGCTCCGATGCCGGAGACCTGTCGGTGGTGATCGCCGACGGCAGGACGGCCGGAGGCGCCATCCACGCGAACGGCGGCGGCAACCTGGATGTGGACGTCGCCGGCACGGTCGGGGGCGCCCTCCTCGCGGACGGCGGCGGCAACCTGGACGCGGACGTCGCCGGGACGGTCAAGGGCGCCATTCAAACCTCGGGCGGCAACGGCAACGTGACCGCGGCGCTCACCGAGACCGGGCGGGTCGAGGGCGACATTCAAGCCTCGGGCACCGGCACGTTGACGCTGACGGCGCCGGCGGGGAGCGTCATCACCGGCACGGTCCACAATCCCACGAGCGCGTTCACCACCGTGGCGGGCACCATCGGACGGCTCCTTTATACCGACGGCGCCACGGTCACGGTGGCCCAGGACGGGCAACTCACCGGCGTTGAGGGCGAAGCGATCCGCTCCGACGGCTCCAACGCCGGACACCTGTCAGTGATGATCGCCGCCGGCGCCACGGTCGGGGGCGACATCCGCGGCTTGGGGGATGGCAATTTGACGGCGGATATCTCCGGGTGGGTCGATGGCGACGTTGTAGGATCAGGTGGCGGCGAACACATGGTGACCGTGCCGGCCACCGGCACGGTCACGGGCACCGTCCATCTGGACGGCAGCACGGTGACGGTCGACGGCACCGTCGGGCGCAGCATCATCATTGAGAACAGCGGCACGGTGACGGTCGGTCCAGGTGGCACGGTCGGCAACACCGAGGCCCCCGGCGACCACGGCGTCCGGATCGACGGCAAGGCTGAGTTTGTGAACCGCGGCACGATTCATGGCAAGACAGGGATACGCGTCGGGCCGGGCAGCACGGTGACCGCTGGCGGCACGATTCGCAGCACGGACGGACCGGCGGGCGAAGCCTTTAGATTCGTGGGGGGAAAGGACGCCCTAGACAGTCTGACGTTTCTGCGGGGCGCGAGATGGGTCGGGAAAATCTCCGGCTTGAGCGGCGCGGACCCCATAGACCCGAGGAATTTGGACGACGCCGATCGCATGGCCAACGTCTTTGAGTACGCTAATGAGAGCGGTGGTGGGGTAGAGCCGGATTCGCTCAACATCCTAGGGCGGCAGCGGCAGCGGGACGACGAGGAGCCTGATATGATCTGTACGAGAAAAGTGTGTGGGAAACCGGATACCACAACCTTTGCGCTGACCGACGACATGCTGTCCGACCTGACGGGAAGCATTCACGGGGCGGTCATGGACACGGAGACCGTCCTGAGACGCGGGGACCCGGCGGGCGGGCGGGTCGTCTGGGCCGCGCCGTTCGGGGGGGCGCGGGATCAGAACGGCAGGGGCGACGTGGCGAACGCCACCCACTACTTCGGCGGGGGCATGCTCGGAATGAGTTGGGGGGCCAAGGACGTGCGCGTGGGCGGCTTCATCGGGGGGTCGGTGGGGCAGCTTGCCGGGGGCAAGTACCAGGGGAACCAGACCACGGACGTGGACATGCAGACGCTCTTCTTCGGGCTTGCCGCGTCGCGGGCGCTCGGCGACGTCCTCTATGACGCCCGGCTGCTGGTCGGGAGCCTGACCCACGATTCCACCCGCACCATCCCTGGCGTCGATACCCCAGAGGGGAACTATTCGTCGGTCTTCTTCTCGCCGGAGGTGGGGATGGCCGCCACCCTGACCTTGACGGACACGCTGGAGGCACGGCCCCGGGTGCGGGTGCGGTATGCCGGGATGTTCACCGAGGGCTTCCAGGAGCGCGGGCAGATGACGGGGTGGGACATGCAGTTCGCAGAGCGAACGCTGCACCTGGTGGAAGCGCGAGCCGAAGTGGGCATCCCGTTCGCGTTGGCCGACGGAGGACGGATCACTCCGCGCGTGGGGGTGGAAGGCCGCTATCTGCTGGCGGGATCGGAGATCGGGGTAGTGGACAGCGGCAAGATGGTCAGCTATGACGCCGGCGGCGACGCCGGGGTCATCACCGGGACCGCAGGGCTCGGGATGACGGTGCCGGTGGCGGAGGCCATGACCCTGGTCGGCAGCTTCGACGGGGCCCTGACCACGGAAGACGCCTGGCGGGCCCTGGGCTACCTCGGCCTCACCTGGTCGTTCTAGCCCGGGGTGACGACTGACCGCCTCACTCCCCAGCGCCCCCCGCTGAGGCCCGGGGGCTCCCGGCGGCGTGGGTGAGGGCACGCAGACCCGGTTCGACTTCGGCCCAGACGGCATCCGAGATGAGGAGACGGAACGCCCTGAGCGTGCTCTGAAAAAGAGTATCGGTGGAGAACCTGTCTCTCGAATTCATCAACACGGCCTAGCCACTCACCACTATTTCGGGAGTGGGTTCAGGTTGCGGGTAGAATCTCGCTTTCTTGCATGTCGGTGCTGTTCCTCCTAGAATACGTCCACTTGATTCCCGACCACCTCTTGCCTCAGAAAAAGGAGAGGAACGATATGGCGACCGTCGGACAATTGATGAACCGCGACCTGAGCGTCATTACGGAGGATGTCACGCTGAAACAGGCTGCCGGACACATGCAGGCCGAACGCATCGGATCGTTATTGGTGAAAAGAGGGGAGGACTTTTGCGGAATTATTACGGAGACGGACGTTGTCCGGGCCGTGGCTGAATACGATGACGTGCGTGGGATTTCCGTCGCTCAGGTGATGTCCAGCCCCATTCTGAGCGTGGAGAAGAAGCTGTCGCCCCACTATGCCAGAGATTTCATGGCCTCCAAACGCATTCGTCACTTGGCCGTGACCGAGGAGGGGAACATCGTCGGTATTATTTCCGTGCGTGACCTCTTGGCCTATTTTAAGACCGTCTCTAAAGAAATTTCGTAGGAACTGGATTCCCGCCTTCGCGGGAATGACAGAGGGGAGCCGTCTGCGGGACAGGCCGCGTGAGACGCGGCCCCTACAGGTCAGGTCTCCAAAGAAATTTCGTAGGAGCTGTATTCCCGTGTGCGCGGGGATGAGGGATTCTTCGCTTCGCTCAGAATGACAGAGGGGCTGAATTCACGCATGCACGGGAGAAGGATCAATTTGAGATCGGCCCCGGCGTGCTCTCCGGGAGCTGGATTCCCGCGTGCGCGGGAAGGACGGAGGGGAGCCGTCTGCGCGTGGTTACGCCACGTTGAGTTTTTCTAACACCGCCCTCGTTGACACGAGATTGCGGTCCAGGCCGAGGGCCTTCGGCGCCATTCCCATGGCGAGCCCGAGGAATTGCGGGAGATGGAAAATCGGCAGATGGATGTCCCTGTTCGTCTGGCCGGCGGCGGTGGATTGAAGCCCGTCAAGGTTCAGGTGGCACAACGGGCAGGGAGTCACCATCACGTCGGCCCCATGGGTTTTGGCCTCGGTGGTATGATTGGCCACCATCTGCATGGAGTTGGATTGATTGATGGTCAACAGGGGGAACCCACAACACCGGCTCTTGCCGGGAAAATCCACGACTTCCGCTCCGAGCAAGGTCATCACCGTTTCCAATGATTCGGCGCGGGACGGCTGCTCGTCAAATCCAAGTGCCTCGCTCGGCCGCTGTAAGTAGCATCCGTAAAACGGGGCCGCGCGCAACCCGGTGAGAGGGCGCTTGAGTGATTGTCGAATCGTTTCCTCCCCCACGTCTTCTAGAAGAATCCACACAAAATGTTTCACCGTCGTGGTGCCGTGATAGGTGAGTCCCTCTTCTCCTAACGCCTGATTGATTTCGGCCAGATAGTCCGAATTCGTTCTCAGCCGATGATTGGCCTGACTCATCACGCCTTGGCAGGTGCTGCAAATGGTCATGATGGGCAGACCCTGCCGTTCGGCCAGGGCCAACGTATGGGCGTTCAAGAGATCGCCCAGGCGCAGGTCTTTCTCCTGCAACACGCCGGCCCCCGTACACGCCGCCGTGGTCATTTCTTCCAGATCAATCCCTAATTGCGGATAGACCTGCATTACGGATTGATACAGTTCGGGACAGCCGCCTTTTGAGACGCATCCCGGGAAAAAGGCGTAGGTCATGGCGTCTCCTTGCTTCGTTGAAACAATCGGCGAATGCGTGCAATGCCGGGTATCGGTCGATGAAACGGCCCGGCCTTGGGCACCTTTCTTCGGACCAAGGCCCGAAGGGTCATGGGAAGAAAGGACAACAGACCCCCGACGTGCCTGAGCCCGAACGTGCGAACGGCCAACATCGGCTCATCCAATCGTCCTTTTTGCTCAATAAGATCCGCAAAGACTTCGGCGTGTCGTGAGCCACGGGTGGACGGCACGCCCTGGTCAATTCCGTTGGCGCGAAGCGTCATGATGCGGTCCATGGCCCCTACGCCTTTCGGGCACACTTCAAGACATTCCATGCAGCGCGTGCAGTCCCACATCCCGCCCGGTTCATTCAGGGACAGAAGACGCGAGGCACGTGCGCCGTCCCGCGGATCAGCCACAAACCGATAGGCCTTGGCCAATGCCGCCGGCCCAACGAAACGGGAGTCTACTTCCAACGCCGCACAGTCCGACACGCACGCGCCGCACATGATGCACCCCATGACGCCGGTCAGGCGACTCATGGATTCGGGAGACGCCAGATACTCGCCTTCGGGTTCCACGCCCGCCGGCTGGAGCCAAGGCTGCACCTGACGGACTTTTTCCCAGAATCCGGTCATGTCCGTCACCAGGTCTTTAATCACGGGCATGTTGGTCATGGGCTCGACGCGGACCGTGGGGCTTGAGGCGGTCGATGCCGCCACTTTGGTTTTGCACGCCAAGGCGGCGTGGCCGTTGATCCGCATGCCGCAGGACCCGCAGATGGCTCCTCGACACGAACATCGCAGGGTCAGCGATTCATCAACGGTTTCCCGGATTTTGATAAGCCCGTCGAGAATCGTATCGGACGGATCGGTGTCAATGACGTACTCCTGGAAATACGGCGCAGGGGCTGCCGATTCCGGATCAAAGCGGCGAATGCGAAACGTGGTGCCCATCAGTACACCCGAATTTGCGGTTCCCATTGAGTAATCCGAACGGGGAGAAAGTCGATTCGCGGGGGGCCGTCGGGATTATGATAAATCAGAACGTGTTGCAACCACTGTTCGTCGTCACGTTGGAGGTAATCCGTTCGAAAATGAGCGCCCCGACTTTCTTGGCGCGTCAGGGCGCCCAGCGCAATGGTTTCGGCACAATCCAGCATAAAGCCCAGTTCTATCGCACGAACGAGGCCGGTGTTAAAGATGCGTCCCTTGTCCTGAACGGCCACGCGGTTCCATCGGTCGCGGAGGTCGGCCACGGTCCGTTGCGCGAGGGTCATCCCTTCTTGATGACGAAACACGCCGAAGCCCTCATTCATAGTCACGCCCATCTCGTGACGAATCGCGGCAGCGGTATCAGTGGTCTGCGGTCGGGCCAGGATGGCTTTGACGGCGTCTTCTTCCTGCTTGACGATGGTCTCAGAAACTCGCGGGTGCGGTTGAGTGTTCACGTAGACTCCGGCACAACGTCCGGCCCGGCGACCGAACACGACCGTCTCCAACAAGGAATTGGCTCCCAGCCGATTGCCTCCGTGCAAGCTCACGCACGCGGCCTCCCCGGCGGCAAAGAGTCCCTGGACTCCACCCCATGAGCCGTCGAGAGCCCAGCACCGTCCATCGACGTCCGTCTTCACCCCGCCCATCATGTAGTGCATGCCCGGGCAAATCGGAATCGGTTCCTTGGTTAAATCAACGTTGGCAAACGACTTTGCTTCCTCAAAAATCTGGCTCAAACGATCGTGAATCACGTCTTTCCCTAAATGGCGACAATCCAGCAACACGCACCCGTCAACGTCGCGGCCTTCATTGATTTCCGTTTGCTCCGCCCGGGATACCACGTCCCGCGAGGCCAACTCCATCATGTTCGGCGCATAGCTCTCCATGAAGCGTTCGCCGTTCTTATTCAGCAAATACGCGCCTTCGCCTCGTGCCGCTTCACTCAGGAGCAACCCCTTGCCTTTCAGGGTCGTCGGATGATACTGCACCATTTCCATGTCCATGAGAGGGGCCCCGGCCCGGTAGGCCATGGCAAGCCCGTCGCCGGTGCAGATTAAGGCATTGGTGCTCGGCTCGAAGACGCGCCCCACGCCGCCGGCGGCCATGATGACGGCCTTCGCCTTGATGAACACGAATTGTCCGGTTCGCAATTCAAGCGCCGTGACTCCCGCACAACGTCCTTCGTCGTCCTTGACCAACGCCGTGACGAACCATTCCTCGAACACCGGCAGGCGGGCTTTCAGAATTTGCTCATACAGTACGTGCAACATGGCTTGGCCGGTAAAATCCGACACAAAAAACGTCCGTGCCCGTTTCTGGCCACCGAAACGGCGGGTGCCCAACCGCCCGTCCTCGTTTCGATTAAAAATGACCCCCATGTGTTCCAAGGCGAGGATGTCCGCGCCCGCTTCCCGGGCCAGAATTTCCACGGCGTCCTGGTCGCCCAGATAATCGCTGCCTTTGATCGTCTCGAAGGCGTGCTCTTCCCATTGATCCCCACGGTCGGTAAGTGCCGCGTTAATGCCGCCCTGCGCCGCATTGGAATGGCTGCGAACCGGATGCACCTTCGTGATGATCGCGACGGTCACCCCGGCTTCACGTGCCGCCAACGCGGCCCGCATCCCGGCCAAGCCGGCCCCCATCACGAGCACGTCAAATTCGTAAGAAGTCCCCATGGTTCAAATCCGGTGGCTCACAGACCGAGCATGTCAAGCAGCGTTCTCAACTCGTCATCGTGCCGGGCCGCCCGCTGCACGTCGGAGACGTCGAAGCGCCCGGTCAATTGATCCGCGGTCAGCGATGACTTGCTGTACTCCGGCCAAACCTTGCAAAGTTCCGCCGTTGAGTCACCCGCCGCGATTTGCCGATTCTCGTGTCCTTGGTGCAGCCTGAGCAACAGCCCTTCCAGATTCGGATTCTGAAAAATGATTTCCAACCCGGATTCGGACGCCACGGCCTGGGCATCGCGTCCGGCTTGCCGGTCTTGTTCAATGCGGTCCGAGTCCAGCAACACCAGCTTGGCGCTAATATCCCGTTTGTCGGAATGTCTCGTCAAGTGGCGAATCGTTTCCTTGACGACGTCTACAGAGTCGCCGCCGTGTCCTGTCTTGATGGCCAAATGCAGGTGCAGGCCAGCTTGGTCGCAACAGCGTTGCAGAAATCGCGCGAAGGCCCGGTCGCTCTTTCCCTCGACGCCGATGAAGATGACTCGTCTGGGCTTAACCGGCGGTCTGCGGTGGGGCATCGCTTCTCAGCCGATCTTCGGGAGACCGCCGAGCACCCCCGCTCGATACTTGGGATAGAGGCGGGCGTCACGGCGAAGGCCGCGCACGTCCTGGGCGCCGTGTACGCGGGTCGCGCCGTTGCCGTCCTTCTCCGTGATGAACACCTCTTCCTTCTCCAGATCGTCAAGCAGGCCGACGTTGTGAGAGGTAACGAGAAGCTGTGCGCCGTGGGGATTCGTTTTTAGGGAGCGGAACCAGTTCAGCACTTCGCCGGCGATATCCACGTGCAGGTCGCCGTCAATCTCGTCAAGGACGATAGGAATCCCGCGGTCGAGCCCAACATAGAGCTGAGGTAGTAGATGAAACAGACGTTTCGTCCCGCTGGATTCAAAATCCAGAGGAACTGGTACATTGAGTCCATGATGGTTGAAGAATACTTCCTTTCCCTCGAAGTTGCCTCGAATCTCTACGTCTTGAATTCCCAGATCAATGGATTGGATGTGATCCTTGAACCAAGCTTTTATCTTGGGATAGTTATCGAAATTATGGATTGCTGCTTCGGGTGGAATAGACCATTTTCCGGGATACTCAATGCTACTCCAGTAAAATAGCGTTCCCATTGATCCTGCGATTCGCCTGGCCAGAGGCACGTTGAGTAGGGAGAGCGTGCCGAGCACGGAGGTGTCCGATCGAACTGCCTTGAGGCGTTCATCTTTGGGTTTGAGTCCGATCTCGCTGGAACCGTATATGGGTTCTTGTGTACCGCGGCGCTCGAAAAGACGGCGGGGCCGGCCCTTCGGGAAGTATGACAGTGCTTCATAATGCATGGAATGACCCTGGAAGTCGAAGTCATTTCGTCCCACGACCAACTCATAGCGGAACAGTTGCCGGGTTTCACCCTGTTCAGGCCAATCTTCCTCGATTTCCAAGCAAAAACGTGTTGGTTCTTCTCTGGTCTTTGTAGAAAAGAATGGTAGGACGGTTTTGATTGGATTGTTTGCGAAGGGCGGCGCGGATGAGGCAAGGTTGGCGGCAGCAAGCAAGGCACGGAGCAGCGTCGTCTTGCCCGACCCGTTGGGTCCGATGAGCACTACGACGGAAGGGAGCCGAATATCCGGCTTGGCCTCGCTACGCCGGAAGCGCGGCAAGTCGGGAGCCGTTCCGGGAATGCGCAGGTCGAGAACAACTTCCTCGCGTATTGAGTGGTAATTTGATACAGAAAATGTGTGAATCATTTCCAGATCGTAACTATTTTTCGTCAAGATCGCAACATAAACTTCTCCCAGAAGATAATTCGTTCGCCATTTCTCTTCCGTCATTCCAGTGACAACGGGAATTCAGATTCTTCGCTTCGCTCAGAATGACAGAGGAAGGGAGAATGACAGAGGAGGGGAGCATGGCGGAGAAGAGGGGAATGCCGGAAGAGGGCGGAATGCCGGAGGACACGCCATGAACATGCACGGCTTATGAATCCACAGCCTATGAACCCAATGCGTGCGCAATCACCTGTTTCAGGCAATCGGGTCGATTCAGGAAATACACGCCGTCACCGTGCCAATCGTTTGATGAACGGCTACCGTCGTCGATCATGTCAGGCGGGGTGACGGACAGGATGTACGCGCGCAGACGCAGGGTCGGCTCGGTTTCCCTGATTCGTTCTTCAACGTCGTGGGCCCGTTCATGGGCCTGAGCCAGTTCCTTCTCCCATTCGGCCAGCCTGTCGGTCGTATTCCCCGCCAGCGCCGTCTTCACCTGCGGCAACAGGTCGTGGTCAAGGAACGCTTCGATTTCCGCCGCTTTCAGGTTCATGATCCGGTACAACCCGAAATCGAGGTCCCCTCTGTCAAGCTGGAACATCTCGCGCAGAATGGCCTTCAGCCGATTGAATTTTTCTATGGATTGGGGAGTCCGGTCGCTCATGACGTCGCCTGTTTTGTCTTTTTCGCCTCGCTCTTTCTTGCGCGATAGAGCTGATAGTCTTTTTCAATACCGAGCCAGATGTCTGCATCGACTCCCGAGACTTTCTCGAATTTCCGCGCGGTTTCCGGTGTAACCGGCGCCTTCCCCGCGATGATCTCGCTGATGAGTTTTGCGGAACGGCCGCACCGCCGGGCGAATTCGGCACGTGAAAGGCCGCGTGCCTCAAGGTACTCCTTCAAGATTGACCCTGGTGGAACAGCGTAATCTGGGTGGTATTGATTGGTCTTCGTCGTCACGTTGTTTCCTTCCGTCAGTGGTTTTGATTTATCTGAACCGCAGCAGAAAAACAAGTGCGATCCGGCAGCCGTAGAGGCTGAATGCCTGGGCTTTTTCATGAATTGCGGGTTCTCTCCCATCATCTCCAGTGTCCAAAGATTGACGGAGGAATTTCTATGGGCTACGTTGTATGCGAAATAAAACATATCTTGGGACAGGATATGCCTGAAATTGCAAGATTTTATGGAATTGTTATCAAGCTATTCTTTGGAGACCATCCACCCCCACACTTCCATGCGGTTTATGGTGAATGTGTGGGGTTGTTTCATATCAATACCTTGGAAATGATAGAAGGTGATCTACCGAAAAGAGCCAAGAAGCTTGTTATTGAATGGGCAACGCTGAATAAAAGCGAATTGAACGAGATGTGGGTTTCTCAAGAATTCCGCAGACTACCGCCATTGGAGTAATCATGCCGTATCCCAAAATCCAGGCAGTCGAAACGATTGACGATCATACGCTTTTAGTCGAGTTTGATAACGATCAGAAAAGAAAGTATGACGTGACGCCATTGCTGAGAAAGGAAATGTTTGCGCCTTTGAGAAATCCCGCGTTATTCAAATCCGTTCAAGTGGAGCAAGGCGGGTATGCCGTCGTATGGAACAATACTATTGATATTAGTGAATACGAGCTATGGAGCAATGGTCAACCCCTCCTCTGATAAGGCGTTACGCCGATGGTCGTTTCGCCACGCTTGTGCCAAAGGTGGTGAACAGAGGTCCTGTGTGACGCTTTTTCATATATGAAATACGGTTTTCCATATTAAGACGACTTTCAACATTGATGACCACGTCATGCGACGGTTACGTGAAGAGGCGGCCCGACGGCGAACGACTATGTCCGAACTCGTGGAAGCGGGGTTATGACGCATTCTGGCCGATGCTTCTGCCGAAGCCAACGGGGAGACCGCCCGCCCCGTGCTCTCTACTTGGCGCGGTGGCGGGGCACTCGTGGATTTGTCGAATCGTGCCGAGCTGTATTTGGCGATGGAAGAGCCCTGATTGCTGGTTTTCGACCCCGATTTTCACCGATTCCCTTTTCTCACCGTGATTGATCCATTACGAACGTAGGCGTACTTGGGCCGCATGAGGTGCGGCCCCGGAGTTTGCTTGCGACCCGTTTGACGCATCGTGTAGGCTGATTTTATTGGTCTCGGCCACGGCGTCTTTCCATTCTGGTGCGATTTGATGGGTCTTGTTCACGCGCCTCCCTCCAACGTCGAATCCCTTGTGGAAGAACTGCAAGGGCATGCGGTGAATACCAACGAGTTTTTCCGAAAGTTTCAGGCTCGCACGCTTTCTCCTCAACGCCTTCGGGTTTTTGTCCGGCAATACCATTACTTCTGCTTCCACTTCGTCAAAGTGCTTGAAGGGCTGTTGTATCACACGCCGATTCACGAGGTGGACATGCGCGTCGAATTGGCCAAGACCTTGTACTCTGAATTAGGCAGCGGTTCGCCCGACCGCGTGCATATTCGGCACCTTGAACGGTTTGCCTTCGCCGTTGGACTCAGCCGTCGGGATTTGGACGAGACCATCCCTCTGCCGGAAGTCACGACCTACCTCGATACGTTGCGACGCTTCTTTTTGCACTCGGGATATTTGACGGCTCTGGGAGCGGAGTTGGCGGTTGAAACCACCGCGGTTTCAGAATTCCGCTGTCTGTCCGCGGGCCTGCAACGCTATGAACGGTTTGATCGGCAGGACGTCGCGTTTTTTGACTCGCACGTGGCGGAAGAACAAGATCATAGCGATTGGTTGATCGAAGCCGTTCGCAAGACCATCCGATCAGAGCGTGATTTTCATCAGGTGGTCCTCGGTGCCCGCGAAACCGCCGATGCCTGGTTTGAGTTCTGGGCCGGTCTGTATCGGGCGGTCTTTGATGCCAACCCCACCGACGTTGACTGAATGACCTCCTCCCGCGTCGCCTCGCTTCAGCCGCTTGCCCTGGAGGGCGACGTTCTTCAACAACGCGCGTGGCGGATGCCGGACCTGGTGGTCTACCAGCATGGGCCTGATGAATGGTGGGTGGCGCCTCTTGATGAAGATCTGCCCGTGGTCCGGCTGAACCGAATGGGCGCCTCGCTCCTGGGGGCCATGGACGGCCGGCTGTCGATCCAGGCGCTCCTCACTCAATTCGGTCAATGGATCTGCGGTCCGAATCGGGAAACCGGCCGGTGGTTTCTGGAACGGTGGTCCTTGCCGCGCTATTCGTTGTGTTATTTCGGGACGGACCCGCCCAGCGGGCACAACGTCAACGCCAAATGGGACCTGCTGTTGCAAAAGGTGCGTGAACACTGGCATGAAAACGTGACGGTCGAAAGTGAAACCCACCTCACGGCGTTTCATCATCAAGGGATTCAACACCATCACGGCCATTTCGAGATCGTCGAAACGACCGTCTCCCACCTCTTGCGAGAACCCTGTGAGGCGCTGAACGGGTCGTCGTATGGTCAAGCGTTGGCGAAAACCTTCAGGCAGTTGGGATGGTGGAGCCCGAAACCTCGGCGTCTCGTTGAGGTGGGCGCCGGCTTAGGCTATCTGTCTCAGGAAATGGCCAAAGAATTCTCACCGCTGGAACGCCGCGGCGTGGAGTATTTCTTCCTGGATCTGACCCGTCCCTTTCTTCATTCACAATTAACGTTAGCCGCTCGCGCCGGCTGGGACGCGCGTGCCGTACACGCGAACGCGGAGCGACTCCCGTTCGCCGACGCCACCGTGGACCTGGTCATTGACAATGAAAACTTGGCGGATATGACTCCCACCCGCTTGTCCAAGGAAGAATTGGACGCGCGCGTGGGCAAGACGCCCGAGCATCAGCACTGTCTGGATTTGATTCACAGGCTTCGTGTGAATCTGGACGCGCCCTACCCGGACGACGCGATTGTCAATTCCGGGGCAATGCACTTTCTGATGGAACTGTGGCGAGTGCTCAGACCCGGCGGGCGAGCGTTACTGATCGAGTTCGGCATCGACGCGGGCTGGCCGGACCCCGTCCGGCTTCCCGGTCATACTGAATATGAAGTGCAGTTTTCCCATCTGCGCCACGTGGCTCAATGGCTGGGATTTCGGGAACAGTATTGCGCGCTGCCCCACCTGCTCTCGATTCGACGGGATACGCACGTCCTTTGCACCGGTGCCGCGTACGCCATCCGACGGTTGCAGGAAGCAGCGGGAAAAACGTTTGCCGTGCGGGCGTATACGGAATCGGAATTACAACGCACGCTCGGGGAGACGCTCGCTAGATTCACCGGCCTGCATTATCACCACGTCCTTGACCCGGCGTGGTTCGGCTTGTGGGACTTCAAGGCCTTGATCCTGGAAAAACCCGGCGGCATGCCCCGCCCCGCCTATAAAGAATCCCAGGGCTTCCGTTGGTATAGTCAGCGGTAGGTCAGGATTTCCCTTTCCTTGATTCCTCTTCTACCTGAGACCGCCTGAGAATCAGCGACCACACCGATGTATCAACGACGAGATTCACGACCGCGGCGATCAGCCTTGTAATTCCAATCCTTGCGAAACTCAAACGTCCCGAACGCACGTAAGATGGTACGCTGCTGCCGCCGTTGGATAAATTCCTCAAAGGCTTTCGTCACCGTCTCTTTTTTCGTGCGGAGTCCGGCTACCTGAACGGCTTTCTTTAACAACCGGTCATCAATGGCTAAATTCGTCGCCATCAGAAACCTCCACGTGTAGAGTTGACACACGTGAACGATAGTTGCGCAGGACCACCTTGTCAAATCTTCAGAGATGAAAGAATTCAGGTCCCGTGGTGCAAAAGACGATTCAGATGCACAGCACGCCTTCTCGTCATCCGTACTCACTGACGAGACAGCGTTGGACCTTCAGTTCTTCCATGGTGCAGCGAAGAATGAGGGTGCCCGCGGCAATGACTTCTTCATGGCCCGCTTCCAAGCCGGGTATCCCGACTCGGTCTGCTTTTGTCTCAATCACGCGCGACGTGGTCTCCGGTCTGAGTCGTCCGGTGTGACCGACGCCTTCTCCCAGGCGCAGAATTTTGCGACCCGAATACAGAGGATGAACCGGGCCTTCGGGTGGAACGTCGGCCACTGGGACCCGATTGCTGGATTCCCGATTAAAAACGTCGGGAATGACAAGGGGGGTGTCGGGAATGACAAGGGGGGGCGGGAATGACAAGGGGGGGCGGGAATGACAAGGGGGGGCGGGAATGACAAGGGGGGGCGGGAATGACAAGGGGGGGCGGGAATGACAAGGGGGGGCGGGAATGATAGGGGGTTGTCGGGAATGCTTGCCTTCGAAGTTTTTAATCGGGGCTTGTCCCCGACATTTTTAATCGGGGGCCGGCTCATCGCCTCATGTCGGGAAGCGCGATAAGATCGCACAGCTACGAATGCTCGAAGTGTTTAATCGGGGGCTTGCTCCCGATATTTTTAATCGGGGGGAACGGCGAAGCGCCTCATGGTTTATCCGATGAATTTCAATTCCAATCTGGTTTGCCAGCGCCGCAACATGGTGGCCTTGAGGAATTGATGGTCAGGGTGTGACAACTCGGGGTCCTGTTCCACCAGGGCATGGGCGTCTGCCCGAGCGCGTTCCAGCAACGCGGCGTCCCGAACCAGATCCGCCACGCGAAATTCGGGTATTCCCCATTGTCGAGTCCCCAACATGTCGCCGGGCCCGCGGATTTTCAGATCCTGTTCGGCAATCGCGAATCCATCAGAGCATTGCACCATGGCTTTCAGGCGTTGCTCGCCGGTTTGGGTCGGCTTGGCCACCGGCGGGGGCGCCGTTCCCTTCTCGAACCGCAAGCCCGTCCTGATCCCGTCCTGAGGCTTGCCCTGAGCCTCGAAGGGTTGCCCTGAGCCGCGAAGGGCCGCGAAGGGCCGCGAAGGATCGAAACGGGAGGGGGTCTCTCTCCCGGATGCCGATGGTTCCGTGCCGTGAAGGTCGTGGTTCTTTGTTTTTCTCCCCGCTGAACTGATTAAGAGACAACACGACCGTTGCCGGCCGCGGCCCACTCTGCCGCGAAGTTGGTGGAGTTGGGCGAGCCCGAACCGGTCGGCGTGTTCAATCACCATGACCGTGGCATTGGGGACGTCCAACCCCACTTCAATGACCGTGGTCGCCACAAGGACGTGAATCTCTCCCGCCTTGAAGGCTTGCATGATGGCGGCTTTCTCATTCGACTTCATCCGTCCGTGGAGGAGCCCCAGTTTCCACGTAGGAAATTCCTCCGTCTGCAAGCGTTCCGCGGCCAGGATCGCGGCTTCCAGATCGAGTTTTTCCGATTCCTCCACCAGTGGATAGACGATGTAGGCCTGCCGCCCCTTGTTGACTTCTTTCCGCACCAGCTCATAGGCCCGGTGACGCGCCTGATGGCGAAAGACCCGAGTCTGAATGGGAGTCCGGCCCGGCGGTAATCCATCAATGACGGACACGTTGAGGTCTCCGTAGACCGTCATGGCCAAGGTACGGGGGATCGGAGTGGCCGTCATGACCAGGACGTCCGGCTGCTGCCCTTTTTTTCGCAGTTTCCCGCGCTGCAACACGCCGAATTTGTGTTGTTCATCCACGACGACTAAGCCTAACCGATGAAATTGGACGTTCTGCTCCAACAGCGCGTGCGTTCCCACGACGACCCGGATGTCCCCGTGCGCGACGGATTCCAAGACCCGTGCCCGCTCCTTGTGTGACGTCCCTCCCGTCAGCAGGGCCACGGAAACGTCAAGCGGTTCGAGGTACTCCTGAATGGTCAAAAAATGCTGCTCGGCCAGAATTTCCGTCGGAGCCATTAAAACGGCCTGGTATCCGTCCCCGCACGCCACCAACGTGGCATGAAGGGCGACGACGGTTTTCCCCGATCCCACGTCTCCTTGAATGAGCCGATTCATGGGTTCGGGCGTGCTCATGTCTCGTTCGATCTCGGCAATCACGCGTTGTTGCGCGTCGGTCAACCGAAACGGCAAATGATCGTACAGCTTGGCGGTCAACGTTCTTGTCAGACGAAAGGCAATGCCCGGGACCGCTTGATGATTGCGTTGTCGGACGGCCAAGGCAAGTTGAAGCAGGAAACACTCTTCGAAGGCTAAACGCCGGCGGGCCGCGGTCTGTCCGCTGTTGAGCAGGGTGACGTCCTCGGTATGGCTCGGAAAATGACTCCCTGCAATCGCCGCGTGGAACGAGGGCCAATGATGTCGCTCAAGGAGACTCGCGGGGAGCGGATCCGGTAAGTGGGCGTCATACGCTTCCAGAAGAGCCTGCATGATCCAGCGAAGCTGGCGGGAACTCAGCCCCCGCGTTTCATGATAGATCGGCACGATGCGGCCCACGTGGAGGAGCAAGTCTTCATCCTCGCCGACCAATTCATAATGAGGGCTTTTCATCTGGACCCCGTTTACGTGGCGAGGGTGCGCCGCGACCGGACCGCTCAGCACGACGCGCAATCCGCTTTTGAGTACGCTTTCGAGGTACGGTTGATTGAAAAACACCACGTCCACGGCACCCGTGTCATCACGAACCGACATGGTCAGCAGGGTCATGGACCGCCGCCGCGTCCGCTGGAGCCGGGCTTGGTGGATGGTGCCGGCAATGGTGGCTTTTTCGTCGGGGACCAGTTTGCCGATGGGCACGATGTGAGACCGATCTTCATACCGCCAAGGTAAAAACCACAACGCGTCTTCAATCGTGCGAATCCCCAGTTTTTCCAATAACGCGGCCCGCTTGGGGCCTACCCCTTTCGCAAACCGGATGTCGATCTCGTGGGGGAGTTCCCCCTTCATCCCTCCACTTTGGTGGGAGCGGGACGGAGGGGCGTGCCTGGTTGTCTCTTTGACCCGTTCCGGATTGATCGTCTCACGGTGAGCATGACCCGGTTCTGAATCGGGTGCGGACTCGAATGGTCCAGGCTCCCCTTCCACCCTTCCCTGTCCCCTCGGGAGAGGGTCAGGGTGAGGGCGAAGGGTCATGGCCGACAAACGGTCCAGGATTTCTTTCGCCGTGGCTAATCGGTTCCTGATCTGCGCTTGCCCTGAGGCCTGCCCTGAGCCTCGAAGGGTTCCCCTGAGCCTCGCAGGGCCTCGCAGGGAGCCTCCTTCTTGCTCGTGGTCTTGAAACAAGGAGCACAGAACGAGTAACTCCGCTTCGACTTGCCGCGGGAACACGTGTTTCCCCAAGACGTTGACGACGTGGGTGGAAAGAAACGAGTGAAGCCGTTTGATGGTTGAGGCAGAATAGTCCTCGTTCCGATAGGCAACCTGAACGGGACCACCCAATCGGTTGACCAACTCCTGTAATCCCGGGTCATGGCCCGGGACGTATTCATCAGAGTTGTGCGCGTCTGTCGGAGAGGGGCTTGCCACGGGGGAATACTACAAAGTGTGGCAACGGATTTCCAGAAGGATCAGCATGTTCTGCCGAAACGGGGAAAATCCACGGAAAGGCTTGTCAGATGAATGACGGGTATGGTAACAAAGGCGTCCATATCAGCGACCTTTGCAAGACCGTCATTTTTCGGCAAGTTCAGAACACGTTCTGAACGACAATGTCATTCCGATCAAAGCTGTCATTTTGAGCCAAGCTGTCATTCTGAGCAAAGCGAAGAATCTCAGCGGTCGGTCGTAGACGGCAAAGGTCCTATCAGCGGCTTTTGAGTGAAAGGATGGACTCACCATGGCGTTCGCGTGTTCGATTTGTGGAAAAAAACGCATGACCGGCCATAACGTCAGTCATGCGAATAATAAAACCAAGCGGGTGTTTCGCCCCAACCTGCAAACCATTCGGGCGTTGGTGAACGGCGTGGCTCAACGCCTTCGGATCTGTACCCGTTGTCTCCGGTCGGGCCGCATTCAAAAAGCGTAAGCCCTCCCTTAGCGCAAGACCTTCCCTTCAGCCAGGGCTTCACGCTCCTTCGCCGGAGCCTCATCCTGCTTTTTCGATAGCGATCCTGCTTCTCCCCTAGCCATCCTGACTCCCATTGTTATTCTGCCCCCCCCCCACTGTCATTCTGAGCGAAGCGAAGAATCTGCTTTTCCCCTCTTCTCCCCTATTCTCCCCTCTCCTCCCCCAGCGTCCCACCATGCCAACGGGCATTGCTCTTTTCAACCCCCACGTTCTTCCCGCCACGGGCTACGCCGGCCGAAATTCAAGCGCCGCGGAATTGATACAATACCGCAGGCCGGTCGGTGGCGGCCCGTCATTAAACACGTGGCCCTGATGTCCGCCGCACCGTACACAATGAACCTCGGTTCGGGGATAAAACAAATGCCAATCCGTTTTCCGGCCGATCACGGTAGGTGAGAGCGGCTCGTAAAAACTCGGCCACCCCGTCTTGCTGTCATACTTGGCTTCGGACGAAAACAGCGCCAAATCACACCCCGCACAATGATATGTGCCCGCCGCCTTGTGTTGATGATACGCATTGTGGAAGGGCGGCTCGGTCCCTTCTTCCCGAAGCACGCGATATTGTTCCGGCGTCAAAATCGCTTTCCACTCTTCATTCGTTTTCACGATCTTCCCCCATTCCGTCTCTTCCCTGGCCCCGGCAGACAGGAGGCCCAGGGGATTCACCATCATGCCCACTCCCGCCACGACTCCGATTTTCAACACGGTTCGCCTTCCGATTTCCATCGTCTATCCCTCCTATACTTGCACGATCAACGGCCAACAATCCTGACACAAATTTTACACCAAAACCAGTCTACTCCCTTCTCAAACCATTTGAACAGAACGGAACGGATCAGTTGTGGGGAACTTATCTCAAAATGTTGCGGGATACCAAGTTGACCGTTACCATACGGATACGAGTCGGTATGGTGGTGTGCGTGCAGGACAAGTAGGTGAAGTGCCGTGGTGTCTTGCTGTAAGGGAGGTTAGAGTACGACCGATGTTGAAGGCGAATCCGGTCAAGCGACGTAAGCATTTAACCCATCGCCTAAAAACTTTCGATGACGGCTTCTATTTGTGTATTGAGAGAACACACGGATCACGTTCGATAATTTCTGAAGCAGGAAGAGTACTGTCAAAAGGGCGAAGTCAAGGACCATAAATTATAGTATGCGTATTTCAGGAGAAGAAAATGGTAGAAAAACACACAATGCTGAACGTCAATTCGGTTTCCTTCGACACTGATAACCCTAGAATAAAAAAGGCGTTGGAGAAGTATGGAGATCAGCCAAATGCTAAGCATATTCACTTCGCCTTGCGTTCGGCTCAAGATGGGGTAGCGGGTACTTCCTCTTATTTTTCTCTTAGAGATTCAATCCGCGCCAGTGGTGGGGTGATGTCCCCGATTACCGTTATAAATAAAGACGTCGGATATGTTTGCATTGATGGAAATACCCGGCTTGCTATCTATAAAGAATTTCTTAGAGATGCCATAGAAGGAACTTGGTCTGAGATCAAAGCAGTAGTTTTAGCCGATGCTGACCAACGCGACATTGAGACAATTCGTGTGTCGGCTCACCTAGTTGGTGCCAGAGAATGGCCTGCCTACGAAAAGGCAAGATATCTTCATTATCTACGTAACAGCAAGTTCATGAGTTACGACGAAATGATAGCACTCTGTGGTGGCAACAAAACTAACATAGAGCGTCAGATTGATGCTTATCATGACATGAATGAATATTATCGTGATGTGGTTGATGACCCGGCGTTTAAAATCGAGAGGTTTAGCGGTTTTGTTGAATTGCAGAAATCAAGGATCAAGGATGCCATATTCGAGGCTGATTTAGACCTGAAAGACTTTGGGGAATGGATTCGTGACGGAAAAATATACCGGTTGGAAGATGTACGCCAGTTACCCAAAGTTCTTCGTAACGAAGAAGCTAAAAGAACATTCCTTACCGGAGGCCCTCGTTCCATAGAAGCGGCCACCAGACTACTTGACCAACAAGCACAAAAAGATCTCGGTCAAACAAGCCGCAAAATTACGCTGGAAACCGCATCTATATATCAGCTAGCAGAAGTTCTTGCACGGCGCATCAATGATTTGCCTTATTCTGAGGTGCGGGCACTAAAAAACAAGGAACGCAACGAGGTTGCGGAGCAGATAAACACCCTGGAGGATTTGTCAGCACGTCTGCAAGGGCTGCTTGAAGATGTCTCAGAGTGAACAGCATAGGAATTTGGTAATTCAGGTAGTGAAAGTGCTTGAGGCACGGTGTCCATTAATGTCGTTCATTACTGACGTGCAACAGAATCCCGGCGACCCAGTGCCTCCAGTAGTTGATGGATTCCGTCCGGATGTGTATGCCACCGGAGAGTCAGAGAGTTCTATTGTCATTGCTGAAGCCAAAACTGATGGCGACCTTGACAACAAACACACCAACAAACAAGTAATCTCTTTTATCAACTATCTTGAGCGAAGAAGGAATGGTTTCTTCGTTCTCTCAGTAACCGGCTATGGAGCGAATCGCGCCAAAACCTTATTGCGTTTTGCACGTCAAGTTACGAATGTAACAAGTACAACCATTGCAGTCTTCGACGGCTGCGACTTTTGGTTGCTGGACTCAAATGGCGGTAGAATATGGCATTTAAGCTAAGAAAACCCCCTATGCTGAACGCCAAACATGATGCCTACCCATATCAGCTTGATGCTGTCAGGGCAGTGAAATCTTTGCCTCACGCTGCAATATTTCATGAACAGGGACTGGGCAAGACAAAAATCGCGATTGATCTGATGTTGTTGTGGCTAAGTGAAGATGTCGTCGATACCGTGTTCGTTATCACCAAAAAGACGCTGGTTCAAAATTGGTTTGATGAACTGGTGTCACACTCGCATGTCACGCCTAGAATTCTGTCAGATAACCGTCGAGAAAACAGCATTGCCTTGAACTCGCCAGTCCTGGTTTACATCATGAACTACGAAATTGTATCGACAAACCTTGATCTCATACGTGAGTTCCTTGGTACCTGCCAAGTGGGAGCAATCCTGGACGAAAGTCAGAAGATTAAGAATCCAGAATCAAAGCTATCGGTCTGCTTTCATTCTCTCGCTGATAGATTCGTGCGTCGTATCATCATGACCGGAACTCCCGTGGCTAATCGCCCCTATGACATCTGGTCACAGATCAAGTTTCTCGATGATGGTAAATCGCTTGGTGATTCGTTTGCCGAATTCAAAACGGCACTTGATTTGCCACTTAAATCTGTCTCGGTGTCTGAGTATGGCATGCGGTTAGCTGATGTTATGGGCAGGATCAAGCATTTCTCGGTACGCGATACGAAGCGCACTGCAGGTATCGAACTTCCTGATAAAACCATTCTAACTCATTTTGTCGAACTGGCACCTCACCAATCTGCAATATATGCTGCTTACAGAGACGAAATGGCTTACGAGTTGGATGGCGTCGACGGTTTTGTCATTGATGACGCAGAAGACATTTTGAAACGTCTGTTGCGCTTGGTGCAATGCGCATCGAATCCTGTTCTTGTGGATGAAACCTATAATGAGCTTCCTGGAAAATATCCAAAGCTTGTTGAGTTATTTGGTGATATTGATCTTCAGTCGAACAAAGCAATTATATGGACCGGATTTGTCAACAATGTCGAATGGTTGAACAAAAAACTAAATCAATTCATGCCGCAGATGGTGCATGGCTCTATGTCCGTTTCTGATCGAAACGAATCAATTAGAAAATTCAAGACGGATAATGGTTGCAGAATTTTGTTAGCCACTCCAGGCGCAGCAAAAGAAGGATTGACCTTAACTATTGCGAATCACGCAATATTCTATGACCGCGGATTCAGCCTTGATGACTATCTTCAAGCACAGGATCGCATCCATCGAATTTCACAAACCGTAGAGTGTTTCGTACATAATCTAATCGCTAGAGACACCATTGATGAGTGGGTGGACATGTTACTGAATGCCAAATATCAAGCCGCTCAGCTAACGCAAGGCGATATGTTGCGCGATGAGTTTGACGTGACGTTTACGTGTGATCTGTCTGGGGCGTTGGCACAAATACTCTCACCTCCTGGACATTCCTAATATTTGTTATGGAGGATCACAAAACATGAAAGAGAAAGATATGAAAATTCTTGGTGAAACCATTCCGCTGACTAATGACTACCTCGAAATAAATGATCTCAAGTTCCTGAAAGATAACCCGAGAGTATATGCCTGTACGCATGGTGAACCCGATTTCGATGACCTAACCGATGAAGAACAACAAGACAAAATATTTAGAAAGCTCCTGGAAGAGGCGAGTGTTAAGAATTTGAAGCCAGAAATAAAACGGCATGGCGGTCTTATGGAGCCGATATTAGTTCGCCACGACACCAAAGAAGTCATAGAAGGTAATTCTCGATTAGCCGTTTATCGACAACTGCAGCAGGAGAAGGCTGAGGGGGAATGGGAACTTATTCCTTGTGACATAGTAAGCAGTCTGACAGATGAGCAACAAGGAGCTTTCCTAAATCAGATTCATGTCAAAGGCAAAACACAGTGGTCTGCTTACGAGAAGGCCAATTTTGCTTTTGTACGATTCCACCGCAAAATTAGCATTGAAAATATTGCAAAGACATTTGGCGAAACGGAACTCGAGATCAAAAAAAGGGTCGAAATTATTTCCAAGATGCACGAAAACGGAGATAATGACAACATATCCCATTTCGCCTATTACGATGTGCTTGTGCGAAATCGGCAGATATCTGCGTCGATAACTGACAATATCGAATTGCGAGATTTTCTTTTAAAGAAAATCAAGGAACTTGGTCATGAGGATAGTGAAGTTGAATTTACTGCACCAAATCTTCGGGATAAGTTGCCGACGATTATTTCCAAACCGAAAGTGCTGAAAAAGTACATTAACGGTACGGTGACTCTTGACGAAGGCTATCAAGATGCGAAGATCAGTGGCGCACATGAGAGAGTCAAACAGGCACATCAACGTTTAAGTGATATTACGGAAAAAGAGCTTAAACAGCTAGATAACAATGCATTGAATTCATTGGATCAGGAAGTTCGCAAATTAAACAGAACCGTTCAGCGTATCAATGACATGATTAAGAAGATCAAAGATGGATGAGTCAGTTCAAAATACTACCGACAGCATTTGGCTAAATGAAATTTGCAACGGATAAAATTTCTACGCTTACTAAAGTAACAAGCAACCCCATGAATCCGAAAAACATCCTGCTGATCGAACCAGGATATCCGAATAAGTACCCACCGCTTGGCCTGATGAAACTGGCTGCGTATCACGGCCCCTGTGGTCGGGGTGACCGTGTGATGTTCGTGAAGGGTGCAACGCCTGCGGTATTGGAGCAAGCGTGGGACCGTGTCTACGTGACGACGCTGTTCAGCTTCGAATGGGCACGGACGGCGACAGCGATCGACTTCGCTATTCGGGCGGCGGGCAACCAATCGGAACGGGTCTTTGTTGGTGGCATCGCTGCCTCACTGATGTATGAGGAGTTCGTGAAAGAGCCGCGATGGGCGGGCGTTCGCTTTATCAAGGGCCTGCTGGACCGCCCACCAGCGTTGGCACTGGACTTATCAGCGGCCGATGGGGATTTCGGCGCTGAAGACCTGGGCGGCATGCCGATTGAAGAACGGGTGCCGGATTACGGGATTCTTGACCAGATTGACTACCGCTATCCCGTGCATGATGCGTATTTCGGCTACGCCTCGCGGGGCTGCGTCAGACAATGTGCGTTCTGTGGCGTGCCGAAACTGGAAGGGGCGCAGCGGGAAATGCCCCCCCTGGCGAGGCTCGTCAACGGAATCAATGTCGCACATGGGACGAAAAAGGACCTCGTGCTGATGGATAACAACATTACCGCCTCCGCACGGTTCAAGGAAGTGATGGCCGAAATCCGTGACCTTGGGTTCACCGCAGGGGCGAAACTCGGCCGCAATGGCAGGCAGCCCATCAAGCGTCGGGTTGATTTCAACCAGGGAGTCGATGCCCGTATTCTCGCCAAGACCCCGATGTTTTTGCGCGAGATGTCGACCATCTGCATCAACCCGTTGAGGATCGCGTTTGACCATATCGGTCTCAGGACGGTCTATGAAGCCTCTGTCCGTATGGCGTGTGATCATGGTATTACGGCCTTGTCTAACTACTTGCTATACAATTTTATGGACACTCCGGCTGATTTGTATGAACGGATGCGGCTCAATATTCGCATGAATGAGGAATTGGGAATCCGTATTTGGTCGTTCCCGATGCGGTATCAACCCCTCACCCTCAAAGACAGGTCGCATGTTGGGGACCGCTGGAACCGGTATTTCCTCCGTTCGTTTCAGATCATGCTACAAGCCACTCGTGGTATTGTCAGTGGCAACCAGTCCTTCTTCATGCGGGCCTACGGTGAGGACCGTCGAGCGTTCGAGCGATTATTGAGTCTTCCTCATGCCTTCATTTTTCACCGTGATTACTACGAGAAGGATGCAGGACAGCCGGTCCGTGACGAATACATGGCGTTATGTCGCCGTTTCTCGGAACGTCAAGAACGGGAATTGATCCATCTTCTGTCTGGACCTACGGAAGCGACGGAGCTCCGGCGTGACTATTACCAGCGGTTGGCCAAAGACCGCGGGATTGATCCGCTTATCAGACGAGTTCTGCGGTTTCACACCCTGGATATCAAGGACGGGCCGATAGCCGACGGCATATCCGATTTGCCACGGTTGCTCACGTTCGATTCAGACCTCAGTATGCCTGAACAGTCTGAGACCGTTGAAGATGCCGGCCTGTTCGACCATGAACACGTACTGGAACAGGATGACCATCGCCGAGTGAAGACGGCGGACTGACCAGTATTCCTGGGGAATGAAATGCCGAACGCAGACGCACCGGAATCGTTGGTAGGCGGCGACTTATTCAACCTCATCACTGTCGGTCTGTACGACAATCCACTGGCCATCTATCGTGAGTATATCCAGAATGCGGCGGACGCAATCGTCTCCGCCGGTGACGCAGTGAACGGGAAGATCGAGGTTGACATTGACCCGTCCGGGTTGCGCGTGAAGATTCGAGATAACGGGCCTGGGTTGTCATACGAGGCAGCGGTCAGGGAATTGCTACCCATCGCCAGGAGCCGAAAGCGACGAAAAACCGATAGAGGGTTTCGCGGAATTGGACGTTTGTCGGGACTCGCTTTCGCTGAATCCGTGACGTTCTTAACACGTGCCGAAAGTGAACGTCCTGCCACCCGTATCGTCTGGAATGGCTCCAAACTCCGCAAGTGCATTACTGAGACTGGAAAGATAGAACGCGCGATTCGTGAGTGCGTCAGAGTTGAGACCGTGGCTGGCTTGGACTATCCCGCCCATTTCTTCGAGGTTGAAGTCGGTGGTGTCGGGCGGCACGCTGCGGGGCTGATACTTAACCGGGAAGCCGTCCGAACGTACATCGGGGAAGTTTGTCCCGTTCCGATGTCTCCGATATTTCCATTCGCGTCAGACATCGAAAACCTCTTCGGAGCGAATGAGTCACCATTGGCGCTAGAGATCATCTTTGCTGGCGAACGCCTGCCCATCACGCGACGATATGGCGAGATGATTCGATTGTCGCAGGACCGAGAGGACTGCTTCAGAGAATTCGAAGAAATCGGCATTCCTTCTGCAGACAAGAGCGAACGTGCTGCCGTTGGCTGGGTTGCCCATTCATCATACTTCGGCGCGATACCAAAAGAGGCTGGGATTCGGGGTGTTCGAGCACGTGTAGGAAACATCCAGATAGGCAGTGAGGCCGTTTTCGATCGCCTCTTTCAAGATGAAAGATTCAACCGCTGGTGCGTCGGTGAGATTCACGTTGTGGACCCACGTATCGTCCCGAACGGACGACGCGATTACTTTGAACCTGGGCCGCACACGCGAAATCTTGAAAACCAGCTTGCCGCCGTTATCCGTAGAGTAGTGACTCGATGCCGGAAGGCATCGGCGATGCGCAACAAAAAGCGGAAGTTTCTGTCTACACTACGCCAAATGGAGGAAACCTATGATCTTGCGGTTTCTGGATATCTATTCCCTCAAGATGCGAAAGCTATGGTCAGACAGGCGTTGAAACATCTTCGGGATATCCGCGATGAGACCCTCGATCCAAAAAATGGCCACACGAAAGATGATCTTGAGCAACTAGAGGTGATGGGGACGAAATTGGACAATTTCAAACCTAGGACGAGCCGGCCGATGTTCAGAAATATCACGGATTCTGAGATATCGACCTATAGAAAGATTTTTCAAACCTTGGCGGAGGTATCGCAATCACCACACGCCGCAAAAGAAATGATTGAGGCCATCCTGTCGCACGCTCATGAGATTGGTTCCTCCAATATTGCCGTCCGGTCGAGTCGCACCTTCCGGTCGAAGGGATGAGGTGGTACTCACTCAAACCGCTCAAACACCGTGACTCTTTTAAGAAAGTGATCGATCCTTAGGGATCCAAAGAGAGAAGAAATGTGGTTGAATCGTTCGATGTTTGATAAAGGGACCCTACCCCACCAAAAACGAAACGAGATCGGTCGGGCTTTCGCAGTAATAATCAGGGTGCAAGGCCAGGACTTTTTCTCGGGTGCCGTAGCCGTAGCCGATGGCGCAGGAAGAGATGCCGGCGGCTTGGGCGGCGCGGACGTCGTTGGTACTGTCTCCGACGAACAGGGCTTCTTCCGGGTGAACGGCGAGTTTGTTCAGCGTGCGTAACACCATGCCCGGGTCGGGTTTCAAGTCCGTCTGGTCCAACGGGCCTTCGATGGAGGCAAACTGCTCTTGGACCTTCAAGCCTTCGACGATTCGTAAGGTGTATTCCAACGATTTATTGGTGGCCAGGGCTTTGAGCTGTGTCTCCGTCAGGCGGCCGAAGAGGCGTTCAAGTCCCGGGTAGAGTTGCGTGGTATCCAGACAATGGGACAAATAATGCCGTCGGAAGATGCGCAGGGACTCTTCATAGCGTGCGTCATTTTCTTCCCCGACGGCTGAGCGCAACAACCGCTTGACCCCGTCGCCGACGAAGGTAAAAATTTCTTCGGGTGCCCGCGTGGGCAACGCCAAGTCGCTGAGCGTGAGATTGACGGACGTGGCAATGTCATGCTTGGAATCGATGAGGGTGCCGTCAAAATCAAAAATCACCAACCGCACGGCTTCGGGGAGAATGCCGGGCGTCACGGGTGGCCGGCCTTTTCGACGTCTGCTCTGAGTGTGTCCAAGACCCGGATTCGCGTTTCATCACGTTCGTGCAACGCGACGTCTTTCACGAAGTTCATGACTCGCTTGTGTCCGACGTGAGGGGGAAACATCGGCTCGATCATGCGCCAACGATTGTCAACGGCTCGAATGCGAACGGCGTGGACTTCCTCCCCGGGCTTCGACACAAACGTCGCGGTTTTCCACTCGACGATTCCGAGAACCTGAAAGGTGACGGGAATGACGGCTTCCGTGCTGCTGACGATGTCCCATTGCGTGATGTCGTCGTTGACCGAGAATTCCTGAATCACCACGAAGTGCTCCCAGACTGGCTCTTCATCCCACGCCACGTAGGGTCTGACGGATTCGTAGGACGAGGCCGTGAGCCGCGCCCCGCGATGATCCAACGACAGATATTTTTTGATTACGTCGGCCGGGTCATTGGTCAGGTCACCCGTCAGACCCACGGCGAGCGGGGGAACGAGCCATCCTCCCGTCAGGAACAGGAGGAAGAAGATCGTGGCCGGTGACAACACAGTGGTCAGTGGCCGGTGGTCAGTGGTTAGTGACTGATCACCGGTCACTGGTCACTGGCCTCTGTTGAGGAAGAACGTTCCCGCCCTGAGCCCCGAAGGGCCCGCCCTGAGCCTCGAAGGGCTTGACAATGACGACCCCTTCCGGCGGATTCAACGTCAACACGGTTTCATCCAATCCTGTATTGGCCTTGAAATTGGAAAACCGAAACGTGGAGACGTTTCCATTGCTCTCATGCAAGGCGAGAGACCGAATGAAATAGGTCTCGGATTGGATGTCAGCCACAATCCTGGTCATGGATGACGGCGCCGAATCGCGGTTGGTTTTGGGGATGAGCGTCAGCAACGGCAATCCGGCTTCACCGACTTCCCCGTCTCCGGCAGGATGCACGGAAAAATGTTCCGTGATGCGTCCAATCCCCTGCAATAGTTGAAGGGGCGCTTTGGTCGCCACCATCATGCTCAGGTGGCCTTTGACCACTTGATTATGATGAGGCACGTACACGGCCAACCGATCGTCATGGACGTAAATGTGCTCAACCGTCGGTTCCAGATAATCCCATCGGAGGCGACCGGGTTTTTTCAGATACACGCGCCCGGCCGACCGAATCGGCGTGTCGAAGCCTTCAATGCGGAGTTCCTGAGTGAAGTCCGCCTGTAAATCTTCGGTTTGTGCGTATCGGGCCTCCACGTGGCCGATCAACGTCTGAATGGTCTCATTTCCTTCGAGGCTCAGGGCAGGCCCCTGGCCCAATGCGAGCGCGGGCACGAACAAGCAACAGACGCATCCCAGCACGATCACGCGGGGCATCATCCGACTCCCTCCCTTTGAGGCTCAGAGGAGGATTCAAGGGCCATTTGCCTGTCCAGCACTTCACGGCGGCCGTCGCGTCCGGGCGTACTCACCAAGCCTTCTTCTTCCATCCGTTCGACCATTCGAGCGGCCCGGGGATAGCCCACCCGCAACCGACGTTGGATCAGCGAGGCCGAGGCCTGTCCCGAGGAAAGCACGATTTCTCTGGCTTGCTCATAGACCTCGTCTCGCTCGTGTTCGTCTTCGACGTTCACGGAATCATGCAGGACGGTTTCTTCGCAATAATCGGGTCCGGCCTCCGCTTTGACGTGCTGCACTACGCGCAGGACTTCGTCATCGGAGACGTAGGACCCGTGGAGACGAATCAGGCGTCCGCCCGGCGCGAGATACAGCATGTCCCCGAGCCCGAGCAACGCTTCGGCACCGTTGGTGTCCAGGATGGTTCGAGAGTCGATTTTGGAAGACACCTGAAAGGCAATGCGGGCTGGAAAGTTGGCCTTGATGAGGCCGGTCACCACGTCGACCGACGGCCGTTGCGTCGCGAGAATCAGATGGATGCCCGAGGCTCGTGCCTTTTGAGCCAGTCGTGCGATTTTTTCTTCGACTTCTTTGGGCGACATCATCATCAGATCGGCAAATTCATCGACGACGACCACGATGTACGGGAGCGGTTCAGGTTCGCCGGTGTCCTCATCGTCATGATCGTGATCCAGCGGTGGACCCGTCCGGCTGGGGCCAGCGGCCTGCTTCTTGCCCACCTTGAGATTATAGTCCCGAATGTCGCGCACGCCGTGCTCGGCCAGCAGGTGATAGCGGCGCTCCATTTCCTGCACGACCCACGTCAATCCGCGAGCCGCAGCTTTCGGATCCGTCAACACCGGGTGCAACAGATGGGGAATCCCGTCGTACAATTTGAGTTCCAGGACCTTGGGATCAATCAGCATGAGTTTCACTTCGTCGGGATGCGCGGCAAAGAGCAGGCTGAGTAACATGCTGTTCAGTCCGACGCTTTTTCCGGCTCCCGTGGCTCCGGCCACCAGGAGATGAGGCATTTTTTTCAAGTCGGCCACGTAGGGCCGTCCGACGATATCTTTTCCCAAGGCCAGCGTTAATCGCGATTGAGACCGGGCGTAGGGGTCGCTGGTTAAAATTTCCTGCAAGGCCACGGTTTCTCTCACGGGGTTGGGAACTTCAATGCCGACCGTGGATTTTCTTGGCAATGGCGCCACAATGCGGACACTGCCGGCCTTCAAGGCCATGGCCAACTCATGAGCAAGACTCACGATCCGTGCGACTTTGATGCCTGGCCCGGGCTCAAATTCATACATGCTGATGACCGGCCCCGGATGCACTTCCGTGATCTTTCCCACGATACCGAAGTTGTGCAACGTATTCGTGAGGGTCTTGGACGCCGACTCCAGAACCTGATCCGTCTGCTGCGTCGTGGAAGCAGGAGGGGCATCAAGCAGGTCTTGCGGATCAGGTAAATGATAGCCTTCCGCCACCTTCCGCGTGACGTCGCGTCGAAGGGGTGGTGACTTCTCTCCGTTGCGGCTCAGGGCGGGCTCAGGCGCGTCCGGGTCAACCGGATCCGGCTCATTCACTCTTTGCCCTCTCCCTTGGGGAGAGGGTGAGGGGGAGGGAACGTCTTCCCCCTTCCCCTTTCCTGATTTCCCCTTTCTCAACCACGAAAAAGCCCCATTTTGGACGTTGAACATCCGATTGATTTTGACCGGTTTGTTGGCCCTGGGTTTCCGATTGTGTCGAAACCAGGAAAGCCAGCCAAAGGCGAGACGCGGAACGACGCTTCCCATCTCTTTGAGGCTCAGGGCAAGTTTCCCGATTTTCTCAACGCCGCGAGGGATGCGTCCGAACGTGGCGGCAATAGAGAACGGGGCCACGAGCCGGATGGAGATGAACAGAATCGCCGTCAACAATACCGTGCTTCCCAGTCGGGCAAACAAGGGGTCCACGGCCTCTGCGATCCAGATTCCCGCCTGACCGGCGTACAGGTCGGTGGTGATGCCCTCAGACAACGCATGAATGGAGGACGGATGATGCAGGTGGATAAGCGTGCTCGCGCTCAGGACCAGCAGCCCGGAACCCAGGAGACTTCGGATTTTCTCGGGCCAGCGTTCTTCTTGAAAGACGCGAATCCCCTGCAACAGGATTAAAAAGGGAATCACCAGTGCCGCGGTGCCCAGGAACCCGATCAGCCCCGCGGCAATCAACGCCCCGACCATGCCCACCCAATTTTGAGGGACTGCCGATGGGATTCCATAGTCCGGCGTGAACCAGTCACCGTCCCAGACCGAAAACGACCACAGGCTGAGGAACACCATGACGGCCAGGGTAATCAGAAAAATACCCAGAATTTCGCGGCGGAGTCTGGAAGGAGGGGAGGGCACGGCCCGCTTGTTGGGGCTCTTTGCGGACCTCTGAAAGATCCTCATGCGCTCAATCTAGCACAGAGGGTTCGGTTTATCAATCAACGGACAGGCGTCTCCGTTTCGGAATCATCAAGAATTCCGCACGACGTTGCGCGTGACGCGAAATGGGAAGACACGGCCTTGGCCAACGCCGTAAACTCCTGGACCGTGATCGTTTCAGCCCGCCGCCGCGGGTCAATGTGGGTCTGTTCCAAGGCTTGTTGAATCACGGGCGGATCCCAGCCGGCGTCCCGATACGAGTTCATCACGGTTTTCCGCCGATGCGCAAACGCACCTCGGACGATCTTCATCAACGTCCGATCAAACCGTTCATCCGGGCGTCGTCGTGATCGACTCGTGAGATGGACCACGGCCGAGTCCACGGCCGGCACGGGACGAAAACAGCTCCCCGGCACGGTAAACGCCTTGCGTGGTTCGGCGTGGTATTGGCTCATGACGGACAAGACGCCGTAATCGCGTGAACCGGGTTGCGCGACGATGCGCGTGACCACTTCATCTTGCAACGTCAACACCAGTCGGTGAAGGCGGTCACGGTGCCGCAACAACCGAAACAACAGAGGCGTGGACACGTTGTACGGCAAATTCGCAATGACCACCGTTCCCATGGGTAGCGCGTCGTAGGGAAACGTCAGGGCGTCACCGTGGTGCAATTCCAAACGATCGTTCACGCAGACGGCGGAAAGATAGCGGACGAGTCGGAGATCGAGTTCTACGGCAATGACGTGAGCCGCGTGTTCACACAACACCTGCGTCAGCGCCCCGCGTCCGGGTCCGATTTCAAAGATGGTGTCGTGTGGCCGGACCTCGGCGACCTTCAGAATGTTTCGGACGACGTGACGATCAACGAGAAAATGTTGCCCAAGGCGTTTGTGCGGCGGGGGCGAAGGAAGCATGGACGTGGGACGCGTGATGACTGATTGTTTCAATCCGGAATCGACCATCGACACTCAGCCATCTCATGATTGGCGTCGGGCCTGCCTCTGCGTCGGCAGACGGGCCGAGGGGGAATCTGCCGAATCAGAGGCCGGAAGCCCCTGGGTTTCGATTTCTTTCGAGAGGGCGTAGAGCTGCCGGAGACACATTTCAACGTCGTCACTCAATTCATCGTACATATCCGCTCCGGCAAACGTCGTTTCCAACCAATCTTTGGAGAATCGTCGTTGGTACGCGGGGGCCACGTGTTCTCCGATCTGATGCACCACCTGCTTTTTCCATTTCGCAAACTGTTCTTTTGCCAACACCGCGTTCACCGCCTGCACTAAATGCGGTTGAATGATTTTGAGTTCCTGAATCTGTTTGGCAATAAAGGCCAAGGCTTGTCTGGTTTGGTCGTTCATGCCGATCCTTGCTCGTTGACCCTTGAGGATTCCCGTTCCCCGGTAACACACGCCCGTCTGTCGGGGCCCAGGCAGGTCGGGGACGGGTTTCGCGGGAATGACGGGCCTGGACAATCGGAGGGCTGCGAGGCGAACGTCTCATGCACGTGAAGCGCGTGTCCTTGCAGAAAACGTTCCACCGACGTGCGTGTTTTATTCGCGGGTTGAACGTCGAGAATTTCCACGCTGCCTTCGCCCGTTGCCACCCAGAATGATTTCGGTCCCACCGCCAGGATCGTCCCCGGCGGGTGCCCCTCGTTGCTGACCCGGGCGTCCCGTCCCGCCACCCGGCATTTCCAAATAATCAGCCGCTGTTGCCGATAAAAGGTGTAGGACCCGGGCCAAGGGGACAGGCCTCGAATCCTGTTGGTCACGTCCGTGCTTGACCGGCTCCAATCAATCAGGCCGTCTTCTTTTTTCAACGCGGGGGCATACGTGGCCCGGGTATGATCTTGCGGGTGAGCCGTCACCGATTGCGTTTCTAAACGGTTGAGGGTTTCCACCAACAGCGCCCCCCCGACTTTCGCCAACCGGTCTCCCAATTCTGCGGCGGTTTCGTCGGGGTCAATGGTCACCGATTGCCGGAGCAGCATATCACCCGTATCCATCCCTTCATCCATGAACATGGTGGTGAGACCCGTTTCCGATTCTCCATGAATGAGGGCCCATTGAATCGGCGCGGCTCCTCGATATTTGGGTAACAAGGACCCATGAACGTTCACGCAGCCCCGGGGCGGCAAATCCAGAACGGCCTTAGGAAGAATCCGGCCGAACGCCGTGACGGCGATGAGATCCGGTTTCCACTCGGAGAGTTGACGAAGAAATTCCGGGCTTTTCACGTGCGTCGGTTGAATCACGGGCAACCCCTGGGCCAAGGCCGACACTTTTACGGGAGGCGGCATGGTCACCCGTCCTCTTCCTTTCGGCCGGTCCGGCTGCGTGACCACCCCCACCACCTCAGCGTGCGCCGCAACGAGAGCTTCAAGCGAAGGCACGGCAAAGGCAGGTGTTCCCATAAAGACAATGCGCATGGCCGTTTCTCTCTACCTGCGTCGAAATTTCAGGGACAATCCACCTGGACCGTCTGCTTTCAGATAGGACGGCGGGAAAGGTCTATCGGCTCTGCATCCCTCGGTTCCGCCGGCTCCCGTCCGGGTTGTGGTGGCTCCAGGAACGTAATGCCGTTGTAAAAATCGTCCAACGCGATAAATTTGCCGGTTTGCTCCGCCCATTCTTTCATCCGACGGTTACAACTGTAGGTCCACGACAGCACTTCAATCCGCCATCCCTTTCGATGCATGCGCTCCAAATCAGCGTGAAACCCGACGCCGTCATAAAATCCGCTCCCGTCGCCGGTCAGCAACACGGCAATGCCGGGGTCGCCGTTGTAATCCAACGCATTGCGCAACATATTCGCCTGCAATTTCTGGTCTACGCCTTGTTCGGTTCCGTGCAACGCACCGCGCTCCGAGAGTTCGACTTTGATGCCTTCATTTTCCAAACGGGTCCAGACGTGGCGCAACTCCGGCGGCACCGAACCGACGGCAATGGCACTTTCAATGGGACGGTCGGCACACGCCAAGCGCAAAAGATTACGGAAGTGAAGTCGCATCCGATAGCGTGCATCTCCGCCTTCGCGCTCCGCGGCGATTTCTCTCGCACTGATGTAGATATTGGAATTGTCCCAGTAAATAAAAACTTTTTCCATTTTGTCTCTCCGTTGTTCACGTGAGCCCACGTGTTGTTGCCTGATGCTGAACGTGTGGCCCGCGTATTGTGCCGAGGCAAGCCCTGCCGTGCAAGGCGTGCCGTGCGTCCGTCAAGCGTGTTGCAACGACGGGATTCGCTATGATACAAGCCAACCGGGTTTTTTCTTGAAGAAGGACACGCGAGCATGGGCGGTCATAGTCATTGGTCAACGATCAAACGTCATAAAGCCGGGGTGGATGCCAAACGGGGAAAGCTGTTTACCAAGCTTCTCCGCGAACTTACCGTGGCCGCCCGTGCGGGGGGAGACCCCGATGCGAATCCGAGCCTGCGGACTGCCGTGGTCAAAGCCAAAGACGCCAACATGCCGGCCGAGACCATTAAACGCGCCATTCAGCGAGGCACCGGAGAATTGCCGGGCGTCCATTATGAGGAATTGACGCTTGAAGGGTACGGACCCGGTGGAACCGGCCTGCTGATCGAGACCATGACGGATAATCGAAATCGGACGGTCGCGGAAATTCGCAGTATGCTCGGGAAAAATCACGGGACCATGGCCGAAGCCGGGGCGGTGGCGTGGCAGTTTGACAAAAAGGGACTGTTCCTGGTGGAAGGGAACGCGGTCGAGGAAGACCAACTCCTGGGGATTGCCCTGGAAGCCGGAGCCGACGACGTGAAAAAGTCCGGGGCCGGCTTTGAACTGACCACCGAGGTGTCCGTGTTTGACGCGGTCAAGACGGCCCTGCAACGTGCCAACGTTGACGCCTCGCTTGCTGAAATTACCTATCTGCCCCAGAATCACGTCCGTCTCGACGAAAAACCCGCCGAGCAAATGTTGAAATTGATGGAAATCCTGGACGATCACGACGACGTCCAGAAAGTTCATGCCAACTTTGACATCCCGGACGACGTGATGGAAAAAGTCGCGGGCTCCGGGTAACCGCGTCGTCCTGGCGCGCGCCCTTCCATGATTGCCACCTTGACGGGAACCTTAGCCGCCAAAGACCCGTCACGGATCATTCTCAACGTCCACGGAGTCGGCTATGAGGTGTTGATCCCGCTCAGCACCTATTTCGCGTTACCCGAACCTGAAACGCCGCTGACGCTTCAGATTTTCACTGCCCTGAAAGAAGACGCCATTCAATTGTTCGGGTTCCTCACGTTGCCGGAAAAAGACGCCTTTCTGTTGCTGACCAAAATTTCCGGGGTGGGCGGCAAATTGGCCCTGAGCATCTTGTCCACCTTGGCGATTCCCGACCTGACCGGTGCCATTCAAAACAATGACCTGGAGAAACTGGCGTCGGTGCCGGGAATCGGGAAAAAATCCGCGGGCCGCATTGTCCTGGAACTCAAAGATAAAATCGCCCTTTTGCAGGGGGGAGGGCAGGAAGACGACACGCCGGCACTGCCGGGGGCGTTGCGCGATGTTCAGAACGATGCCGTTTCAGCGTTGGTCAACCTGGGATATCGGCCGCGAGAGGTCAAGGATGCCGTCACACACGTGAGCCGGATGAGTCCTCCGCCGACCTCACTCGATGAACTGATTCGGGAAGGCCTGAAAATTCTCTCTTCCCTTCCCTCTCCCACCGGGAGAGGGCCAGGGTGAGGGCACGAACCTTCCTTACAGCAGTTCGTTGATTTTCACGCGGCGGTACGTACTATCCACGATCCGATAGAAAAATCTGAGCACGTCAACCAGATCAAACCAAAACCCGCAATTCACGCATCTGGCATAGAGGCGTCGATTCATGGCGGTGTAATGCCGTTCCACCAGCATCAGCCCGTTGCACTTGAGACATTTCATCATGAATTCCCGTTGAGCGTTGCGCCGGCCATGGTCATGAGGCGGAGGCTGACGCCTCAACCTGTTCCCGGGATTTTAACCCATAATGCAGAAAGATCGACACGCTGTTTTCAGCGTTATTGACGATCGCCAGGCCGGGTTCTTCATCGCGGCCGGAGGCAATGGGCAGAGACGTGAGCGCAAAGGGCCCGCGGGGCGTGGCATAATGCCGGGGCGGATAATAAAACGATCCGTCGCCTTTCCCGAACAAGACGGAGATGCTGCCCGATTGAATGTTCACCACGGCCGCGTCAAAAACGTCGTCCCCGTCGAAATCTTGAGCCAACCCATGATTGGGACCGGCGTCTCCTCCTGAATCAAGGCCGTCTTGAAACGTTCCGTCTCCATTGCCCAAAAACACGGTGATCGTGTTCATCTGACCGTTCACCACCAATAAATCCATCGCCCCGTCGTTGTTGAAATCGGCAAAGGACACGGATAAGGGGCGCTTGCCGGTGCGATAATCGGTCGGCCGGAGAAAGTTGCCGTCTCCCTGTCCCAACCAGATCGAGACGGCGCTGCTCATCGGCCCGCCGTTCGTCACCGCCAAATCCAGATGTCCGTCCTGATTCAAGTCCGCGCTGGCTACGGACGTCGGCGTGTCGCCGTATTCATACAAGGGGCCCAGACGAAATTTCCCGTTGCCGTTTCCGAAAAACAGTTGCAGCTTGTCATTACGCAGGGCCGTCACCAGGTCCAAATGGCGGTCACTATTAAAGTCCCCGCTGGCAATGGACACCGGCGTCCGATTGACGTGATAGAGAGCGGCTTTTTCAAAGGTTCCATCCCCCTGCCCCAAAAAAATGGCCACTTCATCGCTTCCGGAACACGCAATAGCCAAATCCTGACGTGTATCGCCGTCGAAATCCTGGATCGCCAGATTCCGGGGCTCCTTGCACGCGGGAATGGACACGTGCGGTTGAAAGCTCCCGTCCCCATTTCCGATTAAAACGGACAGCGTATTCGCCGAGATGTTACTCGTCACCAAGTCGGAAAACCCATCCTGATTAAAGTCCCCGGCTTTCACGGCCGTTGGATTTTTCCCTACGGCATACGTGGCAAAAAGATAGAGCAGATCAGGAGGAACATACGGATCTTTGGGAGAACACCCGGGCAGAAGCAGAAACACCCCGAACCCGAGCGCCCAGACCACGTTGACCACTCCAAGAGAACCCGACGCCTGCATCCCTCTCATGACTCCCCGTCTCACTTGGCCGTCGCCGGCAAAATGAAAAAGGAAAAGCATACAGGGTTTTGGCCTGACGAAACAACGGGTAATCTCCTGAACTGCTGCACGGCCTCGGAGCACGGCCACCCGATTGCGGCTCCGCCGAGACGTGATTCGTGAATTTCTGGCTCAAATGACTAGAAGAGTTTTTGAGAAATATGCTATAGAGTACGTTTCACCAGAGGAGGAACCAATGTCAGAACCACGTTCGGAGAAAGTCAAAGTTGAACTCACCATGTACGGCGTCGCCGAAATATTGAAATGGTGCGTGGACAAAAATAACGGCCGCATTTCCGGCGTCGATACCGCGGGCTTCAAACAGATGCAAGCCTGCCTGGCGGAAAAACCGGAAAAAGGGGACTATTTCACCTTCGATAAATTCTGGAAAACCTCGAAGGTGTTTGAATTTACCAAGGAAGAAGTCGCCACCATCGACCGATGCCTGTACGACATTCCAAACTTCGAGGGCAAACAACTCCCGCAAATCCGCTATAAATTCTGGCCCGCCCAAGCCGACTGAACACCGTCGGGCTGTCATGGTTTTCCCGAAATCAGGTCACGATGCCGTGCGTGATCTGCCGAGTTTCAACGGCCATACGCAGGTCAATGTGACCGACCTCAGGCTCATAACGTACCCAAACAGGGAAGCTCTCATGACTCTGGGTGAGTGGGCCATGCGCCGCCATGAACCGACTCAATGAGCGTTCCGCGCTACGTCTGCTGGCGTTGCTGAATTTGGCGCCTCGTAAGAAATGGGCCAAGGCGGAAACCCCTCTCATGGGCATGACACCGATTATGGATTGGGTAAGGAAACACGATCACAAAGAGTATGCGCCGAACACACGAGAAACGTTTCGGCGGCAGACTCTCCGTCAGTTCGTGGATGCCGGAATGGCTCTTTACAACCCGGACGTGCCGGACAGACCAGTCAACAGCCTGAAAGCGGTTTATCATCCACTTCGATGGCGAACGCTTTTTAGTGCCGTACAATGCGTCCTCATCCTGATGCTCCCCTCAGGATGACGTTTTGCAAAGGGTTCACCATGGGAGAGGGAAAAGCTAAGAAAGCCTGAAAGCATGGAATCAGACACCATCCGCAACGCGCACGACGTTCGCTACGAACCCGACGAACGTCCGCCGCATGTCCTCTCCCTCGGTCTTGGGTTTCAAGCTGCGATGCTTGTCCTGGCGGGCGTGGTGTTGACGCCGGCCATTGTGATTCGGGCAGCGGATCAGAGTGAGACCTATTTGTCGTGGGCGATTTTTACAGCCGTGGTCATCAGCGGGGTAAGCAGCATCCTGCAAGCCGTGCGAATCGGGCGCGTCGGCGCCGGACACGTGCTCATCATGGGCACGTCCGGCGCCTTCATCGCGGTCTGCGTCACCGCGCTCACGGAGGGCGGACCGGCGTTGCTGGCCACGCTGATTGTTGCGTCATCACTCTTTCAATTCGGGCTGGCTGCGCGGCTCTCCCTGCTGCGGCGCATCATCACGCCGGTCGTGTCCGGTACGGTCATCGCGCTGATTGCCGTTACCATCATGCCCGTGGTCTTCCGCATGTTGACGGATGTGCCCGACGGCACGACCGCGTCCGCGGCCCCGGCGTGTGCGACGGCGACCGTGGGCGTCATTGCGGCCCTCGCGTTGCGTGCCTCGGGTGCGTGGCGGCTGTGGGCGCCGATGATCGGAATCGGCGCGGGTTGCGTCGTTGGCTCGCTGTTCGGACTCTACGACGTCGACCGCGTGACCGACGCGGCCTGGGTCGGCTTGCCGACAAACGCCTGGCCCGGGTTCGACGTCCGGTTCGACGCGCGCTTCTGGGTGCTCTTGCCGGCGTTCGTGTTCGTCACCCTGGTGGGTGCCATCGAGACCATCGGCGACGCCGTCGCGATTCAGCGCGTGTCCTGGCGTACCCCCCGAGCGGTCGATTTTCGCACCGTGCAGGGCGCGGTCAACGCCGACGGTTTGGGCAATCTGCTCTCCGGACTCGCCGGCACCGTGCCCAATACCACGTATTCATCAAGCATCCCGCTCGCCGAACTGACCGGGGTTGGCGCACGACGCGTTGGCATCTATCTCGGCGTCGTCTTTCTGGTGCTGGCGTTCCTGCCCAAAGTCACGGCGGTCTTGCTCGCCGTTCCGGGCCCCGTGGTCGCTGCCTACGTGATGGTGCTGCTGGCCCTGCTCTTCATTCAGGGCATGAAACTCGTCGTCCAGGACGGCATTGACTATCGCAAGGCTCTGATCGCGGGGTTGGCGTTCTGGATCGGACTGGGCTTTCAAAACAACATGATCTTCGCGGATCAACTTGGCGAAACATGGGGCGGGCTGCTCGGCAACGGCATGACGGCCGGCGGTCTCGTTGCGATTGTGCTGACCGCGTTCCTGGAGTTGACCGGGCCGCGGCGTCAGCGAATCGACGTGAAGTTGAACGTGGCCGTCCTGCCGAAACTTGAGGCCTTCCTGCGCGCCCTTGCCGCACGTCTGGGTTGGAACGCCGAGTCCACGGAGCGACTGTGCTCGGCCGGAGAAGAAACGCTGTTGAGCCTCCTCCGACGGGAAGACGAAGCCACGGGTGGGAAGCGGTGCCTGCACGTCACCGCGCGCAGCGACCACGGTGCCGCGGAATTGGAATTCATCGCGGCCATCGGCGAACAGAACCTGGAAGATCGGATGGTGTTGCTGGACGGGCAAACCGAGGCCCCGGGCGAACGCGAACTCTCGCTCCGCCTGCTCCGCCACTTCGCGTCGTCCGTGCGCCACCAGCAGTATCACGACATCGACGTCGTCACGATCCGCGTCGAAGGCACCCGGTAACGTCCGTCCGTGCCGAATGCCTTCTTGCGAAAAAATCCGAAGACCGCTACGGAACAAATGGTGGATAAGCTCCCCTGAATCACCCACGGCGAAGAATCAGAAGTATCGGCTTCCCCTGCAAAAGAGACCTTTGCCAAATGTCAGCAAAACGTCATGCCGAAGTTTCCCTGAGCCTCGAAGGACCTGCCGAAGGATAACAAAGAAGAAATTGTTGCAAAGGTCTCAAGAAAGAATGAGAGACGATAGGAGAAGGAGCGAGAATTTTGGTCAATACTGGATTCACACAGAGGACGATGACATGATTGGCTGGGCACCCTGCTACTTAGTCGGCGATCTCGTTGAGGCGAGAGCTCGCGCTCCTCATTACCGTTGCGGAGGTGCTGAGGGTCAATCCGATCCCAGCGCCCTCCAATCAGCGCGTCTTGATCGAATTGATCGGTCAGTGGCCGAGGGACGACCATCCAATGTCCTCACCTGAGTTTCAGCTATTGTCAAAGGCGTCGTGAGTCTCGCCACGAGCGGGATACGACTGGCGACAATGCAAATGTGGCGAGGTGGCGTGCAATTTCGTACCCGTCTCGCGGGAGGAGGAACGAATATGAAATTGATTGAAAAAGAAATCGTCATTGCCGCCGATGGCAAACTGCCGCCTGATTTTCAAGAGGCATTTGTCCGAAAGGCTCGTGTTTCGGTCCATTTGCGAGAAGAAAAATACGAGAAAGCGAAGGGTGCAAACCGCCTGTCGGATTTCGCCGGTAAGATTCGGACATTTCGAGACGTGGATGACCCAGTCGCTTTGCAAAGAAGGCTTCGAGATTCGTGGAAACGCGGTTGGGAAAAATGAACGTGAAACGTTTCCCTGGGCCTGGAGGGGTTGAACACCGGTGATGCCCTTGATGCCACGACTATCGACCTGGGCCTGTCGGGGTTGCCCTGGACCACGTTTCACTCCACCAAGGCCGCCATCAAGTTGCATACCTTGCTTGACCTGCGCGGAGCCATCCCCCGCTTTATCCACATCTCCGATAGCAAGTTGCACGATGTCAACAACGCTTCTTCGGCACTTCCCAGAACGCCGTCAAACCCCAGATCCTGACCGCCATCGCCGTGCTCATCGCCATCGTCAAAAAACGTCTCCCCCTCTCCCTGCATACCCTCTTCCAGATCCTGTCCGTCTCCGCTTTCGAGAAAATCCACCTGAATCAACTGGGTGCAGAATCAACCCCCCTTCCACCCTCCCCTGCCCTCCGTAACCAACTGATTTTGTTCCATCCTTAACCGGACACCATTTCCCGCCGTCGTTTCGCCGATGATTCTGATTGATACGTCGGTATGGATTGAGCATCTCGAACGATGCCTCTCATCATTGGCTCCCGTCAATCTGCTTCGGGATGCCGTCTACCCTCATTCCGGGTTTCTGGAGCCGTGGCACTCCCGGTACGGGGCTCCGCGCGGGCTGCAATCCTGGTAGTTCATGATGCCGTGTTTGTCGAATCCAACCACGCTTGCGACTGCGCCTCCCGGAATTTGCTGGACCACCAGCATGTGATCTTGATCGACTCGTCCCAGATAGAAGTCCCTGGTGCTGAGCGGCACCTTCAGTTCCACGCGCTCTTGGAGGAAACTCACTTTCGCGAAGACGCCGGTGCCCTCCTCTATGATGTGCGTTTCGCACTGCTTACCCGTAAATCGGGCGTCCACCCAAAGGTTCTCGGGGTTTTCTACGACGATCTCCCCGGGGTAGCGGCCCGGCCGGACTCCGACGAGTTTCGGGTTTTCGGCCGCCTCGCGTTCGTATCGTTCGGCTGTCCAGCAGGTGCCTGGGGGCCGGGTACAGGCCGTCAGTGCCGCGACTGCGACGGCGGTCCAGACCCAAACCCGGAATGTCTTCCCTGCACGGCGGGCGAGGCGTTCCCCTACGCGGGTCAGCCGGTGAATCCGGAAGGCGTCATTGGGGGCCCTCACCCCGGCCCTCTCCCGGGGGGCGAGGGAGGCTGCGTCGGTGCGTTCCATCCGTGAATGATAACAGAAAACGGGCAGGATCAAAAAGAAGAACGACGTTGACCAGAGACGATGACCCGTCGGCCATGCCTGGGCGGCGCGTGGCAGGGTAGGCCGGCCTCCGAAGGTTATCCCGCGGTTTTGTCGCAACGGGGGCGTTTGTGTATCATGTGCCGCGGACTTCACGCGATGAAATGCCTCCCATGAACGCCGTCCCATCACGCCGTCGTCATCGTCTGAGGAGGATGGGATAGAGTGGGCGTCCCACGGTTCTCGTCGGGGAAACGAGACGGAAAGGAGATCACCATGCAAGAGGACCCCCGACCGGCTTCCGAGCGTGGCTCCGCGTGGCGTCATACGGCCGTGACCTTGGCGGTTCTTGTGGGGCTTGCACACGGCGGTCCCGCGAGGGCCGGAAGCGATGACGCCGTCTTCCATTGGGCGGAAACCTACGCGGGCGTGTTCAGCGGCTTCGGCCGTCCGGACGGCCGAGTCGTCGATACCGACGGCTTCTCGAACTCGGGCCATTCAGGCTGGGCCGTTGATTATCACGACTCCGGGGTCATCGGCGGGGCATTGATCGGGAAGAAATTTGAACTCGGCGGCGTGCCCTTCAGGATCGAACTTGACGGCACGTTCGGCGACCTGTCGGCGAAGACGACCCGGATCGATCCCAGGTTCCAGCCGCCGGACGAGACCGTGGAATCGGAGTTTCGATGGATCGCGACGGCGCGCGCCGGAGTTGAGCAGGCCATCGGCCCCGCGACGGTTTTCGTCTCCGGCGGCTTGGCGACCGCCGGCATTGACAATTCGCTGACCGACCTCGACGCCTACAGGGATCAGAACGGCGAATGGGTGTTGCTGCCCAACGGCAGGGCTGCCCAGCGGAAGGACCCCGACGATTCCTTTCACGACGGCTCAACGGAAATCGGTTGGGTGATCGGGGTCGGGATCGAAACGTCCCTGAACGACGCGTGGACGTTGCGGCTCGAAGGCTCGTACCTGGACTTCGGAGCAAGTACCCATGACGCGAACCGCTCCGGCGACGACCGCTGCTGCGGGGCCGGCTCTCCCCGAAGGCCCGTCTCCTACAACGTCGAGAACAAGCTCGGCCTCATGCGCTTGGCGATCATTCGCCAGTTCAGCCTGTAGCAGAGTACAGGCTTGCCCAGTTAGAGGTCCGTCCCCCTGAGCAATGCGATGAATAAAAAGGCCCTTTCCAATCTGATTGCCCTCGGCGAAGGGTTTACCACCGAATTCAAGCGTTCCGGTGCATCAGGGCTCGGACGGGAGATCTGCGCTTTTGCCAATGCCACCGGCGGGGTCATTGTGATTGGTATGGGCGATGATGGAGAAGTCTGCGGGGTTCCCGACCATAATCGATTAAAATCCGAAGTCCAGTCCATCGCTCGTAGTGCCGAACCGGCCATCGCAGTAGAGATCGAAAGCGTGGACGAAGTGCTTTGCGTGACCGTGCCCGTGCAATACAGCAAGCCTTATTCGTTCGGCGGAAAATTCTTTATCCGCGAGGGGGCGAACAGTCAGCAGATGTCGCGGGAAGAGATTCGGGAATTCTTCTACAAGGAAGGGCTGATTCGCTTCGACGAAACCGTCTGCGACAAATTCTCATTGGAGCGGGACCTGAATAAGGACAACTGGTCCCCGTTTCAGCGCCGAGCGAAAATTCCCGCCGATATGGAGCCGTCGACCGCGCTGCGCAATCTGCACCTGATCGGAGAAGATGGCCGGATGACTCACGCGGGCGCGTGGTTGTTGGCACGGGACATTCGCAAATTCAACATCAGCGCCCACGTGTCTTGCGGTCTGTTCATGGGCACAGTCAAGGCGCGTATCCTTGACCGGCGAGACTTTCATCGTGACGTGTACTCAATGATTGATGACGTGGTGGCCTGGATTCTCTCCAAGATCAACGTGGAATACATCATCAAGCACGTAAAGCGAGAGGAGCGATCAGAACTGCCGGAAGAGGCCATTCGGGAAGCAGTCGTCAATGCCCTGGCCCATCGCGATTACCGCTCCACCGCTAACGTACAGGTTTACTTGTTTAAGGATCGGCTCGAAGTCGTCAGCCCGGGTGGGCTGCCGGCCGGCATGACCGAGGCGGCTCTCGGCCTCAAGAGCATTCCGCGTAATCCGCTCTTGTTCGGCATTCTGCACCGAATGGAAGCCGTGGAGCAGATCGGGTCCGGCATCCGGCGCATTCGCGAGTTGTGCCGTGAACACGGGGTGGCCGAGCCGGTGATTGAGGTCTCGGAGCATTGGGTGACGACGACCTTTCTGCGACCGACCGCACAAGATGGGGACCAAGATGCCACACAAGTCAACGAACCAAGAATTTTCGACAAAAAATCGAATAATAGCAATAGGTTACGGGCATTGAGGGAAAAGATAAAAGACTTCACCGCACAAGTGACCGCACAAGTGACCGCACAAGTGACCGCACAAGTTGTCCTGTATTGCGAAGAGCCGAGATCAGCGAAGGAAATTATGGATATTCTGGGGTTGAAGCACTGGAAGACCTTCCGATCCAACTACCTTCAACCGCTGCTTGACGATGGTTGGCTGGAACGGACCATGCCCGACAAACCCACGAGCAGCAAGCAGAAGTATCGTTTGACCGAACAGGCCAGAAGGCTGGTGGCCGAACTGGAACGAGAGCGGCCCTGACGCCGACACCCTACAGCAAGGATAGCCTTATCCGGCAGACTACCGCCCCGTAGGGCCGCGTCTCACGCGGCCGTATCTGAACCTCTGATCCCAGAGCTTGCGGCCTGGTGGGCGGGAGCCAAGAAGAACGTCACGCGGCGCGTGGCCCAACCTCCCGCTCAATCTTCCGACGCACCGTGCGCTCGGCGACCTCAAGCTCGTAACGGGTTTGAAGATTGATCCAGAACTCCGGGGTCGTCCCAAAGTAGCGCCCAAAGCGTAGCGCGGTATCCGTCGTCACGGCGCGCCGTCCGAGCACGATGTCGTTCACCCGCGGTCGCGACACCTTGATCGCTTGGGCAAGTCGGTACACGCTGAGCTTCATCGGCGTCAGAAATTCATCGCGCAGGATTTTACCGGGATGCACCGGCGGCAGCCGTCGCCCCGAAGCGACGTCCGAAAAGTCAACCCTCCGCCAAGTCACGTCTTCACGTTTGATCATCATGGTTCTTCGGTTTCTCCTTGTTTAATGGTAATCGACGATCTCGACTTCCCATGCTTCGCCGTCGCGCCAGACGAAACAGATACGCCATTGATTGTTGACGCGAATGCTGTGCTGCCCTCGGCGGTCGCCCTGCAAGGCTTCCATCCGGTTGCCTAGCGGTGCCCGTAGATCGTCGAGCCGACCGGCCGCATCAATGGCTAGAAGCTTCGCCCGTGCCCGTTGCTGGATATACTCTGGAACGCCGCGAACGGCATAGCCCGTGAAGACGGCCGCACTGCGCTTATCAGCAAAGCTCTTAATCACAAAGATTGTAACGATAAACGGTACGATGAATCAAGCGTTGGCATATTGCATGGTTGGCAACTATCCAGTCAACATAAGCCGGCCCCGAGTGGAAGCTACCCACTGCCTTGAAGAATATCGAACGGAGAAAAATCATCGGTCAGGATCAGTCCCGGGTTCCACGTCGGAGATTCGGCGGAATTCAGAAAAACCAGCACTTCATAGGGCATTTTGCCTTGATTCAGCAAGGCGGTTGTGGCCAGCGTCACGTCCTCGGACTGCATCTGTAAAGGACGGGAACCGGCAAAGAAGATCACGTTCACCGAACCCCGCGTGGTGCGGAGCCACGGGGGGCCGGGAATACTGTACGACTCCACGTGAGGAAACGAGGTCTTCATCGTGGAGACCACGGCTTCGGCTCTGATCCGGTCTGAATCGGAATCCGATGAAGCGAGATTTACGGCAATCACGCCCGCGTGATTCAGATGCCGCCGCAACTCGGCAAAAAATTCCGTGGTGGTCAAATGAAACGGAATTTGATGACGGGCAAACACGTCCACCCAGATAACGTCGTATCGGGCGTCCGTGTTGGCCAGAAACACGCGAGCGTCCTGGACGTAGACGTGATGATTGAGCGGGGCGCGGTACTCGAAAAATTCTTCGGCGGCCGCGACCACCGACGGGTCCATTTCCACCACGTCCAGTTCCAGGGTCGGCCAATGGTGCTCCAACCACTTCGCCAGAGACCCGCCGCCCTGTCCCAGGATCAAGCCACGCTGCGGGTTCGGGGGCAAGGCCAGCGCGGCCATCATCATTTGGCTGTACGGAAGCGCCAGTTTCACCGGATCCGGGTGCCACATAATTGCGTGAAACGTATTATCGAGCACCAGAAAGCGGAGGGTTTTCTCATCGGTCACGCGCACTTGCTGATAGGGGCTGTCTTCCTCATGAAGCGCCGGCGGGAGAACCAGCAGAGGATGGAATCCCAACCAGACCAGGCCGCCGACCACCCCGAGCAGCAGAGCCAGAGTCGGCGCGTTGACCCGCCGACACCACCAGAGCCAGCCCAATCCCAGGACCACCAACGTGACGCCCAACACCGCGACCAGGGTCAAACTTCCCAACCACGTCAGGAGGTAAAACGACGTCCCCCAGGTGCCGACCAGGCTGCCGATGGTCGAGACCGCAATCATGGCACCGGTATGACGGCCCAAATGTCCCATGTCGGCAATCGCCAATCGCAACAGGGTGGGTAACACGCCGCTGAGACCAAAGGCCGGCACCGCCAGCAGGACGCCGGCCGCCAGACAAGGCCCCCATCGAGGATCCGTCGTCCAGCGGGAAACCGTAAACACGATGGGCTGGCAGAACCCGGCCAGCAGCAGGGTCCAGGCTCCTGACCCGATCAGCAACCACGTGACAATCACACCGGGAGACCGACGGTCCGCCAGCCATCCTCCCGTGGCATACCCGCTGCTCATGGCGGCAAGCACCACGCCGATCAGCGCACCCCAGACGAATAAAGAATTCCCGAAGACCGGCGCGAGGAGACGGCTTCCCAAAATTTCCAAGGCCATGACCACCGCGCCCGTGGTAAAGGCCGTGACAAAAAACCAGAACCGGGTCCAGGTGGGCGAAGATGAAGGCGTCGGTTGTACAGTCATGACGGCTTGAAGACCGCGGCATGTTCAGCCCGGAGCATCACGTCAATGAGAAGAGCCGGCCCTACGGCCGCGTTGTCCCCAAGACAGCGGCCCCGCGTGCCCTGTTTCCCCAAACGTCGGGCCGCGTCTCACGCGGCAAAGGAGACAGCCGGCCCCGCGTGTCGTATTTCCCCAAGACAAAGACAAGGGAAAGATGCTATAGAAAGGGCATTTTTAGTGTCAATGCAGCCAACCCCCCGTGGTCAAAGGAGGAAGCATGGCGACGAAGGATTTCATTCTGGATCTCGGCAAATTGATGATCGGCATTGCCTGGATCGACGGTCGGCTCCAGCAGGAAGAGTTGAACGCGCTGAAGGAACTGTTGTTTCTCCTTCCGGAAATTTCCGGCGAAGAGTGGATGCAACTGGAACTCTACATGACCCACGCGGTCACGGACGCAGAACGGCAAGAGCTGCTCACCCGCGTACTCGCCGGCATTCGGTCCTCCAAGGATACGCGGCTCGTGTTGGACACGCTGGAGAAGCTGGTCGCGGGTGAGGGACGGCCGCGCGGAATGGAAGCGGAATGGGTCAATCACGTTCGTCAGGATATCGAACGACGCGGCACGGGGTGGATCGCCCACTTGACGGCCCCCCTTCGGCAGACCTTGAAAAACAAAGCCGGCCGGTATCGGGGAGCATCGTCCCGTGAAGATCACATTGAAGATTTCATCAAGAACACGATTTACTTTCAGTTGAGTGCAGAACTCTCCAACCAGGGACGGACGCTGGCTTTCCCTGAGACGGAAGTCCGCAAAATGTGTCTGGCCGCGGGGCTCATGGCGCACGTGGCGTGGGTGGACAACGACGTGTGTCATCGTGAACGTGACGCCATGAGTCTGGGCCTCCGGCAACTGTGGAACGTCCCGAAGGACGAAGCCGAACTCATTGCCGACATGAGTCACACCCGCATCATGCACGGCTTGGATCTTGTTCGCCTCACCAAGGGGTTTTGCGACTATACGACGCTTCAGGAGCGAAAGGCCTTTCTTCGGTGTCTCTTCGCCGTTGCCAACGCGGCGGAGAACGTGTCTCACGCGGAAATTGAAGAAATTCGGCGGATCGCCAAGGCCCTGGAATTGCCTCATCGAGAATTTATTGACGCGAAATTAACCGTGTCTCGTGAAGACCGAGGCGGATTATAGCGCACGGCTTCCAGGATTCCATTCATGTCCGCCGCTTCCCACCCGCCGAACGCCGACGCGCACCGGTCCATTGCCGGGGCAGCGGGGCTCATCGGTGCCGCGACCCTGTCCAGCCGAATCCTTGGACTCGTGCGTGACGTGATCCTTGCGCGACTCTTAGGGGCGACCATGGCCGCCGATGCGTTTTTCATCGCCTATCGCGTCCCCAACCTGTTCCGCGAACTCCTGGCCGAAGGCTCCATGGCCTCCGCCTTTATCCCGGTCTTCACGGAATACCACGCCCGGCGCAGCAAACGGGAAACCTGGGAACTGGCCAGCGCCGTGTTTACCACCCTGTTGACGCTGGTCACCGTGGTCGCCGTGGTCGGGGTGATGGCGGCCCCGATCATCGTGTGGGTGTTGGCGCCCGGCTTTCACGAAGATGCGGATCGGATCACCCTCACCACGACCCTGACCCGGATCATGTTTCCGTATCTGATCTTTGTGAGTCTGGCGGCCGTCACCATGGGGATCCTCAATTCCCTCCGGGCCTTTGCCGCGCCGGCCTTTGCCCCGGTGCTGTTTAACGTCTGCATTATTGTCTTCGCGCTGGTCCTGTCCCCGTCATTGGAAGAGCCGGTCATGGGCGTGGCCGTCGGGGTGGTCGTCGGCGGTCTGGCGCAATTTGTCGTCCAACTGCCCGGCGTGCAGCGACGCGGGCTGCTCTTTCAATGGCTGTTCAACCCCGGGCATCCCGGCGTGCGGAAGATCGGGTGGTTGATGGTGCCGTCCTTATTGGGGCTGTCCGTGACCCAGATCAACGTCACCGTCAGTACCATCCTGGCGTCGTATTTTCCCGGGGGACCCACGTACCTGTTTTACGGGATGCGGTTGATCCACTTTCCATTGGGCATGTTCGGCGTGGCCTTGGCCACGGCGATTCTGCCCGCGCTGTCGGAGCAGGCGTCGCGCCGGGACGTGAACGAACTGCGCGAAACCGTAGGATTCGGCCTTCGGATGATCGGATTTATTATCCTGCCGGCCATGGTCGGGTTAATCGCGCTGCGCCGCCCCATTGTCCACGTGGTGTTCGAACACGGGGCCTTTTCCGCCGCGGATACCCAAGGCACGGCCGCCGCGCTGTTGGCCTACGCGGTGGGGTTGTGGGCCTTTGCCGGCACTCGCGTCATTGTCGCGGTGTTTTATGCCCTCCAGGATACCAAAACGCCGGCCGTGACCGCGGTGCTCGCCATGCTCATCAACGTCGGGTTGGCCGTGATGCTGATGAAGCCGTTCGCGCACGCCGGGTTGGCATTGGCCACCGCGCTCTCGGCGATGGTGAACGTCGGCGCGTTAATGACCGTGCTGACCCGTCGAGTGGGCGGCATGGATTGGCGGGGCCTGTGTCGGTCGCTGGGGCGAGCCGGGCTGGCAACGATTCCGGTCGTCCTCGTCTGTCTGTGGATTGACGGATTGACCGTCTGGCGTCAAGAAGCGGAATGGACGGCCAAAGGCATCACCTTAGCAGCAGGCATCGGCCTCAGTCTGACCGGATACCTCGGCACCCAGGCCTTATTGCGCTCCCAAGAACTGCACGTAGTGTGGACGCTGGTTCAAGAAAAAATCACGGGCCGTCCGAAAACGTAGAAGTGAAGAGGCCGCGTGAGACGCGGCCCTACATCTCCCTTTCCCCTTCCTCCTCCCTCTCCCCTTGCGGGAGAGGGCCGGGGTGAGGGGAAGCAACGTCCGCTCTCACCCGTCTCCTACACCCGCGGCGTCATGCCCGTTGCTGCCCGTGCAAACGACAAGCGAGATTCTTCACTTCGTTCAGAATGACAGGGCCTTCTACTTGCATGGCAGAGGAGGACAGCATGACGCGGGTGCGGGCATGAGGCCGGGCCCTCTCGTGAAGAGGCCGCGTGAGACGCGGCCCTACATCTCCCTCTCCCTCTGTCACTCTGCTCCCCGTTGTCACTCTGCTCCCCGTTGTCACTCTGCTCCTCGTTGTCACTCTGCTCCCCTCTGTCACTCTGCTCCCCGTTGTCATTTTGCTCCCCTCTGTCATTCCGCTCCCCGTTGTCATTCTGACCCCCATTGTCATTCTGAGCGAAGCGAAGAATCTCCGCCGGATCAACGAGATTCCGAAGACGCCCCTGCCCCACTCGCCTCGTAGGGGGGCATCTCATGCCCCCGAAACATCTCATGCCCCCGTCTCAAAAATACCAGACCATCTTTAACAACAGATTCACCTCGTCATTATCCACGTCCACCGGCACGCGGATGCCGTCCAGATCAAAGCTGATCCAATTTTGACTCGGATATCCGGTATAACGCACTTCGCCCTGAATCGCGGCGTGTGGCCCGATCATCTTTTCCAGGCCGAGCCCGCTCGTCCACGCGTTGAAAGACAACGTATGATGCTGCGTCCCTGAAGTAAACTGGTCGGGGGTAGAACAGTCCGTAGTCTGAGTGTCAGACAGAAGGCATCCGTGAAACCCAATCTTGAACCGTGCTTTGACGTGGCGCACGCCGGCAAGCACGTACACGCTCGCCTCATCCTCCCACAACTGAAGAAAGTCCGGCCGGACGCCCAGTCGCACCGTCAGGCCGTAGCTCACGTCCTTCCCAAAAGACCACGAATCAGGCCAGCTTTCCCCGGGTTGATTGCGCCCGGCGGTCGTGCCCACCCCGTCAAGTTGTCCGCGAGCCGTGCCGTCGTGGAGCGTCAGATCAACCTCACCGCCCACGTAAAAACGCTCGTTGAGCGGCATCCGATAGCCCGCAAGGAACCCGAACCCATACCCCGTTTTGTCAGCGGAACCCTCCTCCTGAAAAACCGCGGGGCTTCGAGGCGACGGCGGCCCATTTTCAACAATTTTCCCGTAAGAAGCGTCCAGCCACTCCACGGTTGCCGCCCCGCCGAGATAAAACCGTCCCTCCTCAGCCAGCACCGGATCCGCAACGATCAAGACCGCGACCACTCCGCAACCGCATAAAAACCGCCTCATCCGATTCAAAAGAATTCCCATCTGCCTCTCCTTCTTTTTCGTTCGTCCGACGACGCCCCCGATCAAACGAAAACGATATAGCAAAATTTCACAATCACCGTAAAGCTTTCTCGGCGCGTGAGACGCGCCGCTACAGTGAGGCCGTAGGGTCGCGTCTCACGCGACCGCGTACCCTCCCCGTAGCCCAACGACAAACAACCACGTGCTACAATGGCCGAATCGCCAAAAAATGTACAGGGAGGAAACCCATAATGAAAGCCGTTCTCCAACGTGTCCGTTCAGCGTCCGTCACGGTTGAGGGCCAAACCATCGCAGCCATTTCCCAAGGGCTCGTGGTGCTTCTGGGGGTGGCGAAAGGCGATACCGACGCGGACGTTTCCTACATGGCCGACAAGATCCCGCGGATCCGCATTTTTTCCGACGAGGCCGGCAAAATGAATCGGTCCATCGCGGAGAGAAGGGGCGAACTCCTGATCGTGTCGCAATTCACGTTGATGGGCGACACCCATCGTGGTCGGCGTCCGGGCTTTGAAAACGCCGCGCTCCCCGACGACGCGAAACGATGCTATGAATCCGTGGCGCGTCGCATACACGAGCAGGGCCTGACCGTGCGAACCGGCCGCTTCGGGGCCACGATGGTCGTGACCTTGGAAAATGATGGGCCGGTGACGGTCGTGCTTGACAGTCGCGGGAGAGAAGAAAAAGTGAACGGAGCGAAAAGATGATTGCCCACGCCGGGTTCAAAGATCATGACGCCGTCCGTCAGGTGCCTGAGCTCGGCGTGGTGTTGAGTGATCCGACCGCCCCACGTCCCGGGGTTAACGTTTTTGCTCTCCACTCTCCACTCGCCACTCGCCACGTGTAGTGACCCGACCGCCCCACGTCCCGGGGTTTGACGGCGTCGCCCGTCGTCATTCGGCAGACTCGGGGTCGTCCGGGCGTTGCGCCATGGGCACGTAGTCGAGGGCGGGGCGGCCGGTATACAACTGTCGCGGCCGCCCGATTTTGACCGCGGGCGCCTGCATCATTTCCCGCCAATGCGCAATCCATCCGGGCAATCGTCCGATCGCAAACAGGACCGTGAACATGTTGACGGGGAACCCAATGGCTTTGTAAATGACGCCGCTGTAAAAATCCACGTTCGGATACAATTTGCGCGAAAGAAAAAAGTCATCCTTCAGGGCGACGTCTTCCAGACGCTTGGCCACGTCAAGTAAGGGATCATGAACGCCGAGGGCGGCGAGCACGTCATCGCAGGTGCGCTTCAAGATGGTCGCCCGCGGGTCATAGTGGCGATAGACGCGATGCCCGAACCCGGAGAGACGAAACGGATGGGTTCGATTCTTGGCCAGGTCAACGTATTTCCCCACGTTGGCGCCGTCGGCCTGAATCGTGTGCAACATGGTCATCACCTGTTGGTTGGCCCCGCCGTGGCGCGGTCCCCACAACGCGTACATGCCCGCGGACACGGAGGCAAACAGATTCGCATGGGACGAGCCCACGAGTCGGACCGTGGACGTGGAACAATTTTGCTCATGGTCCGCGTGCAGAAGAAACAACAAGTTCAACGCGCGGGCCGCGACGGGATGCACGTCATACGGTTCCGACGGCACGGCAAACATCATGCGGAGAAAATTGGAACAATAGTCCAACGCGTTGTCGGGATAGATAAACGGGTGCCCGATCGATTTTTTGTACGAATACGCGGCAATGGAAGGGAGTTTAGCCAGGAGCCGATGCGTGGAAAGGTCCACCTGGTGCAGGTCGGTCGGGTCGTGACTGTCCTGATAAAACGTCGAAAGCGCGCCGACCACCGCGGACAGAATCGCCATGGGATGGGCATCTTTCGGAAACCCGTCGTAAAAACGTTTCACGTCTTCGTGCAGCAGCGTGTGCCGGGTGACGGTGGTGACGAAGTCCCGATACGCGGAGGGAGACGGGAGGGTGCCGTAGATCAACAGGTAGGCCGTCTCCAGAAAATTCGACCGTTCAGCCAGGGCCTCAATCGGAATGCCCCGGTAGCGAAGAATCCCGTGGTTGCCGTCAACAAACGTGATGGCGCTGGAACAGGACGCCGTATTCACGTAGCCGGGATCAAGCGTGGTGAAGCCCGTCCGGTCACGGAGCGTCGAGACGTCGATCGCCGGATCGCCCGCGGTCCCCGTGGCAAGAGGAAGGTCCACGACGCGATCGGCAACGTGCAGGGTCGCGGTGCGCTGTGGGAGAAACTCCCCGTGAGGCAGATGCTCATCGGCCATAACCACGTACTAATAGACGATCCCCACAAAAAAAACCACCCCCCGGCACCCGCTCCCCCCTGTGGTCATCTCCCTCTCCCGTAGTCATTCTAATCCTCTCTTGTCATGCCCGCAGTTTTCCCCTTCTAGTTTTAAGCGGGAATCCAGTTTTTCCCCTCCTGCGGTCATCCGCTCTCCCTGTAGTCCTGTCGCAGTCTGAGATTCTTCGCTTCGCTCAGAATGGGCATAAATGCCAAAAAGTGTTGGGAAAAGTAGAAAAAGGCCTTTCTTTCCAGGAGGTTAGGCCCCTTTGGATTGACCCCGTTGAATAAGAGGGTGGATGATGAGGAAAAAAGTCGTGCCCGCAGGGTGGCCGCAGGCCGGTGCAGAGCTATGGCCGGACTCGCCAAGGCAAGCCGCGCTGGTCTTGTCCGAACTGCCGGCGGACCTTTGTGGGGAAGAATGCGGCCAACCGGCCCCACCGGCCCCAGCCCCCACCTCGCTCGGGCGAGTGTGCCACAGCGCGGCATCGGATCGTTGACGGCACCCGTATCGAGGGGCGGAACGGCGTGGCGGCGGTCCTGGATGCGGCACGCTCCGCCGTGGTCTATGCGGCTCCCGAGATGACGGAAGGCCCGGCTCACCTGACCCCGTTCTGCACCCCGGTGGCGGCCCACGGCTGTGCCCCGATCCGGGCTCCGCTTGACGGCAATCCGCACCTGATACGGATCGTGTGCCGCCTGGGGCCGACGCTTGTCATTCAGTGCTGGCTGGTTCATAGCCAACGCCAAGGGCTCAGTTGGTGTCGCCGGCCCCCCAACGTCGAGATGCCCACCACCGGCGCACCCTGTTTCACCCAGTCAGGGCGACCCACCCGGTGGCTGACCGCGAGCTCTTCGTCGCTCAAGTCCAGGCCTGGGAACGCCGGTATGGGCACCGCTTGGCGGAGGCCGCCGAACCCGGGTGGGTCGTCAGCGATCTCAAGCGCGCCCGGAGTCTGTTGCTCGCCGCGTTACCGAACATGGTTCCGTCTCTTGACCAGCCGGGCCTCCCCCAATCGACCAATGCGTGAGAAGGGTCTTTCGCTCGGCTGACACACAAGTATCGGCAACCTCGCGGACTCGTGCGCCCCCATCGGACTGCCTATTTGCAGTGGTATGTCCAGCTCTGTCCACGATAAAACCCAACACTTTTTGGCATTTATTCCCATTCTGAGCGAAGCGAAGAATCTGGCTTTCCGTTGTCAGGGGGATGACCGCAGCGTTCTGAGCGGGCGGTGTAGGCGGTGGTTGTTGGGCCCTCCGGGAGTCAAGCCCCCTCACCTTGGCCTTGGATTCCCGATTACTAACGTCGGGAATGACAGTGTGAGAAACATCGGGAATGACCGCGTGAGCGCAAGCCCCCTCACCCCGTCCCTCTCCCGCAAGGGGAGAGGGAGGAAGAGAAGAGGGAAAGGGAGCACGGTCTCGCTGCCCTTGCCGCGTCTCCCTGTTCTTCCCGCGCTCGCGGGAATCCAGGGATGTCGTGCATGTTTATCCTTCCTCTGGCATTCGCCCAGCCCCCTCTGTCATTCTGAGCGAAGCGAAGAATCTGGCTTTCCGTTGTCAGGAGAATGACCGCAGCGTTCTGAGCAGGCGGCGCAGGCGGTGGTCGTTGGATGATCTGGGAGCAAGCCCCCTCACCTTGGCCTTGGATTCCCGATTAAGAACGTCGGGAATGACAGTGTGAGAAACGTCGGGAATGACCGCGTTTGAAATGTCGAGAATGACCGTGTTTGAAACGTCGGGAATGACGGCGTGAGAACAGGCCCCCTCACCCCGGCCCTCTCCCGCGAGGGGAGAGGGAGGAAGAGAAGAGGGAAAGGGAGCACAGTCTCGCTGCCCTTCCCGCGTCTCCCTGTTCTTCCCGCAGGTCCCCCTTCCGTCATTCCCGCAGGTTTAAGCGGGAATCCAGCATTTTTTCTTTCATGCTCATTCTGAGTGGGCGGTGCAGGGCGGTGGTGGAACCCGCCGGGAGCAGAGCCCCCTCACCCTGGCTTTGGATTCTCGATGAAGAACGTCGGGAATGACAGTGTTTGAAATGTCTGGAATGACAGTGTGAGAAACGTTGGGAATGACCGTGTGAGAGCAAGCCGCCTTACCCTGGCCCTCTCCTGCTAGGGGAGAGGGAGAGGAAGGGGGGATGCGAGGGGTTAATGGGCTTCTCCCCAGGAGGTTCCTTGTCTTACGTCTACGGTGAGGGGGACGGAGAGTTGGAGGGCGGGGAGGGTGGCTGATTCCATGACGTGCTTGACAACTTCGGCCGTCTGATCTACGGCGTCTGCGTCCGCTTCAAAGAGCAATTCGTCGTGAACCGTCAACAGCATGGTGGCTTTTGCTTTGAGGTGGTGGCGTGCCAGGGCCGGCGGGACGCGAATCATGGCGCGTTTCAACACGTCGGCGGCCGTGCCTTGGATCGGGGCATTGATGGCCGCCCGTTCGGAAAAATTGCGAAGGACGGCGTTTTTGTCGTGGATGCCCGGCACGTGGCATCGGCGACCGAAGAGCGTCTCCACGTATCCGCGTTCGCGGCAGAATCGTTTGGTGCGGTCCATGTATTCCGGAATGCCCGGGTATCGTGCAAAATAGGCTTGCATGTACGCCGCGGCTTCGTCGTTGGTCATCCCTAATTGACGCCCGAGTCCGAAGGCGCTGATGCCGTAGATGATGCCGAAGTTGATGGCCTTGGCTTTCCGGCGCATGGTCGGGTCCACCTCGTCCGGGGCCACGCCGAACAGTTGACCGGCGGTCAGGGCGTGAACGTCCTGGCCTTCGTGAAACGCTTGTTTGAGCGTCCCGACGTCGGCCACGTGGGCGAGCAGACGGAGTTCTATTTGCGAGTAGTCCAGCGACAGCAGACGCCGGCCGGGTTCGGCCACGAAGGCGTGCCGGATTTTTCGACCGTCTTCGGTTCGAATGGGAATATTTTGCAGATTGGGATCAATCGAAGACAGGCGGCCCGTTGAGGTCGCCGCCATGGCGAAGGACGTGTGGACTCGCCCGGTTTGCGCGTCGATCTGCTCAACCAGGGCATCGGCATACGTGCGTTTTAATTTGTCGAGTTGTCGCCAGTCCAGGACTTTTGCCGGGAGTGCGTGCCCCTCGGCCGCCAGGGTTTCCAGGACGTCGGCGCCGGTTGAATAGGCCCCGGATTTTCCCTTCTGTCCGCCTTCCAGGCGCATTTCGTCGAACAGGACTTCGCCCAGTTGCTTGGGCGACCCCACGTTGAACGTGTGACCGGCCAGGTCGTACACGTCGTGCTCCAGGGTGGCTTGGCGTGCTGCAAATTCTCGGCTGAGCGACTCCAGTTTCTCCCGGTCAACGCGGATGCCCGCGGCCTCCACGTCGGCCAGGACGGCAAGAAGGGGCCGTTCGAGCGTCTCATACGTCGTGACCATTCGTTCCGCCAGCAAGCGCGGTTTGAGGAACTGATGCAACCGGACGATCACGTCGGCGTTTTCGGCGGCGTAGGCCAGGGCTTCCTCCGGGGGGACCAGGTCGAAGGTGCGGTGTGATTTACCCGTGCCGGTGACGTCTTTGAACGTGACCGTCGCGTGGCCGAAATGGCGTTCGGCTAATTCATCCAGGCCGTGGCCGTGGCTGCCGCCGTCAAGGACGTAGGACATCAGCATGGTGTCGTCCGCCGGTGAGAGGGTGACGCCGTACCGTTGCAGTACCACCACGTCGTCTTTGAGGTGATGACCGATTTTGAGCACCGCGGGGTCGGCGAAGAGCGGCCGTAGGAGATCGAGTGCCTCTTCGAGGGGAATCTGGACGAGCGGTGCGCATGGGTGAGCGGCGTGCTCCGGTTCAGCGGCGTCATCCGATTCGGACGCCGGGGCCGGCAGGCGATGGGCGAAGGGAACGTAGCACGCACGGCCGGGCCTCACGCACAGAGCCAGTCCCACCGGTTCGGCCCGGTTTTCGTCCGTCAACGTGGTTTCGGTTTTGATCGCCACCACGCCTCCGTACCGGGCTTGCGTGATCCAATCCTGCAAGACCGCGTGGGATTGCACCAGTTCGTAATGCGTGGCGGTCGGCCCATCAGGCGTCGGGACGCCTTCGGTCTGCGGACCGTCCCCACCGGACGCCGCCATCCGGCTTTGGATTTTGGCCATGAGGGATTTGAATCCTTGTTCATTGAGGAAGGTCAGCAGTCGCTGGGGATCAGGGTCTCGTCGTCGTAACTGGTTCACGGTCAGGTCCGTGGGGACGTCGTCTCGTAAACGAACGAGGGTCCGCGAGAGTCTGGCTTGATCGGCAAAATCAATGAGGCTTTGCCGTCGCTTCGGTTGCTTGATTGTTCCGGCTCGGGACAGGAGTGCATCCAGGTCCCCGTATTCGTGAATGAGGAGGGCCGCGGTTTTGACCCCAATCCCCGGAACTCCCGGCACGTTGTCCGTCGAATCGCCGGCCAGGGCTTGGACGTCCACCACTTTTTCGGGACCCACCCCGAATTTTTCCTTGACTTCCGCTCGACCGATTTTCCGATTTTTAATGGCGTCGAACATGCTGATTCGATCAGAAACCAACTGCATCAGATCTTTATCCGAGGACACGATGCTGACGTCCATCCCCGCGGCTTCGGCTTGTCGTGCGTAGGTGGCGATCAGGTCATCGGCTTCAAAGCCCGGCGTTTCGAGACATTCCACGTTGAACGCGCGCGTGGCCTCTCGAATCAGGGGAAATTGGGGAATGAGTTCGTCGGGCGGGTCGGGGCGATTGGCCTTATAGTCGGGAGCCAGTTCATTCCGAAACGACTCCCGCGCCGAATCGAAAATGACGGCCAGATGCGTGGCTTGCAGATCGTCCAGCAGTTTCAGCAACATGTTGCTGAACCCGAGCACGGCGTTGACGGGAGTCCGGTCGGGTCGGGTCAGCACCGGCAGCGCGTGGAACGCTCGAAAGATGAAGCCGGACCCATCCACCAGACAGAGGTGGTGATGAGTCGAATCCTGGTCGTGCGGGTTCATCGTTGCGTTCCGTCTCCCGGGCTTCTGCTCTTCGCGGAGACCCACGTGGGGAAAGGATGTAGCACAATCATGCCCGACCGGGAAAGTGTGACGACCGGAGCCGTCCGGACCTTTGACCGCGGCACGGCGTTCCGTGTACATTTGCGTCTAACGTTATGAAAAAATCACCCACCCTCAATTCGTTTTTCAAAGGCCACGGGCTGGGCAATGATTACATTGCTCTTGAACCCAGGCAGTTGACGTTTCGGCTGACCCCCAAAGCCATTCGTGCGATCTGTGATCGACATTGGGGCGTGGGCAGCGACGGCATCGTTGCCCTGGTTCCTTCAAGAAAAGCGGACTTCGGATTACGCATTTTCAACCCGGACGGGAGTGAAGCCGAAAAATCAGGCAACGGGTTGCGGATTTTCGGCTGTTTCCTCTATGCCACGAAACGGACGCGGCGCCGTTCGTTTTCCGTTGAAACGAAAGGCGGGGTCGTTCACGTGACGTTGGCGTTTGATCGCAAGGGGCGGGTCAACGGTGCGACCGTGGAGATGGGCCGGGCCTCGTTTCGGCCGAGTGATTTGCCCTGTACCATTAAGGCGCCGGAGTTGCTCCGCCAACCCATCAAAGCCGTGGGGCAGTCCTTGCGCTTTACGGGCGTCAGCGTGGGCAACCCCCATTGCGTGTTGTTGAAGCCCGCGGGCGGGACCTGGACGCGGGAGGATCTGCTCCGCATGGGGCCCGAATTAGAAGTCCATCCGACCTTTCCAAAACGCACCAACGTGCAACTGGCCGTGCCCATTGGCCCGCAGACCATTTCCACGTTCATCTGGGAACGCGGCGTGGGAGAGACGCAGGCGTCGGGTTCGTCGGCCTGCGCGGTGGCCTGCGCGGGCGTGCGCTTGAAATTGGTCACCAGCCCGGTCACGGTCGTGGCCCCAGGCGGAACGCTGCACGTCACGGTCGACGCGCACTACAACCTGACGATGACGGGTCCGGTGGCCGAAGTGTACCAGGGACGGTTCAGCGGCGCGTTTGAAAAATAACCTTGACGCGCCGGCTTGTTCCCCCGAACCCTCGCCGTGCCGTTACTTCGGGAAATCGGTCGGCGGCGTGACCTCCCAGCCTTCTCCGTTCAAGGCATGGAGAAATTCAAGTAAATCCTTCTTCTCCTGGTCCGTGAGATTCAACGGTTGGACCGCGGAATCCAGATGCGGATTCGGGATGCCCCCCTGATCGTAGAACTCAATGACCTGCTGTAAGGTCGCCAAGCTGCCGTCGTGCATGTACGGGGCGGTTCGGGCGATTTCCCGCAGCGTCGGCGTTTTGAACGCGCCGAGGTCTTCAGCGTTGTTCGTCACGGCGTAGCGGCCGACGTCGCGTTGCTCGTCATCCCATCCCACGCCAAGATTATGAAACCGCTCGTTCGTAAAATTGAACCCGGAGTGGCAGTGTAAACACCGCCCTTTTCCGACGAACACGCGGAATCCGTTTTGGGCCGTTTCGGATAACGCCTGCGCGTCGTCTTCCACGACGAATCGATCGTACGCGCTGTTCCCGGACAGCAGGGTGCGTTGAAAGCTGGCAATGGCTTTGCCGATCAGGTCGAGCGTGATGGGAACGGGTCCGAACGCGCGTTCAAAGAGGGGGTGGTAGCCGGCAATCGTCTTGACTTTCGCCACCAGGGCGTCGTGGTCGGCAAACCCGTGCTCCACGGGGTTGACGAAAGGGCCCACGGATTGGTCTTCGAGCGTGGCGGCCCGGCCGTCCCAGAATTGGGCCGTGCTGAAGACGCGATTGACGGCGGTCGGCGCATTTCGTCCCCCCCGTTGTTGATGAATGCCGGTGGAAACGGGTTGCCCGTCGGTAAAGGCCAGGGCCGGTAGGTGGCAGCTTGCGCAGGCAATCGTATCATTGGCCGATAACCGTGTATCAAAAAACAGGAGTTTTCCCAGTTCCACTTTTTCTTTGGTGAGCGGGTTATCCTCGGGGATCACGAGTTTCTCGTGTTCCAGGCCTGATGGGAGATGAAGCGGAAATGCCGTCTGGGTTTGGGCCATTGCGGTCTGAGCGGTCAGACTCATCAGCAGGAGTCCCAGAATCAGCGTCCGTCGAGGGTGAAGATCGTTGATGACGCCCGGGCGGTCCTGCGTGTTCGTGTTGCCGGTCATTGTGTGCCTCCTGTCATAGGATTATGAGTAATGGGAACGTGCCGTTCGTAGAAAAACGTGTCATTGTGAAAATCATCGTACACCACTGCGCGTGAAAATGGAAATTTCTGATCGTGCCCGTGGCGTTCCCGCCGTCACGTTTGTAACGCGCTTCCGATCAGCACGCCCAGAAACGTCGCCACGGCGTACCCGAGCGTCCCGCATACGATCGCGGGGACGACTAAGGCATCCCACCGGCGGGCTGCCGCCATGGCGGCCGCGGTGGTCGGGCCGCCCATGTTGGCATTGGAGGCGACGAGAATATCGGGCAGGCTGAGTCCGGCGATCTTCCCCAGCGTCAGAATGATGACCAGATGGACGCTGACAATGACGACGGCGTACACGAAGAGCCAAGGCCCTACCGTCAGCACGACGCCAACGTTTGCCGTTGCGCCGATCGTGGCAAAAAAGATTTGCATGAAGACTATCCCGATGGTTTCGGCTCCGCTCAGGCGATCAAGCTGAGGCCCGCACGTCGTCGCGGCCAGCACGACCAGGGCCGTGACGAACAGAATGCCGCTGCTCGGCGTTCCCAGCCACGCTGCCGCTCGGTACCCGGTCACGCAACACGCGACGGCGAACAGGAGGGCCACACTTGTTGACGTGAACGTCAGTTGCCTCCATTCTCCCAAAAAGCCGGAGCGCCGTGTTTGTGACCCGGCGGGCGGGGATGGCCGCATGAGATGCGGCCCTACGTGGCTTGGACGTGCCCGTGTGGGCGCGGGGGACGCGGGGGTTGGCACGGTGGCAAACGTCTGCTGCAAGAATCTCATCGACGCCAACGCAAACAGGACGAGGAAATAGATCGTCATCGTTAAATTATCCGCCGCGGCCCCGGCGGCGAGGAGGTCGCCGGAACGCATGTCTACGACTTCTGCCGTGGACACGTAGTTCACGGACCCGCCGATGTACGTCGCGGCAAAAATCGCGGCCAGTTTCCAGCCTTCCTCTCCCGTCGGAATCAGGTGAAACGCGATGAGGACGCCGACCACCGTCCCGATGGTGCCGAACGCAAAGGCCACCAGGGTGGGGCCGGCTTCGCGCACGATTCGAAAGAGATTGGCCTTCAACAACAACAGCGGGATCGCCACGGGAACGAGATAGGTCCACACGAGGTCGTAGACGGGCGCCGCGGAAGGCAGGACGCCGACGTTTGACAGGACGACCGTGGTCAGCATGGTGACGACGGCACCCGACAACGCGGCTCCCCACGCGTACCGTTCGCTCCGGAGACCCACGAACGCCGCCGCCACCAGGATGGCTCCCAGCACCACGGTTTGATCCTGAGCAATGACGGCGTTCATCACCGTGCATCGTGAAAGATGATGCCCAGCACGCACCGGTGACCCGCGGTAATGCGGCTCACGCCGTGACGCACGTTCGTGCGCGTGACTCCACGGCGTCCGGCAGCGGGTCGTTCAAAGACCGGAAAAATAATCAGATCACCAAGGTCGGGATTCAACACGGTGACGCGGGATTGTTGGCGCGGCCGGTTTTCGACGAGGACAAATTCTCCTCCCTCAAACTCGTGGCTCTTGCGACTCAACATGACCATGGCTTGAAGAGGAAAGAACGTCGGACCATAGAGATCCCGGTGCAGACAATTAAAATCGCCACGGTGGTATCGGAGCAGTAAGGGCGTCGGTTGCGTCTGTCCCTGACGGCGACACGCGTGTCGAAAGGCCGCAAGGGTGGAAGGATACCGATGGGGGCGGTTCATCCGTTCCATCATTCGATTGGCAATGGGCGCCAGAGCGGCGTACAGCCGGGTGCGTAAATGAGAAACCGGCGCCGGCAATGGATAGGCAAAATACGAGTACTCGCCTTGTCCGAATTGATAGCGGGCCATCACGATTCTGGATCGAAAACGACGATCGTCATCGTACAGCGTTCGCAAGGACCGACACGTCGAAGCGTGGAGCATCCGCGGCACGTGAACGTGCCCGCTCGTCACAATCGACTCTTCAATGAACGCCCAATCCAAAGTGCGGAGATTCGGAAGCCGTTGTCGATTCGTGGGCACGGGGTCTCCTCAATAAAGCGTGCAATGCCCCGACGTCGTCACGTGGCCTGCTGGTCGCCCCGTGTCCGTCGCCACAATTTGAAGCATTCGGCTTGAAGAATGTCAACGAGGGGCCAGTGGAGAGTGGCGAGTGGCGAGTGGAGAAGTGGTTCCATGCACGTGCAGGTTCTGCTCTTCACTCACCACTCGCCACTCGTTCGTTCCATGCACGTGCCGGTCGTTGCGTCATTCCCGACATCTTTAATCGGGAATCCATAGTGGTTCCGTGCGCCTGCGGATTGCTGACTCACCACTCTCCACTCGTCACTCTCCACTCGTTCGTTCCATGCGCCTGCGGGTTGCGGCAATGGATTCCCGATTACCAACGTCGGGAATGACGAGGGGGTGGTTCCATGCACGTGCAGGTTCTGCTCACCACTCTTCACTCTCCACTCGTTCGTTCCATGCACGTGCCGGTCGTTGTGTCATTCCCGACATCTTTAATCGGGAATCCATAGTGGTTCCGTGCGCCTGCGGATTGCTGGCTCACCACTCACCACTCGTCACTCACCACTCGTTCGTTCCATACGCCTGCGGGTTGCGGCAATGGATTCCCGATTACCAACGTCGGGAATGACGAGGGGGTGGTTCCATACGCCTGCGGGTTGCTGGCTCACCACTCACCACTCGTCACTCGCCACTCGTTCGTTCCATACGCCTGCGGGTTGCGGCAATGGATTCCCGATTACCAACGTCGGGAATGACGAGGGGGTGGTTCCATGCGCGTGCAGGTTCTGCTCACCACTCGTCACTCACCACTCTCCACTCGTTCGTTCCATGTGCGTGCCGGTCGTTGCGTCATTCCCGACATCTTTAATCGGGAATCCATAGTGGTTCCATACGCGTGCGGATTGCTGGCTCACCACTCTTCACTCTCCACTCACCACTCGTTCGTCCCATGCGCCTGCGGATTGCGGGGATGGATTCCCGATTACCAACGTCGGGAATGACGAGGGGGTGGTTCCATGCGCCTGCGGGTTGCGGCTCTCCACTCGTCACTCTCCACTCTCTTGCCATTCCTGAAGAATTTTCATTATGGTGAGGCCCGCGTTTGGAACGGGGGCGTGCGGAGAATCGGGCTGGAGAGCAGAAGCGTGAGGCGATGACGGAATTTGGTGAACACGTGGCCGTGGTCTGGCAGACGGGGGCCTTCGGGATCAGTCTGGGCCAGGTGGTGGCGGCCGTCTTCGTGCTGTTGGCGTTTCTCGGGCTGCGCCGCGTCTTTTTCCGGTTCGTGGTGGCCTCGCTTCACAACGTGACCAGGAAAACCAGAACGGAGGTGGATGATCTCTTGCTCGCCGCCGTGGAAAAACCCTTGGAATTCGGATTTGTGGTTGTGGGGATTTACGCGGCGGGTCAGCTCATCCCCACGTCCGCGCCCGTCGGGGAGGCGTTCGACAAGCTCATTCGATCCCTGATCGCGCTGACGTTGTTCTGGGTGCTGTTTCGAGCCGTTGATCCGCTTTCTTCGTTCATGGACCGCGGGATTGCCATGATGGGAAGTTCGAGCATGCGCGATACCATGAAAAGCTTTTTCGTGAAACTCGCCAAGTTCATCGTGATCTGCCTGGCGATCGCGGCCGTCTTTCAGGAGTGGGGGTTTAACGTGGCGGCCGTGCTGGGGAGTTTGGGCCTCGTCGGGATGGCCGTGGCCTTGGGGGCCAAAGATTTCATTGCCAACTTATTCGCGGGGTTGACCATCTTTCTGGATCGGATGTTCGAAAAGAATAATTGGATTCGCACGCCGGACGTGGAAGGGATCGTGGAGGACATCGGCTTTCGCGCTACGAAAATCCGACGCTTCGACAAAGCCCTGGTGACCATTCCAAACGGAAAGTTGGCCGGGGAAGCCCTCGTGAATTTTTCTCGGATGACCAATCGGAGAATTTATTGGACCATCGGCGTGGAATATCGCACGACGCACGACCAACTGCGCGGGATCATTCACGATATTGGGGAATATGTGAACGTCAGCGGGGACTTTGAACTCGACCCTTCCAGAACGGAGACCTTCGTCTTCGTGGATGCCTTCGGCGCCTCAAGCATCGACATCATGCTGTATTGTTTTACCAGGACCACGGAATGGGAGGAATGGTTGGCGTGTAAGGAACGACTGGCCTATACAGTCAAGACCGTCGTCGAACGCCACGGTGCCGCGTTTGCCTTCCCCTCAACCTCGCTCTACGTAGAAACCCTGCCATTCGGCAAACCGGAGCCGTTTCCGCTTCCCGGGCAGATCCGGCCCGGCCGTGCTCCCTCTTCATAACGGCGTCCCGGCACTGAAGGATTGTTGGAATCTCCCTGAGAGGTTTGTATAATGCCGTCCTTTGTAAACCAGTCTGACCATACGCGTTGAGGAAAGGATGAATGCCGTGTCGATCATGAAAACCGGGAAAAAGTGTAACCTGTCAAACAGTGAACCGTCTGCCCTGTCAAACGTTGAACCGTCTGCCCCATCGAACAGTGAACCGTGTGCCCCGTCAAACAGGGAACCGTCTGCCCTGTCAAACGTTGAACCGTATGCCCTGTCGAACCGTGAACCGTGTGCCCCGTCAAACAGGGAACCGTCTGCCCTGTCAAACAGGGAACCGCGTGCCCAGTCATTTCCGCAAGTGCGTGCCCTGTCATTCCCGCAAGTTTTAAGCGGGAATCCATGCCAACCGAAAAACCACGGGAACGTTGAACCGTGTGAGCAATCTGACGTTCAACGGGATGAGAAATCCACCGTGAGGCCCGTCCGGAGACAAGGGATAGCCGCCGCAGTCCTGATGGCGGTCCTGATTAGCGCCCCTGCCGTTCCGGCGCAACCCGTGGCAGGAGGGGCAGGAGGGGCGAGTGGTGAGGGGCGAGGGGTGAGTGGTGAGGGGCGAGGGGTGAGTGGTGAGGGGCGAGGGGTGAGTGGTGAGGGGCGAGGGGCGAGGGGTGAGGGGCGAGGGGTGAGTGGTGAGGGGCGAGGGGTGAGTGGTGAGGGGCGAGGGGCGAGGGGTGAGGGGCGAGTGGCGAGTGGCACGGCACCCATGCCGGCTTCTGAAGCTGCGGAAGGGGCGGCTGACGCGGAGAGTGGCGTCCCGGCGGCGGACGCGGAATCTGCGTCGGCTTCTGAAGCGGTGGAAGGGGCGGCCGATGCGGAGGGGGCCGTCCCGGCTGAGGTTACAGAATCTGCGCCGGTTTCTGAAGCTGCGGAAGGGGTAGCTGACACGGAGGGGGCCGTACCGGCTGGGGTTACGGAGCCTGCGCCGGTTTCGGAAACTGCGGAAGGGGCGGCTGACGCGGCGAGTGGCATCCCGGCGGCGGGCGCGGAATCTTCGCCGGCTTCTGAAGATGTGGAAGCGACGGCCGACGTGGAGGGGGTCGTCCCGGCTGGGGTTACAGAATCTGCGCCGGTTTCTGAAGCTGTGGAAGGGGCGGCTGACGCGGAGAGTGGCGTCCCGGCGGGGGGCGCGGAATCTGCGCCGTCTCCTGAAGCTGTGGAAGGGGCGGCTGACGCGGAGAGTGGCGTCCCGGCGGCGGGCGCGGAATCTGCGCCGTCTCCTGAAGCTGCGGAAGGGGCGGCCGACGCGGAGGGGGCCGTCCCTGCTGGGGTGACGGAATCTGCGCCGGTTTCTGAAGCTGCGGAAGGGGCGGCTGACGCGGAGGGGGCCGTCCCGGCGGCGGGCGCGGAATCTGCGCCGGCTTCTGAAGCTACGGAAGGGGCGGCTGACGCGGAGAGTGGCATCCCGGCGGCGGGCGCGGAATCTGCGCCGGCTTCTGAAGATATGGAAGAGGCGGCCGATGCGGAGGGAGACGTCCCGGCTGGGGGTGCGGCATCCATGCCGGCTTCGGAAGACACGGACGCGGCGGCTGACGCGGAGGGTGATGCCTCGGCCGCGGCAACTCCGGCGTGGGAGGACGCGATGGCCGCGTATGAGCGGGGTGACTACGACGCCGCATTGGAGGCGTTCCGCGGCCTTGCCGAAAAGGACGACCTCTTTGCTCAGTTCAATCTGGGACTCATGTACGCCGAGGGTCGGGGTGTGCCGCGGGACGATGCCGAAGCGGTACGCTGGTTCCGGCTGGCCGCGGACCATGACGACCTCTTTGCCCAGTTCAATCTGGGGCTTATGTACGCCGAGGGTCGGGGCGTGTCGCGGGACGACGCCGAAGCAGCACGCTGGTTCCGGCTGGCCGCGGACCAGGGCGATGCCACTGCCCAGGCCAGTCTCGGTGACGTGTACGCTGAGGGTCGGGGCGTGCCGCAAGACGACGCCGAAGCGGTACGCTGGTTCCGGCTGGCCGCAGAGCAGGGCGACGCCTTCGCTCAGTTCAATCTGGGGCTTATGTACGCCAAGGGTCGGGGCGTGTCGCAGGACGACGTCGAAGCTGCACGCTGGTACCGTCAGGCGGCGGCGGAAGGTGACGCCACGGCTCAAGTCACTCTCGGGGTCATGTACGAGAAAGGGCAGGGTGTGCCGTGGAACGACGCCGAATCCGTGCGCTGGTTCCATCGGGCCGCGGACCAGGGCCACGCCACGGCCCAGGTCATCCTCGGGAACAAGTACGCCGAGGGGGATGGCGTGCCGCGGGATGAGGAGGAAGCCGTGCGCTGGTTCCATCAGGCGGCGGCCCAGGGTGACGCCACGGCCCAATTCGGTCTCGCGCTCATGTACGACGTGGGGGAGGGCGCGTCGCAGGACGTTGCGGAGGCCGTGCGCTGGTATCGCCGGGCCGCGGACCAGGGCCATGCCGACGCCCAGTTCCGGCTCGGGCTCATGTACGCCGACGGTGAAGGGGTCTCGCAGGACGAGGCCGAGGCCGTGCGCTGGTACCGTCGAGCCGCGGACCAGGGGAACGTCGGGGCCCAGGTCAACCTCGGGTTCATGTACGCCGAGGGCCGAGGCGTGTCACGGGATGCCGCGGAAGCCGAGCGGTGGTATCGTCGGGCTGCCGAGCAGGGCCACGCCGACGCCCAGTTCGGTCTCGGGCTTATGTACGACGTGGGGCAAGGCATGACGCAGGATGCCGCGGAAGCGGTGCGGTGGTATCGCCGGGCCGCGGACCAGGGCCACGCCGACGCTCAGGTCAAGCTGGGCCTCATGTACGCCGAAGGCCGGGGCGTGGCGCAGGATGCCGCGGAAGCCATGCGCTGGTATCGCCGGGCCGCGGACCAGGGGGCCGCCGATGCCCAGGCCAAGGTGGGGCTCATGTACGCCGAGGGCCGGGGCGTGGCGCAGGATGCCGCGGAGGCCATGCGGTGGTATCGCCGGGCCGCGGACCAGGGGGCCGCCGACGCTCAGGTCAAGCTGGGCCTCATGTACGCCGAGGGCGAAGGCGTGCCGCAGGACTACGTGCAGGCACACAAATGGCTGAACGTCGCGGCTTCGCGGCTTCCGAAGGCCGAGCAGCAGCGTGAAACGGTCGCACGAACTCGCGATCGCATCGAGTCGAAAATGACCCCGGCCCAACTCGCCGAAGCGCAACGACTGGCACGGGAGTGGCAGGCAACACCATCCGCGGCCCAGGATGTTCCAGCCCGCTGAGCACGACACCATGACGAACGAAGAAGGCGTTCCCGAGATGGGAGGAAAGATGCGCAGATCGTCGTCCGGCCGACAAGATGAGAAACGTCCTGTCTTCAAAGGACAAGGGCTGGTTGCCTCAACGCTCCTGGCGCTCATCCTGCTCGGCGCCGCGGCCGCGGCAGCGCAGACACTTGACGACGCCGTGGAAGCGTTTAAGCGTGGGGACCCCGCCGCCGCAATCGAAACGCTTCGCGTTCTTGTTGAGCAGGGGAGTGCCGAAGCTCAGTTCAGTCTCGGGGTCATGTACGCCGAGGGTCGGGGTGTGCCGCAGGATGACGGCAAAGCGGTACAATGGTTCCGCCCGGCCGCGGACCAGGGCCACGCCGAGGCCCAGGTCTGGCTCGGGCACCTGTACGAGGAAGGCCGGGGCGTGCCACAGGACGACGGCGAGGCGGTCCGGTGGTATCGTCTAGCCGCGGACCAGGGGAATGCCGAGGCCCAGGTCTGGCTCGGGCACATGTACGAGGAGGGTCGGGGTGTGCCGCAGGACGACGGCGCGGCGGTCCGCTGGTATCGTCTAGCCGCGGAGCAGGAGAATGCCTTCGCCCAGGTCTGGCTCGGACACATGTACGAAGAGGGTCGGGGTGTGCCACAGGACGACGGCGAAGCGGTCCGCTGGTATCGTCTAGCCGCGGAGCAGGAGAATGCCTTCGCCCAAGGCAGCCTCGGGGTCATGTACGCCACCGGCCGGGGTGTGCCACAGGACGACGCGGAGGCGGTGCGGTGGTTCCGTCTGGCGGCCGAGCAAGGCGATGCCGGTGCCCAGTTCAATCTCGGATTGATGTACGACAAGGGGGAGGGGGTTGCACAGGACGATAGCGAGGCGGTCAGGTGGTACCGCTTGGCGGCCGAGCAGGGCGACGCCGATGCCCAGGTCAGTCTTGGATTCATGTACGCCGAGGGTCGGGGCGTGCCGCAGGACGACATGGAGGCGGTGCGGTGGTACCGCCGGGCGGCCGAACAGGGCGATGCCGATGCCCAGGTCAATCTCGGGCACAGGTACGCCGCGGGCGTGGGCGTACCGCAGGACGACGTTCAGGCACACAAATGGTACAACCTTGCGGCTTCTCGAATTTCGAGTTCAGATCAGCGGCGCGATGAAGTCGTGAAAGCCCGCAACCGGGTCGGGGGGAAAATGACCCGGACCCAACTCGCCGAAGCGCAGCGGCTGGCGCGGGAGTGGCAGCCAAAACCATCCGCAGTCCAGGATGTTCCGACCGCTAACACGACACCATGACGAACGAGGAAGGCGTTCCCGCAAGTTCCTCCTCTCTGTCATTCCCGCAAGTCTTTAGCGGGAATCCAGAAGAATAGGCAGGCTCCCCCCAGACATACCAATGCAGGGTGGGGATGTGGTTCCCGACGGCGGCTCGGTCGTGTCTTACTTCCGTTACCCGTTCTTGAAACACCAACCTGGATTCCCGCTAAACTTGTCCCCGACGTTTGTTATCAGGGAACTTATGGGAATGACGGAGGGGGGCGGGAAGGACGGAGAGTGGGCAGGAAGGCAGGCGGAGGCTGACTATTCTCCACTCTTGGGGGAGAGGGAAAAAGATGCTGGATTCCCGCTAAAAGCCTGCGGGAATGACGGAAGAGAGATTTGCGGGAATGACAAAGAGGGGGGTGGGAAGGACAGACGGGATGTCGGATTTGATCCGGCCTTTCGGAATTCGATGCCCTCCCCGCCGCCGTGCAGGATGAGTTACTTGCACAAGCGAAGCTTCTCGAAACATTCGGGCCGACGTTGGGTCGCCCGCGTGTGGACACCCTGAAAGGATCGCGTCACGCCAACGTGAAGGAACTTCGCTTTCAGGCTGATAACGGCGTGTGGCGAGTCGCGTTTGCCTTTGATTTCCGGCGAAAGGCCATTCTGCTTGTAGTCGGCGACAAATCGGGCGTCAACGAAAGGCGTTTTTACAGACAGGCGATCAAGAAGGCGGATGAACGGTTCGATGCGCATCTCGACCGGCTGAAAGACGAAAGGAAGTCAAGATGACGACTCTAGCGGAAAGACTGGCCAAACTTCCCCGGACGCGCCGGATGAAAGTGGAGGATCGGGCGAAGACGCTGATTGCTGAAGAGATGTCTCTCCAAGACCTGCGCAAGGCGCGGAAACAGACGCAGGTGCGGGTAGCCAGGAAACTCAGGATCAACCAGGAAAACGTCTCCCGTATCGAAAAGCGCAGCGATCTGCTGATATCCACGCTCAGTGGCTACGTCCAAGCGATGGGCGGAAAATTGAGCCTTGTGGCGGAATTTCCCGACCGTCCCCCCATCGCGCTGACCGGCATGGCCGATCTGAACAAGGAAGGCCCTCCGGCAAAGTCGTAGAGCCGCACATGCAGCAGGGGACACGAAGTCGAGACCTTCTCCCTCTCCCCTTGAGGGAGAGGGGCGGGGTGAGGGGAAGACATGCCCGCTCTCGACTCTCTGGCCCGCGGCATCATGCCCGTGCTGCCCGTGCAAAAAACGAGACGCGAGATTCTTCACTTCGTTCAGAATGACAATGGGGAGGTTCAGAATGGGCAACGGGGCGGCTCAGAATGGGCAACGGGGCGGCTCAGAATGGGCAACGGGGCGGCTCAGAATGACAACGGGGCGGCTCGGAATGACAACGGGGCGGCTCGGAATGACAACGGGGCGGCTCGGAATGACAACGGGGCGGCTCGGAATGGCAACGGGGCGGCTCGGAATGACAACGGGAGAGGGGGATGACTAGAGGGGCGAAATGACAAGAGAATCACCTGTCATTCTTCTGCGCCCGGTTTTTTCACGGCGGCATGACGTGCGGCTGCACGTCCGTCTATCAGGAGGGCAACGGGCGACCGTGTCTTCCATCATTCCGGGGCAGGCTTGGTGAGAGAAGCGGGCTCGCGGTCGCCGCGTTGCCGGTGGCACTCCAGGGCTTTCAGAAATCCGCGATTCGCCAAGTTCGACGCTTTTGCCATGAAGTATCGCTCGACGGTGTGGCAATATCCGCTTTCCTCGCCTCGCTTGCACGGTGTCAACGGCCGACGTGGATTGTTCGAGACGTCGCGGGCGACCAACGCCGCACTGGTTTCGACGCGGGACTGATGCTGAATTTCTTTCTGAAGGAAGACAATTTGCGCGTTGATCCCGTCGGCCCGTTCAATGGCGTGCGGGATGGAAGCGTGCAAGGCGGCGCGAATCGTGCGTTTGAATTCCTTGACGTGGACACCTGCGAGCAACGTTTCCATTTCTTCAGTGAGGTGTGACAGGTTGTTCGGGCAGGCGGGATCATCCGTTGCCCAGGCCGTGCATGGAAACGCCGACGCTCCCGTCAGCATGATCATGAAGATGACTCGTTTCATGCAACCTCCATTCTGCTCAGGTCTTCGGTCCCCGTTGTTCGATGACGTGGTGGGTTAGCTTACCATGGAAATCAGAGAAATTCCCTGCAAAACTATTTTGAATCCCACGGGCGGATATTTGGGGGAAGGCTTTACCCATACCATCAACCTGTCCCGTGGATGTGCGCTGGGCAAGACGCTTTGCGGCGTGTACTGCTACGCGCAGTGGAATCCGTATCACGTTCGGAGACGGACGTGGGGACGGTTCCTGGACGTCAAGGTGGGAGCGGTGGAAGCCTATTGTGCGCAGTACGATCGACTGAAGCATCCCAGGTCCGGCGACCCCAAGCCTCTCAAGGTTTTTCTGTCCAGCGTGACCGAGCCGTATCCGCCGCAGGAACGGATCCGGCGGTCCACGCGGCAACTGCTGCACGCCATGGTGGATCGCGCTCCGGATCTGTTGGTCATTCAATCGCACACGCCCTTGGTGGTTGAGGACGTGGCTTTGTTGCAGCGCCTTCAGCAGCAGTGCGACGTCCACGTTCACGTGACGGTGGAGACCGATCACCCCAAGTTGCCGGCTCCGTTTCCGAATCACGCCTATTCCCCCCACTCGCGTATTCAGGCCCTGCACGCCTTGCGGGCCGCGGGCTTGCACGCGGTGGGCACGGTGAGTCCCTTGTTGCCGTTGGATGATCCCGTGCGATTCGCCGCCGAGTTGGAGCGGGCCTGTACCCGGGTCGTCCTGGATCATTACGCGATCGGGGACGGCAGCCCGAACGGGCAACGGACCGAACGGACGGCGTTGCCGCGTTTGTTAAGAGAAGCGGGCTACGGCGAATGGACGACGTTACGAAAATTTCAGGAAATCGTGGACCTGTTCCGTGAAGTCTTTGCCGACAAGAATCGGGTCGGCGTGAGTCGGGACGGGTTTGCCGGCCCCCCGGCGCCCGCCGTCTGAGTGGCCACGTTCTTGACACCACGTTGGCGAGGGACTTATATAAAACATCCTTTCTCGCTCCTCTCTGCCCGGTTCTCCAAGAATTGCCGATGACTGCTTCAGAACAAACAGGCTTGTTTGATGTAAACGCCAATCTCACCAACGTTTCAGAACAAGACATGCGCTGCGCTGAGCCGTATGGAGAAAGAGCAGCCCAACGTTCTTCCGACGTCTGCGGCAACGCGGTTTCTCACTCGTCTTCGAAAGGATCGTCCGTAGGAAACGGTACCTCAATTATGAGGTCATCAGGTCCAGAAGCAGCGACCAATCTTCAACTTGTCAATCTCGTCTCGCATATTTTTAATGAAAGTTTCGGATTCAGACCTGATGGAAAGTCCTACAGGCTTGGTCCGAAATCGGTGAGTGAAAGATTGATGAGTACGGACCACCTGTTTATAGCCGGTGATGGAATTGGATACTTATTCGGAAAAGAAATTCCTTCTTCGTTCGGTCGAATCGCCTGGATCGAATCGATGGCGGTGCGTCCCCTGTATCGAAGGCAGGGTATTGCTTCGGCATTGGTTCACACGTTTTCTCTCGCAACAACGGGATCGTTGTTCTTGGGATGCGTCACGCCTAATCCCATAGCGGCTTACGTGGTGTGGAAGATTGTTCCAGGCACCTTGTCCCTCGGACCGTGTTCCCCTTCCGAGCACCTCTACCAACTGTTGAAAGAAATTCAGAAGCAGTGTTTCGATCTTCGGGGATGTTCCATTGACCGCAGACATTTTCGAATCCGAACGGGATTCAGTCCGTTATCCCGTTCCGACCAACGAGAATGGTGTCCGCGTGAACCTAAGGCCATGCCGCGATGGTGGAAGGCCATCGAACGCCTTCCTAATGAATTCGAAGCGATTCTTATTCTTCAACGCGAGCGTCCAAGCGTTCCGTCATGAACGTCCCGTCCTCAGGACGGGTCAACTTCATCAATGAGTGAGAGACAACCGGATAACGCTTATGACTTCCACTATTACCCGGCAAGAGAGGCGGCTGAGTCCTTTGAAGTGGTCAATGCCGTCTCTTACGTATTCAGTAACAGTTTCGGAAAGACTCCTCCCTGGTGGGCCTCTCTGAAAAGTCTGCCGAGTCATTCTGGGCATAACGGCCAAAAAGAGTTGGGAAAAGTAGATAAAAGGTCTTTCTTTCTGGATTCCCGCTAAAAACTTGCGGGAATGACAGAAGGGAGACTTGCGGGAAGGACGGAAGGGAGACTTGTGGAATGACGGAAGGGGCGGCAGGAAGGACAGGAGAGGCAGGCTTTTCTCGGTCATGCCTGAAGGTGCCCCGAGAACAAACGTCGGGGACAACCGTAATCGGGCATCCAGTCAGTGCCGGACCCGGGGCGGCGAGAGAGAAAGGGAGGCGGGCGGTAGGATGGATTCCCGCTAAAAACTTGCGGGAATGACAGAAGGGAGATTTGCGGGAAGGACGGAAGGGAGACTTGTGGAATGACGGAAGGGGCGGCGGGAAGGACGGAAGGAGACTCCATCCTACTGCCCGCCCTCTTCCTGTCCTGCCCGCTCCTACCCCTGTCATTCCCGGGCGACCCTCGCCTGCAAGGGGAGAGGGAGCCAGGTCTGTAGGGCCGCGTCTCACGCGGCCTCCTCACGTTTTGGCCAGTATGCCCAGTATGAAGCCTTGTTAGTCATTGACAGAAAGGATTTTTTGCTTGAGTATGGCGTATGAGGTTTCTGCCGGACGGACAATCGGTTCTTGAGCAAACACGGGAGGTGTCATGATGTTCATGCAAGCCTACACGAACCAGACTTATGCCTTGATGCGGATTTTCACCGGGTTGTTGTTTCTCTGGCACGGCACGGAAAAACTCTTTGACTTTCCCGCCCATATCCATGACGCACCGCCGTTCGTGGTGTACATCGCTGGGCCCATTGAATTGATCGGCGGCATCCTGGTCATGGTGGGACTGTTGACCCGATGGGCCGCGTTCCTGTGCAGCGGCCTGATGGCTGCGGCGTATTGGATGGTTCATGGGACGAAGGCGTTTTTCCCGATCATGAATGGGGGAGACTTGGCCATTCTGTATTGTTTTGCCTTCCTGTACATCTCGGCACGGGGGGCCGGAATTTGGAGCGTGGATGAGGCCCGGGGTGCCGCGTGACGGCTTCTGGGCAGTGGGCAGTGGCCAGTGGGCAGTGGCCGGTGGGTTGTGACTGACCACCGGCCACTTTTCAATTTTCGCGGGTATAGACGATCTCCAGCATACGGAATTCTTTTCCAGTCTTATCCGCCCCGTACATTTCATAGCTGTGGTGGTTGTCGTCAATGAACGTCGTGACGCCGCGATAACGTCGCTGCCCAACGACGGGGTCCGTGAAATGGCCGTGGTCCGTTAAGGTTTGTGTGTTCGGATCATAGGTTCCTTCGCCCAGAATCATCCCCGTCCCCATGTTATCCATCCAGATCATTTGATAGACGTTCTTGCCGTTGTCAAATCCCGTCGTGCCCATGCCCTCAAAATGCTGACCCATTGACGTGCCGGTTGCCGAGTTCAGGAGATAGCGGCCGTCCATCATCCAATGAATTTCACTGATCCCCATTGAGACTTCAGGCGGACCGTCCGGGTTCATCCACCATTTCGCCACGTAACTCCACGACCCGACCAACGGGTTCAGAATTTTATGGTTGTCGTTGGGAGACGCATAGTCCCGCCACTTTTTCATCATGGCTTGCGTCGCGGCGTCCGTCGGCTGACTTTGTGATCCTGGCTGGTCCCGATTGTCCGACGCAGCCCCGACGCTTGCGAGACAAAACATCGCGACGCCCATCACCATCATGACCCTTCCGTGAGAACCGTATCGCTTCATGCTTGTTCCCTCCTTTTTTCAAGAATAATGAGTCGTGTGCTCTATCATGACCAATTCTGAATCCAAGAGACAACGTGGATCCGGTCATTTGACATGTTTTTCCGGTGAATGTATGATGCCGCACTATTTCTATTATGAATTTCAAAATTATTTTCAATTATTCAAGTCAAGAAGTGTCCTCTAACAAAACGACGATGAAGGACACAGAGGAGAACGCATGGATATGATCACCAGATGGGTTGTTACTTTTGTATCGGTCTGGTTTCTCTTGGTGCTCCCGGTGTTCCCAGGAATCGCAGAAACGCCGAAAAAAGAGGATCGAACCCAGAACAATACGGGATCGGAGGCACAAACGGATGTTGTCGATAAAGCCCCAATTTCCCAAGAACCACCCTCAGTCCCAAAGGTGACGAAATTGAAGCCCGTCACCGTCACGGCGACCAGAATCGAAAAACCCATCACCGCCATTCCCAATACCGTCACGATCGTTGAGCGGGAGGCTATTACTCAACAAACGACGATTCGGGATGATATCCAAAGTATTCTGGAAAATACGGTTCCGGGATTTGGCCCTAGTCTGAGAAGACTGACCGGGCGCGCAGAGAGTCTTCGCGGACGGAATCCGCTGTATTTGATTGACGGGGTGCCACAGTTCAATGCCTTACGAGACGGCCAACGGGACGGCAAAACGATTGATCCTTTTTTTCTTGAGCGTATTGAGGTGATTCACGGCTCCAACGCGATTCAGGGGGTCGGTGCAACCGGTGGCGTGGTGAGTATGGTGACCCGGTCCCCTCGGTCGGATGGCACGTGGACGAATCTTGTGCGAGCGGGCGTCACCACCCATGACAGTTTCGACGACGACGGATTCAGCTACAAACTCGCAGGGCTGAGCGGCAAGAAATTCGAACGGTATGACGTGATGGCGGGGGCAACGTTTCACCACAGAGGCCTGTTCTTTGATGCGAACAGTGATCCCGTGGGTCTCTATCAGACACAAGGGGATATCATGGACTCGAAGTCCTGGGACCTGTTTTTCAAGGGAGGGTTCGAACCGGACTCTCACCAACGTCTGCAGGTGATGGTCAACCACTTTACCCTCAAACGGGATGGGGATTTTCGCCCCGTCGTCGGCGATCGGGCAACGGGACGTCTGACCACAACGAAAGCAGGTGACCCCAGTGCGGACGTGGGGGATCCGGCCAAAAACACCGCGACCACACTCTCGCTGGATTACCAGAATAAAGCCCTCTTCAAGGGAGAATTGGTTTCACAGTTCTTCTATCAGGATTTTTCAGCCCTCTACGAAGGTGGAAAATTTGGAAATTTCTTTCGCCTCACTCCAGACGGCCCCCCATTTCTTGATCAGTCGGAAATCCAGTCGACAAAGTTGGGCACTAAGTTTATCTATGCGTGGAACGGCCTGGACCTCTACAATTTCACTCCGAGTATCGGATTTGATTTTCTCCAAGATCAATCGGCTCAGGTGCTCGCCAAAAGTGACCGGGAATGGGTGCCGGAAACCACGTTTAATAGTTACGCTCCGTTTACCCAGTTCGACAAGACACTCTTTGATCGGGTACACCTCACGGCCGGCGTTCGATACGTCATGGCTGACCTGTCGGTGGATGATTACACCACGATCGCCGCCTCCGGGAGTACCTTTGTGTCCGGCGGCAACCCAAGTTTCAAAGAAGCCTTACCGAACGGCGGGATGACGGTCGATCTGGTCCCATGGTTGTCAATCTATGGATCGTATGCAGAAGGATTTACCATGCCGGACGTCGGTCGTATCTTGAGGGCCGTGAGCACTCCGGGCCAAGACGTGGATACGCTCTTGAATCTGGAGCCGGTGGTGACGCGAAACGTCGAGTTCGGGTTGAATTTCGATTGGAGGCGCGCCAGACTCCACGTAGCCTATTACCGGTCGAATGCGGATTTGGGATCACGTCTGGAAGCCACGGCTGCCGGAATCTTTAACGTGAGACGACAAAAGACGGAAATTCAGGGTATGGATCTTACCGGCTCTTTTGATGTGACCCAGGACGTGACGGCCGGGTTCACGTATGCGTGGATCAAAGGGGAATTTGACTCGAATAAGGATGGCAACGTTGATACGGACCTTGATGGATTGAACATCGCCCCCAACCGTCTCAATCTGTTTACGGAGATCAATTTAGGCAGGGGGTTGAGTGGGCGCGTGCAAGCTTCTCATTTCTTTGATCGTGATTTCGAAGGGCTGGCAATCAGCCGTGAGGCCAACTTCAACGGCTATACTCTTGTCGATCTGTTTATCGGCAAAGACACCGGCTACGGTCAAGTCAGCTTGGGAATCGAAAACCTGCTGGACAAGCAGTATGTCCCCTACTTTTCACAAACCGAATCATTTCAACGAAATGATACGTTCTTCGCGGGGGCTGGGCGTACGATGACGGTGTTCTATCAGCACGAATTCTAAGACATAAGACTGATCAATCAGACCGAGAGGGTCTGCTGAAGACGTCTACAACCCGCGTTCCTCGTCTATGCCGAGACGACGTTTGATGCCCGCGTGGGCCTTCGGGGACGCGACAACGTTCGCATGAAACTCCTGCGATTGCTCCATCGTTGGCTGGGCTTACTCGTCAGTCTTGTCGTGATAGCCGTTGCCCTGTCCGGCGGAATCCTCATTTTTCACGACTCGATCCTGCGGACGACTTGGCCGGTACTTGTCCATCCGCTCCAGCCCGGACGGGAACACGCGTATCCAACCGTTCTTTCCCACGTCGAACGCCGCTTCCGTGATCCCGGCATTCAGTTAATCAAATTTCCCGATCAGGGAATGAACGCGTTTCACCTTTGGTTGCACGACGGCTCTGAAGCCTTAGTACACCCGTCTTCCGGCCGTCTGATCAGCCGATGGGACTGGAATGAAACGTTGACGGGCGTGCTCTTTGAATTACATGCGAATTTGCTGGCCGGAGAACCAGGAGAGCAGATCAACGGCTATCTTGGGTTGCTGCTCTTAGGGTTCGTCCTGTCAGGCCTGATCCTCTGGTGGCCCCAGCGCAGGACTTTTCAGCTACGATTTGCCATGCCCCGGCGGATGTCATCGGCTCATCTCATTCGGGCGCATTCCGCCATTGGGGTCATCTTCGCGGCCGGGATTCTCTTGTTTGTTGTCACCGGCGTTACCATGGTTTTTTATCGCCCCTTTATGACCACCATCACTGCCGTTCTCGATTCGACTCCACCCATGGTGCCCGCAGCGAGGGTCAAACCAACGGATCAGCCTGTCCAGCCATGGACGACGACCCTGGAAACAGTGGGGAAGACGTTCCCAGGCGGCAAACTGGTCTATTATATTCCACCCCGTCCGGACAACGCGGTCATGACCTTTCGGAAACGAATGCCCGGCGAATGGCACCCGAACGGCCGCTCATTTATCCTGCTCCATCCCTACACGGGGGAAGTACTCCAAACCATTGATGCCCGACGGCAACGGCTCGGCATGCGACTCATGGAAAAAGCCTATCCCTTGCACGCCTCCAAAGTTGGCGGAGTGCCCTATACCCTGTTCGCGCTCTGTACCTCCGGCGCCTTGGTCGGTCTAGGGGTGTTAGGATGCCTGAGTTATTTCTTGAGGATCATGCCTCATAGAAGAAGACATTGAGCACCCGCCGGTCGTCCGAATTGCAGCAACACCTGCCAGTTGACTAAAACGAGAGGAAAGCTCCGAGGACTTACGTCTGGGGCATTTTCCAATTCTTCAGTGTCTCCTCTGACCCTACGCTGGCGTTCATACATGCCGCGTAATTGTACCGAACCCCGCATGGAGAAGGTCTCTGGAGTGGGGTTATGTCAAGGTAACAACGAGCAACGTGAATGACCAATCATCAAAAGTGATAAAGTCCAATTAAATTTGCACTTCAAATATGCATTTGAAATATGGATTATAATTGGTTATCTTTTCGGTATGGCCAAAACTACCCGAGAAAAACTGATTGATGCCGCGTTAGAGGTCTTTGGAGAGCGAGGCTATCAGCATTCAACCATCCAGCAGATTGTCAAGCGGGCGGGCACCAATATTGCCGCGGTTCACTACCACTTTGGCGACAAGGTGCAATTCTACGACGAAGTGATCTCGCATGCCCTGAATCTGAATCAGTTGGGGAAACCCGTCGATTTCGGTGACGATCAGACGCCTCCTGAAGAGCGACTGCGACGATTTGTTCGCTGGTTCATTCATCACGTCGTCGGCGTGCCCCAATCCTCCGCGTTTCTCGAAAAAATCCACATGCAGGAAATGATGAATCCCAGCCCGATCTTGAACAAGGTTGTCGGAACGTTTATTCGTCCGAATCATCTGAAACTCCGCGCCATCGTGGCAGCTTTATTGCCGGCAGACGCAACGGAGCAACACGTTCGCCATCATTGCTTCAGCGTGATCGGACAATGTTTGCACTACAGATTCGGAAGGCCGGTGATCCAGAGCTTGTATCCCGATGTTGAGTTTACCGAAGATTATGCCGATATCCTGGCCGGGCACATTGCGGACGTCAGCCTTGCCGGTATGCGGGCGGCACGTCGGTCAACGGATCATGACGTCGCGTAACAGGAAAGTCTCGCAGCCATGATGCCCCGATTGGTTGCCATCAGTGTCTGCGTCGCGATCATGGGCGGGTGTACCCTGGGGCCCGATTATGAACGGCCGGTGCTGGACGATGCCGAGGGATTTCGGATGCAGCCGGCGTTGACTGCCGAGGCGGCGTCCTTGGCGGATTTGGGGTGGTGGGAGCTCTTTCAGGATGAGCACTTGCAGTCCCTCATCCGACGGGCCTTAACGGACAACAAGGACATGAGAATGGCGGCTTCTCGCGTGCAGGAATTTCGTGCCCGACTCAGCGCGACCGGTGCCGATCAATTCCCGCAGGTGACGGGGAACACCAGCGTTCAGCGCGTTCAACCGTCGAGTGCCATGGCGCGGCAGTTCGGGTTTCCCGGGGATGACGCGGAGCAGGGGGATAGGAGAGGCGCGTTGCAAATCCCGGCCACGACTCAATACAAGGCCACGGCGGACCTCTCCTTTGAAATTGATCTCTGGGGAAAACTTCGTCGAGCCACGGAGGCGGCCCGGGCTGACTTGCTCGCGCAAGAATGGGCGCGCCATACGGTCGCCTTGACGCTGGTCAGTGATCTTGCCCGGGTTTATTTCGAACTGCACGAGTTGGACGTGGAACTCGAGATCGCCAAACTCACGCTCAAGAGCCGACGGGAGGCGCGCGAGATTATCCGGTTACGCAAAATGATGGGACAGCGTTCGGCTCTGGACGTTCGTCGGGCGGAACAGGACGTGGCCCGTGCTGAAGCCGTGATCCCCGACCTTGAGCGTCAAATCGGGCAACGGGAACATCACCTGAGCATCCTGATGGGACGGAATCCGGAGCGCGTCGTTCGAGGGGCGTCGTTACGGGATCAATCCCTGCCGCCCGACGTGCCCGCGGGGTTGCCGTCGGCTCTGCTGGAGCGGCGTCCGGATATTCTGGAAGCCGAACAACGGTTGATTGCCGCCAATGCCAAAATCGGAGTGGCCAAAGCTGCCTTTTTCCCTCAAATCAGTCTCACGGGAAATTTTGGCGCACAAAGTCTGGAATTTTCCGATCTCTTCGTCGGGGCCTCACGAATCTGGACGTTCGGACCGGCCGTCACGGTTCCCATGTTTAACGCGGGCCGCAATCGGGCCAATGTGGCCGTGAGTCGAGCCCAGCAGGAACAGGCGCTCATTGCCTATGAACAAACCATCCAACAAGCGTTTCGAGAAGTGGAAGACGCCCTCCTGTCTTATCAGAAAACTCGAGACATTCGCACCACCCGGGAACGCCTCGTCACCGCCTCGCGGGAAGCCGCGCAGTTGGCGCAGTTCGAATACCTGAACGGGCAAGCCACCTCTTTAGACGTGCTGGCGGCGCAGCGGGAGGCGTTCAACGCGGAAATCAGCCTGGTTCAGACGCGACGGGATCAGTTGATTGCCGTGGTGCAAGTGTATAAAGCCCTCGGGGGTGGATGGGATCCGGAACCCGGAGCATACGAACTCGCCATGCAGGAGGTGCGTCAGTGACCGGCCTGCCGCTCTCTGCCGGGACCAAAGCCACGTTGCTGCGGGTCGGCCTGCCGCTGCTCATCCTGGGGCTGGCCGTGGTCGGAGCCCAGCTTTTGATTCTCAGCCGTCCGCCCGTCCCGAAAGCCGACAGAACGCTCAAGCCGACCCTGGTCAACGTGCTCACCGCCCGCATGCAGGATGAGCGAGCCGTCGTCACCGCGTATGGGACCGTGCAGGCGCATCGGCGGTTGATCGTGCAACCGGAGGTCGGCGGGCGAGTGGTGCAGTTGAATCCCAAACTTGTCATCGGAGGCATACTCGAACAAGATGAGGCGCTGCTGCGGATCGACCCGCGTGATTATCAATTCGCCGTGGATGAGCAACGGGCCTCCTTGGCCGAAGCCGAGTTTGATCTGAAGGTTGAGCTTGGCAATCAGGCGGTGGCCAAGCGCGAGTGGAATCTGTTGAAACCGTCAAGCGGTGACGTCAGCGCGCTCAGTCAACAACTGGCCCTTCGCCGACCGCATCTCAAAGAAAAGTACGTGGCGTTGCAAGCGGCCAAGAGTCGGTTTCGGAAGGCGCAATTGGATTTGCAACGAACGATCGTTCGAACCCCGTTCCACGCCTTGGTGCTGCAAGAATCCGTCGAGAAGGGCCAGCTCGTCAACGCGCAAAGTTCCGTGGCGACGCTCGTGGACGTGGATGAGTTTCGCGTGCAGGTGAGCGTCCCCATTCATCAGCTCGAATGGATCACGTTTCCCGGTTCCGGGTCCCAAGGCGCGCGCGTGCGGGTGATTCGTGAAATCGGCAATGACGAACCGGTGGAACGACGCGGAACGGTGGTGGAATTGCTGGGCGACGTCACGGAGAACGGCCGGATGGCTCAAGTGCTGGTGGCCATTCGGGATCCGCTGGAATTAGACAAACCGGACAACGGGCGTCGTCCGTTGTTGTTGGGCGAATACGTGCGGGTCGAGATCGAAGGGCCCACGTTGCGCGACGTGATCGTCCTGCCGCGTCCCACGATTCGTGAAGGTTCCCGCGTCTGGGTGAACAATGCGGAGAATCAATTAGAAGTTCGTCAGGTTGACGTCGTGCTTTCCCGAAAAGAGACGGTCCTCATCAGCCGGGGACTCCGGGATGGGGAGCAGGTCATCACGAGTCAGTTAACCGCGGCGATTCCCGGTCTTGTGCTCCGAACCGTTGACGAAGCGACGCCTCCGACGGGTTCTTCTCCGAAGTCCGGGGAGCCCGACGACCCGGCGACGCCCGTACCCGAGTAACCCCCAGCCATGCCGACTGACCAACCCTCCAATTCCGGGCCGATTGCGTGGATGGCGCGCCACACGGTGGCAGCGAATCTCGTCATGGTGTGTTTTATTCTCGGGGGGTTGGTCGTCAGCACGCAGCTCAAGCAGGAAGTGTTTCCGCAGTTTGAAGTTGACGTGATTCGCGTCTCCGTGGCCTATCCCGGGGCCAGCCCGGAAGAAATCGAGCAAGGGATTATTCTGGGCATCGAAAACGCCGTGCGAGGGTTGGACGGGGTCGAAACCGTCACGTCCACGGCCAAGGAGAATCAAGCCGTGGTCAACGTTGAACTGGTCGCCGGCGCCAACGTCAACAGTCTTCTGCAAGACGTCAACAACGAAATTGAAAGCATTCAGTCGTTTCCGGAATTGGCGGAAGAACCCGTCATCAGTCTGGTCGAAGTTCGCAGTCAGGTGTTGACGGTGATGGTGTACGGCGATCAGGAAGAACAGATCCTCCGTGACGTCGCCGACCGGATACGTGATGAACTGTTGCAACGCCCCGGCGTCACACTCGTGGAACTGGGCGTGGCCCGTCCCCGAGAAATTGCCATTGAAGTGCCGCAGCGGCACCTGCGGGCCTATGGCTTGACCCTCACCCAGATTGCCCGGGAGGTCGGCGAAGCCGCCATCGAACTGCCGGGGGGCGGGATCAAAACGACCGGCGGCGAAGTGTTGTTGCGCACGCAGGAGCGTCGTGATTTTGCTCGCGAATTCGCCGACGTGCCCGTGATTTCGACGCCGGACGGCACCAGGATCACGGTGGGCGACGTTGCCACGATCCGCGATGGTTTTGCGGAAACGGATGAAGAAGCCTTCTACAACGGACAACCGGCGGTCCAAGTCAAAGTGTTTCGCGTCGGCAGCGAAACGCCGCAGTCGGTCTCCGACAACGTCCGGGCGTACGTGGCTGAATTACGGCCGGAGTTGCCGGCCGGCATTGATCTGGCGATCTGGAACGACTATGCCGAAATCTATCGAGACCGCATGCAGTTGTTATTGAAGAATGCGTTTCTTGGATTGATGCTCGTCCTGGTGCTGCTTGGTTTATTTCTGGACTTCAAACTGGCCTTTTGGGTCACGGTCGGCCTGCCCACGGCCATCATCGGCTCATTTTTGTTCATTCCCCTGACCGGGGCCTCCATTAACATGATTTCCTTGTTTGCGTTCATCGTCACGTTGGGCATCATCGTGGACGATGCCGTGATGGCGGGTGAAATCGTGTACCAGAAACGTGAGCAAGGATTACCGTTTCTCCAGGCGTCCATCGTCGGCGCTCGGGAGATTGCCGGCCCCATCACCTTTGCCGTGCTCACCAACGTGGCGGCGTTCTTGCCCATGTTTTTCATCCCCGGCAACATGGGCAATTTCATGCGACAGATCCCCTCCGTGGTGGTGGCGGTGTTTATGGTCTCGCTGATCGAGTCCTTGTTCGTGTTGCCGGCGCACTTGGGAGCAACGGGGGGCCACTCCACGGGATGGGACGTGCTCGATCGCCCTCGACGGTGGTTCAGCCGCGCCATGCAGACCTTTATCCATGCACGCTATCAGCCGTTTCTTCGTTTCGTGCTGACCAATCGTTACGTCACGGTTGCCGTGGGCGTGGCGTTGTTGATTCTGTCCGTGGGTCTGGTGGTCGGCGGCCACGTCCCCTTTCATTTTCTCCCGGCGATTGATTCGGAAATGATTATGGTCCAGGCCACCCTGCCTTACGGGGTGCCGGTGGAACATTCCGGGACCGTCTTGACCCGCCTGAAAGAGGCGGCCACCGCCACGATCCAACGACGCGGGGGCGACGCCGTGTTGCGAGGGATTTACGGCCAGATCGGTTCACCGTTGCCGCGAATGGGACCGGATAATCAAGCCGTGCGGACGTCGGGCAGTCACCTCGTCGGGATGATGGTGTTTCTGGTGCCCGCGGATGAACGGGATTTCAGCGGAGCGGATTTTGCCAATGACTGGCGAGCGGCCGTGGGATCGATCCCGGGCGTGGAAACGCTCAATTTTAAGGCGAATACCGGTCCGACGGGCGGCGCGGCAATCGACGTGCAACTCACGCATCGGTCGAGAGCCACGCTTGAAGCCGCCGCCCGGGAGTTGGCCGAGGCGTTGTCACACTATCAAGGGGTCCTCGATATTGACGACGGCGTGTCATTGGGGAAACCGCAAATGAGTTTTCGAATCAAACCGGAAGCGCGAAGCCTCGGCCTCAATACGACGGACGTGGCCCGGCAAGTGCGCGGGGCCTTTTACGGGATTGAGGCTCTGCGTCAACAACGAAAACGCGATGAAGTGAAGGTGATGGTGAGGCTGCCCGAAGAGGAACGCCGTTCCTATTTCACGGTCGAACACCTGGTCTTGTTCACGGAAAAGGGGGGGGAGATTCCCTTGGCCGAGGCCGTGGCGGTTGAGCCGGGCCACGCGTATACGGAGATCAAACGCCGGGACGGACGTCGAATCGTCGCGGTCACGGCCGACGTGGACGATCAACTTGCCAATGCCAACGCCATTCTGGGGAAAGTCACCGCCAATGAATTGGAAGCGTTACAACGGAAATATCCGGGCCTCACGTATTCGCTGGAAGGCCAGCAAGCGTCACAACAGGAAACGCTTTCTGCGATGGCCGTTGGATTTACCTTGGCCCTGCTTCTGATCTACGGGTTATTAGCCGTTCCGTTCAGAAGTTACGTGCAACCGCTGATTGTGATGCTGAGCATCCCCTTCAGCATTATCGGCGCGATCATCGGGCATATCCTCTTAGGCTATGGACTCAGCATCATCAGTCTGTTCGGCATCGTGGCCTTGGCGGGCGTCGTGGTGAATGATTCATTGGTGTTGATCGTCGAGACGAATCGAATGCGCGGAGAGGAAGGGGTTTCCCTGCACGACGCGGTCGTTCGCGGCGCGATGAAACGCTTCCGTCCGATTGTCCTCACGTCCTTGACCACGTTCTTCGGATTAGCCCCGATGATGTTGGAGACCTCGCTCCAGGCTCGGTTTATCATTCCCATGGCCGTCTCCCTGGGCTTCGGCATCCTGTTCGGGACGGCGATTATTCTCACGATCGTCCCCTCGGTGTACGTCATTGTCGAAGATATTCTGCGGCGGAACAGGGTTAGTGGTTAGTGGCTAGTGGCCAGTGTTTAGTGGTGAGTGGAGGAGTGTTGCACGCGCGATGATTTCGGTCCCTTCTCATCCGTGTCTTGTTCCATTTGACGGGTCGTTTGCCGTGAAGGAGGCGCGAACCCGTCCGCCGGCCGAGGCCCCGGGCAAAAAAGCCTGCGCGTCGCGGCTTCACCGGCTTGTCAACGAACTGGATGGGTGGCAACGAATGCTCTATGCCGATGAACGATATGCGCTGCTGCTGATTTTTCAAGCGATGGATGCCGCGGGGAAGGATAGTACCATTCGAGCCGTGATGAGCGGCGTCGATCCCTCCGGATGCCAGGTCTTTTCGTTCAAAACGCCGACGACCTTGGAGCGGGCGCATGATTTTTTGTGGCGGACGACCCTTCGATTGCCGGAAATGGGCAAGATCGGCGTCTTCAATCGCAGTTATTATGAAGACGTCCTCATCGTGCGAGTGCATCCCGAATGGCTGGGAAAGGATGGCCCGCGGAATCCCGTCGATCTGAATCGGCTCTGGGCGGAGCGATACGAATCCATTCGCGACCATGAGAAGCATCTGGCGCGCAACGGCACGATCATTTTGAAGTTCTGGTTGAACGTGTCCAAGGCCGAACAAAAGAAACGGTTGCTCTCCAGGCTCGAACAACCTGAAAAATATTGGAAGTTTTCCGAGGAAGATCTAAAAGAGCGGAAGCTCTGGAATCGATACATGAAGGCCTACGAAGAATGCCTGAATGCCACCTCGCGACCGTGGGCGCCTTGGTATGCCGTTCCCGCGGACAACAAGCCGTACATGCGAACGTGTATCGCGGAGATCATCGTGAAGACGTTAAAGGGGCTGGGCCTTGCGTATCCCAAAATCGGGTCGGAACAGCAACAACGGTACACTCACGCAAAAGAGATCCTTCGAGGCTCAGGACAAGTCCTTCGAGGTTCAGGAAAAAAGAACGGCTAGCTCGCCCGCGAGCGGGATTCGACCAAGGCTTGCACGTGACCGTGCATGACGGCACCGGGACGATGCACGCGGCGGCCGTGCCCGGGGAGCACCCATTCAAAATGAAATAGCTGTTTGCCCCGAAGGACTTCTCGGAATTGAACCCGTTGTCGAATACGCCGGATTCCAATTCCTGCGGAAACGACGTTTTTGCTTGCCTGAACTGAGCCGCATTCTACTTGACCACGCCGATTGATCCGACGGGACAGTGGAGCCACGCGAATATGATTGGAAGCAGATTCGAGAACGTTGATCCGTTTCGGGTTGCGGACTCGGTTTTCTTGCAAAGACGGGGGCGTCTGCGTATGCTCGTGCGCACGTGGGGCACGGTATGGCTGAGCAACGACGCATTGACGATTCCCGGAAGGAGATTGATCGGCTGGACGATGAGATTCTGACGCTCCTCAATGAGCGGTCGCGTCACGTCATTGCCATCGGCAAAGCCAAACACCAGGCGGACCCGAATGCCCTGCTGCACACCCCGGGCCGCGAAGCGGAAATCGTCGAACGGCTCTGGCGTCACAACCCCGGCCCTTTCCCCAACGCGGCCATTCGTCCGGTCTATCGGGAGATCATGTCCGCGTCCCTGTCGTTGGAAGGGATGCAAACCGTGGCCTACCTCGGGCCTTCGACCACGTTCACGCATTTGGCCGCGTTGGGAAAATTCGGGCAATCCGCCCAATACGTGCCGGTCAGCGGGATTAAGGAAGTGTTTGATGAAGTGGAACGCGGCCGCGCACTGTATGGAGTCGTGCCCATCGAAAATTCGACGGAAGGCGTGGTGAATTACACCCTTGACCTGTTTATCGATTCCAACCTGACGATCTATGGTGAGGTCATGCAGGAAATTTCCCATCACCTGATGTCGAAGAGTGAGCGGATCGAAGACGTCGTCACGATTTATTCCCATCCTCATGCCCTGGCCCAGTGCCGCAATTGGTTGGAGACCAATATGCCCAACGTCCCCGTGGCCGAGACGCCCAGCACCTCCCGCGCGGCGGAACGCTGTGCCGAAGAGCCGGGAGCCGCTGCCGTTGCGTCAGACCTCGCCGCTCACGTGTACGGGCTTCACATTCTGAAATCGAGGATTGAAGACAACATCAACAATTTCACGAGATTTCTCGTGTTGTGCCAACACGCCTCGGACCCGACTGGAAAAGAGAAAACCACGGTGATGTTCTCCGTGAAGGATAAGGCCGGCGCGCTCTATGACGCCCTGCGACCGTTTGCCTCCAACGGCATCAATATGACCAAGCTCGAATCCAGGCCCTCACGTCGAAAAGCCTGGGAATATATCTTTTTTGTTGATTTTGAGGGACACGTCAATGAGGAGAGAATCCGGCGGACGTTGGAAGAATTGAAGAGCCGGTGTTTGTTCTTGAAGATTCTCGGTTCGTATCCCATGCACACCTGAGGAACCACGTGCCCATTCGCGTGCCTCCCAACGTTGCCAACTTGGTCCCGTACTCGCCGGGAAAGCCCCTGGAGGAACTGGAGCGGGAACTCGGCATTCAAGGGGCGATCAAGCTGGCCTCGAATGAAAGTCCGCTGGGTCCCTCACCCAAGGCCATGGCCGCGCTGACTCAGAAAACCGCAACCCTGCACCGCTATCCTGACGGTGGCGCGCATCATCTCACCCGTGCGCTGGCCGAGCGGTGGAACGTGGGGGCCGATCACGTCGTGGTGGGCAATGGATCCGATGAAATTCTCAGCTTGCTGGTGAAAACGTTCATGGCTCCGGGGGATGAAGCCGTGATGGCGGATGAGACCTTCGTCATGTATAAGCTCGCCGTGACCGGAGGACACGGGATCTGCGTGGAAGTGCCGCTGAAAAACTGGCGATACGATCTTTCGGCCATGGCCCGGGCGATCACGAGCCGAACGCGGTTGCTGTTTGTCTGTAACCCGAACAATCCCACGGGGACGGTGGTCACGCACGAGGCCGTCCGGGCGTTTATGAACACCGTGCCGGACCACGTGCTCGTGGTGTTCGATGAAGCGTATTATGAGTACGTGCGGGACCCGCACTTTCCCAACGCCGTCGCCTACGTGCAACAAGGACGCCCGGTGGCGGTGTTGCGGACGTTTTCGAAAATCTATGGGTTGGCCGGGTTGCGGATCGGCTACGGCGTCACGACTCCGGAAATCATCGGCTATCTTCAACGGGTGCGCAATCCCTTCAACACCAATACGTTGGCCCAACACGCGGCCTTGGCGGCGTTAGGGGATGATGAACACGTCGCCGCCAGCCGTGCGATCAATGAAACGGGAATGGCGGCGATGGACGACGGGCTTCGACGCTTAGGATTTGATCCTCTGCCGAGTCAGGCGAACTTCGTGTATGTTGACACCCGTCAGGACGGGCATGAGGTCTTTACCCGACTGCTGCACCAAGGCGTCATTGTTCGACACATTCACGGGTCCATGATTCGGGTGACCATCGGAAAGCCTGAGGAAAACCGGCGCTTCCTCCGGGCCTTGGCCGACGTCATCGGCCAGTGCGCCGTCGTCGAAGCCTGACGGCCCCCGAGGTTCCCCTGAGCCTCGAAGGGATTCGCGGGGAGCCTCTCATGAGTATGACGGTGGCCGCTATTCATAATGCGTCCACAGACGTAACACCTTTACGGCTTTCCTTTTTTCAAGGATCTGATACACGAGCCGATGCTGGATCGTGATTCTCCGAGAATACGCACCGGCTAAATCGCCGACTAATTTTTCATACGGTGGGGGATCGTGGTAGGGATTGTCTCGAAGGAGATCAAGCAGGTCTTCAGCTTTTTCTTTTAAGCCGGCGGCGGCCAGCTTTTTGGCGTCCTTCCTGGCTTGCCGGGTGAAATACAGTTCCCACATTACCAGTCAAGTTCTTTATCGCACGCGTCAAGGCTGGTGGCCATTCCTTCAATGATGGATTCTCGTACTCCTGGAATAGAGGTCAGGTAGAGCGTTTCATTAATCGCGTTCCAATCTTCCTCTGCAAGGAGGACGGCATTACTTCTTTTTCCCGTAATCACGACGGGTTCATGGACTTGGGAAACCTCGTCAATCAACTTGTAGAGCCTGGCCCGGGCTTCGGTTGCGTTAAGAGTCGTCATGGTTCACCTCCGTTTTCCTCAGCGTACGTTTAAGCGAACGTAATGTCAAGAGGATGACGGTTGAAACAGTCTTGTGTCGCTCTCCGAGTGTCAAAGGTGTCTTCATACGAATGTATTGCAGTCCCATAAGGACGCACTTTATACTTCTCCTTCGATTTGGATTTGAAGAGACACGTCTTTCCCATCATGACCGTGCATTTCAAACAGGTGACGATTGTCGGCGTCGGATTGATCGGGGGGTCTCTCGGGATGATCTTGAGACGCCGGGGCTTGGCCGATCGCGTGGTGGGCGTGGGGCGAAGCCTGGATAATCTGACGTTGGCGGTGGAACGCGGGGCCATTGACGCGTATGAACGCGACCCCATCGCCGCGATGTCGGGGACGGATCTGGTCATTCTCGCCACGCCCGTGGAAAGTTATGCCGCGCATCTCAAAACGTGGGGAAGCGTCCTGGAACCCGGGACGATCGTGAGCGACGTGGGGAGCGTCAAGGGCTCCTTGGTGAACCAAGTGGAATCCTTGGTGCCCGACCACGTGTCGTTTGTGGGTGCCCATCCCATCGCGGGCAAGGAACAATCAGGGGTCGGCACCGCGTTCGAGGAGTTGTTCGCCGGAGCCTTGTGCCTCATGACCCCGACCGCCCGCACGGACCCGGAGGCCTTACGTCGCGTGCAACGGGTATGGGAAGCCGCAGGCTCGGTCGTGCGATTGATTGATCCCGTGAAGCATGATTGGATCCTGGGCGCGGTCAGCCATCTCCCGCACGTGGCGGCGTTTGCTCTCATGAATGCCGTGATGGACCTGCAACAACGGGGCGCGACGGAATTGTTGGAATATGCCGGTGGCGGGTTGCGGGATACCACCCGCATTGCGGCCAGTTCACCGGAAATGTGGAGAGATATTTTTCTGTGGAATCAGGACAATCTGCTGGTCATGATTGAAGCCTTGGAAAAGCACGTGCATCATTTCAAAGCGTTGGTGAAAGCCAAAGACGGACCGGGGTTGGAGCAAGCCATTGCCACGGCCCGGGAAGCGCGACGGCGGCTTGTCCTGAGCGACGGGAACGCCGACCCTTCGCTGCGCTCAGATGACGGGCCGAACGACCGGCGACGGGTCCGCACGACGAGTGAAGGATCTCCGTGAACTCGCTGACCATCACCCCGCAAGGTCCATTGCGGGGCACCATTCACGTGCCGGGGGATAAATCCATCACGCACCGTGCGTTGATTGTCAGTGCCTTGGCCGAAGGGTCATCCACCGTGACGGGATACTGTCACGGAGAAGATTGCCTCAATACCCTCCGCGCGCTTCAAGCCTTGGGCGTTTCCATTCACGTGGATTCCGAGAAGGTGCTGGTCTCCGGCAAGGGGTTAGCGGGCTTCACCGAGCCGGAGCAGCCCTTGGACTGCGGCAATTCCGGCACGGGCCTGCGATTATTAGCCGGTGCGTTGGCCGGCCAACCGTTCTGTTCCATTCTCACGGGTGACGCCTCGCTCCGCAGCCGGCCCATGGGCCGGATCGTCAAACCCCTGCGCATGATGGGCGCCGCGATTCAGGGCAGAAAGGGCGGCGAGTTGGCACCGTTGGCGATTCAGGGTGGGGCGTTGAAGGGAATCACGTATCATTCGCCGGTGTCGAGTGCTCAAATCAAATCCGCGGTGCTCTTTGCCGGGCTCTTTGCCGAGGGCGAGACCCGGTTTTCAGAGCCTTTGCCGTCCCGGGATCATACCGAGCGCCTGTTCCGGTTTTTGGGGATTCCGTGCGAAGTCGAGAAGCAAACCCTTGTGCTGTCCGGTCGTCCCACCGTTGCGGCCCACGATCTCGTCGTGCCCGGGGACGTGTCATCCGCGGCCTTTTTTATTGTCGGTGCCTTGCTGGTGCCGGACTCTGAGGTCACCATCGTGAACGTCGGGCTGAATCCGGCCAGGACCGGCATCCTGGACGTTCTGGGCGAAATGGGGGCGGACATCCGGATTCTGAACCGACGGGTCCAGGGCGGGGAGCCGGTCGGCGATCTGGTCGTGCGCCATGCGCCGCTTCGGGGAATTTCCATTTCCTCCGCTCACGTCCCGACCATGATTGATGAATTTCCCATTTTCTGCGTGGCAGCGGCTTTGGCTGAAGGAGAAACCACGGTGACGGGAGCAGAAGAGTTGCGCGTCAAGGAAACCGATCGGATTCACGCCATGGTGACGGAGTTGACGAAACTCAACGTTGCCGTTCAGGAAACCCCGGACGGGTTTATTCTACAAGGGCGTGCGAACGTCAAGGGTGGCCCCTGTCTCAGTCACGGCGACCACCGCGTGGCCATGGCCCTGGCCATTGCGGCCCTGGCCGGAGAGACACCGGTCACCATTCACGACACCGACTGCATCGCGACATCCTACCCACAATTTCATGACAACCTGTTGGATTTATTGACATTTTCTCACTAGATTCTATAATACGCACCCTTGCCCTTTTCACATCCACGGAGAGGGAATGTGTGGAGAAGGCCACGTCCGTGAAGACGGAGATGTGCATGCATCCGCGTCATCGGCAGACCCGGCGGCAAGGCCTCGTCGTGACGATTGACGGCCCTGCAGGTGCGGGGAAGAGCACGGTGGCTCGGGCGTTGGCGTTACGTTTGGGATATGCTTATTTCGAGACGGGCGCGCTCTATCGAGCCATGGCGTGGGGGTTCCATCAAGCAGGGATTGATTGTCGGGATACATCGGCGATGGAGGCGTTTCTTGCGTCGATGGAGATGCACGTGTCCTTGGAAGAAGGGGTGACCCGAACCATCATTGACAACCAAGACGTGACGGCGTACTTGCGTTCTCCGGAAATGAGCCGGTTGGCGTCTACCGTGGCTGCGTTGCCTCAGGTGCGCGAGCGATTGTTGCCGATTCAACGCCAGTATGGCCGAAGGGGCGGGATCGTGGCAGAAGGCAGGGATATCGGGACCCGCGTGTTTCCTGATGCCGAGGTGAAATTTTTCCTGGAGGCTGATCTGGAAACGCGGACGGCTCGTCGGTATCGTGAGACGGTGCAAGTCGGCTACGCCGAAACGTCCGGTGAGATTCGTCGGCACATTCAGGAACGGGACGCCAACGATCGATCGCGGGACGTGGCACCGTTAACGCCGGCTGACGATGCGGTCGTTATTGATTCTTCGTCGCTGACGATTGACCAGGTGGTGGAACGCTTGATGAAGTGGATGCCGGTTCGGTCGTGAGCAGCGTGGTGTATGGAATCTTGTGGGTGCTGTGTCGCGGCCTGAGTCGAACGTTGCTACGGTATCGTACGCAAGGCGCGGACCACGTGCCGGCGTCCGGAGGCGTGCTCTTAGCGGCAAATCATGCGAGTTACGCGGATATCCCGTTATTGGGATGTGGCGTCAGGCGCCGGCTTTTTTATCTGGGACGGGCGAATTTATTTCCTCAGCCGCTTGTGCATCGCACCCTGCGCTGGCTCGGGTGGATTCCCTTAAAACCCCAGCGGTGGGATCGCCAAGCGTTTCAATCAGCCGTGGATCTGATCAAAGCGGGTCAGGCCGTGGTGATTTTTCCCGAGGGGGGGCGCTCGCCGGACGGCACGTTGCAACCGGGCAAGCCGGGGATCGGGGCCATCGTGGCCGAAGCGCAATGTCCCGTGGTGCCGGTGTATCTCAGGGGAACGCATCAGGTGTTGCCTCCCGGGGCGTGGATGCTCAGGCTGCATCCGGTGGAAGTCCTGTTCGGCGGGGCCATGGATTTTCGTCGTGCGTGTCGAGCGTACCAGGGGAAGGCGTTGTATACCCACATCAGTTCCACCGTAATGGAGCGGATTGCTGAACTAAGCGGCGTGGACCGTTCAGCCGTCCCGATGACATGAACCCGGGAGATGAAGCCCCCACGTCAACAATGGCGGAATCTCCGTGACCACGGTCGCGACGCGATCGTATAGGATGGACGAATGAGCACGTTATTCAACGCGGTCGAAGACATGGATCAAGGGTCCCTGGAAGCCCTGTATGAAGAAACCTTTAAAAATTTTGAAGAAGGCACCATTACGCAGGGTCGCGTAGTCGCCATTCAAAAAGACAGGGTGATTGTCGACATCGGCTATAAGTCCGAAGGCATCATCTCCACGAATCAGTTTCTGCCCGATGAACTGACCACGCTGGCCGTCGGCAACCAGGTTCAGGTGTATATCGAACAACGTGAAGACGCCGAAGGGAACCTGCAGCTCTCCAAAGAAAAAGCCGACAAGATGAAAATTTGGGAGGAACTGGAAGTCGCGCATCGAGAGGATCGGGAAGTGGAAGGCAAAGTCATTTCCCGCATTAAAGGCGGGATGATGGTCGATATTGGGGTCAAGGCCTTTTTGCCGGGTTCACAGATTGATCTCACTCCGGTTCGCGATTTAGATGCCCTGGTGAGCAAAACCTTTCGATTCAAAATCATTAAAATCAATCATCGGCGGAGCAACGTCGTGATTTCCCGTCGAGCGTTATTGGAAGAAACGCGCGATCGACGGCGACAAAGCACGTTGTCAACCCTGGCCGAAGGGCAGTTGATTCACGGGACGGTCAAAAATATTACGGACTACGGCGCGTTTTTGGATTTAGGCGGCATTGACGGCTTGCTGCACATCACGGACATTTCCTGGGGGCGCGTGGGGCATCCGTCCGATATGTTTTCGATCGGCGATCGGGTGGAGGTGCTGCTGCTCAAGTATGACAGCGAGTCCGGCCGCATCTCCTTGGGACTCAAGCAAAAAACCGCCGATCCCTGGCTGGATATCGCCGTCAAATACCCGGAGGGGTCGCGCGTGACCGGCAAGGTGGTCAGCCTGACCGATTACGGCGCGTTTGTCGAACTGGAACCGGGCGTGGAAGGGTTAGTCCACGTCTCGGAAATGTCCTGGACGCATGAAATCCGCCATCCGTCCCGGGTCGTCGCGGTGGGCGACATCATTGACGCGCAGGTGCTGCACGTGGACCAGCAAGGCCGAAAGATTTCGCTGGGCATGAAACAGACCGCGCCCAATCCGTGGGACGTGATTCAGGCGCGGTATCCCGTGGGCACGCAGATCGAAGGCAAAGTGAAAAGCGTCATGGACTTTGGGGCCTTCGTGGGGTTGGATGAAGGCATTGACGGGCTCATTCATATTTCGGATATGTCCTGGACCAGGCATATTAAGCACCCCTCGGAATTATTTAAGAAGGGCCAACGCGTGGACGCCGTCATTTTGCGCATTGACAAAGAAAAAGAGCGGTTGTCGCTGGGCTACAAACAACTCATCCCGGATCCGTGGGAATCGACGATTCCGTCGCGGTATCACGTCGGGGACGTGACGACGGGCGTCGTGTCCAAAGTCGCGGACTTCGGCGTGTTTGTCGAACTGGACGGTGAGGTGGAAGGATTGATCCACGTCAGTGAGGTCGCAACGGAAGGACCGAGTTCGTTGGAAGAGCACTTTCACGTCGGTCAGTCCGTGACGGCCAAGATCGTCAAAGTCGATTGTGAAGAACGGAAAATTGCGTTAAGCGTCAAAGCCTATACGCAGGATTCAGACCATCAGGCACTCAAAGCGTTTCATCACGCCCAAGGAGAGGCGGATCAGAGTATCGGCCAAGTCGTGCAAGAAAAGGAAGCGGCGGAGTTGGTGGATTCGACGGAGGCCGCACCTCCGGCGGACCCACAAGGCGCCTAGCCCAGTCTCGGAGTGGATGTGCCCATGGCGGAAGACCCCTCTTCACGAACGCGCTCTTCCCGGTGGCGACGGATCGTTTGGATCCTCGTCAGTGCGGGGGCGTTGACTCTGTTCGGCAAAGCCCTGTTACCGGACCTGGCCTTGGTGGGGAAAGAGCGGATCGCGCTGATTCGCATTGAAGGTCCGATTCTCGACTCACGAGCCACGGTTGACGAGTTGGAAACGTATGGCGACGATCCGCTGGTCAAAGCCATTGTGCTGCGACTGGATACGCCGGGCGGTGGAGTCGCGCCCTCGCAGGAAATCTATAATGCCGTCAAACGGGTGAGGCTGGACAAGCAGAAAACCGTCGTGGCCTCCATGGGCAACGTGGCCGCCTCGGGTGGCTATTATATTGCGGTGGCCTCTGATCGCATCCTGGCCAACCCGGGGAGTCTCACGGGGAGCATCGGCGTGGTCATGCAATTGGCCAATCTGGAAAATCTCATGAACAAAATCGGCGTCAAAAACATTGTGATTAAAAGCGGACGATATAAAGACGTCGGATCGCCGTTCCGCATGATGAGAGAAGAAGATCGGCATCTGTTGCAGTCGGTCCTGGATGACGCCCATCGGCAGTTTATCGAAGCCGTGGCCGCGGGCCGCTCGTTGGATGCGGCAGACGTGGAGGCGTTGGCGGATGGACGGATCTTTACGGGACAACAAGCGAAAGATGTGCTGTTGGTCGATGAGCTGGGAGATCTGACGGATGCCGTCAAGCTGGCGGCAGACATGAGCGGATTGCAATCGCCGCCGGTCGTCGAAACGCCCCGTCCTTATTCCTTCCGCGACTGGATCGTCGGGTCCGTATTCGGAGAAGCGCCCGCGTTGCCGATCCGGACGGGCATGAACCTCATGTACGTGATGACGTGGTAGACCGGCCGGAACACGGGAACGGCAAGGGGGCCGTGACGGCGAAAAAGGCGCAAGCCGCGGAGACACACGTTGCCGCCTCTCATGCTGCCCACAACCGAATGACGGCAAGAGCGCGCCGTCAAAAAGGGAAACAGCCACGGGGATGAAGGAGAGGAGGCATGACCAAAGCCCACTTGATTGAAAGAGTCACGGAGAAAGCGCCCACCCTCAGCCGGCGTGACGCGGAACGGGTGGTGAATGGGATTTTCGATTCAATCCGTGATGCCTCGAAACGAGGGGAAAAAACTGAGATCCGCGGGTTTGGCAGTTTCCGCTTACGCGTCCGCCGGACGAAGGACGGACGGAATCCCAAAACAGGCGAGACCGTGTCCGTGCCGGAAAAACGCATGCCGTTTTTCAAGGCCAGTAAAGAAGTCAAGGAACTCTTGAACGCCGTGCAGCCCGATCAGGAAGACACCCCATGAGTGCGCCTGAGGACACCACGCTCACCGACGTGACCTGGACTCCTGAAGCCCTGGATCGCCTCGCGCGTGCGCCCGTCTTTTTGCGGGGCATGGTCAAGCGTGTGGCGGAGAAGAAAGCGCGCGAATTGCAGAAAACCGAAATCACCGGGCCATTGCTGGATCAGTTGAAGCGTCAGATGATGGGCAGCATGGGCGGAGAAGCCGGGATGGCCGAAGCCGCCGACCAGATGGCCCAAGGCAAAATCCCCTGGACCGCGGAAGCGCGCAAACGGTTGGACGACGTGCCGCAGTTCATGCGAGCCATGATGAAACGCATTACCGAAGACGTTGCGCGGGAACGGGGACATTTGGAAGTCAACGTGGAATTATTGGAAAAAGTCGAAGCCATGGGAGAACCGGCTGACGCCTGGGTGGCGCCGGTGGAATGGACCGAGGGCGCGTTGGCCGCGTTGCACGAAAAAGTCAAGCATTCACCGCCCATTGCCTTGGATTTTGTCACGGACATGCTGAAGCGTGACGCGGAAGACTTGGCGAGGGAAGCAGGGTGGACCACCATTGATGAACGGACGCTGGTCAAGCTGTGGGAAGCCCCACAGCAACGCGTCGCCTGGACGGATGAGGCCTGGAAACGGTTGCTCACGTCTCCGGATTTTGTCCGAAGCGGGATTCGAAAGGCCGCGGAGCGACGGGCCAGAAAACTTGGGTTACAGGAAATCGATTCCGACCACCTCACCACGTTTCGCAACGAAGCCATGATGAAAGCCGTCAAGCGGATCAGAAGTTTTGGATACAAAGAATTGACCTTTGACGCGTTCGATGACGCCTTAGCCAAAGTCAAACGCCTCAAGGGCAACACCCAGGCCGAGCAACGGTTGGAAGAAATTCGAGAGTTTATGACCAAAGAAAAACCGGAAGTCGGCGTGCTCGGCGAAGAACTCATGGACCGCTTCCGCACCTACCTCAAAGGCGAAGGCAAACTCTAGAACGCGTTGGGCGAACACCTCCTGCTATGAGACCTTTGCAAAATGTCATTCTGAGCGAAACGCCTGCCCTGAGACTGCCGAAGGATGTTTTGCAGAGGTCCCGCCCCTCCTGTTCTTATTCCCTCTAAGCCCCGACCGCCGCCGCATCATCAACAGGCAGGATGTCTCCATGAGCGGAGAGGAACTTTGTCCGCCGCGGGATTCGCAAGGCCGCTGGTCGCCGGGACAGAAAACTCGGGCTGAAGGAAATTGATTCCGACCACCTCACCAGATTTTGCAACGAAGCCCTGATGAAAGCCGTCAAGCGGATCAAAAGTTTCGGCTACAAAGAATTGACCTGTGACGCGTTCGATGATGCCTTGGCCAAAGTCAACGGATGTCGTCTCACGTCCGTGATATCAGCAGGATTGTATGACATTGTCATACATGTTAGACTAGCGGAATCCGAGAGCGAGGAGACCACTGGATGCGAATCAATGCCAGACTGGATGACGACCGAGTGGAAAAGCTGAAGCAACTCCAATCGCTGACGCAGCTCAGTGCGAGCGAAATCGTGAAGCGCGCCATCGATCTGTTGTATCGGCAACAGGCTGGGCGGCCGCGAGAAAAGCTCAATGCCTTGTTGTTGAGTGATTTCGTGGGCTGCGCCGAAGGTCCCGAAGACTTGGCCACCCGATACAAGCACTACCTGACGCGGGATCTCGAGAATAAACATGGTGCTGGCTGATACCGGCTACTGGCTTGCGTTGGCCAATGTCCGGGACCGCTGGCACGAGGCAGCGGTTATGGCTAGCCGGCGCCTCAACGAATTGCTCGTTGTCACGTGGCCGGTTGTGACCGAGACGTGCTACCTCATGCTCACGCGGCTGGGCGTGCAGGCGGAGTTGCGCTTCATCGAACAAATGTCGAGAAACGTGGGTATCCATGAAATCGGGCAAGAACGCCTCGGCGCCATTCGTGCGTTGATGGAACAATACGCGCATCTGCCGATGGACTTGGCAGACGCCTCGCTTGTGCTCGCGGCGACTGAACTTGGGGAGGGACGCATTCTCTCCACCGACCGGCGTGATTTTGACGTCTATCGTTGGAAGGAGACGGAACCGTTTCACAACCTGTTGTGGCCTGCTATGGGAAGCCATGCTCCATGAAGTTTGCAGGGAAGGATGCTTGCAAGACCGGTATCGAATCGCGCCCCCGGTCATTGTGTCCTGGAAAGTGCGACCGTGATGCGGGCAAGTTCTGCATAGTTGACTTTCACGTGGCAGTCCCCGCCGAGTCGTCCCTGACGGGGTCCATTATGGTTGAACGGATCAAGTCCGTTGATTGCGTCAGCCGACGGGTGAAGTTTGTTGAAAAAGCACCGGGATTCGTGCTTGACGAGGTTTTGAGCATCGTGGATGCATGTCTCTACGCCCCGCCCTGATCTGGTCATGAGGGGTCCGGGGTGAGCGCCCGTCACGGGGCTGAGCGTGCAGCGTCTCCGGCCAAGTGATCCACGATGTCGTTATAGGGGTCGCCGGAGTGTGCCCGAACCTTTTGCCACGTGAGGTTCATGCCGAAGGCACGGACCCGTTCGACGTATGATTGCGTAAAGGGCGTGTTGGTTTTCCATGTGCCTTGCACCCAACTGGCTAAGCCCTGGTAGTCAACGTAGATCGTGGCGGTCGCAATCCCATGGTCCCGGCACCAAGCCAGCGCGTGCAAGACCGCTTGGATTTCTCCGGCGACGTTTCGATGCCGTCGCGCTTCGGCCGGCACGTCGTGCCCACTGGCACGATGGAGTTCCCGTTGACCGTCAAGGATGAGATACGCCCACCCGAATTGCATCGGTTTGTCACCGTGCGGCAGACAGGCGCCGTCAACCCAAATGTGAACGGTATCCGGTGCCGGCCGTGCGGTGAACGGTTGATGGGATGCGTTCCCCCCCTCACACGGGTCCGCTCCCGCGAGGGGAGAGGGGATCGGGCTTTGTGTGGGTGACGTGGCTGGTGAGGGCAGAGGGGTGCCGGCCATAAACGCTTCCGCGTGTTCTTTTGAAGAAAAGGCTTGATAGACGGCACAGGGAAATCCCTTGACCTGGGTTTCACATGAAGGCCACGTGGTATAGATCCCCGGCGTGCGTCCTGCGCGGACGGCGTAATATTTCACGGATACTATTCGCCCTTTAACCGTTTCAGGCGTTGGACGACGCGATTGATGCGTTTTTCTTCCCAAGGCAGCCCTTCAACAAGGGCCAGGTAGGTTTCGTATTCCTGGATGGCCCGCCGCACGTTACTCTGTTCCAGACTCTCGGCCAAGTTAAACCGGGCTTCGGCAAAATTTGGGCGTAACACGAGCGCCCGTTCAAAGAGTTGAATGGCGAGGTTGCGTTGTCGCTGTTGCGCCAGGACCCGACCCAGATTGTTGATGATCTCAGGAACGTTGGGGTTCAGCGTCAAGGCGTATTCGAACTCCCGTTGAGCGTCGGGCAAGTGGCCTTGATCCTGAAGCGCCAAGCCGAGGCGATGGTGGGCTTCGGCTAAGCGTGCCTCGTCTTTGAGCCCGTGTTGAATGGATCGCCGATAGGCGTCAACCGCAATCGTCGGCTGCTTGAGGCCGCACGATGCAAATAACGCCGTTTCCCCACGGGCAAATTGTTGCAGCCCCAGAAAATCCGGATTCAGTGGCGCGTCGGATGACGTCGCGGAGGCGTTCGACGTGCGGCCTGAACGTCGGTTGAGACCGGGCAGATACTTTTCACGATAACTCGACAGCAGTTGCTCATACGGATCAAGCGCCATGGAGGCCACGAGCAGCACGGGCTCGTCTTTATTGTCAAGCACGAGATATTGGGTCGTACTGGTGTGGTCTCCCGTCCGATACAACACGCCTGACGTGGCCTGATCGCGATGGATGAGTTGCGTGGGATCGAAATAAAACGTTGAGGAAGGCTGAAGCTCGGATAAGGTTTCCCGCAGGACGGGATAGGGCGTTAAGTCCAACCCCGGTGCAAACCGGAACACGGCTCCCACCAATCGCTGCTCGTCGTCGAAAAAGTAAAAACGATCGTGGTCGGGTTGGGTGTGTTGTGCCGATCGTTGCAGTTGTTCACCCGAGCCCCAAGGCATCAGGTGATAGGTTGTCCCTTGCCACCGCTTGACGATGTGTTGTTTCGTATCACACAGCCGCGTCTTGCCCAACAGCGGAAGGTCGCTTGCCGATGGGGGAAGCATGGGATAGGAAGGCGGAGGGGTTGAGGCCCCGCAAGCCGTGAGGCCGCCTACCAGACACAGAGCCAGGATCCCCGGAATCACGCCGGCTGTCCGAGTGCGGGAAGTGTAAGGCGGTTTCAAGCGTGCCCACCTGGTGACAGAGTGAAATGGTGGGCGATACTGGTATCGAACCAGTGACCTCTTCCGTGTGAGGGAAGCGCTCTCCCACTGAGCTAATCGCCCACTCGCCGCTGAGTCTAGCACAGCCTACGGATTTCTGACAACGAAACGAAGCCGTGGATGGTGCCCCCGTGATGGCTTGGTGCGCTTCCGCTTCGTGTCAACGCTGTGGAGGGGGTCAGGGCGTGAGGGTTCGTGGTGCCATTCGCGCGAGAAATTGGTATCCTTGGTCATCCGGTATCGTCCGTGTGGTAGACCATGCTCCGTGGCGTTTTTCTTTTCCTCATGATCCTCGCCGTTCTGCTGGGGCCGCAGTTGTGGACCACGTGGGTCTTCAAGAAATATCGCGGTCATCGGGAAGACTATGCCGGGACCGGCGGTGAAATGGCCAGACATTTGCTTGATCGCTTTCAGATGCCGCACGTGCAAGTTGAGACGACCGACCTCGGGGATCACTATGACCCGTTCGCCAAAGTGGTGCGATTGCTCCCGGCCAACTATCACGGCAAATCGTTGACCGCGGTGACGGTTGCGGCGCATGAGGTAGGACATGCCATTCAGGATCACACCGGGTACGGTCCACTCCATGAACGCACCAGACTCATTCGGTTCGCACAAGGCGCGGAAAAAGTCGGGTCCTTTGTCATGCTGGGCATTCCTCTCGTGGCCGGACTCACCCGTTCTCCGGCCGGCGGGTTGTTGGTGTTGCTCGCGGGGCTTGCCGTGATGTCCATCGGGGCGTTGGTTCATCTTGTGACGCTGCCCGTGGAATGGGACGCCAGTTTTCGTCGGGCGCTGCCGGTGCTGGAACAAGGCCGGTATATTTCCTCAACGGATGTGGAAGGCGCCCGGAAAATTTTAACGGCGGCGGCCCTGACCTACGTGGCCGCGTCGCTTGGGGGATTGCTGAACATCTGGCGATGGATCACACTCATGCGACGGTGAGGAAATTAAACGTACACGTCCGCTGAAGTCTAGACAATCATGAACGAAGAAAACGGGAATTCTCGCTTTGTTGTCCTGAGAGGCTATGAGGAAAACAAATTTTTAGATCGATTCCGTAATACGAGACGAAGAATAAAAATGAGATTGTTCCAAAGAACGGACATTTACTCTGATAGTTTCCGAAGCACGGCCTCCGCCGGGGTTTCTAATTTTTTCTTTCGATTGCACGCCATACACGCAGGCACGACGTTGCCCTTGGTTGATCGTCCGCCTCTGGCTAAGGGGACGACGTGGTCCATTGACAGGTGGTCGGGCGGAAACGGGTGGCCGCAGTAGTGGCAGCGGCCTTTCTGGAGTTGCTGTTTCCACCAGGGCGTTCGTTTGAGGGTTCGGGCCTTGTCCCGCTGTGTGCGGAGACGTGTGGCTGTTTCCGGGTCCGGGTCGATTTCGAAGTACGGGTCAGGGGGCATGAAGACTTCTCCCCTCCTCTCGCCCCTCCTGAGAAAGGAGGGACTCGGAACTTTTTTGTTTATATCAAGTGAGTGTAACGGAGTTTCACGGATTTTTCATCTGTCTTCCATGTAGCGACGCACGGCTGAAGGTTTTCATGCTTGGCGAAAGCCGTTGTTGGTGTGGATGATGGCTGGTGCAGGAAACCGGAGAAGAGCAATTCAGGCTAGCCGTTCATCAGGGCGGGTGGTATACTACGGCCATGTGTCCGGCGGAAATATTGAAGGTGGGTCTGGTGGGCTGCCTGGTCGTGACCATTTGGCCGGCTGAGGGAAGTGGTGCGGCTATGGGGAAGGGCGTGTTCCGAGGGTTTACCGAGCACATCACCCGGCAGATTGTCAAAGACAAAGTTGATTTTGCCGAGGCGGAGTCGTGTACCTCCTGGTTTTATCAACAATTGAAGAAGTCCTTGACGGACCGGCCTGAGGTTCAACGCCTCTCTCTTGCGAACGAGGACCCCGACCTGCACCCCTGTGCCAAGCGGTATCCTGGAATCGATGAAGCCCGGGCAGCCTTTGCTCAGAGCCAATCCTTCCTTTCTTTAAGCCTGACGTTCTATCAATTCGCCTTGGTCGCCGACCGTAATGATAATGAACGGTATGACGCCGTTGAGTTGAGAGACATCTTGGACTCCCTTCGGGTGGTTCCCGTTGAGGATGGGCTTCCCGTTGAAACATTGGCCAGGCTGAATGGCAAATTCGACGACGTGCGTCAGGCCGCCGAGTTCACGGCGTTGACCCAAGGGATGCAGGTGCTCTACGACAAGGGATACCGTCTCACCCACGACGATCAGTCCGCGATGCGACGCGTGACCGGAGAGCCCTGACTCTCTGAATGCCCCGCTCCTTGATTGCCGGCTACGGCATTCTCTCTACCGCTTCGCGGGAGCGGCTGCGCACGGTCTGATCCCAATCTTCTTTCATGATGGATTCCAACTTGGCCTTCGCCTCAGTGGCGCGCATGCGGCCCAGGGCTAAGGCCGCGGACCCACGGACGTAGGCGTGGTCGTCTTCTAACGCCTTCATTAAAAGTGGAATGCTGTCTCGGTGTTGCACGATTCCCAGGTAGCTGGCCGCCATGCCTCGAATACGGTGCTGTTTATCGCCCAGCGATCGTTTGAACGTCACCATAAACGCCTCGGCCATGGCCGACGCGACGCGCTCCAGCCCTTCTCGTTTATACTGATTGAGTTCAATGAGTTCCGTGGCGAGGTCAAACCGTTTTCTGGGTGCCTTTTCCTGGATAAACTGTTGAATGAGGCGCTCGCGGCGTTTGAGTCGGGTTTTTTTTTGTTTGATCTTTCGAACGGTCATCCAACTGAAGAGCGTGCCGACGGTCACGAGAAGCAGGACCGGGATGATTTCGTCGATAATGAAATCTTGCGTGTCAAAGTCGAGATGGTTCCAAATCCAGGCCGCGCCGACGATCAGAATGAGGAGAGCCAAGACCGTGGTGAGGGTGGCTTGTCCCCGTTGGGTGTTGAGGTGAAATGAAAAAACGCGGTTGGCGATGACCGGTGATGACATGGGCGACGCTAGCGAAAATCCGGAGGCTCCGCTCTGGTTTCAAGCATGGTGAAGAGTCGATAAAATTTTTCCCTGTTTGTGAATTCCCGGCGGTTTTCGAAAATGGCGATGAGATTGCGGAGCATGCGAGCCAGAATCTGAGCAGAGGAACAGGATTCAAGATACCGGCGGTCGAATTCGACGCCGTAGGGTTGTAACAATTTCTCACAAGCTTTTGGCGTGAGCAGGGCCCCTTGGTTGAAACAATCGATAAACACGGGTTGCGCCTGGAGCCTCACGATAAAATGTCCAGGCATCCCGACCCCAACCACCGGCAGATTGAGCCGGCGACTGACGAGGAGATACAGCACCGACAAACTGATCGGAATCCCGACCCGGCGATCTAACACGCGGTGCAGAAAACTATTATCGGGGTCGTAGTACGTTTGCGTGTTCCCTCTGAATTTCAGCGTTTGAAACAGATACTCGTTGATCGTGAGTACGGCTTGGCGAGGGTCACGTGACGGGGGCATGGTTTGTTTGAGTGCGGCGGCCACGTCATCCAAGCGTTGCTGATAGAACGGCACCTCCAATTGCGGTTCGGCGGCTTGGGCAATGAGAAAGGTGCCGGCTTCGAGATCCATCTCATGCTGCGGGTGTTGAAGCAGCCGGCTCCATCGTCGTTCCACGTCAACGCGATCAATCTCTTCGCTCACCGAGTGAAGACGTTCAACCATGAGCGGGTCATCAACGTCCAGGCAGGCTTGTTGCAGAAAGGGAGTGGCCACGCGGCCGACGTCGACAAGTTGACGGTGAATGCGTTGGGCGACGCGGGGATCCGGATCTGAGAGCAGGCGGATCAGGGCCGGGACGTGCTTCGCTGATCCTTCAGGACGGACGGGGAAGGAAGGGGACTCGTGTGTCATGGCGGGTCATGAACGTGCCGGTCGGAGGACGATTACCCAATGGCTCGTCGGAAGGCTCGGGCCCCGCCGTACAAGCAGATCGCATCAAAGAGCGCCAGGATGCCCAAGGCGAGGGCGACTTGCGGGATGGCCGCGTCCCATCCCGTGAGAATGAGGGGCCGAACGGCGTCAATGACCCAGGTCATCGGATTCATCAACGCCAGCATCCGCATCCAACCGGGCATGGCCGAAAGGGGGACGAGCGCCGAACTCAAAAAAATCATGGGCAGGGACAGAAATCCCAACATGGAAAAAAAATCGCCGTGGCTTTTCACGGAAAACGCCATGGCCATCGAAATGGCCGTCAGGCCCACGCCGAATAACATCCCGATCACTAGCATCACGGCGATACCCGGAAGACCGGTTTCGGGACGCACGCCAAAGAGAAACGCGATGCTCAGGATAACCAGAATCTGCATCCCGGTGATGGTGATGACAAAGAGGTATCGACTGACGATCACGGACGTCCGGTGAATGGGGGTCGACATCAGGCGTTCCAAAAAGCCGTTTTCTTTATCGAACAACAGATCGACCCCGCCGGCTAATCCGTTATTGAGGACCGTCATGACCACCACGCCTCCCGCCAGAAAACTCATGTAGTTCGGGGCCTGAATGATCTGAATATCCGCGGCGCGTTGGAAGAGGCTGCCGAAAAAGATCAACCAGAACAGCATCGGTTGCACCAACGTAAACAGCATGCTGAATTTCTCTCGACTGAGTCGGCGAACCCACCGCATGGTCAAGGCCCACACTTCTTGTCTATAGTGGTGAACGTTCATCATGTCCGGCCTTTGACGGGGGCAGCATGAGATGCTGCCCTACGTTTTTGGAATGAGAGGGTCTTCTTCTGTAAACGGATGACCGGTGTACGTCACGAAGACGTCTTCCAGTCTGGGGCGTTGGTACTCAATGCCGTCAATGGCACAATCCAGGTGATTGGCGACTTCCATGACGGCCGGGAGTGACTTTTCCGGTGATTCGACGCGAACGTGCAGGCTGTTGCTGACTGTTCGAATGTCCCGAACAAAGGGGAGCGGGCGGACCCCTCCGCTCAGTTTGGCCAGTTTTTCCGGCGTGGAGTGTTGAATGGTCACCGATAATCGGTCGCCGCCCAACCCGGCTTTGAGTTCTTTGGGTGAACCGGTGACGCGAATGGTTCCGTGGTCGATAATGGCGAGTCGGTCGCAGAGTTGGTCGGCTTCTTCCAGGTAATTGGTGGTCATGACGATCGTCAGGCCGTTGTCGCGGAGTTGACGAATATAGTCCCAAATCCGCAACCGACTTTGGACGTCAAGGCCTAAGGTCGGTTCGTCCAGAAACACGACGTGGGGATTGGGCAGCAACCCGCACGCAATGTCCAGTTTGCGTTTCATGCCGCCCGAATAGGTTTTGGCCACCCGGTCCGCGTGTTCTTCGAGGTTGACGAGTCGTAACAGTTCGTCAATCCGCGTTGTGGCGTCACGTTTGGGCAGGTGGTAGAGGTTCCCCAGCAGTTCAAGATGCTCGCGGCCGGTCAGGAACCGATCAATGGCCCGTTCTTGCGGCACGTAGCCAATGAGACCTCTGACGGTGTCGGCCTCCGTCCGAACGTCGTGCCCCAGCACCCTGGCCGTTCCGGAAGAGGGCGGCAACACGGTGATCAAAATACGAAGCGTCGTGCTTTTCCCTGCGCCGTTCGGGCCAAGCAGCCCGAAAATTTCGCCGGTCCGCACGGTGAGAGACAAATCTTCGATGGCCGTCACCGCGCCATAGGTTTTCCCTAAATTGGTGACCTCGATGGCCGGAGAGGGATTCATTCTCCCCACCCTGACGGTTGCGCGTCGTCGGAGAGTTTGAATTTCAGGAGATCACGTAAGCGGCGAGCCTGTTGGGATAAGCTTTCGGATTCGAGCAGAAATTGTTTGTCAAGCGTCGTAAAGTCCAGGCATGACGACAGACTGTTCACGAGCACGGAAGCCGTGAGGGATTCATTGGTGATGAGTTGACAGAGTTCGTGTGCCTCTCGGGATTGCAGATAGCGGACGGTCAACTCAACCAGCACCGGTCGAACGGCATCTTCCGTCAGGGCGTGATAGGGGGTGCGTGATCGCACGGTGATTCTGGCTTTGCGATACGGCGCATCAAACAGTTCTTCTTCAATCTCATACCGTTGCAAGCCCTGAAGAATCAGATTGGACCGTCCGTCCGGAAGAAGCTGGATCTTTTTGATTCGTCCGACGCACCCCAGAGAAAACACAGGGGGATTCCCCTCATAATCGTCTTCCCATCCTTCCTTGAGTAACGCCATGCCGATACAGCCTCCCTCGGCCCCGGCGTCGGCCACCATGTCCCGATAGCGAGGTTCGAAAATGTGCAGGGGTAAGTACGTATCGGGAAAAAGGACGACGTTGGGCAGGGGAAAAATCGGAATAATCCGTGGAACGGAAAAGGCGTCGGAAGACGTGACGTTATCTAATTCAGGCATGAGATACGATAGCCGACGCTCAAAAGTCTTGTCAACGGGGCGACTCTCATCCTGAAGAATTGATCAAGAACGAATCGTCCGTCCAGGAAAGGCGATTGCACGTTTCCCGTCCGCGTGCTATAAGCCGTAAGCGATGCTCCCTTCTCATGAAAGTCCTTCTGCTGCGGGAAGCCGTTGTGGAACGCGGGCACGGCAACTGATCGTCGGGGTACTGGGCCTGTGCTGTGGACTTTCCGCTCTCATCGTGCAGCCGAGTGGGGCGGCTTCCGCGAACGCCTCGTCAACCTTGGACCACGCGGTACCCGGGTACACGTATGCCTTTCCCCGGGACCATGGGGCACATGAGACGTATGGGCTGGAATGGTGGTACGTCACCGGCCACGTGTATGACCGGTCAGCACGGCGATTCGGCTATGAAGTCACCTTTTTCCGTAAGGCGATTGATGATCAGCGCGTGACCGAGCATCCTTCACGCTGGGCGTTGCGGCAAGTCTACGTGGCCCACCTTGCGTTAACCGACGTTCAAGGGCAAACTTTTCACTTTTCCGAAAAATTGAGTCGAGCCGCCTTCGGGAAAGCGGGAGCCCACCCGGATCGGATGAAAGTCTGGATTGACCGTTGGAGACTCGAACCGGTGACGGAAGCGCATCACCGGTTGCGTCTCACGGCACGTGATTCCGCGTTCGGCGTTGATCTGCTGCTGACGCTCCAAAAGCCGCCCGTTATCCATGGACGTGAAGGAATCAGTCGCAAGGGGGCCGCGCCCGGACAAGCGTCCCATTATTATTCACTCACTCGTTTGGCGACGACGGGCACGGTGTGGATGAACCGGCAATCGTTCGTCGTACACGGGACGAGTTGGATGGACCATGAATTCGGTTCCGGCGAATCAGGCAGGGATCAAGTCGGGTGGGATTGGTTCAGCCTGCAATTGACCTCGAATATGGAATTGATGGTCTATCTGTTGCGCAAAACCGATGGGTCCGCTGATCCGACGTCCAGTGGGACGCTTATTTTTCAGGATGGCACCACCAGACACCTCACCCGAGAAGAGATCAAAGTCCGCACGGTGAAGCAGTGGGTCAGCCCACGCAGCCACGCGCAATATCCTGCTGAATGGGTCCTGGAAGTACCGGCGAATCACCTGAAGTTGGCCGTTACCCCCGTGCTTGCCGATCAGGAATTGCGCACCACGAAAAGCACCCGGGTGACCTATTGGGAAGGGGCGGTTGACGTGCAAGGTCAGTACCGGGGGGATCCCATGACTGGCCATGGGTACGTTGAACTCACCGGCTATGCGAAGCCCCTGAAATTGAATCATTGAGCAATCCGGCGTCATGAGGTGACGCCCTGTCCCTTCCATGCCAACCGAAATCCGACACGCGGTCGTTTTGGGGGCTGTGCTGCTCATGGTGGCAGGGTGTAGCCAGCGCAGTGACCGCGTCGTCTCGGTCGCGGTCCATCCCACCAAGCCCAAGATCATCTACGTTGCGACGGACGAAGCCGTCTATAAAACCCGAGACCGAGGGCGGTCATGGAAGCGTTTATCCGAGGGGTTGAGCCGTATTCGGGTGATGAACGTGGTGATTGATCCCCAACTTCCGGCCAACGTCTTTGTCGGGACACTTGCCGATGGGGTGTACAAAAGCCCTGACGGGGGACGGCGTTGGCTTCCCAGAAATACCGGGATTCAGAAAGGGACGATTTCCGCCAACGTGAATCAACTGGTTTTTCACCCGATGGACACCCAAATCCTGTACGCGGCGACCACCGTGGGCGTGTTCCGAAGCACCGACGGCGGACAGTCCTGGAGCGAGCAGATGCGCGGCATGACCGAGATCAATTTTATCGTGACGTTGGCCGTGGACCCGAGTCATCCCAATATCATCTACGCGGGAACCAGCGGGGGCGTCTATCGGAGTTTTGACGGAGCAGACCATTGGATCAAAATCAATAACGGGCTTGTCCCGGATGATGCCAAAATGGCGTCCATGGCCCTGGGCGTGAACCAGTTACTCATCAATCCGGCCAACCCGGATGAAGTCTATGCCGGGACGACGCGGGGGTTGTTCAGAACCCTCAATAAAGGGGAGGCGTGGGCCAGAATAGCGATGGACCTCGGCGATCATTACGTGAGCTGTCTGCTCCTGGATCCGGAAAACGTTCACCACCTGTACATGGGCACGAGCAAAGGCATGTTTCGGAGTCAGGACGGCGGTCAATCATGGACGGCCCGCAATGAGGGATTAACCAATCGCAATATTCGCACCATCGCCATGGAGCCCGCCAATCCACGAGTGCTGTACGTCGGAACGAACGGCGGCGGGTTATTCCGAAGTGAAGACGGTGGGGATTCCTGGATCCCCGTCCCCTTAACCCTGAGTGCTCACGCGCAGTGAGATCGTTCCAACAAATGCCTTCTCTGCTGTGACGCCGCAATCGTCTGCCTTCCAAAGGTCTACTTTGCGGCCATTCCCAATATTTGGGAATCCTGATTGCTACCATTCGGTAACAACTGGCAGGTTGATAGGAAGGGGAGAGTTTCAGTGAGGTTATGTTACTTCAAGTAAACAATCGGGAAATCAATCTGGACTCTTTTTCTAAAAAAAATCGTAACATGTTGTTTTATTTGATAATTTTTTTGTTCGATGACAATGCTCATTAGAAATCTCTTTTATCCGTCCTTTTCGTTCACCATGCAAGCACGATAGTGCTACCGGTTGGAAACGTCTCTCAATATAGTCCTGAGATGTCAAAATGAAATTTTTCTTTTTATTTTCAACGTGTTAAGAATTATACATGGCCATCATGAACATGGCTTGGAATTTGCTACTAAGTTGCCATGAAAAAGAAGTTGGACATTTCATATTATGAACAATCAACCCAACAGAGTCATGAAAGGAGGTGGTGATGTTCACGTTTCACCAGACCCCGAGATTCTTCGGTTCGCTCAGAATGACGGGAACTCGTGGGGTTTTCAAGTTCATCTATTCCACGTTAGGCCTTCAAAACAAGGCCTTTACACGAGGAGGTATGAAGAATGTTTCTTTCTAGACGGCAATTTTTGAAAGTGACGACCGGGACGGTGGCGGCCGTGGCGTTGGCGGACAAAGCCTTGGCCTTGACCGCGCTGCAACCGGTTGTCGAAGTGGGGAACCCGCTGGGCGAGTATCCTGACCGGGCCTGGGAGCGGGTGTACCACGATCAGTATCGGTATGATTCATCCTTTACCTGGGTCTGCTCTCCCAACGACACCCACGCCTGCCGCGTGCGGTCCTTTGTGCGGAACGGGGTCGTGATGCGGGTCGAGCAGAACTATGACCACCAAACCTACGAAGACCTTTATGGGAATCGTGGGACGTTTGCCCACAATCCCCGGATGTGTTTGAAGGGGTACACGATGCATCGGCGGGTGTATGGGCCGTATCGGTTGAAGGGTCCCTTGATGCGTCGGGGCTGGAAAGCCTGGATGGATGCCGGAAGCCCGGAATTCACGCCTGACGTCATGAACAAGTACAAATTCACGTCCCGGTACTTGGATGACATGTTGCGGGTGAGCTGGGATACGGCGTTTACGTATCTGGCCAAAGCCATGGTCGTCATCGCAGAGCGGTACAGCGGTGAAGCCGGAGCCCGTCGGTTGCGGGAGCAAGGCTATCCGCCGGAAATGATCGAAATGACCAAGGGTTCGGGCGTCCGGACCATGAAGTTCCGGGCAGGGATGCCCATTCTGGGCGTGATTGGAAAAATGGCGGTCACCCGGATGAACGGGGGCTGCGGTGCCCTGTTGGATACCTACATTCGGAAAGTGAAGCCGAACCAAGCTCAGGGCGGACGGTACTGGTCGAATTACACGTGGCACGGTGACCAGAATCCGGCGCATCCATTCTGGTCTGGGGTGCAAACCTCCGACATTGACATGAGCGACATGCGGTTTGCCAAGCTGAACACAAGCTGGGGCAAAAACTTCGTCGAGAACAAGATGCCGGAAGCGCACTGGAAGCTCGAGAGCATTGAGCGTGGGGCGCGGGTCGTGGTGATTACGCCGGAGTACAACCCGACGGCGTATCGCGCAGACTACTGGATTCCGGTGCGGCCGGAGACGGACGCGGCGTTGTTCCTGGGAGCGTGTAAGATCATCTTTGATGAGAACATGCATGACCATGATTTCTGCTCGGCCTATACGGACATGCCGATTCTGGTCCGGACGGACACGTTGCAATATCTGGATCCGCGGGACGTGATTAAAGGATGGCAATTCCCGGATTTCTCCAAGACGTATTCCGGGAAAGTGCAAACCTTGAATCCTGCGAAGATTGCGCGGTTGGGCGGATTCATGGTGTGGGACACCAATAAGAATCAGGCTGTCCCGATTCATCGGGAATTAGTGGGATGGCATTTCCGCACGAGCGGCATTGAACCGGCTTTGACCGGGACGTATCGGGTGAAGCTGCTCAATGGCCGGGAAGTGGACGTGGCTCCGATCTTCCAGTTGTATCAGGTGCATTTGCAGGACTATGACCTGGACACGGTGCATCAGATCAACCGGTCCCCGAAGGACTTGATCGTTCGTTGGGCGAGAGATTCAGGTGCCATTAAGCCGGCGACGATTCACAACGGGGAAGGCACGAACCACTATTTCCATCAGACCATCATTGCGCGGGGCGCGGCGATGGTGTTGATTATCACGGGGAACGTTGGGAAGTTCGGGACCGGACAACATACCTGGGCCGGTAACTACAAGGCGGGCATCTGGAACGCCACGCCGTGGTCCGGTGGTGGTCTCGGAACCCATACCGCGGAGAATCCGTTCAAGATTACCTTGGATCCGAACGCACACGGGAAAGAAGTCCACGTGCGTGGGTATTACTACGGGGAAGAGGTGGCGTACTGGAACCATGGCGATACGGCGTTGATCGTGAACACGCCCAAATATGGTCGTCGGGTGTTCACGGGTAAAACCCACATGCCGACCCCGACGAAGTTCCGTTGGGTGGCAAACGTGAACGTGTTGAACAACGCGAAACATCACTATGACATGGTGAAGAACGTCGATCCGCACATTGAATGTATCGTCACCCAGGATATTGAGATGACGTCCGACGTGAACCACGCGGATGTCGCCATGGGTGTCAATACGTGGATGGAATTTACCTATCCCGAACATACGGCGACGGTGTCCAATCCGTGGTTCCAAGTGTGGAAGGGCGGTATTCGGCCCTTGTATGACACGCGGAACGATCTGGATACGACGGCCGGGGTTGCCGCGAAATTGACCGAGATGACCGGTGATAAGCGGTTCCGGGATTACTTCAAGTTCGTCTACGACAACCGGGTGGACGTGTACGTGCAACGGTTGTTGGACGCCAGTTGTACGGGGTATGGGTACAGCGTTGACACCATGCTCAAGTCCGAGAAGGGCTGGATGGTGTTGTGCCGGACCTATCCGCGGCAACCGTTCTGGGAAGAGACGAACGAATCGAAGCCGCAATGGACGCGGACTGGCCGGTATGAAAACTACCGGACGGAGCCGGAAGCCATTGAATACGGGGAAAACTTCATTTCGCACCGGGAAGGCACGGAAGCCACTCCGTACTTGCCGAATGCGATTATGACGACGAACCCGTACGTCCGGCCGGATGACTACGGGATTCCCATCACGGCGCAGCACCATGACGACAAGACGGTGCGGAACATTGCGTTGCCGTGGCAGGAAATCAAACGGTACTCCAACCCGCTGTGGGAGAAGGGGTATCAATTCTACTGCGTGACGCCGAAGACGCGGCATCGGGTACACAGTCAATGGTCCGTGAACGACTGGGTCCAGATGTATGAATCGAACTTCGGGGACGCGTATCGGATGGATAAACGGACCCCGGGCGTCGGGGAGCATCAATTGCACATGAACCCGCAAGCGGCGAAAGACCGTGGGATCAACGACGGGGACTACGTGTACGTTGACGGCAACCCGGTGGATCGTCCGTATCGGGGCTGGAAACCATCAGATCCGTATTACAAAGTCGCGCGGTTGATGATTCGGTCGAAATACAACCCAGCCTTCCCGTACCACGTCACGATGGCGAAACATGCGCCGTACGTGGCAACCGCGAAATCCGTGAAAGGCCATGAAACGCGGCCGGATGGACGGGCCATCGCGATGGATACGGGGTATCAATCGAACTTCCGGTACGGGGCGCAACAGTCCTTTACCCGGGATTGGTTGATGCCGATGCATCAGACTGACTCACTGCCGGGCAAACACGCGGTGGGTTGGAAGTTCAAATTCGGGTACCAAGTGGACAACCACGCGGTCAATACGACTCCGAAGGAATGTCTGATGCGGATTACGAAGGCAGAAGACGGCGGTATTGGCGGCCGTGGCCCGTGGGAGCCAGTCCGGACCGGGTTTACGCCTGGACAGGAAAATGAGTTTATGATCAAGTGGCTCAAGGGCGACCACATTAAGATCAAGGTGTAACGAGACACGACCAAGATCAAATGTGGACATTTAGAACATTGAACGCTTTTTGTTTGGTTCAAAGAAACGGAGGAAACTATGCCAGAAGTCTATAATTGGCAACTTGGACGGAAGATGCTGTATCCGTATGAGGAACGGCATCCGAAGTGGCAGTTTGCCTTTGTGTTTAACATCAATCGCTGCTTGGCCTGTCAGACCTGTTCAATGGCGGATAAATCCACCTGGCTGTTCTCGAAAGGCCAAGAGTACATGTGGTGGAACAACGTGGAGACCAAACCCTATGGGGGGTATCCTCAGTTCTACGACGTGAAGATCACGCAGTTGATTGAGCAAGTCAATCCCGGCGGACAGGTGTGGAACGTCCGAGTGGGCCGTAAACACCATGCGCCGTACGGAGTGTTCGAAGGGATGACGATCTTCGACGCGGGGGCCAAAGTCGGCCAAGCCGCGATCGGGTACATTCCGACGGACCAAGAATGGCGGTTCGTGAACATTTACGAAGACACGGCGACGTCGATGCGAGCCATTGTGGAAGGCATTGACAAAACCGGGTTCACGAAAGAAGAACCGTGGCGGATGACCGGCAGCAGCTTGCCGGAACATGAAACCTACTTCTTCTATCTCCAACGCATTTGTAACCACTGTACGTATCCGGGGTGTTTGGCCGCCTGTCCGCGGAAGGCCATCTATAAACGGCCGGAGGACGGGATCGTGCTGATTGACCAGAACCGGTGCCGTGGGTACAAGAAGTGCGTGGAGCAATGCCCGTTCAAAAAGCCGATGTATCGCGGCACGACGCGGGTCACGGAGAAGTGTATCGCGTGTTATCCACGGGTGGAGGGGAAAGATCCTCTCACCGGTGGAGAGCCCATGGAAACGCGGTGTATGGCAGCGTGCGTGGGGAAGATTCGCTTACAGAACCTGGTCAAGATCGGCGAGGATGGACTGTGGGCGGAAGATCGGTGGAACCCCTTGTATTACACCATTCGGGTGGAACAAGTGGCGTTGCCGCTGTATCCCCAATGGGGCACGGAGCCGAATGGATTCTACATTCCACCGCGGCAATCCCCACGAGGCTACATCCGGCAGATGTTCGGGCCGGGGGTGGACAACGCGATCGAAAAGTACTTGGTGCCGAGCCGGGAGTTGTTGGCGGTGCTGCAATTGTGGCGAGCCAGCCAGCAAATCATCTTCCGGTATGACGTGATTCCTGGACCGAAAGTCTTTGAGACCCAAATTCACGGGCGGAAGTTCGAGATGTACAACGACACCGTGTTGGGCTTCAATAAGTCGGGCAAGGAAGCCGTTCGGCAGCAAGTCGAAGAGCCGATCTACATTCGGCCCGCCGAACGCGTCACGTGGCTGTAAAAGCCACACGGTTGGGAAAAAAGCCGGAGGTCTTCGGACCTCCGGCTTTTTTTATTCACGGGTCGGACTTTGCTGGGACGCCGCCGCGCCTTCACCGTTCAAATTTTCTTCGCGTCCATTTCGTCAATGGTGTATTCTACGTTTGAGGTTTCCTCAGAGAGAACGTGTTTATGGCAGTCAGAAACAGGCTAACAACCCGAATCACGTACGACAATGCGTAGCTCTCCTCCATATCCCCTCCCGCTGTCGGCCCAAGCCATTCCCTTTTGGGACCTGTTGGAGAGCGGGACAATCCCCCAGGAATATCTCCGCACCGAGTACGTGACGCAACAGTTCGTTGAACGGTTGGTGCATTACGTGTTGAGCGTTCCCTCAAAATCCATTTCCATGCCCCAACTGTCCGTGATCCTGGAACAGATTGACCCACGGCAACAGGTCTTCTTTTTCAAACGACTCAAAGAAACCAGTCCTCACAGTTTGCAGGAATTTGCGTCTCTGTATTACGGATTCATGGCTGAATTTCATCCTCTGTTGTTTACCTGACGCTGATTCTTTCTCACCCTGCGGAAGGCCGTTCTGCCCATCGGCGGGTTCACGAAAAAGGGATTCGTCCAAGTAGCGGATTTATCACGAAGCCTGTATAATGGCCGGAAACATCAGGATTGCAGGAGGACTCATGAACCCAACGTTGAACCCAACTTTACATCGAGCGATTTCCAGTTTTTACAATCTGATTTATGAAGCCCAGGCTTTTGCCACGGCCATGGGGCGGATCGATTCCGCCGATCAGGACCGATACGTGGGGCGCGTCGAAGGACTGAATTGGGTCCTTGATCGATGTCAGGAATTTGAAAACGTGGATCAGAATCTCACCACGGCTTCCCTTCAAAAACTGTTAGAAGACGTCAAATCAGACTTGGATCATGAATTGTCCATCCAACGCCGGGAAAAAGGCAGGCGGGCCGATGGACGAGAGGAAGCCCTTATTTTTGTGACCGATTACCTCGCCAGTTTAATCACGGCCACGGAAATCGAATTTGCGAAAAGCCAAGTGTGACGTCTTCAACGGGTGGGTGGCGTTGGAAAGAAACAGCCCGGCAACAAAAAAGGAACACCTCCGTTGATGTGGACCGACAAATCCAAATCGAGGGCGATCAAAGAGTGGGTCATTTTTGCCGTCTGCATGGGTCTGGGTGGTCACATTGCATTGGCCCTCTTGTTGCACGCTCCCGCGGACCAATGGCCGGACCGGGCACCATGGTTCTACGTCGTCGGATTCTCCATCTCGCTCTCATTCTCCGTGTACGTGGGCGTGCAGTTGATTCGATCCGTCTGGTGGTTCGTCAGAGGAGAGCGGTCAGAAGAGGCTGAATCGCAGGACGAGACGTAAATGATTCCGCTCCGGCCGTTCGTGTGAACGGTGGTTGCAGAACGGCTGCCTACAAGATCCCGTCGGTCGGGATCCCCTCCTCAATCAGCATGATCGGAATTGAATCCCTGATGGGATAGACCACGGAGTGGTCGCTTCGGATGAACCCGCCGTCAAGAGGATCATTGACCACGGTGCCGCCTTTATTCTGCAAGGCCCCGGCCGCAATTTTCTGATTCAATCGTTCAAGAGAAGCGGCATCCAGGAGGGAGACGGGTTGTCTGGTTTCCGGGCAGCAGAGAATAGCCACCAGACTCGGATCAATCGGCACGGGTCGGGTTGAATCGCCTTCACGAGTCATGACGTTCCTTCACCACTTTGTATTTGTGTTCAAAAACGAGCTTTCCTACACTAAGCAAGACGTTGAGCGATTGCAAGGAAACGGAGGCCGTCCGGCAAGTCCCATGGTAAAACTCAAACGCTATTTCATTACGGGATTATTTATCGTGATTCCGGCGTGGGGAACCTTCCTGATATTGTCCACGCTGTTTGTGACGTTGGATGGCTTGTGGACGGACCTCCTCGGCTCCTATTTTACAAGCAAAATGCCGGGAGTTGGCATTGCCCTCTTGCTCATCCTGATTATGGTCAGCGGGATGCTCGGCACCCATCTTGTCGGGCAACGAGTCGTGAAACGGATAGAAGAACCGTTCGAGCGCATCCCGTTGGTGCGAAGCATCTATCACACCCTCAAAGGCATGGCCGACGTGTTTCAATTCCGCAAACGATTCGGGAAGAGTACGGTCGTCGTGTTTCCGTTTCCCCGCACCGGCCTGTGGGCCATTGGATTCGTCATGGGAACCGCACCGGCGATGCTTCAGATAGCCCGGGACGACTCACTCCTCATGATCTTCGTGCCGACCGCCATTCATCCCTTCACCGGATATCTGGCCTTCGTGCCGAAATCCAAGACACACCGCATCAACCTGGGCCCGCACGAAGCCATGAAACTGGAATTCTCCGCGGGATTCTACCGGCCGCCGCAAGGGTGGTTGGCAGCCTCGCCGCATATTCGAACGAATGCCTGACAATCCGACGATGAATGGAGAACCCCACCCGAATCAGAGCCAAAGACATGCCTCATGCCACAAGTGCCACATCATCCCAGTCCTTACGTCATACCCATGTCCCCCCCGTTATGCCCACGTCCCCCCATCATGCCCACGTCCCCCCGTCATGCCTGCATCCCCGTCATGCCCACATCCCCCGTCATGCCCGCGTTCTCCCGTCATGCCCGCATCCCCTGTCAGTCCCGCCATCCCTCCTGTCATTCCCGCAGGTTTTAAGCGGGAATCCAGAGATCAGCCTTTTGTCCTGTGTTATGATCGGGCCTATGGCCTTACCGTCGTAGACCGATGAACAAAAAACCATTGTCAGACGTCCATATCCGTTTAGCCGAAAGCCGTGACATGGAGTCCATCGTCACCTTCAACGCGGCACTCGCGTGGGAAACGGAAAGCAGACGATTAGAGCAGCCCCTTTTGCAAGCCGGCGTACAAGCCGTCCTTGCCGACGCCACCAAGGGCTTCTACGTGGTCATGGAACACCTGCCGTCCGGGCAGATCATCGGGCAACTGTTGATTACCTTTGAATGGAGTGACTGGCGCAACGCAGTCTTCTGGTGGATCCAAAGCGTGTACGTCCACAAAGAATGGAGACGACGAGGCGTGTTCAAGAAATTGTACGAGTACGTGTTACAGAAAGCAGAACGTCAAGAAAACGTAGCCGGCCTGCGTTTATACGTGGAACAAGACAACGCCGCCGCACAAAAAGTCTATGACCGCGCAGGATTGACAGCAGCTCCGTACAGAATGTTTGAAAAAGATTTCATCTTGCCAGACAGATCAGGTGAAGAAAGCTGAACGTTCAGAACCGTTCGGTAAGGGAAAGGGCCAACGTCACGAATTGCGTCCAACTTCTCTATCAATGATAGGTCCTGCCACCCTCAAGAGAATAATAAGTTTATTAACGATTTCCTTAACGGCCTCCTCCTCCTCGTACTTTATATTGATAAGTGCCTCCTTCGTTTTCCAATTGCCATAACGACCTTTCCATTCAATATACCACTCCCACCAATCACTCTTCTTTCCAGACATACCAGTTTTATCGTCAATAGTTTCCCTTAAGTCAGGTATATCCTCTTGAAATCCTCTCTCTTTACGTACACCGTAAACGATGTCACCTTTAGGCTGCTGCTCAATTCCGATATGGCATCTTGGTCTCCATGACCTTTTTCTAAAACCAAAAAACTCATACTTCTTGAGGAGGCTACACTCATCCTCCCATTGCCCTTCATCAGGCCATTTGCGAATATACTCATACTCTGGGCTATCAAGGTGTTTCTTAAGGCATTCTTTTAATTCTTTCAGAAACTCCCTTATTATTTGCTCGCGAAGTTCATCGAAAATGAAACAAATATCCAGCGTCGTCTTCAGATTTTCCTTATTCTCCAGAGCGTGTTCCACAATAACGTTTCTCTCACCTGTCATCTGCCTTCCCTCCATCATAGTTGGGATGTAATCCATGAAGTCACGCAAAAACCATCGAAATTTATCGGATTCGCATAGCTGAACGCATTCCCGAAGCCATTCCAGAATCTTGTTACTGTACGAAACGAGGCGTAACTGGCCAGTCTCATTAATAAGTTCTTCTACCAAGTTAGCTCTTATGCTGTTTTCTGGGGGTCTTCTTTTGTCCCGTGTGAGGTAGATAAGGCAAAACTGGTTGTTGTACCTTTCCTTGAGATAATCGTGGTATTTGCGTAGTTGTTCATCCAGATCACCAGCCCAAGGCTTGTTCTCAATGCCAATCCCAAAATCTCCGAAGTCAACAAGAATGTCGATCCTCCCTCTATCATTTTGATTTATGAAGGGATATTCGCAACGGATATCCACATGCTTGTTTAATAGATCGCACCTATTAATCTGGCGAAGAAAGGCGTCGAGAAACATGCGTTGCTGGCCATGCGAACCGGTTGGATTGAGCAAGTCTGCGATGATGCCAGAGAGGGCGTTTTCTTTAGGCTCGATTCTATTGAAGACGTTGAAGTCGGTCGAAAGGAAACGGTCCAGATGCCGCTTCATTTCCCGATAGTTCTGAAGTTTTGGCTTCAGAACAGCATAAAAGTTATCCAGGCGTTGCCGGTAGTCGTTGTCATCGCTGGTTGGCATGGTTCCTCTGAGTCCTCCGGTCCTGATTATCCTGATGAATGCAATGAATGCAATATGTCCGCGGTCTGCGGACACCGCACCAGTTGGCTTCTATCACTTGAAGTGATCCTTCAACAAGTTCAGGACAAGTCCGTGCTGTCATTCTGAGCCGTCGGCGAAGAATCCAGGTTAGAGGCTGAGATTCTTCGCTTCGCTCAGAATGACAGGGGGGGCGTTCTGAATGACAGAGTATGACCGCTGTGGTAAGGTGCGAGGCAACATTCGAGAAATAACGGAGCATGAGATCGTTGTTGCAGGAGAGCAATGTGGGTATCGTCACGAAATGTCATCCTGAGGTTCCCCTGAATCTCGAAGTGCGAAGCGAAGGCTCTAAGGTCTCAGACTACACAGGAGATTCTTTCCTTCGAGGATCAGGGCAGGCGTCGCTTTGCTTTTCAGAATTTGTCCTGAGCTTGCCGAAGGATGACATTTGTGCGGGTCCTCAGGGAGATTTGATAGTTGAAACTTCGATGAACAAACACGTGAACAGGCAAAGAAAACATTGGATGATTCGACACCTCTCGCTTCTCATAGTGGTTTGCAATCTGGGCTTCGGTCCGGCGTTGGTGCAGGGGGTGGAACGGGAGACGAAGACCCTGCGCGTGCGGGATGTAGGGGTGACGATTGGCCGTTATCAGCCTGGGCCGTGGAACGCGATTACGGACGTGGAGGGCGTCATGGTGGGGCACGTGACGCTCATTGAGGGGGATGGCGCGTTGGTGCCCGGTAAGGGCCCGGTGCGAACGGGGGTGACGGTGATCATTCCACGGAAAAACGTCTGGAAGCAAAAGGTTCCCGCGGGGGCCTACGTGCTGAATGGAACCGGGGAGATGACGGGGTTGGCCTGGGTCGCCGAATCAGGGTTTCTGGAATATCCCATTGCCTTGACCAATACGCTCAACGTTCCTCGCGTGGCCAACGGCGTGATCAGTTGGATGATTACAAAACATCCTGAAATCGGCATCACGGATGATACCCTGACGCCGGTGGTGGCGGAATGCGACGACAGTCGCCTCAATGACAGTCAGGGCCGCCACGTGTCGGAAGCGCACGTCATTCAGGCGTTGGATCAGGCCGCCGGCGGGCCCGTTGCCGAAGGGACGGTCGGGGCGGGAACCGGAATGACGGCGTATCAATTCAAAGGCGGCATCGGCACCTCATCCCGAAGGCTGCCCAAGCAACACGGCCGCTACACGGTCGGCGTGCTGGTCAACGCGAACCATGGACGAAAGCCGGAATTGATGATGGCGGGTGTGCCCGTCGGGCGATTGTGGGACGCCTATTCCTCACGGGAGGATTCGGTAGCGAAGGGGTCCGATAATAAGGAACGGCTTGCCCTGAATCTTGAAGGGGGAGCACTCTCAAAACGGGAACAACTGGGCGATCAGGGTTCGATCATCATCATTGTGGCAACCGATGCGCCGCTTGACGGCCGGCAGTTGACCCGATTGGCGAAACGGGCCACCCTTGGATTAGCCAGGACGGGTGCGACGTCCCATCATGGGAGTGGAGATTTTGTGTTGGCCTTTTCGACCGGCAACGTTATTCCTCATTATCCTGATGCTCCGACTTTTACGGTGACTCGTCTGGCCGATACGCATCTCAACCCCCTTCTCGCCGCAACGGTCGAAGCCACGGAGGAAGCCATCCTCAACGCCCTGGTGGCGGCAACTACGGTGGTGGGTCGGGATGGGCGTCGCGTTGAGGCGATCTCCATTCCCACGCTGCAACGAATCCTTAAGGATCATGCGGTTCTCCCCGTATCGAGGACGGGGCAGGCTTCTGAGTAGACAAGCAGATGACCTCGCTGTTAGACTTTTGACCGAGTGAAAGGAGAGATTCTTCGCTTCGCTCAGCATGACAGTTACAAATGAACCCGCTGTTAGACTTTCGACCGAATGGAAGTCCCCTATGCAGTGCCACGTTGTGACAGCGCATGAGTTCGATACGACCCACGTCACCGAGACGGTGACCAAATCCGTCCGTGAGGCGTTCGGTCAGCGGGCGGTTCATCTGGCCTGCCTGTTCTTTTCACCTCATTATGCCAAATCCTCAAAGAAACTGGTGCGTTCACTCGACCGGCAATTAACCCCGGGCTTGATGGTGGGGTGCATGGGCCAAGGCATTATCGGGTCCACGGAAGAGTATGAGGAGAAACCGGCCGTGACCTTGTGGGCGATCCACATGCCCGGAGTGGAGATGGTCCCGCTTCACGTGACGTTTCATGAAGAGGAAGGGAAACCTTACGTCATGGAAGGGTGGCCACGGGAATTAGACGCACTGACGGAGCGACCGACGTTTCTGGTGTTTGCCGACCCCTTTTCGACGCCGGTAGAGGACGTGTTTCGGACCATGGAACATCATTGCCCGGGTGCCCAGGCGATTGGAGGCCTTGCCAGCGGCGGGTCGGATCTTGGCGAGAATCGGTTAGTCCTCAACCGCCGGATCATGGAGCACGGCCTCGTTGGGATTGCCTTGTGGGGGCCGGTGTCGATTCGAACCTTGGTCTCTCATGGGTGCCGGCCCATCGGGGAACGGTTCGTGGTGACCAGAGCCGAGAGAAATATTATCTATGAGTTAGGCGGCGTCCCGACCTTGACGCGTCTGCAGGAGACGCTCCGAAGCCTGGGGCCGGAAGCGGGACGACGAGCGGCGATGTCGGTCCAAGTCGGCGTGGCGTTTGATGAACAACGCGAACGTTTGAGCCGAGGCGATTTTCTCATGCGCGGCTTGGTGGGCGCGGATCAGCGATCCGGGGGCGTGGCGATTTCCGAGGTCGTCGAAGAAGGGCAAACCATTCAATTTCACGTGAGGGACCCCAAGGCAGCCAGTGAGGATTTGAATCTGTTGCTTGCCCAGGATCGGTTGACCTACCCGCAGTCTGCGCTTAAGGGAGCCTTGTTGTTCAGTTGTCATGGCCGGGGCCAGCGTTTTTTCGCCCAACCGAATCATGATATTGCGGCACTTCAACGACGCACCGAGGGGATTCCGGTTGCCGGGTTTTTTGCCTCCGGCGAAATCGGCCCGGTGGGTGGGAAAAACTTCATTCACGGCTATACCGCCAGTGTCGCGTTGTTTGCCGGGCCTGATTCCCCACGTGCGTAACCCGCTGTGTCCATCACGGCACACGAAAGGAGAGAAACATGAAACTCAAGACAGTCATCCACTGGTCATGCACGCTCGCGATAATCGGTCTGTTCTCCGGTCAAGGAATGACCCCGGCCCAGGGACACCCGCACCCGGGGGCGCTCCTCCAGCGTGTGTTCTCCGGTCAAGGAATAACCCTGGCCCAGGGACAGGAATCTGAATCGGTGACGACCCCGTCGGGGTTGCAATACGTTGATCTTGTGAAAGGCACCGGCCGTGAGGCGCACGTCGGAGAAACCGCCGTCGTCCACTATACGGGCTGGCTGGAAAATGGCACAAAATTCGATAGTTCGGTTGATCGCGGCACCCCCTTCTCTTTCCAATTGGGTGCCGGTCGGGTCATCAAGGGATGGGATGAAGGCGTCGTCGGGATGAAGATCGGCGCGAAACGGAAATTGACGATTCCTTCGCACCTGGGCTATGGCCCTCGCGGCGCGGGCAAAATCATTCCCCCCAACGCCACCCTCATTTTTGAAGTGGAACTGCTGGATCTCCGGTAAGGATTGAGTGCCTCCGGTCCTTCCCTGCATCGCCACCGACTCCACGGATCCCGTTCTTCATTTCATGAAATACACCCCCCTCTATGAAATCCACGTCGCCCACAAGGCCAAGATCGTGGATTTCACGGGGTGGGCCATGCCCATGCAGTATTCGAGCGTGCTGGAGGAATATCGCACCGTCCGCACCAAGGTCGGCGTATTCGACGTCAGCCACATGGGGCGTCTTCGGGTCGCAGGAGCCGGTGCCATGGCGTTCCTTCAGCGAGTCACCACGAATGACGTCCGACGAGTCGAGCCGATGTCTTCGCAATATTCGATGATCTGCAACCCGGACGGGGGCGTCAAAGACGACGTGTTCATTTCCCGGTTGGGCGAGGACACCTTTCTTCTGTGCGTGAATGCCGCGAATCTGAACAAGATGAAAGACTGGCTTTCCCGACAACGGGATGAAGAACAAGAGAAGGTGACCATCGTCGATCAATCAGAAGACGTGGCGCAACTCGCGCTTCAAGGGCCGGAGTCCCGGGCACTGTTGCAGGCATACGTGGGATCAACGATTCATGGTCTGAAGCCGCGACAATGTCTGGATGTCACGTTGGGCAAGGCGCAGTGTGTGATTACACGGACCGGCTATACCGGAGAACTCGGATATGAATTATACGTGCCGGCGGATCAGGCGAGTGAGACGTGGAATCAGCTTGGACGGGTCGGAGAGAAGGTCGGCCTGAAGCCGGCAGGGTTGGGCGCGCGGGATTTATTACGGCTTGACATGGGCTACTTGTTATACGGCAATGATCTCAACGAAGACGTGACCCCGATCGAAGCCAATGCCGCAGGGGTGGTGAATTTGGAGAAAGGATCGTTTGTCGGCGAGGCCGTCATCAGACGACAGGTGGAACACGGGACGGCCAAACGCCTGGTGGCGTTTGAATTGTTGGAAAAAGCCGTGCCCCGTCACGCCATGCCCGTGTGTGTCCGGGACAACCAGATCGGCACGGTCACCAGCGGCAACCTGTCTCCCATTCTCCAAAAAGGCATTGGCTTAGCCTACGTCGTCTCAGCCTGTGCCCGGGCGGGTGCCACGTTCGAGATCGAGATTCGCGGGAGACGAGTTCCCGCGCGCGTGGTATCCCTGCCGTTTTACAAAAGGCCCAAACGCCAAGCCGCACAACCCTCGTGACGAGACGCCTTGGTGAACGGTGAGCCGCGTCCCACCATGAAGCAACCAATTTATAAGGGGAAAATCATCGAGCTGTCGGTCGAGACCGTGAGGTTGCCGAATGGGGCAATGGCCGACGTGGAACTCATCGCCCATCCGGGGGCCGCGGCCGTCGTGCCGTTCAAGGATGACCGGACCGTCATCATGATTCGACAATATCGTCACGCCGTCGGTGGTTTTATCTACGAAATCCCCGCGGGCAAACTCCAGCCCGGCGAAGACCCACGGGATTGTGCAACGCGAGAAGTCGAAGAAGAAATCGGGTACAAGGTCGGCACGCTGGAGCCGCTCGTCAGTTTTTTGACCACTCCCGGCTTTACCAACGAAATCATCCATATTTTTTGGGGAAAAGAACTCACGCCGGGCAAGCAGAATCTGGGTGCGGATGAAGTCCTGGAGATCATTGACCTGCCTCTTGCCCGAACCATGGCGCTCATCAAAGACGGCACCATCAACGATGCCAAAACCATCATCGGCCTCCAGACCGTGTATCTCCAGACGTTGGGCGAAAACTGAATGCTGCCCTCAAAGTCCCCCCTCAATCAGCCGCCGTGTTCCGTCATGAACCACCCCGCGATCGAGAGCCGTTTGTGCTCACCGGCCAAGGCATCGACTCGACACACGCGATGGAACCGGGGCACCGCAAAGATGACCACCGACCCCGGACGCGGGGCAATGCAGGAGGCGATTTCCAACGCGCGTGTTCCCCGTCGATCGTTTTGTGCGTGATAGATGATGAGTTCTCCGCCCCAATCCGTGTGCCATTCGGGATGAACGTAGGCGACCAGTGCCAGCCGTCTCAGCGGCGGTGGAGGGTAGCGGTCGGACGTATAGGCGTCATCCGTATCATCATGAGTCGGCAGGCAGTCTCCGACTCCATACGAATAGTAATTAAAGTTCACGTGTCGTTGCGTAATGTTGGGAAAGGATTCCATGTAATCCGCAATGCACGCCAGCGACAATTTATCCAGAAACAGGCGCGCCTCGGGTGGGCTGATTTCGGCTTTCTGCCAGTTGCCTGTATTGGGAAACGCCTTGGCCACCGCGGGCATGTCCGACAAACTCGTCCAAGTCGAACGGATCATGGCCGCTCGAAACGTTTCCATTTCCGTTTCCGTCCAAAAGTCTTCGATCACCAGGACGGGGTCCGTATGAAAAGAAAAGTTTTTGGAATGAAATTGATGGAACGGGACGTTCATGGATACGGATCCGCCGCACGTCAACCAGCCAGGAGGCAGGCGGACGTTCGTCAACGAGGGTAAGGGAACGGAGCGAGAAGGGTCAAGACGGCATGAGGCGTTTGGCTAATCGTTGCCCAACCCGAGTCATGGCCGTGGACCGGTCTTGAGGATCAAGGATGACGTTGAGGACGTGCAGGCGTCGGGTGTCCGCCATGGCCGCATCCAGGATCCGCGTCAAAGCCCCGAACGTCTCGACCCGATGCCCGATTCCTCCGCCCAGGACCTCGCAGATTTTGTCATAGTGCCATTCATGGATGTCGTTAAACGGGCCTTCCAGAATTTCCCGTTCCGTGGAATAGCCGCGGTTATTGAGAATGATGATGATGGGCGCGTGCTGGTGTCGCAGGCACGTCGCCAGTTCGGTCCCGGTCATCTGAAAGGCCCCGTCGCCAACCAGGACCACGGGCCGAAGAGACGGGTCGGCCACACTGACCCCCAACGCCGCGGGCACACTGAATCCCATGGACGTATAGTAGGCCGGCGCAAGAAATTCCGCACTCCGCCGCACGTGTAAATCCGCGCCGGAAAACAGCGATTCCCCCACGTCGGCCACGACCACGGTTTTCTCGTGCAGGAGCCCGTCAAGGTAGCCGAACAGATGGCGAAGCATCACCGGAGCATCCGGCGAAGGCGCTTCAAATTCGATGCGGTCCTGAGTGGGCAGGGGACGAGCGGGAAACGAGGGAAGCGGAGCCGTGGACAGGGCTCGGATGAAGTCTTCGAATCGGATGCCTTCATAGCGATGATGCTGAATGGCAATTGAATCGGCCGTAGCGTGAATCGTCCGGCCGGCGGCTAAGAGCTTGGAATGAACGTTGACGTCTTCGATGTCGGTCAGGAGCGTCCCCAACGTCAACAAGCAGTCCGCCTGATCGACGAATTCCAGAATTTCCTCGCGCCCGACTAATCCGCCGTACACGCCGATGTACAAAGGATGATCTTCCCGAATGACCGATTTCCCGAGCAGCGTCGTGGCCACCGGGGCATTCATGCGTTCGACCAGGTCCGTGAGATCGTTCTGGAGGCCGAACCGGTACATTTCCGCACCGGCCAGGACCACCGGCCGCTCCGACTTCGAAAGAATGCCCCGGACTTCGTGTACGGCCTCCTTTAACGCCGCGGGATTGCTTTCGCATTCCGCGGTCGTGGGAGGCGTGGACGAAGAAACCTGAACCGGGGTGAGCACCACGTCACGAGGAATTTCCAGATAGATGGGCCGTTTGTATTTCAGCAGGGCGGTCAAGGCGCGGTCGAGTTCCCGTTCCGCGGTGAGCGGATCATCAAGGACCACCGACGCGACCGTGACTTTTTCAAACACGTCGCGTTGGGTGGAAAAATCCCGAACCATGTGATGGAGGAAGGGGGTGCGCACCCGTTCCGCTAATCCCGGCGAACCCGACAGCAGCACGACCGGTGACCGCTCCGCGTAGGCGCACGCAATGGCGTTGACGATGTTGAGGCCGCCGACGCAATACGTGACGCAGGCCCCGCCTATGCCGTGAAGTCGGGCGTAGGCATCAGCCGCAAAGCCGGCGCAATCTTCGCGGGTGGTCCCGACGTGCTCAATGGGCGATTCTTCAATCAGCTTATAGAGCGTGAGCACGTAGTCGCCCGGGATGCCGAAGACGTGCTTCAACCCGAGTTGATAGAGGCGATCAAGCACCAGGGACCCGATAGTGTGAGACGCACGCATGGTTCGTTCTCGCTTGATTGATTATATCACGACGAAATAGGTATGGTTTGACAAATTTCACGATGAAGGGCGTCTCACCGTGGAGCAGAGGTCACGCACATTGTAGCCAGGAGGAAAAGATGAATCCCGACGTCATTCGCTTTCGTCTCTCGACGGCCACGAACAGTTTGGTGGTTGCGCTCGTCTTTGCGCTCGTGTCCTTCGGCGTGAGTGCCCGCGCCGCTGATGGGCCGTACGTTGGTATCGGGGGCGGCATCAGCATTCTCAACGATTCCGACGTGACGGCTCCGGCCCGTGAGCCGTATCCGCCGCTCAACGCCGAGGCCGGCCTCGACGCGGGGTTCGTCGTGAAAGGCACGTCCGGATACGCCTTGACCAACGGCTTGCGCGTCGAAGGTGAGATCGGCTACCGCAAGAACAATCTGGACGGCATGAACGTCAAAAGCCCGGGCAGCCTCGTAGAACTTGCTGCTTCAAGGGTCGTTGCCGCAGTAAACGCCGCCGGCAGGCCCGTCTATCCTAATCCCGCTACGATTACGTACGAGAATCTCTCGCCGCGTCACAAAATGGCGGCACAGAATTTCGCTACGGGCACACAGTCTCTCAGCGGCGACATTTCGGTGCTCACCTTCATGGGCAACGTGTATTATGATTTTGATCTGGGGTCAGGTTGGAAACCCTACGTCGGCGGCGGCCTCGGGGTTGCGTCCGTTTCGCTGGAATCGAAGTCGGCGTCCGGCACAACGTTGGCCGACGACAAAGACACCGTATTCGCGTATCAGGCAGGCGGAGGCGTCGGTTACGAGTTCGCCGCGTCGGAGGATCACGCAATCACCGTCAGCCTGGACTGGCGATACTTCAGAACCGCTGACCCGACGTTCAAGGGAGCGGTGACGGGCGCAGAGTTCGACACGGAAATCGGCGGACACGAGATCAGCCTCGGCCTCAGGTATGGGTTCTAAGCTGGGATTCCGTGATTCAGGCGCAACCGGTCGGGAAGCATAATAATATGAAAAGGAGGTTGATATCATGAGCTATATAAAACCCGAAGACGTGACCAGTCCACAAAAAATCTGGCAGTTGGACAAGATTCTGTACGATGGCGGCGAAGGAAAGTGGTCCGCCGCGGAAGGGCAGTGGGATGGGGAAACGGTGCTCGCCATACGCTGGAACGGCTCGAAAGACAAGCCAATCGGGAATCCCCAATCCACGGGTTATCCCACGTGGTTCATCGTCCCGCCAAAATTGGAAGACGCGATACGGAAGCGGCTCAAGAAATTCTCAAAGAACCGAAAAGGAAAAAAATAGTGTGACCCAAGAAACACTGCCGCGTTGGCCTTATTTCTTCTTCGGCGGTGGTGGCGGGGGTGGTTCTGGTTTGACAGTTGTGGATTTTGGAGACAATCCATTCCACATGACCTGCTCCTGTTGGGCTCTGCTCGGAGGTGGATTTTGTTCTTTCGCCATGGGTTACTCCTCTGACTAACCGTCTCGCTGGATGCCAGACTCATCTTTGCTTTTCTTCCCCAACGTATCAATCACGGCGGCGCCGACGGCGTCGCCCCAGACGTTGATCGTGGTTCGGCAGCGGTCCAGGAACCAGTCGATCACGAGAATGAGCGCAATGCCTTCAATGGGAAGGTTGACGGCTTTGAGCACGAGCACCATCGTGACGAGGCCGGCTTCCGGGATGCCGGCGGCGCCGATGGCGGCCAAGGTTGCCGTCAGGACGATGATAATCGTGTGCGCAAAGGTCAGTTCGATGCCGTAGGATTGTGCAATAAACACGGCGGCGACCGCTTCGTAGAGGGCCGTGCCGTCCATGTTGATCGTGGCGCCGACGGGGAGCACAAAGCGGGCGGTTCGTGACGACACGCCGTGTTCGTCAATGACGGCCTCCATGGTGAGCGGAAGCGTGGCCGAACTTGAACTGGTGGAGAACGCCGTCGTGAGGGCCGTCCCGAGATTTCTTGCGTACCGGACGACGTTGTGTTTGCCGACGAAGTAGAGGATAAGAGGAAGGACAATCAGGGCATGAGTCAATAATCCCAGAATGACGGTGCCGGCATAGGCCCCTAACTGCACCAGTTGAGGCCAGAAGCCGCTGAATCCTCCGGCTTCGCCCAACCGGCCGGCAATCAAGGCCCCGATGCCCACCGGTGCGGTCCACATCAGCAGATGCACCATGGCCATGATGGCGCCGTTCGTCCCTTCAAAGAATCGAATGACGAACGTGCCTCGTTCTCCAATCGTCGTCAGGACGCCGCCGAACACCAGGGAAAAAACAATCAACGGAAGCACTTCGGCGTTGGCCATGGCCGCGAACAGGTTTTTGGGAACGAGTCCGATCAGGATGGTCTGAAGAAGTTCCGTCACGCTGGCGGGTTTATCTTCTAATCGTTCGGAGACGCTGGCCATGGCCTCGGCGTCGGTTGCCGATGACCCCGAGGTTCCCGGTTGAATCAGTAAGACCAACACCAGCCCGATCGTGACCGCGATGCCCGTGGTCGTCATGAAGTACAGGACCGTGCGGCCTCCGAGCGGACCGAGTTGTCGCACGTCTCCCAGACTGCTGACCCCGACGATGATGGAACTCATGACCAGAGGGACCACAAGGACGAACAAGGCTTTGAGGAACAATTCCCCGAGGAACGACACGGAATGTCCGATGTCCGGCAAGGTTCCCCCGAGGATCGTGCCGGAAACAATGCCGGTCAGAATGGCCCACAACAGCGTGTTTGATGATTGTGTTTTCATGGCGCGTTGGTTAACCCTTTCAATCAGCCTCCTCATTGAGGGACGGTTGGTCGTGATCGAGAGGAGGGCAGGTGCAGACTAAATGGCGATCTCCATACGCACTGTCAATGCGTGAGACGGAGGGCCAGCATTTATGGTCTCTGAGCCAAGGCAGTGGAAATGCGGCCTGTTCGCGGCTATAGGGGTGCGTCCAGTGAGAGGTTGTGACGGCTTCCATCGTGTGCGGGGCATGTTTCAGGGGATTGTCGTCTCGGGGAAGGCGCCCGTCTTCAACGGCGGCAATTTCTTGTCGGATCGTCAACAGCGCGTCGCAATACCGATCCAGTTCCGCCTTGGATTCGCTTTCCGTGGGTTCAATCATCATCGTACCGGCCACGGGCCATGAAATGGTCGGGGCGTGAAATCCAAAGTCCATGAGGCGTTTGGCGATGTCTTCCACGCCAACGTCAGCCGACTTTTTGAACGGTCGGACGTCGACGATAAATTCATGGGCGCACAAGCCGCCCTTGCCAGTGTACAGAATGGCAAAATCTTTCTCCAATCGTTTGGCCATGTAATTGGCGTTGAGAATGGCGACGCTGGTGGCATGCGTCAATCCCTGGGTGCCCATGAGGGCAATAAACGCCCAGGAGATCGGCAGAATGCTCGGGCTGCCGTATGGGGTGGCGGAGACCGGCCCGATGCCGCGTGCTCCGCCGGAATTGCGGAGAGGATGCCCGGGCAGAAATGGAGCCAAGTGATCGGCAACGGCAATCGGTCCCATCCCCGGCCCGCCGCCCCCGTGAGGAATGCAGAACGTCTTGTGCAGATTAAGATGACAGACGTCGGCACCGATGTCCGCGGGTCGGCACAGTCCCACCATCGCGTTCATGTTCGCCCCATCCATGTAGACTTGTCCTCCATGCTCATGAATGATGCGACAGACTTCTTGAATGGTTTCTTCAAACACTCCATGCGTTGAAGGGTAGGTCACCATGAGCGCGGCTAACGCGTCGTGGTGGCGGATGGCCTTGGCACGCAAATCGTCAAGATCGACGTTGCCGCGTTCGTCACAGGCCACGGGAACGACGGTCAGTCCGGCAATCACGGCACTGGCCGGATTGGTCCCGTGAGCAGAAACCGGAATCAGACAGATCGTTCGTTGTTGGTGTCCTCGGTGCTCGTGATACGCGCGGATCATCAGCAACCCGGCGTATTCCCCTTGAGACCCGGCATTGGGTTGGAGCGAGACGCCCGAAAACCCCGTAATGTCCGCGAGCCACTTCTCCAATTCCTGGAAGAGTCGGCGGTATCCTGTCGTTTGTTCAGCAGGCGCAAACGGATGAATGCGACTGAATTCCGGCCACGTCACGGGAAGCATTTCCGCCGTCGCGTTGAGTTTCATGGTGCAGGAGCCCAAGGGAATCATGGCATGGACCAGCGACAGGTCTCGCGATTGCAGCCGGTTCAGGTAGCGTAAGAATTCATGCTCAGAATGATACTGATGAAAGACTTCGTGAGTCAGAAAGGGCGTGGTGCGAGCAAACGGTGCCGGCAGCGAGACGGAGAGCGTTTCCGCCGTTTCTTTCGCCGTAAACCACAACCGCCCGTCTTTTGAAAACGTTTTCCAGAGGGTCTCCACGTCGTTCAGGGTCGTGGTTTCATCCAAGGCGATGCCAAAGGAGCCGTCTTCGAATTCTCGAAGATTGAGACGATGCCGTTCCGTTCGTTTGCGAATTTGGTCTGCCCCGATCTCATCGGTGGACACGCGCAACGTATCAAAAAAGAGTTCGTCCGGAACGCGGCACCCGAGACGGGTCAAGCCTTCGGCGAGGACCACGGTCAACCCGTGGACGCGCTCGGCAATGCGCGTCAGCCCGGTGGGGCCGTGATACACGGCGTACATGCCGGCGACGTTGGCCAGCAATACTTGCGCGGTGCAGATGTTGCTCGTGGCTCGGTCGCGACGAATGTGTTGCTCGCGGGTCTGCAGCGCGAGTCGGTACGCCGTTCGTCCATGACGATCTTTGGACACGCCCACGATTCGGCCGGGTACGTGTCGCTTGTAGGTCTCTCGCGTCGACAGGAACGCGGCGTGTGGACCGCCGAATCCTAAAGGCACCCCGAAGCGTTGACTGGACCCCACGGCAATGTCTGCGCCGAATTCTCCCGGTGGGGTGAGAAGGGTGAGCGCGAGCAAATCCGTGGCGATCACGACCAGGGTTCCTGCTTCATGGGCTCGTTGAATCAGATCACGGTCATCGCGGAGAGCGCCGGTCGTCGTGGGATATTGGAGGAGGAGACCGCAATACACCTCCTGTGTCCAGTCGATCCCATCGACCGTGCCAACGTCGAGACGGATCCCTAGAGAATTAGCTCGCGTCTTGAGCACGGACAGCGTTTGCGGGTGACATTCTTGTGAAGCGAAAAAAGCCCGTCGAGTCGGTCCACTGATGGTGTGGCACATGGCCATGGCTTCTGCTGCGGCGGTCCCTTCGTCCAGAAGCGACGCATTGGCCAGAGGGAGGCCGGTGAGATCGGCCACCATGGTTTGAAAATTGAGGAGTGCTTCCAGACGTCCCTGGGCAATTTCCGCTTGATAGGGGGTATACGGGGTGTACCACGCCGGATTTTCCAGCACGTTTCGGAGAATGACCGGAGGCGTGTCACAATCGTAATATCCCATCCCGATAAACGAACGGAACACCTGATTGGCTTGAGCCACGCGTTGAAGGTGGGATAACACCTCCGGCTCGCTCCGTGGAGCCGGCAAGTCGAGCGGTTCATGAAGGCGAATGTCTTCAGGGACTGCCGCGTGGATCAACGCCTCCAGCGATGGGAAGCCAAGGATGCCCAGCATCTCCTGAACGTCAGCCTCCGTGGTCCCCGCGTGTCGGTCAAGAAAGATTTCCGTGGGCATCATCCAATGTCGTGAAGTGTGGTCAGTCATGACGTGTGACAAATCCTAACGTGACGGACAACGTCCGAATGGATTACTGTTCAACGTGGACGGCGACGGTCATGGATTCCTGGGCGTCCCCCATCCGAATGCCGGATATAGGCGCGGCGTCTCTATAATCAAGACCGGTGGCAACGCGCACGTAGCGCTCATCCGGCGAGATCCCGTTTGACACGTCAAACCCGGTCCATCCGACGTTTGCGATCCAGGCTTCCGCCCAGGAATGGCTTGCGTCTTGCTCAACGGGGGTATTCGTCATGAGATAGCCGCTGACGTATCGAGCGGGAAGGCCAAGGAGACGTGCCGCGGTGATAAAAATATGTGCATGGTCCTGGCAGACGCCGAACCCTGCCCGAAGCGCGTCTTCCGCCGTGGTGTCGGGGCCGGTCTCCCCCTTCTTATAGGGAACGGTTTTCGCAACGAGACGTGACAGTGCGTGCAGGCGCGTCACGTCATCCCCTGCGTCACGGCCCAGGGACGTGACGAGCGCGTGGGTCCGCGGGCCAGGTTTGGTGAGCACGGTTGACCGTTTGAAATACCACAACGGCGCGTAGCCGAGCCGTTGGCCGGATATCCCGTTTTGATTGGTCGTCTCAACCTCACCCGTGCAACGGATGCTGATTGCCGACTGATCGTTCTCAAGGCTGATCAGGGTCACGCGGTTATGGTGCTGATCGTCAAACTCGAGCTGTTTGCGACCGCCTTCAACGGTCAGGCTCCACGTCACGACCCGTTGCGATTCCTGCGACGTTGGCGTCAGACGAACCTGTTGTAACGCATACTGGACGGGCTTGTCGTAGTGATACGTCGTGAGATGGGAAACGTGCAGTCTCATGCGGTTATCCGTAAAAGCGATAGTCTTTCTCAATCTGGACGCCGAGGGCATTGTTGTCCCGAATGAATTCCTGGATAAATTCGTGCAACCCGGATTCCACAATATCGTCGATGGAGCGGTCCATGAGCCTGGCAAGCACCCGCTCCGCCTGCTCGAAGCAGGGATGGCGCATTCCGTAGTCTTTGGCGAGATACGTCAGGTTATCGACGATCTTTAAATAGCAGAACGTGAGAGAGCGCGGCATCCGACGATCCAGAATCAGAAAATCCGCGATCCCTTTCGGATGAACGTCGCCCTGATGGTGCCGGTGGTAGGCGCGTTGAGCCGAAACGGACCGGAGAATGGTTTCCCACTGGACGTTGTCAAGAGAACTGCCGACTAATGAGACGGACGGCAACAGCAGATAATACTTGACGTCGAGGATGCGAGCCGTGCTGTCGGCCCGTTCCAGAAAGGTGCCGAGACGGGCGAAATCAAAAATCTCGTTTCGCATCATGGTGCCGTGGAGCGTGCCGCCGAGCAGGGCGTTTTGCTGTTGAATCGTGCTGAGGGCCAAGGGCAGTTCCCGTTCTCGGATGGGACGGGCCAGCAGTTCCTTGAGCGTCAACCAGCATTCATTGGTGACTTCCCACAATTCCCGCGTCAGAGCCGTGCGCAGGAGCCGGGCGTTGTCGCGTGCCGACTGAATCATCGACATGACGCTGGAAGGATTTGATTGATCGCGTAACAAGAAATCGATGACGTAAGTCGTCTCGAACCGTTCGTATTTTTCTAGAAAGGCCTGCTTGATGCCGGCTGAGGTCATCACGGAAACCCACTCGTTCTCAGCAGCGGTTGAGCGAGTCAGCGCGAGTCGAAACCCGGCGTCAAGCAGGCGCGCGGTGTTTTCGCTTCGTTCAAGGTAACGAAACATCCAGAACAGGCCGGCGGCGGTTTTCCCAAGCATCGTGGTTATTCCTCCAGCACCCAGGTGTCCTTGGTCCCGCCGCCTTGGCTGGAATTGACGACAAGCGACGCCTTCTTCAACGCCACGCGGGTCAGCCCGCCCGGCGTCGTGCGAATGCCATCCGGTGAAACCAGCACGAAGGCACGCAGGTCCACGTGGCGCGACTCCAGGCCGTCCTTGGTAAGAATCGGCGCCGTTGAAAGCGAAAGGGTGGGCTGAGCAATGTAATTGGCGGGCGTGGCCTTCAACGTGTCTCGGAACGCGGCCAGTTCCTTGTTGGTCGCGGCGGGTCCTATCAGCATGCCATACCCACCGGAACCGTGGACCTCCTTCACGACCAGTTCGGACAGATTGTCCAGGACGTAGCGTAAGGCGTCCGGCTCGGAGCAACGCCAAGTCGGGACGTTGTTCAGCCGCGCCTTTTCCCCCGTGTAGAACTCGATGATCTCCGGCATATACGAATAAATGGCCTTATCATCGGCAATGCCCGTCCCTGGCGCGTTGGCAATGGTGACCCCGCCCGCCCTGTAGACGTCAAAGATCCCCGGTACCCCCAGGAGGGACTGCGGATTGAAATTCAGGGGATCCAGGTACTCGTCGTCCACGCGTCTGTAAATGACGTCAATGGGCGCGTACCCTTGGGTGGTCCGCATGGCGATGCGTCCATCGACCACGCGCAAATCATGACCTTCAACAAGCTCGGCCCCCATCTGCCCGGCTAAAAAGGCATGTTCAAAATAGGCCGAATTGTAAATGCCGGGCGTCAACACCGCAATGACCGGCGTGTCCTTGCAAGAACGTGGCGCGCATGCGCCGAGGGAGCGTCTCAGGTTTTTGGGATAGTCGCCGACGGCCTGGACGTTGATTCGCGCGAACAGTTCCGGAAACATCTGGAGCATGATTTCCCGGTTTTCCAGCATGTAGGACACGCCGGACGGCGTGCGGGCATTGTCTTCCAGGACGTGGAATTCGTCCTCGCCGGTGCGGACGATATCAACGCCGACAACGTGGGTATAGACGTTCCCGGGTGGCGAGACGCCGATCATCTGAGGGAGAAACGCCTCATTTTCAGTGATCGATTCGACCGGAATGCGACCGGCCCGCAGTATTTCCTGGCGGTGATAAATGTCGTGCAGAAAGGCATTGATCGCCTGGACCCGCTGCTGAATTCCTCGAACAAGCCGCGACCATTCACGAGTGGAAATGATGCGCGGCACGACGTCAAACGGGATCAGTCGTTCACTGGCGTCCTCCTCTCCATACACGCTGAAGGTGATCCCGATCCTGCGAAACACGGTCTCGGCTTCGGCTGACTTGCGATGCAGCCACGCCGCGTCTTGGGACTCAAGCCATTGATGATAGTCACGATACGACTCGCGACGCCGTTCGCCGGTTCCGAACATTTCATCGAAGAAATTCTTCCGGTCAGTCATACGGTCGCCCTTTCACGAACGAACGGGTCTCTTCATCCACGGTGTTTCCTGACTGCCGGGGACTCCGTTCTCTTGCGTCCACGTTCTTCCTGAACGTGCCGGTATGCGTCTTGTCGCGTGGAACCATCACCGCGGAAGAAGAACGAACAAACAACCATTATCCAGATATTGCCGCATTTTTCAACGTAACGTCCGGGTGTCTCGCCGGAGCCTTGGCCTGCACGCTTCGGGACAAGATCTCGTCCGCCCGTAACACGAGTGCCGGCGGTCGTAGACCCATCCAAGTGGTTGACAGGGCATCATGCTTTCGATAGACTCCCACCTTCTTCATGTCATCGCGACGTGGTTCATTTGAAATAAATAAGCCGTTATCAATATCTTCGTGAGAGAATCCACCTCGGGACTACTCCCTGTGATTTCCACCCACACTTGATATCTTTGATGAGGAGGTTCGTATGGGCAAAGCGATGACCAAGTCACAAATTGCTGATCACTTGGCTGGGAAGGCTGGAGTGACGAAGAAGACCGCAACCGAAATGCTCGACAACTTGGCGACCTTGGCTTACAAAGAAGCGAAAAACTCTTTTACCATGCCGGGGATCGGAAAGTTAGTGCTGGCTCACCGAAAGGCGCGTACCGCAAGAAATCCCCAAACCGGCGAACCGATTAAGGTTCCGGCGAAGAAAGTCGTGAAATTCCGCGTTGCCAAAGCGGCGAAGGATGCAATCTTAGGAAAGAAATAAACACAGAGGGGGATGGATTCAGGTGTCCTTGCTGGGAACGGAGGGGTTCCCTCAAATTGAGCGGGGAGCGAGGACAGCCCGAGGGTGTGTGATCTTCGACGAAAATCGTGTCGTCTCAACGTTTCTTAATGAACTGAAAACTTCATTCTTATCAGGAAGGGTAGCCTCACAAAGAGGCTACCCTTTTTTTATGTGTGCCCAGTCTCATTGTTGCCCCGTTACGTTAATAATACGATGGCCCTAACCCTTTGGTGCTCATGCCGTCATGGGCCACGAGACTCACGTCGTCTCCGTCGTGGACGTGCGTATCTTCGCTTGCCACTCGGCGATTAATCGTGACCATCACCTTATTTTCTCGCAACAGTCTGGTGACCTGCCGTAGTGTGCGTCCCTGCCGTTGAATCAGTTGCTTCACCGTCAGAGGATCATCGAGTTCACAGGCCAGACTTCGTTCTCCATCAGACGTTTCTAACTCTCCCATGAGGGTGATCGTGACCATACCCGACCTCTCCGCGTGCTGAACACGTTTCAGAAATACCGCGTCCGTTTCCTGTGCCGACGTGAGTTGAAGAGCGAATGAGCCTCCATCCTATCAGGATTAAAATCCACGCGGCAATTGATCGGAGGGCAGGGTTGGAGAAGTGGTTCAGGGAGGCGTCGTCGGGACGCTGAAGTCGTTGGCTTGAAAGAAAAGAAACCAGTATACTGAATCGTCTCTCATCCGGTATCACGCGCGAGGACGGAACGTATGTGGCGAATCATCATCGTCTTAGTTCTTCTCATCATTTTATTTCTGATGATTCGGAAATCCATCCGTGATTTTCGTAACAGGAACGCTGTCCCGCCTTTGCCTTCAAAGGATATGATGGTGCAGGATCCCGTCTGTAAACTGTACATTGCGGCGGGGTCCGCCGTGGTTGAAAAAATCGGCGGTCAGCACTATCACTTCTGCAGTCACGAATGCGCCTTGAAATTCAAAAGCTATATGTCCGGCCAGGGGGCGGCAGGCCGTTGAGCACGCATCCCTCGGTGCAGTCGGTCGCCGAGGGAGGACGGTCGCGTCAGGTGAGTGCTCCGCCGCAGGATGACCCGGCGCCGGCCGTGCATCCATAACAATGCTGGCCGATCGTAATGGCGCGATGGGCCAAGACATCGTCAGCAAAGTCGGAGATCGTTTGCGGCAGGTTGCGTCCGAGGGGCAGATTCAACATCTGATTAAAATCGCAATCGTACAATTGTCCGTCCCATCCCACGCTGAGTAACGTGCGACACATCACGTTCTCAACCGAATGCGGGTTGAAATGCTCAATGAGCAGATTCATGTACTCGTCATGTCGGCCTTGTGCGTACAGATCTTTCAAAAAACGATTAATGGGCATGTTGGTGACGGTATACAGTCGATTAAATCGGATTCCAAAACGTGAGAACAATTCCTCCTTGTAGGTTTCCTCCAATTCACGTTGATTGGGAGGAAGCCGCGGCCCCAATGGATTGTAGACGAGATTCAAGACGAGGCCCCGGCTTGCTTGGCCATATCCCAGCGCGTTCAATTGTTGTAAGGCCGTGATACTTCGGCCAAAGACGCCGGTTCCCCGTTGCTGATCCACGTTTTCCTCCAGATAGCACGGCAAGGACGCGATGACCTCAACCTGATGACGAGCCAGAAATTCGGGAAGATGCGATTTGCCTTTGACAAAAAAGACCGTCAAATTACATCGATCGATGACCGTCCGGCCGAGGGCGCGGCATTCGGACACCAGATATTCAAAACACGGATTCATTTCCGGGGCGCCGCCGGTAATATCCACCGTGGTCATCTGAGGATGCCGTCGAAGCACCTTCAGGATCGTTTCAACGGTCTCCCGAGTCATCATTTCCGTTCGGGAGGGGCCGGCATCCACGTGACAATGGTGACAGGTCTGGTTGCACCGTTTTCCCACGTTCACCTGCAACGTGTGAATGCTCTGAGCACGCAGGGCGGGCAATTGATGGTCCATCAAGGTTTGCGAAAAGGTCCGAACGGAAGGAATCGGCATCGCAGATTCTTTCATCAGGTGAGGGGTTCCGGCTGATGCTCCCGGTCCTTTATTGCAGAAAACAGGGATTGTCGAAAACAGGATATGCTCATACTATACTGAAATCTTTCGGAAAAATCTTGTCACCCATTTCACGGAATCAGGCACGTGGGTGAGTCGATGTGGGATCGTCCATGGCCCTGATGCCCGTGATTACGTCAGGTGACCGGCGGCCTCTTGAGTCAGCAACCAGCTCAGATGTCCGGGGTGGGGCCGGATCAGTTGAGCGGGTAATGCGTGTGGTTGTCGCGGCCCCTCCAGAACCGCGGCCAGCGTTTCCGCTTTTTCAACGCCGTCGATCAGAAACGTGACCTGCCGGGCCTGATTGATCAGAACCGGCGTAAAGGTGATCCGATGGGACTGAAACTTCTCGACCCAAGGGGCGACCACCAGCCGCTGATTCTCGGCAACGGCCGGCGTGCCAGGAAACAGGGAAGCGGTATGACCATCCGGCCCCATCCCCAAAAGAATCAAATCGAAACGAGGTATTGCAGCATCGGGAACGTGAACGTTCTCACGAATCACGGCTTCATAGTGTTCGGCGATGATTTGCGCATTCGGCAGTTCACTGGGCACACGATGAACGTGATCAGTGGGAATGGGCACGTGTTTGAGGAACGTCTCAGAGGCCATTCGATAATTGCTGTCCGCATGGTCCGGCGAAACGTGGCGTTCATCCCCCCAAAACACCTGGATGTTGGTCCAATCAACTTGCGTGCGAAAAGGGGGAGTCGCAAGCAGTTCATAAAGACGTTTCGGCGTGGCGCCGCCGGCCAACGCCATGGCAAACACGTTTCGTTTCTGAATGGCGCGGCGCGCATGATGAACGACGTGTCGAGCCGCGGCTGCCATTAACCATTGGGACGTGGGGTAAACGTCGATGTCTCTTTGGCGAGCAGGCATGGGAGCCACGAGGGGACGCGGGCAGTCGCGTCAGCAGCCGGAAGAGGTAGAATCTTCAAGGTTGCCTTCTGGATCAAACGTCAAACTCATCTGGCATCCGGCCGGACCAAAATTCAAAAACGGAAAGGATCGTGTGCCGTCGGCAATGCGGAAATACACCCAGGTCTCTCCTCCAAAAAACCGGTTTGCTCTGGCGCGCGGGTTGCCCCAGTGTTCGATAAACCAGGCTTGGGATTTCCCATGGAATTCAGCGGAATTCAGTGACGCCTCCTGATTGAGATGACGGCTACATCCCACCAAGGTCAGGCTCAGCACCAGGAGGAGCAGGATGCGAAGGCGTGGCCTCCGTTGTGAAGCCGATTGGGGGACGCATCTGCCGGCCATGTCGTGGCGGAGGGAAAAAATCGTCAAAGAGCGTGGGTCCTTTCACGTCAATGTCCGAAAAAATTGTAACCACGGCGTCGGGTCCAGTCAAATGAAGGAAGAGGGTTCCGTTCAAAGAACCCGGGTCTTTCGGATTGTCAACGTCGAACGGGCTCTATTAGAATGAGGATCATCACGAGGGACCATGAACCAATGAAACGACGATCTTGTTGAGAAACGGATCGTCTCCTGAACAGTGTGTAAGGGAGCAATGCCATGAAGATCTACTTGGATACCGGCAACGTGCAAGACATTACCGAAGCCGCCAGCATGGGGATTCTGGACGGAGTCACAACGAACCCGTCGTTGGTCTCAAAGGAAGGCAGGGATTTCAAGGATCTGATCCTGGAAATTTGTCGGATCGTCAACGGCCCGGTCAGTGCGGAGGTTGTGAGTCTTGAGGCTGATGCCATGGTCAAGGAGGGGCGAGAATTGGCGAACGTTCATCCCAACGTCGTCGTGAAGTGTCCGTTAATTCCAGAAGGGCTCAAAGCCACGAAACGCTTGACCGACGAAGGCATTCGGGTCAACGTCACGCTGTGCTTTTCGCCGACCCAGGCCCTGCTGGCCGCCAAAGCCGGAGCCTGGTGCGTGTCGCCTTTCATCGGCCGTTTGGACGACGTCAGCAGTAGCGGCATGGAACTGATTCGGCAAATCGTGACCATTTTTTGCAATTACGACTTTCCCACCCTGGTCCTCGTGGCGAGCGTGAGACATCCTCAACACGTGGTCGAAGCGGCTCTGGCAGGCGGTCATATCTGCACCATGCCGTATGGCGTCTTTCAAAGCCTGGTGAAGCATCCTCTGACGGACAGTGGACTGAAAAAATTTCTGGCCGATTGGGAAGCGAAGACCGTCCCGAAAGGATAACCTCAACGTTTACCGGCCGTCGTCCACGAGTTGACGCGCACGCCTGAAGACGTCGTGAAACATGGGGCGCGTGAGTCTTCCCGTAAACGTATTTTGTTGGCTGGGGTGGTAGGATCCCAAGAGAGTGACCCCCCAAGGCGTGGCGCAGATCGATCCGTGCTGAAACGTGGGAGCCGGTTTCTTGACGGCGCGTCCTGATGCTCTTGCGGCTTTCAAATATTCGCGGAAGGCGACGTTCCCCAAGGCCACGACCACCGTCAGGTGTGTCAATAAACGAAGTTCCGCCAGAACGTACGGCCGGCACGTTTCAAACTCTTCTTTCGACGGCTTGTTGTCGGGCGGGGCGCATCGCACGGCTGCCGCCACGTAACAATCCGTCAACTGAAGTCCATCGCCCCGATGGGTGGACGCGGACTGGTTGGCGAACCCGAATCGAAACAGGGCTTCATACAGCCAATCTCCACTGCGATCACCGGTAAAGACTCGTCCGGTTCGATTTCCACCATGAGCCGCAGGAGCCAATCCCAGCACGTAGAGCTTGGCACGAGGATCCCCAAATCCTGGAACGGGGCGTCCCCAATAGTCCCATTCCTGAAATCGTTTGACCTTGGTGGCGGCGATGTCTCGGCGGTAGGCGGTCAGTCGAGGACACCGCGTGCAATCGGCAATCTGCTGGTGCAAGACTGTAAGGTTGCGCATTCTGGGAACCATACCATAATTGGGAAACCGACCGGTGGCCCTTTGACGATCGTCGCCGGCTCCCCCGTTTTTGACCGAAAGGATGGAACATGCACGAAGCGCAAAAAATGGTTCGGGACTTTCACAAGACGTTCGGTTTGCACGTGGCGGGGCGTCCCGGCGTGCCGGATGAGAAAACGGAAACGTTACGGGTGCGACTCATTCAGGAAGAATTCGATGAACTGAAGGAAGCCGTCGAAGCCAGGCATCTTCCGCACATTGCCAAGGAACTGGCCGACCTGCTGTACGTCGTGTACGGCACCGCGGTCTCCTATGGGATCGACGTGGAACCGGTGTTCCAGGAAGTCCAGCGTTCAAACATGAGCAAAGAAGGCGGGTATAGCCGAGCGGACGGCAAGTGGGTCAAACCTCCGACGTATTCACCCGCGAACGTTGAGCCCATTCTCGCGCGCCAAAGCCATCCGACGACGGGGCAGGGGACGACGGAGGACTGAACGAGACGACCTGAGAATGACGACGTTCGTGAGACAATAACGCTTCTTTCACGGAGAGGCCTCCCCCAAACCCGACCAGCTTTCCATTGCTTCCGATGACCCGGTGACAGGGAATCACAATCGACAAGGGATTCTGCCCGTTTGCAGCCCCGACGGCACGAACGGCCTGAGGCTTGCCAATGGCGTTTGCAATTTGCCCGTATGAAAGCGTGCGTCCATACGGAATGGTTTGCAGCGCGTCCCATACGTTTCGTTGAAAGGGAGTGCCTTCCGGAGCGAGTTTGATCTTGAACGTTTTCCGTTTGCCGGCAAAGTATTCGTTCAATTGTTGAATGGACGTTTGAAACGGCGTTTCCGAATACGTCCACTGGGGGTCCGGTCTGGTCGGACGTCGGCCGTCTTGAAAGGAGACGTGCGTCAAGGCTTGAGCATTCCCTGCCAAGAGCAACCTGCCGACGGGACTCTCTATCACGCAATAGTAACGGGCCTTCTGATGATGGGCTTTTGCGGAAGCTGACGTTTGACGGTTGAGTGATGAGACCATGGATTTCTCTGCCGTCAATCGAAGAAATGATGCGCTGAGTCTACCATTTCGAGCATGGTCATGGGAAGGGAACCGGAGGGATTCGATGTTTTCTAAAAAGATCGCAGGTCGAGTGTGCCTTCACGCCGTCTTGGCCGTCCTGTCTCTGTTGTGGGGCCTTTTCCTGATTGCAGGTGGAAGCCCCTCGGCCAAAGAGCAGACGCCCATTCCCCCGGAGATCCATCGGCATCTGAGCGGGATTGCGAAATTGGCGCAACCCTCGCCGGTGGTGAAGATTCCCGAGGGCTGGTTCCTGATGGGAACCGTCCGGAAGGACGACGACCCCTTTGGGTTCGCCACGCAGTATGATGATACGGAGTTTCCACAACGACGCATCAAACTGGATGCCTATTTCATCGATCGTGATGAAGTGAGTCTGGCAGAGTATCTGACCTTCCTTCACGAACAGGATTTGCCGGTTCCGTACAAACTTCGCCGTCTCATTTGGCATCTGATTGACGTACACGTTCTCCCGGATGACGTCATGGCTCGATGGCCGGCCATGTACGTGGACTGGAAGGAGGCCGATCAATTCTGCCGGACCCGTGCCAAGCGATTACCGACGGAAGCCGAATGGGAAAAGGCTGCACGAGGGACTGACGGACTTCTTTTCCCCTGGGGGGCTGACCCGCCCAACGCTGATTTGGCCGTCTCAGGATTATATCACGTTCATCAGATTCCCCTGGTCGCTGCCGTGGATGGGTTTGAAGAAGGCCGAAGCCCGTACGGACTTCATCACATGGCCGGCAACGTGCGGGAATGGGTGAAGGATTGGTTCGGTCCGGATTCCTATCCGCTGATGCCCGAACAGAATCCTCAAGGGCCAAAAGCCGGGCGGTATAAAAGCGTGCGGGGCGGGTCTTGGCGGAGTCGGCCGCAACTGTTACGAACCGCCACCCGCAATGGAGCCGTTCCGACCACGCGGTCGCCCACGCTCGGCTTTCGTTGTGCCCGATCCGTCCGATCAGAATAGCGGGTTACGACGTGTCGTCTTGCCGAATCCGGACGATGAGATTATCAAGTAATCGAATCGATCCGATTCGCAGCGCACCCGCTAAGACGATTGTTCCCTGCAACCGCGTCACCGGTTCAAGCGTGCGTGCGTCACAACAGGCCAAGTAATCGATGCGGATCCGTGGTGTCGCGTTCATGACCGCTGCCATGGTTCGTTCCACCGGAGGCGAACGGCGCGCACCCTTGGCGATGGCGGCTTTTCCGGCTGACAGGGCTTGATACAACAGCAGAGCGCGGCGGCGTTGCGATGGTGACAGGTAGCGGTTTCGGGAACTGAGAGCTAAGCCGTCGGCGTCGCGAACGGTCGGGCACAGCATGACGCGGGTGTCCAATTCAAGGTCTTTGACTAATTGCCGGATCACCAGGAATTGTTGGTAATCTTTTTGGCCCAGGAACGTGCGAACCGGACGGACGAGGTTCAAGAGTTTAGTCACAATGGTGGTCACGCCTTGAAAATGAGTCGGTCGACGTTCTCCCTCCCATCGTCGGGAAAGTTCATGCAGCGTGACGCTCGTCTGAAAACGTGACGGGTACAGGCCGGCTGATTGCGGAAGAAACACGACGTCGGCGCGTTCCTCTCGACACAGGCTGAGATCGCCGGAGAGGTCCCTCGGGTAGCGACGGTAGTCCTCGGTGGGACCGAATTGGAGCGGATTCACAAAGATACTGACGACGACCGTTTCGCACTGGTTCCTGGCCCGTTGGATCAATGAACGATGCCCGTCGTGCAACGCGCCCATGGTGGGGATATACCCGATCACGTCCCCGCGCCGGTCTTGTTCTCGTCGCCACGTTCGAAGGGCCTGAGTCGTGCGGATGATGCGCATTTAGTCGATGGCAGGCAGGGAACAGGATGGTCGGGTCGCGTATCGCGAGCAGGGCGTGAGCGCAAGCTTGCGAACGTGATGGGAATCCGTGAGCTTGTCAAGGAGGGTTTGAACGGTTTGGCATTGTCGCGGATGGATCCAGTTCGGAGCGAGTTCAACCATGGGCGCCAAGACGAATCGACGTTGATGAAGACGGGCGTGTGGAATGGTGATGTGCGGCGTCTCAATCACCCGTTGCCCGTAGAACAACAGGTCCAGATCAATGGGGCGGGACCCGTTTCGACGTTCAGGGTCACGACCCAGGCTTCGTTCGGTTTCCTGACAAATGGCCAACAGCGGTTCAGGGTGGAGGCGGGTCTCAATCCGCACGACGCCGTTATAGAACCAGAGCGGTGCCGACTCGTTCTCCGGACCGACCGGCTCGGTTTCGTAATACGACGAAACGCCCGTGAGCGTGGAAAGAGGAAGCAGACCCATTAAGGCAATGGCTCGATCACACAAATCTTGCCGATCCCCTTGATTCGATCCAAAAGCAATGAAGACGGTTTCGGTATTCATGCGTTCCGTCAACGCCCTCTTTGCCTACCAGCCGACGTGCTTCATGCGATCCACGGCTTCGGCGAGTCGCTCTTGAGGCGTCGTGATCGTCATGCGAACGTAGCCTTCGCCCGGAGCCCCAAAGCCGTTTCCCGGAGTCGTCACAATGCCGGCGTTCTCCAGAAGATGGGCCGTGAAGGAGGTTGAAGTAAAGCCTTCAGGCACTTCGATCCAGACGTAAAAGGCGGCTGAAGGTGGGATAAACGTCAGACCAAGGCTCGTCAATCCTGCCACCAGCACGTCCCGCCGCTCTTGATAGATGGTTCGCAGGTCATCGGTCAGGTGATCGTCCAGTTCCAGGGCCGTGATGCCCGCCTCTTGAATTGCCTGAAAGACTCCGGAATCCACGTTGCTTTTGACCTTGCCCAGTCCCGCGATGACCTCTTGCCGTCCCACCGCAAACCCAAGGCGCCATCCCGTCATGTTGAACGTCTTGGACAGGGAGTGAAATTCGATGCCCACGTCCATGGCGCCGTCGGCTTCCAGAAAACTCGGCGGGCGTTGCCCATCGTAGAAAATTTCAGAATACGCCGCGTCGTGGCACACGATGACGTGATGTTCCTTGGCAAAATCAACGACCCGTTGAAAAAACGTCACGTCCGCAATGACCGACGTGGGATTGTTCGGAGAATTCAAATACATCAACTTGGCGTGCTTGAGCACGTCCTGAGGAACGGCGTCAAGATCAGGCAGAAACCCGTGTGACTTCACCAGCGGCATCTCGTAAGCCGTTCCTCCGGCAAAGCCGGCGGCCACGGGATACACGGGGTATCCGGGACTCGGGACCAGCACGACGTCACCAGGATCAATAAACGCCATCGGCACGTGCCCGATGCCTTCCTTGGACCCGATGAGCGTCAACACCTCGGACTTGGGGTCGGCCGTCACGTGAAAGCGTTTCTTGTACCAGTTCGCGACGGCCGTCCGAAACGAGAGCATCCCGTCATACGACGGGTATTGATGATGGGCAGGATCAGCCGCGGCCTCTTGCAAACGCTCAATAATGGGTGCAGGCGTAGGCAAATCCGGGTCACCGACCCCCAGGTTGATAATATCCACCCCGCGAGCCATGGCCTGTTGCTTCATGTCGTCAATGGCGGCAAACAAATAGGGCGGCAACGTCTTAATGCGTTCGGCATACGTAACGGGGAACCCACTCATTCCGGTCTACTCCTTCGTTCGCTCTCGTTGACAAAAATCGTTTCCTGGTTTGGGGGGCCGCTCTGTCATTCCTGCGCCCCTCTGTCATTTCCGTGCCCCCTCCGTCATTTCCGCGCCCCCTTCTGTCATTTCCGTGCCCCCTTCTGTCACGCCCGCCCCTTTCTGTCACGCCCGCCCCTTTCTGTCACGCCCGCCCCCCTCTGTCACACCCGCCCTCTCCGTCATTTCCGCATCCCCCTCTGTCATTCCCGCAGTTTTTAGCGGGAATCCAGAGAAGCATGACGTGGTATCGTAAGCGAATGCCGTCACGTTACTTCACGGACGGAGCGATAATCAAGAACGGCTCACCCAACATGCGGGTGGCTGTGTAGCGCACTTCCCGAGACCGCTGTGGCGGCATCGACGGTATAAAGGAAGTGCGTGCGGGAACGTGAACCCGGAGCGAATCTTTGCCAACCGTGCCTACTTTCTCGAAAAACATGCCCCATCCTGTCAGGGGGATCGTCTCCGAAAAGCCCTACAAGAGGAATGGGCGGAGTTCTTCAGTGATCGCGGCAAATATGCAGTGTCGCAAGGGGCCACACGGTCGGCGCGGGAGTTCTACCGGCAATCCCTCCATTTGCGTCCCTTTTCCCGAAGAACCTGGCTGCGGTATCTGCGTTCGTTCGTGCCGTTTTGATCCATTTTGGCCACAGTTCCTCCTGATGCGGCAGGACCAAACAGATGAAAGCTGACTGTGCTGAACAGCATCTCACATCATTGGATCCAGCACATGCAATCCCATTGCTTTGGCTCCGTACAGCATCCGTTGATCGTATGAAAGCAGATGGACATCCTGATTTCTGACGGACAGAAAGTGCAGAGAAGCAAGGTGGATTGCGTCAAGCGCACGGACGGAAACGGGAAACGGATCAAGCGCGCGGGCAAGCGCAACCGGCGACAACTCCAGCAAACTGATTCGACCGATCAATCGACGCGCAAGTTCACCATGGGATTTAGAAAGATTCCTGCTGTGGAGTCTATTCCAAACCTCGTACTCCAGTAATCGGCTGGACACCAGGGTTTCGTCCCATATCCATAGAGGAGGTTGCCGATCTTCACTTAACATCCGAGCCAATAGCACGGAAGTGTCAATGTAAATCATCGGTCTGCACGGGCGTCATCAAGATCAGAGAGCACGTCATCCAACTTCATGACGCCCTTGATTTCGGGGAGAGGCGTGCCAGGCGAGAGAGTCGGGGGCCGGAGCAAACCGGTACGGACTAATTCCGCCAACGTCGCATCAGCTAGTCTAGGGTTTCGAAATTCCCTGGGTGCGGTAAGTTCCGCAACAATTCGGTCCCGGTCCGTCACAAAGATGGTCTCGCCGGATGCGACCAAGCGGATGTATTCACTGAGTTTGTTCTTAAGAATTTTGATGCCAACCGATCTCATCCTCGCATGGTAGCCCGTTAGATCCACCTTGACAACCCTCCACACCGGTATACTGTGGATTCCCATGACAACGCCTTAGCAAGGCGTTGCACTTCGTTTGTGAATTGAGCCCTCCATAGAAGCATCCCTGATGGCCTTCTTGTTGAGTTGCTCTGTCCCCCTCCGTCATTCCCGCGATCCCCGATAACAAATGTCGGGGACAAGTTTAGCGGGAATCCAGAGAAGGACGTCGAGGTGGCAGAAGCCAATGCCGGCAAGGCACTCGATGCACCGGCACACGTGCCGGTCAATCAAACCAGCGCCGTTTCCAGTTTATGTTTTCTTTGAACCCAATCCGGCAGCGAGCGGTGCAGCAGTTTGTAAAAGTCGGCGTCGTGCTTGCGGTAGAAAAGGTGACAGAACTCGTGAATGACAACGTATTCAATGCACCCCTTCGGCGCTTTAATCAAGTCCAGATTGAGCGTCAGCCGGCCGCCGGTTGACAGACTGCCCCACCGTGTCTTCATTTTTCTTATCTTCAGGTCGGGCATGGCCACGCCGTGCGTTTTGAAACGCTCCCAACACAGATGAAAAACGGCAGAAAAACAGATTGAGGCTTTTCGCCAATACCACTCGTCAAGCAGCGTTTGAACGTGGTTCGGAGAAGAGGTTGGAGATTGAATATAAAAAGAGCCGTTCTTTAACGAAACCTGCCGAACGTGGGACTTCCTGATTTTCAGCCGATAGTTCCGCCCAAGATAAAGATGAGACTCGCCACTGACGTGACGGCGCGGTGGAGTTCTCGGTTCAAACTGTTCAAAGTAAAGAATCTGGTGGCGAATCCATCCGGCGCGTCTTCGCACTCTGCGCAGAACTTCTTCCGAATCGCTTCCAAGCGGAGCCTTCACAACAACGGATTGATCCGGGTGGACGGCGATTTCCAAGGTCTTTCTCTTAACGTGAAGGACGTCAAAAACAATCGCTTCACGTCCATACGTGATGGACTCCATCGTTCGGCTCATTCCCCCATCCTGCTGCGGGCAATCCTCATTGTCCGTTCAAGAATCTCATCCAGTTGCTCGCTGCTCAGGGCAACGCCTTTTTTGGCCTTCACTTCGTCATACAGATAGTCCTCAACGTCGTTGATGGCGCGGTTTCGCGCATCAGGGTCATCCCAGAACTGCACTTTGGCGTGGCGCTGAAAAATTTCGTGGATGGCAAGCGCCGTATCCGCGGACCAGTCAACGGATTGTTCGGGCCCGCACCCCGACGTTTCAAAAACGGGTTTGATGACGCCGAAAAACGCGGCGGCGTCCCCGTGACGGTGCAGTTTCTCCGGCACGTCCTCACGCCTGCGGTTGTCAAAGTCCTTTTCAATCGTGAAGACCCTCTTCAGATATTCCGACCCGGAGAGACGTCCGGCTCTGAATTCGTCAATGACCCGTTGAATCAGGGATGAAAATTTTTCGTAAAAGGCCGGGTCTTCCTCCATTTTTTCGCTGATGGTGCGCTTCATCCGATGGGCAATAGCGTCGGCCCGCGAGGCGGCGGTTTTGCTGCCGTAGCCGCCGACCGCGTCACATTCGCCGGTTGGAAGGGCGCCAAAAATGTTCTTCGGCTCGTCGACCTGCGTCACGCTGTCGGCTTGAATGTGGGTATCCAGGAGTTTCCTGATTTTCGGCTCGTGTTCTCCATAATCCACCGCATCGGCGTAGCGCAATTTCACCGAACGTCTCAATTTTTCAAACCGTTTCAGATCCTCCTTGTAATACCGCAAGGCTGTTTCATCCACGTCCGTCAAAAACTTCTGAGAGGAAAGGGCCACGGCAAGGGTTTTGGCATATTCCGCAAGCAGTCCGTAAAACGCCTCTCTCCGTGCATCATCGCTCAGAAGCCTCTCATACTCTTCTTCATCAGCCTGGTTTTTGACCTCTCTGAAAACGTCCCAAAGATGGGAATGTTTCTGCGGCAGTTTCTCAATCTGTTCATTGACGGAAACCAGCGTGCGTTCCAAGTCTTTCTCGTCAAACCCTTCCAGCGCGTCATACATCGTCAACGCCGCGTTCAATTCACCGAGGATGCCCTCGTAGTCCACGATAGAGCCGAAGTCCTTGCCGTGATGCAGCCGGTTCACACGTGCAATTGCCTGAAGCAGCGAGTGTTCGCGCAGGGTTCGGCACAGGTAAAGAACGGCGTTCACCGGAGCGTCAAATCCAGTCAGCAGTTTGTCCACCACGATCAAAATTTCAGGTTCCTCAGCGTGTTTGAACTGCTCAATAACGTGTTCCGAGTATCGGGTTTCCGAGCCGAAGCGTTTCATCATGCCGTCCCAGAAAATCCGAACCTCGGAATGCGGCCCTTCGTCAACGTCTTCAAAGCCTTCCCGCATATCGGGCGGGGAGATGACCACTTCGGAAGACACGGCGTCGATCTCTTTCAGACACTGATGATAGGAAATGGCCGTGGCTTTGTCCGGTGCAACCAGTTGCGCCTTGAAGCCCGTGCCCTGCCAGTTGGCGCGATAATGCTCGCTGATGTCGAAGGCGCGCATGTAGACGACCCGTTTCGCCTTGTTCAGGGTCTTGGCCCGGGCATACTTTCTTTTCAAATCGGCCTTCTGTTGTTCGCTGAGATCCGCGGTATATCGTTCAAACCAGAGATCAACGGCTTGGCCATCCTGCTTCATCTCCACGTGGCGCCCTTCGTAAAGGAGCGGCACAATCGCCCCGTCGTCAAGGGCTTGCCGGACGGAATAGGACGGATCAATCAGCCCGCCGAATTTGGCGAAGTTGTTTTTCTGTTTCTGTGTCAGCGGCGTTCCCGTGAACCCGAGGTAACAGGCTCGCGGCAGCATCTGTCGCATTCTCGCCGCAAGCGTTCCGAACTGGGTGCGGTGACTTTCATCAACCAGCACGAACACGTCAGGGTCATCGTCACGCACGTTCCCCGCCGTCAACGCCTTATCGAATTTATGCACCAGCGTGGTAACAACGGGCGTGCCGGATTGAATCAACTGCATCAATTCACGTCCGGTGCCTGCACGTCTCGGCTCGATCCCGCAATGCCGGAACACTTTTTCAATCTGTTTGTCCAGGTCTTTCCTGTCCGTTGCCATGATGATGCGCGGATTTGTTATTGCCCCATCCATGGCGAGCAGCCGCGCAAGCCAGACCATGGTCAGCGATTTCCCCGAACCCTGCGTATGCCAGATCATGCCGCCGTGGCGTCGTCCCTCGCCGTCAACCTGCTTGACCCGTTCCAACGCGGAACGCACGACGAAGAACTGCTGATAGCGCGCGATTTTCTTTTTGCCCGCGTCAAAAAGCGTGAACAGGCGCGTGATGGCCATCAGTCTTTCCGGGCGACAGAGACTGTAGACGGCCCTGTCCTGCTCCGTGATCTGCCGATCTCCCAATTCGTCGAACGATGGACGGGCAGCGGCGAAGTCACCGGAAAACAAGGCGTTTTTCATTTCTTCGTCAAGCGGCCCGTTGACCACCTGCTCCACGTCCGTTTCGCGGTCCTCGTTCTCTCTCCAGCGACTCCAGAATTTCAGTTCCGTTCCAACCGTGGCGTATCGGGCATCGTTTTTGTTGATCGACATCAGCAACTGGGCATACATGAAAAGCCTGGGGACGTATGCCTCCCCCTGGTTGCGGATCATCTGAGAGATACCCTCTTCCACCTTGTCGCTGGGGGATTTGCATTCAATCACGCCAAACGGAATGCCGTTCACGAACAGAACAATATCCGGGCGAGCCGTCTCAAGGCTGCGCGTTCTCTCAACCGGAAACTCCGCGGTAACGTGAAAGACGTTATTGGACGGCTTTTCCCAGTCAACGTAGTTCAGGGTAAAACTCTTCGAATCTCCGTCAATGGCCTGCTCCATTGCCGTGCCGAGCGTCAGCAGGTCATACACCGCCTCGTTGCTTTTCAGCAGTCCGTCGTATCCGACGTTTTTAATTTTCTGAACCGCGGATTGGACGTTCTCCTTACTGAACCGGTATTCGCCACCTTTGTAGCGGATACGATTGATTTTCCTGATCCGGCCCCGCAGGACGGTTTCCAGCAACACGTTGCTGAGTCTCTTGTGTCGTGCCCTGAAAGCCTCTTCCGGCGTCAGGTATGTATACCCGAGCCTGATGAGTTCCTGGAGAGCGGGGAGTTGGGAAAGATATTTTTCGTTGAATCGAAAGCCGGGCATCTATTGTATCCAGTAGTCAACGGGCGTTGACAGAATGAAATTCAATGGCTGCCAGTTTTTTCCTTTACGGAAATTACCCGCAGACCGACGGTCTGCCGCTTGAAGACAGCCGTCCGCAGGAGTGATGCGTCAGGCCGGCACGTTTAACCACGGCAGAAGGCACGTTAGGACTTTCAGGATTCACCGTGATCGTCTGCATTCTTGGATTGACCACCAGATCCATATCTTCCATGGGTATGGAACCCAGGAGAATACGATCACCCAAAACAAGCGCGCCCGTGTAGCAGGACCGGTTTTCAAACGTTATTTGAACGGGACCGACGTAAGGGACGGGAACGTGTCTGCCCTCTGCCGTTGTGACTTCGCGTTTCTCCAATTCTGCCAAGTCTAATTGAACGGCAACGTGCTCAGGAATACAAAGCGTGATCGCACCGGTATCAACCAATGCACTGACTTTTAGTGATGCCAGTTCTCTATTCCGTGGATTCGACAAGTCTACTTCCGCGTGGATGAACCCCATGGCAATTTCTCCTTTTTACGTGTGTCGTCATCCCAAAGACGCTTGACCGTTTCAGCCTCATGCAGAATTTTCCTTGCCTCATTGGGAGAGGTGCTGTTCGTTGAATCGGAAGCCGGGCATCTATTGTATCCAGTAGTCAACGGGCGTGGACAGAAAGCGTTCAAGAGCAACGCCACCTGTACCCACGATCAGGCTTTTTGTGGGCCGGTAAGCTTTGGAAAAAGCATCCAGGCCATGAAACGAAGCGGGAATGCCGCCACTTTTTACTTCAATCGCTACAAGTTTCTTTCCTTTCCGTACAACAAAATCCACTTCGCGGTTGGTGTCGCGCCAATAGAACAATTCGCATTCCCCTGCAACGGCTGCATTGAGCAAATGGGCTCCCACGGCAGATTCCGTCAGTCGTCCCAACAGTCGTTTATCTTCAAACGTCTCTTGCCAAGTCATACTGGATTGAGCGGTGATCAGGGCCGTGTTGAAGACTTGAATTTTCGGAATGGAGCGTCGGCTTGCCGCCACGCTGCCCGTATATTTTTGCAGTCCGGCAAGCGTGCCGGTTCCCGCAAGCAAGTCCAGATAGTGAGCCAACGTAGTGACGTTGCCCGTATCGTCAAGTTGGCCCGCCATTTTTCTGTAAGAAAGAATTTGTCCCGAGTACGAACACCCTATCTCAAACAGCCGCCGCAGCAGAGCCGGCTTGTCCACGCGGGAGAGCAACAGCACGTCGCGGGAAATGCTTGTTTCGATAAGGGAGTCTTTGATGTAGCGCGACCAGCGCGCCGGTTCCTTGATGAAGGGCGAGGCCCCCGGGTAGGCGCCATAGAAAAGATATTGATTCACGTTCCACCCAAAAGCCCGCTTCATTTCAAGGAAACTCCAATGCGGCAGATGCAGAGATTCAAACCGTCCCGCAAGACTTTCCGCAAGTCCCCGCCCCATCAACAGCGGAGCCGAACCGAGCAGCACCACTTTCACCAATCGTTTCTTGCGGCTGTCTTCATCCCAAAGCCCTTTGACCGTAGCGGACCATTGCGGAATCTTCTGAACCTCATCCAATATCAGCAGAGCGCCTTTCCCTTTTGACTTCTCCGCCAAGTGCCTCGCCTCTTCCCATTGAGAGATGATCCACCCCTCACCGGCGCGAAGAGTCGGTTCATCCGCACTTGCAAAATGATGAGGCAGATGATTCCGCTCCGCCACCTGCAAGGCAAGAGTCGTCTTGCCCACCTGCCGCGGCCCCGTTATGGCCTGAATAAACCGGCGGGGTTCCCTCAACCGTCTCGCCAACTCCTTTGCCTGCGGTCTGATAAATTTCGTTCTGGCCATCTCCCTGCAACGCTATCATATTTTGTTCAAGACGTTGAACATTTTTGTTCAATCTAGCGAACAAAAAATCATCTCATCAACGCCATTTTCCTGACCACCATTATGAGGTTTGCATGAAGAACTTTTCGACGTTCTGCCCGTCCAAATGCGGCCGGTGCGGCCAGAATTGATGAACTCTTGAAGATAGAGGATTTGGTAGAGATCGTGTCTCTTGAATCGGAAGCAGAGTATTTCTTTGTTTTCATACGCCTGCGTGGCGAACGTTCAAGGTCTCGGGATTTCCAAAGCCTCGTTCACAACGTCAGAGTGACCGGATGCGAGATCTTCTTCCGTGAGTTGCCGATTTGCCTGCAACACAAGCCGGACGGCTTCAACCAAATGAGTTTTGGTTTCTTCCAAAGTTGAGCCTTGCGTGTTGGCGCCAGGCAGTTCCTCAACGTACCCGATGTATCCGTGCGGAGATTTCTCAAATACCGCTTTCAAAGTTTCTTTCAAATTGTCTCCTTTATAGACCATAAGTCAGCAGAGTAAACCTCGGTTTAAGTTACGGGATGCCTATTTCCGTTACCGCGTAGCTATGAGCGTTGCCTTCATAGTCGTTGGACTCATGATAAATCTGCATAGTAATCCATTGCCAAAAGGCGGGGTGTTTTTACTTTGGCAAGGGCTGAACGACGAGTCATTGATCGTGGGTTCAGGAATTTTTAGTTGAGCATGTCATTTTTATTCACCCTTGTTTTCAATTTTCTTCCTTTTCCAAGAATCCAAAGGAGTCAATGTATCTAATCTTTCAGCAGGGTTTTTCTCAATAGCATTTATAGTCACAGATATCAGATCTATTTTCTTCGTTTTTCCTTCTTCAGCATCCGTTGATTGTTCTATCTGTTTTGAAAAGCCGTCATAAATTCTCATCATTTTTTCTTTATGGCGGTATTCTTCACTTATTCTTGTCATTTGTGAAAGAGATCTCTGACAAAACCATGCTATCCAAATCAAAGGGAAACCAATAGTTGCGCGAATAAAGATTGTTGAGAAATCAGTGGGTGGCGAGTTATATACAAGAGAGTAGAAATATGCGCCCATTAAAACAACAAGGGAAAAGACAAACCCGATCCCATAAAGCCAAGGTTTCTTCTCTTTTTGCGCGTCTTGGTAACTGGAAGCCAGTCCAGCAGAAGTTGCACCTGGAAGTAATCCTTCAATCCTTGCTTTCAATTCGTCAAACTGCTTTTTAGAATCTGCTTGAAAGATTTGTATTTTATTTTTAATTGCTTCTTCGCCTTCAAACAGCTTAGAAGAGAAATCCATAATGTTTTTTTGCTTGCCGTCTATGTCCTTTTTTATATCATCAATTTTTTGTTTTGTTTCAACGGCTTCTTGATTGAGTTTTTGGATTTCTCCGCTGCGTTGTTGTGCTTGTTCAAGTTCGGATGGCAGATTTTCAAGGGTTTGCTCATGATCATCCATAAAAACTTTTATTTTTTCGAGACTGTTTTGAGTTGATTCTATTTCATCTTTATACCTCTTGATGAAGTCAATCAACTCCTCCTTTTTCCATTTTTCTATTGGTTTATCCATTTGCTGACTCATACCTTTTCCTCCATTCTCCGGTCAATAACTTCTGCATCGATCCGCGTTTCTGTTGTGAACTTCCCTTATACATTTCCATGTATCCCTTCCGTCATTCCTGTTTTCGCGGTAATGACGGAGTGAGGCGCCATTTTCCGGTCAAGAGTTTCTGCATCAATCCGCGCTTTTGTGTGCGGTATTGTTCAGCGAGCGATCTTAGCATGTCAGTTTCTTTTTGAGCAGTATTTAGTTTGGAAACCATATCTTTTTGTAAATTGATCTCTGGATAAGAAAAAGCAATTTTTTTAGTCGTCTCTGGTCTTATTTCTTTGAAAGAACTGCCTTGGGCATACTTGATTAACAAATGAGTATGCGCCAATAAAAAATATGCGAGATACTCACTTGTAATTGACTTTTTAGGAATGATACCCGTTATACCTTGTTTTGTTGCCATAGGAATTTTTGCAATGCCCACGTGCCCTATAGTGGCTCCAGTTGAAACAATGACGCTCCCTTTAGGCCAAATTTTTGCGGTTGATTTAGACAATCCCAATTTAGATAGAGTTTCTTTTGTCTTCTCAATTTTGAAAGTAATATCGTCAATAACGACCCAAGGTATACCACCCCCGAAATAATCGGAGTTTTTGCGAGAAGGTGTTCCTCCATCTCCTATATCCTCTATTACCTTTCCCAATTTCACCTTCCGCCACTCGGGATTGTCTTGCTGGTCGCTGATGAGTGTTTTCAGCAGCCACTTGAAACGCTTCTCTTTTGCCGCAATCAATGCTTCGGTTTTTTCTATTGCCGTGTCCCATTTTTCCAGTAAAGAGGCGATGGCTTTTTGTTCGGGGAGTGGGGGTAGAGTGATATAGTATTTGCTTGCCTGAGGTGCTGTAAGTTGTGGCACGCCGGTTGTCTCTTTGAAAAATCTAATGCGGTGGTTTATGTATTCGCAAACAAATTCATTTAGGACAGGGACTTTATTTTTTAGAACCAATAAACGGCCTATTGCCATAAATTTTGTCTTCCTATGATTTGCGAATCCAATATCTCCTCGGGCAGTAATTGTGATTGAATCCTCATCATATTTTGCATAGGTGCTATAGCTGTGTAGTCCTTTATTTGTGAGAGCATTCGAGTAGATTGGGTAAGGATACTCTTCATCTTGAGTTAGTGAAGATTTTTCAGCATCAAAGTCACCACCAGCCGATATATCGTATATCTCCCCCAACCGCACTTCCCGCCACCCCGTCGGTAATGCCTTTTGTTTCACTTCTTTCTTCATCCCCAACCTTGTCTTTTTGCTTCCGTTTTTCTCTCTGGTCTGGCTCATGATCGTGTATCGGTGTATGTTTTTGGAACGGCGTCATACCTGGGCGGCAGCCGGGAGCTGTTTCATGGCGTTTGGCTGATCTTTTTGGTAGGTGCGGGATATTCTCTCGTTCTCTTTTTGGCCGCATGAGATGCGGCCCTACGGGTCGTTTAGGGTTCAGAGTGGGCACATTTTGTTGGTTATTCTCTCGCCCCTCTCTTGGCCGCATGAGATGCGGCCCTACGAATCGTTCAAGATTCAGAATGGCATAGATAGCTTCTAGACAATGTCGTCATTCCAGAGACGTTTAACGAATGCCGCTGTGGGCATGATTTCGATGCCGTCGGTTGTTTTTCGTGCTCGGGGTTCGCGGCAGACGATGATTCGGCGCTTGATGCGAGGGTAGTCCGTGGCCAGGCTGCGTAAACCCTTGAAGTGGTCGCTCTGCGTCCGTTCGGTTGATTTTGCTTCGATGGCCACGATCATGTCACCAAGGACAAAGTCCACTTCGACGCCGCTTGCGAGTCGCCAGTAACAAAGGCGGAGGTCGCGTTCACGGTAATTCAGGTAGGTGGATAATTCATGGAAGACCCAGTTCTCAAACGCCTTGCCGTACAATTCTGATCCGGCAAGCAGTGTACCGCGTCTGGCCAGCCGGTTCACGATGCCGACGTCGGCGAAGTAAAATTTCGGCGCGCCGATGACGCGGCGTTTGGGCCGTTTCTGATAAGCGGGCAACCAGCTTGCCAGCCGCGTATCTTCCAAAATTTGGAAGTAGCTTTTCGTCGTGTGACTCGATACCCCGCACTCACGGGCAACGTTCGAGAAGTTGACGATCTGGCCGTCACTGAATGCGGCAACGTCGAGAAAGTCCGAGAAGGTCGGGAGGTTTCGCACCAGCCCTTCCGCCGCGACTTCTTCTTTCAGATAATCGGCAATGTAGGCGTCAAGCAGACGAAGGGGCCGTTTAGACTGGCAGACGTGCGGAAAGTAGCCATGGTTGAGCATTCGGTCTAAATGAAATTCGCGGCCCAGCTCGTTGGCTGAGAGGCCGTGTAATTCGTAGCGAAGGGCCCTGCCCCCCAAGAGGTTGGCGGCGCCCCGCTTCACTTTGCGCGCGCTGGAACCGCAAAGGGCGAAGTGCAGCCCGCGATTCTCGATCAACCAGTGGACTTCATCAAGCAACGCGGGAACTTTCTGGATCTCGTCAATCACGATTTGTCGCCTGGGGTTCGGTTCCATCGCTTCCATTTCTTCCCGAAGAAACTCGGGGTGAGCGAGGTATCGGCGAAACTCTTCCGATTTCAACAAGTCAATCCAGTGAGCATCCTTGTAGGTTGCCCGCAATAATGTACTTTTTCCCGTCTGCCTGGGTCCCCAGAGGAAGAATGATTCGGTTCCTGCAACCGGCAGCGTGAGATTTCTTTTGAACATGAACTTCAATCCATCATAATAATTTGAATAAGCTCTTCAATATTAAGAGACAGAACATCTTAGCAGATTACATCCTGACGTTCAGCCTCGCCCGCTTTCGTTATGCTTCTCTTTATCCGCAGATGGCGCAGATGGGCGCAGATTAAATACCAATCTTTTGTACTCCAGTTTGGGTGCGCCGAAATTGATGAGTAGGGCTTTGTTCAGTCCCGAGGCTTTGAGGTAGTTAATGACCTGAGCCTCTTCAATGCCGGACAGTTTTTGCAATGCCTTTAATTCTACGATTACTGAATCGAAGCATATAAAGTCGGCTTGATAATGAGCCCTCAATTCCCTGCCCTTGTACCATACAGCCAACTTCTTTTCACGAACATACGGCACTCCCCGGAACAAGAACTCTTGTTCCAATGCCTCCTGATACACGGCCTCAAGGAACCCACACCCCAATTCGCTATGTACCGCCATAGCAGCCCCAATAACCGCATACGTCTCCTCATCCCTCTTATCTGCGCCCATCTGTGTCATCTGCGGATACTCTTCAATAATTTCCCCATCTCCCTCCGCACGACGGCCAGATCTTTTTCCAACCGATCTATTTCCTCTTGAACCGCATCAACGTCGATATCTTCCTCTTCCTCGAAGGTGTCCACGTAGCGCGGGATGTTCAGGTTGAAATCGTTTTCTTCAATCTCTGCAATATCGGCCGGATAGGCGTATTTATCGATCTTCTCTCGTTTCTGGTAAGCCCGAACGACGTTGTCCAGATGTTCGTCCAGCAGGACATTCTGGTTTTTGCCGGACTGGTAGGCGCGGCTGGCGTCAATAAACAGCACGTCTTTGCGCGTTTCGTTCACGCCGCCTTGTTCGCGGGAACGGTCAAAGATGAGAATGGCGACCGGGATGGACGTTGTCGGAAACAGGTTTCCCGGCAGGCCGACCACCGCATCCAGCAGATTGTCTTCTACCAATTTCTGACGAATCCGCCCTTCGACTGCGCCGCGGAACAACACCCCGTGAGGAACGACCACCGCCACGCGGCCTTTCTTTTCTACTGTGACCTCAATCGTATGGGTGATAAAGGCGTAATCACCCTTGGATTTCGGCGGCACGCCCCGCCAGAAGCGATTGAACCGGTCGTGTTCGGCTTCCTCGACTCCCCACTTGTCCAGAGAAAACGGGGGATTGGCGACGACGTTGTCAAACTTCATCAGCCTGTCTTTTTCCACCAGAGCCGGGCTTGTGAGCGTGTTGCACCATTCAATTCGAGCGGAGTCCATGCCGTGCAGAAACATGTTCATTCGGCACAACGCCCACGTGCCGCCGTTCACTTCCATGCCGGACAGAAAGAAATTCTCGTTGCCCACCTGCCGTGCGGCCTCAATCAGCAGACCGCCGGACCCGCAGGCCGGGTCGCAGACGCGCGCCCCGGGTTTCGGCGCACACAGACGCGCCACCAGTTTCGAGACGTTATGAGGCGTGTAGAACTCCCCGGCTTTCTTGCCGGCGTCGGAGGCAAACCGCTCAATCAGATAGATGTAGGTGTTGCCGATCACGTCTTCGGAAACCCTGTCGGGACTCAGATCAAGTTCCGGCTTGTTGAAATCTTCCAGCAGCATCTTCAAGCGGCGGTTGCGGTCCCGGGTTTTGCCGAACTTGGCTTCTGAATTAAAATCGACGTTGCGGAACACGCCTTCCAGTTTGGTCCGGTTCTTTTCTTCAATGGACTCCAAGGCTACGTTGATCAACTCGCCGATATTGGCTTCATGGCGCTTCTCGTAGAGGTCGTAGAACCCGGCGTCTTCGGGCAGGACAAAACGTTCGCGTTCCAATCTGCGGCGGATTCTGGTTGCATCGCTGCCAAAGCGTTGTCGATATTCTTCAACGTGAGCCTTCCAGGTGTCCGAAAGGTATTTGAGGAACAACATGACAAGGACGTAGTCCTTATAGTCCGTGGCGTCCATCACCCCGCGGAAGGTGTCACATGCGTTCCACGCGGCGTTGTTCACGTCTTGTTGTCTGACTTGTTCGTGACTCATGTTTTCAGGCCTTCCCGTCTGTGTTGACTCATTCGTTGATCGCGTGACGAAATCTTGCCGTCCCCGTGAAAGCACGTCATGATCGTGCAAACGGGAATCCGGGTTGTTTCAGGAGTGATTTGGCGGGTATCGCTCAATGACGTGGCTCCCAAAGCATCTGCAAAGGCACGGCATACAAGCCGTCGCCAAAGCCCAGGCACATATCGCCGTTGTAGATCAGGACGCCGGCGGCAAAACGATCGGCCGCGACGGATTTGAGCTTGCGTAATCCGCGAAAATCAGCGTGGTTGACCGTGGCAGAGGCCTTGACCTCCACGCCGGCCAGAGCGTTTGCGCGTCCTATCACAATATCCACTTCCGCCCCGTCTTTTTCCCGGTAGTGAAAGAAGGTGTGCCGTCTTTCATGCGCGGTGGCCTGTCGCCGCAATTCCTGTAACACAAACGTTTCCAGAACGTGCCCAAACAGGGCGCCGTCATAGGTGAGGACCGAGCGATTCAATTTCATCAAGGCACAGGCAACGCCCGTGTCGCCAACGTGAAGCTTGGGCGTTTTTATCAACCGTTTCAAGCGATTGCTGTGCCAAGCCGGTATGGTCTCCAGCAGGAACATTTTGGTCAGCAACGCCAGATAGTCGTGAATGGTATTCCGGCTGAGTTGAAAAGATGAGGACAAGTTATTGACGCTGACAAGCTGCGCGGTTTGTGTGGCCGCCAACGTGAGTAACTGAGACAGAATTTCAGGTGATCGAATGCCGGCAATATCCGGGACGTCACGTTGAACCAGGGCCTCAATATAATTCTGATACCAGGCAAATCGCCGGTGCTCGTCCGCGCGCCGAAGCGCGGAGGGGTAGCCACCCGCCACAATGCGGTCCATCATCTGCTCCGTGGCCGGTTCAATTTGCCGCGTCTTGAAGCCGGCAGAAAACAGGGTGTCAAGAAATTTGGGGGAGGTCCCTTCAATTTCGGTTTGGGCAAAAGGATGCAGTCTGATGATGTCCATGCGACCGGCAAGCGAATCGGCGATTTGGCGCAGTTGCAGGACGTTTACCGAACCGGTCAATATAAAACGGCCCGGCGTGCGATGGCGATCGACCACCAATTTGATGGATAAAAAGAGACTGGGAACCCGTTGTACCTCGTCCAAAATGACGCGCTCCGGTAGTGTGTTCACGAAACCAACGGGGTCCGCCGTCGCGGCCCTGCGCGTGCCCTCATCATCAAAACTGATGTAGTCATATCCCATGGGCTGGCATACCATCTGGGCAAGCGTCGTCTTCCCGCACTGGCGAGCCCCCTGAATCAGCACGACCGGGGAATCCTCCATCGCTTCCTGCAAGCGCGATGCAACGTGGCGTGTTGAGTTGCCCTGCACCATACGGCTCATTGTAATGTTAGAAAACGACTAATTGCAACTTTTTTATTCGACTAATTGTCAGATTAGCATACATACAAGTATCAATTTATGTCATTTATTTCATATTTAACCTTATATATAAGTAAAATATTTATTCGACTAATTGTCAGTTTTAATATAGACTAATTGTCAATATACAGCACAAAAAGTTGTGGGTGACGTCAGATTTCGGCAAAGAACGTGCATATCACGCCGTCTCCCGGCGTGACCGCAATGATGTGGCGTATGATCCGTTGCCGCGTGTCAGGTGTATTGCGCCGCGTTATTGGGCGAGGTGGGCAATGAGTCGGTCGGCGAGTGTATGAGATTGCGGAAGAACGTCGGCTGCTGATTGCAATAAGGTTTCGGTGGTGGTGCCGGCTCGTTGCACGTCATTCGCACATTCACGACATAAGGCTTTGACGCCTTCTGTTTCCAATTCCAAATGAAATAAGAGGCCATAGGCTCGTTCTCCATACCGGAAGGCTTGAACGGGATAGTGCTCTGATGAAGCGAGGCACATGGCACCGGGTGGAAGGGTGAAGCCCTCGCCGTGCCACTGAAAGACGTTCAGGGTGCGCGGAAACGTTCCGAAGACCGCATCCGCGTCTTTTCCCACCGTACACGTCACGGGGACCGGTCCGATTTCCAGTCGAGGGCCGGGGCTGACGTGTGCGCCTAAGGCCTTTGCCATGAATTGAGAGCCGAGGCAGACGCCGAGAACGGGAATGCCGGCGATGATCGCTTGTCGAATATACGGCAATTCTTCTGCAATCCATGGGTCAGGGTCATTGACCGACGTGGGACCGCCCATGACCAGCAGGAAATCCGGAATCGTTGCAGGAAGTCCCCGTTCGGGCACGAGAAGGGTGTGAAGCTGATAGTGCTGCTTTACTAACGCCTGCCGAAACACGCCTGGGCCTTCGAACGGGACGTGTTGGAGACAGACGGCCTGCTTCATAGGGAGGGCTGATGGAAAAAATGGGGAGAGGCGAGCAGCACTTATGAACGTGGACAGCCGTTTTTGGCGTTCATACATTCCACCAGATACCAGTACCGGAAGGGGTTCATTTTTTCTTTTCTCGTCACCCGCAGGGTCGTCCCGTCCAGCACGTGGTGTAAGGAAAGATCGGTGCGGAAGCCGATCCGTTGGCACATGGGCGAAATCAGTTTCTCCACGGCGGCGATAAATTTGTTTCCGTTGCTGAAGTGGTTCAACATGACGATGCGACCACCGGGACGGCACACGCGAATCATCTCCGCCACCACTTTGCGATAATCCGGCACCGCGGTGACGACGTAAGCCGCCATGACTAAATCAAACGCATTATCTTCAAAATCCATTTGTCCCGCGTCCATGCGTTGCAGCGTGACGTGATCAAGCCCGTGCTTGGCAATGCGTTCCTTGGATTTTTTCAACATACCTTCGGAGAGGTCAATGCCCACAATGCGGCAATGGCGTGGATACAAGGGTAAGGCCATGCCCGTCCCGACGCCCACTTCCAGTACCCTGTCATTGGGAGCGAGTTCCAGGTTTTTGACGGCTGATTCTCGGGACTGATCAAAGGCTTGCCCAAAGGTGATGTCATACACCGACGAGTAATTCGTATACACCCGCTCAAGACTTTCGAGATTCATTGCTTGTTCTTGCTGATCCATGCGTTCTCCCATGAGACAGCTTGGCTCGTTTGAGCGAGAAGCATGTCCCGGTTACAAATGGAGATGAGATAACGGCGTGAACGTGTTGTTTCTAATAGCCTTTGACGGGCGTATCCGAGCAAAAACGGCGTCACTCTACCCGACTTCAAACGATGAGTCAACTTCTAGGCATCTCCCCTCTCCCTTTAGGAGAGGGGCCGTAGGGCCGCGTCTCACGCGGCCTTGTAGACTATTCCGTCCGGTCGGAAAATTGTCGGGCAGCCGTTGAAAACAGGGAAGGCGGTTTCTTACAATGTGCGTTATTCCTGATGGGCTTGTGATTCTTATGGCTTGACGAAGATGAAAAGGAGAAACGGCATGAACGTCAATGGACGCGACAACCACCGGAACATGACACCATGGTTCATGCTGTTGCTGTTTGTGTGGGGAGGAGCGGGGTCTTCAGCGTTTGCCATTGACGTTGATCTCACGTTGGATCAAGCCAAGCAGATTATGGCCTCAGCCAGGGAACCCATGGAACGGGCCGCGTCCAATGATGAAATGTTCAACATCTTCAAATCCGCGGATAAACAGGCGCGCATCGGAGATGATCCTGAAACTACACCCTGCGGAAGCAGCGCCATTCTCCGAACGAAAACGTATTGGTTCGAATATTTCGGACGTGAAGAAGGCCGACGATCCAAGGTGGCGCAAAAAGAAATCCGGATGCCGGAAGCCAACATTCAGGAAATCTTGGATATGCCCAATCTTGAAATTGAGATTGGACTGTGTGGAACGGAAGAACTTTTTGCGGAAGGGGCCGACGTGGCCCTGCAACAAGGGTCGAACAACGTCATGGCCGTTGATAAAGGCAACCCCAGTCGCGGACGAAAAATTCCCGAATCAGAAACGGAGTACGTCTCGCGGTTTTCCGCCAGGTTTGCTTATCAGGATTTTGATCCGCATGCCCCGACGAAGATTGTCGTCTTTTTCCCCGATGGGAAACTGGTGAGCCTTGACGCGGACTTTTCCGCAATACGGTAGCCGGGGACTCCACTCGCCACGCACGCTCCACTCTCTGGATTCCCGATTACGAATGTCGGGAATGACAGAGGGCTGGATTCCCGATTACTGACGTCGGGAATGACAGAAGGGATGTTGGGAATGACAGAGGGGGGAATGACAGAGGGGGCGGGATTTTCGGTTCCTCACGCCTGTTCCCGATGTCTTTGTTGGGGATCACCGGGCAACGGCGTTTCGATTTCCAATTCCACCGTGCGAAGGGTGTACAAGCGGCGGTAGAGACCATCCTGTTGGATCAGGGTGGCATGGGTCCCCTTCTCCACGATCCTGCCCTTATTCAGCACCAGAATCCGGTCGGCTTCTTGAATGGTCGTGAGGCGATGGGCAATCACCACGGTGGTCCGTCCCGCCATGAGCCGTTGCAAGGCCAGTTGCACCAGCATCTCGGATTCGGAATCCAACGCCGAGGTCGCTTCATCCAGAATCAGGAGTCGCGGATTCTTCAGGATGGCCCGCGCAATGGCCAGGCGTTGACGCTGACCGCCTGAAAGATTGACGCCTTTTTCACCGACCGGCGTGTCATACCCGTCGGGGAGAGCCGAAATAAAGTCATGGGCATTTGCCGCCCGGCTGGCTGCGATCAGGTCCGCTTCCGTGGCGTCTGCCCGCCCGTATCGAATATTTTCCCGGATGGTGTCTCCGAACAGGATCGTTTCTTGAGGCACGAGGGCCAGTTGTCGATACAAACTCGTCAAACGCACGTGCCGAAGATCCTGATTGTCGATGGTAATACGTCCCTCCACGGGATCGTAAAACCGGTGCAACAGATTCGCGATCGTGCTTTTCCCCGCGCCGGTGGGACCGACCAGCGCCACGGTTTCGCCCGGCTGCACCTCAAAGGAGAGATCAATGAGCACCGGATGACGGGGATCATAGGCAAAACTGACGTGATCGAATCGGATGTGACCGTGAACGTCCGGCAGGGGGCGGGCTTCAGGGGAATCCGTCACGTCGGGTGTGGTGTCAAGCAACTCAAAGACGCGCTGCATGGCCCCTTGCCCTTCCTTCATTTGGGAAAAGATTCGTGCGGCTGACCCGAACGGGCCGATTAAAATCCCGGCAAACAACACAAAGGCTAACAGATCCCCCGGCGTCATCGATTCATCAATCACTTGCTTACCGCCGTACCACAGCACGCCGCCCGCCATGATGAGCGTCAACAGCGTAATGGTGGGGATGAACACGGAGAGCACGTTGGCACGTTGAATGGCCTGGGCCACCAACCGGTGGATCGCGAGCCCGAATCGTCCGGCCTCGCGGTCGGTTTGAACAAAAGATTTCACGACGCGAATGCCGGAAATCACTTCCTCAATCAGGGTGGACACGGAGGCGGTTTGATCCTGGATTTGCGTGGAGAGGGCTTTCAAGCGTTTGCCGAATATCCTGGCCACCAGAACCAGGACCGGGAGCAGGACGACGATCAGCAGACACAATTTCCAATTCATGTAGAACAAAAATGCAAGGCCGCCGATCAGCGTGACGACCTGTTTCGCGGAATCAATGGGCGTGTCGGTCACGAGGCGTTGAATCACCCCCACGTCGTTCATCAGCCGGGAAAGAATGTCTCCGGTTCGTCGCCGAGCGAAAAAGCTGAGGGACAGCGTGTGCAAATGACGAAACAGATGCGTCCGAAAATCGGCGATGATCTGTTGAGACAACCGGGTGGTGAGATAGCTCTGGCCCATGGCCATGACGCTTTGCACCACGGCGATTCCCAGAAACAGCAAGATGGTCTGAGTCATGAGCGTCACGTTTCGTTGAACCGTCACAATGTCCCATAATAGCCCCGCGAGCCTCAGCAGAGTCAGATTGAGTCCCGCAACCCCCATAATCAACACCCCGGCCAACGCCATGTGCAAAAAATAGGGACGAAGAAAAGGAAAAAACCGAGAAAATTGACTCATAGGCAGGCGAAAGCTTGATCCGTCAGCTCACCGCATACAAGACGGATGTTGCGCAAGAGAAACATAAACCGTCGCAAGTTCAAGAAGCAACGGGGGAAAGGTCATGCCAAACAAGTCCCCCGCTATCATTCCCACGAACAAGCCCCCCACTATCATTCCCGCGAACGAACCCCACACTGTCATTCCCGCGAACGAACCCCACACTATTATTCCCGCGAACGAGTCCCACACTGTCATTCCCGCGAACGAACCCCACGTTGTCATTCCCACCCCACATTGTCATTCTGAGCGAAGCGAAGAATCTCATGGATATGTTAGAGACAGCCCGGCACCGGAGATCCTGCCGCAGGATAACAGCAAAGGGACTTTGCAAAGACCTCACCTGGTGGCTTTGGTGATCTGCTCCGGGGTCATACCGCCGGCGCGGTCCCGGCCGACGACGAGCAAGCGGGTACAAGGCGAGCCGAAGAAGGAGAGGGTGCCGTACTCGGTGACAACCTGGGTGGTCATGACGGGGGCATGACGGGGGCGTGGGTCATCGGCGTAACCAGGGCTGTCACTGGTTATAGCGCAGTTGCTCCGTTTCGTAGCGACGTTGCTCCTCGTACATTTGCTGCCATTGCATCATGTTCCACATCATGGCGGCTTGTTCCTCGCTCGGATCCAAGGTGTGGAGCCGGAGTGCATTCGGGTTCGTGCGGAGGGTCTCGCGCCAGTTCGGGTCTCCGACGGGGCTCGTCGTACAGGCCTGGGTCAGCGAGATGATGAGGATGAGCACAACAGTGATGAGTGAAGATCCCGTTCTTCCCACTCGCCACTCATCACTGCCCTTCTCAATGTCCGCGTCGGCATCGTTTCCTCGCCGTATAAGCGCGGTCATACGGTGCTGAAATGGCGAATCCTAGTTCCGCCGACGGGCAAATTTCATGCGTCTGCGCAACTTTTTATGCTTGTGCTTCCGCATTTTTTTGCGTCGCTTTTTGACGACACTCGCCATTCACACTCCTTTTCTTCGTCACCAAGGCAAGGATGGATGCTCGCCCGGGATAGCTTCCCACCAAAGAGAGCGGCTACCCAAGGCGTGAAAGATTTCAGAAGTAGCATAGCGTTTCAAGAAGTGTCAAGAATATGCGAGATACCAATCCCTTCTTCGTCAGGCCTTTTCATTGCAAACCTAGTCCGCGTCTCAGGGGACGGATCGCGCGTCTTTGCAGTCGTGCTCAGAGACTCCGTCATCCACGCTGGTTGGTATAGGGCAAAAAACCGGCATTCGATCAGATGATTGACCCAATGGCACACGAAGGCTATCATGAACCCACATGCGCGGAATCCACCACGGGAAACCGTGGTGGCCTCATCCCGCAGCCGTCGAACTGGAGTAAAAGAGCAGAAAGAGAGACGGCCGCAGGAGAACGATCAATGGGCACCACCGTTTTTGACACCCACGAGTTTATCACCAACCTTATCAACGCTGGAATGCCGAAGCAGCAAGCCGAAGTCTTGGCCACGTCTCAACTTCGGTTGATGGAAACCACGCTTGTCACCAAGCAAGACTTGAAGCAAGAACTGAAGGACCTCGAAGCCACGATAACCAGCAAAATAAACGACAAGATAGACAGCAGGATCGAAAAATTAGATAGCAGGATCGAGAAATTAGACAGTAAGATTGAGAAATTAGACAGCAAGATCGAGAGAGCAATAGTCGTGATAATCAGCATCGTTGCGGCCATAGCCACCCTCACCACCACCATCATCATAGCTTTTCTAACCTAGGGTTTAGCCTTCCTGCCTCAGTCTTCCTCCCTTCTCCGTCCGGTCATCCCAAATACGGCTCCCAGTCGTTCGGCCTGCATCCGCAGGAGAGAACGATGCCGGCCGTTGGCCTGCATCCAGCGCCGTGGCCAACCCCACCTGGTACTTCCAATTCCACATGGTCACTCCAACCCCATATTGTCATTCTGAGCGAAGCGAAGAATCTCCTGCACCATGCCCCCGCCCACGCGGCTCCGAAAAGCAGACCCTTCGCGTTGCTCAGGGTGACAGAGCCAATCATTGCCGAAAGATCATCGGCCATGGGGGCGTCTTCCTCCCTTCTCCGTCCGGTTTTCATTTCAGAAAAACCTGTCATTCCCGACGCTTGTCCCCGACATCCTTTATCGGGGATCAGTCATCGGGAATCCAAATCTTCATCCCTTCTCCGTCAGGGAATCGATAACATGTTGTGAGTTCCAGGTGAATGGTGTCACTGAGGAGGGATGAGGGAATGCGGAAGGACAATACCGTTCAGTCAAACAACTTTTTGGATAATCCTGATTGCCTGATCATTGAAGCGAAGTTTCGAGGCTGCATATCTTCCCCGAGCTTATTGTAAACACCCGTTACCACGCGCCGTTTCCCATCCACGTATCCCTCAAACTGATGGTGTCGCGCCTTCCGGCGAATCTCGACGAATCCGCGGGTTTTTGAGAACCTTCAAAAATCGGTAAGAGCGGTAAACAGGCGTTTACGTCTTGTTTAAGGGTACTCATCCCTTCTTCGTCAGGTCTTCATTTCCAACCCCTTCACCATCACGAGCATGAAGGGCATCCATGAACGCGCATCATTCGTCCCGATCAGGACAATTTGTGCAACACAACGTGTCAGTCGCAGGGTTGTCGAGACTTCTCGATCATATAGTCAGCAACTGCCTTGTCATACCAGCTTTGCTTCATGGCTCTGATATGCGCAGAGTCATTGTCGTTGTGCATAGGTGGTAATGGGAAGAGAGCTTCACCATAAACAACTGTGCTCCCAAGAATGAAACCTGCAAGCAAGTATGTAAGTTTTTGTCGCATGGGGTGTCTCCTTTCTTTGCGTGGCACTCAGATTCCATCATGCCAATGATACACGCTCCATTCTTTCAAGAATGGTCTAACGTGCGCAATAGCTGTTGTACCCGTGCTTCTCTTGTTGTTGATGAGTCTTGTAACGTCTTCATCCCTTCTTCGTCAGGCATTCATTTCAGAAAAACCGTCATTCCCGACGCTTGTCCCCGACATCCTTTATCGGGGATCAGTCATCGGGAATCCATACCTTGATCCCAAACGAGTTCCCAGTCGTTCAGCCTGCATCCGCAGGAGAGAACAATGCCGGCCATTGTCCTGCATCCAACGCCGTGACCAACCCCACGTTGTCATTCCGACCCCACATGGTCCTTCCAATTCCATATTGTCACTCCAACCCCCTATTGTCATTCTGAGCTTGCCCTGAGCCTCGAAGGGCGAAGCGAAGAATCTCCGCCCCCCACGAGGCTCCGAAAAGCAGACCCTTCGCGTTGCTCAGGGTGACAGAGCCAATCATTCCGGAAAAATCATCAGCCATGGAGGCGTCAGACTTCCTTCTCCATCCGGTCTTCATTTCAGAAAAACCTGTCATTCCCGACGCTTGTCCCCGACATCCTTTATCGGGGATCAGTCATCGGGAATCCATGCCTTCATCCCCAACGGGATCCCAGTCGTTCAGCCTGCATCCGCAGGAGAGAACGATACCGTCCGTTGGCCTGCATCCGACGCCGTGGCCAACCCCACATTGTCATTCCAACCCCCTATTGTCATTCTGAGCTTGCCCTGAGCCTCGAAGGGCGAAGCGAAGAATCTCAACCAGAAAGGTAGTCAAAGTGAAAGAAGGGATGCGGAACGGGGCGGTAGTCATCCTCGCCGGAGACTGGGAACCCCGGTAACAGGTCGTTGAAAAACTGAATGAAAAGTTGGACGAACTCCGGATGGAGACAACTCGTTCTCCCCAAGCCCCAGAACCCAACGCCGATGAACCCGGGTCAGAAACAACGAACTCAGGCTTGTATCTCCAGAACGGTTCCTCCATCTCCAGAAAGGCCGGGACAGGGAACAGACTCTCCTCTCTCAGCATAGCCAATGCCGATGGCAAAGACGTCAATAGAAACTCGTTCCTCCGCTATCTGCTTGCAAAGTTTTTCGATGTAGAGAGCATCATTCTCATTTTCCAGAATCAGAAGAATCCCAGCTTCCTTGTCGGTCTCTATGGCATAGTGCTGAGCTTGCTTAAAAGCCTCCTCCCATTTCGGAGCAAAATCGCCTTCTATCGCATGTGTTTTGGTCAGGCAGTCTACCCTTCCGCGTTTCACCGGAACCTCAAGTCGTCCCTTACGCGCAAGACAGAATTTCGCCACAAAATCTGCCTCATGAGGTGGAGGAGAATCTAGCCCCGACGAAAGTTTTCCACATTTATTTTGGGAAATAACTGGCGGACTCAATTTTCTGCCCTGTTCATCCCTGTGACAATGGCATTCACCTTTCTCCTTATCGTTATGACACCCCTGCTTGTTTGTCCCACCAGAATGAGCGAAAATGTCCTGACTGCCACCCAAAATAACAAACAACAGGCAGGCCGCAATGGAACACCCACCCGGAATGGAGTGAGAATTTGATAAACCTTCGCTAAGACTCCAATGTCTCATGTCGAACCTCCGCTAAAGTAGGGCGGCATCTTATGCCGCCTAGGGAGAGATCTTCTTCGTCAGTCCGGTCTTCATTTCCAACAGAGGCCGCCGGCAACGGAGATCGAGGTCGTCGGCCGGAAGCGAAAGTCTTGCCACGCGCTGACCAGTAAGAGGGCTCGGAGTGTGAAGATGATGCCGCTGGCGACCGATTCGCTAGTGCTGGCAATGGTCTGCACGAGGTTGCGTTCGAGTATGTCCTGCCGTCTCAAAATACCTCGAAACACCGCACTCACAATCACCCAATCACCGCTGCCGGAATAGAAGCCAAAATAGTCATCCCGGCGTACAGTCCTAGGTAAACGTTAGCTGCCGTCATAACGACGCCGACCATCAAGCCGACGCCAATCGCCAAAAAAGTGACGCTTTCGGAATCACCGCCGAAGGCCCTGTGTCAATTTTCTCTCAAAAACAAGCCTATCGCTCATCTGCTCAAAAAGGGGATCGCAAAATCAGGGGCAGTTCAATGGAGACGGAAAAGTCACTCATCGGATGCCTCGCCTTTTGTCTTCGCCAGTCCCAGCAAAGCGCCGGCATCTTCGCCTGCAGGAAGTTGTTCGACCGTCTTGAGTTTTCGTTCAATGGCGCGGGAGCGTGTGCCGGTCTGGTCAATGGATTTTGACGCAGTGTCGAGATGCTTCTTCACTTTCTCCAACTCAATGCCGAACTTGCCGAACTCGGTTTTGACTGCCGACAGCACCTCCCACACTTCGCTGGATCGTTTTTCAATGGCGAGTGTGCGGAAGCCCATTTGGAGGCTGTTCAGTATGGCGGCCAGCGTGGTCGGGCCGGCGGGCACCACCCGATGCGTGGATTGAAGTCGCTCCAATGTTTCTGGCCGGCGGACGATTTCGGCATACAAACCTTCGGTCGGCAAAAACAGAATCGCAAAATTCGTAGTGTGCGGCGGCGAGACGTATTTTGTGCGAATGTCGGCGGCTGAGGATTCAATGGCCTTCATCAGCGCGTTGGACGCATGTTTGACTTTTTCGGCATCACCGGATTCAGCGGCATCTTGCAACCGTTCGTAATCTGCCGTGAGGAATTTTGCGTCGATTGGCAACCAGACCGGATGGTTGTCGCCATCGTTCGCGCCGGGCAGCCGAATGGCATACTCAACGGTTTCATTGGAATCCGGTCGCGGGCGGATGTTGACAGCATATTGGTTGGGTGTAAGGATTTGCTCCAGCAGGGCGCCGAGTTGCACTTCGCCCCATGTGCCGCGGGTTTTGACGTTGGACAACACCCGCTTGAGGTCGCCGACGCCGGTGGCCAGTTCTTGCATCTCGCCGATCCCTTTATGCACCGCTTCCAGACGCTCGCTGACCAGCTTGAAGGATTCGCCCAACCGCTTTTCCAATGTGCTTTGCAGTTTCTCGTCAACAGTTTTCCGCATTTCGTCAAGCTTCTTCTCGTTGCTTTCCTGAATGTGCTGAAACTGCGTCTCCAAAGTCTTTCTATTTTCTTCCAAGGTCTTTCTGGCTTTTTCCAGATCGTCGCGGTTGGATCGAGAAAGTTTATCCAGAGACTGGACTACCTCTCCGAGTTTTTTCTCTTCCTTCTCCATCATTTCTTGGATTTGTCCGTTGACCGAAGCCCGGATTTTTTCAAACCGCTCCTCGTTGGACGCCCGAATGTCCTTCAAAGAATTTTCCGCTTGCTTGATGAGTTTTTCGATTTGCTCGCGGATAGTTTCTCCAGACTTGCCAATGACGTCGGTCAACTTGTCCAGCCGTTTTTCTTGCTCGCTGCCCAATTGGGTCTGCATGTTAAGAACTTCTGTGCGCAACTCGCGCGATTGATTGGAACTTTCCTCACGCGAGACGCGAAACTCTTCGCGCAGAATGATCTCGGTTTTGTCCGAATCCAACTTCCCCCTTCGGATCAGAGAAAAAACGGCAACGACAAGGTTGGCAGCAACTAACGAGGCAAGGATGGAGAGCAAGATTTCCATTATGTAGAGGTACTAACCCCTTCTCCGTCAGGTCTTTACAATATGCTGCGCGATGTACTTCTTAACCAATTCCGTTTGGGCATCCCCGCGAGCAGAGGTCTCCACGCGCAAGGGTAACTCATTGTCCGTTGGGCCACATCGTACCGCGATGTCGCCTTTAGTACTGTTGAGGATCTTGACTTTTTCACCACCATAAGCGGACTCATCATAAGAAACTCGGCTTACGCAATCGATTTGACAAAGGCGAAAGACGAAATTCTGCCAACCTTGTGGACGGTGATGTTCCACATTGGAGAGGCCGTTCTTTTTGTCTGGTGGACTCGCCACTGCAGCCGGCCAAGTTGCACGGGGGCCAAACTCTCTGGCGACGCGAAACAGCAAGTCGCCTGCGGCATTGAGGTATGAACAACTGTCTCCGGCATCTTCGATAAGCGGTCGAAGTTCCGGATCTGCCTTTAACCGATTCTCCACCTCCGTACTCTGACGCGGCTCTTCATCAATCCATACAAAAAAATCTTGGCGTTGTAGCACCCATTCCGTATTCCAATCCAAGGGCAAGCGAGGTAAGCGAACGATTTCTCGAAATTTTTCGTGAATGTAATACACCTCGACTTCGAGCAAGGCACCCAACAAATTGAGAAAGGCAATTTCAGCTTTGAATCCACCCGTGGCACAAAACACGGGATCTAGGGCTTGTTCACGTGCTTGATTGACGGCTTTGATCGCCTCTTGCACCAAGACTTTCAATCCCTTTTGCGAAAAACTGGCGTGAGCATATCCCAAAGCGGTTAGCGAACGCCCAGCCACGTCTCGACACTTCACCCCATTGGCGTAGAAGTGTTGCAACCGCTCCGAGCAGAAACGTCCCTCCGGCGTATCGGAGTGCAAAAAGAGCAGATGATCTGAATCTTGGACGCCAATGGCCTGTAAGGTATTCGTTTCGGCACTGGCTTTAACCGGGTCTGTCCGGTCTAACCAAGTCTCTACATCTGCTGCATCGGGCAGCGCGTCATCGCCTCGTCCATACCATCCTGCCCATGGGCGATCATCGCGGTTGGTAAGCAGAGACGTGCCGACTGTGACAATAAGCAAACGCGACATATGTCTTAATCCCTTCTTCGTCAGGTCTTCATTTCAGAGCAGCCTCTCGATGTCCAGGTCAACGGCTTTCCAGTCGGGCGGCTCTCGCCGTCTCAGGCCCGGCTTGGTGACGACGATCTTCCCCGGAGAAAATTGGCCGGCCGTGTGGGGCTTGAAGGTGATGCGGCCGTGCCGCGTGAGGTCCCGTGTGATCGCTCGGGCTTCTTCGCCGACGATCAGATAGGTGAGGCCTCTTCGTACGGCACGCCAGAGGACCTGTGCGGCTGGGATCTGGCTCATCGCAGATCTCGCTGATCGGTGTCAGGGACGCCGCACGGCGGGATGGGGCGGCCGTAGGTCAGCAGGTCATACAGCAGGGTCCTGAGGAGTCGATGGAGTCGGTGGGGTGGCGGGGTCTGCCCCGTCGGCCGGGGCCGCGGTCGAAATTCGGTCATTATGCGCCTCCTGTTGCGCATGGTCGCGGTGGTGCGTGCGTTACTCGTCCTCGCGGAATTCAGCCCACTCCGGGATCCCGCTCGGCACGGGGAAGTAGCGCCTGGATTCCATGGCGGTGCGTTCGTCGCGAAACGCCCGGTCCGGGTCGCCTTCCAGGTCGGTCTCGTGACAGCGCCCGTTGCCCCCCGGACGCGTGTCCGCGTCCGGGTCGCACTGCCCCGCCGGCTCGGCCGGCTCGGTGCGCGGGGTGGTCACGGACTCAGGCTCCGGCTCGCCCCACGTCGGCGTCAGCGCCTCCACGGCGTCATCCCCGGCTTGACTGAGCCCCTCGCTGAAGTTGCCGCCGCATCCGGTGATCATCGCAACCATGACGATCTCCAGGATGAGGAGGATGAGGAAGGCGCGACAGAATCGTGGTCGTGTCATGGTGTGGGCTCCTTTCTTTCTCGGCCATGGGCTAGGGACTGAGGATGGATGCCCGATGGCTCCCCGATGTGAAGATGGATTCCCGATGAAAGATGTCGGGAATGACAGGAGGGGAGATGTCGGGCATGACATGAAGGGCACTCTTCACTGACCCCCGGCCACTGACCACGGGCCCCCGGCTCACGGTCTTAATCCCTTCTTCGTCAGGTCTTCATTTCAGAGCCCCTTTCCCTTTGATTCAGATCCAGAGAAAGGTCTTAATCCCTTCTTCGTCAGGTCTTCATTTCAGAGGGGTTCGGTTATTGTCAATCGAGCACACTCTTAGATGTCTTAATCCCTTCTTCGTCAGGTCTTCATTTCAGAGCATCACGATTGAAGAGTATGATCACATCTGCAGCGTCTTAATCCCTTCTTCGTCAGGTCTTCATTTCAGAGAGGTTGTAATGAGTGTCTTGACCAAATCTGAGAGTCTTAATCCCTTCTTCGTCAGGTCTTCATTTCAGAGGGATGCGATTGCTATCAATCGAGCATTCCCTTGGATCGTCTTAATCCCTTCTTCGTCAGGTCTTCATTTCAGAGCCGATGGCTGACGCACGCCGGATCACGGCCGGCCAGGTCTTAATCCCTTCTTCGTCAGGTCTTCATTTCAGAGTGAGTATGGGGTTTGACATCGAGCGCAACCACCGGAGTCTTAATCCCTTCTTCGTCAGGTCTTCATTTCAGAGAATTTTTGACCGCGGAGTTTATCCTTTTTACTCAGGTCTTAATCCCTTCTTCGTCAGGTCTTCATTTCAGAGTGAACTCGCACTCAAAGATTTTAATAAGGCAATGTCTTAATCCCTTCTTCGTCAGGTCTTCATTTCAGAGCAACTCGCGATTTCTTCACTCGATACGGATGTCCAGGGTCTTAATCCCTTCTTCGTCAGGTCTTCATTTCAGAGGGAATAGGGAGATGATTGTTATTAGGGGCAAAATAGTCTTAATCCCTTCTTCGTCAGGTCTTCATTTCAGAGTCCTCCTCGTAAAAAAGTCTTTTTTTCCAATGATCTACAAAGGGGGTTGCAGAAAATGTCCAGAGCTGCAAGAGGAACATGATCTCCATGATAACGTCGGGGTGATTTACGCAAACGAGACAAACGAATCGGAACCGGAAGTATATGATTTTTTCAGACAATTGTCAGCCTCATCCGACAGCGTTGTGTCGTTGGTGGGCTCGTGGGCCTTCTCGGGGGCGGGGAAGAGGTTTTGCTGTTCCGATAAGGCGTCACGGTCGGCAGGGGATTGGACCAGTTCCAATCGGCTTTGCCCGTTTTTTACCAGTAACGTGTTGGCAGCAAAAAACTGTTGCCCCAGCAGGGTCACGTCACCGACGGCGGGCAATGGATACGCTCGCACGTCATCGTGTTTTGGATCAATCATGCTCTCAAGCTTAGAAAATACGTGATGGAGTTGGGATTGGCTCAGCGGGGCAGCGAAGACGGAATACTGGACCCGACAAGCGTGCTGGCAGAGATATCTGGCCACTCGTCCCAGTCGCTTGGGATCGGCAATATCGTACGCAACAAGATAGAGACGCTGACTCATATCAGATCCACCAGAAAGCCGTGCAGACGGCTGGTCAGCGTGCGTGCGATCCGTGCCAACCGGTGACTGTGGTGCTCAAAGAGTGCCACCACGTCACGATCATCGATACGTTGGTGTTTCGGCTGCCGGCGTAACCATTCAATCAGGGGCAGTTGCAAGGACAGCGATAATAAACGGGCAAAATCACGGGGCACGTTCAGCCGTGGCTCAATGTAGCGGCTGCGTTCGGCATTCAGTCCTGCTTGCTGTAAGACCTCGTTGACGAGACTGCGGCACAACCCGCGCAAGCGTCGTTGCAGATGATGCCGCTGGTCCGTCTTCACAAATTGTTCCACGTGGTGATCCAGCGTCGTGCAGATTTGCTTGAGCGACAGCGTGTCCGGTGGTACGCGCAATTGGCGGCACAGTGCCCGGCGCGCACGGCTGGCGGCTGCATTGAGCCAAATCTGATATCGATCCGGCCAGTCGGGGCGATCCAACAGATCTCGCAAATGGGCAAACAGGTCGTGGCTTGTCGGGCTGCAACCAAACACGTGCGCCCGGATTGCGCCGTCGTGCCGTAAAAAGGTGACGGTGATTCCACGCTCCGCGCAAGCGAGGAGCGCCGCCGTCTCGCAGGCCGGTGACCCGGCAATGCTCAAGGCCGGACCATCCAGGTTGATCTGCATCCCTTCTCGACCATGAATGTAACAGGGCTTCATGGGTCATCGGCCTCCGGTAATTCAGGGGCCGCATCCAGCAGGGCGTGTGCCATCTGATAGCCGTGCAGACGCAGATACCGTCGCCACGGCCCCGCTTCCGCTTCGTACTGTTCAAAAAACGTCCGACGACCGCTTTTGTTGAGCAGGCAGCGTTGTCCGTCGCGGCTGAAGTGGTCCGCGCTCAACAGGCGTTTGCGAAATAAACGCCAGACCCAGCGATCAACCCGCGGACGTAACGGCTCTATCACGTCACAGGCCAGGGATTGGCGGCCGTAGGCCGGCTCATGGTAAAACCCCAGCAGCGGATCAAGCCCCGCCCCGTGACAAGCGCGTACCGCCTCATTGTGGATCAGGGTATAGACCAGCGACAGACAGGCGTTCACCGGGTCGCGCGGCGGACGACGGTTCCGGCCGGTGAAGTCCAGACTGTCGGCAAACAGGTGCTGAAATCCGGCAAAGTACATGGCCGCGGCTGAACCCTCCAGACCGCGCACCACGTCTATGTTCAGGGCCTTGTTCATGGACGGCCCAAGAGAAGCCAGCCCGGTTATCGCCTTACTGAGCGGATAGCGAAGATCAGGTCTGCGTACCAGCGCGGACTGTAAGAATTTGTGGAGTGCCGCGATTTTTGCCTGTACCAATTGTCGGCTCCACTTCAGGCGTCGAGTGGCATCATGCCAGAGCTGATACTGGGCCAGTCGGCGTCGGGCATCATTATGCCCCGGACACAACAGTTGGATCTGTCGCTGTCCGGTACGCCCGTGCATGATGGTGACGCCGATGCCATGCTGCCCCAGCGTGCCCAGCAGGCGGCTGTCCAACGTCACCTGACTGTGGATGACCAATCGATCCAGCATCGTGAGCGGCAGCCCTTGTGGTCCTGCATCGGGCCGCCGGACCAGCAGTCGTTTGCCGTCCAGTTCGAGTTGCAGGTCTTTGCGATCAATGAATACGGTCAGCATCGGGTTCAGCCTATGTAAAAGTAGGAGTGATCCACGGGTGCGACACCCTTCCCCAACGTCTTGATCTCATCCGCAGCGGCCAGCGGCAGAAGCAGAAACCGATCCTCAGCCGGATTGATGATCTTGCTCATGGTCTTGACCAGCTCGCGACGTTCCCCATCGGTCAGAAAACACTCAAACACGGATTTCTGGCATCCGCTGGCAAACTCTTTTAGCAAATAGAGCGCGGCCCGCAGGCGACGAGGACTGCTGATGTCATACGCGGCAAGGTACGGTCGGCGATTCATACCGATCAGTGAACCACGTCGGAACGTGCCGTGCAGGGATGGCAAGCTTGCCGTGGGCGAAGACGTCGGCGGGAAGCCAGAGGCCGCGTGAGACGCGGCCCGACAGGTCGGAAGGCATTCCCGCGTATGCGGGAAGCCAAGGGCAAGTGGTGAGAGCCGTAGGGGCGGCATCTCATGCCGCCGAAGGAATTTCCATGTTTGCAAAGGTCTCAATAAGGAGACCGCGTGAAATTCTTGCAGGAATATTAGCTGAAAATTATAATAGTTGACTCATCAGGAGGTGTGTATGGAATTTGCCCTGAGTCAGGCAAAAGCGCGTCTTTCCGAACTTGTCGCCGCTGCCCAAGGCGGTGAACGTGTTGTGATCACGAAACATGGAGCGCCGGCGGTGGAACTCGTGCGCTTCCGCAAACGTGGCGGGATTGATTTCGACAAACTGGACGAAGCCCGTCGTCGTCTTGGTATGAAAGACGACCATACGGGATGGCCTGAAGAATTTGATGATCCGTCGTTCAGCCGTAAGGTTCTCGGGATGAAATAGACGGTCTCCGGCCCCATGCGGATTCTCCTTGACACGTCCTACATCTATCGATTGATGACGCATCCCGCCAGTTTCTCTGAGTCTGAGCGAGTAATCCTCACAAATCAGGCGATACAACTCTACGTCAGCGCCGTATCGATTTGGGAGATGAGGTTGAAGTTCCACAGCCAGGACCCATCGGGCAGACGAAAGAATGTCTTCGACCCCAACGTTGTGATCAACGTACTTGAAGATCATGGTGTCATCTTCCTGCCGATGACTCCGAGTCACGCGGCTCGGTCTCTGAAAACTCCTGTCGCCCACAAAGATCCATTCGACGAAATCCTGCTCGTTCAAGCCCAGGAAGAAGGGCTCAAACTTCTGACCGTTGACCGTCACATCATCGGGCATCCGTTGGCAGTGAGAGTATAGAAAAAACCAACGACGGCACGTCGAAGGTGGAGAGGATCCTATGAAACCGTATTTTGTGCTGTCACTCTCTGGAACGAGTCTGCTCACGAATCAGGCAGACGACGACGAACGGGAGTTAATCACTCGTCACGCCAACGTTCCGAACGAACAAGCGATAAGCCAGGAGGACCTCAACAGCCTGCACACCCTGATTCGCCGTACACAATCGAAATTACAAGAAGCCGACGTCCGCGACCTGCCACCCCTGTCGGCAGAACTGAACGCGCTGTACAAACTGTATCATGGCCAATTCGATAAGGCGGCAAACCACCAACATTGGTTGCTGTGTACGGATACGTGGCTGGGAAGAAAAACGGGGGAACTCATAAAAGAAACGCTGGAACGCCTTGGTCCTTCCTTCGTACAACTTTGCCAGCCGAAGGATCTGCGGACGGAGGACCTTCTCACCTTTCAAAGCGCGTTGTCTGATTTGGTGAAATGGTGTGAAGAGACGATCGTTCCTTGTCAGGAAAACTATCACGTCGTTTTCAATCTCACTGGGGGCTTTAAGAGCATTCAGGGGTTTCTGCAAACGCTGGCGACGTTTTATGCTGATGAAGCGATCTACGTCTTTGAATCCGGTAACGAATTGTTGCGTCTACCACGGTTGCCCATCAAGCTGGATATCGACGACGTAGTACGCCGACATCTTCGCGTCTTCAGGCGTTTGGCAAATGGTCTTGGTCTTGATGAACCGTGTCCGCTTGATAATATTCCAGAAACTTTATTGCTTTGTTTTGACGATAACGTCAGTTTGTCGCCGTGGGGAGATTTAGTCTGGGAGCGGACGCATAAAGAGATATATCAGAAAGAACTTTGGCCTTCTCCCAGTGAAAAAATCGTCTACGGTGAAAGGTTTGCTGAAAGTGTTAACCCGCTTTCCTCCGACCGTATGGGGCACGTGAACAAGCGTATCGATCAACTTGCGCGTTATCTTGAGTGCGGAGACAATCCGGCGTCCCTGGACTTCAAACCGGTGAGGGGTAGGGTCAAAAACTATACGCATGAGTGTGACGCTTGGGCCGACCAGGATGCCAAAAGGATGTATGGACGCCTTGAACGTGGTGTGTTGACGTTAGAGGTCCTTGATAAAGCCTTGCATTAAGTTATGAAGCCGGTACAAAATTTTTCTGTTATTTTGAGCCTTTTGCAAAACTGTCATTCCCGCGCACGCGGGAATCCAGACTGACACCGCAACAACGCGATGCCGCACTGCAAGTCATTCCCGCGAAGGCGGGAATCCAGAGTAGTTGTAATTGGCAAAAGTCAGGGATCCGTCATTTGATTCTTGCATTATGAAGGAGAGGAAGCGGTGAAGTCTTGCGAATGCAAACTCTAGACGGAACTTCCAGTGACAAGCCTCGTTATCACGTATTCTTCCAGCCGTGCCCCGAACGCCCGCATGTCTTCCGCGCTTAACTCCGTGCCGCGGCGCGTGGCCGGTAGGTCCATGGATAAGTGAAAATACCGTGCGCCGCGCTCGCAAACCGCTGCTGCCACGTGAACGGGCAGTGTGCCCAGTATCGCATCACCGGGAACAACTGCTGAAAGTTCCAGATGCTCAATCATCGTATCCACGGAAACCCCTTCCTGCTCTGCCCAAGCTCTCGCGCCAGGATGACGAGTAACGAAAATCGTGCTCATATCAGGAGGACATGCGGCGGGACGTCTGCATCAGAAGCAGCCAGGCACCGTCATAAAAATTCCTTCGCGGCTATTCGAAGACCAACGGCTTGGCAACACGATCGATATGCTCTTTCAACGGTAGATGCGTCACAAGGTTATAGGCCGTTACGTCCACCTTATACGGCAAACGGCTTTCAGAAAAACAGGTCCATAGACTGTCAATGGTCTCTTCATTGATGTCGCCGTAGAGCACCAGATCGATATCGGAATAACTCTTGTACGTCCCCGTTGCCCTGGAGCCAAACACCGAGACGGACTCAACCGCAGGCGCGAAGTTCTCAAGGGTCTCCTTGATTACCCGTAACTGATCCTCGTTCAGTCCGTGATCAATCATCACCGGCGCCTCTCTCAGCCGTAGCCCCAGACTGTCATTCCCACCCCCCAGAACTTCAGCCCGCCCCCCAGAACTTCAGCCCACCCCCTAGAACTTCAGCCCGCCCCCTAGAACTTCATGCCCGCCCCCTAGAACTTCATACCCGCCCCCCAGACTGTCATTCCCGCGAAGGCGGGAATCCAGCGTCTTTTGGTATCAACCGGGTATTAACCCAGGCTGAACCCCTGTTTTCGCGGGAGTAACGACGTGAAGTTTCAGAACGTCAACAGAGCCTGGACAATTTTTCATGTAACTCACCAAAACAGTTGAGATACGTTGCTTCTATTTTTTCAATCACGGCGTCGAATTGCTTCAAATCATACGTGTGACTCATTTTATTGCGTGCGTCCAACGCGCTCATCCAATCTTCTCCATTCGAGACAAGTTTCGCAGCAACAGCCTCTTTTACAACGGCCCTGGGCGTGATTTGCTCAAAGACCACGTTCTGGCTTTCCAAATAATCCTTGATCGTTTTCCAAGCTAATTCCGTACAATACTCGAATCGTTGAATCATCCCCTCTTTCGCTAATTGATTTAACTGACCACGTTGATGACTCTCTACTGCTTCTCGTAGCAACAAATACGCCCTCTTGAAATTATCGAACCGATAGTGCCAGCGTTCTTTTTCTTCCGTCATCTCGGTGCCGTTATTGCCTTCATTGATCTTCTTTTTTGTAAATTTGCAACACTTTTTTAGTTGACTTGCTCGGTGGCTTATCCCACCAGCCCTTTTCCTGCCAGCGTGCTTGGATATCCACTAAAGCCGCCCGTTTCAGGTCAGGGTCTCCAATGGCTTGCCAAGATTCTGCCAGTCTCTGACCTCGCAGCGTATCATCTTCTTTCGCATTGTGTTCTTTGACCAATCGTTGGATTGTTTCATCGACCCATTCGCAACATTCTTTTGGTGTCCGTATCGAATCAGATCGTTTCATTACTCCATAGCCGACCGCTGTCTTCGCGCCGAAGCCGAGCCATTCGAACGCATGATCAAACGCACTCCCGATGAGTTTCGGCCATTGTTCCTTGAGACTGGCGTTATCCTTCAGGCGATGTAGATTGCACTGCACATGGAAGGCAAAATCACTTTTTTCAGGTACAACCAGAAAGTAAATCGGCCCGGGGTTGCCGGCGTCGTGGGGCGCTGTCTGTCCCTGGTAATATTCACCGTAATGAGGATTCATAATATCGACATTCAGCTTTGAGCATTGGGGGAATACGTCCCAGAATGTCAGTGCGCCGCGTTCAGCTTCGTCCGATCCTGGCGGCGGTTCTTTTCCAAACAAAGTAACAACCGCTTCTTCAGTCCAACCACGGCTGTCGCCCCACCTTATGTCAGGCGTGAACCCGGCCAGTTCCTCTGCTGCTCGGCGCAAGGCACCCTTGACACTGGAACCGGGCAGGTAGGGTAGGCCATAGGGATTCAAAAACGCCATCCCGTTTTCCAGCGGATGCTCAATCCCTGTGCCAGTCAAGAAAGGCGAAACAGACTTGGCCAGAAAGGTTTTGACGGTCTTATTAGACGCTTCCACGAGATGGAATTGGCGCTTGATTAGTCCATCACGAAGCTTATTGATCTCCGAGGGAAATTCCCTGGAAACCGACCCTAGGTGCTGTTTGATATCCTTTACCCGCTTCCAGTCTTCGCGTGTCCAGAATGCGCCATAAAGGGTAAAGCAGTGCCCCGGCGGACAATCGCTGAAATCACTTTTTTGGAGATATTCAGGTACAGCGGCTATGGCCATGGTTTTATTCTTCATGAATTTGCCATGTCAGACGTATTGACCTTAGTAACTGCAGGGGCAAATTGCCGCACCCATTTCAGAAGTTCCAGTGCTTCCTGTGTCGCATGGCGATACTTGGCTGGGGAAGTGTCATATAGACACTCCATTGCATCCTTGAATTTTTCACTCTCAACCAGTTTCTGTTTAGACAACCAACCGAGGATATGCTTGTTAAGCTTTTGGTGGTCCTGGCCCTTGGACTCATAGAAGGCCAGACTCTGCATCAGACCGTTGGCCATGATGAGAGCCGGAGCACCTTTGGCAAGATTGGTATAGTCCTTGCCGCAGTGTTGAACTTGTTTCCAAGCGTAGGCGGCGCGTTGTTGTTCAAGTGTCTGCATTCTTGATCTCCTCAACTTTCACTGGCGAAATAACAATCTGCCCCCTGCCTACTGTGGCATCGCCGCCTATCTGCAAGCAGAGATCGTTCAGGCCCTTCTGACCATCGACTCCATTGAGCAGGTTCTTTACCACTTCCTGGGCGGACATTGCTTTGTTATAAGCCTTCCGCTCAACCGAAGCCATAAGAGGAGCAAGAAGTAACGACTCTGGCGGGAGATTCTCAGTATAAAAAAGGCCTCCGCTATCGGCAGTGCCCGTCTCATTGTTGATGCGCACGTGAGGCTCGACCATGGTAGCGTTCTTGACGAAATGAGTAAAATCTTCATCCGGCAGCAACACGAGATCTGTCTTGAGTTTGTTGCGGAAGAAGTTATAGGCATTGCTTCGTGGCAACGCATGGTTTTCAAGCCACTCGGCGACCTTCTTGAGTTCTTGGTTCTCGGTTGCGGAATATTGGAATACTTCCAAATTTAACCTGTTGTTGCTGCCTTCGGCGAGTTTCGAACCTTGCACGATTCCGCAATTTCCTTCCTGAATTTCCGGTATTGTCCAATTGGGGACGGTATGCAAGAGTTCGAGTTGCCTGTGAGTACGAGCCAATGCGGTTGGTGATGTGGCATAGACATAGGCGCGTTTAGTGCAGCGTACAGGAAAGGCGACTAACTGGGCGTCGCCAAAACTGATTGCACCGGCATACTCAGAATTTTCCGGGCCGAAAATGCGGTCAAGCAATTCTTCCTCCCAGCCATCTGTAAGAAAATGATGCCGAACGGCTCCTTTCAGACCAGAACCGGCAAACAGGGGGTGTTCGGTATGCCGTTCTCGTTGTATTGGATTGTCGATCAGTCCTATGGCCGTGCCGGCGCCCATGTGAATGGGACTCACACAATACAAAAAGAGTGCTCTCTGTTCCTGATACATGATTCGCTACCTCATTAGCTTTCCATTCGCGGCCAGGCCGCGATCTGAACGTTGTTAAATCCTTCAGCACGACGGCTCAGGTCGATGTCGTTTTCTGTCATGCAGGTCCATAATCCTTCGTCTGCGATCCTGCGAAGGTCTTCCGTTGCACCTTCAAGATTTTCAAGCCAATAGACTGATCCTGCCGGTACTGCGCGGTAGGCGGCTTTGGGTCGCTTTTTGGCCAGATCCCACCCGCTCACTACGGTCGCGCGGGATACTGTGGCGGCAACCAACTTTGCTCGTGTTCCTTCCGAACCTGACCACCATCCCTCGGTTGTGCAGACAGGTAATTTCCATCCTTGAGGGAAGATACCGGGTGTAGTAAGCACGATACGGAATCTTCCTTCCTGCTCAATGCGTTCCCAATCGGGTTGTGGCCATTTAACGTTGACAATATTCACCGCCGAACCGCGTCCATCGCCGCCTAAACGGAGCAGTCCCGCATCCGGCAGTAAGCCATCTGCGCCTTCAATGCGGACCAGAAACCCGACGCCACTACATAGTGCGACTGTCTCTGCGGTATATAGGGCACCAGGCTCGGTGGTTCCGTTAGTTCCGAGTGCAATGCCAAGACGGGGATCGAGTCTCCAGAGTGAGGAACTTTGCAACAGGTGGTTGCTTGTAATTCTTTCGCCATCCAGGTATGCCTGCCAACCATCACCATTCAGCCATAGGCTGGAGATCGGTTTGCCCAGGTCTATTGTCCGAAGCACAGGGTTTTTCAAAAGAACCCCATTGGTTCTCAGCGGAAGTTCGCGTGGAACCAGATAGGCAGCGTCGTCCAGTTGTTCGCCATCCGTCACGATCACATCGACTGGCAATGGCGTACAAGGCTCGATATTTTCATTTTTTTTGGTCCGTCGATTGTGGCGTGCAAGAACGAAAGCGGCAATGCGGAAAGCGCCCGGTTTCGTAGGTGTGCCCAAGGTATGATCGAGACGTGGGTCTTTAATAGATTCACCGCGAGCAAACGAATCGAACCCCACCTCCTGATCGGCCAGCATCCGTGAGCGAATCGCTCCTGCGGCGAGTGAGGGCCATGGAGGCATCAGTGCTTCACCGTGAGCGCCGGCACCTTGAAACAAACGATTCCCACGCAGGTAGAGCACGTCAAGTGGCTCAAGAAAGAGGTTCGTAGTCACAAAGAAACGTCTCCATCGGCTACGCGCATCATTCGTTCAACGGCCTTGGTCAACTCTTTCAAATCATGTTCGACCACGTTCCAGATCGCTTCCAAGTCGATCCCCAAATAACCATGCACGAGCACGTTACGAAAGCCAGCAATTTCTCGCCAGGGAACATTTGGCTCAGTGGCCTTGAGTGGATCACTCAACCTCTGCGTTGATTCTGCCAGTGTTTGTAGGTTATGCACGACCGCATCCTGTACGATCTGTGACTCGAAGAAAGTACTTCGTTCGTTCCCTGTATATTCTCGAATCCGCTCCATGCAATCACGGATGTGCGCCAGCAAGACTCGATCCGACTGAATAGTAGGATTCATAGTGGTTGTGCCTCATTCAACACCCGATCGCGGAGCGCCGGATGCAGACAGCGTTCGGTTACCACGTCCACCTTGCGTTGTAACAGATCTTGAACGTCCATGAGCAGTCCGCCGAGCGCGAGCCCGCTCTTGCCCTTCGGGAGCGACACCAGAAGATCGACGTCGCTGGCATCGTCTGCGTCGCCCCTTGCCATAGACCCGAATACGCGAACGTTTTCGATACCGTAATGTTTCGCTAAAGCTCGGATTTCGCCGCGATGATTTTTGATTACTGGATGCACGTTATTTCCCCGTCGCCGAAAGATTACTTGTCTTTACCCTACCCTCGCGTGCAAGAAATTCAGCAATGGCGAGGAAATCCTCCACAAAAGATCGAATCTTTGATTCTCGTTTGCGATCCTCGTTCTCATTCCCTGAATCGCTTGCTGGGGCATTGACCTCGATAGCCAGTTTGCCAACTGCTTGGCCGATAGATTCGGCCTCCTTCTTGTCAGTTTCGCTACTCTTGGTTTGCTGGCGAAACTGGTAACCGAGCATGGGACTTAGTGCAGATTCGGGCGTATCCGTCAACCACCCTTGAGTGATGTATGCAGCGCGGCGGGAAAACGTTTCGCCCGCAAAGAGATTTCGCAGTCGGATAAGCTGGCCCATGGGTGTTTTTTTCAGGCTATGCTGCATGGCTTCCCGCCAGTCCACCGATTCGTTTGACCGCCGCGTGAGCCAAGGGCATGTAAGGTGAGTGTCGCCACCGGAACGTTTGAGCAAAGAAATGGCGAAAGCATCGCGTCCGCCATCCCGCTTCGCTCGCTGTTCTGCCTCACGTAGCTTACGAAGTACGGAACCAAGGGGGGCTTGATAGTGAGCAACCACGGCACCTATGGAGGCCGTGGCCCGGTCACCCATCATGCGATATAGCCGATCGTTGAGTTTCACGTGCCCGCGGCGAAGATCGAAGGAATTGGATGACAGGCCAGTAAGAATATTTGCCTCCTGCTTGAACTCGGGTTTGGTTGGGAAGAGGCCACTATAGGCTAGTCGCAACAGGAACATGACTGCCAATAAATCGTCCACCGAGACCATGGCCAGCACGTCATCACCACCGGCATAGATCAGCTTGCCCTTGCCAATATCCTCAATTATGTAACGGGCGATATGCAGGGCAAATCCGTTGAGCGAGTTCGAAATTGCGATATGACGGGCGGGTGAGACGGGTCGTTTCTCGTTGAGGTATTCTGCAAGATCGCCTTTTGGATGACGTTGCCTGAGTGTCTCACGTAGCCGAGGATGCCAAGTTTCTCCGAAAGGTAGCCGGTATGATTCACCCTTGTCACCCTGGCCAGACAGCCAAGCACCCATGTGGTCGCCGTCCATCAGAATCAGGGCGTAATAGGTTTCAGGTTTATGACCAAATATCGTTTCCAACTCATGCTTGATTTCTTCGGTACGTTCCTCTGCTTTGTTCCGGTCGTCAGACTTGTCGCTCTGCAACGTTTCATTGAGTTCTTCAAGATAAAGCGGCAGACCGCGTAGCATGGTGTAAATTTTTGGATCGTCGTTGTCTCGCAAATGCTTCGCCAGCTTGCGGGGCAGTGCTACTCTGTTGCCATCATTCGCCAGTTTTTTCAACCGACTGCGCAAGCCGTCATCCTGAGGCAAATCTCTCGTACCTTCCAACCACCCCTCCAGGCTGGTGGCGAGGGCCATCGTATGAGTTGATACTACGAAACGAGTTGGATTTTCGCCGAGTGCATTGCAGTAGAGGTTGGGCCACAAACGCTTCAGTGTACAGAGTGCGCAAAGATGCTCCCCTTTTCGTGCCCAGCTCGTGCCTTGTAATTTCTCCCAAAGGCTGTCCTCCTCGCGTCGCCTTCCCGGTGGCAGGTCTAGGAGTTCCCGCTTATCGGTGAGCCACTCCCGTTCACCGCACAGTGAGCACCGGTAGCCCTCTTGCGGCAATTGCCGGAACGCGCGCACGGATTTCGCTGCGGCCTGCGAGCGATCAAGGAGATCGTAAAGCGCGGGGTAAAGAACACCAGGGTTAGGGGCATAGAATCGTTGTCCTTCAACCTCCAACTTGCGGGAAAGCAACTTCCACACTTTTGTGTCGAGAAATCCCTGTGAGTCTTCTTCGGGATAGAAGGTTTGCAGCGCATCGCGCAGCCGGGTGTCATTCAGCATTCCTTTGCCTTCGCCAGTCAGGGGTCGCCAAGGTGCGACTGTCCAGTGAACCTCGGGAAAGTCGGTCAATTGATCCATGATCTGGTCACGTGCCGTAGGAGCATCGGGAATACGTGCTCGCTTAAGTAGCCGATCAAGTGCCTGGTTGCCTTTGTTGATTATCCAATTGCGCACAGTCTCGGTGATGCGCTCGGCCAACTCTGAAGCCGCCGAGGCAGGAACCAGAGCAACAAAGCGGTTCGGCAACGCTGCTGCAAATAATGGATTGGAGTCCGTGTGTCCCTTTTTCCATTCTTCGTTGTCGAACCATTCTGGTGGAAGATTCATCTCATCACGTAGCCAGACGTCCACCTGTGGTATCCCTCGTAACTGAGGGAAGAGCACCGTATCAGGACCGTATTCGGTGCAGATTACCTTCAATCCTTCCCACGCGATGCGGGCGAGCAGGTGAGACCCGGCCCAAAGATCAGATGTCGTTCGCGCTTGCGCGATGAATTCCTGAACCGGACCGAAACTGACCATCAACAGCGCAGGGTTGTCAGCATCGGCGTAGAAAGCCGTGGCAAATGCCGCGGTAAGGTCAAGATGCTGCCAGATCGTGTGATCCGGTATTCGTGTATCTGCAGGAAGAAGTCCCCAAAAACTGCGGATTTCATCTGCCTCTGCCTCTCGCAGAACCGGACCGAAGCGCCAAAATGCCATCGCGATCTTCTTCGGGTCTTTCTCACTATCGATCAGGTTGCGGAAATGATTCCGGCTGACTTCCTTGATGCGTTCTATGGGAATGTCTGAAAGTTTGTCGAGTTCGATGTCTTCTCCTGATAGCGGATGTATCAGAACAGGGGCATCGATAAATCGAACTTGGGCCCACTGCACGTAACGTCCATCTTTTTCGTCGCGAGGCCATTGCGGGCGATCGGCGGCAGAGGCCCAATGGTCAGCTCGCTCAACTACACCTCTCAATTCCGACGGAATGTTCCGCTGGCCGAAGATCACCTCCCGGAGATCCGCAGATGTGCCCCATTCGTGCCCTGCAGGGTCCCGCAGCAGAACCAATGCCTTCTCCGCAGGATCATGCGTCCAAGCGGCAAGCTTGGTATGCCAGAGGTTGAAATGTTCGCCTTCATTGGGCATTAGATTCGTTCCATTTGTTCGTCCAAAACGTTATGGACGGATAGCCAAACCTGCTTCTGAAGTTCAGTATTTGACCACTCGTTCCCAACCTCCTTGGCTAACTCCTTGGGCAGGCGACATGGTAGGTGGTAGGCTATCCCTCGATATTGCCCGTTGCTCGTCTGTATCACCTTGAAACGTAATTGGTTGGCCAAACGTTGACTCTTATCGAGTTCATTGACCTTGTGATTGGTCACTGGGTAAGCGAGCAGATGGCGTTCTTGGAACGGTCCATTATTGCCGTAGTTGAACCTGAATTGCGTACGAAACTCGATCTTGATTTTTGCCAGACATTGCATCGTATCCTGCCACTTCCTATGGCTTTCCTTAGTTTGCCAGATTAACGGCTTGCCATCGTCTGAAAGACCAATCGCATGTGGCCATTCCAATTCCAGGCATTGAGTGAGTGGGCGAGCAATACGGCGGAGCAAGGGATCAGTCTGGCTCAGAGTGGTAAAGTCTGTATCCTCATCCGTACTTAGACAGAGCGAACCCCAGCCATTTCGGGAACGTCCGCCGATGGTGCCGAACCAGTGAATTAGCTGTAGAACAGAAGACAATGTTTTCTCTTCGTTCGGACAAACCAATTGCAACGTGTTTTTCTGGCCTGCGTCTATGGCGGGAGCATTTGTGAGAGCAGTTCCTCTGTTAGGAGTTAGTGGCCCGTAACCCAAGTAGAGGTGCGCACCGATGTTCCTACCATTCGGCTTGACCTCCTTATGACGAACAGTCGGATCATTGTCCCACTTCTGTAGGTTCCCTCCGTCCCATGTATCCAATCGTATCCGCACCTTGCTTGATCGCCCAGAAACTTTACTACCCTTTTCGTCTTTATCGTTTTCCAGCCGGGCATGACCGAATAGTCGGCCTTCGGCCTCTCGCACCTTCACGTAGTCGTAATCATGTTCCTTGGTTACGACCACTCGCCACCACTGCCGCAGCAACGCCTTGAAGGGCGGCGTGCGCCACTGGCCGCTTTGCTCGGCGTTACCTAGGAAGGCAGGGGTCAAGAATTCGACCTGGTATTTCATCTGTTGCATCACGATGGCTCCCGGGGGGGATGTCTTTTGTGGATATGCGATGTCAAGGATTCTCAATAAGCGTTTGCCTTAGTCGCTAATCTTATCACAAACAACTCCCTTTATATCATAACTCCCTTTATTCTCTACGCTCGGCAAGCTTGCCGTCCTCGTCACGTTTTCAGAAATCGTACCTGTTCTTTTTTCAAGGTTAAACCTTTCAAACGGTAGCGCGACTCTGGAATCATGCCGAGCGTACTGATCAGATAGGGACGGGCTGGTTCTTTGCCAAGCATGTGTTCAATCTGCTTGTTGATTTTGCTGACTTTCGGGTCGATAAAATCCTTTTCCATGCCATGCCTTAGACTGCTGGACGCATTCTCATAATCCCCGCTGTACTCGCCGACGATGCGGACGTATTCTTCCAGGTATTCTTCGCTGACGTTGTCCTGGGTCCAGTGGATGCCGGGATTGTCTGCCAGCAGACGCCGGGCAACCCAAGCGTAAAAGGCGAAAAGATTGGGGCTGAGGGTCATGGAGTGGTCCCCGCACTGAATCGTTTTGTTTTCACGGTCAAGAATGAGTTTCGGAGGATCGACGTTGCGTTGTGCCCGACGGACGGTTTCCGAGTAACTGGTGTCTTCGCCGAGTATGCTGCCTTCCAGATGCCCGCGTAGTCGTACAAAGGGGATGTCTGCCAGCGTGATCTCGGCGTGACGGGTGTGGATGGGACGTTTGTTGTTGTCCCGCAGCACTTTCGGTTTTTTGGGCGGGTAGTAGAATCGGGGATGCGACTCGAATGGAGGTGAGATCAGCACGTGAGACAGGCGATCCTGTTCGCGTCCGAACAGACTCATGGCATAGCCCAGGTAGAATCCCATGGTCTTGCGGCCACCGGCGATTGAGGCATGGATGGCTGCCTGTGAGTCGGCAGTCAGGTCGCGCACGATGGCGGTGATGGTGTCGGCCGCGGCTTGATTGTCGGCAAGACTGCGAATGTCATCCAGCCCTGCCTCTGCGTGAGGCGCAGACGAGGAGGTTTTGTCACCCGCGGGTATCTGGTGGATGGTGTCGGTGTCGAATCGGATGCCGACCGGGTCAACGTCAAGGTCCGCGCAGAGCCGATAAAAATGCTGTTCTTCCGGGTCGTCTTCAAGCAGGGTCAGGCGCACCCTGTGGGCACCTTCGGCCGTGGTGATGATATGAACGTCGGTCGGGATAAATTTGTCTCGTGTTGCCAGGACGTAGAACGTTTCGGTAATCACCTGCGGTGATAAACCGGCCACACACAACAAAATGCGTTTGTCAAACCCGGTGGGCATGCTCGTCGGACTTGCAGTGGACACCGCCGGATTCTTGTTTCCCGGTCCTGGTCCCCTTCCGCTATCAGGAAATTTCATGGCGGTGTTCATGGATGATTGTATACTTGCCCAGCCCCATGCTGGTGTTTTTGCCCGCGTGGGTACATTGTCCGAGCCAGAGATAGGGCCAGAACGGCTCAAGCCCGTTGCTCTCGAACGTCACGGTGCCCAATAGTCCACCAAGCTGCATCAGGCTGTCCTGACGGCTGGAATAACGGGTCCAGTCATGCCAGTGCAATGCATGTCGTGCCACGGGTATTGTTTCGGCGGACTGGGTCAGCGCGGCAAAATCAGTTTCCAACGGCGCGTCGGTGTGAAACGCCGTGAGCAGGGAAATACGCCGCAATACCGTGGTAAACAGGGCTTTGAACGTAAACGTATCTGGCGTGACAAGGTGCTCGCGGGCTTTCATGCGCAAAGGTGTGAGCAACCGGATCGTCACGTGCGTGGGACAATCCGGCAGGTTGAGGTATTCTGCAGGATGAGGCTGGAGTTTTCCGCCCGGCTGGTAGATTGAACGCCATGCCTCTTGCACGCGCTGTTGCACCTCAAGTAATTCAAATGTTCCTCGTTGGGTTCCGATGCCCCATTGAGCAGCTCGGTCAAGTGCGTGAATCATGTAGGGGAGATGGCGATTTCCGTGCCCGAACAGCGTCATCGCCAAGCTGTGTTCGGTGTTCGCCGTCAATGGACCGCGCATGGTCTCGCCGGGAGACAGGACGAACGGGTGCGGCGCAGCCGTATATTTCCGTAGTTTGCCGACGGCCGGATCAGGTGGAGTTTCAAAGATGTACGGGTAGAGACAGGTGCGATAGAGTAGACAGGGTTCACATTGCGGCTCGCGGGTGACGCAGACCAGTTTTTTGAGACTGTGGCCGAATGCGCCGCGCCAAGCGGAACCGGAATAGTCCGGCAGGCGCATGGCCCGGGTTGTTCGGAACCTGAACCGATAACGCGCCAAGGGTAATCGCGGTTCGCTGGCTGCTGCTGAATTCATGGAAGGGTCCCGTTTCTTTGCCCCGTCACCGGTTGCCCAACGTGGTTCGACGTGAATCACGTGGAGCCGTTGTGCGGATACCGCGTTCAAAACTTTGCTTCAGGCGTGTATCTTATACTGAAACGCTGTCGAATAAACAGGTGGCAAGCTTGTCATGACCACACTCACCACTCACCCCTCTCGCGCCTGGAATTTTTCCCGCAATGCCCGGTTTTTGTGGTTTCCTTGTGTTCCCGCTATAATGGGCTCATGCGTCACTCCCGATGTCTTCTTTCCTGGGTTGGTTGGGGACTGGCCGTCGGCCTTGTTGTGTTGGGTCTGGGGTGTCAGTCCGACAAGCAGAAGTACCCGGAAGATCACGCTCGATATGAGCGCATTATCAACGCGGTTGAGGCCCTGCGCTCAGCGTATGAAGATCGCAAGACAGAGGCCTTCGGAAAATTACTGGTGACGTCGGAGGGTCTTCAACGTCTGCAAAGTGACGTGCAAGGGGACGTTTCCGCGTATTCATCGATTTCCTTAACCATGACCATTGAGCGAATATACGTTCGAGACGACCGGGCCACGGTCAACGTTCGGTGGGAAGGAAAGTGGCAATCGTCGTCCGAAGAAAAGGTGGTGACGGACCAAGGCCACGGAATATTGATCTGGCACGGCACAGAGACCGTTTTGCTGGAGGAGGTTAGCGGCAACGTGCCGTTCGGGATGGCCGACAGGCAGGCGATGTCTTCAGCCGAGTAAAGCGCCGCGAAGCGTCCGGCTGTTTTCCGAATGGGGACTGCATGGCGTCTGTTCCATCATATCCCTTCATCCCCCGCGTTTGTGGGGGCAGGCCATTATGATGGGGCCGCGTGAGTGACGGGGCCGCGTGAGACGCGGCACTGCTTTGTCATTCCCGCGAAGGCGGGAATCCAGGGTTTTTTCAAGGAAGGACCACGGGAGCGAGAAACGACTGAGCCGTTGTCTGTCCCCATCGTCTACCCCCCTTCACTGTCACGTCCGTGGCGACTCTGCCTGTTCTTCTGGATTCCCGATTCTGGATTCCCGATTAAAAATGTCGGGAATGACATAGTTGGTGATGTCGGGAATGACATGGTTGGTGATGTCGGGAATGACATGGTTGGTGATGTCGGGAATGACGTGGGTGGTGCGCGGGAATGACGGATCGGACTCACCCCGGCCCCCCGAGGGGCCGGGAAACAAAGGGAATGACATGGGTGATGCAAGGGAATGACGGACGTGACCGACGAGTGTCCGGGGAGCAGGTTTTCGATTTGTGCAATGGTTTCTTGACGGGAGAGGGAAGGTTCATCGTTCCATGAAACGCGCCGTCATGAAGAATGACTGGGGGCCGGAGGCCGACTTTCTGGTGATCGGGAGCGGGATCGCGGGATTGCGTGCCGCACTTGAATTGTGTGAGCACGGGCGCGTGCTCATCGTGACCAAAGGCAGTCGTTTCCAAAGTAATTCCATGTACGCGCAGGGTGGCGTCGCCGTCGCGTTGAACGCTGAAGATAACGTGAATCTGCATTTTTCCGATACGATCAAGGCTGGGCATCAGCTCGGTCGTGAAGACGCGGCGCGCGTTCTGGTGGAGGAAGGGCCGACTCGTATTCAGGAATTGATCGCCTGGGGCACGGAATTCGATAAGGTCGGCGGCCAATTTGTTTTTGCCAGAGAGGGGGCGCATAGCCGAAACCGGGTGCTGCGGGCTCGGGGCGACGCCACGGGACATGAAATGATTCGCGTGTTGCTGGAACGTGCCCGACAACGCCCGACCATTCAATGGTTTGATCGCCATTTTACCAAAGACCTGCTGGTGGCGGACGGCCGGTGTTACGGCGCGGTGGTGGTCAATGAAATCACGGGAGCGGTGCAAATCCTTCCGGCGGCCGGCGTGCTCCTGACGACCGGCGGCGTGGGACAGATTTATGCCAGAACCACCAATACGGACAACGCGACGGGTGACGGCATGGCGATGGCGTATCGGGCAGGGGCCATTTTGGAAGACATGGAATTTGTGCAATTTCATCCCACGGCGTTGTACCTTCCCTCCAGCCCCCCGTTTCTCTTGTCCGAAGCCATGAGAGGGGAAGGCGGGGTCCTGCGCAATCGAAAAGGTGAGACGTTTATGTCACGGTATCATCCCGCGGCGGAAATGGCCCCGCGGGACAGCGTCGCCCGGGCAATCTGGGCGGAAATGGCCTCTTCCCGGTCGCGCCACGTGTATTTGGACGTCACGCATTTGGGAAAAGCCTTCATCAGAAATCGGTTTCCCACGATTTATCGGACTTGCCTGCGGTTTGACATTGATATCACGGAGGAATGGATTCCGGTTTCCCCGAGCGCTCATTACGTGATGGGTGGCATCAAGGCCGGCATAGATGGGGAGACCTCCCTGGCTGGCTTGTTCGCCGCTGGGGAAGTCGCCTGCAATGGCGTCCATGGGGCGAACCGGTTGGCCAGTAATTCATTGTTGGAAGGGTTGGTGTTTGGATGCCGGGCCGCCAAGTCTGCGGCGTCTCTTCCTGCCGGACCTAAGCCGGCTCATCTGAAAAGTCTGGCTGCGCGCGTTGTCACGGGTCCGGTCAGCACGTTGGACGACGGCGAAAAATTAAGAAATTCCCTCCGGCGGCTGATGTGGGAAAAGGTCGGGGTAGTCAGGACGGGCGATTCATTGGCACAGGCGTTGGCCCAACTGTCTCGCTGGGACCCGCAGATTCAGGGTTCTCTCCACGCGCGCTCCGACCTCGAAGTGAAAAACATGATTCAGGTTGCGCGGTGTATTACCGAAGCCGCCTTGGGAAGAGAACACAGTTTGGGTGCCCATTACCGGGAAGATTTCCCAAGTTGCAAAGGCTCGGCCTGGAAAACCCACAGTCAGATTCGGCTTTCAGAGCCGCTTGCTTTTCCTTCAACGACCCGCCGGCAAGCCGGGTAACGTTCCGCCTCTACGTCGTCCCGTGGCCTCGGCTCTGTTCCCGTAACATGCGTTCGTAGTGGTGTTGAAGGGTGTCCACCCATGATCCCGATGGGTTGCGGGGGAAGGGGTTCCCGTCAATGGTTGCCACCGGCAGAATGCCGAGCCCGCTACTGGTCAAGAAACATTCATCGGCTTCGTGCAGCACGTCAGGGGTATACCGGCCCTCTTGTGTCTGAAGGCCCAGGGTTGGGGCCACCTCAAGGATGGCCCCGCGCGTGATGCCCGGCACTACGCCGCACTCCAACGACGGGGTGTGCAGCACGTCACGCTGAAGAAAAAAGACGTTGCTCATGGCACATTCGGCAAGATGGCCGTCAATGGTCAACCGCAACCCCTCAAAGGCGCCCCGTTCGCTGGCCTCTTGTTTGGCTAAGAGATTGTTCAAATAGTTCAGGGTTTTGGCTTGCGTGGGATACGCACGGAGTGACGGCGTGCGGATCAGGGTGATCGACACGCCGTTGCGCCGTTGTTGCGCGGTCAGGTGCGGGAGGTGCCGGGGAAACAGCACCACCGTCGGGGTTGCTTCCCCCTCACCCTGGCCCTCTCCCAGGGGGAGCGGGGAGGGTGAGGGGCTTCCCCGTGAAAGGGTCAGGCGAATTATTGCATGATGTAACTGATTGCGGTCAATGACTTGCTGAAAGACGTCTGGCCAATCCTTTTCAGGAAGAAGGAGTCCGGGAGGGATGGACCGGCAGGAGCGGGTGAGTCGTGCAAGATGACGGGACAGCCAGACCGGGGATCCTTCGTATATCCGCACGGTTTCAAACACGCCGTCTCCATACAGGAATCCACGGTCGAAAACGGAGATCCGAGCCTCGTCTTTGTTCACGATTCCGTCATTCAAATAGACCCACACGTCGAACCTGCATCTGCATCATCTGCTAAAAAACATACGTAGAACCACCCAAAACTTTCTCATTTTCGCTCACACGAAACCTACACGGAAGTCACGCGGATTCTCTTTGAATTTTACGTATTTTCTGCCATTTTCACCATTTTTCCGCTTTTTTCTCGTTTTTTGCATTATAAACTTGGCATCCTGTATCTGTGGATGAGAAACGTGGTGGATTATCGCAAAGCTTCAATCAGGGCTTGGGCTTTGTAGAGGGTTTCTTGATACTCACGATGGGGCTGGGAGTCCGCGACGATGCCGGCGCCGACTTGAAGGTAAGCCCGTTGCCGAGTCAACACCATGGTGCGAATGATAATGTTGAAGTCCACGTCTCCGGTCCAACTCAGATACCCCAGCGAGCCGGTGTACGGCCCGCGCCGAACGGGTTCCAGCTCTTCGATGATTTCCATGCAGCGAATCTTAGGCGCGCCGGTGATCGTGCCTCCGGGGAACACGGAGCGAATGAGGTCCAGCGTCGTGCAAGAAGGGTTAAGGGTTCCGCTGACTTCGGAAACCAGGTGTGCCACGTGGGAATACTGTTCAATCGTCATGAACTCATCAACGTGGACCGACCCATAGTTGCAGACTCGTCCGAGATCATTGCGGGCCAGGTCCACCAACATGACGTGTTCCGCCCGTTCTTTCTTATCAATTCGGAGGGTATCAACCAAGGCATGATCTTCAAGCGCCGTGCGACCGCGCGGTCGCGTGCCGGCAATGGGGCGCATGTTCACGTGGTTGCCGGCGAGCCGGACCAGTCGTTCCGGAGACGAGGACACCAGGGCAAGGTTCTCGGTGATGAATAAACCGGAAAATGGCGAAGGATTCACGCTTCGCAGACGGTGATACAAGGTTTGGCCGATTGCCTGAAGTGAATGGTCCTCCGACGGATGGAACTCCACGGAAAATCGGTGGGACAGATTGGCTTGATAAATGTCGCCGGCACTGATGAAGTCCTGGCACCGTTGAACGCGCCGGACGTATTCCCGTTCTGATTGCGTGGCTTGAATACTGTGGGAGTCAAGGGGAGCCCCTGACCCTCTCCCTCTCCCCCCGGGAGAGGGCAGGGGTGAGCCGAGAGCCCGTTCAAGCTCGGCCATTCGCGTCGCGCCTTCGCGGCACAAGGCATCATGGGATTCCGAGAGAAGCCGGTCAGGAGCCGGGGTGAACAGGATATGGAGCACGTGCGTCTGGTGATCAATGGCGACCAGTAAATCAAAAAACAGAAATTCCAAATCCGGCAACGACGGGTCATGGACTGCGAGAGAGGGCAGCGGTTCATAGTGGCGAACAACGTCGTAACTCATGTATCCGACGGCTCCGCCGATAAACGGCGGCAGGAAAGGAGATCGGGGAACAATGGACGGGCTCAGGACCTTCAATAAGGCGGGGAGGGGATCTCCTTGATGCTGCGTTGTTCCTTGTGCCGTTTCAAGGGTATAGTGTCCCCGTCCTCCGGAAAAAATGAGGTACGGGTTGCTGGCCAGAAAGGAATAGCGGGCTGAACCCCAAGGCCCTTTCCCGCTTTCAAGCAGGCATGAAGCTTGGCCGGAGTTGGTCATCCGTTGAAAGAGGGTCCAGGGACTGTCGTCAATCAAGGGTTTGGTCCGGGTCAGCGGAAACACTCCCGCGTCCTTGAGAATCGAAGCACGAGAAGGAAGAACGGATTGTCCCATGGTCATGAGAAGTCAGGGTGTCGGCGACGCGGGACGGCCCGGGAGCAAGACGGCTTTGCCGTGCGCGGGCCGTTCCTTTTTTGTCTATCATAACGGGAGTCGGGAGGGAGAGAAAGTCCCTGCTTGAGAAAGCTTGCCTTGAGCCTCGAAGGGCTTGCCCTGAGCCTCGAAGGGTGAGAGTGAGCAGCACGGCTGTCTCCACGATCACGTTGACAATATTATTGACGTTCTGTTTGAATGATGCCCCCGAATTTGAGGACGATCGTCATGCCTTCATCACCTGATCCCTTGTATGCCGGGTTAGGCCAAGCCGTGCGAATGGGGACGGAGTTGCTGGCCACGCTGATGGTCGGTGGCGGATTAGGGTGGGTCGCTGATTCCTATTTTTTGACTGGCCCGTGGGGGATGGTGGTTGGCCTCATTCTCGGCTTGATTGCGGGTGTGCGCAACGCCTACCGGAGTGCCCAACGCCTGCCCTGAGTTGAGAAGGTCCCGCCCTGAGCCTCGAAGGGGTTGGATCAATCGTCACGTTTCCACTGACGCGAACACGAGGGTTTTTTTGGAACATCCACTCCATCCTTTTGAACTGCATACGATTATTCCCCTGTCGCTGTTCGGCCTTGACGTGTCAATCAACAAGGCCGTGGTCATGATGTTCCTGGCGGTGGGACTGGTCGGAGGCTTGATGCTCAGGGCGCGTGCGTCGGGCTCCCTTGTTCCTACCAAACTGCAAAGCCTGGCTGAAATGCTGGTGGAGTTTATTCGGGGGATGATTCACGAAACCATGGGACCGGAAGGGATGCGGTTTTTTCCGCTCATCGCGAGCCTCTTTTTGTTTATTTTGTTTTGCAATCTCCTGGGACTGATTCCCGGAGCCTATACAGTCACCAGTCAACTCGTCGTGACCGGCGTCTTTGCCTTGAGCGTGTATGCCCTCAGTCTCGTCGTCGGGCTGAAATTACACGGGGCCAAGTTTTTAGGCATTCTCGTGCCCCCCGGGACTCCCGGTTGGTTGGTGCCACTCATGATTCCCATCGAAGTGATTAGTCAATTGGCGCGTCCCATTTCCTTAGCGGTGCGATTGTTCGCCAATATGACCGCGGGGCACGTCATTCTCGGGGTCCTGTTTGGATTGACAATCAGTGGGGGGGTCCTGATTGGATGGCTTCCCTTTTCCTTTACCGTAGCGTTGTACGGATTGGAACTGGGCATTGCCTTTATTCAGGCCTATATTTTTACGATTTTGACGTGCGTGTACATGGGAGATGCGTTCCATCTCCATTAACCGGAACCATTCGTGGCCTTCTTGTTATTCACGATCTCACGAGGGAGAACAACACACTATGGATTCTGCAGCGTCAGCATTATTGGGAATGGGTCTCGCGGCCGCGGGCTTTGCCGGCGCGGGTGTGGGCATCGGGTATATTTTCGGAAAAATGATTGAAGCCGTGGCCCGTCAACCGGAAGCCGAGGGACGGGTGGGCAAGTACATGTGGATCGGGTTTGCCTTAGTGGAAGCGATTGCCCTCTATGGATTGGTGATCGCCTTTATCATCATGGGTTTGAGAAAATAGGCTTGTCCTGAGCCTCGAAGGGATTTGACGACCATGCCTCAATTTGACAGCCAGTTCTTTTCGTCCCTGATCTTTTGGGAACTCGTTTCGTTCGGCATCCTTGTCTGGATTCTCTACAAGTTTGCGTTTCCGCCGATTCTCGAAGCCCTGGAGACTCGCGAACGAACAATTCGTGGCAGTATTGAACAGGCCGAGCACAATCGACTGGCCGCTGAACAGCGTCTCCAAGCCTACGAAGCCAAACTCAGCGGGGCCACTCAGGAAGCCGAGGCCATCGTCGCGGAAGCCAAAGCCAAGGCTCAGCGGTTGTTGGAGGAAAACGAACAGCGGTTGCGAGCGGAATCCCAGCGCATTCAGGCCGAAACCGCACGGGAAATTGATCGCGAGCGACGAAAAGCCCTCCAAGCCATTCGCGGCGAAGCGGCCGATATGGCCTTACTGGTCGCGGAAAAAGTCCTGGCACGAACTCTCTCCGATGCCGACCATCGTCGCTTGGCGCAAGAAGCCTTACACGCCGTGGCCGCCGACGAATCTCGAGATTAACCCTGAATAGTTAATTGAAAGATTCCGCGTTGGGGTCGTCCATCCTGTTGTGTCGTGAGGTGCGAGACCCATCTGACGAACGGTATTCGCATCCTCCTTCCCTTCCGATCAAAGGCTCAGGTGTACAAACCGCATAAGCAAGGTGAATTTTACGTCCCGTTGCCTTTACCAATTCAGGAAAGCGGGACACGGGGATAGGAGCCGCCCTTGTCTAACAATGACAAAAAATACATACAGATTGTGCTCGAATCCATCCGAGTATCCGCTGAGTACAAACCGAAATTCGGCCAAGGTAGCAAAGGCAGTGGTTTGTCGCTGGAAAAATTTCAGAGTCTTTATCAGAACGATCCTTTCTACTGTTGGTTTGGTCTTGATAATCCGCTGATGTACGCTGCCCATAAAGCATCCGGCGGTATGACGAGCGTCTATAGACAGATTGGAATCGGCTGTGAGAAGCTGTTCCGTACCATCTTGCAGGACTGCTTTGGCCTTTCCGCTGAGGACTCTATCTGGTCGTATGAAGTCCACACGACTGATGGGAAGGCTAGAAAACTGCATCTTGATGGGAGAGTACCTTTGGACAAAATCAAAGACAAGACCATTCGTAGACGCTTTCGTCAATGGATGAAGGATTCGGCAAAGCTCATCCATGTCGATTCTGATGTATTCTCGACTTTGAAGGGTACAGTTTTCGAGGTTCGTCAAGGCTATAAGAGCAAGGATTCCAAACGGCAGAATGCCGATATTGCCAATGCTGCGACAGCCTACACAAAAGGTTACCTGCCCTGTGCGGTAATCCTCTCCACACAGATCGATTCAGATATTTTGTTGCGCTACCGGGCGGAGAAATGGGTCGTCATCACCGGTGTGATCGGAGCATCGAAGCCGTTGTTATCGACCTACGACTTCCTGAAAGATGTCGTCGGCTATGACTTGGCGGAATTTTTCAGCCGAAATCAGGAGGTACTAAAAAACGAAGTCAATTCCGTACTTAGAAAACTTTTGGAACCATCGTGATGACCGAAACACTTCAGCGTTTACTGACTCAAAGAGCAGATTACACGCAGAAGTACAGCGGCAAATCAGGACGTTACGGCTGGCTTCGTCTAACTCCTGCATATTCGCTCAAGATTGTGAATGAAATTCTTGCGACTTATGATGATCTCTCCGAAATCAACGTTCTCGATCCTTTCTGTGGAACTGGCACAACGGCTCTTTGTGTGGCTTATCACGGCCAAACTGCGGTCACGACGGATGTCAATCCTTTTTTGGTTTGGTTTAGTCGAACGAAGACCGACTTTTATTCCTCACGGTTGATTGCCGATCTGAGGCCCGCCGGCCATGCGATATGCGACGATATTCGCTATAAAAGAGTGCCCAAAGTACCAGCCCCGGATATGCACAACATTGAGCGGTGGTGGAGCCCCGTCGATCGAGATTTTCTTTGTGCGTTAAAGGGTGCTATAGATACGAGATTTACCAAGGACGATAAGCAACGCTCTTTGCTCTTAGTTGCATTTTGTCGGACGTTGCTTGATCTTTCCAATGCCGCGTTTAATCACCAATCGATGTCTTTCAAATCACGTTTCCAAGCCACTTTTGATTTCGATACTGACTTAGAACGCACGTTTCTTAGGAATCTGAACTTCGTTCTTGATGGGGCGGGACAGAATCCGACGGGTCGGGTGAATGTCGCACGTGCTGATGCCCGTCGGCTTTTGGAAAAAGATACTGGATTGGTTGATTGCGTTATTACTTCTCCGCCGTACGTGAACCGAATGTCATACATTCGTGAACTTCGTCCGTACATGTACTGGCTTGGATATCTCATGAATGGCCGAGATGCGGGTGAAATGGATTGGGAAGCGATTGGCGGAACGTGGGGCGTTGCGACGAGTAGATTGACTGAATGGCGGTTTCCGTCAGACGGCTTCAAATCAAAGCTACTACAAAAAACAACAGAAACAATCGGAGGAAATGAAAATAAAAATGGCCCACTTCTGGCAAATTACGTGTTGAAATATTTCGATGACATGTGGAGCCATTTTCAATCTCTGATCGGTGTACTTAACGATGGAGCAACGCTGCATTACATCGTCGGCAACTCAACGTTCTATAACGTTCTCGTTCCCGTTGAGCAGATATATGCTGAGATGTTGTCCAAACTTGGATTTTCCAACGTACAATGTGTTCCCCTCAGGAAACGGAACTCCAAGAAGGAACTGATCGAGTTCGACGTAAGGGCGCGTTGGAGGTAGTTTGGATGTAACGAATCATCATGCGAAGACGGTGCAGCAAATCACAGGAATAGCGTTAACGATGGCCTCTGGAATTGCAGGAAGTACGCTTTCAGCCTCTTTGTGGTGATGCTGAGCATGCGTTGATAAGTGCTTTGCCGAGCGCAGTGATTTTGATTCGTTTGATCCCAGAGACACTATCCCACGTGCCGGCGGAATCAATGCATCCCAGTCTCATCAAATGCCATAAGCTGATCTGGATTGGGTCTGACGGCAAGCTTGGCTCCTCCTCTTCTCTAGGTTGAAGATACCCGTCCGGTAACCCCTTTGTTGGAATACCCCCCTTCATTGGTGGAGCATCATGTATTGCCTGCAATAGCCGAGCTTCCATTTGACTAAAATCTTGGAGAATGCTCACAAATCCTCGCCTCACCTGAATCCCACTATCAGCGTCGGCCGCGTTTACCAGCAGCCTAGCCCAGAGGTCCTGAAGATCATCGTCCTCTTCTAACGATGCCCTTTCAAAAATCGGAATCGCAACGTTCAAAGGCACTGGCCTGAATCGCATTTGGGAACCACGCTCGTCCATGAAAGCATGAGTTCGATCTATGAGTCTGATCTGCCTTTCCCATCGCAGGTATTTCAGTTTATCTTCGATAATACCGAATCCTTGCTCCAAAGGACCTCCTATAAACCGAGATAGAAACTTGCCCATCTTTTGCACACACTGCAATCCCTGGCCCGTAGTTTTGGCGATCTCTTGTGCAGTTTTCAAAATCTCATTGTCCATAGTGATTGCTCCATAGCAATTTTCTTCACTGCGTGGACTCGGTCACAAGTCTTGTAAAGACAGAGCTTGCACCCTTGCTACAATTGAGGCTGAGAAATCCGGATCACTTTGCGCCGCCGCCCGGCCGATACCCTTCCAAGTCTATGGTCACGAATTGAAATCCAAGGGTTTTCAATCCTTGGGTAATGCGGTGGCGTCGCGCAGGCTCAAGGAAATGAGACAACTCCTTCGGGTCCACCTCAATGCGGGCGATGCCTTCATGGTCGCGGATGCGAACCTGCACGAATCCTTCCTCTTTGAGCAGGCGTTCGGCTTGGCCCACGCGTTGCAATTTCTGTTCGGTAATCCTCATGCCTCGGGGAATTCGAGAGGACAGGCAGGCGGCCGCGGGTTTGTCCCAGTTGGATAATCCCAAGGTTTTTGCCAGGGTGCGAATATCCGCCTTCCCAAAGCCGGTTTCCACCAACGGGCTGCGAACGCCAAACTGGTGGGCCGCCTGTATCCCTGGCCGGTCATCGCCCAGATCGTCAACGTGGGTCCCATCGACAATCGTGGTTATGCCCGTTTCTTCTTTGATGGGAGCAAAGAGTTGATACAGGTCGCGTTTGCAGTGATAGCATCGCGTGGAGTCGTTTCGGACAAAATCTGCACTGGTCAGTTGATTCGTTGAGGCCACGATCAATCGGACCCTCAGTTCGTCACTCAGCCGGTGAACCGCATCCAATTCCTCAGGTGGCAAGGTGGGAGACGCCGCGGTGACGGCAATGGCTCGATCGCCTAACGCGTCCGAAGCCATTTTGAGGACGAGGGTGCTGTCCACTCCGCCGGAAAACGCGACTAACGCGCCATCCAGACTTTCAAAGAAATGACGGAGCGTTTCGGTTTTGCTGCGAAGGTCTTTGGTCATGGGAACACGCGGCAGTGACCGTTCGTCGCGTGAGGCAATCTGTAGAGGAGACGCCGCCATTGTTCAATCATTCAACCAACGTTCCCAAGTTGACCACACGCCCCGAACACGTCTGCTCCACGACTTTTCCGAACGAACACATCATACCCTTTTTGCCTCAGGATTGCTTGAAAGGCCGTGACTGCCGTCTCCGTCGGTCGACGGAACGGACTATTGGGAAATGCGTTGAAGGGGAGAAGGTTGATTTTACAACGAATGCCTTGCAGTAGTCGGCCGACTCGTTTGGCATCCTGCGCGGAATCGTTTTCCCCTCCTAATAACACGTATTCAAACGTCAACCGACGGTGAGGCGGCAAGGGATAGGCCCGGCAAGCGGCGAGCAGTTCAGGTAACGGGTGTAAGCGATTCATCATCGGCATCAGCCGGTCCCGTTGTTCAACAGTTGAGGCATTTAATGAAATGGCCACATTCACTCCGAGGTCGGCGATGGCGTGCAGTCGTTGAGAAAATCCCGCGGTGGAAATCGTCAGGCGTTTTTTGGGGAAGCCCATCCCCCAGTCGGCGTTGGTCAGCCGAGTCACGGCGTCCGACACTTCATCGACGTTGGCGAGGGGTTCGCCCATGCCCATGAACACCAAAGACGTGATGCGCCCGCCGGGTTCAAGCACGTCCCGGGCGGTCAACACTTGATCGACGATTTCATGGGCTTTCAAGTTTCGCGTGAGGCCCATTTGTCCCGTCAAGCAGAAACCACAGTCGAGCGTACACCCGACCTGGGTTGAGACACATTGCGTCAGACGTCTCCCTTCCGGAATCAGGACACTTTCAATCGTCAGGCCATCTTCCAACGAAAACAGGAATTTTTGAGTCCCGTCAACGCTTTTCAAAATATGAGGGGACGGCAACCGTCCGACGTCGGCCAGACCTCTAAGGGCTTCCCGGTCGACCAGTGAAAGATTGCTCATCTGGTCAATATCGTGAACTCCACGTTGGTAAATCCACCGGAGGATTTGCGTCGTTCGATAGGAGGGCCACCCCAGCCGTGCCACGAGGGAGGCCATGTTCTCAAAATGCAGAGCAACGAGATTTGTCAGAGGCGGAGTCACAATGGATAGAGCAGGGTGAGTGAGAAAAACAGGCTACCACAGGTGAAAAAATGACCACAAGAAATTCTGCACCATACATGGTTCCTATATATTGAGTAGACAAAGAAAACACAACCATATATAGGCTTATAATATTGCATCAGAGCAAGTTGATATGATATGAATGTGAACATAATTATATTGATGATGAATAAAATAGCTTGCTTAAAATAATTTTTTATTGACATGCTTTGACTATCGTGTTAAAAGCAAGAAAATCATTGAAGATTGCTTATGCAAAACGTCATGCAAAACGTCAAAGATGAATTGAAGGATATCAAGGATATCAGTGTTGGGCTTGAGCAGCGCATTACGGCTTATGAGACCAAGCTCAAGGATTCGAAGGAACAAAGGGAGAGGCTCAATGAAGAAATTGCGACCATTGAGAAATATTTGGAGTTGGCGAAGACGTTATACCGGGTTGAAGCTGACAAGGCGAAATTGGCCAGTCTCTCCAGTCAAATCATTTCGGACGAAACCGGCGTGCCGCCTTTGCCGGTCACTGACGTTACGGATCAATCCAGGGAACTTCTTCTTGGACGAAGTAAATATGTCGGAATGAGTGTCCCGGATGCGGCGTTCATTATTTTGCGGGAATCGCGACGGCCGATGCATGCCAAAGAATTGTGTCAACGTCTCATTGAGGGAGGGATGCAAATCCGAGGGAAAACCCCCGTCACGTCAATTGCCACGTCCCTCAAGCGCGACCCGCGTTTCAAAAAAGTTGCACCGAATACATTTGGAATTATTGAGCAGCCTGAAAAAACCCTGAACCAAGCCGTCTAAAATCAACGGGATGGCGTTGAGTCGGCAACGAAGTCGAGAGAACAGAATACCGTGGATCGTTGCTCATGACCATTCCCATAACCTTGGAAGGAGGTGAGATCATCGTGGCCCCAGCGAAGAAAGCTGCTAAAAAGAAAGCACCCGCCAAGAAAAAGGCGCCTGCCAAGAAAAAAGCGCCGGCTAAGAAAGCTGCTAAGAAGAAAGCACCCGCCAGGAAGAGATAAGTTTCCCTCCTTTCACGGTTATACGGCTGGGAGTAGAATGGTCTACTCCCAGCCATCCTCACGTTGTTCAGCCGACTCGTGGAAATGAGTCGGTCGGTGGTGCGAGAGCGTCTTGTGAAGACGGCCTTGAAAAGGTATCCGGTCAAAACTCTTGCCGTCTTTTTTCCGTGATCTGTCCAGCCTGTTTTTTCAAGGAATAAAAGAAGAAAGGAGCGATCCTTCGACCGATGCACGTTGGCGTCTTGATCTCCGTTCCGCTTTTGGAATTCGTCACGGCCCGTCGACTCCAAGGGCGTCTTTGCGATGAACGGGTCGCGGACCGTCAACCCGATACCTTGGTGCTCGTGGAGCATGATCCGGTCGTGACGTTAGGACGAACCACGAAAGCGGAACATTGGAACGGGCAGACGCATGCGCTTACCGACCGAGGCATTCAGGTGACGGCATGCGCGCGAGGCGGGTCGGTGACCTATCACGGCCCCGGGCAGATTGTGGGGTACCCGATTCTGCGCCTTCGGAATTTTTGCTCAGGCCCGAAGGTCTACATGCGAATGTTGGAGGACGTGCTCGTTCGGGTGTTGGCTGACTGGAACATCGAAGGGCAACGAAGGGAAAAATTCGTGGGCGTGTGGGTGAGGGATCCCCGTCATGCAATGGCCCCCTTCGCCAAGATTGCTGCCATGGGGGTCAACGTTTCTCGTGGTGTGACCCGATACGGTTTCGCGTTGAACGTGACGGTGGAACTTGAGCCGTTTCAATATATTGTTCCGTGCGGCATTGTCGGTTGTCGGGTGACGTCAATGGCGGAGGTGTTGGGAACGGGACCCGACTTACCACGCGTCCGCAATCGGATTGCCCATCATTTTGCTCAAGTGTTCGACGTGGAGTGGACGGAACGATTCACCGACGTTCCGCCTCACCTTCGCCCTGCTCTTTCTTCACAGGCCCCAGCCTCCGCTGACGTGGACGTTGGCTCCCGTGACGTATCGCGCTTCATCTGACAACAGGTAGCGGACGGCGGAGAGCGTATCCTTCACGTCGCCGATGTACCCCGCGGGAATGTTCTTGGCCATGCCGTCAAGTTCCCCGGGCGGTGCGCTGCCTGAGTCAATAAATCCCGGTGAAATCGCGTTGACGGTAATTCCATCCGCGGCCAACGTCCTGGCCAACGTTCGCGTCAGAACGAGAATGCCGACCTTGGCAATATAATGCGCCGTGACCATGGGCTGGGCTTCCATTTTGTCCGCGTTGGCCATGCTGAACGAAATAATGCGACCGTATTTGCGCGTTTTCATCCCCGGGGCCACGGCTTGGCCTAAATAAAAAACAGGGTGAAGGTTGTTGGTAAACATGTCATCCCAACCTTTCGGGGTTTCTTCAAACAAATTGACGCGATGATAAGGCCCCGCCGCGTTAATCAGGACATCGATCTTTGTCCATTGTTCTTCAACCCGCTTTGCCAGTTCCTGACAGGCTTTGGGATCAGAGACGTCGCTGCGGACGGCGATTCCTTGCCCGCCGCGTTCGATGACGGCCTTCGTGGTTGCTTCTGCATCCCGTTCACTGGTTCGATAGCAAATGGCGATGGCCCATCCCTGCGCGGCAAGGTCCAACGCAATGCCTCGTCCGATACCCCTTGCCCCGCCAGTGATGAGTGCAACTTTGGGTTCCATCAACGGTTCTCCTACACGACATGAGGAACGTGGATTGAGCAATCGCTAATCAGCAATCCACGATTCGATGTCGTTGAATCAACGTTTGAAAGACGTTGGCCGTTCGAATCGACAGTGTCCGCCTTCCGGCTTCAGCCGTTTCACGCACAAAAGCCTGCAAGTCGTCCATGGTATCAATGTCGCGTTTCAGATCCAGCAGCGCGACGGTAAGCCCGAGGCATTCAGCTTGAGCGAGACTTTGGGTCAGCACGCGGTCCGTTGACCACGGGATCGTCGCAAACAGTTCCGGCGTGGGGGTTTTGAGGCCGACCAGATAGTAGCCTCCGTCCGCCGTCGGACCGAACACCACGTCATTCGATTGCAAGGCCTGTTGCGCGTGGATATAGGTCTGGGCGGAAAGGTCGGGAACGTCCGTTCCGACCAACACCGCGGACGAGTACCCACGGTTGAGGACGGTCGTGAGGGCGTGGTTCATGCGCTGTCCAAGATTCGCACCGGCTTGATCATGCAAATGAAGACGATGGCGGGCCGCGAGGGTTTGAAAAAACGGATGATCCTTTCCGGGCAGGCAGGCCAGAAACCTGTCGAATCCCCGAAGGGATCGGGTCTTCTCCACGGCGTCCATGACCAGACTCCCGTGCAGACTGGCGGCTTCATCCGGCGTCAGGGGCGGGCACATGCGCGTTTTGACTTCTGCACGTATCGGAGCCTTGGCAAAAATAATGATCGCGTCCGTTTGGCCTGAAGGCGCATCGGCTTGCCCGTTGTTGCCGCGACGTCGAGACTGAGAGGGTTTACCTGACCGGGGCATACAATCGATGCAGAGTCTGAGGGTTGACACCGACCCAGTACAACAAGCGAAGCAGCCACATTTGCAGAATGGTGCGAAAAACCCCTTGTTGTTCCCATCGCCGGAACGACGTGGTCACCTTGGGACGTAAGGCTGCCACGGCCCCTACCCGTTTGAGGCGTTGCGTAAACTCGACGTCCTCCATCAAGGGAACGTCGGCAAATCCATCCAGATCGTGAAAGACGGATCGGCGCACGAACAACGCCTGATCACCGGTGGCAATCCCGGACCACCGTGACCGCCAGTTCATCATGTGACTGATGACCCAGGCCCACCCTCGATCATCCTCGAACTGCACGTCAAACCGCCCCCCGACGTATTTGGGGTCGTCCATGACGCGTTCGATTTCCTGCTTGGCCTCCGATGGGAGATGGGTATCGGCATGAAGAAACAACAGGACGTCGGACCGAACGGCCCCGGCGCCGGCGTTCATTTGTGCGGCTCGCCCACGATCCGATTCAATGACGTGGGCGGGTTGCTGGCTGATGCCACTCAATTGGCTCCGCGCAATGGAGACGGTCTGATCGTGACTCCCGCCGTCGACGATGATGACTTCGGTAAATCGAAATTGTCGAAGATAGAGGAGCGTCCGCGGGAGGACCCGTTCTTCGTTCAAGGTCGGAAGAATGATCGCGATGGAGGCGGGCATAGGGTCTTGCGTTGATCGTGCCTTCTTGTTGGCGGTGACGCTTTCGTGGGGCACGCAGATCGCTTGGTGGAAAACGATCACCGAGTGTTTGACGGCTTCTTTGGGTTTTGAAACATAAAATAAACCACCATCGCAATGGTGCCCCAGTAAATGACGTATTTATGCCAGAACAACACTTCCCCCAGTTGGAGAAATCCTAAGATGCAGACGATGGACAATCCAATCACCACGTACCGGACGGAGACGTTTTTCACCGAAGAATGTGCCCAGAGGGCAAGGCCGGAAAAATACAAAATCATGGGAAAGATGGTAATTTCCGCACCGGTACTCGCGGACAGGAAGACTTGGATAAACCCCACAAAGACCATCGCGGAGCCCACCATCTTCATGGCCACCTTCATTTGCAGGGCTTCATGGGCTTCCTGATCCACTTCCGATTCTGAACTCGGCGGCCCCACGGGCACGCCGGGAATCTGGCGCGGCGGCGGTTCAGACGGGGTGGACGGTTCTTGAGTCTTCTGGTCCGGCTCTGACGGCATGGTTACCACTTGAAATGTTTACTGAGCGTGAGTCCTTGTTGATGATAGGAAGAACCACATGAAGGACCATACACGTTTTCTGACCGTTCACTTAAGATTTCATATTCGACCTTGAAAAAGTTCTGCCCGTGATGAATGAGAAAGGGCACGTCATGAGGTCGGACTTCCAAAACGACTTGTGTGCCCGTCATGGTTCCGTCTCCAAAACCAAAACCTGGATCAAAAAATCCGGCGTAGTGTGTGCGCAGTTCTCCACAGGCGGCTTCATACGCAACCATTTCAGCCGCGTATCCAGCGGGGACTCTGATTCTTTCCTTTGACGCCAATATGTAAAATTCTTCCGGTTCAAGAATAAGAGTCCCATTCTTGTTCCGTTTTAACGGTTCCCAAAATTCTTCAACCTCATGCCCCTGGATTTTTGAAAGATCAAGGACGTGGCTGATTTTTTTGGCCCGGTAACCAATGATGGCTTCAGGATTTTCGAGCTTGCCTTTCAGATCAACACTGAGGAACAGACCACGGTCAACGCGAAATTGACGACTTTCAACTTGTTTCCACTCGTTCAGTTCATGGTCAAAATCGTAAAGGAGATCGACTGTCTTATGGAGGTCCTTGATGGCATGATCAGATACGCTTGCTCGTCCTTTTATAAGGCGTAATTGATTTAACGACATTCCTGTTTGGACTTTGATGGTGAAAGATCGTGGAACAATTTCGAGATAAATGTGTCCGCAGTAGCCTTCTCTGACGTCGTCAAATCCAATGTTGACGTCGTCAGTAATGACTCGTGTAAAGATATCCAAACGGCCGGTAGAACTCTTGGGATTGGCGCGACCATAAATGCCTTTTGGCAACTTGAGTTCTTCTAATAAGGGGACTAAGTAGACGTGCCCTTTCTCAAGGATATTCCCGGCGGACAGATCGACGTCATACATTCTTAGCTCTTGTAACGTGTCGAACAAGAAACGCTGCTTGTGTTCGTCAAAAGGAGACCGTTCAGGAAGAAAGCTACTTTTCAATCGGAACGCTTTTGTGCCGAGACGCAGATCGAGACTCGCCGGCTGGATCTGCTGGTCCTCAATCGGAGAAGATGCCGAGATGGCTCCTTCTGCAATCAGACGTTTGATCTGGGTGTCAGGCAAAATGCCTCGTTTGAGATCGGAAGCCATCGTTACCCGTCCATGGCTCCGTTGCTGCACAGCCCTCCGACCATCGACGTGCCTACCATGGGCAGTTCCCGCGCGCGGGTTTGGTCGGGCTGCGGGTAGTAATAGGTCTTCTGTTCATAGTTTTTGAGCATGGCGCCGTTGTCATCTAGATTCAACACGTAGTGATCAGGCAGGAGTGGAATTTTTCCTCCTCCGCCGGGCGCGTCGATCACAAAATGTGGAACGGCCATTCCGCTGGTATGGCCCTGGAGGGCCTGAATGATTTTCAAGCCGGTGTCCACGGTCGTGCGGAAATGGTTGGTCCCTTTGGTCAGGTCGGCCTGATACAAATAATAGGGCTTCACGCGGGCCAGAAGGAGCTGGTGCATCAGCCGTTTCATGATTGCCGGGTCATCGTTGACGCCGTGCAGCAACACGGTTTGTGCCCCGAGCGGCACGCCGGCATCCGCCAAGCGACCACAGGCTTCTTTGACTTCCGGCGTGAGTTCATCCGGATGATTAAAATGTAAGTTCATGTAGATCGGATGGTATCGTTTCACGATGTCGCACAACTCGGGAGTAATGCGTTGGGGTAACGTTCCGGGAACACGCGAGCCCAACCGGATGAGTTCTAAATGTGGAATGGCGCGAAGCGCCTTCAAAATGCGTTCGATCAGGTGATCCGGCAACAACAACGGGTCTCCCCCGGATAAGATGACGTCCCGGATTTCCGAATGGTCACGGAGATACGCGACGGCTTGATCCAATTCGCCTTTCTTCAAAAATCCCGGTTTGCCGACCAATCGCTTGCGCGTACAAAATCGACAATAGATCGGGCATTGATTCGTGACCATCAAGAGCACGCGGTCCGGATAGCGATGGACGAGGTGCGGCACGGGACTATCGGTGTCTTCTTCCAACGGGTCATCCGGCGCGGCAAAGTCTTCCATTTCAATGGATTCGGGAACGACCTGTTTCCAAATGGCGTCCCCTTTTTCTTTGATCATGGACAGCACCGTGGGCGTAATCCGCATGGGATAGGGGCCCACGACGGACTCCACTTCTTTTGGATCCACGCCTAAGCGTTTGGCCAGATCTTTGGGTTTGGTAATGCTGTCGGCTAAGGCGCGTTTCCAATCGTCCATCAGTCAGTTCTCCTCAATGGGGGTAAACTCGTGGATCCGGTTCAGCACGGCCGCACCTCTCAGGGCGTGGTTCTCTCGTAGACCCGTATGCAACGCTTTCCGCGTGTCAGACAACGGAGTCGAGATAGTTCAGGATATCTTGGGTCTCGGTCAAGACCGTGTCTCCATCGACCAACACGGGCACGTAGTATTGTCCGGACACGGCAAACAGTTGTGTTCTGAATGGGCGGACGTCGGGAACGATAACACGTTCATACTCAATCTCCAACTCATCCAATCGGGTTCGAACCAGGGTGCATTCCGGGCACCACTCAGTATGATACAAGGTCATCAACGGTGCGTCCTCTCAATCAACGGGCTTCAGCCCTGTTTGGTTGTGCGGAAGAGGGAAGTGAACACGGCGCGAGAATCGCGTCCCTCATGCCGTGGATCACTTTTTTATCCTTTGGACAAATGGTGGCCAGAATCCCGCCAAGCGTTACGTCCTCACCGGAAACAAAATAGTAAGGCGACAGTCGAACCCGTCCGGCCATGGGAACAAGCTGTTGCCGTCGGTCGTCGAAGTACGTCACGTCAAACGGGCGGCCCTTGTGAAAGGCCTGTAACACGTAGGGTGTCGAGGTAAAAGCGTTCAGCGCGTGCTCCAATGCCGCGGCCCATTCGGACCGTGGAAGGTCATGTCCCATGATGACTCCCCGACTGCCCCACGCCAGTTCTGAAAAGCCCGACGGTTTCAAGACAAATTGCCGTTGTTTTTGTGTGCCCTGGCCCAATTGGCGCCAATCGGCAATGGCCCTGCCCTCGGGCGATAAATTCGGGATAATCGCGGACGGAGGAATGGGACGAGGATCAATCACCCAAGTTTTGGGGATGACGTCCGACAGCGCCTCAAAGGCATCCGGTCCCAATGCCTCAGACCAGAACGTTTCCAACAGCGGATGGTGGAGGAGCGCGAAGGCCGACTTTTCTTCCATCCACGGTTTATACGGCGGGGTGATGCTCACGCGACCCTTTTTGACACTGTACATGAGTAATTCAATCTTTGGAATATTTTTGAGATCAAAGAGTTCAAAGAATCGATAGATGAGCGAGACCGGCTTATCCCCGGAAGGAGTCGAGGCGAACACCCTCTCTTCCGTGAAGCGAAGATCGCGAGGATGCACGCAATAGGTTTCCATGCCGCCGGCGAGCAGTTGAGAGGCGACCCAGGTCATTTCGTTGCGGTAATCCTCCGCTTCATCAGACACCACGATGGCGAGGCATCCTTCCTGGTTGCGTCGCTGACTCTCAAGCATCTTGGCAAAGCCTTCGATCATGCCGTTGGACCCGCCGATGAGAGCATGGCCCAAGGCTCCATAGGCGTGAGAGAGACTCCCCGTGGTTCCAATGCCTCCCGGGACCGAGTCAAGTTCCGTTATGGCCATCCCCGTTTCAGTGAGAATGATGTCAGGACGAATGACCTGGGGCACGGCATCACGGAATCGTTTCATCCGGGCATACTCCAACAGGGCGTCGGGCTTTCCTTGATCCAGATAGTGATGAACCCAGACGGGTTGATGCCCCTTGAGACTCTGGAGATACAGCCGATTGAGTGCTTGAGAAAAGGCCCAGAGTCGGCCCCCCAGTTTTTGGAAAAACGCCACGTCGCGGTGAGTCAATGGAAAAGGCGTGGGCGAGAGACGCCACGCAGGGTCCGACGGGAAGATCCCTGCTGCCTGGAGCGCCCATCGGACGGAACGGCATGGCTGCCGTTCCTCAGTGAGGCGTTCCGTTGGGTCAGGAGATAAAACGAAAGGGGGCACGACGTCCGCACGTGTTTGAATCACGGAACCTTCAGCCGATGGGTCAGTCATGTGAGCACGACGCGAGAAATGGTGCCCTTCCCGATTTTCCCAGAATGGATGGGGGAACGTGCGCGTCAAGGTTTGTCCTGAGGGTCCCCTGAGGTTCCCCTGAGCCTCGAAGGGCCGCGAAGGGTCTTGAAGGGCCGCGAAGCGTTTATTCAAAATGAATGGTATCATGGCACCTTTCAGATAAACAAGATTGATTGGTGCTTCGTGGCTCGCCAGGCAAAGCCCCTGCCTGTCTTGTCCATTGTCCGGACCCCACGTATAATGCGTCGGTCGGAAGGAATGGCTTCATGATGAGAGAGGAAAGGCCGTGAAAGGGCAGGAACAGGATATCAACCGTTATCGGATACACGAAGCGCCTTTCTATGAAGAGGTCAACGGCGAAATCGAGTTAGCGACGATTGCGGCCCGCACCGCCATGCCGGTAATGCTCAAAGGTCCGACCGGCTGCGGAAAAACCCGGTTTGTGCAATACATGGCCCATCGGTTGGGACGACCACTGATTACGATCTCGTGCCATGAAGATTTGACCGCGTCGGATTTGGTGGGGCGCTATCTCCTCAAGGGTGATGAAACCGTCTGGGTTGATGGGCCGTTGACCCTTGGGGTGAAGCATGGGGCTATTGTGTACTTGGATGAGATCGTCGAAGCCAGAAAAGATACCACGGTGGTGGTGCATCCCCTGAGTGACGACCGCCGGTTTCTTCCGATTGAGAAGCGCGGCCAGATTATCGAAGCAGTCGATGATTTTCTGCTCGTGATTTCCTACAACCCGGGCTATCAGAGCGTCCTCAAAGAGTTGAAACAAAGCACGAAACAGCGGTTTATGGCGATTGACTTTACCTATCCGCCCGCGGAGGTTGAAACGACGATTATTGAGCATGAAGCCGGCGTCTCCAAAGACGTGGCCGGCCGACTCGTCAAACTCGGGACGAAGGTGCGGAATTTACGCAACCATGGGCTGGAAGAAGGCGTCAGCACGCGGTTGCTGATTTACGCTGGAACGTTGATCCGGCAAGGGATCTCACCCGAACGAGCCTGCGAGGCCGCAGTCAGTCGGCCCATCACCGATGACGTCGATATGCACCGCAGTATTCAAGAACTGGCCAAGGCGATTTTTTAAGACACGTGGCTAAGGATTCTAGAGCCAAGGGAGGTGCGAGATGAACGGGACAGTCTCTTTCCAACCTGTTTCTGACTCTACGCTTCACCGTCAATTCCGACTCATTCGCAGGCTGCTCGTCCTGATGGCCGTCATGACGCCGGCCGTCGGCTGGGGAGAAGAAGAGAAAAGTTTTACCCTGAAGCCCGCCGCCATGGAAAGTGAAGGCGCCGTGGTGGGGCAGACCAAATTGCTGGCATTGGATCAGACAAACTGGCAGAAGCCGCAATCGGCCTTCAAATGGATTGCCATGGCCCGCGACATGACCACGCCCTGGGATTCGTTCGGCCGTCAGGGATGGATGACCGACGATGCGTACGTGCAACCGGTGGATCCCGGAGTCTCGGAATTTTCCGCGGATACGGAAATCTTTTATCTCGTCTTTGAAGTCTCGGCCCTTGATGCGCCGTCTCAATATCGAGCGGCGTGGTACCACGTGCCGGACGGGGAAACGCCGGCGACCCAACTGACGGGAACCGATGCTCTGGAGATGGAGATGAACGAGAAATCAGGATACCTTGAAATCTTCAAACCGGAAGGCGGCTGGAAAACGGGAAAATATCTCCTCAAACTGTACTTCGAAAGTCCGGGGCAAGAACTCTACGAACCCAACGCCATCGGCACTATGACGTTTACGATCACCAAGTAAACGGCCGTTCCTGCCTGACCCTGTACGTCTGATCCTCCCGACGTCATGAGCGTGCGGGAGGAGATTTTCGGATAATCGCAGCCCCCGCCTCGCAAGATAAATATTGAACGTTGCGAATGATAAGCTTAACTGGGTCGGAGGACATGTCCTTGTCGTTGACGATGCTTGTAACCACGAGTTTCGGGACGATGGCAAGACCCAAAGGCAACGGAAGACCGCGGTTACCGCCTGTCGTGTGCAGGGATTTTTGTGCCGACTGGGTTGGCAGAGCTTGCTGGCTGCTCTCACCCATGCGCAGGAACTGGACTATCTTGTCAATGGTGTAAAGAAGAAATACGGCCTGGATCCGGATCATCCCGCAGGGGAAGCCCTTCCTCAGGGAAGTTGACGAAAATGTTTGCGATTGTTCGGGATGGTCATTGGATTAGGGCGTGTTCACACTAACGTAGTGCATCGAAGATGAGAGCGAACACGATGAAGCCGCGGAAAATGACGTCAAGTTTCTCGAATTGAGAGAAGAGGCGACGAAACCCCTTCAGCCGCCGGAACAGCCGCTCGACTTCGTTGCGCCGCTTGTATAGCTCCCGGTCGTATGCCCAAGGGGCAAGCCGGGTCGGGCGCGGAGGCCCCATCGGCTCGCACCCCAAGGTCCGGGCAAGCTGCCGGGTCTCGGTCCCCTCGTAAGCCCGGTCCATCACCAAAGGCAGCTTCCCTTGCTGGCCGCCCAGACGACGGAGCAACTGGCGGCCTTCGGGCGCATCGTGGGCCTGGCCAGGCGACAGCGAGACCGTCACCGCTGTTCGAGCATCCGCGGCACCCAGATGCATCTTGGTGGTCCAGCCCCCGCGGGACTGGCCGATGGCCTGGGGACCGTTTTGTTTAACGCCCCCGTCGCGTCTGGATGCACCTGCACAATGGTGCTGTCCATTGACACCGCCTCCAGCTTGATCCGCACAAGCTGTTCCTGCTGGAGGTGGGCGAACACCCGGTCCAGGACGCCGGTCTTTGACCAGCGATTCATCCGGGTGTAGATGGTATGCCACCGCCCAAACCGGGGCGGTAAGCCTCGCCACTTGCCCCCATGCTCGGCGACGTACAAGATGGCATTGAGCACATGCCGGTTCGAGAGGCGCACGTTGCCTCGCTGTACCGGCAGTAACGGCGCAATGCGTGCGTATTGCGCTTCGGTCAGTTCCATCCTTGAATGACACCATATCCAATCCATTTGTGTGAACACGCCCTAGTTCTGCTTTCCAAACAATTGGAAAGCGATATGCAGACTAACTCCAAGAGGCGAGTGTATCACTACAGAACGACAGGCCGAGTCGAATACGATGAGTTCTACATGAAAATGTCTAAACCCATCATTGACGAAATCGACCGCGTGTTGGCCAAGCACTACGGCTTCACAGATGAAGAATTGGACTTCATCATCAACTACGACATCAAGTATCGGATGTGCCTGAGCAATCTGAGCGGTGAGGAGGACTGAGGCCATGCCCTCCGCTTAACCCCCATATTGTACCTTGGCCAGTTGGAAGCGTATTCTTTGACCGCACCATGAAAGGAAGACTATGAAACTCCACGTTGATAAAGAAGCCGATAGACTCTACCTCCACCTTGACGAATCCGTCATCATCGACTCCGAAGAAGTCTCGCCGGGCGTGGTACTTGACTACAACGACGCGAACGAAGTGGCCGGCGTCGAACTGCTCCGGCTCTCGAAACGCTCGGCCACGCTCAACCTCTCTGCCCTGCAATTTGAAACGACGTAATCGCCGGAACCCCACTCACTTCTAACAGGCCAGGGCCGTGCGGCTTTCTACGCAAATTTGTCTGCCAAGATTCGAAGGTTCGCAAAACTCGCACCAATGGTGCGAGAAACTGGGGATTTGTCAAAAGTGCAACCGGTGGTTGCCTTAATCCGGTCATGTTTCTTCAGGTATTGTGTTCGTGCCGGAGCAGTAGGGTTTCTGGAATTTTTCTGGAATAGAAAGAGGGAAATCTCCAACCATTGGTTGGAGAAATCAGTGGGTGATTCAAGGCAGACGCAATGGCGTTTGAAAACCCAACCACATTATGTCCAGATGCCCCGCACTACCCGACGGTGCTCCATCGTTGTGCCGAGGATGAATGCCTGCCTCCGGTCACAGCTTGAGGCAACCTCGGCGTGCTTGATGGACCGCTGCTCGGGTTCTTTTGTTCCGTGCGCTCCCCCTGCGACGCGATTCTCAAAACTTACGACTTGGCCAAGACGCTGCGCCATGCCGACGTGACGGTCATCGGCGGGTTTCAGTCGCCGATGGAAAAAGAATGCCTGGACGTGCTGTTGCGGGGCACGGCGTCCGTCGTCGTCTGCCCGGCCCGGGGATTCAATCACATGCGAACGCCGAAAAGCTGGAAGCCGTCCATAGCCGAAGGCCGCCTGCTGCTCCTTTCGTTTTTCGACGGCAACGTCCGCCGCCCCACCGCGGCCCTGGCCGCCAAGCGCAACGCCCACGTCGCCACCTTGGCCAACCGCCTCCTCATCGCCCACGCCGAACCGGACAGCAAAACCGAAACGTTGTGCAGAGACGCCCTGACCCAAGGCAAACCGGTCTTCACCCTGGACTCCCCGGACAACGCCTGCCTGATCGAACTCGGTGCCCTCCCCATTCCAGCGGATGACCTCACCGCACTCTTCGCCTAGAGACGGCCTCCGCTCCTCTGTACCCACGCCATCTCATGGCACCCCACTCCGCTGTAGCCGCGCCATCTCATGGCGCCCGAACTGGCACTGACTCACGCGGAGGGCTCTTTGCCTTATTGAGAGAACCAAAGCCGGTTCATATAATGGAGAGAAACGGAGGATTGACCAATGGAATGGATAATCGGCGGGATCATCGGATTGCTTATCGGCGGCACGGTCTGCTGGTTCGTTCAGGAATTTCGGACCAGAAGCAAATTGGACAAGGAGTCGGCGAAACACAAGGTGGAAATGGCCGGGTTGCAGGCACGTCTGGAGATTGCCGACAACGCCCAACAGATTATCGAGTCGGCGAAAACGCAAATGGGTGAAACGTTCAGAGCGGCCGCCGCCGATGCGCTGAGCGGCAACAATCAACAGTTTTTGAGCCTGGCCAACGAAAACTTCAACAGGACGATGGAATCCGCAAAAGGCGAGTTTCACCAGCGACACCAGCAATTTCAGGATATGGTGAAACCACTGGCCGAAAATTACAGCAAGCTCAATCCGCAGATTGATTCATTGATGACGCAGGTGCAGGTCGCCACTGCGGAAACCACCAAATTGTCTGCCGCGCTTACGGACACTCGTCGCGTCGGGAATTGGGGCGAGGTTCAATTACGACGGGTGGTTGACCTTGCCGGTATGACCGAGTATTGCGATTTTACTGAGCAGGCGACCGGCGGCAGTTCAAAAGACCGTCCCGATTTGATTGTGACGCTGCCGGAGCGGCGTGCCGTTGTCGTGGACGCCAAAGCGTCTACCGCCGCGTACATGGAAGCGCAGCAGGCGGAGGATGACGAAACCGCTCATGCTGCGTGGCAGAAACACGCCGCCGCGTTGAAACGCCAAGTCACCGAATTGGCCCGTAAGAATTATGGCCAGAAAACTGAAGGCGCTCTTGATTTTGTCGTGATGTTCGTGCCGGGAGACCAGTTTCTCTCTGCGGCCCTGAACACCGACCGCGATCTGCTGGAATATGCGATGAATCAGCGGGTGGCCATCGCCACGCCGGCGTCGCTGATTGCGATGCTGTGGGCCATCAACAACGGGTGGCAACAGTTCCGCCTTGCCCAGGGTGCCCGGCAAATCAAAGAAGTGGGCGAGGACATGCACAAGCGGATGCTCACCTTCATCAAGCACTATCAGAACGTCGGCAAGGAATTGAAAAGCGCCGTGACCGCGTTCAACGACTCTATCGGCTCGTTCGATGAGCGAATTGTCCCTCAAGGACGACGGTTCTCCGAAATGGTGACGGGCGAGGATGATCGGTTCGAGATTCCGGAGGCGATTGACCAGTCGCCGCGCATTTCCCGTTACGCCACACCCCCTGCTTTGCCCACTGACGGCGACGACCAGTAAGCGGCATGGCGATCAATGCGGCGTTCCTCTGCTCGTCACGTTCCATGAGGCATTCGACGACACAGCCAACCCTTCGAGAAAAACTCAAATGGACACCCTGCTAAAATAAGGAACTATGTCCCATGGTCAAGGCACATCAGTCTGAATTCAGATTTCGGAGAACAGACACAATCGGCGCTGCCAGTGCGGAGGATGATACGGAATTTCTGAAAACCTGCTTTGTTGAGACTGGAAACTATGAAAATCTCAAGGACCAACAGAACATTCGCCAAATTGTACTTGGCCGAACAGGTTCGGGAAAATCTGCACTTTTCGAACGCCTTAAGCATGAAGAAAAAGAGCGAGTAATTTCTATTGAACCTGACAACCTCGCTCTTAATTACGTTTCTAATTCCTCCATGATCAAATACTTCTCGGATCTTGGTGTAAACCTGGATCCATTTTACAAATTACTCTGGCGACACGTTTTGACAGTTGAAGTATTGAGGAAGCATTTTGGTACACATTCAAATAGTGAGGAAGGAGGATTATGGAATACTATTCTTCAGATGTTTGCAGGGCAAACCACCAAAGACAAAAAGGCACAACAGGCTGTAGAATATCTCCGTAAATGGGGTGAAAAGTTCTGGGAAGAGACTGAATATCGAGTCAAGGAAATCACGACCACGCTAGAAAGGGAACTGGTATCTGGACTTGGAATAAAATTGGATAAGTTCAAGATAGGTGCCTCATCAGAGGAGAAAAAAATCCTCTCAGATGAGGAAAAAACTCAAGTGATAAATCGAGCCCAGCATGTCGTCAGTCAGGCTCAAGTCCAAGACTTACGCGAGGTGATGAATCTTTTAGAAAGCGTGCTATCTGATCGACAGAAATACTACTACGTACTAATTGACCGTCTTGATGAAGACTGGATTGAAGAGAAACTACGCTATCGACTGATCATGGCGCTCATGGACTCTTTGAAGGAGATCAGCCGAGTACCAAATGTCAAGGGTTTGGTTGCCATCAGGCGTGATCTTATCGAAAGAGTCTTCAATCTGGTACGTGCGGCTGGATTTCAAGAGGAGAAATATCAATCTCTGTACTTGCCCATGCGTTGGTCTTCGGAGCAGATAATCGAGGTGCTTGACAAACGAGTAGATGCACTCGTAGCTCGACGATACCAAAAAGGTCAGGTTGTTACGCACCGTGATCTGCTACCTAAACAAATAGATAAAATACCTATTAAAGATTTCATTACTGCCCGTACCCAGAGACCTCGAGATGTGATCAGCTTTTTCAACAAGTGCATCGAAGTAGCTGAGGGAAAACCGCAGTTAAATGTGGACACTCTTAAGCGTGCAGAGGGAGAGTATTCACGACAACGTCTAAGAGCCCTTGGCGACGAATGGTATGCAAACTACACAGGATTATTGGACTTTACAGACATCCTAAAGAACCGCCCTTCATCATTTTCGTTGCGTCAAGTGAGAGATGAAGATATTGCTGATCTTTGTCTAAAGTCTGCAATAGATCATCCCAAAGAGCATGGTACGCTACGAGAGCATGCAAGAAACGTTACAGATGACTTAGTAAGCGTAAAAGACTTCAAACGAACGCTATTTATGGTGTTCTACAATGTCGGTTTGATAGGTCTGAAACTTGAAAGCTTTGAGAGCGCATCTTGGGTCGATGAAGTAGGACAGTCAGTCTCACCTTCCGAAATAGACGACAGTACACATGTCGTAGTGCATACGACCTATCATAGGGCTCTTGGGATCAAGACAAAAAAGGGAAAATAGCACGCGTTACGCCACTTGTCTTGCTGCGGCAGCCTTGGCAAGGTCATACGTTGCCTGCACGTTCAGCCACAGCTTCGGCGACGTACCCAGAATGTCGGCCAGATCAAGGGCGGCATCGGCGGTGATGCCTCGCTTGCCTCGTATCAGCTCATTCAGGCGCGCGCGGCTCCAGCCGATCTGTTGGGCGAACGCCGCTTGGGTTATTCCCATGGGATCAAGAAATTCCTCTCGCAGCATTTCACCGGGATGAAAGGGATTGTTCGGTTGTTGATCCACTGCTTTTGCCTCCTTTAGTGATAGTCAATGATTTGCACGTCATAGGCCTGCTCATTACTCCATCGAAACACCAGTTATCAGAATTCAGTAATACTTACAAAATCGGCAATGGCCCGCATGACGGCTTCCTGTTCGCACCAACCTGCTGGGCGTGGGTCATCTGCTGAATGACTCCGTTGTCTCCATCGTTTCACTTTTTTAGAGAATTTGTATTATTCTTGAGGCAACGGATTGTGGATTGAGGCTTTGTGGAAGACAACACGCTGATCGTCGATGCGAGGAATTCCCGATGCGGACGCTCAACGGACCCACCGTTACGCAACGTTTGAAGAACTTCGATCTCCGCACGCTGTTCATTCAGGAACTGGGCTGGGACCACGGCGGACCCGATGCCGACGTCACCGTGGGCAACCGAACGTTCACGTTGCAGGCCATTGCGCACACGCGCGGCATGGTGGCCTATCAATACGTGGCGGACGTTGACGACGTTTTCCCCGACCATCCGACCCGCCGGAAGATCGAGAGAGCCGTTGCCAAAACCGTCCGCGAACACGTCATCGTCTACCCTTCACGCGACAGGAACGCCCTGTACTGGCAGTGGGTGACGCGCAAGCAGGGAAGGTCTGATCGATCTCACACGTCCATTTATCACCTGGACCACCCGGACGACGCGCTGATCCGCAAGTTGGAGCAGCTTGTCTGTACGCCGGACGAGAAAGAGAACAACCCGAACGTCGCCGATGGATCAGATCGGATGCTCGCGGCCTTCGACGTGGAGAAAGTCATCAGGCAGTTCTACGACCGTTTGAAAAAACAGCGCGACAGGTTTCAGGGATTTATCAAAGGCATCCCGAATCTTGCCGACCAGGAATGGTACGCCTCGCTGATGCTGAACCGGATCATGTTTCTCTACTTCATCCAGAAGGGGGAGTTCCTCGACGGCGACCCGGACTATCTGCGCAATCGCCTTGAACGCATTCAATGGACACGGGGGAAGGACCGCCTCCAACGGTTCTACCGTTCGTTTCTCCTGAAACTGTTCCACGAGGGGTTGAGTCGGCCCGAGGCCGAGCGGGCGCCGGAATCAGCGGAATTGCTCGGCACGGTTCCCTATCTCAACGGCGGTCTGTTCGATGTCCACGACCTGGAGCGCGACAACCCGGACATTCGCATCCCCGACAAAGCCTTCGGGAAAATCTTCGCCTTCTTCGACGCCTATCAGTGGCGCCTTGACGACCGGCCGCTGCGCAACGACAACGAAATCAACCTCGACGTGCTGGGCTCCATCTTCGAAAAGTACGTCAACCAGAAGCAGATGGTCGCCTACTACACCAAGGAGGACGTCACCGGCTACATCAGCCGCAACACCATCTTGCCGTTCCTGTTCCACCGGGTGAAGCAGGACTGTTCGATTGCGTTCAAGCCCGACGGCGGAGTCTGGCGCCTGCTGGCGGACGACCCGGACCGGTACGTCTACGACGCCGTCCGCCACGGCATCACGTATGACGTTTACCAAAAGAAAGCCCTGGCCGCCAGACGCGAATTGCCGTCCGAGATCGCCGCGGGGCTGAACGACGTGGCGCACCGCGGCGGCTGGAACGAAACGGCCCCGCCCGAGTATGCCCTGCCAACCGAGACGTGGCGCGAGCACGTGGCCCGCCGGCAACGTTATGAAGAAGTCCGCGCCAAACTTGCCGCGGGTGAAGTCACGTCGATCAACGACCTCATCACCGACAATTTGGACATCGAACAATTCGCTCAAGACGTGATCGCGAACAGCGAAGGCCCGGAACTGGTTCGCGCCTTCTGGAAAGCACTCAACGCGGTGTCCATCCTCGACCCGACATGCGGGTCCGGCGCGTTTCTGATCGCCGCGATGAACGTGCTGGAGCCGATGTACGTCGCCTGCCTGGACGCCATGCGAGGACACCTTGATGACCTGACGCGCTCGACGCACACGCACGGCCCGGAGCATCTGAACGATTTTCGCACGATACTCGACCGCGCGGCGACACGTGCCGGCGAACGCGACTTCATCCTCAAGTCCATCATGGTCAACAACGTGTACGGCGTGGACCTCATGGACGAGGCCGTGGAACTCTGCAAACTGCGCCTGCTCCTGAAATTGTTCGCGGAGACGAGTCCCGACCGGATCGAACCACTGCCCGACGTGGCCCTCAACGTCCGTGCGGGCAACACGCTCGTGGGGTTCACGTCGATCAAGGACATACAGGAAGCGTTCGCCATGACCCAAGGCGACCAACGAAACATGTTCTCCCCCGAAGACACAATTGACCTGACGCGCATTGAAGCGCACGCCGAAGCCGCCGACCTGGCCTTTCGCCGGGTCCGCGCCATGCAGGCCGAGCACGGCGTGGATGCCGGCGCATTCGCCCGCGTGAAGTCGGACCGGCGGGAACGGCTTGACGACCTGCGCCACGAATTCGACGAATATTTAGCCGGCAACGACGGCGTCAAGACCACTGACGAAGAGGCCTACCGGCAATGGCGTCACAGCCACCGGCCGTTCCATTGGTTCATCGAATTCTACGGCATCATGAACGGCGGCGGGTTCGACGTGCTCATCGGGAATCCGCCTTACCTGAAATACAGTCGGGTGAAGGGTCACGACCCCGTCAAGGGCTACGCCACCCGATCCTGCGGCAATCTGTTCGCATTGGTGATGGAACGAAGCATGCGCCTCTCTCATTCGGAAAGCTTCTTGAGTATGATGGTCCCGCTGAGCGGACACAGCACAAAGAAAATGCTCCCGTTGATGAACACGTTTTATCAGTCGTTCACGTCGTGCCACCTGTTCAACATCAGCGCCGATGCCCATCCTGGCGTGTTGCTTCCCGGAGCCAGATTCAAGTTGGCGATCTTTATCACGTCAAATCGTGGACAGGGAATCTTCACGACCGGGTATTCACGATGGTACGCAGCGGAGGGGGACCATCCGTTCAGCCTCTTGCATTACACGCCCATCGGGGACATCCACTATCCAACCGCCATTCCAAAGGTCTCAAGTCCGCTGCATCGACGGATTTTGCAGAAACTGTACGCGTATCAGGAAAGCCCGCACGATTCGCTCAGTGCCCGACCCTTGTCTGATCGGGTGCTGCTCTATCATTCATCACCGGTGAATTGGATTCGAGCGCACACGACGACGCCGTATTTTTACAACCAGCGAGACGGTGAAAAAACGTCCGTCAAGTTGAAACCTCTCTACCAGAACAACGGCATCGAGAGTTTACAGGGCATCCTTTGTAGCACGGTGTTTTTTATCTGGTGGCTGTCTCATTCGGACTGCTGTGACTTGAACAGACAGGAAATCGAGACGTTTCCCAAGTGTCAAGGGGCGAAATTCGTCTCGCTTTCTCGCCGGTTAGAAGACGACATGCGCGTCCACGCGAAACGACGTTGTTATCCCGACAAGACGACGGGAAAAATTGAATACGACGAATTTGTTATGAAAACGTCCAAACCGCTCATAGACGACGTTGATGCCGTCCTGGCCGAGCACTACGGGTTCACGGACGAGGAATTGGATTTCATCATCAACTACGATATTAAATACCGCATGGGCTTGAACAATCTGAGCAGTGACGGGGAATGACGCATTAGTGGTTAGTGGAGAGTGGAGAGTGACGATCCTCGGCCCCGCGCACGCGGGGAACGAGGCCATCAGATGGAGGGTCGCGTTTTACGCGACCGCCTCTTCCCACGTACACGGGGAACGAAGGCTTGGCCGCGGAGTTTTCGATGGTAGGTAATCGCGAAGCGATGCGCTTCGTCCCGGATGCGTTGGACGAATCGAGAGGCGGGCGACGAGGGAGACAGGATAAGCGGTTCACGACTCCCGGGCACATACAGTCGTTCTTCTTTCTCCCCTTTGGCTTTGGCTAACCCGATCACGGAAAGACGACGAAGGTCGAGAGCCCGTAAGGCATCCACCGCGGCACCCAATTGTCCCATGCCGCCGTCAATCAGGATGAGATCCGGAAGCGGCAGGGCTTTCTCGTTCCGGGGGCCAAGCGTTCCACCGTACCGGCGTTTGACGACTTCATGCATGCTCGCAAAGTCATTCGCCCCTTCGACCGTCTTGATACGAAACCGACGGTAATCGGCTTTCTTCATTTTTCCGTCTTCCCAGACCACCATTGAGGCCACGGAATGCGTGCCCATGGTATTGGAAATATCAAACCCTTCTATCCGACTCGGCACGGTGGCCAATCCCAGCAGACGTTGCAACGCCTCGGGTTCCTTTTGTTCCGCCGCCCGTTTGCACAGATGATCGTCAAGAGCCGCAGCCGCGTTGTCTTGGGCCAACTGAAGCAGTCGGGCTTTCACGCCGCGTTCGGGAGTCAGAACCCGAACCGCCCGCCCCTTCTTCTGGCTGAGCCAGCGTTGAATCAACTCGCGATCGGACAACGGCTGAGGCACGAACAATTCCTTGGGCGGCATGGTCTCCTTATTATAAAATTGCTCAATGGCCGACCGAATCAGTTCATCATCGGACGCCTCTTTCGTATCAGCCCAAAAGAAGTCTTTGCGGGCAATCAACAAACCGCCGCGCACGAACAAGAGTTGCAAGTCCGCGGCCGTCCCCATCCTGGCCAAGCCGATGACGTCCTGATCCACCGGCCCGATTTGCGCCACGCGCTGTTTTTCCAAGGTCTTGGAAACGTTCATCATGCGATCCCGCAGTCGTGCCGCTTCTTCAAAGGCTTGACGGGCGGCGGCGGCTTCCATGTCCTTGCGCAATCCATCCAGCAATTCCTTGTCCCGCCCCTCAAGAAAGCATCGAACCTGTTTGACGATGCGATGATAGTCGTCCTGCGATTGATTGCCGGTACAGGGAGCCATGCAGCGTTTGATTTCAAATTCCAGACAGGCCCGGTCGGCGGTGCCGTCAATGTCGATCGTACACGTGGCCAGCGGGAACACTTTTTTGATGACTTTCAAGGTGTCCCGAAGCGCCCCTGCCGGCACGTACGGACCAAAATACAGCGCCCCGTCGTTCCTCACGCGACGCACAATCGAGAGACGTGGAAACTTGTCCTTCACCGGTAACCGGAGGTAGGGATAGTGCTTGTCGTCGCGCAGCACGACGTTGAACCGCGGACGATGGCGTTTGACCAGATTGCTTTCCAACAGAAGCGCCTCCAATTCAGACGTGGTGACGAGCGTTTCAACGTCATGCACCAGGGTCATTAACACGCGCGTTTTGGGACTCGGGTCGTTGCCTTTCTGGAAATATGAGCGCACCCGGTCCGCCAACACGCGGGCTTTTCCGACGTAGAGGATTTCGCCGTCCTTCCCTTTCATGAGGTACACGCCCGGTTGATCGGGCAGATGATCCAGACTGGATTGAAGCTGACTAAAACGCAATCGTGGCCTCCACGTCACTGACGCGCATTCGCGTGTGCAACAACTTTTTGACGATCATCTCAGTCGTCCTTTCTCACGAGGACGTGGTTCTCTCGCCCGTTTTCCGGACCGCATGGGACGCAACAACCACGACGGTATTGTACTGAACCCTCTGCTTTCCAACAATACAACCCGGCGTTTGAACCCGGGGGCCGTTCGGAGATCGTATTGCCTCACCTGCTCCATTGGCGTACACTACGCCTCCTCCGTCACGACAAGATCCTGAATGCGAATCCGTTTCATGTCTTCTCGACGACCCGATTTTTCCGTTGTGCCTTCTCCGCCCTTCATGATTCAGCAACACGCCCGACTCCGGAGTTTCCGGTACGCCCGGCTTGCGGGAATACTGTTGGCCCTCTGCACGGCAACCGTCTCTTCTCTTCCAGCTTTCGCAGAAGGGTTCAGAATCATTGACCAAAGCGCGGCAGCCACGGGTCAGGGCGGAGCATTTGCCGCGCAAGCCGATGACCCCTCAGCCGTGCATTTCAATCCGGCCGCCATGACGGACCTGCCTGGGCTGCAACTGACGATGGGGACGCTTCTGGTGAATGGGGACGTTGACGTGATGCCCGCGTCCGGCCCAGCCATTGCCGGTGACTTCGGCGGCACGTTTGCCAATCCTCCGCCCAGCAGTTTCTTTGTCACCGCCAGACTTGGCGATTTCGGAACGTCTTCGCTCGATTTTTTGACGCTGGGGCTTGGTGTGTCTTCACCCTTCGGCAACCTCATCCGCTATCCGCCTTCGTCCGGTCTCGCCCCGGTCCTCACGAAATCAGCCGCTCCCATCATCGACATCAAACCCACCGTGGCGTTCAGGGTCCATCCCTCGTTCGCACTCGGGTTTGGGCTGGATATTTATACGTTTTCCGGCTTATTCGGCGAGGGCCACGTGGAATCGCAGCAACGGTTAGGGCCGGAATTTTGGATTCCTCCGTGGAATGCTCTAGGATTAGGTCGTCCGGGAGACGACGTTGAACTGAATGGCCGTGACACCGCGCTGGGGTATAACGTGAGTCTCCTGTTCACCCCGCTCCGCAATGATCGCGAGCAACCCCTGATCAACCTCGCCGTTGTGTATCGAAGCCAAGCCAATCTGAACCTGACCGGACAGTTTCTGAACAAAAGTCAAGGGATTGCCTTGGGTGCCCAAGCTGACCTGCCTTTGCCGCAAGTGGTGACGGCCGGCCTTGCCGCGTGGCCCATACGGAACACCCGGCGCGAATGGAAGGTGGAAGTCGATCTGGATTACGCCGATTGGACCTCGTTCGACAACGTTGACGTCAGGCTCTCCAACGGCGTCACGCTGCCCGGCCCGCGAAACTGGCAGGACTCATACGTCCTGATGGCGGGGACCGAATACAAATGGATCAGCCCCGATCCGTTGCCGGATTGGGACGTGACGGTTCGAGGCGGATATGCGTTTGCCGATAGCCCCGTGCCCGAACGAACGTTTCGGCCAGACGTTCCGGATTCGGACTATCATGCGTACTCCATCGGCCTTGGATTTCTCTGTCGGAGCGGCGGCGTCTTTCTGGGCGTCATCTCATGCGGAAACGAAGGACGCCGTTCTTTCGGGGTTGCCGCCGTTGGATTCGACGTGGCCTATCAGGGCATTTTCTACCAATCCCGCGAAATTGTTCAGAATATCGACCCTCGGATCAACGGAACGTGGGATACCACCATCCACGTGTGGGCCTTGAATCTCCGCGTGAATTTCGACGTGCCCCGATCACTCTGATTTTTCTGAAGCGTCACGTCGCCGGTCATGCGACGTCAGGCGTATTGACCGTTCAACACACCAATTTGATGATTTCTTGTTGGCGGCATAAGATGCCGCAGTTACGGGAAGCGCCTCCTCATGGACATCAATACTGACACGCAATTGTGTGGCGTGCTTGGCCATCCGGTGAAGCATTCCCTTTCCCCGGCCATTCATAATGCGGCGTTTCAACACTTGGGCCTGAACTACGTGTACCTGGCGTTTCCCGTGGAAGACCTCCCTCGCGCCATTCAAGGGATACGCGCCTTAGGGAACCTGCGAGGGTTCAGCGTCACGATTCCTCATAAGGTGTCGGTCATGCCGCACCTTGATACCATTGATCCCACGGCACACCACGTCGGGGCCGTGAATACCATCGTCAAATCGGGCCATACGCTTTCGGGATGGAACACCGATGCCTCCGGGGCCCTTCAGGCGTTGCAACACGCCGGCGTCGAATTCGCGGAAACACGGGTGGTCATTCTTGGTTCCGGCGGAGCCGCCCGAGCCATTGCGTTCGGACTCGCCCTGAACGTGCCCCTCGCGCACCTCACCATCCTTGGGATTGAAGAAGAGGAACGCCGGCGGCTGGCCAATGACCTTCGTGAAGGCACGAGGCTTCCCATTGACGACCGGCCACTTACCACGGAAACGTTGGAGCCGACCCTGGCTCACTCCCAACTCATGATTCACTGCACGCCCGTTGGGATGGTTCCCCGTCCCGACGAGACCTGTGTACCCAAAAGCCTTTTGAATCCGAACCTGACGGTCATGGATATCGTCTACAACCCCTTGGACACTCGCTTGCTGAAGGACGCTCAGGAAGCCGGATGCCGGACCATTCGCGGATTAGAAATGTTCCTGCATCAGGCCGTTGCGCAATTCGAGTTGTGGACGGGCCAGCGGGCACCGGTGACCGTTATGCGACGGGTGTTGGAGTCTGCTTTTTCATGAATCTCGTGTTGATTGGGTATCGAGGAACCGGAAAAAGTACCGTCGCACAGATTCTCGCCACGCGGCTTGGGTGGCAGACGGTCTCCACGGACGCCCGAATCGTCGAGCAGGCGCAGAAAAGCATTCCGGACATTGTGGCGCAATACGGCTGGGACCACTTTCGAGACCTCGAAACCGAGGCGTGCTCCGCGCTCAAAGAACGCGATCATCTGGTCATCGATACCGGCGGCGGGATTATCCTCAGAACGAAAAATCTGGACGCACTCAAACCCAATGGCCTGGTGTTTTGGCTGACCGCAACGGTTTCGACGATTGCGCGGCGCATCTCCCAGGATACGCAACGCCCTTCGCTCACCGGCGGAAAGACGTTCATTGAAGAAATTCAGGACGTCTTAACCGAACGCACTCCGAAATACCAAGCCGCGGCCGATCACGTGATTGCCACCGACCACGCTTCCCCGAAGGACGTGGCCTCCCGGATTGTGACCACGTTCCACCGCCACGTTGAGGACACATGAACACAAGAATTTTCTATTTGAACAAACAAAACGCCAGCACTCCGAATTGACTCCGATTCCCTTCCTTTGCTAATTATCCTCTGTTCATCCCTACAGGTTGCCCGCTGTCGGGTCGCCTGTGAAATACAAAAACTGTCTCAGCCGGCCTGGGTTGATCGCCAGTCCTGGCTGATTGTTACCAAACGGTAAATACGCAGGGATACCCTTTCGCCTGTAGGGATGGGCCGGCCCGGCCATGCCTGGTCGAGTCGTTCATTCATCTTTTCTCTACAGGAGGAGTTATGTCTCGCATTACTCACACATTACGCTTGGGTTTGATGGTCTGTCTATTCGTGGGGTTGTTGCCTCTGCCGGTCTTGGCAACAGAGGGTTGGTATGTGTCGATCAAGGGTGGGATCAATGGCGGTCCGGATGCTAACGAAAGAGTCGAAGACCTTTCACTCTCTGTGGATTCTGAACTGGGCTTGGCGATTTTGGGCGCCGTCGGCTCCTACCTCACCGACGGGATTCGGATTGAAGCCGAAATTTCGTGGCGTCGGAATACTGCAGATACGTTGAAGTTCTCGGGGAATTTTCGCGGTCTCCGCTTCCCTGAGTCCCTTAACGCTGAAAGTTCCCTAAGCAATTTGGCGGCGATGGTCAATGCCGCCTATGACTGGAACATAACGCCTCGCTTTCGACCCTTCGTATTGGCGGGTGTCGGAATGAGCAGAGTCACGATTGAGCTGGATGAGATCGAGATTTTCGGGCAACGGTTTTCCGTCAATGCCGATGACACCAAGTACACCTTTGCCTACCAAGGCGGCGTGGGGATTGATTATGCCTTGACGGACACGGTAAGCGTTGACGTGGGCTATCGATTTTTCGGAACTCCGACAGTAGATTTCAGCGGAACTGAGGTGAACAATATCAACCACACGGGACTAATTGGCCTGACCCATGCCTTCTAAGGCTTCCCTCGCCGACGCGGATTCTCCTCCGCGTGTCGGCACCGAGGCTCCCTCTGGCCGAGGTCGGGGGAGCCTTCCCATCTTTACGGGACCGGCAGTGCGATAATCCCGCTCAAAAACGGAAGGTTTCACGGCGGGTAGTGGTAGCTACATTCTTCAATCCGGGTTGAGATTGTTGACAGTCTATAGTATAATTTTGGCCTCGCCAAGGGGGTATCCGCTAAACTTAGAATAATCTTGGTATCAGGCAGTGGTGATGGAATTCAGATTTGGCGAGTTGTTCTGCGGCCCTGGGGGGCTGGCTCTCGGTGCAATGAAAGCGTCCATTGAGACCAAGGGCCAGCGTTACACGATTCGGCACCAGTGGGCCACTGATGTCGACCGAGATTCCTGCGAAACGTACCGGCGGAATATCGCCGCCGGTTCACGGGGCTCCGTGATCTGCCAGGATGTCCGCACCCTGGACTTGACCTCCCTTCCACAGAGAGAGATCGACGCCTTTGCGTTCGGCTTCCCGTGCAACGACTTCAGCGTTGTCGGAGAAAAGCGGGGCATACACGGCGTGTACGGAACTCTCTATTCCTACGGCATCAAAGTTCTGCACGTATTCAGGCCACAGTGGTTCTTTGCCGAAAACGTGGGCGGCATGAGAAGTGCCAACGACGGGCTTGCGTTCCAAACGATTCTTGAAGATATGCAGAGGGCAGGATATATCATCACTCCCCACCTGTACCGGTTTGAGGAGTACGGAGTCCCCCAAGCCCGGCACCGTATCATTATTGCCGGCATACGGTCGGACCTTCACGTGCAGTTCCGAGTCCCCGCGCCGACGACGGACACACCGCGTACCTGCCGGGAGGCCATTGAGGAGCCGCCGATTCATGAGGAAGCACCCAATCACAAACCAACGAAACAATCGGCGCAAGTCGTTGAGCGATTGTCTTACATCAAGCAGGGAGAAAACGCGTTCACGGCCGACCTGCCGCAAGGGCTAGAGATTAACGCCAAAGGCGCGAACATCAGCCAAATCTACAAGCGGCTTGATCCCAATAAGCCATCATACACCGTGACGGGCAGCGGAGGAGGGGGCACGCACGTGTATCACTGGAGCGAGAACCGCGCATTGACGAACCGGGAACGTGCGCGTCTGCAAACCTTTCCCGATGATTTCGTGTTCTATGGCGGCAAAGAAAGCGTCAGGAGGCAAATAGGGATGGCTCTGCCTCCTGCCGGAGCGCAAGCTGTCTTTGAGGCCATCTTAAAATCCTTTGCCGGCGTAGAGTATCGTTCAGTTGAGCCTAACCTAGCAGTCCGGGAATTATACCGGACCAAAATCTCCAAACAGCTTAAACTTTTGGAGCGAAGGCATGCTTACGGAAAATCTGTTTGACAGCGTCCTCTTGGCCCCAGTCAGGCAGAATGCCGATACCCTTTACATCGTTTCCGGCTATGCTACCGCTACCATGGCACATCGGCATTTGCAAGAACTCAACAAAAGGTTCCGGCAACGGGCGGTCCGGATCGAGTTGATTGTCGGGATGACCATCCAAGAAGGTCTCTCCGATAAAGACCACCAGGGGTTTAGGGAGTTGGTATCAAACTATTCCTTTTCCTGCCGGTATATTGCTTATAACCAGCCCGTCCATACGAAAACCTTTGCTTGGTATTCGGGAGACGACCCTAATGTAGGCTTTACCGGTTCAGCAAACTATACCCAAGCGGCTTTTGGCCTTGCGCGTCGAGAGGCAATGATTAAGCACGACGCGGAAAAAGCCAGGGATTACTTCGACCTTATCCGTCAGGACACGATCGACTGTTGCGACCCGCATGCGGAAAGCCGGATTGTCATTCACTCTGAGCCCAAGTATTCCATGAGACAAGCTAACGAAGATGATCGCGAGATAGAAGGCGAAGAGGAAGCCGTTGCCAGGATTGCCGGGCAGTTGAAAAGACTACCGCATCAAAGGATTAGCTTCCTTGGCCGGCGGGGGAACCTACCGCAAAAGTCTGGCTTGAACTGGGGACAGCGTCCTGAGCGAGAACCGAATCAGGCTTACATCAGACTCCCGTCCGAGGTGTGTAGTACCGACTATTTCCCGCCGCGCGGGGAGCAGTTCACTATCCTCACCGATGACGGGAAGCCCTTGGTCTGTGTCCGAGCGCAAGACCACGCCAAAGCGATACATACTTCTCTCAACAATAGCGATATGGGGCGCTATTTCAGGGAAAGAATAGGTGTCCCTTTGGGGTCGCCGGTATCTACGGAAGATTTGGAAAAGTACGGGCGGACGGATGTCGATTTTTATAAAATCGACGAAGAGACCTACTATATGGACTTTTCCATCTGATGGACAATCTTTCTCCGGAAAACCGCAAAAAGAATATGTCCAGGATACGCTCCCGAGGCAACCGCACTACGGAACGGCGTTTACGTAGTTCTCTGGTTGGGGCGGGAGTATCCGGGATCAAGATGCACCCGGCAGACCTGCCGGGAAAGCCTGATTTTGCTTTCCCTGAGCAGAGGATTGCCATATTCGTTGACGGTTGCTTCTGGCACGGTTGCCCCAAGTGCTACATCCGCCCTAAATCCAGTCAATCCTATTGGGATGAAAAGCTATTGCGCAACAGGGCGCGGGACATTAAAGTCTCTGCTGAACTGGAGCAACTGGGGTGGACTGTTATCAGGATTTGGGAGCACGACATAAAAAGGCCCGCAAAGGCTCGCCGGGTTGTAGTGAAAGCCCTTGCTCTAGCCGGCAAGCCTTAACTAGGCGATGGGAACCTATTACCATGTTCCTGTCCCCCGGTAGTCATAAAATCCTTTTCCCCATCTACCCCGTCTTTATGATCATTCCCCCGTCCACGGCCCAGGTCTTGCCGGTTACATATGCCGGCGGCGGCAAGGCCAGAAATACCGCCAGATAGTTCACCCGGCCCAGGGGAACCTGCTCCAGGGCAACCTCTTGCCTGGCCTGGTAGTCTTCCGCCGACATCTGCACCGAGTCGGGGAAACTGCCCGGGGCAATGGAGTTGACCCGTACCCCGTAGGGCGCCCATTCCTGAGCCAGGGACTCGGTAAAACGCATAACCCCGGCTTTGGCCGCGTCATAGGTCACCAAACCCTAGCGGCCGCGCAGGGCAACCCAGCCCGATATGTTAATCGACGATGATGCGGCGCATCTCCCAGGATACGCAACGCCCTTCGCTCACCGGTGGAAAGACGTTCATTGAAGAAATTCAGGACGTCTTAACCGAACGCACTCCGAAATACCAAGCCGCGGCCGATCACGTGATTGCCACCGACCACGCTTCCCCGGAAGACGTTGCCTCCCAGATTGTGACCACGTTCCACCGCCACGTTGAGGACGCATGAACACCGGTTCTCCTGAGAATCTTCCTTCTTTCGACCTTACCTGGATTCGGTGGCTGCTGGACAGCTATGCGTTCTGGTTGCGATGCGAACTCGTTGACCGGACGGGTACGATTGAGGAACAGAGCGAGCGGCTCTATTGTTCTCCTTTTGTGGTGGCTTCTCACGCCAAGGCGGACGATCCCGTTCTTAATTACGGCAATCAACAAGCTCTCCGTCTGTGGGAAGGGACGTGGGAGGAATTTACTGCAACCCCTTCTCGATTCACCGCAGAACCCTTGAATCAAATTGAGCGGGCTCAGATGCTCAATCAAGTCACCACGCACGGATTTATCACGAATTACCAAGGGACACGCATTTCACGAACGGGCCGACGGTTTTTTGTGAAAGAGGCCACGGTCTGGAACGTCCTGGATGAGCACGAGACCCCACAAGGGCAAGCCGCGACGTTTTCACGGTGGCAACACCTGGACGAGGAATAAACGGGTACAGGCTCTAAGCTGTCCCACGTTGCCGTGGACGCCGTTTCTTGAGAGAATAGAGACGTTGACCGCCATCGTACTCAGCCAAGAGCATGAGAAAATACGTGACCGTATGCGGAGAAGGTCAACGGATCCTTCGTTGACCAAAATAATCCTTTTGAGGAACGGTACACGTCGTGTTGAGCACAACAATGGGATCATCAAACGCAACGATTCAGATAAAAAATCCCAAACTGCCTGAATTAGAAGCCGTAGAGATTGAGGCATTAGCGGATACGGATGCGGTTCACGTGTGTATTCCGCCACACGTCCAAATGCAGTTGAAACTGGATCCCATTGATGAAAAAGAAGTCACGCTGGCGGACGGCAGCCACAAATTCGTGCCGTACGTCGGCCCCATTGAATTGCGGTACCAGAACAGAGTGGGGTTTACCGGTGCAGTGGTGATGGGCGACCAATCTTTGCTCGGGGCCATCGCGATGGAAGACATGGATTTAATTGTCATCCCGAAAACGCGCAAAGTCATTGTGAACCCGGATAGTCCAAATGTTGCGTCGTCTATTGCGAAATCGTTCACCGACGGTGAAGTGAACCTCGCCGGTTTTGTCAGAGACAGCATTTCTTTGCGCTCAGCGTTTGTCCTGGCCTTGTCAAACAAGAACAAAAAGGGAGAATCATGATTTTAGCCGGAGACGTTGGGGGAACGAAAACGTATCTCGGGTTGTTCGATTGGCACGATGCGCGCGTGGCGCCTCTTCGTGAGGAAAAGTTCTGGAACGCGGATTTTGAATCGTTTGAGCAGATACTCGAAGAGTTTTTAGAACCCCCTGCGGTTGAGAGTGAGGATGAACCACTCGAAGAGACTGAATCCGAACGGGTGGACATTTCCCCGTCAATGCCTCTTCGGGCGGCCTGTTTCGGCGTGGCCGGCCCGGTCGTGGACAATCGATGCCGCGCCACCAATCTCCCATGGACCATTGACGGAAACGCGCTGACTCACGCCTTGAATACGTCCGCCGTTCGGCTCCTCAATGACGTGGAAGCCACGGCTCACGGCGTGCTGGTCCTTGACGCGGAAGAAACCGAGGTGGTGCATGGGGAAACACAAGACAACAGCACCAAAGCCCTGGTCGCTCCGGGGACCGGCTTAGGAGAGGCGGTGCTCTATTGGGATGGGGAACGGTATCACGCGTTGCCGTCCGAAGGTGGTCATGCCAGTTTTGCTCCGACCAGCGATCTTGAAATCGACCTGTTACGCTACCTGCGCACGAGTTATCTGCACGTCAGTTTTGAACGGGTGTTATCAGGGGACGGCCTTCACGTCATCTATCAATTTCTCCGCGACACCAAGAAAAACGAGCCCACCTGGTTTGCCGAACGCTTGCCCACCGGCGACCCGGCGGCCCTCATCGCAGAAGCCGGGCTCAACGGCAAACCCGATATCTGCGTGCAGGCGTTGGACGTCTTCGTCTCGATTCTGGCCGGGGAAGCCGGGAACTGCGCCCTCAAGTCTTTGGCTCGGGGGGGGGTGTATCTGGGCGGAGGCATTGTTCCCAAAATCATGCCGAAAATCCGCGATCAACGATTTGCTCAAACGTTTATGGCCAAAGGCCGGTATAAACGCCTGCTGGGATCAATCCCCGTCCACGTCATTTTGAACGACAAGGCCGCCCTGTTGGGTGCCGCCTCCGTGGCCGCAAGCATGGGCACGTCCGGGTAAGCCGTCCATGACGATTTCCGCACCGGTTCACCATCTGCAAGAAATCGGGAAACGCGCCGCGGGCGAAGCCGCCGCGGACTTGATCCACGATGGAGCCCGCGTGGGTCTGGGGACCGGCTCCACCGTGAAATATTTTCTGCTGGCTCTAGCCGAACGAGTCAAAGCCGGTCTGCACGTTCACGGTGTGCCCACGTCACGCGACACCGCCGCGTTGGCGAAACGCCTCCGCGTTCCTTTGCTCCCCGAGGACACAGAATGGGATTTGGACGTGGCGGTTGACGGCGCCGATCAAGTCGATCCGCAATTTCAATTGATGAAGGGCGGCGGCGGAGCCCTCTTGCGAGAAAAAATCGTGGCGGCTGCCGCGCGCCGGTTTATTGTTCTGGTCGATCAGACCAAATGCGTGCGGGTGTTGGGCAAACCCATGCCTCTGCCCGTTGAAGTCACCCCTTTCGGATGGGTGCAGTCCGCCAAACACCTGCAAGCGTTTGGGGGACCACCGAGGCTCAGGACACGAGCGGGGGTGATGTTTCGGACTGACGGAGGCAATGCCGTTCTCGACGTGCCGATAGACGAGATCGAAAATCCGGCTGACCTGGAAATGCGTCTGAATCGTATCCCCGGAGTCGTAGAAAACGGTCTCTTTGTCAATCGCACCTCGACCTTGATTATCGGATCGCCGGACGGCGTTGAAATACAAGACGGTTCCTCCGTTTCACGTTGATGACTGATTGAAGAGGATGATGACGATGTTCCTTCGCGTGCCGCAAAAACGTCATTCCCGCGAAACCCGACGTTTGTTATCGGGGAGCGGGAATCCATGGTCAGGTTTTCAATGGGCCCTTCGAGGTTCAGGGCGGGCCCTTCGCAGCTCAGGGCAGGCCCTTCGCGGTTCAAGGCTGGCCTTCCGGACCCTGCTCATTCTTATGCTGGCAACAATGCTTCAATGCTCACCGTCATCAGAGGAGCCAACGTCCGTTTCGCGCCCCCCCCTTCCCGCTGCCATTCAAACGGGACTCAGCAGTCCCGCTCCAACGGCTCACCCCGTCGGCCTCGCCTTGCCTGCCAACGAAACGTTTATTCACGTCTCCAAAGAGGCCATGGCCTCGGTTGTGAACATTGCCTCAATTCAGAAATCCGAACGATCCGGGCGCCCGACTCCCTTTCCTTTTTTTGATGATCCCTTTTTTCGCCGATTCTTCGGGGAAGAATTCGAGCGTCGGTTTCGTCGTCCTCAACCGCGTCGAGAGCAAGGACTCGGGTCCGGAGTCATTGTCAGTTCCAACGGCTACATCATCACCAACCATCACGTCGTCGAACGGGCTGATGAGGTCACGGTGCTCTTGGGCGACAAGCGAAAATTTCCCGCGAACGTGATCGGCACCGACCCGAAAACCGATCTGGCCGTCATCAAAATTGAGGCGGACGATTTACCGACGTTGCCCTGGAGCGACTCAAGCACCCTTCAAGTCGGGGAACTGGTCTTGGCGGTCGGCAACCCGTTCGGCCTGAATCAAACGGTCACCATGGGCATCATCAGCGCCGTCGGACGAGCCAACATGGGGATCGTGGATTACGAGGATTTTATCCAAACGGACGCCGCCATCAATCCCGGAAATTCCGGCGGCGCCCTGGTCAATCTTCGCGGTGAGTTGATCGGTATTAATACGGCGATCTTTTCACGAACCGGCGGGTATCAGGGCATCGGGTTCGCCATTCCCAGCAACATGGCCAAAAACGTCATGAATAACCTCATTGAGCACGGCCAGGTGATCCGGGGCTGGCTGGGTGTCTCGATTCAGGAAGTCACCCAGGAATTAGCCGAACAATTCGAGGCACCGGATGCGTCCGGGGCCCTCATCGGCGACGTGGTCGAAGACAGCCCGGCTGAGGCAGCGGGGCTTCAACGCGGAGACGTGATCCGTCGCTACAACGGCACGGACGTCAAGGATTCCGCACACCTTCGAGCCCTGGTCGCGGGGACGCCGCCCAAGACCACCGCAACCGTCACGGTTCTTCGTGATGGGGTATCCCTGGAACGATCCGTCACCATTGCCGATCTGCCCGAGGACGTGACGGCTCTTCGAAGTTCAGAAGGCGGCACGTCCTCCAACCACGTCCTCTCGGGCCTCACCGTGGAACCGGTTCCGCCCGGACGCACTCGAAACGACGAAGGCGTCCTGATTACGCGGGTCAGGCCGGGCAGCCCCGCCCAGTCAGCCGGCTTACGACAAAACGACATTATTCTGGAGATCAATCGAAGGCCGGTCCGAACCGTTGAAGATTTTACACGCCTGACCCGGGACTTTGGTCCCCAGTCATCGGTCCTCCTTTTGGCAAAACGCGGCAACGGCACGTTTTATCTTTCCATCAGACCCTGAGGGATTGCCGCACCGCCGTTGGCGCGCCATGCGAACGAGTTCCCTCCGCCTCATCAGACGCCGCCGACTTGATTGCAGATCCCGCGAGTGGAATGGTAGACTCTCGCTGATTGTTCAGAAACGACTGACGAACACCATGACCGGCGGTCCCATCGTCTAGCTTGGTCCAGGACGGCACCCTCTCAAGGTGCAGACACGGGTTCAAATCCCGTTGGGACCACCAGTTCCCGTTCCCCCTCCTTTTCATCAAAGGATGACGTTGTTTCCAACGTCACCCCGTTGCTTGGCGATATCGAACGAAGGAAACCCGATGACGAGAAGCTTTCACGACGGTGCCGACGATGGACTCGAAGCACTGGAAGCCCTTGATCCTGCACGCATTCATTCCTTCTCCGATCTTTTGACGGCCATGAGAAAAACCGCGTTCGGAGGCCGACGACTGGGAGAAGCGTTTGACGTGCTCAAGACCATGATCGCGGACCCGGATTGTCTCGTGGTGTTGACGCTTTCGGGAGCCATGACCATTGCGAAAATGGGCAAAATCATTTGCACCATGATCGACGAACGGATGGTGCAGGCCGTGGTCTCGACCGGTGCGCTGATTGCCCACGGCATGAGCGAAGCCGTGGGACAGACTCACTATAAACATCATCCCTCCATGGATGATACCGAACTGTTCGAGAAAGGATATAACCGGGTCTACGACACGCTCGAAATGGAATTGAATCTGAACCACGTCGAACACGTGACCGCTGAAACCCTGAATCGACTCGACCCCGATCAAGAACTGTCTTCGGAGATGCTGACTCGAGAACTGGGCCGAACGCTGGCTGAACAATTTCCAGGACCCGGCATCCTCAAAAGTGCCTTTCTGCAAGGGATTCCGGTCTACATTCCCGCGTTTACGGATTCCGAATTAGGCCTCGACACCTCGATCTGGTCCATGAAAAAGCAGGGATCAGTTCCTTCCAAGTCAACAAGCAACCTGGCCACGTGGGAAGCCTTACAGCACCATCGTCCGGCGTTTAACCCATACCTGGACCTCAACAGTTATACACGGACGCTTCTGGGAGCCAAACGACTCGGCATCTTTACCATTGGGGGCGGCGTTCCTCGAAATTGGGCGCAACAAATTCCTCCGTACATCGAAATCTTGAACCTGCGATTGGGCACGGACGTCCGGCCGCCCCGTTTCCACTATGGCGTCCGCATTTGTCCGGAACCCGATTATTGGGGAGGCCTCAGCGGATGCACGTATCAGGAGGGGATCTCCTGGGGGAAATTTGTCCCCCGGGAACAAGGAGGTCGATTCGCAGAAGTGTTGAGTGATGCAACGGTGGTCTGGCCGCTGTTGATCATGGCCTTACTTGAAAGGACCGCCTCCGGCACGCCCGGCCGGTCCTGACGGTGTCACGCTCAGGGTTGACCGGTTCACATAAAGGTTGACAGATGGCGTTCTTCTACTCACACTATGTTTGTTCGAGTCGTTTCATCAGGACCATCATGAACACCCTTCCATTCCCTGCGCGCATGAGTCACCCCGGAACCTCCAAGCCAAGGCGTTCGCACGTGGCAATCGTGGGGTTGCTGCTGGTTGTGAGCAGCGTGATCGTGTGTTCTGCAGGTGCCCAAGACTCCCCGTTAGGGAGCACGGAAGGCGACCGGATTCGGGGAGACCACCACGCCCTGATTACGCTTTTGGAATATTCTGATTTTACGTGTGGCTATTGCGAAAAATTCTTTCAGGAAACCTGGCCGATTTTGTTCACCGAATACGTCCGGACGGGGAAGGTGCGCCTGGTGTATCGTGATTATCCGCGAGCGATCAGCGGTCCGAGCGTGGATACGGCTTTAGCCGCCCGCTGTGCGGGTGAACAGGGCCAGTATTGGGCAATGCATGATCGCTTATTTTCCAGCGGCAAAAAATTTTCATCAGCGGACCTCCGACGACACGCCGAAGCCCTTCAGATCAATCTCCAACAGTTCAATGCATGCGTTGACGAAACACGATATACCAAAGACATTTATGCCGATCGAATGACGGCCGAGCAGTTCGGGATTCGCGGCACCCCTCATTTTGTTTTATACGTGACGGACGATCCGCAAGAAGCCGTCGTCATCCCCGGTGCCTTTCCTTACGAGGTCTTTAAGGAAGAGATTGAGAAACTCCTTAAGACGGTTTCGTCCCGGGTCTCTTCGGATGCCCTGTAAGGTGAACGGGACCCGTTGACGCATCAGAGTATGGCGTGACGTTTTCAACGGATGGATCCTCGGACGCGAGGATCGATGCTTCAAAACAGGTGACCGTTATGGCAGACGCTCCAACGTTTTGGCAGGTGGAATGCGGAGAAGGCGAACCGGATTTCTTTGTGTGCATCCAGTGTCTCAATGAGGTGTACCACGGCAAGATTCCAAAGGTCTGTCCCACGTGCGCGACCATCTCCTCATTCGAAGCCTTCACGCTGGATTCCATTAACGATTGGGGCACTGCGGAACTCATTCACAAAGCCACGCAAGCCTCTGCTGAAACAGGGAACGTCGAACTGACTTCCTCGCAACGGGAATCCTCTCTTTCGCCTCAACCTTCTGAATTTCCTCTCGTCTAGGCCGTGAAAGCCGTTTCCCCTTTCCTTGTTGGTTCTGAATGGCGAGAAACGCCGAACCGCATCAGGGTGACCAATCCCTTTTCAGGCGACCCGATTGCAGACGTCAGCCTGGCCGGCCCCCAAGACGTCGAAGAGGCCATCACGCTCAGCCAACGGGCGTTCCCCGAGCTTGCCCGATCCTCATCTCATACCCGGGCCACGGCATTGCAACGCCTGGCCGCCAAGGTGACGGAACAACGAGAAGCACTGGCCCAAACCATCTGCCTGGAATCAGGCAAACCCGTGACCGATGCCCGGCGTGAAGTGGACCGAGCCGTTCAAACCTTTTCGATTGCGTGCGAGGAAGCCAAACGCATACCCGGCGAAGTCATCCCCATAGATATCAGCCCGGGCATGGAACGTCGCCTGGGCCTTTGCCAACGGGTGCCGGTCGGGCCGGTCCTGTGTATTACACCGTTTAACTTTCCTCTGAATCTGGTCGCGCATAAAGTTGCTCCCTGTTTGGCCGTCGGGAATCCCGTTCTGCTCAAGCCCGCCCCGCAAACGCCGTTGACCGCGCTGCGATTGGGACGGATGGTTCAAGAACTTGATCTCCCGACCGGAACGTTGAGCGTGCTGCCCTGCGACAACGCGCTCGCGGAATCCATGGTCCGCGATCCAAGAATTCGCGCCTTGAGTTTTACGGGTAGTGCCGCGGTCGGCTGGAGCCTGAAAGAAAAAGCTGGGAAAAAACGCGTCTTGCTTGAACTGGGAGGCAATGCCGCGGTCATCATTGAACCCGATGCCGATCTTCACGTGGCCGCTCAACGTTGTACCGCGGGTGGTTTCTCCTATTCCGGACAGACCTGTATCTCCGTCCAACGCATTTACGTCCACGACGCGGCGTATGACGAGTTTCTCAAGCTGTTGCTTCCACTGGTCGAATCCCTTCCGACCGGAAATCCGTCCGACGATGCCACCGTGGTCGGACCGTTGATTACGGAACACGCAGCCGTCAGAGTGGAGACCTGGATACAGGAAGCCGTCCGTCAGGGCGCCCGTGTCATGACCGGTGGCACACGTCAAGGAGCGCTGATGGCACCGACCGTCTTGACCGACGTTCAACCGGACATGAACGTTTCTTGTCAAGAAGTTTTCGGTCCGGTCATCACCCTCTCTCGGTATCAGCACCTCGATCAGGCCTTCGCCATGGTCAATGACTCATCCTACGGCTTACAAGCCGGCGTGTTTACCCGAGACGTCGATTCGATCTTCCGGGCTTATCAGTCCCTTGACGTCGGCGCGGTGTTGGCCAACGACGTTCCAACCTTCCGAGCCGACCACATGCCCTACGGCGGGGTGAAGGACTCCGGACTCGGACGTGAAGGCGTGAAATACGCGATTGAGGAATTGACGGAGCAAAAGCTGTTGGTCTTAACCCTGCCTTCATAACCCACGTCACGTTCCGTCTCACTCGTCCATTTCCCCTCCGTTTATCAACAACGTTGCGTGGCGTCACAATCCGCCCTTCCCCCGCGCCCCCACGTCCGCCCCGCCGTCCAGCAACACCTTCACCACGTCGGCCTTGCCTACCGCTATCATCTCTATCATGGGGTCTCCTTTCTTGGCGTGATGAGATCACGCCCTACGTTTCTCTGGATTCCCGCTGACTACCGGCGGGAATGACCCTTTGGTCACGCGGTCTTTTGTGCCAAGGCTCGCAAGTAGGCTTTGGACCTGGTAGCCGCGGGGGGCGGTGTCTTGGCGCGGCGTCATGCGTTTGTGGCGTTCCCGGATGCTCTCATTGGATTCGTTGCACCATGGTTTTCGTTTGCCTTTCCCGTAGTACGGACGGCCAACGCCGTTTTCCATGAGGATGTCGGCTATGTCTCGGCGGCCGTCCATGACGGCGGCCACGTAGCGGCCGGCAAAACTGCCGTTCTCAATGTTGACCAAGAGGACGCGGGGGGGATGAGGGATACAAGGGTAGCTCTCGCCATGATGCCTTGATCTTTTTCCGCTTGGCATTTACTGCGCCTCAACTCCGGCGCGTCAAGTCCGGCAAATCGAATTAGGCCGGTCCACTGATGCCCTGGCCACATGTGCGCCGAAACACGGATGGTGTCCCCGTTGATGATGTCAAGCACGTCGGCGCCGGCCGTGATCCTGATGGCGTGGTCATAGGTGTCTGTTCGCGTCGGGGGATTCTTGTAGTTGTTTGCCAAGACGGTTGACACCGTTGCTACGCTCAAGATGAGTAAGATAACTCTTGCGGTCGTCATGGTGTCTCCTTTTTTGGCTTGATGAGATCATGCCTTACGGTTTTCGGCGATCAACGATCTCGATTTTGCCCACTTTCTCCTCTCTTTTAATTAATATTTAAGTCGTCCGCGTCAGGGCCGCTAGTGATTCCTCCTTTGATTGACGCATACCATCCATCGGTAGTACCTGCCAGGGCTGGCAGCGGCAGTAAGCCCACCAGCAGACAGGCCATCAGGCCAAGACGTAGTGTGTGAAGAATACGAGACATAAACACCTCCTGTAGAAACAGGATGAATGAATAGCGCCAGCCGAACATGGCCGGGCCGTCCCATCTCTCCAGGCGATAGTGGTATCCCTGCGTATTTACCGTTTGGCAACCATCAGCCAGGACTGGTGATCAATCCAGGCCGGCTGAGACAGTTCTTGTATTTCACAGGCAACCCGACTAGGGCAGCCTAGAGAGATGGAAAAGAGGAACTGAATGTATCGTGAGGAACACGCGAGAGTCAAGACTGATGATTGCCATCAATACCTTAAACTACCACCAACGCTTCGCAAAAAATCCTTGCAGGGTTCTCGGCAAATTTGTCAATATGCCGTCCGTTCTCTCCAACCACACAACCGAGGATCTCCCGGCACCAAGAGAGAAAACAATCCGAAACCATTTGTGAGAATCCCGAACGTGGTTCTGCCGACGGCAATCGCCGCCGTTGCCCCCTTAACAAAGACGACCATGAAGAAATCGGAGGAGAGATGGTTCCTACCCACATGTTTCTGACCCGAGGGGTCGGCGTCCATCGAGAAAAATTGACCTCGTTTGAAGAGGCCTTGCGACGGGCAGGCGTCGCTTACTGCAATTTAGTCAGCGTCTCGTCCATTCTTCCCCCTAACTGCAAAATTCTCCCTCGAAAACGCGGTGAGAAACTTCTGAATCCCGGCGAAATCACCTACTGTGTGCTGGCCCGATGCGAAACAAATGAACGGAACCGGTTAATCTCCGCCTCTATTGGGGTGGCGATCCCCGAAGGCCGCCAAAAGACGTATGGGTATCTCTCGGAACATCACGCGTACGGAGAAACCGACGAAGAAGCCGGCGATTACACGGAAGACTTGGCGGCCCAGATGCTTGCCACGACCCTGGGGATTGATTTTGATCCGGACGTGGCGTGGAAAGAACGCGAACAAGTGTTCAAGATGGGCGGGAAAATTGTTCGCACGCAAAACATCACGCAGTCGGCCATCGGCAAACCGGGGCTGTGGACGACCGTCGTGTCCCTCGCGGTCTTCATTCCACCTGAAAACGTTCCTGACCCGAAACACCCCTCGCCCAAAGGGCCGCGTTGACGACCTCCCGCTCCGTGCCCGTTAGACGGCAAACGTTGCACACAGGACCGTATGATCCGACGGGTGCGTCCCTTTTCTGGGATTCACGTCCACGGTCACCGCGGTACATTTCCGGGCCAAGGGTTGAGTGGCAAGAATGTGATCGATTCTCCACCCACGGTTCGCCTTGAGGGCATCAGGTTGACGGTAATCCCAAAAGGTAAACTGCTGCCGCCCCGGATGCAGCCGACGAAACACGTCTTCGAATCCCCAGCGGACCGCGTGCGTGTACGCGGTTCGAGCCTCCACGTGAAAACAGACGTGCGTCGCGTGTCGTTCCGGGTGATGCACGTCAATGGGCTCCGGAGCCACGTTCATGTCTCCGCACCAGATGGCGGGCTGATCGGGAGACATGTGCCGACTGAAATACCGACGCAACCGGTGAAACCACTTCAATTTATAGTGATACTTCGGATGGTCGATCATGAAGCCTTGGGGGACGTAGGTGTTGATGATGGGAATGCCCTCCACCACGGCGTGCAGCAATCGCGGCCGGTCCGCGTTGGCGCCTTTATCCAGCCCGAACGAGACCCATTCGGGCTCCCGTCGGGTGCAGAGGGCTACTCCGTTGTACCCTTTCATTCCGCAAAACGTGACGTGATAGCCGGTGGAGGCCAGTTCTTTTTGAGGGAATTCCGAATCTTGCACCTTGGTTTCTTGCAGGCACAGCACGTCCGGCGCATGGTGCTTCAGCCACCGTTTCACCACGTGCAAACGTTTCCGAATGGAATTCACGTTAAAGGTTGCCAGTTTCATGACGCACCTCCCGCAAGCATTGACTGCGTTCCGTCGGGACAATCACGTGACATCGTCTCCTCGTCGGAGACTTATACAAAACGTCATCATGAGGTTCCTCTGAGCCTGCCGAAGGACGACGGAGAAAGGCATGTGTGCAAAGGTCTCCGTTGACGGGCCGACTCATGAATTTTACTTCCAGAGACGTTGCCGTTCTTTCCGATACGGAATTCTTTTCCGCCAAGGCACGCCTTTCCAAAAAAATTCGGCACGTGTTGGAACTGATCCACGTCTCATTTCAACGCGAACTCCAAACCCATCATCTGCTGGCCCCGGAAGGCTTTACACTCAACGTCCATCAATTCGTCAAAGGGGAACACCTGGAAGATTTCCCCTATCAATATCTGGATTATCCTCGGTTTTTTACCAGAGACGTCAAATTTTCGTTTCGTTCGCTGTTCTGGTGGGGACACCACGTGTGCTTCGCCCTGATTCTCGAAGGCGGACACGTCCCACGCTATAAAGCAAACCTCATCAACCGTTTTTCTTCCGTCGCGGACCGCCACGTCTGCCTCTGTTTGAGCAATTCCTTATGGGAGTGGAACCATGGTCCCGGTTATACGCTGGACCTCACGCGCAGCCGGAACTCCGACGTGGCCGCCGTGTTATCGCATCGGCCCTTTTTCAAGTTAGCGCGGTTTGTTCCCTTTACCGACCCGTCGGTGCAAAGCGGAGACGTTCCTCACCTTGCCCATCAAGCCCTTCGTGCCGTCCTTCCGGTGATTACCGAATAGCTTCTCCGTGCGTCGCTTCCCGACTTCACTCCATTTCTTGCAGTCCCAACAACTCGGTTAACCGTTCCACGCTGTACTGGGCATCGCGGTCGAGCCGAATCACCTCAATCTCCGCCTGACGAAACAGCGTCTGCATCACGTGGTCCAGGGATTCGGAAGAAAACAGGCATTGGTCAGACGTTCGAATGACGACGGCTTTGACGGGCAACCGGGTGCCCGGATGAATTAACACCAAATCAATCGTCATGGTTCGAATGGCTCTTGCGACACTGCGTTTGGCGAGATCATCATTCACGTTCAGATGGAGAAGGCTCCGCACCGGAACTTTCGCCAGCAACAAATAGCGGTCGCGTATGACGAGATGGACAAGATTAAACAAGACAACCTCCGACTCATTCAACAATCGCCTGGCTCGTGCCGTGACCACTTCCAAGACGCGGTCGGCCCCTGTCTTCGATGATTTCGCGGTTTTTGTTCTCCATGGTCGCACCAACCGGATAACCAGGAATCCCGTCACCATCACCAGCCCCATAACCAGAGCCGGAGAGAGGAACGAGAGGGATTGACTCGAAAAAAAATGAACAAGTTGCAATGGAAAATCCATCATTTCCAGTGAATGAACGTGGATTCAGACGCGAAGAGCAATCGGTGTTCGTCCCCGGGCAATCGTGCCGAGCACGACGGGAGATCGCGCGCCGGTGACCGACGGCACGTTGGTCGGCACGCCCCTGATGGTCATCAAGGCCAATATCGCAAAGGCCACGGCTTCAAACGCCTGACTCTTGATTCCAGCTTGATCCATGGAAATCACGGGACTCGGCTGGAACGCCTCTTTCAATGAAGTCATCAGCTTTCGATTGTACACGCCTCCGCCCCCGACGATGACCTCGTCCACCGGCCCCGGTAACCATCGCCGGGATTGACTCATCGATTGAGCGATCCCCGCACAGCTCGACGCCAAGGCGTCTGCGACGGAAAGTTTGAGGCGCTTCGCGGTGTGCCAGACTTGTCGAACGTAGCGTTCATCAAATTCTTCACGCCCCGTGGATTTCGGGGGACGCCTGGCAAAAAACGGATGCCTCAACAGTTCGTTCGTGAAAGGGACCCGAGTGTCGCCCCGACTGGCCAAGATCCCATTTCGATCAATCCGTTGCCGTCCGTTCGTCGCCTGAGCAAGCGTCCCATCCAACAGCAGATTGCACGGACCCGCGTCAAAGGCCACCACGTCCTTCAGTTTGCCGCCCCGCGGGACATACGTCACGTTGGCAATGCCGCCAAGATTGACGACCAGCCGCGACTTCGTCCGAGACTGAAACATCTGATGATGCACGTAGGGCGTCAACGGCGCCCCTTCCCCGCCTGCCGCCACGTCTCGAGCCCTGAAATCCGCCACGGTCGTGATGCCCGTTCGCTCGGCAATGACCGACGGATCCCCGATCTGAAGTGAAGACCGGATGGGCCCGACCCCGCGCATCAGCATCTTGCGGGGGCTGTGCCACACGGTTTGTCCATGAGAGCCGATGACGGCGATGTCTTCGGCTGACAACTCCGCCTGCTTGATCGTCTGGTTTGCCACGCGGGCGAACACCTCCCCGACGGCGACGTGAAGTCGGCAGACCATTTCCGTGCTGCCGGTTCGGATGATCGACGTGAGGTGTTCTCGAATCGTCGGCGGGTACGGACGAATCCGGTGTGCAAGGAGCGTGACCTGGAATCCGGCACGCCCGGGCCGAACGTCAACGATGGCACAATCCACGCCGTCCATTGAGGTTCCCGACATTAAGCCAAGACATTTCATGCCGCTTCGTCCCATGGATGATTCACGGCGGTGCTCTGCGCATTTCCGCAAACCGGACGTGCCTCACACCCGTTCATCATCGCCGGGGGATTCACGTTGTTTGCGTCGGTCCCAGACCATTCCCGTCTGCTCCTTGGCACTGAAGCCCAGAGTTTCATAGAATGCCTGCTTGTCACGGGTACAGAGCCAGAATAATTCGACCCGTCGGAGAGATGAATGATTCAATATCCGATGAATGATTTCCGTTCCAATGTCTTGTCCTTGATAAGCCGAATCCACAACGACGTCCCAAATCGAGGCTCGGTAGACGTAATCCGTCAGCACCCGGCCACACCCGATGACCCGACCATCATCCCAAGCCGTAATCAACAGATCGGTATGACGCACCATGCGCGTGGTCTCGGCCACGGTCCGACCTCTGGCCCAGGATGATTGCTCAAAAAGCGGCAACAAGGCAGCCGGATCAAAATTCTTACGATCGGTATACGTCATCATGGACTTGAAGGACGCTCTTTCACCGTCCTGCTGGAGAACGGTGGCCCATTTGTATTACACTAAATCAATGGTAAATACTAGAATCCCTTTCATGGTTCACGGGGTCGCTTTGACTCGGAAAAGAGAAACCGGTTATGCCGATGCTTGTCAGAAAATGTCCGAAATGTGAGAAACTCTTTTGGATCAAAGAGCAGGACGTTGCGTATGCGGATACGAATACGTGGCGGGTGACGTGTACCCATTGCCGACAAATTTTGCGAGTCCCGCTCGTGACGGCAGGCGACAACGCCGGCGCACCCAAGATGGGACATTAAGCACGGCCTTTTTCACCTTTCCTACGCGCGGATTCTGATGCACCTGAAAACGTATGGCGGACTTGATGTCCGGCTTGCAGGCGGGCCGGATCGTGAAGGCGGCGGGAATGGTCCCGTCGTCATTCTCCTTCATGGGTTTGGGGCACCCGGTGATGATCTGGCCTCATTGTGGCGGATGGTAGACGTGCCCGAGACGTTTCGGTTTGTCTTTCCGGTCGCCCCCTTGCAGCTACCCGGTGGCCTTCCGGACGGGCGAGCGTGGTGGATGCTGGACGTGGACCGACTCGCTCGTGACGCGGCAAGCGGCTGTGGGCGCGATCTCCGCGTCGTTCCCGAGGGATTGGAAGCCGCCCGCGGGCACCTGCTCGCCATGCTGGATGAACTCGACCGGCAGTACGGGCTTCCCGCGGATCAGGTCTTTCTCGGCGGATTTTCTCAAGGAGCCATGCTGGCGTGCGACGCGGTGTTTCGAACCTCCCGCTCCTTTGCAGGACTGATTATTCTTTCGGGAAGCCTCATCGCGAAACAGGAATGGGAAGCGCGATGGCCCGCTCGAAAAGGGCTGCCGGTTTTTCAAAGTCACGGAACGGACGATCCGATACTGGCGCACGACACTGCCGTCGCACTCAGGGACGGCCTCCGCAGCCAGGGACTCCCCGTGACGTGGCACGAGTTTCGAGGGGGGCATGAAATTCCCTTTTCCGTGCTCGAACGGCTTGGCCCGTTTCTCACCGACCCTCACGGTTCTCATTGAACGCTCGTATCGGAGCAGCATGTTCGCAACGTCGAAAGACATTATTGATTTCTTCAGAGAACGAGAATTCCATGAAGAAGCGCACCGTTACATTACGACGCACGCCAAGAGATATGCGTTTTTACTTGAACGGGTCTCCAACGTTCGTTCCACACTCGCTCAGCCAGACGTACCCGTCACGATCCTGGATATTGGACCTTCATTCCTGACGGAATTGCTCCGGCATTCATTTCCACACGATTCCATCCTGACGTTGGGGTTCGACTCTCCAAGCAGTCGAGGCGGTCACTTCCCGCTCGACGTCCATCACGAAAAGACGACCCACTTTGAATTTGATCTGAATGACTCGCTGTATCGGGATCGCTGGATTCATGTTCCCAAGGCTTCCCTGGTTATCATGGCCGAAGTCATCGAACATGTGTATACAAGCCCGATCCACGTGTTGCGCTTCGTCCGATCACTCACGGCACCTGGGGGCTATGCGTTCATCGAAACGCCCAACGCCGCCGCGCTCAAGAAGCGCCTGAAGTTACTCTGGGGCGCCAACCCTTATGAAATGATTCGAGAAAGCAGAGACAACCCGGGCCATTTTCGTGAATATACAAGCAGAGAACTCACGACCGTGGCGGAGGCCACGGGTTTTGAGGTCATGGCCGTCCGGTTATCGAATTACCACTCGCACGATTCCTCCAAATCGGTGTTCAGCCGAGTCACTCGATCCTTTTTCAGTTATCCGAATTTTCGACGCGGGATAACCTTGACGTTAAAAAATCCTCTGTAACGAGAAACGCCTTACCCATCGCCGGAATTGCAGAGGCACGTTGTCTTCAGTATGATGTTCGCACGTTGATTCATGATCCCCATCATTGATCGAGAGGAACCTTGACGCATGATTACGCCTGAAACCATCACGGAGTACGTCCGGAAAATCTTGGCCGATGCCCAGGTTGTCGTCGCCGATCGAACCGGAACCATGGATCATTTGAACGTCCGAGTGGTATCGGATGCGTTCAAAGGGAAAAACGTCTTAGATCGTCACCGTCTCATTTACCAGGCGTTGGATGAGCCGTTGAAAGACGGGCGGATCCACGCGCTGGAACTGACTGCCGAAACACCAGACGGCTCATAGGAAAGGAGAATCAACATGGCCGATCCCATCGAAGAAGAAATTCAACGGGAATTGAAACAACACAAAATCCTCATCTACGGGAAAGGAACTAAAACCGCACCCCAATGCGGGTTCACCGTCGAGACCATGCAGTTTTTCGATCAATTCGGATATCCCTATGAAATGATCAACGTGTTGGAAAACCCGGCAAAACGCGAAACCCTGACGAAAATGACCAACTGGCCAACCCTGCCCAAAGTGTTTATTAACGGCCAATTCTATGGCGACACCGACGTCCTGGGACCCATGCAGTCGAAAGGAGAATTAAAACCTCTCCTGGAACAAGCCTTTCAAGCGGAAGGCTAGGGCCTGTTCACACTAACCGCAACGCATCGAAGATAAGCGTGAACACGATGAACCCCTGCCAGCTTCTCATCCGGTCCGCCGTAGCTGCGCCATCTCATGGCGCCCCGGCGTGGGATGCGATGCGCTCTCCCTGCCCCGTCTGCAGGCCCGGCAGGGAGACGCGATAAGGCATGTCCCTGCCTCCGAGCAGGGATCGCGCAGCTACGAACGACGGGGCGGGAATCAAGGACATTCAATAAGTTATTGTGTGAACAGGCCCTAATTGGAAGGGTCATTCCCGCAGTTTCTAGCGGGAATCCAGACAGACGCTTTTGCCCTCAGCCCACCCTCACCTTGTGAAGGCAAGCATTGCAGGAGGACACACACGGAACACACAACCTAGATTTCCGCTCACTACCGACGGGAACGACAGACAGAGGGGGGACATCTCTTCATTCTATCAGCGAATTACTGAATACATACACCTTGTTAGACATCTTTCAGTGAATCCAGATACAGCGTATCGGGACATATATCCTGTTCACGGGGCCAAGCTACGGTTCCATCCAACACCTGAACTTGTTTGAAGTAATGTAAATCCCTCAGCTCTTGGAACACGCCGAAATTCAATAAGCCTGAACAGTCATAGAGCCCACGCTCTCCATTTTTAAACACCAACTTTAGTTTGTAATCATCCGTTGGAAAGACTTTCGAAACTCTTGGGTTCATCAAATCACCTCAAAGGTTCAATTTTATAAGGCTGTTGACCAGATACAGCGAGTTCCCAATCTGCCATGAGTTCGTCTTTATGTAGCTCTATCCAGGCTTGTAAAAGTTTCATCTTGGGCTTCGGTATCTTGCCTTCAAGGACTTCCCCCTCTGGTATGGCTACAATCACTTCATCGTCTTGATACTTGGCATGGACATGGGGCAACTGGTGCTGTCTATTTTCCATGAAATACATATAAATGATAATACCATAGAACATTGATATTGCAGGCATTGCTTTGTCTCCGTATCGTTTTATACCTAACAACCAAGTTCGCCGACAACAAAACTCAGAGCTAAGCAGCACTTATTGCTGGCCACGTGCATGTGATTGTTATGGGAATTATATACAATTCTAGACACCGTTGAGTTAGCCATTAGTCAAACAGGCCTCGAACCTTGCCACCACCACGACTCAAAACTTTTAGCCCCCAATCAAGAGCAAGCAACGCAGGGGCTAGCAAGCCACAAGCAACTATCCCTGCTAAAGCAAAGCCTACCACTATGGCTACCCCATCAAAGACGACGTTAAGGGCGACCATTAGCAAGGAATACGTCCACCCCACCACATATAGCGCTAGCAAGATCATGGCAACCTGTAAAAGCGTACAGAATCCCTTTCCAACTCTCTTTCTAACCTGTTCAAAGAGCGGTGCCACTCGATACTCAAGGTATATTATTCCTATACCTATTCCTATAGAAAGAAGGAGGAACGGAAGTACGGGTCTTAAAGTATCGCGCCAGGACATTCCAACATCGTACAAGAACATTGCAATATCGTAGTAGAAATTCCATCCCGTCCACCCCACCACATATAGCGCTAGCAAGATCATTGCAGCCTGTAAAAGCGTACAGAATCCCTTTCCACCCTGTTTAAAGAGCAGTATGAATTTCGTCATTGTTTTGTCTCCTTACAAGATTGAACGGAATTTCTCTACAGATAAGGAGCATCTAGGATTGTATATAATTCCCATTGTTATGGGCTTTACTTGTTTTCATCGCTCTTACTCTTAATAAAGTATGAATTCCCGGATTGAGCAAACGAAAACTTGATTTCTTCCACTCTACACACGAAGCAGTTAACCATCGTCGCAGCATTAATATCGAACAGAGCAACATTCAAACCCTCTGATAGAGCACTCTTGTAGAGTATTCCATCGAATCCATTGGTTTTGAATAGCTCTGCTATTATTTGCGTTGGAACATAATCCGATGATTTGTCATTCGGAGTAACGGGTTGAGCAAAGGCCCTGTCAATATCCGCCCAAACCGCCGCCACTTTTTTCTGGTCGTCGGGTTCTTCAAAATAGATTCTATATCCTCCTCTTTTGGAAGCATGCACGGAACAATCTATTAGCTTTAACTCCCTTACCGTCTTGAACTGCCCAACCGAGATATCTGACCCAAGCCATGGCCTCACTTCAGACATGGCTGTTTCTTTATCGGTAGCAAGATAGAGGCATGAAATTCCTTTGGGATTTGCTCGACCTTCTGAAGCCTCATATTGAATCGGCTTCATTCTCTCTTCCGAAAACGGCGCAGGTTCATCTACCACTATTTCGTCACCATCCGGAACGTCCGGCCATTCGCTTCCTAGCTGCGCTCTCCAGAAGTTGTCAGGGTTAACGATCGTCACGCGACCTTTGCTTGTTTCTAAGACATTCAATAGGAAATCCTTTACCTCGTCGCTATGGATATACCGACTTCCCCGTTTCACTTCTCGAGAGAACACATAATAACTTCGCCATGACTTAAAACTCATACTGTTACAAGCTCACCGGCTGCAAAAACAGCATAGCTGTAACGAAAGCCGCACAACATTCGACAGTCCGGTGGAGCGCCTTGTTATGCGTTGATTTCCTCATGCAGGATTTTCCCAATCTTGGCACCGACAATGATTGCGGCATCCTGAATAACAGCGACGACAAAATCACCGAGGTCGCCGATGCTGGAATAATATGTTTCAGCCTGCACAGAACTCCGATAGACTCACAACAACAGCAAGAGTAACGACTACAGCGATAAAACGTGTTGCGATCTTTGCTGCACCAATCTAGGGACAGAATCACCGTAAATCATTTCGGCATTTTAGCCGTTGAGTCGCTGTAAAGATAGCCGCCTTGATTCAACGAGTGGACGCGACCATCACGGTGTCGGCTGTGGACACCCTAAGACGGCACTCTCTGCGGTTACTGCCGTTACCGTGGGTGTCCCGGATACCGTGCACGGGTCGCCGTCCTGGATTCCCGTTTTCACGGGAATGACGGCTTGTGTGTGTGGGAACGGCCTGTCTGAAGATTACGAAAATCCCGGAGCCGGGGGAAGGTCGGGAGTTCGGAAAGCCAGCACTTCGAATGTACTGCCTAATTGGGAAGGGCTTATTAATGTTTCAACGTCACGTTCCGAATCGTCTGAAGGCCCGACTTGTTCCCGATAGCGATCAATTCCTACCGCCTTGAGCCACGCGCCTTGCCATTGGCGGCCGACCGGTTCGAAGCCCGCGTGAACGGCAGCCCGTTCGACTGCTGTAAAATCGAGATCCGCGGTCAAATCCTGCTCGCCGACTAAATCGAATGGGTCATGGACTTGCCGTTGTCGATAGTAACAACGGAGGGAGCCGTTCCTTCGGGAATAGTGGTAGAGGTCCGTACCCGTCATACCATAGTCAATCACGAGGAAATATCCGTCGGATAACACGGCACGTGCATCAGCCATAAAGGCGTCAATCCCGAGATGCACGTCTCCGATTTGTCCGCGCCCCAAGACAATGCCTTCTGATTCGAGTCTGGCTCTGAGCAACGGCGTCGAAGGAACGTCAAAACGTTCCACGAATTCTCCATGCCCATCCACGTCAACGTACAGTTCCTGGATTCCGCCGCGTCCATCTCCCATGACCCGATGCACGGGGAACGCATCAAGCACTTCATTGGCCAGGAGAAACGACGGGCATGGGCTCAACTCCGACGGGTGTCCCACCGTCCGTAGCCCCATGGCCCGCTGCTTGTTTCTCAGTCCCGGACTCGGCTCGACCACGACGTACTCATGGGGACGATGCAGAAACGAACTCACTCGGTTGCCCAGTTCTCCGGTCCCGCCTCCGAATTCCACGATCCGCAATGGCTCTCCGACCAAGGCATCCGCTTGCTCTATCGCTCCGGCGAGACAAAACGCAAAGGGCCCATACTTGGCGTTCGTCTGAAACGGTCCGTTGAAGGAGCCAATGTCGGGTCCCCTGGTATAAAAACCGAACTCCGGATGACATAAGGCCTGCTGCATGAACTCCCGAAAAGGCATGGCTCCTTCAGCGCGGATGGCGTGTTTCAAAAGCCGGCTGAGTTCGGTTTCCGTGCGAGGGACCATGTTCTCTTGGGGTTCTTCTACCAACATCACGGCCGTTGACGAACGGCCCACCACTCTGCTGCGATCAACAATTCTGCACACAAAAAAAAGGAGGCTATCGCGTCACGATAGCCTCCATTCAATTTCACGAATTTCGAAAACGTTTACTGAATGACGGTCGAGGTGGCCCCGCCTGGATTCACGTCCACCCGGTTCAAGGCACCTTCAACTTCCGGTAAGCGTCCGGCCCCCCCGGACTTTTTAATCCTCATGCGGTTGGGGTCGGTCACGTCATTCATGGATTCTGCGTCATGATACGACGCCCCATCCATGGCCGCTTGAGACCCGACCGCGTTCGCCTGCCCGGCATCATGGCTCGTCCGTGTCCCATCCGCCGGCGATTTCGTTGCCGACATCGGGTACCCGGCGTGAGAAGGAAGCATGCCCGGATTGGCAAACGCCAGAGTCGTCGTGAATGCAGTACCCGCTAAGGCAATAAGAAAAATGCGAATACCTTTCATAAGTCCGCTCCTTTGTTAAGACAGGTTATAGCCGATAAAGACGTGAAATTTTCCCGCAGTTTCTTAAAAGAAGAACGGATATTATGCCTTTTTCCTGGAAAGTGTCAAGTTCAAGATTCACGGGAGCCGTCAGGAGGCAGCCTTTCTCCGTTCCGGCCCTCTTGAAGGTCTGCCCGTCCGCCGATAGGGGCCTCTCTGCGGCAGAGCCGGCAATTTGATGGTGACCAGCGTCCCTTCCTTCGAGTCGCTCTGAATCGCAATGTGCCCCTGATGCTCCTCAACAATCTTTTTGACCATGGCCAAGCCCAACCCCGTTCCCGACCGTTTTGTCGTGAAATAGGGTTCAAAAACTTTTTCACCTAATTCTTCGGGAATCGGAGCCCCGTCGTTGTGAATGCGGATGATCAGGTACGGTTGACGCCCGCGTTGCTGCGACACGGTCACGTCGAGATGTCCTCCCGGCGACATGGCCTCCAAGGCATTCGTGAAAATACTGAGAAAGGCATGTTGAATTTTCTCTTGATCCCATCGAACCTGTCCGACTCGCACGGGAAATTTTTTCGTGACCTCAATCCGGTTGACTTTCAGATCCGTGGCGATCAATTCCAAGGCTTCGTCGATCAGTGTGGTCACCCGGCACGATCGGCGATCTAATTCCAAGGGTTTGGCAAAATCTAAAATCTCATTGAGGAGGCTATCCATCCGAATCAGATCCCGCATGGCCGCTTCGACGCGCGTCTGGCTTTCAAAGTCGAGGGTGCCTTCTCCCGTGACCTCCTCCAATTGTGCGCGAATATAGCCCATGGGGTCTCGAATCTCAGTTGCGAGAAACGAACTGACTTCCTTCAAGGCGGCCTGCCGTTCCTGACGACGAATAGCCGGTTCCGAGGGACCCGACGCCTCGGACTCGGGAATGGGAGGGGCCGGTGCATCGGATGACGCAGAGGTCAAGAGCTCGAGCGCCGGATCTTCAAAAAGTTGGGCTAATTGCGTGGCAATCGGTTCAACCTTGCGCGACTCAGCTTCCGCTGATTCATATTGCGCAGAAGTTTTCGAGGCAAGGGTAATGGTCCCGGCCACGCGCCCGCGAACGAAAAAGGGCACCACCAGCGCGCACTGAAACCGGTCACGGTACAATTGTCGATAGTCGTGGAAACGACCTTGCGTGGATGCCAGATTCTGGTCGATACGAGGTTTCCGATGACGAATCGCCCACCCCGACGCTGATTCGTTCAGGGGGACTCGCTGTCCCGGCAGGAGTTCTTTTTTATGCCCGGCCACGCACCCTAAGACTTCCAAGACCGCGGCTAACGGATCGTAGACGGTGACCCATCCCCGATCGAACGGCACCTGCGTTTCTTTCAAACTCGCGGAAATGTGATCTTGAACCTGAGGGGAGGCATAAGTTCGCCCCGCGGATGCGGCCACCTCCGGGCCGGAGGTCTTGGGCGCGGGTTCTTGCCACACCGAGGGGGGAGCCAAGATCACGGATTGGTCGAATAGTCGAGCTTCCCGTAATTGGTCGGTAATCCTTTGACCGGCGGATTCCAGCGTGCTTCTTTCCCGTTTCGTAAACGGCTTGCTTTCCCGTTTGCCCGCGACCAATACGCCATAGACCCGTTTGGCGTTCTTAAGGATCAGCGCCAAGAGATTTTTTGAACCAGGAGTAATCATGCGGAGTTGAATGACGCCATTTCCACTTTCCACGTTGACACTCAAGGGACTCCCATTTTGTCGTCGCTCCTCTCCCCTGGAAAGGGTTCGAAGCACGGCCCGCACCTCCCGGTCGGAAAAACCTTTGGTCACTTGAGGCACCAAGGGACCATCGGACTGGTTCAGAATGGCCACGGTCGCATCCATGCCGAGATCGTTGACCGTCCTGGTTAAAATGCGTTGCAGCGTCGTCTGTTTTGAGATTCGCACGGAGTCTCTTGCTTCGGGTCAATTTGTCAACGTGAAAGGGAGCGTCGCGATTGTAACGAAGAGAACGAGCGCATTCAATTAAGATGTCGGACCTTTCTTGTCCGAGGACGGGACGTGGCCACTTCCACGCGACCACGATCAGAAACCATGAGATTCATCATGACGCTGACGAGGCTGATGAGCATGGCGCCTCCCGCTGCCGACCACAATCCGTGTACGTGAAAGCCTTTGACCAGGACCGAAACCACGACCAGGAGAAAGGCATTAATCAGAATCATAAAGACGCCAAGCGTCGCCACGATGAATGGGGCTGAGAGCACGTACAGGATCGGGCGAATCAAGGCGTTCAATATCGCTAAGACCAGCACTCCGACCGTGCCCGCGGCCAACGAATCAATGACCAGGCCGGGCACGATTTGACTCGCGACGAGCACGGCCACGCCCGTCACAATAAAACGGAGAACAAGCCCCCTCATGAGAATGTCCTCATCCCGATCTTCCGATGACCGTCAGTGTGTTCATCCCCGACTCCGTTGATGGTTTGGGAACGGCGTCGGCCAGTCATGAGTATCATACCTGGATGGCCTTTTTCATAACAAGCCGTGTTCACGCACAAACGGCTGCCCTACTTCTGAGAGTGGTGAGTGGCGAGTGGTGAGTGGGAAGAAGAGAGGAACCGTCTGGCCCACTCGCCACTCGCCACTCTTTTGTCATGCCGACGCAACGGGAAGCGACCGGAGGAGTTTAAGGATCGCCAAGGCCGTCACGGGGACGTAGAGAAAACATCCCACCAGACCCAACAACGGTTCTCCGATCCAAAACGTCATAAATAAATTGAAGAGCAACACCGCATAGTACAAACCACAGCCAAGAAGCACCTCCCGCGCAGGGATGGTGGGTGGAAGCCGGGGCAACGTCCCCGTGCGTCGGTCAACCCATCGGTATGCCGCCATCGCAATCAATCCCACCACAAACCACCCAAAAAAGTTGGCCAGCGGAACGCCGAAGTACACCCCGGCCTCGGGATATCCATAAATTTGTCCTAAAAACCATCGTCCTCCCTGAAGCGCCACCGGATCAATCACAACGTCCAGAAACGTGAACAACACGCAGGTCAGGCCGATGACCTGCCAGGAGAGCGCCGCCTGACTGAGAAAGGCTCGACCCGCTTGGTGAGCAGAAGGCTCAAAGGGCAGGACAAACAACAGGGCGACGCAATAACTCGCATACAATAAAAACGTAAACGACAACGAATCCATGAACGGAACGTGGGCAAGATACAACTCCTCTCCCACGGTCGAACCCGTATAATAGTAGTCTCCAAAGGGAAATCCGACGCGGGTGGAGAGAAACTCACAGACAAAAGCCGTCACCCACGTGATGCCGAACAGCACGCCGGTGCGTTTCCATCCCAACGTCCGCGACGCTGCAACCAACGAGACGGCCAAAAAGAAAAAGACGTAGGGCCGAAGCAGAAGGGTTTTGAACAATAACAGAGGGACGTCCATGGGTCGTGAACGGGCTGATTGTCGATGGTGGATTGGACGATCGACAATCAGAAATTAAACGTGGCAAAGAACCTCAGGCGTAGCCACGCTCTCGAAACCACTTCACGGCTTTTTCCAACGCCACGTCTACCGGAGTCTGAGGCAAGCCCAGTTCTCGAACGGCCTTCGAACAATCGTAATGCATCACGTACCGGGCCATGCGGACCCCTTCAAGCGGAATGGATGGGGGTTGATGCGTCACATAGTCCGCCATCCACGTGTTGAGACGGGCCAGGGGCAGCACCAGGCCACGGGGCAACTTCAACGTCGGAGCCTTGATCCCGGTCAAGGCGCTTAAGACCTCAAACACTTCTTTCAACGTCAGATTGCGACAACCGAGGATATACCGCTCCCCCACCCGGCCACGCTCCATGGCTTGCATGTGTCCGACCGCCACGTCCTCCACGTCAATGAGGTTCAGACCGGTTTCGATATAGGCCACCATGCGCCCTTTCATAAAATCCACCACGATCTGACCGGTGGGAGTCGGCTTCACGTCACCCACGCCCACGGGAGCCGACGGATTCACAATGACCACGGGCAACCCCGCTGCGACCATCTTCAGGACGGCTTGCTCAGCCAGAAACTTCGACCGTTTATAATCCCCGGCCATCTGAGACAATGAGACCGGTGTTTCTTCGGTGCCGACGCCGCCGCTCTCGGGCAATCCAATTGCCCCAATCGTACTCGTGTAGACGATTCGTTCGATCCCGACGTCCCGAGCCGCTTCCATGAGGGCCTTGGTCCCATCCACGTTCACTTTGTAGAACACGGACGGATCACGAGCCCACAGGGCGTAATGCGCCGCCACGTGGTACACGTGCCGGCAACCGACAAGAGCCGACCGAAGCGACGCCACGTCGCACAAATCGCCGGACACGGGTTCAACTGCCGGACCAGCGACCGCCTGACGGTCCGTCTCCGGTCGGACCAACGCCCGGACCTCAACGCCCGCTTGAATCAACGCACGAGTCACGGCCGATCCAATGAACCCCGTTGCTCCGGTTACAAGCGCCTTCATCGTCAGGAGGGGGAGGAGATTGTGAACGGCGGAGAACGTCCGCCATCAAAAATCAACATTGAGATGATGCCTTACCGTTTCCGGCTGACGATGTATTGGGCCATGCCTCTCAACGAATCAGCCTTCTCGTCAAATCCCTTGAGGCGACTGATCGCGTGGTCAGCACGGTCCTGGGCAAGCGTTCGGGCACGCTCAAGCCCGTACAACGCGGGATACGTCTGCTTGCCCCGCTCAGCATCCGTATTGGCATCTTTGCCCAACTCTTCACGCGTGCCCGTCACGTTCAACACGTCATCCGCAATTTGAAAAGCCAACCCAACGTCTTCGGCATAGGCCGTGAGTTGCTCGAATTGTCTCAAATCGGCACCGGCTAAAAGGGCCCCCGCCCGAACCGCTGCCCGGATGAGTTTCCCGGTTTTATGCGCGTGAATCGTGCGCAACTCCTCCAATTCCACACGTTGATTCTCGGCTTGAACGTCCATGACTTGTCCGCCCACCATCCCGTGATTGCCCGCTCCCAACGCCAATTCCCGGATGATCCGGACCTGAACGTCCGGTGCAAGATCATTAACCAGATCGGCGCGGCTGCACCATTCAAACGCCATCGTCTGTAAGCCGTCGCCAGCCAGAATCGCTATGCCGTCGCCGTACACTTTATGGCTGGTCGGCTTCCCACGGCGAAAATCATCATTATCCATCGCCGGCAAATCATCATGAATCAGGGAATAGGTGTGAATAAACTCAAACGCACATGCGACCGGCAGCATCGCGAGCGGCGGGGAACCGATCGATTCCGCTGCGGCAATCGTCAAGATGGGTCGAAGCCGTTTTCCGTCGCCCAACAGGCTATACCGAATTGCTTCGTGCAACACGGTCGGTGACGTGCCGATGGGGGGAAGGTGGGCTTCTAAATACCGATCAACCGTCTGCCGTTTCTCTTCCAGATAGGTCTCAATATCGAGGGACATACGTGGCCTTTTTGAGCAGGCTGTTCGCGGATCGAAAACTAGCAAAGGGTTCGGGGGGTGTCAAACGGAAGGGGTCAGCGGAACGTTGGGCACCGTGGAGCCCCTGAGAAGCCGGGGACGCCAACGTTCCCATCGCCGTCACGTCACGGAACCGCGTCTCCTCATGAAAGGGAATTTGTCATGCCCCGTCCCCTCCAGGTATACTTCCCTCCCATGAGCATTCTTCGGAGAGCGGCCGGCGAATGGCAACCCCTCATGTTGGGCGTTGAACGTGAAACCTGTGGCGTGTGCGGCCGAGGACTGTCGCGGACCACCACGCTGCTCAAGGGAGGATGGGAACGCTGTTCCGTGTGTGGCAAGTTTGTCCACCATACGTGCCTGGCCAGCGGAAGGGTCACATTTCTTAAGCGGCGGCCACGCGTCTGTCTGACGTGCGAGCAAGGACCGTGAGCATCTCACCCCTTGACGTCCCGAACCCGAAACGCCGTGATGAAGGGCGCAATCTGACCGCTTTCAGAAACAGCTTGCCCCCGTCGGCAATCATGCACGTGGTCCTCGCGGCTCTCGTCTTAGCCTGGAGCGGCTTTTTCACGATGGACTTTATCCTCAGCGGCATCTACACTTGGCCGCGTTGCAGTCGCGTCGTTGCCCTCACCGGCGCGATCATCATTTTGACCTATGAATTTATTTACAAGGAACACCAGACCCGGTACACCGCCGTCACCGGCGTCATTCCCCTGAAAGTCGTCTTCTATTGTTGCATGATTCCATATATGGTCGGCTCGTTGGCCCTCTTGGCCCTCATCACTTTCACCTGAACGTTGCACGGAAGGAGAATCGATCATGAAAAACGTCGAACTGTCGGTCACGGGAAACGTGCTGACCATTACGGTTGACTTATCGAAAGAATTTGGGCCCTCTTCCTCGGGGAAGACCACGATCATCGCCACCACGGAAGGGAACGTGTCGATTCCGGATCGGGAAGAGAAACTCGGGTTAAATATTTACAAAAAGAAATCGTAACCCGGCATCAGAGGACTTGGCCTTCTCGTAATCAACAAACCCAACTTATCCCCGCCGTCTCCCCACGGTGGCTTGCCCACAAAAATTCAGCGTGACATTTTTCGTTTGTCTTGTTATTGTGTACACACCTGTACACAAATCAATGAGGTCTACCATGGAGCACGCACTCAGCAAAATCAGCATTCGTGAATTTCGTTCCCACCTGGCCCAATATGCAGGAGCCAGTTCTCCTATCGTGGTCACTCGCCATGGTGAGACCGTCGGCTACTATATTCCGGCACGTCCCAGTCCCGATAAAGCAGAAATCGACGCGCTCAAGGAAGCCGCCTCACGTCTCGATTCTCTACTTGCTCAAGCAGGCGTAAGCGAAGAGGAAATGCTGACGGAATTTCGTAAACTACGCGGCAATAAAGCGTAATGGCTCTTCATAAAACCCTGGTTCTCGATGCGAATATTTTAATTCGTGCCGTACTAAGCGCGAAAGTGCGTACATGGCTGGAACCGTCTACCTCAAACATACGGTTCTTTACTCCTGACGTTTGTTTCGATGATGCCCATATATACGTGCCGCTTATTTTCGAGAAACGCAAACTGCCGTCCGAACCGGCGATGGCGGTCCTCGCTGGAATTTCCAGGATTGTGCAGATCGTTGAAGCCGACATCTACGGTGATTACCGCGAGGAAGCCAAACAACGTATCGCCGTCCGTGATCCGGATGACTGGCCGATTGTGGCAACAGCATTAGCATTGAATTGCCCGATTTGGACGGAAGATGCTGATTTCTTCGGCGCGGGAATAGCGACTTGGACAACGGACCGCATACACGTGTTTGTGACACCCACGTCTCATGAGTGAATGACTATCCAAGATTTTATCGGCCTGACGGAACTGGGCCTTCTCGTAACGCTTGAACGGTCCAGGACGTTCCGGTTTTCATCAAATCGGCCGGAGTCCCCGTGGCGACAATTTCACCCCCGCGTTCTCCGCCCTCCGGGCCCAGATCCACGATCCAATCCGCGTTTCGAATCACGTCCATATTATGCTCAATCACCAAGACGGTGTTCCCGTGTTCGACCAAGTGATTCAGCACGTCGAGGAGGCGCTGTACGTCCGCAAAATGGAGCCCGGTCGTGGGCTCATCCAAGACGTACAGGGTGCGGCCCGTGGCTCGTTTGGAAAGCTCACGACTGAGTTTCACGCGCTGCGCCTCTCCCCCGGACAACGTGGTGGCCGATTGTCCCAATTTCATATAGTGAAGGCCCACTTCCGCCAACGTTTGCAGCTTTCTTGTGATTGACGGGATGTGGGCAAAAAATTCCAACGCCTCCGCAACCGTCAGATCCAACGCCTCCGCAATGTTCTTGCCTTTGTATCGCACGTCCAGCGTTTCCCGATTGTATCGCCGCCCTTTGCACGCCTCACACGTCACGTACACGTCGGGTAAAAAGTGCATTTCGATTGTGATGAGACCGTCTCCCTGGCATGCCTCACACCGTCCGCCTTTGACGTTAAAGCTGTAGCGTCCGGGTTTATAGCCTCGAACCCGCGACTCCGGCAGCCCGGAAAACAAATCCCGGATAAAGGTGAAAAGCCCGGTGTACGTCGCGGGATTCGATCGCGGAGTTCGACCAATGGGAGATTGATCGATATCAATCACCTTATCCAGGGCATCCGCGCCTTTCAGGGCGCGACAGCCTTCCATTCTGGGATTGTTCTGATACAGCAATTGGGCAAGCGAGGGGAACAACACTTCCAGCACCAAGGTGCTCTTTCCCGACCCGGACACGCCGGTGACGCAGGTCAACAGCCCAAGCGGAATGCTGACGTTCACCGATTTCAAGTTGTGTTTGCGGGCTGCAACGACGTTCAGAAATCCTTTGGGACGACGGGTTCGTTCCGGCAACGCGACTTTCAGTTCTTCCCGCAAATAACGCCCCGTCAACGAATCGGGCCGTGCCATCACCTCTGAGGGGGTGCCTTGCGTCACCACGTATCCGCCATGCACCCCTGCACCCGGTCCCATGTCAACAAGGTGGTCCGCGGCAAGCATGGTGGCGGCATCATGCTCCACCACCAAGACGGTATTGCTCAGGTCGCGGAGCCGAAGCAGGGTTTGCAGCAATCGACGATTGTCCCGTTGATGCAGGCCAATACTGGGTTCATCAAGGATATACACCACGCCCACGAGACCCGAGCCGATTTGGGTGGCCAACCGAATCCGTTGCCCTTCTCCGCCGGAGAGCGTTCCCGCCGGTCGATCCAACGTGAGATAGTCCAACCCCACGTTGAGTAAAAATTCCAACCGTTCCCGGATTTCTTTCAAGATACGTTGGCCGATGTATCGCTCACGTTCGGTTAATTCGAGAAACTCGAAAAAACTCACGGCGTCGCGAATCGAAAGCCGCGTGACGTCCGCGATGGATTTCGAGCCGACCCTGATCGCCAAACTTTCACGCTTGAGCCGAGCCCCCCGACACGCCGAACACACGTGATGAACGGAATACTCCTGCCCGTCCGGGCACCCGGAGACATCAAAGCCAATCCCGTCACAAGTCGGGCATGCGCCCTGCGGACTGTTAAAAGAAAAAACGCGAGGGGTAATTTCCGGATAACTCACCCCACACGTGATGCAGGCCAACTGCTCACTATAGAGCGTCAGTGTCTCGTCGCCGGTCAGAATTCCCACCAGGCCTTGACTCAATTTCAAAGCCGTCTCCACCGAATCCGCCAGCCTTCGCCGCAGGGATTCTTCATCGTTCATGATGAGCCGATCGACGATAATCTCGATCGTATGCTTCCGCTGTTTGTCCAACGAGATGGACGCCCCAAGGTCAACCATCTTTCCATCAATCCTGGCCCGCACGTAGCCGGCGCGGCGCGCGTCGGCTAACTCCTTGCGATATTCTCCTTTCCGCCCCCGCACGATCGGGGCGAGCAGTTGAAATTTTGACCCGACGGGCAGCACCCCAATGGCGTCAACCATCTGCTGCACGGTCTGAGCCGTAATCGGTTCCCCGCAATTGACGCAAACGGGTCGCCCGACGCGGGCAAACAACAACCGCAGATAATCGTAAATCTCCGTCACCGTCCCGACCGTGGACCGGGGATTATGGCTGGTGCGTTTTTGCTCAATGGAAATGGCGGGAGACAAGCCTTCGATCGAATCCACGTCCGGCTTGCCCATTTGTTCCAGAAACTGGCGCGCGTAAGCGGATAACGATTCCACGTACCGCCGTTGACCTTCAGCGTAAATCGTGTCAAAAGCCAGCGACGACTTCCCGGACCCGCTCAACCCCGTGATCACCACCAATTGGTCGCGAGGGATCACCACGTCGAGGTTTTTCAGATTATGCTCGCGGGCTCCTTTAATATGAATGTGTTGACTCATGTGCCGTGGGCCGGTCTCCGTGGAAGTGTCCAGAGTATATCATAGATTTCCCCGGGCTTGCGGTTGAGGGGTGCGTTCCCTGACGACAAAACGCTTTCATCTATTTGATTCTGATCGAATCGTTCGTTACAATCAGAACTCAGCATGATGACGCGAGGGTGCTCGTTTCGTCACAAACGAGCGTTGTTGTGGAAAGACAGGGGGAGGAGGGTTTCATGCGAATCAAGTCATTGACGGTCTTGACCTGTTCGGCAGTGTTGATGATCCCGTTGGTCGCGACGGACGTCTTAGCCAAGAAATACGAATTAACCAGAAATAACGTGCAAAAACCTGCCGACGTCGACAGCACGACCGTCTCTCTGTACGGCGTGCGATTAGGTGATTCGGAAATCGACGCGGTGGAAATGCTGATTAATGAAAAAATTTCCGGAGTCCGGGCTGAACAGGAAGGCGTGTTTATTTTGTTGTGGGATCAATCGAACCCGACCGGAGCCATGGCCGGCGTGCGGATCATGGACGGCCGCGTCAACTTGATCTTCATCAATAATCGCTTCGCGCATAAAACCCGTGGGATTTTCCGTCGGGTGCTCACGGCCCAAAGTGCCAAAGAAATCCGAGAACTGTTGGGTCCGGAAGATGTCGGTGATGAAAACGTGATGGGGGCCATGCTGCACTACCAGAATCAAGGATTTCTCGTGAACTATCTCGGACGAGACATTAACGTCGAATTCGAACTGCCCTGACGCCGGCCACGAGTCATCCGTCCACCGTGGGGTGACAATCCGGACGCCCCCCGCCTCCTTTCCCACCATCCTTTCTTTCCGTTCGGCTTCATGGAAGAGCGCGTCCTCACCAACCACCTGCTTGACGAAGAGCAAACCGCCGAAGGGTCTCTGCGCCCGCCCACGCTCGACGAATACGTCGGCCAGGCCCGCATGAAGGAATCACTTCGGGTCTGCATTCAAGCCGCCACGCGCCGCGGCGAACCGCTGGACCACGCGATCTTCTACGGCCCGCCCGGATTAGGCAAAACCACGATCGCGCACGTCATCGCAAAAGAGATGGGCGGGGCCATTCGATCCACCTCCGGACTCGTCCTCAACCACGCCGGAGACCTCGCGGCCATCTTAACCAATCTCCAAACCCACGACGTCTTCTTTATCGACGAAATTCACCGACTCCCCGCCGGCGTGGAAGAAGCCCTCTATCCCGCCATGGAAGATTGTCAGATTGACCTCGTCATCGGACAAGGACCGGCCGCGCGCACCATGAAGCTGGACCTGCCGCCTTTTACCCTGGTCGGAGCCACCACCAAAGCCGGGGCACTGACCTCCCCGCTTCGTGAACGTTTCGGGTTGGTGTATCGCCTCGACTTTTATACGCAGGAAGAATTGGAGATCATCGTCGCCCGATCGGCGAAATTATTGAACGTCGCCATGGAAGCCGACGGTGCGAAGGAAATCGGCCGACGCGCACGCGGAACGCCCCGCATCGCCAACCGGCTGGTCAGACGAGTCAGAGATTTTGCCGAGGTGAAAGCCGAAGGCATCGTCACAAAACAGGTTGCCCAAGATGCCCTGCACTGGCTGGGGGTGGATGGCGCGGGATTAGACGAAATGGATCGAAAAATCCTGTCAACCATCCTGGAAAAATTCAACGGCGGCCCCGTCGGCATTGAAGCCCTCGCCGCGGCCGTCCAAGAAGAAAAAACCACGCTCGAAGACGTCTACGAACCCTTCCTCCTCCAGTCCGGCTACCTGGACCGCACCGCCCGCGGCCGCCAACTCACCGCCAAAGCCTTCCGGCATTTCGGCAAAAGCCGAGAAAACGATTTGTTCGGTTGAGCCTTGACGAGATTGCCGATTCATGTAGTCTGGGGTATCCCTTCGGGGCAAAAATCACCGGCCGTCGTCGTCACGGTGTACAGACCTGATCCTGAAAAATGGGACGAAACATGGCAAAAGAGACGAACATGACCGTCAGATCAGCGAGAAAGTTTGTACGCGAAGGAGCGTTCGCCGCTGAAGTGAACGTCGAACTCGTGGAATCCGACGGCGGCTGGACGCCCTACCTGTCCGTGGACGACGCGTACAAGCTGGATAATGTCCGGGACGCGCTTCGTGCGGGCGATCTTGAGCGCGCCTCCCGGCTTGCAACGCGCATTTACCGGCTGACTCCGGTTGAGGCCTGAGGCTAGAACTGGCGGATGACGCGCAGTTCCACGCGATTGCGTTTGAAATCGAATAATTGCGCGTTGGATTCACGCAGTTCGTTGGAAAACACCACCTGGGGACTGAAGCCGTACACCGTCAGCGCGCGATTCAGCAGCGTGGCTTGCAGGATCCGGGTCTGGTCCTCGCGCGCAGCGTTATCGGGTGTGAACGGAAACCACTGGCCCTCGTAATTCGTCCGCCGGAACTCGCCGCTGGCACCCACCGTAAAGCCCCACGGCAACGCCACGTTCGTCCCCATCCGCGTCCAGTACCCGGCACTGCTCCAGACGTGTGACTTTGCCTCCTGCTGCACATAGCCCACCCGGGCGTTGACCTGCACGGTCGGGAAGAGCGCGTAGGAAGCGCCCAGGGAGAACACCATCAGCGGCCCTTCCAAGAACTTCTGCTGCTGGTGTTTCCGGTCCTGCCAAGACGCCCGTCCGCTCGCCCGCATGCCCGGAAAGAATTGGTGCTCGACTTCCACGCGAGCGCCGACGTCATAATTGAAGCTGTATCCGCCGAACCAGCGTTGACTCGCGGAGGCCAGCAGGCTCATTTCGGTACGCCGGCTCACCAGCCAGCGCGGCCCCACGTAGCCCCCCACGAACGTCTGGTCGAACTGTGTTCCCTGGTATTCCCGGTGGTTGACGTCGAGACCCGTGCGCAGGCGCCAGCGGTCAGCCAACGGATACTGGTATTCACCGCCGCCCCACCCCACCACGCCGACGTCGGAACTGGCGCGGCCTTGCGCGCTCCGGCGGAACGGCAGGCCGTTGATATAGATGAACTCCGCGTCCGAGGCGGCGTTGATATTGGTATCCGGGGCAATGGAGAACCCGAAATACCCGCTCCAGCGGCGCCGGGCGCGGATCATCTGGAGAAACCGTTGGATATTGGCAACCATGGCCGGCGGCGGCCGGCCAGCCAGGACCCGCTCGAAATGGTCGCGCGACAGATCGTCCTCGCCTTTGAGAAAGAACGCCCTCGCCAATTCCAGACGCACCCGCACCAGGCCCGGACGGTCGATCAGAATGGCGTGCAAGGCCGCGATGGCCTCGGCCAGAAGAAGGGTCCGTCGTTCGTCATTGATGCCCGGCCGGGTGGCCGCTCTGATGCCCGCCAAGCCGATGAGAAACCGCACGTCAGTTTGGTCGGGATGATCGGGAGCCAGTGGGCGCAGCACGGCCAGGGCCTCGTCGAAGCGGCCCCGCTCCACCAAAGCCCGCGCGTGCTTCACCCTGGGGTCCGATGACAAGTGAGAACGGTCGGACGCGGCCAAGGCCGAAACAACCCAGACGTGGCACAGCAGGACGACGACAAGGGCGCAGAGCCACTGCATCATGGGATGGGCAAAAGAAAGGGCAGCCGTGCGGCTGCCCTTCCCCTGTGTCGTGTCAAATGCGGTCTGCGACGCAGGACTATGAAGAGATGCTTACTGGTTAAAGGCACCGAAAGCACCGACGAAATTCACGGGACTGGCTCGGGGGACGGGGAGTCGCCCACAGTTCCACGAACAACATGTGCGCCGAAAGCGCCGACGAAATTCACAGCATCGTCCGTGGACGTTCCGCCGAACGTCCCGGCAACCTGTCCCGGATGGTCGGTACTGGCCGGCCCGTTGCCGAAGAACTGGCCGCCCCACTTGCCGGCGTACGTGCGGGAGTCATCCGAGCCGGCTACCGCACCCTTGAAGAAGCCGCTGTTGGCGGAGCCGATCGCGGCCTCTCCCAAGGTCAAGCTGCCCGGGAACGCCTCACCGTCCACTTCAAAAGTGTCGATCACACCGCTGATCGTACCAAGACTGTCAGCAGCCCCAAAGTCGGCCGTCAGTCTAACGTCGCCGTCGAAGTTCCCGATGGTGGTCGAGCTGGCCTCCTTTAGCGAATAGACCCCGACGGCATCTCCCAAATACGTCGCGGAGCCGGTCAAGGCCATGATGTTCGACTGCGTGAATGGGTCACTGCCGTCCGCGAACGCGCCGAATTCGTAGTCGTCGGTGCTTGACGCAGTGTCGGGAACATACAACCAGACCCCACCGGCCAAGTAGTCGGTGTCCTGTACGGGACTACCATCCCCTCGCGTGGTTGGAGTAAATATCCAGCCAGTACCACTCCAATCAACGATATTGCCACCAAAAGCGGGACACCTCCCTCTACTTGTACTACAGGAAAATGTTCCATCCACTCCATCCCGTGTGCCAGGTTCTCCATCCCTGTTATTGAAAGCGCCGCTCTCCACAGTGTATCGGGTACCCTCGGGATCATTTTCCAATATCACAGGAGTTCCTTCCTCTACAGGGGCCATTGGCTCCTCAATATTCGTGTAGGCATTAACGTACAGGGTGCCATCGGAGAGTTTCTTGCCAAACGCAGCACCTTTCCACGTCCACCAGTCGACACCAAGACCAAAACCCGTCAGCGCCACAGGATTTCCTTCATTCATGCCGATCGACCATCTGTCTCCGTTTGTCACCGAAAACCGGGGTGTGGTTCCGTACTCCGCGGTCACCTCCACCGAATCGGTCGTGACGCCAGCCTCGTTCGTAGTCGAAGACTGCGTGACGCTGCCGGGGTTTGGGTCGGCCGCGGCGGCCTTCTCTAGCGCCCCCACTGCACCCGTCGCTATCGCTTCCGTATTCAGCACAGTACTCAGCGGTTCCAGCTCCTGCTGCTGTTGCTGCTGTTGTTGTTGCTCCTGCTGTTGCTGTTGGGACATGACCCCGGTGCCACCTCCATTTCCATTGCAACCGGACAAGACGACGGCAATCGATACTATTCCTAAGAATAATATCGATTGTTTTGATAAAGATGAACATCTCATTTTTGTCTCCTTTTTTTACGGTCGGTTTGAGGGTATGAGGTTAATATGGCTAAGAATGATAGCCCGGCAGACAATGGCGCCGGGCCATTGTCAAACCACACACGGTTAACGTGAGGAGTATCCTGCCTATTCGCCTGCCCGGGGAGCGACCCCAAGCATGGGAACTACGGCTCTTGTATTCGGCGGGTAACCCGGCTCAGCGGGAAACCGCGCGTGATTTGACTGTGGCGAAAATACTGGACTGTGAGTGGATTGTCAATAAATAGTAAGGCAGGCTTTACACTGGAATGACGAGGAAGAAACTGCTATCAGCGAATGAGGAACCGGTTCCCATTCCCAGCTTGCCCCCGTCGTCATTCCCAGCTTGACTGGGAATCCAGAACCTTGCCGTGCCCACGTGCCTTGACAAATCCGCTGGGCCGGTGCTACCTCCTGCCCATGGTGTCTTCCGTGGACCAGCATGTCGGCACCGCAACCGGCAAGACGGTGTCTCAATGGTCCGGCACGCCTCGGGAACGGGCCGTCCAGCGCATGTTTACCGCAATTGCGACGCGGTATGATCTCAATAATTCCCTGCTCAGTTTCGGATTGCATTCTCGATGGAAAGCCCTGGCCATCAGCCACGTCCCGCCCCACACCCAAGGACGCGCCTTGGACCTGGGATCGGGCACGGGGGATCTGGCCCTGTTGCTGCATCGCCGGATGGGGGAACGCGGCCACGTCGTGGCCATGGACTTGAACGTGGCCATGTTGAAAGTCGGCATTGAAAAGATCGCGCGGCAAGGATTCACCGCCCGTATCACCTGCTTTCGCGGGAACGCCGAACGGATCGTGTTTCACGACGACGCCTTTGACGCGGTGACCGCCGGTTTCTGCATTCGCAACGTCGGAGACCGGCTCCGGGCGTTTCGGGAAATTTACCGCGTGCTCAAACCGGGAGGCCGCTTCGTGTGTCTTGAATTTTCTCGGCCGGAGGCGGCGTGGCTTCGGCAGCTCTACGACTGGTATTCCTTCCATCTCCTTCCCGCAATCGGCACGTGGGTCGCCAAGGACCACACCGACGTGTACACCTATCTGCCTGAATCCATCCGGACCTTTCCCGACCAAGACCAGTTGGCGGCCCTGCTCCGAGAGGCCGGCTTCGGTGAGGTGGACTACCATAATCTGAATGGCGGAATCGTGGCCATTCACGTGGCCGTGAAGTGACACGAACATGGATTCCGTCCTCTACGTCTTTTTGCCGTGCAAGAAAGTCTACCCCACGGGGATTACCTGTTTAGCCGACTTCATTCATCGCCGCCGCCCCGACGTTCGTCAGCATATTTTGGATCTTTCGCTGTTCCCCCGTGCCGAGCGGCCGCGCGCGCTGCGGAACACCGCGACACGATTCACGCCAGACCTGGTGTGCTTTTCGTGGCGTGACATTCAGATTTTTTCTCCTCACGAAGGCGATGCGTCGTTGGAACAGGCGTTTAATTTCTACTACGCCAGCAATCCCTTCAAACGGGTCACGGCCTCATTCCAAGGACTCAAGCATCTTTATCGATATTATCAGGACATCCGCACGAACCTTTCCTATCCATGGCTCATTCATCAGGAATTCCCTGACGCCCGCGTGATGATCGGCGGTGGCGCCTTCACGGCGTTTGCCGATCAACTCATTGAAAAATTGCCCGACGGCACGCTGGGAATCTTAGGCGAAGGGGAGGATGCCATTCTGAAAGTCCTGAATGAGGAGCCCTTGGGTGACGAGCGGTTCATTCTCAAAGAAAACGGCCGCGTCACGAAAGGGACGAAACACGCGCCGGCTCTGCTGGATTCACTGACGGTCGACCTTCCCTATCTCACCTCGATTTTTCCGCAATACCGCGAATACGTCGGCGAATGTATCGGCGTCCAAACGAAACGGGGCTGTCCGTATGACTGTGCCTTTTGTTTGTATCCCTACATTGAAGGAAAACGCGTCCGCTATCGGCCGGCTGAAAACGTCGTCAACGATTTGTCGCAGTATTACCGGCACTGGGGAGCGCGTCGCTTCTGGTTTACCGACGCCCAATTCATCACCGGGAAAGAGGCCTACCCGCAATGTACGGAAATCCTGGAACGGATTATTCGTGAAGGCTTGGACATTGAATGGTCCGGCTACGTGCGGACATCGTTGATTTCAGCCGAACTGGCAAAACTCATGGTCAAATCCGGCGTGGGTGATTTGGAAGTTGCGATCACCGCAGGCTCACAGAAGGTCCTGAACAGCTTGCACATGGGGTTCAAACTCGAACACCTCTACGACGGTTGTCGCTATCTGAAAGAGGCAGGATTTGCCGGTCGCGTGATTCTGAACTATTCGCTGAACTCCCCGGAGGAAACCGAGGAAACGCTGCTGCAAAGCATCAAGTCGTACAAGGTGGTGGCGTCGATTTTAGGCGAAGATCGCGTGTTCCCGTTGATGTTCTTTCTCGGCGTTCAACCGAATACGGATTTAGAGCAACGGTTGTTGTCGGAAGGCTATCTCTCGGCGGGCTACAATCCGCTCAGCCTCACGCCCTGGAACGTCAAAAAATTGCTCTACAATCCGGCGCCTCTCAACACGCTCATTGCCAAAGCCTGTCTCACGGCGTGGAACAGGAAACACGGCAGTCATGACCCGCGTCAATGGTCCGGGAGCCCTTCGAGGCTCAGGGCAGGCCTCAGTCAAAGCGCCACGCAGGACCACGGCCACACCTATGCCGATCAAAGTCTCTCCAAAGGCATCGAAACCAACTCCGGCCGTGAAGCCCTTTTGACCCTGGAAGAATTGCTACGGTCCAGAAGAGCCGGGTAAAAGACGACCGTGGATCGACCACGAAGGTTGGCAATCTCCTCGTCCCGTCGGGAGTTTCGCCTGGTCTTGACAACGATGGAACGTATGACGCAGTCATGCACGCCATGACGACACTCGCGTTTGACACTCATGCCGCGGTCAAGGCCCTCAAAGAAGTCGGGTTTGAGGAAGCCCAGGCCGAAGCCGTGGTCACGACGGTCGGCGATGCCATGACCGAGAACGTCGCCACCAAGGCCGACGTGACTGAACTCCGCACCGCAACGGAACACGACATTGCTGAACTTCGCACCGAAATGGCCGAGCAGTTTTCGATCCTGTATCGGCATCTCCGGATCATGGCTATCGGGATTGTCGGCTTCACCGCCGGCCTCACGGTCGCACTGGTCCAACTAGGGCGTGTTCACACAAATGGATTGGATATGGTATCCATCAAGGATGGAACTGACCGAAGCGCAATACGCACGCATTGCGCCGTTGCTGCCGGTACAGGGAGCTGTGCAAGCGGCGCAACGAAGTCGAGCGGCTGTTCCGTCGGCTGAAGGGGTTTCGTCGCATCTTCTCTCGATTTGAGAAACTTGACGTCATCTTCCTCGGCTTCATCGTGTTCGCTCTCATCTTCGATGCACTACGTTAGTGTGAACACGCCCTAACCTTAAAGGTTAAGGCCGTGGGTGAACCCTCATTGAATCTTTTTCTATACACTGCGAAGTTAGAAGTCCATGAGCGGGTTGTGACGGAAAGAACCCCAAAGGTTCGAGCTTGGGTTGTCACTTGGTCAAGAGGAACATCAGACGAGCCTGAAGTTCGGGCTGCTCCTATTACTATTGAAGAGATGGAAAAAGATTTAGATAAGTTGATGGAATGGTTCATTCTCGATTATCAGTATGCAAATCAATAGAGGAAATGGGCATTGGTGACCCATGGCGATGGTAAGGGTCTCTAGGGTGCTGCTGGGCATCGGGATGCTGATGTTGGCGGGCTGTAGTATAAGCCATGGGCCGGATATGGCCAACGCCCTTAACGTGAACCTGGAGGTGATCGTCAGATTTGCCGATGGAGAGATAACGAACATTCCGTTCAAACCAGGCATGTTAATGGGGATCGGAAAGGGAGATGGGGATAGTAAACATCCATGGGAAGATAGTAAACATCCATGGATAGATGGCGACCCACGGACGCCGATCCCCATTGAAGAAGTGGTCATAAAAGAAGCCGGACAACTTCTTCACCAATTCAACGCCGAGGAGGTGCGCCTTCTCATTGAGAAGCAAAAGAGTGATTGGGGCTGGTGGTGTATTGATCGGGAAAAGGTCTATCTGTCTCAGTCGCCTAACTCGTATCCCGATGCCCGTGAACTCTGCTCAAAAGGCAAACGGCTATGGACGTGGAAAAACGGTCGATTCTATAAGGGGAGTCGTGAAAGTCCATGAGGGCCACCGTCCGCCGTGACCAAGCTTCCCACGTCCGCCCGTTCCCACCAACGGCCGCCCTCATTCCCGCCATCCCCTTCTTGTCATTCCCGCCGTCTCTCCCTTCTGTCATTCCCGCAGGTTTCTAGCGGGAATCCATCTTCTTAAGCAAATTCTTCGCACGATGTTGCCCAGGAAGGCCGACAAAATCGATTCATCACGCCAAATTGACGAGAAGATTGCCTATTGACTCTGTTGATTTATGGACAACCAAGGCGGTTGCCCACAAGCTCCCCATGGGTCAACAGGCAAGCCCAACGTCATTGATAGAGGAGGCGTTGGCCAAGAGATAAGGCAAAAAACGGAAGGACTCCCGCGCCAGCCCGTGGCGGGCTTGAAGACCCAGGGGCCGCCAAAAGTCACTTGAAGGAGGAACGCCCGCAACGAGGGGGAAGGCGTCCACACGCCCGTCACCGGATCCCAAAAATTCCGGAGCAAAAAAAATCCGGAGACCCCCTTGACTCCCGCATCTAACTTCTACAGGTCGAGAATGGCCTGCGTATCTTCATCTTTGAAGAAGGCCTCATCGGTGCCGACGACTTCGGCGTTTTGACGGAGACGGGTTCGGACCCTAAGGATGCGGCCAGATTTTCAGCGCGCGCTTGGCGAGGAGTGTGCCCCGTTCCTCCATCTGGGCTACCGTCCATTCGGACTGCTCCCGCACAAATTGGTTCAGGCGAACCGCGCTTTCGTTGAAACCGCCATCGCAGGTTTTCTTTTCGCTGAAAGAGTGGTTTGAGTACTCGGGATTGTGGGCAGTGAGGGTAAGGTTGCCCAATTGGTGTAGCCAATCGGCGTGAATTTGCTCAGAATCGTCCCCCAGCATCATGCGCCAGTCGTCGGTCAGGCTCTGGGGCATGATGTGTTCAATGGTGTAGGTGTTGACCGGGCTGGGTTCCCTTTGGCCGTCATTCTCCAACCGGTCAAGCAAATTCTTGCAGATTCTCGTGTGGTAAATTTCACCCTGCCGCAAGGCTTGGTCAAAGGCTTCGTCCGTTGGAAAAGTCCAAGATCCGTAGCTGCCTCTATCCTTGGCCAATGTCGCGCGCAAAGAGCCCGACGGGTCGTCGTCCTGGATGTCAACTGCCATTCCCGCAAAGATCCACCAGTAGCCTCGAATCTGATGATGACCGACAACGACGTGGCGAACGAGGAAGCTTTCGATAAAGCGCAACCCACGGATGAAATCCGCTTCCGACAGAGTTTTTTGTTCGTGGCAGTCGTAAAGCCGCATCACGAGGAGGCCCGTCGTGTTGCCTTGTTGGCGCAGGTTTCGCATCGCCGTCGTGGGTGGTGCAGACCGAGTCGGCCTCCGTCCGTTCCATTCGGCATAGTATCCGGCAAACCGCATCATATCGGTGAGCAAATCTTCCAATATGATGCTGACTGCCCTGCCATTTCTGTATTTTTTGAATTCCTCATAAATCCGAGGGATTTGAGATTCCTGCGTGAATTTTTGCTTCAGAGCGATGTAATCGCGCAGAAACAGGTTCAGTGCGGTGTTGTCAATCACGCCGTCCGTACCCCGGAAAGCGTCTTCGATCTTCTGCCAGTAGTCTTGGTACATCCTGATTTGTTCGGCTTCTTGCAGCCCCATCAGCAGGTAGTTCCGAACCAGATCGCCTTGACTAAGGCGTACCCCGGTAGAATTGATGCTCTCAAAGACTGTCTGTGGGTTATCAATTGACCTGTCCAGAGAAATCTCGACTATGCGCAGCCGGCTCAAGCCATTGTACACTGCCGGCAGGTTCGCAGCCGGTCCATTGAGCATACCGGCGAAATATTCGTAAGCACCGGCGATGCGCTCCGATTTACCGCTACGCATTTCGGCAAAATTCTCGCCGTCCACCACGACGCGCAATGTGTCGTCGTCGGCGCGCCTGAGCCGCAATTTGTACCTGAAGCCATCGCTCTGCGGGGCATTGTTGCTGATAAAGGCGTCCACGTGTTTGGCATTCGGCAGACCCTGGCCGGCCAAGTCGTTGCTTCTGATGTGGTCACGCAGAGCGGCGCACAAGATGGTCAGCGTGGTAAGCCGCTGCTGCCCGTCAATGACCTGATAGGTGGGCCGTGAGGCAACTGTCTGGTCGGGAACGTGGACGATAATGCCAACGAAGTGCCCCCTTTCCCCGCTTTCGGAAGCGGCGCGGGTGATGTCATGCCAAAGTTGTTGCCAGTTTTCCCGTTCCCATGCGTAGTCACGCTGGAAAACGGGAATGACAAATTGTTTGGTCCCTTCGATGAGTTGCCTGAAGGTGGTTTTTGCGGCTTGCACGATAGCTATCCTTTCCGGGTTAGAGACCGAGCGACAAGCGCCGTACCGATAATCGGCTGTGCAACGGTTGCAACCCGGTATTTCAGCACGGGTGGGGGGATGCCAGCTAATCCTCATGCCCATCCTGCGCGTTCAGCATTTCCACCACCGCCGGGTCGGCCAGGGCCGTTCGGAGATGCTGTTCGATGTTGTCGAAGATGCGCGGCATCAGTCTGTCGCACGGCGTGGCCGTGGCGTCCGGTTGGACTCAAAGAGCGGAACATAATACAAAATCGGCAATCTGCCAAGCGTCGGCGTTCACGAAACGATTGTCTTGTCGGCCGTCCGTCCCTGTGGTACATTTTCCGCTCATCCGATTTCTTCGAAGCGAGCCTGACCCAACCAGCGCGTCTCCAGCCCATGGCCACACGGTACGATCACCAGGCTATCGAAAAGAAGTGGCAAGCCTACTGGCGTGAGCATCAGACGTTTCGTTCCGACGTCGACTCCACCAAACCCAAATTTTACGTGCTGGACATGTTTCCGTATCCGTCCGGGGCCGGACTCCACGTGGGGCATCCCAAGGGCTACATCGCCACGGATATCGTGGCTCGCTATAAACGGATGCGCGGCTTTAACGTTTTGCACCCGATGGGGTGGGACGCCTTCGGCCTGCCGGCCGAACAATACGCGATTGAAACCGGCACCCATCCGCGAGCCACCACCAAACGGAACATCGAAACCTTCAAACGCCAATTCCAGGCCTTGGGCATGGACTACGACTGGTCACGGGAAATCGATACCACCGATCCGCACTACGTGCGGTGGACGCAGTGGATCTTTCGTCAACTCTACGAGAAAGGGTTGGCGTATCTGGCCGAGGTGCCGGTGAATTGGTGCCCGGCGTTGGGAACCGTGCTGGCCAATGAAGAAGTCATTGATGGGAAGAGTGAACGAGGCGGGCATCCGGTGGTGCGGATTCCCATGCGGCAGTGGATGCTTCGGATTACGGCCTATGCCGATCGGTTGATTGAAGACCTTGCTCTCGTGGATTGGCCCGAGTCCATTAAGCGGATGCAGCGCGAATGGGTCGGCCGTTCGGAAGGCGCCAAAATTTTCTTTGGAGTCTCCGGGCATGAACCACGCATGATTGAGGTGTTTACCACCCGTCCCGACACCCTCTTCGGGGCGACGTATATGGTCCTCGCTCCGGAACATGCCCTCGTGTCGGCGATCACGACGACGGAGCAGCGTTCGGCAGTGGAGACCTACGTGGAGCACGTGTCCCGTCGGAGTGAACGGGCGCGTATCGCCGATCTGGGGGAGAAGACCGGAGTGTTCACCGGGGCGTATGCCGTTCACCCGGTCACGGGCACGCTTCTCCCGATCTGGATTGCGGATTACGTGATGGCCACCTATGGGACGGGGGCCATTATGGCGGTTCCGGCTCATGATACGCGGGACTATGCCTTTGCGAAACGGTTTCACTTGCCAATGGTCGAAGTCGTCTCCGGAGGCGACGTTGCCACCGAAGCGTTTACCGGGGACGGCGTCAACGTGAATTCCGACTTTTTGAACGGCTTGCCCACTCCCGAGGCGAAGACGCGCATGGCTGAGTGGCTGGAACAACGCGGCAGGGGCGAAAAGACCGTGACGTATAAATTGCGCGATTGGCTCTTCAGCCGGCAGCGGTATTGGGGAGAGCCCTTTCCCGTGATGCATCTGGAAGACGGCACGACGACCCTCGTTCCTGAATTGGATCTGCCGGTGTTGCTCCCGGAGTTGGAAGACTTTCGACCGAGTGGGGAATTTGAACCGCCGCTGGCTCGTGCCCACGAGTGGGCGGAAGTCGTTGATCCCCGGACCGGACGCAAGGCCTTGCGTGATACGAATACCATGCCCCAGTGGGCCGGAAGCTGTTGGTATTACCTTCGCTTTTGTGATCCCCGCAATACCCGGGAGCCGTGGTCCAAAGAGGCGGAACGCCACTGGATGCCGGTTGACTTGTACGTCGGCGGAGCCGAGCACGCGGTGCTGCACCTGTTGTATTCGCGGTTCTGGCATAAGGTGCTGTATGACCTCGGGTTGGTGCATACACCCGAGCCGTTTCAAAAATTGCTGAATCCCGGGATGATCCTTGGGTACAGCTATCGGTACTTTGATGACAACCTTTCGGATGATCCTTCACGTTCGGCGCGAGCGTATGCCGTTTCGGAGGTGCGGTGGGACTATGACTCCCCGGTTCACCACAAAACCGGCAAGGCACTCAAGGCGCGATGGGTGCCTTCTCAAGACGTGAAATGGTCCGAACAAGGCGTGCCCCTTCACCCGATGATCGAGGGGCTGGCGTTGGAACAAGTGACGGAGAAGATGTCCAAAAGCCGAGGGAACGTGGTGAATCCGGATGACGTTATTGCCGAGTACGGCGCCGATGCCATGCGGCTGTATGAAATGTTCATGGGCCCGTTGGACAAAGGGGCGCCGTGGTCCACGGAATCCATTCCGGGGGTGTCTCGTTTTCTGCATCGCACCTATCGTCTGTTGACGATTGACCATGGACAAGACGGGGCGACCGTGGCAGGCAGTGGAACGCGGGAGCAGGCACGACTCACCGCTCGTACCGTTCAAGGCGTGACGCAGGACCTTGAGGAAATGAGTTTGAATACCGCCATTGCGAAATTGATGGTCTTCGTGCGGGACATCACCAAAGACGGCCCCCTGCCGCGCGCGTCGGCCGAAGCGTTTGTCTTGTTGCTGTCGCCGTTTGCTCCCCACGTGGCCGAGGAATTGTGGGAAGGGATGGGAAACGCGCCGAGTCTTGCGCATCAGGCTTGGCCGACGTTTGACCCCGATCTCGTGACCCACGAGGAGATGACCATTCCTCTTCAGGTGAACGGTAAATTGCGCAGCAGGATTCGCGTGCCGACCGATGCGAACAAAGAGGCCGTGCTCGATCTCGCGCGCAGCGATGGAAAAGTAGTGGAATGGCTGAAAGGCGCGACGCCGCGAAAAGTGATCTACGTCGAAAAAAAATTGGTGAATTTTGTCGTCTGAACGGGGAATGCCCTTGATAAACAGAATGTGCTCGTCTCTTGTTGTGGTCTTGCTGGTGCTCGCTTCTCTCCTCGGGTGCGGCTACCGGTTTTCAGTGGAAGGCCCCGGTCCGCGAATCGGGGGCGGGTCCGCACCACGGGCCGAAGTACCGTCGGTCCGATTAGCCATTCAAGACGTGGCGAACCGGACGTTCTACCGTGACCTGGAATCGGCCTATACCGACTATATGCGGCAGGAATTTGCCGTCGGCAGTGGAGCGCAAGTCGTGGCTGAGGCGGCACAAGCCGATTACGTGATCAAGGGGGAGATCGTCTCGGTGACGGTCCCTTCCCTGACGTTTTCCACTGCCCAGATACGGGAAAGTCGCGTCCATGCGGTGGTGCGCGTCACGGTGGAACGTCGATCGACGGGCAGCGTGCTGTGGACGAAAACGGCGACGGGCACCGGAGAGTTTTTTGTGAATCGCGCCGCCGACGTTGAGGGGAGCCAGGATGTCATTCAGTTTAATCAAGTCCTGCAAGACCGGGCCCTGGAGCAGGCCGGACAAGAAGCCATGGAACGGTTGGCCGCGGCATTTTGGCACGCCTGGGATCAAGGAACGTTCTCTTCGGCTCAACCGTCATCCTCGCGTGATTCTTCTTCAACCAGCCTGCGGAACGTTCGGCGGCCCCCGTGGTGTCATCCGTCAAGGGGACGTAGTGGGGAGAGACGATGGTAAACAAGCCTCACAAACGCGGCTTGTCTTTCCAAAAGGGGGTGTATCTGGTCCTTGGCGAAGAAGACTGTCTGCGCGATCAAGCCATTGAGAAGATTCGCCGCGACGTCTCGGCCGGTTCAACGGACGCGAGCCCAAGCAACGCCCGGATGACCCAGACCCCTGACGCCGATCTCTTTGCCTTTCACGTGCTGTATGGGGACGAAACCAATGCACAGGAAATTTTGTGTTGCGTCCAGGAAGTGCCGTTCCTGGCCGCGCATCAAGTCGTGCTGCTGAAATGGGCGGACAAGCTTCCGGTCCGGGAAGGCGAAAGACTCGTTCCGTACTTTTCCTCGCCTTCCGATTCCACGACCTTGATCGTTTCCGCGGCAAAATTGGACGGTCGGATGAAGTGGGTCCAAGCGTTGAAAAAGCAGGCGGTGGCGGTGGATTGTGCTCCCTTGCGCGATCATCAACCATTGGGTTGGATTCGTCAGGACGCCGCGCGTTTGAGCCTTCGCCTTGATCCTGAAGCGGCTGGTCTGTTGAAAGACATGGCCGGTGACGGGTTGTACAGGGTCCGGCGGGAATTAGAGAAGTTGGCCCTGTATTTGCCGCGGGGAGAAACGGTCAAAGCGCAGGATGTCTTAGCCGTCCAAGGCATGGAGCCCGGTGCCTCGGTGTTTGACTTGGCGGGAACCATTGTGCAAGCCGATTATTACGGATCCCTCAACATTTTGGAGAAGAATTTGGAAACGGGCCAGGCTCCCCTTCAAATTCTTGGGGCGTTGCTGTGGCAGTACCGTCGGCTTTGGAAGGCCAAGGACGGCCTCAGTCGCGGAGTCGGTGAGTCCGTGGTGGGCAAATCCTTGGGGATTCCGCCGTTTCGGCAACGGGCGTTCTTTGCCGGAATCAAACGGATCCCGCTGTCACATTTTCCAGAAGCCTTTGCCCTGTTTTCTCAAACGGATCGTTCGCTGAAAGGTGGCGCCGCCGGCTCGCCTCACTGCATCATGCGCGTCTTAATCTTCGACTTGTGTCGTTCGGCACAGTAGCGCAGCCTTTTACGAAATTGATATGTAGGAGCCACATCTTGTTTCGTGTGTAGGGCCGCATCTTATGCGGCCAGAAAGAGGCGGGATAAGATCTCCGCAGCTACAAATACTGAAGAAATACTAAAGAGCCCGGATTATTTCGCTTTGAGCCGGTTGAGTTGGGTCGCGAGTTGAGAAATCCGTCGGGAAGCGGTGTTCCGATGGAGCGTCCCTTTGGTCACGGCTTTGTGCAAGGCTGAAGTGGCTTCCTGGAGAAGGGTTTGGGCCGATTGCGCGTCTTGTTGCTGGATCGTGGCTTTGAACTTTTTGACGACGGTTTTGGTCCCGTGCAGGATCATACGGTTTCGGTGATGACGCTTTTCTGCCTGTCGGGCTCGTTTGATAGCTGATTTATGAACAACGGCCATAATGTGTCTTCGATCCTTTCTCAAGAAGGTGTGATTGATAGCATGGCCCCTTATACCCGGTCAATGGAAAAGATGCAAGCATGGACGGGAATCACGTAGGGTCGGGGATTCAAGCCAAAGAGCGACTCATTTTTGCCTTGGACGTGTCCACGGCTGCGGCCGCGGAAGCGTTGCTTGATCGCGTTCATTCGTCGGTCGGGGTGGTGAAAATCGGCTTGGAACTCTTTACGCGCGAAGGACCGGCGATCGTCCGTCTGGCTCAGAATCGGGGAAAACCCGTGTTTCTCGACTTGAAATTTCTCGATATTGACGAGACGGTCCAACGGACAACCGCGAGCGTCGCCGACTTGGGCGTGTCCTTCATCACCGTGCATGCTCACCGAAAAACCATGGCCGCGGCCGTGCGAGGACGGGCCGTCAATCCGGAAATGAAAATCCTCGGGGTGACGGTGTTGACCAGTTTTGATCGCTCGGATCTGGAGGAATGGGGTTCCACCTGGAGCGTCGAACGCCTCGTGGCGGCTCGCGCAAGAATGGCGTCTCAATCAGGGTGCGACGGAGTCATTGCCTCGGGGCAGGAATCCAGGACCATCCGATCGAAAATCCCTTTCCCATTTTTGATTGTCACGCCCGGCGTCCGGCCCGCCGGGGCAGGAGTTGACGATCATGCCCGCGCCACCACGCCGTACCAGGCGATAGAATCCGGAGCCGATTACGTCGTGGTCGGCCGGCCGATTCGGGATGCCCCTGATCCCCGTGCGGCCGCTCACGCGATTACGGATGAGATGCAGGCAGCTTTTGAACAGCGCCTTCAACGTGGCGCATGACCGGACGGACACATTCCACTGATGGATGGGAAATCATCAGGACACAGGCTGAACCAGTTCCCCCGTCTTCCCTACCACGGCCGCAATAACAGCAGGGGAAAACTATCAGGGCACGGGCCGAACCAAGTTCCGCAGCACCTTGATCATATCCTCGAGTGCGGCCCACGGGCAAAACCATCAGGACACGGGCCGAACCAAGTTCCCCCTCTCTCCCCCTGCGCCATTCCGTGCCTCCATTCGGTGCCTCCCTATGTCCCGCCCCTCTGTCATTCTCGTTCCTTCCCTGTCATTCTGAGCGAAGCGAAGAATCTCAACCCTATGACCTGCCCGCGCCAACGGGAATCCAGAGTCTTTTCCCCATCCGCGACGCGCTGGTGTTAGTGCCGGGCCGGCCGGGTGCTGGGGATCCCGTGCCTTTCCTCTGGATTCCCGCTAAAAACTGCGGGAATGACAGGGGGCAGGCGGGCATGACAGGGGTAGCCTGCGGGCATGACAGGGTGGGGCGTGGGCAGGAAGGATGGGGTGACAGACGGCGGAATGACGGGGTGGGCAGCCTTCCCACCCCAGGCACATCTTTCCAAAGGCAGGCTTCAGTGCCTCCCCTTTACAGATCTCTGCCTCGTTCCCACTTCCCTTTCCTTCATGTCGTGTCCGTGTCTCCGAGCAGAGATTCTTCGCTTCGCCCTTCGAGGCTCAGGGCAAGCTCAGAATGACAGACTTCCTTTCCTTGTGTCACGCCCGGGTCTCCCTTTGTGTCACGTCCGCCTCCCGTTTGTCATTCCCACGAAAGTGGGAATCCAGGGTCTTTTCCCGATCCGCAACGCGCTGGTGTGAGGGGGGCCGGCCGGGGGGGCGTCATTGGCCCTTCCCCTGGATTCCCGCTAAAAAACGGCGGGCATGACAGTGTGGGCAGACTACGGGAATGACAGGGAGTGAGATGGCGAGAAGGACGGGGTAGGTGATGGCGAGAATGACGGGGTGGGTGACGGCGGGAAGGACAGGGTGGGTGACGGCGGGAAGGACAGGGTGGGGCTCGGCGGGAATGCGGGCGAGAACATGGGAGGGAGTTTCAGTCTCTCGCCGCCAGTGGTACGGGTGAGACAAGTCCTTTATTCCGTCGGCAAATAACCGACCATCTCCAAGAACGACAACGTTTGCAGAGCTCTCCTGGCCGGGAGAGTGCCGGGGTGAGGGTTAAAGAGTGGTCTTATCCATTGTCTTGCGACACGGTAGGGTTTTTGTTACCCTCTGCTCCCCATATCCTGAAAACCCTTCGGATGTCTGAAACGCTGTGGGTGGTGGGTGTAGCTCAAGGGTAGAGCGCCTGACTGTGGCTCAGGAGGTTGCGGGTTCGAGACCCGTCACTCACCCCAATATGTTCAATTTATTCCTCTGCAAAAAAGAGTCGGCTCATCTACAATTTTTCTTGTGTATTGCAACTCATTGAAGCCTTTTTTGGAAGCTGCAAGACGTGTTGACCGAGTAGTCGCCGAGTCTTAGACCCGTACCTTTTTTTGCCCTACTTCTCTTCATTCCCGAACACAAGCCCTTGATGACGTCTTACTGGGCGAAGCCGGTTGGGTTGAAACATTTTTTGAAAACGATGCCGTTTCGTTTACTGGTTAGTCTGGGTTGTTTCCTGATGCTTCTATTTCTGACCGGTGCTCAATTCATGCCGGCGGTTGCAGACGGCGGCTGTGCATCGGCGGAAGCCTGTTTTCGTCAGGCCGTGGATTTTGCCGATTCGAACCCCGAGCAGGTGCTCTTGCAAGTGGAACGTTTTCGGCGTGTCCAGGAGGAGTATCCGGGAACGATATGGGCTCGGCGTGCCGGGTTTCGAGTCGGATGGTCCTTTCTCGAACGTGATCCGATGCAGGCCCTTCCCTATTTGCGTGCGGCGCGTCAGGGGTTTCCACGCTTGGAGGACTACGTGCTCGTGAAACTCGGTCAAGCATTGGGACGGATGGGTTCTTCTCGTGAATCGGCGCTGATGTTTGAGGCGGCGTTGGAGGTTGACCCCACGTCCGCCTTGAGACGTGACGCGCTGTATCACGCGGGGTTTGCCTGGTATGAGGACGGGGACTGTCAGCAAGCCGCTCATCACCTGCGACGAGCCGCTTCAAGTGACCCTGAGTCTCTTCACACGCCTCGGGCTTTGTCCGTGCTGGCTGATTGTGCCGTTCAACGGCAACGGACGTCTGAAGCTCAACAATGGCTTCGTCAAATCTGGTGGAAATATCCTGAATCACCTGAAGCGCGTCGTGTCAATCACATTGTGCAATCAGACCAGTCGGAGTCGCTCCATTGGCAGCCCGCGGTGAAGGACTATGCTCGGCGAGCCGATACGTTTTATGGCTTGGCACGATTTGAGGAAGTGATTCAGGATTTGCGGACGTTTCTGGCCGAGAATCCGAGTGATACGAAGAGACGCTTTCAATTAGGCATGGCCCACGTACGGTTGAAGCAGTATCCGCAGGCCGCACGCGTTTTCCAGCAATTGTCAACGACCGCTTCCCCAGTGGCTGGAGAAGCCGCGGTGTGGTTGGCCAAAGTGTACTTGCGGCAGGACCAGGGCCGGTTGCTGATGCGGCTTCGCGATGCAGGGCCTCCGGGCGTCGGCGTGGATGAACGGGCCAGAATCCAGTGGTTGTACGGCGTATGGGCTGAAGGAGAAAACAAGGTTCAAGAGGCACTGACCGCCTATGAAGGCGCTGCTCAGTCGGCGGGCGATTCGAAGGTCAAAGTCGAAGCGTTATGGCGTTTGGGGTGGTTGCAGTATCAACGAGGCGCTTGGCAAGACGCGGTTGATTCCTTTGAATCGATCACGGCCGTCTCTCCTGCTCGAAGCTGGAGAAACCGGGCACACTATTGGCAAGCGCGGACGCTTGAACGCATGGGGCGAGACGGTGAGGCTCAGACGTTGTATCAGCGCGTGGCGGCTTGGCCCATGACCTACTATGGCCAACTGGCGCAACGCCGTCTCCGGGGGGGCCTGCCGGTCGGACGTGCCCAACGGGAATCTTGGGGGACAGAGACGATGCCCGTTCCCGATCCGTCCGTCCTCCGAACCGACGTGCATTTCCAAAAAGCAAAAGAACTGTTGACGCTCGGGCTTCGCCGGGAAGCAGGTGGAGAATTGTCGTTGGTCAAGCAACACTACCGCGCTCGTCCTCAGATTCTCTATGCGTTGGCCCTTCGGATGATGGAAGCCGGAGATGATGAATCCGCTTTGAAAATCGCCCGACGCCATTTTCGGGATCGACTCGCCCGTCGTCAGATTTCCGCCGATTCTCCGTTATGGAAAATGGCGTATCCCACGGGATACGTCGACACGATACGGAGCCACGCGGTTCAGCACGTGGACCCGTATCTCGTGGCTGGGATTATCCGTGAGGAAAGTTTGTATAATCCAACGGCATTGTCGCCGGTTGGAGCCATGGGACTGATGCAATTAATGCCGAAGACGGCAGATCGACTCGCGCGTCAATTAGGTCTTGGCCCCGTGGATCGGGAAGATTTATTCGAAGGCGATTTCAACGTTCGTCTGGGAGTGGCCTACGTGGGTGAATTGCTCAGGCTCTATGAAGGGAATCGGATTCAGGCCGTTGCCGCGTATAATGCCGGTCGTGACGCCGTCGAACGGTGGATTGCCAAGTTCGGCCATCGCGCGCCGGATGAATTTGTCGAACTCATTTCTTATAAGGAAACCCGTCGCTACGTGAAGCGAGTGATCACAAGTTATCGTATCTATCTCGACCTTTACGCTACAACATGTAGTGCCCCCTATCTTGACACGGATTGCTGAAGATTTTATTTTAGCGAAACTATTGCTTATTTTTTTATCTAAGGATTGAGACGATGAGTCTTGAAAAAATGGAGGCATTGGAGGTCCGAGTACGGCAATTGGTGGATCTGGTCCAGGAATTAAAACAGACCAATGGGTCTCTTCAACGGGAATTACGTATGACTCAGGAACAACTGATGAAACAGGAGACTCTTTCTCACGATTGGGAAGAAGAACGCAAGACGATCAAGTCCCGCATTGAACGGATCCTTGACGAATTGGACGGGCTTGAATTGTCAGAGACTGAATTGCACGGGGTGACACGTGACCAAGGGCATTGAAATTGACGTGTATGGCCAGCGGTTGGCCTTGCAGCCTCATGAAGATGAAGAGTACGTCCGGGAACTCGCCCGGTACGTTGAAGAGCAAATGCATTCCGTGGCACGGGGCTTGACCCGGTCCACCCCGACAAAAACGGCGATTCTGGCCGCCATGAATATCGCGAATCAACTGTTTCAGCAAGAGCGGCGGCGAGAAGCGGGTGAGGCGGAGATTGCACGTCGGGCCGATGGGTTGCTGACGTGTATTGATTCCCGGCTTGAATCAGATGGCCGCGTCTAGAGTCAATCCCTTGCATGATGCTTGACTCTTCTGATAGCGTACGCCCCGTTGTCGTGCGTAAAAATGTTAACCTGTTGACAGAGGGAGACACGCGGCCTTCAGAGAAGGTCCCGTGCGTGACGGCACATGACAAGAAATGAACGCGGTGTTTCGAAACGTGAGGGTGTGAGTGATTGACCGGCGTTACGGTTGGCGTTGTATGAAGAATGACCGACTTGGAGGAAGCGTCTTCATCAGGCAGAAAACTCATGCTGAGAGAACCGGGTCATGAGAGCAGCCTGAGTCTACCCATACGAAGACACGTGCGTGGTGGAAAGTATTCACGAGGTCGAAATTCAGAAGTTTTTCTACTCGTTGTGATCGTGTGACGACACCCTCGTAGTCCATAAAAAGTGGATCTTCCACTTTTTCACCGTTTCATTTCCTATTTCCTGTCCGTTCTGTTCCAGACGTCGTTTCCGTGGCATGAGTCGACCGGGAGGACGTTGTCTTGCCGGATGATGGTAGAACCATCGGAATTCCTTGAAGAAGCGTACGTGAGCGACCTCACATGCGCGACCAGAGAAGGGGGTGACGACCATTTTTGCAGAGATCGTGAGCATGGCGGTGGTTGGAGGTCTTGGGCTGGGGGCTGGGTTTGTGTTGAACGGCCTGATTCAACGTGCTCGGTTGACCGCCCTGCGTCGTGAAGCCGAAGACCGCGTTCGTCAACTGACCCGATCCGCGGAACGGGAAGCCGAGAATCTTATTCGAGAAGCCAGAATCGAAGCGAAAGACGTGTTGTTTCAATCCAACGCCGATATAGAAAAGCGAGAAAAGGAAAAACGCGGAGAACTGCAACGGCTGGAAAAACGGTTGGGGCAACGCGAAGAAGGATTGGAACGAAAAGTCGGAAACTTTGAACGTCGCGAAGAGGAATGTCGCAAGCGTGCCGACGCGCTTGCGCGACGGGAAGAGGCGGTAGGAAAAAAAGAACGCCTCTGTGAGGAAACGATACGAGAACATCGGGAAGCGTTAGAACACGTGGCCGGGTTGACCGCGGAAGAAGGCAAACGGCAACTGTTGGCTGAAATTGAAAGCGAGGTGCGTTTGGAAGCCGCGGGACTCTCGAAGCGCATCCTTGATGAAGCGCGGGAACGCGCCGAACGAGAAGCGCAAGAAACCGTGACCAACGCGATTCAACGAATTACCCGTGATTACGTCAATGAAGCCACGATTTCGGTCGTCCCCCTGGCCAGTGACGGCATGAAGGGACGAATCATCGGACGAGAAGGCCGAAACATTCGAGCCCTTGAAGCGGCAACGGGCGTGGATTTAATCGTCGATGAAACACCGGAAGCGGTGATCGTGTCCGGGTTCGATCCCTTGCGACGAGAGATTGCCAAAATCTCGCTTGAACGGCTCATGGAGGACGGGCGCATCCATCCGACGCGCATTGAAGAGGTCGTGGAAAAAGTGAAAGGCGACCTTGAAAAAGTCATGCGAGAAGAAGCTGAAAAAGTGATCTTCGAGCTCGGGCTGTCCGACTTTCATCCCGAGATCGTGAAACTCCTGGGTCGGTTACGCTACCGGACCAGCTATGGACAAAACAATCTGTATCATGCGCGTGAAGCCGCATACATTTGCGGCATTATGGCCGCGGAATTGGGGTTGGATATCAAGTTGGCGAAACGCGGGGCGTTGTTGCACGATATCGGGAAAGTCGTGAGCCATGAAGAAGAGGGCACCCACGCCATGTTGGGGGCCGAAATTGCGAAGAAGTACGGAGAGTCCGAAAAAATCGTGAATGCGATTGCCGCGCATCATGAACAGGTTCCGCCCCTTTGCCATGAATCCGTGCTGGTGGCGGCGGCCGAGGCCTTGTCCGCGGCACGACCGGGGGCCAGACGTGAAACGCTGGAAGCCTACGTCAAACGATTGGAAAAATTGGAAAGCTTGGCGACGGGATATAACGGAGTGGAAAAAGCCTATGCCATTCAGGCCGGTCGGGAAGTGCGAGTCATTGTTCGACAGGACGACGTTTCGGATCATGAAGCCTTCCATTTGTCCCGCGACTTGTCCAAGAAAATTGAGAAAGAAATGACGTATCCCGGCCAAGTGAAAGTGACGGTCATTCGGGAAAGTCGCTTCGTTGAATTTGCCAAATAGCGACGTGGCCGGGATCAACAACAAGGACCGAAGCACTCGTGGTTATTTTGTTTATCGGCGACGTTGTCGGTGAGCCGGGAAGGCGCGTCATCACCACGTCCATCCAAAAGGTGATCGAAGAGCACCGCGTGGACGTGGTGTTTGCGAATGGGGAGAACGTGGCCGGTGGGTTCGGCATTACTCCCGACCTGGCTGATGATCTGTTGGATCTCGGGGTGTCAGCGATCACGACGGGGAATCACGTCTGGGATAAAAAGGAAATGGTGAAGCACATTCAAAAAGAGCCGCGCATCTTGCGTCCGGCCAATTATCCTGATGGGGCCCCCGGTGAAGGATCGCTGCTCATTGAACGGCCGAACGGTGAGAACGTGGGCCTGATCCAAGTCATGGGTCGGGCGTTTATGCCGACGTTGGATTGTCCCTTTCACGCGGTCAAGCGAGAAGTCAAAAAACTTCAAGGCCGAACTCCCTGTATTATTGTGGACATGCACGCGGAAACGACCTCAGAGAAGACGGCCATGGGGCATTACTTGGATGGCCACGTCACGGCGGTCGTGGGAACGCACACCCACGTGCAAACCGCGGATGAACAGATTCTTCCCAAAGGAACGGCGTATCTGACGGATATTGGGATGACCGGTCCGGTCAATTCCGTGATTGGCATGAAAAAAGAACTGGTGATCGACAAATTTCTTACGCAGATGCCGCGACGATTTGAAGTGGCCACGGGTCCGGCCGTCCTGGGGGCGGTTGTGATTGAATGCGACCCGACGACGGGAACGGCCACCGGGATTCACCGCGTTCGCCGCGTCGAATCATTCCACTGATTCCACGCTCGTGTCTTCTCCAACGCCTGTTTACACGGTGACGCAACTGACGACCGCCGTTCGTGCGACGCTTGAACGTGCGTTTCCGGACGTGTGGGTTGAGGGGGAGATTTCGAATCTCCGCACGCCCGTTTCCGGCCACGTCTATTTTTCCCTCAAGGATCAGGACGCGCAAATGCGCGCGGTGGCGTTTCGGCGCGTCGCCGCGTCTCTCCCTTTTCAGTTAGAAGACGGCCTCATGGTATTGGTCAAAGGTCACGTCAGCGTCTATGAACCCAGAGGGGACTATCAAATCCTCGTTGAGTTTCTCGAACCCAAAGGAATCGGGGCGCTTCAGATTGCCTTTGAACAACTCAAGAAAAAACTCGATCGGGAAGGCTTATTTGATCCCGCGCTCAAGCGCCCCCTTCCTTTTTTCCCCGAACGAGTCGGCGTCGTCACGTCAGGAACGGGAGCCGTCCTTCACGACGTGGTGACGGTGTTACGCCGGCGTTGCCCGGTGATCGGCGTCCATCTGTTTCCCGTGGCGGTTCAGGGACCCGGGGCCGCACGGCAAATCGCGGAGGCCATCAGGTTGGCCAATCGTCGCCGCGACGTGGACGTGCTCATCGTTGGAAGAGGCGGAGGATCGTTGGAAGATTTGTGGAGCTTTAATGAAGAGGTGGTCGTTCGAGCCATTGCCGACTCTCGTATTCCGATCATCTCAGCGGTGGGACACGCCGTTGACGTCACGTTGGCCGATTTTGCCGCTGATGCGCAAGCGCCGACACCGTCGGCAGCGGCGGAATCGATCTCTCCAGTGCTCGGTGATCTGATAGAGGGCATACAAGAAAAGAACGTCCGGCTGTTTCACGCCCTGCGGAGCACCCTGCGGGTTCACCGGAATCGGGTTGAGTTAATCACCCGTGCGCTTCCCGATCCCGTGCAAATCATTCAGCGAGAAGTGCAAAGAGTTGATGGACTCGGGTTCCGTCTGACCAGGGGGATCCGCGCCGTTCTTGCCGCGACCCGTCCGAAACCGATCGCCGTATCCACTGCGCTGCTTCGCGTGGGGCCGGGACCAACGTGGCAACGGGCGAGCACGTTGCTGCAACAACTGGTTCGACGACTCCATCAAGCCATGCCCTGGGCGTTGACTGAACGACGGCATCGACTGCGGACCGTGACACGCACGCTTCACACGTTAAGCCCGCTTGCGATTTTATCTCGCGGCTACAGCATTATTCAGACGAGTCCCGGCGACAGGATTGTGACGGACGCGCAATCCGTCCAAGTGGGCGACCGTCTCCGGGCTCGATTAGCCGAAGGAAGATTGATCTGTCTCGTTGAAAAAATAGAGTAATCAATTGTTTCCCCTCTCTTGACGAGACTTTACAAAACAAGTATAAAAATCGTGTTGGGTATGCAGGAGAGACTCCTACCGTCTACAAGGTCGTTCATCATGGATTTTTCCTCTGATCTTACCCAGATTTTCTATCAACGAATCACCCCCACCGAAGTTTGCCGCTGGAACCAAACCGATCTCTTGTCCGTCATGCCGCCACGGCGCGCGCTCCATGGACGTGAACGTTCACGAGGATGTGAAGCATGCGACGGTCGCGTCCTATAATCGCATTCCCCTGCTCACAGGGGCAGTCGCCGTATCGAGGCATCCTCAATGATTTCAGTTCAGTAGCGTCTCATACGCATCTGATTTCGCCCCCCCCCCCCCCCCCCCCCCCCACGCGGAAATGGAGTCAGCCGGTACGATGCCGCATCTTTGCGCACCGTGACTTCCACGTGGCCAACGTTCGGTTCGCCGGACCCGCCGGTGAACTTCGCCGGCCGCGGGGGATTCCGATCTTGTGCGAGCACGCATCCGGCCCGGCGTGTTCGTGGGGTGCCCCGAGCGCAGAGCCCGCCATCGGGCGCGTCGGCGCGGAGGGCCGAGGCTGCGCCGTGAGGCGCGCGTCCACTCTCGTCGGCGCACTGTTCGCGGCGGTTGCGTTGGCTGTGCTGCTGGTCTTGCCGTCCTCCGCCGGTGCGCAATCCGCGGCCCTCTCCTTCGGCTCGGCTACCGTCGAGAGTATGCTCTACGACACCGGCACGGCGATTACGCCGATCGTGCTACCGCAAGCGACCGGCGGAACCGGCGCGGTGAGCTACACCCTGTCGCCGACTACCCTGCCGCGCGGGCTCACCTGGACCGCCTCCACACGCACCGTCGCCGGCACGCCGAGCGCGGTCACCGCCGCCACCACCTACACCTGGACCGCCACCGACGCGGGCGGCGTTGCCGTCGCGCTCACCTTTTCCCTGCGGGTCTGGGCTCCGGCGGGGCCGGCGGTCAACGGCGTCGACGTGGTGGTGGAGACCGTGAACGGTGTCAGCAAGTTCAACTACCAGTCCGGGGAAACGATCAAGCTGGTGCTCCAATATCCCGAAAAGGTGGCGGTCACCGGGACGCCGCAGCTCGCCCTGGACATCGGCGGCCGCACGCGCACGGCCGGCTACGACGCCACCGAGACCGCGGAGCTCCGGCAGGCGTGGGCCGCCGATACCGCCGACGTACTGGTCTTCACCTACACGGTGCGGGCGGACGACTTCGACGGCGACGGCGCCGCCGTGGCCGCGGACGCGCTCCGCCTCAACGGCGGGACCATCCGCACGGTGGCCGCCGATACCGACGTCAAGCTCAGCCTGGGCAGCCACGCGGTGGCGAGCGGCGGCACGGTGAGCGCCAAGATGCGGGTGCGCGACACGGCGCCCTCCTTCTCGCAGGTCGCGTCCGCCGCCGACCGGTCGCTGGCGCGGGGCGTTGCGACCTCCACCACGCTGCCGCGGGCCGCCGGCGGCGACGGCGCGATCACCTACACCATATCCCCGGCGCTGCCCCGCGGTCTGGCGCTGGCGAGCGCCAGCGCCACCATCACCGGCACGCCCACGGCGTCGGGCGCCACCACGCACACGCTCACCGCCGCGGACGCCGACGGCGACCGCGCGGCGCTCGGCCCGTTCACCATTACCGTGGCCGCGGCCAACGCGCCGAAGCCGAGCGCGCTCACCATCGTGCCGCCGGTCGGCTTCGACGGTGATTACGCCGCCGGCGAAGTGATCTGGGCGATCGTCACGTTCGACCGGGCGGTCACCATCACCGGCGCGCCGCAGCTCGCGCTGACCATCGGCGCCCACGTCCGCCAGGCGGCGTTCAGCCGCACCAGCAGCGACCCCGACGACATCTCGTTCAAGTACACGGTGACCGCGGCGGACTTCGACGGCGACGGCATCGGCATCGGCTCCGCGGCGCTGACCCTCAACGGCGGCGGCATCACCGACGCCGGCGACGCCTCCGTGGCCGCGGCGCGCGACCTCAGCGTCTATGACTTCACCAACGACGACCGCTACACGGTGCGCGACACCCAGCCGACCTTCGGGGCCGCCTCGGTGGGGTCCAAGACCTACCCCACCGGCACGGCGGTGAACGATTCGCTGCCGGCGGCCACCGGCGGCGACGGAACCATTCGCTACTCGCTGACGCCGGCCCTGCCGGCCGGCCTCGCCTTCGACGCCGGCCGGCGCCGCATCCACGGCACGCCCACCGCCCAGGCCGCGGCCACGACCTACACCTACCGGGCCACCGACGGCGACGGCGACGCCGCGGCGCTCACCTTCCGCTTGGCGGTGACCAGCGTCCCCACGGTGAGCGGGGTGACCATCCGCTCCAGCCCGGCGAGCGGCGGCGCCTACGGCGTGCAGGAGACCATCAGCGTGGATGTGCGCTTCGACCAGGCGGTGACGGTCACCACCCCCAACCCCAGTCTGGAACTCACCGTCGGCAGCACCGCGCGCAGCGCGGCCTTCGCCAGCAAGCCCAACGCCAGCACCCTGCGCTTCAGCTACCGGGTGCAGGCCTCGGACGACGACGACGACGGCATCGGCATCGCCGCCGGCGCGCTCACGCTCACCGGTGCCGGCAAACTGCGCGACGCCACCGGAACCCGCAACGCCAACCTGGCGCTCGGCAGCCACGCCATCGCCGCCGCCAGCGGCCACAAGGTGGATACGCCGCCGGTGATCTCCGGCGTCGCCATCACCTCCACCCCGACCAGCGGCAACTACGCCGCCGGCGACGTGATCTCGGTGCGCCTCACGTTCACGGAGTCGGTGTTCGTGCGCAGTGATGAGCCGACCGTGGCGCTCACCATCGGCGCCGACACGCGCACGGCGACTTGGCACAGCGGCACGAGTGCGCCGCCCAGCCATACCTTTACCTACACCGTGCAGGCGTCCGACTTCGACGGCGACGGCATCAGCATCGTCGCCGGCGCAGTGACCGCCAACGGCGGCTTCCTGACCTACTCCGGCAGTGACGATCCGTTTCGCCAGGCGCTGGTGGGGCTCGGTAGCCACGCCGTCACCAACGACGGCGATCACCGCGTGCGCGACACGGAGCCGGCGTTCAGCGCCGCGGTGCCGGCGCAGCACTACGTGGCCGGCACGGCCGCGTCGCTCACCCTGCCCACCGCGACCGGCGACGGCAGCATTTCGTATGAACTCACCAGCACGCTGCCGGGCGGGCTTGCCTACAGCAGCGCCGGCCGCACCATCAGCGGAACGCCGCAAGCCGCGGGCGCCGCCAGCGAGCAGACCTGGGTCGCCACCGACGGCGACGGCGACGAAACGACCCTCACCTTCACCGTCACGGTGGCGTCCGCCACCGCGCCGAAGGTGTCGGCGTTGAGCTTCAGGTCCTCGCCGAGAAGCGGCGACACCTACGGCGCCGGAGAGGAGATCGCGGTCGGACTCAAGTTCGACAAAACGGTAACCAAGACCGGCACGCCGCGGCTGGCGCTGTCCATCGGCTCCAGAACCCGCTACGCGAACTACTACGCGTCGCCCTCCTCGCTCACCGGGTACCACCACGTGTTCAGCTACACCGTGCAGGGGGCTGACCGGGACGCCGACGGCATCGGCATCGGCGCCAGCGCCCTGGAGCTGAACGGCGGCAGCATCGTCCAGTCGAGCGACGCCGGCGTCGCCGCCTCGTTGGCGCTCGGCAGCCATGCGGTCGCCACCGCCGGCAGCCACAAGGTGGATGGTGGCGTCAACGCCGCGCCCGCGGTGCGCGCGGTCGGAATCCAGTCCCGGCCGGTGGCGAGCAGCGGCTACGCCGCCGGCGACGTGATCCGCCTCAGCGTCGGCTTCACGGAGGCGTTGACGGTGACCGGCGCGCCGCGCCTGGCCATCCGCATCGGCACCACCACGCGGCAGGCGACCTTCGACCGGGCCGAGCTCAAGAGCCTGCACTTCCGCTACACGGTGCTGGTGTCCGACGACGACGCCGACGGCATCAGCGTCGCCGCAGATGCCCTGACTTTGCCGGCCGGCGCCACCGTGCGCGACGCCCATGGCGCCAACGCGGCCCTCGGTCTTGGTAGCTACGCGCTGGGCCATCAGACGGAACACAAGGTCCACACGCCGCCGCGGGTCACCGGACTCGCCATCGTCTCCACGCCGCAACAAGCCAACACCTACACCCGGGGCGGGATGATTAAGGTGCGGGTGAGCTTCGACCAGGCGGTCACCGTGGCCGGCAGCCCCCGGCTCGCCCTCACCATCGGCGGCCAGACCCGCACCGCCGTGGCCGCCGCCGGCAGCGGCAACGCCTACGTGGACTTCAGCTATACGGTGACGGCCGGGGACACCGACGCCGACGGCCTGGGCATTACCGGCAGCGCGCTGACGTTGCCGAGCGGCGCGACCATCCGCGACGCCGGCGCCACCGACGCGGTGATGGACCTGAGCCGCTACGCCGCAGCCCGCTACGCCGCCGCCAAGGTGGACGGCAGCCGCACCGGCCTGTGGCCGGACTTCGGCACTGCCAGCGGGCCGGACCTGTCCATGCTCACCAACCGGGTGGTGAACTACTCGCTACACCCGTCCTGCGGCCCGCTGCACGTCGGCTGCGCCCTGCCGAGCTCCGCCACCGGCGACGCGCCGCTGGCCTACACCGTGTCGCCGGCCCTGCCGGCCGGCCTCACCCTGAACCGCGCCACCGCCATCCTGACCGGCGCCGCCACCGTAGCGGCGCCGTCCACCCGCCACACGCTGACGGTGACCGACGCCAACGGCGACACCGACACCGTGACCTTCACCCTGGCGGTGGTCGGTGCCCGCCCCACGGTGCGCGGCGTGAGCTTCCTGTCCAGCCCTGCCGCGGCCAGCACCTACGCCCGCAACGAGGAGATCCGGGTGGCGGTCCGCTTCCGGCGGCAAGGCGCCGCCGCCCTGGTGGTGACCGGAGCGCCCCGCTTGGCGCTGCAAGTGGGCGGCGTGACCCGGCAGGCCGCCTACTACGGCGTCAGCGGCGACAGCGTGCTCTTCCGCTACACCGTGCAGGCGGCGGACCGCGACGCCGACGGCGTCTCCATCGCCGCCGGCGCCCTGACCCTCAACGGCGGCGCCATCCGCGACGCCGCCGGCAACGCCGCGGTGCTCGGCCTGGGCCGCCACACCGTGTCCAGCCAGGCGGCGCACAAGGTGGACGGCGGCGTCACCCGCGCGCCGAGCGTGGCCGGGGTGACCATCACCTCCCGCCCGGCGGCCGGCGACACCTACAGCCGCGGCGAGGCGGTCGAAGTCGCGGTGCGCTTCAGCCAGGGCGTGGGCGTGACCGGATCGCCGCGGCTCGCCTTGCGCATCGGCAGCGCCACCCGCCAGGCGGGCTACGACCGCGCCGGCGCCACCTCGGCCACGCAGTACTTCCGCTACGTGGTGCAGCAGGCCGACGTGGACACCGACGGGCTCAGCATCCGGAGCGGGGCCCTGACCCTCAACAACGGCGCCATCCGCAGCAACGCGGGCGCCAACGCGGCGCTCGCTCTGGGCAGCCACGCCATCACCAACGCCGGCAACGCCAAGGTGAACGGCGCCCTGAACTCGCCGGCGATCGTGACCGGCGTCGCCGTCACCTCGCGCCCGGCCACCGGCGACACCTTCCGCATCGGCGAGGAGATCCGGGTGCGGGTGACGTTCAGCAAGGCGGTGGTGGCGGCCCGGCGGACGTTCAGGCAGGGGAATCCGGGCTGGCCGCGGCTGGCGCTCACCGTCGGCCGCCACACGCGCCACGCCGCCCTGAAGGTCAGCACCCAATACACCGAGCGCGCCCCGGCCAGCACCACCCTGGAGTTTGGCTACACGGTGCCGGCTGGCGACTACGACGGCGACGGCTTCGGCATCGCGCAAGGCGCGCTGGACGTGAACCTGGGCAGCATCAGCCACGGCGGCGTGGCCGCGACCCTGGGCCTCGGCAGCCACGCCGTCTCCGCCGCGGCGTACAAGGTGGACGGGCGCCGGACCAGCGTGTCCGGGGTGAGCATCACGTCACGGCCGAGCGCCGACAACACCTACGCCGCCGGCGAAGTGATCAGCGTGGCGCTCACGTTCAACCTGCCGATCCGCGTCACGGCCAGAGCGCCCAACCTGCCGACGCTGGGCCTCCTGGTCGGCAGCAATACGCGGCAGATGGCGTACTCCGGCGCCGGCGCCAACAGCATCGGCTTCAGCTACACCGTGCAGGCGGCCGACCGCGACGCCGACGGGGTCAGCGTGGTCAGCAGCGGGCTGAGTCTGAACGGGGCCGTGATCGACACCGCGGCCAACGGCAACCGGGCGGTGACCGACATCAGCGGTTTTTCGGTGCGGGGCGGCGCCGGCCACAAGGTGGACGGCGCCATCCGCCCGCCGGTGGTGAGATCCCTGGTGATCAACGCGCCTCAACGCGGATCGACCTTCGACCGCTACGAAGTGATCGGCATCAACGTCAAATTCAGCCAGGACGTGACGGTGACCGGCACCCCGCGTCTGTCCCTGGTCATCGGTTCCTCAACAAAGACCCTGGACCTGGCCTCCGCCTCCGGGTCGCAACTCCGGTTCGAGTATGAGGTGCAGGCCGGCGACGTGGACGGCAACGGCGTGGACGTGCCGGCCAACTCGCTGACGCTGAACGGCGGCACGATACGCAATCAGTACGGCGTGAACGCGGTGCTCGGCCACGGGTCGATACGGACCTACGTCACCAACGCCAGTACGCCGAACGTCGATGGTGCGGCGAACCATCCGCCGGTGGTGGTCAGCGCGGGTTTCGCCGGGCTTCCGGCCGGCGGGGTGTACGGCAAGGGCGACGCCATCGATGTCTTAGTCAACTGGGGCAAGCCGGTGACCATCACCGGCACGCCGCAGCTTGCCATCGACGTCGGCTCCGGCACGCGCCAAGCCGGGCGGCACAGCGGGAGCCAGCGCTACACCCGGTTCCGTTACGTCGTCGTGGCGGGTGACAGCGACAGCGACGGCATCGGCTTCGGTAGCGGCGCGCTCACCCTGAACGGCGCCACGATCACCGGCCCCGGCGGCACCACCGCCAGCCTGACGCTGCCGGCCGTGGCCGCGGACGCCAATCGGCGGGTGGACGGACGGGTGCTGATGCAGCCGGCCTTCACCGGATCGGTGTCCGCGCGGACCTGGGCGGTCGGCGCCAGCGTCAGCGAGGTGCTGCCAGCCGCCGCCGGCGCCCGGGGGACCCTCAGCTACGCGCTCCGGCCGGCGTTGCCGGACGGCCTGCAGTTCTCCGCCGCGTCGCGGACCATCTCCGGCACGCCGACCACCGTAACCGCGCTGGCCACCTACATGCTGGAGGCCACCGACAGCGTGACCGGCGCTAAGGGCACGCTCGACTTCACCATCGAGATCACGCCCAACGCCGCCCCGGTGTTCGTACCCGACACCTTCGCCGCGCAGGTGTACGTCAAGGACGAAACGATCTCCCCGGTGGCGCTGCCGGCCGCCAGCGGCGGCACCGGCGCGCTGAGCTACGCGCTGACCGGGCCGGGCGCCGCCACCACCCTGACCCTGCCGGCCGGCGTCACCTACACGGCGCCCACCGGCACCAACACCGGCGGCACCCTCTCCGGCACCCCCACCGCGGCAGCGGCCCAGGCCACCTACACGCTCACCGCCACCGACGCGGACGACGACCAGGCCACGCTCACCTTCACGCTGGAGGTGCAGGACGACGCGGCACCTGACTTCGGCTCCGCCAGCGTGGCCAACCAGTCGTGGCGGCGGTACAAGGCGCTGACCGCGTTCACGCTGCCGGCCGCCACCGGCGGCAACGGCACCCTGACCTACACCCTCTCTCCCGCCCTGCCGGCCGGAGTGGCGAGAGACGCCAGCCACCGGATCAGCGGCACACCCAGCGTGGCACTGGACGCGACCACCTACACATGGACGGCCACGGACAGGGACGGCGACCGCGCGGAGATCACCTTCACCATCACCGTGGCGGACAACAGCCTGCCGGCATTCACCGGCCTTGAGCCCATGAGCCACGTGTGGACGCGGTACAAGTCCGTCAGCGGCCTACTGCCGGTGGCGATCGGCGGCGACGCCCCGTTGAGTTACACGCTGTCACCCATTCTGCCGGCCGGCACGATGCGCAGCGCCAGCCCGCGCGCAGGCCAGGGCCCCGGCGAGCCGCTGGTGGACACCCACAACCGCACGCTCTCCGGCACGCCCAGCGCGGCCATGGCCAGGACCTCGTATGCCTGGACCGCGACCGATGCGGACGGCGACCAAGCGGTGTGGAACTTCACCATCACGGTACGGGACAACGGCCGGCCCGACTTCGGTGCCGCGACGATCACGGACCAGTCGTGGACGCGGCGCAAGGCGATCACGGCGTTCACGTTGCCGGCCGCCACCGGCGGCGACGGCAGTGTTTCCTACACACTTTCTCCCGCCCTGCCGGCCGGAGTGACGAAGGACACCGGCCACCGGGTCAGCGGCGCGCCGGCCGCGGCGCTCACCCGGACCAAGTACACATGGACGGCCACCGACGGTGACGGAGACGCGGCGTCGCTGACGTTCTACGTGACCGTGGCGGACCGGCCGCATGCGACGCTGGTTCTGACGCCTTCGACCATTGACGAGAGCGGGACGGGCAACGTGACGACGGTGACCGCGACGCTGGACAAGGCGGCGAGCGCGGCCACGACGGTGACGGTGTCGGCCGCCGCGGGGACGAACGCGGAGGCCGGTGACTTCACCCTGAGCGCGAACAGGACGCTGACCATCGCGGCGGGCGCCACCACCAGCACCGGCACGGTGACGATTACCGCGGTGAACAACGCGGACGCCGAGCTCGACAAGTCGGTCACCGTGTCGGGAAGCGTGGGCAGCGAGGCCGTGGCCGCCCCGGACGACGTGACGTTGACGATCACCGACGACGACCGCCCGTCCACGCCGACGCTGTACATCGATTCGCCGAGCGTCACCGAGGGCGGGCCGGGGGACACGAATACGCTGGAGTGGACGGTGACGCTGATTCCGGCGAGCACCCAGCGGGTGCAGGTCGGCGTCGCCGTCAACTCGACCGGCACCGCGACCCTGGGGACGTTGCGGACGCGGGCGCAGACGGGGGCCGATCACGGTTTTCCGCCGGAGCCGACGCTGGTCTTTGCGGCGGGGGTCACCACGCAGACCGTCCCTGTGTCCGTGTACGGCGACGCGACGCCGGAGCCGGACGAGACGGTGGTGATGGAACTGAGCAACCCGGTGAACGCGGCGCTCGGCACCGCGACAGGTACCGGCAAAATCCTTGACGACGATGCGCCGGCGGTGACGCTGTCGGTGGCGGATGCCGCCATTGACGAGAACGGCGGGACGACGACGGTGACGGCAACGCTGAACCGGGCGTCGAGCGAAGCGGTGACGCTGACGGTGTCGGCGGTAGCAGGAACGCACGCGGTGTCTGGCGACTTCACGCAGACGGGCACGACGCTGACCATTGCGGCGGGTTCGACGACGAGCACGGGCGTCGTGACCGTGACGGCGAACGACAACCCGGTGGACGCGCCAGACAAGTCGATAACGGTGTCGGCCACGGTGAGCGGTGCTAGCGGGGTGGCGGATCCGGCCGCCGTGACCCTGACCATTGCCGACGACGACGCGGTGCCGGCGGTGACGCTGGCGCTGGCGGATTCCTCGATCGCGGAGAACGGTGGGACGACCACGGTGACCGCGGCGCTCTCGCACGCATCAAGCGCGGCGACCACGGTGACGGTGACCGCCGTTGCGGGCGCCTACACGGCGGGGTCGGACGCGACGATCGTGGTCGCGGCAGGGGAGACGGCGAACGCTTCGGATACGGCGACGATTACCGCGGTGAATGACGACGTGGACAACGTGGGCGACCGAAGCGTCATGGTGACGGGCACGGCGGCCAACGCCCAGGCCGCCGCCGAATCGCAGACCATGGCCGTGGCCGGGGCGGCGCTGACGCTGACGGACGACGACGACCCGCCGGCGGTGACGCTGGCGCTGTCAGAACCCGACTCCTCAAAGCCGGACACGATCAACGAAGGCGGGGCGGACAACGCGAGCACGGTGACGGCGACGCTGAACCGGGCATCGAGCGAAGCGGTGACACTGACGGTCTCGGTGTCGGCAGGGACGCACGCGGCCGCCACGGACTTCAAGCAGACCGGCACGATGCTGACCATTGCCGCGGGTTCGACGGCGAGCACGGGCGTTGTGACCGTGACGGCGAACGACGACACGACGGACGGGCCGGACAAGGCGGTGAGGGTGACGGCCGCGGTGTCGGGCGCCAGCGGCGTGGCAGACCCGGCTGCCGTGACGCTGACCATCGCGGACGACGACGCGGCGCCTTCGGTGACGCTGGTGTTGTCGTCGGCGTCGGTCTCGGAGAACGGTGGCGCGGCGACGGTGAGTGCGACGCTCTCGCACGCATCAAGCGAAGCGACGGCGATCACGGTCACGGCGACGGCGGGGGCGCACACGGCGGCGGCGGACTTCCGGCAGACGGGGACGACGCTGACGGTGGCCGCGGGCGAGACGACGAGCACGGGGGCGGTGACCATCGCGGCGGTGAACGACGAGGAGGACGCGGAGCACGACAAGGCGGTAGCGGTGACGGCGACGGCGGCCAACGGCCAGGGGGTGGCGGCCCCCCCGTCGCCGGTGACGCTGACGATTACGGACGACGACGTGAATCTGAAGCCGACGTTCGGGGACGCGACGGTGGCGGACCAGCGGTGGCCGATCTCCACGGAGATCCCGCGGCTCACACTGCCGGCAGCGACGGGGGGCGACGGGGCGCTGACCTACACGCTGGCGCCGGCGCTGCCGTCGTGGTTGAGGCGGAGCGGGTTCTTCGTGACGGGGACCACGCCGTCGGAGCCGGTGGTGGCGGCGGACTACACGTGGACGGTGCGGGACGCGGACGGGGACGAGGCGTCGCTGCCCTTTGCCATTGAGGTGGTGGACAGCGAGGTCAAGACCCCGGACGTGGCGCCCACGCTGTCGCTGTCGTCGCCGAGCGTGGCGGAGGGGGCGTCGGGCACGACGGCGACGCTGCGGTATGAGGTGGTGCTGAGCATGGAGAGCACGGAAGAAGTGGTGGTGGCGTATGCGGACGCGGGGACGGGGACGGCGTTGTCGGGGACGGACTACACGGCGCTGTCGTCGGGGACGCTGACGTTTGCGGCGGGCGAGACGAGCAAGACGGTGGACGTGACGGTGACGGGGGACGGCACGGACGAGCCGGATGAGACGGTGGCGGTGGGGCTGAGCGGCCCGGTGAACGCGCAGGTGCCGGTGAGCGGGCGGACGGGGACGGGGACGATCATGGACGACGACGCGGCGCCGGGGGTGACGCTGGCGGTGGGGGAGCCGGCTATTGACGAGGCCGGCGGCGTGACGACGGTGACGGCGACGCTGAGCCATGCGTCGAGTGCGGCGACGACGGTGACGGTGACGGGGGTGCCGGGCTTCTACACGGCGGGGTCGGACGCGGAGATCGTGATTGCGGCGGGTGCCACGGCGAGCACCACGGACGTGGCGACGATCGCGGCGGTGAATGACGACGTGGATAACGTGGGCGACCGGCGCGTCACGGTGACGGGGACGGCGACCAACGCCCAGGCGGCCGCCGAGTCGCAGACCGTGACCGTGACCGGCGTGGCGGTAACGCTGAGGGACGATGAAGCCACCCCAACCGTCACGCTGGCGCTGTCGGAGCCGGATGCGGCGAAGCCGGACACGATTGCGGAGAGCGGGGTGGGCACCGCGAGCACGGTGACGGCGACGCTGACCCGGGCATCAAGCGCGGCGGTGACGCTGACGGTGTCGGCGACGGCAGGAACGAACGCGGCAGATGGGGACTTCACGCTGTCGAGCGTGAAGACGCTGCTCATCGCGGCGGGGTCCACGGCGAGCACGGGGACGGTGACGGTGACGGCGAACGACAATGCGACCGATGCGCCAGACAAGGCGGTGACGGTGACGGCCACGGTGTTGGGCGCCAGCGGGGTCGCAGACCCGGCGGCCGTGACGCTGACCATCGCGGACGACGACGCGGCGCCGGCGGTGACGCTGGTTCTGTCGTCGTCGTCGATTTCGGAGGATGGGGGCGCGGCGACGGTGAGTGCGACGCTTTCGCACGCATCGAGCGCGGCCACGACGGTGACGGTGACGGGGGTCTCGGGCTCCTACACGGCGGGACCGGACGCGACGATCGTGATTGCGGCGGGTGCCACGGCGAGCGCCACGGACGTGGCGACGATTACCGCGGTGAATGACGACGTAGACAACGTGGGCGACCGGGCGGTGACGGTGACGGGGACGGCGGCCAACGCCCAGGCGGCCGCCGAATCACAGACCGTGGCCGTGACCGGGGCGGCGTTGACGCTGAGGGACGACGAAGCCACCCCGACCGTCACGCTGGCGCTATCAGAGCCGGATCCGTTGAAGCCTGACACGATTGCCGAGAGCGGGGCGGACAACGCGAGCACGGTGACGGCCCGCTTGAGCGGGCCGTCAAGCGAAGCGGTGATACTGACAGTGGCGGCGACGGCAGGAACGAACGCGGCAGACGGGGACTTCACGCTGTCGAGCGCAAAGACGCTGACCATCACGGCGGGTGCGACGGCGAGCACGGGCACGGTGACGGTCACGGCGGCGGACAACGCGACGGACGAGCCGGACAAGGCGGTGACCGTGTCGGCCACGGTGTCGGGTGCCAGCGGGGTGGCAGACCCGGCGGACGTGACGCTGACCATCACGGACGACGACGCGGCGCCGGCGGTGTCGATTTCGTCACCAAGCGTGAGCGAGGGGGCGGCGGGTTCGACGGCGGCGCTGGCCTTCGAGGTGACGCTGAGCGCGGCGAGCGGCAAGCGAGTGACAGTGGAGTACGCGGAAGGGACGGATAGCACGGCGGCGGCGGGCACGGACTACACGGCGCTGGCGGGCGGGACGCTCACTTTCGCGGCGGGCGAGACCAGCAAGACAGTCACTGTGACGGTGACCGGCGACACTCTGGACGAGCCGAACGAGACGGTGAAGGTGGTGCTGAGCCGGCCGGTGAACGCGACGTTGGGCACGGCGACCGGGACGGGGACGATCGCGGACGACGACGGTGCGCCGTCGGTGACGTTGGCGTTGTCTTCGTCGTCGATTTCGGAGAACGGCGGCGTGGCGACGGTGACGGCGACGCTCTCGCACCCGTCGAGCGTGGCGACGACGGTGACGGTGACGGGGGTGCCGGGCTTCTACACGGTAGGGGCGGATGCCGCGATCACCATTGCGGCCGGCGAAACCACCAATGCCTCGGCCGCCGTGCCGATCACCGCGGTGGACAACGCGACGGATGAGCCGGACCGCTCCACCCCGGTGACCGGCACGGTGGCGAACAGCCAAGGCGCCGGCCGCGTCTCCGGCGCGACCGTGACACTGATTGACGACGACGCGGCGCCGGGGGTGACGCTGGCCGTGGCAGACCCGGCCATTGACGAGGCCGGAGGCGTGACGACGGTGACGGCGACGCTGAGCCATCCGTCAAGCGCGGCGACCACGGTGACGGTGACGGCACTGGCCGGTGCCTACACCGTGGATGCGACGAATGCGACCATCGTCATTGCGGCGGGCGCCACGGCGGATGCGTCCGCCACCGCGTCAATCACTGCCGTGAACGACGCCGTGGACAACGGCGCCGGCCGCGCCGTGCAGGTGACCGGCCGTGCCGACAACAGCCAGGGCATCGGCCCGGTGACGGCCGCGGCGCTGACGCTGAGGGACGACGAGGCGCGGGCGGTGGTAACGCTGACCCTGTCGTCCTCGATGATCTCCGAGAAGAACGGCTCGACCACGGTGACGGCCACCCTGCTCCCCGCGTCGAGCGCGGCGACGGCGATCACGGTGACGGCGGTGGCGGGCGCCAACACCGGCCCTGGCGACTTTGCGCTGAGTCCGAACCAGAGCCTCTCCATCGCGGCAGGGGCCACCACCAGCACCGGGCAAGTGGCCATTGACGCGGTGGACAACACGGCCACTGCCGCGAACAAGGCGGTGACCGTGTCGGCCACGGCGCAGAACGCCAACGGGGTGACCGCCCCGAGGACCGTGACGCTGACGATCACCGAGGATGACCCGACGGCGGACGCGGGCGAGGATCAGACGGTGAGCGAGGGCACGGTGGCGACCTTGGACGGCAGCGGCTCCTCGGACCCGGACGGCGAGCCGCTGAGCTACTCGTGGCGGCAGAGTGGGGGCAATTCGACGGTCACGTTGACGGGGGCGAACACGGCGACGCCGACGTTCACGGCGCCGGAGTTGACGGCCGGTACGGCGCTGACGTTCGAGTTGACGGTGACGGCGGGTGGGGCGAGTGCGACGGACGCGGTGGCCGTGGTCATCCAGGCGGACAATGACCCGCCGACGGCGAACGCGGGGGCCGACCAGACGGTGGCGGAAGGCATGGCAGTGACGCTGATGGGAAGCGGGACGGATCCGGAGGAGGATCCGCTGAGCTACTCGTGGCGGCAGAGCGGGAGCAATCCGACGGTGCCGTTAGCGGGCGCGAGCACGGCGACGCCGACGTTCACGGCGCCGGAGTTGACGGCCGGTACGACGCTGACCTTCGAGTTGACGGTGACGGCGGGTGGGGCGAGTGCGACGGACGCGGTGGCGGTGGTCATCCAGGCGGACAATGACCCGCCGACGGCCGACGCGGGTTCGGATCAGACGGTGGCGGAGGGCACAGCAGTGACGCTGACGGGGAGCGGCTCGGACCCGGAGGAGGATCCGCTGAGCTACTCGTGGCGGCAGAGCGGGAGCAATCCGACGGTGCCGTTAGCGGGCGCGAGCACGGCGACGTCGACGTTCACATCGCCGGAGTTGACGGCCGGTACGACGTTGACGTTCGAGTTGACGGTGACGGCGGGCGGGGCGAGTGCGACGGACGCGGTGGCGGTGGTCATCCAGGCGGATAATGACCCGCCGACGGCCGACGCGGGTTCGGATCAGACAGTGACGGAGGGCACGGCGGTGACGCTGGCGGGGAGCGGCTCGGACCCGGAGGATGCGGCGCTGAGCTACTCGTGGCGGCAGAGCGGGAGCAATCCGACGGTGCCGTTAGCGGGCGCGAGCACGGCGACGCCGACGTTCACGGCCCCGGAGTTGACCGGAGCCACGACGCTGACGTTCGAGTTGACGGTCACGGCGGGTGGGGCGAGTGCGACGGACGCGGTGGCCGTGGTCATCCAGGCGGACAATGACCCGCCGACGGCGAACGCGGGGGCCGACCAGACGGTGGCCGAAGGCATGGCAGTGACGCTGACGGGGAGCGGCTCGGACCCGGAGGATGAGCCGCTGAGCTACTCGTGGCGGGAGAGTGGGAGCAATCCGACGGTCACGTTGATGAGGGCGAGTACGGCGACGCCGAGGTTCACGGCGCCGGAGTTGACGGCTGGTACGACGCTGACGTTTGAGTTGACGGTGACGGCGGGCGGGGCGAGTGCGACGGACGCGGTGGCGGTGGTCATCCAGGCGGACAATGACCCGCCGACGGCCGACGCGGGGTCGGATCAGACAGTGACGGAGGGCACGGCAGTGACGCTGACGGGGAGCGGCTCGGACCCGGAGGAGGATCCGCTGAGCTACTCGTGGCGGCAGAGCGGAAGCAATCCGACGGTGCCGTTAGCGGGAGCGAGTACGGCGACGCCGACGTTCACGGCGCCGGAATTGACGGCCGGTACGACGCTGACGTTTGAGTTGACGGTGACGGCGGGCGGGGCGAGTGCGACGGACGCGGTGGCGGTGGTCATCCAAGCCGACAACGACCCGCCGACGGCGGACGCGGGTTCGGATCAGACAGTGACGGAGGGCACAGCAGTGACGCTGGCGGGGAGTGGCTCTGACCCGGAGGATGCGGTGCTGAGCTACTCGTGGCGGCAGAGCGGGAGCAATCCGACGGTGCCGTTAGCGGGCGCGAGCACGGCGATGCCGACGTTCACGGCCCCGGAGTTGACGGCCGGTACGGCGCTGACGTTCGAGTTGACGGTGACCGCGGGCGGGGCGAGTGCGACGGACGCGGTGACCGTCACAGTGCTGACTCGCTCGCTCTGGGGAGCGGAATTGGTGCCGATGTTCGGCGACGCGACCATCGCGGATCAGGCGTGGACGCAACACGTGGAGATTCCGGCTTTCACGTTACCGACGGCGACGGGGGGCACCGGCACGTTGACGTATGATCTGAGCCCGGTCCTGCCTGATGGGGTGACCCGAGAGGCCGCGACCCACGAGGTCACCGGCACGCCGACTGTCGGGCAGGGGGAAACCACCTACACGTGGACGGCCACCGACGCGAACGGGGCCACGGCCGACCTCACCTTTACGATCACGGTGCTGACTCGCTCGCACGGGCGAGCGGAGGTGGGGCCGACGTTCGGCGACGCGACCATCGCGGATCAGGCGTGGACGCAACACGTGGAGATTCCGGCTTTCACGTTACCGACGGCGACGGGGGGCACCGGCACAGTGACGTATGATCTGAGCCTGGCCCTGCCTGATGAGGTGATCCTTGACGCCGCGACCCACGAGGTCGCCGGTACTCCGACTGTTGCGCAGGAGGAGACCACCTACACGTGGAGGGCCACCGACGCGAACGGGGCCACGGCCGACCTCGCCTTTACGATTACGGTGCTGACTCGCTCGCACGGGCGAGCGGAGGTGGGGCCGACGTTCGGCGACGCGACCATCGCGGATCAGGCGTGGACGCAAAACACGGAGATTCCGGCATTCACGTTACCGACGGCGACGGGGGGCACCGGCCCGGTGACCTACGATCTGAGCCCGGCCCTGACTGCCGGGGTGACCCGCGATGCCGTGACCCACGAGGTCACCGGCATCCCGACTGTTGCGCAGGAAGAAACCACCTACACGTGGACGGCCATTGACGCGAACGGCCCCACGGCCGCTCTTTCCTTCACCATCACGGTGGCGGCTGACTTACGGCCGGTGTTTAAGGAAGGGATGGCGATGCAACGCTACCGAATGGGTAAAGCCGTCAGCGTGACGTTGCCCGCCGCCAGCGGCGGCGACGGGGAGTTACGTTATGCCTTGACGCCAGACCCGCCGGCTGGGCTGAGGTGCGACCTGGTCGCGCTCACGCTTGTCGGCATGCCGATGGCGGTTCAGGCGCCGACGCAGTATACGTGGACGGTGCGGGATGCGGACGGCGATACGGCCGGACTGACGTTTCCGCTGGAGGTGATGCCGGAAGTTCACGGCACGGATTTAGGGTTAGTGCTGGCAGGGGTGGGGCGGACGCTGGCGACGGACGTGGTTGATGTGCTCGGGGGGCGGTTTGAGGCACCCCCGACGGACGGGGCGCACGTGACCTTGGGTGGGCAGGTGTTGCGTCTGACCGAGGGCAACGTGGGCGACGTCGAGCCCGGGGCCAGCCAGGGCACGTGGCAGCGTGTGACGGGCGTGGTCCTTGACGTGGCCCGGGCGTTGGGGGTGAACATAGGCGGCGAGCCGGCCCTGCCCCAGAGGGACGCGGTGCGCGTGCCTGGCCACGACGACGATCTTCGGCGGGCGAGCCTGGGGCAGTCGCCGGTACGCATCGAGTCCGTCTCCGGAAAGGATCTGCTGGCCCGGAGTGCGTTTGAGGTGCCCCTGAGCCGTACGGGGGCGGGGAGACCGACTTGGACGTTGTGGGGCCGAGGGGCGGCAAGCGGCTTCACCGGGCAACCCGATCCCGGCTTCAGGATGGACGGAACGTTTGCCAGCGGCTACATAGGCGTGGATTACCGGCCCACGACGCCGGTGCTGCTCGGGCTGGCCCTGTCTCATAGCACCGGCACTGTGGCTTACGAGCGCACGGGGGAGACGCCCCAGGGAGGGACGGTAGACGTGGAGGTCACGAGCGTGTTGCCGTATGCGCACTGGCAGCTCCGGCCCGGGCTGGGGGTATGGAGTCTCCTGGGTACGGGATGGGGCCGAATGGAAATAACGCCGACGCGGGCGGGGCGGCGGTTGCGGCCGACCGACGTCACGTTCTTTATGGGTGCGGGTGGGGGGCGGCAAGCTTTGACCTCCTTGCACGGGCTTGACTTGGCGGCGAAAGCGGATGCGTTCGTGGTGAGGATGACGAGTGCGGGCACGGGTGATGTGCCGGCTGCGCGCGGGCACGCGGAGCGGGTTCGGGTGCTGCTGGAAGGACAGACATCGTGGGGCGACGCGGCGTCGCGGGTGGTGCCGCGGCTGGAGGTGGGGGGCCGATGGGATCGCGGGTCAGCCGAGCGCGGCGTGGGCGTGGAAGTGGGGGGCGGGGTGGCGTATACGCAGACGACGTGGGGGCTGAGCGTGGAGGCGCAAGGTCGGTATCTGGTCGCGCATGAGGAGGAAGCCTTTGAGGATTGGGGGGCGAGTATCAGTATGCTGCTGGATCCGGGGGTTGCGGGGGAAGGAGCGTATCTGACGGTGGCACCGGTGTGGGGCCAGGCGGCCAGTGGAGTGGAGCATCTGTGGAGCAACGTGGGGGTCGTGCAACAAGGAGGCGGCCAGCCGCTACCCCCGTCGGGTTGGCCGTCCGCCAAGGTGAACGTGGACGTCGGCTACGTGATGCTCTTGGCCAATGGGCGGGGGTTGCTGACTCCGTATGGCGGCTTGGCCATAGCCGGCCCCGGGGCATCAAGCTATCGGCTGGGGAGTCGCCTGAACTTGAGTTCGTCCCTGGATCTGAGCATTGAGGGTGAACAAGCCGAGCAACCCGGCCAAGTGACCTCTTACAGCGTCTCCATCCTCCTCGGCTGGCAGTGGTAGGGGGATGATCCGTCTCCCTCACCCCATCTTCCTCCCTTTTCCCCCGGGGGAGGGAGCATATCCCCGTCATTTCCGCTTAAGCCTGTCCCCGACGTTTGTTGTCGGGGAACTTGCGGGAATGACAGGAGGGGATATGCGGGAGGGATACATGCGACCAGCCACGCTATGCGGAACAGCAGGCTTACGCCCGTCTCCCACGCTGAAACGTTGCCGCCGGGTTCAATCCAGTCTTGCGGAAGCAGGAATCCATGGGCCTCATGACCCGTCACGAGTGCCGACGGTGGTGCATCCCCACGATGAGGGATTTCTCCGCAACCTTGACGTTCAATGGTCACGGTGTATAATGCCTTCCGCACTTTCTTTTCGCTTCGACGTGGGTAGGATTCTATGGCGGCGTTAAAATTTGAAGAGGCTTTGGCCAAGCTTGAGACCATCGTGGCCGAGTTGGAAAAAGGGGATCTCCCGCTCAGTGATTCCTTGAAGATGTTTGAAGAGGGGATCAAGCTTTCGAAAACGTGCCTCAAAATGCTGGATGACGCCGAACGGCGGGTGGAAATTATGGTTCAAGACAAAGACGGCAACAAGCGATTACAAGCGTATTCCGTTGATGAAGAGGCCAGGAAGGTGAACGCCGACCTTTCTTCGTGACGCTTGGATCTCCCGATGAACCCGTCCTGACAATGGCGTGCCGAAGACGTCCTCCCCAAATTGATGCCTCACGACTCCAACGTCTCAAAACAGCGGCTTGACGACGTGCTCGTCACGCGCCGCTTCGTCCCCACCCGGGAGCAAGCTCAGCGGATGATTTTGGCGGGAGCCGTCAAAGTCGATGGAACGCGCGTAGACAAGCAAGCCAAACGGGTTGCGGCCCATGCGGTCATTGAACTGGAAGATGCCCCCCCGTTCGTCAGTCGCGGAGGGGAAAAGCTTCTTGCCGCGTTAGAAGCGTTTCCCGTTCACGTTCCCGGGGTCGTTGCCATGGATATCGGCGCGTCCACGGGCGGGTTTACGGATTGTCTCCTCAAGCAGGGCGCCCGTCGGGTCTATGCCGTGGACGTGGGGTACGGGCAACTGGATTGGAGCCTCCGAAAGGATGAGCGCGTCGTCGTGCTCGAACGATGTAATATTCGCCGTCTCGCTCCTGAGGCCATCCCCGAGCCCATTCACCTCGTCGCCATTGACGTCTCCTTTATTTCACTTCGGTTGGTGCTGCCCCGTACCGTCGAATTTCTTGCTCCGAAGGCCACGGTGATTGTCTTGGTCAAACCGCAATTTGAAGTGGGCGTGAAGCAGGTGGGGCGTGGGGGCGTGGTGCGGGATGATGCACTCCGACGGGAAACGGCTCGACGGATTCAGGAAATGGCCGGACGTCTGGGATTCGAGTGCATGGGGACACGGGATTCGCCGATTCAAGGGAAAAAGGGGAATCGTGAGATTCTGTTGGGGCTGCGGTGGACCGCGCCCGGGCTCCAATCATTCACGCCACGTTCGTTCATGCTCACGCGCCGGGTTCAATCGAAAGGGGAGCCATGAATATTTTAGTGACGGGTGGTGCAGGATTTATCGGGTCTCACGTCGTTGACCAGTGCGTTCAAGAAGGACATCGCGTCTCCGTGATTGACGATCTCTCGACCGGGACACGCAAACATCTTCATCGAGAAGTCGTGTTCTACAAATTGGATGTTCGCAGTACCCGCGTGGAACGGGTGCTCAAAAAAGAGCGCCCCACGGTCATCGTCCACATGGCCGCACAAATGAACGTCCGAAAATCTACGGAGGATCCCGCGTTTGACGCGGACGTGAACGTGCTCGGGACCATTAATCTGCTGGAATTGGCCGTGGCCCACGGCACCAGAAAAATCATTTTTGCCTCTTCGGGCGGCGCGGTGTACGGCGAACAACGGGTGTTTCCTGCACAGGAATCACATCCCACGCAACCGATGTCCCCGTATGGGATTAGTAAACTGGCGGGGGAACATTATCTGGAGTACTATCATCGCGTTGCCGGAATGGGATACGCGGCCCTCCGGTTAGCCAACATTTACGGCCCGAGACAAAATCCCGAAGGGGAGGCTGGCGTGGTCGCGGTCTTCAGTCAACACATGCTCAAGGGGGAACAAGCCCGGATTAATGGAAATGGACTGCAAACGCGGGATTTTGTCCACGTCTTGGACGTGGTGGGATCCGTGCGGGTCGCAATGGACCCCCACGTTCAGGGGATTTTCAACGTGGGCACCGGGGTCGAGACGAACGTCAATACGATTTTCGATCAGGTCAAACGCCTGACCAACTCATCGTGTCCGGAAATCCACGGCCCGGCTAAAAAAGGGGAACAACGACGAAGCGTTCTGGATGCGAGCAAACTGCACGAAGAGACGGGGTGGACGCCGACGGTGTCGCTGGCTGAGGGATTAGCCGAAACCGTCAAGTTCTTTCGACGGTAGAACAAGAGCACGGTCTCACAAGCCGGGGTCTTGGGGACGGCTCTGCACGGAACGGTCAATATCGCGGAACGGACGGGTCAATTTCCACGGACCAGGCGTCAATGCCGCCTATCAGGTTTTTCACGTTGGCAAACCCCTGTTGCAGGAGAAACCCCACGGCGTCGGCACTGCGCATGCCCTTATGGCACAAGGCCACGATTTCATGATTCGGGTCAAGCTGATTCAGCGACGTGGGTAAGGTCCCTAAAGGAATCAACGTGGACCCCTCGATTTTCGCCATGGAATATTCATGGGGCTCCCGAACGTCCAATAAAAACACCTGCTCGCCGTTATCCAATCGATCCTTCAACTCTCGAACCGTGATGGTATAGCTCATGATGCAGACCTCCTTGAAAAGGAACATGATAGTCTTGGCCTTGCGTCGGTGTCAATTCGCCGCGCTTTGACCCCGTCATCCGCGGCAAACGTTTCCTCGGGCGTGGTCAGTCTTTGCATGGTTTGACGAATAGGTGAAACTTCAGGATGAGTGCCCCGCCACACGTGTCCATCGCGCGCATTGCGACAATGGTCGGTCAGGAAGTTCAACTCAAGGGATGGGTTCGGCATCGTCGATCAAGCGGCAAACTCCAGTTTCTCACGGTGCGCGACGGGTCGGGGGACGTTCAGGCCGTCGTGAATAAGGGAACGTTGGGCGAGCAACAATTTGAACTCGTGAATCAATTGACGCAGGAATCTTCCCTGGTCGTGACCGGCGTCCCTCGTGCGGATACGCGGGCTCAGGGTGGCTATGAGTTGGAAGTGACTGCCCTTGAGATTCTGCACGTCGCTGAGCCGTTTCCCGTTCAACCTAAAGAACACGGCGTCGGGTTTTTATTGGATCACCGGCACCTGTGGCTTCGCTCAACCCGTCAACGCGCCGTCCTGAAAATTCGGCATGAAATTCTGAAAGCCTGTCGAACCTTTTTCGAGGAGCGAGACTTTATCTTGATTGACGCCCCCATTTTCACGCCGAACGCGTGTGAAGGCACGACGACGCTCTTCCGGACCGACTATTTTGAGCAGACGGCGTATTTGACGCAAAGCGGACAATTGTACGGAGAAGCCGCGGCCGCGGCCTTCGGAAAGGTGTATTGTCTGGGCCCGACGTTTCGCGCGGAGAAATCCAAAACTCGTCGCCATTTGATGGAATTCTGGATGGTGGAACCGGAAGTGGCCTTTGCGGAATTGGCCGACGTGATGGACTTGGCGGAGGCCTTTTTGTCAATGGTGGTGCAACGGGTTTTGGAAACCCGTCAAGAAGAATTAAAGACGTTGGAACGGGATATTTCCAAATTGGAAACGATTGTGCCACCGTTTCCCCGGCTCACCTATGATGAGGCCGTGAAGCGGCTCACGAGCTTGGGGTCGTCAATGCGGGAAGGCGATGATTTCGGCGCGGAAGAGGAAACCCTCTTGTCCAGTCAATTTGACAAACCCGTTCTGGTCCACCGTTATCCCGTAGCGGTCAAGGCCTTTTATATGCAAGCGGATCCCGTGAATCCCGACCGGGCTCTCTGTCTGGACGTGTTGGCCCCTGAAGGATACGGCGAAATCATTGGCGGTGGACAACGGATTCATGATTACCAGACGTTAGCCGCCCGGTTGGAAGCGCATCACCTGTCCGCGGAAGCGTTCCGGTGGTACTTGGACCTTCGCCGTTATGGTTCCGTCCCTCATGCCGGCTTTGGAATGGGCATTGAGCGGGCCGTCGCGTGGATTTGCGGTCTCGCCCACGTCCGCGAAACCATTCCCTTCCCCCGTATGCTGTATCGACTGTACCCATAGCCCCGCGTTTTTTCTCTGAATTTTTCCCTTTCCATCCGTGCCCAAGGGCTGGTGTCCCGTGACCAGCCACAAACCGCCAGCCTCTGAAATGTTGCGATATTTGCTTGACATTACAATGGATAGCAGTATACTTCACCGATTAAGTGGGAGAAAGTGGAGTTAAGTGGAGGCAATGACGGGTTAGTTGAATACGGGTTTCCATGTTCCGGTTCTATTGGGGGAGGTTGTCACGTGGTTACGACCAAGGGCGCGTGGGTGTTACCTGGACTCTACCATCGGCTTGGCGGGCACTGCGGAGCGTATCCTGGAGGCAAGCGACCCCGATGGTATGCTCATCGGGATTGATCGGGACCCCACGGCTGTTGCCTATGCTGAAACGAAACTGCGGGCGTACAAGTCTAGGGTGAAACTTTTTTGTGAAAATTTTCAAAACGTGCAATCCGTGTTGCATGCGGCCAACGTCAAACAAGTGGACGGCATGGTGTTTGATTTAGGGGTGTCTTCGGCTCAATTGGATCAGCCCGAGCGGGGGTTCAGTTTTCAACAGGACGGCCCTTTGGACATGCGCATGAATCCAACGCAAGGACGATCGGCCGCGCATCTCGTCAACACGCTGTCCGAAACCCGACTGGCGCATCTGATTTATACGTTCGGGGAGGAACGCCATTCCCGCCGCATTGCCCGGGCCATCGTCTCCGCTCGCACCCACGCGCCTCTTCGGACCACGACGGAATTGTCACACGTGATTCAGCAAGCCGTGCCCGGGGCTTATCGATACGGGCGCCTGCATCCTGCGACGCGGACGTTTCAGGCGTTTCGTCTCGCGGTCAATGATGAATTGGACGCGCTCCGAACCGTGCTGACCCACGTCCCTCACCTTTTGGCACCGGGAGCACGGGCGTGCGTGATTTCTTTTCATTCCTTGGAGGACCGCATCGTCAAACAGTCGTTTCGGGGCTTGGCTCAGGATGCTCCGGATCAATGGGCCGTCCTCACGAAGAAGCCCGTTGTGCCTTCCCCGGAGGAACGTCAAACCAATCCACGTGCGCGGAGCGCGAAGTTGCGAGTTCTTGAACGACTGCCGCGGACGGGTGCAACGTCGGTCACACGGGGGCACGCATGAAACCATTTCTCTGGATGATGCTCATTGGGAGTCTGTGTGGAATTTTCCTCTTTTACGTGTGGGGAAAAGTGGATGGGGTGCGCGCGGGGTATGAGCTGGACGTCCTGTTACAAAAGAAAGCCGCCTTGGAGCAGGAGCACGAACGATTGCGGATCAGATTCTCTCAGTTGACCTCTCCGGAACGCATTGCCTCAGAAGCTAAAAGAAAACTGAAGCTGAGAGCCCCAAGCACGGGACAAGTGTATCTCGTCAATGGAAATGCTGAAAATGCTGAACCTGGACCCCCCAAGTTCGGGGAGACGGGCTCCGGCGAGGATCCTCCGCTTCGATTAGCCCAACGAAAGTGAGACGCGAACCATGTTTCGTTTACGTATCAGACGGGATGGTGATTCAGGTGCGCGGATGACGCAGAGACGCACGGATATTTACGAACGGCTTCGTTCGTCTGCGGATCAGGGATCGACGGGTTCCGGAAGACGGGTCTTCCTGTGTCTGGGTTTTCTTGCGGTCTTTGCCGTCCTCTTCGTTCGTTTTTTTGATCTTCAGGTGCTGCAAGCCGCCACGATGATGGAGAAAGCTCGCCGTCAGCATGAAAAGACGATTACGCTTGATTCCAGTCGGGGCGCCATTCTTGATCGACAAGGCAAGCCGTTGGCGTTGAACCTTGACGTGACGTCCGTGTATGCCACGCCGAGTTCCATTGACGACCCGAAACTCGTGGCTCGCCAACTCGCACCACTGTTGAACCTTCCTCAAGAGCACGTGGAGAAGCAGTTGCGGAACAAAGAACGCAATTTTGTCTGGATTCAACGGAAAATTCTGGACCATTCAGAGCACCGGATGAAGGACCTTGCCATTGATGGAGTGAATACCCTCATTGAAACGCGGCGGTTTTATCCTAAGGGGCCTTTGTTGTCCCACGTCCTCGGATTTGCAGGAATCGATAACCAGGGTCTTGAGGGTTTGGAAGTCGGCTACGATCCCCTCCTCCGGGGGTACGCTCGGCGGGTGGTCTTGTATCGAGACGCGTTCGGGCGGGAGATCATTCCTGAGTGGCAGAGAAAACTCCAGGCCCTCCCCGGCCACGCGATCCATCTGACGATTGATGAAGTCATCCAGTACGTCGCGGAGCAAGCTTTGGAACGGGCGATTGCGAAAACCAAGGCCCAGGGTGGGGCCGTTATCGTCATGAATCCCAAAACCGGCGAGATCATTGCCTGGACCCTGCGACCCACGTTCGACCCCAATTATATCCACCGGGCGTCACCCCAGGTGTGGAGAAATCGAGCCCTCACCGATCCTTACGAACCGGGATCGACGCTCAAAGTGTTGCTCGCCGCCGCGGCGTTGGAATCGGAGCACGTGCAACCCGATACCCTCATTTACGCCGGAGACGGCGAGATGCCGATCAACGGGACCATTATTCATGACCACGAGAAAGCCGGATGGGTCACCTTTCGTGAAGCGATTCGACGCTCCAGCAACGTGGCCCTGGTGAAAACGGCGCTGGGCTTGGGCGGTGAACGGGTCTATCGGTTTCTGCGGGCATTCGGCTTCGGAGAAAAAACGGGCATCGATCTCCCCGGGGAATCGATTGGAATCTTGAGAAGTCCGGAACGCTGGAGTCAGCGAACCTTGGCGTCGTTGGCCATTGGACAGGAAATTGCCGTGACGCCGTTGCAACTGGTAACCGCGGTGTCGGCCGTGGCCAATGAGGGCTGGTTGATGAAGCCGTTTCTGGTACGGGAGGTTTCGGATCCTCGGGGTCGGATTATCGAGAGGCACACGCCTCAGATCCGTCGCCGTCCCATTCGTGCCGAGACGGCACAAACCGTGACGGAACTTCTGGTCAACGCGGTGGAAAACGGAACGGGATGGCGTGCGGCCATTCCCGGCTATCACGTGGCGGGGAAGACCGGCACGGCGCAAAAAGTTGACCCGGTGACGGGCACGTATTCTTCCACCAAATCAATAGGGTCGTTTGTTGGATTTGTTCCTGCAGAGGACCCTGAATTCGCCATCGTCGTGGTGATTGACGAACCGCAAGGCTCCGCGTGGGGCGGGGTGGTTGCGGCTCCGGTGTTTCGGGAAGTGGCGGAACAGACGCTCCGCTATTTCAACGTGGCTCCGCGTCAACGCAACGAGACGCAGGTGGCGGCCGTCTCAATGCAGACGTCCGACGGTGAAGCGTCTCATTTCCTCAACGAATGAAACTGTCTGAATTACTCATGTCCCTTGACGCGATCAGCATGGAGGGCAACCTTGACGTGGAAATCTCCGGGGTCACTGATGATTCACGAGTCGTCACAAAGGGCCGGTTGTTCGTTGCCGTCAAGGGGCAGCGGGAGGATGGTCATGCTTTTGTCGAACAAGTCTGCCGGTCCCACGTCGGCGGCGTGGTGGTGCAAGCCCCGTTCCATGTTCCGTCTCGTCTGCAAGGGGGCCCACTTCCCGCGTGGGTGACCGTGAGGGATTCCCGAAAGGCGCTCGGTCAACTCGCCGCGCAGTTTTTTCGGCGTCCCTCACGGGCCTTGACCATGGTGGGCGTCACGGGAACCAATGGGAAAACCACGGTGGCACACGTCAGTCACGCGTTGTTGGAGGCCGGCGGTCGTCGGGCCGGCCTCTTGGGGACCGTTGGGTACCGCATCGGCGTTGAGCATCGGGAGGCCGATCATACGACGCCAAGTGCCGTTCCGCTCCAGTCGTTGTTACACCGGATGGTCGCCGTCGGGATGGATTCCGCGGTCTTGGAGGTCTCGTCTCATGCCTTGGCCCTGGATCGGGTTGAAGGGTGTGAGTTTGACGTTGTGGTTTTTACGAATTTGTCTCAGGACCATTTGGACTTCCATCACGACATGGACGCCTACTATCACGCGAAGCGCCGTCTTTTTCGAGATTGCGTCAGGTCTGCACCCTCCCCCTCGGATCACGTCAGGGGCAGGCTCCGGGTCTCTCCCCTCAAGGGAGCGAGAAGGCCCAAACGTGCCATCATCAACGTTGACGACGACTGGGGGCTCCGACTCAAGACTGAGACGCTCGTACCGGTCTGGACGTATTCCATTCGCGGGGAAGCGGATATTCACGCGACGAACCTTGAGCTCTCAAGAAACGGCACGCGCTTTACGGCCCATACCCCTTTGGGATCAGTGAAGATGCAGAGTGCCTTGGTGGGGGAACACAACGTGTCGAATCTGTTAGCCGGCATGGGCGTGGCCATGGCTTGCGGAACGTCTCCGGATGCCATTCAGGAAGGGATCCGGGAATTCAGGGCCGTGCCGGGACGGTTTGAACGGGTGGAGGCCGGACAGGACTTTTCGGTGATCGTGGATTACGCCCATACCGACGATGCCCTGGCCAAAGCGTTGGCAACGGTACGCCGACTCGGAGAAGGACGGATTCTGACGGTGTTCGGTTGTGGTGGTGATCGTGACCGGGACAAGCGGCCGAAAATGGGTCGAGTGGCCGTCGAACGCAGCGACGTGGCGTTCATGACCTCGGACAATCCGCGCACCGAAGATCCTGAATCGATTTTACGTGACGTTGAACGAGGGGCGTTGGATCTGCCGACCGCACGGCGCGGCACGTTTCACGTGATTCCGGATCGTCGAGCGGCCATTCGCGCGGCAGTGCTCGAAGCGCGGGCAGGGGACGTGGTGTTGATCGCGGGGAAAGGGCATGAAGATTATCAAATCATCGGGAAGACCCGGTATCCGTTTGACGACCGGGACGTGGCCCGTGAACTGTTGACGGCCTTGCCGTCCGCACGGAAAGGATAGGGGTCCGGCGGTGTCCGCGTTTACGGGAGAAGAAGTGCTTGCCGCCACGGGCGGGACGTTGCTGAAAGGGAGAATCGATTGTCGGATTCGGCGGTTGTGTACCGACTCGCGATCGGTGCGCAAGGGCGACTTGTTCGTGGCCTTGAAGGGCGACCGGTTCGATGGGCATCACTTTGTTGACGGCGCGTTCAAGCAAGGGGCGACGGGCGTGGTGATTGAAGCCGCGTCCGCGGACGCGGCCGCCGTCCGCGGATATCTGCGTGCGTCCGCGGCCGTCCGTGGACCGGAGCCGCTCGTCGTCACGGTCAAGGATTCGTTACGAGCCTATCAGGATCTGGCGACCTTTCACCGAAGGCGTTTTGATATTCCGGTCATTGCCGTCACGGGGAGTAACGGGAAAACCACCACGAAAGAGATGGTCGGGAAAGCCCTCTCGCAGCGCTGGCGTCTTCTGCAGACGATCGGCAATTTGAACAATCGAATCGGGCTTCCTCAAACGGTCCTGAGGTTGACCGCGTCGCACCAGGTCGCGGTTCTGGAATTGGGAGTGGACGCCGAAGGGCAAACCATCCGGTTGGCACACGTCGCCCGCCCGACGATCGGGATCATCACGAACGTGGGGCGTGACCATCTGGAATTCTTTGGCAGCGTTGACGGGTCCGCCCGTGCAAAAGCCGAGTTGTTGCCCGCGCTTCCCAAGGACGGCGCCCTTATCTTGAACGCGGATGATCCGTATTACCATTTTTTTCGACGACGAGCCCGATGTTCGGTGGTCTCCTTTGGATTACGGCGTCGAGCGGACGTTCGAGGAAGCGAGATCCGACAGCAGGGGAAGCGCATGGAATTCCGCCTCCACGTTACCGGACGTCAACGATCCCGTCGCGTGTCCTTGGCCGTCCCGGGAACCCATAACGTGTCGAATGCCCTGGCCGCGGTGGCGGTGGGACACGTGTTGGGGCTGTCAGTCGCCAAAATCGCCAAGGGCCTGAGTCGCGTTCGACCTGTGGCCATGCGGTCGCACGTGTGCTCTCGGCAGGGTCTCACCATCATTCAGGATTGTTATAACGCCAACCCGGATTCCATGAAGGCGGCCGTGACGTTGTTAAAGAACCTGGGAGAACACAAACGCACCATTGCCGTGCTCGCGGACATGTTGGAACTCGGAGAGGACGCGAGCACGCTCCATCGGGAAGTCGGTGCCCACGTCGCGGACAGCCGGATTTCCTTTTTGATTGCGTGCGGAGCACTCGGCAAGGACATTGCTCGCGGTGCCGCGGCGCGGGGCATGTCTCGCTCACGAATCGTTGAAACGCCGCGTGTACGGGCGGCGGCGTCGGTCCTCCGTGCCTTGGCGGAACCCGGCGACGTGGTTTTACTCAAAGGCTCAAGAGGCATGAAGATGGAAGCCGCGCTGGACGCGCTCACTCGGCAAGCGGCCGGATAACGCCCATGCTGTATCTGTGGCTCTACCCACTGCATACGGACGTTTCACTCTTTAACGTCTTCCGGTATTTGAGCGTCCGCATTATTTATGCGGCCTTGACCGCGTTTATTCTCGCGTTTGTCCTGGCTCCGCCCGTGATTAAAAAACTGCAAGAATTCCGGCTCGGACAACGGATACGAGAAGAGGGGCCGAGTCGTCATCTGGCCAAAGAAGGCACCCCCACCATGGGCGGGCTTCTCATTATCTTTGCCGTGTTGATTTCGACGCTGCTGTGGGCGGACGTGAGCAATCTCTACGTGTGGCTCGTCATGTTGTCCATCGTCGGGTTCGGACTCATCGGATTCGTTGATGATTACGTCAAAATTTCTCGGAGTCGATCGGAAGGGTTAAACGTCGGACAAAAACTCGTGGCTCAAATGGGCATTGCTTTGGGCATCGGCTTGGTTTTTTACGCCTCTCCCGGGTATTCGACGGAACTCAGCGTTCCCTTTTTCAAAACGTTTACGCCGGACTTGGGCCCTCTCTACATTCCGTTTGCCATTCTGGTGATCGTCGGGTGTTCCAACGCCGTGAATTTGACTGACGGATTGGATGGGTTGGCGATTGGTCCGGTGGTGGTGGCGTCCGTGGCGTATGCCGCGGTGGCCTATGCCGCCGGGAATCGAGTGGTGTCGGACTATTTGTTACTTCCCTACATTGAAGGCGCAGGCGAATTAGCGGTCTTGATGGCGGCCGTCTTCGGTTCGAGTCTCGGGTTCCTCTGGTTCAACGCGTATCCGGCGTCGGTGTTCATGGGCGACGTCGGGTCCTTACCCCTTGGGGCGGCGTTGGGCACGGTAGCCGTGGTCAGCAAACACGAGTTATTGCTGCTTCTGGTTGGCGGCGTGTTCGTCATGGAAGCCGTTTCCGTCATCTTTCAGGTGTTGTCGTTTCGATCACGGCGGAAGCGGATTTTTCTCATGGCGCCCATTCATCATCATTTTGAGATCAAGGGATGGGAAGAGCCCAAAATTGTGGTTCGATTATGGATCGTGGCGATTCTGCTCACGCTGCTGAGCCTCAGTACCTTGAAATTTCGTTAACCCCATGCTGACGACGGTGAACGCGACGTCACAACGAGGCCCTCACGCAGCGAGACGTCTGCAAGCGAGGCTCAACGGTCTGACGGGTCACGCCGTCGCCGTGGTCGGGGCAGGACGAAGCGGCGTGGCCGCGGCGCGATTGTCGTTGGCGGTGGGAGCCGACGTTGCATTGGTTGACCGGAAACCTGAATCGGAATGGTCAACGGCCGCGTCCGATTTGCAAACGGCCGGAGTGAGGCTGCACGGCGGCGAGCGATTCGACAAAGGACTGGAGTCGGTGGATCTGGTGGTCTTGAGCCCTGGAGTCCCGCCGGCGCTGAAGGCATTGGAGCCCGTGCGACGAAGGCGCGTTCCCATCGTCGGAGAGGTGGAATTCGCCTCGTGGGCGTTCTCCTTGCCCGTCATCGGCGTGACGGGCACGAATGGAAAAAGTACCGTCGTGTCCCTCATCGGAAACATCTTTCAAGCATGCGGGTACACGCCGTTTGTGGGCGGAAACCTCGGGACGCCGTTGGCGGAGGCTGCATTAACCGTGTATCAACGCGAACGCTTCGGCGGCGACGGGCCCGTTCCGTTTCACGTGATCGTCGCGGAATTATCCAGCTTTCAATTAGAAACCATTGATCGGTTTCATCCTGACGTCGCGGTGCTGCTCAACGTCACGCCCGATCACCTCGACCGACATTCAAGTTTTACCGAATACGTGAACGTCAAAGCCAAAATTTTTCAGAATCAGACGTCTGAGGACGTTGCCGTTCTGAATGCCGATGATCCGCAGTCCCGCAGCGTCGGCCAATCGCTTCGCGGTCGGATCATGGAATTCAGCAGAACCCGGGAGGTTCCGCATGGCGCGTGGGTGAACGGCGACGGGATTGTGACTCGATGGCAGGGGCAGCAAACGAACGTCATGCTGAGAGACGAGATTCCGCTTCTCGGGGACCACAACGTGTCCAACGTGCTGGCCGCGGTTGCGGTCGGCACGGTCCAAGGATGTTCTCCGAAGGGCATCAGCCGCGCGGTGCGCGCCTTTCGAGGCTTGGAACACGTGATGGAAGTCGTGCGTGAGCGACGAGGGGTGATCTTTATCAATGATTCCAAGGGGACCAACGTGGACGCCACGGTGAACGCCGTCAACAGCCTTCGGCGGCCCTTCGTTATTGTTCTCGGCGGTCAGGATAAAGGCAGGAGTGATTTTCGTTGCTTGAAGGCTGCGCTCAAGCCAAACGTCACCCACTGCATTCTCTTCGGAGAGACGGCCGAAGCCATTGCCGAAGCCATTGCCGGCGTAGGGGCGATGAGTCGGGTGGCGTCCCTGGCTGAGGGCGTCAAGCTGGCCGCCGATATCGCCAAGCCGGGTGACGCGGTGCTGTTTTCTCCGGCGTGCGCCAGTTTTGACATGTTTCACGACTATCGGGACCGAGGCCGACAATTTCGAGACCTCGTGAATGCCCTGGTTGAATAAGAAGAAGACACGCAGATGCGGCGACCTCGTGCAAACGACGCGCAACTCTCCTTGGCGTGGAAGGATGCCGATTACGCCTGTACCGGTCCCATGGATCGGACGGTCCTGGTGGTGACGTGTGCGTTGACGCTCATGGGCGTCATCATGGTGTTCAGTGCCAGCGGCGTCATGGCGGAAACGCGATACGGCGATTCGATGTTTTTTCTGAAACGTCAGATTCTGTGGCTTGTGTTGGGGATCGGGGTCCTGCACTGGGTGGCTCGACAGGAGTACGACGTGTGGAAAACCTTGACGCCGTACGTGCTGGGTCTGACGGTCGTGCTGTTGATCGTCGTGTTGATCCCCGTGCTGGGCACGCAAGTCAACGGCGCGCGCCGGTGGTTGCGCCTTGCGGGATTCTCCGTTCAACCGGGAGAACTTGCGAAACTGTCCGTGGTGCTGTACCTGGCTTCGTTCCTCGTGCGGAAAGAGCAGGACGTGACCTCGTTGAGTCGCGGGGTGTTGGCGCCCCTGCTGGTGGTGGGAAGCGTGGCCGGTCTGGTGATGCTTGAGCCCGACATGGGAACGGCGACGGTGCTGGTCATCATCGCGTGGGGGTTATTGTTTCTGGGTGGGGCGAAGATGACTCATCTCCTGTGTCTGGGGTTGAGTCTTCTGCCCGTGACGTACCTGCTGATCATGCAATCCGATTATCGCCGCCGCCGGTTCCTGAACTTCTTAGATCCTTGGCAAGATCCGACCAACGCCGGGTTTCAACTCACGCAATCATTCGTGGCCTTGGGGAACGGTGGACTGTTCGGCGTGGGATTGGGAGAAGGCCGGCAAAAGTTGTTTTTTCTGCCGGAAGTGCATTCGGATTTTGTCTTGGCCCTGGTCGGAGAAGAACTCGGGTTTTTAGGGACGGGGGTGCTGCTTGGATTATTTGCGGTGTTGATCGTCAGAGGATTTCACATTGCCGGCAGGGCCCCGGATGCCTTCGGACGACATCTGGCTTCCGGCGTGACCTTGTTGTTGGGGGTGCAGGTGGTCATCAACATGGGCGTGGTGTCCGGATTACTGCCGACGAAAGGCTTAACGTTGCCCTTCGTGAGTTACGGCGGGTCATCGTTACTCGTGAGTCTGGGGGCCATTGGTATGCTGCTCAGCGTTTCTCGGGCGGCTCCCGTGTACCATCGAGGATTGGCGTGACGGATGGGATGAACGTCGTGATTGCCGCGGGTGGGACCGGAGGACACGTGTACCCGGCCCTGGCGTTGGCCGAGGAGTTTTGCCGGCAGGCGCCTAATACGTCCGTGACGTTCGTCGGGACGGGGCGAGCACTTGAACGGACCATGCTGTCGGAGACGAAGTGGAGGGTTGAAGCCCTGCGCGTCCAGGGGGTGGTGGGCCGGGGGATCAGGTCTTCGTTGACGGCCCTTCTGTTGCTGCCCGGAGCCATTCGGCAATCCATTGCCTTCTTACGCGAGTCACGGGCGAATCTTGTGATTGGCACCGGAGGCTATACCAGTCCGCCGGTGGTGTTGGCCGCGTTCTGGTTGGGCATTACGCGAGCCCTGGTCGAACCCAACGCGGTGCCGGGACTGGCCAACCGGGCGTTGGGGCCGTTGGTTCAAAGAATTTTTGTCTCGTTCGAACGGGCCGCCCACTTTTTTCGTCGCGACAAGGTGATGGTGGCGGGGACCCCATTGCGAAAGGATTTTCTCGCACCACCGAGTATCGGATCGGGCCAGGTCAAGACGGTGTTGGCCTGCGGAGGGAGCCAAGGCGCCAAAGCCTTGAACTCCGTCGTCGTCGAGGCGGTTCAGTCTTCGTCCCTTCTTCGCCGCCGCGTCCGCCTGATTCATCAAACGGGCGAACGTGATTTTGAACGAGTGGTTGAAGCCTATCGGGATCACGGGGTGAAGGTGGACGTCACCGCGTTTGTGCAGGACATGGCTCAGGCGTTGCGTCAAGCGGATCTGGTGATTGCTCGATGTGGCGCCGCCACGTTGGCGGAGATCGCCGCGTGTGGAAAACCGTCGATCCTGATTCCGTTTCCTTACGCGACGCACGATCATCAGGAAGTCAACGCTCGGGTCGTGGAGCAGGCGGGGGCCGGCGTGGTCCTGCTTCAACCCGGTCTGACCGGAGCGCGGTTGGCTCAGGAACTTGAGGCGTTGCTCCGCGACGCTGACCGCGTTCGGTCCATGGCGGAGCGGAGCGTGCGGTTGCGACGAACGGACGCGGCCGAAACCATGGTCAACGAATGTCGTCGGTTGCTGGGATGACGCCGCCTGCACGCGTGAGATGACGACGCATGATGTTTCGAAAAATTCAACACATTCACTTCGTCGGGATTGGCGGGAGTGGGATGAGCGGCATCGCCGAGGTCTTATTGACGCGGGGCTACCACGTCACCGGGTCTGACCTCGCGTCGTCGGACGTGACGCGCCGCCTGGAAACGTTGGGCGGAACCATCTTTATCGGGCACGATGAATCCCACGTGAAAGGGGCGCAAGTCGTGGTGGTTTCTTCAGCCGTTCAAGACTCCAATCCCGAAGTCGTCGCCGCGAAAACGAACGTGGTGCCGGTCATTCCGCGGGCCGAAATGTTGGCTGAGCTCATGCGGCTCAAGTTCGGGGTGGCGATTGCCGGGGCGCACGGCAAAACCACCACCACGTCGTTGGTGGCGTCGGTGTTGGCCCACGCCGGCCTTGACCCGACGTTCGTCGTCGGCGGCAAGGTGAACGCCATGGGAACGCACGCGAGATTGGGCCGAAGTGACTTGCTGATTGCCGAGGCCGATGAAAGCGACGGGTCCTTCCTTCGTCTGTCTCCGTCGATTGCCGTGGTGACGAACGTTGACCGCGAACATCTTGATCATTACGGGTCCATGGATCGGCTGGAAGCGGCCTTTCTGGAATTCGTCAATAAAGTTCCATTTTACGGGGCGGCCGTTCTGTGCGCGGATGACGTTCGACTGCGCGCGATGTTGCCTCAGATGCGGAAACGATACGTGACCTATGGGATCCACGCGTCCTCGGATGCCTCCGTGCCGGACTTCCAGGCCACGGAGATCACGGTTCAGCGCGGGGTCACCAATTTTCGGGTCCGACATCAAGGAAAAGAGTTAGGTCCCTTTCGACTCACGATTCCGGGCGTCCACAACGTGTCCAACGCCTTAGCGGCAATCGCCGTCGCCTTGGAACTGGATGCCCCGCTGGATCTGATTCGAACCGGCATGGCCGCGTTTTCCGGCGTGGAACGCCGATTTCACGTCCGCGGTGAAAAAGACGGCGTCGTGGTGGTGGATGATTACGGTCATCATCCCACGGAGATCCGTTTGACGCTTACGGCGGTCAAAACCGTCTGGCCGGGACGTCTGGTGGTCATCTTTCAGCCCCACCGGTACAGCCGGACTCGCGATCTTCTGGATGACTTCGCCCATGCGTTTGACCAGGCGGACGTGGTGTACGTGACGCCGGTGTATGCAGCAGGGGAATCACCCGTCACGGGCGTCTCGGGAGAGACGCTGGTTGAACGAATTCGTACGGCGGGCCATCCGGAGGTTCATTGGATGGAGAACGCGGACGGCGCCGTCAGCCGATTGATCCCTGAATTGCAACCCGGAGATCGCGTGTTAACCCTGGGTGCGGGTGACGTCTGGAAGATGGGCGTGGAGTTGCTGAGAACGTTGGAGTGAGGATCGTCGATATGGATTGTCAACTCGAAGATCAAGTGGCCCTCTCGCGTCCGCAATTTGCGACGGTGCTCTCGGGCGTTCGCGGTGCGGTGACGTTCGACGCGCCGTTGGCGGAGTTGACGTCGCTTCGAATCGGCGGTCCCGCGGATGTGCTGATCGTGCCGGAAGACGTTCCCGACGTGCGTCGGATCGTTCGTCAAGCTTCGACCGCCAGCCTCCCTCTCATGGTGCTGGGCGGGACGAATCTTTTAGTGAAAGACGGAGGGGTCCGGGGACTGGTCTTGAGCCTGTCCAAGCTGGCAGCCGTGACCAGAGAGGATGAACGGACCGTGTTTGCGGAAGCCGGCGTTCGGCTGCCGACCCTGCTGGGCTACGCCGTGAGTCAGTCATTGTCCGGGCTTGAATGGGCCGTCGGCATCCCCGGAACCCTCGGCGGAGCGGTGGTCATGAACGCCGGGACCAAATTGGGAGACGTGCAGAGCTGTGTAGAGGCCGTTCAAATGGTGACTCCCGAGGGTCACGTCCGTACCTGCGCTGCAGCGGACCTTGTGTTTTCGTATCGTCGCGTCGGTCTCCCGGAAGGCGTCGTGGTGGGGGCACGGCTTCGTCTGACGCCGGCGTCCAAAAAACACCTTGAAGCCAGCACGAAGGCCTATTTGCAGTATCGAAAGCACTCACAACCCTTATCTCAACCCAATGCCGGGTCCGTCTTCAAAAACCCGCCCGGCACCACGGCCGGACGTGTGATTGAAGAGGCCGGCCTCAAAGGGTATCGAGTGGGGGACGCGCAAGTGTCGGCGAAGCACGCCAATTTTATCGTGAATCTGGGACGCGCACGCGCCACGGACGTGCTGCTGCTCATAAAAAAAATTCAACAGGACGTGTTTCATCGAACGGGCGTGACGTTGGAGTTGGAATGGAAAGTGGTGGGTGAGGGGTGATCCGATGCGCGTCATCTCTGAACATATCGGCGTGATCATGGGTGGGCAATCCTCCGAGCGTGACGTGTCCTTAAAGACGGGTGAGGCCGTCCAGGCGGCCTTGATCCGACTGGGGTATCGGGTGACGTGCCTGGACGTGGATACCTCGTTGGCGTTCAGACTACAGGGGCACAACGTCACGTTGGCCTTTCTCGCGCTCCACGGTCGGGGAGGCGAAGATGGGACGGTCCAGGGACTGTTGGAAATGATGGGCATTCCCTATACCGGTTCAGGAGTCCGAGCGAGTGCGATGGGTATGGATAAACCGGTCGCCAAGACGTTGGTTCGGCGCCATGGCGTTTCGATAGCGCCCGGGGTCGTTATCCGACGAACCGATCACCCGACCATGCCCGAGCATCTTTCCCCGCCGCTTATCGTCAAACCCGCTCACGGAGGTTCCACGCTGGGGGTGTCGGTGGTGCGACAACCGTGGCAATGGACGCGCGCGCTCAAACGGGCCTTTGAACACGATCATGAAGTCCTCGTGGAATCGTTTATTGAGGGGCGTGAAATCGCCGTGTCGGTGTTGGACGGAGAAGCCCTGCCTCCGATTGAAATTCTCTCGCCGGGCGGGATCTACGATTATGCCGCCAAATATGAAAAAGCCGAGACGCGCTATCTCTGCCCGGCCCCGTTGACCAAGCGCCGGCATCGACGGGTGCAGGAGTTGGCCGTGCGTGCTTACCACGTCTTGGGATGCGTCGGTGCGGCACGAGTTGATTTTCGTCTGACGACGCAAGAGCGTCCCGTTTTTCTGGAAATCAACACCACTCCCGGCATGACGCAAAGGAGTCTGCTTCCCATGGCTGCGGCTCAAGCCGGTATGGATTATGACTCGTTGACGGCACGTATTTTACAGTCGGCGTTCCAGCGTCGAGCGAGTGGGATGGGTCGTCAACGCCGAACGAGACGAGGCCGATCATGAGTCCGAGAAACCGACCGCTTCCGCGGTCCCCTTCGTCAACGAGGCGATTCCGGATGATCGCGTGTGGGGCGTTCGTGAGCCTGGGGATTCTGGGTCTGGTCGGGTATCAGTGGCTCCCATCAGCCGTGGCCGGGTGGACGAGCATTCAACACGTGTCCATTTCCGGGGTGGACCGCGTCGACCGTCGAGAAATTCTTTCGTTGTTGGAATTGCCCGAGCACGGCTCTCTGCTTTCGTTGGATCTCGCAACGTTGGAAAAGAAGGTCACGGCTCATCCGTGGGTGTCGTCGGCGTCCGTGGGGCGAGCCCTGCCGCACACCTTGGCGGTGGTCGTGGCGGAGCGAAAGCCGGCGGCAGTGGTTCAACACGTGGGCGGCGATCTGTTCGTGGACAACAACGGCGCGGTGTTATCCATTGCCTCGGACGGGCCGACGGGCCGCTTGCCCAGACTCGTCGGTCTTTCTGCCGTCAAACTTTTGGGAGGAGACCCGGCGTCTCAGGATCGGATTCGGAAGGGGCTCTCCTTTGCCGACCACCTGGAACGACGGTTTGGGACGCCGGTGACCGTGGACGTGAGTGATTCACGGTTCATCACGGGGACAGTCGATGCGTTCGTCTTCTTGGTCAATGAAGACTTTCTCCCCACGTGGCAGCGGTATCTCAAGCTGGAACCGTCTCTACGGGAGCGTCTTCAGCACGACCCGCACGACGTGGATTTACGATTTGCCGGAAAGGTGATCGTCCGCAAGAAAGGATGACCGAACGTCATGGCGAAAAAAGAACAGATCGTGGTCGGACTTGACATTGGCACCACCAAGATTTGCGTCATCGTCGCCGCGGTGGGGCCGGATCAAGGCGTCAATATTATCGGGTTCGGCTCGAGTCCCTCCAGAGGGCTGCGCAAAGGGGTGGTCGTGAACATCGAAAGCACCGTGGAATCGATTAAAACCGCGGTGGGAACCGCGGAAACGATGGCGGGCGTGGCCATCAACTCCGTCTACATCGGGATTGCCGGTGGGCACATTTCGAGCGAAACCGCCAAGGGCGTGGTCGCGCTGAAGCGCCAGGAAGTCTTCCGGTCTGACGTGCAGCGCGCCATTGAGACGGCTCGGGCCGCGGCCGTGTTGTCGTCCGATCGACAGGTGATTCACGTCCTGCCGCGTGAGTTTATCGTGGACGATCAGGAAGGCATTCGAGAGCCGGTGGGGATTTCCGGGTCGCGGTTGGAGGTGGACGTCCACATCGTGACGGGGGCGGTCACCTCGGCGAAAAATCTGGTGAAATGCGTGAATCGGGCCGGCCTGGACGTGGTCGATATCGTGTTGCAGCCGCTCGCCTCCAGCGAGGCCGTGCTGACGGAAGAGGAAAAGGAATTGGGGATTGCGATGGTCGATCTGGGTGGGGGGACGTCGGACCTGGCTATTTTTTCTGAGGGGACGATCAGTCACTCCGCGGTGCTGCCGATCGGCGGTCAACACGTGACGACCGACCTGCAAATCGGGTTGCGGACTCCTTTGGCGGATGCCGAAGACATCAAGGTTCATCACGGCGTGGCGCTCGCGCGCATGGTGGAAGACATGGAAACCGTGGATGTCCCGAGCGTCGGCGGCCGGCCGGCGCGCCCCGTGAGCAAACGGGAGATCGCCGAGATTATCGAACCGCGGGTGGAGGAAATATTCGACTTGGTCCTGCGGGAAATTCGTCGATCTGGCTATGAGGGCAAACTGGCCGCGGGCGTGGTCATCACCGGCGGCACGTCCATGCTCAAGGGGATACCCGACGTCGCCGAAGCCATCCTGGATTTACCGGGGAGACGCGGCGTGCTTCCCGCCGGCGTCGGCGGGTTGCGGGACATGGTCAACAGCCCCATGTATTCCACGGTCGTGGGACTAATCCTGCACGCGCATCGTGACCAGGAATTTGAGAGCGTCGGCGTCGGGAGAAAAAGCGGCAATGGCTTCGGGAGCGTGTTGGGTCGCATGAAAAATTGGGTCGTCAATTTTTTCTGATAGTGGCCGGTGACTGGTGATCCGTGACGAACCACGGGCCGCTCGCCAGGGGTCACGAACCAAGGAGGGATTCCATGTTAGATTCCATGTTGGCATTGCAGGAGGAAGACATTGCACGCATTCAAATCAAAGTGCTCGGGATTGGCGGAGCCGGGTGCAACGCGGTCAACACGATGGTCGCCGCCGGTCTCACGAACGTTGAGTTCGTCGTGGCCAATACCGATCGCCAAGCGATCCTCAAATCCACCGCCCCGCACAAGATTCAATTAGGTCTGGAGCGAACGAAAGGGCTCGGCGCCGGCGCAAAACCCGAAGTGGGCAAGGAGGCCGCCATTGAGAGCGAATCGGAAATCCGTGAGGCCTTGGACGGAGCGGACATGGTGTTCGTCACCGCGGGCATGGGCGGAGGAACCGGGACGGGCGGGGCCCCCATCGTCGCCGGCATTGCCAAATCGCTCGGCATCCTGACGGTCGGCGTGGTCACCAAACCGTTTCAGTATGAAGGCCATCGTCGCATGGGCTACGCCGAGGAAGGCCTACGGGAACTCCGACGACACGTGGATTCGTTGTTGATCATTCCTAATCAGAAACTGTTGAACCTGGTGGAGAAAAACACGCCGTTGCTGGAGGCCTTCAAAGTGGCGGATGACGTGTTGCGTCAGGCGATTAAGGGCATTACCGAGGTGATTACCACGCCGGGCCTGGTCAACGTTGATTTTGCCGACGTGCGAACGGTGATGAGTTACACCGGAAGAGCCGTGATGGGCATGGGGACGGCCCAGGGGCCGAATCGCGCCATGGCGGCGGCCAAGCAGGCGATTTGCAGTCCGCTGCTGGAAGAGAGCGGCGTCAAGGGCGCGAAAGGGCTCCTGGTCAACATCAGCGGGGGGGCGAATCTGTCTCTCCATGAAGTTGATGAAGCCTCCACCATTGCCAAAGAAGCCGCTGATCCGAAAGCGAACATTATCGTCGGCCAGGTGATTGACCCGGCGTTGGAAGACGAACTGGTGGTCACGATCATCGCGACCGGCTTTGAATCACAACAGGAACTCACGCGGCCGAAGCCTCAGCCGGCCGCGCCGGAGCCTGCCGACCTCTATGCGCCTCCGACTCCTGAGCCCGCCTTGGCCGCGGTACGGGCTTCTTCAGGGGCCGACGACCTTGAGCGTCCCACCTACATGAGACGAATGGAATCGGCTCGACCGGCGGAAAACGGCAATCCGTTAGCGGATGAAGATTGGGACGTGCCCACCTTTTTGCGCAGAAGAGGGAAATAACCGGTTGACGTAAAGAAGGAGACGAACGATGGTTCTGGTTGCCGAAGACGTGACCCGTCGCATGAAGCCCATGGTTCCATTCACGAGCGCGTCGTTTGGAAAGATGAATCGGCACGTGTCGCATTTCTTCGGGACGAGACACGGCCCGCACCATGGCGGACTCGTTGGAAATCGAGGGACGGTCAAGGCCGCGGAACCCGACTATCCCTTAGTGGTGTCCGTCCGTCAGGAGCACGGGTCGGACATTCTGGTCCTGGATCGTCCTCTGAAAGTCGGCGAACAATTTCTCGACGGCTGGGACGCCGTCGTCACGAATCAACTTCAGACGCTCTTAACCGTCCGCACCGCGGATTGTGTGCCGGTGTTGATTGCGGATGCCTCTCGCGGGTCGGTGGGTGTGGTCCATGCCGGCTGGCGGGGCATCGCGCACGGCATTGTGCCGAAGGCCGCTCGGAAAATGGTCGAACGGTTCGGAGGAGACCCGACGGCTTTCCACGTGGCGATTGGGCCGTCGGCCGGACCATGTTGTTATGAAGTCGATGCGCCGGTGATTGAACGACTGATGCCGGACGTGCCGCGTTCTTCCGTCGTCCTCAAACGTACCGGTCCTGATGCCGGCCACGTCGACTTGAAAGGATTGATCGCGTGGCAAGCCAAGTCTTTCGGCATCCGTCAGGACCACGTCCACGTCGTGGACCTGTGTACCATGTGCCGGTCGGATTTGTTTTTTTCCTACCGCCTGGAAGGAAAGGTGCATGGGACCATGGTCAGCGGTCTTATGTTGACCTAGTTGCCGGGTTGCCCGTTGAATGACCGTTCGACGAATCCTTCGGGGATCAGGGCAAGCGTTCAGACGACGCGTGATCGAATCCGTCGAGCCGCCGAGCGCGTGGGACGAGACCCGCGGGGCGTGCGATTGGTGGCGGCCACCAAAGGCGTGGACGCGCAACGAGTGCTCGAAGCCATCCGCGTGGGGATTGTCATCTGCGGGGAAAATCGTTGGCAGGAGGCGCAAGCCAAAATGGACGCGGTGGGGCAACGGGCCGGCGTGGAGTGGCATTTCATCGGTCGGCTCCAGCGACGAAAACTCAAATGGCTGGTGGGACGATTTGGCGTGATTCATTCCGTTGAATCCGTGGCCCAGGCCCAAGAAATTCAACGGCGGGCGGAGGAACGGGATTGCACCCAAGCCATCCTGCTTGAAGTGAACGTCGGAGGGGAAGCATCCAAAGGCGGGTTCTCACCGGATGAACTGCCGGACGCCGCGTCGAACATCGATTTGTTCTCGCACGTGGCCGTGCAAGGGGTCATGGCGCTTCCCCCGTGGAACCCGGACCCCGAAACAACCCGCCCCTATTTTCGGCGCCTGAAATCCATCGCAGACCAACTCACAACCATGCCGTTGAACCGGGTCCGCGTGCGTGAACTGTCCATGGGCACGTCCAATGACTTTGAAGTGGCGGTAGAGGAAGGCGCGACGTTGGTGCGGGTTGGAACCGCGTTGTTCGGCGCACGGGAAAACGGCAGACGCACGTAGCGCGTAAGGGGCACGGTCATGTTTGTCGTGGGAAATATTTTTCAGGGCGTCGCTTCCGTGTTGGAGACGGTCCTGTTTCTCTATATGTGGCTGATTATCATTCGGGCGCTGATTTCGTGGGTGAATCCGGACCCCTGGAACCCGATTGTTCAGTTTCTCTCAAGGGCAACGGACCCTGTCCTGTTCATCATCCGGCGACGGATGGGCTTGCTCGGAGGCATCGACGTTTCTCCCATCCTGGCGATTCTGCTCATCATGTTCTTGCAGTACGCCGTCGTGGAAACCATCCGTGACATCGGCGTCCGGTTGCAATAATCCCACCTCGTCGGCCGGAGTGCTGCCGTGAGTCGTGCCGACCCCGTCACCCAAGCCCTGCAACAAGCCGTTGATCAGGGCGTGTTTCCCGGAGCCGTGCTGTACGTTCGATGCCAAGGACACGTGGTGTACCATCGCGGCATCGGCAGCCTGGGGCGCGTTTCCTTTGACCGACCGGTTCAGCCGGAGACCGTCTACGATCTTGCCTCGCTCACCAAACCCTTGGCCACCGCGACGGCCACGTTGTGGTTGATTCAGGAAGGTTGCCTGCACCTTGACCAGCCGGCCAGTCACTGGCTGACGGAGTGGGCGTCGAGCCCGTACCGGTCAACCACCATTCGGCAGTTGCTCCGCCACGGCGCCGGCCTTCCCGCCTATCGGCCGTACTATCAAACGTTGTCGCCCCGGGGGGTACCGCCCGGCACCGAAGCCGAACGCCTGCAACGAATCGAGACCGTCTTACACCTGATTGCCGGTGAACCCATGGAACATCGGCCTGATGCCCGCAGTCTCTATAGTGACCTGGGATTTATGGCGCTGGGCGTTCTCGTCGAACGGGCCGTGGGAGTGTCTTTGGGGGAATACTGCCGACGAGTCTACGAACCCCTGCACGCGAAGCCGTTATGGTTCATTGGGCAGTCGGGCCAAGCCGGTGGCCATGGCGACGAGATGGAAAACGTGGCGCCGACCGAAGATGATCCGTGGAGAGGGTCCGTGGTGCATAAGCACGTACACGATGAAAATGCCTTTGCCCTGGGTGGGGTGACGGGACATGCGGGTCTCTTTGGAACGGCGTCGGCAGTGGCGGCGTTGTCGGGAGCATGGCTTCAGGCGGCACGGGGCCGGGAGTCCTTCTTCCCCGCGGAACTCGTTCGAGAGTTCGTCGGCGCGAAACAACTCCCGAATTCGAGTTGGCGATTAGGCTGGGATTCGCCGTCGATTCCCTCCTCCTCAGGCGTCCACTTCTCTCCGCAATCCTTCGGGCACCTCGGGTATAGCGGAACGTCCATCTGGATTGATCCCACACGCGAAGTCGAAGTGATTCTTCTCACAAACCGAGTCCACCCCACCCGAACCAATAAGCGCATCACCACCTTCCGACCGACCCTTCATAACGTCGTATGGGAAACCTTCGTGGCAAAAGAGAAAGACTCTGACTTCCCGAATGTGCAGAAATGACGGGAGGGTATGGGAATGACGGCGGGAGCGTACCCTCTCTTCCTCCCTCTCCCCTTGCGGGAGAGGGTGGGGGTGAGGGGGGCTTGCTTCGGGTCTCCGTTCGTGACCCGGTCCCCTGGATTCCCGCTAAAAACCGGCGGGAATGACAGGAGGGAGACTGCGGGAATGGCAGGGGGACGGCGGGAATGACAGGGAGGGGAGACGGCGGGAATGGCAGGGAGACGGCGGGAATGACAGGGGAGGGGCGGCTTTCTTCCTCCCTCTCCCCTTGCGGGAGAGGGAGGGGGTGAGGGGGGTTTGCTTCGGGTCTCCGTTCGTGAACCGGTCCCCTGGATTCCCGCTTAAAACCGGCGGGAATGACGGGAGGGGAGACCGGCGGGAATGACAGGAGGGAGACGGCGGGAATGACGGGGCGGGTGACGAAGGGAGAGGGGTCAGGATGCCAGAAGTGGCAGCGAATAACGGAATTTTTTCAGGCTGAACGTCGGAAAGGGTCGGCCGTGAGAAGATTGGCAACCGTTCACTCGGGGTATTCCACCCAGGATTCTTTTTCTGCGAGATATTTTTGCCCCTTGAAATTCAACCGCGTTCGTAATTGCGTAAAGCCCAGTTCCCGAAGTTTGCCCACAACGTCCTGGATGGCTCCCCCGACCGTGGGATGCACGTCACTTTCCGTGACCAACGCTTCATACATCGTACTGGCCGTATATCCCCGGTCCACGCGCTTCACCGGCACCATCCGGTTAAAATACCGATCACTGGGATCCGTCCCCTCCAATTGGTGCTTTTCCACAACGGCATGACGCAAACGAAACGACAACGGCAGCGAACTCATGAGACTGTATCCTTTTTCTCAGCGTAAACAGTGCGTGATTATAGGGAAGGACCTAGAGGTCTGCAACGCTCTCCGCATTCTCCTTCGTGTTGCACGATACAACCGGCGTCCGGCGTGAGCGGAAGGTATTTTTTGAAACCCATCAGCAGGGCAGGGCAAGGCGGATGGGGATGGGTTCGTGAAAAACGAACCAGCGAGCATTCACGACGCCGCGAATCTTATTCGAGCATTTGGCGATGCCGTAAAACAGCCGATGTGGCCAGGAAGAGGGACGGTATAACAACGTTTCGAGAGAGGATCGGTCGTCAGCGTCAATGACGGTTTCGAGATACCCGATAATCGCACGTTCCAACGAAATTTTGACGTCCGGTATGCTATCGGCTTCAGCGTCAATATTCAGATCGATACACATGGCGTACCATGTGCCCTCGTTGGTTCGTTTGGCGTAACACCGCAGCATGAGTTGATTGGCGTGCATGGTGGACTTTCCTTTTTGTCCTCAGCTATAAGGAGCCTCCTCTTGAGGCTCAAACGTTGCGTCATTGTATAAGTTGACTGATACAAGGTGTCAAGATAAACATTGGGTCATGGATGTGACGCACGATTCTCTGCGGTGCCTTCGGGTGGGGTTGGCGGGGTTCCTTATTCTGTTCCTGCCGTGTGGCGCCGTTCAGGCGGATGACGACGGCTTGAACGGCGCGAAGAAAACGGTGTATGCCCGGGTCGGTGGCGGTGTGTTTTTTCTGGACCTGCCGGAGTCAAGTCCGTTTATCGAGACGAACTCCCGTGAGGAGGTCGTCGGGTTCCTTGACCATTATGATGCGTCAAATCTGGCCGGACCGCAGATCAGGCTGGCAGTCGGCGGCGAACGTGAAGCCTTCGGACGCAAGCTGTTTGCCGAGGCGAGCGGGTTCATCACGTTTCACAGTTCCAGCCACGTCCATGAATATGAACGAACGAGTGAATTGTGGGATGAACTGGAAGCCGAAGAGCACGGTATCACGGTCGCAGAGTTGAGGAACTTGACGGACCGCGCCAGGGAGAAGCGGAGAGGGGAAATCTTCAATGATAAAGCCAAAGCGGATGCTTTGTTATCGGCGATCAAGTCAAGGGAGGATCTCAGATTTGCCGGCTGGATTGGAGCGATAGACGGAACCGCGCTTCCGGCAACCCCGAATTTTGCCTATGGTGATCCCATGCGCGTCACGACGAAACGAGAGGTGGACTTCTATGGCGTTGACCTGGTTGTCGGGACGTTTCTGGGACGGGCGGCACGGGCCAGGACGGCGCTGTTCCTCGGTCCGAGCTACAAGAGACTGACTCAGGAGGCCGACGTGTTTGCGTATGAATCCAACCGCGATCCCAACGTCAACTTCATGACCCTGCAAGAGGATCTGAACGCGTCGTATTACGGAGGAGTTCTGGGTCTCCGATTCGACGTGCCGTTCAAAACGCGGTGGCGTTTTCTGGCCGACGGCAAGCTGGGGCTCTACCACCTCGACGCCGGCTACGAGGGGCGCCAGCGAACGTTCTTGTCCTCGTCGGGGACGGGATCGAACCTGCACACCAATCTGAATCTCAGCGATTCGGCCATCGCCGCGACCCTCGGTTTGCGCGCCTCGCTGAGCGTCGTGTTCCTTGAAAGGATGACCCTTCAACTTGGGACCGGCCTTGAATATCTGTCCCATGCGCCGACAATGCGGTATGCCCGGGTGGGAGAAAACTTTGGAAACGGCGTTCCTCATCATCCGGCGCGCCTTGAGTACGCGGATGCGTTCAGATTTTTCAGCACGCTCTCCATGGGCGTTGAATTTTGACGTGTGGCTCCCGCGCGCCGTGGCGACCCCGGTCATGGAGCGCAGGGTGTTCTTCTGTTGACGCCTCCCTCCTTCGTTGCTTAGGCTTGACGGCTAAGGGAGTCCACGTGATGGTGTCGAAACCAGGCCCAGGGTCCGAAGTCGTTGATGCGCGCGTTTCCGTTGGCGGTGTGATTCCGCTCAACGTTCCCAATAGCCTGACGATTCTGCGCATCCTGTTAATCCCCGTCATCGTCGGGTTTCTGGTCTACGATTATTTTGAGTATGCCATGGTGACGTTGATCGTGGCGGCCCTGACCGACGCGCTTGATGGAAGCATTGCCCGGATGGCGAATCAGAAGACGCAATTCGGGGCTCATCTTGATCCGTTGGCGGATAAGTTGCTCCTCATGACCGCGTTTATGACGTGTGCCTTGATGGACTTGGTGCCGGCGTGGAGCGTCATCGTCGTCGTCAGCCGGGACGCCATTCTGCTGACCGGCACGTTGTTGGCCCGCTTGTTCGGTATTCCCCTTGACGCCTCTCCGACGGCGTTAGGCAAAGCCACCACCCTGTTTCAGTTGACCTATATTATTCTGGTGCTGGCGTTGACCGCCTATGAGATGGACGTCTCCGTGCTGTTTCCCTTGTTGTCCATGATGAGTCTGCTGACCGTCCTCTCGGGTCTGCATTACATCGTCCGGGGGTGCCGTCACGTGAACGCGGCCGAGGGTCCGTAATTTCGTTCACGTTGCACCGGAGGGAACGATGCTTCGCACCCGGATGGGCCAATTACTTCTTGACGCCGGGTGCATTACGCCTGCCCAACTGGATGAAGCGTTAGCACGCCATCGGGAGACCGCACACCCTCTCGGCCAAATCCTCTTTTCTCAAGGGGCCATTTCCGAAGAAACGCTGTTGAAGTTTCTGGGCCAGCAGTATGGGTTGGCCACCGTCCATCCTTTGCCTTCCGTCATTGATCCTCAACTGGCGACGTTGGTGCCTCAAGCCTGGGCGACGCAACATCGGGTTGTGCCCGTGAGCACGGTCGGTCAGCGGTTGACCGTCGCCGTGGCGGATCCGGCCAACGTCCACGTGCTGGACGAACTTCGTTTTCGCACGGGGTTGCGCATGGTTCCGGTGATTGCCCTGGAATCCGAGGTTCGGCAACGCATTCAGGCGTTGTATCAGCGTCGGGATCAGACTCCGGCCGGTGTGGCACCTCAGCCGTCCGGCCAGGGCGTGGCGTCTTCGAAGTCTGATGCTCTCCGTTCCCCGACGACGCACGAACGTCGTCCCGATGACCTGAGCGTCGATTCGGCGTTGGCATCCGACGAGATGACGGCGTTGCTGGAACGGGCGTCGTCGAGTTTGCGGTATGGACAGTCGGACGGGAGTGACGAGGTGACGGCGAAAGATGAATCTCCCGTCGCGCAATTGGTGAAGACGATTCTTCACCGGGCCGCCGGCATGGGCGTGAGTGACGTCCACGTCGAACCCTATGAGAGTGCCGTGCGCGTGCGCTTTCGGTTGGACGGCGTGCTGCACACCATGATGACGTATTCGTTAAGTTTGCGGAACGCCGTGATTTCTCGACTCAAGATTCTTTCGCAGTTGGATATTGCCGAACGCCGCCTGCCTCAGGATGGCCGCCTGACGTTGTCGTGGGGATCAACGACGTTGGACGTTCGTCTGTCGGTGTTACCGTCCCTTCATGGAGAAAAAGCCGTGCTTCGCTTATTGAATCGTGCGGGGCAGACGTTTGACTTGCGGGACTTGGGATTCGATCACGCGGACGTCGAGACGTTTCTGACGGCGTTGGAACGCCCGCACGGCATGATCCTGGTGACGGGTCCCACGGGGAGCGGCAAGACCACCACGCTCTATTCCGCGCTGCACGTGCTGAATACGCCGGACGTGAACATCGTCACGGTCGAAGACCCGGTGGAGTATCATTTTACCGGAATCACGCAAGTCCAGGTGAAAGAAGACATCGGTCTTGAATTTGCCAGGGTGTTGCGAGCCTTTCTCCGGCAGGACCCGGATATCGTGATGGTGGGTGAAATCCGGGATTTGGAAACCGCGCAAATTTCCGTCCGGGCCGCGTTGACCGGGCATCGCGTGCTGTCCACTCTGCACACCCATGATGCCGCTCGTGCCGTCACCCGGTTGCTTGACATGGGCGTTGAACCGTTTATGGTCGCGTCGTCGGTCAGCGTGATCGTGGCCCAACGACTCGTCCGTCGAGTCTGTGCGGACTGTCAACGGCCTGATCCTCTGCCAAGGGAACACCTGCTCAATTTGGGATTTACCGAGGAGGAAGTCGCGACGGTGACGCCGATTCGAGGACACGGGTGCGCGTCGTGTCATGGAACGGGCTATAAAGGGCGTATCGGTCTGTTTGAGGTGTGTCCGGTGTCCGAAGCCTTTCGATCCCGGATCATGGAACGGGCGATGGCCGAACGGCTCAAGCAACAAGCGTTAGCCGAAAACTTAAAAACGATTCGACGAAGCGGATTGGATAAAATCAAGCAGGGACTGACCACCGTGGAAGAAGTGATGAGCGTGTCCACGGAGGATTAAGCCTCGTTCTTGAGACGTGTCTGAACGTGCCGACGTTTATCTATCGTGGGAAAACCCGTGAAGGGGTGATTCGGCAAGGGGAAGTCGATGCCGTTGACCAACGAGCCGCGCTTCAGGTTTTGCGACGGCAGAACGTGTTCGTCACCCGTCTCCGCGAAAAACTCACGTCCTCTTCCGAGTGGCGGCTCTTTTCCGGGAGCGCCGGGGTTCCTCAAAAAGACCTGGTGACGTTGACCTATCAATTGGAAGCGTTAATCAAAGCCGGCGTGCCTCTTTCGCAGGGTCTCGAGATGCTGACAACCCAAGCCTCGTCTTCGACGTTGCAACGGATTCTTCGTGAGGTGAAGCAAAAGGTGGAATCCGGGTCCTCGTTGGCTGCGGCGTTTCACGGGCATCCCACGGTGTTCACTCCGTGGTACGTCAGTATGGTTGAGGCAGGCGAGGAAGGCGGCATGTTGGATCAGACGTTCTCTCGACTCGCCGAGCATCTGGACAAAGTGTTGCGACTCAGACAACAGGTCACGTTGGCCTTGGCCTATCCCCTGATCGTCGTGACGGTGGCCGCGCTCGTGCTTTGCACGTTGCTCACGTGGGTCATCCCGATGTTCGCCCCCATGTATGCTGACATGAGCGACGCGCTTCCGTGGCCGACCGCCGTGGTGTTGGAGTTGAGTCGCTGGTTCCAACGGCATGGGGTTTCCGCGGTCATTGGCGTGATCGGCATGGGGCTGGGCCTACGGCTGTGGGCGACGACCCCGTCAGGGCAACGGATGATCGAACCCGTTCTCTTGCGAGTCCCGTTCGTTGGAACGCTGTGGCGGAAGACCGCGGTGGTCCACGTGATGAGAACCTTGGGAGCGTTGTTGAGGAACGGCGTGGAGATTTTACGCAGTCTGGAGATCGCCAAAAAGGTGTCGGGACTCATCAGCATGGAACGGGCTCTGGAAGAAACCCGAGTGAGCGTTCGTGAAGGGCATACGCTGGCTGACCCGTTGGAACGGTCCGGTATGTTTCCTCCCTTGGTCTCCAGCATGATATCCGTGGGTGAAGCAACGGGTACCCTCGATGCCACCCTGGAAAAAATCGCGGACCTCTACGAACGTGAGGTGGATCGCGACGTTGCCGCGTTCACGACCGTTTTGGAGCCGCTGCTCATTGTCGTCTTAGGCGTCGGGATCGGGTTTATTGTGGTGGCCATGTATCTTCCGATTTTCTCCATGGCCTCCACGTTTGCGTAGGCCCGCGTCGTCGAAATCATCTATCGTGTTTGCCGAAGGATCCGTCTGCCCGTTACGGGGAACGCATGGACATGCTCGATCGCTCGCTGCGGCTCCGTCCGCCGGCCAAGGTTAATCTCATTCTCAAAATTTTCGATCGATTGCCCAATGGGTATCATGCCCTGTGGTCCTTGATGCAGACCATTGGGGTGACCGACGTCTTGACGATTCGCGTCACGAATTCATTTGCGGGAATTCGCGTGGCCTGTTCCGCGGATTCCCCTTCTGCACCGACGGACAATCTGGTGTATCGAGCCGCTCAACTGGTCTTACAACGCGTGCAGACGCCGGTGGGAGTTGAACTAACGTTGGACAAACGTATTCCGGTTGCCGCCGGACTCGGTGGGGGAAGCAGCGATGCCGCGGCGACGATCATGGGGCTGAATCGTTTGTTGGACGTTGGGTGGTCCAACCGCGACATGGCCGCACTGGGGCAAACCTTGGGCAGTGACGTGCCCTTTTTTTTTGACGCGCCGACTGCCGTTGTTCGGGGATGGGGCGAACGGATTCTTCCGAAAACGCTTCACGACGTTCGCTGGATGGTGTTGGCGAACCCGGGGTTCCCCATCAAGACGGGGCAGGCGTTTCAACGATTGGATGAGTTGCGGCCTGGGCGGGCGTCCTTGCCTGAGCACCTTCGGGTGTTCGAACGCGCCGGCACTCTTGCCTGGCCTCAGATTCTCGCCTCAATGCAGAATGATTTTGAAGCGGTCCTGTTCGACGACTACCCCGCGTTGGCTACGCTGAAGCACGCCTTATTGGAATTGGGAGCGGAGGGCGCGTTGTTGTCCGGCAGCGGGGCGACCGTCGTGGGCGTGTTTCGAGATGAGGCAGGGGCCAAGCGTGCAGAAAAGGTGCTCGCCGATACGTCGGCCGCGCAGGTGTGGCTGGGGCCCTCTCTCCATCATGGTGTCCTGTCGCCGTGAGAGGCATCCTGCGTTCGCCGGCTCGAACGCGATCATGAACGCGGGAATCCAGGGAGCCGGCATGCGCGGACCTCCCCGGTACCTTTCAGGAGTTGCTTTATCGGCAGGGGAAAAGTAGCATTCGCTCGAAGTAACGAGATTGAGACTTGACGGACTCACCGCGCAGGGACCGGATCATGGGAAGGATCATCGTTGCGGCAACCATTGAGAACGGCACCGACTCGGCGTTCCGCATCCAGAGCGATGCGTTGATTGACACGGGCGCCTACCTGACTTTGCCGATTGCGTGGCGGGACAGGTTGGGGCAACTGACGCAACTCGACACCGTGTCGGTGGAGACGGCAACTCAAGCCGTGGTGAGCGGCGACATTTGCGGACCGGTGCTGCTCCGTATGGGCCAGTTCCGACCGGTTCTCACCGAAGTCCTCTTCATCGAAATGGAGCCGTCCAACGGGCAGTATGAACCGTTGATCGGATACATCCCGCTGGAGCAAGCCCAGGCAACGGTCGATCTGGTTGGGCATCGCCTCGTCAAATTCAGCCGAGTAGACCTGAAAGCATGCTCGCCTTCCCATGCCGACACCTTAGCAAACTCCTTAGCAAGGCGTTGCCCTTCGTTTGTGAATTTAAAGAATCCAGAGAAATGAACAGGCCCACGGGCAGCCGGCAGTCCCATCCCGTCCATTAAGAAACTGCCCCCTGGATTCCTGCTCCCCGATACCAAACATCGGAAACGGGTTTCGCAGGGGTGTACCGATACACAACGTTGACAACCCTGAGTGGATGGCATAAATAGTTCTCGGTTTTTTTCTCTCGTCGCCTTTTTCATTCACGGAATGGAAGCGGGTGTATGGCTGGTGAACTGAAACTGTTTACGGGAAACTCCAACCCTGACTTGGCCCAAGAGATCAGCGGCTATCTGGGCAAGCCCTTGTCTCAGGCCGTGGTCACGACGTTCAGCGACGGCGAAATCCGCGTCAAAGTCGAAGAAAACGTGCGGGGCGGAGACGTGTTCGTCATTCAATCCTGTTGTCATCCGGTCAATACCTCCATCATGGAACTGTTGATTATCCTGGACGCGCTGAAACGATCGTCCGCGTATCGGATCACCGCGGTGATTCCGTATTTCGGCTATGCGCGCCAAGATCGCAAAGATCAACCGCGTGTCCCGATTACCGCCAAGTTGATGGCTGATTTGATTACCACGGCCGGGGCGCATCGGGTGTTGACGGTGGATTTACACGCCGGCCCGATTCAAGGCTTTTTCAACATCCCGGTCGATCATTTATACGCCAGGCCCGTGCTGTTGGACTACGTCAAAAAAAGTCGAGCGGACGACGTGATCGTGGTCTCGCCCGATGCAGGCGGCGTGGAGCGCGCACGAGCGTTCGCCCAACGACTCGACGCCAATCTGGCCATCGTTGATAAACGTCGAGAAGGGCCGAATCAGGCGCAAGTGATGAATATCATCGGTGACGTCAACGGTCGTCACGTGTTATTGATTGACGACATGATTGATACCGCGGGGACCGTCGTGGAAACCGCGAAAGCCTGTTCAGAAAACGGGGCGTCCACAATCTGGGCCGTCTGCACGCATCCCGTGCTTTCCGGTCCGGCCATTGAGCGGATTCAAGCATCGTGTTTGACTGAAGTGGTGGCCACGAATTCGATTCCCCTTCAGGGTCACACCCGATTGTGTTCAAAAATTCGGATTCTCTCCGTCGCCCCTCTCCTTGGAGAAGCCATCAGACGAATCCACGAAGAGCAATCCGTCACGTCATTGTTTGATTGATCCGTCAGCGTTGAGAGGACGCTGAAGGAATCGGCCGTCAAGGAAGCGAGACAGGAGGAAACGTCATGCAGTTTGTTGCTGAAGCAGAAGTCAGAACCCAATCGGGAAAAGGAGCGGCTCGTCAAATCCGGCGCATGGGGAAGATCCCCGGCGTGGTCTATGGGCAAGGTCGTTCCTCGATGATCCAACTCGACCCGAAAGTCATTCAGAAGATCTTGATCGCCCAAGCCGGGAGTACGGGGCTCATTGCCTTGAACGTTCAAGGTGCCGGTGAAGCCCAACGCTGCAACGCCGTGATTCAAGACGTTCAACGGGACCCTGTTGAGGGGGTTCTTTTACACGTTGATCTCTTGGAAGTGTCGATGGACAAGCCGGTTCGCGTGAAGGTGCCGGTTCACGTCGCCGGGTCGGTGCCGATTGGCGTCAAGCGCGATCAAGGGGTGCTGAATCAGCCCATGCGAGAGCTGCACGTTGAATGTCTGCCCAACGCCATTCCTGACGAAATCAAGGTGGACGCCTCGGAATTGGAGATGAACCAGGGCATCCACGTTCGGGACATTCAGGCGGGTGAGGGTCTCAAAATCCTTGACGACCCGGATGGCATGGTCGTCAACGTAGCCGCGCCTATTTCCGAGGCGAAATTGTCCGCCATGCTGACCACGGACGCCGCGGCGCCGTCCGCGGAAGCGTCTGAAGCGGCTCCTGCCGCGGAAAAATCCGAAACGCCGACTGCTGCCGCCAAACCCAGTGAACCGAAAAAGTAACTCTTGCGCGTTATCGTTGGACTTGGCAATCCCGGCTCCCGGTATGCTGCGACTCGTCACAACGTCGGACGGCAGGTCGTGGCACAAGCCGCGACTCAATGGTCTCTTCCGCTGACGGCGAAAGGCTTGGCTCTCCAAGGGTGTCGTCGCTTAGACGGACATCTCTGTGCCCTCGCTCTGCCGTCAACCTTCATGAATGCGTCCGGCGAGGCAGTGGAGGAATTAATCACGGCGTATGGCATCCGGAGTCAAGACCTGATGGTGGTCCATGATGATTTGGATCTTGCCGTGGGGCGCCTTCGCATGAGGCCGGGCGGCGGGACCGGGGGACATAATGGTGTACGGTCAATTATCATGGTCTTGGGGACGGAAGCGTTCCCTCGTCTGAAAATAGGCATCGGACGTCCTGATCCGGGCGTAGATCCCGCGGACTTTGTGTTAGCGCCTTTTACATCGGCGGAGTTGGAAGGTCTCGCCCTCGTGCGGTCTCGGGCCATTGACGGCCTGGAATGTTTCGTGCGTCACGGGGTGTATGAAGCCATGAATCAATATAATCGCTGATGGGACCCTCTTGTTTGACAGCCTCTGTACCCTGTGCTACCGTCTCCCCCTTTCTAATCCCTTTTTCCCTGACGGAGGGGGAGAATCCTTTCTGAGACCGTGAGGTTGATCCATGGCTTGTTATGAATCCATTTTCATTCTGCGTGCATCGTTGACCGACGAAGAAGCCTCGGCAGTGATGGACAAAATGCAGAAGGCGTTGGAAAAACTCGAAGCAACCATTGTCAAAGCCGAAAATTGGGGAAAAAAGAAACTCGCGTATGAAATTGACCACGAGCGGCGAGGCGCCTACGTCCTGCTTCAGTTTGAATCGGCTCAAGGTAACGTGGTGAGTGAGCTTGAACGGTTGTACCGATTGGAAGATTCGGTCATCAAGTTTCTCACCGTGAGAGTGGAAGACGCCGTGCTTCAAACGGCCGCGACCGGAAAGGCCGAATCCGTCGGAAAGAGAGTGCCCGAAGATGGTGGGATTTAATAAAGTCATTCTGATACGTAACTTCTTGGTATAGGATTCGCTTATGTTGTCAATTGAGGGGTTAAATAAAATTATTCTGGTTGGGAATCTGACGCGCAACCCTGAAATTCGATACACCCCAACTGGAACGCCAGTCGCAAATTTTGGCTTGGCCGTGAATCGGCGGTTTCGTCAGGGGGACGATTATAAAGAGGATGTGTGTTTCGTCGATATCGTGGTGTTTGGCAAACAAGCTGAACATTGCGGTCAATATCTGAGCAAAGGTGATGGTGCCATCATTGATGGACGGTTACAACAGCGACGTTGGGAAACCGAAGACGGGCAGCGCCGCAACAAACATGAAGTCGTGGCGCAATCGGTCACGTTTCTCCCGAAACGACAAAGCCAGAACGTCGACTCAGACCAGGGAGGGACAGAAGACGATTACCAGGAACCCCATGCCTATGAGCCTGGAGAATACGCCTAAGATTTCTGCACAAACAGGAGAAGAACAACGTGGAGCGAGGGAGATTCTTTCAACGACGTCGAGTGTGCCGGTTTTGTCATGATGCGACTCCTCTCGATTTTAAGGACGTGGGTTTGTTGCGTAATTTTTTGACGGAACGGGGGCGCATCGTGCCCAGGCGGACGTCGGGCAACTGTATGCGTTGCCAACGGAAGCTCACGATTGCAATCAAACGGGCACGCAGTATTGCCCTGTTGGCGTTTGCTGAAGAACGGTAGACTGCCGCGTTGGGGAGAACGTTGCGTCCCGCCCCCCGTGAATCTTCGAGTCCCATCCAGCCTTCCACGTTCGGGTGTCTCAGCGAGGAGGGGAAGGTGGGTTGTTTAAGCTTCAGCCTGCAAGATGTTCCTCCGGACGGATTACACGTTGTCCGTGAAGTCGGGAAGGAGGATTTGCAATTAGAAGAGGACTATCCAGGAATACGGGACGATCTGTCGCTGACGGCGACGATTCGTGCGGAAGATTCCGAATTCTGGGTCGAAGGCGAACTGAAGGGACTGCTGGTGCATGAATGCGTTCGGTGTCTCGGAGAGTTTGCCTCGCCGGCGACTATTTCATTTCAGGCTTGTTATAGAGACCCGCATCACCGTCGAACCAGGAGAAAAGGCACCGACAAGAGTGAAGGGAACCGGGACCCCGATGAGGTGGAATCCTATCCCGTGGTCAAGCAACGGATTGCCTTGCACGATCTGCTTCGCGAACACGTCATTTTGTCCGTTCCGATGCAACCCCTCTGTTCGGACGGCTGTCGGGGATTATGTCAGACGTGCGGGCACAATCTGAACGTGAGTGCGTGCGGGTGCGAAGAGACCCAAACCGAATCTCCCTTCGCCGTCTTGCGTGCGGTGCGCACGTCCTCCTCGAATCGGTTGGCGTGATGAACGGTTGATGACGGCTTCGGCCGTCGTGGATTTTGACTTTATGAGGTGAGAACAATGGCAAACCCGAAACATCGTCATTCCAAGTCCAGACGGGATAAACGGCGCACGCATAAAACACTCGTGCCTCCGAGTTTTTCCATTTGTCCTCAATGCCACGAACGAATGTTACCTCATCGGACCTGCCTGTCGTGCGGATACTACAAGCGCGTGGCGGTCATCGCGGTTGAAGAAAGCTGACCTCCCTCTCCCACTCCTCAATGGAGGGGCACGCTCGATCCATGAAAATTGCCGTTGATGCCATGGGTGGGGATCACGGAGGCTCCCCCATCGTTGAAGGTGCGGTGCAAGCCCTCAACGAGTTGGGGGTTGAAGTGATTCTTGTGGGTGAAGAAGACCAACTCCGGACGGAGTTGGAACGATGGCATTGCCGGGATCCTCGCGTGACGATTCACCATGCTTCTCAAACGGTGGGGATGCATGAATCGCCGACGCAGGTTGCCAGGAAAAAACGCGACTCGTCGATTTGGGTCGCGACCAATCTGGTCAAAACCGGAGAAGCCCAAGCCGTGGTGAGTGCCGGGAATACGGGGGCCACGATGGTATCGGCTTTTTTTCTCCTCGGGGCCATAGCGGGTGTTGAGCGTCCCGCCATTGCGGCGACCATGCCGACGTTACAAGGGACCGCCATTATGCTGGACGTTGGGGCCACGGTGGATTGTTCCGCTCAACAACTGTATCAGTTCGGCATTATGGGCCATGAGTACGCCAAACACCTTCTGGGAACGCCGAATCCCCGGGTCGGATTGCTCAGTATCGGAGAGGAAGCGACGAAAGGCAATGAAATGACCAAAGAAGCCTTCCGGCTTCTGAAGGATAGTTCCTTGAACTTTATCGGGAATTTAGAGGGGCGAGACGTCTATAGTGGGACGGCTGACGTGGTGGTGTGTGACGGGTTTCTCGGAAACGTCTCGTTGAAAATTTCTGAGGGGTTGGCTGAAGCCATGAAAAAAATGCTGATGAGTGAGGTCGTCAATTCGTCTCTGGGACGCTTGTCGCTGTTTTTGCTCACCGGCCCGCTGATGCGACTGAAACGGCGTACCGATTACGCCGAATTCGGTGGAGCCCCTCTCTTGGGAGTGAACGGGATCAGTATCATTTGTCATGGACGGTCTTCGGCGAAGGCCATTAAAAATGCGATCAGTCGGGCAAAGGCCTTAGCCCATGGGCGCGTCATTGATCTCATTCAGCGTGACATTGCCGATAATTTAACGCAATCGGTGTCTTCTCGTCCTCAAATGGCCTGAGCATGAGAAGTCGGATACTGGGGACGGGTTCGTATGCTCCGAAGCAGGTCTTGACCAATGCCGACCTTGAAACAATGGTCGAGACGTCGGATTCCTGGATCGTGGAACGCACGGGGATCCGTGAGCGTCGCGTGGCTACCCCGGGCGAAGCGTGTTCGGACCTCGGCGTTCTTGCTGCCCAGCAGGCGTTGGCGGACGCGAACGTTCAAGCCTCTCAACTTGATCTCATTGTCGTCGCGACGTGTACGGGCGATTCGCCTCTTCCTTCAACGGCGTCCTTCATTCAACACCGCCTCGGGGCGGTGAAGGCCGCGGCGTGTGACGTTTCGGCGGCGTGCTGTGGATTTATCTACGCGCTGTCCGTGGCGGACGCCTACGTTCGTACCGGTTCCCGATACGTCCTTGTGATCGGGTCGGAAGTGATGTCTTCCATCATTGATTGGACGGATCGCAACACCTGCGTCTTATTCGGGGATGGAGCCGGTGCCGCCGTCGTCGGTCCAACGGAAGACGATCACGGCATTCTCTCACTCCACGTCCATTCTGATGGGCGGTTATCGGACTTGATTTGCTTGCCGGGGGGCGGATCGCGGATCCCGCCTTCGGAACGCATGGTGGTCGATCGACTGCCCTTTATCAAGATGCGGGGCAATGAAACGTTCAAAGTCGCCGTCAAAACCATGGAGGATGCCGTCAGGGAAGCCGTGTCGGCTCATGGGCTTGGCATGGACGACGTTGATTGGGTGGTGCCCCACCAAGCCAACGTCCGAATTTTGAAGGCGGTGGGACAACGCTTGCGGTTGCCGCTCGAACGGATTGTCGTGAACCTGACCCGTTATGGAAACACGTCGGCCGCCTCCATCCCGTTGGCGTTGGATGAAGCCGTCAAAAACGGGACGATTCAGACGGGGCACGTGGTTGTGATGGCGGCGTTTGGTGCGGGTCTGACGTGGGCGTCCGGGATCATGCGTTGGTAACGTCTTCTCGGATAGCAAAACTTCTGCAACACGTCATTCTGAGCGAAGCGAAGAATCTCATGGGTTCTGACTGAAAAGACGGAGAAAAAAGCGTTGCACGGGTCTCGGAAAGGGTGAATCATGACGACAATGGATCGACCTTTGGAAGGAGAATGGGCATTAATCTTAGGCGCCTCAAGCGGATTCGGTCGGGCCGTGGCTCTGGAGTTAGCGGGCTTGGGGATGAACGTCGCCGGCGTCCACTTGGATCGAAAGTCCACGCTTTCCAACGTAGAACGTCTTGTAGGAGACGTACGGTCCCTTGGCCGGGAAGCGCTGTTTTTTAACGTCAACGCGGCGGACGCGGAGAAGCGTCGGGACGTGCTCAAGGCTCTCCAACCGGTATTCCAGAAGCCCGGCGGTCCCACGACGATTCGCGTGCTGCTCCATTCCCTTGCCTTTGGCACGTTGAAGCGATTTATCTCCGAACGTCCCGCCGACGCGGTCAGTCAATCTCAGATCGATATGACGCTCGACGTGATGGCGAACAGCTTGGTGTATTGGGTGCAAGAATTATTGGCCGCGGGCTTGCTGGGTCAGGATGGAAGAATTTTTGCGATGACCAGTGCCGGCGGCGCACGCGTGTGGGCGACCTATGGTGCCGTGTCTGCCGCGAAGGCCGCCTTGGAGTCTCATATTCGTCAACTCACCCTGGAATTAGCCCCGATGGGCATTACCGCGAACGCGATCATGGCCGGCGTCACCGATACTCCCGCCTTACGGAAAATTCCAGGATCCGCCGAGATGCTTGCCTGGGCCCAACGAAAGAATCCCTCGGGCCGATTAACCACGCCCAAAGACGTGGCTGAAGCCATCGGACTGTTGAGTCATCCGAAGTCGCATTGGTTGACCGGCAACGTGATTTGCGTGGACGGAGGGGAGTTCATCGTTGATTAGCATCGCCGTGCGTCTCCGCGCCGGTTCCCCCCTTGACGGTCACGGCGGGTTCACTCGTCCCTGAGTTCCGATGTCGGATCCCATCGCATTCCTGTTTCCGGGTCAAGGTTCACAAGCCGTGGGAATGGGACGGGCGTGGTCTGAGGCGCGTCCCGACCTCATGACGGCGTTTGACGAGGCCACCGCTCTTTTGGGGTATGATCTTCGGCACGTCTGTTGGGAAGGGCCCGCGGAACGACTCAATCAAACGGAGTATACCCAACCGGCGTTGTTGGTCACGAGCATCATCGCGTTACGCGCGCTCAATTCAACAATCCGGCCGTCTGCCGTGGCCGGACACAGCGTCGGCGAATATTCGGCCATCGTTGCGGCCGGCGGGTTCTCGTTTGCTGAGGCGATCCGGTTGGTCAACAAGCGGGCCCACTTCATGGCGGAGGCCGTCTCTCCGGGAAGCGGACTGGTGGCCGCGATACTCGGGTTGCCGACGGAAGTCGTGATGGAAGTCTGTCGAGCCGCGGCATCCGTGGGCGTGGTCTCGGCGGCCAATTTCAACGCCCCGGGCCAGGTCGTCATCGCCGGTGAAAAAGCCGCAGTTGAGCGGGCAATGGCATTGGCCAGGGGCCAAGGGTGCCGACGAATCATTCCCTTACCGGTCAGCGTGCCGGTTCATTCTTCCTTGATGCAGGCTGCCGCGGACCGTCTGGCTCCGCACGTGCAAGCGGTTCCGCTCCGCGATTTAACCGTCCCCCTGTTTAATAACGTGGAGGCGCAACCATTGGTCCACGCGGAAGACGTCAGACGCTCTTTGATTCGTCAACTCCCCTCATCCGTGTTGTGGGAGCAGACCATTCGCGCGATGTGGAAGACGGGGATCCGAACGTTTATTGAAATTGGTCCGGGAACGGTGTTGACGGGACTCGCCAAGCGGATTGTGCCGGAGGCAGTACTCCTGAACGTTCACGATCCGGATTCTTTGGAAAAAACCTTGACGAAAACGGGTCATTGACGGTAAGACGCAATTCCCACGTTGAAAAGATGAGGTGACGGCGTTGGAAGGGAAAAAAGCCGTGGTCACTGGCGCGGCTCAAGGAATCGGTCAAGCCATTGCGAACGGGTTGGCGCAAGCCGGGGCCGACGTGGCCGTCGTTGATCTCGACGCGGCTCGGTGTCAAGACACGCTTCAATTAGTCGAAGGACACGGGCGGCGCGCATTGGCGGTCTCCGCGAACGTGGGGCAATGGGAAGCGGTCAAAGGGATGGTTGATCGCGTCGTGAAGGAGTGGGGACGGGTTGACGTGCTGGTCAATAACGCCGGCATTACTCGTGACGGATTGATCGTTCGGATGAAAGAAGAGGAGTGGAACGCGGTACTCCAGGTCAATCTGACGGGGACGTTTTATTGCACCAAAGCGGTGCTCGTGCCGATGGCCAGGCAGCGATACGGACGAATCGTGAACGTGGCCTCTATCGTGGGGACCATTGGAAACGCCGGACAAGCCAACTACGCCGCGTCGAAAGCGGCCGTTGTCGGATTAACCAAAGCCGTTGCTCGGGAATATGCGAGTCGGAACGTCACCGTGAACGCCGTGGCTCCGGGTTTTATTGACACGGTGATGACCCGGGCCTTGAGTCAGGACGTCAGAGATACCCTTGCTCGCCAGATTCCGCTGGGTCGATTGGGAGAACCCGCGGACGTGGCCGCGGCCGTTCGTTTTTTGGCCTCGGATGCGGCAGGATACATCACGGGCCACGTGTTACACGTGAACGGCGGTATGCACATGGCGTAATCTGACTGGCCGGGGAAGAGTCGTTTTGATGAGGATCATTTAACAGGAGGTGGCAAGGTCGATGGCCGTTGAAGAACGTATCAAAAAGATCATCGCAGAACAGTTGGGCGTGGAAGAAGACGACGTGGTGCCTGATGCGTCCTTTGTCGAGGATTTAGGAGCTGACTCATTGGATACGGTCGAGTTGGTGATGGCGTTGGAGGAAGAATTCGACGTGGAAATTCCCGATGAGGACGCGGAAAAAATTCAAAAAGTTTCTCAAGCCATTGATTACATCAAAGAAAAAACCTGACGTGAGATTCTTCCCTTCGAGGTCCTTCGAGGCTCAGGGGAACCTCAGAATGACGTTATGGTGTTGAGTGCTTCCCGTGACCGAGTCCTTCCATCGTCGCGTCGTCATTACCGGCTTGGGCATCGTCACTCCCCTGGGAACGGGCGTCGAGAAAACGTGGCAAGCTCTGATCGGCGGCCAGTCCGGCATTGGTCCGATTACCCGATTTGATGCCTCGGGGTATGCGTGCCGGATTGCCGGGGAAGTGAAGGATTTCGATCCGGCCGATTATCTCGAAAAAAAAGACATCAAAAAGATGGATGCGTTCATCCACTATGCCTTGGCGGCCAGCCAGGAGGCGGTGGATGACGCCGGATTGCAGATGACGCCCGAATGTGCCGAACGGACGGGAGTGTATATTGGTGCCGGCATCGGGGGACTTCCCGCCATTGAGCAGTATCACCGCGTGCTCCAGGAAAAAGGACCGGGGCGCGTCAGTCCGTTTTTCATTCCGATGGTCATCATTAATCTGGCTTCTGGCCAAGTCGCGATTCGGTTTGGGGCGAAAGGCCCCAACTCGTGTGCCGTGACGGCTTGCGCGACGGGGAATCACTGCATAGGAGACGCCTATCGGATCATTCAGCGAGGCGACGCCGACGTCATGTTGGCGGGCGGAGCCGAATCGACGATTTGCCCGTTAGCGATCGCAGGATTCAGCGCGGCAAAAGCCTTATCTCGTCGCAATGAGGACCCCGTTCACGCGAGCCGTCCCTTTGATCGCGAGCGGGACGGATTTGTCATTGGGGAAGGTGCGGGGGTGGTGGTATTGGAAGAACTGACCCACGCGCAACGACGCGGCGCCAGAATGTACGCGGAACTTGTCGGATATGCCATGACCAGTGACGCCTTCCATATTACCGCGCCGCCGGATGACGGAGCCGGGGCCGTCGATTGCATGGAAAAAGCCATCCGCGACGCGGGGACGCCTAAAGAAACGATTGGATACGTCAATGCCCACGCGACCTCGACGTTTGCGGATCAAATAGAAACTCAGGTCATCAAGACCGTCTTTGGAGAGTACGCCTATCACCTGCCTGTCAGTTCCACAAAGTCGATGATCGGCCATCTGTTGGGGGCGGCCGGTGGAGTCGAGGCGGTGTTTACCTGTCTGGCTCTGTATCACGGCGTCTTACCGCCGACGATCAATTTAGAGCACCCTGATCCCGTCTGTGACCTTGATTATATTCCGGCACGGGCTCGTCGGGTTCCCATCAAGGCTGCGATTTCGAATGCGTTTGGATTTGGCGGCGTCAATGCCTGTCTGGTCCTCAAGTCGGTGCAACCCGTCGGGCCATCAACCTGATCACGGACCACACGGTATGCGTGCCGCGAAAGAAGCTGATCGTGTGCTGGGGTATCGCTTCTGCAATCCTGGGTTTTTGGAAGAGGCCTTAACGCATCGGTCTCATCTCCAGGGAAAGTCGGTCCCGGAAGACAAGGACAATGAACGTCTTGAGTTTTTAGGTGACGCCGTTTTGGGGCTTCTGGTAAGCGAATATCTCGCGGAAACTTTTCCTGAGTGGACTGAAGGGGAATTGTCGCACATACGAGCCCGGCTGATTGGCCAGGACTCCTTGGCGGAAGCCGCTCGTCAATTGGGCCTGGGTGGGCTCCTTCGATTAGGTCCGGGCGAAGAACGGACCCAGGGAAGAGAGAAACGTTCTTTGTTGGCCAACGCGTTAGAGGCCGTGATTGCCGCCATCTACCTGGATGGAGGGTTGGTGCCCGTCCGAACGTTTGTGCTGAAGCTGCTCCGGCCCCAACTGAGAGATTTGCACCAGGAGAACGTGGCGGCCTTCCGGCAGGATTATAAAAGTCAATTCCAGGAATGGTGTCAGCAACACGTTCGCACGTTGCCGGTCTATCACGTGATGGAGGAATCTGGCCCTGATCATCACAAGACGTTTACCGTGACGGTGACCGTTGACCACACGTTGTACGGCAGCGGGAAGGGGTTCAGAAAGAAAGTCGCCGAACAGCAAGCGGCCAAGCAGGCGTTGGAACGGATCCTGAGCCCCACGCACTCGCTCACGTGATAGAATGAAGCTGGATTCCCGATGACCAACGTCGGGAACGACCGAATCTCATGACGCACGATGATTCCACATTATGAAGAAGGAGGGTCTGGTTATGATCGAACGGCGTTCGGTGAAAAATATGCTCGTGGCATGGGGGATCGCCACGCTCCTGCTGGGAGTGATCGGCACGGGGGCTTGGGCTGAGACTTCTCAGTCGTCGCTTACGGAAGGCGGCAAGGCGCCTCGTGCGATCATCAAAACCAGATTTGGTGAAATGAGACTGGTTTTTTTCCCGGATTTGGCGCCCAAGCACGTGGAAAGCTTTTTGAATTTGGCCAGAAAAGGATTTTATGACGGGACCATTTTTCACCGCGTGATCCCCGGCTTCATGATTCAAGGCGGCGACCCGAATACCAAAGACCCGAGCAATCGGCAGTCGTATGGCAACGGCGGGCCCGGGTACACCTTGCCGGCGGAGTTTAATCGCATTCCTCATGAACGGGGCATTGTGTCCGCGGCCCGAGCGGCTGATCCCAACAGCGCAGGCTCGCAATTTTTTATCGTAATTGACAAAGCCCCGCATTTAGACGGGAAGTACACGGTGTTCGGAGAAGTGGAGAGAGGCATGGACGTGGCAGATAAAATTGTGCAGCAGCCTCGAGATCGCCGAGATAATCCCCTTGAACGAGTTGAAATTACCGTTGAAGTGAAATAGGGAACGGTCCGGTGGTGATTCAGAACGTTTCCCGTTGATGCCCGAGGATGGGGGCAGCTTCCGGTTTCACGTTCCCGGGGAGGATGATTGATCCTCCGGCGTTTCCCATTTGTGTCAGTTCTTCAGCCACCGCGGGGTACTGATGCTTAAGGAAGCCGATCAGCCCGTTGAGAAACCGGTTGGAACGAAGCCCCGTTCCCGAAAATTCGACGATGAACGTCAATCCCCGATCCAACACGTCACTGACCAGTTGGGCCTCTATGTTTTCGCCTTTCATAAACGCCTGATATTCCTTTTTCAACGCCTCGGTGAACGCCGGGGCCATGCCTTCCGGAACGTGAATGGGGCTGAACGACCGACGCAGGGCCTGAATCGCGGCGATGATTTCGCCGTCCTGTCCGTCTCGCCGGGCGTGAAAATGTTTGAAGGTCACGACTTCGAGAAAATAAAACGCCTTCGTCGCCTTGTCCCCCCACGTCTCCATTAATTCCCGATACAGGGTCCGACGGCCGTGATCGAAATGGTCCCCCACGCGCTTTTGTTGATAGTCCACGTTGGCATCCAGATAAACGCAATCGGGATGGCACGCAATGCTCACCACGCGGGACTGCCCACAACATGGACTACAGATGGACCCCTTCAACGCGGGGCAGGGACGCCGGCCTTTGCGTTCGTGGCAGTAGACGCATTTGCTCATCGTTGCGCGTCTCCTTCCAGCCACCCGAGCCCATAATCCGAAAGCGTTCGCTTGCGCTTCCGTTGATGGCCCGTGTTGGATGGGCGTTCCAGCCCATTCATTTCGGCGCCGTCGGCGTAGAGATAGGGAACCAGAATACGATGGTTCCTGCGATCAATTTTGACGGTGGAAGGCGAAATCAGGAACTCGGCAATGACTTGCATGGAGCGGTTCGGATGCACCCGCCATATTTTCCCGGCCGTCACGTCCGACAGATACATGTTGCCGAATTGGTCAAAGTCGATCCCGCTTAAATTCCGAAACTTGCCGGAAAACAGGGAATTGGAAATGGTCTCGGTCAGGGTGCGATCTTCGGCGATTTCCATCACGGTCCCTTTGTCGAGACTGGTGACCACCAGCCGGCCGGACCGTGGATGGACGGCCAGTCCTCGAGGGGACGCCATGTCCTCGTGTTGGAGATAGAGGGACACGGCGTGGTCGTGGCGAGTATCAATCTGATAAATGGCGGCACCCGCCGTATCCAGGACAAAGAGTTGGTCCGCGCCGTCGGCAATGAGATCGGTTAATTCCTCAACGTGGAATGAACGCAACGACACGGTGACGGTGGCCTTGCCGGATTGGACGTGGAATCCTCGGATGCTGTCAAGATCGGCCACGTAGAGGGTCCGTCCGATGACGGCCATGCCGTTGGGTGAATGGAGGATCGTGTCCGTGCGGCCGCCTTGAATAAAGTGTCGGTCCAGCAGGTCGCCGTCTCGATCGAGTTTGGAAATGAACCCGTTGTTATCCGCGACGCCGGGATCTCCGTTGGCGTTCGCGATGAAGTACCCGTTGCCTGAGGGATGGGCAATAAAGGATTGAGGGCTTTGCAGATTGGTAATGGGATGCGTCGCCCCCGACCGTGGAGTCACTCCCAGCAACAGAAGCGGCAGCATCACCGTCACCACTGGCGTCGCGAGCAAGGAAGACAGGCAGGAATGAACACAAGAGATTGGAAAATGAAAGGATTGAGGCTGAACCCCGGACCGCGTCCGGGGCAGGCTGTGGGAAGGCCGCTTCACGAACGCATGGTACGAACCCCTTTTTGAGGGTGTCAAGGTAACGGGCTCGACCGCCTTTCTTTAATTGACTCAAAATTTGAGCCCTTGCTATCGTAGCTTGGATTGTCACTGATTCCATGGACGGGAAAGGAGGGACACCGTGTCCGCCACAATCATTGATGGGAAGCGCCTGGCCCAGGACGTTCGTGATGAGATCGGCCGGGGGGTCAAGGCGCTTGAAACGCAAACCGGCGTTCGTCCTGGTTTGGCCGTGGTCCTCGTTGGTGAGGATCCGGCCTCAATGGTCTACGTCAAAAATAAAAAAAAGGCCTGTGAGGCTGCCGGCCTGTACGTCGCCGATCATCATGTGTCGGCAAACACGAGCCAAACGGAGTTGTTGCAACTCATTCAGCAATTGAACGAGGATCGCAAGGTTCACGGGATCTTAGTGCAACTTCCCTTACCCGCCCACGTTGAAAGTCACGTTATTCTCAACGCGGTGTCTCCCGACAAAGACGCCGACGGCTTTCATCCCTACAATATCGGTCGATTGGTCGAAGGCGCGCCGGTGTTTGTTCCGTGTACGCCCAAAGGGATCATCCGAATGATTGAATCGACGGGTGAACCCGTGGCCGGGAAGCGGGCGGTCGTGGTCGGTCGGAGTCACATCGTTGGAAAACCGGTGGCGACGTTACTGTTGCATCAGCACGCGACGGTGACGATTTGTCACTCGCGCACCCGGGACCTGCCGGCCCTGTGCAGGGAAGCCGACATTCTGGTGGCGGCGATCGGCAAGAGCCGGTTCATCAAGGGTGACATGGTGAAAGACGGCGCCATCGTGATTGACGTGGGTATCAATCGATTGGATGACGGTCGGTTGGTCGGTGACGTGGATTTTGATCGGGTGCGTGAACGCGCAGGATGGATTTCTCCGGTCCCGGGGGGAGTCGGTCCCATGACGATTGCCATGTTGTTAGCGAATACCTTGGAAGGGGCACAACGCACGGCGGGTTGATGCGCTCTCATGGTCTGTCATTCCCGACGTTTTTAATCGGGAATCCAGGCACAACGCACGGCGAGTTGATGTGCTCTCATGGTGAAGGGTATTCCTTGACCCCCGTCACGTCCGGGGCCGTCTCTGGGCCTCTCCGCGATGGGAGAGAAGTGAAGACCGTGAAGACCGACCGATCCACGCTTCAGCGGGCATTAGACCGCGGCGACTTTGCCGTGACCCTCGAGTTGAACCCCCCGAAGGGTACCGATGTTTCGGGGTTGCTTGAAACGGCAAAAGCTTTACAAGGGCGCGTGCATGGGATCAACGTGACCGACAATACCGCCGCGGTGATGTGTGCGAGTTCAGTGGCCATCGCCCGTCTGCTGTGGGAACGGGGACATGATCCGGTGCTCCAACTCACCTGCCGGGACCGCAATCGAATCGGCATTCAATCCGACCTGCTCGGAGCCCATATTCTCGGCATCCGTAACGTGCTCTGTCTGACGGGGGACAGTCCCAGCGTCGGCGACCATAAAGAAGCCAAACCGGTTTTTGATCTGGATACCGTTCAAGTGATGCGCGCGGTCACGCAACTCAATCAGGGACGAGACGTGTCGGGAAACCTCCTGGAAGGGGGAACCGCGTTTTTTATTGGTGGGGCCGCGGCTCCGGGCGCTGATCCGGTCGATCTCCTGCATAAAAAATTTACGGCCAAAGTCAAAGCCGGCGCCCAGTTTTTTCAGACACAAGCCGTTTTTTCAGCCGAAACGTTTCAGGCGTTCATGAAAGAAGTGAGTCGATACTCCCGGAAAATCCTAGCCGGCGTGCTGGTGCTCCGGTCGGCAAAAATGGCAGACTATCTCAATGCTCACGTTCCCGGCATTCACGTGCCCGAGGAGATCCTCCGCGAACTGCGTCGCGTCAGCGCCGTACGGGCGTCCGAAGTCGGGATCGAGATTGCCGTGCAGACCATTCGAGCCCTTCGTCCGTTCTGTCACGGCGTTCACGTCATGCCCGGACGATTGGCCGATCGACTTCCTGAGATTCTCCGAAAGGCCGAGTTGACCCTATGACGGTGCCCGAGTTTCAACAACAGAAAAAGAAGAAGAAATTGGTGGTTGTGACCGCGTACGACGCGTTGTTCACCCGTATCGTGGAACAGGCGGGAATCGAAGCCATTCTCGTTGGCGATTCTCTGGGAGTGGTGGTTCAAGGAAAACGGGACACGCTGTCCGTGACCATGGAGGAGATGGTGTATCACACGCGGCTTGTCGCGCGGGGCCGTCAACGGGCGTTAGTCATTGCGGACATGCCGTTTCTGAGCTACCGGATCAGCGTGGAACGGGCCATGCAGAATGCCGGTCGATTGATTCAAGCCGGTGCCGCCGCCGTGAAAGTCGAAGGAGGGGGCGACGTGGTGCATTGCGTCAGGGCCTTGACTGCCGCGGGCATCCCGGTGATGGGCCATCTCGGCATGACTCCGCAATCCGTGAACCAGTTTGGCGGCTACACCGTTCAAGGAAGAGAAGCCGCGCAAGCCGAGACCTTCGTAACGGACGCCAAAGCATTGGAACAAGCTGGGGCATTTTCCTTGGTGCTGGAGGCCGTGCCCACGGCGTTGGCCCAGTCCATGACGCAGGCGGTCTCAATTCCGACCATTGGGATTGGGGCAGGACCACACTGCGATGGTCAGGTGTTGGTCTTGTATGATCTGCTTGGCTTGTTTGATGAATTCGTCCCAAAATTCGTCAAGCCCTATGCCCATCTCAAAGCCGATGCCCTTCAAGCCTTGCGGCGATTCAAAGAAGAAGTCGAACGTCAAAAGTTTCCCACTGACGTGGAAAGCTATCACTAACGGATCACTTCGCCTTTCCCCTTCCCGGCGCTCTCCTCAATAATCCCCACGTCCGCGAAGACCGTCATGACGGCGAGTCCAGGCGCGCAGACGCGAGCAACACGCACGGCGAAGCGCCGTGCCGTGAGAAACCCAAGCCCGGGCAACGAGAGGGCAAACCGTGGGCGAAGGAGAAAAGCCACTGCCGCCGCGGCCGATTCCCGCCCAGCCCCCCTCTGTCCCCCGATTACAACCGTCAGGGGCAAGCATTCCCGCAACCTCCCCCTTCTGTCATTCCCGCAAGTTTTTAGCGGGAATCCAGAAAACCCAAGGAGGGGGTAAGCAAAGCGAATTATGCACCCCTCATTGATAAGAGAGAGATGAGAGAGAAAAAACCCTTGCCCCCGCGAACGCGGGGCAGGTGAGGACAACGAATAAGTGACCACATACAAAAATGACATATACCGTCACTCTGTGCCCCCTTCCCTGTCGAAACTCACCACTCACCCCTACCCTCCCGCCCCTCCCCTATCATCCTACCCTTCTTGTCATCCTATCTCCTCTTGTCATCCTGAACGAAGTGAAAGGATCTGCTTCTTCTTTCTCTTCCTTCTTCATAAATGCCCCCAAAGGCAATGGGAGTATTGACTCCCGTTCCCGCTTGGGTTATTTTCCGCTCCCCCCTATAGGAAAACACCTGAGAGAGAATCCATGTTCCTCAGACATCAGGGAGTTCCTATCGTGCCGCAATCCTGTTTCAGTTTGTTCTTCCGCCTCCCGTCCTTCACGCTTGTCATCCTGGTCAGCCTCCTCTTCGTCCCACCCTTCACTTCCGCCAAAGAAACTGATCAGGATATGCCCGTCAGTGCCGTCGGCCGCACAGTTGTTACTGTTGTTTGTAATGCACAAGAAGCAAATCCATCAAAAGCAACTCAACAAAACGATGTATCAAAAGCTACTTGTGTTTATCGAGTAGGTGCAGGTGTAAAAAACGATACAGTGTATCCTTATGTAGGGAGTGATGAGGGTTTATCTCATTACAGTGAGATAAAAGTATCGAAAAAGTGTTCTGATGGAGTAGAAACAACTCTTCAACTAAGTTCTGGGATTTTTAACAAATATTTAGGCACTCAATTTGATAAGGAATTTTTTAATGCAGCAGAAAAAAATAATATAGAACTTAGCAGAAAGTCTAATAAATCAGATGGTGAATATACTTTAATGGGAATAGAGGCAGGGTATATTACGGACGAAGATTTTTTATATGGTGGGGCACAAAATCAACAAAAATTTTGGCATAAAATTTTTTCTGATAGTGAAGCCATCTCTCCCAACGGAACAGAGATAAATGAGTATGAATATATGCCAATACCCTCTAGGGATAATGAATATTACCTTGGTGGTAAATTAGGAGTTGGAAAGATTATTACTATTGGCGATATTAAGAATTGTGCTTTTGTTCCAACTGGGGTTTGTGCTGATTTTTTGCAAGTGGAAACAGGCACCGCTGTATCCACATATATGGATTATTCAAACATTTATCTTTCAGCTAAAGCTGATAAGGCTGTTTTTAACTTATTTTCTGATGAGGTATTTTTAAGTATTTTGGGAGCTTATGATGTGTACACAAGGTTAAAAGAGGGTAGGGCAGAGCAATCAGCATTTTATGGGTTGAAAGTAGATGGAGGTACATTTTCAGTCATGGTAGGTGTGTCAGAACAAATTGGTGATGCACAAACTTTATGGAACATAAAAGATGATAAAGACTCTCAAACATATATGATGTTTGATTTCGTTTGGTAATTATGACATTCGATTTTTTACTTTGAAAGTGCTGGAGCTGCGGCCGGCGGATCGGTCTCGTCCACGATCATGGGCAGCGATCCGGGCATGGGGGTGTTGCACGCCGCGGCCGCGGCCGGTGTCGCTTTAGGTGCCCGGTATGCGTACGACAAATATCAGGAATACCAGGCCGGCAAGACCCTGCCCACGGCTGTTTCATTAACCATTGACGTAGTCGGGAAAATTTGGAATATTCCCAATACGGTCCTGGGGTTAGCCTACGGGGGCGTGGGTCACGTGGCGGGCTGGTTCATGGGGACGGACCCGCAAATTCAATTTGGCCACAATGGAATCGAGTTCCTCAATAATCCGGTTATTGCAAAGGATGGTGCCCTGACCTTGGGGAATGCCATTTCATTTCATACAGCAAAGAGAAACCGCCATGGAAACCTGGAGCTTATGGGGATGACGCTGTGCCTTATGGCCTTCATGAAGAAGCGCATACGTATCAGTCGCAAGTCTTGGGGCCGGCCTTCATCCCGACCTATCTCCTGACTGGGATACCCGACGACCCTAGTCATCCGTTGGAACAGGCAGCCCAGAGTTACGGAAGAAGGGAAGGGCATTGGTGGCCATGGCGATGGTAAGGGGCTCTGGGGTGCTGCTGGGCATCGGGATACTGATGCTGTCGGGCTGTTTTGCAAGCCATAGGCCGATTGTGGCCAACGCCCTTGATGTGAATCTGACGGTGATCAAACGATATGCTGATGGAGATATAAAGAACGTTACGTTCAAACCAGGCATGGCAGGGCATATCGGAAAGGGAGATTGGGAGAATGATCCATGGAAGGTCATTCCCATGGAAGAATTAGTCATAAAAGAAGCAGGACAACTTCTGCACCAATTCAATGCTGAGGAGGTGCGCCTTCTCATTGAGAAGCAAGACAGTGAATCGGGCTGGTGGTGTATTGGTCGGGAAAAGGTCAATCTGGTTCTGACATATGATTATCACGACCCCGATACCCGTAAGGGATGCTCAAAAGGCAAACGACTATGGACGTGGCAGAACGGTCGATTCTATAAAGGGAGTCGTGAAAGTCCATGAGGGCCACCGTCCGCCATGACCAGGCTTCCCACGTCCGGCCGTTTCCACCAACGGCCGCCCTCCTTCCCGTCGTCCCCTTCCTGTCATTCCCGCCGTCAGTAAGCGGGAATCCATTCTTTGTAGACCCTCACCAACTTAGCCTAGGCTAGGCTTGGCAGGCGCGGCCGGCGTGTCATGGCAGCCAAGGCAGGGCGCGGACTGGCAAGAAACACCACGAAAGCGGGGAGGTCTTTGACCTTCCAGCTTCCCACTCCTGATTGATCCAGAAATCCGGGAACCGAAGAGCCAGTGGCGGTTACGCCGAAGTCGTCAAACTCCTCAAGGATGCCGGCACCCGGCGGTGATACGCCGCCTGCCCGGCCACTGACCACTTCCCTTACGTCGTGCGCGTCCGCTTGGGCGGGGTTCGCTTTGTCCCAGGCAAAACACGGCGCACGGCTTCAACGGGGAGAATTTCCCGTGCAGGTCCGATTCTATTGACAAATGATGAGGGGCAGCCTACGATTTCATTCAGGGCTCTGGCTTCGTGGCGGCTGGGGCTTTTTTTGTGACCGTTTTCTATGGAAAGACCGGGTGCGTGAATGGGAAATTTAGTGGTGGTCGGATCACAGTGGGGGGATGAAGGCAAGGGCAAGATTGTGGATATCCTGGCCCATGAAGCCGACGTCATTGTGCGGTTCCAGGGCGGATCCAACGCGGGACATACGGTGGTCACAAAAAAAGGCACGTTTATTTTCCATTTGCTTCCATCGGGAATTTTGGGCAGGGGAAAACAATGTGTCCTGGGAAACGGGGTCGTCATCGACCCCGTGGCATTGATCGGAGAACTGGACCAATTGGCATCCCGAGGCATGAAGGTGGGGCGCAATCTGGCGATCAGTCAACGGGCGCATCTGATCCTGCCGTATCATAAGGCCATTGACAAAGCCGCGGAAAAAGCGAAGGGGGCTCGTCGCATTGGGACCACCGGCAAAGGAATCGGGCCGGCCTACGTGGATAAAATGGCCCGGGTCGGGATTCGAGTCGGAGACCTTCTGCATCCCGCGGTCTTTCGAGAAAAAGTGGAATGTAATTTAGTGGAAATCAACAATTTTCTGCGTCACGTCTACGGGACTCGAGGGTTTCACGCCGCTCGCATCTGTGAAGAATACGAGCAGTATGCCCATCGCCTCAGAGGTCACATTGTTGATGATTCTCTGTTTATCTCCAAGGCCATGGAGCATGGACGTCGTGTGCTGTTTGAAGGGGCCCAGGGTACGCATCTTGACGTGGACCTTGGGACGTATCCCTTTGTGACGTCCTCGAATGCGACGGCCGGCGGTGCCTGTACGGGGAGTGGCGTGGGGCCAACGAAGATTGACGCGGTGTTGGGGGTGACCAAAGCCTATACCACCCGCGTAGGCAGTGGGCCCTTTCCCACGGAGCTGGTGGATGACGTGGGCAGTGGGTTACAGGAGCGGGGGCAGGAATTTGGTGCGACCACCGGTCGAGAGCGTCGATGTGGATGGCTCGATGCCATGCTTCTGCGCTACGCCGTTCGGGTTAATGGCTGCACCTCGCTGGCCGTCACCAAACTGGACGTCCTGGACGGGGCCCCGGAACTCAAAATCGCCGTGGGGTATCGGCATGAGGGAAAATTGTATCGCGACGTGCCCGCTGATGTGGACGTCCTCACGCGTTGCGAACCCGTGTATGAAGTGCTCCCTTGCTGGTCCGGGACAACGAGCGGGACGACCTCTTACAAAGCGTTGCCCGTGGAAGCCAGGCGTTATCTGCGGCGCATTGAAGAACTCACCGCGTGCCCCATTGATCTCGTGTCTACGGGGTCCCATCGAGAACACACCATCATGCTCAGAAACCCCATGACGTCTATGCGCCCTCGCGGCAAACTCTCCAAAATCAGTGCCTGATGGTTTTTCAGGGTAGACGGTGAGTGTCTTCTTCACGTGGATTGAACGAGTTCACACGTTTGACAACTATCAGATCGGTTGTTAGCATCCCGTTCGGGTGAGCCGCTAGCTCAGTTGGTAGAGCATCGCCCTTTTAAGGCGAGGGCCCTCGGTTCGAGCCCGAGGCGGCTCACCATTCATTCCGATAGTGTGTTCTCCTTGTGCTTATTTTCTACCGCCACAATCCCAGAGAGGCGCCATCCTTCCAATTCAGATTCCCTCTCCCTTCGTGAGACCTTTGCAACAATCGAAAGAGCTCCTGCGAAACCCCTCCCCTCCACATCTGACCCGGGAAGAGAGTCAGGGTGAAAGGGAGTGTGCTTATCCAAGGTCTTGTCTTTGGGGTTGCGACATGATATGTTGTCGCCGCGGTGAAGTGGGCGAGAGCCCACTTTTTTTTGATTTGTTGTTTCCCCGAACCATCCCAAGAAGGCATGGATCCGTGGGCGTGAATGATCTGGGGAGCCAAGTCCATCATATTGCCGAGCCCATTGCCTTGGCCCTCGGCTTGGACGTTGTCGCAGTTGAGTGTCACGGCAAGGGGGTAAAAACCATCGTTCGGGTCATCGTCGATAAAGCGGGAGGCATCGGGATTGCGGATTGTGAGCAGTGTCACCATTCGCTCAGTCGAGCACTTGACGTGGCTGACCCGATTCCCCATGCCTATCGTCTTGAGGTCTCTTCCCCGGGTCTTGATCGTCCGTTGAAGCAGCGGAAGGACTATCAACAGGCCGTGGGACGTACCATTCGGGTCAAAGTCCTTCACCCCATTAATGGAAACTGGACGTTTATCGGTCGGTTGACCGGGATCACCGAGCACGGCCTTACGCTTCAGATTCAAACGAGAACGTCACGAACCAACGGACGGATGGACATTCAGTGGGATGCGATTGCTCAGGCCAAGCGAGAAATTGAATGGTAACGCAACGTGCGACGGCGGCCGACCGTGCGGGGAGGTTTCCAGCCGTGGCTTATTCGATTGTTGCAACGGTCTCTCCATTGCAGGGTAGGCAAGAAGAGGGGTGACGATGAAGCGTGAATTGATGGCAGTCATTGAACAAGTCGGGCGGGAAAAGGGGATTGACAAACATCGGGTCCTGGCGGCCATAGAGTCCGCGCTGCTGACCGCTGCCAGAAAACGGTACGGCAACAATGAAAACATTCAAGTGCAAATCGATCCTGACACGGGTGATATTTCAATTGTCTCCTTAAAGACCATTGCCGAAACGATCACCGACGCCAATTCTCAGATTTCCTTGGCTGAGGCTCGTGAGATTGACGCGGAGGCCGAATTGGGTGATGAAATCGGGTCTCTCATCGAAATGGAAGAATTCGGCAGAATTGCGGCGCAGGCGGCGAAACAAGTGATTTGCCAAAAAGTTCGGGAAGCAGAATGGGAAGCGGTGGAGCAGGAGTATTCGAAGCGGGAGGGAGAGTTGGTTCACGGGGTCATCTTAGGACAGGAGCGGCGAAATTATCTGGTCGAAATCGGCAAGACCGAAGCCTTATTGCCGGTCAATGAACAAATCCCGCGGGAGGCCCATCGACGAGGCGATCGAATCCGAGCGTTGCTGTTGGAAGTGCGGCGGACGCTCAAAGACGTTCACGTGATCTTGTCCCGAGCGCATCCGCAATTTGTGGTGAAACTCTTTCAATTGGAGGTCCCGGAGGTGACGGAAAAGATTGTCGAGATCAAGGGGGTCGTGCGCGAACCGGGGGATCGCACGAAGATTGTGGTGTCTTCTCGAGACAAAGCCGTGGATCCCGTTGGGGCATGCGTCGGCATTAAGGGCTCCCGGGTTCAGGCGATTGTGCGGGAACTCAAAGGGGAGAAGATTGATATCATCCCCTGGACCAGCGACCCGCGCGTGTTTATTGGTGAGGCGTTGAATCCGGCCTCGATTGAGAAAGTCGGCATTGATGAAGAAAAAAAGGCGGCCCTGGTGGTGGTGGCGGATTCTCAGCTCTCGTTGGCCATCGGGAAAAATGGACAGAACGTCAGACTGGCTGCCAAATTGACGGGATGGAAAATTGATATCATCAGCGCCAGTGAGTATGAGAAAGAAAAACTCGAGCGTGAACGAGAAATAAAGGCCGTCTTAGCGGAAGAAACTGCCGCGCAACTCGCACATGACGCCCCAAGAGACACGCCGTCGGACGCGGAAGGCGAACGTGCGTCGGAAGAGACGCCCGCCGTGGTCTCCGGAGAAACCGTGGAGTCCCAAGAGATTTCCTCGTAAGGGTGTGCCCCACGATGAGAGTGCATGAATTAGCCAAGAAGTTGGGCAGGGAAAGTCGGGTGTTGATTCCCGAACTGGTGAACATCGGGATTGCGGTCTCGTCCCCCGTCAATAGCTTGAGTGAGGAGCAGGTGCAGAAAGCTCTCAAGGTGCTTGCTGAAAAACCGGTTGCGGCCACGATTCCACGGAAGCGATCCGGTTCGTTGAAACCCGCAAAAAAATCCCCGTCCCGGACGCCCAAAAGCCGCGGCGAGACCAAGGCCAAGGATGAATCAAAGACGGTCACAGAAGAGGTTTCTAAACCGGAAAAGAAACGGATTTTAATCAAACGACGAAAAGAAGACGTTGACCCTCAGCCTGAGACGAGTGCCTTGACGGCTGAAGTGCCTTCTCCGGAAAACGGACCGCAAGCGGCGGCGGTGACTCAGGAACGACCCGCGGAGCCGCCGCCTTCGGACGCGTTACCCTCCGTTGACGGAACGCCTTCTCCCGTCGCCGTAGAGCCGGCCGTGACGCGTCCGGAAAAAGAAAAAGCGGTTGTTGACGAAAAGAAGGGGACGGGTGAGGCGAAGCCGAAAAAAATTCTGAAAGGTGGAAAATCGAGAAATGAGAATTTGTTTGCTGCACGATACGAAGACGCGGCACGTTGGCAGGATCTGCGTCCCCTTCCCACCCTCAGACGGGAAGAACGCGTGCGCCACGTTCCGTCTTCCACCCCGACTGAAATCACGAAACCCCGAAGAAAGATCGTCAAACTGTCGTCGGGGATGACCGTGAAGGAATTTGCGGAACACCTGGGGCTCCGCGCCACGGAAGTCATTCGGAAATTGATGGAAATGGGGGTCGGGCTTACGCTGAATCAACGGATGGATCTGGACGCGGGCACTCTGATTGCTGAAGGCGTCGGGATTCAAGTGGAGGTTCAGGCTGAGAAAGAGGCTGACGATCTCTTGGAAGAAGTGCTGGGGTCTGGGCCCGAGCCGCAACTCGTGTCTCGCGCTCCGGTTGTCACCATTATGGGGCACGTCGATCATGGGAAAACGTCGTTGCTTGACGCCATTCGCCGGACCAACGTGACGGATCAGGAAGCGGGCGGCATCACGCAACATATCGGAGCCTACTCCGTGAAGGTGCGAGAGCACGGCCTGACGTTTCTTGATACGCCCGGCCATGAAGCGTTTACGGCCATGAGGGCGCGTGGCGCACAAGTCACCGATATTGTGGTCCTGGTCGTTGCCGCCGATGACGGCGTGATGCCGCAAACGCTTGAAGCGGCCAATCACGCGCAGGCGGCCAACGTGCCGGTCCTGGTGGCGATCAACAAAATCGATAAACCGGGAGCGAACGTTGACCGCGTCAAACAGAGTCTTTCGGAACGGGGCCTTATTCCTGAATCCTGGGGCGGACACACGATTTACGTGGAAGTGTCGGCCAAAGAACAGCGTGGGCTTGATACGTTATTGGAGATGGTGTTGCTGCAAGCCGAGGTCATGGAGTTACGATCTGACGTGGCCCAGACTGCGCGTGGCGTCGTCTTGGAGGCCAAATTGGACCGGGGTCGTGGTCCCGTCGCAACCGTTTTAGTCCAAAGCGGGATCGTGAACGTCGGGGCCACGTTCGTGGCTGGTGCGACCAGTGGTCGGGTACGGGCGATGGTTTCCCACGACGGGCAGAAAGTCCGTGAAGCCGGGCCTTCTCAACCCGTTGAGGTGATTGGATTCTTAGGATTGCCGGCTGCCGGCGATCAATTTGTGGTGGTCAATGATGAACGGAGGGCCAGAGAGATTGCGGCGTCCCGACTCCAAAAAATCCGGACCACCGAGCTGGGGGCCGGAGTCAGCCGGTTGACAATGGACGATCTGTTTTCTCAAGGCCGGGAGCCGGACAAAAAAGAATTGTTGGTTTTGGTGAAAGCCGATGCCCAGGGTTCGGTGGGGGCGCTGTGCGAATCGATTCAAAACATCGCATCGAATACCGTCACGTTGCAGGTTATTCATAAGGGCGTGGGCGGGATCACCGAATCGGACGTGCTTTTGGCGTCTGCGTCACGGGCATTGGTCATCGGGTTTCACGTTCGTCCTGAACCCAAAGCGTCGGCCCTGGCGGAACGTGAAGGCGTTCGGATCCGACTGCATACCGTGATTTATAATGCGATTGCCGACGTCAAAGCCGCCGCGGAAGGGCTGCTTGATCCGACCTTGACTGAGCGCGTGTTGGGGCGGGCCGAAGTGCGACAAATCTTTACCGTCCCCAAAATCGGCCGGATTGCCGGTTGTTACGTTCATGACGGACACATTGCCCGGGCCAGTGAAGGGGTGCGGGTCGTGCGCGACAACGTCGTCGTCTATGAAGGAAAACTGGGTTCCTTGCGGCGATTCAAAGATGACGTGCGAGAGGTTCAACAGGGGTATGAATGCGGCATCGGCGTTGAAAATTTTCACGACGTTCAAGTGGGTGACGTCATTGAGGCGTATGTTTTCGATAAAGAGGCGGCCAAACTGTAGCGCGGAATTGAGCGTGGCTTGGCGCGACGTGGCGTAGACGCGAGGTTGCCGTCCTGATACGAACCGATGGTCGTGGGGGTGTGTCGAATAGAAGTGCATTTTCCCGAAGGGCATTCGCTCAAAGCCAAACGTCAAATTCTGTCCGGCCTGAAGGCGCGCTTGTGCCGGACGTTCAAGGTTTCAGTGGCTGAACTGGACGGTCATGATCTCTGGCAACGGTCGGTGTTGGGCATTGCGTGTATTGCCAATGAGTCGAGTCACGTGAACCGGGTGCTTGATCAATCAATCAATCTGGTTCGGGCTACTCCCGCCTTGGAGTTGCTCAATTTTCGTATAGAACTCCTGTAGGGAATCAGAAGAGGGCGTGGTGTCAAAGCCGCAGTCTAAACGGTCGGTCAGAGTGGCGGATCAAATTCGAATGGAAGTCGCAGACATTCTTGCCAGAAAATGTAAGGACCCGCGACTGCAATGCGTCACCGTGACCGACGTCGAGATGAATAATGATCTGCATCATGCGCGAGTGTACGTTTCCCTGTTGGGACAAGATGCGAAAGCCGAAGCCGTTTTGAAAACATTGAGAGGCGCGTCGGGGTTTGTCCGATCGGAATTAGGCCGACGGTTGGATTTACGCTATACACCGGAGGTGACCTTCTGGTTCGACGTGAGCGGGTCTCGAGCGGCAAAGATTGAACGACTGCTTGATGACGTGCTGCCGGTTGTTGAGTATGGGGCGGCGCGCGAGGCCCACGCCGATGGCGCGTCCGGGGGGCAGCGGAACGCATGATGGCTGAGCTTTTCGATTGTGTTGTCCCCGTGAGAGAAGCCCCTCCGGTTTTTTCACACGGAGTGCTGAACGTCTTGAAGCCGGCGGGCTGGACGTCCCATGATGTCGTGGCCAAAGTCCGTGGTCTGCTTCAAGGGCGCAAAGTAGGGCACGCCGGCACCTTGGACCCGGCTGCCACCGGTGTTCTTCCGTTGTTGATTGGCAAAGGAACGCGACTCTCGGAATTTCTGGTCCATTGGGATAAGGAATACCAGGCGGTGTTGCGGCTTGGACAAGAGACCACAACCCAGGATGCCACCGGGGAAATCATACGGACCGTGCCGATTGAGGGACTTCATCCTGAGTCCGTGTGTACGGTCATTAAAGAATTTCGCGGTGTCCGGCAACAAGTGCCCCCCATGTATTCCGCCGTCAAGATGAATGGGCAACCTCTGTACAAAGCGGCACGTGCAGGAAAAACCCTTGACCGCCAGGCTCGCTCCATTACCATTTATGAGATAGCGGTCACGGCTCTTGACTTGCCGTCCGTCGCCCTTCGGATTCGATGTTCCAAAGGCACCTACATTCGAACCATTTGTGCGGATATCGGACAACGATTAGGCGTGGGAGGACATCTGGGTCGATTGACTCGAGTGCGAGTAGGGCCGTTGCACGTGGACCAGGCGTTGGCGCTTTCCGACCTCGTCAACGGGGGCGGATTCGTGCCACGCCCGGGTTCTTCCCTCAGCCTTGATGAAGCCTTAGCTCATCTTCCGGCCGTCATCGTGGATTCCGACGTGGTGCCGAAGGTTCTCAATGGCGGGGTTTTACCGAACTCTGGCGTTTGGTTGCCACCCGCGGCCGGTGACGTGCCCACGGGAACGTCTGTTCGAGTGAAAGACGGCAGAGGACGGTTACTGGCCCTTGGCCAATGGAGGCCGTCGAAGGCGTCGTTGCCCTCGCTTCAGTCGTCGGTGAATCAATTGCAGATGATCAAAGTATTTGGAGAGAACGCGTAACACAGAATTCAGGGGTGTCATGATGTGTCCCCGACAAACGAAGGAGGCCTGGGTATGGCAGCGGTCAAAGAAGAAACGTCAACGCTCGTGAATCGACATCAACGTCATGAACGGGACACGGGTTCGTCAGAGGTGCAAATTGCTTTGTTGACGAACCGCATCAACTACCTGACGGACCATTTGCGGACACATAAAAAAGACCATCATTCGCGGCACGGATTGTTGAAAATGGTGAGCCGACGCCGACGCTTGTTGGATTATTTGCATCGAAAGAACGTCGATCGATATCGCGCAATTCTCGGAAAATTAGGATTGAGAAAATAGCCTCGCGTCTCAAGGGTTCAAGAGAAGGCAGGCGAAAAGGAGAAACATACATGGTGCATGCAGTTGAATTTGACGTAGCAAAACGCAGGATGCGACTGGAAACGGGTCGGATGGCTAAGCTGGCCGATGGGGCCGTGTTGGCCTCCTATGGTGATACCGTGATCTTGGCAACGGCAGTGGCTTCCAAGACGTTGAAGCCGGATGTGGATTTTTTGCCCCTCACGGTCAATTATCAGGAAAAAGCCTATTCGGCCGGAAAAATTCCCGGAGGGTATTTTAAGCGAGAAGGGGCTCCGTCTGAAAAAGAAACCTTAACGAGTCGACTGATTGACCGTCCGATTCGTCCTTTGATTCCGGACGGGTTTTATTATGAGACCCAAGTGATCGTGTCGGTCCTCTCCGTTGATCGATCAATGACCTCGGATATTTTGGGTATCACGGCGGCATCCGCGGCCTTAGCGATTTCAGATGTTCCGTTTGGCGGTCCTTTAGCCGGCATCCGAATCGGACGAGTCGAAGGCCGCTTTGTGATCAATCCCACTATGCAGGAACTTGAGAACAGCGAACTTGATCTCGTTGTCGCCGGCACACGGGACGCCATCTTGATGGTGGAAGCCGGGGCGAGGGTGGTCTCCGAGTCCACGTTGCTTGAGGCGTTGGAGTTGGCTCATTCGGAAATCAAGAAGATTGTCTCGAAAATTGTGGAGTTACAGGAAACGGTGGGGCGTCCCAAGCGGGTCGTGGAAGCCGAACCGGTGAGCGACGAGTTGCACAATCAGGTGAAACAGTTCGTGGCCGCCCCAATCAAGGAAGCCGTCCTCATCCCCGGTAAAACCGAACGACAAGAGCGGCTGGACCAGATACTTGCCGAGGCGCTTGTCACGCTGGGAGATGAGGATCCGACGCGCAATCGGCACGTTCGGCAGATCTATCATGAGTTAGAATATCATGAAGTCCGCAATATGATTCTGGAAAAGAAAACCCGAGCCGATGGCCGAGGTCCCTGCGATATTCGTCCGATTAGCTGTGAGACCGGCATTTTGCCGCGAACCCATGGCTCTGCCCTGTTTACCCGAGGTGAAACCCAAAGTCTGGCCGTGGTGACGCTCGGGACCTCGGAAGATGAACAACGAATTGATGCCTTGGAGGGCGAATATTTCCGCACCTTTATGCTCCATTATAATTTTCCCCCCTTTAGCGTCGGCGAAACCCGACCCTTGCGTTCCCCTGGGCGACGCGAAGTGGGGCACGGAAAACTGGCGGCGCGCGCGCTCCAATCCATCCTGCCCGACAAAGAGACGTTTCCCTATACCATTCGGATTGTGTCGGATATTTTAGAATCCAATGGCTCTTCTTCCATGGCCACGGTCTGTGGGGGGACGTTGGCCTTGATGGATGCCGGGGTGCCCATTAAAGAACCGGTGGCGGGTATTGCCATGGGACTCATCAAAGAGGGAGATCGGGTCCTGATTTTGTCCGATATTCTCGGATTGGAAGATCATCTGGGAGACATGGATTTCAAGGTGACGGGGACGCGAGACGGGGTGACGGCTCTTCAAATGGATATTAAAATTGAGGGAATCACGACTCATTTGATGCGAGAAGCCCTTGACCAAGCCCGCGTGGGACGCCTCCACGTTTTGGAAAAAATGCAAGAATCTCTCTCGTCTCCACGGGATTCCCTTGCGCCCTATGCGCCGAGAATTTTTACGCTGCAAATCAAACCCGATAAAATTCGGGACGTGATCGGACCGGGCGGGAAGGTCATTCGCGGCATCATTGCGGAATGCGGGGTGAAGGTGAACGTCGATGATTCGGGTCAGGTGACGATTGCCGCCGTGGATGAGGCCTCGGTCAATCAGGCGATTGACAGGATCAACCGGTTGACGGAAGAAGTGGAAGTGGGCAAGACCTACCTGGGGACCGTCAGAAAAATCGTCGATTTCGGCGCGTTTGTGGAGATTTTGCCTAATGTCGACGGGTTAGTGCATATTTCACAGTTAGCCCATCATCGGGTCAAATCCGTGACTGATGAACTGGCTGAAGGGGAAGAAATCTTGGTCAAAGTCCTGGAAGTCGACAGGCAAGGAAAAATTCGTCTCAGCCGGAAAGAGGCCTTACAGGATTCGGACCAGCCTCCGGCGGCATCCTAGATCATCAGCCTCTCCATCCTTCACGAGGCTTGCATGCAAAATCTTCAGAGAGATGGAGCCTCTTGTCCTCTCTGGATTGTGCGTCGGCCGCTCTCATTCGGGTATCCGGCCAGTTACCGTGATGCGTAAATTCTTCCTTGATAACGGCATTCGAGTGGTTTTGGAACGGATGCCGTCACTGAAGTCCGTAGCGATTGGGGTCTGGGAACACGTCGGGACGAGGGATGAAGGTCCTCATCAGAAAGGTCTCGCCCACTTCCTTGAGCACATGATGTTCAAAGGCACTCGTTGTCGGTCCGCCACGCAAATTTCCCAAGAAATCGATAGCTTAGGCGGAGAGATGAATGCCTTTACCACTCATGAAACCACCACGCTGTTCGTCAGAGTGTTAGATCAACACATCGGACAAGCCGTCGGCTTGTTGGCTGATTTGTTCTATCACTCCCGTTTTGATCGCAAGGAAATCGAACGAGAAAAACAGGTCGTCTTAGAAGAGATCAGAGCGATTCGCGATGATCCGGAAGAGTTTATTCACGAATTGCATGCCAAGCAGGTGTTACGGGGCCATCCATTGGGGCGGTCGATCGCAGGGGCTCAGGCCACCGTGAAGCGCATTCAACGCAGGGATGTCCTTCAATATCTGAATGAGCAATATCGCCCGGCGAAAACCGTGATAGCGGTCGCGGGGAATTTTCAGGTGAAGGAACTCATGACTCGATTAAACGCAGCTTTTGGGAAGTGGAATCCCGTCGGGGCTGAACGAAACGGCGTGCGTCGGCAGAAACCGCCTCAAGTGCGGGGCGGAACCCTGGTGCATCAAAAACAGTTGGAGCAAACTCACGTGTGTTTAGGGTTTAAGGGGCTTCCCGTGGCTCATCCCGTCCGCTACGTGGCGCATACGCTGAACGCCCTCCTGGGAGGCGGCGTGAGTTCCCGACTCTTTCAGGAAGTTCGGGAGAAGCGCGGCTTGGCTTATACGATCTATTCACAATTATCGAGCTTTTCCGACGTGGGGTTGTTGACCGTCTATGCGGCCAGCGGGGCAAAAGAAAGTCCTTCCGTCGTTGACGTGGTTTGTCGAGAAGTTAAAAAATTACACAACCGTGGGCCGGCCCCAAAGGAATTAGAGCGGACCAAAAACCAATTAAAAGGCACGATAATGTTGGAGTTGGAGGGGACCTATGGACGAATGAATAAATTAGCCAAAGATGAACTCTTTCAAGGTCGAGACGTCCCACTCCGGGAACTCGCCTCCGAGATTGATCGAGTTTCCGCACAAGACGTTCAAGAATTAAGCCACAAACTCTTGGCTTTTGATTCTATGGCGGTGACGGCCCTGGGAGCGGTGAATCAGGAGGCCTTTCAGGGAGGGCTCGCGTCGAAACCATAAAAATCGGACCAATTTTAAGGGAAAGCCTCTTGACAACATGGAATGGGATGGGTAGCATGAGCCGCTCTGAAAGAAGTGCCATGGGGAATACAGGAAAGAATATCGTTGCAATCACAAAACGTTTTGGTTAAAAAGCAAGAGTTGTTATCTTTTATTATGTCATCCTAAGTAAAGGAGGGGGAAATGAAGAAGTCATTTTTCCGTGGGGCATTAGTGGGGTTGATGGCTGTAGGTCTGCTGACGGTGGGGTTCATCGGTCTGGCAGATGCCCAGAAGGGCCCCTGTTCCAGCAACAAAAAGTGTACGGGGAATCCGGACGAGGTTTCGAGCATCGGGTCCATGAAACTTAAGGGTACCGCGCCATCGAGTTTACAAGGTAGGGTGTATGCTCATTGGGCGGACAATCCAGATGGAGAGATTCTCTTTGGGATTCAATATTGGAATACCAGCAACCCTGGGGAAACCGGTGACCCGCTTGGTCGTGCTTCAGACGACCGGAACGTGGCGATTCCTGATCCGTTGTACGCCTGCTGTGCGTGGGGGTATCAAGGTGGGGAAGACAGAAACAACCCGTACGCGGGGTGGTACAATCCACAAACCACGGTTCGTCTGCGTGTAAAAGATTCCGCGTTGATGAAGCAACTGACGGATGCGTCGCAAAAGCTGGTGGCCATGGAAGTCCAACTTGACGGGAATACGGTCACGGGTTTCAAAGTGATGGCGGGCGAGTAACGATTGTTTTTTGAAGAAAACCGACGTTATTGAAAACTTTTCAGAAGCTTTTTTATTAAATCATAGGGAGGAAGGAATCATGAAACGTTGTAAATCGGGGTTGACAGTGTTTGCTGTCGTGACCTTGGTGAGTTGCTTGGCCTCCAGTGCATTTGCCATTGAAGCATTCCAAGAAAGGTTTGAATGGGGAGACCTGAGCAAACCTACGACTCTTCATGGTCGAGTGGCCGTTGTGGATCCTTATGAAAAGGCGGCGTGGATCAATGTAGCAGTTTTTGGAGGGAACGCGGAAAGCGGTTATTATTGGCAGAAGTATTTCCCGGGAAAAAATCTGAAAGTGTACGCTGCGAATGATGAGGTGTGGGGGAAACTCAAATCATTGGGGAAAGACTCCCACAGCCAAGCCGTCATGGCTGGGACTCAGCCCTCCAAATACACGCTGGTTGAAGTCGTCGTGAAAGAGACTGACCAGAATCATCGCGTCGTGTCCTCAGTAAAAGAGATTAAGGAAGTGGCGGGAACTCCGGACAAACCACGAAGCATTCATAGTCTGAGGGCGATCAGCGTCGTGCAATCGATTGACAACAACCATTGGGCACAGAACAAAAAGATGCAGTATGACGTGATGGTCCCGGGGAAGGGACCGATTTCGGGATTTATTCCCAATTCCAATCAAAGTCCTCATAAATCCAGAGGAACCGAGTCTGGAAAATTTGGAGGGTTGTTGCAATAACGTAATCGTTTTCGGTGAAAAAGAAAAAGGGCAGAACTTGTGAGAGAGTTCTGCCCTTTTTTTATTGAGGATCAACACGTTTTTGAATTTCTGCCAATCGATTTAACGCCTCAAGAGGCGTCATAGCAAAAAGTTCTAATTGTTTGATTTCTTCAATGACCGGATGCGGTTGGGGTAATGAGGAAGTGGCGTGATCCTGTTGGGAGTCATCATGACGTTTGTTCAGGTTTTCAGCAGAAGACCCTCGCTCCAACTGGGCTAAAACGTTTTCCGCTCGCGCAATAATGGCCGACGGTAACCCCGCGAGTTTCCCCACGTGGATTCCATAACTACGGTCGGCTTTTCCTGGTTGAATCTTTCTTAAGAAGATGACCTGATTTTTTTCCTCTTTCACCGTACAGGTCAGGTTTTGAATACCTTCCCGAAGGTTTTCCAAATCCGTCATTTCATGGTAATGCGTGGCAAAAAGCGTTCGGCATCCGAGTATGCGTCGATCTTGAATATATTCGGCGATGGCCCAAGCCAGACTTAACCCATCGTACGTGCTGGTTCCCCTTCCTATTTCATCAAGCAGAATCAGACTGCTCGCCGTGGCTCCATGTAAAATTTTTGCGGTTTCCGACATTTCGACCATAAAGGTACTCAACCCGAGGGTTAAATTGTCGGAGGCCCCCACTCTGGTAAAAATTCTATCAATCAAACCGATTGTAGCTTCTGAAGCAGGAACGAAACAGCCGATATGGGCCATGAGTGCAATCAACCCGGTCTGCCGCAGAAACGTACTTTTTCCAGCCATGTTGGGGCCGGTAATCAGTAATAACCGGTGGGCGTCAAAGTCGAGGTAGGAATCGTTGGGAACGAATCCGTCTGGTAAATCAAATTGTTCAACCACCGGATGCCGTCCATCTTTTATGAAAAGCACGCCTCCGTCGTGAATGTCAGGTTGGACGTACCGATTCGCGCATGCGATCTCGGCAAAATTTGCCAGAACGTCGAGAAGAGACAGAAGCTTGGCCATTTTTTGAACGCGGAAAACGTGAGCGGACAGATTTTTGAGAACGGTTTGAAAACATTCGTACTCCAGATGTCGTAATTTCACCGTAGCGCCGGAAATCTGGTCCTCGATCGCTTGAAGGTCGTCCGTGGTATATCGTTCGGCATGAGTCAGTGTTTGTTTTCGTCGAAAATGTTCAGGCACTTGTGCCAGATTGGCTTCGGTCACTTCAAAATAGTACCCGATAATCTGATTGTATTTAATTTTCAAAGAGTTAATCCCGGTATTCGCTCGCTCCCGTTGCTCTAAATCGGTCAACCACTGAGTCCCGTCTCGCGTAATGGTCCGTAGTTCATCAATGGCGGGATTGTACCCGGGTTTGAAGATGGCCCCCTCTTTAGCGGAGGCTGGTGCATCGGGATCAATGGAAGCGTCAATAAGGGAAGTGATATCCGACAGGGAATCCCAACGCTGCACCAGGGAGGTGAAAAGAGGGTCGGAACATCCATCTAACAGAAGAAACAACCGGGGCAGAATGTGCAGCGATTCTTGTAGGGACAGAACCTCGCGTGGCGTTGCCGTCCCCATCCCCACGCGGCTGCATAATCGCTCAAAGTCAGACAGGTCTTTTAATAACGCACGAACGTCCATCCGCAACTTCAGATTATCCACGAACGTGGAAACCGCCCTGAGACGCCGTTGAATGGCTTCTTTTTCAATAAGAGGGCGAACGATCCATTGACGTAACAGGCGGCTGCCCATAGCCGTGACCGTTTGATCAAGGATGAACAACAACGTGGAGTTTTTTTGGTCAGGATTCAATGCTTGAATCAGTTCCAGGTTGCGAATCGTCATGGCGTCCAGGTGCATTTCACGATCGGATTCGCGTATTTCCGGTTTTTGAATGTGTTGGTGAGTCAAGGTGGGTTGCGTATCCGTCAGGTAACGCAAAAGACTCCCACCTGCCTGGACGCCTGGACCGGAGTGCGTGAGTCCCAGATCGTCCACCTGGTCCACATGAAAATGAGACGTGAGCAGGGCTTGCGAAGCCTGCACGTCAAAATAGACGGAAGGCTGTTCCGTCACGCGAGGCAATCGAAGAGGAGCTAAGAGAGTTGGAAAATCGACGACAATCGCTTCGGTTCGCTCTGGAATGATCGCTTCTTGAGGAGCAAGGCGAATGAGTTCATCCACCATGTCCTCCTGAGCCCGGTCACCGGAAAATTCGGAAATGAGAAATTGTCCGGTTGAAAGATCAATGGCAGCAAGACCGAAGTGGGTCGGTGCCGTGGCAGCCCCCGGTTTGATTGATAAGGCAGCAAGAAAGTTGGCCTCTTTGGCGTCAAGCAAGTCAGCGTCAAATACCGTGCCTGGCGTGTACAATCGGACGACCTCTCGTCGGACCAGCCCTTTTGCCGATTTGGGGTCTTCCACTTGTTCGCAGAGCGCAACGGTTTTCCCCGACTTCAACAATCTGGAAATGTAGCTTGTGGCGGCATGATAGGGCACCCCGCAGAGAGGAACGGGACGTGAGCTGTGCTTGTCCCTGGTCGTCAGGGCAATGTTGAGAATGGCAGAGGCCTTTTTGGCGTCTTCAAAAAACATCTCATAAAAGTCGCCCACTCGAAAAAAGACGATCGCCTCAGAATAGTTCCGCTTGATATCCCAGTATTGTTTCATCAATGGCGTAAGTTCTGATTGCGCCATGAGTCACCTTTTTGAAAACGTACCGAACCACGCACCGCCGCGTTGAAATGCAGCCCCATTTCGTTTCAGGATGCCGGTGCTCTTCGCTCCGGACGGGTCCGTCTTCATTGCAGCAGTCAATACATGGTCATGATTTATCCAAAGGCCGACTGTATCGTGTGAAGGAGATCCCGACTGCGAGTTCCAAACGCTTGAACCCTGGCTCGACGACGATATTTTCCCGTATGAGTTAAATGGACGGAAAGGTAGTCGTTGGGCAACCAGTCGGCTGGCAGTCGGTCGGCCCATTCAAGGATGACCACAAAACGTCCGTTCAGATAATCGGCTAATCCCGTGTCATCGATGTTCCGAGGGTCGTCGAATCGATACAAGTCAACGTGAGCGAGGGCAATGGGTCCGACGTATTCTTGAATACAGGTAAAGGTGGGGCTACTGACGACGTGGGACGGCAGCCCCGCGCCAACCGCAAGACCACGGACGAGAGTCGTTTTTCCAGTGCCCAACTCACCCATGAGGGCAATGATCTCGCCCTTCTGAAGACGACGTCCGATGATGGCCCCCAATCTCTCCGTTTGCGAACGGGAAGTCAACTGAATCGTCCAGGGGTTTTTTGGTTTACGGGCCATCTGGTCCGAGAAAAGCGTATTCATTGTCAGGGTTTCCGGACAGAAGTAGGTGTCTCATAGCCTGAGGAAAATAGTGAAAAAGGTCACTCGCCATCAGACTTGGATATCCCAACTCTTTCGCAGCGAGATCTCCCGCGAATCCGTGGAGGTAAACGCCGCATTGAGCGGCTTCCCAGGGTGAGACGCCTTGAGCAAGAAAACCGGCAATGACCCCGGTGAGCACGTCTCCCGTTCCAGCCGTGGCCATGCCGGGGTTTCCCGTTGGTGAGATTGAGGCTTGTCCATCGGGGTTTGCCACAATCGTTCGAGCTCCCTTGAGGACGACAATACTGGCGTGGGTTCGTGCAAAATCTTGCGCAATCCCTAATCGGTTCTGGTTGATGGTTGCCGTTGACGACTCACCGAACAGTCGAGCCATTTCGCCAGGGTGTGGGGTCAAAATCGGAGGAATCAGGCATGAACGCAGAAGACTCGTATGGCCAGCCAAGGCATTCAAGGCGTCGGCATCAATGACGCTGGGGCGTTCACAGCGTGAGATCAAGGTTCGTACCACGTCAGCGGTTTCAGCTTGAGTCGAAAGTCCTGGGCCAAGGCCAATCGCAGTGCGGGATTGCATAAAGGTTTGAAGTTCAGGCAGGGCTTGTCGCGAAAGCGTATGGTCTTGCGTTTCAGGGAGCGGCGTGGTCATGACTTCCAGAATGCGTGATTCGAGGCAGGCGTGGACACTGGTTGGCGTGGCGACGGTGACAAGCCCGGCTCCTGCTCGCAGGGCGGCTTTGGCTGCCAGGACGGCCGCCCCGCTTTTCCCGGGTGAGCCTGCGATGATGCCGACGTGACCAAAGGTTCCTTTGTGTGAAGAAGCCTTGCGCGTCGGCAGCCAATGCCGAAGAGTCGCAGGAGTCAACAAATCAAGAGGAAGGCTCATTTCTTCAACGTATTGAGGGGGAAGGCCGATGTCCGCGTACTGAACCTTGCCGACGTGGTCAATGCCCTGCCCCAGAAAAAGCCCAAGCTTTGGAGCCCCGATTGTCACGGTCAAGCTGGCGTGAACGGCCGTTCCTAACGTCGCTCCGCTATCCGTCTGAATGCCTGAAGGCACGTCGATCGCAATGGTTGGAGCATCCGAGTCGTTCATGGTCGTGATCGCCCCTTGGTACGGGTCAGCGATCAGGGAAGAAGTCCCTGTTCCCAAAAGGGCGTCCACGAGAAAATCGTTGTTCCGCACCAATTGGGCCATTTGATCGAGAGAAGAAGCCGTGACGACTTTGGACTTGCCGGCTCCCTTGACGAACCGCTGATACATCAATTTGGCGTCACCGGTCAGGTCTTTGGGGTGAGCGAGCAGACAGACCCGGACGTTGCAGCGCTTACGGTGCAAGAGTCTGGCAACCACGAATCCATCTCCGCCATTGTTTCCTTTCCCACAGAAGACGGTGACGGTTCGTCCCCGCATGGCGCCAAAGGTCCGTTCCATGGCTGAAACCACGCCGGAACCCGCTCGTTCCATCAAGATCTTTCCCTGAATGCCCGCTTCTTGGATCGTGCGACGATCGAGTTCTCTCATCTGGTTGGCGGTGACAATTTTCATGACATCAGCGCAAACGCGTGGTATCGCTACCGTCCGGAAGATAGGGGAATGAGGGCTCTCATTTCCCTGACCGCTCGTTGGAGACCGACGAACACGGCACGGGAAATAATGCTGTGGCCGACGTTGAATTCCACAATTTCATCGATTGCCGTCAGCCGTTGGATATTGTGATAGGTCAAGCCGTGACCGGCATTGACCTCCAATCCTAACGTCTGAGCCAATTGGGCTCCCTGAATCAATGCTGCGACTGCCTCGTGGACGTCTTGTGGCTGACGGCTATTGGCATAGTTGCCCGTGTGCAGCTCAACGGCATCGGCCTCGACGTTGCGGGCGGCGTGGATTTGCGTCAGGTCCGGATCGATGAACAAACTGACCGGAATCCCGGCGTCGTGGAAATGGCGAATCACGTGCGTGAGTCGGTCGTGGTGTTGCGTGACCGCCAGTCCGCCCTCCGTGGTTAATTCCTGTCGTCGTTCCGGTACAAGCGTGACTTTGTCGGGTCGGACGTGCAACGCGATGTTCGCCGTGGATTCTTCCGCGGCCATTTCCAAATTGAGAGAAGAACGGACAACGTCACGAAGCAGGGTCAGGTCTCGTTCCTGAATGTGTCGACGGTCTTCGCGCAGATGAACGACCACGCCGTCGCTCCCTCCGAGATCCGCGAGCACGGCGGCGGCGATGGGATCCGGCTCATAGCCGCCTCTCGCTTGTCGGAGGGTGGCCACGTGGTCAATATTGACGCCGAGTCGAGCCATATCTTTCCGTTCAGCAGAGGAGAATGGAGGCGGTTGAGGGCTTACCGAACGCGTCCGTCATTATGGCAAAACAGGCAACGTGTCGCAATGAAACCGGATCGGCATCAGCCCCGCCGCCAAGTCCTTGGTGTCTAAAAAAGCTGAAAAAACAAAGACGTTCATTGACTGGTTTTCCGACCTCTACTACAATAATCGCACTGCCCTGATGGATCGTTCAGGGCATAAACGGTTTCCCCTCTCATCAGAACACGATCGACGTTCTGCACGATGGAACCCTTCTTTCGCATTCAACGCCTCCCTGCCTACGTCTTTAGTCAGGTCCAAAATCTCAAAGCGGACGCACGCCGTCGTGGTGAGGATATCATTGACTTTGGCATGGGGAATCCGGACCAAGCCACGCCCCCCCATATTGTCGAGAAATTAGTTGAGGCGTCCCAAAAAGGACGCAATCATCGATACTCGGCTTCTCGTGGGATCACAAAGCTCCGACATGCCATTGCGCATTGGTACGGGCGACAATATAACGTGGAGATTGATCCGGAGACCGAGGCCATCGTGGTGTTGGGAGTCAAAGAAGGCTTGGCGCATTTGGTGCTGGCGATGTTGAGTCCGGGTGACGTGGTGTTGACCCCGACGCCAACGTATCCCATTCACATGTACAGCGTGGTGATTGCAGGGGGAGACGTGCGAGGGGTGGAACTTGGATCGACTGGCGATTTCTTTGAAAATCTGACCCGGGCCTATCGACAAAGCCAGCCGAGACCCAAAGCCTTGATTCTCAATTTTCCCCATAACCCGACCACGAGCGTCGTGGATCTAGAGTTTTTCAAAAACGTCGTCGAGTTTGCCCGCGAACGTCACGTGTACGTCATCCATGATCTGGCGTACGCGGATATTGTGTTTGATGGCTATCGGGCGCCCAGTTTATTACAAGTGCCTGAGGCGAAAGACATCGGCGTGGAATTTTACTCGCTCTCCAAAAGTTACAACATGCCCGGGTGGCGAGTCGGGTTCTGCGTGGGGAATCGCGCCGTCATCGGAGCCTTGACCAAGATCAAAAGTTATCTGGATTACGGAATGTTTCAGCCGATTCAAATTGCCAGCATCATCGCGCTCAATGGGCCGCAAGATTGCGTCAAGACCATCGTGAATCGATATGAATGCCGCCGGAACGTCCTGGTTTCCGGGCTCAATCGGATCGGCTGGGAGGTCGATTATCCGCGGGCCACGATGTTCGTGTGGGCGCGAATCCCACCGGCCTACGCGGGAATGGGCTCTCTTGAATTCTCAAAGTTTTTACTCCGTGAAGGCAACGTGGCGGTGTCGCCGGGAATCGGATTCGGAGAAGGGGGCGACGAGTACGTGCGCTTTGCGTTAGTGGAAAATGAACATCGAATCCATCAAGCCGTTCGCGGCATCAAGGCCGCGTTCCAATGACGCGATCAACGTGAAAACGCAAATCGGAATAGGATTGGTTGGATTCGGCACCGTCGGCTCCGGGGCGGCCAAGATTCTTTTCGACAACGCCGATTTGATCGCCCGTCGGGTTGGGGTCCCTCTGTCTTTGACGCGAATCGTGGACGTTGACGTAACCTCGGACCGTGGCGTGGCGCTTCCCGAGGGCGTGCTCAGTGCCGACGTTGAAGGACTCATGAATGATCCTGCCGTTGATATCGTGATGGAATTAGTGGGTGGGTGTGATTTTGCCAAACACGTTGTTCTTGAAGCCATCGGCAAAGGGAAACACGTGGTCACCGCGAATAAGGCGTTACTGGCGGTGCATGGCGAGGAGGTGTTTGCCGCTGCGAATCGTGCAGGCGTGGACGTGGGATTTGAAGCCAGCGTGGGCGGAGGCATTCCCATTCTGCGCTCACTGACGGAGGGACTGGTTGCCAATCATTGTCTCTCCATCGTGGGCATCATGAACGGCACGTCCAACTATATTTTGACGCAGATGAAGCGTGAGGGCCGGGAATTCCATGACGCCCTTGCCCAGGCGCAAGCCGCCGGTTATGCAGAGGCGGATCCGACGTTCGATATTGAAGGGATCGATACCATGCACAAGTTGGCCATTATGGTCAGCTTGGCCTATGGAAGCCCCGTCAACGTCAAGGACGTGTATACCGAAGGCATTCAACGAGTATCGGCCTTGGACGTTCGCTATGCCGCCGAGTTAGGCATGACGGTCAAATTGCTCGGTGTCGCCAAGTTTCGGGACGGGGACATCGAGGCCCGCGTTCATCCCACGATGATTGACAAGATGGCGCCGTTGGCCCAGGTGCATGGCGTCTATAACGCCATGCACGTTGTCGGCGACGCCGTGGGTGACGTGATGTTTTACGGGCAAGGGGCGGGTTCGTTGCCGACGGGGAGCGCGGTCGTGAGCGACGTCGTTGACATCGCGCGCAACGTTCGCAAACGGGCGTGTGGTCGGGTCCCGCCGACTTCGTTTCAAATGGATTGCCGAGTGCCGATTCGGATTCGCCCAATGGAAGAATTGACGACGCGCTATTATTTACGATGTATGGTTCCGGATCAGCCGGGGGTGCTGTCCAAGATCGCCGGTATCCTCGGGAATCATTCCATTAGCATCGCTTCCGTGTTGCAACAGGGTCGACAAGAAGGTCAAACGGTCCCCGTGGTAATCATGACGCATCGCGCGTCGGAGCACGCGGTGCAAACCGCGCTGCAAGACATCAATCGGCTGTCTTCTCTTGTTTCGCAACCGATGACGCTCATCCGCGTGGAGGATCAGGAATCATGACGCCCTGGTGCGGAGTCATTGAGGCGTTCAGAAAGTTTCTTCCGGTCACGGATCAGACCCCGATCATCAGCCTGTGTGAAGGGAATACGCCGTTGATTCAAGCCACTCGACTGGCCAAACGAATCTGTCCCCAAGCGGACCTGTATCTGAAAGTCGAAGGTACCAACCCTACCGGGTCGTTCAAGGATCGCGGGATGACGTTAGCAGTGACCAAGGCCTTGGAGAAACACGCGCGTGCGGTGATGTGTGCCTCAACCGGCAATACGTCTGCCTCTGCCGCCGCCTATGGGGGACGCGCCGGGTTGCCGGTCTACGTCCTGGTTCCGGCGGGGAAGGTGGCGTTGGGCAAACTCGCGCAAGCCATGGCGCATGGAGCGACCGTGATTCAGATTGAAGGAAATTTTGACCAGGCCCTGTCCATTGTCAAGGACGTGTGCGTCGAAGAACAATTTGAACTGGTCAATTCCCTCAACCCCTTTCGGTTGGAAGGTCAAAAAACCGCGGCGATGGAAGTCTGCGATCAGTTGGGTCGCTCTCCCTCGTATCATTTTTTGCCCGTGGGGAACGCCGGAAATATTTCCGCCTGTTGGAAGGGGTACAAGGAGTACCGGACGGCCGGTCAAATCACGCAACTCCCGAAGATGATGGGCGTTCAAGCCGAAGGAGCGGCGCCGATCGTTCGCGGTCACGTGATTGACCATCCTCACACCATGGCGACGGCCATTCGCATCGGCAATCCGGCAAGTTGGACCCTGGCGCTCCAAGCCGTGCAGGAATCGTCCGGAACCGTGGAGATGGTGACCGATGAAGAAATATTTGCGGCGTATCAGGCGTTGGCCAAAGAAGAAGGCGTCTTTTGTGAGCCCGCTTCTGCTGCCTCCGTGGCCGGGCTGACCAAGGACAGCCGAGCCGGGCGATTGCCGGAGGGGGCGACCGTCGTGTGTACGTTAACCGGCCATGGATTGAAGGACCCCGATAGCGCCGTGAACGTCTCGCCTAAAACCCGCACGGTCAAAGCTTCACGAGATGCCGTGTGCTCGTTGCTCCAAATCTGAGTGTTACGGGAAGCGGAGAGCATGGCGACGGTGGTCACGCCGGCATGAGAGTGGGTCTTCGGGAGAATCATTCAACGGAATCTCCGACGTTGGGTATCGGGGGACTTTTCCCATGAAGGGATTCACGCGTGGCGCTGTTGATCCAAAAATTTGGTGGGACGTCCGTCGGCAACGTCGAACGAATTCACCGCATTGCGGAATTAATCGAACGGACCCGTCACGCCGGCAATCAGGTCGTGGTCGTCTTATCAGCCATGAGTGGGGAAACGGATCGCTTGTGGCGACTCGCGCATGACGTCACCCCGTACCCGGATGCCCGCGAACTTGACGTGTTGTTATCTTCCGGGGAGCGCGTCACGATTGCCCTGCTGGCGATGAAACTGCGGAGTCGTGGAATCAATGCCCGTTCCTTTACGGGGCGTCAGGTCGGGATCGTGACCAACAGCTCTCACACGCGGGCTCGCATTGCGAAAGTGACGGCCGATCCCGTCAGACGGGCTCTGGCCGAAGGCGTGCTTCCGATTGTGGCGGGCTTTCAAGGCGTCAATGAACGATCGGAAGTCACCACGCTGGGACGAGGGGGGTCGGACCTGACGGCCGTTGCGTTGGCCGCCACGTTGCGGGCCGACCGATGCGTGATCTTTACCGACGTTGACGGCGTATCGACCGCTGATCCCAACGTGGTCCACGCTGCCAGGCGGATTCCGAAACTGTCTTATGAGGAAATGCTGGAATTGTCCAGTTTAGGGGCGAAAGTCCTGCAAGCGCGTTCGGTTGAATTTGCAGCGAAATACAGAGTTCCGGTAGAAGTCAAGTCAAGTTTTCAAGAGGGAGAAGGCACACTGGTGACGCATGAAGACGTGGACATGGAACGGGCCGTTGTGTCCGGTGTGACGGGCGACCGCAACCAGGCCAAGATCACCGTGGTGGGCGTCCCGGACCAACCGGGGATTGCCGCAAATTTATTCGGGGCCGTGGCCGGCTCCTCAATCCTGGTGGATATGATTATTCAGAACGTGAGTCATCAGGATTCACTGACGGATATTTCGTTTACGGTGCCACGCAATGATTTAGCGCGGGCGATGGCGTTGGTCAAACGGACGGCGAATGAGATCGGGGCCCGGTCGGTTGAAACGACGGAGAAAATTGCCAAGGTCTCACTCGTGGGGGTTGGGATGCGATCCCATTCGGGCGTTGCCTCGCGGATGTTTCAGGCCCTCGCCCGCGAAAAAATGAACATCATGATGATCAGCACGTCAGAAATTAAGATTTCCTGCGTGCTGGATGAGGAGAATTTGGACAACGCCGTTCAAGCCCTGCACAAAGAATTTGGGTTGGAGTCGCCACGGGAAACCGATAAGATTCACTGAAGGATCCTTGCAAAAGAAGAGAACCGGGGCCTAACGTAGTGGCCGCGTCGATTCCCGCGAGAGGGGATGAGAAAAGCCGGAAACGGGACAGGGTCAGAGCACCATGGAAACCTTCTTGGAAATCTACGATACCACGCTCCGAGACGGGGCGCAGGCCGAAGACGTGAGTTTTTCGGTCGATGATAAAATTCGCATTGTTCAGAAACTGGACGAAATCGGCGTTCATTTCATTGAAGGCGGGTGGCCCGGAGCAAACCCGCGGGACATCGAGTTTTTCCAGGCCATGCGGGCGATTCCGCTTCAACACGCGAAAATCGTAGCCTTTGGTTCGACCCGAAAAGCCAATCAGTCAGCCGACGCCGATGCCAATCTCCAGGCGCTGTTGGTTGCAGGAACCAAGATTCTCACGATTTTCGGGAAAAGCTGGACGTTGCACGTGACGGACGCGTTGGGCACGTCCCTGAACGCAAATGTGGAGTTGATTCGAGATTCCATTGCGTACTTGCGCGCCCATGGGAAACGCGTCTTTTACGACGCCGAACACTTTTTTGACGGATTCAAGGCAGATCCGGACTATGCGTTGGACACGTTGCGAGCGGCCACCGAGGGCGGAGCCGAGCGGATTATTCTCTGTGACACCAACGGTGGCACCATGCCGTGGGAGATTCAATCCATCTGGGAGCGAGTCAGAACGGTGTGTCCGGTCCCGCTCGGTATTCACGCGCATAATGACGCGGAAATGGCGGTGGCCAATACCCTGGTCGCCGTGCAGCAGGGAGCCCGACAAGTGCAAGGCACCATTAATGGAATTGGAGAGCGATGCGGGAACGTCAATCTCTGTTCCGTGTTGGCGAATCTTGAATTAAAAATGAAGGTGTCCGTTTTAGGAGGTGATCGGTTACGGCAACTCCGAAACGTCTCAAACGTTGTGTCGGAAATTGCCAACCTTCTTCCGAATAAGCGCCAACCGTACGTCGGGGAGGCGGCATTTGCTCATAAGGGCGGCGTGCATATCCACGCCGTCCGGAAAAACGCGCGGACCTATGAACACGTTGTTCCGGAATCAGTCGGGAATCGGCAGCGCGTGCTGATTTCCGATCATACCGGGCGAAGCGGGATGGTGCAGAAAATCGAAAGTTTTGGGCTCAGCATGTCCAAAGACCATCCGCGTCTCCAAGAAGTCTTGACTCAGCTCAAGGACCTGGAACGGGACGGCTACCAGTATGAAGGGGCTGAGGGATCATTTGAGTTAATGGTTCGGGAAGCCATCGGAACGCATCAGCCGTCGTTTGAACTGTTGGAATTGCTGGTGACGGTTCAGAAACGACGCGCGAACGACGTGCCGATGACCAACGCCACGATCACCGTCAAGGTCGGTGACGTTGTTGAACGGACCGCGGCAGAAGGTGACGGGCCCGTCAATGCGCTTGACAACGCCTTGCGGAACGCACTCGAAAAATTTTACCCGGAACTCCGAGAAGTCGAACTCATTGACTACAAAGTGCGCGTCTTGGCAGGCAATCATGGAACGGGATCAAAGGTGAGGGTCCTTATTGAATCCGGCGACCGTAAAAGCACGTGGGGTACGGTCGGGGTGTCGGAAAACATCATAGAAGCCAGTTGGCAGGCATTGGCCGACAGCATTGAGTATAAGTTGCTGAAAAGCGAGTCAAAGGACACGCTGCACGCCGTTGACCGCTGAGAGAGAAGCCGGGAATTTTTCTTGACAATCCTTCGGACTCTCGATAATTTTCCGTGCCGGTCCGCGTCTGAACCTGCAACTCAACGATGAGAGGGGAAGGGCAATGACTCACCGGGGCACGAGAGACGATGCGCAAAGCCGATATAGCCAATCACCTCTGTGAACAAGTTGGTGTTTCCAAAACTGAGGCCATGGATCTGGTGAAATTTGTTCTGGACTGCGTGAAAGAGGCGTTGCGCAAAGGCGAACCGGTGAAAATTGCAGGATTTGGGAACTTCATGGTGAAGACCAAGGGAGAGCGGAAGGGACGAAATCCTCGAACCGGTGAAGAAATTGCCATCACGCCAAGGAGGGTGGTCACCTTTCGGGCCAGCCAAATCTTCAAGCGAGAAGTGAATTCCTGAGGTGGTACGCCCCCCGTGACTCTATGAAGAGGGCACCGGGAATCCATGGAGAGAAAATTCTCAGACAAGGAGTTTTATAAAATCAGCGAAGTCAGTGCGATGACGAAATTAGCGCCGTCCGTGCTTCGTTTCTGGGAATCCCAATTCAGTTTCCTTCGTCCCAAAAAGAGTCGGGGGCGGCATCGGGTGTATGATAAGCAGACCATTGAAACCGTGTTGGAAATTAAACGCATGCTCTATGAGGAGGGGTATACCATTCCGGGCCTCAAACGATACTGGCGTCAACGTCGAGGGAAGAAGCAGGCCAACCCGTCGATTCCATCCGGTCAGGTTCAACACATCAGATCCGAACTCCAACGTATCCTGGTCACCTTGAATTCCTACAGCCAAAAGACCGGCCAAACGTCCTATCCTCATTGAGTCGAAGAGCAGTGCAACCGTGATCAGTCCACGAAATCATTGTCGGGGCGTGGCGCAGCCTGGTAGCGCACTCGCTTGGGGTGCGAGAGGTCGGCCGTTCAAATCGGCTCGCCCCGACCATGAATGTCCGCCGGCGTTTCTCATTCCCACTCCGGGGTGAGCCCGCGAGCCAACGGGATGGCGATCAGGCTTGAAGATCGTCCGAGTCCTCATCTTCGATGAGGTCTTCGCTCTCCGGCATGCCGTAGGCGACAAATTTGGCATAAGACAGGTAGATGGAACTACTGTCCCGCATGGCCTTCGTTCCCGCGGTCATGCGCTCGAGCGTTCGGGTATCCGACCCCGCCGTTGTTTGCAAAGCAATCACATAGTGGTTGAGGACCTCGTTATAGCGTTGCATGGCACGCTCGACTTCCAAGTAGGCCTGCATTACCTGGTCTTTCATCAGTCTACCCCCCAACGTAGCGGCTCACCATACACAAGGGTACGAGTAGGGTCAATGAGGCAATCCTTCGTTTGTGGAGCGTAACGACTAAGATCATGGACTGGGGACTTCTGGGGTGGGTGTTGACCATCGCCGTACCCGTGATGTTGGGAACGTGGCTGGGTTATTATCACTCGGTCCGGAGAAATGCCGCCTTGGCGGACGTGGGTTTTTGCGTGGGCTTTGGCGTGGTCGCCGTGAGCGTCGGTTTGACGTCCGGCGGGGAGGTGAGTCATCGGGTGGTGCTGGCCGCGATGGGGGCGGTATATGCCTTCCGCTTAGCGGTGTATCTCGTCAGGAATCGAATTCTGCACGTCTCCGAAGATCAGCGATATCGGGTTCTCCGTAAACAATGGGGAGACCGGGCTGAGACCTGGTTCTTCTTGTATTTTTCAGGGCAAGCCTTCGCCATTCTTGTCTTTTCCATTCCATTGCTCGTTGTGGCGGGCAACCACGGGGCCACGTGGACGGTGTGGGAACTGCTCGGTATCGTCGTGTGGGCCGTTGGAGTGGGTGGAGAATCCTTAGCGGATGACCAATTACATCGATTTCGCCGAAATCCGGACAACAACGGCAAGGTGTGTCGAGAAGGGCTGTGGCGATACTCCCGCCATCCGAATTATTTTTTTGACGTCGTGTACTGGTGTGCCTACGTGGTGATGAGCATCGGGAGGCCTGACTGGTGGCTGACGCTGATTGGCCCAGTCGTCATGATGGGAGCGTTACTGAAAGTCACCGGTATTCCTTTGGCCGAAGCACAAGCCGTCGCCAGTCGAGGGGAAGCGTATCGAGAATATCAACGCACGACCAGCGCGTTCATCCCATGGTTCCCCAAAGGATAGGGGATCGTCCTAATCCCCTTCAGGCTCGGCGCTTCCGTGTTTGTGGGTCACCTGATCTTCTTCGAAGAGTTCAGCCATTTCTTGAGCAATCATTTCGTCTTCATGAGGAACGACGTGAAGGTGTTTCTTGGCTTTGGGCGCGTCCCGGGTCCGGTCGGGAGGGGGAGAATCGGGTGGGGGAAAGGAAGAGGAATCAGTCATGATCGCCCATCGTGTTTTGGAATCATTCAAACACTTCTAAATACGAACGTTCCGTGAACGGATGGTGACACGCTCGACACGTCACGAAATACAAAGACTCTCGGACGGACATGACAATGCGAAAGTCGAGCGAGACCCCGCGCTCGTCGCAATTCGGACAGGGGATTTCTTTAAGCCGATAGGGAACGTCCGGCTGGGTTTGGAGGTAAAACTCCATGTCGGTGTAGACCGGAAAATGATAATGGCAATTCAGACAAATGCCCTTCCATTCTCCGTCTTCCTTCATTGACCGGCTGTCAATACCGAACCGGCTGTGTCGGCAGACGGCACATTTCGCGTGGGTGAGCCGGTCTTGAACGTCTTTCACGGCGTGGCGTGTCATCGCTGTCGGCACCGTACTTTCCTTTGAAGGACGATCACCAATGATGGAGGCAGTATAAGGTCCTCATGCAGTCGGCGCAACTGGGAGAGTGAGTCCGGCGGTGGCTTTCGGGTATTTGTGGGTTGCGACCGTCTACGATAAGCTTGACGCGGAGGAGGTCCTTCCTTTCCAAAGGAGCGCCATGCCGGAACTTCCCGAGGCCGAAGTGGTTCGTCGTCAAGTGGATGCCGCCTTGCGCGGGGCCACCATTAAGCACGTCTGGATTGGACGGGAAGATATCATTCGGCAAGGCAGGGAGTCGTTATCCTGGTATTCAGGCACTCGCCTGATTGACGTTCAGCGGCACGGGAAGAGCGTGACGCTCATCTGTGAGCGAGGGCAGGAGAAACGGTTTATCATCGTAGAACTGGGAATGACGGGGTTACTCCTGTTCACGCGCGAGTCGGTGCCGAGCGACAAACACGTACACGTGGTCATGAAACTGGTCAATGGCCGGCAGCCGGAGTTACGGTATTGGAATGCCCGTCGATTCGGACGAGTCCATCTCCTGGAGCGTGAAGCATGGATGGCCTATCAACAACGCCGCTTCGGCCCGGATCCGTTAACGGTCACGAAAGCAGAGTTTGTGACGTTGGTCAAATCCTGTCGAGGTCGGGTGAAGGCGCTGTTGTTGAATCAACGCCGACTCGCGGGCATCGGGAACATCTACGCCAATGAAACGTTGTTTCGGTCGGGCATTCATCCCCACGCCCGTGGCCATCACCTGTCGAAGAAAACAATCGGAACGTTGTTTGACGAAATGCAGGCGACGCTTGTCCAGGCCATTCACGTGGGGGGCTCGTCCATTCAGAGTTTTGTGGCTCCGGACGGCAGCCCGGGACAATTTCAGGAGCACCATCGGGTGTACCAGAAAACGGGGGCGCTCTGTCCGAATGGATGTCACGCGCGTATCCGTCGCGTCGTGACCGAGCGATCTTCGTTTTTTTGTCCGACGTGTCAGAAGCGATAATGGCCGGACGCATGATCCATCGGCAGCGGAACCCACGTCCCGGGCCGGTGCCCCGGAAGGCAACGGGATGACGTGGCCACCCCCTTCGACGTCCTCAACGCAAACGGGTCATGCGTCGCCGCATCACGCTTGTTCTTGTGGGCGCGTGAGTCCCTTTGTTAGGATGATTGCATATCCCGTTGCACGCAGACCGTCTTGAAAAAATCTCACGTGCGAAAAGTCAAACTTCGTGAAGGGGTTGATCTCTTCAACCTTTATGGCCCCCGGGATTTACACCTTCGGTTGATTGAAGAGAGTCTGCACGTGGAAATATCGGCCCGCGGCGATGAAGTGACGTTGGAAGGGCGGACCGAGTCGGTCGGCCGCGCCGAGCGGCTGCTGTGTGAATTGGCCGAACGCACCATTGGCCGACGTCGGTTGCGACCGGAAGACGTGACCCGAGCCCTGAAGTCGTCGGAGAACAGCCAACCGGAAACGTCCTCCGTTTTCGATCCTGCCCCGATCGTCACCCCGAAAGGCTCGGTGGTTCCAAAGACCCCGTCTCAACAGCTTTATCTTGAAGCCATTCAACGACACGACTTGGTCATCGGCATTGGCCCCGCGGGCACCGGGAAGACGTACATGGCCATGGCCATGGCCCTTGCGGCGTGGACCAGGAAAGAAGTGCGGCACATTGTGTTGGCTCGGCCGGCGGTTGAGGCCGGTGAACGACTGGGATTTTTGCCGGGTGACATGAGTGCCAAGGTCCATCCGTATCTGCGTCCCTTGTATGACGCCTTGTATGCCATGATGGACGCGGACCGAGCGAATCGCCTGATTGAGCGTGGAGACATCGAAATGGCTCCCTTGGCGTTTATGCGGGGCCGTACCTTGAACGATGCCTTTGTCATTTTGGATGAAGCGCAAAACGCCACGTCGGAACAAATGAAGATGTTTCTCACGCGCCTGGGTTTTCATTCCAAAGCCGTGGTGACCGGCGATATTACCCAGGTCGATTTGCCGCCCGATCGCCCATCCGGGTTGATCCAGATTTCGGAAATCCTGCGTAACGTCAAGGGGATCAAATTCGTGTACTTCCAAGAGAGTGACGTGGTCCGGCATCGGTTGGTGCAAGATATTATTAAGGCCTACAACCAACATGGAAATGGAACGGGCACACGTGCCGCGTCAGGAGCAACGAATGAGTGACGAACCCCCGATACCGGACGTCGGGGACGGGCGTCGTCCTTCGGGTCGGATGGACCATCTGCTTTCTCTTGCCGTGCGGTCTCTGTATTCGTGTCAATCTTCATTTACTGTCCATTGAAGCGTGCGTCGGTTCGTCGGGTGACGCTGGGTCGCGTCACCAGAAGACTGCTGCATCGGTTGGGCGAGGCCGAAGCCGACGTCTCCATCGGGTTCATCGGTGACGCCCGAATGCGACGGTTGAACCGAACGTATCGACGTCAGGATCGAACCACCGACGTGTTGGCGTTTGCCTATCGGGAAGCTCCGCGTGCGGCGTCTTCCGTGCTGGGGGACGTCGTGATTTCGATTCCCACGGCCAAGCGTCAAGCCAAGGCGTGGCAACGTTCCTTGGATGAAGAGGTTCTTCGATTGCTGATTCATGGAATCCTGCACCTGGTTGGCTACGACCATGAGCAAAGCCGTCGGGAGGCGCAGCGCATGAGATGGAAAGAAGCCGCACTTTGGCAAACGATGGTGCCGATTCCTCGCGTCATCGAATACGGCGAACCCCCGAGAACGGCCGTCGGGGACGGGCACGGGCGACGTGGGTTGGATTGATCGACTGCAAGACGGGTTGGAAAAAACCCGACGGGGCGTCCATCGTTCCTTGATGCAGGTCATGGGCCGCGGGCTTGATCCTGAGGTATTGGAAAACCTGGAAGCCTCGTTATTGGGAGCGGACGTTGGGGTTCGAGCCGTGGATCGTCTCATGGAGCGGCTGCGGGCCGGTGGAGACCCCCGGGAATCGATTCATGAGCTGAAACGGGCGATGTTCGAAATATTGACCGCGGCCGAGTCGGAATCGATCGAAACGTTGATTCGATCAGGCCCCACGCCGTTCGTGATCTTGGCGGTCGGCGTCAATGGCGTCGGGAAAACCACGAGCGTGGCGAAATTGGCCGGTCGATTGCGCGAGCAAGGGATCACCCCGCTTCTTGTCGCGGCCGACACCTTCCGGGCTGCGGCCGTTGAACAACTGGAGACGTGGGGCAAGCGGATCGGGGTGGACGTGATCAAGCACCGGCAAGGGGCCGATCCCTCGGCCGTGGTGTTTGATGGGCTGACGGCCGCGAAGGCCAGGGGCGTTGACGCGGTGTTGATCGATACGGCCGGCCGGCTCCATACGAAAGTGAATTTAATGGATGAATTGAAAAAAATGAAACGGGTGGTGAACCGGGAATTGCCCGGGGCCCCGCATGAAGTGTTGCTGACCCTCGACGGCACCATCGGGCAAAATGCGTTGGCACAGGCCCGCCAATTTCACGAAAGCATCGGCGTCACGGGATTGGCGCTCACGAAGTTGGATGGGACGGCAAAAGGAGGGGTCGTCGTGGCCATCGCCGAAGAATTGGCGATACCGGTTCGATTCCTCGGCGTTGGAGAACGGGAGGAAGACTTACAGGAGTTTCGTGCGCGGGAATTTGTCGAGGCACTCGTGGAAGGGCCGCGCTCGTGAGACGATGGACCGTGATCTTCGGAGGGCTTTCTTGGGTCGGCCTGCTCATGAGTTTGAACGTTCATGCCGCTGACGTGACGATTCAACGTCACGATTTGAACATCGAACTCCGGCCCGACGCCCACGAGATCGTGGCTCACGATACGATTCAGGTGATTGGTGACCCTGGCGCGGATCACGTGATCCACCTACACGTACACCCGGCGTTCGCAATCGAAGCCGTGTTGGTGGAGAAGGCTCCCGTACGATTCTGGGAAGACACCGTGGATTCCGATACCACCGATCAGGAACCATCGGCCGCTCGCCTGTTTCGGACGCTGGCCGTTCAGTTGCCGCGGGCGCCGAACCCGGGTCAAGCCCTGAGCGTAGACGTGTCCTATCGTGGAACCATTCATGACGCGCCGATGGCCTCGCCCGGCCTGCGATTTGTGCGTCCCGACGAAACGCGGGGCTACATTGGCGAAGAAGGCGTGTACTTGACCGCCGAAACGTTCTGGTATCCGCACGTCATGGGGTCGCTGGCCTCATTTCACGTCAGGGCCACGGTGCCGAAGGGGTGGCGAGTCGTGACGCATGGACGGGAAGTCTCATGTGAAACGCGGGAATCCACGGCCACGTCGGAGTGGGAGGTCCGCGCCGGGACCGAAGCCTTGACGCTGGTGGCGAATCGATTCGTGAAACGGGCGACGCAGTGGAAGGGCGTTGAGGTCGCGACGTATCTGTTTCCTGAAGACGCGCACCTCTCCAATCAGTATCTGACGGCCACGGTCCATTATCTCGAGTGGTATACGAAGCGGCTGGGGCCGTATCCATTTTCCAAATTCGCCGTGGTCGAAAATTTCTTTCCAAGCGGGATCGGATTGCCCTCCTTCACGTTGTTGGGCAGTCGGGTGATTAAACGCGGCTACACGCAACCCTATTCGTTGGGGCATGAAATCGTGCATTCATGGTTCGGGAACTCGGTGCATAATCACGTCGAGACGGGGAATTGGGTGGAAGGACTGACGACCTATCTGGCCAATTATTATTACGACGAGCAATCGGAAGGTGACGAAAAAGCCAAAGCGCATCGTCGGCGCATGATGATGGAATATAACGTCTACGTGAAGCCGACCGACGAGTATCCGGTGATCGAATTTCGTCACAAAAAGAACCGCAGGGATAATGCCATCGGGTATCAGAAGACCGCCATGATTTTTCACATGTTGCGCGAACGGATGGGCAGCCGGGATTTTTTTGCCGCGATTCGGACGCTGGTTGCCGACTACACCGGCCGGTATGCCGATTGGCCGCACGTGCAGCGTACCTTTGAACAAGCCTCAGGAACGGATCTCTCGTGGTTCTTTGACCAATGGATGAACAGGAGCGGTCTGCCTCATCTGAAGATCGTTCACGCGCGCGTCGAACCCGCTGCCCGGGCAGGCTATCACGTGGTGCTCCGCGTGACGCAACAAGGCCTCCCCTATCGCCTGAACGTCCCCGTGGTCATGCAGTTGGAACACGACCAAGAGCATCGTGCCACGTTGGACGTTCGGAAAAAAACGCAGACGACGTCGCTGTGGGTGCCGGCGAAACCTCGTCGCCTTCAACTCGACCCTGAGTATCGGACGTTTCGACGGATCCATCGTCAAGCCATGAGTCCCATGCTCAACTTGTGGGTCACGGACCAACGGCGGGCGGTGCTGGTGTCAAGCACCGCGTCGAACGCCGAACGGCAAGGATTGAAGCCGGCGCTTGATCGGATCCACTCGCAACGCGACGACACCACGTGGTTGGATGAACGGACCTCATCAATCGGGGCACAATCGGTGTTAGCCATGGGCCATCCCCGCACCAACCCGTGGATTGCACGCATTCTGAAGTGGTGCGGGTCGCGGGTCACGCTCAATGATCGAAGCCTGACCGTTCAGGGAACCACGTATGAAGGGGACGGCGTGGCCGTGCTCGTGAATTGTTCCCATCCCGACGATGCCGAACACGTGGGAACCGTGTTCTTCGGATTCTCTCCCCGGGCGATTCGCGGACTGTCCAGGTTATTATTTTTTTATGGATGGGACAGTTATCTGGTGTTTGAGAACGGAACGGTCACGGCGCGCGGATCGTTTGATGCCCCAACCGCGGATTTGACCGTCGAGTGGCAAGCCGTTGAAGAACGTGTTCAGGACTGAAAACGATGGAGCCGTCGCGTCTCATGCTGCCCAAAGACGGGCAGCCATGAGGTCCGTCCCTGCTTGCAAGCAGGAACGGCGCAGCAACAAGACGTCCGACGGCAAAGGAGAGCGACGGTGAAGCGAGCAACAAGAAAAACAGCGACGTGTGCGTGGACGGGCGTGGTGACGCTGGCGTGTCACCTTCTGGCCTCAGGCGGAACGCCGGCGTGGGCCGACGGACCACCGCGTGGTTCCGACGCGGCCGAACGGCATTTGAACAACATCCGGCAATTGACCGTCGGCGGCAAAAACGCGGAAGCGTATTTTTCCTTTGATGGATCGCGGTTGATTTTTCAATCGACCAAGGATCCGGTAAGCCGGACGCTGCAAGCGTGTTATCAAATCTACGTCATGGATTTAACCGGTGACAATCGATACAGGGTGAGTACGGGGTACGGCGGAACCACCTGCGGATACTTTTTCCCGGGCGGCCGGCGGGTCCTGTTTTCCTCGACGCACGTGGCCGACTTACGGTGTCCGCCCAAACCTGAACGGGGCTCCCGGTATCGGTGGGCCTTGGACGATTATGAAATTTTTTCCGTGCGCGTTGACGCCCGCGAGATGCAGCGCCTGACGTTTTCCCCGGGCTACGACGCAGAGGCCACGATCGCGCCCAACGGGAAAACCATCGTCTTTACGTCGGTTCGGGACGGGGATCTTGATCTGTATGCGATGAGGATCGACGGAACCGGCGTCAAGCGGCTCACCCGGGACGTTGGCTACGACGGCGGGGCCTTTTACTCTCCCGACAGCAAACGGATCGTGTATCGTGCGCACCACCCGAAGACGTCGGAGGACGTGCAGGCCTATCAAGCCCTCTTGCGCAGGAATCTGGTTGAGCCAGGCAATCTGGAAATCTTCGTCATGAACGCCGACGGGTCCGGCCAACGACAAGTCACGAAAAACGGATACTCGAACTTTGCCCCGTCTTTTCATCCGGACGGCCGCCGGATTATTTTTTCATCGAGTGGAGCGGCGACCGACGAAAAAGGACGTCCGGTGTTTCATGTGTATCTCGTGGACGACGACGGCACGGGACTTGAGCAAATCACCCATGAAGGGCACTTCAACAGCTTTCCGATGTTTTCTCCCGACGGCACACGGCTCGTGTGGGTCTCCGACCGACGTGCGAAAGAACGGGGCGAGTTCAATGTGTTTCTCGCTGATTGGGTGCCCTGACGTCCCGCCCCTCCGGCGTGACCGGAACGACCCTGCGTGACCCGGGAGGGTGGAGTGTCCCGATACAAAACCCCCATCGTCTTGTTGCTCTCCTGCGTGGTGTACGTCGTCTGCCTGTATCAACTCGCTCAAGCAGATTTTCAAACGATTCTGCTTCTTCGCTCCCTGCATGATCCGTTCCTGGAACGCCTGGGAACGTTTGGCAATCGGTTGGGGCATGGACTCACGCTGATCGTGCTGTGCGCAGGATTGTGGGGCGTCGGAACGATCCGGAAGAACACGGCGTATCAACGGTCGGGAATCGACGGAATCGTCGCGCACGCGATGGCGGGGATTGCCGTACAAATGCTCAAGCATCTCATCGGCCGTCCCCGTCCCCGATTCACGCATCAACAGGCGTTCGACTATGGCCCTTCCTGGCAAACCGGGCTTGATGCGTTTCCGTCCGGGCATGCCGCGGCCTCGTTGGCGGTTGCCGCGGTGCTGGCTCGCTATTTTCCGAAAGGCGCGTGGATGTGGTACGGCGCCGCCTTCTTCGTCGGCGTGAGTCGGGTCGTTCGAGGTTCCCACTTTCCCACCGACGTGCTTGGGGGAGCGTTGTTGGGGTTCCTGATTGGGTACGTGTGGGCGCGTCCCCTGAGCGAGTGGCGGGTGAACCTCGTGCAGGCCGTGCTGCAACCCCTCCCGTTTGTGGTCGTGGCAAGCCTGTTGGTCATCGTGGCGGTGACGATCTACGGCTTCCCACCGTGACGCGGCCCCGGCCCTCACCACGGTCCTTCTTGAAAACACCGGGTGGGTCACTCGACAAAAGAAGAAAGCCGTACCGTTGCAGAATCGGAGGAAAGGACGCGACCGGGTCCGGCAGGCGCTCGTGCAGACGGGACGAGAGAATTACCATCAGGCGACCGTCCGCGTTGACGTGCGGTAAAAATTTTTCGTCTTCACCGGGATTAATGAAATGAACGCGGCGCTTCGCGTAGAACGACAGCGACGGCAGTTTTCGTCCGAAGTGAATGAGCCGGTCCCCTGGTCCAAGATTCACCCCGGCGATCGTTGCCAATTCCTGAGGCGGATTGATGAAAAATTTTCCGAACCGCGGCAGGGCAAACACGATCACGATGAGAAGAAAGATGCCCATCATGCCGGACAGAACGCCAAAGGCTTGAGGCCGCCGGTCTTCCTTTCGGACCACGTGACGAAAGATGATCACGCCTAGAAACACGACGGCTCCCAAGACGACCGGAGTCGTCCCGACGCCGATCTTTTCCGCGGCGGGAAATTGTTCGGCGATGGTGGGCCGAAATGTTTCGTACAGGGCCGGGACTGAAACCAGAACGAGGCTCAGAAGGTAACCGGTGATCAGAACGACGCGAGTCGAGACGGTCAGGCCCGCGGACGAGGTATTCGTGAGGAAACGAGACCAGAGCACGGCTACTAACAGGGCGGCCGGCGGATAGAGCGGCAGGATGTAGTGGGGAAGCCGCGTGGCGGAGATGGTAAAAAAGACAAAAATGCTCATGACCCACAACGCGCAAAAGAGCAACAGCCCGTGTTCTCCGCGTGCGTCCTTCTCGCCGGTTCGGAATGGCTTCCACGCCTTCAGCGTGTGAAACAAGGCCACGGGAAGTAATCCGCTCCAGGGGAAAAATCCCACCAGGAGAATCGGGAAATAGAACAGGATCGTGCCACCGTGTCCTTCCATGGGATGAGCAAATCGTCCGGCGGTATTGGCTTGTGCGGCAGCCACGTAGTCCGCGCCGTGGATCGCAAACATGGCCACGTACCAGGGTGCGGCAAGGAGAACGCACGCGGACCAGCCGAGGACGGGCATGCCCGTGGTGAAGTACGAAGACCACTGACGGGTCAGCGTGAGATAAGGAACGACGGCCAGCAGAGGAATGAGCAGGCCGACCGGTCCCTTGGTCAACGTGGCGAGGGCCATGCCGACGTAGAACAGCCATAACCAACGGCGACCGCGGCCCCTGCCGTGAAAGCCCATCCAGAAGCCGTAGGTGGCCGAGGTGGTAAAAAAGACCAACGCCGGGTCGGTCAACACCATGCGATGAATGCCGACGAATTCCACGTTCAGCAGGAGCATGAGCGAACCACACAAGGCGACGGTCGCCCCAAACACGCGCGACAAAAAGAGATAGTGGACGATGAGCAGCCCGAGTCCAAAGAGGGCAGACGGCAACCGGGCCGTGAATTCATTCACGCCGAACAGGGCATAGGTGCCGCTGATGACCCAATACACCAGCGCGGGTTTGGCGTAGCGCGGTTCATCATTCAACGTCGGCGAGATCCAATCACCGGTTTCGAGCATTTCCCTGGCGGCTTCAGCGTTGCTGCCCTCGTCGCGATCGGTGAGGCCCACGTCCCCAAGTCCGACCACCAGCAGGAGACACCCCACAATGAGCAAGAACAACAGAGAGACGAGTCGCGTGGAAAACGGAGGGGAAGGGAGTGCCGGGGAGACGGACGAATCAGCCACGAGTCGATGGCTTTCGTTTGGCGTGGATCAGCATCAGGTTACGAAGATACACGAAGGTGCCGATGCCTTGGCCGGCAATAAACACCGGGTCGCGGCGATAGACGGCATACGACAACACAATGAGGCCTCCGGCCAGGCTCATGTACCAGAACGCAAGCGGCATTTGACTTTCAGCGCGTCGTTCCGACGCGATCCATTGAATAATCCAACGAGAAAAAAACAGGCTTTGTCCGAAAAAACCGATCCCCAACCAGACGCTCTCCACCAGCGTCAGATTGGTGACGTAGGCGCTCACGTCGGACAGGAGTTCGCTCATCACGAATCCCAAGGGTCAGCCAGGCGGGCAAAAAGGTCGGCGTGATTCACTTCGGGTTCTGCGGTGGGAAGTCGGAAGCCTCAATCGGCTCATCAACGATGGTGTAATGAAAGCAGCGTCGTTGCATCCATCTGACCGCGAAGAGATCGTACAGTCCCGCAACGAGGCGATTGCCGATGCCGTATTTGGAAGACCCATGGGCCCGCGGGAAATGGTGAACCGGGACTTCCGTGACGGAAAACCCGTGCATCTTGGCAAGTGCCGGGAAAAACCGATGCATGTTGTGAAAGAGAGCCATGCGTTCAATGACCGTCCGCCGAAACAATTTGAAGGAGCATCCGGTATCGTGAACGCCGTCGCGAATGACGGCGTGGCGAACCAGATAGGCGATGCGTGATGAGAGCCGTCGAAGAACGTTGTCCAGCCGTTTCTGACGGCGTCCGCACACCAGGTCGTAGTCCGCGATCAACGGCAGCAGCGTGGTGATGTCCCCAGGATCGTATTGCAGATCGCCGTCCAACGTGGCAATCAAGTCACCCTTGGCGTGGCGAAACCCCGCGTCAAAGGCCGCTGTTTGTCCGTGGTTTCGATCAAAGTGCAGGCAACGCACCTCCGGCACGTGTCGGCTGATCTCATCAAGGATGGCCGAACTCCCATCGGTGCTCCCGTCATCCACGTACACGATTTCAAACGGAGCGCGTTGCGATTGTTCGAGGGTTCCCAAGACTTTAATGAGTTGATGGGTCAAGGGCTGGAGGTTGTCGCGTTCATCGTTGATGGGAACCACGACGGAGAGCCACGGGTGGCGGTCATGCGTCATAAGCGTGTGTCGGCCGGTGAGTTCAGCGTTGGTGCAGGATGTCAAGGGCGATGATCGTGTCGGAACGGTTTGTCGCTTGCGCGATCGCCCCGCCCCAATTCAGGCCGCGTGCAAGGTTGTCACGCCGCTCAACGGCCATTCTACTCAATCCCCGTGGCTTGACTCAAGAATCGACAACTCTCTAACATGTATGACATGGCACTTCATCGTGAGTTTACCTACTACCGAATGAATCAGAAGGCATTGGTCCGTCGCTACAAGGGAAAATACCTTGTCATTGTAGGGGAAAAGGTCGTCAGTGACCACGAGACGGAACTCGAAGCCTATCTTTCCGCAAAAGCCTCCCGTCCCGTCGGGACGTTTCTCATTCAGCATTGCCTGCCCGGGAAAGAGAGTTACACGCAAACGTTCCATTCTCGCGTCACAGTTTAATCGCGTGCAGTGAACGCGAAATACCGCAACAAAGCAGCGTTGGCTTTTACCACGTATGGACGTGAATACCTTCAGGCGTTGGTGAACGACGTTTGGGTAAGCGAAGCGTTTGATCCTGGCGTCAAAACGGAGTCGTCCCCACAACGAGTGCGATATAAGGCTCTTTGGGACACGGGAGCGACTAACACCTGCATTACTCACCAAATTGTGAAGGACCTCGGATTGCAACCGATCGGGAGAGCTATCGTATCGGGTGTGCATGGCCAACGGGAAGTCTCAACGTACCTCATTAACATTATTTTGCCAAACCAAGTGAGCATTGGAACGCTGAGAGTTACGGAAGCTGAAATCAGTCAGGCCGACGTGCTTATTGGGATGGACGTGATCCGACACGGGGATATGGCAATTTCAAATTATAACGGCCGAACGATTTTTAGTTTTCGCGTTCCATCCATTGAAGAAATTGACTTTGTAAAAGAGATCAATAAGACCAAGTCCAAAGGTATTTCGAGAACGGCGTCGACTGATGAATTGAAGAAGAAGAGAAACCGCAGAAAAAAGGAAAAGCAACGAAAGAGAAAAAGATAAGTCGTTGTTCCAAGAAATGAATGGCAGACTCGGACGCGGCCCGCTCCCCGTTCAGGCCCCGTAGGGTCGCGTCTCACGCGACCGTCCCCCATCCCCGTTCAGGCGTTCGGAGTCACCGTGAAGTGCAACGTCCCCATGCGGGTGACGTCATTCGCTTCAAATCCTACGAAAATGTCGATGCGGTAGCGTCCCGGAATCCAGCCGTCTTCAGACGGCGCGAAAAACTTGAGGTATCCGCTCTCATCTTCCGGGGCGAGCAAGGCCGTATCTTCATCGAAGAAGCGGTCCCCGGATAACCCAGGCACGTGTTCAGGAAAAAGACGTCCGATCACGTGATACGAGCTATAGTGCTTAAACACCCGAAAGACGACGTGGACGGCCAAGGTATCGGGAGGGAATTCATCCGTCGGATGGATCGGGCGATAGAGGTTGCCGCGCCGAAACTGTAACGTCTCTTCAAAGTCTTCAGCCAAGGTCACGTGCAAAAAGAGTCCGCCGGGGGTGGCGTCGGGAGAAACGGCCGACTCGGAATTCGGCGTCTTGTAGTAATCCAAAGGCTCGGGAACCGTTTCCTCGGGATTCGGAGGAATCGTATCGAACTGCGAAAAACCGTGCTGAGACTCGTTCGGCCCAAAAGGAGCCGGCGTCTCCTGGGCCAGCACCTGACCCGAAAAGCACAGGAAGAACAAGACAAAAACCTGCCGTAGCGTCGCCACAAGATGGTGCCCTACGATTTTGCACACCATAAGAAATAAAATAGATGTCACGTATGAGAAGCTTAAGAGGTATTTGGGGATGGTTGTTGTACAGGCAAGGGCGTCGGAATAAGAATCTGTTTATTCGTCGTCAGGGGGCGGTCCGGGCTGGGAGGCTGATAGTGTACGATTTCCTCCTTCTGTTGAAGGGGTAATGTATAAAGCTCACTCACTTCTACGTATTGCTGGTATTGCTTTTTAACCTCTTCCAACGTCTTCAGATAATCGTCCGGGACTTTTTCTGTTTCAGTTTCAGGCATGGCCGTTGTTTTCCCGACTGGGTGGGATGGGGGAGGAATGTACATAAAATGTATTGAAAATTTCAAGGTTCTTTGCTCTGGACGTGGGCGAGAGCGGTTTAATGACGGATACACTGGCGTCAATGATGTCCGAGGCTTCTGCGAATGGATCGGCAGCATCGTATGCTGCTCAGAGATGATCAACGAAAACGGCCTAAAGTGGGAATTTCATGCTTTGGGTTGAGGCGATGGGTTTGACGGCTCCCCACTCCCAACGCGAGGGTGGAGACGTGCCCATCTGAGAAGTTTTAGGAAAATACTTCTCGATCGTTTCATGAACTTTGAAACTGGGGTGTTTTTTGCCTTTTTTTCTTTTTGTGTCTGTTTTCATGATTATTTCAGGTATCCATAAGGGAAATTTTTGAATGATAACTACTTTCGGCTGATTCGATTAATTTTGGTGCATGATTAGAGACATAATAACTCATTCTCACGTACAATTTCCAGACGATTTGCCAAATTTCACTTTCTGAATCGAAGAGACGGACGGGAAGGCCACAATTTTTTGTAGTGTCGTGATAAATGGGCCTTCCATGAACTTTCGTATGTTGAGGGTCAAGGAACGGTTTTATTTTTTGTTTAATCTGTGGAACGGAAAGGTGTTTGAAGCATCCTCGTTTCAAAGAACTGATCGCAATACTTTCGGATAAGGCTTGAGCGGATTTTATACTTCGGATGTCGCGAGCATCAAATCGATTCAATTGCTGTAAGAATGGTTCGATGCGGCCTTTCGTGTTGTTTGCTTGTTTAATCAATTCTTCATAGCTTTCAATCACCTCGTGGGCCGCTTGATATTTCACGGGGTTTCCCGTTTCGTCCTTTAGAAGAATCTGTGGATCAATGGGCCCGAGTTCCGATGTACGGCTCATGCCAATGTTTTTTGCACCCAAACAAACCATGGTGCCGGCGGACTTAGCCATTTTGGGGACGATGACGGAAAAATCATCATCTGTTCCGTAATTTCGACAAATGTTGATGATTCGCTCAGCGGCCAACGCATCTCCGCCCGGAGAATTCAGAAGAAGCTTCATGAACTCGCCGCCTATGACGACCACCAAACTGTCCCACCAACTGCAGCAGGCTTTCCTTGCAGGGCAAAAAATGCCTTTGTTAGAATCCGTCCCCTTTACAACGGCGGCTCCAAACGCCAAAACGGGATGGAGAGAAGGGTGGCTCACGTCGGGGAACAGGAAGAAGCGTTACCGCAAGTCTTAGGAGATTTTGCGCCGGTCGACGTCTGGCAGCAGCAGATGAATACCCTGTTCTACGGTCTGCGAGGGCATCGCGTCCGGGAGCTCTATCAAACCTTTGCCGCGGCGGATTATCGCCTAGGGTATGCGTTAGCAACGGATTACGTCCGACGGGCCCTGCAGCGCCACAAGGCCAGGCCGGAGACCGCGGACGTGCCGCTCACCATTATGGAATGGGGTGGGGGCAATGGAAATTTAGCCGCGTGCTTTCTGGATCGGGTCAAGGCCCTGGATCACGACGCGGTGCTCTACCCGCGCCTGACGTACCGGCTCATGGATGCCTCAGAAACGGTGTTGGAAAGCGCCAAGGCGAACGCCGATTTGGCCCCCCATCACGACCGCGTCCGGTTCACGCACGCCAGCGTCAAAGAACTAGAACGCTTCACCGATGGATCAGTCGACCGGATTCTGTGCAATGAATTATGGAGCGAATTGCCGACCAAACTCGTGCTGCGAAAAGCCGGAAAAATGCAAGAAGAACACCTCCGCCCGAACCTGAAAGAAACCAGACTCAACGACTTTCCCGATTGGGCCGGCTTCGTGCAACGCTTCAATAAGGCCGACGTCCCGAACCTCAAGCCCCTGCCGGAATTTCTGGACGACATCGTGTGGGAGCGGGAATATCACCCCATCGAAGCCAAAGACCTGCCCTTTCGCCGACTCATCACGGACGGGTTGCACCGCGTTGACGAAGAAGTGCTCATCCCTGCCAACGTCGGCGCCGCGGCCTCTCTCAAAGAAGCGCAGCGGCTGATGGCGCCCGACGCCCTGGGTTTCAGCAGCTTTGACGCGGGCACCGCGGAGGAAGCCGTGCTGAATGATCCCGAAAAACCCTGCTACACCGTCCTGGGCGGGCAATGGAGTTTCATGGTCAACGTGGCGTTGCTGGAAGACGTAGCGAAACAGATTGGCGCGGGACCGGTCTCGGTTGAGACGCAAAAAGAATTCATCGGACGAAACCTGGGGGCCAAGGTCATGAGCCTGATGGACGTGCTCGCCTCCCATCCCAACGTGCCGGAGGGGGAACCATGGAAAGTCGATCAATTACTTCTGAACACCATGGCCGTGCTGAATGCCGGCGAGTACACCAGTCCCTACGAACGGACGCTGGAATTTCCGATTGATCCCGGGACGCCTGAGGACGCACGACGAGAGTTACAACGGCTGTTCGCGGGACTCGACCCGCACGGGGTGGCCGATACCGTGGCCTACGTAACCGAACAAGAAATCATGAGCGTCGCCGACCAACTGGAAACCCTCGGATACGACCGCCGCACCTTACACGCCGCCCTGACCGCCCCCCCGCAGCCCGTAGATTATTTCCATTTCCACATGCCGCCGCCCCTCCTGTCATTCCCGCAAGTTTTTAGCGGGAATCCATCTTCAGGGGAAATCCAGGAAACGGGCAGGACAAGGCATACTGGATGACGAGGAAGAGAAAGAACGCTGGATGCCCGATTACGCTTGTCCCCGACATTTGTTATCGGGGAACCGTCGGGCATGACAGAAAGAGGCCGCCACCCTTCCTTTGTCCTTCCACCCTTCCCCCTCGTCCTTCCCGCCCTTTCCTCCTGTCATTCCCGCCCTTCTTTCCTGTCCTTCCCGTAACCCTCTTCTGTCCTTCCCGCAACCCCCTCCTGTCATTCCCGCAAGTTTTTAGCGGGAATCCATCTTCAGGAGAAATCCAGGAAACGGGCAGGACAAGGCGTACTGGATGACGAGCAAGAGAAAGAACGCTGGATGCCCGATTACGCTTGTCCCCGACATTTGTTATCGGGGAACCGTCGGGCATGACAGAGAGAGGCCGCCACCCCTCCCTTTGTCCTTCCGCCCCTCCCTTTGTCCTTCCGCCCCTTCCTTTGTCCTTCCACCCTTCCCCCTCGTCATTCCCGCCCTTCCCTCCTGTCATTCCCGCAAGTTTTTAGCGGGAATCCATCTTCAGGGGAAATCCAGGAAACGGGCAGGACAAGGCGTACTGGATGACGAGGAAGAGAAAGAACGCTGGATGCCCGATTACAACCGTCGGGCATGACAGAGAGAGGCCGCCGCCCTTCCCTCCTGTCCTGCCCGCAACCCCCTCCTGTCATTCCCGCAGTTTTAAGCGGGAATCCATCCTATCAGTTAGTCGTTCCCCCGCCATTGACCTGTAGCCTTGTCCTGAACCCCCGGCGCATAAGATGCGCCGCTACGTTCCAGGAGGCCCGCCCCCTCCATCCTTCCGCCTCCCTCCGTCCTTCCGCCTCCCTTCCGTCACCCCGCCCCCGCTGTCATTCTGAGCGAAGCGAAGAATCTCCTCCCCAAAAATCCCCCCATCCACCCCCATCCCCTCCCCAATCCCCAACCCCCCCAACCAGCAACCAAAGCGACCGCCGCACGATGCCCAATTTTTACTAGATTTCTTGAAAACATCCTGTTAAACTGCCGCTCCATGGTCCGGTGCCTCCGGTGCCGTAGGGCACCCCGACCGGAATATTACTCTTTTCACAAGGGGCAAAGCATGATTGGTTCCTTCGGGTGGATGGAATTACTCCTCATCCTGTTTATCGTCCTCATCATTTTCGGGGCCGGAAAAATCCCCCAGCTCGGAGAAGGCTTAGGAAAAGCCATCAAAGGATTCAAAAAATCCATCAACGAGCCGGAGGCCATGGACGTCACGCCCCAAGAAGACACAAACGTGGGGGCCGGCACGCCGCCGCCACCGGGCCAGATCACCGAGCCGATGACCGCGCAGCCGGTCGCGCCGCCGCCGGCCGGGGAACCGGTGCAACAGCCCACGCCCCAGGCCCAACCCGAACCGCACGCGCAAGAACCCCGGCAGGCCTGACCGCGTCAAGACGGAGTGACGGAAAAAAACAGGAGACAAACAATGTTTGGCCTCGGCGCAATGGAAATCCTGATAATACTCGTCATCGCCTTTCTGCTGTTCGGACCAAAAGAACTACCGGAAATCGGCAAACAAGTAGGAAAAGCCGTCAAAGGATTCAAAGAAACCGCGGATGACTTGAGACAACAAGTCGAACCCGAGATCAACATGATTCAACAAGAAGTAAAAATGGTAGAGCAGGACTTCGAGTCCTCCATGAAAGAAGCCGAAGCCACCATCAAAGGAGCAGGAGAATCAGCCACCGCCGGCATCAACGAAACCTCCAAACCCATATAAAAAAATGTAGCGCGGCATCTCATGCCGCCATGAGACCATCTCATGCCGCCGATCCAATATCCTGTAGCGCGGCATCTCATGCCGCATGTAGGGCGGCATCTAATGCCGCCGAATGGAACCTAAAATGCCCCGTACCAAAAATTCACCAATCCCTAACCAAAACGAAGCATTTTTCACACGATCGTCAATCGCCATCACGATCACGCCGTCCGGCATCAATAGAAAAATCAATAAATTCAGCATATTGCAATTCAGAACGGTTTTGGCATAAACTTCGCATTCACATAGTCACGAGCGACAAAAAAAGGCCGTCACAAGAAAAAAACAGCAACCCGAAAACTGTGAAACAACTCAACCTAAAAAAGGAGGTGGGAAAATATCAGAAAAACCTTTGGGAAGCAGAAGAACGACGCCATCGCACGGCGCGTGCTTCTTGAGAGGAAAAAGAAACAAAAAGATTTTTCTGACGAAGTTATCATGTCCCGCTTCTGACAAAAGGGACACGTAAGGAGTAAGGAATCGTCAATAGTCAAAGAGACGGCCGAATCGCCGTCTCAGGGGGAATCATCTACAGGAGGAGTACTATGAACGCATTAGCAACCACAATCAAATGGACCACGGCCGCGGCCCTGCTCGCAGCGATAACGGCCGCTCCGGCGTGGGCCGAAAAAACCACGCCGGCGACCGATAAAAATTCGGCCGTCCCGGCCGTCCCGCGGGCCATTCCGGATCTCATTCCGTATCACAAATTCGATCCGCCCAAAAGCAAACTCTTCGACATCAACAAATTAACCATCTCCGGCGACCTGCGCGTACGGCCGGAATTTCGGAATAACACCAGCTTTGGGCAACCACCTGGGCGACAAACTACAAAGTCCAATACGTTTTTCGTGCAGCAATGGGCGCGTCTGGGCTTCAACTACTCCATTTCACCGGACGTGACCTTCTTCTTCCAGCCCCAATATTCCAAGAACTGGGGCGTCAATAACATGGCCCCGGTGGATGCTAACGGAACTGCCGGCACCATCTTTGCTCGGCAGGGCTTCATGCTGATTCGGAATTTTCTGGTCCCGAACCTGACCGTGAAAGCCGGACGGCAACTGGTGGTCTGGGGCAACCATCGCATGTTCGGGCATTTCGACTGGAACAACGTCGGATGGGCCCACGACGGCCTGACCGCCAACTACAAGATCAGCAAAACGGCCAGCTTCCAGGTCGGCTGGTTGCGGACGGCTGAGAGGAATTGTGCCACAGACCACGGTCGTCAGCCGAGGGCAGGTGGGTGTATTGGAGGCAATGCGGGTTCACCGACTGCAACCAATGATGCCGATGTGCTTTATGTCCGCGCGCCCATGAAAGTGATGGGTCTGGTACTGGAACCCGCCTACATCTGGCACAGCGGCGGAACGGGTGGAGCCGGCGCACTGGGGCCTCGTCCCTCCGATCAAACCCGGCACACGATCGGTGGTCGGGCGGTGAAGAAGATGCCTCTGGGAGGCGCTAGGTTAGATGCCACACTTGAAGGGTACTATCAATTTGGGAAAATAGCTGATAGAACCGGCCAGTGCGGTGGCAGTGGCAGTGGCAGGTGCTTGGATATCGGGGCCTATGCCTTCCATATCGATGCGGGCGTGACTCTGCCGGTACCCATGCAGCCTCGTTTGGGGATTGAATACAATACGGCCTCTGGGGAGAAAGCTGGTGATAATAAATTTGGAGGCTTTGATCAGTTGTACCCCACCAACCACATTCACTTCGGGTACATGGACCGCATGTCCTGGAAAAACATGAATCATTATTCCGCGGGCCTTCAGTTGCGGCCCAACAAGGACAGCCACTTTGAAGTCACCGGCCACTTCTTCTCTCTCAAAGAGGCAACCGATGGGTGGTATCATGCTGGCCAAGGTGCCATTATTGGTGCAAATCCCAATAACACCGAGAAGGACTTAGGGAAAGAAATCGACGTGGTCTACACGCATTTCTTCACCCCGGGCAACCACGTCGGCTGGCAAATCGGCGGTGGTGTCTTCTTCCCGGGTGAACGCGTGGATATGGCCCGTGTTGGGGACGCTTCCAAACAAACCTGGGGCTACACCCAACTCTGGATAAACTTCTAAAAGTCTCTCACCCAAAGAGGAATCCATCCTCTCAATCCCCGCTGAGGCAACCCCTCAGCGGGGCTTTTTTTCCCATAAAATATGTCCCCCACCACGCCCCTCCCCCTCCCAACCACTCTAGCGCCCGCATCTCATGCGGCCTGAAGCACTACGTGAGCATGTGCAGTGAGTACCCGTGAACAAAATGAGCGAAAATTCCCAAACTGGGAAATTCGAGACGGCGGGGGAAGAACATATTGGCTCGACGTTGAGGGTCGGCAAGGGTGGAAAGCTCGCTACGTGAAAGAAGTTGACGCAGATGAAGTCACCGTGCGATTTTATCAGGAAATCTACGATGCAACGGGAACACTCGTTGAAATCCATGACAAATATCCCATTGATTTCGGTCATCGCCACGTCGAAAAAGGAAGGATATGATTACTCGACAGACCGTCGCCGATAAACTCACCGCCTATTTGCACCAGGAGTGTTCGCTGTCCAATCTCGTGACGTGGGCGGAAAGCGCACTGATGGAAGGTGAATTTGAGCACGACCATTTCAGCGACGTTCGAGACGTCGTGGCCAAATTGGGACTCGCTGACGTCCGAGCGTTCGGCCTGACCTGGGACGATTGCGAACAATTACTCCGACGATTAGGCTATTCCGCACGTATCCATATCGAAGCCACGTGACCATCCCCCTCTCAGAATTGTAGGACACCATCTCATGGCGCCAGTTCCAGACGGTGGCCGTTCCAGGCCGCATAAGATGCTGCCCCTACATTTGGAGAATCTCCAATCATGACCCCCACCTTTTGCCCCTCATAAACCCCCCTCTGCCTCAATCATGAGCCCCTTCTCTGTCATTCTGAGCGAAGCGAAGAATCTCAACCCAGCCCCCAGATTCTTCGCCTACGGCTCAGAATGACAGTACTGTTTCACTCAAAACTTGTCCTGATAAGATGGCGCCCTACGATTCCACAATTCCCCAACTGTAGGGCCGCATCTCATGCGGCCTAAAGCACTCCCGCCGTTGCCATCCCAACGTTGTCGGTCATGCGAAGTTCCCCCCTCACCCCGCCCCTCTCCCACAAGGGGGGAGGGTGTCAACATCATCCCATGCCCCGCCATTCTGCATAGCCTGCCATTCCAAATAGCCCGCCATTCCAAATAACCTGTTCATTCCGCCTTACCCTGTCATTCTGAGCGAAGCGAAGAATCTCAACCCCCTGCCGCCACCGTCGCTCCATGACGTTGCACAAGTTTTGACAAATATGGTACAAGCCCCCATGGCCGTTGACATCAAACAAGCAATCCAGGAACTCATCGTCCCCGACCTTCGGGACATCAAATCCGGAGTAAAAGTCCTTCAGACTGAAATCAAACGATTGGATGAGAAAATCGACACCCAAGGCGCCAAGCTTGACGACAAAATCTCTTCCCTTCGTAACGAAATCGACGCCCACAACGCTAAGCTTGACGACAAAATCTCTTCCCTTCGCAACGAAATCGACACCCACAACGCCAAGCTTGACGACAAAATCTCTTCCCTTCGCAACGAAATGCTGTCGGAATTTCGGAGACTGGACGAGCGAGTCGATTTGACCGTCCACGTCAGGGAACGCCTGATGTCGCTGGAAACCCGTATGGCCGCTTACGAAAATCGAACCTGAGCCGCACTACCCCGAAAAGGCAAATGTCCTGAATAGCCCACGGTAAGGGGAGACGATGGTTACCCCTCAAACACGGAACGCCGTATGGCAAGAGCTTCTTGATACGGCTCGGCTGGTTCGGTACTACGAAGCTCTTTCTGACCGGTATCGGCGCTATCACTGGGCTGTTCGGTTTGTCCTGCTTCTTTCGGCAAGCAGCGGGATCGTTGCCTTGCTGGACCTGCTTCCGGATTCCATGCGCCAACCCGTTCAACTGACCGCTGGTGGCTTTATTGCGTTGACCGTTGTCTGGGATTTTGTTTCTGATTACGCAAGAAAAGCGGCGGTTCTGCACGCCATCAGTATGGAATGCAGTATCGTGGAGGTTGAGTTGAAGGCGTTGTGGGGTGAGCTTGAGCATCGCAGCGATGATGAGGTTCGACGGAAAAATACGCAGTTGGCACGGAGAATGACTGATGTCACCGGATGGGCAGGACAAGCCGACATCCGGGAGGACTCAAAACTCAATCAGGAATGCGCAACGTCGGCGTATAAGGTCATGAAAGAGCAATATGCCACCCAATAAAAAAGCGGCAGACCGTGATCCCCCACCGCCCAACGAGCGACACACCGAATTCAATCGACCCCTTCGCGGCGGCAAACCGTCAAGACCGCCAATGCCGTCACCGCCGCCACCACCGCCTGGGTCACCCAAGAACGATAAAACGTGATTCTGAAACGTGGTAAAAGAGCCTATGGCCGTTGACGTCAAACAAGTAATCCAGGATCTCGTCACCGAACTGCGGGAAATGAAGGCCGAGATGAAAGGCCTTCAGGCTGAATTCAAACGGCTGGAGGAAAAAATTGATACCCAAGGCGCCAAGCTTGATAACAAGCTAGAGGCACTTAACGATAAAATCGATCTACAAGACATTAAGCTTGCTCTTCGCTCCGCAATGAAATGCTAACCGTGACCCAATATGTCATGCTGAGGAACTTGCGACGCCTGCCCTGATGATCGAAGGGAAGAATCTCAAGCCAAGCCGTAGATTCTTCGCCTACGGCTCAGAATGACAATGAGTGTGGCTCGGAATGACGATGAGTAGGGCTCGGAATGACAATGAGTGGGGAGCAGAATGACAACGGGCACGGCTCGAAATGACAATGAGCACGGCTCGGAATGACAGGGACTTCTATTGTCATTTTGCCCCTATAGCCATCCCCCTCTCCCGTTGTCATTCTGAGCCCTTCTGTCATTCCCGCAGTTCCCCGATAACAAACGTCGGGGACAGGCTTAAGCGGGAATCCAGTTTATAGTCATTCCCTTCCCGTAGTCATTCTGAGCCTCCCCCATTGTCATTCTGAGCGAAGCGAAGAATCTCGCGTTTCGTTTGCCCGGGCAGCCCGGGCATGACGCCGCGGGTGTATGGGACAGAAGGTCGAGAGCGGGACTTGCTTCCCCTCACCCCGGCCCTCTCCCGCAAGGGGAGAGGGAGCAAGGTCTGTAGTGCCGCGTCTCACGCGGCCTCCTCACTCTTCTAAATCGTCTTTGCGTCAAAAAGCGGGTGAGCCCTCCGGAATCTCCGATCATCCGCGGAGCCTGTCGGAGCCTATAAACGAGGCAAGACGGCCCGCTCTTCTCGTCTTTGTGAATCACGACTGAAAATCGCATCAGCGGCCTCTTCGAAGCGATTCTCCCGCGTCACACGAACCAAGCTATTGTGAAAGGGGGATACGGGCTTCAGGGGCGGTGGCGGGGAGCATGGGGGCGATCTCGGCCATGGCACTGACGTCGTTCAGGAATTCTCCGACCGTGATCGTGCCGTTGTCATCGGCATCCGCCCGCCCGAAGAGTCCGGCCAGAACGTCGGCTCGATCGCCTGTTTCACGTCTGCGGATTTTGCGAACTTGGATCACGTGGGTTCCGTCGTGGTTGGATTGGGGAATGGCCCATTGAGTTGGTACAGCTTTGTCGAATCCGGTGCCGTCGGTCACGCGCAACGGCGTCACGGGTGCGTCAATAATCAGCAAGGTTAACCGGTTGTTGAGTTTGGCCAGAATGCGTTGAAGAGAACGCAAGGAAAGCAGGCGTGCGCCCGTGGCATTCGGAGAGCCCTCAAAGGGCACCAGATACACTTCCCCCGTCTCGGGGTGATTCAGGGCTTGTCCTGAAAAATAGAAGATAAGCACGCCGTCTTGTCCTAATCGTTGTCGGCTCCACGTGAGCAGGGTTTTTTCGATATCCGTTCGGGTCGCCCGGGAGCCTTCCAGAATTCGAATGGTTTGATCCGTAAACAATCCGGTCGTTTGAAGCGTCTGCGTCAAAGCCGCGACTTGGCCCCGTCTGGTCCGATAGGCACCGGGCCACGTGTTGCGATACTGATCCATGCCCACCAGAACGGCGAGATAGTCGGTTTTTTCTCCCGCTGTTCCGGCTTTTTGAGGTTCGGGGACGGGGGGTATCCTCCCGCCGTCGGCACGTGGCGTTGGGTGCCTGCTTCCCGGTTGAAGGGTCGCAAGAATTCTGTGAGATCCGATGACTGATCCGTCTCCTGGATTCACCGACACTGTCAGTTCGCCGTTCTGCGTCGGCACCGTGAGCGGCATTTTCCCACGAATTTCAATGGTTTTTGTCTCGCCCGGTTGACACGATCCAATGGAAATGGGAATCGGGGTGATGGCGGTGAATGCCTTCACGACCGCGGGGGTTCCCTTCAGATCAACGGTCACGCCCTCCAAAAGGGTTTGGCCGGTATTCGTGATCTCAACGTGCAACGAGATCACTTCTCCGGCGTCAAGCACGAGATTGTTGTTTTCATCTTTCAGCATGGTGCGGAATTTCAACGTGGGCCGTACCGGCTCCGAGGGTTGAGGTTGGCGAGCCCCGGCGGCTTGGGGTTGGCGAGGAGTCACGGCTTGGGCCGTCGCCGTCTGTTGTGGCGAAACCGGTTGATTGAGTAATTCCGGGACGATGCTCGCCATGTGTCCGGCGAGTTGAATGGCGGCGCTGACGATGAGGTCATCGTATCGCCCCGTGGTACAGGAGACGGATTGGCCGGTCAGGGCCGGGGTCCAGATGCTCACTTGTTCGTTGTAGTTCAACGGTTGTCGTGCTAATTCGTTTCCATTGGCGTCGAGGTACGCGGCTTGCAGTTGCAAATCGACGAACGCGATGGCGTTTTCTTCGTCGGCCATGCTTGTCGCGGATTGAAAGGATTGCGTCACGAGTTGGACCTGCACCGTGACGTCGGCGGATTGTGACGCCTGGACGGCTTTTCCCGTTCCTGCATACGCCGTGACGGATTGAAACCGTTCGTGTCCCACCTGCATGAACGCTTGTGGGATGAGTTCCCCGCTCTGGATGGTGTAGGGGAGTCCGCAGGCGTTCACTTCCAACGTGGCCTCCGTCACACTGGAGTCAAACGCATAGACCACGGACACGGGGAGCGTGGGATTCGGCTTTTCTTCTTCACCGAACCCAAGATTCGGCATGCTGATATCCGGCATGCTGATGTCCGGCATGTTGATATCCGGCATGCTGAATTTTCCGCACCCGCTTAAACTCTGAAGGACAATGATGACGAGGATTCCGACCCGGAGGGCGTGTTTGACTTCAGGCATGACGGTAATTTACCGCATGGTCATTCCTGATGCAACTTGATGTCACTGATTGACTGAAGAATCCCGCAGGATCCCCACGCCATGCGCCGTGAATCAGGCGGCGATGCGTTGAAAGCCGCGTGGCCTGAAGTGCCCCGGGTTGTCGTGGCGCCTAGCGATAATTGACGAACTGCAAATCGATGCCGAAGTCCTGTTGTTTGAGAAATCCAATGACGGCTTGCAGTTCATCCTTGTGTTTGCTCTGCACGCGCACGTGATTGCCTTGAACCTGTCCTTGGGCTTTGAACTTGTTCTCCTTGATTTTTTTCACGATGGCTTTGGCTTTTTCGTCTACGATGCCGTTTTGCACGGTAATGGTTTGCCGGACGGTTCCCCCCAAGGCCTGTTCGACTTTGCCGTAGGTGAGGGCCTTTAACGACACGTTCCGTTTCACGCATTTCCCTTTGAGGATGTCAATGACGGCTTTGAGCTTGAACTCGTCGTCTGCCGTCACTTCGATCAGGGCGTCGGCGTCCTTGAACGTGACCTCGGATTTGGATCCTTTGAAGTCAAAGCGTTGGCCGATTTCCTTCATGGCTTGATTCACCGCGTTTCGGACTTCCTGCACGTCCACCGTGGACGTGACGTCAAATGAGTACGTCTCTGCCATGACTTTCCTCCTTCATGTCTGACGCGGCACGCGGCCGGCATCGTGACGTGTCCCGTCCTCCCGAGCAGGCGTGGGGCCGTGCCGCGTTAACAACACTTGCCCGCCGGAATCCGAATGCCTTCCTCGTCCACAATTTCCGTGCTGGTGTACGGCTGTTTCAAGACAAGGTATCCGTACCATTTCATCATGCTTTCGGTCAGGACAATCAAGGCCAGGACTGCGACCACCCCCACCAACGCCGCGTTGAGCGACGTGGTGATGCGGACCGCGAAGTCCGTTGCCGCGTGGGCCTTCTCTAAAAAAATCCACCACAGTTCGTAACAGCCCGTTAAAGTAATGACGCCCACGAACGCCATCGGGACCGCCGTGACCCAGAGGAATCGGGCTTTTCCCATTTTGATCAGCAACGTCGTGCCGATACATAACGCTAAGGTCCCCAATAATTGATTGGCTGCGCCGAACATGGGCCAAATCGTCGAAATCGTGCCGGTTCCGATTAAAAATCCCCACGCCCCGACCACTAGCGCGCTACAGACCAGGACGCCGGGCAGCCAGTTGATTTGACGAAGCGGCGCATAGAAGCGCCCCCCCATTTCTTGCAGCAGATATCGCGCCACTCGCGTTCCCGCGTCAATGGTGGTCAAGATGAAGAGGGCTTCAAACAAGAGCGCGAATTGATACCAATAGGCCATGAATCCGGCCATGCCCGGCAGTGCGGAAAAAATCCAGGCCATGCCCACGGCCAGGGAGACCGCTCCTCCCGGTCGCCCGGACACGTCAACGCCGACGAGTCGAGAGAGTTCATGAACGTGTTCGACGGGGAATCCCATGGCGGCCAATGCCTCCGTCGATAAGCGAGTGTTGATGGCAAAAAAATCGCCCGGGATGAGCAGTGCCGCCGAGATGAGGGCCACGACGCCGACGAAACTCTCCAATAACATGGCGCCATAGCCCACCATGGCTTGAGATTCACGGGCAATCATTTTCGGCGTGGTTCCCGAAGAGACCAGAGAGTGAAACCCTGAAATGGCCCCGCACGCAATGGTGATAAACAAAAAGGGAAAGATGGGGCCGGGGATAATCGGACCGCCCCCGGCAATAAATCCGGTGATTCTCGGCATGTGGACGTCGGGAGCCAGGATAACCACGCCGATCGCCAGCAACCCGATGACCCCGAGTTTCATGAAGGTCGAGAGGTAATCCCGGGGAACCAGCAACATCCACATCGGCAATACCGACGCCAGCAAGCCATATCCGGCCAACAGCCAGACGAGGGTGGTCCGGTCATAGGTGAACCAGAACGCTGCGTCTGAATGGGCCACGACGTTGCCCAGTCCGACGGACAGAAAAAGCAGCAGGATGCCGATCAGGGACATTTCTCCCACGCGCCCGGGTCGAACGCCATGATGATACCACCCCATGAACAAGGCAATCGGAACGGTCATGGCAATCGTAAACGTGCCCCAGGGGTTGTCCACCAAGGCGTTGACGACGGCCAGCCCGAGGCCCGCTAAGGCGACAATGACGATAAAGAGCACGGCGACGGCCGTGGCAGTGCCCGTCACCTTCCCGATTTCTGCGCGCGCGATGTCCGGCAGAGAGCGGCCGTTGCGACGCAGCGATCCGACCAGGATCACAAAATCCTGGACGGCCCCTGCGACCACGGCCCCGATGACGATCCACAGAAACCCGGGTAAAAATCCGAATTGCGCGGCCAACACCGGGCCTAATAAGGGGCCGGCTCCGGCAATGGCGGCGAAATGGTGTCCGAACAGCACGTATTTGTTGGCCGGGTAATAATTGGTGCCGTCCTGGATTCGAACGGCGGGCGTTGGCCGGTGATCGTCTAATTGCATGACGCGCCGGCACAGAAATCGTCCGTAGAATCGATACGCCAACACGTAAAAGCATCCGGCTGCGGTCACCAACCACAGCCCGTTGACGTTTTCCTCAGGGTTGATTGCGCCGGTCACAAATCCGAATGAGATCGCGCAGACGATTGAAAGGAGCACCCACACCATGGTCATGAACGTTTGCATGTTTGCTCTGACGGCGGGTTTTTTCGATTGAGGTCAAGCGATTTGATCGGGCACGCCGGCGGCGGATGCTCAGGGTGTTCCCATTGATGCCGGAGGCCGGACAAACGGAGGTTTGTCGAACTTGCGTCGAATGGCGTTCATGGCTTGGAGGACCATGGGTTGCGTGAAAAGCCGACGTTCGATTTTTTGTTTCCCGGGAAAATCGAGCAGGGAGATGCCGATCACCATGGTGAGTAATCCTTGTCCGGGGAGGACCAGCATCGCGAGGCCGGCCAGGAGAAACACGAGGCCGAGGCCGTTTTTGACGACCACGCCGACGTGACGCAGCACCGGATGGTACCCGGCCAGCCACACGCGTTCGTCGTGGTGAAAAAAATAATCGACGGGCAGGCGAACGACAATGATGGGAATCAACAAAATGGTTCCGACAAACATCAGTACCGAGATGACCGTTATGGCAATCAGCCCTTCTTGCGAAATCACGCCGATGAGGCCGTTCGATACCGTCCGGATTATGTCCATGCGATGATTCCCTCCCCTCTCCGGGGGGGACATAGCACGTTTCAGGGACGTTCGACAAGCCTAATCGGGCATCCAGCGTTCTTTCTTTTCCCCGTCCTCCGGTACGCCTTGTCCTGCCCGGTTCCTGGATTTCCCCTGAAGATGGATTCCCGCTAAAAACTTGCGGGAATGACAAGAGGGGGCGGCGGGAATGCCGGGAGGAGGCGGCAGGAATGCCGGGAGGGGGCGGCGGGAATGCCGGGAGAAGGCGGCGGCCTCTCTCTGTCATGCCCGACGGTTGTAATCGGGCATCCAGCGTTCTTCCTTTTCCTCGTCATCCAGTACGCCCTGTCCTGCCCGGTTCCTGGATTTCCCCTGAAGATGGATTCCCGCTAAAAACTTGCGGGAATGACAGAAGGGGGCGGCGGGATGACGGGAGGGGCAGCGGGAATGACAGGAGGGGCGGCGGGAATGACAGGAGGGGCAGCGGGAATGCCGGGAGGCGGCGGCGGGAATGCCGGGAGGGGCGGCGGCCTCTCTCTGTCATGCCCGACGGTTCCCCGATAACAAATGTCGGGGACAAGCGTAATCGGGCATCCAGCGTTCTTTCTTTTCCCCTCCCTCCAAATTCGCCTGAATCCTTGCCTTGCGCTTGTCGAAAGGTTCAGGATGACGGCAACGTGCCCATCGCTCAGGACGGGCGGTCGGTTTGAGGAAAGGAGCACGCGGATGCCGAATTATTGGTTGATCAAATCAGAGCCGTCAACGTTTTCCATTGATGATTTGGCACGTTCACCGGACAAGACGACCTGCTGGGAAGGCGTGAGAAATTACCAGGCGCGGAACTTTCTGCAAGCCATGGCCGTCGGTGATTTCGCCTTTTTTTATCATAGTCAGGCCGACCCGCCGGCCATCGTCGGCATCGTCAAGGTCGTGAAGGCTGCGTACCCCGATCACTTTGCCTGGGAAGCTCGACACAAATATTTCGACAAAAACAGTTCGAAGCAGAACCCGCGGTGGGTGATGGTTGACGTTCGATTGAAGACGATTTTGCCGGCGCCGATCTCGTTGGCACGCCTCAGAGGGGTGAAAGGGCTGGAAAACATGGAGTTGCTCCGAAAAGGTTCTCGCCTCTCCGTTCAACCGGTTCGGGAGAAAGAATGGACGTGCATTCTCCGGTTGTCTCAAGCACGAGATTGAACGGCGACCGTTGGGAGATGGGGTTATCCGGCTTCCTGGTGGGGCAACACTTGGCGAAAAGGATGGACTTCGACTCGTTCAAACACTCCATGGGTGAGATAGGGGTCGCCATTGGCGATTGTTTCTGCTTCCTCCATGGTTTGCGCTTCAATGATGACCAGACTCCCGGCTTGATCACTGAAGGGTCCGGCACAGACCAACTGCCCCTGATTCTGGACGTGTTCAAGGTGTTGAAGGTGAGCCGGCCGATAGAGTGGGCGCTTACTCTGGCCCTCAGGTCCATCCCATCCGATAATGACGTATTTCATGTCTCCGACGTCAGCTCGTTTCTTTGGGCAAGGGTCCGTCTCCCTTGGTACCCGTCGTGGATTTCATGCCACCATTCGATGCGGTCTTCGCCAAGCTTCCAGCACAGATAGACGACGCGCTCTTCCATCAGATAGGGAAAATCACACAAACCCATTTCCATGTCTTTCACAATCACGCCCATTTCATGAATGCTTCTGAGGCTCTCATGAATGTCTTCAAGGGCTTTGATGTATCGAGGGCCTTCAATGCTTCCTCCGCCGTAGTTGGCGTTGGCGCTGGCTTTTTGAATTTCTTCTTTGGTGTGAATCAGAACCGTTTTGCCTTTCTTGACTGTGGTCAGGTGGGTGACGAGGTGGGGGATCAGTTCCGTTGCCTCGGAAAGAGAGAAAATGCGGCCGTGGGAGATTGGTTCTTCGTGTTCTTCGTACTTGGCCATTGTCGATCGGGGCGTGATTCGTTTGAGTCGTAAACGAGGCGCGGTTCCTGCGTCCCTTCCATGTATCACATTGCCGTTGGCATCGCAAACTCATGGAGAGGGGACGTTCATCGTTTCAGTGGCGACGTGCTCCGGGCGGACGTTCGGTCCCGGAACGTTCAAAAGAACTATTGACAATACGCACGTTCATGGTATAGAGAGTGTCGTATACCCTCCACGTTGAAGAGGCCGTTACTTCTTTCCCACGCAAGTTTTTCAAGTCCAACGTTGTCAGTCCGGTTATTACGCAACCAAACGCCAACACGTCGTGATCCAAAAACATTGTTCATTCGTTGTGGCATACATCGGGTTCTTGTTTGTGAAATGGAGTCATCCTCAGTAAACGAGCGTGATACGTGCCTGCTGTCGCGTATGCATCGCGTTTCCGCGTGAAGGGTTTGAACGTCGAATCCGTCGGCACTCAGCAACGCCAGTCACTGCCGTTCATCACGTGATCATGCCGAGGACCGTCCAGAAAATCCGGTCAACGCCGGGTGCCCGTTGTCGTTCGCTGAACGGTGTTGAGGCGTCGTCTGCAAGGACATGGACGACGAAGAAAGATAACCATGAAGAAGAGGTGATTGTATGACGTTTCAGCATTCACGTGTGATCCTCATGACCGGACGGTCACATCCTGCCGGTCACGTCATGACCCACCGTAGGAGAAAGATATGTATCTCGCCGAGTTAAAACAAAAATCGATTGGGGACCTTTCGGATCTGGCTCGTTCCTTAAAAATCGAAGGAGCCGCAAACCTGAGAAAGCAAGAACTGATTTTCGCCATCTTGCAAGGACAGTCTGAAAAGAACGGAGTCATTTTTGGAGAAGGCGTGCTGGAAACCCTGTCCGATGGCTTTGGGTTTTTGCGTGCGCCGGATTCAAATTATTTACCTGGCCCCGATGATATTTATATTTCGCCTTCACAAATCCGACGATTCGGCCTCCGAACGGGGGACATTGTCTCCGGCCAGATTCGACCGCCCAAAGACGGAGAGCGGTATTTCGCCTTATTAAAAGTCGAAAAAATTAATTACGACGAACCGGAAATTCAGCGGGATAAAATTCTGTTCGACAACCTGACCCCGCTCTATCCCGACCAACACGTTGAGATCGAGTTCGACCAGGAGGAGTACTGCACGCGGGTCATGGAATTGACCACGCCCATTGGCAGGGGGCAACGCGGGCTCATCGTGGCGGCTCCGCGGACGGGAAAAACCATGCTGCTTCAAGCCATTGCCCGAGCCATCTTGCACAATCATCCGGAGATTTTGCTGATTATCCTGTTGATTGATGAGCGCCCGGAAGAAGTGACGGATTGGCAGCGGCAGGTCAAACGTGCTGAAGTGATCAGTTCGACGTTTGACGAACCGGCCCAGCGGCACGCCCAGGTCGCCGAGATTGTGATGGAAAAAGCGAAGCGGTTGGTTGAGCATAAACGTGACGTGGTGATTTTGCTTGACAGTATCACCCGGTTGGCTCGGGCCTATAATACGATTGCCCCGCCCAGTGGAAAGGTCCTCTCCGGTGGATTGGATTCCAACGCCTTGCAACGGCCCAAGCGGTTTTTCGGCTCGGCTCGGAACATTGAGAACGGCGGCAGCCTCACCATTCTGGCCACGGCCCTGGTGGATACCGGCAGCCGCATGGATGACGTGATTTTTGAAGAATTTAAAGGCACGGGCAACATGGAAGTCCATCTGGATCGTCGGTTGGCGGACAAGCGGATTTTCCCGGCCATTGACATTAGTCAATCCGGGACTCGTAAAGAAGAGCTTCTGGTGGATCGGGATCGTTTGAACAAAATGTGGGTGTTGCGAAAAGTGTTGAGTCCCTTGGGCACGATGGACGCCATGGAATTTCTTATGGATAAAATCGCCGGCACCAAGAACAATCAAGAGTTTTTGCAGTCCATGAATCGCTGATCATGAACGCTTTGCCAACCTCGGGTCTTCCATGATACACGTGACGCTTGAGACGCGTCGTTCGACCGTTCGTAAAGGAGAACTGGTACATGAAAGCCGGCATTCATCCTGACTACTCCGAGGCGACCGTGCGTTGCGCCTGCGGCATGAAGTTCCACACGCGTTCGACGGTGGGCGATATCAAGGTCGATATTTGTTCCGCCTGTCACCCCTTCTTTACGGGGACGCAGAAGATCGTTGATACCGAAGGACGAGTGGAACGATTCAAGAAAAAGTACGCCAAAAAAGCCAAAGCCTAGCCTCTCCGGTCAGCAGCAATTTTGCGCTCTTCAGTTTTCTCCGGCCCCCTGTTTTTCTCAGGTCTCGATGATCGTCCCATGTCCGGTGGCACAATGGATACCCGCCAACGTGAAGGATGGCTTGCCCAATGGGAAGCCGTCGCGCATCGTCACGCCGATTTGACTCACCAATTGGCTGATCCGACGGTGCTGCGTCAGCCGTCCGTGATGATGGCGCTCAACAAAGAACGGACGGAAATCGAAGAAGCCAGTCGCCTGTTTTCAGACTATCGGCGTCTGCTTCAGGAAATCGTCAACGTGGAATCCATGCTCAACGATCCGCAAATGGATGCAGAATTCCGATCCCTGGCCGCGGCGGAGTTGACCGGCCTGCACGAGAAGCGGCAGGAGGTTGAGGCGCGCGCACTGGCACTCTTGTCCCCGGAGAACGCCGAGGACGACAAAAATTCGTTCATCGAAATCCGAGCCGGCACCGGTGGCGAAGAAGCCGGGCTTTTCGCCGGTGCGTTGGTACGCATGTACGCGCGGTACGCGGAGAAACGGGGGCTGCGGGTGCAGATGATCGACGTCAACGAAACCAGTATCGGCGGGATCAAGGAAGCGATTGTTCTGGTTGAAGGCAAGGGAGCGTTTGGAGCCTTTCGGTATGAAAGCGGCGTCCACCGGGTTCAGCGAGTGCCGACGACCGAGGCGAGCGGACGCATTCACACGTCAACCGCCACGGTGGCGGTGATGCCTGAAGTCGAAGAAGTCGACGTGCGCATTGATCCGAAAGATCTGCGCGTTGACACGTTTTGTTCCTCCGGCGCCGGCGGCCAGAGCGTCAACACCACGTACTCGGCAGTGAGGCTGACCCACCTTCCCTCCGGCGTGGTGGTGACGTGTCAGGATGAGCGGTCACAATTAAAGAATCGAGACAAAGCCATGCGAACCCTGCGAACTCGCATTGCCGAGGCCGAACGCGAAAAACAAGAAATCTCCATTGCCGAACACCGTCGCGCTCAAGTGGGCACCGGAGAGCGTAGTGAAAAAATTCGTACCTATAATTATCCTCAAAATCGCGTGACCGATCATCGGATAGGCTTGAGTTTGCACAAACTGGACGCCATTCTGAACGGAGATCTCCATGAACTGGTCAAGGCGTTGAAAGCGGTCGGGGCGGGGGAGAACGGTGCGACGAACGGCATCCGATAAGCAGACGCGGCCAACGGAGACGCCTTCCGGCACGTCGGACGTCTTCATGCGTCATCGTGAGCCCGAGACCGTCCTTTCTGCCTATTACGCGGGCGTGGCTCACCTGCAAGCCGCCAAGGTGGCCAATGCCAAGAATGAAGCGTTCTGGCTGTTGGAAACGGCCCTGGGGATTTCGCGGCTCAAGGTGTATGCTGACCCGGACGCCCTGGTGTCGCCGGAAGAGTGGGAACGAGCGGACGCGATGTTTTGTCGCCGCGCCTCCGGCGAACCACTGCAATATATCGTGGGTACGCAGTTTTTTCGAGGTCGGGCGTTGATGGTCAACTCCGGCGTCCTGATTCCGAGACGTGAATCGGAGTTGATCGTTGACGCGGTTGTGGCGTCCCCCTTTTCCGTGGATCGTTGTCACGTGGCGGACGTGGGAACGGGGTCCGGATGCCTGGCCGTGTCGTTGGCTTTGGAATGTCCGGGCGTTTCCGTCTATGCCACGGATTGCAGCCATGCGGCTCTTCGTCTGGCGAAGGATAATGCCCGACGTCACGGCGTGGCCGACCGGATCACGTTTCTCCAAGGAGACGGCCTCGACCCGTTGTACGATCACGGGTTAGCCGGGAACGTCTCCGTGATTGTTTCGAATCCCCCCTATGTTCCATCCGATCAATTCGATCTCCTTCCCCGCGAGGTGCGAGCCTTTGAGCCGCGTCTGGCTCTTGACGGTGGACGGGGTGGTTTGAAGTTTTACAATCGCCTGCTTACGGAAAGCCCCGCCTTGTTGCACCCGGGCGGGCTGTTGATTATGGAGATGGGAGCAACCCAGTCCGGAGACGTTGCAAACGGCGCGCGCCGCCGCAAAGCGTTTTCCATCAAATCTATTCGGCCCGATCAGGCGGGGATCGACCGCGTGATCTGCCTGGAGCGAATCTGACGGCGATGGATCGTTTGGTCATTACGGGAGGACAACGTCTGGAAGGGCGCGTTACTGCCGCCGGCGCGAAAAATGCCGCGCTTCCCATTTTAGCCGCGACGCTGCTGGGAGAGGGAGAATGTGTGATCTCGAACCTTCCCCAAGTGAGGGACGTGGCCACGATGACGACGCTGATCAGTTTACTGGGTGCCTCCGTGAAACGGGACGGAAGCCGCGTGCTTATTGACGCGACCTCCGTGCAATCGTTCGATGCTCCGTATGATCTGGTCAGAACCATGAGGGCCTCCGTCCTGGTCTTAGGTCCGCTGTTGGCTCGATTGGGAGAAGCCGTCGTTTCTCTCCCCGGCGGCTGTGCCATTGGACCGAGGCCGGTCAACCTGCATTTGGATGGATTGCGAAAGTTGGGAGCCAGCGTCTCCGTCGATCATGGATACATCCGAGCGCAAGCGCCACGGTTGAGAGGGCAGCGTATTGATTTAGCGTTTCCCACGGTGACGGGAACCGAAAATTTATTGATGGCCGCCAGCCTCGCGAACGGAACGACGGTCATCACCAATGCGGCCATGGAACCCGAGATCATCGATCTGGCCGCCTTCTTGAGCAAACGCGGGGCGAAGATTGAAGGAGCCGGCTCCCGTCGTCTGGTCGTTGAAGGCGTCTCGGCGTTACACGGAGCCGAGCACGAGGTGATGCCTGATCGAATTGAAACCGGCACGTATTTAATCGCCGGGGCGATGACCGGCGGGCGGGTGGAAGTGGAGCGTTGCGTGCCGGAACATCTGGCCGTCGTGCTCGCGAAACTTCGTGAATGCGGCGCGGACGTTTCGGAGACGGCCGGCTCGATCACCATCACGGCGCCGCGTCGGTTACAAGCCGTCGACGTCCGCACGTCTCCCTATCCGGGATTTCCCACGGATTTGCAGGCGCAAATGATGGCCTTGCTGTGTCTGACCGAAGGAACCGGCGTCATGGCCGAAACGGTGTTTGAAGGGCGATTTCTTCACGTCTCGGAACTGCAACGCATGGGGGCGGCGATTACGGTTGATGGGCACCGTGCCGTTGTGAAAGGATTGGACCACTTGACGGGCGCGCCGGTGATGGCTTCTGATTTACGCGCCAGTGCCGGGCTTCTCTTGGCCGCGTTGGCGGCGGAGGGAGACACGCAGATTTCCAGAATCTATCACGTGGACCGTGGCTATGAACGAATCGAGGAGAAACTGCACGCGCTGGGTGCCTTGGTTCGTCGAGAGACGGGCCCGTCATGAGTGAACGGGTGACCGTGGCCCTGTCTAAGGGCAAACTCTTAACCCCGACGTTGCTCTTGTTTCGGAACGCGGGCTATCTGGGCGTCGATCTGTCGCTTGATCATCGCAAACTGGTTGTCGAGGTGCCGGAGGCCGGACTGTCTTTTCTGATCGTCCGGCCGGTGGACGTTCCCACCTACGTTGAATATGGGGCCGCCGACGTCGGCGTCGCGGGAAAGGACGTCTTATTAGAGCAGGAGTTGGACGTGCATGAACCCTTGGATCTCCGTATTGGCTGGTGTCGGATTGCCGTGGCGACCGTCCAAGGTCCGGATCAACGACCGCGCTTGTCTTCAAAACTTCGCGTCGCCACGAAGTATCCCAACCTTACGGAATGGTATTTTAACCAGCAGGGTACTCCGGTGGAAATCATCAAACTCTATGGTTCAATCGAGTTGGCGCCGCTCGTGGGATTAGCGGATCGAATCGTGGATCTGGTGTCGAGCGGACGGACGCTCAAAGCCAATAATCTGCGGGAAACGGAGACCATTGCTGAATCGACGGCGCGCTTGATTGTGAATCGCGCAAGTTTGAAAATGAAACATCAAGCGATGACGACCATGATTCATCGACTCCGCAAGAGTCGTCCCAGGACGGTCCGTGCCTGAGATTGTGACCTGAACCGTCAAGACGCCGCGAGAAGCTCCCCCGGCAGACCGCGAGGAGCCTCAACGGGATGGCTGACGAACGGCGACCATGCTCATGAAGATTATCTCGTCACACGAGAAACGGTTTCGTCAGGCGTTGGCGGACGTCTGCGATCGCGCCGCGCCTCAGACGGCGAAGATCGAGGCGGGCGTGAAGAACATTGTGCGGGACGTGGAACGGAACGGCGACGCCGCCGTCGCTCGATACGTCAAGAAATTCGACGGGCTTTCCTTGTCGCCGAAACACTTTCGCGTCTCGTCGAGAGAAATTCGTCAGGCGTACGCCGACGTTCACCCGAAGGACAGGCAAGCCCTCAAATTTGCGGCTCGTCGCATTCGCGCGTTTCATCACAAGCAGCGGGTGTCGAGCTGGATGAACGAAGAGAACGGCGTCAAACTTGGTCAACTCATCACTCCCTTGAACGTCGTCGGGTTGTACGTGCCCGGTGGAAAAGCGTTGTATCCCTCCACGGTGTTGATGAACGCCGTTCCCGCTAAGGTGGCCGGCGTGCAACGCGTGATCATGTGCAGTCCGACGACGTCCGGAGACGTTGATCCCTCGTTGTTGGTCGCGGCGGACCTTGCCGGCGTTGATGACGTGTATCGGGTCGGAGGCGTCCACGCGATCGGCGCGTTGGCCTATGGAACCAAACGGATTCCCCGGGCGGATAAAATCGTGGGTCCGGGCAACATGTACGTGGCCGCGGCCAAACGGGTGGTGTATGGAGTCGTGGATATTGACATGATTGCCGGACCAAGCGAGTTGTTGATTATCGCGGATGCGTCCGCGAATCCCGTGCATTGTGCCGCTGATCTGCTGTGTGAGGCTGAACACGATGAAGAAGCGCGGGTCTACGTGGTGACCACCTCGGCCGCGTTTGCGAAAAAGGTGGCGCGGGAAATTCGCGTGCAATTACCTCAACTGACTCGTCAGCGCATCGCCGCTCGCGCCGTTGACCGCTACGCCGCCATTTTTCTCGTCTCGACTCTGCAAGAAGCCTTTGACGTGGCCAATGCCGTGGCGCCTGAGCATTTGGAAGTTCTGCTGCCGCGACCGTTCGATCACGTCAAAAAAATACGGAACGCCGGTGCGATTTTTCTCGGGAGATATACGCCGCCGGCGGTGGCGGATTACGTGGCCGGTCCGAATCACGTGCTGCCGACCGGAGGGTCCGCGCGATTTTTCTCGGCGTTGTCGGTAGACGACTACGTGAAACGGAGTAACGTCGTGGCCTATAACAAACGGCAACTGAAGGTCGTGGCTCCCTACGTCTCACGGTTGGCGGGACTGGAGGGGCTGCAAGCCCACGCTCGTTCTATAGAAAGTCGGACGTCATGAACGTGTCCAGAAAACCACGGTGGGCCGAAGTGGATCGCTCGACTTCCGAAACCTCCGTTCGTCTGCAATTGGGCCTGGATGGGACGGGGCACCGTCAGATCGTCACGCCCATTCCGTTTGTGAATCACATGCTGGACTCCTTTGCACGACATGGGTTTTTTGATCTGGAGATCGAGGCCAAAGGCGATACCCACGTCGATGATCATCATACGATTGAAGATATCGGCATTGTGCTGGGAACGGCTCTCAAAGAAGCACTCGGCGACAAAGTCGGGATTCGTCGCTTTGGCTGGGCCTCGGTCCCACTTGATGAAACGTTGGCGGAAGTCGTGGTTGACCTCAGCGGACGTCCGTTTCTCGTGTATCACGTGACGTTCACGCATCGGGACGTGAAAGGATTTGATCTTGGACTGTTTGAAGATTTTTTCCAGGCTCTGGTGAGTCAGGGCGGGTTGAATCTTCACGTCAACGTTCACTATGGACGGAACCCGCACCACATGATGGAGGCCGTGTTCAAAGCCTTTGCCAAGGCCCTCGATCAAGCGACCGGTGAGGATGAACGCGTGACGGGGATTCTCTCCACCAAAGGGTCCCTTTCTTAGTCACGCGCACGGCGTTGATTGGCCCGTCACCGTTGAGGAGGAGCGTCATGATCGCCATTCTTGATTATGAAAGAGGAAACCTGCGTAGCGTCCAAAAGGGTTTTGAAACCGTGGGCCATCACGCGGTGGTCACCAGGGATCCGTCGCTGATTGCGCAAGCCTCCCACGTGGTGCTTCCAGGCGTCGGAGCCTTCGGCGACTGCGTGAACAATCTCCGGCGGTTTGGTTTGATCGATCCGATTCATCGGACCATTGAGCAGGGGAAGCCGTTTTTAGGCATTTGTGTCGGCATGCAGGTCCTGTTTTCCGAGAGTGAAGAGTTCGGCGTTCACCCGGGGTTGAACGTCTTTAGAGGGAAAGTCAAACGGTTTCCGTCGGAGCTGGTCCCCGCGGCGTCGCTGAAAGTGCCTCATATAGGATGGAACACGATCCGGATCAAACGGAACGCGCCGTTCTTCGCAGGCTTGGACTCCGATCCCTACGTGTACTTCGTCCATTCGTATTACGTGGAGCCTGATGAGTCGGACGTGGTCTGTACGGAAACACCGTATGGGCGTCCGTTTGTATCGAGCGTCATCCGGGAGAACGTCGTGGCGTGTCAATTTCATCCGGAGAAAAGTCAGAAGGTGGGACTTCAACTGCTCAAAAATTTCGGGTCGTGGAATTGATGGGTTTTTCAATGATGAGCGAGACCATGGACCGAGGCCGAACGCGGACGCGTTCGTCGGTCCTGTCGCTTCTGCTGTGTGCGGGGGGCGTGGCCTGTGCCCCGGAATCCGTCACGATTCGATCGCATCCTGAGTTTTCGCCTCGAACCATTACGACGGTGGCGATTGCGCCGTTTCGCGCGCTGCCGGGATCACGGGAGGTCTACCAGACGGTAGGCCGGATTCCACCGCCGGACTTGGACAATCCTGAGATTCGCCAATCGTTGCGGGCGCCGACTTCCCCCGTTCCTCTCCGATCACGTGCCACCAAGGTGTCCGTTCCGGATTTCGTGCCAGGCATGGTTCAGCACATGGTGTATTCCCAGTTAAACCTCAATCCTCACGTCCGGACCATCCCGCCCGACGCGGTTTCGCAAATCCTGAATCGTCAGGACGACTCGGTCCGCTCACGGGACCCGCAAGCGGCCAGCCGGCTCTTAGGCCAACGATTGGCAGTGGATGCCGTCATGGATGGAATGATTCGCGTGTATCGTGAACGGGATGGCACGAGGTTCGGAGCAGCCATGACGGCTGCCGTCGGTTTTGAACTCCGGCTGCTGAGTGCTCAGGACGGACGCGTGTTGTGGGTGGGGGATTATTTCGAAGAACAGAAACCACTGACCGACGATTTCAAAGGCTTTGTCAAACGAGGCGGAGAATTTGTCACGGCTGAGGAATTGGCCAGGTCCGGCGTGATTCGCGTGCTGGAGCGATTGTCCCTGGGAAAACAGTAACGAGCGCGCGTCGGCATTGCTCCTCTCTCAACTGATTCACTCGGTCACCTTCATGACCGTCGCTCAAAAAGGACCGTTCCCATGATGGTCATCCCGGCAATTGACTTAAAAGAGGGACGGTGCGTTCGCCTCAGGCAAGGCGACATGAATCAAGAGACGGCGTACTCTCAAGACCCCGCTGCCGTGGCGAGACAATGGGAACAATTAGGTGCCTCACGGTTGCACGTGGTTGATCTCAACGGCGCGGTCAATGGAACGCCGGAAAACATGGCTCACGTCCGTGCGATCGCGAAGGCCGTCTCCATCCCGATTCAGGTGGGCGGCGGCATCCGGTCATTGGACACCGTCAAAGCCTACGTCGATCAAGGCGTCAGTCAGGTGGTGATGGGAACGGCTGCCCTGGAGAATGCTGCGTGTCTGGCGGAGGCATGCGCGCAGTTTCCAGATAAAATTTTCATTGGGATCGACGTCAAAGAAGGAAAAGTCGCTTTGCACGGATGGACGAATCTGTCCGACTCGACGCCGGATCACGTGTTTGCCTCCTTGAAGGCCTACCCCGTTGCCGGCGTCGTCTTTACGGAGATCAGCCGTGACGGCATGTTGCAGGGGCCCAACCTTGGAGCGCTGAAGGAGGCGATTCAGGCTTCTCCCGTTCCTCTGATCGCCTCCGGCGGGGTCACGCGCGCGGAGGACGTTCGCGCCATTAAGCAGTTGGGTCAAAAGATTACCGGGGTCATTATCGGTAAGGCGCTCTACGAAGGCACGTTGGACCTTCCCACTGCCTTGGCGGCGGCCAGCGCGTGAAGCGAATGAGCCGCGCATGTTGACCAAACGGCTCATTCCCTGTCTGGACGTGAAGAACGGTCGCGTGGTCAAAGGCGTCGGCTTTGTGAATCTTCGCGACGCCGGGGATCCCGTTGAGGTCGCGACGGTCTATGACCGCGCCGGTGCGGATGAACTGTGTTTTTTAGATATTACCGCCTCTCATGAAAATCGAGGAATCCTTCTGGACGTCGTGTCTCGGACCGCGGAACACGTGTTTATGCCGCTCACGGTCGGGGGGGGCGTTCGCACCATTGAGGATGTTCGGCAGTTGCTGAACGCCGGCGCAGATAAAGTGAGCATCAATACGGCCGCCGTCAACAATCCGGAATTTGTGACGGACGCCGCACGGCGATTCGGTTCTCAATGTCTTGTGGTGGCGATTGATGCAAAACGGGTCCCTTCTCATGGACCAGGCTCATGGGAAACGTTCACCCACGGCGGTCGAACCCCGGCGGGGTTGGACGCCGTGGTCTGGGCGCAACGCGTGGAACGGAAAGGGGCCGGTGAGATCCTGTTGACTTCAATGGATCAAGACGGCACACGAGACGGGTATGATCTGGCGTTGACGCGGGCCGTTTCCGAAGCCGTCTCCATTCCCGTCATTGCGTCCGGCGGTGCCGGAACCTTGGAGCATCTCTCTGAGGCCTTGGGAACGGGAAAAGCGGATGCCGTCCTGGCGGCGTCGATCTTCCATTATCACGTGTATAGTATCGGTGAAGCCAAAGCCTATCTCCACAATCGAGGGCTTCCCGTGAGGACCGTGACGCGGGTCGGTGAATCATTCACAAACCGTCGGGATTGACGACAAAGCGGATGTGTTCGCTTCTCCTGAACGTCTGACCATGGAACCTGAACGAACGCTGAGCCGAACGGATTGGAAGGTTCAGTTTGATGACCGGGGATTGGTGCCCGCGATTGTCCAGGATTGGCGTGATAGTGCCGTGCTGATGGTGGGATTCATGAATCAGCAATCGCTGGATCAGACGCTGCAAACGGGGTTCGTGCATTTCTGGAGTCGTTCCCGCAATCGACTCTGGAAAAAAGGAGAAACCTCCGGACATTATCTTCTGTGTCAACGCGTGTTTCTTGATTGCGATGGGGATACCCTGTTGGTGAAAGCCGAACCCATGGGGCCGACCTGTCATACGGGAGCGCGAACGTGTTTTTTTACGAACGTCACGGCAGAAGGCACGACGGCTGATCAGACGAGTGGCGAGGCGAACGGAGGAATCGTTGACCGATTGTATGAGATGGTTTTGCAACGGAAGCATCATCCGCCGGAACGGTCGTATGTCTCGTCCCTCTTGAAGGGCGGGTCCGACCGGATTCTCAAAAAAATCGTGGAGGAAGCCGGTGAAGTCCTCTTAGCCGTGAGAAATGATAATCGAGAAGAAATCATCAATGAAGTGGCGGATTTGCTGTTTCATACCATCGTGGCATTGGGGTATTGCGAGATTCCGTTCACGGCTGTTCAGCAGGAACTTGGCAAACGATTCGGTCAATCAGGCGTGAGGACCCCATCAAAAGAACCTCATCCGCCGGAGAAGGCGTGATGGTGCCTGCTGGTTTGACTTGTTTGGACGTCCTTGCTATTTTTCAAGAAAAGACTTTATTTTCCAAGACGTTGTGAAAATTCAGCTCTTCTGAAAGAGGTTGTGACGAAGGCTTCGGAGAAGAGTCTTGACAACGGCCCGAGCGGAAATCCCACCTTCAACCCTTCAAAAAATCCGTGACTCCGTTGACGTTCTGGACGTCGTGTCCCGACACGTCACGTTGTCGAAAAAGGGACAAAAGTATTGGGGCCTGTGTCCGTTTCACGAGGAAAAAACTCCTTCGTTTACTGTGAACCCCACCCTGCAGATGTTCTATTGTTTCGGCTGTGGGGTCGGGGGCGACGTCTTTACCTTTCTGATGCGAAAGGAAGGGGTTGGGTTCATGGAGATGGTCAGGGAACTGGCCGAGCAGGCCGGAATTCCGCTGCCTCAGATGGGCAATGCCGGCTCTTCCTCTCAAGCGGGTCAACGCAAACGATTGATCGAACTGCATACGTTGGCCAAGATGTGGTTTCAGAACAATCTTCGTGATCCTTCGAAAGGCGGCTCGGCCTTGGCCTACCTGACGACGCGAGGGTTGGAATCGACGACCCTGGAAGAGTTCGGAATTGGATATGCCCCGTCTTCCTGGGGTGAATTGACGGCCTATTTGACCAGACAAGGGGTTGCGGCTTCGGACCTGGAAGTTTCGGGCCTCGTGGTTGCAAAAGAGACTCACCGTGCCTCGAAATCCAGACGGTTGTATGATCGTTTCCGGGATCGGATCATGATCCCTATCCTTGATCTTCGAGACAACGTCACGGCGTTCGGTGGCCGCGTGTTGCAAGACGGCACCCCCAAATACCTCAACTCTCCGGAGACGCCGCTCTTTCAGAAGGGCCGTTCGTTATACGGATTGCACGGGTCCCGCGTCACGAAGCACAAATCCTTGATTCTGGTTGAGGGCTATTTTGACGTGCTGACACTGCATCAGGCCGGCATTCGTCAGGCCGTCGCGCCCTTGGGCACCGCGCTCACGTCCGATCATGCCAAGTTGCTCCGGCGATTTGTCGACACGGTGGTGCTGACGTTTGACGGAGATACGGCGGGAACCAGTGCGGTGTTGCGCGCGCTGGACGTGTTTCGCAACAGTGGCCTGACGGTTGAGGTCGTGGTCATGCCCCACGGTCACGATCCCGATTCCTACGTGCGGACTCATGGCGCGGAGGGGTTTGAGGCGTTGCACAAGCACGCCGTGACGCTGTTGGAGTTTGCCGTGACCCAGAGTCTGGAGGGCGCAACGCATGCCACGATTGAAGAGCGGACTCGGCGAGTCGACGACATCCTCAGAATTTTGGCCAAAGTCTCAAACCCGATTGAACAACTTGAACAGATCCAGCGCGTCGCCGAACGACTTGGCGTCCGTCAGGAACTTCTGCTTGACCGCTATCCCGTACTGGACAAGCGTCAACAAGGCCCGTCGTCCCGCGGTACCGGATCCGGACCGATCCCCACTCGCGCCCGTCGCCACGAAGAACGGCAATTTCGAGAGGAACGTGCTATTGTTTCTTTACTGATTCAAGGGAAATTGCCCCCGGAACATCTCGATGCCCTCCGGCCGCAAGATTTTCGTTCCCTGCTGCATCGTCGGATTGTCGAGATGGGTTTGCGACATCGTGATGCGGAAGGCTGCCTTGACGTGACGGAATTTCTTGCTGACGTCAACGTCCATGACGACAGCCGGGACGTGGTCGCGGAATTGGCCGCTTCTGACGCGCATTGTGACGATCAGCATGAGTACGTTCAGGGTTGTTTACGGGCATTGGAACAAAGAAACGTGCGGACGTGCCTTGATGAACTGATTGCTCAACTTCGAATGGCCGAACGAGAACAACGGATTGACGACGTGACTCGTCTGAATTCCGAAATCGAAACGTTGCGTGAAAGAAAAGCCGGGTTGGCGACCTCTCCTCCAGGCTCACGATAGGAGTCCTTATGGGAAAAACGACGGCCTCCAGAACAAAGACCCCCACACGGGTTGGAAAAACCCAGCGCAAACGGGTTGAGATGAAAAACGTGCGATCCTCGTCAAACAAGGTTCCTGTCTCCGGCAAACGACGCGGGACGTTACGCAATTCCAGTCGTCAAGCCGGCCTCAATCGCGGTGAAAAGATGGATCGGTCAGAGGTGGCCCCTCTTTCCCAAACGCCGATGGAATCACCTTCGGATTCCGGTAAACCCGAGGAACACGAAGAGCCGGCTGAAGGAAGAGAACGAGAAATTGATCTTACCCCTGGCGACTTGAATCGAACGGATGACCCCGTTCGTCTTTATTTGCGAGAAATGGGGGCCGTCTCATTACTCAGCAGGGAAGGGGAGATCGAGTTAGCGAAGAAGATCGAGGAAGGGAAAGCGGAGTTGGTGCGGGCGATGGTGGGGCTGCCGCTGACGCTGGCGCGGCTGGAGGCGTGGCGGGCGGGGCTGAAGAGTGGGGCGGTGCGGGTGCGGGAGTTGGTGCATGAGCCGAGCGACGAGGAAGAGGGGGAGCGGGTGGGGGGGCCGGAGGAGGATGAGAGCGAGTTGCTGCGACAGACGCTGAGGGAATTGGGGACCGTGCGGCGGTACAGCCAGCGGCTGACGGGGTTGTATGCCAAACGGCGGCGAGCGGGGGCGGGGGAGCAGGCGCGGGTGGCGAAGCAGGTGGAGCGGGTGCAGGGGCACTTGGTGGCGCGATGGGAGGCGCTGAAGTTGCAGCCGGGGGTGTGGGGCGAGGTGTTGGCGGAGATCAAGGCGGCGGGGCGGCAAGTGCGGAAGGCGGAGGGGGTGTTGCGGGCGTGTTGTCGGCGGGTGGGGGCGCCGTGGCCGGGGGGCGTGAAGGTGTTGCGGCAGTTGGGGCGGGAGCCGGGCGGAGCGGGAGCAGGGGGGAGTGCGGGGACGGGAGGCGTGGTGCAGCGGGCGAAGCAGGCGGCGGCGACGCTGAAGGCGGTGGCGGGACGGACGGGGCTGCCGACGGAGGAATTCAAGCGGGCGTTGGGGGGCGTGGAGGGGGCGGAAGAGAAGATGAAGCGGGGGAAAGCAGAGTTGATCGAAGCGAACTTGCGGTTGGTGGTGAGTATTGCGAAGAAATACACGAATCGGGGGTTACAGTTTTTAGACCTGATTCAGGAAGGGAACATCGGGTTAATGAAGGCGGTGGACAAGTTTGAATACCAGCGGGGGTATAAATTCAGCACGTATGCGACGTGGTGGATTCGGCAAGCGATCACGCGGGCGATAGCGGATCAGGCGCGGACGATTCGGATCCCGGTCCACATGATCGAAGCGATCAACAAGCTGGTGCGGACGTCGCGGCATTTGGTGCAACAGTTGGGGCGGGAGCCGACGCCGGAAGAGATTGGGGAGCGGATGGAGATGCCGTTAGAGAAAGTGCGGAAGATTTTGAAGATCGCGAAGGAGCCGATTTCGCTGGAGACGCCGATTGGGGAAGAAGAAGACAGTCATTTAGGGGACTTTATTGAGGACAAGAAGGCGGTGTCGCCGTTGGAGGCGGCGGTGCGGTATGACTTGCAGCGGCACATAGCGACGTCGTTGGAGTCGCTGACGGAGCGGGAGGAGAAGGTGCTGCGGAAGCGGTTTGGGATCGGGGAGGCGACGGATCATACGTTGGAGGAGGTGGGGCAGGACTTCAGCGTGACGCGGGAGCGGATTCGGCAGATTGAGGCCAAGGCCTTACGCAAACTTCGGCATCCGACCCGAAGCAAAAAACTCCGAAGCTTTGCAGAAGGCTTTTAATCTTCATACAATAATGGATGGCACGTGATGATCAGGCGTTCACACACTCGTCGACCCGCGGGACCGACGGCGGGTTTTGGGAATTCCTGCCCGGGCCCATAGCTCAGTTGGTCAGAGCGGCTGACTCATAATCAGTTGGTCCCAGGTTCAAGTCCTGGTGGGCCCACCACTTTTCATTTTTGATACGTCTGCGTGAGATTCGGTAAGGTGTCATGAATTTTCCGTTGATGGCGAACCTTCAGAGGAATGCTTGAACGCTCAACTTTCACTCCTGGTGCAACTGCAACGGCTTGATCTGAAACTCCACGATCTGGAGGAACAGCGAAAACAGATTCCTGAACGCCTTCGGGCTGCTGAATGCTCGGTTGAACAAGCGCAGAAACGCGAGGAAGAACTTCAAGCCTCCCTGATGACCATTGCGGCGGAACGGCGGAGCAGCGAACAGGACTTGAACGTGCATGAAAGCCACGTTCACAAAATGCGGGAACGGCTGAACGAGGTCAAAACGAATAGAGAATATCAAGCCCATTTATTTGAAATCGAACTGGCGAACAAGAAGAAGGATGCCCTGGAAGAAAAAGTCCTCATGGCCATGGAACGAGCGGAAGAAAAACAGCGAGAACTGGACGGAGTTCAACGACACCTTCAAGAGGTGACCCACGCCTTAGAGAAAGAACGGGCTGAAATCGAATCGTTATCCGCGAAATTGACTCACGACGCCACCCAGGTTGATCAACAAAAGAACGCCCTGTTCCCTTCGTTGGAGAAACGAGTCTATGACCGCTACGCAACGCTCAAATTGTCCTTGAAACTCATGGTGATTGCTCCCGTCTCCGGCGGAACCTGTCGAGGGTGCCAACTGCAAATTCCACCGCAATTAGTCGCGAGCGTGAAACGGGCCGATCAACTGTTGACCTGTCCCTATTGCCATCGCATTTTGTATGATGAAGAAATCGGGAAAGAAGCCCCTGAGTCCTTGAGTGATCAAGACCACGTCACTTCAGAACGTCGCGATCAATAGACGGCTCTGACCCGGCGTTCCCTTTTTCATCAAGTTCCTTGCTTCCAGAACGATCGCCGCGTATCATTGTTCCCGGGTAGGGAGTGGGGCAGGTGGCCGCTTGCCGGGTATGAGGCTCGCCGGTGAGAGGAAAGTCCGGACTCCAGAGGGCAGGGTGCTGGGTAACGCCCAGGCGGAGCAATCCGACATGAGCGCCGCAGAAAACAAACCGCCTCAACGGAAGCGATTCGGTTGGGGTAAGGGTGAAAAGGTGGAGTAAGAGCCCACCGCGTTCATGGCGACGTGGACGGCAGGGTAAGCATCACCCGGAGCAAGACCAAATAGGAGGACGCCCCGAACGGCCTGATCAGTCTCCCACAGAAAGTGCCTCCTTGTGCGGATGATTCGGTGAGGTTCGGGAAAGGTTGGCCCGACCAAGGTTCTCGGGTAGGTCGCTGGAAGCGTATGGTAACATCCGCTCAAGAGACATGGTCACCGCCGTGGGATCATTCCACACGGAACAGAATCCGGCTTATCGCCCCACTCCCGCCCTGTTTTTCTTGGATGGGGTTGACCGTCAAATGGTCGAACGCAGTCTGTGGACTTGCGCGGTGGCGACCGTGCAGCCGATGAAGACGCGCGTTTCCTTGTGACGTTTGACTCAGTCTGCCCCCTCTGTTACCATTCCCCTTCCCGTTCAACTGATGCGTGTCCCCATCGTCTAGTCAGGCCTAGGACGCCGGCCTTTCAAGCCGGCAACACGGGTTCAAATCCCGTTGGGGACGCCACCATAAGGATAGCCGCTGAACCGTGTTTCAGCGGCTCTTTTTTTGGCAACACCCGCGCAGGGACAACTGGAGTCAGGAAACATCATGCAGGGAAGCCCTGCTCGGTTGTGATCCCCAATGTCACTTTGTACAATGGAGGCAGCCCTGAGCGGGTAGACCGTGAGGGTCCGGATTCGCAAGCGCGAACCGAAGGTAACGATGTCTCAACGTCGAATCGGGGATGGAGGAAGATCATGCACGTGGAAAGAAGACGTGGAATGTGGATGCCCTTTGTCGTGGGGACAATGGGAATGATCCTGGGATGGCAACCGGTGGCGGCTGAATGGACGTATGAGTCATCCGAACCTCCCATCGAATCCCAATTTGAAATGATTGAAGGGAAAGACGGGGCTCCGATGATCAAGATCCCGGAAGGGGCATTTCTGATGGGCGCCAATGATGGGTCGAGAAATGAACGTCCCGAACACACGGTGTGGCTGGACAGTTACTACGTTGACCAATTCGAAGTCGTCATGGAACGGTATCAGAAATTTCTTGATGAGACGAATCACGAGTTGCCGCCTCTGTGGGACGATTTTGCGGCCGTGGAGTCAGCAAAGGACCGGCCGGCCGTGGGCATGGCGTGGGACAGTGCGAAAGCGTACTGTGAATGGGCGGGTAAGCGACTGCCGACCGAAGCGGAATGGGAAAAAGCTGCTCGAGGGACCGATGAGCGCCGCTATCCCTGGGGGCACATGCAGCCGTTTGTTGATATTGCCCGATACAACCTTGGAACAACGGGATGGGTCAGCTACGCGGTGACGTTAGCGCCGGTGACGAGCGGGGTCGCGGGGATGAGCATTCGTCATGGATTAAAGCATGGGACAAAGAGTCCCTATGGGTTATACCACATGGCGGGGAATGCTTCGGAATGGGTGGCGGATTGGTACGATCGAACGTATTACGAAGAGAGCCCGGAAAACAATCCACGTGGTCCCGAAGAAGGAGGACGGAAAGTCTATCGAGGCGGGTCGTGGGAAGATCCCCCGAAGTGGCTGAGAGTGACGGCCCGACGAAGTGCTGAACCGAACTTTCCCATTGATGCCAATGATTTGACCATCGGGTTTCGCTGCGTGATGGACGTGAAGGCAAAATGATTCTCATCAGTTGGATTTTGGCATAAGAACGTTCCCTCAGTTTATGAATCCCTCTACGTCCTAATCGTTGAGCCTCTAAACAGGCTCGTGCAGCAACCGTCACAGTTTTGGTGGAAGGGAGTTCAACTCCCGTACCCAAGCCGCAACGTTATGACGAACGTCAAGATTGTCACTCAAATGGTCAAGCACATCATGCATGGCGTTGTTCCTGCCGGAAACCAACTCATAGAACGATGCTCCGTCGGTCTCCAACACGTTCGGAGCGATCTCGTGGCAATACCGTTCTGGCGTCTTCGGGATGACGATCACCAAATACGCTGTCCATTCTCTCGGCCTTTGCCGAACAGCAGACCGCAACCCGTCTTCGATTTCACGCCTGTTCGCGGCGTTCATCGTGTTGTGTTTGTTCTTGACCTCGGCTAGTTTCTGTTCCCGTTCCGAAATCAAGTCGAAGCCTCTGTCGTGATTTTCCCAGCCATTCGCGCTGCCAAGCACATCTTGATGAAAGCGTCACAGTGCGTTGCCGATGCAGTTCACAACCGAATTCACGCCTCTATAGGGCATGAGTTCTTCCGACGTCTTCGTGCCAAACACATAGGCGATGGCGACCATCGAGAAGGGATCCAAGACGTTCCGAACGGTTCGCCGTTGTTGCTCGTCCCTGCACTTCGCTATAGCCTCTTTGAACTTGATCGTCGCGGCTTTCAGTTCGCCTTCCCGAAGCCAATCCAAACCCTTCACGCGACAGCCTCCCGGTCCTTGGCGAGGATCTCGATGCCGATGGCGCATCGACCAAGCCGAACGGCAACCCTGGCCGTCGTGCCGCTGCCAGCAAACGGGTCAACCACCAGATCACCAGGGTCGGTAAACAGGCGAATGAAGAAGTCTGGCAGCCACTCGGGAAACGGCGCGCTGTGGCCCGTGTTGTGCGCGACGGGTGATGCGTGAAGCACGTTGCTCGGATACACCTTGTCCCGCCCTTCCCATGCGCTTATACGCCGTCCGACGCCTGATTGCGTGGCCGATTCCCGCCGGGAGTAGTCGTTGCGCCCCATATGTTTCAACCGCGTCTTCGTCCAATCCCCCGTCGGCGACATCACGGCTTCTTGGTTCATCTTCATGTCTCGCGTTTTTGAGAAATGCAATATTCGTTCCCACGCGTCGCGAAAACGGTACTTCCATTTTCCAGGTGCGGCGGTCGTCTTGTGCCAGATGTACTCCTCCACCCACCGGAAGCCCACTTCGCGTTTCAGGTGCAAGATCAAGTCCAGGACGTAGGTATGGCGTTCACCGTCCATGGCCTTCTCCTTGATGTTCAACACGAACGATCCGGTCGGTTTGAGCACGCGCAGCATCTCCTTCGCGCGTGGCTCAAACCACTTGACGTAGTCGGACGGACTCACTCCCCCGTATGTGCGTTTTCTCGCGTCAGCGTAAGGTGGCGACGTGACGATCAGATCGACGCTGTTGTCTGGCATGTCGCCTAACACGTGCAGACAATCTCCAGGCACAATCCACCCGCACTCATCGGGCAAGGGAGTTCCTTGGAAACTGGTTCGATGAAACACGTGCGTCTGTCCGGCCGTGCGTTTCACGAGAGGTCCTTTACGCGATCAAGTTTTGATCGCGGAGACCGGTTGCCACGACCCTCTATTTTGGAAGGCCTAACGGGATTCTATGGTTCGGGAGATCCCCCTGCTCTGCACCCGAGGGCACGTTTCGAGAGGTATCCGTGGAGAGGAGTCCTCATACTTTTTGAATGTAATTGGTCCGTATCCACAAGATGGGCATATTTGTTTATTCGTTTTTGGGCTCATCGCACCAAGTCTCCTTCATCTTACGAACACCCCGTCGTTTCACCGCAGTTTCGGCAGACCAGACACATCCCGTTGCGGACTAATTTGAACTGTTTGCAATTAGGACAGGGGTCGCCCTCAAAGCCCTTCTGGTACACGACGGCCATCTCCGTGGTCGAAGTCATCGTTTCCCGCTGCATCTCCACGTTGCCTGAGATCGTTCCATTGCCGTGACCATTCCGGTGGGGGGCGTCGTGTGGCGTACCTTGCCGGGCAGGAAACAACTCCGGACTGATCGTGGCCGTGGTGATGGTTCGAGGATCGGCCGGCTCATCATCCGTGCATTCAGGGTTGTGTTTGACGGAATCTCCTCGCAGGTCATCCGGGTTCACCTGGGCGAGTTCGGTCTTACCGAGATAGGTAATAGCGAGTTCGCGAAAGATATAGTCGATGATGGACGTCGACATTTTAATGCGATCGTTGAGATTGACCGGCCCATTCGGTTCAAAACGCGTAAACAGGAAGGCCTCCACGAATTCTTCGAGGGGCACGCCGTGTTGAAGGCCTAGCGAAATGGCAATCGCAAAACAATTCATCAGGCTACGAAACGCGGCGCCCTCCTTGTGCATGTCAAGAAAGATTTCCCCAAGGGTTCCGTCCTCATATTCGCCGGTCCTGAGGTAGATTTTGTGGCCGCCGATCACGGCCTTTTGTGTGTACCCGCCTCGTCGTGAGGGAAGCGGGCGGCGTTTGGCCAGATACCGAACCATCACCCGTTCCGACACGTGTTGCGCCACGTTCAGGATCGCCTCGCTCGATGCTGATTTTTCCGAGAGGTCGACGGAGGCCTTCAAGGGTTGGCTGAGTTTGGAGCCGTCGCGGTACAACGCCACGGCTTTGAGCATGTGCCGCCACCCCATCATGTACGCTTCTTTCACGTCCTGGACAGTGGAATCCGCGGGCATGTTGATGGTCTTGCTGATGGCTCCGCTGATAAACGGTTGTGCCGCCGCCATCATCCGGATATGAGCCTGCGTGGAAATCGAGCGTTTCCCGATCCGTCCGCACCGGTTGGCACAATCGAAAATCGGGAGGTGCTCGGCTTTCAGGTGGGGCGCGCCTTCGACCGTCATGGTGCCGCAGCAGAAATCATTCGCCGCGAGAATTTCTTCCTTGGTGAAGCCCAAGGCGTTCAGCATGTCAAAGGAAGGGTTATGGAGTTGGGCGTCGGAGAAGTCAAGCGTGTCTCGACAAAACTCTTCACCCAACGTCCACTTGTTAAAGGCGAACTGAATTTCAAAGACCCCATCCAGCGTCGATTCCAGGCGATCAAGCACGTCCGGGGTAAACCCTTTCGTCCGTAACGATTCATGATTCACGAACGGCGCGTGTTTCAGGGTACGGGTTCCCGTGGCATAGGTGATAACGTCGTGAATCTGCTCCTGGGAATATCCCAACTTTTTTAACGCCGGCGGCAGGCTTTGGTTGATAATCTTGAAGTAGCCGCCTCCCGCGAGTTTCTTGAATTTGATCAGGGCAAAATCAGGTTCGATCCCCGTGGTGTCGCAGTCCATGAGCAATCCAATGGTGCCGGTCGGGGCAATCACCGTGGCTTGGGCGTTTCTGAATCCGTGTGCTTCGCCTAATTCCACGACCCGATCCCAGGTTTCTTGGGCCGCCTGCAACAGCGCGGGAGGGGCGTGGGTCTGGTCAATACCCTTGGGCGGAATCGTCAGGCCTTCATACGGGTCACCGGTGTGCCCTCGCGTTGCCCGTCGGTGATTTCGCATAACCCGCAGCATGTGGGCGCGGTTTTTTTCAAATCCGGGGAAGGGCCCCAGGGCTGCCGCCATTTCTGCGGAGGTGGCATAGGCTTCGCCGGTCAGGATAGCGGTCAGGGCGCCACACGTGGCCAGGGCCTCGGGAGAATCATAGGGAATCCCCTGTTTCATGAGGAAGGACCCCAGGTTGGCATATCCCAACCCCAAGGTTCGAAAGGTAAAACTTTTTTCGGCAATGGGTTTGCTTGGGAAGCCGGCCATCAACACGCTGATTTCCAAGACAATGGTCCACAGCCGGATGGCGTGTCGATACGCGTCGATATCGAACTCGCCGTCTGGCGTGAGAAAGGCCCCTAAATTCAAAGACGCCAGATTACACGCGGTATCATCCAGGAACATGTATTCGCTGCACGGATTGGACGCACGAATGCGACCGTCTTCCGGGCACGTGTGCCATTCATTGATCGTGGTGTCGTATTGAAGGCCGGGGTCGGCGCACGTCCAGGCCGCCCAACAGATCCGGTCCCATAAGTCTTTGGCTCTGACGGATTTGGTCACGGCGTCGTCCGTTCGGCGGGTCAGGTGCCACGCTCCATCTTCTCGTAACGCCTCGAAAAAGCCGTGGGGGACGCGAATGCTGTTGTTGGAGTTCTGTCCGGAAATCGTTTGATAGGCTTTGCTGTCCCAGTTCGTGTCATATTCGTGGAACAGAAAATGCGTATAGCCTTCTTCGGCGTAGGCAAACATTCGATGAACGTAGGAATCGGGAACGCCGCGTTGACGAGCCGACCGAATGGCCTCTTTGAGTTCGGGGTTGCGGTCGGGATCAACGTCAACCGTTTCAGTTCCATCGGCGCGTGTTCGATGACAGGCTCGCAAGACGGCATTCAACTGGTGAGCGCATGTTTTGGATCCGGTGACCATGGCCGCGACTTTCTGTTCTTCGATCACTTTCCAATCGATAAACTCTTCAACGTCAGGATGATCCAGATCCAGGCAGACCATCTTGGCGGCCCGTCGAGTGGTGCCACCCGACTTGATGGCGCCCGCGGCACGGTCTCCGATCCGGAGGAAGGACATCAGCCCGGATGACTTGCCTCCCCCGGATAACGGTTCATTTTCTCCACGGAGCTTGGAAAAGTTGGTGCCGGTCCCTGACCCGTATTTGAACAATCGGGCTTCTCGGACCCACAAATCCATAATGCCTCCCTCGTTCACCAGGTCGTCGGCAACGGATTGAATGAAACAGGCGTGAACCTGGGGACGTTCGTAGGCGTTCGTGGCGCGGTTGAGCGCGTTGGTGTCCGGGTCGACGAAGTAATGACCTTGAGACGGGCCGTTGATGGCATAGGCAGAGTGGAGGCCCGTGTTGAACCACTGAGGCGAATTGGGTGCGGCCATTTGTTTGGCCAGCATAAAACACAGTTCATCGTAAAAGGCTTGAGAATCCTGGTCCGTATCAAAATATCCGTGGGTCTTGCCCCACTGAGTCCAGCATCCGGCCAGTCGATGAAACACGTGCCGGGCATCTCGCTCGCCACCGACGATGGGGGTTCCGTGCTCGTCTTTGACGGGATATCCTTTGGAGTCACGTTGAGGTATCCCGGCTTTTCGGAAATATTTTTGTGCCAGAATGTCCACGGCCAGTTGGGACCATTGATCGGGGGCCTGAACGTCCTCAAGCTGGAAAACGAGAGAGCCGTCCGGATTTCTGATTTCCGAAGACCGCGTAGAAAAAGGAACGTGTGTGTACGGACTTTCTCCGGCTCGCGTAAAACGGCGGTCAATGTTCACGGCGATTCTCCTTGTGAGTCGGCAATCCAAAGTGGTCGGAGGCGCGAAGGCCCAACCGTTGAATTGAACGGATTCCTTTTCCGTAGCCCGCTGGCCTGGGGATGGGGAAATTTCGTGATGAACCACAACCTGGAAAGAAGAACCGACGTGCCAGCGTTTCTAGCGAGTAAGACAGTATAAGCATTTTACTTACATTGGTGAGGGAGCACAATCTATAGATGAAGCAAGGAATTGTCAATACTAAATATTGTGGTTTCGCTCTCGAATTGGGGATAGCAGTGGATAGCCTCTGCACAACAAAAGTCATACGGATTCAAGGTATTACGACACGGTTTCTTGTCTTATCCACAGGGCAGAAAGAGAGAGACCATAGTCATCCACAGCGAGGAGGAGCCGGTCAGAAAAATTTTTCTTGCCGATCTCGATTTTTGCCGATATTCGTTCTATTCTACTTCCCCGACTGAGGAGCAGGTGTGATCCATCCCGACGGGTCAACGTGCGTTATGGAGCCCTAAACAAGGTGGTGAATCATGTACGTATGGAGTAAGCGGGTCGTCGTCACGTTATTGGCGGTGTTTGGCGTCTTGGAAGCGGTGTTGTGGGTCACCACGACGGGGGAAAGCAGCAGCGTGTTCGCCGTCCGCGTGACGCATTGGTTGGCGCTCAACTATGGATTCGTGTTGACGTGGGTGTTTGTCTGGATGTTCGACCAGGCGCGGGTACGCGGCAAAAACGTGTGGGTCTGGCTGCCGCCCTTTCTGATCGCTCCGTTGCCCACGTTAATGGCGTTCGTGCTGATCCTTCAAAGACGGGCCAGGTAAGAGGGAAGCGGGGAAAGGGCGACGCGAGCGTCCAGGGTGATCTATCCGATCATGATTCGAGACGTCGGATACCGATAGCGTGGTGGAACCGTCGTCTGAACGGCAAAGAGCCCAATGAGGAGTGGACCGAAACGACCAAGAAGCATGGAGACGATAATCACCACCTTGCCAAAGTCGGTCAGCAGAGCCGAGAAACTTCGTCCGTCCCCGTCCCCGAGGGACATGCCCACGATGCCCATGGCTGACGTGACTTCGAACATGATGCTTAAAAAGGGTTGCTCTTCGGTAAACGCGAGGGTCAAGGTAAACAGCGTGATGGCCGTAAAGGCCAGAATACAGAGACAAAACGCTCGGATCACCAGTTCTTTTGATATTTTTCTGTGAAACACCTCGACGTCGTGTCGGCGTCGAAGCGCGGCCCAGATCGTCAACCAGATAATGGCAAACGTCGTCGTCTTGATGCCGCCCGACATGCTGCCGGGGGATCCGCCGATGGTCATCAAGAGCAACAGAAAATACAACGTGGCGTCATTCATGGTGCTGAGATCAATGGTCGCAAACCCGGCGGTTCGGGACATTGCCTGAAAGTGCGCGATCCCCAGCCGTTCGCCGAGGGTCAAGGGTTGAAACGTTGCTGAATTATTCCATTCAAGGATGGTGATGCCGAGGGTGCCCGATGCCAGAAGGATCAGCGTGACCACGACCACCAGTTTCGTATGGGTCTGAAAGCGAAAGCGTCGGCCCGTGACGTTGTCCCACGCGTCTTGAAAGACCAGAAATCCAATGCTTCCCGAAATGACCAGAATCGTCACGATCACGTTGATGGACGCGTCGGTTTGATAGGAAATCAGGCTGTCGGAGAACAACGAAAATCCGGCGTTGTTAAAAGCGGAGATGGAATGGAACAATCCCGAGTACAGGGCCTCGCCCCAGGGGAGGTCTTGAGAAAATCGCAAGAAGAGAAACAGCCCTCCCAGGCCCTCGAACACGACGGTGACGATGGCGACGATTTTGACGTAGCGAACCGATTCCGCCATGTCGAACGTGCTTAAGGTTTCGGCCAACATCATCCGGTCTCGTAAGCCGATCCGATGCCCCAAGGCCAAGAGAATGAAGGTCGCCAGTAAGGCATACCCCAATCCACCGATTTGAATGAGCCATAAAATGATCCATTGCCCGAAGGTGGTGAATTCATGAGGGGTGTCCATCACGATCAACCCGGTCACGCAGACGGCCGAGGTCGCCGTAAACAAGGCGTCGAGAAATCGTAATTCCACTCCCTCCGGGGTGGCGAACGGGAGCATGAGGGAGGCGGCTCCGATGAGGATCAGTGCGGAGGCGGCCAAGACCACGGTCTGGCCGGGTAACAATCGACCGCGCAGCAACCGGCCGGCCGGCAGCCAATGCAGAAAAGAGGGGTGAGCCGTTTTGGACCGTTCAGGCACTGGCATAAGGTAGGCGGGATCGACGGGTCAACGACGCCTGACGTCCTCAGCAGGGTTGTCCGTTAAACACGCAGGGTTTATAGCGGCTGACGTCAAAGTCAACGTCTTCCTCATACACGAGTTCGTTGCCGTTCACCCCGTCTTGTTCAGGGTCGTTCCACATCGTGTGGTTCCACCAGTAAAACAGCGGATACGCTTCATGATAGTACACGGGGTTCCCGAAGACGCTTCGTTGGTGTTCCCATACCTTGCGCCCCACCACGTAGTCGACTTCTTCCGTTCCTTTGAGGGAATATAGAAACAGAACCATGCGCGTCTCATGGTCATAAATTTCTTCGAGTCTGGTTTCTTCATCCGGCTCAATGGGCAGGTAAGGTTGTGACCAACTGACGGGAGGAAGGAGAAAACCAAGAAACACGGAAAGGAGGACTGGCGTCGCAGGGAAAAGATGGTTCACGTGGCACCTCCCTTGAAGAAGCAAGCATCACCCGACGATGTCCCGTCGTCAACGCCGTCCATTCTACTCTATATGGGGCCGTTCGGCAATTTTTTCTGAATGTTTCGAACGACGTGATGACCGTGGCGTCGGGACCGTTGTCCTCGTGCGGACGGGTTCTCTATAATACGTTCCTCGTTGAGGAGATTCATGAAGAAGAAAGTCGCACTCTACACCGTCGGATGCCGTCTCAATCAATCCGAGACCGCGGTCCTGACCGACCGTTTGATGGAACGGGGGTACCAGAAGGTCGAATGCGGCGAGCCGATTGATTTGCTGGTCTTGAACACCTGCACCGTGACGGAGAACGCCGAAGCCGACTGTCGACGGGTCATTCGGCGGACGTTGCGCCACTCGCCGAATGCGTTTGTGGCGGTCACGGGATGCTATGCGCAAACGGGAATGAAGACGTTGCAGAACGTTCCCGGTGTAGATCTCGTGCTGGGGAACCAATATAAAATGACGTTGCCGGATTATTTGGAAGACGTGCCGCATTTGGCAAAACACTCTGCGGTTCAGGTACGGCATTCGGGAACCATGGACAGAGAGGATTTTGTGCAAGAGGGAGTGGGAGCCTATGCCACGACCCGAGCCAACTTGAAAATTCAGGACGGTTGCAATTTCATGTGTTCCTTTTGTCTGATTCCGTTTGCCAGGGGGCGCGAACGCAGTCGAAGGATCGATGACGCCGTTCGAGAAGCGGAACGGCTCGTGGAACGGGGACATCGGGAACTGGTGTTGACCGGCGTGAACGTCGGACGATTTAAGCACGGCCCCGTGGGGTTGCTTGAATTGATTCAACGGTTGGAAGCCGTCCCGGGATTGGCGCGAATCCGCATTTCGTCAATCGAGCCGACGACCATTCCCGACGCGCTCCTTGACTACATGAGCACCTCCGACAAATTGTGTCGATTTCTGCACGTGCCGTTGCAGAGTGGGCATGATGACGTGCTCGCGGCGATGAATCGCCGGTACACCGTGAGCGACTATACGTCGTGGGTGGAACGTGCGGTGCAAACGGTTCCCGACCTCTGCGTGGGCACCGACGTGCTCGTCGGATTTCCCGGAGAAACGGATCGTCAATTTTCCGCGACCCGTCAAGTCATTGAAGACCTGCCCGTGGCCTATGCCCACGTCTTTCGTTATTCTTCTCGACCGGGAACGCCTGCTGCTCGTGCGGGAAATCCTGTGCCGCGTTCCGTGATTTCGACGCGAAGCCGCCTGCTTTCGCGGCTCTCTCGAACCAAACGAATGCAGTTCTCTCAACGGTTTCTCGATCAGGAACGCGACGTGCTGTTTGAAGCCGTCGGCAAGAATGGATTATGGACCGGGGTGACGGACAATTTTCTTCGCGTGGGCGTCCCCCATGCCGGCTCGTTAACGAATCAAATCAGGAAGGTCAGACTGACCGGAGTCATGGAACACGTGGTCTTGGGAAAACTGGTGGATGAAACCCGGCAACGGTCGAAGAACGTCCCCATTCTGGTGATGCGGTCTTCCGAACAAGAACAAGCGGGGTCAACGGCGTGTCCGTAATCCGGAAGAGTGAAGCCCGTCTTCCGTCCGTCGGGAACCCACGTCCATCGAGAGACCCTGACGTCGCGTATCGCGTCTACATCCAGACGTTCGGCTGTCAGATGAATGAGTATGACACGGAATTGGTGCGTTCGTTGTTACGGGACCGCGGGTTCGTCTTGACGACGGATCAGGATCAGGCGGACGTGGCGTTGCTGAATACGTGCGCGATTCGAGAACACGCGCATACGCGAGTCTACGGCCATTTGGCCGAGTGGAAGGCCAGAAAGCAAGAACGCCCCGTGGTGATTGGAGTCTTGGGGTGTATGGCCCAAAATCTCAAAAAAGAATTAATGGAAGCGCACCCCGTGATTGACGTGCTCATGGGGCCGGATTCCTATCGGCAGCTCCCGGACCTGTTGACCAATGCCCTGAACCGCCGGGAACGGGCAATGGCCGTGGATCTGTCGGAATACGAAACCTACGAATCGATTCTTCCGGAGCGCAAACCCGGAGTCAACGCCTGGATTGCGATCATGCGGGGATGTGATAATTTTTGCAGTTTTTGCGTGGTGCCCTATACCCGGGGAAGAGAACGCTCTCGTTCCGTCCAAAGCATTGTGGAAGAAACGCACGCCCTCGTGGGCCAAGGGTACAAGCAAGTCACGCTCCTGGGACAGAACGTCAACTCATACCGGAGTCGCGACGCCGATTTTGCCAAGCTTCTGACTGAGGTTGCCGACGTTCCTGGAATCGAACGGGTGCGATTCACCTCCCCGCACCCCAAGGACTTTCCGCCGGCCCTCTTGGACGTGGTGGCGCATCATCCGCACGTGTGTCGGCACGTTCACCTCCCCCTTCAATCGGGAAACGACCGGATTCTCGACCTGATGGGGCGGTCGTATACGCGGAACGACTATCGGTCCCTGGTCAATGAGATTCGGAGACGGGGAGACGTGGCACTCAGCACCGATATCATCGCGGGCTTTTGTACCGAGACCGACGCGGAGTTTTTCGACACGTATGAACTGGTGCGGGAAGTTGAATTTCAATCGGCCTACGTCTTCAAATACTCGGAGCGAAAGAACACCATGGCCTATCGGAAATTTCCGGATGACGTGGCCGAGGCCGTCAAATCGGAGCGGGTCACTCTCCTGGTCGAACTCCAGCGAGAGATTTCCGCCAGAAAAAATCGGGAGTTGCTGGGAACGGACGTCGAGGTGCTGGTGGAAGGCAACGCGAAAAAATCCTCAGACCAATGGATGGGGCACACCGAACGGAACGTGACCGTGGTCTGGGACAAAACCGCGCTTCCGCTGACGCTCGGAGACCGGGTCACGATCAAGGTTGACGATGCCTCGGCCTCCACGCTCTTCGGCACCCCGGTGTTTCCCGTGCATGATCGCGCCCGTAGCTCAATGGATAGAGCACTTGACTACGGATCAAGAGGTTAGAGGTTCGACTCCTCTCGGGCGCGCCATTTAGTCCTCGGTGTGGGCACTGGGGTTGATTTGCCAGAGGCTCCAGTCCACGGCTTCTCGGAGTCGTTGCATTTGCGGATCCGTGGAGCGAGACGTCCACGCCATGAGCCCAAGTTGTTGAAGGGGCTCAACCGACCGTTGATCGGGAATTCTCCCAAGCGTTTTCACGATTTCCGTCTGAACCTGAAGATGAATCTCCGAGGATTGCATCATGGCCAGGAGCGGCGGCACGACGTGGGCGTTTCCGCTCTGGGACCCGATTTCGCCTAACGCTTCTGCCGCGGCTGCCTTTATGTCCACGGCCGCGGCCGCATCGGATAAAACGCGCATGAGCGTCGCCACCGCGGGTTCGCCCATGGACCCCAAGGCCACGGTGGCGGGCAGGGACAAGTCAGGCTGGGTCATGACGGTTTGCAGGGCGTGGAGCATCACGTCACCCGGTACGCGACCGGCAAGCGAGAGAACGTTGAGTTTAGTTGCCGTATCGGTCTCGGAGTCGGTCAGCAGAAAAGAAAGCCGATGAGCCTGGTGCCATTCGGCTGCAAGATCAAGGGCAAACGAACTGTTCCGGATGCGTTGGCTTAACTGCCGTAACGCGAATTGTCCGGAATCCTTTGCCCCCGCGGCTCGCGCCGCCTCCCACGCATTTTCAAACGTCGTGCGCACTTCATACTGCCAGGGACCTTCCTGGTCGTCCAGGAAATAGGTCAATTGACAGGCCGGTCCCTTCCACACGCGAGAAGGCGCCCCCGGTCGGTCAACGTTGCCGTCGGCCTTCTTGATGCCCTTCCACGTTTTTTGCTCTTCACATTTCACTTTCAGCGTCACGTCATGTGCGTCGGTTTTGACTGACGTGACCGAAAATCCGATGGAAGACAGTTGCTCCGCTGCCGCCTTCCGTATGCCGGTTGCATCGACTAATCCTTTTTCCGTGAGGGCGAGCGCGCTGACAAAAACGTTCTCCGCGCGTTCAAGCCGGTCTTTCTGTTGGGCATTGAGGATGACGCGCCGGGCGGAGGCTTCTTCAGCCATGCCGCCGATAAGCAGGAGGCTGATGACCCACGATATCCAAGACACGATCATCCACATGGCAGGTTTGCGTTCCCTTCGGACGGTCGGACGGGGTGGCCCGTGCCGGTTGAAAGCCGTGCTTTGAATACCAAGGAAAAGATACTCAACGCAAGGGAGGGGGTACAGGAGCGGCGGAGCGCGTGCGACGTGAAGAGCGGTGGGGGGTCATCAGCGTCAAGGCGCACTCGAGTCGAGGATGGTCTCGATCGAAGGATTTATACAGGTGGAGTTCAAGAATGCGATTGTCGTTGAGGCGCATGGCTTGACACAAGGCGTCTTGCGCGATTTTCAGTCCGCCGTCAAGGTCGCGCCGCAATAAGGTCGAAAAGTAAAAGTGAATGGTCAGGGACAGATAAGAGTCGTGGGCCGCGTGGAGAAAGGCACGCCCCTGAGAGGAATGGGCGGCCACCGTCGTCATCACGAATTGCCCGATCGTCTGTTTATAGCGCCGCCCCGTTGCCGACAAGACTCGCCGTCCATTGACCGTGGCATATTGCTGGTTGATGCTGGGTGGGAGAGGAAGGGTAAGGAACAGGGTCTTCTTGGTCATGGATGCGTGCGTGAACGGCAAGAATACGTCGGTTGATCGTGGTTGGGACTTCACGTTCCTTGGTGGTCTTGAATCGGAATCAGGAGCCGTGGTCGTTGAAGGGTGCGGCTTTCGCCTGACGGAGCCGTCGGTGAACGCGGACGTGTCGCCCTTCACGCGAAGGTCCTTGAAAAACCGTTGAGGAAGGCGTACAGGGCGGGCGGAGAAAGACACGGGGTCGGATTCGTCTCGCGTTGAACACGCTTCTTCGGGCTAGAGAAGGTTGTGCATGGTCCCGAGGCTTTCTTCAAGCTGGTCGTCGTATTTCAGAAGGTGGCGACGCCAGTCGGAAGGATTCCAGATTTCCAAGCGGTGGTACATCCCGACCAGGACGATTTCCAGGTCTTCATCAAGCGGGATCACTTTTCTCAACCGGCCGGGAATCAGGATTCTGCCGGTTTTGTCGATTTCAGAAGAGGCGGCTTCAGACGCGACGAAGTGCATGAACAGCCGGCTTTGATCGTCGTCGAACTTGTCTTTGGCGCGACCCAGGACTTTTTCCCACTCTTGAACCGAGTAGGCCGCCAGAGGACGATCTTGCCCTTTGACGAAAATCATCCGTTCTCCCTCTGACGCCAACTGCTCCCGAATGGGAGTCGGAAGGATAAATCGTCCTTTTTCGTCCAATTTACAGTGATATTGACCGCCAAACACGGCGTTCTCCGTCTAGATGAAAACATCCGGGGAGACAACACCCATCGTAATCTCAGGGTTTCAGGCTAGAGAAAACCATCTAGAATGTCAAGAATTGTCTGACAGTCCTCTGTTTAGGTATAGTGTGCCTTCTCTTTAGATCCCCTGTTTCCAGAGATTTTACGATGAATCCGGAATACAGCCCTTTCACGCCGAACCAGCCTGTCAACGCGGATTTCTTTACAGGCAGGAAAAGCCAGATTGAGGACCTTCTCTCGACGGTTCGCAAAGCAGCGAAAGGTACTTTGCAGATCGGGTGGATTTCCGGAGAGCGGGGCATGGGCAAAAGTTCTCTCGCGTCATTTGTCAGTTTTCTGGCCGAACGAGACGAACGCGCACTCTCCGCACACGTCCACCTTGGCGGTGTTCGCAAGTTGGAGGACATGGTAAGAGAAACCCATCTGAGCCTGCTGAAAGACAATCAAAGCAAGTCATGGGGGAAAAACTTGCTGAGCCTGTTCGGGGAGAGAGTCAAACGAATCGGTCTTTTCGGGGTTGAGATACAGCTTGACGTGTCCGATAAAGAGTTGATGGCAACGACAAACAACTTTCCCGCGTCACTCGGCCAAATCATCGAAAAAGCCGGCAATGAGAGAAACGTGCTCTTCCTGATTCTTGACGACATCAATGGATTGGCGGACAACCCTCGTTTTGCCCATTGGCTAAAAAGCATGATGGACAGCGTCGTAACAAGCCGAACGGACGTTCCCGTGTGTCTTATTTTTGTCGGGCTGGAAGAACGTCTGGATAAGATGAAGGAAAGCAATCCGTCAGTCGGAAGAATTTTCAGGCCCCTGATCCCGATTCAACCATGGGAGCAATCAGAAAGTGAGAGATTTTTTCAGAATGCCTTCAGCAAGCGCAACGTCGGCATAGAGAGAAGTAACGTAGAATTTCTTGCCAAATGCTCCGGAGGTCTTCCGGTACTTGCCCATGAGATTGGAGATTCAGTCTGGAGGAGAGCGAAAGATAATACCATAGATGGAGATGATTGTATTCAGGGCATTGTTGATGCGGCGTATTCCGTTGGGACACGTTTCATAGAAAAAGAAGTCATTCAGGCACTGCAAAGCAGGAAATACCGTTCGATTCTAGGGAAAATAGCGAAGAATCAATGGAATCTTGATAGTAAGTTTTCCAGAAAGGAATTACTGTCTTTGGAAACGTTCACGCCGACGGAAAGAAAGGTGCTGGGTAATTTTCTGAGACGAATGATGAAACTTGGAGGGATTACGCCCGTCAAGGACGGAGAGCGCGGCATGTATCGCTTCCCCACGCACATGCACAGAGTGTATTTCCTGCGGCAGGCGGCCATCAACGTGGCCCAACAAGGCAAACCGGACAACTGAAGAATACCTTCAGTCAGAATCGTCATCCTCGGACCGTTCGGGCCAGGGTTTGAACGTGGACGGACTCAGCCCCGGCTTTTCGCAGGGTTTTGGCGCATTCGTTGACCGTGGTTCCGGTTGTGAACACGTCATCCACGACCAGGATGGTTTTTCCCTCAATCGCGTCCGGACGCCTCACGGCAAAGCATTTTCGAAGATTGGTCAAACGTGCGCGTCGGCTCAAGGATGTTTGCCGTGGGGTCAATTTTGTGCGAAGGAGAACGTTGGTCAACACGGGAAGGTTCCACCGTTTGCCCAGCGAACGAGCGAGCAGCAGGGATTGATTAAATTCTCGTTCTCGAAGACGAACGGGGTGCAAGGGAACGGCGACAATCGCGTCAATGGTCACGACGGGGGGACCCGTTCGCGCTATCAGTTCGGCCAGTAACGGCGCGAGTCGGATCTTTCCCTTGTACTTCAAGAGCCCAACGGCCTCTTTGATGGGCGATTGGTAGGCATAAGGCGTCCGTGCGTGATTGTAGGAGGGCGGACGTCTTCGACAGTCTCCGCACTCATGGTTGGGACTGTGGGAAAGTGAAGACGGCGAAGCAAACGGGCGAGCACACCGGGGGCAGATCGGCGAAGGAATGGGAGAAATCTGACTCCAACAGCGTCGACAAAAAAATGGAATCGGATCATCCCAGAGGTCACCATCGCACGTGGCACACTTCGTGGGGAAAATGGTGTGCAGGAGACAGCGGAGCAATCCGGAGATTGTCATGGCGTCAAGGTGGAGTTGAGAAAAAATCCAGGCAATGCGCAAACCACCGTCAAAATCGACCGGCTCCTCATGTTGAACGGTTCAGGAAGGGTAAGATAGTATCCGACCAGGTCCCACGAGAAAATAGTCAGCCCATCCATGAATCTCTCCGCCACGATTGCCGACGTCCACTTTTCAACTTGCCTGATGAACGCGGCCGGGGCCTTGTGCGTGACGCAGGAGGAACTGGAAACCCTGGGTCGCTCACGGAGCGGGGCAATCGTCACCAAATCCATGACCCCGGCGTTCCGGCAGGGAAACCCTGAGCCTCGATATTGTAGCTTTTCCGGCGGGTCCATCAATTCCATGGGGCTTCCCAATCTGGGCTATCCGGCCTATGCCGAAATCATTCCGGACCTTCGCAAATTCGGTAAGCCCATTATTGCCAGCATCGCAGGGTTGAATCCTGCTGATTTTCTTGAAGCGGCGCAAACCATGACGTCCGTTCGACCCGACCTGGTCGAAATCAATTTATCCTGCCCCAACCTCCCGGGAAAGCCTCAAATCGGCTATGACGTGGACGCCTCGCGCTCGTTACTGCTCCGACTGAAAGACGTGCTCACCGTTCCCTTTGGGGTCAAGCTTCCTCCGTATTTTGATCCGGTGCATCATGAAGCCGTGGCCGGCGTGTTACAAGAGGTCGGGGTGGATTTTCTGTCGGTCATTAACTCCGTGGGCAATGGATTGGTGGTTGATCCGGACAACGAACGCGTGGTCATCAAACCAAAGGCTGGATTCGGCGGGCTTGGCGGACGCATGATTAAACCCGTGGCATTAGCCAACGTGCGGGCGTTCTGGAAGTTGTTTCACGGGCAGATGCCCATCATCGGCACGGGGGGAGTTGTCTCAGGCACGGACGTCTTCGAACACGTGTTGTGCGGAGCGTCTGCCGTTCAAATTGGAACGGCTCTCGTTGACGAAGGGGTCGCGGTCTTTCAACGACTGGAAAAGGAAGTCAGCGAAATCTTGCAACGAAAAGGCTACGAGTCCCTCTTCCAATGCCGTGGAACGTTGCAAGAGCTGTAATCAAGCTCTCTTCCTCTGTCAAACTCCGGTCACGTATCAGTCACCTCCTTCGTGACCCAATTTCAAGGTCACCTGTTCTTGGTTGCATGAGTTTCAGTATATTGCCGTCAGGGTCTTTAAATACTGTGAGCTTTCCCCACTCCTCGTCGAGTCGGCCCACGATGTGAACGCCATGAGTCATGAGACTTCGGGTGTCTTCTTCTATATCATCCGAAAAAAGAGTCAATGTTGCACCGCTGTAAGCGCCATGTTCATCAAAACGGACTTCTGGTACCTCCTCACCGCCGCTCCAATGTAACCCGATTTGAACCCCACCAATTTCTAGAGCCGTCCAGTATGGAGAACGGACGATAAGCTTCATCCCTAGCACGTCACGATAAAATTGCACGGCCGTGTCCATGTTGGATACGTTGTAATAGACGTCTTTTACACCTTTTATCATCACGTCATCTCGAAATTATTTACAGAAATAGAGGAGATTCTCGACGTTGAGGACGGTCCAAACACGAACGAATCCATTTCAGTCTTCGAAAGTTCTATAGGAGATCCAAGTCAGTGGAATTTACTTGGGAGGAACGGTATGTTTGGGGATAAGCCGTAAGAGCATGGCTTTTCTGAGAAGTTGGGCCACGTTTCGCACGCGAAGGCGACGCATCAGATTAAACCGATGCACTTCCACCGTCCGGATGCTGATGTTGAGTTGTTCTCCGATTTCTCGATTCGTGTAGCCTTGGACCACGAGTCGAAGAATTTTTTTTTGACGATCCGTCAGCGAGAAGGCTTCTTTGGGTTTGTCTTTCGGTCTTTCTTTGGAATGGCCCTTGCTGTCTCTAGAAGTGGATTTGCCAATGGATTTGCCGGCGGCCATAAGAACATTCCCGCGTGTGCCTCATCGCTTCACGTGACACTGAAGGCAATGAATCATGCAAACGTTTCAATGGCGCAATTACGACGATCGCAACCTACCATAACGGGATTTCGAGAAACAACGTGTGTTTGAACGATCCGTTTTATTGAGCCATCTGGCCTGCAAACACTTGAGAAGTCGGCCGTGGCGAACCGCGCTCACCGTGGGTGGGGTCGGGGTCGGAGTGGCCGCGGCTCTTGCCGTCTACTTGGCGAATCAAACTATTTTTGAAGCGTTTCAACGAGCCGTGACGCAGGTGGCAGGAGCGGCCACGATTCACGTCTCAGGGACGGACCATCGGATCAATGAAACGCTCATTGAACGGATTCGCCTTCACCCTGACGTCCAAGCGGTCCATCCGTATCTTGTGCAATCCGTCACGTTCGAAACGAATGAAGGCAACAACCGGGTCGGCATGATCTGGGGGCTTGACCTTCTGGAGTTCATCCATGAAGAAACGGTGGCGGGGCACTCCTCCGCGCAAGGAGACTTCTCGCTTGATTCGCTGCTCAGCGTCGAGACCATCTATCTGGGCCGTGAGTTGTCAACCAGCTTGGGCGTCACCCGGGGTGATCCCGTGACGGTCCACGTCGGGTCACGTCAATTCCAAGCAACCGTGGGTGGCGTGTTGACGTTTTCCAATGAGGAAACACGGTGGGATTCCGTGGCCGTCATGGACCTGGCTGCTGCTCAGGTGCAATTGAGACGGCTCGGTCGGCTTGACGGGCTGGATTTGGTGACGACTCCGGGCGTATCCGTGGATCGCGTGATTCAGGAACTTCAGGCGCGGTTAGGCCCGTCCGTTCTGGTCAATCGCCCGTCTCAGCGGAACGTGCAGGTGCAACGGATGCTCACCTCGTTTCAGTTGAATCTTGCCACACTTAGCACCGTCGGACTCTTCGTCGGCGTGTTTTTAGTCTACAACGCCGTGGGATTTTCCGTTGTCCAGTATCGACGAGAGATCGGCATCCTGCGAACAATCGGCATGATGCACGCGCACGTTGGCTTATTATTTCTGGGTGAAGCGCTGATCGTCGGCGCCGTCGGCGGTGGCCTCGGGTCCGTGGTCGGGAGCGGATTGGCCCAATCACTGGCGACGCTCGAACAGACCACCGTGTCCGAGCTCTATGGAATAGAGGCGCCGGGAGAACGTCCGTTCAGTCTGCCCGTTTTGTTGGGAGGCTGCGTCTTGGGAATGGTGCTGTCAATGATGGGAGCCGTGGTGCCGTGCTGGGAAGCCAGCCGGACCGATCCGGCTCGGGCCATCGCCTCCGGGCAATACCACGCCACGCGTCGGCACCATGGACGGTTGACCGTTCTGGCCGTGGTCGTGCTGGGCGTGGCCGGGGTGCTGACGTTACCCGGTCCGGTCAACGGCATCCCCGTGTTTGGCTATGGGGCCGCGTTTTGTATCTTGTTGGGGTGTACCCTGCTCGCCCCGCTGAGCATTCATCTGCTGAATCTGGCGACCTCGTTCAGGCCCTCGTCGGGGTCCATGATGCGCCTTGCCGTCGATCAGATTGCCGGGGCGTCGGGCCGAAGCAGCGTCACGCTCTCGGCCTTTATGGTGGGCATCGCGATCGTCGTGGGCGTCGGCGTCATGGTGGAGAGTTTTCGGAAGACCGTGGAGCACTGGATTGACCAGACCCTTATGGCGGATCTCGTGGTGACGCCCCATGACGAAGCATCGGACGCCGATCCCCACGGGAACCCCCTTGGCCTTTCACCCGAAGCGGTTCGACGAGCCAGGGCGATTCCGGGGGTGGCTGCCGTGGACCCGTATCGTCACGTGCGTATGCAAGTCGGAGCCACACAAGCCTTTGTCGTGGCGCGCGATCTCGCCCTTCACGCGAACCGGAGTCACTACCTGTTCATGAACGGGGAATCATCTCGCCTTCTCCGTCAGGCCGTTGACGAACGGGGTGTAGTGGTCTCTGAAGTCTTGTCCCATCGACTCGGCGTCACCGTGGGCGACGCGTTGTCTTTGCCGACGGCCAAGGGACAAAAGGATTTCCCCGTGGTAGGTGTCTTTTACGACTATGCCACGGACGGCGGAAAGATCGTGATGGATCGGTCGATCTATGAACAATGGTGGGATGATCCCACGGCAACGGTCCTGGTGGTGTACCTTGAGCCGGATGCGAACCAACAACGCGTGCGGGACGGCCTGAAACACGCACTCGATCCGCTTGTGCCCGCGTCAATCATCAGCAACAAAGAACTGCGAGCCCACGTACTTGACGTGTTTGACCGAACCTTTCGCTTGACCGTCGGCTTGGAAATCGTCGCGGTCGTCATCGGCCTGCTGGGAATTATGAATACGCTGTTGACCACCGTGATTGAGCGACAACGAGAATTGGCAACGATCCGCGCGATCGGAGGCAGTCGCCGGCACGTGCAAGGCTTGGTGATGCGAGAATCCCTCTGTCTGGGAACGTTGGGTTTGGCTCTCGGCCTGCTGGCCGGGATCTTACTGGCCGCCTTGCTGATTGGTGTGATTAACAAACAATCCTTCGGATGGACCATTCACGTGACCATCCCCCTCAAAACCATCCTGGAAGCCGTCCTTGTCGCAGGCATCACCGGCCTGGTCGCCGGCTATTTCCCCGCCCGCTGGGCCACCCGCGGGGCAATCGCCGATGGGTTGCGGTATGAGTGACGCGAGAATTTTTTACGGGGACTCATTCAACACTGTTCCTTACCCGCTCCCTGCCTCGCTTCTTAATTCGCAGTTCACGCAACTTTTCTTGTTCTTCCCACAAGTGTAACGCTTCGCGAACGACCTCGCTGGATGAATGATAGCGGCCACTTTCAACCTGCTTTTCACCAAATTTTCCGGTTCTGGGGTCAATGAAACGTGCATGAGCGCATTTCTCCTTCCAGCTTCGGGGAGAGTTTCGACAATAGACGAAAAGCTCCCTTTTCCGAGTGTCAACGAAGATGGGGCTGGCCGGTCTGATGCACGACGACGTTCCTGATTTTCTCGTTCGGCTGAAATCCGACCCGCCGCGCCACCTGATTCTTGAAACAAAAGGGTATGATCCGTTGGAAGAAGTCAAGCGTGCCGCCGCGGAGCGATGGGTCACTGCGGTCAATGCGGATGGAACCTTTGGGCACTGGCACTATGCCATTGCCAGGAGGGCGTCGGACATCTCAGAGATCATCAAGCACGTTTCCGACGGGACATGATGGAGTGAAGCACCTCGTCGGCTTTAACCGGCCGACATCTGCTGGAACAACAGTTCGTTCATGTTTGCCTGTGTCTTGGCGTGTTCTATGGTCATGCCGACCATAGTTTCCATTTCTATCAAGATCGATATAAATATTTTCGTTAATTTCTCTGGTTTCATGTGCTGATTGTTCAGAAAACTCTATCAATGCGGTATCAGTATCTTCAAAATATTTAATTCTCATCTTCCCGCTTTCAGGGAATCACGTCAGTGCCGGGTTTGCCACGGCCACTTCAAAGCCCATGTCTTCGATCATCCGGTGAACCTCGCGGGCGGGGTCTCCGGGCGTCGTTAAGTAGCCGTTGACGAACAGCGAGTCCGCGACGTACAGGGCCAAGGGTTGCAGGGATCGAAGATTGAATTCGCGCCCGCCTGCCGCGCGAAGTTCCCGTCGCGGATGGAGAAAGCGGAACAGGCATAAGATGGTGAGGCATCGCCGCGGCGTGAGATGTTTCGCTTCGGCGAGGGGGGTGCCGGGAATCGGGTGCAGCATGTTGAGCGGGATCGAGTCCGGGTTCAGGTCGCGAAGGGCGAAGGCCAGGTCCAGGAGATCGTCGTCGGATTCTCCCATCCCGACGATCCCGCCTGAACACAATTCCAGTCCGGCGGCTCGGGCACGTCGTAACGTGGTCAGCCGGTCTTGATACGTGTGCGTCGTGCAGACGGAGGAATGATAGGCTTCGCTCGTGTTGAGATTGTGGTTGATGCGATCCACCCCCGCGGCCTTGAGTTGTTCCGCCTGGGACGCCGTCAAGAGACCTAACGAACAGCAGACTTGAAGCGGGAGTTCTTGTTTGATCCGTTTCACCGCGGACGCAATGCCGTGGATTTCTTTGTCGAGCGGGCTTCTTCCGCTGATTACCACGCAGTATCGTTGGGCGCTGGCCTCATGGGCTCGGCGGGCCCCGTTCAGCACGTCGTCGGGGGAGACCAACGCGTAGCGGTCAATGGAAGCGGTGGAGATACTGGATTGGGAACAGTACCCGCAATCTTCTTGACACGCTCCGCTTTTCGCGTTGAACAACATCTGGATGGTGACGGTTCGACCGAAACAGGCGTGGCGAATCTTATACGCCGCGGCAATCAGGGGTAAGAGTTGAGCGTCGTCGGTTCGGAGGAGCGTCAATCCTTCTTCGCGGGTTAAGGCGTGGCCGTGCAGGATGCGGTCTGCGAGATTGTCAAATGGCGTCATTCGCGTCTTCTCCGTTTGCCGTGGGCGCGTCGGCGTCGAAACGAATCGTCAACTGGCTTGATGGATCACGTTGATCGATTCAGGTTGCCGTGATGCTCGGTGCCTGACGTCCGGAGAATCATAATCGGCTTGGGGGACGTGGGGCGCGTCTCTCCACATGTTTTCAAGGCCGTAGTAGGCCCGAACGTCTTCCTGGAAAATATGAACGAGAACGTCTCCATAATCAAGCAGGATCCACTTCGCCGCGGTTTCTCCTTCCACGATGCCGCGGTCCCCGAACCGGCGCAACGTTTCCCGTCGAACGGCTTCGGCAATGGCTTTGACGTGGCGTTCGGAATTTCCAGAGCATATCACGAAATAGTCGGCAATTGAGGTAAGGGCTTCGGTGTGAAGGATGACGACGTCGGAGGCTTGTTTATCCAGGACCACGCCGCCGATGACCAGGACTTTGCGTTTGATTTCTGAAATGGGTTTGCTCCTTACGCTCCACCGTAGAGGTGGTGTCGAATTATATAAGACCGGACGCCTGGCGGCAACCAATCGGTGACGTCCAATCCTTTGTGAAGGCGTTCGCGTATGGCTGAGGCAGACACCGGACAGGAGGCCATCCGAAGAAAGGTGACCATCGCGTGTGCTTCGACGGGGACGTCCAGTCGATCAAGCCGGCCGGCGTCCAACTCGTGCAGTTGATCGACGGGTAACGGCGGTAGCAGCGTCAGTTCGGCCGCCTGAGCAAAATGAACGGGCGGTCGTGAAACCACGAGAAAGTTCGTTGAGGAGACTAACGTCTGACTCGATTTCCACGCGGCAATCTCTAGAAACGCGTCCAGCCCGATGATAAACCAGAGTTCACCCGTCACGGTGCGTCTCAGCGTTCGGACGGTATCAATAGTGTAGGATGGGCCGGATACGGTGGACTCCACGTCGGAGACTGCGTAGTGAGGGGACTCGGCCACGGCTTGCCTGACCATGGCCAGGCGATGGTGCGCCGGGGCCAGCGATTCATTCGATTTGTGCGGCGGGTCTCCGGACGGAATGAAGATCATCCGGTCCAGGGCCAAGGCTCGTTGCGCGTGTTCGGCAACCGACAGGTGGCAACGATGAATCGGGTTAAAGGATCCGCCGAGTAATCCAATGCGCATGTGACGGGACTCGCTCCCCGTGCCCGGAAGAATCGGATGAAGACCGGGCCGTACCGTCAGAACAGCAAGACCAGGTTATCACGATGAATCACTTCCTCATAGTCGTGCGTGCCTCTCTCCCGACGGATGTCTTGCGTTTTGCGGCCTTTCATCTCGAACACGACGTCGGAAGAAAAATTCACCAGGCCTTTGGCAAACTCTTTGCCCGTTGCGTCCACGCAAGAAACCGGATCACCGGACACGAAGGTTCCCTTCACGTCCACGACCCCGGAAGGCAGCAAGCTTTTGCCTCGCAGCGTCAGGGCCTCCACGGCCCCGGAATCCAGCACGAGCTGGCCCTTGGGTCGCAGCGTAAACGCAATCCAATGCTTGCGACTCGGCAGTTTTCGTCCCTGAGGCAGGAACAGAGTGCCGTCCTCGGATCCGGTACACACGCGAGGCAGTAAACCGGGGGTTTCACCGTTGAGCAGTAACGTCGGGAGACCGTATTGACCAACGAGTTTGGCCGCTTGAATTTTTGTGACCATTCCCCCGCGGCTTTCCTGGCTCTTGGAGGTTCCGGCTCCTTGTTCGACGTCGGGGGTAATATCGGCGATCTGAGAAATCAACGTCGCCTCCGGGTGGCGTCGGGGGTCCTGAGTGAACAATCCGTCCACGTCGGAGAGGATCAGCAGAAGATCGGCGTCCACCAAATGGGCGACTTGCGCCGCGAGCGTGTCATTATCCCCGAAACGAATTTCTTCCACGGCGACCGCGTCGTTTTCATTGACGATCGGAATCACGTCCAGTTCCAGTAACGTGGTCAGCGTGTGCCTCGCGTTGAGAAACCGTTTTCGATCGGCCAGATCCTGATGGGTGAGCAAGACCTGGGCAACGTTGTGTCCAGCTTCGTGAAAGCTGTGTTCATACGCGTGAATCAGATGACTTTGTCCGGCCGACGCCGCGGCTTGTTGCAACGGGATGGTGTGCGGATAGGACGTGAGTCCGAGTTTCTCAATGCCCGCGACAATGGCCCCCGAGGACACGAGGACGACCTCTCGTCCGTCGCGTTTGATCTGAGCGACTTCGTTGGAGAGGCGTTGAACGTGGTCGAGCCGCAATCCCCCCGCTCGCGAGGCCAGAATGCTGCTCCCGATTTTAATCACCAAGCGCGTGGCGTTGGAGAGGATGAGATCTCTCATGCCGCTCTGATTTCCTGAAGGCGTCGGGCGAGAAAGACCCGGACCGCGTCTACTCCTTCCCCGGTGACCGAGGAGACGGGGAAAAAGGCAAAGCCGCGGTCCCTGCAATGGCGATGGAGTGTCCGAAGGTGTCGCCCGTCTCCTCGGACGTCCATTTTCGTGCCGAGGACGGCAAACGACCGCTCTCCCAACGTGGGATCAAACGCGACGAGCTCTTCTTGCAACACGTGAAACGTGCCCACGGGATCCTCCGTCATCCAGTCCGATACGTCAATCAAGTACAGGAGAAACCTGGTGCGTTGAACGTGCTTGAGAAATTGGTGTCCCAATCCTTTGCCTTGATGGGCACCTTCAATCAGTCCCGGAACGTCGGCCATGACGAAATGGTTGTAGGCTCCGATTGAGACGACTCCCAAGTGAGGACGAAGGGTCGTGAAGGGATAGGCGGCAATCTCCGGTCGTGCAGCCGAGAGCGTCGCAATCAGCGTGGACTTTCCGGCGTTCGGACGTCCCACGAGACCCACGTCGGCCAAGAGTTTGAGTTCCAGGTCAAGCCACAATTCTGCGCCTGGCGTGCCGTCTTCCACTTGTCTGGGCGCGTGGTTTGTCGAGGTCGCAAACCGGGCGTTCCCCTTTCCGCCTTTTCCTCCCAGGGCCACGACCGCGGATTGGTCGGGGACCACCAGATCCGCCAGAAGGTCTTGAGTCCCGGCGTCTTTGATGATGGTCCCGACCGGCACGGTAATGGTGACGTCGGAGCCGGAACGACCGTGTCGATTTGCTTTTTCTCCCGGACGTCCGGGTTCGGCTTCATAATGGCGCTGGTATTTCAGATCAAGCAGGGTCGTGACCCGGGGTGAGGCTGTGACGACGACGTGTCCGCCGTCGCCGCCGTCGCCGCCGTCCGGCCCGCCGTGGGGCACGAATTTTTCCCGACGGAAACTACAGGCACCATGACCGCCGTTGCCGGCTCTGACAAAAATTTTGGCCTGATCGATAAACATCCGGCACCTTCGGCACTGTTGTCGGATGAAGAAGCTCGGGAGGAAAGAAAAAAGCAGAAGAGATGGAAAGAAGAACCGGATCGCGGGCTAGGGGGAAGGATAGACGCTGATTTTGCGTCTCGCGTGTCCCCCCTCGAATTTCACGACTCCGGGCGCCTTGGCAAAGAGGGTGTGGTCCTTGCCCATGCCGACGTTATAGCCCGGATAAAACTTGGTTCCTCGTTGGCGAATGAGAATGTGGCCCGCTCGAACCCGTTCGCCGGCGTACCGTTTCACTCCCAGGTATTGCGGATTACTATCGCGACCGTTTCGAGAGGACCCGCCGCCTTTTTTATGTGCCATGGCGTCTCCTGTTCTTTTCCCTTACCCGAGGACGATTTCGTCGACGCGGATGCGGGTGAATGATTGACGATGTCCGCGTGTTCTTCGGTAATTCTTACGCCGTTTTTTCTTGAAGACGGTGATGGATCGCGTCCGACCGTTTCCCAGGACGGTGGCTTTGACGTGGGCGCGTTCCACGGTCGGTTGCCCGATGGCAGGACCCTCGTCACTCGAAATAAACCGGACGGGTTGTAATGCCAAGGTTTGTCCGGCATCGGCGTGAAGCACCTCAACCTGAAGGATCGTTCCCGGTTCCACTCGATATTGTTTGCCGCCGGTTTCCAGAATGGCGTACATGATCTCAGTCGTCCTTTCCATTGAAGCAGATGCGTGATGTATCATGCCCCTTGTGGAAGTGTCAAGGCGCGTGGGACGTCTTTGCTTTGCGCAGGGTGCAGGTTGATTGACAGAACCGGCCCCCCTCGGTATAACTGAATAGAGGAGTCAGTCATGGTAACCCCAAGTGACAAAATCTGGATGGACGGAACCTTTGTCGATTGGAACGAGGCGTCCGTCCACGTGTTGACGCATTCCTTGCATTACGGCATGGGGGCCTTCGAAGGCATTCGATGCTACGAGGGAACTGCGGCGTCGGCGATTTTTCGATTGCACGAGCACGTTGACCGGCTGTTCGAATCGTCCCACATCATCATGATGAACGTCCCTTATAGTCGGAAGGACGTCGCCGAAGCCATCGTCGAAACCGTTCGGATCAATAAGCTGAAATCGTGTTACATTCGTCCCTTGCTCTACGTGGGGCAAGGGGAAATGGGGCTGTACCACGGGAACAATCCCGTGAAGTTGGCGATTGCCGCGTGGTCCTGGGGAACCTATCTGGGAGAGGAGGGGTTGGTTCAGGGCATTCGGGCGAAGGTGTCCTCCTTTACCCGCCACCACGTCAACGTCGCCATGACCCGGGCAAAAGTTTCCGGGTACTACGTGAATTCGATTTTAGCCAAGTGTGAAGCGAAACACGCAGGGTACGATGAGGCGCTGCTCCTGGATACGGAAGGCTACGTGGCCGAAGGGGCTGGGGAAAACGTGTTTCTGGTGAAGAACGGGGTCCTCAAAACCACTCCGCTCACCTCCATCCTGGAAGGCATCACGCGGAATTCCATTCTGGAACTGGCGCGCGAAAAGAACATTCCCGTGAGTGAGGAACGATTTACTCGTGACGCGTTGTACGTGGCCGATGAAGTGTTTTTCACGGGAACCGCGGCCGAGGTGGCTCCGGTTCGGTCCATTGATGACCGTCAGGTCGGAACCGGAAAACGAGGACCGGTGACGACTCTTCTTCAGCAGTCCTTTTTTGATATCGTCCAGGGCAAAGACCCCTCCCACGCCCATTGGCTGACTCCCGTCTAACGTCTGCTTCGGACAATCCCGAGTCTCTGCCCTGAACGACGGCCGAGTCGCGTCGATTCGTCGGGGCGTCAGTCGGTCCAATCCACTGTTGAGAACTTACGATCCTGATTCGGGGGAACCAGAGGGAGGAAGACGGCCTTCCGTGTTTTCCGCATCGGGAGCGGGTGCAGCAGAGGAAGGAAGGGGTGCGTCCGTGCGTTCCGTATCGGAGGGTGGAAGCGTGGCGTTCGAGTCTTCCGCATCGGAAAGGGGTAATGAACCGGATGGAGCAGGAACGTTAATGGTCGAAGAAGGATCAATGACTGAAGAAGAGATGCTCTCGCGTTTGGAAAGTAACGCAAGGGAGAGCGACGTCAGCATGAAAATAACGGCGGCGACGACGGTGACTTTGCTGAGAAAATTAGCCGGGCCTCGGCTTCCGAACACCGTTTGGCTGGACCCGCCGAACGAGGCCCCGATTTCTGCGCCCTTTCCCGCCTGAAGCAGAATGGCGGCAATCATTAAAAAACAGACGGCGAGGTGCAGAATAACCGTGATGGTATACATGGGAGGTTCCTTCCTGGCGATGCGGCCCGGTCCGGGTTACGATGCGAATTCGCAAATCTTAGCAAAGCCTTCAGGTTCAAGACAAGCGTTGCCGACCAACGCCCCGTTGATCTCATCCGACTCAAAGAATTCCCGGGCATTGTGAGGAGACACGCTTCCTCCGTAGAGGATCCGCGTCTCCATTCCGACGTCCGCCCATTCCGCGCGTAGAATTGCGCGCAGAGAGGCGTGAACCTCTTCTGCTTGTTGCACGGTCGCGGCGCGTCCGGTGCCGATGGCCCAAACCGGTTCGTACGCGATGGTGACGTCGGTCACGTGATCGGCAGGCACGTCCCGAAGGCCGTGGAGCAGTTGTGCCTTCACCACGGATTCCGTGTGCCCGGCTTCTCGGTCCTCCAGGGTTTCTCCCACGCAAAGAATGGGAGCGAGATTGTGCCGCAGGGCGGCCTTGAGTTTTTTGTTGACGTGGGCATCGGTCTCGCCGAACAGTCGCCGGCGTTCCGAATGTCCGATGAGCACCGCCCGGCACCCCAGGGCTTTCAGCATGAGGCCGGAAATCGCTCCCGTGTAGGCCCCTTCAGAGTCCCAATGCAGATCCTGTGCTCCCAGACTGAATCGATCATCAGGCCGAAGAACCCCCTGAATGCCGTGAAGAGACGTGAACGGAGGGAGAATCAGAACCTCCACGGAGACGTGCGGCACCAGGGCTCGCCGGAATTGACGGACGAACGTCACGGCCTCGGCCGCCGTTTTGTGCATTTTCCAGTTTCCTGCGATGAGTCGGGGTTTCACGAAGGGCGCACCGGTCAGAGACGAAAGGGGCGAGGGCGTTACCGGTCCGGCAGTGCGGCCAGTCCGGGCATGTGCCCGCCCTCCAACAGTTGGAGTGCCGCGCCTCCTCCCGTTGAAATGAACGACATGCTGTCGGTTTCCCCGGCCCGATGAACGGCCAGGGACGTATCCCCGCCCCCGACAATCGTGAGGGCGTAGGCGTTCGCCACGGCATGGGCCATGGCTTGGGTGCCCCGGGCAAAGGCGTCTCGTTCAAACATGCCCATCGGTCCGTTCCAGAGAATGGTTTTGGCATTTTGAATCGCCTCAGAAAAGAGTTTGACGGAGGCCGGCCCAATATCCATGCCGTACCATCCTTCGGGAATTTCCTGAATGGGCACAATTTTCGTTTCGGCACCCGGCTCCAAGCTGGCCGCGACTACGCAATCCACGGGCAGATAGACTTTCACCCCGCGTTCCAGGGCGTGAGCATGAATGCCTTTGGCGAAGGCAACCATTTCCTCTTCAAGCAGGGATTGACCGATTTCAAGACCCGTGGCCTTGAGAAACGTAAACGCCATGCCGCCACCGATGATGACTTTGTCGACTTTTTTCCCCAGGTTTTCGATGACGCCGATTTTTCCCGACACTTTGGCCCCGCCTAACACGGCGACAAAGGGCCGAATGGGATTTTCCACGGCTCCCTCAAGGCATTCCACTTCCTTTCTCATCAAATATCCCACGGCGGAGGTTTTGATGAACGTGGGGATTCCGACGGTGGAGGCGTGAACCCGATGAGCGGCGCCAAAGGCTTCGTTGACGTACACGTCCCCCAACGAGGCCAGCTCTGAAGCGAACTGGGGATCATTGGTTTCCTCACCCGGATGGAAACGGAGATTTTCGAGTAACAACACGTCACCGGGTTTGAGTTGACTCGCCAAGTTGATGACCTTCGGTCCCACGCAGTCCGGAGCAAACGTCACGTCCTTGCCAAGCAAGCGTTTCAACCGTTTCGCCACGGGCGCCAGACTGAGTTCCGGGCATACGCGTCCTTCTGGGCGACCTAGATGTGAGCAGAGAATCACGCTGGCGCCTTCGTCGGCCACGTGATTGATCGTGGGGATCACGGCCCGAATGCGGGAATCATCCGAGATTTTGAGCGAATCATCGAGTGGAACGTTAAAGTCCACGCGGATAATGACGCGTTTTCCTTGGAGATCAACCTCATCAATGGTTCGTTTCGTGATGCGCATGGGTCGGTGCCGACGGCTGGTGGCCAGGCCCGGACCACCGGTCGCTCTTCGTTCTTATGCTTTTTCCCCGAGAGAGGGATGGGGTGAGGCCCGTTGAGAAGCGATAAATTTCACCAGATCCCTGAGCCGGCATGAATAGCCCCACTCATTGTCGTACCAGGCAAACACCTTGACGAATCGGCGATTCATCACGGCGGTGAGCGGTGCGTCAACGATCGCCGAGTAGGAACTTCCCGTTAAATCGATGGAAACCAGGGGCAATTCCGAATACCCGAGAATACCCTTGAGGTCGTCGGCCGCGGCCGCGGCAAACGCCGCGTTGACTTCGTCTGCGTCGCACTCCCGTTCGGTTTCGACCCCAAGATCAATGAGGGAGACGTTGGGGGTCGGCACCCGGATGGCCATGCCTTCGAGTTTGCCTCGGAGTTCAGGGATCACCAGGTGCAAGGCGTGGGCCGCGCCAGTGGAAGTGGGAATCATGGACAGTCCCGCGCTTCTGGCGCGCCGCAGATCGGTATGCGGGAGATCCAGCAGTTGTTGATCGTTGGTATACGAGTGGATCGTGGTCATGTAGCCGTGGTCGATTCCGAAGTGTTTGAGCAAGACGTTAGTCACGACGGCCAGGCAGTTGGTCGTACACGAGGCATTGGAAATGATGGCATGTGACGCGGGATCATAGGCGGCTTCGTTCACGCCCAACACGACCGTGAGGTCGGCGTTCTTCCCGGGTGCGGAGATCACCACGCGGGGCGCTCCCGCGGAGACGTGTTGGCTTGCGCCCTCGCGGTCGGTGAAACGGCCCGTTGATTCGATGACCACGTCCACGGCCAACTCTTTCCACGGCAATTCCTTGGGCACGCGTTTCGCCGTCACCCTGATGGGTTGGTCGTTGACCAGCAGGTGATCGTCCTTCGCCTCCACCGTGCCGTGAAAACGTCCATGGACCGAATCAAAAGTCAATAGGTGGCTCAGGGTTCTGGAATCAGCCAGGTCATTGATCCCGACGCAGTGAATGGCCGGATCGCCGACGCAGGCCCGGAGAAAGTTTCTTCCGATTCGTCCAAAGCCATTGATCCCGACGCGAATCCCCATCCCTTTTCCTGTTTTCGAAAATGAGAGAGTGTCTAAAAAATCGTAGGGCAAGAAAACAAGCGATTATAGTACGTTTGAGGAGAGATGAAGTCAATCATTCGTCCGAAAACCGCTTCTCGGTTGACGAACGAAGTGCCGGCGTCGTTGAAACACTCGCCGCCCGGTCAAAGCCCTAAATCTTCATGGCCTCTTTGACCGCGGCAAGGGTGTGAGACGCCGTCTTCGAGGCTGATGCCCGGCCGGACTGGACCACCTCGTCTACGCGCGTGGGGTTGGCTTCGAACGTCCGGCGGGCTTCCCAGATGGGGGAGAGTTGCTCAACGATGCGATTCGCCAGAAATTGCTTACAGTCAATGCAGCCAATCGCCGCGGTCCGGCACTCGTGGTTGATCCGGTCAATGACCGTGGCGTCGGAATACATCTTATGCAAGGCAAACACCGGGCAGACTTCAGGGTTTCCGGGATCGTTTCTCCTCACTCGGGCGGGGTCGGTGACCATGGTCTTCACCTTTTGCCGGACCACGGGTTCAGGGTCTGACAGATGGATGGTATTCCCGTAACTCTTGCTCATTTTCCGCCCGTCGGTGCCGACGACTTTGGGAAAATCCGTCAGCAAGGCCGTGGGTTCCACCAACACCGGTGTATAGAGGCTGTTAAAGCGTCGAGCGAGTTCACGGGTCAGTTCCAGGTGGGGGAGTTGATCGTGGCCGACCGGCACGGCGTCGGCCTGATAGAGCAGAATGTCCGCGGCCTGCAGAACGGGATAGCCCAGAAACCCGTGCGTTGAGAGGTCGCGTCCTTCAACGTGCTCCTGTTTTTCTTTGTAGGAGGGATTCCGTTCGAGCCAGGGAATCGGTGTGATCATCGACAGGAGTAAATGCAGGACGGCATGAGCCGGCACGTGGGATTGGATAAACACGGTGGATCGCTCCGGGTCAATCCCGACGGCGAGCCAATCAATCAGCAATTCCCGGACAAAGGTGGTCATCCGGCTGGTATCTTCATAATTGGTGGACAGGGCGTGCCAATCCGCCACGAAGAAAAAACATTCATGGTCGTCCTGAAGCGCCTTCCAGTTGGTGAGGGCTCCCAGATAATTGCCCAGGTGGAGTCGGCCGCTGGGCTGCATGCCGCTTAAGACTCGTTGCATCAACGCGGTCTCCTTTTGGCCGAAACACTCACGTGGCCATGAGTTCATTCGGAAGAATCAGGGTGGTCAACAGGGAAAACACCCCCATCAGAATGGTGCGAAGAACGTGCGTATACGAGTCGGTCATCAACAATCCGATGAACAGAAACATCCCATACGGCTCAAGTCGGCTCAACAGCAACGCCTGGCGTCGCGGCAACAGACTGGTCATGATGCGTCCGCCGTCGAGGGGAGGAATCGGAACCAGATTGATCACCATGAGAATGGTGTTGATGACGATGGAAAATTGGGCCATTGCGGCCAAGGGCAACGTGACGGCCTGAGCGAGAGAAGACGCGCCGTCGTCCGTCGGGTGATCACCGGAAAGCATGGAGGAGTCAAGAGAGAGCAGCACGCTGAGCAGAACGGCACTGGCCAGCACTAACAAGAAATTCATGGCCGGGCCCGCGGCGGCCACCAAGGCCATGTCTCGACGGGGATTGAACAGACGGGCGGAATGGACGGGAACGGGTTTCGCCCATCCCACCAGAAAACTGCCGGGGAGCAGAAGGCACAGGATTGGAACGATGATCGTCCCCAGGCGGTCGACGTGCGGAATCGGATTGAGCGTCAGTCGCCCGAGATCTTTGGCCGTGGAATCGCCGAAAAAATTGGCCACCCAGCCGTGGGCGTACTCGTGAAGCACTACGGCCAACAACAGCGGAAGGGCCATAATGGAGACGGTCGAAAGAATCTGACTCAAGGAATTCATCACGGTGGTCGTCACTAACGGGGAAGTGTAAGCGTTCACTCATTCGTTGACAAGGCAGAACGTTGGCCGTCGATGACACAGGCGGGATTAATCCACTTGAATAAATTGCCCGTGACGAATTTGGATTATGTACACTTTGCGGTCGAGAATACCACCCTCGCCGAAGCGGGTCATTCCGCCCAACGTCGGAAGATCATATCGAGCAAAGTGTTCTTGGATTTCAGTGCCGGTGGTGGCCTCCCGGCTGATCGCCTCCAGGATAATGCGCATGGCGTCGTAGGCCTGGCCGGCAAAAATCGAGGGGTCGGTCTGAAAGCGTGTTCGATACTCGGCAACAAAACGCTGAACGTCCGGTTCGTCGCTTTCAAGAAACAGGGCATCCCCGAACAGACTGCCTTCAAGGGTGTTGCGCCCCAACGTCAAGAGATCCGGGTGGTTCCACCCATTGGTCCCGATCAAGGGCACCTGAACGTCTAGAAACGCCAGTTGCGCGGAAAGAAAGGCCACGTCGGTGGGACGACCCGGGAGAAACAACGCGTCAAATCCAGGCGTATACACGAGACGTTCTTCCTCTGCCGCGTCCTGAACGGGAGAATTCGGCGGCGTAGCCGGTTCCGCTGATTCGGGCGGCAACATGATTCCATAGAAGCTCAAATCCGTCTCTTTGATTCGAGTCAATTGCGTCGTGGCGTCGGTGGTTCCCGGTTGATACCACTCGGCGGCCACCACTTCCCCGCCGTTCTCGATGACGACCCGTTGAAACACGTCCCTCAATCGCTTGCCGTGGGCGGTCCGCGGAGCCAGGATGCAAAAGTGGGTATACCCGAAATGCTGCATGACGTACTCAACGATCCGTTGCACTTGGAGCAGGGGCGTCATGGCGGTGCTGAACCAATACCGTCCGAATCGTTTCACGTCAGGAAGGGTGGCGGCGGGAGTAATAAACGGCACCTGAGTGAGGTCGGGCACGTCGGCGACGCGCTGAACCTCTTGTGCCGACAGCGGTCCGATCAAGGCAATCGGATCGAATTCCTCAATCAGGCGCGAGACTTCACGGCGAAATAGAACCGGTGGCAGCACGCTGTCCTTGACGACGAGGCCCACGGCGTCGGAATCCAACGAAGCGGTTTCGCGTTCCAGGGCCAACCGGATACCGTGTAACGCCTCGATCCCGAACGGCTTCAAGTTTCCGGAAAGGGGCAAGACCGCGGCAACGATGAGACGATGGGCTTTGATCTTGGCGACGAAGGCGCGCAGCAGCGCACCCGCGGTCTGGGCATACGGATGCGTCGGAAATCGTTGCAGAAAGACGCGGATATCCCGTTCCGCCAACACGGTGTCGCCCCGTGCCGCGTGCAACTCAATAAGGCGGATCAAGGCCAGATCGCCGGGATACGCGTTGGGAAATTGATCCAGGAGGTCGTTGAGCGAACGTTCGCTCATGCGTTGCAGAATCAAACGTTGAACGTACTCCGAGAGATCGCGTCGGCCCTCCTCCGCGGGTTTCCTCATCTGAGTCAGGGCGACGTGAATGGCCCGAAGGTCATCGCCCGTTCGTTCGTATGCCAGGCGCAATCGATCTTGGGCTTGAGCCTGTTGTGCGAGGTTCTGAGCCTGGTCCACCGCCTGAGACAGAACGGGAATGGCCCGGATTGGTCGGGGGGAATGGGTATAGAGAGTGCCTAACCTCAATCGAGCCTCATGGATCAGAGCGGACGAAGGATAGTCTTCCAGGAATTGTTCAAGCAGAATGATCGCCGTCTGCTCCTGCCCCTGAGCCTGAAGCACCGCGGCGTGGAAAAACGTGAATCGATCAATCAGGGAAGGCGGAGAAGCGCGATCAAGGAATTGTTCAACCAGCCGGAACGCTTCGTCATGCCGGCCTTGGTCAAGCAGGGTACGGACGTGCGCGAGGGCTTGTTTCTCCTCCGCGTCATTGGGCGTCACCTGGGCCCAAGTCGCCATCGGTCCCAGCGCAACGATCACGGTCATGAGGGTCACTCCGGCCCGGAGAACGAGAGAGGGAGCAGGGAAGAAAGAAGGTCGTCGAACCATGAGGGTGACAAACGAAGTGGGCGTGCCCTATGGTGTATATAAAGTCCGGAGAGGTGCCAGTCAAGAATATCGAGAGACGGACCGTTGCGGCGGATCGGTAGGGGTGAACGTATCGGTGGCATGAAGACGTGCCGTCGGGAAACAAACGGGGACGCGCATGGAGCATGAGCCCGCGTCGAAATCCGAGTGCATTGACGACCTTGTCAATCACTATTTGACCAACGTGCGGGTTGAGGGCGGTCTGGCCGATAATACCGTCCAGGCCTATCGACGGGACCTCGAAAAACTGCGGGCCTACCTGAAGGTGAACGGCATAGACGATCCGCTGGCAATCGCGCCGAATCTGATCGGGTTTCTGGAGCATCTTCGCCGACAACACTTATCGCCGGCGTCGGTGTCCAGGTGTCTGGCGGCCATCCGCGGGTTCTACCGATTTCTCAGCACGGAACGTGGAGCCCCGGTAGTTCGGTCTCAACTGCCCGGCCCTCCCAAGCAATGGAAAAAATTGCCCAGGATTCTGACGGAATCTGAAGTCACGGCCTTGTTGGAGTTACCCGTGGGGCCGAATCCTGAAGACGTTCGGGATTCCGCGATGGTGGAACTGATGTACGCGGCCGGTCTTCGCGTCTCCGAACTGGTCTTGCTCGACGTCTTGTCGGTGAATCTGGAAGTGGGGTGGGTGCTGGCCACGGGAAAACGCGCCAAGCAACGGATGGTGCCGATCGGAGAACTTGCGCGTCACAAATTGGCGACCTATTGCCGGGACGTGCGGCCGGTTTTGCTGAAGGGCCGGTCGTCGTCGGCCATGTTTATCACGAGGCGAGGCGCGCCCATGACGCGACAGAACTTCTGGCACGTGCTCTGCCGGCGGGCGTTGCGGGCCGGCGTGACGCATCCCATCTCCCCGCACGTGTTACGCCATTCGTTTGCCACGCATCTCCTGGAGCATGGCGCCGATTTGCGCGCCGTCCAAATGATGCTCGGCCACGTCAACATTGCCACGACCCAGATTTATACGCACGTGGAGCAGAAGCGACTCAAGCAAGTCCATACCGAGCGATTTCCCAGAAAACAGCGACGGCAAGGACCATCCGCTTCCTGAGCCATCCGCCGGGGCCGGTTCGGTTGCAAAGGGGAAAGCTCTATGGCAGGCTACATGGGTTTGAGGCTGGGTGCGAATGGGTGGTCCGGTTCGTGCTCCTGAAGGAGGAAGATGATGAAATATAAGCGGCAGGTGCATTACGTGAAAGGTGTATTTGTCTGTCCAACGTGCAATCAAACGTTTGTTCAAGAACGATGGGTTGAAGAGTGGCGGGTGCGGTGCCATAAATGTGAGTATCGCGGCACCCTCACCCACGTGTCCGTCGAAGAACACATGGAAGAAGAAACTGAGCGGATCTGAAGAGCAGGGTGGATGCTCGCTCACCGCCTGCGCGTTGGGCAAAAGTTCTCTCTTCAAAATAAGACTGGATGTGACGGTGGAAATCCCCCCGGAAAGCCATCCAGTGCCGAGTTTTCATTCCCCGTCCGGTGACGCGAGTCCTCGTCATGTCTACGCGACGCATGGTTCCATGCCTTATCGGGTGGATAAGTGCGTGTTGTCTGGTCCTCGCCGGCCCACTCGTGCAGGCGGAACCAACGGTCACGGTCTTAGTCGCCTACCATTCGGTTTCAGGTCATACCGAACACATGGCGCAAGCCGTGGCTGAAGGCGTCCGGTCCGTCCCCGGCACGCGGGTGCGAGTGGAGCGCGTCCAGAAGGTCACGGCTGACGCGTTGTTCAGTGCGGATGCCGTCGTGGTGGGTTCTCCCGTGTACTGGTCAAACATGGCAGGGGAAGTCAAAACGTTTTTTGATAACTGGCAATTGAAATTCGGCGTGTGGCCCGACTTCAAAATGCGAAATAAAGTCGGAGCCGCGTTTACCACCGGAGGGCAAGTGGCGGGCGGCAAGGAAGTCACCATGCTGACCATGTTGGCGGCGATGTTGGGGAATCAGATGATCGTCGTCAGCGGAGGCGGCGCGTTCGGGGCCTCCGCGACCACGGAGGGGGAGAGCCCGGGGGTTAACGACGTGGAGTTGGCCGAGGCCCGGGCATTAGGCCAACGCGTCGCTCACGTCGCGCGGCAGGTGAAACGAGGGGCAGAACGCGACCCATGAGTGACGCACGGGATATCAGCGACGTCCAGTGGACGATTTATTGGGAGCGCGAGTATACCACGGCGATTGCCCCGGAACGCTTGAAACTCGATTTTCATCCCCACCGCCCGCTGATGACGAACATGCCGTTGTCTGCACAACGGGAATTAGCCGCCGGCGGCTACAAGGTCCTGCCGGATGATTGCGGGCCGGTGCGCATGGTGGGCCAATATGGGTGGCTGGTCCGGTGTCCGGTGGATTGCAAGATTCGACGTACCCGGGACGGTTTGAAATGGCAAGCCCCGGAAATCAGGCCCGAAGAACGCCTGCTTGGCTACAAATCGTTTTCCGGGATGTACGTCGACACGATTTTGAACAGCGGGTACGCCAAACTCTGCTGCGGCATTCGATTCTACTACCCGAAGCAACTCGGGATCATGCTCAAGGATATTCCCAACCATTTTTATCATGAGCCAGACCGCACCTTTTCGGTCTGGGAAGGCATCAAATCGCAAGAATACAAGCTGACCCCCAATCGGTACAACTTTCTTCCGGACTACGACGCGTTTGTGGCCAACGTGCTGTTGCAATTGGAGAAACCCACGACGCTCAAACGCGGCGACCCCGTCGCCGTGGTCGTGCCGGTCCTGCTTCCCAAGCAGTTCAGACTGGACGAACTCACGCCCGAACGGAAACAATCGGGCGCGTCCGGGGAAGAGCCGAATCAGCCGTAGGCGGTTCCGCCGTCGCCTCCGGCGCGTCATATACGGATGGACGCAATTCCAAACTGGTTATCTGTTCAGGGGAAAAGCTGGTTTTCCTCAATGAAGGGCTTGATTGACAATGAACTGAGGTGTAAAACGTGTGAGCGGACATCATTTTTATCAGAAGGGTTGACAATAGAGGTGAAGATTTCGCTATGGTATGGAAAAAGAGAAATTCTTCAACCTGTCCCATGTACCGGAAACCCATGACATCCTCATAACTTGCAATCTCTATCTACGAGAATGGTTGTAAAAATGGAGGGAATAGGGATGACGGAAAAACAGGCACGTTATTACAGTCGGGAGTTTGACACGCCGGAGGACTTGGGCAACAAAAATCTTTGGGACGCCTTAGACGACGTGTTCACAACTCCAGAGGATTTATCGCTCGTGCGGCCTGACTACGGCTTCATGGCGCGCGTTCGGGATGGACATCGTATTCGTGAATATTTCCGCAAGTCTCTGGCACACCTTGGCCTTAAAGAAGAAGACGAGTCGGTGTCTCGGTCACGATGACATCAAAGAACAAGCCTCCGCGACAAGCTTCGTCTCGCAAAGAAATCCAGCCTGAGATTCAAGGAGAAGCCGGTTCTGAACAGGATTTGGCAAAGTTGGTTGCCAGCCTCTCAGACGAGAAGAGGCTTGAACTCATCAGCGTCCTGCAAGTCAGTCGCGTGCAAACGACGTTCTCGGGTCCGCTGCCGCCCCCAGAGGATTTCAAAAAGTATAACGAAGTGTTGCCCAATGCGGCGGACCGCATTTTGTCCATGGCGGAAAACGAACAGAAAATTCGTTCTGATGGACAAACCAAGATGCTCGCCAACGACCAAAGACGGATCAATGGAGCAATAGGGATAGGCGCCTCCATGATTGCCGTTGCTGGTCTTGCAACGTGGTTAGGTTATGCGCATATCGCTTTACCTTTGGGACTTGCGGGCACTATCCATTCATTGATCCGTCTGGTACTGTTTTGGCTTGGCCGACAACAGAACGGAAACGGATCCCAACCGTAAGCCCCCTTTCCCTCTCCGTGGTTGGAATTCCAGCTACGCTTTTCGCTTTGTATAAGTCTACCACCTTTGGCACTCGGGGGTGGGTCGACTAGAAAATCATGACGGAAGCAGACATAGCGGACTGGCTTCGGAAAGGATGCAAGTCGCGGCAAAGCTGAGGGCACCGGCTGCTCAAGGGTCTTGAAGAAGCGAGTCCCGCAGTTTTTCCAGTTGTTGAATCACGAGCAAATCGCCGTTGGCCGTGGCCACGTCAATGCCTTGCGCACACACCTCGCGGCAGCGAGCTGGTTGATTGGCACGTTGAAGGGATTGTGCCAGGGCCAGCAGGGCCGCGGAGTAGGTCGGCTTCACCGTGAGGCAGCGATCAAGGGCCGAAATGGCCTCTTCCCAGTTTTCGTCCCCCATGTACGCTTTCCCCAACCCGAACCAGAGCGTCTCATCATTGGGGTCCATCTGCAGAACCTTTTTGAACTTTTCTATTTTCGGATCAGGCATTGCGCTTCCTATATGGTGAACGGGTCATTCAGCACGCCCATCTGGTGAAACGTTATGAGACGGAATTTGCCGATGCTGTTGTAACCGGTACCGGTATTCTCTGATGTTCACTGTCACCGGAATCTTGCCGTACGGGACGTCACGAGTTTCGGGCTGACGCCATAGTTCAGGGACGGTTCAAAGGCAGGTAGAGGGTTTATTGACCAGCATGGACTTCAACTGGTCGGGTGTCAAGATTTTGACATCGCCGATTAGGGGTTTCCCCAACGTGCTGCGCAAACCCTGAAGCAACCGGTCTGCGATGCTGTCGAGGGCGATTTCGTTATTGCCTGTCTCCACGTCACTGGCGACAAACCAGAAATTGTGCTGCTTCCCGCCTATGGATTCTGAAATCTCTTTGTATTTCGCCGACCAGCGGCACAAGACAAGAAGGCTGCCATAGGCTTTCAAGGTATTTTCGTTGCATATTCTCCGATTGAAGAATTTCTCTTTTTGGGGTTCCGGTATCATGGCGTCGTACTCTTCCTTGTAATTTCTAATGGTTTTCCTCAACTGGGTTTCTTCGATAAGAATGACATCGCCCCCTCGGATTGTGAAATAGTCGCAACAATGGCACGTGCCTAATCCGACATCAAGTCGCATATCGGGCTTCTTGGCGCTTACACCGTCCATGCGATACGCTTTGTTGCATTCGCCGTCAAGTGGCTGGTCGGCAATCTCTATCGGCTCAAGGAATTTTTCAAGTGGAGTCACAAACTCAAGCTCTTCAAATACAGATTTGAAAAAGGTTCGGTCAGACTCTTCTTGATGCTTGCCAGTTTGACTTCAAAGTCTTGTTCATTGTCACCAACGCCTTGGGGCGTGAAATCGTTCAGCGCGATGAATGCTTTGTCTTTGGGTTTTTCCTTCACGTGGACTTCAATCCACTTGAGGATATCCGTGCTGTGGGTGGCGATCACGACGTTGACGCCTCGACGGGATAGTTCAAACAGCGTTTCCGCCATGACGACCTGCCACGCCGGATGGAGGTGCGCCTCGGGTTCGTCTATAAAGATAAAGGCGTCTTTATCAATGATCTTGCGTTCGATCAGCAGGGCCAGAATCCCGATGTTGGCAATCCCCATCGCGGTCAGTGGCAGAGAAAAGCTATGGCCACGTTCCTGAAATACCAATTCTCCGATATCGGAAATTGCAATTTTTCCGTCTAATCCATCTTTCCCCGTCAATCTCTCAAGCAAATCAGGGAATGCAACGTCACCGGTGTATGTTTCTCCCAAGGCGAATGACAAGTCGTAAAAGTAGTTTGGGATACCGGTCAGACTCTCTCTTCCCTTGTAAAATCTGCGAGATTTGGCCACGTTGTCCAAGGCGGGTTTCAACTTCCAGTAAACGGGGGATTCCAGATAGATGACTCTTGAATATTTCTGCATCTCACGTAGGAGTTCCAGACCGGTGACTTCTATCGGAGAAGTTTCGTCGTCCACAAACTTAAAATTCCCGATACCCTCAATGTCCATGTCAATGACGATCACGTCGCCTTTCCTGCTTCTAAGGTGAGAAACGGGGGCTTGGAAATTCATAATCAAATTCCGACGAATTTCGGACGCCAGACCGGCAAGAACAAAATCTTTTGGATCGGTCTTCGAGTTGATGGTTGCGTGTAATTTATTGATATGCTGTCTCAATGCTTTAATGATTGCTGCCACGGCTAAGGGGCTGGGGCTTGCCTCGAAAATCTCTTCTTTTTTGTCAATCTCTTCAAGCTCACCACAAGATTTCTTGATTTTTTCAATGTTTTTTACAAACTCAGGACGGAGATCACGGAATATCTCGAATTCACCGTTGTTACCGGAACGTGTAAGGAAAAGCACTCCCATCATCCTTTGGGTACGATCCCGGATATCCTGAATAATATCCTGCGTCTGCTGACTTTTTCCGCTACTGGCTTTCAACAAGTACTCCAGATCGTGGAGCACTGGCTGTATCAGATCGTTCAACCTTGCTTCACCATGGTCAGCGTTCATCGCGTTAAACAACGAATAGAGCAACTTCGATACGTAACTCTTACCGGTGTTATTGGGACCGGCAAAGACGGTGAAACCGCCGATGTGAATTCTCGCGTCTTCCAGTTTCCCGAAGTTTTGGATGTTCAGATTCAGTCGCATCGTGGCTCAATTTCCATTTGTTCTCGGTCGGAACTATATCATGCAAGTCGAGCAACTTGCCACTGACCGAGAACCCGCAGATTTCACCGCAACCAATGGGAAGACGGCTTGATCAGCGAACTGAACCATGCGTCAAGTTGACAAAACCGGAATCGTCATCCGCTTAAGCGCCCTTCGCGTTGTCTAACCGTAGACCCTGTGGTAGCATCCCACTTCTCCCTCACCCGTCCCTCTCCCTCAAGGGGCGAGGGTGAAAAGGTCTAAACCGCCTTGCACAAAGAAACGTCTTTCTAAGGATTAGGTATGGGGCGCGTCGGCATTGTCACGCATCCGGCGTATTTGGAACATGAAATGGGTTCGCACCATCCGGAGTCACCGGAACGGTTGCGGGCGATTCTTGCGCAACTTGAATCAACCGGAACCACGTCGAAGTTGACGCGGGTCGAACCGCGAATCGCTGAAACGGAGTGGATAACCCGCGTTCACGATCCGGCCTACGTGCAGCGGTTGGAAACGCGGGCCCCGAGTACGGGTTACGCCGCACTCGACCCGGATACCGCCATGTCACCCGGGTCGTGGCGCGCGGCCCGTTTTGCCGCCGGCGGGGCGTTGGCCGCGGTCGATGCGATCATGGACGATCTCGTGGATCAGGTGTTTTGCGCGGTGCGGCCGCCCGGGCATCACGCGGAAGCCGATCGAGCCATGGGCTTTTGTTTTTTGAACAACGTGGCCATTGCCGCGCGCTATCTTCAAGCGCGTCACGGCCTCAATCGCGTGCTGATCGTGGATTGGGACGTGCATCACGGCAACGGAACCCAACACGCGTTTGAAGATGATCCGTCCGTTCTCTTTTTCAGCACGCACCAATATCCGCATTATCCCGGCACCGGATCCCACGGGGAACGCGGCAGAGGAGCAGGGGCAGGAGCGACCATCAACGTGCCCATGGAAGGGGGGCAGGGCACTGACGACTATCAGGAAACGTTCCAGAAAATCCTGGTGCCGGCCGCTGATGCGTTCAAGCCGGAGTTTGTGCTGATTTCAGCCGGGTTCGACGCGCACCGGGATGATCCGTTGGCGGACATGGCCGTGACGGATGAAGGCTATGGAGCACTCACCCTGATTGTGGGGTCCATTGCGACGACGCATTGTCACGGGCGCGTGGTGGCCTGCCTGGAAGGAGGGTACAACCTTCGGGCACTGGCGGCGTCGGTGGAACGGCACATTCTTGCGTTGATGGAAATTTGAACGATGGTGAGACGGCAACTGAGACGACGAAGCCGAAAGGGACGGTATGCGTTCCTCATCCTGCTCGCGCTGGCTCCGGTCGGCATCTACTATTTTTACACCGAGATCCGGCCCACGGTCATTTTTGGATTGCGTGAGGACTATGCCCATGCCATTCCCTTTCAGACGGTCCCGGCGGGATTAGACTCGTTGCGGGCCGAAGCGTGCGGTGAATGTCATCAAGCGATTTATGAAGAATGGAAAACCAGCATGCACGCTCATGCCTACACGGACCCGTTTTTTCAAGCCTATTGGAAGAAAGATCAGCACGTCTGGGTGTGTCTCAACTGTCACACGCCTTTAGAAAATCAGCAGCCCACGCTCATTCAGCGTATTCCCGACAATCGCGTGGAAAAAGCGATCCAGGTTGACAATCCGCGCTACGATACCGCCTATCAGCAGGAAGGTGTGACCTGCGCGGCGTGTCACGTGCGCGACGGAACAATCATGGGGCCGTTTGATGATTCCGCGGCCCCGCACCCCACGAAATACGATCCTGCCTTTCGCACCACCGCCGTGTGTCATCGGTGTCACAACGTTGTGTCCGGTCCTTTCCAATTTTATAACGTGGGGCCGTGCGGCACCTACGCGGAATATGAAGGCGAATTTTTCATGAAAGAGCAGGGGTTCACGTGTCAGCACTGCCACATGCCGGAAATTTCACGACCGGTTGCAGACGGCGGCCCCATTCGGCAGGGCCGGCAGCATCTCTGGCGCGGTGGGCACGATCCGGAGATGATTAAGCGGGCCGTGGCGATTCAGGTCCATGCCGACCCGCCCGACCCCGAACCGGGAGACACCGTCACCATGACGCTGACCCTGATCAACGCGGGCGCCGGCCATAAAATCCCCACGGGCGACCCCGATCGTCACTTTACCGTGGAATTTTACGTCAAAGACCCGTCGGGGCAGGTCGTGCAAGAGCAAACCGACACGATGGGCCGCTGGATTCTCTGGCAACCGGTGATTCTGGAAGTGTATGACAATCGGCTCCTGCCGTTGGCGAGCCGTGCCTATCGATTTTCCTATCGCATCCCCGAAGGACGATCGGACCTGGTGGTGGACGCTCGAGTCCGGTATCACATTCTGACGGACGGTCAGCATGACGCGTTGCGAAAAAACTATGGGTTGCGATCGAACGATCCATATCGGTATACAATATACACGCGCCGATTCCCTCTCAGCCACGAGTTGGAGGTGGCGTTACACGCGGAGACCGTCGCCGATTCTCAGAGAGTCTGCTCCGTTGCCGAGGAGTCGGGGCACGCCGAAGAGGCGATGAGTTAAGCACGATGTCCCAAGGAGAGGAAAGAACGTCCGGCATGTCTCTCATTGATACCGAAACCTTGTACCAGAACCTTGGCCGTGAAGATTTAGTGATCATCGACGTGCGGGGCGAGGGCGCCTACACCGCTCACGTTCCCGGGGCCGTGCAGAGTAGCTGGCATGAATACAGCGACCCGCAGGCCACGGCCAAGGGATTGCTTGATCCCGACGTCTCGCGGTTGGAGAAGCGGCTGCAAGCCCTGGGGATCAACCATTCCAGCGACGTGGTGATTTACTCGAATCCATTCGATAATTGGGGCGACGAAGGCCGGATGTTCTGGATGTTGCACTATCTCGGGCATCGGAACGTCAAGGTCCTTGACGGCGGGTGGCCCAAATGGACCGCGGAACATCGACCCTACGATCACGTGCCGGTGAACGCCGCCCCTGGAAACGTGCGGGTGTCGGTTCACCCGGAAGTGATCATTCAGAAAAACGAACTGAAACAATTGGTCAAACGCGACCATCCCGGTACGATCATCGTGGATGCCCGCAGCGTGGAGGAATACGCGGGGAAAGAAATCGATGGATTGCCGCGACCCGGACATATCCCGTCCGCCGTCAACGTTCCCTGGAACGGGTTTCTCCGGCCCGATGCCACGGTCAAACCCCTTGGGACGCTGCGGGAAATGTTTCACGCCCGTGGGTTGAACGAGCAGCAGGAAATCATCACCTATTGTTTAGGAGGGGTTCGGTCGGCTTGGGTCTATTTTCTCCTCAAGTTGGCAGGATATGAGCACGTACGGAATTATCCGGGCTCCTGGTGGGAATGGAGTCGGGATTTTGCGGCTCCCGCGGAAAAAGACATGAAATTACTCCATCAGGTCATGGCCAAAGCCGACGAAGAGGAGTCTTGAAGTTACGGAACAATCATGCAAGGATAAGAGAAGAAATGGGATCCTGTTGACGGACGGAGTGCCGAGTAACCCTGTTTACAATCTAAAAGGAGGTCTGAGATGTTCAAAGGTAGCGTTCTGGTAGGAGGAGCGTTGATCGCAGTGTTGATGGTTGCCGCACCGGCGTGGGCCGGAGGCAACGCCCACGTGGCAGAAGCCGTGATGCATGCCGAAGAAGCGATTGAGCACGGCGGCATGGGTCACGCGGACGCCGTGGTCAAACATGCAACGGTGGCGTTGGACCACGCGAAAATGGCGCAGGAAGAAGTCAAAAATGCTCATCTTGACGAAGGCGTCGCCGCGTTGGAACAAGCGATTGACCACGGCAACCAAGGCCATGCCGAGGTCGCGACCGAACACGCCCAAAGTGCCGTCATGCACTTCAACGAAATGCACAAAGAAGAGCACAAAGGAATGTAATGAACTGACGGCCGGCGGCAATGGCGGAAGAAGAACGGGCAGGGAAATCCTACCCGTTCTTTTTTTGCAACGCGGTCGTGGTCCTCTCCGCGCCGGCCGAATCAACGAAGGTCTTCATGAAAGTCGGCTACTTCCAATCACGTCCTGAATTCGGAAACGTCCAAGGCAATCGTGAACGGTTCGCCTCGAAACTGGAGTCGGTGGAGTGCGAACTGCTTGTCCTGCCGGAATTGGCCTTTTCCGGGTATCAATTTGTCAATCAAGAAGAAGTGGTGGCGTTATCCGAACCGATTCCGGATGGTCCGACGACGCAAGCGTGTATCGTGCTGGCGCAGCGCCATCACCTCCATCTCGTGGTCGGGCTACCGGAAAGAGACGGCAACCGGTGCTACAACTCGGCGATCGTGGTCGGTCCCTCGGGATTCCTGGGATCGTACCGCAAAACGCATTTATTTTTTGAAGAAACCGCGTTCTTCAGTCCGGGAAACTCCGGGTTGCAGGTCTGGGACGTTGGCCCTGCTCGCATAGGAGTCATGATCTGTTTTGACTGGTACTATCCCGAAGTGGCCCGGACCCTCACCCTACGAGGAGCCGAGATTGTGTGTCATCCGGCCAATTTAGTCCTGCCCCACTGCCCGGATGCCATGGTGACCCGTGCCCTGGAAAATCGGATATTCAGCGTGACGGCCGACAGAATCGGCACAGAAGCCAGAGGCGGGAAACCGCCGCTGACCTACGTCGGACGGAGTGAAGTCGTGTCACCGAAAGGGCAGGTCCTGTCCCGGGCGTCGCACGATCAGGAAGAACTCACGGTGGTGGAAATCGATCTTAACGAGGCGCGCAATAAGTCGATCACGCCGTACAACGACGTGTTGAACGATCGCCGGCCCGAGTATTATGCCTCCTGAGCCGGAGAAATTTTTGCCGGGTTACAGCACGAGAAGAACGGCTGCCCCGAGCACGATGCGGTAGTACCCGAACACGCGCAAACTGCGTCGTTTCACGTAGGCAAGAAACGCCGCAATCACGGCCCAGGCCGTCAGAAACGACACCATTGTGCCGAGCGCGAGCGCAAGAGCATCGTGAGCGTTGAAAAGATGAAACGAATGCACGAACGTGTAGCCCGTCGCGGCAAACATGGTCGGCAGGGCCAGAAAAAAAGAAAATTCCGTTGCCACGCGTCGGTCGAGTCCCAACAGAAGCCCCCCGACAATGGTGGCTCCCGAGCGGGACGTGCCCGGAATCAAGGCCATGCACTGAGCCAGGCCGATGCCCACGGCTTGCCACGGACCGACGTGGGTCAACTCCGAACAGCGAACGGGGGGCGGCCACGTTTCCACGATGAGGAGAATGATGCCGCCGAGGATGAGCGTCACGGCAACCGTTTGAGGAGAAAACAGGTAGGCCGTGATCCAGTCATGCGTCAGGAACCCCACCAGTGCCGCCGGCAGAAACGCCGCGCCCAGGCCGATAAGAAACCAGAAATGGCGGTGAACGGTGGTGGAACGTTTCAAGAAATCCGTCAATGAAGCAGACCGGGGTAAGGCCTGAAGGTGGCACCGCAGAATCCGCTGTTCCTGGTAGGCGTGCCTGACCAGAGAAGCGATCTTGGTCCGTTCGTACGCCACCACGGCCAGGATGGCCCCCAGTTGGATGCAGATTTTGACGCTTACGGCAAGCTCGCCGGTAAAGTTCAACCAGTGTCCAAGAAGAATCAAGTGACCGGTTGAAGAAACGGGCAGATACTCCGTCAAGCCTTCCAACACACCGAGGAGACTGGCGACGCCTGGTCCGAACGTGTCCATGAGAGAGGAAAATGATTACAGCGTGAAGCAGGCGGGATGGTTGCGTTGATGAAAATGACGGCACATGATGACGCGTCGTCGGTATTGACAAACGATACCAGTCCTTTCATGCTAATGCCAAGTCCCGTGAAACAATTCGAGAGAAGCCGTCAACCGTGACCCACGTTCAAAGACGTCACCGACTAACCTTTTGCCAGCGAGAGAGGCACACATGACACACGCGTCCAGTGAAAAAAACCGGAAAAACGGGGGGCGAGCCGTTGGTCTCGTCTGTCTGATGGGATTCGTCTTGGGGGGCTGCGTCGTCACCGAGAGCAAATATGACGCGGCCGTCGCAGACTTGGAATCAGCCAGGATGGAACTCGAAAAAAGCCGCATGGCGAATGACGCGCTCCAACGGAACAATGAACAGTTGCGAACCGAAAACAACAAAGTGGCTCAGGATTTGGACGTCATGAGTGCCGAGATTCAACGAATCAAGGAAAGTCGTGAACAGGAACGCAACGTGCTGGATGAGCGTGAAGCTGAACTGGAAAGGAAAAGTCACGCCGTCAATCAAGCCGTCAAACAAAGTCTGAAAAAATTTCAGCAGGAATACCAGAAGACAAAAAGCCAGAACCGCGCCTTACGGGATACCATCCAGCGATATCAGAAAGAACTCAAAGAAGCCCGTGAAACCCGGAAACCCGGAACGGGAAGCCAAGCATCGGCCGCCGTCTCGGCAAAAAAGCCCGCGGCGTCGGGCCAATCCATGACGAAGAAGACGCGCCGGTCCGGCTCGGCACCGGACCAAGGCGCGACGCCTCTCAACGAGACCGTGCGTCCCGTGAATATTAACACGGCCTCCGTCCAGAACCTCGTCTTGTTTCTGGGGCTCAACAGGGAAACGGCCGAACGAATCGTCGCCAATCGCCCCTATCGGCTTCGGGGAGAATTGATCGCAAAGCGAGTCCTCCCGAAAGTAACCTTTGACGTGATTCGAGACAAAATCACGGCGGCACCCAGACATCGCCCACAATAGCGTCGGGCACTCAATCAGGGAATCATCGCCGCGTCATCCTCCCTCCACGACCCGTCCGTCCGTCATCTGGATGACGCGGTCCGCGTGTGCAGAGAGGTGGGCGTTGTGCGTGACGATGACGAAAGCGGTCCCGCGCTGCTCGTTGAAATGTCGCAACAAGGCAAATAAGGTTTCGCCGGAGCGGGCGTCCAGATTGCCCGTCGGTTCATCAGCCAGGACGAGGTCCGGCCGTTGAATGAGGGCGCGGGCCACGGCGACGCGTTGTTGCTCACCGCCGGAGAGTTCCCCGGGTTTATGGTGCATGCGGTGTTCCAATCCGACTTCCGAAAGAAGCGCGTGCGCCGCGTCTCGACATTCTCTGAGCGGCCGTTTGTTGATGAGGCTCGGCAGGTACGTGTTTTCGAGAGCCGTAAACTCAGGCAGGAGGTGATGAAATTGAAACACGAACCCGACGCGCTGATTGCGAAACGCGGCCAGTTCACGTTCCGACAGGCGGAACACGTCCTGGTCGTCATAGAGGACGGTGCCGCGCGTGGGTCGATCCAGCGTTCCGAGAACGTGAAGCAGCGTACTTTTCCCTGCGCCGGACGCGCCGACCATGGCGACCAGTTCGCCGCGTCGGACGCTGAGATTAATGTCGTTGAGCACCTCAACGACGTGAGTGGCCAGGGAAAAGGATTTCGAGACGTGAGTGGCCTGAAGCAGACAAGAAGCCGAATCAGGAGCAGGGTGCATGGTTACTCGTACCGAAACGCGCTGAGGGGAGGCAGTTTAGCGGCCTGTGACGAGGGATACAGCGTCGCAACAAAGCTGATCAGCACGGCGGAAAACGAAACCAGACACACGTCCAGGGCCTTCACGTGGACCGGAATGTGCGAAAGGTAATAGACCGTCTGATCAAACGTCCAATAATGTTCAATGAAATAAAGAAACGTATACCCCAGGGGGATGCCGATAGCCGTGCCCGTGAACCCGATGACCAGGCCGTTCAACATGAAAATGCGCATGATGGCGGTCGGCGTCGCCCCGATGGCCTTGAGCACGGCGATCTCGCGCTGTTTTTCATTCACGATCATCGTGAGCGTCCCCACGATGTTGAAAGAGGCGACGAGCGTAATCAGCACCAATAACAAAAACATCATGGTTTTTTCCAGACGCAGAGCCGAAAACAAATTACGATTCAATGCCATCCAATCTCGTGCCGAATACCCCGTGCCGAGGACGGCCGTGATGCGGGCGGCCACGGCGTCCGCGGCAAAGACGTCGTCGACTTTGACTTCGAGTCCCGTCACGCGCTGACCGAGGCCGAAAAACTGCTGAGCCGCGTCCAACGCAATGTACGCCAGCGAGGAGTCATACTGGTACATGCCGGATTCAAACAGGCCCACGACCTGAAACGGACGAATTTTCGGCGTCATCCCCAACGCGCTGACCGAGCCGACGGGAGACACCACGTTCACGCGCTGGCCGACGAACACGCGCAGACGCATGGCTAACTCTTTTCCCAGGATGATGCCGGGGGGCAATGTCGCCTGAGAGGAGGATGCCGGAGGGGCGGCAGGGGGGACGGCCAAATCCTGGATCGTCCCGAACGTCACGTTCTTCGCAAGATCCGTGACCGTCGGTTCCGTCCGTGGATCAATGCCTCGCAGGACGATCCCCTGCACCCCGGTGGCGGAGGTGAGCAGGACCTGTTTGAAAATGTAGGGAGTGACGGCGACGACGCCAGGCACGGATTCCACCTGATGCAGCAACGCCGAATAGCCGGCCATGGACGGCTGCCCCCGTTCCTGGACGTCGACGTGCGACGTGGTGCCCAGAATTTTCTCCTGCATGTCTTCCTGAAACCCCGTCATGATCCCGAGCGTGCCGATGAGCGCGGCCACGCCCAACGTCATGCCGGTGATGGAAATAAAGGTATTCAGAGAAAGCGTGCGGGTCCGCCGCTTGGCTCGGAGATACCGAAGCCCGACGAACACTTCGTACGGAAGCGTCACGACGGGGTCTCCGGTCGGAGCTGAGGAAACAGGATGACGTCGCGAATCGACGCCTGATCGGTCAGCAGCATCACGAGTCGGTCAATGCCGATGCCCTCTCCGGCCGTCGGGGGCATCCCGTATTCCAGGGCACGCAGAAAATCTTCATCGAGCGCGTGAGCGTCAACGTTACCCGCGGCCCGTTGCGTGGCCTGCGCTTCGAAGCGTTGGCGTTGATCGATCGGATCATTTAACTCCGAAAACCCGTTCGCGAGTTCCCGTCCGGCAATAAATAATTCAAAGCGGTCGGTGAGCCGCGGGTCCGAATCGCTGCGCCGTGAGAGCGGAGACAGGTCCGCGGGATACTCCGTAATAAACGTGGGTTGCGTCAGGTGAGGTTCCACCGCGTGTTCAAAAATCGCGTTCACGATGCCCGTCAACGTGGCGCCGGGAGGAACGGGCAATCCCAACTGCGTCGCAGCGGCCTCCGCGGCGGCCCGATCCTCCAGAACGCGCCGATCAAAGGTCGTCAACGACAGAATGGCGTCGACATAGGAAAGCCGGCGCCAGGGTGGCGTCAGGTCGACGTGCTGGCCTTGGTACGTCAACGTGGGGCCGCCGCACGTGTCCCGTGCGAGGACCAGGAACGCGTCTTCCGTCAACGCCATGAGATCGTGATAGTCGGCATAGGCTTGATAAAACTCCAGCATCGTGAACTCAGGATTATGGATCGTCGAAATGCCTTCATTACGAAAATTGCGATTCAATTCAAAGACCCGCTGGAAGCCGCCGACGATCAACCGCTTGAGATAGAGTTCCGGCGCGATGCGCAGATACAAATCGGCGTGCAGCGCGTGATGGTGCGTCGTGAAGGGACGGGCAGCCGCCCCACCGGGGATGGGGTGCATCATCGGCGTTTCGACTTCAAGAAATCCGCGGTCGGTCAGATACGAGCGAAGGCCGGCGATCACCCGGCTGCGCGTCTCAAAGACGCGGTGGACGCCGGGGGTGGTCATCAGGTCAACGTAGCGTTGCCGATAACGGATTTCGACGTCCGTCAACCCGTGCCATTTTTCAGGAAGAGGTCGGAGCCCTTTCGACAGAAACGTCAGCGTCTGCACCTCCACGGTGAGTTCATCGGTCTTCGTGCGGAACACCGAACCATCGACGCCGATCCAATCGCCGAGATCCAAGATTTGCGAAAGGCGAAAGGCGTCATCGCCCAACGTGTCCTTGCGAAAATACACCTGAAGCCGATGCGCCCCCTCCTGAAGCGAGGCGAACGCCGCTTTGCCGAATCGGCGCAGGGCAACAAGGCGTCCCGCGACCCGGCACGTGACCCGCCGGTGCGTCAGTTCATCCTGAGACGTTGAGCCGTAAGCCGCCACCACCCGCGCAATCGGCTGCGTCCCCTCAAAGCGGGTACCATAAGGCGGCACGCCCATGCTCCTCAACGTCTCAAGTTTCTGAAGACGTTGAATCCGTTGATCGTTCAGGTCATCCGTCACGCGCCATCCCCCGCGTCATGCTTCTCTTGCTTTCTCCTCCGTCACGATCCCCCTGCCGCGTTCAGCTTCAGATACGCCTCAATAAACGGGTCCAGGTTGCCGTCCATCACTGAGGCGACGTTCCCGGATTCATGATTCGTCCGGTGGTCTTTCACCAGTTGATACGGTTGGAACACGTAGGAGCGGATTTGACTGCCCCAGGCAATCTCCTTCTTCTCACCGACGATCGTCTGAAACGCCGCCTCCTGCTTTTGCCGTTCGAGTTCAAAGAGCTTCGCTTTCAGGACGCGCATGGCCCCCAGCCGGTTCTGCAACTGCGACCGCTCGTTCTGACACTGCACGACGATCCCGGTGGGAACGTGGGTCATGCGGATTGCGGTTTCGACCTTGTTGACGTTCTGTCCGCCGGCCCCGCCGGCCCGGAACGTATCAATCCTGAGATCGTGATCGTCGATCTCCACCTGAACGTCGTCATCCAGTTCAGGCCACACCGACACCGCGGCAAACGACGTGTGTCGGCGCTTATTGGCGTCAAACGGGGAAATTCGCACCAGACGGTGGACGCCGGCTTCCGAGCGCAGATACCCATACGCATACGGCCCGTCCATACCCAAGGTGACGCTCTTGATGCCGGCGTCATCCCCGGCTTGCAGGTCGATGGAACTCACCGTGAACCCCTTGTGTTCGGCCCATCGCACGAACATCCGCATCAACATGTGGGCCCAATCTTGCGATTCCGTCCCACCCGCGCCGGGATTGATGCTCAGAATAGCGGACCGGTGATCGTGTTCGCCCGACAACAACTGCTCCGTGCGCAGGTGAGCCACGAACGCTTCCAAGGCATCCACGCCCTGAGTGAGTTCAGCGTACAGGTCGGGGTCTTCTGCTTCGGCCAGCAGGGCAAGCGTGGCATCAAGATCACCCTGACGGCGTTCAGCGTCGGTGAGCTGGGCGAGATCCCGTTCAATCGCGGCCGTGCGCCGTTCAACCTGAGCCGCGGCCCGTGCATCGTTCCAGAACCCGGGCTGCGCGCGCTCGTGTGCCAGTTCTTCTAAAATGCGTTTCAAGCCGGGCAAGTCAAAGCCGCCTCCGCAGTGCTTGAATGTGAGCCCCCGTGACGTCCAACCGACTTCGAATATCCTCCAACATGACGTACTCCCGTGAAAGGGTCAGTAAAAGCCCTCTGCGTGCCCCTCTGCCGGGCATGGGCCGGCGGCCACACAGGCGGGTCAATGAACAATCAGCCGTCTTCAATCAACGATCCTGCGATTCCTCAACAACCGCGTCAACAATAACAAAAACAGAGACAGAATAACACAGGTCCAGGCAAACAGGTCGCCGAATCGGGTATAGAACGTCGTCGGCGCACCAAGAGGAATGGTGCGGGTGAAGGTCCGTTCGGCAAACAGGGGCGTAGCGGCCAGGATGCGGCCGGTGGGATCAATGACGCCGGAAATACCGGTATTCGCCGCACGGGCGAACGCCAGCCGATGTTCCACCGCACGAAACACCACCATGGCAAAGTGCTGATAGGGAGCCACGGTCGAGCCGAACCAGGCGTCATTGGTGAGCGTCACCAGAAAGGCGGACCCCCCCGCGGCGAGACGCCGAACCAGATCCGGAAAAATGACCTCATAACAGATGGCGACCCCGAACGGAACCGGCCCGGCTTCGTGGGGAATCGAGAGCAGAGTCGGTCCCGTCCCCGGCTGAAAATCGCCGATCCCCTCAACCAGTTTATCCAGAAAAAAGAGCACGGATTTCAGGGGAACGTATTCACCAAAGGGCACGAGATGTTGCTTGTCGTATCGCCCGTTCACGTGTCCGTCGGGGGACAACACGTACGCGCTGTTCATCAACGCCGGTCGGCCGTCGGCGTGCCGTCCGATGGCCGGACTGCCAAACACCAGGGGCACCTGCGCCTTCTGTATCGTCTCCACCACCAACGTTTGATAGCCCACTTCTCGCGCAAACACAAAAGGCGTCGCCGCTTCAGGCCATACAATCACGTCGGCATCGGCACTCACGGTTTTCGTAAGCCGGTCATATCGCGCCAACGTATCCAGGCGATACGCCGGGTCCCATTTCTGAGCCTGATCGATATTGGCTTGCACGATTCCGACCGTCAGCGTCGGGGAAGACGGGAACGTGAGTTGACTCATCCCGTAGAGCCAGACGCCCAACACCGCGGCCGCGGCAACAACCGGAGGCACCCACGGCCGAGGAAGACCCTCGAGAGCGGGTGCCCTGCTGCTTTCCCCCTGTCCCGCGTTCCCTCTCGCCGCCGCCATCCGCCGCAGCAGAACAAACACCGACGCGTTCACCAGCACGATGAGAAAGGACACACCGTAGACGCCGGTCACGTTGGCAATCTGGATGAGAGACAACCATTGAAACTGAGAATACCCCAAGAGGCCCCAGGGCAACCCGGTCAAGGCGTAGGTACGCATAAACTCCAGCGAGACCCACCAGCAGGGCGCCAGGACCCACGCCGCGGCGGGCCATCGGCGTTCAACCCACGCGACCCCCCACGCGTACATCCCGAAATACAACCCCAGATACGCGGCCAAGAACACCATCAGCGCGAAGCTGACGGGGATCGGCACCTTCCCGTACAGGTGCATCGCGACCACGACCCAGTACATGGTGCCGACAAACGCGAAAAAGCCGGCCAACCATCCCCGGCGGAACGCCTGCCGTCCCGTGCCGTCGATGAGCACGTGATGAAGAGGAAGCAGGACGACCCAGGCCAGGACGCCCCAAGGAAACCCCTCAAGCAGATTAGACGCAGAAAGCGAGTATCCCACCCCCGTGAGCAGACAAAAGAACCACGTGCGCGGGACCGACGAACGCCCTCTTCCCGTCTCCCTTTGAGGGAGAGGTTCAAGGGGAGGCGATGGTGGAGTACCGATTGCTGATTGTTTCAATCCCCAATCCAAAATCCCACATCAACAATCTGAAAACGGCAAGACGTTAAAACGCACCCACGGCGTGGAGAAGAACAATCGACACCGCGACCGGAGCCACGAAGCGAATCGAAAACACCCAGAGGGAATACCAGAAGCCATCGTGCAGGTCGAGCGCCGTCCGGGTGGATGCCGTCGTCATGACCCAACCGGCAAAAATGGCGATACCGACGCCGCCCAAGGGCAACATCAGGTTGGAAGTGAGGAAATCGAGGTGATCGAAAAACGTCATGCCCAGGACCGTGACCTCTGACCACAGGTTGAACGAAAACGCCGTGGCGAAGCCCAGGAGCCAAGCCGCCAGCCCCACCCACGCGCTGGCCTGCAGGCGGGTCACGTTGAACCGTTCAATCAGCACGGTGACCGCCGGTTCAACCAGGGAAATGGACGACGTCCACGCGGCAATCATGAGCAGGACAAAAAAGAGCGTCCCGATCAACGTCCCGCCGGCGATGTCGCCGAACGCCACGGGGAGGGTTTCAAAAATGAGACTCGGGCCGGCCCCGGGTTCCAGCCCGTGAGCAAACACGATGGGGAAGATCGCCAATCCCGCCAGGAGAGCCACCGCGGTATCGACGACGGCAATGACCAGCGACGTCGTCCCGATGGACGTCGTTTCGGGAACGTAGGCCCCGTACATCATAATGGCGCCCATCCCGAGGCTCAGGGTAAAGAAGGCGTGCCCCATGGCCGTGAGCATACTGGTGCCAGAAAAATGGCTGAAGTCCGGGGTGAATAAAAAGGCCACGCCCTTCAGGAAGAAGCCGGTCGTCATGGCGTACCCCACCATGATGAGCAACAGCACCACCAGCGCCGGCATGAGGGTCGTCACGGCCTTTTCCAAGCCGCGCCGCACCCCTCGGGAGATGACCCACATGGTCATCAGCATGAACACCGTGTGCCACCCCACCTGCACCAGGGGATTCCCGACAAAGTCGCCGAAGAGGCCGGAGGCCTCCTCCCCGCTGAGACCGGAGAACGTCCCGCTCACCGCGTAGAAGACGTACCCAAGGGTCCACCCCCCGATGACGCTGTAATAGCTGAGGATCAAGAAGCCGGCAAGAGTCCCGGCCCATCCGAGGACTTGCCAGATTTGGCCGGCGTGCGCCTCCCGGGCCAGCGTCCGCATGGTATTGATCGGCGTCTGTTTCCCCCGCCGGCCGAGCATCACCTCCGCCATCATCAGGGGAACGCCCAGAGCCGCCACGCAGAGGAGATAAATCAGGACAAAGGCACTCCCCCCGTTCTCTCCGGTAATGTAAGGAAATTTCCAGATGTTGCCGAGGCCGACCGCGGAGCCGGTGGCTGCCAGAATAAAGGCCAATCGTGAGGACCATTGGCCGTGTCTTGATGGAGAATGATCCGGACTCATATATCAAACACCAGAAATAACAGGGCGACAGACTATAACAAGCGGCACCACGTATTTCAAGAAAGAACGGCCCGCCGCGAGGGTGAGCGGGGTCCGGTCTCCAATGAAGCGTGCGTGGACCGGCAAGCGAAACCCGACGCTTGTCAACGAATGAGTGAACCCCTACAATTCCGCGAACGTGCGTCATTCCCAACGTCGGCCATCAACGAGACGGAATCCCCATGGTTCATGAAGAAACCGCTGAACGACGAGTCGTGATCCTTGCGCCCATGCCGCCGGAACAATCCGCGTATGCCCTGGCCCGATACAGCCGCTCGCCGGACTCCATTGAAGACAGTATCAAATGGGTCCACGGCCACTCATCGGAAAAATTCTGGGAACAATTCTATTTTGACTACGGCCACGCGTCGATCGCCGATCTCGGGCACGTCACCGTGTGTCTGGAAAACATTTCCGAATTGGCGGCGATCCGCGTAGAAGATGAACCGTTGTGGGACGGACAAGCCAAATCCAGCCGGTATCAGAACTTTGCCGTGTCGGGCTGTTACGTGCCGGCGAGCATCAGGCAGTCAGAAACCGAAGCCGTGTATCGCGGAACCTTGGGCAGCCTCTTTCATCTGTATCAGACCGTCCACGAGCCGCTGCTGGCCCATTTGCAGCAACGCTATCCCAAACCGGCGACCATGACCGAAGCCGCGTACAAGCGAACCCTGGCCGCACGAGTCTACGACAACACGCGGTATCTGCTGCCGTTGGCCGCGAAGACGAACGTCGGACAAGTGGTCAGCATCCGAACGCTGGAAAAACAGATCACGCGATGGTTGTCCGCGCAACTGCCGGAACTGCGGGACCTGGGCGAAGCATTGCGGGAAAGCTGTGCCAAGCCCCCCGCGGACGTGTGGGGACACGTGTGCGGGACGGCCGACCCGTCTGCCGCGGCACGGACGGGCAAGGTCGTGGAGCCCGTGGCCCCGACGTTGGCACGACACGCCGGGGCCAATGAGGCCCAAGCCGAGATCTACCGCGAACTCTCCAGGCACGGGAAAAAAGTCCTGCGGAAAGCCGGCTTGCACCTGCCGGCGGCGTGGGGAGCGCCGGAGGGGCCGGTGGACCTGATCGAACCCCACGCGTTGATGGATGAATTGGTGACGAGCCTCCTCTATCGCGTCGGGCATGCCCCGTATCGCCGGATTCTGGAGTGGGTCCGGGAGTGGCCCGAGCAGGAAAAACGGGAAACGTTGGACCTTGCCTTTCAACGACGCGGCCCCCATGACGAACTCATCAAAGAATATCGATGCGGCTATCCCTTGATCTTTGACGTGTTGATGGACATCGGGGGGTGGCGGGATTTGCACCGGCATCGACGGTGCCAACAGATCCAGCAGAATTTTACCGACGTCCACGGGTACGACACCCCCGGGCCATTGCGTGACGCCGGTCTGGATCGAGAATATCGAATGGCCATGGACGCGGTGCAGAAAGACCTCGAACGATTACGGGGCCTGGATCAGGAAGCGGCCCTGTACGCGATACCCTTCGGATTCAAAGTCCGGTGTCTTTTCAAGATGGATTATGCCGAAGCCGATTATATATGCCGACTTCGGTCAGGCGTCAAAGGGCATTGGTCGTATCGCACGATTGCCTGGGAGATGAAACAACAAATGATGAAACAGTACCCCTGGTTAGGAGAACGGATGCCGGCGACCGCCCCCGACGTGGAAGATCCTCTGACCCGATAACCGCCCAATCAACAAGCTCGAATGCTCGTGACCGACGAACACACAATCGAACACGCCATCGTCAAAGGAGACTGGGAAGCCGTCGCCCAGGCGGCCGATCGATGGTCGCAGAAAGAAGCGGCGGGTCCCAAGCCGTTCTTTGCGTTAAACGTCGTGTCTCTCATGAAAGGCGAATTCGCAAGAGCGTGGCGGATGTATGCCAAATCGTTGCAGGAAGAGCCCGACAAAGCGATCGTGGGCGAATGGGTGGATCGGTTGAGCCGGACGCATCCCCAAGCCGGCTACGTGCAGTTGGTGGAAGGCGTGTTTCTGGCGCAGGCCGGTCGATCCGAACGTTCCATTGAAAAATATCACAACGCGATCGACCTGTTACCGGACTCGCCCTTTCCGCATTTTTTTCTGGCGCAGATCCATCAGCGGATGGCTCAGACGGATCAGGCCATCAAAGCCTATCGTCGAGCCGTCGAATTGGACCCGGCTTACGTCGCCGCCCGATTAAATTTAGGCGTGGCCTATCAAGAACACGGCCGATTAGAAATGGCCGTTCCCCAATATCGAGAAATCATCAAACTCGATCCCGACGAGGCTCTGGGGCACGTGAATTTAGCCTGTGCCCTGGCCGAACAGGGGAAACTCGACGCCGCGATGCAGGAATACAAAGTGGCCCTGAAGCTCAATCCCGAGGATGCCGAGCTCCACGTGGCCATCGCCGGCCTGCACGAACAGAAAGGGCGACGGGAACTCGCCTTGCGCGCCTACCAGGAAGCCCTGAACATCAAACCGGACTTCGGAGCAGCCGCGACCGAAGTCGGATGGATTTTGATAGAAAAAGGGCAGATTGATGCAGCGTTGGATAGTTTCAGCGTCGCGGTCAAAGCCGACCCCAATGATGCCCGGGCAGTCTTCGGCGTAGGCCGCGTCTATGATCTGAAACGAAAACCCGAGATTGCCGGAGACCATTACCAACAGGCCCTGCAATTAGAAAAAGACCCCGCAAAAAAAACCGCCATCTTAAATTTCATCGACAAAATCGTCGGCGGCTATCACGACTAAAGCGCGCTCCCTCTCCCCCTCTTCCCCCCTCTCCCCTTGCGGGAGAGGGCCGGGGTGAGGGGAAAAAGTCCCGCCCTCGACCCTCTGTCCCACGCCCCCGGCATCGTGCTCATGCTGCCCGTGCCAACAAGAAGCGAGATTCTTCACTTCGTTCAGAATGACAGAGGAGGACAGAATGACAAGAACGAGGGTGCAGGCATGAGTGAAGAGGCCGCGTGAGACGCGGCCCTACAGACTGACAACGGGGGTAATCCCCTCCCCCTCTTCCCCCCTCTCCCCTTGCGGGAGAGGGTCAGGGGTGAGGGGGCTTGTTCTCACACTGTCATTCCCGACGTTACTAATCGGGAATCCAAGGCCAGGGTGAGAGGGCACTGCTCCCGGGATGTTCTCATGCTGTCATTCCCGACGTTATTAATCGGGAATCCAAGGCCGGGGTGAGGGGGCTCTACCCTCGGGACGTTCTCCCTACCACTGCCACCCCAACCGAACCGAGACACTGTGCGCGGTGGCCTGCCCGGGTTGCTCCGCCCGTTCCGCCTCGACGTTCACGGCCAGGGACGCATTCAACGCCAAGCGGCTCCCCAGGCGGTAGCGGGAAGAGCCGGGGCTGCCCAGAGCCAAGCCGCCATACGGGGTCAGAACCCGCCCCTCCGCCAGAGCCAAGCCGTAGCCTACGTCCACCCGGCCCGGCTGGTGAGGGTCTACAAAATGGATTCCCGCTTACTGACGGCGGGAATGACAGAGGAAGGGGCGGGCATGACAGGGGAAGGGATGGGAATGACAGAGGAAGGGGCGGGAATGACAGGGGAAGGGATGGGCATGACAGAGGAAGGGACGGGCATGACAGGGGAAGGGATGGGCATGACAGGGGAAGGCGGGCATGACAGGGGAAGGCGGGCATGACAGGGGAAGGCGGGCATGACAGGGGAAGGCGGGCATGACAGGGGAAGGCGGGCATGACAAGAAGGGTCTGCTCCGGGAGGTTCTCCCGCTGTCATTCCCGCCGTTTCAAATGCTGTCATTCCCGACACTTCAAACACTGTCATTCCCGACGTTATTAATCGGGAATCCAAGGCCAGGGTGAGGGGGCTCTACCCTCGGGACGTTCTCCCTACCACTGCCACCCCAACCGACCCGAGACACTGTGCGCGGTGGCCTGCCCGGGTTGCTCCGCTCGTTCCGCCTCAACGTTTACGGCCAAGGACGCATTCAACGCCAAGCGGCTGCCCAGGCGGTAGCGGGAAGAGCCGGGGCCGCCCAGAGCCAAGCCGCCATAGGGGGTCAGCACCCGCCCCTCCGCCAGAGCCAAGCCGTAGCCTACGTCCACCCGGCCCGGGTGGTGAGGATCTACAAAATGGATTCCCGCTAACTGACGGCGGGAATGACAGAGGAAGGGACGGGCATGACAAGGATTGGGGAGCGAAGGGACGGGCATGACAGAGGAAGGGGCAAGCATGACAGGGGAAGGGGTGGGCATGACAGAGGAAGAGGCAGGCAGGCCAAGAAGGGGCAGGCATGACGCCGGGCGTGCTCCCTCTCCCCCTCTTCCTCCCTCTCCCCTTGCGGGAGAGGGCCCGGGGTGAGGGGGCTTGTTCTCACACTGTCATTCCCGCCGTTTCAAATGCTGTCATTCCCGACATTTCAAACGCTGTCGTTCCCGATGTTTCTCCCATTGTCATTCCCGACGTTATTAATCGGGAATCCAAGGCCGGGGTGAGGGGGCTCTACCCTCGGGAGGTTCTCCCTACCACTGCCACCCCAACCGAATCGAGACGCTGTGCGCGGTGGCCTGCCCGGGTTGCTCCGCCCGTTCCGCCTCGACGTTCACGGCCAGGGACGCATTCAACGCCAGACGGCTGCCCAGGCGGTAGCGGGAAGAGCCGGGGCTGCCCAGAGCCAAACCGCCATAGGGGGTCAGCACCCGCCCCTCCGCGAGAGCCAGGCCGTAGCCTACGTCCACGTCCACCCGGCCCGGCCGCCAGCCGGTCCCGGGACGGGCGGGGCCGCTGGCTTGCGACAAGGCAGCCGTCGGCGACCAGAGTTGCTCCACCCCGCTGCTCGCCTGGCCCCACACAGGGGAGACCGTCAGATACAGCCCCTGCCCCGCAACGCCCGGGTCTACCCGCACGTTTACACTCGCCCCCCAATCCTCAAACCCTCCGTCCTCATGCACCAGCAGATACCGCCCTTGCGCATCCACGCTCAGGCCCCAATCCGTCCGCGTGTACGCCACGCCCCCGCCAAGTTCCGCTCCCAACCCCTGCTCGGCTGTCCCGCTGTCCCACCGGCCGCCTAACTCCAGGCGCGGCTCCAGCAGGGACACCGGGGAGACTTCCACTGCGGTCCGGCCTTCCAACAAGAGCCGTACTCGCTGCGCGTGCCCTTGCGCCTCCGGCACCTCCGCCGTGCCTGCGGCCCGCACCGTGGTCAGGAACGCATCCGTCTTCGCGGCCAAGTCAATCCCCTGCCACGTGGTCAAGGTCTGCCGCCCGCCCACGGCCCCCAGCCACGAATTCAGGCGCGTGCTCCGCGTTTGGGGGTCGCCCTCCAGTTTCAGGTCCATCTCGCCCCAGCCCGCGCCCAGCAGGCCCCACACCCCTAGCCCGGCATACGGCTGCCAATGGACATAGGGCAGCACGCTCGTCAACTGCACGTCGGCCCCGGCCTTGGTGGCGCCGGTGCGTTCGTAGTTCACCTCGCCGGTGCTGTGGGCCACGGCCAGGCCCATGAGCAACGAGGCGTGGCGGTAGTCAAGCCCCAGGTAGCCGCTGTAGAGGGTGCCGTCCATGGTAAAATCGTCTTCGGGCTGGCCGGCGAAGCCTGCGGCGGACCCGCGGCCCCAGAGGGTCCAGGCGGGCACGCCGTCGTCACCGGTGCGGGTCAAGGGCAGTTCAAAGGCGCTGCGGGCCAGGAGGTCTTTGGCCGAGACGGGCTGGAGGCGGAAGAGGTTGGCGGTGGCGGTTGAGGTCAAGGGTCTGCGGTCGGTGGGGACGCGACCGGGGAGGGTGTCGCTTTGGAGGAATTGGCCCTGACCTTGGAGGATGCCCCCCTCACCCCGGCCCTCTCCCGCGAGGGGAGAGGGGGAAGAAGGAGAGGGGGAGCCGGAAGCGGGGAGGTTCAGGTTGACGCCGAGGGCTTGGGCAACGCTGAGGGCCAGGCCGGTGGCTTGTTGCCAGGGGCTGGGGCCGGAGGCCGGGGCGGGGGTGGCCTCACCTTGGAGGGGAGAGCCTTCGCCTTGGAGAACGTTCCTCTTACCTTGGGGAAGATTGCCTTCACCTTGGAGTGCCCCCCTCACCCCGGAGGATACCCCCTCACCCTGGCCCTCTCCCGCGAGGGGAGAGGGAGGAGGAGAAGAGGAAGAGGGAGTTGACGCCGCTGCCGGCTCGGTGAGGCGGAGGACTTGGCCGCCCAGGGTGATTTGGAGGCGGGAGGCCGGGGCGGAGCCGAAGCGGCCGCCCAGCACCTCCACCGCGTCCGAGGCCAGGGTGCGGCCGATGCCGGCCAGAACCAGGGCCAAGTCCCGGCTCTGAATGCCGGGCTTCACTTCGATGGTCACCGTGATGGTCTTCGTATCCCCGTCCCAGTCCGTCGCCTGCAACTCGTATTCCTGCGGGCCGTCCGTGGGCGTCGTCGGCGTGCCGGTGATCATCCCGCCGTAACTCTCCCCGGGCTCCGGGTCGTAGTCCAGCCCGGCCGGCAGGTTTTCCATGTTCAACAACTCGTAGGTGATGGGCGGATCCCCGTCGGCCACCGGCAGGTGCCCCTTGTCGTCGCGGATGGTCGTCCCCGTGAAGAACGTTTTCATCCGCCGCGGGTCGTCCTGGTCGAAGGCCACGTCCTTTCCCCTCTCCATCGCCGCCGCATACTGGGAGAATTCCGCCAAGTCGGCGCAGAGCCGCCCCGTCTCCCGGGTATACGTCACGGCTTGGGCCGGCACGACGCTCCACGGGTCGTTCAGTGAGGGTTGATGCAGGAGGACCGGGTCTCTGTCTAACCGCTGCACCGCCGCCTGCACCCTGTCACTCACTTGCAGACAGATTCTCAACGCCCCGCCGTTCAGCACGCTGGCAAGTTCGTCGGCCGTGAGGGCTGTGCCCGTGGCCCGCCTCACCGTGATGTCTACCACTCTGCGATCCGCCCCGACCTCTACGGCGTACCGCTTGGTCCGCTCCTCGGGGCCGCCCGCCGCACTCACCACCCCCTGAGAATCGACCCCCGGGGACTCGGCCGGCCGCGTATAGGCAAACGTAATGCCTTGAATGCCCTCCACGGCACTCAGGCGCCGGAGGGATTCGGAGGCGTCCAGCGTCATCCAGGGGATATCCCCCTGCGGCGTCAGCGTCACCGGGAGGCCGTTGATCGTGGTGTCCTCTCCGGCCATGAGCATGTTCAGCGGCTCCTTCAGCGAATCCGTGTCGGTCACGGTCACCGGCATGGCAGCGGCCAGCGACACATACCCCCGGTCAGCATCGGCGTCATCAGGCATCGCCGTGTGTATCAGATCAACGCTATCGTGCCGGTAGTTGCCCTCGTCCTCGTCCTCCGTGGTCACCGTCACCATCTGGGACGTGTTCCAGGTCGAAGCGTCGAAGGTCAGGGTGGCCGGGTCGACCGTCACCACGTCGGGGTTGCTGTTCGGGTCCGCTGCTGCCGCCGTCTTCGTCACTGTCACCGTAATGGCCGCCATCGGCTCCGTGGCCAGCCGCACCATGTACGTGGCCGTGGCCGGGGGAGCTTCCCTCGTCGGCGGCTCCTCCAACTCCAACGCGGTCGGGGCAATCACCAGCCCGGGTTCGTCGTCGTCCGTGATGGTCAGGGTCGCGTTGGGCGGGGGATCCACGCCGTGGCCGCCGGTGGCCGTGGCCGAGAGGGTCACTCCCTTGTCCGGCGTGTCCACGTCGTTGTCTTTCGTCGTGAGCGTTACCAGCCCCGTGCTCGTGGTCTGCTCCGCCGCGATGGTCACGATGGTCAGCGTGTTGTCCGTGCTCAGCGTGAAGTCGTCATTCGTCGTGTGGGTCGTCCCCGCGGTGGCCGAGACCGTCAGCGTGACGGCCTCGCTGGTTTTGCCCGAGAGCGTGGCCGTGACCGTGGCGACCTCGTTGTTCTCTGAAATCGCCGGGGGCGACAGGGCCAGCGTTACCGTCGGCAACACGTCGTCGTCATCCGTCGTCACCGTCACGGTCTCGTCGTCAAGGCCGTGATAGTTCGCGTCGGCGGTGCTGGACGGATTCAGCACGACGTCATAGCTCGGATTCGTCGGGTCGTACACGTTGTCGTCTACGCCGGTCACCGTCACCGTCTGCTTCGTTTCCCAGGTCCCGCTCGTGAAGGTGAGGGACCCGGGCGACACCGTGACATCATTCGGCGCCCGGCTCGCCACTGCCACCAGCACGTCTCCCGTCGGCTGCGTGAACAGGGCCACCGTGAAGGTCGCGGTGCCGCCCGCCTCCTCCACCGTCAGGGCATTGCCGGACAGGTCCAGGCCGTACTCGTTGTCCGCGTTTTTCGCGTACACCGTGACGGCCCCCAGCGCGTCGTACTCGCTGTCCGCGGTGGCCGCCGCGTTGACCGTCAGGGTGACGGTGTAGTCCCGGGTGCCGGCTTTCTGGTTGGGCACCGAGGGCGTGGGCGGAGCATCATCCACGCCGGTCAGCGTCACCGTCTGCTCCGTGTTCCAGTCTGCCGTCTGGAAGGTCAGTGCCGCGGGCAGGACCGTGCCTTCCGTGGTGTCCGAACTCGCCACGTCCAGGACCACGGCTCCCGTCGGCTCGGTGGCCAGCGTCACCGCGAACGTCGCCGTGCCGCCCATGCTGCCCGACTCCGTTGTTCGCAGCCGGGCGGCCGCGGACGTCGGCGGGGCCACCGTGACCCCCGGGGTGTCGTCGTCCGTGATGGTCAGCATCGGCCCGGTGACCGTGCCCACGCCTTGGGCGTTGGCTGCCGTGGCCGTCACCGTCACCACGTTGTCCGCCGCGTGCCGGGCGTTGTCCACCGCGGTGATCGTCGCCGTATCCGTGCTGGCCGTCGAGCCCGCGGCAAGCAGGATGGTCGCCCCGGTGCCCGCCGCCACCGTGTAGGCGTTGGCCACCGCGGTTACCGTCACGGTCGTCTCGGCGCTGGACGGGTTTGACAAGGTGGCGCTGACCATCGTCTGCCCGTTGTTCTCCGTGATTGACGTGCTTGACACGGCCAGCATGACCGTCGGGGCCGCGTCGTTGTCCACCAGCGTCAGGGTAACGCCGGACACCGTGCCCGCGCCCCGGCTGTTGGCCAGCGTGCCCGTGACCGTCGTCGTCCGGTCCGGCTCGTCCGTGGCGTTGTCCACCGCGGTAATCGTGACCGTGTCCGCGGCGTTTGCCGTGGCCCCCGCGGGAATCGCGATGATCGCGTCAGACCCCACCGTGTAGGCACCGTCCACCGCGGTCACTGTCACCGTCGTCGGCACGGCCGAGGCTACGGACAGCGTCGCGCTCACCGTTGACGTGCCGCCCATCTCCGGGATTGAGGCGTCCGACAGGGCCAACGTTGCCCCCGGCGGGGCCTCGTTATCCGTCAGCGTCAGGGCCGCCCCGGTGACGCTTCCCGTGCCGACGGAGTTCGCCACTGTGGCCGTGACCGTCGTTGACCGGCCCACGCTGCCCTGGTGAATGGTATCGTCCACCGCGATCACGGTCGCGGTATCGCCGGAATTCGCCGTCTGCTCCGCCGGAATCACGATGATCGCGTCTGCTCCCACCGTGTAGGCCCCGGCCTCCGGGGTCACCGTGACCGTCGTGGCCGCGCCTGAGGCGCGGGTCAGCGTGGCCCGCACCGTCGTGGTGCCGCCGTTCTCCGCAATCGACGTGGGCGCCAGGGCCAACGTCACGTCCGGCGCCGTTTCGTCGTCCGTGGTGATGACCGACACGTCCACGTCCGCCAGCCCGTGGTAGTTGCTGTCGCCGCTGGACGAGTCCAGCCGCACCTGCCACGTCACCGGCCCGTCGTGGATGGCGTCGTCCACGCCGGTCACCCGGACCGTCTGGGCCGTGTTCCAGGCCGTGGCCGCGAAGGTGAGGGCCGCCGGCGAGACCCGCCCCTCGCTCGAATCCAGACTGGACACCGCCACCGTCACTGCGGCCGACGGCTGCGTGATCAGGGCCACGGTGAAGGTGGCGGCCCCGCCGGCCTCCGTCACCGTCACGGCCCCGACGGACAGGTCCAGGCCGTACTCGTTGTCCGCGTTGACCGCGTAGACCGTGACCACGGCCAGCGCGTTATAATCGACGTCCGCGGTGGACGTCGTCGTCAGGGTGACGTTGTAGTTCTGGTTGCCGTCCGGGGGGTTGGGGGGCGTGGCCATGTCATCGTCCACGCCGGTCAGCGTCACCGGCTGGGCCGTGTTCCAGGCCGTGGCCGCGAAGGTCAGGGCCGTGGGCAGGACCGTGCCTTCCGCGGTGTTCAAGCTGGCCAGGTCCAGGACCACGGCCCCGGTCGGCCGGGTGGTCAGGGCCACGGTGAAGGTGGCCGTGCCGCCCGACTCCGACGTCCGCAGCGGCCGCACCGCCGCGTCCGTGGCCGTTGCCGGCACCACCGCAATTCCCGGGGTGTCGTCGTCCGTGAGGGTCAGGGTCACGGCCGACGGGTTCGCCACCCCGTGGCCGCCGGCGGCCGTGGCCGAGACCGTCACCGTCTTGTCCGCGGCATTCACGGCGTTGTCCACCGCGGTGACCGTGACCGTGCCCGTGCTCGTCGTCGCTCCCGCGGCAATGGTCAGGGTGGGGGCCGGGCTCAGCGCGAAGTCACCCGCCACCGCCGGAGACACCGGGGCGGCTGCGACCGTGAGCGTCACCGCCTGGCTGGCGGGGCCGGAGAGCGTGGCCGTGACCGTGGCCGTCCCGCCGTTTTCCGTGACCGCCGTGGTGGACAGGGCCAGCGTCACCGTCGGCACCGACTCGGTGTCGGTCAGCGTCAGCGTGGCCGGGATGACGTTGCCCGTGCCGTCGTCGTGGCTGTTGGCCAGCGTCGCGCTGACCGGCGTCGTCCGCCCGCTGCCGTGGTACACGTCGTCGTTCACCGCGGTGAGGGTCGCCACGTCGCCGGCCGCCGCGGTCATGCCGGCCGCGATCACGATCTGCCCCGCGGCCCCCGTGGGCACGGTAAAGAAGGTCGCCTGCGGCGTCACCGTCACCGTGGTCGCCTCACTTGACGGGTGCGACAAGGTCGCGCTCACCGTCGAGACCCCGCCGTTCTCCGCGACCGACGCGGGCGAGAGGGCCAGGGTCACGTCCGGCGCGGGGTCGTCGTCCGTAATGGTCAGGGTCACGGCGGCCGGGTCGCTCGCGAGGTCCACGCTGTCGGCCGCGGTGCCCGAGACCGTCACCGTGGTGTCCGGCGCGTCGGTGGCGTTGTCCACCGCGGTCAGCGTCACCAGGCCGGTGCTCGCCGTGGCGTTTGCCGCGACGATCAGCCGGGGGGCCGAGGACAGGGTGGCCGTTCCTGCTCCGGGGGCCGCGGCGACCGTGATCGTCACCGCCCCGTCGCTCCACGCCCGGTCCAACGTGGCCGTCACCGTCGAGACCCCGCCGCTCTCCATAATTGACGCGGGCGAGAGGGCCAGCGTCGGCGTCAGCGGGGGATCGTCGTCGTCCACGTTCACCGTCACGGCCGGGATGGTTATGACCTTGTCCGCCGAACACGTGGGGCAGAGGAACGCGAGTTGCTGGTTGAAGAACGTGTAGTAGCCCGATTTCGGCCCCACACCGAAGGTCCGATGGCTGATCGTCACCTCCTCATCCATCCCGTTCGCGTCCGACTGCGCGTGCACCGTGATGGTCTGTGCCGTGTTCCACGTGTTCGGGAAGAAGGCGATATCCGCGGTTAGGCGCGGCGTCGTCGTCCGGGCCGACGAGAGCAGCACGGCGCCCGGCGTGTTGCTCAGCGCCTCAATGCCGACGTCTTCCCCGGTCACGATTGCCGTGTTCAAGACCACCGTGTAGATCGCCTGGTGCGCCGTCGTTCCCCCGTCCGCGGTCGGGTCTTCGTCCACCGAGAGAGTCAGCGTGCTGATCGTGACCCCCGGCCTCTCGTCGTCCTCGATCGTCACCGTCACGTCGGTCGCCGTCTGCGCCGGGAACGCGAAGCGCGGGTCCGTGCTCGCCACGGCGTGCCGCACCGTCGCCGTGGCGTCCTCCGCGTCCTCGTCGTTCGCGGCCGCCGTCGGGGTCACCGACACGGTCTGCGGCGTGTTCCACGTCGTCGCACTGAACGTCAGGGACGAGGGGGACATCATCACCGTCGCGGCCGTGCTTGACACCGAGACCATCACCTGGGCGGTCGGGGCCGAGGTCAACGCGACCGTGTAGCTGGCCCCGCTGCCGCCCTCCTGCACCGTGATCGCCTGCGGAGTCAGGGTCAACGGGTTCATATCATTGTCCAGGACGGTCACCGGCAGGGACTTGGTCACGGCATCGTATTCGTCCGCACTCCCCGGGGCATAGACCGCATGACGGATCGTCGCGCGGTCCGTGGCGAAGTTGGCGTCTTCCCGCCCTTCCACGTACACCGTCTGCGCCGTGTTCCAGGTGGTCGGCGTGAACGTCATCAAACTCCAATTCCGGGCATACGGCCCGCCCGCGGTGGTGCTGACGCGCGCGTGCGCCGCGGCGCTGCTGCGCGGGATCACCCGCACGTTCCCGGTCGGGACGTGACTGAGGCGCAGGGTGTACGCCGCCTCTGCGCCTTCCGTGACGTTCACGCTGCTCGGGCTCACGATGATCGCCGCGGTGTCATCGTCCGTCACGGTCACCGCCAGCCGCTTGTCCACCGCCACGTCGAACTCGTTCGAACTCTGCGCGTCCAC